>NZ_LQZT01000012.1 GCF_001703635.1 Parahoeflea olei | reverse complement strand
GCCGCCCGCCTGACCGTCCGCTTCTGAGCCGCAGCACAGCGCTCCAGAGCGCACAAGACACGAAACAGCCAAACGCCGCGCTTCCACCGAAGCGCGGCGTTTGGCTGTTCAGGTGAATGGAAATCTCTGGGACCGGCGCGCGAAGACGCGGCCATCCCGTCGCGCGGGCGGCTTTTCCGTTGGGGCGGCAAGCCCGCTCAGTCGTGCGATGGCGCTTCCGGCATGCCCGCTTCCGCCAGCCACCAGTTGCCGTCGGCGCTCAGCGTCTCGATACCGTCCGAATCCACCTCGCTGGCCCAGTCGGCCACGCTTTGCAGGTTGACCACCGCGCGCGGCGCGATATCGGCCAGCGGCACCATCACGAAGGCGCGTTCGGTCATGCGCGGATGCGGTACCGTGAGGTCCGCGTGATCGGACAGGAAATCGCCGTGCAGCAGCACGTCGAGATCGATGGTGCGCGGCCCCCAGCGGTCGGTGCGCACCCGGTCGAGCCTGAGTTCGATGTCGAGACAGACCTTGAGCAATTCATGCGGGTCGAGCCGGGTCTCGATCAGCGCGCAGGCATTGAGGAACCAGTTCTGGTCGGTCTTGCCCCAGGGCGGCGTGCGGTAGAGCCGCGAGACCGTGCGCAGGCGGATGTCGGGATGGGCATCGAGCAGCTCAAGCGCGCGCGCCATGGTGCGGCGCGGATCGCCGATATTGCCGCCGAGCCCGATGGCGGCAATGACGGTTTTCGCCTCAGGCACGGTGTTCGACCGTCACTTCGACATGGTCGAGCACGCCCGGCACCGGCGCGCTCGGCTTGCGCACGGTGATGCGCGCCACGCGGATCTGCGGAAATTCCGCGGTCAGCGCCTTGGCCACATCGAGCGCCAGCGCCTCGATCAGGTAGCGGCGCTTGCCGGTGATGATCCGCTCGATCACCTGGAAGGCGACGCCGTAATGCACGGTGCCCTCAAGCGAGTCGGTTTCCAGCGCATCGCCCGGATCAACCATGAGTTCGGCATCGACGAAGAAGCGCTGGCCCAAAAACTCCTCCTCGTCATGCACGCCGTGGTGGGCGAAGAAGGCGCAATTGGCGAGACGGATGGTATAGGTGTCAGCCATGGCCGGGCTCCTGTTCGCGGCTGGTTTGAACCATCGCGTCGGCGACCGCAAGCCCGTCGATGTTGAAAGCGACATTGTGCACCCGGAACATCGCCGCCCCCGCGAGCCGCAGCGCCACGCTGGTGGCAACCGTGCCGACATCGCGGTCGGGCGCATCCCTGCCCGTGAGCCCGCCGATGAAGCGCTTGCGCGAGGTGCCGGCCAGGAGCGGCAGTCCGAGCGCGTGCAGCTCGGCAAACCGCGCCATCAGTTCGAGATTGTCGCGCGCGTCCTTGGCGAAGCCGAAGCCGGGGTCGAGAAGGATGCTGTCATCGCCGATCCCGGCTTTGCGGGCGATGGCGAGCGAGGCGGCGAACCAGGCGAACTGGTCGGCGATCAGGTCCGGCAGGCAGGTGCGTTCCCGGCCGGTATGCATGATCGCCACCGCCGCCCCCGCCTCCGCGGCAAACCGCGCGATCTCCGGCTCGCGCTGCAGCCCCCAGACGTCGTTGATCAGATGCGCACCGGCAGCGAGCGCAAGCCGTGCCGTCTCCGCGCGCCAGGTATCGACCGAGATCAGGATGCCGCCATGGTCCGCGAGCGCCTCGATCACCGGCAGGATGCGGCGCTGCTCTTCGACGGCCTCCACAGGATCGGCGCCGGGGCGGGTGGATTCACCGCCGATGTCGATGATGTCGGCGCCCGCCTGATGCATCGCCAGCGCCGCGGCCACGGCCGCCTCCGTGGTCGCCGCCAGGCCGCCGTCCGAGAAGGAGTCCGGCGTCACGTTGAGGATGCCCATCACCCGCGATTTCGGGCCGAGCTGGATCCGAGCGCCGCGGCCGAGCCGGAACTCCCTGGGATCGAAGTCGTGTGAAGGAGGTGTCTGCATGTTCTTGCTTTCCGGATTCCGCGGCCTCTGTGGCGCCACAATTGATACCGTACATGGCCGCCGCTGGAGCCGTGGCCGCCGCGCGGCCGGTTGTCCCGGCAATTCGTTTCCGGGCCGGGCAACAGGGCCGCAGCGGTCGGCTTCCTGTTGCATGAGCAGGCTCCATGGCGCAAGTTCCCCGAAACCTTTTGCAGCCGGAGTCGCCCATGCATCCCACTCGCCTCGTCGCCGCGGTGCTGGCCTTGTGCCTTGCCGCAGGCCCCGGCGCGGCCGAGCCGCTGATCAAGAAGAGCTACTCGTATTTCAAGGTCTCCGGCCAGACCATCGAGGATCTCGAAAGTGAATTCTCCAAGCTCGGCCCGATGCTGCAGGACACCGGCAACCGTCACGCCGGCGCCACGCGCATCAAGCTTGGCGGTTCGATCGACTATGAGAGCCGCAAGGGCCGCTGCCGCGTGATCGACGCGAAGGTCACGCTCGAGACCCATCTCATCCTGCCACGCTGGAACGACCGCAAGCGCGCCAGCCCCGACATGGCGCTGGTCTGGGACACATTGTCCTCCGACATAAAGCGCCACGAGGAACGCCATGCCGAGATCGCGCGAAACTATGCGCGCGAGCTCGAACGGGCGCTCGAGGCGCTGCGCCCGCAGCGCGACTGCGAACGGATGCAGGCGCGCGCCGACGCGGTGACCCAGAGGATCATCAAGCGGCACGCTGCCGATCAGGACCGGTTCGACCGGGTGGAAGCCGCAAGCTACCAACGGCGGATGGAGAGACTGTTGCGCTACAAGGGCTCGCAGCGGACGGGTGAAAGCTCGTGCTCCGACTTTGGCCCCAACCTAAGATCTTGGCGCCAGGCGCCATGTAGAACGCGATGACGGACTGAACCGAAGAAGTATTTCCGGAATCTAGACTGCAACAGCACCGACCCCGATTTTCCACCGGCTATTCCTCGCAATATTCGCGCCCCCTGTTTCAGGTACTCTTCCTCTCAAGGGACGATTCTAGACAACTGATTCGGGTTTACCGGCGCATGGAAGCCGCTTGATGGTCCTCCCACATCGAGTTTGATACCTGTTGCGCCCATTTGGCCTCGCTTTCCTCTACGGAACCGCGAGGCCTTTTTTTCTGCATGCTCCGCGGCCGTATCGGGTCCGCCGGTGCCGGCGGCGGTGCCGATGCCGGAGAAACACAGAACGCCCCGCATCCGGACCGAAATCGGAACCCGGATGCGGGGCGCGCGCGTGCGTGGAACGGTCGAACCGGCCTCAGACGGCGTTACTGGACGCCGAGCTTCTTCTGCAGGCTGGTCGAGGACGTGGTGTACTGGAACACCATCTTCTGGTCGGGATGGGCGATGCGCGCCACGGCCTGCGTCATCAGCGCCGCTTCGTGGAAGCCCGACAGGATCAGCTTGAGCTTGCCCGGATACCAGTTGATGTCGCCGATCGCAAAGACGCCCGGAATGCTGGTCTCGAACTTCTCGGTATCGACGGTGAGCAGGTTCTCATGCAGGTTGAGGCCCCAGTCGGCGATCGGCCCGAGCTTCATCGTCAGGCCGAAGAACGGCAGCATGCGGGTTCAGGGAATGTCGGTCTCGCCGTCCGGCCCCTTGACGGTCGCAGCGGTCAGTTGGCCGCCCTCGCCTTTCAGGCCGGAGACCTGGCCCACGTGGAAGTTGATCTTGCCCTGTTCGCGCAGCGCGAACATCTTGTTGACGCTGTCGGGGGCTGCGCGGAAATCGGGCCGCCGGTGGACGAGCGTCACCGACTTTGCCACCGGCTGCAGGTTGAGCGTCCAGTCGAGCGCGGAATCGCCGCCGCCGACGATCAGCAGATCCTGGCCGCGGAACTCTTCCATCCGGCGCACCGAATAGAACACGCTCGAGCCTTCATAGGCCTCGATGCCCGGAACCGGGGGACGCTTGGGCTGGAACGAGCCGCCGCCCGCCGCGATCACCACCGCATGGCAGTGCAGCAGCTCGCCCTCGTCGGTTTCCACCTCGAAGCGGCCGTTGTCGAGCTTGCGGAAGCCCGAGACCATGCGGTTGAAGTGGAATTCCGGCTTGAACGGCGCGATCTGTTCCATCAGCTTGTCCGTCAGGGCCTGGCCGGAAATCTCGGGCCAGGCCGGAATGTCGTAGATCGGCTTTTCGGGATAGAGTTCGGCGCACTGGCCGCCGGGACGGTCGAGAATGTCGACCAGGTGGCATTTGAGATCGTAAAGACCAAGTTCGAACACGGCAAACAGGCCGCACGGCCCGGCGCCAACGATCACGACATCGGTTTCAATCGGGGTAGACATCACAGGTATCCGGTCAAGAGAGGAAAATCAGGCTTGCCGCTCGGGCACATGGACAATGAGGCCCTCGAGTTCGTCGCGGACCTTGATCTGGCACGACAGGCGGGAGGTCGGACGCACGTCATAGGCAAAATCGAGCATGTCCTCCTCCATCGGCTGGGGTGTGCCCACAGCGTCGGTCCACGCCTCGTCCACATAGACATGGCAGGTGGCGCAGGCACAGGCGCCGCCGCATTCGGCCTCGATGCCGGGAACGGAATTGCGGATTGCGTTTTCCATCACCGTAGACCCGTTCACGGCATCTACGTCGAAACGGGTTCCGTCAAAAGCAACTAGGGTAATCTTGGTCATTACGGCCTCTGGCGTGTTTGCAGGAGATTGAGGCTTTCATACACGCTCACCCGCATGAGGCAAGAATGAAAACCGCGCTGCGACAGCGTTGCGCGACATGGTTTTCCAAAGTCGCGGGCCGGCGCAGGCTCCGTGAAGGCCCGGAAATGCCGATGCCCGCCGCAACCGGGGCATTCCGGCCGGCAGGCTTCGGTGCGTGAGAGAGGCGAGCGGCGCGAGGCCGCTTGGCGCGTCAGGCCGACGACGAGCGCGTCAGGCCGACGATGAAGTTGTCGACCTCGACGACAGCCTTGGTGAAGGCCGCGACCACGGCCGCATTGCGGGGCTTGGCTTCGAGTTCGCCGGCAAAGCGAGCGACTTCGAACGCCCCCACGCCCTTGGCGGCTCCGGCCAGCCGGTGCGCGAGTGCGCTCCGTTCCGTGGCATCAAGCGCGCCGAGCCGCGTTACGGCTTCACGGGCCTGGCGCGCGAACAGCGCCAGCACTTCCGTTTCCAGCGCCTTGTCGCCGCCGGTCTGACGCGCAAGGTGAACGAGGTCGATTGGCCGGGCGCCGGAAGGGCGCGGCTGGAAGCTGACTTCGGGGGCTTCGAATGCGATGCTGGCTGCCGCCATGGCGGAATTCCTCGTTTCGTGTCTAACCGGCAGTCTGGCCGCCCAATCTCGCGATCGGGTAAACGCCGGACGGCAAGATTTGGGAGAATCTGCGGGCATGGTTAACAGGGTGTAAATGTGGCGTTTAGTTGGCCTTTGCGCATTCTTTTGACACAGAAGGAGCCCAAAAAGTCGTGGACACGCGCCCGATCCAGCGGCTTTCAATTGTTAATTTCTGCCGTGTGTGTCACTAAATTGGAGTTTGAGGGTCCTGAAACGGGACGCGACGCCTGCCGTGCTGTCTGGGCTCACGGGTCGTCGGGTCCGGTTTCGGGCGTCCGGCAGTGGCGGATCGGGCGATCAGACCCTCTTCGAGTAACGAGGTCTTGAGTGGCATGAGTAAGACACCAGCGGACAAGAGCATTGACGAGCAGGCCTACGAGGCGCTCGAAGACGCCCTGAGCATCAACCCGGACGATGACGATCTGGGTGGGCTCGACGATATTTCGATCGAGGAGCTGGAGCAGAAGGTTTCAAGCGCGGCCCGCGAGCTGAAGAATGCCGACGCGGCAAAGCCCGCGAGCTCGGACGCGCGCCCGGCGGGACCGGGGGAAAGCACCGCGCCGCGGATGCAGGCGCCCCCCTTCACCCCCGCAGCCCCGCTTGCCCCCGCCAATGACGACAGCCGCAAGACCACCGCCGGCCTACTGCGCGCGCTCGAAATCCGCTCAAGCCGCGGCGCGCTGCGCAATGCCACGATCATCTCGGTGCTGTGGGCGGTCGGCGGCATCGGCCTCGCCAATCTGCTGCTCGCGCCGGAAATCTGGGAGATCCGGTCGTTCTCGGACCTTCTCGAAATGCCGGCCGTCATCGGCTTCCTGGTCGGCATCGTCGTGCCGATCCTGATCTTCTTCGCCTTCTCGATCATGATGGCGCGGGCCCGCGAAATGCGCTCCGCCGCCCGTTCGATGGCCGAAGTCGCGCTGCGCCTCGCCGAGCCGGAAAACGTGGCCGGCGACCGGATCCTGAGCGTCGGCCAGGCCGTGCGCCGCGAAGTCTCGGCCATGAACGAAGGCATCGAGCGCACCATCGCGCGCGCCTCCGAACTCGAAACCCTGGTGCATTCGGAAGTCAACGCGCTGGAGCGCAGCTATTCGGAAAACGAATTGAGGGTGCGCGGCCTGGTGCAGGAACTCGGCAGCGAACGCGACGCCATCATCGGCCATGCCGAGCGGCTTCGCGCCTCCATCTCCGGCGCCCACGAACAGCTCAAGGAAGAGCTGACCATCGCCAGCGAAGAGATCGCGGTGCGCATCTCCACCTCCGGCCAGGCCTTTGCGCAACTGATGGACACCCGCGCGGCCAATCTCCAGGAACGCACCATGGAGACCAGCCGCCAGCTGGAATCCCTGCTCGAAGGCCGCACCGACGCGCTGGTGACCGCACTCAAGGTTTCCGGCGGCGAACTCACCGACGAGTTCGACACCCGGCTCGAAATGCTCAACCTCCAGCTGGGCCAGCGCGGCAAGGCGCTTCTGGCCGAGTTCGAGACCCGCGCCTCGACGCTCGACGCCAATACCGAGAAGCTCAACGCAGCGCTCAGCGAGCGCGCGCGCCAGCTCAACGAGACGCTGATCGAGCGCACCCGCGAGATTTCCGAAAGCCTCGGCGTCGGCCAGCAGGCGATCGCGTCCGGCCTGGAACAGACCCTCGCCTCGCTCAATTCCGCGCTGGACGAAAAGGGTGCCTCCTTCAGCCAGGCCCTCAAGTCGAGCACCGAAGACGCGATCATGGACCTCGACCTGCGCTCCGGTTTCTTCGAGGAGAAGCTCGAATCCTCGATCAGCCGCCTCACCGCCGTCTTCGACGAGCGCGTGGGCGAGTTCACCTCGGCCTTCGACAGCCGCGCGGGCAGCCTCGACGGCAAGCTCACCGAAAGCCTGTCGCGCATCAACGAGACGCTCAACGGCGGCACCAACGCCATGGACGGCATCCTGTCGTCGAGCCTCGAGCGCATCGGTGCAACCCTGTCCGACCGCAGCCAGGCGCTTGAGGCCACGCTCGGCACCGGCGCCGAGCGCATCGAAGCCTCGACTGCGGGTGCGGCCCAGCGCATCGAAGCCTCGACCGCAGGCGTCGCCCAGCGCATCGACAGCACCCTGGCCTCGCGCACCGAAGAAATCGAGGCGGCGCTCGCCTCCCGCGCCGGCGCCATCGAGACCGCATTGTCGAGCGGCGCCGAGCGCATCGACAACTCGCTCGCCTCGCGCACCCAGGCGATCGAGGCCTCCCTCGCCTCGCGTGCGGAAGCCATCGACACCGCGCTCTCGGCCGGCGCCGAGCGCATCGATGCAAGCCTGAGCGAGCGCTCGACCGCCCTGTTCGGCGCGATCGCCGAAAGCGCCGACGCGCTCGACCGCCGGCTCGGCGAACGCGCGCAGGGCTTTGGGGCAGCCGTCGATCAGGCGGCCGACGCCCTCGACGGTCGGCTTTCCGCCCGGGCGGAAGCGATCCAGGCGGGCCTGTCCGACGTCACCGAACGCCTGGCGGCAACCCTCGACATCGAGGGCCGGCGCTACGAGGAAGTGGCCCAGACCGCATCCGACCGCATCGAAGCCACGCTTTCGAAGGGCACCGAACGTGTCGACGAACGCCTGACGACCATGAATTCCATGCTCGGAATCGGGCTTGAATCGGTCTCCAAGACGATCGAAGGCAAGGCCACCGGCCTCGCGGCCAAGCTGCGCGAGGCGGTCGCCGCCGCAGCCATCGAACTCGACGCCGAAGCGCTCAAGGCCAGCGAGACGCTGGAATCCGTGAGCTCCGGCTTTGCCGGCCGGATGGACCACCAGTCGCGCGAATTCGCCCGCACCCTCGATCTTCAGGTCGAGGAGCGCACCGCCAACCTGGCCGCGCATGCGGAAAACATCGCCAGCAGCATTTCCACGAGCGCCGAAGGCCTCGGCAAGGAAGCCAGCCGGATCAGCGATCTGGTCGAACGCGTGGGCGAAACCGTGGGCAGCCAGGCCAATGCCATTGCCGGTGCGCTCGACGCTAGCGAGGCCCGTTTCGCGGCACAGACCGACGCGCTCTCCGCACGGCTCGCCAGGGAAACAGGCGCCATTTCCGACCGGCTCGGCGAAACCGCCAATACGCTCGTCTCCACGCTTGACGAGAAGACCGAGGCCATGGCGGCCCGCATCGGCGGCACCGCCAACAGCCTGGCCTCCACCCTCGACGAGAAGACCGAGGCCATGGCAGCCCGCATCGGTGGCACCGCCGACAACCTGGTCTCGACCCTCGACGAGAAGACCGAGGCCATGGCGGCCCGCATCGGCGGCACCGCCAGCAACCTCGCCTCCACCCTCGACGAGAAGACCGAGGCGATGGCAGCCCGCATCGGCGGCACCGCCGACAACCTGGTTTCCACGCTCGACGAGAAGACCGCGGCCATCTCGACCCGCATCGACGGAACCGCCAACAGCCTGGTCTCCAAGCTGGACGAGAAGACCGAGGCGATGACCGCCCGCCTTGCCGGCACCGCCAACAGCCTCGTCTCCGCGCTCGACGAACAGGCCGGGTCGATCGACGCCCGGTTGCGCCAGTCGGCCGACGACATCGTCAACCGCACCGGATCGCTCGGCGACGCCCTCAACCAGAAGGCCGTCACCATCATCCAGAAGCTGGTCGAGGCCGAGCAGGCGATGGACATCCGCGCCACCTCCGTGCATTCGACGCTGGACGAGCGCACCCGCGAACTCAACTCGATGCTCGCCAGCCGTTCGGCAGAACTGTCGCGGGTCATCGACGAACAGGCCCGCCCGCTGGTCGAGCGCTATGCAGCCAGCGGCGAGGAATTCGCCAACCGCCTGACCGAGGTCACGCAGAATTCGACCGACCGCCTGCGTGCCGAGAACGCGGCCCTGATCAACGCCATCACCAACCGCACCAGCGAAACCCTGTCGGCCATCGAGACCGCCAGCCAGAGCCTCAGCGGCAATGTCGGCACGCTTCTCGAGCGCCTGGGCTCGAGCAACCAGGAAATCTCCAGGGTCGTGGCCAATGCCGCCTCGACGCTGGGCGCGGCCACCGAGCAGTTGACGCAGACCACGAGCGAGTTCTCGAGCTCCACCGAAAAGGCCGCGGAACTGCTGTCCGGCTCCGCCCGCCTTCTCGACGGCAAGGTCGAGCGCCTGACCGACATTTCGAGCCGCACCCTCAACCAGGTCGGCGCGATCGCCGGGCGCTTCGACGATCACTCCAAGGTGCTCGCCTCGGCCTCCGATCTTCTGGGGGCGGCGCAGTCCAACCTCGCCTCCACGCTCGAGGAGCGCCGCGAGGCCCTGCAGGCCCTGTCGGTCGGACTGGTCAGCCGTTCGGAGCAGATCGAAGCCACCATGCATTCGCTCGAAGAGATCGTCGAAAAGGCGTTCTCCGGCGCCGACGAACTGTCCCGCCGTGCCGCCTCGCGGCTTGAAGGCGGGCTGCGTGCGGCCGCGGAAAACGCGGGCAAGCTGCTCGACCAGACCGAAGACCGCGCCCACACCGCCGCCGGCACCATGCGGGAGAGCGTCCGCGAGGCCGTCGAGGATGCCGAGAAGCTGCTGCGCGCCACCGAAAACCGCGCCCAGTCCGCCGCCGGCACCCTTCGCGACAGCATGCGCGAAGCCATCGAGGACGCGATTTCGCGCTTCTCCGGCGCCACGGACGAAATCCGCCAGTCCGCCGCCGAAATCCGCCGCGAGCTCGACCAGACCCGCAGCGAACTCAAGCGCGGCGCCTTCGACCTTCCCGAGGAAACCCGGGAAAGCGCGGCGGCGATGCGCCGTGCGGTGGCCGACCAGATCAAGGCGCTTCAGGACCTGTCGCAGATCGTCAGCCAGTCGACCCACCAGGCCGAGTTCAGCCAGGCGGCGCAGCGTCCCGCCCGCGCGGCCGTTGCCGCCCAGCCCGCGCCCCGGCGCGAGCCGGCATTGGCAGCCGCCGCTCCGGCGCCCCGCACCGAGGCCCCGGTTCAGCGTGCGCCGCTGCGCGGCAGCGTCGAGCCGGCTGCCGCCGCCCCCGCCAAGAGCGAGGGCTGGGTCAGCGACCTTTTGCGCGGCGCATCGCGCGAGGAACGTGCCCCTGCCCGGCCGGCAGCTGCGCGCACGCCCGAGCGCAACCCGCGCCATGTGGTGGAATCGCTCAACTCGCTGTCGGTCGATATTGCCCGTGCCATCGACCATGACGCTTCGGTCGACCTGTGGCGGCGCTACCAGCGCGGCGAACGCGATGTCTTCACCCGCAGGCTCTACACCCTCAAGGGTCAGCAGACCTTCGAGGAGATCAAGTCGAAATACAGCCGCGAGCCCGAGTTCCGCTCGGCCGTGGACCGCTATATCGCCGATTTCGAGAAGCTGCTGTCGGATGTCGCCCGCAATGACCGCGACAACATGATGACGCAGACCTACCTGACCTCGGACACCGGCAAGGTCTACACCATGCTGGCCCATGCCAGCGGGCGTTTCGGCCGCGAATAGCGAAACGGCCCGGATTGCCGGGCACCCGAAAGGCACAGACATCGAGCCTCCCGCAGCCCGCCCGCTGCGGGAGGTTTTTGCTTGGGATCGCACCCTGCCCCCGCCTTTGCCCAATCGGCGCCACACAATGCTGTTTGATCAGCCATTGCCAATTTCGGGCACCACGCCGTCGCCTCGACCGCAAGCATCCGGCACCGGAGCACGCGGCGGCTCCGCGACGCTGCAGCAAGGGATCGCGATCATGAAACACCCTCTTACGATCGATGATGTTTTGCGCCTGCGGCCATTTCCGTATATCTGCGGGCCGCAATTCGACTTCGATCCGCCGGGTGAGCGGCTGGCCTTCTGCCTGCCCAAAAGCCTGCAGGAGGCTTCGCGATTCTTTCTCGATGCCATTGGCGGCGGCGAGGGCGAACTCGTCATTCTCGATCTTGCCAGCGGTTCGCATCGCACGATCCCGGTTCCGGCGGGGCTCGGCACCCTGTCCCCGCTCTGGTCCCCCGACGGATCGATGATCGCGGTTGCCGTCACCGACGGCAGTTTCATCCATCCCGCCATTGTCCACGCAGAGACGGGCGAAACCACGATCCTTGTCGAACGCAATCTCGACCTGCCCGGAACCCGCCATTTCTTCCAATGGCTTGACGATCGCACCCTGGCCTGTGACCTGACCCTCGGCAACCGGCCGACACTGTGGCTCGATGTCGAGAAGCGGGGCGCGGTCGCCAGCATCGCCGCATGGCGAAAGGCCTGGGGCGGGCGCGAGACGACCGCGAGCCGCCTGACCAGCGCGCAGCCCGCGGTGCAATGGGGCGTGTCGGACATCGCAACCATCGACGTTCACACCGGCGCCTGCCGGATCTTCGCCCGGGATGGCGAACTGCCGGAGGCGCTGCGCCGCTTCGCTGACCGCGAGGGCGCTGCATTCCCGCCCCGCTGCGTTGGAGAGGGTGCCCCCGTGCCCGCTGAAAGCGTCGAACTGGCCATCGACCGGCAGCGCTGGCAAACACTCTACCTGGCCCGCAGCGACGACGCGACGCGCGTGCTGCGGCTCGCGAATGGCGCGGTCACGACGGTGTTCGAGACCGATGCGCATCTCGCTCACGTGCTGCCGTCGCCGATGCAATTGCTCCCGTTCAGCACGCGCGAGGGACGGCCCGAAACGCTCCGGCTGATCCTGCCACCCAGCCATCGCCCGGGCGACCGGCACCCCGCGGTGGTCTGGGTCTATCCCGGCATGTCCGTCACCGACGAGTTGATGCATCGCCAGAACCGCCTGAACCAGCCCGGCATGTTCAACCTGCATCTGCTCGCGGCCAGGGGGGTTGCCGTGATCGTGCCGGGCATGGCGACAGATACCCTGCAAGCACAGGGCCGCGAACTCGCCGATTGTCTCGCGGGCTCCGTCGTCCCCGCGGTGGACGCGGCCGTCCGTGCCGGGTTCGTCGATCGCGACCATGTCCATGTCGCCGGCCACAGCCTCGGCGGCTGGGCCACACTGGTTCTGCTCGCCAAGACCGATCTGTTCCGCTCCGGCATCGCCATGGCGGCGACGAGCAATCTGTTGAGCTTCAGCGACGACGTGCGGATGCGCGACGGTGCCGTCTGCCAGGACGACCATCAGGCGATGATGCAGGACAATTACGGCCTGCAGGGGCCGCCCTGGGAGATGCCGGATCGCTATGTCCGCAACAGCCCGCTGTTCTCGGTGGAAGCGATCTCCGCGCCCGTGCTTCTGCTGCACGGCGATCAGGACTACGTCGAGATCGCCCAATCCGAACAAATGTTCTCCGCCTTGCGCGCGCTTGGCAAAAAGGCCGAGCTGGTGCGCTATTGGGGCGAGCCGCATGTGCTTGAAAGCCCGGCCAATATCATGGATGCGTGGGGCAGGATTACAGCCTGGCTTGAGGCATCGAGCGCCGCAGCCCTCCCCGGACGATCCTGAACAGACCGGGCGGCACTCCATGCCCGGCGCCCCGGACATCTCGTGCCCAGAGGGATCAGCCGCATCGTTGTGAACATCCCGAATGGCAACGGGAACCAGCCCGGCGCTTGCCCGGCCGACCTGAAGTCGTTGCAATAAAGCGTTGTTTTTGCGTGCGTCCGTCAGGGTTTGCGCCAGGACGAATTGCGCGGGGAAGACGACGCCGCGCCGGTCCGATCCGGGCGCCGCACTCTTGCCCATCCCGACGGGTCAAGCAGGTCGCCGACCGCTCAGCCCGCCCCAGGCCCCCACCTCGGGCCAAAACCCGCATCCGGGATGCGTCAATTTGCCTTGCGCCGGGCCATGGCGCATCCGGCCAGAATGGCTACATAGGCGTCATGCGACGGCCGGTTCCGGATCGGACCGGCGGCTATCGACAACGCAAATCCTGAGTGATGGAGACTGGCATGGCATGGGCAGCGACAGCGGCATATCTGGCGATTATCGGAATTCTCGGCTGGAGGGCCTTGCGCGGCGGTGACACCGAGAAGGTCATGTTCGTCGTCAATGTGGTTCTGCTGTGGGGCAGCGCGATCTGGCTGTTCGGCTATCCCGCGCTGATCGGCCCTGCGGTGTTCGGCGCCGGCGGCATGCTGGTCATGCTGGTGGCGCTGACCTCGTCGGACCTCAAGGTGCGCGTGCCGGTGGCGCGCGTCGAAGCCGACAGCTTCGACCCCGAGGACCTCGCCACGGAAATCGCCGCAACCGAGGCCGAAACCCGCCGCAAGGCGGCCTGACAAAGACCTGCGTCCGGTGCCAGGCGCCGGACGCGCACATTGCCCCCCAAGGGTCATGGAAAGACAAGGCGCCGTGCGTCCCGGGCGGAGGCACGGGGCGGGAACCGTCAGCCAATAGGATGGAAGCTCAGATGCGCGACAAGGTCCAACTGACGAGGTCGCGCACCACCTCCTCGAAGGCACGGTCGAGCGACTGCACATAGGCGGCATTGCCCGATCCCGTCACCGGCGCCGTGGCCCGGAACACCTGCGAGGCGACCACCACGCCGTTGCGGTCGTTGAGCACCTTGGCGGAAATCTCGACCACGGCGCGTTCGCTTCCCTCGGCCTTGATTTCGAAGGCGCGGATGGCGGTGAGGATCTTGAAATCGATGGCGAGCCCGTCGCCGGGACGGCCGACGCCACCGACACGCCCCGAATTTTCGAAGGCCTGAACCAGCTTGTCCTGTACAATGTTCGGCAGGCGGTCCGACCACTGCGAATCCGCAAGATACTGGATCGCCGAGGGCGTCGGTCGGATGACGATCTTCTCGCTGTCGAGCGCCTGCAGCGCGCTCGGCTCGGAGATCAGGATCTGCCGGTTGCGCGAGCGCTGGCCGCTGGCGATTTCGGGCGCGGACGACAGACCATAGGTATCGGGCGGCGGCGCCTTGAGCAGGCCGCCTCCGCACCCCGACAGGACCGACAACACGGCCACGCCAACCATCAAACCCAACGCTCTCACGCCTCGGTCACTCCCCCGGGCCCGGATCCGGCTCGCCCGCATTTCGTCATTCCCTGTCTTGCGATGCAGCCGCCAAAGAGTCAACGCCGCGTCCGCCCGTCATACTCTTTGACCGTGTCGCCGCCGAACAGCAGGCGCTGCGGGTCCTTCTCGATGGTCGAGATCGAGCGTTCGATGCGCTGGATCGACCGGCGCGCGTCATTGACCAGCGCTTCGACGTCACGCAGGCCGGAGCCAGAGAAGCGCTGCAGGTTGTCGGCGATCGGGCCGACCCGGGCGTTGAGCGAGTCGGCCACGTCGCGGAACGACTTCAGCGTCGCCTCGGCATCGGCGATCAGCGAGGACGCATCGCCCTCGCCCAGGAAGGAATCGAGCTTGGCAAGCACCCCGTCGACGCGGGTGGAGGCGGCATTGAGCCGGCCCGTCATCTGCTTGACGTCGGTGATGATGATGTCGAAATCCTCCTTGCGCGCGCCGAAGGTCTCGGCCACGCCGCGCGCGTCGGCAAGCGCCTTGCGCGCATCCGCGCTCGCCGCGGCAATATCGTCCACCGCCTGGCCGAACTTCTCGGGATCGACGCTGGCGAGCATCTTGTCGACCCGGTCGAGCGAGGTCCCGGCATTGGTGGCGAGGGTCTCCAGCGACGCGGCAGCGTTGCGGAAGCCTTCGAGCGTCTTTGTGATGTCACCCGAGGCGGCCGCGACGTCGCCGGTCACCTTGTCGACATTGGCGAGAATCCGGTCGATCTTTTCAGGATCGACCGAGACGATCAGCTTTTCCGCCGCCGCCAGCGTGCTGTCGAGCCGGCCCGAGACCGACTTGATGGTCTCCGACAGGCTCGCCACGCTTTGCAGGAAATCGTCGATGCCGTCGGCATTGTCCCGGAGCGCCTTCGTGAAGGTCTCGGTGTTCTTGAAGGTTTCGGTCAGCGGCGCCCGCGAATCCTTGACGAAGCCCTCGATCTCGCCGACCACCCGGTTGACCCGGTTGAGGATCTCGTCGGCGGTCGCCAGCAGGTTGGTCACCCCCGACGGGTCGGCGACGATCTGGGCGATCTGGTCCTCCCGCCTGGCCACCTGGAGGATGTTTTCATTCGACGGCGTGCCGCCCTGAAGCTCGATATAGGCCGACCCGGTCAGCCCCTGGATCTCGAGCGCGGCGCGGGTGTCGGTGTAGATCGGCGCGTCGGCGCTCACATCGGTTTCGGCAATCACGAAATTGGGGCTCTTCCGGTCGATCGAAAGATTACGCACCGTGCCGATCTGGATGCCGTTGAAGCGCACGGCCGATCCGATCGACAATCCGTTGGCCGAGCCCGGAATCCGGACCACCAGCCGCGCCGGCTCGCCGGTGCCGCCGTAGCTCGCCATCCAGTAGACGAATCCGAACGCCGCGAGCATCACCAGCAGGGTGAAAAAACCGACGATGGCGTAGTTGGCGCGGGTTTCCATTCAGTTCGCTTCACTTTTCTCGCTTGCGGCAGGTGCGGTGTCCCGCTCGTGACCTGCATCCCGCTCGCCGCCGCGATCCGGAATCCGTCGTGCCCTTTTGCCCTTGAAGTAGGATTTCACCCAAGGATCGTCAAACGCAAGCATGTCGTCGATGGTTCCCTCCACCAATACATGCTTTTGCCCCAGAACCGCAATCCGGTCGCACACGGAGAACAGGCTGTCGAGGTCATGGGTAACCATGTACACGGTCAGGCCGAGCGTGTCGCGCAGTTGCGCGATCAGTTCGTCGAATTCCGCCGCCCCGATCGGGTCCAGCCCGGAGGTGGGCTCATCGAGGAACACCAGATCCGGATCGAGCGCCAGCGCCCGGGCCAGCGCCGCGCGCTTGATCATGCCGCCCGAGAGCTCGGAGGGGTATTTGTCGGCCGCATCGGCGGCGAGCCCCACCATCTCGATCTTCAGCTCGGCCAGTTCGTCCATCAGCTTCTTGGGCAGGTCGAGATATTCGCGCATCGGCACCTGGATGTTCTCCCGCACCGTGAGCGAGGAAAACAGCGCCCCCTGCTGGAACAGCACGCCGAGACGGCTGTCGAGCTCGACCTTCCGGGCTTCCCCGACCTTGTCGTAGTCCTCGCCCAGGATCCGGATGATCCCCTTCTGGCGCGGGATGAGCCGCAGGATCGCGCGCATCAGCACCGACTTGCCGGTGCCCGACCCGCCGACGAAGCCCAGGATCTCGCCGCGATAGACATCGAGATCGAGGTTTTCGAGAACCGTGTTGGCGCCGAACGCGACCTTGACGTCGCGCACCGACAGGATGACCTCGCGCGATTGCCGCGTACCGGCGTCGCCGGACCTGTCATTCGAGGGGTGAGTGTCTCGCTGGGTCATCGCACCTGGCTCAGAAATCGACTGCGGCATAGAACATGGCGAACAGGCCATCGACCAGGATCACGACGAAGATCGCCTTGACCACCGATGTCGTCACCCGGCGACCGAGCGATTCGGCGCTGCCGCCGACCTTCATGCCCTCGACCGAGGCAACGATGCCGATGATCAGCGCCATGAACGGCGCCTTGATCATGCCCGACGTGATGGTCGAGATGTCGATCGCCTCGCGCAGCCGCGCGACGAACACGTCGGGCGTGATCCCGGAATAGCTCCAGGCCACCGCGGCGGCGCCGAACAGGGCTGCGAAATTGGCGACGATGGTCAAAAGCGGCAGCGCCACGATCAGCGCCACCAGCCGCGGGAACACCAGCACCCCCACCGGATTGAGCCCCATCACCTTGAGCGCGTCGACCTCCTCGCGCATCTTCATCGAACCGATTTCCGCGGTGATCGCGCTGCCCGAGCGGCCGGCGATCATGATCGCAGTGAGAAGCACGCCAATCTCGCGCAGCTGCAGGATGCCGACCAGATCGACCACGAACACTTCCGCACCGAAATAGCGAAGCTGGAACGCGCCCTGCTGGGCGATGATGGCGCCGATCAGAAAGCTCATCAGCATGATGATCGGCACCGCGCGCACGCCCATGCGGTCGATATGGGTGACGATCGAAGCCGGCGAGATTCCCGAAGAGCGGTCGAGCTTGAGCTGCGCGCCGCGCACCGCCGAGCCGAGGATGTAGAGCGAGGCGATGAAATCGTCGTAAAGCTCGTATATGGTCTCGCCCACCGGCGTGAACACCCGCTCGAACAGGCTGCCCCTGGGCGCATCCGCCGGCGCGGCGTGGTCGACCATGTCCGGGATCGCCTCGACGAGCGCGGCCGCCTGCGCGGAGGCGCCGACGAGGTCGGTGGTCATGCCGCGCTGCCTGGCTGCGGCCATGGTCTTGCGCACGAGCCAGGCGCCTGCGGTGTCGAAATGGTCGATACCGCTCAGGTCGATGGCCAGATGCCCGCCTTTGAGCCCTTTCTGGACCTCGATCACCCGGCCATAGACGCCGGAAATCGCCGCATGGCGCCAGTCGCCGGACAGCACCAGGGTCTGTTCGCCGCCGGAAACATGGTGCTCCAGCGCAGCGGGGCGCGGCGCCGGGTTGCCGTTGTCGAGATCGGCTCTTGTATCTTTCGGCGGTTCGGTCAACATGCCACACACATAGCGGGTTGATCGGGGACTGTCACCGCACGGACTCCGTATTCCCGCCCGCTTTGTCCCTGTTCTTGGTTTTTTACGGATATTCGCAATGGCACGCCAGCTTCACGTCAGGATCGACAGTTTTCCCCTTACCCGCGCCTTCAACATTTCCCGCGGAGCCAAGACCGCGGCGGATGTCGTCACCTGCACCATTTCCGAGAACGGCATGGTCGGGCGCGGCGAATGCGTGCCCTACAAGCGCTATGGCGAAACGGTCGAGGGCGTGCTTGAAACCATCGAAGCCTATGGCGGTGCGATCGCGGCGGGCGCGGACCGCGAGGCGCTGCAAAGCGCAATGCCGGCCGGCGCCGCACGCAACGCCATCGACTGCGCCTTGTGGGATCTCGAGGCCAAGCTCAGCGGCGTTCCCGTGTCCACCTCGGCCTGCCACCTGCTGCCGCGACCGGTGCCGACGGCGGTAACCATTTCGCTCGGCGATCCCGGCGACATGGCCGACGAGGCGCGCGCGCATTCCTCGCAGAAGCTGCTCAAGGTCAAGGTCGGCACCTCCGACGACCGGGCCCGCATGCACGCCGTCGTCAGCGCCGCCCCCAATGCCGAGATCATTCTCGATGCCAACGAGGGCTGGGACGAAAGCAATATCCGCGAGCACCTGCTGCTCGCCGCCGAGCTGCATATCGGCCTGATCGAACAGCCGCTGCCGGCGGGCAAGGACGGGATCCTGTCGGAAATTCCGCATCCGGTGCCGATCTGCGCCGACGAAAGCGTGCACACGCTCGACGATCTTCCGAAGCTGGCGGACCGCTACGACGCGATCAACATCAAGCTCGACAAGACCGGCGGCCTGACCGAGGCACTCAAGATGCGTGCCCGCGCACGCGAGCTCGGCTTCAGCGTCATGGTCGGCTGCATGGTGGGCACCTCGCTCGCCATGGCGCCGGCGGTGCTGCTCGCACAGGACGCCGACTGGGTGGACCTCGACGGGCCTTTGCTGCTTGCCCGCGACCGCACGCCGGGGCTGGTCTATACCGGTTCGCTGGTCTCCCCGCCCTCGCCCGATCTTTGGGGATGACGCATCGCCCGGCGAGCCCGCGCGATCAAACAGGTTTCCTTTGACCCGGATCGGCTTTAGAAGTTGATCGAACCCGGATACGCGGTCCGGCAAGGGGGAGACGATCATGGACATTGCCCGCACCCGCGCGGCCTGCGCCGCGCGTGCCGCACCCTTCCCCTGTCGCGCGCCCGGGTATCCCTGCCCGACGGCAACGGCCATACCGGCCCGCCACGCCGGACACAGTTTCGACATTGCCCCAGAGAAGAGCCGCAGATGACCTCAAAAGACAAGAAACGCCCCGGTGAACCCAAGGCCTCCTCCGGAGATCTCGACGAGAACGCCCTGTTCTACCACCGCTATCCGCGACCGGGGAAACTGGAAATCCAGGCTTCCAAGCCGCTCGGCAACCAGCGCGACCTGGCGCTCGCCTATTCGCCCGGCGTCGCAGCCCCCTGTCTCGCCATCCGCGACAATCCCGATGCCGCCGCCGCCTACACCGCGCGCGCCAATCTCGTCGCCGTCGTCTCCAACGGCACCGCCGTGCTGGGGCTCGGCAATATCGGGCCGCTCGCCTCCAAGCCGGTGATGGAAGGCAAGGCGGTGCTGTTCAAGAAGTTCGCGGGCATCGACGTGTTCGACATCGAGATCGACGCCCCAGACGTCGACCGCATGGTCAGCGTGATTTCCGCGCTGGAGCCGACCTTCGGCGGCATCAATCTCGAGGACATCAAGGCGCCGGAATGTTTTGAGGTCGAGCGCCAGTTGCGCGAGGTGATGGACATTCCGGTGTTTCATGACGACCAGCACGGCACCGCCATCATCGTCGCAGCCGGCATCCTCAACGGGCTCGAACTCGCCGGCAAGAAAATCGAGGACGCCAAGATCGTCACCTCCGGCGCCGGCGCGGCCGCGCTCGCCTGCCTCAACCTGCTGGTGGCGCTCGGCGCCCGGCGCGAAAACATCTGGGTGCACGATATCGAGGGCCTGGTCTATGAAGGCCGCGAGGTGCTGATGGACGAATGGAAGGCCGTCTATGCCCAGCCGTCCGACAACCGCGTGCTCGCGGACTCGATCGGCGGCGCCGACGTCTTCCTCGGCCTGTCGGCCGCAGGCGTGCTCAAGCCGGAGATGCTCGCAGCCATGGCGGAGCGGCCGATGATCATGGCGCTTGCCAACCCGTCGCCGGAGATCCTGCCGGATCTGGCGCGCCAGGCCCGGCCCGACGCCATGATCTGCACCGGCCGTTCGGACTTCCCCAACCAGGTCAACAATGTCCTGTGCTTTCCCTATATCTTCCGCGGCGCGCTCGATTGCGGCGCGCGCACCATCAACGAGGAGATGAAGATGGCCGCGGTGCGCGCCATCGCCGCGCTCGCCCGCGAAGAACCCTCCGACATCGCCGCCCGCGCCTATTCCGGCGAGACCCCGGTGTTCGGCCCGGAATACCTGATCCCCTCGCCCTTCGACCAGCGGCTGATCCTGAGGATCGCGCCCGCGGTCGCGGAGGCGGCGGCAAAATCCGGCGTCGCCCGGCGGCCGATCGCCGACATGGAAGCCTATATCGACCAGTTGAACCGCTTCGTCTTCCGCTCCGGCCTGATCATGAAGCCGCTGTTCACCGCCGCCAAGACCGCCGCGCGCAAGCGCGTGGTCTTCGCGGAAGGCGAGGACGAGCGGGTGCTGCGCGCGGCCCAGGTGCTGCTCGAGGAGAATATCGGCGTGCCGATCCTGATCGGCCGTCCCGGCATCATCGAAACCCGCCTGCAGCGGTTCGGGCTAAGGATCCGGCCCGGGGTCGATTTCGAGGTGATCAACCCGGAAGAGGATCCGCGTTTCCGTGACTATGTCGACGAATATTTCTCGCTGGTCGGCCGCAAGGGCGTGATCCCGGAAGCCGCACGCACCATCATCCGCACCAACGCCACCGTGATCGGCGCATTGTCGCTCCGTCGCGGCGAGGCCGACGCGATGATCTGCGGGCTCGAGGGGCGCTATGCCAAGCATCTGCGCGATGTCTCCCAGATCATCGGCAAGCGAAAGGGCGTGATCGACTATTCTGCGCTCAGCCTGCTGATTTCCCAGCGCAGCGCCACCTTCTTCACCGACACCTATGTGTCCTTCGACCCGACGGCGGAGGAGATTGCCGAAACCACGGTGCTGGCGGCCGAGGAAATCCTCAGGTTCGGGATCACGCCCAAGGCGGCGCTGGTCTCGCATTCCAATTTCGGTTCGCGCAATTCTTCGAGCGCCACCAAGATGCGCAAGGCGATGGAGATCATCCGGTCGGTCGCGCCGAACCTGGAGGTCGACGGCGAAATGCACGGGGATTCGGCGATGTCCGAGGCGTTGCGCCAGCGGGTCATGCCGGACTCGACGCTTGCCGGCGAAGCCAACCTGCTGGTCTTCCCCAATCTCGACTCGGCCAATATCGCGCTCGGCCTCGTCAAGACCATGACCGAGGCCCTGCATGTGGGCCCGATCCTGCTCGGCGCCGCCCTGCCCGCCCATATCCTCTCGCCGTCGGTGACGTCGCGCGGCGTGGTCAACATGGCGACGCTGGCGGTGGTGGAAGCCTCCTCGACCGACCAGCCGGCGCTGGGGCGGTAACGCCCCCACGCCCTGCCGGGATCGCTGCCGCGGCGGTGAACACGTCTGGTTAAGGTAAACGAGCGCTTGCGCTTGGCGCAGATGCGTCATTTGCGTACACTGCGGGGGTCAGGGCATCCGAACCCTGACCCTCTACGCTTGGGGAAGCGTGCAGATGTGTGTTGGAGTTGCTCATGCGCCGCGCCGGACTTAGCCGCTGTGTGCTGCTGATCGCTCTCGCCCTTGCAGGCGCGGGACCGGCGAGCGCCGCCGCCACATGCGCGCAGCTCGAGGCACAACTCGCCGATATCACGCAGAATTCCGAAGCCTCCGCCAATTACCGCCGCTTCGCCACGGCCGCCGACAAGCAGGAACGCGAGCTCGGACAGGTCGAGTCCGACATGAAGCGGTTCGGCTGCACCTCGGGAAGCATCATCGTGGTCGGCGGCAGGAATGCCGAGGCCTGCTCGAAGCTCACTACCGCCCACCGCAAGATGCTCGTCAACCTGGCCGCGCTCGAACGCAAGCGCGATAGCTATTCCAGGCGCAGCGACAAGGTGACCGCCCGGCGGCTGCAGGCGGCGATCAAGGCCAATGACTGCGACGGCAAGCGCGCCTCGGTGGTCGCGGCCGCGCTCAAGGGCCGCCAGGATGCGGCCCGGGCGAAGCACAACCGCAGCCCCGGCCTGGTGGCCGTTCTCGGCGACAGCGGCGGACGGGCCGAATTGCGACCGGGCACCAGCCTCACGCGCTCCAACATCCTGGTCGAGCCCCAGGCCGCCAATGGCGGCGGCTACCGTACCTTGTGCGTGCGCAGCTGCGACGGCTTCTTCTTCCCGGTCTCCTCGCGCGCCATGCCCTCCGACTTCGCCCGCGACGAACGCACCTGCCAGATGATGTGCCCGGGCACGCCGACGGAGCTCTACTTTCATTCCGCCGAGGGTCAGGAAAGCGCGGACATGGTCTCCGCGCGCACCCGCCAGCCCTATTCGGACATGCCGAACGCCTTTGTCTACCGCAACGCCGATGCCCCGATGAGCAAGGCCTGCGGCTGCAACATGAGCGCGTTCTACAAGGAGATGGAGCGCCGCGAGGCGATCCTGAAAGGCGAGGCCGAGCCCGAGGACGCGCCGGTGACGACCTGGGTGCACCCCTCGCCGCGCCCCGATCCCGGCGAGGATCCCGAAACCCTGCTCGATTCCGAAACGCAGCTGTCGGACGCGGACGTCAAGGCAGTGCTGTCCGCCTCGCAGGAGGAACGCCCGCTCGATCAGGAGCAGCGCCAGGTGCGTATCGTCGGACCGACCTTCCTGCCCGACGCATCCGAACATCTCGACCTGAAGTCGGGCACCGACCGGCTTATCCGCTGACCGCCGCGTCCGCCGCGCGCGACTGGCGCCCGAGCGCCCGCTGGCTGACCCAGGTCATGAAACCGATCATCAGCACGCAATAGCCGCCCATCGCCGCGATCTGGGCCGGATAGGACACGCCCCAATCGATCAGCGCACCTGTCAGGCCCGGCCCCATCGCGGTCGCGAACACCATGAAGGCCACGATCAGCGAGCGGATGCCGCCGAGATTTTTGGTGCCGTACAGCTCCGGCCAGAGCGCGCCGAACAGGGTCGAGGAAAAGCCGTAGGACACACCCATCAGCGCCATGAAGGCATAGGCGCCCCAGGGCGCATCGGTCGAGGCGAGAACGAAGCAGCTGAGCGACAGCGGGATCAGGAAGGTCGGCAGCACCCGGATCGCCGAGAACCGGTCGACCAGTTGACCGGCGATCAGCGCGAACAGGATCGTCATCGCCGACATGATGGCGAAGGAGGCGGCAAACACGCTCGGCTCCCATCCGCGCAGCTCGGACAGGTAGACCTGGTGGAAGAAGATGGTGGTGCCGATGAAGGGCGGGGCCAGAACGCCCGCGAGCGAAGCCCAGAACAGCGGATCGCGCACCACCTCGCCGCGGGTCCAGTCGCGCGCCGCAGGTTTGCCGGGATCCTGCACCACCGATTGCGGGCTGCGTTCGCGCTTGAGCAGCAGATAGATCGCCGGCAGCGCCACCAGCACCAGCACCGCGGCAGCCAGCAGCCACGAGCCGCGCCAGCCGACCAGCGCCGCGACGCCGACGAAGCTGATCGGAAACAGCGCCTCGCCGCAATTGACGCCGATGCCGCTCAGCGAGATCGCCCGGCCGCGCTGGGCCGCGAACCAGCGGCCCATGGCGGTCATGGCGATGTGGGTGAACATGCCCTGCCCGAACAGCCTGAGCAGATAGATCGCCAGCAGCAGCAGCGCGAGCGAATGCGAAACCGCCATCAGCACGCAGGCAAGCGCCAGCACGGGGGCGGCGAGCAGCACCGTCGCCGAGACGCTGATGCGATCGACGATCTTGCCGATCTGCGGCAGCGTCGCCGCACTGGCGAGCGTCGCGATCATGTAGAGCGTGCCGAAGCCGCCATTGGAGAGACCATATTCGGCACGAATCTCCCCCGCCGACAGCGAGATGAAATAGGTCTGACCGAAGGAGGAGAAAAAGGTGAGCAGGAACCCGCCGGCAATCCAGCGGGCGTTTTCGCGCAGGAAATGGAGAATGGGCATTGACGGTCCTGTCCGAATGGGGGCGATCGATCGCGAACACGAAACCTCCGCGCATCGGCGGACGGGCAAATGGCAATGGGGGCCGGAGCCCCGACCGCCCCGCAAACAGGACCGGCGGTCCGCCTACCGGTCGCGGAACCGGTTGGTGATCGGGTAGCGCCGGTCGCGGCCGAAATTCTTGCGGGTGATCTTCACGCCCGGGGCCGATTGCCGGCGCTTGTACTCGGCAATGTAGAGAAGATGCTCGATGCGGTGGACGGTGGCGATGTCATGGCCGCGCGCGACGATGTCGCCGACCGCCATTTCGTTTTCGACCAGGCATTCGAGAATGTCGTCGAGCACCGGATAGGGCGGCAGCGAATCCTGGTCGGTCTGATCGGGCCTGAGTTCCGCCGAGGGCGCCTTGTCGATGATGTTGTGCGGGATCACCTCGCCCGACGGGCCGAGCGCGCCGGGCGGCACATGGGTGTTGCGCCAGCGCGACAGCGCATAGACCTGCATCTTGTAGAGGTCCTTGATCGGGTTGAAGCCGCCGTTCATGTCGCCGTAGAGCGTGGCGTAGCCGACGCTCATCTCGCTCTTGTTGCCGGTGGTCACCACCATCGAGCCAAACTTGTTGGAGATCGCCATCAGCATCACCCCGCGCGCCCGGCTTTGCAGGTTCTCCTCGGTGATGCCTTCCTCGGTGCCCTCGAACATCTCGCCGAGCGCGGACATGAAGCCTTCCACCGGCTCCCCGATCGCCACCGTGTCGTAGCGGCAACCGAGTGCCCTGGCGCAGGCCTTGGCGTCGATGATCGAGCTTTCCGAGGTGTAGCGATAGGGCAGCATCACCGTGCGCACGCGCTCCTCGCCAAGCGCATCGACGGCAAGCGCCGCGCAGATCGCCGAATCGATACCGCCCGAAAGCCCGAGCACCACGTTGCGGAATCCGTTCTTGTTGACGTAGTCGCGGAGCCCCAGCATGCAGGCGCGATAATCGGCCTCCTCCCGCTCCGGAATCACCGAGACCGGCCCGGCGGCGCAGCTCCAGACCCCGTCGGCCCCACGCTTCCAGGTGGAGACGGAAACGGTCTCCTCGAACTGGCTCATCTGGAAGGCGAGGCTCTTGTCAGCATTGAGCGCGAAGCTCGCGCCGTCGAACACCAGTTCGTCCTGTCCGCCGACCTGGTTGGCATAGATCATCGGCAGGCCGCTTTCGATCACCTGCCGGATCACCACCTGCTGGCGCACATCGACCTTGCCGCGATAGTAGGGCGAGCCGTTGGGAACCACCAGAAGCTCCGCGCCGCTTTCGGCCAGCGTTTCGCACACCCCGAGTTCGCCCCAGATATCCTCGCAGACCGGAATGCCGAGCCGCACGCCCCGCACCTCGACCGGACCGGGCATCTCGCCCACATGGAAGACGCGCTTTTCGTCGAATTCGCCGTAATTCGGCAGATCCACCTTGTCACGGCTGGCAACCAGCCTGCCCCCATCGAGAACCGCCACGGAGTTGAAGCGCTTTGCCCCGTCGGTTCGCGGATAGCCGATGATCACCGCCGGCCCGCCATCCCCGGTCTCGCCCGCGAGCGTCTCGATCGCCTCGCGGCAGCGGTTCAGGAAGGCGGGTTTGAGAACCAGATCCTCCGGCGGATAGCCGGCGATGAAGAGTTCGGTGAACAGCACCACATCCGCGCCGGCACGCGCCGCGTCCGCGCGCGCCTCCCGCGCCTTGGCGAGATTGCCGGCAATGTCGCCGACGGTGGGGTTCAGCTGCGCCACCGCAATACGCAGGATGTCGGGTCGTTTCGAAATGTCGC
The DNA here is from genome assembly GCF_001703635.1 of Parahoeflea olei. Taxonomy (GTDB): domain Bacteria; phylum Pseudomonadota; class Alphaproteobacteria; order Rhizobiales; family Rhizobiaceae; genus Hoeflea; species Hoeflea olei. The sequence goes on along the minus strand of NZ_LQZT01000012.1, from coordinate 525,314 downwards.
TCATGAGCCTGACTTAGCGCGTGCCGCGCGCCTTCGCAATGTTGGCCGTGACGCGTCGTCGGTGAATTGCAGGAGGAGATCACCGCTCTGCGACAATAGCAGTGGGCAACGCCCGTTCATCTGGGATTCATGACGAATATGTGACAAACAAATGACACTTGGATGACACTTCATTAAAGCTCTTTTTTCATTGCGGAGAGTGGATTGGTCGAGCTCGTTTCCAGACAAGGTAAATTCATGGCGGAAATAGCCGCCCAGCAGTTCGCCAAACAGCGCGTTGTGAGCCCGGCGGCCCTGCGGGCGAGCGGCTCACTGGTCATCTCGCTGCTGCTGGCGCTGCTGACCGTGGTGGCCACGGAGTGGCTGGCGCGCGGCTCGCTCTCAGGCGTTCCAGATTTTCTGCTGTCGACATCACGGCCGGGAGTGGTGACCGTCGCCCTGCTGTTCCTGCTGTTTATCGGCTCCGACGCGCTGATGGGGCGGGCGCACCAGTCGTGCCTCCTTGTGATGGCCGTGGCGCTGATGCTCGCGTTCCTGTCGATGCAGAAGCATCAATATCTGTCCGATCCGCTCTATCCGAGCGACATCCTCTTCGGCCGCCAGATCGGCAAGCTGATGCCGGTGATCTTCGCCACCCGACCCTTTGCGGTGATCGGTGCGGCCGCGGCCCTCGTCGCCTTGCTCACCGCGCTCGGCTACCTGCTGCTCCCCGGCCGGCATCTTTTCCGGCCGCTTTCGCGAAGGGCCAGGCTGCTCCGGCTGGCGGTAGCCGTGCCTCTCATCGGCATCGGCCTGCTGCCGCTGATGCAGGCGGATTCCTTCACCTATATCCGCGACCGCCTCAAGATCATGCCCAAGATGTGGGACCAGGCCGCGAACTACCGCCACAACGGCTTCCTGCTGGCCTTCGCCTTCAATGCGCCGATGGCCAATGTCAAAGCGCCCGCGGGCTATGGCGAAACCGCGATCGCCAACATTCCGCTCGATAAAGTGCCCGCAGGCGCGATGGCCGCAGGCGATGTCGACGTCATCATGGTGATGAGCGAATCGCTGTGGGATCCGACCCGGCTTACCAATGTGACGCTGTCGCCCGACCCGATGCCGACAATCCGCGAGAACCAGTCCGGCACGGTTTTCTCGCCGGAATTCGGCGGAATGACACCCAATGTCGAATTCGAGGCACTGACCGGATTTTCCAATGCCTTCCTGCCCTATGGCAGCATCCCCTATCAGCAGTATGTGCGCGATCCACTGCCGTCGCTTGCCACGTTCTTTGGCTCCAAAGACTATGTGACCCGGGCCTTTCATCCGTTCCAGGCCTGGTTCTGGAACCGCGGCAATGTCTATCAACAACTGGGCTTCGACAGGTTCGATTCCCAGGAGACCCTGCCGCCGATGGAAAAACGCGGCAAGTTCGCCTCCGACGAATCCCTGACCCGGGAAATCATCCGCAACGCCGAGGCGGAAGAGCGGCCATTCTTCTACTTTGCCGTCACCCTGCAGGGCCATGGCCCCTATGAAAAGAACCGCTACGCGAACAATTCGATCAACGTCAGCTCGAAAGCGCTCACCGCGAAGAACCGCGACAGCCTGGCTACTTATGCCCAGGGCGTGCGCGAGGCCGACGACAGCCTGAAGGCGCTGATGGACTGGGCGAGGAAACGGCCGCGGGAAACCATCCTAATTCTGTTCGGCGACCACCTGCCGCCATTGGGCAGCGTCTACACGCAGACCGGCCACATGCCGTCGGTCGTGGCAACCCGCAAGGCTTCGGCCGAGGTCATGAAGAAGGAACACGAGACGCCCTTGGTCGTGTGGTCCTCCCGTCGCGGCGTTCAGAAGGATCTGGGCTCGATCAGCCCCGCGCTGCTGCCCTATTACGTCGTCGAGCTCGCAGGCTACAGCCATCCCTTCTACACATCCGTCCTGGGCGCGCTGAAGCAGCGTTATGCCGTCATCGACCGGTATCAGCTGATCGACCGCGAAGACCGCCCGCAGGCCGACTGGGCCAATTCGGGCGCGCCGCTCGACCCGCTGATCCGCGACTATCGCTACCTGCAGCACGACCAGATGTTCGGTGACGGTTTTGGCACCGAGCGCTTCTTCCCCGAACAGCTTGGCCGCGCCGGAAGCAGCTGAACCCGCCGGCGCCGCCGAGCCGCGCCGGGCCGGCAAGCGGGCAAAGCGTGCGGCGCCGACGGGATTCCGCTCAGGCGGCCTGGGTCGCGCTCGCAGGCTTGTCGAACCGCCACATGCTCATGGCCAGCACGCCGAATTCGGTGCTGTCATGGGCCAGCGTCGCGCGACCGCCCTCGCCGCCCGCCCCCATCGCCACGTAAAGCGGCAACAGGTGCTCGTCGGTCGGATGGTTCTTCTGCGCATGGGGCGCCGAGCGACGGTAGTCAATCAGCGACGCCACGTCGTTGGCGGCGAGCCGCTCGCCCATCCAGCCGGTGAACTCGTTCACCCAGGCCGGCACGTCGATATCGCGCTGGCCGACCCGGAGCGCCTTGAAGGCCTCGCCGAGATTGTGCGTGAACGAGCCGGAGCCGATCACGAGAATGCCCTCGTCGGCGAGGCCCGCAAGCGCACGCCCGACCCGGTAGTGATATTCAGGCCCCTCGGACGGATCGACGGAAACCGAAACCACCGGGATGTCGGCCTCGGGATAGATCAGCGCGAGCGGCACCCAGGCACCGTGATCGAAGCCGCGCCGCGGGGTGGCGCGGGAGTTGAAACCGGCCGCCTGCAGGTCGCGCACGATCCGGCGCGCGAGTTCCGGATCGCCCGGGGCGGGATACTGAATGGCATAAAGTTCCGGCGCGAAGCCCCCGAAATCATGGATGGTTTCGGGATTGGGGTCGGCCGAGACCATGACCCCGCCGGTCACTTCGAAATGGGCACTGACGACGACGATGGCGCGCGGCCGCGGCAGCTCGGCGGCGAGCCGCCTGAGCCAGGCCGCCGCACGGGTGTCGGCGATCGCGGTGTCGGGCGAGCCGTGCGAAACGAACAAGGCAGGCATGGGACGGGTGGCGGACTGTGTCATGGACTGTCTCCTTTGACACCCAATATAGAAACCCTCCCCTGTTCAAGAAAGGCACCGAAATGCTCACAAAGCGTTCAGGGAAAATGCACGGTCATGGCCACGCGCTGCTGCCGCCGGCACATCCCGGCGCCGGTCTGGTGGCCGCAGGAGATCCGGAACGCGGCCTGCCGCCGCGCCGCGCCTGTCGCGGTGGCCGGCTCGCGAGGCCCGGGGCCGAACGCCAGCACCATCGTGAACCGATCGCGTGAGCCGGGTCCCATTTCGAAACGGAAAGGCGGCCTGCCAAGCGGCGGGTGACGCTTTCCGGCACAGCATGGCGTCGCCTTAAAATTGCAGCCTATACTTTAAACTCTCCTTAAACGAATTAGCGCAACCTAAGAAATAGTATTCTAATGCGCGCATAGGGAGAACCCTAGTGGAAAAGCTGTTCTTTCGCGACAGGGAAGGGTCTTCGGCGATCGAGTTCGCCCTTCTGGCTCCGGTGTTCCTGCTGGTCGTCTTTTCGATGATCGGCTACGGGATTTATCTGAGCGCGGCCCATGCCGTCCAGCAACTGGCCGCCGATGCCGCCCGCACCGCGATCGCAGGCATAAGCGCCAACGAGCGTCAACGCCTCGCCACCGAGTTCGTCGGCAAGGCCGCACCCAGCCACGCCTTCCTCACCGCGGAAAATCTGCAGGTGATCGTCAAGGACGACCCGGCCAATGCCGAGCAATTCACCGTGACGCTGTCCTATGACGCGCGCAATCTGCCGATCTGGAACCTCTACGCGGTGGCGATGCCCTCCTCGCGGATCGACCGGTTTGCCACCATCCGCATCGGGGGGATCTGACATGAGAGCGCCCCCGATGTCCAAGCTCCTCTTTGACAGGCGCGGCAACATCGGCCTGAGTGCCGCACTCCTGGCCCCGCTGGTCATCAGCACGCTGGCATTGGGCGTCGATTACGGCAGCCTCACACTGCAGCAGCGGGAACTGCAGCATGCGGCCGATCTCGCCGCCATCTCCGCGGCTGCCAGCCTGCCCACGGCTGAACAGACGGTCGCCGATCACTTTCGCAACAACGGCATCGCCATCCCGGTCGTCTCCGGCACCAGCCTTCTGACCGCAAGCGGCCCGGTTGCGCTCGACCAGGTGGGCATGCCCGTGTCTGTGGCGAAGGTGGTCAGGGGACGCTACACGCCCGATCCGGGCGTGAGCGTGGAGAAGCGCTTCACCCCCACCCAGACCCTGCCCGACGCGGTGGTCGTCGACGTGCGGAGCAAGGCCGATCTCTTCTTCGCACGCGCCTTCATGGAGCCGCCGGTGCTGCGCGCACGGGCAACCGCCTCCGCCCGGAAGGAAGCGGCCTTCGCCATCGGCAGCCGCCTGGCAAGCGTCAACGGCGGACTGCTCAACCAGGTGCTTTCCGGCCTGCTCGGCAGCACGATCACGCTCGACGCAATGGATTATGACGCCCTGGCGGCGACCGATATCGATATCGTCAAGACCATCGACCTGATCGGCACGGATCTCAATCTGACGGCCGGCACCTACCAGGACGTGCTGGATGCGGAAATCGGGGTTCCCGAACTGCTTGACGCGATGGCCCGCTCGGCAACCGGCGCCGGGTCGGCGCGGCTCGTCTCCGCCCTCGACAAGTTGTCAAAGCAACTCACCAGAAGCGAACTGGTGATCGATATCGGAAGGGTCATCGATCTCGGCACGTTTGCCGACAGCAAGATCGGAACCGCCAGCAATCTGGGCGTGGCCGTCGATGCGTTTTCGATGATCTCCACGGCCACGGCCGTCGCCAACCACGAAAACCAGATCGCCTCCCGGTTCGACCTGTCCCTCCCCGGGATTGCGTCCGCCAGGGTCAGCCTCGCGGTAGGAGAGCCGCCGGTCTTCACGCCAAGTGCCGCGGTCGGCGAAACAGGAACCATCGTCCGCACGGCCCAGACGCGTCTGCTGGTGGAACTGGAGACCGACAGGCTCGTGGCCCTCGGCGGCGCGCGGCTGCGCGTTCCGCTTTACCTCGAACTCGCCCATGCCGAAGCCAGGCTTGCCGATGCCACCTGCAAATCCGGCATGACCCCGACCGTCAAGCTGGAGGCCGTTCCCGGCATAGCGGAAGTCAGTCTCGGCGAGGTCGACCCCAAGGCCTTGGTCAATTTCGGAGCGAAGCCGCGCGTCACCACGGCCAAGCTGCTGGATACGGCGCTGATCGACATTTCGGCGCTGGGCTATACCAACGCGACGAACCTCACACCCACCGTCCTGAGCTTCGACGCCAGCGACATTGCCAGCGCCCGCGTCAAATCCGTCTCGACCCGGGACACGCTGACCTCGCTCCAGACGTCGCTGCTGAAGAACCTCGATCTCAGGATCGACGTTGCAGGCATTTCGCTGGGCACGCACCAGACGCTGCTCGCTGCCGTCGCCGACGCGCTCGCGGGCCTGACGAAACCGCTCGACGCCATCGTCTACAACACCCTGCTGGCGCTCGGCGTCAAAGTGGGCGAAGCCGACATGCATGTCAGCTACGCCAAGTGCAGGCGTCCCGTGCTGGTGCAGTAGGCGGACCCGCTCCGCGCGAAAGGCCGGGGAGCCCTCCGACATCGCGCCCGCGATTGACAGGCGGGTTGCCCTGCCCTCCTGCCTGCTTGGTCTGCAGGTTGGCTCTGCCGGGCCCCGCAGCTGCCGCTGCCGTGTCAGACTTGCGGCAGCCCGTCCACAATGTCGTAGAAATCGCCCTTGTCGGCGCAGAAGATGTGCCGGGCGATCCGAAGCCCCGATGGCTGGTCGAAGGCGCCAGCGAGGATCGACACATGCGTGGCGTCGCGCTGCTTCCAGAACAGCGCCGAGCCGCAGGTCGCGCAAAAGCCGCGCCGGGCGGTCTCGGAGGCCTGATACCAGCTGATCGCCTCCGCCCCCTCGACCTCGACATGATCGTCGGCCACATTGGTCGCGGCGTAATAGAGCCCGGTCTGGCGCCGGCACTGCGAGCAGTGGCAGGCCACCACCTCGCGCAAGGGTCCGCGCGTGCGGAACCGGACCGCGCCGCAATTGCACCGGCCGGTGCGGATCTGATCGTCTGGCATGAAAACTCCGTGGGCTGCGATATTGAACCGCGGCGATTGAAGCATGAGCCGCGCTGCCATTCCACCGACAGCTGCGACATGGCCGGTCGCCCGGGCGTCCGTTAGGCCTTGCCGTAGATCTTGTCGATCGCGGCTTGCGTGCCGCGGCCGAAATTTCCGTCGATGGGTCCGTCATACACCCCTTCCTGCCTGAGAAGCTGTTGCAGCGCCTTGCGCGCTTCCAGGCTGAAGGTCTCCGGCGAGGTCTTGAGCATGTCGCGGGTGAACTCGCTCGACGCCCTGAGAGCCTTGACGAGCCACGGCGCGGCCGCGCCCCGGTCCCGAGCGACGCCGATACCGCCATCGAGCCCGAATGCCGCCATGTACATCGCATCCGGACTGCCCGCAGCGGCCGCGCGGTAATACCAGCCCATGGCTTCCGTGTTGTCCTGCTTGACGCCCTTGCCGGTGTAGTAGAAGTAACCGAGCGTGTACATCGCGTGGGAATCGCCCGCGGTGGCAGCCTTGAGCATCCAGTCCGCGGCAAGCCGTGGATTGACGGAAACACCGATGCCTTCGTCATAGGAACTGGCGACGTAATATATCGCGTCGGGCACACCATTGCCTTCGTCGGCCGCCTTTTCCAGCCATTCAAAGGCGGCCTCAGGGTCCTTGTCGACGCCGTCCCCCTCGCGGTAGGCCATGCCTAGCGCATACATGCTCTCCCGGCGCCCCATGTCGGCGGCCTTGCGATGCCAGCGCACATATTCCGCCGCGTCGGCGGCAACGCCTTCGCCGTTATGGTACATTGAGGCAATCGCAGCACCGGACTCGGCAAAACCCTTTTCGAACGCTTCCTCGTAGAGGCGCAATGCCTCGCGCGTGTCCTGCGCCACTCCGTCACCGTACCGGTAGAGGAAGGCGATGTTGTTGAGCGCCGCGACATGCCCGGCCCCGGCCGCCTTGCGGTACCAGCCGAGCGCCTCGCTGAACTTCTTTGCGGCGTCGAGCGATCGTCCCAGCTGAAACGCGAAACGCGGCACATCGGGAAAGTCGCGCACCGCGGCCTCGCAGGCGGCAATCGCCGCAGCGGTGCCGATCTTGTCGAAGGCCACGCCCTTGACGCCGGCCAGGCGCTGCTGGTCCTGCGGCATCGCCGCAAGCCTGTCACATTGGTTTTCGCCCGCGCGCCCAGCCGTCTCGGGCGCAGGCACCCCGCCGCTGTTGCGGATTTCCTGAAGCTCCAGCCGGGCGATCGAGGCAAAGGAACAGGTCGGGAAGCGCTTGAGATGATCTTCGTACAACACCGCGGTCTTGCGTCCGGATATCGCAGCCCAATGGGCGGCGGCATCACGGCACGGATCGGAACCGGGGCCGGACGCTGCGGACGGGTCGGGTTGCGGGGGCTCGGGTGCCGGCACGACAGGTGTTTGCTTCGCCGGCAATGGTGCCAGGAAGACATCGGTGCCCAGATCCGAACTGTGCCACGGCCGCTGGCGGCCCTGGGTTCGCGCCTGGACGTCGATCTTGACCCGGGTCATCACCTGCTGGATTTCGAGACCGGGCGTCTCGAGCTTGGACAGAAGCGCCGCCGTGAACGGGCTGTTGCGCCCCTCGCCATCGGCGGCGACATCGCCGGGCGCAGTGGCGAAGGCGATGAACAGGCCGCTGCCGGAGGTCGAGATCGGCGCCAGGCCGACGCCAACCGAATTCGACCTGGAGGTGCCGAGGCTGCGCCGGAACCCGCGCGCCAGCGGATTGTCGCGGCAGGCGTCGAGGAAGGCGATGGCCACCTTCCCCTCGCCCGCCATGTAGGTGTAGACGCGCTCCGCATCGATCGCCTCGAAATCAAGCGCGGTGCGGTCTTCAAGCCGGGCATCGACCGGAATGAGGTAGTTCCGTCCGTCGACCTGCATGCCGTGGCCGGCATAGAAGAACAGCACCGTGCGCGCATCGGTGGCCGCCGCCGCAAAAGCGCGAATGGTGGCCTCCATCTCCGCGCGCTCAAGATCCACGCCCTCGATCACCTCGAAGTCGAGCCGGCGCAGAAGCACGGCCATGTCGGTGGCATCGTTGCGGGGATTGGGCAATTCGACGGCGTGGCGGTAGGCACCGTTGCCGATGACGAGCGCCACCCGGTCGGCGGCAGCGGCCCGGACCGCCAATCCTGGCAAGCACCCGAGCAGGAGCGGCACGAGCAAGACCGGCAGGAGCAGGCCTGCACGAAACAGCCGCACAAGAGATAGCGGTTTTCCCATCTGTTGGTTCCCCACGCCAAAGAGCGTTCGAGACTATACAGACAGGCACCGGCGATCCAAGCCCCCGGCCGCGGCAGGACGCGGGAGAAGTCCGGGGACAGTCTGCGTCGACTGTCCCCGGGATTGTCAGCCGTTGACCACGGCCTTCTGCTCGTCGCGGCCGCCCTTCATGCGCTCGGCCACCAGGAAGGCGAGTTCGAGCGCCTGGTCGGCGTTGAGCCGCGGGTCGCAATGGGTGTGGTAACGGTCGCGCAGATCGTCGCCGGTCAATGCCCGGGCGCCGCCGGTGCACTCGGTCACGTTCTTGCCGGTCATCTCGATATGGATGCCACCCGGATGGGTGCCCTCGGCGCGGTGGATCTGGAAGAAGCTATCCACCTCCGACAGGATCCGCTCGAACGGACGGGTCTTGTAGGAGTTGAGCGTGATCGTGTTGCCGTGCATCGGATCGCACGACCACACCACCTTGCGGCCCTCGCGCTCGACGGCGCGGATCAGCCGCGGCAGGTGATCGGCGACCTTGTCGTGGCCGAAGCGGGCGATCAGCGTGAGCCGGCCCGGCTCGTTGGACGGGTTCAGGATGTCGATCAGCGTCAGCAGTTCGTCGGCTTCGAGCGAGGGGCCGCATTTGAGCCCGATCGGGTTCTTGATGCCGCGGGCATATTCCACATGGGCGTGGTCGGGCTGGCGCGTGCGGTCGCCGATCCAGATCATGTGGCCCGAGGTGGCATAGGCATCGCCCGAGGTCGAGTCGGTACGCGTCATCGCTTCCTCGTAGCCCAGAAGCAGCGCCTCGTGGCTGGTGAAGAAATCGGTCTCGCGCAGATTGGCGTGATTGTCGGCCGTGATCCCGATTGCCTTCATGAAATCCATGGTCTCGGAAATCCGGTCGGCAAGCGCACGGTAGCGCTCGGCCTGCGGGCTGTCTTTCACGAAGCCGAGCATCCATTTGTGCACGTTGTCGAGATTGGCGTAGCCGCCCTGCGCGAAGGCGCGCAGCAGGTTGAGCGTCGCCGCCGACTGCCGGTAGGCCATGATCTGGCGTTCCGGATTGGGGATGCGCTCGGCTTCGGAGAATTCGATGCCGTTGATGATGTCGCCGCGGTAGCTCGGAAGTTCGACATCGCCCTGGCGCTCGATGCCGGAGGAGCGCGGCTTGGCGAACTGGCCGGCAATGCGGCCGATCTTGACCACAGGCTGCTGCGCGCCGAAGGTCAGCACCACCGCCATCTGCAGGAACACGCGGAAGAAGTCGCGGATATTGTCGGCTTCGTGCTCGACGAAGCTTTCGGCGCAATCCCCACCCTGAAGCAGAAAGCCCCTGCCTTCGGCGACCCCGGCAAGCGCCGATTTCAGCCGTCGGGCCTCACCCGCAAAAACAAGCGGTGGAAACTTGGCCAGGCGTGCTTCGGTCTGGGCCAGTGCAGCCGCGTCCGGATAGTCCGGGACCTGCTGGATCGGTTTGTTGCGCCAGCTCGAGGGGGACCAGTTTTGTGCCATGTCGTTCACCGTGTTGGACGGGCGGATGCCCGCGGACCTTTCAATGCGCTGGGCTTATAGCGATCATTTCGCCCCCTGCAAACCCGGCATGCGAGAATCAGCTTTTGCGGGCAGCTTGGCGTGACGAAAGTGCCGCATCGAACAGCACCACCTCGGCGGGCGTGAGCGTGACCGCGCGGGCATAGACCGGCGCGTGCCGGTCCTCGTGAATCGGCATGTCAAAGGCCTCGGTCTCGTCCACGAAGCGGTGCAAACCCGCCTCGCCGAATTCGTGCAGGAAACCCTGCATCACCGCATCAAGATAGGAGCGCAGGATGGCGCACGGTCCTTCGACCGGCGGATGCTCCGTGCGCGCCTCGTAGACGTAAAGCGGGATATCCGCTTGGCGCGCAAGCGCCGGCACCTCCCCGGCAAAGCCCAGGTTGGACAAGGCGATCTCGCGGCGGTGATAGCGGAATTCGCGGGCGTCGACCGCTTCGAGGTTGCGCGCGTGGTCGATCACCAGAAGACCGTCGATCGCCGCCCCCGGCGCCGGATGCGCGCTCAGCAGGCTGGGCGTCGGTCCGCTCTGCAGCGCGGCAAGCGGCGTCGGCCCCATGTCCGGGCGCGCGCGCCAGGTGCGACGCCAGCCGCGGAGCCGCACCGGCCATGCCGCCACCACATCGGTCCGGAGCGTGGTCCGGTTGACGAGCGAGCCGTAGCCGAAATAGCCGACAAGCCCGCCCTTTTGCGCGAGTTTCTCGAAATCGTCGATGGGCGCCATGATCTCTCCTTCGCGTGTCGGCTTGCCGCCATTGGTCCGGGGTGCCCCGCCCCATGGCACATGGGAGATCCGGTCGCGAAGTCAAAAATTCATGCGATGTCAGCGTGTGCCTGAAACCCGTGAGCGATGCCCTCCCCGGCGCCAGAGCTGGTTATCCCTCCGGTCGCAACCCACCGCAAGCTGGCCTCCCCGGTGTCGATTGCAGGCGGATGCCACGAGCGGGATTTTCGGCACTGTCGCCAGCCTCCGTGCCGGCTTCCATTGCGGCGGTCTTGCCCGAAGCCGACAGGGCTTAGCGTGGAGATGTGCAGCCCTTTGCGAGAGTTCGTTTCCGGGCCAAGGGCTTCCGCATATCCGACATGATCGAACGCGGGCGGCGGCCGGCTGCGTTGAGCCGCCGCTTGTCGCGGCCTCCCACGACCCCGGTTCAGAACTGCGCGCCAACCCTGATCTTCGCGCCAACCGACATCTGCCCGTCACCCTCGACATTGAACAGCAGGCCACCATTGAAGGTCCAGGCATCCGGCGTCTGGTAGGAAACGCCCGCAGACAGCTGGCCGAACGCGCCCGAGCCGTCGAGACCCGAGACCCCTCCTGTTGCGCCGAGCTTTGGCGTCAGGACCGCGCCATCCTCCAGCATGAACTGCCGGGCAATTTCCGCGCCGAGGCTCAGCCGGAACTGATCGGTGGTGAAGCCTCCGAGACCGATCACGTCGCCGGCGCCGTTGCTGACGGCATAGTCTTCGACTGTTTCCGACAGATAGACAGCCCGCAATCGCGGCGTCAGCGTCGTCACCTCGTCGAGCTTCCATTGCCCTGTGATCGAGGTGTCGAACAGCCAGCGGCGCGTGTCGAAATTCCCGTCCCAGAACGCGGTGTCGATGGAGTTGGACGAACCGCCGTAGAAGGCGCTTGCGTCCCAGAACACCCCGTTGCCGATCTCGAACGAGGCATAGGGGCCAATCAACCAGCCATTGCCCTTCAACGTCGCATCCGCGTCGGTGGGGTCGGTCATGCGGTCAAAGTGGAAGCTCAGGCCGAGCAGCGCCCTTTGCGACAGAAGGTAGTCGGCGCCGGCGGACACCATCGCGAAGTTGCCCCAGCGATGATCGTTCTGCGCGCGATTATGCAGCATGAAGGTCCCGTCGATCCAGACGTTGAAGGGCGACGGATCGACCGAAACGGCGCCGCCTGCCGCATGGCGGGCGGCCTCGATCTGCGCCAGGCCGGTGGAAAAGCCCAGCACAACCCCGTCCCCGGCCGGCGACATGCGGGCCGTAACCGGGTCGGTCGCGGCGGCCATCCGCCGGCGCTCGAGCAAGCCGGGAGCCTTGATCGTCGAGGCAATCAGGTTCTGCCTGGTCTGAACGAAGCCATGAACGAGCGTGTCCATGTCGACTGCAACCGCGGCCGGGTCATAGCCCAGATTATAGGTCACGGTTCCGGTATTGGAGACGCCGAGGCCACTGATCAGGCGGAACTGGACGCTGACCTGCCCGGAATAGGCCGGGTTCGGAATGAACTTGAGATACCAGCCGAGGGGCCCGGGGGGACCCGCCAGTGCGAACTCGCCATTGACGATCTCCGCGGTCCCGGCATTGGCGGGAAAGACGGCAACGACTTCGGCGGCCGTGAAGGGGCCACCGGTCGCGCCCTGTTCGAGATTGACATTGGTGGGCGCCGATCCGGGCGCAACGTCCACGGCCTTGTCCGTCACCTTCACCTCCCGCGCGCCGACGACGAGCGAATAGGTGGCGGTTCCGGTGCTGCCATTGCCATCCATGACCTGGATCGTGAACGTGTAGCTGCCTTCGGCGCCTTCAGCGATTGGCCCGGTCAATTCGCCGGTGGAAACGTTCAGCACCAGACCGGCGGGCATCGCGCCCGATGCGAGGCTGTAGATCAACATGCCGGTGCCTCCGGTCGCTGTGATCTGCGCTGAATAATCTTCCCCGTCCATTGCTTCAGGAAGCGCACCGCCGGCGGGATCGAACACAAAGGTCGCCGGCCCGGCATTCACCTGCAGCGTATAGGCCGCGTCGCCGGTGTCGTTGTTCGCATCCGTGGCCGTCACGGTGAAGCTGGCGCTGGCCGCGGTCGTCGGCGTGCCGGACAGGACGCCGCCAGTTGACAGCGTGAGCCCTGCCGGCAGCGAGCCGGCCGTCACCGCATAGCTGTAAGGCGCGGTGCCCCCCGAAGCGGTGATGGTCTGCGTATAGGCCGTCCCGACCTCACCCGCACTCAAGGCACCGGCCGCTGGCGAGAGGGTGACCACGACGGGCGCGGCATTCACCTGCAGCGTATAGGCCGCGTCGCCGGTGTCGTTGTTCGCATCCGTCCGACTTGCCCGGCATTCAGGGCGCCGGCCGCTGGCGAGAGGGTGACCACGACGGGCGCGGCATTCACCTGCAGCGTATAGGCCGCGTCGCCGGTGTCGTTGTTCGCATCCGTGGCAGTCACGGTGAAGCTGGCGCTGGCCGCCGTCGTCGGCGTGCCCGACAGGACACCGCCAGTTGACAGCGTGAGCCCCGCCGGCAGCGAGCCGGACGTCACGGCGTAGCTGTAAGGCGCGGTGCCGCCCGAGGCGGTGATGGTCTGCGTATAGGCCGTTCCGACTTGCCCGGCATTCAGGGCGCCGGCCGCTGGCGAGAGGGTGACCACGACGGGCGCGGCATTCACCTGCAGCGTATAGGCCGCGTCGCCGGTGTCGTTGTTCGCATCCGTGGCAGTCACGGTGAAGCTGGCGCTGGCCGCCGTCGTCGGCGTGCCCGACAGGACACCGCCAGTTGACAGCGTGAGCCCCGCCGGCAGCGAGCCGGACGTCACGGCGTAGCTGTAAGGCGCGGTGCCGCCCGAGGCGGTGATGGTCTGCGTATAGGCCGTTCCGACTTGCCCGGCATTCAGGGCGCCGGCCGCAGGCGAGAGCGTGATGGTGACCGACCCGCCCGGGGGCGTGCAGGTCACCGACATCGTCACCTCCGCCGTGTCTCCAGGCGTGCCATAGAGCAGCGCAATCTCCACCCATACAGTATCGCTCTCGCCCGCCGCGAAGGTATGTGATCCGGTGTCGGAGAGGCTGCCTGTTGTCTGGGATTCAGCGGAATCCTCCCAGGCGTAATCGATATCGTCGGTAATCCAGTAATTCACATAGGTGCCACTTCCCTGGACTGAGGTTCCGTTGGCGGTCCAGGTCAGGGTTTCGCCGACGGCGAAGCCGGAATAGCTGTTGCCTTCAACAGTCTGCGAGGCGAGCGGCGGTGCACTGAGGCTCTTGCCGCCCCCCCATTCGCTGTTGATGGTGGTGCAGGCGGTTGATTGCGCGGCCATCGCGGGGGCCGACAGGAAGACAAAGGCCAGGAGCAGGGCCCAGAGCGGAAGCAGCAGCCAGCGAAAAAGCCCGCAAGAGGGAAACAGGGACCAATTGACCCCGGAAAAGCAGTTCGTTTGCATCCATTCCCTCGGAACCGCGCGGATCCGTCATCCGCGGTAAAAAATGTGGCGCAGTCGCCCCCGCCCCAACCTGCGGGCCAATCCAGAAAATCCAGACTCAAATGGTTGTATCTCTGCCCGACCACTACCCGATTTGGGCAATGCAGACAACGTGGCACTCGTGTCGCCCGCGCAACACTCGCCTCATTTCAGGATCATCTGGCGGCCTGTCCGGGCATGGCCCGTTCGACCGCGCTGACCGTTGCGCCGGGAGGCAACAGGACCATCGAAGGCTGTTTGGCCAAGGCCCTACGTACCGGCCAATTGCAGCTTGAGGCCGCCAATCTCCACCTCCGCAGCGGCGGATGGCGAGGCCACATCCAGACCCGCCTGGCCTGCACCCGTGTCTCCAGCGTCACCCGCACATCCGGCAAGCCGCTCCCACCAGAACCTGGCGTGGCCTCACCTTCGAGCCTGACCGACAATCCGGCGCGCTGGGCACGCGTGACCCCACCGGAGAGCAGCCGCGGATCGGCAACGGTCAGATGGGGGAAGAGGGCGTCGCTGGTCTTCTTTCTTTTCAGACACCGCTTCGCGCTGGCGTGGACCTGCAGGAGCGTCCGCCCTCAACCGGTCAGCCGAGGAAGCGGCCAGCCTCCCGTGCGAACAGCTCCGCCACCCGGTCGATGACCAGCCGCACTTCCGGCCGGTGGCGGTCGTCGTCATGGGCGACGATCCACAGCGGATGGTCGAGGGCTGCGAGTGTCTCGCCTTCTCGCTCGATCGCCGGATTGGCGTCGCCGACAAACACCGGCAGCACGCCGCGCCCTGCCCCCGCCTCAACCAGCGTTTCCACCAGCCGCGCGTCGTCGGTCCAGGTCAGGATCCCGGCTTCGTGGGTCTCGAAGACGTAACGGTCCGCATGGGCGCGCGCGAACTCGGTGCTGATCGAGATCCAAGGCAGGTTGTCGACCTCGGCGCGATCACGGGACCGGTAGACGGCGTAGCGCTGGATCACGCTGCCCCGCCTGGCGAGATTACCCGACACCGGCTCGACGCCCACGACCGCCACGTCGGCTCCGCGGAAGCTCAGGTCGAGATCGGCGTCGGCGGTCTTGATGCAGAGCCGAAAGGAATCGGTCGCCGTGCGGATCGCGGCAATGTTTGCGGCGAGATAGGGCACCAGCCAGGGCTCGGCGGCAAGGGAGACGATCGGCAGCGCGAAGGCGTCCCTGTGCCAGTCGGCGATGCCTTCGGCCGCCTGGCGCATCACCCGCACCCGCTCGAGCAGGATCCGGCCGTCATGGGCGAGCCGGTATCCCTGCTGGCTGCGCACGAACAGGCTGCGGCCCAGCGTCCGCTCCAGCGCCAGCATGCGACGGCCGATCGTGGCGGCGCTCAGCCCGCTGCCGGCCGCGGCCGCGCTCAGGCCGCCGCGCTCCGCGACCTGGAGAAACAGCTGCAAATCGTCCCAGTTGGCGTCCGCCATGGCCGGCTCCGTGAAAATGAACTGTCGCGTCCCGAAGATAGGCGCGGCATGGGGCGATTGCCATTTTTCACCGCTGAAAAGCCCCTTTCAATCCCGCCGCTACAGATCGCGCGTCATGACGACTAAGTCCGGTCCATCGCAACACCAAGGAGGCGAGACGATGCGTCTGGCATGGATGATGATCTGGACACATGGCGCCCATGCCCAGCGGTGGCATGCCTTCGACGATCCGCTCGAGCGTGCGGAATGGCAATATCTCGACTGGGCGATCCGCCTGGCGGTGTGGTTGACCCGCGGCAGGCGCGCGCGGCGGCGACTGTCACCGCCAGACCCGGCCGCGCATACCGGGTCCGCCTGCCCTGTTCTCACACCCGCTGACCGCCCTTCACGCGGTAGCTCGGCTGGTACATCGTCACCAGCTCCTCGCTCGCGGTCGGGTGTACCGCCATGGTGCGGTCGAAATCGTCCTTGGTGCAGCCCGCCTTGAGGGCGATGCCGAGGAGCTGCGCCATCTCGCCGGCGTCGTGGCCCAAGATGTGGACGCCGAGCACCTTTCTGTCGGCGGCGTTGACGACGATCTTCATGACGGTCTTTTCCTCGCGCCCCGACAGCGTCGCCTTCATCGGCCGGAAGGCGGCACGATAGATCTCGAGTTCGTCGTAGCGGTGCGCCGCCTCCTCTTCCGAGAGCCCCACGGTGCCGATCTCGGGTTGCGAGAACACGGCGGTCGCGATCATGTCATGGTCGGGCGAGGTCGGATTGTCGTGGTAGAGCGTCTGGATCAGGCACATCGCCTCGTGGATCGCCACCGGGGTCAGTTGCACCCGGTCGGTCACGTCGCCCACCGCATAGATGCTTTCGACATTGGTGCGCGAATACGCGTCGACCAGGATCTCGCCCTTCACCCCGGTCTTCACGCCCGCGGCCTCGAGCCCGAGACCCTCGGTGTTGGGATCGCGGCCGAGCGCCAGCATCACCTGGTCGGCCTCAAGTACCTTGTCGCCCGAGGTCTGCGCGACAAGCCGGCCGTCCGCCCCGCGCTCGATCTTGGTGAAGACCTCGTGGCAGAGGATGCGAATGCCCTTCTGCTCCATGGCTTCGTGCAAGCCGCGGCGCATGTCCTGGTCGAAGCGCGACAGGATCTCCTTGCCGCGATAAATCAGCGTGGTCTCGACGCCGAGCCCATGGAAGATATTGGCGAATTCGACGGCAATATAACCGCCGCCGGCAATCAGGATCGATTTCGGCAGTTCCTCGAGGTGAAACGCCTCGTTGGAACTGATGCAGAACTCGTGGCCCGGCAGCGCCGCATGCGGGTTGGCGCGGCCGCCGACCGCGATCAAAATCCGCTCGGCCGTCACGGTCTGCCCCGTGGCCTTGAGCAGCACCGAATGCGGCCCGGTGAGTTCGGCGCGCGAGGCGATGATTTCCGCACCGGCGTTTTCCAGCCCGCGCCGGTAGAGCGCCTCCAGCCGGTCGATCTCACGGTCCTTGTTGGCAATCAGCGTGGGCCAGTCGAAGCTTGCCTCGCCCGGCGTCCAGCCGAAGCCGCGCGAATCCCCGAAATGCTCGTGGAACTGCGAGGCGTAGACGAACAGCTTCTTGGGCACGCAGCCGCGGATCACGCAGGTGCCGCCGAACCGGTATTCCTCCGCGATCGCCACCTTCTTGCCGAGCGAGGCGGCAAGCCGCGCCGCGCGCACGCCCCCCGAGCCGCCACCGATGACGAAGAGGTCGAAGTCGTAATCGCTCATGAAAGCTGGTCCTTTTCGCGCGCTGCGGCGCAGTCGGGGACGCCGCTGGGGGTGGCAGGGCCGGCGGGCGCCGGCAGAGCCGGTGTTTTAACCGAGCGGCCGCAAAAGAAAAGCCCGGAACGGGTCCGGGCTTTCAAACATGGCGCACGGTTGCGTGAAGCAAGCGGCCGGCGCATCGGAAGGGCACGGCTGCCCGCGTCCGAGACCCGGACCGGCAGGCCCCTCGCCCGCGTCAGTTCTTGGGCATGACTTCTTCGTCGCCGACCTTCGGCCGCGCGCCGATCTTTTCCTGCAGCGCCTGGTTGACGTTCTGCGCCAGATCGCGGGCGATGCCCGAAGACCAGATCTCGGCCGACTTGATCAGTTCGCGGGTGACCAGCGGGCCGTTGTCGATCAGCTTCTTGCCGGGGCCGGAATTGTAGAAATCGGCGATCGCCTGCAGCTCTTCCTTCGTAAAGGCCTTGGCGTAGATCTGCGCGGCTTCCTTTTCCAGGTCGGCGCGACGCGGCACGATCTTGAGCGCTTCCTCGTCGATGGTGGCGCTGATGACTTCCTGAAGGTCGGCATTGGAGCGAATCAGCTCGACCTTGAGCTGCTCGGCGGCCGCCGGAATCACCGCGTCGAACTGGTCGGTGGACTTGAGCGCGGCTATGGCAGCACGGGCGGCTGCAATGTGATCATCGCTGATATCCTGCGCGAGCGCCGAGTGGCCCGCAATGACGAGGCTCGACGCCACGATCAAACCCGCGCCGAAACGCTTGAGACCGGTAAAGATAGTCATGTTCGGTGTCACTCCTGTTTAAGTCTTCGCCGTCAATGTCCGCGCGCCACTTTGCGAAGCGATGATCGCGGCATCCGCCATGTTGAGAAAGAGTCCGTGCTCGACCACACCGGGAATCGCGGCCAGTCCGATTGCGAGCGCTTCTGCATCGGGAATGCGGCCAAATGATGCATCGAGAATGAAATGTCCGCCATCGGTGAGATAGGGTCCATCCTTGTCGGGACGCTGCACGATGTCGCCGGTCAGGCCGAGCCGCGCGGCAAGCCGCTCGACCGCAAGCCGGGTCGCCGTCAGGCCGAACGGGGCCACCTCGATCGGCAGCGGGAACCGGCCGAGCGTATCGACGAGCTTGCTTTCATCGGCGATCACGATCATGCGCGCGGATGCCGCAGCGACGATCTTCTCGCGCAGCAGCGCGCCGCCGCCGCCCTTGATCAGGCCGAGCGCGCCGTCGACCTCGTCGGCGCCGTCGATGGTCAGGTCGAGTTCCGGCAGGTCGTCGAGCGAGAACAGCGGCACCCCGAGTTCGACGCAGAGCCGCGCGGTGCGTTCCGAGGTCGGCACTCCCTGGATGGCAAAGCCGTCGGCCACCTTTTCGGCCAGCAGCCGGACGAATTCATCCGCGGTCGACCCGGTTCCGATCCCCAGCCGCATTCCGTCCTCGACGTGATCGAGTGCCGCCTGCGCTGCCGCGATTTTGAGTTGCCGGGCGTCCATGCCAGCTTTCCGTCGTTGTTGATACCGGATGGCCTGTTAGCATGTAAGATGCGGGGAGGCAAAGCCCGTCTGACGCGCCCCGCCGTTCCGCCGCCGCGGCCCCGCTCCGGCGACGCGCTGGTCGCCGCGGCATTGCCAGCCCCGCCCACAGGCGCTAGGGAACCCGCACCGAAACCACCCACCCCGGAGCGCACATGACCTCTCCCCTCGTCATCTTCGACCTCGACGGCACCCTGCTCGACACCGCGCCGGACCTGATGGCGAGCTTGAACCATGTGCTCGGCCTCAACGGGCTTGAACCCGTCACCTTCGAGGACATGACCTGGCTCGTCGGCCAGGGCGCCAAGGCGATGATCGAGCGGGCCTGGGCGCATCACGGCCACCCCTCCTCGCCCGAACAGCTCGAATCCGCCTTCGACGCCTTTCTGGTGCATTATTCCGCCGAAATGCCCGGCCGCTCGCAGCCCTATCCCGGGCTGATCGCGGCACTCGACCGGCTCGAGGCCGCGGGCATGCGGTTTGCGGTGTGCACCAACAAGTCCGAAGGCCTGGCGCTGCGCCTGCTCGACAGCCTCGACCTGACCCGACGCTTCGCCGCCATCACCGGCGGCGACACCTTCAAGGTCAAGAAGCCGCATGGCGACCACATTCTCGGCACCATAGACAAGGCCGGCGCAGACAGGACGCATGCGGTGATGATCGGCGACAGCGTCAACGACATCCGCGCCGCGCAGAATGCCGGCGTGCCGGCGATCGCCGTGCCCTTCGGCTATTCCGACAAGCCAGTCACCGATTTCGACCCCGACATCGTCATCGATCATTTCGACGACCTGACCCCGGGCATGGTCATCGACCTGATCGCCGCCCGCGCCGGTCGCGGCTGATTTTCCGCCAAGCTGGAGGGCGGCCAGACCCAGACTTCCGGCAGCCGACCCACAGGCTTGTGCATCGACGTGCGATCTGGTGCTTGACGCCTGCCCCAAGCTGCGCTTATACCGCCGCTCAGCCGATCGCACCGGATCACTCCGGCGTCAGCGACGGGCGCGTAGCTCAGCGGGAGAGCACTGCCTTCACACGGCAGGGGTCACAGGTTCAATCCCTGTCGCGCCCACCATTCTTTCAGTTCCGGGAGAAGATAGCGCAAGCTGCGGCGGCACAACGTCGCCCTACCGGCGCGCGCGCCGCCCGGACGCAGCGGCCACTTCATGCCGCGCCTCCGCCGCCCCGAGTGCAGCCCCGTCCTGGCGCAGCGCGAAGCCGAGCGCGTCCTCGGCGGGTTGCGGACGGGCAAAGACGAAGCCCTGCACCACGTCACAGCCCAGTTCACGCAGCAGCGCGACCTCTTCCGGCGTTTCCGCGCCTTCGGCGACGGTCGTCATGCCGAGGCCTCGGCCAAGCCCGATGATGCCGCGCAGAAGTTCGGTCCGGCGTTCGGAGCCGGTCACGCCATCGATGAAGATCCGGTCGATCTTGAGCTTGTCGAAGGGAAGCTGGGTGAGATAGCCGAGCGACGAGAAGCCGGTGCCGAAATCGTCGAGCGCGAGCACCACGCCATGGGCCTTCAGCGCCTTCAGCACCGAGCGGACGCGGGTTTCCTCCTGGTCCACCAGAAGCGATTCGGTCAGTTCCAGGCACAATAGCTCCGGCGGGAACCCGGTTTCGGCCAGCACCTGGCCCACATCGGTGACGAGGTCCGTGCCCCACAGTTGCGCCACCGAGACATTGACCGCGACTTCGCGCGGCGGCGCGCCGGCATCGAGCCAGGCCTTGGCCTGGAGCACGGCCTGGCGCAGCACCCAGTGGCCGATGTCGCAGATCAGATGCGAGCTTTCGGCGATGGGGATGAAGACCGAGGGCGAAATCGGGCCGAGCGTGGGGTGGTTCCAGCGGATCAGGGCTTCGAAGCCCTTGACCCGGTCGGTCGCAAGATCGATCTGCGGCTGGTAATGCAGCATCAGCCCCAGGTCGTCCTGCAAGGCCGCGCGTAGATCGCTGGCGAAGGCCACCTTGCGCTGCACCGCTTCATCCATCCCGGGCTCGAACACTGCATAGCGCCCCCGCCCTTCCTCCTTCGCCCGGTACAGCGCCAGATCGGCATTGCGCAGAAGGTCGGTCACGCAGGCGCCGTGGTCCGGTACGCGCGCGATGCCGATGCTGGTGCCGATGGCGATATCGACCTGGTCGATCATGGTGGTGCCGGAAATCACCTTCAGCACTTCGCCGGCGACCGCCTGCCAATCCAGATCGCCCGTTGCGCTTTCCGCGACGACCGCAAACTCGTCGCCGCCCAGCCGGGCGATGAAGTGCTGGTTGCCCAGGGTGCGGGAGAGCAGATGGGCGATCCGGACCAGAAGTGCATCGCCGGTGGTGTGCCCGAGCGTGTCGTTGACGTCCTTGAACCGGTCGAGATCGAGCAACAGCAACGCCCCGTTGGACGCCTTGCGCATGCACCGGTCGATCATGTCATCGAGGCGGCGCTGGAACAGCGCGCGGTTGGCGAGCCCCGTCAGCGGGTCGTGATAGGCGAGCTGCTCGAGCTGGGCTTCGGCCTCCTTGCGGTCGCTGATGTCCTGGATGGTGCCGTAGATCCCCACCGCATTGCCGCTGTCGTCATAGCGCGTCTTCGTGGTGACGGCGAAATGGCCGATCGAGCCATCGCCGCGACGGGCCCTGAGGTCGATCTTGCTGATGGTGCCGTCGCGCCGCGCCTGGACCTGGGATTCGATCAGTCGCCGCGCGCCGTCTCCGGCATAGAGCGACAGAACCGCGCCATAGCTGGGGACGAAATTGCGAGAGTAGTGCAGAAGCCGATAGACTTCGTCAGACCACCACAGGTTCCGGGCTCCGAAATCATAGCTCCAGTCGCCGATCTTGCCCAATGCCTGGGCTTCGTAGAGCTGCGCGGTGCGCCGTCTCAGGCTGTCGCTGAAATCCTCGAGCTGCCGGACCGCCGTGTTGAGCGAACGCAACGGCCGGACCCGGGCAAAATAGGCGGTGATGCCGAACAGCGTGCTGAGCACGGCAAGCCCCAGCACCTGAAAGGCAAGACCGGCGAGCGGAATGCTGACCTCGGTCCTGCCGACCAGCTTTCCGGCCGACACCAGCGGCGCGGACCGCGAAAGGTTGAGGCGGCCGGGATCGGTCCCGACCGACAGGATCTTGCGGCCGTTGGCGCGAAACACCGTCAATTGGGTTTCGGCAAGCTGGCTCTCGTCGAGCTCAAGGATTTCGGCCAGCCTCACCCGCTGGTACTGCCACATGGTTTCCTGGGTGTAGATGTATTTGGAAAGCCGCGCGGCCTGCAATTGCGCAACGAAGGCCACGTGGCGGCCGAGGTAGCCGATCGAAACCGTGGCATAGGTCAGCGGCGGGACCACCGAAAGCAAAACCGCAACGACAAAGGCCGCGCGGATGCGCGGCTTCAGATTGATGCTCGCGTTCAGTTTGCGATAGGCAGACATGCAGCCTCTCGCAATAGAGCCACGCCGGCATCCGAGCGGACAAAGGAGATGAAGCGCTCGGCGAGCGCCGTGGGCTCTGCCGGCTGCACGATGTAGAAGAGCTTCTGATAGGGATAGAGGCCGCGCTCGAGATTGTCGACGGTCGGTTCCTGCCCGTCGATCGACAGGAAATGCAGCGGCCGCTTTTCGGTGAGCACCTGGGCAAGGCTCGCCCCCACCAGCGACCCGTAGATGTCGGACGCCATGGTGAGGTTGTCCTGGTCGGTGCCGGCGACGGAAACGTCGATCCGCTCGCGCACCGTCTCCATCGCCTCGGCCATCCCCGGAAAGGTCTGCCCCAGCAGGGTCGTGTCGCTCTCGCTGAGCGGCCGCAGCACAACCCGGACCGGGGTATCGTCCGGCCAGCGCGAGTCCACCGACGAGAAAAAGCCGGCGACATCCTTGGCTTCGATGTTTCCCGGTCGTGGATAGGACGTCACCATGCCATAGGGGGTGCGGGCAAAAGGCGCTCCCGACAAGCCGAGTTCCGCTTCCCCCGGCTTGAGCGGACGGGCGGAAATGGCGATATCGATGGCACCGTCATAGGTGGCTTCGATGGCGCCGGAGCTGCCGAGCCCGCTGATGACCTCGACGGTTGCCCCCTCCTCCTGCGCCTCGAAGGCCGCGCCCAGCATCTTCATGAATTCGGTAGAGGCCCCGGTCCCGCCGATGCGCAGGGTTTCGGACTGGGCAGATCCCGCCTGACCAAGGCTCAGGGCAACAAGACAAAATGCCCATGCCGCAAATCGCCTTCCCGGACTCGATTTCATGCCAGCCCCCCAATTTCTACCAGATCATTTTAGAAATACTGGCTTAACGTCATGTAAACTTGCCGACGCAGGAATTCACGTCACCTCGAAGCGCTGTTTTACATGAACCCCGGGCTTCCCAACCATCGACCCCGAATCGGCTGCCGGCGCGGACGGCTCGGCAAAGCATGCCGGTCCCGCGGAAGGGTCTGGCAAAGCATTGCCGGAATACCTATCTCAGAAGGGCCAACGGTTCCCGCGGGCTTGATCCAGCACAAGACGGCAAAGCCGGCGCAGCACCCTGAATTGGCATCGCAATCCCGGCTCTTTCAGCGCGCCGCCGGCTAGCCCGGCGCCGATGCTCGCGAGGGCTGAAATCCATGCATTGCCGGAGCCAAACCGAATGAAGAATCCCTACGACATTCTCGGCATCAAGCGGTCGGCGAGCGATGCGGAGATCAAGGCGGCCTTCAAGAAGCTTGCCAAGAAGCATCACCCCGACCTGCATCCCGACGACAAGGCGGCCGAAGCCCGTTTCAAGGAGATCTCGGGCGCACACGAATTCCTGAAGGACAAGGAGCGCCGCCGCCGCTTCGACGCCGGCGAGATCGACGCGACCGGCGCCGAGACCCGGCAGCAGCGGTTTTACCGCGACTATGCCGGCCCCTCCGGCGCCCATGCGCGCCAGGACGGCTTTGCCAGCAACGAGGACCTCGAATCCTTCTTCGCCCGCGCCTTCGGCGGCGGCATGGGCGGCATGGGTGGCATGGGCGGGCGCGGCAGCATGAAGGCGCGCGGGCAGGACGTGACCTACACTTTGCGCGTTCCCTTCCTGACGGCGGCCCAGGGCGGCGTGCAGAAGCTGCAACTGCCCGACGGCAAGACCTTGAACGTCACCATTCCCGAAGGCGCCGAGGACCGGCAGAGCCTGCGGCTCAAGGGCCAGGGCGGCCCTGGCTTCAACGGCGGCCCGGCAGGCGACGCGTTTATCGAACTGCATATCGAGCCCGATGCCCATTTCGTGCGCAAGGACGACAATGTGCATATCGAGGTGCCGGTGACGCTCAAGGAAGCCGTGCTCGGCGCGCGCATCGAGGTTCCGACGATTGCGGGGCCGGTGAGTCTCACTGTGCCGAAGGGCTCGAACACCGGCACCAAGCTCCGGCTCAAGGAGCGCGGCATCCGCAATGCGAAAACAGGCCAGCGCGGCCACCAGTATGTGACGCTCAAGGTGATGCTGCCGCCTGCCGAGGAGCCCGAGCTCGCAGCCTTCCTCGAAGGCTGGAAGCCGCGGCATGCGCAGGATCCGCGCAAGGAGATGCTGAAATGAAGAAGCTCGAAGAGATCGTCTCGCTTGTCCCAGACCTCAACCGCGCCGACCTGGACCGCTGGCTGAGAGACGCGCTGATCGAAGCCGAGGAGCGCGAGGGCGGACCGCGGTTGAGCGACCTGCAGGTCGCCCGCGTGCAGCTGATCTGCGCGTTGCGCTACGACATGGACGTCGAGGAGGAGACGCTGCCGGTGGTGCTCGACCTGATCGACCAGCTGCACGCCACCCGCGAACGGCTGTTCCGGCTGAGCCAGGCGGTGCTGGCCCAGGACGAGGAAGTCCGCGACGCGGTGCTGACCATGCTCGGCCGCAGCGGCGCCCGGCGCTGAGGCCGGGCGGACGCGGCTTCAGCCTGCACCTCAGGCGCAGATTTCGAACAGGCCGGCGGCGCCCATGCCGCCGCCCACGCACATGCTGACCACGCCGTATTTCGCGCCGCGGCGCCGGCCCTCGATGAGAAGGTGGCCTGCCATGCGCGCGCCGCTCATGCCGTAGGGATGGCCGATCGAGATCGCCCCGCCATTGACGTTGAGCTTGTCCGGATCGATGCCGAGCCTGTCGCGGCAATAGAGGAGCTGCGAAGCGAAGGCCTCGTTGATCTCCCACAGGTCGATGTCGTCGATCTTGAGCCCGTGGCGGGCGAGCAGCCGCGGCACCGCGAGCACCGGGCCGATGCCCATTTCCTCGGGCGCGCAGCCGGCGACCGCCATGCCGCGGAAGATGCCGAGCGGCGAGAGGTTTCGGCGCGCGGCCTCCTCCCCTGACATCACCACCAGCGCCGATGCGCCGTCGGAGAGCTGGCTGGCATTGCCCGCGGTCACCACCTTGTCCGGCCCCATCACCGGCTTGAGCGACTGAAGGCCTTCGAGCGTGGTGTCGGGGCGGTTGCTTTCATCGGCGGAAAGCGTGACCTGCTGCTTCGAGGTTTCGCCGGTCGCCTTGTCGGTCACGAGCTTGACCGCATCCATCGGCACGATCTCGGCATCGTAGCGGCCCGCGCGCTGGGCTTCCGCCGTCCGGCGCTGGCTTTCGAGCGCATAGGCGTCCTGCGCCTCGCGGCTTACGGAATAGCGCTCGGCCACCACTTCCGCCGTATCGAGCATGCTCATGTAATAGCTGTCGGCCAGGTCCGCGATC
The DNA here is from genome assembly GCF_001703635.1 of Parahoeflea olei. Taxonomy (GTDB): domain Bacteria; phylum Pseudomonadota; class Alphaproteobacteria; order Rhizobiales; family Rhizobiaceae; genus Hoeflea; species Hoeflea olei. The sequence goes on along the minus strand of NZ_LQZT01000012.1, from coordinate 499,797 downwards.
CGGTAGCAATGCTTGTTCCAATGCTCGTTCTGCACCAGCGAAATGCTCTCGACGCCGCCGGCCATGGCGATCTCGACGCCGTCATTGCGCACCTGGTGCGCGGCCGCCGCGAGCGCCGAGAGGCCCGAGGCGCATTGCCGGTCGATGGTCGCGGCCGCGACCGAGACCGGCAGGCCCGCTGCGATCACCGCATGGCGCGCGGCATTGACGCCCGCCGTGCCCTGGGTCAGGGCCGACCCCATGGTGAAATCCTCGATCTCGCCGCCCTCCAGGCCCGCGCGGGCGACCGCGGCGCGGATCGCATGCGCCATCATCACCGGGGCCTGGGTGGCATTGAAGGCGCCGCGATAGGCCTTGGCAATCGGCGTGCGGGCGGTGGAGACGATGACGGCTTCGCGCATGGGGGCGTCCTTCTTCAGATCTTGTCGAGCCCGCACCAGCGGGCGATGAACAGGGCCGTGGCCTGGGTCACGCGGCGGACGGACTCAAGCTCGACCTGTTCGTTGAACCCGTGAATCGCCTCCGCACGGGGTCCATAGACCAGCGCGGGCGTGTCCGCATAGAGGCCAAAGAAGCGGGCATCGGTGGTCGCGGTGATCGCGAGTTTGTCGAGCGCCGAGCCGTTAACGCTCATATGCGCATGCTCAAGCTCCGAGATCGCCTGGGTGGCAGCCGGCGAACGGTTTTCCGACAGCGCGTAGCCCTCGGCGTGGAAGCCGTGATAGACGATTTCGGGCGCGTTCTTGCGCAGGAACGGGTGCTCGGACGCCGCCTCCCGGAGCACCGCCTCGATTTCGGCCTTGGCGACATCAAGATCCTGGCCCGGAAACAGGCCCATGCGCACGTCGAACACGCACCAGGCTGGCACCGAGCTGGCCCAGTCGCCGCCCGAAATCTTGCCGATATTCAGATTGAGCGCGTGGTTGTGGTCGGCATAATCGGAATGGCGGCGGTCCGCGCGGTTCCAGCGGTGCTCCATCTCGTGCAGCGCCGCAATCAGCGGGATCGCCGCCTCGATCGCGTTCGAGCCGCTGCCGGCATAGGCGACATGGGTCGGCATGCCCTTCAAATGGACCTGGAACCACAGAACCCCGAGCTGCGCGGTGACGAGCTTTTCCGAGAACGGCTCGGGGATCAGCGCGGCATCAGCACGGTAGCCACGTTCGAGACAGGCGAGCGCGCCATTGCCGGTGCATTCCTCTTCCACCACCGACTGGAAGAACACGTCCGACGCAGGCTGGTAGCCCAGGTGCCTCAGCGCATCGAGCGCGAACAGGTTGGAGGCGAGCCCCGCCTTCATGTCGCCGGCGCCGCGGCCATACATCCAGCCGTCCTCGATGCGCGGCGCGAATGGCGGCGAGTGCCACATGTCGAGCGGCCCTTCCGGGACCACGTCAATATGGCCGTTGAGGATCAGGCTTCGGCCCTTGCCGCTGCCGCGATGCGTGCCCACCACATTGACCGCGTCCTCATAGGCGCCGATCACCGGCGAAAAGCCCGGCAGATGGGCGATCGCATCGACATCGATGGTCCAGCGGTCGACGGCGTAACCGCGGGCGCCCAGTTCTTCGGCCATGAAGTCCTGTGCCGACTGCTCGTTGCCGCGGGTCGAGGGATGCGAGGTCAGTTCCGCGAGGAAGTCGACCTCCCGGTCGAACACGGCATCGACAGCGTGAAGAATGGAAGTCTCGTCATGCGAGGTCATGTTGTCCGCCTGGTCTAGAATCTGGGGATCGGCCCGTCGGCCACGATCAGCGGCGCCCCGGTGGCAAAGCGCAGCTCGGCGAGCTCCACCCCTTCTGCCAGTTCCACGAGATGCAGGCCATCGGGCCGGACGTCGCACACCGCCATGTCGGTATAGATGCGGTCGACACAACCGCGCGCTGTCAGCGGCAGGGTGCAGCGTTCGAGGATCTTCGGGTTGCCGTGCTTGTCGGTATGGGTGGTGAGCACCCCCACCCGCCGCGCCTTCTGCGCAAGCTCGATGGCGCCGCCGACGCCGGCGGCGAACTTGCCGGGGATGATCCAGTTGGCAAGATCACCGTTGGCGGCGATCTCGAAGGCGCCGAGGAGGGTGAGATCGAGCCGCCCTCCCCGGACCAGCGCGAAGGAGACGGCGCTGTCGAAGAACGAACCTCCGGCCGCGCACAGGATATAGCCGCCGCCGGCATCGATCAGGTTGCGGTCCTCGCGGCCCGGCGCCGTCAGGCCGCCGACGCCGGCGATGCCGTTTTCCGAGTGCAGGCAGACGGGACAATCGGGCGCCACATGGGCCATCACCTGGGTCGGAAGCCCGATGCCGAGATTGACGGTCATGCCGGGCAGGATGTCGCGCGCGGCCCGGGCGAGCATCCTCTGCTTAGCGCTTGACGACACCGTAGACCTCCATGAGTTCGGGCGGCAGCGCCACCAGATGGTCGACGAAGGGCGCCGGCGTGTGGATCGCGTCCGGCGCGAGGCCGCCGAGCGGCACCAGGTCTTCCGCCTCGGCAATGGTGCACTCCGCCGCCATCGCCATCAGCGGATTGAAATTGCGCGCGGTCGCCACATAGGCGAGATTGCCGAAGGTGTCGGCGGTGGCCGCATGCACCAGCGCGAAATCGGCCTCGAGCGCGGGTTCGAACAGCAGCGTCTCGCCGTCGATCTCGATCCGCTTCTTGCCCTCGGCCAACAGCGTGCCGACGCCGATGTCGGAGACGAAGCCGCGGAGCCCGGCGCCAGCGGTGCGGATGCGCTCGGCGAGGATGCCTTGCGCCACGAACTCGACCTCGATCTCGCCCGCATTCATCATCCTGACCGCATTGCCGTTGAGCCCGACATGGCTGGTGATCAGCCGTTTGACGAGCCCGGCCTGAAGCAGCCAGTCGACGCCCATGCCGGGCTCGTTGGCGTCGTTCTTGATGATGGTGAGGTTCCTGGGCCCCTGACGCACCAGTTCCTCGATCAGCGTGAACGGCGTGCCGGGCACGCCGAAGCCGCCGATCATGACGCGGGCACCGTCGCCGATCTTCGAGATCGCCGCCGCGAGATCCGTGGTCTTGTCCGGAAACGGCATTATCGGTTCACCGGCAGGTTCATCTCCGCAGCCATCGCATCAAGGCAGTCGATGAGCGTCGCAATGATCTCGCCGATCTGCGCCTCGGTGATGATCAGCGGCGGGCAGACCAGGAAATGGTCGCCTTCCTTGCCGCCGCGGGTGCGGCGCGAATAGATGATCAGGCCCCGGTCATAGGCGAGATCGACCAGGCGGTTGTAGGCGTTCAGCTCCTTGGGCAAGGGCGCCATGGTCTCGCGGTCCGAGACCAGTTCGAAGGCGAGCAGCAGGCCCTTGCCGCGCACATCGCCGATGAACGGATAACGGTCCATCAGGCCGGTGAGTTCGCTCTTCAGGCGATCGCCCATCACCCGCGCATTGTCGACGAGCCCGAGCCGGTCCATTTCCCCGAGCACCGCGCAGCCGGCGGCACAGGCGAGCGGATTGCCGGCATAGGTGAAGCCATGCATGAAGCCGCCGGCATCGAGCACCGTGTCGACGATCGCATTCTGCGCCACCATCGCGCCGAGCGGCGCATAGCCCGCGGCAAAGCCTTTCGACAGCGCCACGATGTCGGGGACCACGCCCCAGTGCTCGGAGGCGACGAACTTGCCGAACTCGTCGCAGATCTCGCGGATGCGGCCGTAATAGCTGTCGGGGGCGACCAGCGCGCCTGTAGAGGCGCCGCCGACCGGCTCCATCAGGAAAGCGAGCACGGTTTCCGGCCCCTGCGCCAGGATCTCATCGCGCAGCATGTCGGCATATTTGAGCCCCCGGTCGTGATCGGAGAGATTGTCGCGGTCGAGATAGCACAGCGGTGCGGGGACCTTCGGCATCGGCCGCAACATCGGCTCGAACGGCTTGGTGAGCGGGTCGTAGCCGGTGAGTGCCACCGCACCGAGCGTGCCGCCGTGATAGGAGGGAAAGCGCGAGATCACCTTCCAGCGGCTCTCCTGGCCGACGGCGAGCGTGTATTGCCGCGCGAGCTTGACCGCGCTTTCGACCGCTTCCGAGCCGCCGGAGACGAAGAACACCCGGTCGAGCCCTTCGGGCATGCGCTCGGCGGTCATCCGCGCGAGCCGCTCGGCCGGCTCGTTCTGGAAATGCAGCCGGTAGCCGAAGGTCGACTTGTCCATCTGCGCCTTCATGGCGGCGAGCACATTGGGATTGGAATGGCCGATATTCGACACCATCGCGCCCGACGAGCCGTCGAGATAGCGCTTGCCGGTGGTGTCATAGAGATAGATGCCTTCCGCGCGGTCGAGCATCGGCCGGGCCAGACGCGACTGGTAGAACAGGTTGGACTTGAGATCTGCGCCGCTGGTCTTCACGTTAGTTGCGTCCTCTGAGGTGTTTGCGAAGGAAATTCCGGGTGCGTTCATTGGCCGGGTTTTTGAAGATCACGTCGGGCGGCCCCTCCTCGACGACGACGCCCTGGTCCATGAACAGGACCCGGTCGCAGACATCCTGGGCAAAGCCCATTTCGTGGGTGACGATGATCATGGTCATGTGCTCCTCGGCGAGCTGCTTCATGACGAGGTTGACCTCCTCGACCAGCTCCGGGTCGAGCGCGGACGTGGCCTCGTCGAACAGCATCACCTTGGGCTTCATGGCGAGCGCCCGGGCGATCGCCACGCGCTGCTTCTGCCCGCCGGAAAGCTGCGAGGGGTAATAGTCGATGCGGTCGAGCATGCCGACCTTGGTCAGTTGCTCGACGGCGAGTTCTTCGGCTTGGGCGCCCGTGATGCCCTTGAGCATCTTCGGCGCGAGCGTGATGTTTTCCCTGACCGTCAGGTGCGGAAACAGGTTGAAGTGCTGGAACACCATGCCGATGTTCTGCCTGACCTTGTTGATGTGGGTCTCGTACTGGCGCGGCGGCAAAGGCTTGTTGACCTGCTCGTCCTCAAGCCAGACTTCGCCCGAGGTGAGCGGATCGAGATCGTTGATGGCGCGCAACAGCGTCGACTTGCCCGACCCGCTCGGCCCGATGATGGCGACGATCTGGCCCTTGGTCACCTGCAGGCTGATGTCCTTGAGCACTTCGAGCGAGCCGTAGCTCTTGGCCGCGTGCCTGATGTTGATGATCGGATTTCCGGTCATATGGGTCTCCCTCAAAGCCTCAGCGGGCGATCTGGATGCGCCGCTCGATGCGGCGCAGCCCGGCCTCGAGGCCAAGATTGATGACGTAGTAGCAGGCGGCGGCAGCGACATAGAATTCGAACGGACGGAAGGTGCGCGAGATCGCCATCTGCGAGGAAAGCGTGAGTTCGGTGACGCCGATCACCGAGACCAGCGCGGAATCCTTCAGAAGCGCGATCATGTTGTTGCCGATCGGCGGCACCACGGAGCGGATGGCCTGCGGCACCACCACCTTGCGCAGCGTCTGCCCGCGGCTGAGCCCCAGCGTGCGCGCGCCCTCGTATTGCCCCTTGTCGACGGCGAGAATGCCGGCCTGGATGATGTCGGAATTGTAGACCGCGAAATGCAGGCCGAGCCCGATCACGCCGGCGACGAAGGCCGGCAGGTCGACGCCGATCTGGATCAGCCCGAAATAGATCAGGAACAGCTGCAGCAGCAGCGGCGTGCCCATAAACAGCCAGGCAAACAGCCGGAACGGATAGCGGATCGGCCAGGGCGCATAGAGCGCGATCACGGCAAACAGGATGCCGCCGAAAAAGCTCAGCACGGCAGCCGATATGGTGATCGCGACGGTCCAGAGCGCGCCGGTCAGCAGCGCGTCGAAAAACGGCGGGACGACGGAAAAATCAAGACCCATGACGGCCCCCGCATGTGCTTGAGTGCCGGGTCATTTGAGCGCCACCCGCCGGTCGAGCCAAGAGACGGCGGTGCCGGTAACATAGATGATCGCCATGTAGATGGCGCCGGCGAGGAAGAACATCTCGAACGGCTTGTAGGTCGAACCGATATAACGCTGCGCGGTATAGGTCAGTTCGACCACCGAAATCGCCGCCACCAGCGCGGTGCCCTTGATCAGCGCGTTGATATTGACGCCGAGCGGCCGGATCATCAGCCGGAGCGCCTGCGGCAGCGTGACGGCGCGAAAAGTCTCGAAGCGGCTGAGGCCCAGCGTGCGCGCCGCCTCGGTCTGGCCGCGGTCGACCGAGATGATGGCGCCGCGCATGGTTTCGGTCATGTAGGCGCCGATATTGAAACCGAGCGCCAGCACGCCCGCCTCGAAGGCCTCGAGCTGGATGCCGATCTGCGGGCCGCCGAAATAGAGGATGAAGACCTGGATCAGCGCCGGCGTGCCGCGGATCAGGCTCACATAGGCCGCGCCGATGAAGCGCAGCACCACCGAGCGCGACAGCCGCGCCGCGGCGCCGAGCGCGCCGCAGACGAGCCCCAGCAGCATCGACAGCACCGACAGCTGGATCGTCACCCAACCCGCCTCGATGAAGTAGGGAAAGACGCGAATGATCAGATCCGTGTCCACGGTCCGGTCCCTTTCGGCTCAGTGCCGGTCGACGCGCGGCAGAAGCGGCAGCGCCCGGATCTCGCGCACCAGTTCGACGGTCGCGTTGACGGCGGCATCGAGGAACAGCTTGCCCTTCTCCGCGGTGGCGACCGTGGGATCGCCCATGGTGCCGTCTTCGGAAACCGACGACCACCAGCGCATCAGCATCGCCTTGCCGCCGCCGCCGGCGAGATCGAGATTGAAGAACTTGCTGCCCGGATTGTGGGCGATCTGGCTCTTGGCCGTGCTGAGATCCACGAGATCGGGATGCAGATGCATGTAGATCGAGGCCTCGAACTCGCCCGCATGGGCTATCCCGCCGAGCGGAGAGCTGCGGATCTCGTTGATTTCCTTCGAAATCAGGTTCCAGTAGGAGCAGCTCACGCAGAGCACTTCGGACTGGATCACGGTCTTGCGCGCGGCGAGATCAAGCACCGGATGGTTCGAGCCGTGCGAATTCAGGAGCAGGATGCGGCGGAAGCCGTGATGGGCGAGCGACTTGGTCACATCGGTGATGAAGGAAATCAGTGTCTCGGGCTCGATCCAGATCACGCCCGGAAAATCCTTGTGGTGCTCGTTGAAGCCATAGGGGATCGGCGGCATCACCAGGATGTCCTCGGGCGCGAGCTTGGCCGCTCCCTCCGCCACCGCCATGCCGAGCACCGTGTCGGTGTCGAGCGGCATGTGCGAGCCGTGGTCCTCGGTGGCCGACACCGACAGGATCACCACCCTGTCCTTGTCCGCGTCGCGCACTTCGTCGATCGTGAGTTGGCCGTAATGGGTCTTCATCGCGTCATCCTGGTGCCCGCGGGAAACGGGCGGGTTCGAACTGTCGGAAAAATCCCGCGCGAAGATGTTTCGCGCGGGACCGGGAAACGGGATCAGCGAATGTCGCCGCCGACCCATTCATTGGCGATCTTGAGATAGGTGCCGTCTTCCTGCATGGCGTCGAGGGCTGCCTGCATTTCGGCGGCAAGCTCGAGGTTGCCCTTGCGGATGGCGATGCCGGCACCGACGGATTCGGTTTCGAGATCGTTGAGGGCCACGAGCTCGCGGTTGCTTTCCTTGGCGGCCAGGATGACGGCGACGGAATCGGCGATGATCGCGTCGACGCGGCCGTTTTCGAGTTCGAGCAGCAGTTCGGGCAGGCCCTTGTAGGTCTTGACGGTGTAGCCCTGTTCACGCGCCCACTGTTCGTGGGTTTCGCCGAGCGTCACGCCGACGGTGGCATCGCCCAGCTGGCTCACGGAGGTGAGCGGCGAACCGGTCATGGTGAAGATCGCGCGCTTGGTGGTGTAGTAGGGTCCGACAAAATCGACCACCTTCTCGCGTTCCTCGGTGATCGACATCGAGCCGACGATGGCATCGTATTTGTTGGCGAGCAGGCCACCGATGATGCCGTCCCAGGCGGTGGTGACGATCTCGGCCTCGAGCCCCATGCGCTTGGCGATTTCGGTGCCGATGGCCGCGTCGAAACCGACGACTTCGTTCTGTTCGTTGACGAAGTTGAAGGGCGGATAGGCGCCGCTCATGGCGATGCGCATGGTGCCCTTTTCCTTGATGGCGGCCAATTCGTCGGCGGAAGCGGCTCCGGCGGTGACGAAAGCCAGCGACCCGACCGCAATCGCGGCCCCGATAATCCTGGTAAACGCGTTCATGTGACGCCCTTTTCTGTTCCATTGCTGATGTTCTGAGGGACCGTGGCAGCCGGGGAAGCGAGAAATGCCGCATCAGCCCTGGGGCGTTTTGTGACATGCCGCTTTACCATGGATCAAACAGATATTATCAATCCAGAGCATAAACAGGATTTATGATGCAGCCCTACGAACAACGGTTTCCCTGGAATCTCGACTGGAACCTGCTGCGCACCTTCATGATCGTGGTGGACCAGCGCGGCCTGACCCGGGCGGCGGACTTTCTGGGGGTGACGCAGCCCACCATTTCGAGCGCGCTCAAGCGGCTTGAAACCACCATCGGAGCCTCGCTCATTGACCGGCGGCCGGGCCATTTCGCCGTGACCGAGGCGGGACAGGTGCTCTACCAGGAATGCACCGCGCTGTTCGGCGCGGTCTCGCAGATTCCCGGCCTGATCACCAAGGCGCAACGGCGCGTGACCGGCCACATCACCATCGTCATGACCAGCCACGTGGTCTGCGATCACCTCGACCGCGTGCTCTACAGGTTCAATGAAGACCATCCGGGCGTGACCTATTCGATCTCGATCGCCGAAAGCTCGGAAGTGCTCAACCGCGTGCGCCAGAACCGCGCCACCTTCGGCGTCTGCCTGATGCGCGATCCCGATCCCGCACTTCTCGCGCAGCCGCTCTACCGGGAACGCTTCGCGCTGTATTGCGGGCCGCGCCACCGCCTGTTCGGCAAGACCCAGATCAAGCTTTCGGAACTCAAGGGCGAAAACTCCGTCTCGTTCCAGACCGAGGTCGAAAGCGGACCGCTGTTCCTGCTTGCGCAGCTGCGCGAGCGCGCCCTGCTCGACCCCGAAGTCAAGGGCGTCTCCGCCAATCTCCCGGAAGTGCGCCGCATGATCGTCGCCGGCATCGGCGTGGGCGCCCTGCCCGTCCATGTCGCAAGCCGCGATGTCGCGGCCGGCCTGTTGTGGCCGCTGCCGCCCTATGGCGGGTTGCCGACGGCGGATATCTACTTCGTCACCAATCCCCGCCGCAGCCTCAATCCGGCCGAAAGCGTTCTGGTGGCCGCGATCGGGCAACTGATCGAGACCACGCCGATCGCCGAACGGACATATCCCTGAGCAGCCGCCTCGGCTCGAAGCCGCGCCGGCGGGAATAGGCCTAAAGACGAAGTCGTCTTTTCGGATGAACCGGCATAGGTTCCGCGATGGCCCGAAGCGGAAGCGGTACGAACGACACCGCGACGCATCTTGATTGAACCGGACAATCGTGTGGGTTAGGGTCAGGAATCCGGATGGGGGATAGTGTGGTCGTTACCAGCAAAGATCCGCGACGGGCGTGGCCATGAGCGGACATGATGCGGCAGTGTTCGAGTTCATCGAACGCGTGGAAACACATGCCTCGATCGATACGCTTCTCGACGATTTGCTCGAGGTGGTGTCGGGGTTCGGCTTTCAGCACATGATCTACACCGGCCTGCCCGCCGGCGATGCCTCGATCGCGACACTGGTCAAGACCAACCGGTTTCCCGAGGACTGGTGGTCGCGCTATGTGGAGGGCGACTATGCCCGCTCCGACGCGGTGTGCCAGCAGGTGTTCGACAAGATCGAGCCCTTCGTCTGGAGCGAGGTCGATGCCGAACGCGCCGCGATGGACGGCGCAGCCCGGGTCGCAGGCGAAGCCGCCGAGCACGGGCTGGCCGACGGCTATGTGGTGCCGTTGTTTTCCCGCGACGAGTGGCTGTCGGTGATGTCTTTCGGTGGACCCGACAAGATCCTGCTCAGCCCGCGCGAACGCGGCGCCGTCAACCTGATGGCGGTCTACGCCTCCTCCACCATCGAGCGGCGCCAGAGCCGCCATCCGCGCCGTGCGCGCCTGACCGGGCGCGAGCGCGAGGTGCTGCTGTGGACTGCCGCCGGCAAATCCTGCTGGGACATCTCCGTCATCCTCAATGTCAGCGAACAGACCATCCGCTTCCACACCGCGCAGATCCGCGCAAAACTCAACGCCTCCAACATAACCCACGCGGTTGTGCGGGCCATTCAGCAGGGAGAGATCACGCTCGGTCAACTGGCGGATTCGCTAGGCGACATGGGGTGAGCGGGCTGCCTATCCTTTTCCCCGGGCAAAAGAAGGGGAGAGAAAATGATAGAGGCTCACGTCGTCACCATTCGCAACAAGCATCTCTACGAGCGTGAATTCGAAGAGTTTTTGCGTCGCCGCCATGAATATTACGCCGTCACCAACCGCTGGGTACCGATCAGCGACGACGGGCTCGAACTCGATCCGTTCGATACGCCGCAAGCGACCTACATGCTCGGCATCATGGGCGACCGGGTAGTCACCTCGGCGCGGCTGATGCCGACCAGCCTGCCCAATCTGGTCTCGGAGGAATTTCCGCACATGTGCGAAAATATCGGCCTGCCGCAGCGCGAGGACTGGGCAGACTGGACCAGGACCTATGTGCTGCCCGAATATCGCGGCGTCGGCTCGACCGGTATTCTGGGGCAGATGTTCTGCGCGGTCATGGAATATTGCGTCGAGGAAGGCATCAGCCATGTCGGCGGGGTGCTGCAGCAATACCTGCTCAAGCGCTGGCTCGACATGGGCTGGAACGTGATTCCGGCGGGTCTGCCGCGCATCCTGTCGGGCGACTGGTGCCTGGTGGCCTATATCGAGGTCAACGAAATGGCGCTGGAAAGCGGGCGCGCCCATGCCTCGGTTCCGGGACCGCTGCTGGTGCGCCGCGGCGAACAGTTGCCGTTCATCGAATCGGCGCCGCGTCGTCTGGCCGGAGCCGCCCTATGAGCGAGCAACCGACCGGCATGGAGCAGACCATCGCACTTCTGAAAATCCAGGGGCTTCTCGCCGCCGCCTACGAACTCGCGCGGCAAAATCCCGACAACAAGTTTCTCTCCTATCTCATCAAGATGGCGAGAATGGAGGCACAGTCCCGGCTGGCCACGCGCGGCGCGGATGCCGGCGAGCTGGACAATCCGGACAATCTCGACCGGATCTGAGAAGGCGGCGCGCGCCGGGCCCGACAACAGGGCCTGCGCGCACCTGCCCCGGGACGGGGCACATATTCGCGTTGCTTTTCACCTTTCCTTAAAGCGAAACGCCTATGCTTCCGCCGTGGACATCCTTTCGGGGACAGCATGATGCGGGTCCGCAACGCCGGTCGAATCCCCTGATATCCCGGCATTGTTCAAGTCACCGGTTTCTTCGGCGCGTCCTGGCCTGAGCCATTGCGAGCGGACGAAGACGGCACCGGTCACGCTTAGCATCCGTTGTATCGCGTAAGGAGTTAGAAGTGGCAGCTGCAAAACCCAACAAAGGCAAGGCCGACGGCGCCTCCGGCAACATGATGGGACTGGTCTCCAAGGGCCTCGCGGTCACGGCAACCATCCTGGCGAGCCTGTTCTTCGCCGCCGCTCTCGATCTCGGCCATCTCGATCTCGCGCACACGCTTTCGGGCCCGGCCATCGCGCTCGTGCCGCTGTTTGCGATCCTCGCCATCGCGGCGATGTTCCTGGTGCCGAAATCCGACGCGGACGCAGCCGCGATCGCCAATGCGGCGCAGATCGCCGAACTGCTCGAATTCCAGTCCAGGGCCACCTCGCAGATCATCGCACTCCAGAACAAGGTCGATTCGCTGAGCGGCCAGGACGCCGAAACCCTGAAGGCCCGCAACAAGGAGCTTCAGGACCAGCTCGACGCCATCCACCAGGCCGAGCGCGACAAGGTCGACAGCCAGATCGAGGCGCTGCGCCAGCGCAACGAGGAGCTCGAAGCCCAGATCAAGGCCTGGGCGCTCGAAGCCGTGGGCAAGAGCGTCAAGGGCGAAACCCCGCAGCCGATGAAGGCTGCCTGAGACCGCTTCGGCCGGTCACTTTGGCCCTTCACGCCGGCCCGTCACTTCGGCTTGTTTTCCACCCCCGGCCCGCACCCGCGGCGCCGGGGGTAGGTGTATTCGGGCCGGCTTTCGCGCGCCGGGAGACGGCGCAGCGTCGCACCCGCCCGCCCCCGCGCGGGTTGCAGTTGCAAAGCCGTGGGGGTTCGGTCAATGATGCCCCATGGCCAGTGAAATCGAGCGCAAGTTCTTGGTGGAAAGTGACGATTGGCGCGGCCTGGTCCAGTCCTCGCGCCCAATCGTTCAAGCCTATGTCGCCATCGATGGCGACACGTCGCTGCGGGTGCGCATTTCCGGCGGCACCAAGGCGAGCATCACGCTGAAAGTGGGTGTGTCGGACATGACCCGCGAGGAATTCGAATATGCCGTGCCGCTTGATGACGCCCGCGCGATGGTGGCGGCAAGCCGCGGCCGGCTCATTGAAAAGACCCGCCACCTCATTCCCGCCGGCAGCCATCTGTGGGAAGTCGATGTTTTCGGCGGCAGCCTCAGCGGCCTCGTGATCGCCGAGGTGGAGCTGTCGTCCGAGGACGAGACGCCCGCCCTGCCGGCCTGGCTCGGCCGCGAAATCACCGGCGACCGGGCCTATACCAACGCCATGCTGGCGACCCACGGCCGGCCGGAAGGAGCCGACGCATGAGCTACCGTCTTCGCCCCGGCGCCAAGCTGACGCGCGAGATCCGCCGCATTGCCACGGAGCAGTACCGCCAGGCCATCGCCGTCCTGCGCACCCAACCCGACGGCGAGGCAGAGGCCATCCACGACGCCCGCAAGTGTTTCAAGCGCCTGCGCGGGCTGATGCGCCTGATCTCCGGCGCCGCCCCCGATTTCGCGGCGCGTGAAAATGCGCGGCTGCGCGATGCCGCCCGGACACTTTCGCAACTGCGCGACGCCACCGCGCTGGTGGAGGCGCTCGACCACCTGATCGAAAGCGAGGCGACGGCCGACAATCACGAGGTGCTGTTTGGCATCCGCTCCCGCCTCGCCGAACGTCGCGACCGCATCGCCGCCGCGGACACCGCTGGCGCGGAGCGCATCACTGCAGCGATTTCCGCCTGCGAGGCGGGTATTGCCGCCCTCGACGGGTTAAGCCTGCCGGGCAAGCGCGCCCGCGCCGCCAAACTGGTGTCGCGCGGGGTTGCGAAGAATTACGGCCGCGCCGTGAGCGCGCTCGAAACCGCGCTTGCGAGCGGGGACCCGGCGCACTGGCACGATCTGCGCAAGCGCATCAAGTACCACCGCATGCATGTGCAGTTGCTGGGCGCGCTGTGGCCGGGGGAAATGGCGCTGCGCGCCGACGTCGCGGATCTGGCCGGCGAGGCGCTCGGCGACGACCACGATCTCGTCACGCTCGACGCGCTGATCGCCGCGGACCCCGATACGCTGGGCACCACCGATGAGATCGCGGTGCTGCGCGGCTGCATGGCCGCCCGCGCGACGCGCCTGCACGCGCAGGTCCGCGATCTCGTCACCAACCTTCTCGCCGACGACCGCAAGCTCGTCGAGCGCCGGATCGAGGCCCTGTACAAGGACGCGGCCGATTGACCCGTTCCGCGCGGGCATGGAAAGCGCACGGCCGCTTTTGAGGGCGCGTCAGGCGTAAACGCCCGATCACCCAATCCTCAAGACGCGAAAACGCCGCTCAAATGGCCCCAGCAATGGCGGCCCGCGCCAAAACCGCGCCCCCTCCGGGCAAAACCCGGTCAATCTGCGTGAACGTGCCGATGGCCGTGGCCGCCCTCACCGTCGCCGATCACCTGGGCGTTCACGCAGGCGTGGTTCGCGCATTCGAGCTCGAGCGTGGTGTGGCTGAGGCCAAAATCCTGCCTGAGCCGGTCCTTGACCGCGTGCTTGATCGCATCGGCCTCGCCCCAGCGCCCGGCCTCGATGACGAGATGGGCGTCAAGCGCCGCGTCATGTTCCTGCATGCGCCACAGATGCACGTGGTGTACGCCGCCCACGCCATCGACGGCACCGATCGCGCTCACGACCTTTTCGGTGTCAAGCTCCGGCGGGCTGCCGAGCATCAGGATGCGGATCACGCCGCCGATCTCGGAAAAGGCCATCCACAGGATGTAGCCTGCGATCAGCAGGGTGACCGCCGGGTCGATCCACACCCAATCGAACAGGATGATGAGGCTGCCCGCCACGATCACCGCCACCGAGCCGAGCGCATCGGCGACATTGTGCAGGAAGGCCGCGCGGATGTTGACGCTGTCCTTGGACAGCGAATAGGTGAGCAATGCCGTGACCACGTCAATCACCAGCGCAAGCGCGGCGATGATCACCACCAGCCAGCCGTCGACGCCTTCCGGCACGAGGAAGCGCATCACCGCCTCATAGACCAGATAGATCCCGATGACGATCAGCGAGGTGTAATTGATCAGCGCCGCCACCACCTCGGCGCGGCCGTAGCCGAAGGTCATCGCGGCGTCGGCAGGTCGGCGGGCGATCTTGCGGGCGAAGAAGGCGATCACCAGCGACAGCGCGTCCGACAGATTGTGAACCGCGTCGGCGATCATCGCCAGGCTGCCGGACAGGATCCCGCCCAGGATCTGCGCCACGGTCAGCGCGAGATTGACGACCACCGCCCAGACGACGCGCGCATCGCCTGCTTCCGGATCGACATGGTGATGGTGGTGGTGATGGCCGCTCATGGGGATTCTCGCCTGAAATGGATATCTGCTGCTGCATCAGGTCTAATCCCTCCAGCCGCTAGAGGTTCAAGCAAAAAAGTCGCAGCGGCACAAAAGAGACGGCACAAGACAGGACCAGGCTGTAGGCGCGCCCCGAATGGACGACGGCCCGCAGGTGCCCCCTCCGGCCCCGGGGAAGCCCCTGCCCTTGTCCTGGCGGGGAGGGATGCGCACATAGGGCGCGTCCCCTCCGACAAAAGGCATCAGACGTGAGCACGTTCACCTATCCGCATTTTCCGACGCGCCCGGGCTATATGACCGCCGACATCCAGCGCGCCTACATCGCTGCGGCGGTCTCCCGGGGCCTGCTGCCGGCCGAGGCGCACCGGATGGCGCAGGTGATTTCGCTCGACGCGCCCAACGATCCCGCCAAGCCGATCCAGTTCTGGCAGCTCTATTCCGTGCTCGGGCCAGACCGGATCGTGGCGATCGTGCGGGATTTCTACCAGCGCGTCTTTGCCGACGAGCCTTGGTTCGTCGCCCCCTTCGCCCGGGTCGGTCCGCTCGATCACCATGTCATGACCCAGTCGCAGATGTGGATCGACGTGATGGGCGGCGGCCCGGCCTATCACGGCGCCGAGTTCCGGCTGAACTTCCACCACACCCACAATGCGATGGAGCTGATGACGGCTGAGGGCGCCGCCCGCTGGACCCGGCTGATGGTGGAAACGCTCGACGCCTGCGAGCCGCACATGACCGGCGACCCGCGCATCCGCCCGGCACTCAACACGTTTCTTGGCCATTTCATGGACAAATACGCGGGCGATTTCCGCTTCGATGCGCCCGGCGCTTTTGGCGTGAGCAACCCGCCGCTCAAACGCAGGATCAATTTCATGACCATGACCACGGAAGCGATCGAAGCGCTGGACGAGGAGGAATTGCGTCAGGCGCTCGGCGAACGCGGCATCGACACCACGGCCTACCCGACCAAGCAGGACCTGGTCGACAAGGCGCTGATGCTGTGACACCGGCGCTGCGGACCGGCTTGGCCGGTGCCCGCGCGCCATCGGCCGCAAGCCATCGCGCCGCGGCAGCCCCCGGTGCCAAGGCAAGCCGGCGTCGCCGCAAGCGCGCCCGGCTTTAACATATATTAAGCATCATCTAACACTATGGCGACAGCGACAGTGGGCCACTCCGCGTGAGGGCCGAGCATGATGCAATCTGTCCGAGTGCGCCCGGAGTTCCCGAGGCGTCTTGTCCTGTCCGATAGCCACCGCGAACCGGCAAGCATCTGTCTCGCCCCGGTTCCGATCATTCCTTGAAAGTGACCATGAAGAAAACCGTGACCATACGCATCAAGCTGATCGGCATCATCGCCGCCGCGGCCCTTGGCTTCGCAAGCCTTGCAGCCATCGGCTGGTTTCAGGGCGACCGGACGCAGACATCGATCCGCTCCGCCGGGGCCACCTTCCAGGAGATCGACACGATCGAGGCCATGCGGCTCGCCAATGTCGAATTGACGCTTGCCGCGATGGACACGATCATCGACCGCGACGAGGGCAAGGTCCTGCCCGAGCGGGCTGAAACGGTGGCCCGTTCGCTGGCTGTGCTTCGCGACGGCGCCAGCGAGGCGCGGGCGGTGGCAGCCAAGATCGGCAGGCCCGACCTGATGGACGGGTTCGCCGACGACCTCGCCGAGATCGCCAATGCGATCGACGTGCAGCTGACCGCCCTGATCGAAAGCAAGGCCGAAGCCGACGCCTTTGCGGCGATCGACGACGCGATCGACGGCAGCGGCGAACGGCTGAACGCCAAATTGAGCGAATTGTCGGTGATCGGCAAGGAGCAGGTCAACGCCCAGCTGAATTCGGTGGTGGAGGCCGCGGGCGCTTCGAAGGTCAAGCAGTCGGCCTCGGCCCTGGTCTTCCTGCTGTTGATCGGCGGTCTGGTCACCCTGATCGCCCGCGGCATCCTGCGCTCGCTCGCCGAATTGCGGGAAGACATGCAGGCCGTCGCCCATGGCGACCTCGACCGCGACATCCGCGGCGCCGAGCGCTCGGATGAAACCGGGCTGATGGCCAAGACGCTGCTCGCCTTCCGCGAGGCGGCCATCGGCAAGCTCAACAGCGACCGGGAAGTGGAAGCGGCGCGCGCCGAGAAGGAACGCCGCGACGCATCGAGCGCGGCCGACCGGGCGCAGACGGAAGCCGAACGCGGTCGCGTCATCGCCGCGCTCACCGAAGGTCTCGAGCGGCTGTCGTCGGGCGATCTGAGCTATCGCATCGGGGAGGCCTTTGCGCCCGATTACGAGAAGCTGCGCACCGAGTTCAACGCCTCGGTCGCGGCCCTCGCCACCACCATGCGCGAGATCTCCGCCGGCACCCAGTCGGTTCAGCTGTCGACCCGGGAAATCAGCTCGGCCTCCGACGACCTGTCCCGGCGCACCGAACAGCAGGCGGCCTCGCTCGAACAGACCGCCGCAGCGCTCGACCAGATCACCGCCACGGTCAAGACTTCCTCGCAGCGCGCCGACGAGGCGAGCCTGATGGCCTCCAACGCCAAGACCGGGGCCGAGAAGTCCGGCACCGTGGTGCGCAACGCCATCGGCGCCATGGAAAAGATCGAGGAATCCTCGCACAAGATCAGCCAGATCATCACGGTGATCGACGACATCGCCTTCCAGACCAACCTGCTGGCGCTCAATGCCGGCGTCGAGGCCGCGCGCGCAGGCGAAGCCGGTCGCGGTTTCGCCGTCGTCGCACAGGAAGTGCGCGAACTGGCCGGCCGGTCGGCCAACGCGGCCAAGGAAATCAAGACCCTGATCGAAACCTCCTCCTTGGCGAGATCGAGGAGGTCGTGGCCCGTATCAACGACCACATCCAGTCGATCGTCACCACCTCGCACGAGCAGTCCAACGCGCTCGCCGAGATCAACACGGCGATCAACCAGATGGACCAGATGACCCAGCAGAATGCGGCAATGGTGGAAGAGACCAATGCCGCGACCCAGGGGCTCTCGGGCGAGGCTCTCCGGCTCGAGGAACTGGTCAGCCGGTTCCGGCTCGATGCAAGCGCGGCAGCGCCGCACGCTGCCCCTGCCCCTGACCGGGCTGCGGCTCCGGCACTGGCGACCAAGGGCGCACAGCCCGCCGCCTCTCCGGCGCGCGCGCTCGGCCAGAAGATCGCCCGGGCCTTCGGCGGCGGGCAGGCTACCGCGGCTCCGGCGGAAAGCTGGACCGAATTCTGATCCGCACCGCCGGATCCGCCCACTTGCGGCCGCCGGAACCGTTCCGGCGGCCGTTTCATGTCCGGCCAACCCCGCCGCCCGGTCGCTGCCTGCCATGATTGCCGCCAGCGCCATGCCGCAGCGCAGAAAATAATCGGGCAAATGCCTGCCAAACCGATTGAAATTGCCGTGCGCCTTGTGGGATGGTCCGCGCCATGTTCGAGATTCTGACCATCACCCTCAATCCCGCCTTTGATGTCTCCTCTTCGGTCGAAAGCGTGGTCCCCGGCGTCAAGCTCCGCTGCGACAAGCCGCGCCACGATCCCGGCGGCGGCGGCGTCAACGTCTCGCGCGCGATCCTGCGGCTGGGCGGCCAGTCCGAAGCCTTTCTCGCGCTGGGCGGCGAGACGGGTGCGGCCTACCGCATGCTGCTGGAGGCGGAAGGCATTCCGCTCGCGCATTTCCCCATCGACGGCAACACGCGCCAGTCCTTCGCCGTGGTCGAGACCGCGACGCGCAAGCAGTACCGCTTCCAGCTGCCCGGACCGTCCTGGCCGGCCGAACAGACGGCAGCGCTGCTGGCAGCCCTCACCCCTTACCTGACGCGTGACCGCATCGTCGTCGTGTCCGGCAGCCTGCCCGCCGGCGTGCCCGCAGACATCGCCAACACCATCAACAAGATGGCGGTCGACGCCGGGGCGCGCATGATCCTCGACACCTCGGGCGCAGCGCTCGTGGCGGCGGCCGAAAATTCCGGCCCGCCCTTCGCGCTGCTCAGGATGGATGGCGAGGAGGCCACGGAGGTCTCGGGCCGCGACTTCGCCTCCCCCGGCGAACTCGCCGACTACGGCTCCGAACTGATCGGCCGCAACGTCGCCGAAAAGCTGGTGATGTCGATCGGCGCCAAAGGCACCGTGGGCGTGACCGCCGGCGAACGTTTCTTCTGCCGGCCGCCGAAAATCGAGACGCTGAGCGCGGTCGGCGCGGGCGACTCGATGGTCGCGGCCATCGCCATGGCCCTGTCAGCGGGCGAAAGCTTCCGCGACGCGGTGCGCAAGGGCGTCGCCGCCGCGGGCTCCGCGGTCATGACGCCGGCCACGGAACTGTGCTCGAAGGCCACCGCCGAGGAGGTTCTGACGCGGGTGACGACCGAAGACCTCTAAAGGCCTCAGAACCCGAGTTTCGACGAAAATCCCGATATCACCTCGGCGCTTTGCTTGAGCGCCGCACGTTCGCCGGCGTCGAGATCCGGCATCAGGTTGGCGATCACGCCCTCTGCGCCGACGATGCGCGGCAGCGACAGCGGCACGTCGCTTATGCCCTCGATGTCGGGATTGACCTGGGACACCGACAGCACCGCGCGTTCATCGCCGATGATGGCGCGGACGATGCGGGCAAGCCCCGCGCCGATGCCGTACCAGGTGGCGCCCTTGCCTTCGATGATGGTGTAGGCCGCACCGCGGACCTGGTCGGCGATCGACTGCCGCGCGGCCTGGTCGAGCGGCCGGCCGATCTGTTCGGCAAACGAGACGATCGGCACGCTGCCGGCCATGGCGCTCGACCAGACCGGGACCTCGCTGTCGCCGTGCTCGCCGAGCACATAGGCATGGATCGAGGTCGGCGCGATGCCCAAGTGATCGCCGAGCAGGCTGCGCATCCGCGCGGTGTCGAGGATCGTGCCCGATCCGATCACCCGTTCGGCCGGCAGGCCGGAAATGCGCTGGGCGGCAAAGGTCATCACGTCGACCGGGTTGGTGGCGATCAGCAGGATGGTCTCGGGCGCCGCCGCCATCACCCCGCCGATGACGCTGCGGAACACCGCGACATTGCGCTCGAGCAGCGCAAGCCGGCTCTCGCCGGGCTTCTGGCTCACGCCGGCGGCGATCACCACCACCGCCGCCCCCTTGAGATCGTCATAGCCGCCGGCACGGATCGCCACGGTCTTGGCGAAGGGGGTGCCGTGGGCGATGTCCTGGGCCTGGGCGCGCGCCAGCGCCGGATTGGCGTCGACCAGCACGATTTCGGTGCCCACGCCCATCAGCGCCATGGCATAGCCGGCGGAGCTTCCCACCATTCCGGTTCCGACAATTCCGATCTTCATGGGCTAACCCTCCGGCTGGGAAAAGACGTGGTCTTCAGCATTGCGATGGCGTGGCCGATCGCCCGGCACGCCAGGATGGGAACGGATTCGCGTCCGGACGGGACGGCGCTCAGGCAGCGACCTGCCGAAGCTGTTCGAACCATGCCTCAAGGCTGCCGGCCTCGGCGGCCAGTTCCTCGGCATAGTCGCCCGCAAACGCGTCGAAAGCCTCCTGGTTGAGCGCATTGACGCCGAGCAGGACCGGGATGTCGCGCGCCAGCGCCTCGCCGATCATCGGGCGGAAGCCCCTGCCCTCGGCCTCGTGCTTGCCGAATTTGTTGATGATCAGCAGGTCGGGCGCAGGATCGAGCGTGGCCTCGACCAGCGCCACCGCCTCTTCAAGCGCGATCGGGTCGAGCCGGCAGCCGCGCGAGGCTTCGCCCAGCACCTGGTTGATGCGGATCACCGGCCCGTCCGGCAGCACCCGCACATCCATGTCGCAATGGCGCGAGCCGGGACGGTCGGAATTGGTCTGCACCACGCCGGCGAGCCGGACTCCGCGCCCCTGAAGATGCTCCGAAAACGTCCACAACAGCCGGTCGGTCAAGCCGCGCTCGACGGTTCTGACAAATGCCAATGCCATGATCTCTACTCCTGATACCGAGAATGGAGACTACCCCCGCGGCCGATGAAAATCAAAGCCCCCTCCGCGACTTAGTGACGCCCAAGCGGTCAAATGCAACGGCCCGCGCCCCCTTTTCTGGCAGGGGCGCGGGCCGCAGCCGGTTTCGTCATGGGCAGCGGCGCAGCCGCAGGCCGTCAGGAGGTGCGCGCCGCCTCCGTGGCGGCGATCGCCTTTTCGAGATAGCCGTCGCGGCCATAGACATCGGCAAAATAATGGACCGTCCCCGCATCGTCCGGCCAGGCGGTGAAATAGGCCACGTGCACCGGAATGGTGCTCGGCAGGTTGACCTGCTTGTTGCGCCCGCCGGCGATGTAGGAGCCGATTTCGGCAACCGACGTGCCGAGCACCTTGGCTGCCATCGCGCGCGGATCCTCTAGCCGGATGCAGCCGTGGCTGTAGGCGCGGGTGTCGCGCTGGAACAGCGATTTCGACGGCGTGTCGTGCATGTAGATGGCGTGGCTGTTGGGGAACAGGATCTTGAGCTCGCCCAGCGCATTGCCGTCGCTCGGCGGCTGGCGCACGCCGATGCCGCTGCCCTGGCCGACGGTGTTCCAGTTGACCGCGCTCGAGGACACGGCACGCCCGCCAACCGTCACCTCGTAGCCGAGTCGGTCGAGATAGGACGGATCGGCCCGGAGTTTCGGCAGCATCTCGTTGACGATGATCGACTGCGGCACGCCCCAATAAGGATTGAATTCAACCAGTTCGATCTCGTCGTCGAAGAAATAGGTCTGGTTTGCCTTGGTGCCGACCACCACCCGCATCGACAGTTCCGGCTTGCCGCCGTCGTAATAGGTGGCGGTGTAGGCCGGCTGGTTGATGAACACGCGGCGCGCGGGCAGAACGCCGGGCAGCCAGCGCGCCCGCTCCATGGCGAGCCGCACCTTCTCGATCTTGTCGGCATTGCTGATGCCGACCATGGCGCGCCGGGTGGCCGGCCCCACGACGCCGTCAGGCTTGAGGCCGGCTTCCTTCTGGTAGTCCTTGACCAGCGCCACCAGTTCCTCGTCATACTCGGGCTTGCCGGCATAGCTCGCGAACAGCAGCGCGTGCTCGGCCTTGAGCGCATCGCTGCCCTTGAGGGCGAGCGCGGCCATCACATTGGCAAGTTCGGGGTTCGACTGCCCCGGCTTGATCAGCACGTCCTCGGCGATGTCGATGCGCTCGGCGTCGTCAAGGCCTTCAAGCCGCTTGAGCTCGGCCTTCAGCGCCTCGAAATGCGCGCCCTGCGGATTGAGCGCGAGCAGCGCCTCGGCGGGATCGGCCGCGCGCGAGAGCGCTTCGAGCCGGTCGGCGACATTCGGTGCCTTGCGCTTGAAATCGTGATAGCCGGAAATCCGGTTGGGATCGACGCGCCCGCGGGTGGCGTCGAGGATATAGTCGGCAACCGCCGCCGAAAGCCGCATCTCGAAGGCCATCAGTTCCTTCTGGCGTTCGGTGCCCTGGCCCACGTCGAAGCTGTCGGCGGGAACATCGACATGGTAATCGCGCGCCGACAGTCCGACCGCATCGGCATCCTCGAGCACCGCGATGACCGCACGTGCCCGGTCCGTGACCGCGGTGCCCGCGACCCACATGTAGCTCGGATGCGCCGAGTAATGCTCGATCAGCCCCTTGGCGGCTTCCGGCAGCGCGCGCAGCGACAGCACGTCGAGCGCCGCGCGGCCTTCGGTGAAGGGATCGATGCCGAGCGGCGCAAGCCCGGTATCGGACACCTCGTCCACGGCACCGGTGGTGATCGGGTCGGACAGCTTGGAGAAATCGACCGCCACCAGCGTGTCGGGCTTGTAGGTGCGGTAGCTCGGACCGCTGATGCGCTTGACGGGCTTGACCGGCTCGGCTGCCTGCACCGCTTCCTGCCGGGCCTGCTCCCGCGCCAGCTTCTCGCGCTGCCGCTGGGCCGGGCTCTTGAAGAGCACATCCAGCAGCCCCTGCGCCTGAACCGGCGGAGGCGCCGCAACGACGCCCGTGAAAGTCACCGCGATGGCGATCGCCGCCACGCCTGCACGCATCTTGATAGTCATGCTTTTCCCAGATTGTTGGGCGCCCGCCGCAAGGCCCGCGCCATCCCTCAAATCACCCGTTCGCGCCGGAGACTATCAAATCGCGGGCTGGATGGAAAGAATGGCGGCCGCCCCCGGCGGATCGCGAAAAGCCGGGAGGACGGCCATCGCGCTGTGGCTTTCGGGCCGCATCGAGGCTTTATCACACGTCACCGGCCCGCGCGAACCGCGCGGCCGCCCGCCTCGTACCACCCCCTCGTGCGGTTGACGAGCGCGACCAGCGACAGCATCACCGGGACCTCGATCAAGACGCCAACCACGGTGGCAAGCGCCGCGCCGGAGTTGAAGCCGAACAGGCTGATCGCCACGGCGACCGCGAGTTCGAAGAAGTTGGACGCACCGATCAGCGCCGAGGGCCCGGCGATCCCGTGCGCTTCGCCCATCAGCCTGTTGGCGAGATAGCCCAGGCCGAAGATGAGATAGGTCTGGATCAGGATCGGCACCGCCAGCACCGCGATGATCACGGGTTGCGCCAGGATCGCCTGGCCCTGGAACGCGAACAGCACGATCAACGTCAGCAGCAGTGCAAGGATCCCCAGTGGCTGCAGCCGCGCGAGCAGGTCCTCGATGCCGGCGGCACCGCGCGCATTAAGGACCCGGCTGCGCAGGAGCTGCGCGATGATCACCGGCACGACCACATAGAGCGCCACCGACAACAGCAGGGTCTGCCAGGGCACGGTGATCGCCGACATGCCCAGAAGCAGCGCCACGATCGGCGCGAAGGCGACCACCATCACCAGATCGTTGAGCGTGACCTGGCTCAGCGTGAACAGCGGATCCCCCTTGCTGAGGTTCGACCAGACGAACACCATCGCCGTGCAGGGCGCCGCGCCGAGCAGGATCAGCCCGGCGATATAGCTGTCGACCTGGTCCGCCGGCAGCAGCGGCCGGAACAGCCAGCCGATGAACAGCCATCCGAGCACCGCCATGGTGAAGGGCTTGATCGCCCAGTTGACCGCGAGCGTGACGGAGATGCCCCGCCAGTGCCGGCCCACCTGCCCCAGCGCGGCGAAATCGATCTTGACGAGCATCGGCACGATCATCAACCAGATCAGCACCGCGACGGGCAGGTTGACACTGGCGATCTCGGCCGAGCCGATCCACTGGAACACGGCCGGAAAGGCCGAGCCGAGCGCGATGCCCAAGCCGATGCACACCACCACCCACACTGTGAGATACCGCTCGAACACCGACATGCTCTGCTCCCGCTCCCGATCACCGGCGCCCGCCCCGATGGTGCACGCCACTCACTTCGACTAATCATGATATGTCGATTAATGCAACAGGATCGTGACAGCGTCCGGCTTGGGTCCCAATTGCAATCATGCGGTCTTCAATCTAAGACCCGTCATCATCATCGCGCGGCAGCAGGCACCGGAAAGGCACCCCTTGGCAAACGATCTCTTCCCCCTTGGACCCGACACTACCCCCTGGCGCAAGCTCACCGACAAGCATGTCGGCATCGAAAGCTTCCGCGGCCAGGAGATCCTGACAGTTGAGACCGAGGGCCTGCGGCTGCTCGCCGAAGCCGCCTTCGGCGATATCAACCACCTGCTCAGACCCGCCCATCTCAAGCAGCTCGCCACCATCCTCGAGGACCCGGAAGCCACCGAAAACGACCGCTTCGTCGCGCTCGACCTGCTCAAGAACGCCAATATCGCCGCCGGCGGCGTGCTGCCCATGTGCCAGGACACCGGCACCGGCATCGTCATGGCCAAGAAGGGCCGCAAGGTCTGGACCGAGGGCGGCGACTACGAGGCGCTGGCGGCCGGCGTGCGCGACGCCTATGAACGGCGCAACCTGCGCTATTCGCAGCTCGCGCCCCTGTCGATGTTCGAGGAAAAGAACACCCGCACCAACCTCCCCGCCCAGATCGACATCTACGAGGAAGGCGAGGACGCCTACGACTTCCTGTTCGTCGCCAAGGGCGGCGGCTCGGCCAACAAGACCTATCTCTACCAGGGCACGCCCTCGCTGTTGACCCACGACCGCATGATCGAGTTCCTCAAGGAGAAGATCCTGACGCTCGGCACCGCCGCCTGCCCGCCCTACCATCTGGCGATCGTCATCGGCGGCACTTCGGCGGAGATGAACCTCAAGACCGTCAAGCTGGCCTCGACCAAGTATCTCGACGCGCTGCCGACCAGCGGATCGGAAAGCGGCCACGCCTTCCGCGACCTCGAGATGGAAGCGGAAGTCCACAAGCTCACCCAGCAGATGGGCGTGGGCGCGCAGTTCGGCGGCAAGTATTTCTGCCATGACGTGCGCGTGATCCGCCTGCCGCGCCACGGCGCCTCGCTGCCGATCGGCCTCGGCGTCTCCTGCTCGGCCGACCGCCAGGCCAAGGGCCGAATCACCCGCGAGGGCATCTTCCTCGAACAGCTCGAGACCGAGCCGTCGAAATACCTGCCCGAAATCGACGAGGGCAAGCTCTCGGAGCATGTCGTCAAGATCGATCTCAACCGGCCGATGAGCGAGATCCTGGCGGAACTGTCGAAACATCCGATCAAGACGCAGCTGTCGCTGACCGGCTCGATCATCGTCGCCCGCGATCTCGCGCATGCCAAGATCCGCGCCCGGCTCGAGGCGGGCGAGCCGATGCCCGACTATTTCAAGAACCACCCGGTCTATTACGCCGGCCCGGCAAAGACCCCGGAAGGCTATGCCTCGGGCTCGTTCGGCCCGACCACGGCGGGGCGGATGGATTCCTATGTCGACCAGTTCCAGTCCTTCGGCGGATCAATGGTGATGCTCGCCAAGGGCAACCGTTCGCGCGCGGTCCGCGAGGCCTGCGCCCGCCACGGCGGCTTCTATCTCGGCTCCATCGGCGGTCCCGCGGCGCGCCTGGCGCAGGACTGCATCAAGAAGGTCGAAGTCCAGGAATACCCGGAACTCGGCATGGAGGCGATCTGGCGCATCGAGGTGGAAAACTTCCCGGCCTTCATCGTCATCGACGACAAGGGAAACGATTTTTTCAAGGAACTGAATCTCGGTTGAAATAAGCCGCTTTGAAATTCAGTGAGTTAGGCTTCTCCCCGTCGCCCGGGGAGAGCCTCCTGCCCCGTCGCAGTTAACATTTCCCAAATACTTGTCCCGTAATAATCGCAGAAGAAATTAGAGCTTGAGGGCGGAAAATGTCAGCTTCTGCTGGGAACAAGGTGCAGACTCTGGATACGGCCACCATGGTCCTCGCGACCATGCGCCGTCGCGGAATCTCCGGTTTGCCGCGCAACTATGAACTCGTCTACGAAGCCCTCAACGCCTCCAACCCGAGACTGACGCGGGATTTCGAACAGCTCGGCCGCAATCCCGCCCAGGAAGATCTCGACGAACTGGGCAAGCGGCATTTCCCGCACCACCACCGCACCGGCGTGGTCGAAGGCGCCCATGACAGGATTTCCGGCGAGCTCGAAGGCATGCTGCGGCTGCTCCGGCAGGAGCAGTCCTCGCTCGAAAGCTACTCCAAGCTCTTGGGGGAAACCTACAGCCGCATCTCCAGCAAGAGCGCCTCGAGCGCCGATATCCTGTCGAGCGTCATCAACGTGCTCAGCAACGCCACCGGCGACACCATGCAGAAGGGCAAGATCGTCGTCGAGCACATGGTCGAGCGCGCCCGCGAGATGGAACAGGTCAAACTCGAACTCGACGAATACAAGCGCATCGCCAACACCGATCCGCTGACCCGGCTCGCCAACCGCCGCGCCTTCGACGAGGTGCTTTCCAACATCTACAACGATGGCCGGAAGGCGATGTATTATGCCCTGATCGTGGCCGACATCGACCATTTCAAGAAATTCAACGACACCTTCGGCCACCCCGTGGGCGACCGCGTGCTGGGTGTGGTGGCCGCGGTGATGAAGAGCACGCTGCGCAAGGACGTGTTCATCTCCCGCACCGGCGGCGAGGAATTTGCCGTGGTGCTGGAAGGCACGAGCCTGGAAGTGACCATCGAGATTGCCGAACGCATCCGCCGCGCCGTCGAGCAGACGCCGCTGAGGAACCAGAAGACCGGGGTCGATTACGGCCCGATCACCCTGTCGCTGGGACTGTGCATGGCCAGCGACGCGGAAAGCGCCGAGGAACTCTACAACAAGGCCGACGTGGCGCTCTACACGGCCAAGAACAGCGGCCGCAACCGGATTCACGTCTACAATCCGGCCCTCAATCAGGATTTTGAGAAGAACTGGGCCATCTACAGGGGCTGAGCGCCGCGCGCCGCGCCCCGCAGAGCCTGCCGGTCAGCCGGCCCGGACCACTCCCGGCCGGATTGTGCGCGCGCTCAGGCCGTGCCGCCGCGGGCTTTCCCGGCCGAGCGGCTTCCCACCGATCCCGGCCAAATCCGCCACATTTAGGCCATTATGCTGGACAGGCGCTGGCGAAACAGGTACCGATTGACCGTATTCGGCCCTACGCGGCGCGCGGCAGGCCGGGCCCCATTTTCAACCACAGCTCCGGATCTCGCCATGAAACGACTGATTTCCTCCGCATTTCTCGCAGTGTGCCTGATGGCTCCGGCCGCGGTGCACGCCCAGCCCGCCGGCCAGAATTCGTCGGAGTCGAAATCGCTGTTGCAGATCCTGTTCCCGCCGTCGGAAAACTACAACAAGCACCGCCGCTCGGATAAGTCGCCGATCAAGCGCAAGGTGATCTCGTTCAACGAGAACCATCCGGTGGGCACCATCGTCATCGACACCTCCGACCGCCGGCTCTACCACGTGGTCAAGCCCGGCAAGGCGATGGCCTATGGCATCGGCGTTGGCCGCGAAGGCTTCACCTGGCAGGGCAAGAACACCATCACCCGCAAGGCCGAATGGCCGGGCTGGACCCCGCCGCAGGTGATGCGCGACCGCGTCAAGCGCCAGGAAGGCCGGGTGTTGCCCGCCTATATGGAAGGTGGCCCGGACAATCCGCTCGGCGCGCGCGCCATGTATATCGGCTCGACCATCTACCGCATCCATGGCACCAACCAGCCCTGGACCATCGGCCAGGCGATGTCGTCGGGTTGCATCCGGATGGCGAACGAGGATGTGATCGACCTTTACAACAAGGTCGATGTCGGCACCCGCGTGATCGTGCGCCAGTAAGCTCCCGAGATTGGCTCAAAGCCTCTGAAAACCGGCCGCTGCGGCCGGTTTTTTTTGTCACCACATCGTCGCCTTGGCCCGTTCGGGCCAGGCCTGGTCGTAGCTTTCGGCGTCGAATTCGGCCTTGAGCTGCTTGAGCAGGCTGCCGGCGCTCGGCACCGAACCGGCAGCGGGCCACGCCTCCCGGTCCCAGATCCGGGCACGCATCAGCGCCCGGGCGCACTGGAAATAGACCTCGCCCACGGTGATGATGATCGCCGACCGGGGCGGCTTGCCATCCATCGCAAGCGTTTCGAGCAGGGCGGGATCGACCGAAATGACGGCGCGGCCGTTGATCCTGAGCGTGCTGTCCGAGCCGGGGATGAAGAACAACAGGCCGACGCGGTCGTCGCGCACGATGTTCCTCAGCGAATCGATCCGGTTGTTGCCGCGCCGGTCGGGCAGGATCAGCGTGGTGTCGTCCCGGATGGTCAGCACCTGGCCGGGATCGCCCCGCGGCGAGCAGTCGAGCCCCTCGGGGCCGCAGGTCGCCAGCGCCACCAGCGGCGACAGTTCCACCATCCGGCGGTAGCCTTCGGTCAGCCGGGTGGCGACCTTGGCCATGGCCGCCTCCGAGCGCTCTCCGTAGATCGCTTCAAGCTCGGCAATCGAGGTTACGAGGGTCATGCAAGTCTCCGCGGCTTTCCGGTTTCGTCGCCGGGCAGTGTAGCGCTCCGCGCGCTTCCGGAAAGCGGCAAATCGACAATCTGTCCGCCGCCGTCCTCCCCCGAGGCGAAGGCCGCCACGGCCCGGGTGACGGCAGGCGCGGAGACAATACGCCGGTGGCCCGAGCCGGTGGCGCGCATCAGCCGCACATGCGGGCCGAGCGCGGCAATCGCCTCGGCATTGGAGAACGCCACTTCCTTGTCGTCCTCGGCGTGAACGGCGAGCATCGGCAGCCGCAGGCCGTGCAGCAGCCGGTCGACCCGGAACTCGGAGAGCGGCCTCCCGGCCACGCGCAGGACCTGGTGCTCGAAGGCGGCCTGGGCGCGCGGCCCGAGCCCCAGCAACTGCCCGGCCCAGGTGAACACCCCGGAAAGATCGGCCGGCGCAGCGATGGTGACGATCCGGTCGGGCCGGCGCTGGCGCACATGCAGCACCGCCCCCGCCGCAGCGGCCATCACCGACAGGCCGCCGAAGGAATGGCCGACATAGGTATGGAAGCGCCCGTGCTGGCGCCAGGCCGCGTCGATCGCCTCCACCGCCTTTCCGAGATGCAGCACCCGCCCGGTGGAGGCGCCGTGTCCGGGAAGATCGAGGCAGACGACCGTGTGACCGCGCGCGACCAGGGCATCGGCCAAGGCCACCAGATGATCGCTGCGCGACCGGTAGCCATGCACGAGAAGCACCTGTTCGCCGCTCGCCGCTTCCGGCGCGGGGCGGAACACATGGGTGGCGACGACGCTGCCGGGAATGAGCAGCCGCACGGTCTCGCTCTCTCCCATGCGCGCCCGCGCGGCGGCGATGGCCCGGGCCTCCTTGTCGCTCTGCGGCTTGACCGAACGGGTGCGACAGAACAGCCAGAACGCCAGTTCTCCCGCCTTTTCGGGTGAATATGCGGCAATCGCGCCGAGCGCCGCACGGGTGACCTTTTCAACAAGAGATGCCATAGTGGGGTTTCCGGACAAGTTCAGCCATGAACAGATTTGTACAACCATGAACAAAAATCAAGCCCTGCCCTGGGACAATCCGCGTTTTCGCAACTGGATCGCGGTCGGCCGCGCCTGCCAGGTGATGGGTCTCGCGCTGACGCGCGCGCTCCAGCCACTCGACATCAAACCGCCGCATCTCGATATCCTGGTCAATCTGTACCGCTCGCCGGGGATATCCCAGCAGGATCTGGCCCACAAGCTGCTTGTGGGCCGTTCGAACCTGTCGATGCTTTTGCCGCAGCTTGAGAAGCGCGGCGTGATCACGCGCACCGGCGACGCCAAGGACCGGCGCGTGCTCAGGCTGGAGCTCACGCCCGCGGGTATCGAATTGACCGAACAGGCTATCGCCATCCAGTCGGAGCTGGTCGAGCGGACGATGCAGACGGCAAGCCCCGAGGAATGCAATCTGGTGGGTGACGTGATGACCCGCATCATCAAGAACCTGACCGGTTCGGACATCAGCGGCTCAGAGGGCTGACGGCAGCCTCGATCGGCCCATCCGCTGCCAGAAGACCGTCACCGAGGCGGTCCGCGCCGCAGTCCGCGCGGCCAATCGGCTCAGCCCCGGCTCAGGCCCTTTTCCTTGAGCTCCTCGAGATAGGCGGCCCAGCGCGCGTCCTTGTCCGCACCGAGTTCGGAGAGGAACGCCCAGGTGTAGATGCCGGTGTCGTGACCGTCGTCGAAGGTCAGCCGCACGGCATAATTGCCGACAGGCAGCACCCTGACGATGGTGACCGCCGCCTTGCCGCCCACCGTGACGCGCTGCGAGGGCGAATGCCCCTGCACTTCCGCCGAGGGCGAGCACACGCGCAGCAGTTCCGCCTCGATCGCGTAGCGGCGCCCATCGGTAAACCCGACGCTGAGCGTCCTGCGATCGGCCGAGACCCGCAGTTCCGTGGGCCATGCCGTTGTGTGGTCAACCATGTCCGGTGCTCTCCGCGGGTTTGGACGCAATCGGACCTGATCTAATCCCTCGGGAGCGGGTTCACAAGCAGCCCCGGCCGTGACAGACACCGCCAAAGCGGCTTTCCCTTGACGGGGAAGCCGCGGATGACGACACTGGAAAGCTGAGCGTCCCCTGTGAACGCGCAGAAAAAGCTCTATCTCTTGGAGTGGAGAGCATCGTGGCTGCGCCAGGCGATTTTGCCCGGCCACGCGACGCACGAAGGGCAGACGACAAAGGACCACCCGCAATGCCACATACCCCAAATCCGGCGATGGTTGACCCCTTTGGCCGGGAGGTGACTTATCTCCGGGTCTCGGTCACCGACCGCTGCGATTTTCGCTGCACCTACTGCATGGCGGAAAACATGACCTTCTTGCCCAAGAAGGATCTCCTCACCCTCGAGGAACTCGAGCGGCTGTGCGCGGTGTTCATCGACAAGGGGGTCCGCAAGATCCGGCTGACCGGCGGCGAACCGCTGGTGCGCAAGAACATCATGCATTTCGTCCGCCAGGTCGGCCGCCACGTCGATGCGGGCCGTCTCGACGAGTTGACGCTGACCACCAACGGCTCGCAGCTCGCCCGCTTCGCCTCCGAACTGCGCGACTGCGGCGTGCGCCGCATCAATGTCTCCATCGACACGCTCGATCCCGACAAGTTCCGCCAGATCACCCGCTGGGGCGATCTCGACAAGGTGCTCGAGGGCGTCCGCGCCGCCCAGGCAGCGGGCCTCAAGATCAAGATCAACGCGGTGGCGCTCAAGGATTTCAACGACACGGAGCTTCCCGAAATGCTTGCCTGGGCCCATGGCGAAGGCATGGACATGACCGTCATCGAAACCATGCCGATGGGCGAGATCGGCGAGGACCGCACCGACCGTTACCTGCCGCTGTCCAAGCTCCGGGCCGATCTCGAAAACCGCTTCACGCTCGAGGACATTCCCTTCAATTCGGGCGGACCGGCGCGCTATGTCACCGTTCGCGAGACCGGCGGCAAGCTCGGCTTCATCACGCCGATGACCCACAATTTCTGCGAAAGCTGCAACCGCGTGCGCCTGACCTGCACCGGCACGCTCTACATGTGCCTGGGCCAGGAAGACGCCGCCGACCTGCGCAGCGCGCTCCGCGCCTCCGAAGGCAACGAGCTGCTCTCGGCCGCCATCGACGAGGCCATTGGCCGTAAGCCCAAGGGCCACGATTTCATCATCGATCGCACCACCCGGCAGCCAGCCGTCTCCCGCCACATGAGTGTGACGGGCGGCTGAGCCGTCCCGCGCGCGAAAGCCCGATCCATCACAATCGCTGATGGTTTGCCCCTGTCCCGACGCTGGGTCGGGGCTTCCTGAAATGCTAGTATGCCAGCAAGGCCAGCGATTCACAGCCGGCGGAAAACCGGAACCATCATGGCCCTGTCCAAAAATATGCGCGGCGCGCTGTTCATGTCCCTGGCAATGGCCGGATTCACGTTCAACGATGCCATCACCAAGCTGCTGACCGCGGATCTCGGCGTCGCCCAGCTGATTTTCATGCGCGGCGTGGTCGCCTCGGTGCTGATCTATCTTCTCGCCCGCCATCGCGGCGCGATGCGATCGTGGCGCCGTGCCGCCGACCCGTGGGTCATGCTGCGGGTCGTGGGCGAACTGGGCGGCACGCTGACCTTCCTGATCGGCCTGTCCCATATTCCGCTGGCCAATGCCTCGGCCATCCTGCAAGGCCTGCCGCTGGCCGTGACCATGGGGGCGGCGCTGTTCCTGGCCGAGCCGGTCGGCTGGCGTCGCTGGGGCGCGATCATCGCCGGCTTCATCGGCATCCTGATCGTCATCCGCCCCGGGCTGGACGGGTTTTCGCCCTATGCGCTGATGATCGTCGGCACGGTGCTGTTTGCCACCATGCGCGACATCGCCACCCGCAAGGTCGACCCGGAGATCCCCTCGCTGTTCCTGTCCACGGTAACGGCGGTGGCGGTCACGCTGGCCGGGCTCGTGCTGATCTGGCCGACAGGCGGCTGGGACCCGGTCAGCGCCCCGGAACTCGGCCTGATCGGCCTTGCCGCCTGCCTCCTGCTGGTGGGCTACCATTTCATCGTCGGCTCGATGCGCGAGGGCGACATCTCCTTCATCGCGCCGTTCCGCTACACCAGCCTGCTGTGGGCGCTGGCCCTGGGAATCGTCGTCTTCGGCGACTATCCCGACACCTATACCCTGGTCGGATCCGCGATCGTCATCGGCTCGGGTCTCTACACGCTCTATCGCGAGCGGATCCGCAGCGACGAGATGCCCGCAAGCCACGCGCCGGTCCGGCATTCGCCCTGAGCCAAAGGCCTTCCTTCGCCTTGAGGCTGGACGCTCCGGGCCGTTTCTCGCGAGAGCCTTGGCCCTGCCCTGGCTGCCGCTCGAACCGGCCTGCCCCAGGCGGCAGCGCAGCAAGGGATCGGAACTCACACCTTCGAAATCATGAGCCATCCTCCGCGCGGCCGCAGGCGATGCCCGGCAGATCAGCCGGGGCGACCCGGGCCCTTGTCAGCCGGAGCAATTCCTGTCGGCAGGGAGGCGGAAGAAGCCGCGGCTTGCGCCGCCGACGGCTGCGTGCCCGGCTCTCCGCTCGCTGCGCCCGCGCCGGAGCCGGCCGTTTCCTGCGCCTCGCGCGCCAGGGCGCCCGACTCCCAGTCGAGCAGAAGCTGGACATGCCTGCACTCGCCCCAGGGCGCATTGCAAAACGGGCACTGATCAGCATCTCCTGCGCCTGGCATAAAGCCGCCTTTGGTTTCATCGACGCAGATCATGCGCCCTCGTCCGCATTATCCATCCGGAATATTAGCGGATCTTAACAAGGAATGCCCCAAGGATTAAGGGGGATGCAAAACAAAAGCCGGGCACGAAGGTGAAAGCCCTGCCGGCTCGGCAAGCCATCGTCAACCGCGCAACGCCCGGCGCGAAATCGCCGACCCGGCGCCACATCGCGTGATTTCGTTTGCATCGGCGCGCGCCACGGCACAAAACAGGCGCCATGAAAAAAGCGATCTTTCTCGACCGCGCCACCCCGCCGCACATCTTCACCCTGGTGATCGCGGCAGGGCTCAGCGCCTTGACCATGAACCTGATTTTGCCGTCGATGCCGAGCATCGCCGCCTATTACGGGGCCGACTACGCGCTGGTACAGCTGGCGATCTCCGGCTATCTCGCGATCACCGGCCTGCTGCAGCTCGTGGTCGGCCCGCTCTCGGACCGATTCGGCCGCCGTCCGGTGATGATCGCCAGCCTCGTCATCTTCCTCATCGCGACCGCGCTTGCGCCCTTCGCCCCGACCATCGAGACCTTCCTCGCCATCCGCATGGTGCAGGCAGCGGTGGTCTCGGGCATGGTGCTGTCCCGGGCGATCGTCCGCGACATCGTCGATGCCGACCGTGCCGCGTCCATGATCGGCTACGTCACCATGGGCATGACGCTGGCGCCGATGATCGGCCCGGCGCTGGGCGGTCTGTTCGACGAGATCTTCGGCTGGCAGTCGACCTTCGCGCTGCTGTTCGTGTTCGGCCTCGCCGGCCTGGCGCTCACCTTCGCCGATCTCGGCGAAACCAATCTCAACCGCTCCTCCAGCATGCTCAAGCAGTTTGGCGCCTATCCCGAACTGTTCCGCTCGCGCCGGTTCTGGGGCTACACGCTGACGGCCACCTTCGCGTCGGGCGCCTTCTTCTCGTTCCTCGGCGGCGGCCCCTTCGTGGCCACCGAAATTCTCGGCATGTCGGCCTCCGAACTGGGGCTCTATTTCATCATCACCGCGCTCGGCTACATGGGCGGCAATTTCCTGTCGGGCCGCTTTGCCCAGCGCGTCGGCATCAACCGCATGATGGCCGCCGGCTGCCTGGTGGCGGCCTTGGGCATGACGCTGTCGCTGCTGCTGTTCCTCGCGGGTTTCTCGCATCCGCTGTCCTTCTTCGGCCCGATCTTCTTTCTGGGCGTCGGCAACGGCGTGACGCTGCCGAGCGCCAATGCCGGCATCGTCTCGGTGCGCCCGCATCTCGCGGGCTCCGCCTCGGGGCTTGGCGGCGCGATCACGATCGGCGGCGGCGCGGTGCTGTCGTCGATGGCGGGCGCGGCGCTGACGCCGACCTCGGGCCCCTACCCGCTGATCCTGATCATGCTCGTCTCCAGCCTGCTCGGCGTGCTGTCGACGCTCTATGTGATAAGGGTCGAGCGCAGCCTCGCCCCCGAAGCCCGTATCGAGGACGCATCATGAGGATCTGGGGCGGCATACTGGCCGGCGGCCGCGGCCTGCGCATGCAGGGACTCGACAAGCCCTTCGCCGACCTGGCCGGCCAACCGCTGGTCGCGCATGTGATCGCGCGTCTGGCGCCGCAGACCGCGGGGCTGGTCATCAATGCCAACACCGCGCCCGAGCGGTTCCACGGCTTTGGCCTCGATATTGTCGCCGACAGCCATGCGGGCTATCGCGGCCCGCTGGCGGGCATCGAGACGCTGCTGCGCGCCGGGCGCGCGCGCAACGCAAGCCACATGCTTGTCGCACCGGCCGACACCCCGTTCCTGCCGCATGACCTCTGTGCCCGGCTGTCGGCCGCCGCACAGGCCCCGATGGCGGTGCGCGTCGCCTGCTCGTCCGGACGCCGGCATCCGGTGGTGGCGCTCTGGCCGACGGCCCTCCACGACGATCTCGACCGCTACCTCGCTGCGACGGATGACCTCAGCATGGCCGCCTATATGCGCCGGCTCGACCTCGCCGAGGTGGATTTTTCCGATCCACTCGGCCGCGATCCGTTTTTCAACATCAACGACCCCGCCGATCTTGCGCATGCCGAACGGCTTGCCGCCACGGCGTCGGATCGCGCCGGTTGAAATTCACGACTGACGCGACTTGGCCTTGGGTAAGCTCCTTTTCCTGTTGCAATCGGCGCGCAATCAGTGGGAGTATCGCCGCCAGGGCGGCCACCGAGACCGCCAACATCAGGGAATGCAGCGGCAACAAGCTGCGATCCGGCCAACAGAGAGGTAACCCATGCGTATGTCCAGACGTTTCACCCTTGCAGTCTCCGCGGCTGCGCTCGCCCTGACCATGGGCACGGCCGCCCAGGCCGAAATCAAGAAGGTCATCATCGGCACCGAGGGCGCCTATCCGCCCTTCAACAACCTGGAATCCGACGGCAGCCTGGTCGGCTTCGACATCGACATCGCCAATGCGCTGTGCGCCGAAATGAAGGTCGAGTGCGAGTTCGTGACCCAGGACTGGGACGGCATCATCCCCGCGCTGGTCGCCGGCAAGTTCGACGCCATCATCGCCTCGATGTCGATCACCGACGAGCGCAAGGAGAAGGTGGACTTCACCAACAAGTATTACAACACCCCGCCGGCCGTGGCCGTGCCCAAGGACAGCACGCTGACCGAAGCCACCGACGAGGCGCTGGCCGGCAAGCTGATCGGCGCGCAGTCGTCGACCACCCACTCGAACTATGCCGAGGAAAAGTTCCCCTCTGCAGAGCTCAAGCTCTATCCGACGCCCGATGAATACAAGCTCGACATCGCCTCGGGCCGCGTCGATGCCGTGATCGACGACGTGATCGTCATCACCGAATGGCTGAAGACCGACGACGGCGCCTGCTGCAAGCTGCTGGCCACGCTCAAGAACGACCCGGTGATCAATGGCGAGGGCGCCGGCATCGCCATCCGCAAGGGCGAGACCGAGCTCAGAGACATGTTCAACACCGCGATCGCCGCGATCCGCGAGAACGGCACCTACAAGACCATCAACGACAAGTATTTTGACGTCGATGTCTATGGCGACTGATCCGGCCATGCGCGGATAAGCGACCGGACCGAACGGCGGGCGAGGTTTCGCCCGCCGTTTCCACGCCAAGACCGCAGGCAATGCGGCAGGGCACAGGGGATCGCATGGAACCGACAGCCTCGCTCTGGACCGAGCTTTACTCTTTCATCGCACTGTTCGATCCGTTTTGCGGACCCGTGGGCGTGCTCAACCTTCTGCCGGAGGGATCGCTTCTCTCCTGCGGCGACAGTGGCTGGGGCGACGAGGTGGCGGGCGGTTTTTTCGTCACGCTGGCGCTTGCCGTCTGCACGCTGCCGATCGGGCTCATGATCGGACTGTTCATCGCGCTCGCGCAACAGACCGATGTGCGCCCCTTGCGCATCTCCGCCAATATCTACACCACCATCTTCCGCGGCCTGCCCGAGCTTCTGACCATCTTCATGATCTATTTCGGCCTGCAGATCGCCGTGCGCATGGCAGCGCTCTCGCTCGGTTATGACAAGGGTTTCGAGATCAACTCCTTCGTCGCCGGCACCATTTCGCTGTCTCTGGTGTTCTCGGCCTACGCATCGGAAGTGCTGTCCTCCGCCTTCAAGGCGATCCCCAAGGGCCAGTACGAGGCCGGCAACGCGCTGGGCCTCAGGTCCGGCAAGACCATGCGCCTGATCATCCTGCCGCAGCTGATCCGCATCGCCCTTCCCGGGCTCGGCAATCTGTGGATGAACCTGTTGAAGGACACCGCGCTGATCTCGGTGATCGGTCTCGGCGATACGCTGCGCTGGTCGGGCGTGGCGGCGAAGGTGACCAAGGAAGCCTTCTTCTTCTATGGCATCGCCTGCCTTCTGTTCCTGCTGCTGGCGATCGCCTCCCGTGGTGAAGGAACTGATCCCGCCGCAGCCGGCGCCGCCCGCGCCGCCCTTCGAGTGGACCCGCCTGCACATCCTCGGCGCCGTGCTCCTGGGCTTCTGGATCCTCGCAGGGATCGCGCTCGTTGCCTGGCTCGTCGGCGCCTGGGACCCCGACAAGGTCGCCACCTACGGCCCCAAGCTCGTCTCCGGACTTGGCGTGACGCTGACGCTGGTCTCGATCTCGATCTCGCTCGGCGCGCTCCTGTCGGTGCCGATTGCCTTCGGGCGGATGTCGAAAAACCGCCTGCTCTCCAGCTTCGCCTATGGCTATGTCTATTTCTTTCGCGGCACGCCGCTGATCGCGCAGCTGTTCCTGATCTATTACGGCTTCGGCAGCTTTCGCGACCAGCTCGATGCCCTCGGCCTCTGGGTGTTCTTCCGCGACGCCTGGAATTGCGCGCTGCTCGCCTTCACGCTCAACACCGCCGCCTACCAGGCCGAAATCCTGCGCGGCGCCATCGAAAGCGTGCCGCGCGGCCAGCACGAAGGCGCGGCGGCCCTCGGCCTCACCCCGTTCCAGACTTTCCACCGCGTGGTGCTGCCGCAGGCGATGATCGTGGCGCTCCGCCCCTATGGCAATGAGATCATCCTGATGATCAAGGGCTCGGCGATCGTCGCCATCGTCACCGTATTCGACCTGTTCGGCGAGACGCGACGGGCCTATTCGCGGACCTTCGACTTCCAGATCTATATCTGGGCGGCGGTGTTCTACCTCGTCATCGTCGAGACGCTGCGCAATATCTGGGCCAAGCTCGAACAGCGCCTGACCCGCCACCTCAAGCGCTAGCCGTGGCCCCGCCCGGCCGCCCCCTTTGTAATCCCCGCGCGGCTGGTCTATGGAGGGCCGAAGCTGAGTGGAGACCGAAGTGATGGCCAAGAAGACCGACGACGACGCGCTTGCCGATGCCTATAACCGCGCGCTGGCCCTGGAAAAGGCGGGCGATTTCGACGCCGCCGCCGAAGCCTATACGCTAGTGCTGGCGCTCGATCCCGACGACCACGGCGGCGCCTGCGTGCGCCTCGCCTCGATGAAGCGCGGGAGCGTGCCCAAGCGCGCGCCCGAGGCCTATGTGGCGACGCTGTTCGACCAGCATGCGGACGTGTTCGACAAGGTGCTGGTCGAGGATCTCGGCTACCATGTGCCGATGCTTCTGAGGCAGCGGCTGATCGAGCTTGGCGAGACCTCGTTCGAGCGGATGCTCGATCTCGGCTGCGGCACGGGGCTGACCGGCGGCGCGCTCGAGGACATGGCCGATGACGCGACCGGCGTCGACCTTGCCGAAAACATGGTCGAGATCGCCCACGAAAAGGGTCTCTACGACACGCTCTACGTGGCCGACGCGATCGACTATCTCGAAGACAATGACGACGACCCCTTCGACCTGATCGCCGCCACCGACGTGCTGCCCTATCTGGGCGCGCTCGAGCCGCTGTTTGCGGCGACCGCGAAAAACGCCCTGCCCGGCGCGCTGCTCTGCTTTTCGAGCGAATCGCTGCCCGACGCCGACTTCGAAGGCCGGCCCTACACGGTCGGCCGTTACCAGCGCTTCGCCCACACCGAAGCCTATGTCCGCGAGGCCCTCGAGGCGAACGGCTTCGCCGTCGTTGAGGTAACCAATATCGTCGTCCGCCACGAACAGGGCCTGCCGATCGCCGGGCATCTTTATGTGGCGCGGAAGGGGTGAGCGGAGACCCGGTTCACGCGCCCGAGAGAAAATGCCTCTTGATCGCGACCGTACCGGGACTGGACCGGACATGGCAGAGCGATACCCTTCGACCGGATGCCAAGTCGACCGGAACGCCCCTCATCAGAAGTTCGCGCGCTACGGGGTGTGAGTTCGCGCCCGGGACTGGCCGTTACCTCACCAGGTCGGCATCTGCGTGCTCGAAAGCCGAGGTCATCTCCCTGATCTCGCGCTCCGGTGCACCCAGAGCTCGAGCGACGTCCTTCCAGGCCCGCGTGGCGTTGGCGACCTCCGCAATGATCTGATCGGCCTCCCCGGCACCGAGAAGGTAGTTCTCGTGTTGGGACCGGTGCAGTTCGATGCTGGCGTCCGCATTGTCGTCGCTGACATAGCTCCTGAGCACGCGTGGCTGGTGCGGCACCGGGTTGATGTCGTAGGCAGGCGAGAGAGACCAGCCGCCGTTCCCCCGTAAAAACCCGTGATTGCGCATGTGGTCATCCAGGTTCGTCACCAGAATGGAGAAGGCAACCCGCCGGAAAAGCTCGCGGCGATCCTTGTCGGGCGTCACGCTTTCCGAGGTGATCACATCCGCGAGATCGAGATAGCTGTAGCTCTCCCCGTCCCGCCCGTTGAGCATTGCCAGCGCCGATAGGAAGGGGATCCTGCCCTCTTCATTCCGATCAAACCGACGCGACAGGAACACTGGCCTGCCGCCGGCTGTCTCGAGCGTGTGATCGGCCACCGTGATCCCGGCCCGCCTGGCAAGCCCCAGCGCGACCGCTTCCCAACGCTCGACACTATAGGCGTCGGTCTCCTTGGGGAATTTTGCGACGGACAGGCATCCGTGCTGATCGAGAATGCTGGCCTTCGGCCGGGCGCCGCCCAGAGAGCTTCCCGGCGCGAACAGCAGGCTGAGGTCTTTGATCGTCTCTTCCCCGCGCATCACACGCTGGGACGCCTGGAGCAGGTCGCCGAGACTGAGCAGCGCCGGCACGCCGACCCCTTGCGGCGCCTGGAAGGCTTCATCGAGCTTGTAGCGCAGCGCACCGAGCCGAGATTCGTCGTTGACGCCCAGCAGATAGTCGGCTTCCTGCAGTGTTTTCGGGCGGCGCCCCTCTGCCTCCGCCGCGCGCCCCTCATAGCGGCGCATGACGGTGCGCCCCCAGGTATCCGGGGCGGAATCGCCGAGCGGCGCGAGCATGTCCTGCCCAGCGCCAGGCACGAACTGCCCGGCTCCCAGCGGCAGGTCCGGGGACAGCGGAAAAGCGTTCTCATCCGTGAGCCACCCCTCATGGTAGGTGAAGGAGACGCGCTCCCGCCCACGCCCGGAGATGCGATGCAGCGTGCCCACGCGGCGCAAGCCCTTCCAGTCGATCCAGACCTCAACCATTCTTCAGCCTCGCCCGTCGGGGAAGCTCATCGAGGGAAATCTGCTCGCCGACCGGATCGTCGAGTTCCCCCCATCCTTTCAGGAGCCCGAGCGCCTGCAACACCGCGGCATAGGTGCCGATCTTGACCGCGGGATTGCCCGCCTCGATTCTCGCCACG
The DNA here is from genome assembly GCF_001703635.1 of Parahoeflea olei. GTDB lineage: Bacteria > Pseudomonadota > Alphaproteobacteria > Rhizobiales > Rhizobiaceae > Hoeflea > Hoeflea olei. Next base: position 459,407 of record NZ_LQZT01000012.1, on the reverse strand, counting down.
GTCTGCCGGGTCGTTCCGGCGCGTTCGGCCACGATCTCGGCCGTCAGCTTCCGGCGCAAACGGGCAACGCGGATGCTTTCGCCAAGCACCAGAAGCTCCTTGCGGGCGGCACGGGGAACCTGGATCGCTGTCGCCATAACGTCATCTCCTGAGCACATAAGTCTCCATAACGTTATTTTGGCATAACACAAAAGTCAAACAGACCTTCTTCCTGCAGGCCCTGCCCTCCGATCACCGCCTCTCGCCGTCTGACAACGGGCAACCTGGAGGCAATACACCCAAAGCCCTTGACAATATTGCATTTCCTCATGTGCCGGCGACGGTTTCGCCATCCCCAATCCCAAGGCTTACGCGCAAGGCAATGGCCTTCCATCTTCCGTGCTTAGTCGCGGCCACCTCCCAAGGGCTTGAGCACGTCCAAAGGCGCGGCGTGCGCGGACCCATGAGAAAGGGCCGGACACGATCGTGCCCGGCCCTCCTCTGGTGCGGTCCGCGGGGACGCGCCCCGCGAAGATATGGCTTACTTCGCGGCGGCGCGGGCGTCTTCGAGCCAGCCGTCGACGGCTTCCTGGTTGTCGGCGATCCAGGCGGTGGCCTGGGCCTTGATGTCGTCGTCGCCGGCGTTCATGGCCGCGTTCTGGGCAAAGATGTCCTCGAGCGGAATCTTGACTTCCTCAAGCAGCACCTTGACGGCCGGGTTGGCTTCGATGAAGGCGTTGTTGGCGACCGGGACGATGTCGTTGGCGACGAAGCCCATCGAGCACGGATCGGCCACGCAGGTGTCGAGCCCCTCGGCGGCCGCCGGGGCTTCCACGCCCTCGCGCTCCGGCACCTCGATCCAGACCACGTCCTTGCCGGGCTGCAGCTCGTTCACGGTCCAGTTCGGCGTCCAGGTGTAGAACAGGATGTGCTCGCCGGCTTCATAGGACGCGATCGCATCCGCCATCGAGGCCGAATAGCCGGCCTTGATCGGGTTGATGTCGTCGCCGAGGTCGTAGTCCTCGAAATGCTTGGAAATCGTCACTTCGCAGCCCCAGCCGGGCGGGCAGGCGACGAGATCGGCCTTGCCGTCGCCGTTGCGGTCGAAGGCTTCCTTGACCTCAGGGCGCTTGAAATCGTCGAGCGTCTTGATGTCGAACTTGTCGGCGGCGGCCTTGTCGATCAGGTAGCCCTGCAGCGCGCCGCCCTTGGCGACGGCGCCGACGATCGAAGCCGAGCCCTCAAAGGCCGGGGCGAAGGTCTCGTGCAGCGGGAACCAGCCATTGACCCACAGGTCCATGTCGCCCTGGGCAACCGACTGGTAGAAGGCCGGCGCGTCGAGCGTGGTCGGGCCGGACACCTCGTAGCCGAGCGTTTCGAACAGCTGCTTGTAGATTTCCGCATGGAACCAGCCGGTGTCCCAGCTCGCCTGCGACATCTTGATGGTGGTGCCCTCGCCCGGCTTGTCCTGGGCGATAGCCGGGGCGGCGGACATGCCGGCTGCGGCAAGAAGCGCTGCGGCGGCGGTGAGTGTGCGAATTCGGTAAGCCATGGTTAGGTCTCCGTCTTTTTGCTTGTGTTTTGGGGGTCCGCGCCAAAATCATGCGCAAACCACACCTTTTGACTCCGGACCGGCGGCCCGGAGGAAGGCGGCACTCAGGCCGTCTTGTCTGAATAGGTCTGGGACGCGGGCTCGACGGTCTGGCCGCTCACGAAGCTCTTCAGCGCCGCGATCAGCCCCGTTTTCTGGCCTTTGCCGGGCTCGGCAAAGCCTTGCGTAATGCGGTCGAGCACGATCGCGAGAATGACGATGCCGACGCCGCCGGCCGTGGCCTGGCCGACATTGAGGCGTCCGAGACCGGTGTTGACGACGAGGCCAAGTCCCCCCGCGCCGATCAGCGCGGCGATCACCACCATCGACATGGCGAGCATCAGCGTCTGGTTGAGGCCCGCCATGATGGTGCGCATCGCCAGCGGCACCTGCACTTCGAGCAGCGTCTGCGTCGGCGTGGCGCCGAAGGCCTCGGCCGCCTCGATCAGGTCGCCACGCACGTTGCGGATGCCGAGATTGGTCATGCGGATGATCGGCGGCAGCGCGAAGATGATGGTGGCGATGATGCCGGGCGCCATGCCCACACCGAACAGCATCACGATCGGCACCAGATAGACGAAGCTCGGCACCGTCTGCATGATGTCGAGGATCGGCCGCGTGAGTTTCCAGGCCCGGTCCGAGCGCGCCACCAGGATGCCGATGGGCACGCCGATCACGGTGCAGAACAAGACCGAGGTGATGATCATGGCCAGCGTCGTCATGGTCTCGGGCCACAGCTCGATCATGTCGATGAAGCAGAAGCCGACAATGGTGACGATCGCCATGCCGCGGCCGACGACGCGCCAGGCGAGCAACGCGAAGGCGGCCGTGACCGCCAGCATCGGAACCCAGGCGAAGAAGGCGTCAAAACCTTGCAGCACCTCGTTGACCGGCACCTGCAGGGCGCGGAACAGCGGGCGGAAATTGGGCACGAGAAAACCGCGCACGAAGGCGTTGATCCAGTCCTCGAAGGGAAGGATCAGAAGATCTGACGGGCTCATTGATTGGGCCTTTCCTGCTTGGCATCGCGCACGTCCGACCCCAGCGGTTCGGGTGCAGCGGGCTGCGGCGGAAGGGCGTCATCCGCTGTCCCGTCCTCGTCGTCGCCGGCACTCTCGTCGGAGGCCAGATGCCCGAAGATCGAGGCGGGCTCGATCGAGCCCACGAACTTGCCGTCCTCGTCGGTCACCGCGATCGGCGCGCCGGACTGTGCGGCCGTGTACATTTCGTTGATATAGGATTCGCCCGAAACGCTCGGCACATCCGTGTCCATGAGGTCGGCGACCGGAGTATCGGGCTTGGCGGCCTCCAGCGTCTCGCGCGTGACGGCGCCCACCAGCATTTCCTTGGCATCGACCACATGAGCGAGGTCGACACCGGCCTTGTCCATCACCGCCAGCGCCCGGATGGCCTTGGTGTGAACCGGGATGTGATCGGCGTCCTTGGCAATGTCGGAGGCCGTGAAGACGCGGGACCGGTCGACATCGGCCACGAAAGCGCGGACATAATCATCGGCCGGATGGGACACGATGTCCTGCGCGGTGCCGACCTGCACGAAGGCGCCGTCCTTCATGATGGCGATGCGATCGCCGAGCAGCAGCGCCTCGTTCAGATCGTGGGTGATGAAGATGATGGTCTTCTTGAGTTCCTTCTGCAGCACGATCAGCTCGTCCTGCATCTCGCGCCGGATCAGCGGGTCGAGCGCGCCGAAGGGCTCGTCCATCAGCAGGATCTCGGGGTCGGTGGCAAGCCCGCGCGCAAGTCCCACCCGCTGCTGCATGCCGCCCGACAACTGGTCGGGCATCGAGTCCGCGTGATCCTGAAGCCCGACGCGCGCCAGCGCCTCGATGGCCGCCTGCCGCCGCTCGTCCTTGCCGAGGCCCCTCACCCGCAGTCCGAAAGCCACGTTCTCGGCAACCGTCTTGTGCGGGAACAGCGCAAAATGCTGGAACACCATTGTGATCTCGCGCCGGCGGATCTCCCTCAGTCGCTTCGCATCGCAACTGGCGACATCGTCGCCGCCGATCATGATCTTGCCCATCGTCGGCTTGATGAGCCCGTTGAGCGTCCGGACCAGGGTGGATTTGCCCGAGCCCGACAGGCCCATGATCACGAAAATCTCGCCCTCGTTGACCTCGAAGCTGACATTGTCGATGCCGACGGTGACGCCGATGTCGCGGAAGATTTCGTCCTTGGCTCGCCCCTGTTTGAGAAGCGAGAGACCTTCCCCACGCTTGTCATTAAACAGCTTGGAGACGTTTTCAACTTTCAATTTTATCGTCATGGCGTGGGGTCTACCGCGCTGCAGCGACAATTGGAACCCTTGGAGCCGGGATGACGCCAGAATCAGGGAGCCAGGGAGGCTCGGCGATGCATTGTTTTTCGCCGCCGTTCCGCAGTGAAACCTCAGTAGCTTCTGCGCTTCATCAGAAAGCCTGACCCCGAATAGTGTAGCAAATCTTGCAACAGATGGCCGCCTTTCTTTCGGCTAACTTCGCCAAATCAAAGGAAAAAAATGTGAAAAATCGTTACAATCGCAGCGAAATCGGCGAATTTGCCGAGGGCTCGAGGGGCTTGGCGGCTGGCCGTTACCGAGTTTCCGGCGGCCCACCGGCGCCGGATCGCGACCCAAGCCAGTGCGAGTCGCACCCCGCACTGCAGCATACCTCGCACGCGGTCTCGATGGATTGCCCGACCGCGGCCGCGTCAAACCCTCGGGCACTGCCCGCGATGCCCGCCCCAGGATTTCCGCGCCTAAAGCCGCCTGGCGACGAACAGGATCAGCAGGAACAGCAACACGCCGACTACGTAGCCGGCCACGGGACTTGCGCCATAGTGCTTCATCCACGGCCAGACCAGAGGCACCAGAGCCACGACCAGCAGGATGGCCAGTCCCTTGGCGATCATTCTCACTGCCGCTCCCTGCCCGTCACTCCGGCGTGAGCCGCCACACGCCTTCCACGTCAACCGGGCCGGTGGACGGGATCTCGATCGACCTCACATCGGCCCAGAGCCCGGCAAAGTCGCTGTAATGGCCCGAAAACACATTGCCCGACTGGCCGGTGGTCTGGATATAGGTGGCGCGGTCGAGATCGCCCAGATCGAAGATGCCGCGATAGCTCGAGGCATTGGTGTTGGCGTAGGGGTCGCGGTCGTCCTGGAGCTGGGTGCGGCCCCGGTCGAGCGTAAACGGTCCGCCTCCGCTCGCCACCTCGACATTGAAGAAGCGCTTGAGCACATCCACTTCGCCGAAGGGGCGGTGCGCGCCCTTGGCATAATGCGCCGCGCCATAGGTCCAGCCCTCGGGATCGCCGCCATAGCGCGTCTTGAGATCGGCGATCGCGTCGCCCAAGGATTTTGCGAGGATCTCGTCGCAGCTTTCCTCCCTCCCGGTACCCTTCACATTGCACCAGTTGCGGGCGGTGTCGCCGGCAAGCAGCTTTTCGAGCACCTTGCCGCGCGCGCGGAACCAGTCCTTGAACAGGAAGCCAAGATCGTCCTGATAGGTGTCGATCATGAAGTGGCGCACCCAGGCGAGCATCAGCAGCGGCTCCATCCGCTCGCGCACCATGGTGTCGTCCCAGGCGGCAAGCTGATCGGCCAGCGCGCGCTGCTCCTCGCTCAGGTCCTGGTCCGCGAGCGCGGCCAGCATCATCGGCTTGATGCCTGCCAGGGCGGGCGAAAACACGTCGGCCTGCACCGCGCGCGACCGTTCCATCGTCTGCGGTTCGTCGGCACCGTTGATCAGCTGTTCGATCCGGTTCTGCCGGTAGGGCTCCTCCCAGTCGAAGGTCAGGTGGATCGGGTAGTCGGGACCGACGATCTTGGTGTTGGCGGTGGCGATCAGCCCGTCCTCGGGATTGGTCTCGCGTGGCAAATCCCTGTAAGGCGCATAGCCGCGCCAGTCATAGATCGCGTTCCAGCCCGGCGCCGGCGCCCGCCCCATCAGCTGGTTGGCGGGATCGCGCCGCGGCACCCGGCCGGCGGCGACGAAACCGATATTGCCGGCCTTGTCGGCCACCACCATCGACTGCATCGGCGTGAGGAACGCGTCGAACCCGGCCTGGAAATCCTCGACCGAGCGCATAGCCATCAGCCGGGTGCCGGCAATCGCCGTGGTGTCGTCATGGGCGAGCGCCACCCATTGCAGCGCTGCCACCGTGCCTTCCGGCAACAGCTTGTCGAAATGCTTGTAGCTTGCCGGCAGCACCGGGCCGTGCCGGGTCCAGCGGCGGGTGAAGCTGTGGTCGTCTCCGCCCTTGACGCGGATCGTCTCCTGCTTCTGGCCGAACGGCGTCCAGCCGGTGGGCGTGAGATACTCGTCGGGATTGTCCGGATTGACGCGCTCGACGAACACGTCCTGCGCATCGGTCGCCGTGTTGGTGAAACCCCAGGCGATGTCGCTGCCGCGGCCCAGCAGCACATAGGGCGTGCCCGGCAGCGACACGCCGATCAGGTGCCGCGGCGCGTCGAACTCGTCGGTGACTTCGAGATGGGCGAGATACCAGATCGATGGCGCCATCAACGCCAGATGCGGGTCATTGGCGACGATCGGCGCGCCGGATTCGGTGCGCTCGCCGGAAATCACCCAGTTGTTGGATGCGCCGGACGAGGTGACGGCCTCGATGCCTGCGAAGGAGCCGGATGCATCGGCGGTGATCGCCGTCTCGCCGAGCGGCACCGGATCGAGCCCGAGAAGCGCGGTCAGGTCCGGCATCGGCGGCGGCGCGTCGACATCGAGATAGGGCAACAGGTCCTGGATCTCGGCCTCGGAAAACCCAAGCCTGTGAAAGCCGAGCCTCAGTGCCTCGTCGCCCATGTTTTCCGCAAGCGAGATCGACATCATCTTGATCGCCGTCAGCGTGTGCGCCGGCGTCCACGGCTCGGGCTGGACACCGAGGATCACATATTCGGGCGGAAGCGCCGAGGAGAACGCCCGCGGCTCGCGGCTGATCCAGGCATTGATGCCGCGCGCATAGCCTTCGAGCATCGCCATGGTCTCGGCGTCCATCGCGTCGAGCGAGGCCACCGCCGCCTCGTGAATGCCCATGGTCCGGAGCCAGACATCGGTCTCCACCGTCGCCGAACCGAACAGTTCCGACAGCCGCCCCTGCCCCGCCATGCGGCTCACTTCCATCTGCCACAGCCGGTCCTGGGCATGCGCGAAGCCAAGGCCTGCCGCGACATCCGCACGGGTCTTGGCCTTGATATGCGGCACGCCGTTGGCGTCACGGGTGATGGTGACGTCGCCATCGAGGCCCGCGATCCGCATCTCGCCATCGGCGGGCGCCTGCGAGCGCGACATCCACAGCATTCCTGCACCCGCGGCCATCACCGCGATCGGCACAAGCACGAGAATGAGCTTGATAAGCCCTTTGACGATACGCAACATTGGTTTAAGTCCCCTCCCGGAACCCGCCGCTCGGGCGGACGATCCGCTTTACGTAACGTGCAACAAGGTCATGCGTAAAGCGTCTAAGCGACAAAAGGACAGACGATATGGCAACTGTAGCATTCATTGGTCTGGGCGTTATGGGCTATCCCATGGCCGGTCATCTCAAGACCAAGGGCGGCCATGACGTGCGCGTCTACAACCGCACCGCGGCGAAGGCCGAAAAATGGGCGGACCAGTTCGGCGGCACCGCCTGCGCCACCCCGGCCGAGGCCGCGACCGGCGCCGATTTCGTCTTCACCTGCGTGGGCAATGACGACGACCTGCGCGCCGTCACGCTCGCCTCGGGCGGCGCCCTGCATGGGATGAAGAAGGGCGCGATCCTGATCGACAACACCACCGCCTCGGCGGAAGTGGCGCGTGAACTGGCCGGTGCCTGCGCCGACAAGGGCTGCGGCTTTCTCGATGCCCCCGTTTCGGGCGGCCAGGCGGGCGCCGAGAACGGCGTGCTCACGGTCATGGTCGGCGGCGACCAGGCGACCTTCGAGGCCGCCCGCCCGGTGATCGACGCCTATGCCCGCATGGTCGGGCTGATGGGCCCCGTCGGCAGCGGCCAGCTCACCAAGATGATCAACCAGATCTGCATCGCCGGTCTGGTCCAGGGTCTCGCCGAAGGCGTCCATTTCGGCAAGAAGGCCGGGCTCGACATCGAAAAGGTGATCGAGGTGATCTCCAAGGGGGCCGCCGGCTCCTGGCAGATGGAAAACCGCCACAAGACCATGATCGAGGGCAAATACGACCACGGCTTCGCCGTCGACTGGATGCGCAAGGATCTCGACATCGTGCTCACCGAAGCCCGCCGCAACGGCGCGACCCTGCCGGTGACCGCGCTGGTCGACCAGTTCTATGCCGATGTCCAGGCCATGGGCGGCCAGCGCTGGGACACCTCCGCCCTGCTCAAGCGGCTCGACAAGTAATGCCCGGCCCGGCCTCCGACACGGACGACATCGTCGCGCATCTCGAGACGCTGCGCTCGGAGGCCAATATCGCCGGCATGGCCCGCTACGGAATTGTCACCGAGCGGGCCCTCGGGATTTCCAATCCGGTGATGCAGAAACTCGCGCGCACGGTGGGACGGAACCATGCGCGCGCTTTCGCGCTGTGGGACACCGGCATCCGCGAGGCCCGGATGCTGGCGATCTATACCTTCGATCCGAAACGCCTCACGGAGGCTGAGGCCTGGAAGCTGGCCGCGGATTTCAACTCCTGGGAAATCGTCGATACGGCAGCCGACCTGTTCGTCGAAGCGCGGCTCGAGGCCGCGCTGGTGCCCGCCTTTGCCGCCGACGAGCGCGAATTCGTCCGCCGCACCGCCTTCGCCATGATCGCCGGCGCAGCCGTGCATCTCAAAAACGAACCGGATGCGAGCCTGATCGGCCTGCTGCCGCTGATCGAGCGTCACGCCACCGACCCGCGCAATTTCGTGCGCAAGGCGGTCAACTGGGCGCTGCGCAACATCGGCAAGCGCAATCCCGCCTGCCATGCCCCTGCGCTTGAACTCGCCCAGAAGCTCGCAGCCTCCGACGACAAGACCGCACGCTGGATCGGCAAGGATGCCGTGCGCGAACTCACCTCGGACAAGATCCTGGCGGCGATCGAACGCAAGCGGCCGCGCTGACCAAGCGCCGAAAACCGTTCCTTGTCAAACACTTGGGCGCGCCACCTGACTTAACCGCTGAGGGGCACTCCTCAGGATGAGCTGCCAGGCTCCTTGGCGAGCTGGATATAGTCGAGCGGCAACTGGGTGGTGTATTTGATCTGCTCCATCGCGAAGGAGGAAGAGACGTCGCGGATCTCGATCTTGGCGATCAGCCGCTTGTAGAAGGCGTCATAGGCGGCGATGTCCGGCACCACGACCCGGAGCAGATAATCGACGTCGCCGCTCATCCGGTAGAATTCGACGACTTCGGGAAATTCGGAAATCACCTCCGAGAAGCGCTTGAGCCATTCGTTGGAGTGCGAATTGGTGCGGATCGAGACGAACACCGTCACCTTGGCGTTGATCGCCGCGGGATCGAGCAGCGCCACACGGCGCTGGATGACGCCGTCCTCCTCGAGCTTCTGGATGCGCCGCCAGCAGGGCGTGGTCGACAGCCCCACCTTCTTGGCGATCTCGGCCACGGCGAGCGTGGAATCTTCTTGCAGCAGGCGAAGGATTTTGCGGTCGAGACGATCCATGAAAGGCTCCGGAAGTAGAATTTCCTCCCTGATACCGCCAATCGCACCGCCCGACAAAGAATAATCTTCTTACGCAGGGTCACGGAGCAGAATTTCGTGCCCGAGAACCTGCATTTCGCGCTAACCGCCGATCAGCGCATGCACCCGCGCCTTGAGTTCGGGCAGGAGGTCTCTCTCGAACCACGGGTTCTTGCGGATCCAGCCGGTGTTGCGCCAGGACGGATGCGGCATCGGCAGCACCGCCACGCCCTGTTCGGTCGCAGCCAAGATCGCGCGCCAGTCGCGCACGGTCTCGGTCATGGTCTTTTGCCGCAGCGGCCCCAGATGCCAGGCCTGCGCATAGTGTCCGATGGCCAGAACCAGCTTGAGCTGCGGCATGGCCGCCATCACCTCTGCCCGCCAGGCCGGCGCGCACTCGCGGCGCGGCGGCAGGTCGCTGCCCTTGGCATCGAGCCCCGGAAAGCAGAAGCCCATCGGCACGATCGCGAACCGCGCCGGATCGTAGAACCGCGCCTCATCGACGCCGAGCCAATCCCGCAGCCGGTCGCCGGAGGGATCGGTGAAGGGCTTGCCGCTCGCATGCACCCGGGTGCCCGGCGCCTGGCCCGCGATCAGGATCGGCGCCTCAGCAGATGCAAAGCAGACCGGCCGCGGCTCGTGCGGCAGCGCATACGCCGGCCCGCCGGCGGGGTGGTCGCGGCAGATCCGGCACCCGGAAATGGCGTGAAGCAGGCGCTCGAGCCCCGCATCGCCCGCCCGGCCGCCGGGGCCGCTCACGCCTGCGCGCTCGGCCGCGAGGAAACCGCACGATACCAGCGCATGACGTGGGTGAGATGCTCGGGCCGGGCGATGCGCGCCGGCTTCATGAAGTCGAACGCCACCAGGCCGGTAATGTCGGCGATCGTGTAGCGGTCGCCGGCGATGAACGCGCGCCCGGCCAGTTCCGTGTCGAGCCATTCCAGGAAGGCGAGCGCCTTGGGCCGGTTGGCCTCGCCCCAGTCCGGCAGCTGCGGCACCTCCCACTCCACCATCGCCGGGTGGGTGTGACGGAAGGCGGCGGCGACGCAGGCCAGGAAATGCAGCTCCATCCGCCGGTTCCACATTTCCACGATCGCCCTGTCCCGGGCATCCGTCCCCATCAGCGGCGGTTCGGGATGAAGCTCCTCGATATAGCGGCAGATCGCCACCGATTCTGAGAGCACGGTGCCGTCATCGAGCACCAGCACCGGCAGCCGCTGCAGCGGATTGAGCGCGGTGACCTCGGCCGAGCGGTGCCCCATCTGCCCCATATCGACCGGCACCTTTTCGATTTCGATGCCCTTCTCGGCCAGAAAAATACTGACCCGCCGCGGGTTCGGCGCCCGCCCTCCGTCGTAAAGCTTCATGCCCGGTCCTCTCCCTTGTTCAAGCCATGGTGGCTCGCCCGATCAGACAGCAAACCGCGACTTCAGGAAAGCCTCAAAGCCGTAAAACGCACCGCCGGCCGCCCGATGGTACGCCGTCATGGCCCCTTCCCCTTGACCGCCGGACGATTGCCGATTTAAGTACTGGTCGGACCAATTTTACCTGACACACGTAACACAGTGCGGTCCAAACCGGGAGGAACCCCATGCCAGGCAAGAAAATACTGATGCTGACAGGCGATTTTACCGAGGAATATGAGATTTTTGTGTTCGAACAAGCCATGGAGGCTGTTGGACATACGGTCCATGTGGTCTGTCCAGACAAGAAGGCGGGCGATATATTGCGCACCTCACTGCATGATTTCGAGGGCGACCAGACCTACACCGAAAAGCTCGGCCACAACGTCACCCTGAACAAGACCTTCTCGGAGGCGGAAAAGCAGCTCGACAGCTATGACGCGGTCTATTGCGCCGGCGGGCGCGGGCCGGAATATATCCGCACCGACAAGCGCGTGCAGGCGATCGTGCGCCATTTCCACGAGGCCAGGAAGCCGATCTTCACCATCTGCCATGGCGTGCAGATCCTGATCGCGGTCGACGGCGTGGTGCGCGGCAAGAAGGTGGCCGGGCTCGGCGCCTGCGAGCCGGAAGTGACGCTGGCCGGCGGAACCTTCATCGACCTGTCGCCCACCGACGCCTATGTCGACGGCACCATGGTCTCGGCCAAGGGCTGGACGGCACTCGCCGCCTTCATGCGCGAATGCCTGAAGGTGCTCGGCACCGAAATCCGTCACGCCTGACAAGGCGGACCATCGCCCCGCTCAGCCCACCTCCCGGCCGCCGGAGACCCATGACTTGAGCGCGAGCCAGAGCGCGCCGGCCTGTTCGATCGCGAGATCGACGAGCGACCAGCGCTCCGGCTCGGCCCTGCCGGCGCGCCACTCCGCGGGCTGCGCGAAGGTGCCCGCCCAGAGACCGCGCTTCTCGGCGCGGGCTTCGGCTTCGGCCACGCGGTAGTCGCCATAGGCGACGGCATGGCCGGAGCGCACCATCGCCTGATTGAGATCGACACCGCCCGCGCGGCACCGCACCAGCGTGCGCCCGTAGCGGTCGCGGCCTTCGCTGACGCAGGCCACATCGCCGCGCGCGAGATCGCGCAGATGCGCTGCCGCCTCCCGCCCGCAAGGATAGGCGGCGCCGCCTCTCTCGCACTGCTGGCTGATCTCCGGCGCATCGATCCCCTTGAGCCGGAACCGGCGCGCGCCCGAGACGAGGCTGTCGCCATCGACCACGCGCACCGGACCGGAAATCTCCTCGCCGGCGTAGCGCTCGAGCCATGCGGCTGCGAGCGTGAGGACGACGAACAGGGCCACGACCCAAACCGCATCGGCAAAACGGCGGCCCCGGCTGCGGCGCCGGCCTCGCCTGCGAAGTGGAGATCTCATGCGCGCTTGCATCCCTGCCCGGCAGCCACCGGAGCGTTCGCCCTGTCCCAACGATGAATCCGCGAAAGCGGCAAACATGCAAACAAGTTCTTAAACTTTTAACTTTAGTTTTTCCAACCGGAGCAAAGGGGCCGGGTTACCAGGTGACGCAGCATCAGACCATGACCGACAAGAACATTGTCGATCGCTCGCGCGTTCACAAGAACGCCGAGGTGGTCAAGGCCGTGCGCGCCACCCGCGAACGGCTGCAGCACGGCCGGGAGATGCCGCCCGAATTCGACCTTGAAATGAACCGCCTGCATGTCAACGCCCTGCTTCAGGGGGCCGCGGCACCGCCGATGCTGGTGATTCTGGCGGCCATCGGCGGGCTGTGGTTCGACCAGGCCGTGTGGCTGATCGCCTGGGCGCTGGCCACCCTGTTCGTCTATGCCGGCCTCGTGCTGATGGCCCGTCGCGCCGCGCGCGAAACCGGCAATGCCGAGGCGGTGGAACGCTGGCGGCGGCGGTTCCTCATCATCTATGGCTTGATCGGGCTGAGCTGGGCGCTGTTTGCCTTTCAGGACTGCACCACCTGCGGGGGCGACACCTTCAATTCCTACAAGTCGGCCGTGCTGCTGATCGCGCTGGCCGCGACCGCCATGACCACCTTCGCCTCCCGCCTTGCGCTTTATCTCGTCACCGTGCCGACCGTGTCCGCACTGGCGCTGCGCGTGGGGATCGACCACCATATCTCGGATTTCGCGGTGCTGGCCATGATCTTGGGCGCGGCGCTGTTCTTCCTCTTCATGTCGCAGCGGCTTTATTCGGCGAACCTGAAGATGCTCAGCTTCCAGACCGAAAAGGACGACCTGATCGCCGAGCTGGAAGTGGCCAATTCCGTGTCCGACGAGGCCCGCCGCCGCGCCGAGGAATCCAATCTCGCCAAATCCCGGTTCCTGGCTTCGATGAGCCATGAGCTCAGAACCCCGCTGAACGCGATTCTCGGCTTCTCCGAAGTCATGGCGGGGGAAGTGCTCGGCCCGATCGAGAACCCGAACTACAAGGAATATGTCGGCGATATCCACCGCTCCGGCCAGCATCTTCTCAACCTGATCAACGAGATTCTCGATCTGTCGCGGATCGAGGCAGGCCGCTACGAGCTCAACGAAGCCGCACTCTCCTTCGCCAGCATTGCCGAGGACTGCATCGGGCTGGTGCAGCTCAAGGCACGCAGCAAGAATATCCGCATCACCGAAGCCTTCGAGGAAAACCTGCCCCTGGTCTGGGCCGACGAGAAGGCAATCCGCCAGGTGATCCTCAATCTGCTGTCGAACGCCGTGAAATTCACCCCTTCGGGCGGCGAAATCCAGGTCAAGCTCGGCTGGACGGCCGGCGGCGGCCAGTATGTGTCGATCCGGGACAACGGACCGGGCATTCCCGAAGAGGAAATCCCGGTGGTGCTGTCGGCTTTCGGTCAGGGCTCGATCGCCATCAAGAGCGCCGAACAGGGCACCGGTCTGGGCCTGCCGATCGTGCAGGCGATCCTTGCCAAGCACGGCGGCGAATTCGTCTTCAAGTCGAAGCTGCGCGAAGGCACCGAAGGCATCGCCATCCTTCCGCGCGAGCGCGTGCTCGAAAGTATGGCCCCGATCGAAGGCCTGGCCGGCGCGCCGCACCGGAAGAAGCGCGCTTTCAGCTAGCGCCCGGCCCGGATCTCCCGGCAGGGCGCGCCCTGTGGACTGCAGTCTAATCCTTGGTCGTGACGCCCGCATCGGCAAACGTCGCCATGCCGGAATGGCAGAGCGCGGCCGCCTTGACGATGCCGGCCGCCAGCGCGGCACCGGTGCCTTCGCCGAGCCGCATGCCGAGCGCCAGCAGCGGCGTCTTGCCGAGCTTCTCGATGGCGGCCATGTGGCCCGGCTCCGCGGAGACATGGCCGATCAGGCAATGATCGAGCGCACGCGGGTTGGCGGCATACAGCACCGCCGCAGCGGCCGTGGCCACGTAACCGTCGATCAGCACCGGAATCCGCTCCATGCGCGCGGCGAGGATCGCGCCGGCCATTGCCGCCAGCTCGCGCCCGCCAAGCCGCCGGAGCAGTTCCAGCGGATCGCCCAGATGCGGCTTGTGCAGCTTGACCGCGGCCTCGACCGCGGCGATCTTGCGCTTCAGCACCTCGCCTTCCGAACCGGTCCCGGGGCCGACCCAGTCGGCCGCCGATCCGCCGTAAAGCCCGTGGAAGATCGCCGCGGCAATGGTGGTGTTGCCGATCCCCATCTCGCCGATGCACAGAAGGTCGGTGCCGCCGGCGACCGCCTCCATGCCGAACGCCATGGTCGCGGCGCATGTGCGCTCGTCCATCGCCGCTTCCACGGAAATGTCACCGGTCGGGATTTCCAGCGCCAGGTCGAAGATCTTGAGCCCCAGATCATGGGCGACGCAGATCTGGTTGATGGCCGCGCCGCCGGCGGCGAAGTTCGACACCATCTGTGCCGTCACCGACGGCGGATAGGGCGTCACGCCCTGCGCGGTCACGCCGTGGTTGCCCGCGAAGATCGCCACCAGCGGGCGCGTGACCTGCGGCGAACGACCGGTCCAGGCCGCGAGCCAGAAGGCAATTTCCTCGAGCCGGCCCAGCGCGCCGAGCGGCTTGGTCAGTTGCGCGTCACGTTCGCGCGCCGCGGCCAGCGCCGCGGTGTCGGGTCCCGGCATGTTGCGCAGGAGGTCCCGAAAATCATCGAAGGGCATACCGCTGGCACTCATTTTGGTCTCCTGGCATTGTGGCGCATGACGCGCGGGCTGGCCCGGTGTAATTGTCGAATCGTCCAAGGACAATCATTTTCGCATGCCATCACGTCGCAGCCTGAGGAGCCCAAATTGCCTTTTCGCGACCATATCGACGACATCGCCCGCGCCACGGGCTTCCTCAGCCGCCTGCCGGTGCCCGCGCATTACTTCGCCACCCATGACGGCACGCTCTCGCGCGCCTCGGGCATGTTCCCGGCCGCAGGCGTGGTCATCGCCCTGCTGCCGGTCCTGCTGTTGTGGATCCTGTCCCTGCTCGGGGCCAATGCCGCGCTCAGCGCCCTGCTGACGCTGGCGCTGTTCCTCGGCGTGACCGGCGCGCTGCACGAGGACGGCCTTGCCGATTCCGCCGATGCCTTCGGCGCCCGCGGCGGCCGCGACCACATGCTCGACATCATGAAGGACAGCCGCACCGGGACCTATGGGGTGCTCGCGCTGCTGGTGAGCTTCGCGCTGCGCGCCACGGCGCTCACCATCCTCATCTCGGTGGTCGGTGGCTGGAACGCAGGGCTTGCCTTTTTTGCCGTCGCCGCCCTGTCGCGTACGGCGATCACCTGGCACTGGAACGAACTGCCCCCCGCCCGCCGCGACGGCGTGGCAGCCTCCGTGGGGGCGCCCGCAGACGGCGCCACGGCCCGGGCGCTGCTCACCGGCGGGGTCGGGTTCATCGTTCTGGCCGGCCTGTCGATCGGGCTGCTGCCAGCCGCCCTGGCGCTCGCCGTTGCCGCGGTGGCCGTCAACCAGTGGACCGGTCTCGTCGGCCGCAAGCTTCACGGCAACACCGGCGACACGCTCGGCGCGAGCCAGCAGATCGCCGAGACCGCGGCGCTTGTCACACTTGCCCTTTTGATCTGAAGACCCGATATAGGGCCGAGCGCCGCACCGCAGCTGAGCCGAAGGACCCCATGAGCATTCCGTCCCCGTGCATTCTCGTCTGCTCGATCGACATGACCACCGGATACTGCTTCGGGTGCGGTCGCACGCGTGACGAAATCGCCGGATGGATCGGCTACACGCCCGAAACCCGCGAGCGGGTGATGGCCGAACTGCCTGCCCGGCTCGAAACGGTGGAACGCAAGCCGAGGCGGGAAACGCGCCGGGCCAGGATGGCCCGCGAGCGCCTGGACGCGCAGCCGGAATGATCTTCATCCTCGCGCTGATCGGCGTCGCGCTTGCCGTGCTGATCTTCAACCACGATTCGGGCATGAGCTTCGGCCTCGCCAATGACGAGTTCGCGAGCCTCGTCTATCTCGGCCTGTTTGCGGCGGTCATCGGCGCGGGCGTGGTCGGCGCGCACCGCAATATCGGCGAGATGGTCAAGAACCTGGTGATCTGGACCGTCATCATCCTGGGCTTCGTGACCGGATATCTCTACCAGGACCAGGCCCGGGACATGGTGCTGCGCGTGGCAGGCGGCCTCGCGCCGGGACGCCCGGTCATGGTCGCCGACGAGACCGGGACCGCGGTTGCGATCCACAAGTCCATGAACGGCCATTTCGAAGCCGCGGGCAAGGTCAACGGCCAGCCCGTCAACTTCCTGATCGACACCGGCGCCACCTCGATCGCGCTGTCGCATGACGACGCCATTCGCATCGGCTTCCGGGACGAGGACCTGAGCTACTCGCTGGTGATCAGCACCGCCAATGGCCAGGCCAACGCCGCCGCGGTGCGGCTCGACCGGGTCGAGATCGGCTCCATCGAAAGGACCGGCCTGCGCGCCATGGTGGCCGAACCCGGCCAGCTCGAGCAGAGCCTGCTCGGCATGAACTTCATCTCCTCGCTCTCGGCCTTCGAGATGCGCCGCAACGAGGTGATCCTGCGCGATTGACGCCGGTCGGCGGGTGCGCCGGGCTCCGAAAATGCCTGGCTGCTGCGCGTTCAGCGCAAGCTTCGGGACAGCTTCAGGCAAGTTTGCCGGCCTAGCATGACTCCGGAGCTTTCCAGGATCCGTTTTCAAAGCGCCTTGCCGGAACCGCCCAACGCCAGGGTTCATCATGATTTCTACGTATCAGACCTATACTTTTTACACCAAGGACATCAATCAGACCCTGAAGCGCGCGGCCAACGACCCGATCGTCAGCCGCGAGCAGCAGTATTATCGCGAGAATATCGGCTCGATCAAAACCGTCGACGACTTCCTCGCCGATGGCCGCATCTATGCCTACGCGATGAAAGCCTACGGGCTCGAGGACATGGCTTACGCCAAGGCCTTCATCCGCAAGGTGCTGGAAAGCGACCTCACCGACACCTCCAGCTTCGCCAACCGTCTGTCGGACACCAAGTACCGGCAGCTCGCCGCCGCCTTCGACTTCGGCGCGACCGTGACCAGCGAAATCGTCCAGACCACCAGCCAGATCGATCACCTGATCGAGGCCTACACCCAGACCATCGCCGACAACGACTCCATCCTGCGGCAGGAAACCGCCTATTTCAGCTCCGTGGCGCCGACCTTCACCAAGGTCGATGACCTGCTCACCAACACGCGTGCCCGCGACTACGTCTTCAACACTTTCGGCATCGATCCCGATACCTTCGACTACACCACGATCAAGAACGTGCTCACCAGCGACATCACCGATCCCGACAGCTACGTGAATTCGGTGCTCGCCCCGCAGGTCGCCAACTGGAACACGCAGATCGACGACCTGATCGACCAGAGAACGGATCCGAGCACCACTGCGGCCCAGAAGGAAAAGATCGACTATCTGATCACCCAGTATTCCAAGGCGGTGGCCAAGGCCCGCAACATGTACGACATGGCGGCGTCGTTCAACTTCAATGCCGACGGCACGCTCGATCCGGGCGTGGAGGCGATGACCGCCGGCCAGTTGAAGATGGTGACCGAATCCTACGTCCTGTCGCAACCGCGGCTGACCTCGACCGGGGCGCTGCTCAACAAGCAGTACTACGAGGAAACGATCTTCTCGATCACCAATATCGACGAGTTGTTCGAGGACGAGCGGCTGACCGACATGGTGAGGGTGGCCTTCGACATCCCCAAGAAGACGACGGTTTCGGAGATACGCTGGGCGATGATGCAGGATCCGTCCGATCCCGACGGCGAGATCCACACCAAGGCCGACGCCATGATCGCGCTCGCCAAGGCGTTCAATTTCGAAAGCGACGGCAGCATCACCCCCGGCAAGGACATCCAGGACGCCGACCAGCTTTTCACCACCACCGCCAATTATATCGATCGCTACAACGATGCCGATGACGCCGCCGACGAGGCCGCGATCAAGAAGTACAAGCTCTATATCGGCCTGACCAGCAATCTGAACGATTTCCTGTCGAGCGAACCCGCGGCCGTGACCATCCGCGAATTTGCGCTCAAGGCCTTCAACATCTCGCCCGACGAGATCTCCACCTTCAAGCTCAAGCAGGTCTTCACCAGCGACCCCTACGACCCCAACAGCTATGTCAGCAAGATGAAGGACAAGCGGTTCCTCGACCTCGCCAAGGCCTTCAACTTCGCCCCGGACGGAAGCATCGGCTCGCCGCGCTACGCCCAGACCGAGAGCGAGATCACCCGTGTCGGCACCGCCTACTACGCGGCGGCCACGCGACTGGACAAGAGCGATTCCAACAAGCAGGCCGCGGAGAAGGAAGTCTCCTACTACCGCACCCAGCTTCAGAACCTGGAAACGCTCGACGACCTGCTTGGCGACAAGCGGCTGATGAATGTGCTGCTGACCTCCGAAGGGCTCGACCCGAAGACACTCGACCAGCAGACCCTGCGCGCGATCCTGACTTCCGATCTCGACGACCCCAACAGCTTCGCCAACCAGCAGAACAACGTGGCCTATCGCAAGCTGGCGGGCTCGTTCAATTTCGATGCGGACGGCGTGATCCGGTCGACATCGGCCAAGTCGGTCCAGAACGAACGCGGCATGGTGGAGACGCAGCATCTCTATCTGACACAGACGATCGAGCAGAATGCGGGCGAGGAAAGCGTCGGCGCCCGGCTGGCGATGTATTTCGAACGCATGGCCCCGACCATCACCAGCACCTACGAACTTCTCGCTGATGACGCCCTGGCGCAGTTCGTGCGCACCGCCTTCTCGCTGCCCGACTCGATCGCCAGCGCCGATATCGACGCCCAGAAGGAGCTGTTCGAGCGCTATCTCGACATCAATGACCTGCTCGATCCGGAGAAGGTCGACACCCTGGTCCGCCGGTTCGTGGCGCTCTACGATGTCCAATCGGACGAGCAGAACCCGCTGATCACGCTCCTGAGCGGCAATGCCTCGGTCAGCTTCGACACGGTCTCGACCTTCATGCAATTGCGCAACGGCTAAGACCGGGCGGAGTTGATGCCCGCCCTGGGAGACCGGCTCAGCTGAGGCTGTAGAAGAACCGTGCGGCGACGAACAGCATGAACAGGCCGAAGCCGATCTCGAGCTGGCGCTTGTCGAGCGCATGGGCAAGCCGCACGCCGAGCGGCGCAACCAAGAGCGTGATCGGGATGATCAGCGCCACCGCCACCCAGTTGACATAGCCTGTCGAGAACGGCGGCAGACCCGGCTCTCCCCATCCCGCCCACAGATAGCCGAACAGGCCCGGGATCGAGATCAGCACGCCCACCCCCGCCGATGTCGCCACCGCCTGGTGCACGGGGCGGCCATAGAGCGTCATGAAGGTGTTGTTGAGAACGCCGCCGCCGATGCCCATCAGCGCCGACAGGAGCCCGATCACCGCGCCGACTCCGGCACGGACCGGGTTGGCCGGCAGGTCGGTACCCAGCCGCCAATGCGCCTTGTTGAACAGCATGCGCAGCCCGACCAGGATGGCGATCAGCGCGAAGATCGCCCGCAGCGCGCTGCTTGAGACCGAGGCCGCAATCAGCGAGGCGGCCATCACCCCGAGCGGCACCGGCAGGATCCAGCTCTTGAGCAGCGCCATGTCCACCGCGCCGCGCTTCTTGTGGGCCAGGAACGAACGCAGCGACGTGGGCACGATGATGGCGAGCGAGGTCCCCACCGACAGGTGCATGCGCACGGCGTCGTCGACCTCGAGAAGCCCGAATACCTGGTAGAACACCGGCACCAGGATCGCGCCGCCACCGATGCCGAACAGGCCGGCAAGCACACCCGCCACCACGCCCGCCCCCGCAAGCGCGGCGGCAAACCAGATCAACTCTCCCACAGGCGGCATAGGCTCATTCCCTCACAACACATCGTTTGCGTGAGCCGGCACTTGGCCCGCGCTGCACGCGTCTCAGGCCGCAAACGCCATCATAGCGGATCATTTTTCAAGCCTTGTTTTTCCGGATTGCCCCGCCGTCCCCTGCGGATCCTGCCCGGGCCGGCGGGCGCGGGAGAAGTGATCTGACCCGGATGCGGCGCCAGGCCGGGCCGGAGCGGCCGCTCCGGAGCCTGAAGGCCTGCCGCGCCGGCCTTCCCTTCCCCTCAATCGCAGTGGCGATAGCCGGTCTTGCGGGTCCTCAGGTCGAAATGGAAGTGATCCTTGTGATGCACGTCGCTGCCCGGACCCAGCACGGTGGTGAAATATTTGCAGCTGTCGGCGCGGATCGAGTTGAGCAGGCTCTTCTGGCGCAGCGCGAAAAAGCCGGGCTGCTTGACCAGGATGGCCTTGCCGTTGTCGAGCGTGATCTTGCCGACATCGATGGCGTTGCCCTTGGCATGCTCGGACATCGGCGCGCCGCGCTTGGAATTCATGGTGCGGCAGGAATAGGACGAGAGCTGGTTGATCGACTTGACGCCCGACAAGTAGCGGACGCGGGCGGCCGGTCCGAGCTCGTTCTTGACCCAGAGCGCGAAGGCTTCCGTGATCTGGCAATTGAGCTTGGCCGCCGGCTTGATCTCGATCCCGCCCGACAGCCGGGTCAGCTCGACCGGATAGGGAATGGAGCAGCTCGAACCGGTGCCGATCGCCGGAATGTCGCGAAACGTGACGCCGAGCCGTTTCAGCCGCTGGCGGCAGGCCATTTCTGCGGCCGGAAGGCCACCGGCCCATTGCGGCTTGCTCATCGGGTTTTCGATCCGCGGCATCGCCGAAGCCACCTGGATCGGCCGGTCCTCGAGATCGACGGTACGGGGATCGCGCGCCGGCGCGCCCGCGCCGGCGGCAAGGCTCGGCTGATCGGTGCCGATGCCGGTGACGACCGGTTGATCGACGTAACCCTCGGGCAGCGCGGAGGTCACCTGCATGCTGTCGACGCCGTCCCCCACCGGATAGGCGAGCACGTTCTGCAACGGCGCATCGGGACCGCTGGGGATCGGCGAGGACTGCGTCTGGGCAAACATCGCCGGCTGCACCGGCGCCGGCGCCATCATCATCGGCGCTGCCGGCTCGCTGCGGATCACGGGATTGGCGGGTTCGATCGCGAGCAGGTCGCCGGGCGGCGACATGTCGCCCGAGCAGCCCGCAGCCAGGGCGGCCGCCGCAAGCGTCAGGCTCAGGGGCAAGCCCCCGCGGCGACGGATTCGAGCTACACAAGACAACATGGATTGCTCCAATTCAACGCAAGACCAGACAGGATTATTTCACGGAACGGTAAAGGAAGCCTGAGGACGGCCGTTAAGGTGTGGGGCAATATTGCGACCTGCCGGCCACTCTTCCGCCTTGCTCGGGCCCGGCCGGCCGCGGATGGCTGCCTTGCGGATTTCTCGCGCCCCGTCTTCAAAATGTCGCCGCATGCCGCTACAGCTTCCACAACCACAGAAGGAGCATCCCATGCCAAATCCGACCGGTGAACTCACGCTCAGGACGCTTGCCATGCCGGGCGACGCCAATGCGGCGGGCGACATCTTTGGCGGCTGGGTGATGGCGCAGATGGACCTTGCCTGCGGCATTCGCGCCGCCGAACGCGCCGGCGGCCGCGTGGTCACCGCGGCCGTCAACGAAATGTCCTTCGCCATGCCGGTCAAGATCGGCGACACGCTGTGCGTCTACACCGACATCGTCAAGGTCGGCCGCACCTCGATGACGCTGCTGGTCGAAGTCTGGGCGCAGCGCTATCTCTCGCCGAAGATGGACAAGGTCACCAACGCCCTGTTCGTGATGGTGGCGCTCGATGCCGCGGGCAAGCCGACGCCCGTGCCGGTCGCGTAGACCTCAGCCGGCCCCGCCGTCGCGCTTCATTTCGTAGAGATAGAGCCGGGTGCCGCGCCGGTCGGGCAGTTCCCAGATCTCGTCGGCCTCCACCCCGGGCACGGGGAAGGAATTGGAGACGAGCAGGCTGGCGGGCTTCATCGCGCCCTTCGCCTTTTCGTACAGCGCCGGCATCGGCTCGGGCGAGAGAAAGGCATAGACCAGGTCCTCCTCGCCGATCTCGGCCTCCCAGATATCCTGCCGCTCGATCAGGCCGCGGCCCTGCAGCTTCGACAGCAGCAGGGAGATGAGCCAGACCATCGGCGCGGATTCCACACCGCGCGCCCGCCGCCCCTCGCCGTCGAGGCTTCGGACCACGCCCCCGAGCCCGGACCCGAGATCCGTGAACCGTCGCGCGCCGCGCTGCTGCATCAGCTTGGCGAGCGCTTCGGTCGTCTGCCGGTTGGTGAGGTAGAGTGGCACCCGCTCGCGCGCCGTGTTGGAAAAGACGAGCGCGAGCAGGACGAAGGCCACGCCAAAGGGCCAGGCCGGCAGCGTGCCGGCATTGAGCGCAAGGCCGAGCGCCACAGGAAACAGAAGCCCGATCCACGCCCACCAGACCGGCAGGCCAAGCAGTTTCGTCACCAGCGCCGCTGTGAGGCACTGCGCGGCAAGTGCCAGCCAGACCAGCATGTCCGGATCCAACCGGTCGACGAGCATCAGCCGGAGGCCCACGGCCAGTGCCAGGGCGGCAAACTGGGCGAGCACCGCACCAATGATCGGATAAGAGCGAAATGCGGTCATGCGCGTCCCGTTGCCTGTTGCCTTGCCTGTCCCCGCCGGCACCCCTCGCGCCGGCCCACGCCGCCAGAACTCAGGCGGCCGCGGTCAGGTCCGTCATGTCGATCTCGGCGAAGGCCGCCGCGATCACCTCCGGCCCCACCCCCGGACGCGCGGCATCCGTCGACAGGATCTGCCGGTACCGGCGCGCCCCCCGCACGCCCTGGAACAGCCCGACCATGTGCCGCGTGACATGGGCAAGCCGCCCGCCGCCCGCGATGTGGCGCTCCGCGTAATCCATCATCGTCGCGCACAGCCCGGCCCAGTCGGTCTCGCCGGCATCCTCGCCGAAGATCGTCCGGTCGACCTCCGCAAGCAGCGAGGCATTGTGATAAGCCGCGCGCCCGAGCATCACCCCATCGACATGAATCAAATGCTCAAGGGCTTGATTCAGATCCGCAATTCCACCGTTTATACCGATGAAAACATTGGGATAATCCTGCTTCAAGCGATACACGCGATCGTAATCGAGCGGCGGAATGTCCCGGTTTTCCTTGGGCGACAGGCCTTCGAGCCAGGCCTTGCGGGCATGCACCCAAACCGCATCGGCACCTGCCTCGATCACGCGTTCGGCCAGCGCCGACAGCGCCGTTTCAGTGTCCTGGTCGTCGACGCCGAGCCGGCACTTGACGGTGACCGGAACCGTCGAGACCGCCTTCATCGCCGCCACGCAATCGCCCACCAGCTCCGGCTCGCGCATCAGGCAGGCGCCGAAGGCACCCGACTGCACCCGGTCGGAGGGACAGCCAACATTCAGGTTGATCTCGTCATAGCCGAACCCGGCGCTGATCCTCACCGCCTCGGCAAGCTTGTCGGGCTCGGAGCCGCCCAGCTGCAGCGCCACCGGATGTTCAGCCGCATCGAAGCCCAGCAACCGCACAGGGTCGCCATGGATGATCCCGTCGGCCACCACCATCTCGGTGTAAAGCAGCGCCCGGCGCGTAAGCTGCCGATGAAAGAACCGGCAATGCCGGTCCGTCCAGTCGATCATCGGGGCAATGGCGAAGATCTTGTCTGTGCCGGAATAGGTGTTCGTCATGAGCTTCCAACGGGTGCCACGGCGCGACCGATGTGCAGGGTCGCGAATTTTCCGGCCCCTCTCTATCACGGGCCGGTCCGGCAATCCACATCGGGGCAGAGGCCCAAAGACACGCGCACCACCGCCCGGCCCGCACCCCGGGCGGGACATGCGCAGGGCGGGAGCCAGGCGCGGGCATCGGGTGCGCTGCGCCCCACTGCCCGTCCCTGTCAGTCCTTGGAACCGGTCGAGGCGAGTTCGGTGTGCAGGGCGATGCCCTCGGCGGAAAGCGCCTCTTCAAACTCCCCAAGCCGCCACAGCTCGTCGATATGGCGGACGCCCTGCGCTCCGGCCGTGTCCAGACGCAACGCCACTTCGGCCGCCATCATCGCGGTGATATCGGCCTCACGCCTTCCATCGAGCGCGATGCTGCATCGGGCCGGCCCCTCCCCTATCTGCCCGGAGGCTTCGACGAGAAGCGCCGCCCGATCGTCGCCGATCCGCAGCAGCCCCAACAGCCGGACCAGTGCCCGCCGAACGCCAGCGTTTCGGGAGAGCCGGGAGAGCAGGCCCAGCGTCCATGGCGTCACCAGCGGCGAGCCGAGCGCAAGCCGGGTTTCAACCGCGCGATAGCCACGCCGCATCAGCGTGTGCTGGTCGGAGAAGTCGAAGGGTACGGTCGGCAGCGGCCGCCCGCCCGGCTGGAAGCGCATCGGACTTATGTCGCCCGGATCGACGGAGGCGAAGCTGCGCAGACTCCAGTCGAGCGCGGCCGGACCGTGGGCATCGCCGAGCCCGAGAAGGATGCCGATCCGGACCGCATCAGCCTGCGAAATGGCCTCGACCGCCTGTCGCGCCAGAAGATTGGTCAGCCCCGGCGCAAGCCCGACCGAGAGAACCGCGAGGGTACCGTGCTCCCGCGCCAGACCGTCAAGCGCCTCGATCCGCCGAATGACGGCATCGGTCGCGGTGATGTCGACATAGGCCGCGCCGCGCGCGAGCGTGGCGCGGGCGAGCGCGTCCGTCGGCGTGTCCAGGCAGCAGATGACGATATCCGCCGCCGCCAAAGGATCGGGCCGGGCTTCGGGCGCGGTGACATCGAGCCTGGCCCACCCCACGCCCAGCCGACTCGCGGCGCGCTGTGCCTTATCGGCGTCCCGCCCGGCAATCGTGACCCGGACCGCGCCGGTATGCGCAAGGCGTCTCGCGATTTTCTGCCCGACATGGCCATATCCGCCGGCGATAACTATATGCTTCATTCCCGATTCCATTCCGTTGCCGTCCTGACAGGACATCCAAAATCCCATCCGAGCACACCGAAACGAGACTCACCAAATGGTAAGCACCGGGACCGACATCGCAGCGCTTGCTCCGGGCCCGGACGAATGTCCGGCGGAGGACTGGCTGGCCTTTCTCGGCCATCGCTGGAACGCGCTGGTTCTGTGGCGCCTGGCCGACGGCCCGAAGCGATTTTCGGATCTCGAAGCCCAATTGCCGCGCATCTCGCCCAAGGTTCTCACCGATCGTCTGGGCGAACTCGTGCGCCGCGGGCTGGTGCGGCGCGAGACGGCGAGGACTTTCCCCCAGGGCGTGACCTACAGTCTCACCGACAAGGGCCGGGGCCTGCGGGACATTGTCGGGCGGCTTTATGAGTGGGCTGCGGAGGCGGACTCCGCGGAGAGCTGACGCAGCTTGAAGACCGTACCAGCCGCTCCCGCACCGCGCCGTTTCGGACGGCAAGTGCCCCAAGGCATCCTGCGTCGTTCAAGACGGAATGCGGTTGTTCGCGGGGGCTCCCCGAGACCACATCCCATTGCCGGGTTGAGGTCCCGTCGCGCGGGCGTGCCCGTTGAGGCAGGGGAACGCTTTGGCCGTGCCGGCCTGTCACCAGGCCTGCAACGCGGCATCAGGGTGCATACTGAAGGCGTAACCTGATCGGGGCAGCCAACCGCTCCAGGGCGACAGTGTCGCCGGTCTGCAAAGGCTGGCCGCCCCGCTTGAGGCCGGTTCAGTTGGCGCGGTCGGGAATGATCCAGGTGTAGTCCGTCAGCAGCGCCCCGGTGAAGCAGCTGCTTTCCGGCGTCAGCGGCGTCAACAGCCCGTAGCATTCCGGTGTCTGGTATCCGGTCTTGCCGATGCCGCCGCGCACATGGCAGTTGCGGCAACTGGTGGCGATCGGATGGGTCACGCCCTCGATATAGGGATTGACCGACTTCGGCAGGTCCCCTTGCGCGACCGGCTCATAGGCATAGGCTTCGGTCATCAGATACTGGTCCCACGGCCCGACCGCCTGCGGCAGGCGGGGCCGGTTCTGCGCATAGGGTCCCTCGCCCGGGGTCAGCGACCACCAGACGCTTTGCAGGGTCCAGCTGTCGATCTCCTTGGTATTGACATGCGCGGCCACCGTGACGAGGTAGTCACCGACGCCGAACGGCTTGTCGGTGAGCCACAGGCTGGCCGCGTTGAGGATCGCCTTGTCGGCGTCGCTGAACATCTTCCAGTCCTGTTCGGTCACCTGATGGTGGTAGAACCGGTCGATCGGCACGACATCGGCACGGCGGTGCTGCGGCGGGATATCGATCCCTTCGGCGGTTTTCACGCCGTAGAGATAGCTGACATCGACCTGCTTGCCACCGGCCTTTGCCGCGGGGTCGATCGCCACCACCGAGTTCCACAACTCGTAGCCGGCATAGCCCGCATAGAAATCCGGGAAATTCTCGGTCCAGACCGGCAGCGGCGTCAGCCCGTCCTTGTGCACCGGCCAGTACATCAGCTTGGTCGAGACATATTCCCGCGGCAGCTCGATCATGCGCTTGCCGTCCGCAAGTGCCTTATCCAGCGTGCTCTTAAGATAGAGTTTGCGGTCGCGGATGTCGTCAAAGGCTGCCTGCGACAGGCTCTCGACGGCGATCATGATGTCGCCATTGTTGACGAAATAGTCGCCGTCATTGACCGAATAGCTGCCGTCCTTCGCCTTGGTCACGCCGCCGGGATAGGTCTTGATGACATAGTCGGGCACCGGATATTGCGGCTGCGGCGTGTTGACGGGCACGTCCGCGCCGAGATCGGGCTTTGCCGCCGCAAGTTCGGGGTGGGAGGCCGGCGCGGGCGTGCGCCGCGGCTGCGCACCGACCGGTCCGGGCGGCCCGCCCGAGACGGAAAAGGCCTGGTGCGTCGTCTGCCAGCTGAACCAGATCGGCCAGGAATTGCCGTCGCCGGGATCGAGCGGCTGCATCACGCCGGCCCACAGGTTCCAGGCGTGGTTGCGTACCACCGCGCGGTCGGGATCGTTGGCCGCCTTCGCCAGCGCCTCGTTCTCCTGAAGATATCCGTATTCGCTGGGAATCGGCGTGTAGCGCGGACGCTCGGCGTCCTGCCCCAGGGCGAGCGATGGCGCCATCACCAGCGCCGCACCCAGCCATGTCCATCCCGACAGACCAATCCTGCTCATGCCATTCCCCCCCTTTGGTGTGGTTGTGTGCGAAAGACTTACGGCCGGCACCGGATTGCAACGCGACGAACACACGGATCAGAAAATGACAGCCGATCCTGGCAATGCTAGACGCAATCGGCATTCAAATCAACCAAAAGCTGTAATTTGGCGCACACCTCTACCGCATCCACCCAATCCAGTTTGCTTCAGGCCCGGGCCACGGCGACAAACGCCTTGACATTGTTGCAATCGCAACTAATTTTCCAGCCCATCCGTTTCATGCCTGAGCGCGGACGAGGAGGAGAGTGACCATGACCAGCCCAGCCCTGCCGAAAGGCCTGATCCGCGCCGTCGACGCCACGGCCACCCTGCCCGGCTACATGCCCGGCTTCGGCAATGATTTCGAGACCGAGGCGCTTCCCGGCGCGCTGCCGCGCGGCATGAACTCGCCGCAGAAGTGCAATTACGGCCTGTATGGCGAGCAGCTGTCCGGCACCGCCTTCACCGCGCCCAGCCACCAGAACGAGCGCACCTGGTGCTACCGCATCCGCCCCTCGGTCAAGCATTCGGGCCGCTACCGGAAGATCGACCTGCCCTACTGGAAGACCGCGCCCCATGTCGATCCCGACGTGATCTCGCTCGGCCAGTACCGCTGGGATCCGGTGCCCCACACCGACCAGCCGCTGACCTGGCTCACCGGCATGCGCACCATGACGACGGCCGGCGACGTCAACACGCAAGTGGGAATGGCGAGCCATATCTATCTGGTCACGCAGTCGATGGAGGATGCCTATTTCTACTCCGCCGACAGCGAGCTCCTGGTGGTCCCGCAGGAGGGCAAGCTCCGCTTCTGCACCGAACTCGGCGTGATCGATCTTGAACCCAAGGAAATCGCCATCCTGCCGCGCGGGCTGGTCTACCGGGTCGAGCTCGTCGACGGCCCGGCGCGCGGCTTCGTCTGCGAAAACTACGGCCAGAAATTCGAGCTTCCGGGACGCGGGCCGATCGGCGCCAACTGCATGGCCAACCGCCGCGATTTCAAGGCGCCGGTGGCGGCCTATGAGGACCGCGAGGTGCCCTCCGAACTCACCATCAAGTGGTGCGGTCAATTTCACGTCACCGAAATCGGCCATTCGCCGCTCGACGTGGTCGCCTGGCACGGCAATTACGCGCCGGTCAAATACGACATGCGCAACTATTGCCCGATCGGCGCGATCCTGTTCGACCACCCCGATCCGTCGATCTTCACGGTGCTGACCGCACCCTCGGGCGTGCCGGGCACGGCCAATATCGATTTCGTGCTGTTCCGCGAACGCTGGATGACGATGGAAAACACCTTCCGTCCGCCCTGGTACCACAAGAACATCATGTCCGAACTGATGGGCAACATCTATGGCGAATACGATGCCAAGCCGAACGGCTTCGCGCCCGGCGGGATCAGCCTGCACAACATGATGCTGCCGCACGGCCCCGACAACGAGGCCTTCGAGAAGGCGACGCATGCGGATTTGAAGCCCAGCAAGCTCGACAACACCATGTCCTTCATGTTCGAGACCCGTTTCCCGCAGCACCTGACGGCCTTCGCGGCCAAGGAAGCGCCGCTGCAGGACGATTACATCGAGTGCTGGGACGATCTCGAAAAGCACTTCGACGGCACCATCGAAGGCAACTGGACTAAATAGCCGCACCCCGCTGGCCGGCAGTGACCATCGGCGCGCTGTCGGCTAAAAGCAACACACGCAGGGCTCCCGCCCCGCGCCAGGCGGCCGCACGCACCGGAAAGCCCCCTCGGCGCCCCCGCCGGGACCAAGACAGACAAGGAAACGACATGGCCAAGGCATTCGCGTCGCAAGGCGACATGGAAGACAAGAAGATCAGCTTCACCGAAATCGGCGAGGGTCTTTACGCCTTCACCGCCGAGGGCGACCCGAACACCGGGGTGATCATCGGCGACGACAGCGTGATGATCGTCGAGGCCCAGGCCACGCCGCGGCTCGCGCGCAAGGTGATCGAGTGCGTCCGCTCTGTCACCGACAAACCGATCAGCCACCTGGTGCTCACCCATTACCACGCCGTGCGCGTGCTCGGCGCCTCGGCCTATGGCGCGCGCGAGATCATCATGTCCGACACGGCAGCGGCCATGGTCGAGGAACGCGGCCAGGAAGACTGGGACTCGGAATTCGGCCGCTTCCCGCGCCTGTTCCAGGGCCATGAGGAAATCCCCGGGCTCACCCGCCCCACCACCACGTTTTCGGAGGTGATGACGGTCTATCTCGGCCGCCGCCGCGTCGACATCATGAAAATCGGCCGCGCCCACACCGCGGGCGATGCGGTGATCTGGGTGCCCGACCAGGAGGTGATGTTTACCGGCGACATCGTCGAATACAAATCCGCCTGCTACTGCGGCGACGGCCATTTTGCCGACTGGCCGGAAACGCTCGCCAATATCGCGGCCTTCGAGCCGAAGAGCATCGCGCCGGGCCGCGGTGATGCGCTGGTGGGCGAAGAGATGGTCGCCAAGGCACTCGCCTCCACCGCCGATTTCGTCGAGAGCACCTACCGGCCGGTGGCGAAGATCGTCGCCCGCGGCGGTTCGCTCAAGGAAGCCTGGGATGCGGTGCGCGCGGCCTGCGACCCGAAATTCTCCGACTACGCGATCTACGAGCATTGCCTGCCGTTCAATGTCGCGCGCGCCTATGACGAGGCCCGCGGCATCGACACGCCACGGATCTGGACTGCCGAGCGCGACAAGGACATGTGGGCGGCGCTGCAAGGCTGACCGGACAACCAGAATTCGGCGGCGAGGAGGAAACCGATGCTGCAAGATCGCTACACGCTGGCCTTCCGGGTCTATCCCTATGCACGCTCCGCCGACCAGGATGCGCCGGCGCCGGTGCGCCACCCGGTGGTGGTGGGCGGCGGCGGGCCGATCGGGCTTGCCATGGCGCTCGACCTCGGCCGCCAGGGCATTCCCGTGCTGGTGCTTGATGACCACGAGGGCATCGGCATGGGCAGCCGCGCGATCTGCTTTTCCAAACGCGCGCTCGAAATCGCCGATCGCTACGGCTGCGGCGAGGCGATGCTCGAGAAGGGCGTGGTCTGGAACGTCGGCAAGGTGTTCCATGACGACCGGCAGGTGTTCGAGTTCAACCTGCTGCCGGAAACCGGCCACAAATTCCCCGCCTTCATCAACCTGCAGCAGCCCTATTTCGAGCGCTTCCTGTTTGACCAGATCGAGGCCGAACGCGCCCGCGGCGCGCCGATCGAGATCCGCGGCAAGAACCGCATCGACGCGGTCGAGGATGCGGGCGACCATGTCAGGATCGCGATAACGACGCCCGACGGCCCCTATGCGCTCGAGGCCGACTGGCTGATCGCCTGCGACGGCGCCGGCTCGCCGATCCGGGCCATGCTCGGGCTCGATTTCGAGGGCCGCGTGTTCCAGGACAGCTTCCTGATCGCCGATATCCGCATGAAATCGACGGAGTTTCCGACCGAGCGCTGGTTCTGGTTCGAGCCCTGGTTCAAATCCGGCGCCTCGACGCTTCTGCACAAGCAGCCCGACGATGTCTGGCGCATCGACTTCCAGATCGGCTGGGACGTCGACCGCAAGGAGGAAATGAAGCCCGAGAACATCCGCCGCCGGCTCGACGCCATGCTCGGCCCGGAGGTCGAGTACGACATCGTCTGGTCGTCGATCTACACCTTCCAGTGCCGGCGCATGCGCAAGTTCACCCACAACCGCGTGATCTTTGCGGGCGACTCCGCCCACCAGGTCTCGCCCTTCGGCGCGCGCGGGGCGAATTCCGGCATGCAGGACGTCGACAATCTCGGCTGGAAGCTCGGCCTGGTGATGTCCGGGCAGGCACCGGCCAGCCTGATTGAGAGCTACAACGAGGAGCGCGTCCACGGCGCCGACGAGAACATCCTCAATTCCACCCGCGCGACCGATTTCATCACGCCGAAATCGAAGACCAGCCATATCTTCCGCAACGCCGTGCTGGATCTCGCCGAACACATGCCCTTTGCCCGCAGCCTGGTCAATTCCGGCCGGCTCTCGGTGCCCTGCACCTATGACGGGCTGTCGCTCAACGGACCCGATGCGCTAGCCGGCAGCCCGGCGCGCAGCCGCCCCGGCAGCGCCTGCGCCGACGCGCCGCTCGAGGGTGGCTACCTGCTCGACCGCCTGGGCGACGGTTTCGTGATCCTGACCCTGGACGCAGCCGCGCCCGAAAGCATCGAGGAAGACGGCGTCGTCGCCCGCCGCCTGGCCCTTGGCGCCGCCGACGATGCCTCCGGCGCGCTGCGCGAGCGCTATCTCGGCGATGCGGCGTCGGCTGTCTATCTGATCCGGCCCGACCAGCATGTGGCCGCGCGCTGGGAGAACTATGACGAGGCAGCCCTGCGTGCGGCGTTGCGCAAGGCCTGCGGAAAGGACTGACCCATGGCAAAGCTCGTGACCGCACTCAACATCGCCGCCCCCGATGAGTTCTACGAAAAGCTGATCCGCGCCCATGAGGGCCTCTCCGACGATGAAAGCGCCGCGCTCAACGCAAGGCTGATCTTGGTGCTCGCCAATCAGATCGGCGACGCCGAAATCCTGGCCGAGGCGCTCGAAGCCTGCCGCACGCCCGCCGCCTGAGAAGCCATCCCGCCTTTTCGGGCTCCCCCACCCCGTGACAGACTGCGGCACGGGCGGCGCCCCCGTTTTCCATGCCCGCTTCCGGCCCGCCGCATGCACGCCACGCGTCACGAGGCGCGTGCACGGAACCCCGGACCCCGCCGATGCGTTGATCTCCTGCAACACAGGAGACACCCATGCCCGTTCTGAAAAACAGTTCCATGATCGATCCGGTCGACGTGCAGGTCGGCGGTGACGCCGACCTCGACGGCATCGCCCAGACCACCACCGCCGACGACATCGAAGCCGTGCTGATGTCGCCCGCCCCGGTCGCCGAGCGGATCGAGACCTT
Organism: Parahoeflea olei; assembly: GCF_001703635.1. Classification (GTDB taxonomy): domain Bacteria; phylum Pseudomonadota; class Alphaproteobacteria; order Rhizobiales; family Rhizobiaceae; genus Hoeflea; species Hoeflea olei. The sequence continues at coordinate 427,258 of NZ_LQZT01000012.1, read as the reverse complement.
GAACGCCATGCGCACCGAATTGCAGGCCCGCTCCCATGCCGACCGTGGCGGAGAGATGGATCCGCTGCTCGATGAGGTCGAGGCCGCGATCGCCCGCCTTTCCGGAGAGGCATAGCGCGCCCGTCGGCGCATCAGCCACTTCGCCACCACCCCAACCGGAACAGGAGAACCACCATGGCCCGCAGCAGACACGGCGCATCCGTCAAGAAGAGCGACACCTATGAGGCCCTGCGCGAAGACGGCGCCTCCAAGGAGAAGGCGGCGCGCATCGCCAACGCCCAGGCCAATGACAGCCAGCATCCGTCCGAGAAGGGCGGCCGGGCGGCGGCTTACGAAGACTGGACGAAGGACGCACTCTACAAGCGCGCCCAGGACCTCGACATCGAGGGACGCTCGGCGATGTCGAAGGGCGAACTGATCGAAGCGCTGCGCCACGGCTGAGACATTTTCGCGCAGCCGGCCTTTGCCGGCCAAAATCCGGAACCCAACCGGCTCACCCGCGTTGGGCGGGTAGATGTTCACCAGACCAAGGAGGTTTCCCATGCCCAAAATGGAAAACGCAAAAATTCTCATCATGGCCACCAACGGCTTCGAACAGTCGGAACTCGAATATCCGCTTGAGCAGTTGAAGAAGGCCGGCGCCACGGTGCATGTGGCAAGCCTCGACGGCAAGCCGATCAAGGGCTGGGACGACAAGGACTGGGGCGCCTCGATCGAGGCCGACCTGAAGATTTCCGAGGTCAAGGTCGACGACTACATCGCGCTCGTCCTGCCCGGCGGCCAGATCAACCCGGACCTGTTGCGCGTCGAAAAGGACGCGGTCATGCTGGTGCGCGACTTCGTGACCGGCGACAAGATCGTCGCCGCCATCTGCCACGCGCCCTGGCTGCTGATCGAGGCCGGCGTCATCAAGGGCCGCGAAGCGACCTCCTACCACTCGATCCGCACCGACATGGAAAATGCCGGCGCCAAGTGGATCGACAAGGAAATCGCCATCGACAACGGCATCATCACCAGCCGCTCGCCCAAGGATCTGGAGGCCTTCGTCGCCAAGATCATCGAGGAAGTGCGCGAGGGCGAGCACCATCGCCGCAAGGCCGACGCGGCCTGATCCACGGTCGTGCCTGACCCCAGGCGTGGGGGCGGCCACCGGCCTCCCCCGTCCAAGCCGTTCGCCGAGCGATGGCTCCCCATTCCCCTGATTATGGAGAGGACCCATGTCCCATCTTCCCGTTCCCCACAAAACCCTGATCGTCGTCGGCACCGGCGAAGGCGCCAACATCTACCGCAATGCCGGCAAGGGCGGCGACCTCAAGCTGCATCATGAATATGATCTCGAACCCGGCGATCTTGCAGACGAGGGGCCGGCAGGCAAAGAACCACCGGACACCTCCCCCAAGGAATCGATGGAGGCGACCTTCGCCAAGATCCTGGCCAATCATCTCTATGATCAGGCCCAGTCCCACAGCTTCGACGACCTCATCCTCGTGCTCGATCCCGACACGCTGGGCGAGACCCGTCCCAGCCTGCATTCCAGCGTGACCGACAAGATCATGCTGGAACTGCCGAAGACGCTGTCGAACAGCAAGATCGAGGACATCGAGCGCTCGATCCTGGCCGCGATGAAGTAGCGCTCCCGGCAGCCCCGCGAGACGCACCGAAGCCGTAGCCCTGATCCGGGCTGCGGCTTTTTCGTGTCCGGCATCGATATCCCGCTCAAGAAGGGAGCGGCCAAGCTTGGCCGGCATCGGCGCGGCGGTTGCCTCGCTGGACGCGGCATGGCACATGTCCTTCCCGAAAACGACCATCTGGGAGGAGAACCGCCATGGCCGTAAGCTTCACCACCGAACGCATGCTTCACTTCGGCGACTGCGACATTTCCGGCACGGCCTATTATCCGTCCTATCTCAACCTTTTGAACGGCGTGAACGAGGAGTTCTGGTCCTGGATCGGCTTTCCCTGGCACGAGATCATCTGGAAAGAGCGGTGGGGCACGCCGACCGTGCATCTGAGCTGCGATTTCTCGAAGCCGTCCTTCTTCGGCGACACACTCACCTTCGAGCTGACCGTGACCAAGGTCGGCCGCTCCTCGATGACGGTCGAGCACACGGTGCTGTGCGAGGGCGAGAAGCGCTGGACCAGCCGGCAGGTGCTCGCCGCAAGCCAGCTCGACGAGCACAGCTCGATCCCCTGGCCCGACGCGGTGCGCGCCAAGCTCGTCTCGTTCCTGCCGGAAGAGGAAGAAGCCTGATCCGGCGCCGCCTCAGTCCGACCTGATCTTCGGGGATTTTTCCGGCACCAGGCCGGAGCGGAATTTCTGCAGCACGAATTGCAGCAGAAGCCCCACGAGCAGCATCCGGATATAGGACGAGCGGGTGATCCACTCGGGCGGCAGCCGGCTGGTGATGATCTCGGTCGCCGACCAGATGAACCAGATCACCAGCGCGCCGACGATGGCGCCGCGGTTGTTGCCCGAGCCGCCGGCCATCAGCATCACCCAGACCAGGAACGTCACCAGCAGCGGTTCGGTCGCCGAGGGCGACAGGAACTTGAAGTAATGCGCCGACAGCGCGCCCGCGAGCCCCATCAGCGCGCAGCCGATCACGAAGGTCTGCAGCCGGAACCAGTCGACATCCTTGCCCGCCGCGCGCGCCGAATCCTCGTTGTCGCGGATCGCCCTCAGCGTCCGGCCCCAAGGGCTCACATAGAGCCGCTGGCAGAGGATGTAGACGAGAGCCACGCAGAGCCAGACGACGCCGAGATAGAGAAGATCGGCCGCCCGGCCCTGCACCAGGTTGCCGAACGGACGCGGCACGCCGGCAATGCCGAGACTGCCATTGGTGAGCCAGGATTCGTTGACGATCACCAGCCGCAGGATCTCGGCGATGCCGACCGAGGCCATCGCCAGATAGTCGCTCTTGAGCCGCACGCAGATCTTGGCCACGACGAAGCCGGTCACGCCGGCCACGATCATGGCAGCAAGCAGACCGAACGGGATCGGCAGCGCGAAGCCGCCCAGATGCTTGCTCGAGGCGGCCGTGGTCACGATCGCCGAGGCATAGGCGCCGACCGCGAAGAAGCCGGCGATGCCCGCATTGAACAGCCCGCCCATGCCCCACTGCACATTGAGCGCGAGGCACAGCACCGCATAGATGCCGCCGGCGATCAGCACGCTGACGAGATAGAAGAGAAGCCCGGTGATCTCCATTACAGAAGCCTCCCCTTGAACAGGCCCTGCGGGCGGAACAGAAGCAGCGCCACCATGATGAAGAAGGCTACCGCCGACTTGTAGGAGGGCGAGATGAAGGCGTCGTCCGAGAACCAGGTGAAGGTCACGGTCTCTTCGGCGATGCCGATGATCAGCCCGCCGGCAATTGCGCCCATCGGCTTGCCGATGCCGCCGAGCACGGCGGCGGCGAACATCGCCAAGAGCAGGTTCCAGCCGAGATTCGGGTGCATGCTCGTGTCCATGCCGGCGAACACGCCGGCGATGGCGGCAAGCGAGGCGCCGATCACCCAGGTCCAGCGCACCACCTTCTCGGTGTCGAGACCGGCGACGGCCGCCAGTTCCGGCTCGTCGGAGACAGCGCGCATCGCGCGGCCGAGCTTGGAGCGGGTCAGGAAGAAATGCAGCGCAATGGCGATCACCACTGTGAGCACGATCACCTGCGCATGCAATTCCGAAATCCGGAACGTGTCAAACAGCACCATAGGCATGCGCACGCCGGAGGTGAACACCTGGTTGCCCGAACTCCAGAACAGCTGCGCGAGCGAGCGGAAGATCAGCGCCACGCCGAAGGAGGCGATCACGGTGTAGATCGTCGGCAGCTTGCGCAAGGGCTTGTAGAAGAACTCGTCGACCGCCAGCGCCGCCACGATCGCAAGCGCGATGCCGAAGGGGAGCAGCAGCAGCGGATTGACCGGGATCAGCCAGACCGCGGTCAGCACGCCGTAGCCGCCAAGCGTCATCAGGTCGCCATGGGCAAAATGCGCAAACCGCAAAATACCGAAGATCATCGAGATCCCGACCGCGCCGAGCGCATAGACGCTGCCGATCGCAAGGCCTGGAACCAGATAGAGATTGATGAAGTCGATCATGCCGAGGCACCCCCGAGGAAGGAGCGCCGCACCGCATCGTCGTTGAGCAGCGCCTCTCCCGTTCCTGATACGAAATTCTTGCCGCTGACGAGCACATGGCCGTTGTCGGCGATCCTGAGCGCCTGCTTGGCGTTCTGCTCGACCATCAGGATGGTCACGCCACCCTTGCGGATGTTCAAGAGCAGATCGAAGATGATCTCGAGATAGGCGGGCGACAGGCCCGCCGTGGGCTCGTCGAGCAGCAGAAGCTTCGGCTCGCTCATCAGCGCCCGGCCCATCGCCACCATCTGCCGCTGCCCGCCCGAGAGTTCGCCCGCCGCCTGGCCGAGCTTGTCGCGGAGGTCGGGAAACAGCTCCAGCACCTTTTCGCGCACCGCGTCCTTGTCGCGCGGCGGCGCCGCATAGGTGCCGACATCGAGGTTTTCGTCCACCGTCAGCGTCGGGAACACGTTGCGGCTCTGCGGCACCATGGAAATGCCGAGCGGCACCAGTTCCGCGGTCTTCAGCGCGGAGATGTCGGACCCGGCAAACGAGACGCTTCCCTCCGAGCGCGCGGTGAGCGCGAAGATGGTCTTGAGCAGCGTCGACTTGCCGGCACCGTTGGGGCCGATGATGACGGCGATTTCGTGCTCGGCGACATCGAGATTGACACCTTCGATGATCGGGACGCCGCCATAGCCGGCGGTGAGCCCCTTGACCTGTAGCAATGCAGTCATGGCTGGGCCTCGTATTTGCCGCCGCCGAAATAGGCCTCGATCACGCGCGCATCCTGGCGCACCTCGTCGACCGTGCCTTCCATCAGCAATTGCCCCTGCGCCATCACGATCACCGCGTCGCAGAGCTTGGAGACATAATCGAGATCGTGCTCGATCAGGCAGAAGGTGAGCCCCTGCTCCTTGTTCAAATGCAGGATCTTGTCGGAAATCTTGGCGAGAAGCGTGCGGTTGATGCCTGCGCCGATCTCGTCGAGCAGGATGATCTTGGGCTTGCGCATCAGCGCCCGGCCAAGCTCCAGAAGTTTCTTCTGGCCGCCCGAGAGATTGCCGGCCTTCTCGTCCTTGACGTGGTCGATCTCCAGGAAGGTTACCATCTCGCGCGCAGCGCGGTAGGTCGCCTCCTCTTCGGCGGCAAACCGCCCGCGCCGGAAGATCACATTGAACACGTTCTCGCCGATCGGGGTGGCCGCGGCCGCCATGAAATTCTCGATCACGGTCAGGTGCGAGAACTCGTGCGGGATCTGGAAGGTCCGGGCAAGCCCGCGCGCGGCGCGCTCATGCGGCTGAAGCGGCGTGATGTCCCTGCCCTCGAGCAGGATGCGCCCGCTCGCGAGCCCGACATGGCCGGCAATGGCATTGAACATCGTGGTCTTGCCCGCGCCGTTGGGACCGATAAGCCCGGTGATGCGGCCCGCGGGAATGTCGAAGCTGACGTCATCGACGACATTGGGGCCGCCGTAACTCACCTTCACATGGTCGACTGAAATCATCTGTTCCCCTTGTCGCAGCCGGTGGTGGCCGCCGGCGATGCCTTTCCGGTCCAGTGGCTGGAGCCCGGCGGATCGCTCTTGTAACAGCCCCTCCCCGACGGTGCGGGAAGGGGCCAGATTGCCGTGCGCGGACGGGCTTACTGGACGATGGCGATCTGCTTGAACTTGTCGCCGTCGACCACGAACTTGCCGATATAGCCGGCCACGTCGCCGTGCTCATCGAAGTCATAGGCACCGCCGGCGCCGTCATAGTCGATGTCCTTGCCTTCCTTGATCAGCGCCTTGGCCTTTTCCCATTCGCCCGGGCCGACCTTTTCGCCCGGTGCGGAGGCGACGGCGCGCAGCGCTTCGGCCATTTTCGCACGGTCGGCGGAGCCCGCCTTTTCGACCGCCAGCAGCGTCAGGAAAGTCGCGTCATAGGTCTGGTCGACGAAGGGCTTGTCGGCGCCTTCGCCATATTCGGCGTTGTAGAGTTCGTGCAGCTTGGCCTGGTTCGGGTTGTCGGCGGGCGAGGTCGGGGCCGAGAAGAACGAGCTTGCCAGCGCTTCGGCGCCGATATCGGCGATTAGCGCCTCGTCACGCAGCCCGTCGGTGCCGACGAACTTGGTGAACAGGCCGCCCTCGATCGACTGCTTGACGATCTTCCCGCCCGAGTCGCCGGCATAGGCGATGACCACCAGCGCATCGCCGCCGGCCTTGGAAAGCGTTGCCAGTTCAGAGCGGTAGGAGTTCTTCTTCTCCTCGTGCTTGACCTCGGCCACCACTTCGCCGCCGAGCGCCTTGAAGGCCTCGACGAAGGTGCCACCGATGCCCACGCCATAGTCGTTGTTGACATAGGTGACGGCGACCTTCTTCAGGCCCTCGTCCATCACCATCTTGGCCAGCACCTTGCCCTGGAAGTTGTCCGAGGGGACGATGCGGTAGAGAAGGTCGTTGTCCTCAATATCGGTCATCGCCGGCGATGTGGCGGTCGGCGAAACCTGCACCACGCCCGCGGGGATCGCCGCGGCTTCGGCTGCGGAAATGGTCGTGCCCGACATCAGCGCGCCCATGATGATCGGCACGTTCTCGACATTGATCAGCTTGCCGGCGGCATCGACCGCGCCCTGCGACGAGCCGGTGGTGTCGCCGAACACCGGAACGGCCTGGCCGTCGAGAAGGCCGCCCTGCTCGTTGACCTGCTTGAAGGCGAGGTTGGCCGCGTTCTGAAGCGGCGGAATGAAGCTGGCGATCGGGCCGGTGATGTCCATCAGAAGACCGACCTTGGTGTCCTCGGCAAGGGCTGCGGCGCTCGAGGCGAGCAGGCCCGCAACGGCCAATGCAAATGTTGTCTTTTTCATTCAACTGCTCCCAGTTTTTGTTCGGCCCTTTAGTCCCTCGAGCGCCCGCGGGCTGCCATCAAAGCGCTCAGATCTCGTCGACGATCTCGGTTTCGAACGAACCGGGAAGCGTCACCTCCAGCAACTGGAGGTCATCGGTGGGTTCACTGTAGCGCGTCGCCATCCGCGGCGGAATGACAAACGCGTCCCCTTTTTCCAGACGGTAGGGCGCCTTGCCCTCGCCTTCGAGCACCATCGAGCCCGACATCACGAAATTGAACAGGATGTCGCAGTCGTGCCGGGACCAGACCGGGCTGGCAGGCCCCGAAGGGCGCGCGACCATCACCGAGGCCACGCCTTTGGTGTTTGCGTTGATGGTGGTGTCGCGCGCCTCGAAGCCCGGCACCCGGAACGGTTTGAACACGCCGTCCTTGCCGATGCTGTGGACGAAGCGCTGCCCGTCCCACTCCCGCTCCGGCCGCTCCTGCGGCGTCGGCAGCTCCATGTCGTGGTCGATCTCGGTGATGTGCTCGGCCGGCACGCCGATCTCGATCACCTCGATGCCGTCGGCGGCATGCAGCACCTTGTGCCGGATCTGCGGGGGCTGGATGAAACAGTCGCCCGCATGCAGCCGCCGGATGCCGCCCTGGTCCTCGTAGAGAACGTCGACCCAGCCATGGATGCAGAAGATCAGCTGGAAGCCGACCTTGTGGTAATGCACCATGTCGGGCACCGGCCCGTCGGGCACGCGGATATGCGAGGCGATCATCGCGCCGCCGAGCCGCGAAGGCACCAGGTCGCGATAGGCCATGCCGGCGCGGCCGATGATCCAGGGCGCCTGGTCGGCCAGCCGGCGCACCACGAAGGCATGCTCGGTCTCGGGCATCACCAGCGGCGGATTGAGCTCGTCGATCTCGATCCGGGTGCCGTTCGGCGCCACCAGTTCGCGCTGGCCTTCCGCAAAACCGTCCGGGTCCTCGGTCAGGATCCTGAGCGTGCCCGGCGCTTCCGGCGCACCCTTCTGGATGCGGATGCGCAAGCCGTGGCCCGACAGCACCGCCACCTCGGGATTGTCGGCGGGGTAGATCATGTCGAGGCGCATTTTCAGCGTCTTGGTGTAAAACGGCAGGTCGTCGCGCAATTCGCTGGTCGGCAGTCTGATTTCCGCACGCGTGTCCAAATCACTCTCCAATGCCGGCTCCGGCGAAGCCTGCTGCGAACATCGGGACCAGGCACCGTCCCGAAGATCAGCCGGTAAGCGAGACTATCCGACCCATTGTATCTTTCAAGTCTAAAACATGTTGCCCCTGGCAACCAACCCGGTGGTTACAGTTCGGTGCGCACGCGCCACAGTTCGGGAAACAGTTCCACATCCAGCATGCGCTTGAGATAGGAGGTACCGCCCGTGCCGCCGGTGCCGCGCTTGAGCCCGATCACGCGTTCGACGGTGGTCACGTGGTTGAAACGCCAGCGCCGGAAATAATCTTCGAGATCGACGAGTTTTTCGGCGACCTCGTAGAGCGCCCAATGCTGGTCCGGCGCCTCGTAGACGCGCTTCCAGCCGGCGATGACCCCCTCGTCGAGGACGTGGGTCGCGCGCACATCGCGCGCGATCACCGCATCCGGCATGGCGATGCCGCGCCGGCGGGCGAGCCGCAAAACCTCGTCATAGAGGCTCGGCCGGTCGAGCTCGGTTTCAAGCATCGCGAGGACATCGGGCACATGCGCGTGCGGGCGCATCATCGCGTGGTTGCGGTTGCCGAGCGCATATTCGATCAGCCGGTACTGGTAGGACTGGAACCCGGAGGATTGGCCGAGCTTGCGGCGAAAATGGGTGTAGTCCGCCGGGGTCATCGTGCGGAGCACGTCCCATGCGGAATTGAGCTGTTCGAAGATCCGCGACACCCGCGCCAGCGTCTTCATCGCCGGCTGCAGCTCGTCCCGGCTGATATGGGTGCGGGCAGCGGTGATCTCGTGGATGGCGAGCTTCATCCACAGCTCGGAGGTCTGGTGCTGGATGATGAACAGCATCTCGTCATGGGCGTCGGTGCGGGGCCGCTGCGCGCCGAGCACGTCGCCGAGGCTGAGATAATCGCCATAGGACATGCGTCCGTCGAAATTCATCGTGGCGCCCTCCTGCGAGGGATCGTAGTCCGTGCCCTGGCTCATCTCACGTCACCGCTTTCCTGGTCCTGAATTCGGGCCGGTCCCATTCGCCGGTGGCGACGATCTCACCGATGGCGGCCGCCGCCCTGCTCACCTCTTCGGCCGTGTTGTAGAGCGGGCAGAAGCCGAAGCGGATGATGTCGGGCGCACGGAAATCGCCGATGATGCCGCGGGCGATCAGCGCCTGCATCACCGCATAACCTTCGGGATGGCGGAACGAGACCTGGCTGCCACGGTGGGCCGGATCGCGCGGGCTGGCAAGCGTCACGTCCCTGCAGGCCGCTTCGACCTCGGCGATGAACTGTTCGCTGAGCTCGATCGAGCGCGCGCGCAGATCCGCCATGTCGACGCCCTCGAAGGCATCGAGGGCTGCGTCGAGCACCGCCATCTGGATCACCGGCGGCGTGCCGACCCGCATGCGGCTGATGCCGTCCCCCGGACGGTAGTCAAGATCGAAGGCAAAGGGTGCCGCATGGCCGAGCCAGCCCGACAGCGCCGGGCGCACCTGGTCGACCAGGTCCGGGCGCACGAAGATGAAGGCCGGCGCACCCGGGCCGCCGTTCAAATATTTGTAGGTGCAGCCGACCGCGAAATCGGCGTCGCAGCCGGTCAGGTCCACCGGCAGCGCACCGGCGGAATGGGCAAGATCCCAGATCGCGAGCGCGCCATGGGCATGGGCCTTTTCGGTCAGCGCCTTCATGTCGTGGAGCCGCCCGGTGCGGTAGTCGACCTGGGTCAGCATGATGGCGGCGACGCTCTCGTCGATGGCGTCGGCCACCGCTTCGGGGTCCACCACCTTGAGTTCGTGGCCCTTGCCGAGACTGTCGAGCAGGCCTTTGGCCATGTACAGGTCGGTCGGGAAATTGCCGCTGTCCGACAGCACGACGCGGCGCTCGGGCCTGAGTTCCAGCGCCGAGGCCAGTGCCTGGTAGACCTTGATCGAGAGCGTATCGCCCACCACGGTGGAGCCCTCCGGCGCGCCGATCAACTTTCCGATCCGGTCGCCGAGCTTGCGCGGCAGGTCCATCCAGCCGGCCTTGTTCCAGCCGGTGATCAGCAGCGGGCCCCATTCGTCGGCCACCGTCGCCCGCGCCCGTTCGGCTGCCGCCCTGGGCAGCGGGCCGAGCGAATTGCCGTCGAGATAGGTGATGCCGTCTGGCAGCACGAACAATGCGCGCCGCGTGGTGAACCCGCTCATGACCTAGCCATCCTTTCGTGATTTGCCGATTTCGGCGGTTGCCTCGATCTCGACCATCGCCGCATCCTCGATCAGGGCGGCAACGACGAGCACGGACATCGAGGGGTAATGCCGGCCCATCACCTTGCGATAGGCCGCGCCGACTTCCTTGAGATTGGCCAGATAGGCCTTCTTGTCGGTGATGAACCAGGTCAGCCGCACGATGTCGGCGACCTCGCCGCCGGCGGCTTCGACAATGGCCACGATATTGGCGAGCGTCTGCTCGAGCTGGCCCACGAAATCGGTATGCTCGAACACCTGATCCTTGTTCCAGCCGATCTGGCCGCCGGTGTAGAGCCTTTGGCCATCGACGAGAATGCCATTGGCATAGCCCTTGGGCTTTTCCCAATCCGGCGGATTGACTGCTTCGATCATGAGTCTGTGTCCTTGCAATAGTCAGTCTGAAGGGGGCGTCAGTCGCCGCGCGGCCGCTCAGGCCTGCGCGTCGCGACGAAGTCGGAACCGCTGGATCTTGCCTGTCTGGGTCTTGGGCAGCGCCTCGGTGAAGACGATCGAGCGGGGATATTTGTAAGGTGCGATCACCTGCTTGACGTGGTCCTGCAGCAGCTTGGTCATCAGCGCATCGCCGACGATGCCCGGCTTGAGCACCACATGCGCCTCGACCACCTGGCCGCGCGCCTCGTCCGCCACGCCGATCACCGCGCATTCGGCGACATGCTCATGGGCGAGCAGGGCTGCCTCCACCTCCGGCCCGGCAATGTTGTAGCCGGCCGAAATGATCATGTCGTCGCTGCGCGCGGCGAAATGGAAAAATCCGTCCTCGTCCTGGATGAAGGAATCGCCGGTCAGGTTCCAGCCGTTGCGAACATATTTGGCCTGCTGTTCGGGATCGGCGAGATAGCGGCAGCCGGTGGGCCCGCGCACCGCGAGCCGCCCGACCTGGCCACGCGGCAGCTCGTTCATCTCCTCATCGACGATTCTAGCCTCGTAGCCCGACACGGGAAGGCCGGTGCAGGCCGGCTGCGAGTTTCCGAACCGGTTGGAGATGAAGATGTGCAGCATCTCGGTGGCGCCGATGCCGTCGAGCATCGGCTTACCGGTCTTGGCCATCCACTGCTCGTAGACCGGCCCCGGCAGCGTCTCGCCGGCGGAGACCGCGGCGCGCAGGGAACTCAGATCCGCCCCCTCCTCCATCGCCGCCAGCATGGCGCGGTAGGCCGTGGGCGCGGTGAAGCAGACGGTCGCCTTGTAGCGCTGGATGATCTCGACCATGTTGGCGGGCGTCGCCTGCTCGAGCAGCGCCGCGGCCGCGCCGAAGCGCAACGGAAACACCGCAAGCCCGCCGAGCCCGAAGGTGAAGGCGAGCGGCGGCGAGCCGATGAACACGTCTTCGGGCGTGACGTTGAGGACTTCCTTCGCATAGCCGTCGGCGATGATCAGCATGTCGCGGTGGAAATGCATCGTCGCCTTGGGCATGCCGGTGGTGCCGGAGGTAAAACCCAGCAGCGCCACGTCGTCGCGCCCGGTCCTGACGGTCTCGAATTTCACCGATTTCGACAGCGCCAGCCGGTCGAGCTCCGCATCATGATTGGCGGTGCCGTCGAAGCCGATGACCGTGTCGAGGAAACGGCTGGTCTTGGCGCAGGTGACGATTTCGTCCATCAGCCGCGTGTCGCACAGCGCCATGGTGATCTCGGCCTTGTCGACGATCTTCGACAGTTCCGCGGCGCGCAGCATCGGCATGGTGTTGACCACCACCGCACCGGCCTTGGTGGCCGCGAGCCACACCGCCACCATCGCCGGATTGTTGGCCGAGCGCACCAGGATGCGGTTGCCCGGCTTCACGCCGTAATCCTCGACCAGCACATTGGCGATGCGGTTGGTCCAGTCGGTGAGTTCCTTGTAGGTGCGGATGCGGCCATTGCCGATCAGCGCCGTGCGGTCGCCGAAACCACGCGCCACCATCGCATCGGTCAGCTCATAGCCGCAATTGAGCCATTCCGGGTATTCGAACCCGTCGAGCTTCAGATCCGGCCACTGATCGGCCGCCGGCAGGTTGTCCCGCGTGAATGTATCGATATGTCCCGATGGTCCCAGCATGGCTCAGTCGTTCGCCTCCGGAGCCAGGAACTCGACGTCATGCTGGGCCGACAGCTCGACGATGCGCTCCACGTCGTCGAGATTGTCGAGTGCTTGAAACAGCTCTTGCAACTTGCCTGCGGGCGACACCCAGAACAGGGCCTTTACCGGCTTGTCGGACTTGTTGAAGTAGCCATGCGGAATGCCCGCGGGCATGCGCACGAGATCGCCAGCCCTGGCCTTGCTCCAGACGCCGTCGAGCTTGAGCTCCAGTTCGCCTTCCTGCACCAGGATGAACTCGTCCTGGTTGGGGTGGATGTGAACCGGCACGTGCTGGCCGGGCATAGAATTGGTCTCGAATGCAAAGGACGAGTCACACACCGCCTTGGGATAGTAGACCTGGCCAAGAATGTTCCAGACCACGCCCTCGTAGCCTGTGGTTCTTTCGGTGATGCCTTTTTCCAATGGCTTGCTCATTGCATTCCCCTTTTTATGGATTTTTTACATTGCAAGTGTCTGCCGCGCGATCACGACCTTTTGCACGTCCGATGCGCCCTCGTAGATCCTGAGCGCGCGGATTTCGCGATAGAGGCTCTCGACGATGTGGCCCTTGCGCACGCCGTCGCCGCCATGCAGCTGCACCGCCTTGTCGATCACGTCCTGGGCGTGATCTGTGGCATAGAGCTTGGCCATCGCCGCCTCGCGGCTGACCCGGGGGGCGCCCATGTCCTTGAGCCACGCGGCGCGGTAGACCAGCAGGGCCGAGGCATCGACATCGAGGGCCATGTCGGCAATGTGGCCCTGCACCATCTGCAGCGCGCTCATCGGCGCGCCGAACAGTTCGCGCTCGGCCACGCGCTTGATGCTCTCGTCGAGCGCCCGGCGGGCAAAGCCGAGCGCGGCGGCGGCCACCGTCGAACGGAACACGTCGAGCACCGACATGGCGATGCGAAACCCGTCGCCGGGCTTGCCGATCATCGAAGACGCGGGAATCCGGCAGCCCGAAAAAGTGAGCCGCGCCAGCGGATGCGGCGCCACCACGTCGATCCGCTCGGAGGCGTCGAAACCCGGCAGGCCGGCAGGCACGATGAAGGCCGAGAGCCCCTTGGCGCCCGGGGCCTCGCCGGTCCGGGCGAACAGCGTGTAGACATCGGCGATGCTGCCGTTGGAAATCCAGGTCTTCTCGCCGTCGAGCACATAGTGGTCGCCGTCGCGGCGCGCGGTCATGCCGATATTGGCGACGTCCGAGCCCGAGGCCGGTTCCGACAGCGCGAAGGCCGACAGCGCCTTGCCGCTTCGGGTGAGCGGCAGCCATTCGGCCTTCTGTTCCGGCGTTCCGAACAGCGAGATCGCGCCGGTGCCGAGCCCCTGCATGGCGAAGGCGAAATCGGCCAGCCCGTCGTGGCGCGCCAGCGTCTCGCGCAGGATGCACAGGCTGCGCACGTCGAGCCGGGACGACGGATCGGCCGGGTCGATCGCGGTCAGGCTCAACAGGTCGGCCTCGGCCAGCGCCTTGACCAGCACCTGGCAGGCCGCTTCGGGATTGGAGTGATCGATGTCGACCAGTTCGGCCGCCGCCCATGTGTCGACATGGTCGGCGAGCGCGCGGTGGGTGTCGTCGAAGAACGGCCAGTCGAGAAAGCTGCGGTCTGCCATCAGTTGCCCTCGAACACCGGTTTCTGTTTCGCCGCGAAGGCCTCGTAGGCGCGCCGGAAGTCCTGCGTCTGCATGCAGATCGCCTGCGCCTGGGCCTCGGCCTCGATCGCCTGCTCGATGCCCATGTTCCATTCCTGGGCCAGCATGGTCTTGGTGATCATGTTGGCGAAGGTCGGTCCTTCGGCGATGCGTCGCGCCAGCTTGCGCGCCTCGTCTTCGATTTCACCGGCCTCGACCACCCTCGAGAAGAAGCCCCAGCGCTCCCCTTCCTCGGCGCTCATCGACCGACCGGTGAACAGAAGCTCCGCCGCCCGGCCCTGGCCGATGATCCTCGGCAGGATCGCACAGGCGCCCATGTCGCAGCCGGCAAGCCCGACGCGGTTGAACAGGAACGCGGTCTTGGCTTCGGGCGTGGCGATGCGCAAGTCCGAGCACATGGCGATGATCGCGCCCGCCCCGACGCACACCCCGTCGACTGCCGCGATCACCGGCTTGCCGCAGCCAACGATGGCTTTCACCAGGTCGCCGGTCATGCGGGTGAATTCCAGAAGCCCCTTCATGTCCTTGTCGAGCAGCGGACCGATGATCTCGAACACGTCCCCGCCCGAGCAGAAATTGCCGCCGTTGGAGCCGAAGATCACCACCTTGACGTCGTCGCGATAGACCAGCCCGCGGAACCAGTCGCGCAGTTCCGCATAGCTTTCGAAGGTGAGAGGGTTCTTCCGTTCGGGCCGGTCGAGAGAGACTTCGGCCACACCGTCGGTGAGCGTCAGGCGGAATGTCTTGGGTGCGTCTGGCTGCATGGGGTCAGCTCTCCTTCTTGGTGCTCTTGACGGCGATGCGCTCGAGCTGGTCCAGCATGTCCTGGGTTTCGCTCAGGTCGACTTCGCCCAGCAGGCAATCGATCCAGTCCTCGTGGCGCTTGGCCATCGCCTGGAATTGTTCGCGACCCGCCTTGGTGAGCCGCACGGTGGTGGCGCGGCGGTCGTTGTCGACCGGGATCCGCACCAGCATGCCGTCGTCCACCAGACGGTCGACGATGCCGGTGACATTGCCGTTCGACACGCGCAGCACGCTCGACAATTCGCTCATCTTCAGCCCCGGCTCGGCCCGGTAGAGCGCCGCCATCACGTCAAAGCGCGGCAGCGTGGTGTCGAAGGTGACGCGCAGGTTCTCCCGCAATTCAGCCTCGACATGCTTGGTCGCCTTGAGCAGCTTGAGCCACAGTCTGAGCCGCGCCTTGGACGCGGCCGGATCCCTCACGCCACCCTCGGTCTCGGCGGACTGAACCGCTCCGGTGTCACTCATGTTTCCCCTCCCGACAACGAGATCGCCTGCCCCGTCACCGAAGCAGCCGCATCGCCGCACAGCCAGATCACGGTCTCGGCAATTTCCTCCGGCTGGATGAACCGGCCCTGCGGATTGACATTCAACAGTGAGGCTTCCGCCTCGGCCCGCGACCGGCCGGTCTTCTCGACGATGTTGTTGATCGACCGCTGCAGCATCGGCGTGTCGGTGAAACCCGGGCAGACGGCGTTGACGGTCACGCCGGTCCGCGCCAGTTCCTGCGCAAGGCCGCGCACCAGACCGACGACGCCATGCTTGGCCGCGCAATAGGCACTGACATAGCCGTAGCCCTTGAGCCCGGCGGTCGAAGCGATCGCGATCAGCCGGCCCGGCCGCTTCTGATTCATTCTCGAAAGCCCGGCCTGGAAGGTGTTGAAAACACCGGTCAAATTCACATCGAGCGTGGACTGGAACAGTTTCGCGTCGGTGCGCAGGAACGGCGCGCTCTGAGCCGAGCCGGCATTGGCGACGATGATCGTCGGCGCGCCGTTGCGCTCGGTCGCCCAGGCAATTGCGGCGGAAAGCGCCTCCGCATCGGTGACATCGGCGGGCACGGCGACAATCCGGTCATTGGCGCCAGCCAGCGCCTCGAGCGGGGCCGCGCGCCGACCGATTGCCGTCACCCGCGCGCCGCGTGCCGCGAGCGCCAGCGCGATCGCCTCCCCGGCGCCCGATCCGGCGCCGGTGACGATCGCGTGATGCCCCATCATTTCGCTCATGGTCACACCTTGCCGAGCATGGTTTCCGCCCGCTCCGCCAGGCGCCACATCTGGTCGCGTCCGGGCAGATAGGGATCAGGCCATTTCTCCTCATGATCGCCCAGGGCACTGGCCGCATGCAAGGTCCAATAGGGATTGGCCAGATGCGGGCGCGCCAGGCAGACGAGATCGGCGCGGCCCGCCATCAGGATCGAGTTGACGTGGTCGGGTTCGTAGATGTTACCGACCGCCATGGTCGCCATCTGCGCCTCGTTGCGGATCTGGTCGGCGAACGGCGTCTGGAACATGCGTCCGTAGATCGGCCGGGCCAACGTGGAGGTCTGGCCGGCGGAGACGTCGCAGATGTCGACGCCTGCGTCTTTGAGCATGCGTGCAATCTCGACGGCTTCCTGCGGCGTGACGCCCTCCTCACCCACCCAGTCATTGGCCGAGATACGCACCGACAGCGGCTTGCGCGCGGGCCAGGCCTCGCGCACCGCGCGGTAGACTTCGAGCGGAAAGCGCATGCGGTTTTCGAGACTGCCGCCATAGTCGTCCTGGCGCCGGTTGGTGAGCGGCGTGATGAAGGACGAGAGCAGATAGCCATGCGCCATGTGCAGCTCGATCATGTCGAAGCCGGCACGTTCGGCCATTTCGGTCGCCGCAACGAACTGGTCGCGCACCATGTCCATGTCGGCGCGGTCCATCGCCTTGGGCGCCTGGTTGTTCTTCGACCAGGCGACGTCGGAGGCTGACACCAGCGGCCAGTTGCCTTCCTTCAGCGGCGCGTCGCCTTCTTCCCAGCCGAGCTGGGTCGAGCCCTTGGCGCCGGCATGGCCGATCTGCATGCAGACCTTGGCCTGGCTCTCGGCGTGGATGAAATCGACGATCCGCTTCCAGGCGGCCTCGTGTTCGGGCTGGTACATGCCCGGGCAGCCCGGGGTGATCCGGCCCTCGGGGGACACGCAGGTCATCTCGGTATAGACCAGCCCTGCCCCGCCCTTGGCGCGCTCGCCGTAATGCACCAGGTGCCAATCGGTTGGGCAGCCGTCGACCGCCTTGTACTGCGCCATCGGTGAGACGACGATGCGGTTCTTCAGCGTCATGTCGCGCAGCTTGTAGGGCGCGAACATCGGCCGGCGGACCGGGGCGCCCTCGGGCACGCCGGCCTGGGTCTGGAACCAGCGTTCGGCGCCTTCGAGCCATTCGGGATCGCGCAGCCTGAGGTTTTCGTGGCTGATGCGCTGCGACCGGGTCAACAGCGAATAGTTGAACTGCACCGGATCGAGATCGAGATAGCGCTCGACCTCCTCGAACCATTCGAGGCTGTTGCGCGCCGCCGACTGGAGCCGCAACACCTCGACGCGGCGCTCTTCCTGATAGCGGGCGAAGGCGCGCTCCAGCGTCGGCTCCGAATGCAGGTAATCGGCGAGCGCAATGGCGCTGTCGAAGGCCAGCCGCGAGCCCGAGCCGATGGAGAAATGTCCGGTCGCCGCCGCGTCGCCCATCAGCACCACGTTCTCGTGGTACCACTTCTCGCAGATCACCCGCGGGAACTGCATCCAGACCGCCGAGCCCCTGAGATGCGCGGCGTTGGACATGAGATCATGGCCGCCCAAGTGCTTCTCGAAGATCTTGCGGCAGGTCTCGACGGTTTCCTCCTTCGACATCTGCTCGAAGCCCCAGCGGTCCCAGGTCTCCGGCAGGCACTCGACGATGAAGGTCGCGGTGTTGTCGTCGAACTGGTAGACATGGGCCCAGACCCAGCCGTGCTCGGTCTTCTCGAAGATGAAGGTGAAGGCGTCGTTGAAGCGCTGATGCGTGCCGAGCCAGACGAACTTGCATTTGCGGGTGTCGATGTCGGGCTTGAACACGTCGACATATTCGTTGCGCACCAGCGAATTGATGCCGTCGGCGCCGACCACCAGGTCATATTCCTTGCGGTAGGCTTCCGCGGTCTTGAACTCGGTCTCGAAGCGCATCTCGACGCCGAGTTCGCGGGCGCGCTCCTGCAGCAGGATCAGCATCTGCTTGCGGCCGATGCCGGCAAAGCCGTGCCCACCCGACACCGTGCGGCAGCCCTTGTGGATGACGGCGATGTCGTCCCAGTAGGCGAAATGGCTGCGGATCGCCTCGGTGCTCTTGGCGTCGTTGTGCTGCATCCGGCTCAGAGCATCGTCGGAGAGGACCACGCCCCAGCCGAAGGTGTCGTTGGCCTTGTTGCGCTCGATCACGACGACCTCATGGGAAGGATCGCGCAGCTTCATCGAGATCGCGAAGTAAAGACCGGCCGGGCCGCCCCCAAGACATGCTACCTTCATCGTTCCGCGCCTCCAGACTGGTTGTCGTTACAGGGATCATATGCCTGATCCGAGATAGTTCAAGCCTAAAATGTTTATGTCGCAATAAATAACCGGGACACACCATGCCCCGAGCCGGCCGCCCAAAAAGACGGCCGGGGCCAGCGCCTTCAGCCGGCTTGCGCGACCGTCCTGAGCGTCTTGACCAGCTGCTCGACGCCGGCCTCGGTGGTCACGAAACCTGGCGAGCACCTGAGCAGCGAACCGCGCGCATCGGCGAACACGCCGCGTTCGCGCAGGATCTGAAGCACGGCCTGCGCCTCCACGCCCTCGGGCAGGCGCATCATCACGCTGCCGCCGCGATGGTCGGCGTCGCGCGGCGAGGCCAGCGTGAGCCCCGCCTCGTCGGCGGCCTCGATGATCGTGGCGCACATCGCCCGGTTCTTCGCCCGTTGCGCGGCCCAGTCCTGCGCCGCATGCCATTCGAGTGCCGGCACCGAGGCGACGCAGGCCATCACCGAGGGCGTGCCGTTGTCGAAGCGGCGGATGTCGGGCGCATAGGAAAAGGCGTTGATGTCCCAGGAGAAGATGTCGTCCTGGCTGAACCAGCCCCTGAGGCTCGGCTGGCAGCGGGCGATCACGTCGGGCATCACCTGCAGGATGCCGCCACCGGGCGAGCCGCACATCCATTTGAGGCTCGTCGAAATCGAAAAATCCGCACCCACCGCCATTGTGTCATAGGCGATCAGGCCCGCGGCCTGGGTCACATCGACCCCGATCACCGAGCCCTGCCTGCGGCCATGGGCAATCAGGGTTTCGAGATCGCAGCGGTGCGACGAGGTGGAGCTGACCCAGGTCAGCAGCGCAAGCCCGACTTCCGGCCCCCAGGCCGCGATCACGTCCTCGTCCTCAACCCAGTGCGCGCCCTCGCGCAGCGCCACTGTGCGCAGCGTGAAGCCGTAGCGCTTTTCCATGCCGGTCAACAGGAAATGCAGGCTCGGGAAACAGTCGCCCGCCACCAGCACCGCCCTGCACTCAAGCGCGTCGGCCGGCAGCGCCATGATCATCGCCGCCAGCGCCGAGGTCACGTTTTCGGTGGTGGTGAGCGAGGAGGCCGGCGCATTGAGCAAGCGGCTCCACAGCTCGATGAAGCGTTGGCGCTGGCCGAGCGCATAGCCCCATTGCCCGTCATCGGGCGCGCCCCAGCACTCGGCAAAAGCCGTGAGCGCCCGGCCCATGTCCTGGGCCTTGCCGGGATACTGCCCGATCGAGTGGTAGAGCATGTAGCCCGAACCGGCGGCATCGGACTGAGAGGGTGTATCGGCCATGTCGGTCTCCCCGGCGTCAGCCGGTCGACCCGGCCAATTGCCATTTGTGTTGCGTGTGCGTCACCAGTTGGCCTGGCGCGGATCGGGCAGCGGAATGGCGTCGAGCAGTTCCCGCGTGTAGGCGGCACTCGGCGCTTCGAACACCCGGTCCGCCTCTCCATAATCCACGATCACGCCGCGCTGCAGCACCATCACATGATCGCACAACCTGCGGATCACCGACAGGTCATGGCTGATGAAGGCGAGCGTCAGCCCCAGTTCCTTGACGAGTTCGGCGAGCACGTTGAGCACCTGCGCCTGCGACGAGACGTCGAGGCCCGAGACGATCTCGTCGGCGAGAATGAATTCCGGCTTGAGCGCGATCGCCCGGGCAATGCCCACCCGCTGCCGCTGCCCGCCCGACAATTCGTGCGGATAGCGATGGCGGAAGTTTCGCGGCAGGCCGACATGGTCGAGCGCATCGTCGATCCGCCCGTCGATCCCGTCAAAACCGTGCAACTGCATCGGATCGGCGATGATCGCGCCGACACGCCGGCGCGGATTGAGCGAGGACATCGGGTCCTGGAAGATCATCTGCATCCGTCGCCGGATTGGTCGCAGAGCCGCCTCGTCGAGATGGGTGATGTCGCGCCCGTCGAACAGGATCGTGCCCGCCGTCGGTTCGATCAGCCTCAAAAGCGCGCGCCCGAGCGTCGACTTGCCCGAGCCCGAGCCGCCGACGATGCCGAGCACCGAGCCGCGGGCGATGTCGAGATCGATGCCCTTGAGGATCGGGATCAGCGGCGCACGGCCGAACACGGGCTTGGCCGCCATGTCGGGCAGCGCGACCTCGAGCCCGCGGGCGGAAAACAGCATGTTTGCATCCATCGCAGGCCTATCCGTCATGACGCCACTCCCGGTCCGCCGCCAGCACTTCGGCCGCCGCCGCCTCGATCACCGCGTCCTCGACCGGCAGCAGCGAGGCGCCGGGATCGGTGTATTTCGGCGTCGCCGCGAGCAGCGCCCGCGAATAGCCATGCTTCGGCCCGTCGAAGAATTCGGGCACCGTGGATTTCTCGACGATCTTGCCGCCATAAAGCACGGCGAGCCGCTGGCAGACCTTCGAGACCACGCCGAGATCGTGGGTCACGAACACCATCGCAGTCGAGTGGCGCGTCTGAAGCTCCTTGATCAGCCTGAGGATCTGCTTCTGCACGGTCACGTCGAGCGCGGTGGTCGGCTCGTCGGCCACCACCAGCTTGGGGGGTAGCTCGCCATCACGCGTTCCGGGTTGTCGATATGCACCTCGTCGAGCAGCTCGAGCGCGCGCGCCCGGGCATCCACCTTCCGCCAGCCGAGAATGTCGACCAGCCGGTTGGTGATCTGCGGCTCGATCCGCCGCGACGGATTGAGCGCGGTCAACGGGTCCTGCGGGATCAGCGCCGCCGTGGCCCCGATCATCCGGCGCCGGTCGGCGGGCTTCATCTTCTGCAGATCCTGCCCGTCGAGCAGGATCTCACCCTCGACGATCTCGATCGCGGAAGGAAGAATCCCGAGGATCGCCTTGCCGATCATGCTCTTGCCTGCGCCGCTTTCACCCACCAGTCCCAGCACCTCGCCGGTGTCGATGGAAAACGAGACCGAGCGCAGCACCCGGCGGTCGTAGCCGTGCAGCACGGCGGAGACATTGTTGACCGTGAGGAATGCGCTCATCGCAGCACCGGATCGAAGCGGTCCTTGAGGCCCTCGCCGAACTGGCTGAAGGACAGGACGGTGAGAAACAGGACCGTAAGCGGGAACGCCAGCACCCACCAGGCCTGGTGGATCGAGGTCCGGCCCTCGGCGATCATGCCGCCCCAGGTCGGCGCGTCCGACGAGATCGACAGGTTGACGAAGGACAGGATCGCCTCGACGATCACGGCAATCCCCATTTCGAGCGTGAGCAGCGCCACCATGGTCGGCAGCACATTGGGCAGGATCTCGCGCCAGAGAATGTCGCGCCGGGGCCGGCCGGCGACCACGGCGCTTGCGACATAATCCATCGCCGACTGGTTCATCGCCTCGGCGCGCACCACACGGCAGAACCTTGTCCAGTCGATCACCACGATGGCGATGAGGTGCCGAGCACCGCGATCAGAAGGATCGCGAACAGCACCGGCGGAAACGCCATCCAGATCTCGACCAGACGCGATATCACGATATCGACCCAGCCGCGCATGTAGCCTGCGAGCAGCCCCAGCAGCGAGCCCACGAAGGCGGTCGCGAGCCCCGCCACCAGCGCCACCGAAAAGGCGATGCGGGCGCCATGGATCATGCGCGAGAGCACGTCGCGGCCGAGACTGTCGGTGCCGAGCAGATAGGCGGGATCGGAGCCGGAGACCCAGAACGGCGGCAAGCGGCCGGCAAACAGGTCTTGCGCCAAGGGATCGTGCGGCGCGATCAGCGGCGCGAGCAGCGCCAGCGCCGCCATCAGCCCGAGCCAGAGCCCCGACAGCCACAGCCGCGGGCCGAGCTTGCGTTTCACACTGCCGCGGCCATCAAGCATGACGCAGCCTCGGGTTCAGGAGCGCGTAAGTCATGTCGACCACCAGGTTGATGAGGGTGAAGAGAAGCGCAAACACGATGACGATCCCCTGGATCAGGGGCAGGTCGCGGTTGATCACCGCGTCGATCGCCATGTTGCCGAGGCCCTCATAGGAGAACAGCCGTTCGATGATCACCGTGCCGCCGATCAGGAAAGTGAACTGCACGCCGATCAGCGTGAGCGTGGGCAGCACGGCGTTCGGCAGCGCCTCCGACAGGATCACGTGGTTTTCACCGTATCCCTTGGTGCGCGAGAGCGTGACGTAATCGAGATGCATGGTTTCCTTGAGCGACTGCTTGAGCAATTGGCTGATGATCGCAGCCAGCGGAATGGCGAGCGCCAAGGCCGGCATGAACATGTGCTTGAGCAAGTCCCACCACAGGTCGAACCTCAGCCGCGCCACGCTCTCGAACACATAGAACTGGGTCACGAACGGCAGGTCGAGCGAGGGCGAGATCCGGCCGGAAATGTGGAAGATCGGCATCAGCACGCCGAACAGCACGATCAGGATCAGCGCCCAGAGGAAATCCGGGATCGACAGGCCGACGCCGTTGGCGACATCGACGGCGGTCTCGGTCCGGGTCTCGCGATGCCTGACCCCGGTCAGCGCCAGGGCGCCGCCGACCACGACCGCGATCACCAGGGCGAAGATCGCGAGTTCGAGCGTGGCCGGCAGGCGTCCGAGCACCAGCGGCATCACCGGCTGGCGCAGCGAAATCGAGGTGCCGAAATCGCCATGCAGCACACCGGTGAGCCAGATGCCGAATTGCTCGATCAGCGACTTGTCGAGGCCGTAAAGCGCGGTGAGCCGCGCCACGTCCTCTTCGGTCGCGCCGGGCGGCAGCATCATGGCGATCGGATTGCCCGGCACCACGCGGATGACGAAGAACACCACGACGGCCGCCCCGATCAGGGTGACGGACATGGTCAGGAGGCGAATGAAGATCGCACGCAACAGTTTCAAGGCAGAATTTCCCGCAAAAGGGGACCGCCGCCCTCACGGCAGCGGTCCGTGCATTCAGCCCGAACTCAGGAGGCCCGCTTGATCAGGTGCGGCAGGAGCGCGCCCGAGGCATGCGGGGTCACCGACACGCCCGAGACATGCAGGATCGGCTGCACATACTGCAGAAGCGGGATCACCAGCGCGTTGTCGGCAATGTACTTGTCGACCGCCTTCCAGCCGGCGATGCGCTTGTCCTCGTCGGCTTCGCCCCAGAGCGGGCCGATCATGTCGATCAGGTCCTGGCCGTCCCAGACCGAGTGCGGCGACGGGCCGAACATGGCAAAGCCGGTCGAGGTGGTCGGATCGCCCACCGAGTTGCCCCAGTTGTAGAAGGCCGCCGGCGCCAGCTGGTCGGCGGCGCGCAGCTCGTAGTGCTTGGCGATCTCGTAGACCTCGATCTCCGCCTCGATGCCGATCTTGCGCCACAGTCCTACGATGGCCTGTACCATCTCGTAGTCCTTCGGCTTGAAGCCGCGCGTGGTCTGGATCTTGAACTTGACCGGGTTTTCCGGCGAGAAGCCGGACTCGGCCAGCAGTTCCTTGGCCTTTTCGGGATCGTAGGGCACCTTGATCGACGCGTCATAGGCCGAATATTCCGGCGTCTGCAGCGTGTCGATGGCGACGCCGTAGCCCGACAGCAGCCGGTCGATGATCAACTGCTTGTCGATCGACATGGCCGCGGCCTTGCGCACATTCGCGTCCAGCATCGGATCGACATCGTTGATGAAGATCATGCCGATATCGGAGATCGGGATCGCGGTGCCCGAAATCTTGTCGCCGCCCTTGAGCCGGTCATACTCCTCATAGGGCATTTCCAGCGTCACATGCGAATTGCCGGATTCGATCTCGGCCACGCGGCTCGCCGCATCGGTCACGAACTTGATGGTGACGGTCTCGAAGTCGGGCTTGCCGCCCCAGTAGTTGGGGTTGGCCTTGAGCCGCACGAAGGCGTTGCGCTCGAACTTGTCGACCATGTAGGGGCCGGTGCCGATGGGAGCGGCCTCGAACCCGTCGGCGCCCACCTTCTCGTAATAGGCCTTGGGCAGCACATAGCCGGTGAGGAAGTACATCCACTTGAAGATGGTCGGCTCGAAGCGGGCGACATCGGCCGTCACCATGTTGCCTTCGGCCTTGATGTTGGCGAGCGTCGACCAGACGAACTGGATCGGGTTGCCGGTCTTCTCGTCGGCGGCGCGGGTGAGCGACCAGGCCACGTCTTCCGCCGTGAACGGCGAGCCGTCATGCCAGGTCACGCCCTCGCGCACGGTCATCATCACCTTGGTTTTGTCGTCGTTCCAGCCCCATTCGGTGATCAGCCCCGGCGCCGGCGACAGGTCGGGCTTCTGCAGGATGAACTGGTCGAACACCGACTGGTAGATGCCCTGGATGGTGGGATTGACCGCCGAAGGACCCACCGTCGGGTCCCAGGAGGGAAGATTGACGTTGTAGGCGATGACGAGTTCGTCAATGCCCTGCGCCAGCGCCGGCCCCGCAAACATGCCGAGCGCCAGAGCCGCCGTGGTGCCCTTGAGCACCGTGCGACGCGAAATATGTGTCATGCCGTTCTCCCTTGTATGCTTCGTTGAGCTGAACTTCACCTGCCGCCCAGTTTCCGGGCCAGCATGTATCCTGCCCCCACCCCGGTGCCCGCTCCCGGCCAGACGCTGGCGCCGGTGATGTGCAGGCCCTCGACAGGGGTCTTTCCCGAGGCGTGGCCCAAGGCCGGACGGAACAGGAAATTCTGAGAAAGATGGTGGCTTCCCGCCACCTGGTCGCCGCCAACGAGGTTCGGGTTGTCGGCCTCGAGATCGAGCGGCGACACCACCTTGCGGCCGAGGATCTTGGCCTTCAGTCCCGGCGCATGGCGCTCGATCATGGCGATCGCCCGGTCGGCATAGGCCTCCTTGACCTCCTGCCAGTCGGTCCCGGCGATCTCGCCGGCCGCATCGCCGCGGATCTCGGCGGGTGCCATGCGCACCTGTACCCACAGCACATGCTTGCCGGCGGGCGCGCGGGAGGGATCGACCGCGGTCGGCTGGCCCACCACCAGCACCGGCTCGTCGGGAAGAAGCCCCGCCACCGCCTGCTGGTAGGTGCGCGCCATCTGGTCGAGCGAGGGGGCGATGTGGACATAGGCGAAGGACTTGAGGTCTTCCGATGCGCGCCAGTCCGGCAACCCGTCGAGCGCGAGATGGATCATCATCGTGCCCGGCGCGTGCGAAAACGCCTTCATCTTGCCGTCGAAACCGGCATCGCCCGACGCGCCGCCCAGAAGCTTCATCAGCCCCGAAGGCGCGACATTGGCGATCACCGCCTTGCGGGCCTTGATCCTCGTGCCGTCGGCAAGTTCGACCCCGGTGGCCTTGCCGCCCTCGCGGATCACGCTTGCGACGGACTGGCCGCAGTGGATCTCGCCGCCGAGTTGCTCGATACGCTTGGAGAGCGCGCGCGTCACCGTGTCGGCGCCGCCCTTGCCGATCACCATGCCGAAGGCCTGGTTGGCCATGGATTCGAGATAGGGAAACACCGCGCCGCCGGCGATATCGGGCGCGCAGTCGAGATGCATGCCCCAGGCGCCGAGGGTTGCCCGGACCTCTTCACTCTCGAAACTCTCGGTCAGAAACCGGCGCGGCGAGGACAGCAGCAGACGCGTCAGTTCCGCCGTCCAGGCAAAGCCCTTGCGGAACAAGGCCTTGGCCAGAAGCCGACCTTGTATATGCATTTGCATGGGATTTCCGAGCAGCGCGAAGATATATTCGGCCTTCTCGGGGAACGTCGTGCAGAGCCGATCCCAGGCCCTGGCATCGGCTTCGGAAAATCCCGCAATGCGGGCGCGGGTTTCGCCCGGACCCGTGCTGACGCCAAGCCATTTCCCGTTCTCGAAGACGCTGGCAAAGCAGTTTGCGGCCGGCGCGAACTCCAGCCCGCACTTCACCAGATCCTCGCCATGCGCCTTGAAAAACCCGGATCCCGCGAACATGCTGAGATTCATCGCCGCCCAATCGTGGCGAAACCCCGGCTCGGTGAGCTCCAGCGTCTTGACGGCACCGCCGGCAATCCCGGCCTGCTCGAACACGCCGACGCGCCAACCCTTTGCACCCAGCTCGACCGCACAGGCCAGACTGTTGACACCTGCGCCAACAATGATTGCATCGAACTCTTGCTGCACAGCTTCCGGTCTCCGTTCGATATTTATAATTGCAAATGCATATTATTCTGTCTAGCATCTATTTATCGCAATCAAACATCCCGCTGGCCGGGATTGAGACCGAAACCATAACTGTGCCCGAAAAGGGGGGATCAATCGATGAACGCTTCAGAAACACTTGGAAATCTCGCCGCGATGCTGCTGAGCGGAAAGGTTGAGGTCGTCGACCTGTCAGGTTCGCTCGGCCCGGACACGCCGCTGCTCAAGCTGCCGCCGGAACTGGCCAAGGACACACCCAAGATCGAAGTCCACAAGATCTCCGAATATGACAATGACGGGCCGTTCTGGGCCTGGAACTGGCTCAAGATCGGCGAACATTCCGGAACTCATTTCGACGCGCCGCACCACTGGATCACCGGCAAGGACTATTCGGACGGCTACACCGACACGATCGCGCCGCAGAATTTCGTGGCCCCGGTCAATGTCATCGACTGCTCGGCGGAAGTGGCCAAGAACCCCGACTTCCTGCTCGACGCCGCGGGCGTGAAGGCCTGGGAAGCCGAGCACGGCGAGATCAAGCCGGGCGAATGGGTGGTGATGCGCACCGACTGGGATGCCCGCGCCGGCGACGAGGACGCCTATCTCAATGCCGACGAGACCGGCCCGCATTCGCCCGGACCGACTGTCGACTGCATCCAGTACATCCTGTCCAAGGGCGCGATCGGCTGGGGCACCCAGTGCATCGGCACCGATGCCGGCCAAGCCGGCGGCATGGAGCCCCCCTTCCCCGCCCACAACCTGCTGCATGCGGCCAACAAATACGGTCTCGCCTCGCTCGCCAACCTGAGCAAGCTGCCGCCCAAGGGCGCAGTCCTGATCGCCGCGCCGCTGAAGCTGGTCAAGGGCACCGGCAGCCCGATCCGCGCCATGGCGCTGGTCGCCCGCGCGTAACCGCGCCCAGGGCGCACCGGAGACCAGGACGATGGCTCAGTATGACCACATCATCGTGGGCAGCGGCATCAATGCGCTCGTTGCCGCGGCCATGCTGTCGGCCAAGGGCAACCGCGTGCTCGTGCTCGAGCGCGCGGACCGCTTCGGCGGCTGCATGCGCACCGACGAGATCACGCTGCCGGGCTTCCATCACGATGTGATGGCCGCCACCTTCGTCCTGTTCCTGACTTCTCCGGCCCATGCCGCGCTCGGCGCCGACCTGGCGCGGCACGGGCTCGAATTCTGCCACACGCCGCATCCCACGGCGGTCTTGCGGCCCGACGGTTCGTCGCTGGTGCTGTCCACCGACCGTGCCGCCAACATCAAGGCCTTCAACGCACTCGCCCCCGGCGACGGCGACCGCCATGGCGCCGATGTCGGTGCGATCGAGGCCGACGCGCCGTTCCTGTTCGCGCTGCTCGGCGGCGAATTGTGGAGCTGGCCGACGGCGAAGCTGCTTGCCGGCCAGGCCTGGAAGCGCGGCCTCAAGGGCCTTGCCGCCTGGGTCGGCCAGTCGCTCAGGCCGATGCGCGCCTGGTTGGAAACGAGCTATGCCTCGCCGATGATCCAGGCGCTCTGGGCGCCCTGGGCACTGCACACCGGCCTCACCACCGAATCCGCCTATGGCGCGCAGATGGGCAAGGTCATCGCCTTCGCGCTCGAAGCCGCCGGCGCGCCCGTGGTCAAGGGCGGCTCCGGCCAGGCCGCAGCCGCCTTCAAGGCGCTGATCGAGGAAAAGGGCGGCGAGCTGCGCGCGGGCGCCGATGTCGACGAGGTTTTGACGCGCAACGGCCGCGCCACCGGCGTGCGGCTGGCCGACGGAACCGAAATCACGGCCTCCAACGTGATCTGCTCGGTCGCGCCGGGCCAGCTCTATGGCCGGCTGCTGCGCAATACCCCGGTCGCCAAGTCCGACGACGTCCAGACCGGCCTGCGCGAGTTCCGCCACGGCCGCGGCGATTTCCAGCTGCATTACGCCATTGACGGCCCGATCCGCTGGAAGACCAAGGGGCTCGACGACGTGGCGCTGATCCACCTCGCCGACGGCATCGATTCCGTGTCGAAGTCTTCCAACGAGGCCGAGCGCGGCATGCTGCCCGCAGCACCCACGATCTGCGTAGGCCAGCCGCACCGGCTCGACCCCAGCCGCTGCCCGGAGGGAAAATCCATTCTCTGGCTGCAGATCCCCGACGCGCCGCGCGTGCTCAAGGGCGACGCCGCCGGCGAGATCGCGACCGACGGCGTCTGGACCGATGCCGTGCGCGAGGCCTTCGCCGATCGCATCGAGGCGATTCTCGCAAGCCACATCGAGGGCTTTGGCGACAGCGTGCTCGCCCGCAAGGCCTATTCGCCGGCCGATCTCGAAGCGCTCAACGTCAATCTCGTGGGCGGCGATCCCTATGGCGGATCCTGTGCGCTCGACCAGTTCTTCATCTGGCGGCCCTTCGCCGGCAGCACCAACAACGCGACCGCGGTCGCCAATCTGCACCATATCGGCGCCTCGACCCATCCCGGGCCGGGCCTCGGCGGCGGATCGGGCTTCCTGCTTGCCAAGAGGCTTGGCGCATGACCGACACCAAACCGCCAGTCCCTGAAAAATCCGAACCGTATGAGCGGCTGGGCGAAATCGGCCTGTCGAACTTCGCACCCTACCTCATGAACCGGATCATGGGGCGCTACAACGCCAATCTGCGCCAGGAGATGAGCGGTCTGGGCCTGACCACGGCGAAGATGCGGGCGCTCGCGGTGCTTTCGGTGATCGACGCGCTGCCGATCACCGAACTTGCGGTCTACGCCGTGGTCGAGCAGTCCACACTCAGCCGCTCGCTCGAGCAATTGACCAATGACGGCCTGGTGCGGCGCGACCCCGATCCGACCGACAACCGCGTCACCCGCATCGCCATCACCGATGCCGGCCGCGCCGCCTTCGAGCAGCTCTGGCCGACCATGGCGCAGAACTATTCGCAGATGTTTGCCGGCATCACCGACGAGGAGCGCGCCGTCTTCGTCGAAACCCTCAAGAAAATGCTCAACAACATCCGCAAGCACAATTTCTAGCCCGCCCCCGACCGGTTTGCATGCCCGCCCCCCCTTGACACCTGGAGCAACGCAATGAAGCAAGTCGTTTTCGCCGCCGCAGCCCTGGCCGTGACCCTCGGGGTCGCTGGCGCCCATGCCGACACGCTTCCGGGCGTTCGGGGCATCAACCATATCGGTCTGACCGTTCCCGACATGGCCGAGGCCGAAAGCTTCTTCTCCGACGTGCTCGGCTGCGAGAAGGCCACCTCCTTCGGCCCGTTCCGCGACGACACCGGCAGCTTCATGCAGGATCTGCTCGATGTCGATCCGCGCGCGGTCGTTCAGCAGATCACGCTGATGCGCTGCGGCTTCGGCAGCAATATCGAGCTGTTCTCCTATGAGGCCCCCGACCAGCAGACGGTGCGGCCGAAAAACAGCGACATCGGCGGCCACCACATCGCCTTCTATGTCGACGACATCGACGCGGCCGCCGCCTATTTCAAAGACAAGGGCATCCGCACGCTGATGGGGCCGTTCCCGGTCAACGAAGGCCCGGCCGCCGGCCAGACGATCCTGTATTTCTTTGCGCCCTGGGGCCTGCAGATGGAGGCGATCTCCTTCCCCGGCGGCATGGCCTACGAGAAGGACGGCGGCCCGGTGCTGTGGTCCAACACCGATCCGGCCAAATAGGCCGGGTTCAGACAAGACAGACAGAGGTTCACCATGGCCGAGCGTTCATTCGCCAAGGAAGTCCGGAAACTCAAGCTCGGTGAAGGCGAGACCTTCACCGGCGAAGGCATTCTGGCGCTGACCAAGGCACTCCTGGAAGCGGGCGTCGGCTATGTCGGCGGCTATCAGGGCGCGCCGATCAGCCATCTGATGGACGTGCTCGCCGACGCCGAGGAGATCCTCACCGAACTCGGCGTGCGCTACGAGGCCAATGCCTCCGAAGCGGCCGCTGCCGCCATGCTCGCGGCCTCCGTGCACTACCCGATCCGCGGCGCGGTCACCTTCAAGGGCCCGGTCGGCGTCAATGTCGCCTCCGACGCGCTC
The DNA here is from genome assembly GCF_001703635.1 of Parahoeflea olei. Classification (GTDB taxonomy): domain Bacteria; phylum Pseudomonadota; class Alphaproteobacteria; order Rhizobiales; family Rhizobiaceae; genus Hoeflea; species Hoeflea olei. The sequence goes on along the minus strand of NZ_LQZT01000012.1, from coordinate 396,807 downwards.
GCCAACCTCGCCTCCTCCGGCGTCACCGGCGGCGCGCTCGTCATCATCGGCGAGGATTATGGCGAAGGCTCCTCGATCATGCAGGAGCGCAGCCATGCCTTTGCGATGAAGTCGCAGATGTGGCTGCTCGATCCGCGCCCCAACCTGCCGTCCATCGTCCAGTCGGTGCAGCAGGGTTTCGAACTTTCCGAAGCCAGCAACACGCCGGTGATGCTGACCGTGCGCATCCGCTCCTGCCACGTGACCGGCAGCTTCGCCGCACGCGACAACAAGCGCCCGCCCTTCACCGTCAAGGATGCGCTCGCCAATCCGCGCAGCGATTATGCCCGCGTCGTGCTGCCGCCGATGTCCTATATCCAGGAGCACGACAAGATCGACAACCGCTGGCCCGCGGCGCTCAAACATATCCGCGAGCACAAGCTCAACGAGGTCTTCGGACCTGCCGACGGTCCTGTCGGCATCGTGCTGCAGGGCGGCATGTACAATGGCGTGATCCGCGCGCTGCAGCGCCTCGGGCTCGCCGACATCCATGGCGACACCGACATTCCGCTTTACGTGCTCAACGTCACCTACCCGCTGGTGCCTGACGAGTTCTTCGAGTTCTGCGAAGGCAAGTCGGCGGTGCTGGTGGTCGAGGAAGGCCAGCCCGAATTCATCGAGCAGGCCTTTGGCGCAGCGCTCTACAAATCCGGCCGCACCATTGCGCTGCACGGCAAGGACATGCTGCCGATGGCCGGCGAATATACCGGCCAGGTGATGCTCGACGGCATCGAGGCGTTCCTCAAGAAGGCCGCGCCCGAGATCCTTCCCGCCCGCCTGCGCGCGCCCAATTCCGAGCAGAAGCCGGCGCTGCCGGACCTCTCCAAGACCGTGCCGATGCGCCCGCCCGGGTTCTGCACCGGCTGTCCGGAACGGCCGATCTTCGCCGCCATCAAGCTCACTGAAATGGAGCGCGGCAAGCACCAGATCGCCGGCGACATCGGCTGCCACCTGTTTGCCTCGCTGCCGCCCTTCGAGATCGGCGGCTCGACCATGGGCTACGGGCTCGGCCCGGCCTCGAACGCCGCCTTCGACGGCGGCGGCGAGAAGCGTTCGATCTCGATCCTGGGCGATGGCGGCTTCTGGCACAACGGGCTGTCGTCCTCGATCGGCAACGCGGTCTACAACAAGTCCGACGGCGTCATCGTCATCGTCGACAATTTCTACTCCGCCGCCACCGGCGGGCAGGACATTCTCTCCTCGCGCGCCGACAACCCGTCCAAGGCCACCGGCCATCCGATCACGGATGCGGTCAAGGGCGTCGGCGTCAAATGGGTACGCCAGATCGACCGCACCTATGACGTGCCGAAGATGCGCAAGATCCTCGACGAGGCGCTGACGACCGACCATGTCGGGCCGAAAGTGATCGTCGCCTCCTCGGAATGCATGCTCAACCGCCAGCGCCGCGAAAAGCCGCTGATGGCCAAGGCCATCAAGGAAGGCCGCAGGGTGGAAAAGCCTCGCTTCGGCATCGACGAGGACGTGTGCACCGGCGACCACGCCTGCATCAGGCTCTCGGGATGTCCGTCGCTGTCCTTGAAGAAGCTCGACGATCCGCTGCGCGACGACCCGATCGCCAGCATCGACCAGAGCTGCGTGGGCTGCGGCAATTGCGGCGAGGTGGCCGATGCCGCCGTGCTCTGCCCCTCCTTCTACCGCGCCGACGTGGTGCACAATCCGGGCAAGCTGGAGCGCCTCTTCGGCGACTACCGCACCCGCATCATCACATGGCTGCAGCAGCGCCGCTCGCGCGGCCGCCTCGAATTCTCCCGGACCTGACCCGATGGCTAGCTCGACCTTCTCCCCTCTCAGCGCCAGACCGCATGATCCGGCCCTCGACGAGATCATCAAGCTCGCGATCATGGCCGTGGGCGGCCAGGGCGGCGGGGTGCTCACCAACTGGATCGAGGACTGCGCCCGCGCCAATGGCTACGCCGTGCAGGCGACATCGGTGGCCGGCGTGGCCCAGCGCACCGGCGCCACCATCTACTACATGGAGATGGCGCCCGCGCGCGAACGCCCTGCCGTCTTCTCGCTGCTGCCGGCGGCGGGCGACGTCGACATTCTCGTCGCCGCCGAAATGATGGAGGCGGGACGCGCGATCATGCGCGGGTTTGTCACGCCCGACCGCACCACGCTGATCGCCTCGTCGCACCGGGCGCTGGCGGTCTCTGAAAAGACCGTGCCGGGCGACGGCATCGCCGATTCCGAGGAAGTCGTCGCCGCGGCCGAAGTCGCCGCGCAGCGCTTCATCGCCTTCGACATGGAAAAGATCGCCGTCGACGCCGGCTCGATGATCTCGGCAAGCCTGTTCGGCGCGCTCGCGGGCTCGGGCGCGCTGCCCTTCGACCGCGCGAGCTTCGAGCAGGCGATCAGGGCCTCGGGCCGCGGCGTCGAGGCAAGCCTGCGCGCCTTCGCGGCTGGATTCGAGGGCGCCGCCCAGGGCCGCATCGAAACCCCGAAACCCGCCTCCACCGGACGCACGGCCGCCGACCGGCCCTCGGGCCCGGAGAAGCTGATCGCCGAATGGAATGCCCTGTCGCAACGCGCGGCAGCCCTGCCCGCCCCGGTGCGCGACATGGCGCTCACGGGTCTGCGCGCGGTGGTGGATTACCAGGATCTCGCTTATGGCAGGCAGTATCTCGACCGCGTCGAACAGGTGCTCGCCGAGGACGATCCCGCCCGCGACTACGAACTCACCCGGGAGGCGGCCAAATATATCGCCAAGGCCATGGCCTATGACGACGTGTTCCGCATCGCCGACATCAAGACCCGCGGCAGCCGCTTCGAACGCGTGCGCCAGGAAATCCGCCCCGCCGAGGGCGCGCAGATGCGGCTCACCGAATTCATGCATCCGCGCGCCGAGGAAATCGTCGGCATGATGCCGAGGTTCCTTGGCCGCTGGCTTTCATCGCGCGACGGTGCGATGCGGATGATCGACAAGCTCGTCAATCGCGGCCGTCGCCTGCGCACCGACCGGTTGCTCCCGTTCGGCCAGCTCTACGTGCTCGGGGGCTTGCGGACATTCCGGCGCGGCACGCTGCGCCACGCAATAGAGACCGAGCATCTGGAAAGCTGGCTCGCAAAGGCGCTGACCTATCGCCGCGTCGACTACCAGCTTGGCGTCGAGACGTTGCGCAACCGCCGGCTGGTCAAGGGCTATTCCGACACCCATGCGCGCGGGCTTTCGAAATTCGACCGGGTGATGGACGGGGTTGCCCTGCTTGCCGGCCGCGACGACGCCGCGCACTGGTGCCGGCTGTTGCGCGAAGCGGCGCTGGCCGACGAGAAGGGCGAGCAGCTCGAAGGCGCCCTCAAGACCGTGCGCTCCTTCGCCGGCCAGAGCGAGACCGCGCTGCAGAACTGACCGCCTGCGCCGGAACAGACCACGCCCCGGGCGCGCCGCAAGCTCTTGCGACGGCAGTTGTCGCACCTGATCGCGGCCCGGTCGGCCTGTCGCCGACAATCGGGCGGTGATCAAAACTGGCCGGACGGAGAAAATGTGCTAGAGCATCCCGCGGCCGGGCGGACTTGCCGGACACGGACGGGGTCACCAGGCCTCGCCCACCCTTGACATAGCGGGAGCCTGCATGAGTCGAAAACTGCCGCCCCTCACCTGGCTCCGCTCGTTCGAGGCCTCGGCGCGCAGCCTGAGCTTCACCCAGGCCGCCTCCGAGCTGAACCTGACCCAGGCGGCAGTCTCCAAGCAGGTCAAGCTGCTCGAGCACTATCTCAGCGAACAGCTGTTCATCCGCAACCCGCGCAGCCTTGAGCTGACCCGCACCGGCGAGGCCTATCTGCCCAAGGTACGCGACTGCTTCGACCGGCTGGCTGCGGGAACCGACGAGGTGTTCGGTCGGCGGCGCAGCGAAATGCTGACCATCCGCTGCATGGTCGGCTTTTCCGTCAACTGGCTGGCGCCGCGGCTGCCAAGGTTCATGGCGCGGCATCCCGGCCACCCGATCCGCATCATCTCCAGCGTCTGGGGCGACGAGTTCGACAAGAAGCACATCGATTTCGACATTCGCTATGGCACCGGCAAATGGCCGGGGCTCACCGCGCGGCGCCTGACCCGGGAAACCATCACCCCGGTCTGCAGCCCGGCCCTGCTCGAAGGTGACGCGCCGATCCGCAGGCCCGAAGACCTGGCGCGGCATCCGCTGCTGCATGTGCTCGGCTATGAGGAAGGCTGGGGTCTGTGGCTCAAGGCGGCCGGCGTCGATGGCCGCGTCGACCAGGGCCACGGCCTGCATTTCGACACCTCGCTGATTGCCTTCGAGGTTGCGGCCAAGGGCGGCGGCGTCGCGCTCGGGCGGCCGTCGATGGCCGAAGAGGCACTCGCGTCGGGCCGGCTCGTGGCCCCCTTCGATCTGGCGGTGCCGGTCAACGAGGCGTTTTTCCTGATCACGCCGCCCGGGGATCTGCCACACCCCGATGCCGCCCTATTCCGCGACTGGCTGATCGAGGAGGCGGAGCTTGCCTTCCCCGATCCAAAAGGCGATAAGCGCGGCGGAGAGGACGACCTCCCCCTTTCGGGATGACAAGCCGGGACGACCCGGCGCTGGAAAGGGAACGCCATGCGCAGCACCAGCGACCGGATTCGCCACGCCCTGAGCTTCGAGATCATCGCGCTCGCCCTGGTCACGCCACTGGGCGCCTGGATCTTCGGACTGCCGCTCGGCGAGATCGGCCTCGTGGCCGCCGTCAGCGCCACCGTCGCCACCGGCTGGAACTACCTCTACAATCTCCTGTTCGACCATGCCCTGATGCGGCTCACCGGCCACGTCCGCAAGTCGCTGGCCGTCCGGTTCCTCCATGCGATCCTGTTCGAAGGCGGCCTCCTGGTGGTGCTGCTGCCGTTCATCGCCTGGTATCTGGGCGTCAGCGTGATCGAGGCCTTCGTGATGGACCTGTCCTTCGCGGGCTTCTACCTGGCATATGCCTTCGTCTTCAACTGGGTCTACGACCTCGTGTTCCCGGTGCCTGCGCCGCTGCCCGCTCCCGGAGAATGATGGCCCGCACCCGCAACGCCCCGCAACACCGCTTCCAGGAGCCGAAAAGGCCGCGGATCGCTCCGCGGCCTCGTAAAGTCGTATGAGGGAGGCCTGCGATCAGGCGAACCACCAGCGTTCGGCGATCTTGTTGCCGTCGCTCTGCCAGTTGGCCGCGACCTTTTCGTCATGGACCAGCGACTTGGAATGGGCGTGGATGAAATTGGCCCACATGCCGACAATGGCGCCGCCATCGTCCTGCAACAGCTTCTGCGCTTCCCAGTACTGGTCCTTGCGCTTGGCCTCGTCGGTTTCCGAGCGCGCCATGACGACGAGTTCGTTGAACCGATCGGCGGCAGCCCCTTCCTTCCAGGCGGTGTCGTTCCACTCGGTTTCGGCGGTGTAGGCCGAGGTATACATCCAGTCCTGGGTCGGACGACCGCCCCAGTAGCAGGCAGACCAGGGCTTCTTGTTCCACACGTTCGACCAGTAGCCGTCGGAGGGCTCGCGCACGATCTCGACCTCGATGCCGGCTTCGCGCGCCGAGGCGGCAATCAGTTGCACGGCATCCATGGCGCCGGGAAAAGCCGCATCCGAGGACGACAGCTGGAGCGTGCCCGAATGGCCGGACTTCTTGTAGTGGAAGGCCGCCTTGTCGGCATCGAACTCGTGCACCGGAAGCTCGGTGTTGAAAAACGGCATCGATTCGTTGACCGGCACGTCGTTGCCGGCCTTGCCGTGGCCGAGCAGGATCTTGTCGACCAGTTCCTGCCGCTTGATCGCGTATTTGAGCGCCATGCGCAGGTCGTAATTGTCGAACGGCGCCGCATTCACCCGCATCGGGAAGGTGTAGTGCTGGGTGCCGGTGGTCTCGAAGATCTGCACCGTCGGCACGCGGCCGAGCAGCGCCACGGTCTTGGCATCGACATTGTCGATGAAATCGACATCGCCATTCATGACCGCATTCTGGCGGGCGGTGGTGTCGGACAGGGTGATGAACTCGACCTCATCGAAATGCGCGCGGCCTTCCTTGAAGTAGTTCGGATTGCGCTTGCCGATGGTGCGCACACCCGGCTCGAAGGTTTCGATGATGTAGCCGCCGGTTCCGATCGGGCTGTTGGGGTCGTCGATCTTGCCGTCGACCGAAGGCATGATCATGATGTGGTAGTCGGAGACGATGAAGGGGAAGTCGGCATTGCCGCCGTCGAGTTCGAAGATGATGCGGTTGTCGCCGTCCTTCTTGATGTCCTCGATGCCCACCAGCAGGCCCTTGGCGGCGGATTTCGAGTTTTCATCGCGGTGATAGTTGAAGGTGGCGATCACGTCGTCGGCGGTCATGGTCTTGCCGTTGTGGAACTCCACGCCCTGGCGCAGGTTGAAGACCCAGGTCTTGGCGCCGTTCGACGGCTCGAAACTCTCCGCAAGCTCGGGAATGAGCGTGCCGTCATTGTTGATCTCGGTCAGCTGGTTGCCGCGCGCATAGATGATCGCCTGGGTCAGGCCGTTTTCCGAAGTGCCCGCATCGAGCGTGTCGGTGGTCGACCCGTAGGACGTCCCCAGGCGCAGCTTGCCGCCCTTCTTGGGCGTGGCGGCAAGTACATTCGTCGCCAGCGTCAGTGCCGACGGAACCGCAATGCCGGCGGCGATGGCGGACTTGATGAACTGCCGTCGATCAATCTGCCCCTGGCTCAGCCAGCGCGCCTGTTTCCTGAGATACTCGTCTTTCATGTCAACCTCCGTTTCCATACCCGATTTATCGTTGTTCGTTGAAACCGTGCCCCTGCACATGTCGGACCTATCCTGTCTGCTTGAAGGTCATTGTCAACCGCAGGCCCCGGATTGGATGATACTGCGAGCCGCGCCGCCCCATGGTCAAAAAATGTAGGGGCAATGCATGTTTCAACGTTATGGAAAGCGGCGTTCAGGCCCGAAACCCGCCACCCTGAATTGAAACTTCCGCAGATCCCGGCCGGCGCGCGACCTGTCCCGGCGTCAAATGCGGGCCGGCCGGTTTACAAATGTGGCGCAAGCGCCAACAATGCGGACCTTGCATCCGGCCCGGCGACCGCCTGTCCGGGCAATCCAAAAAAGGTGACCACAAGATCATCTCGATACCAGGGGGACTCGCGCTTGAACGCGGTGCTGGCGACAATACTGAAACGCCTGGGGCTCGGCATTGCCACCCTGTTCGTCGTTTCTGCGATCATCTTCAGCTCCATTTCGATGCTTCCCGGCGACTTCGGCCAGAGCGTGCTCGGCCAGTCGGCCACCAAGGAAACGGTTGCCGCCTTCCGCAAGGAACTCGGCTTGGACAAGCCCGCACCGGTCCGCTATTTCGAGTGGCTCGGCGCGGTGCTCAAAGGTGACCTGGGGACCTCCTTTTCGGGCCGCAACGCCTCCGGCCAGGACCGCTCGCGCAAGGTCAGCGACCTGGTGATGCCGCGGCTGTGGAACACGCTGTTTCTGGCGGGCGTCACCGCGGTGATCGCCGTGCCGCTGGCGCTGTTTTTGGGCCTGACCACCGCGCTTTATCGCAATTCGGCCTATGACCGGACCGTCAATGCGGCAACGCTGACGACGATCTCGACGCCCGAATTCTTCGTCGCCTATATCCTCATCCTGCTGCTCGCCTCGCTGTGGCCGGTGTTCCCGTCGCTCGCCAATGTCGACGCCTCCACCGGGCTCGGAGAGCGGCTCTACCGGGTCGCCCTGCCCGCGCTCACGCTCACGCTGGTGATCGTCGCGCACATGATGCGCATGACCCGCGCCGCCATCATCAACCTGCTTGCCAGCCCCTATATCGAGATGGCCCGGCTCAAGGGCGCCTCGCGCTCCGAAATCATCTTGAAGCACGCGCTGCCCAATGCCTGGGCACCGATCGCCACCGTGATCGCCTTCAACCTCGCCTATCTGGTGGTGGGCGTCGTCGTGGTCGAGGTGGTGTTCGTCTATCCCGGCATCGGCCAGCTGATGGTCGACGCGGTGACCAGCCGCGACATTCCCGTGGTCCAGGCCTGCGCGCTGATCTTCGCGGCCACCTACATTCTCCTCAACCTGACCGCCGACATCATCGGCATCGTCACCAACCCGCGACTGTTGCACCCCCGATGACCGAGCAATCCGAGACCTATTCAGCCACCGCGGAGGTGGGCGCGGTCCGCAAGCGCCGGACCCGCGCGGAGCGCGCCTGGCTCCTGCTCAAATCCGCCCCGCCCAGCGCCTGGTTCGGAATGGTCGTCGTCTGCCTCTACATCCTGGTCGCCATCTTCGCCGACGTGATCGCCCCCTATGGCGAGGCCCAGATCCATCCGGTGCCGTTCGCCCCCTGGGGCGGCGACTTCATGTTCGGAACCGACCAGATCGGCCGCGACGTGCTCACCCGGCTGATCTACGGCGCGCGCAACACCATGGGCATCGCGCTCGCGACCACCTTCCTGTCCTTCCTGATCGGCGGCGGCCTGGGCCTGGTGGCCGCCATCAACCGCTCATGGCTCGACCAGCTGCTGAGCCGCATGGTCGACGTGCTGATGGCGATCCCGAGCCTGATCTTCGCGCTGATGCTGCTGTCGATCTTCGGCTCGTCGGTCACCAGCCTGATCATGATCATCGCGGTGCTCGATTCGACCCGCGTCTTCCGCCTCACCCGCTCGGTCGCCGTCAATGTCGCGGTGATGGACTATGTCGAGGTGGCCAAGCTGCGCGGCGAAGGACTGGGCTGGATCATGCGCCGCGAGATCCTGCCCAACATCATGCCGCCGCTGGTGGCCGAATTCGGCCTCCGCTTCTGCTTCGTGTTCCTGACGATTGCCGCACTGTCGTTCCTGGGCGTCGGCATCCAGCCGCCCACGGCCGACTGGGGCTCGATGGTGCGCGAGAACGCGTCCCTGATCCAGTTCGCGAAATACGACCTGACGGCGGCCATCACGCCGCTGTTGCCCGCCGCCGCGATCGCCCTGCTCACGGTGGCCGTCAACTTCATCGTCGACTGGTTCCTGCACAAGACGAGTGGATTGCGCGATGACCGCTGACCCCAACCAGCCGGGTGCACCCGGCGACATCCTGCTCGAGATGCGTGACGTGCGCATCGACGGGTTTTCCGACGAGCGCTGGCATCCGATCATCAAGGGCGTCGATCTGACACTGAGGCGCGGCGAGGTCCTGGGCCTGATCGGAGAATCCGGCGCGGGCAAATCGACCCTCGGCAAGGCCGCCATGGGCTACACCCAGCCCGGCTGCAAGATCGTCGGCGGCACGATCCGCTTCGACGGGATCGATCTGGTCAAGGCCAGGGACGCCGAAAAGCGCAAGCTGTGGGGCACGCGCATCGCCTATGTGGCGCAGTCGGCGGCGGCCTCCTTCAATCCCGCCCATCGGCTGATCGACCAGACCGTGGAAGCCGCGACCCGGCGCGGCATCCGGCCCGACGCCGACTCGCGCGCCGATGCGGTCGAGCTGTTCCGGCAGCTGCAGCTGCCCAATCCCGAAACCATCGGCAACCGCTATCCGCACCAGGTTTCGGGCGGCCAGCTGCAACGGGTGATGACGGCGATGGCGATGTCGCCGCGCCCGGACCTGATCATCTTTGACGAGCCCACCACCGCGCTCGACGTCACCACCCAGGTCGAGGTGCTCGCGGCGATGCGCAGCATCGTCGACGAATTCAACACGGCGGCGATCTACATCACCCACGACCTGGCCGTCGTTGCGCAGATGGCAGACACCATCAAGGTGCTCCGGTTCGGCGAGGAGGTCGAGGAGGCGCCGACCCGGGACATGCTGGAGCGCCCCAAGGAAACCTATACCCGCTCGCTGTGGTCGGTGCGGGCGCTGGAAAAGCCCGAGGTCAAGAGCGAGGACATCGTGCTGTCGATCGATCATGTCGATGCCGCCTACGGACCCTTCAAGGTGCTGCACGATGTCACGATCTCGATCCCGCGCGGCCGCACCGTCGCCGTGGTCGGCGAATCGGGCTCGGGCAAGTCGACCACCGCGCGGGTGATCACCGGCCTGTTGCGGCCGGAGGTTGGCAGCGTGTCTTTCAACGGCGAGCCGCTGCCGGCAAGCCTCAAGGACCGCTCCAAGGACCAGTTGCAGCGCATCCAGATGATCTACCAGATGGCCGACACGGCCATGAACCCGCGCCAGACCGTGTTCGACATCATCGCCCGGCCACTCGAATTCTATCTCGGGCTGAAGGGCAAGGCGCGCGAGGACCGCGTCGTCGAGCTTCTGAAAATGATCGAACTCGACGAGAGCTTCATGGACCGGCTGCCCTCCGAGCTCTCCGGCGGCCAGAAGCAGCGCATCTGCATCGCCCGCGCGCTGGCCGCCAATCCCGAGGTGATCATCTGCGACGAGGTCACCTCCGCGCTCGACCAGATCGTGCAGGAAGGCATCCTCAAGCTGCTTCTGAGGCTCCAGAAGGAGTTCAACATCACCTATCTGTTCATCACCCACGACATCGCCACGGTGAAGGCGATTTCCGACGAGATCGTGGTGATGCACCGCGGCCGGGTGGTGGAACAGGGGCTCAAAAGCGAGATCCTTTCGCCGCCCTTCCCGGACTACACCAGGCTGCTGTTGTCGTCGGTTCCGGAAATGGACCCGGACTGGCTCACGGACCTGCTGGCGGGCCGCGAGAGCCGGGATCCCGCCTGACCGGACCTGCCTGACCGTGCGGGCCTACCTCCCGGAGAGGAGCGCGGGCAGATCGGCCACCGAACCGATCATCACATCGGCGATGTCGCCCAGCGTTGCGGGCGTGCCCGTGCCCGAGAGAACGCCGACCGCGAGACCCGCCCCGGCCGCCCGCGCCATGTCCATGTCGTGTTTGTTGTCGCCGACCATGGCGATGTCGGCGGGTTTCAGCCCCAGATGCGTGGCAAAGGCCGCGATCATGCCGGGCTCCGGCTTCGGCCCGTGACCGCTGTCATAGCCGGCGACGAAGCTGATATGTGCGGATATCCCCAAAACCTCGACCGTGCGCCGGATCCCGGCCTCGCCATCGCTCGAGGCGATGCCCATGGCGTAGCCCGCCTCGCCGAGCGCACCCAGCAGCGCTCCGAGATCGCAGATCGGCCAGGGCGATTCCGCGCCCTCGACAAAGGCCGCGTCGAGCAGCCGGCCGAGCTCATCGGCCTGAACCGGGCTGCCATGGGCGACCATGTGTTTCGCGATCTCGGCCGCATTGGCGGCGGCAAACATGCTGTCGGCCCGGGTCTTGCCGGACACCGGGTCCATGCCGCAGGCCACGAGCAGGCGCTCGGCCAGGTCGGCATCCCCCCGGGCGGCGATCTCGGCCACCTTGCGGTTGACGGGCGCCCAGGTCCGATCAAAATCGACCAGCGTTCCGTCCTTGTCGAACAGGATCGCCTTCACGGGGGCAACGGATTTGCGTGTCATGGTTCTGCTTTCCGGTTTGACAGCTGATGTGCCCCGCGCTTCCATGCAGGTCAACACCTGAGCGCGCCGGTTTCCTGATCGCCGCGCCCGAGCCGAAAGGATATCTCGCTGCGCCCTGCCCCCTATGACACGCTGATCGACGCGGAAACCTGGGCCTTTGTCGACGCCTCAGCCGCCCATTACGGCGAAGACGCGGCCGCGCTCGATGTCGCAGGCCAGCGCCGGCTCTATGATGGCCTGTGCCGCGCCTTCGATGCCGGCCGACCTTCAGGCGTCGCGGTCGAAGACAGTGCCATCGCCGGCCCCGCCGGGCCCATCCCGCTGCGCAGCTACATGCGGTCTTCCGCAGAACCGCTTGGGATCGTTCTCTATTACCACGGCGGCGGCTATGTTCTGGGCGGGCTCGACAGCCACGACAGCATCTGCGCGGAAATCTGCGCCACTACGGGATACACGGTGATCTCGGTCGATTACCGTCTCGCGCCCGAGCACCGCCATCCCGCCCAGTTCGAGGACGCCCTGGCGGCATTCCGCGCCATCGCCGGGGCATCAAGCCTGCCGCTGGTGCTCGCGGGCGACAGCGCCGGCGGAAATCTCGCCGCTGCGGTCTCCTGGGCCACGCGTACGGATTTGCTAAAGCCGGCGGGCCAGGTGCTGATCTATCCGGCGCTCGGCGCGGACCTGACACGCGGCACCTTCGTGACCCACGCCAACGCGCCGATGCTGACCACCGCCGACATGCGCCTCTACGACGAATTGCGCGCGGGCGGCACACCGCCAACCGGCGACCCGAGCTTCACGCCGCTTGCCGCCGACACCTATGCGGGTCTACCGCCCACGCTGGTCTTCACCGCCGAATGCGATCCGCTTTCGGGCGACGGCCCGGTCTACTGCGCCCGCATCACCGAGGCCGGCGGACAGGCCCGCTGCATCGAGGAAAAGGGTCTGGTGCACGGCTATCTGCGCGCCCGCCACAGCGTCGCCCGCGCCCGCGACAGCTTCGGCCGCATCGTGGACGGCATCGCCGCGCTCGGACGGGGCAACTGGCCCGGCTGACGCCCCGCCCCCGGATCAGACGAAACGCCGTTCGATCCGCTCGTCCCAGCTTCTCTCAAAGAATGTCTCGCCGTCATTGATGACGGTGAGCGTCCCGCTCACATAAAACCAGTCCCGGTCGCAGCGCATGCTCATCTCCGCCACCGTGCGCCAGCGCCAGTCGCCGCGCCCGCCGGTCTGCTCCCAGGTGATCTCCGACGTGGCCGACAGCGGGTCGTCGGGATGGATCGACCAGCGCTCCCGCGTCACGCTGCCCGAGATCAGGCCATGTTCGAGATCCCGGTTTTCGCCGGCATCGCTGACGATTGCGGTGGTGACCACCCCCGTCTCCGCATCCCTGTCAACGCGGTGGCTGTAGGCTCCGGGCCTGAGCACCTCGTGCCGCCAGGAGGCCGCGCCCACAGGCTTTTCGAAGCCGCACTCGTCGGCGCCGGCCTGCAGCGTCCGGCAGGGCAGCGCGAGCATGCCGTCGTCGATCGTCAAGATCGCAGCCTCCGCCGCGGGCCAGATGAACGGCCAATAGGCGGTCGAGATCGCCACCCGCAGCCGGTGCCCTTCGGGAATCCGGTAGGCGATCTGGTCGAGTGTGACAGTCACCGGGACCGTTTCGCCGGGCACGAGCGGTTCCGGGGCTTCGCTCGAGTTGCGATGGGACAGGTTGAGCACGCCCATCGTGATCAGCGCCGAGCTGCCGTCAGGCCGCAGGTCGCAGAGCCGCACCGCCAGCTGCGCCATCGGCTTGTCCGCCCTGACCTGCAGCGTCACGCGCGGCGCGCCGACGATGTCGAGCGGTGCAGACAGCTCGGCACCATCGAAACAGGCCGATATATCAGGCGGTGATCGAAGCCGCCCATGCCTTTGATCGGGGCTGTAGGCAAAGGGGAAATACTCCCCCGCCTGGCTGCCGCAGTCGGCAGGCGAGTTGACCGCCACCGGTGCCGACATGACCGCCTCTCCCAGCGTGCCATCTCCCAGATGCAGCGTGCGGACGGCAACATTGGGCGACGGCCAGTGGTCTTCGGCGATCCAGCGGCCCGGGCGTGCATCGACCCAGCGTGCGGGTGCAATGCTGTCCATCAGCCAGGCCCGATAGGCCGGAAGCTCGTCCGCGCCGGTGTCGATGCCCTTGAGCCAGCGGTCCCACCAGCGTTTGGCCTCCTGCAGGAAGCCGATGCGCGGCTCGGGACCGGCATAATGCGGATATTTGTGGATCCAAGGCCCGACGAGGCCCTTGACCGGCGCCTTAATGTTTTCGACCAGATGCGAGATCGTGTTGCGGTAGCCGTCATGCCAGCCGCCGATCGACAGCACAGCCGCTTCGATCGCCCCGTAATCCTCGCAGACCGATCCGTGCCTCCAGTAGGCGTCGCGGGTCTGCCGCGTGATCCACTCGCGCGCCAGGAACGGCATCGCCTCCAGCCGGGCGCGCCACATCTCGCGCCATGTCCCGCCCACGAGCAGCGGATCGGGCGGCCGCGAGGAATAGGAGAGCATCGTGGCGGCCCATCCGAAGTTCTCGCCCAGCAGGCAACCGCCCTTGAAATGGATGTCGTCGGCGAAGCGGTCCACGGTCGAGCAGATGGTGATGATCGCCTTCAGCGCCGGCGGGCGCAGGCTCGCGACCTGCAGCGAATTGAAACCGCCCCAGGAAATGCCCATCATCCCCGCCGTGCCCGAGCACCAGGGCTGGGCGGCTGCCCAGGCGATCACGTCACAGGCGTCCTGCAACTCCTGCGGCGTGTATTCGTCGTCCATCAGGCCTTCCGAATCGCCATTCCCCCGCATGTCGACGCGGATGCAGGCATAGCCCTGGCCCGCCATCCACGGATGGCTCAGGCAATCGCGCACGATCGTTCCGTCGCGCTTGCGGTACGGCAGATGCTCGATGATCGCCGGCACCGGGTCGTCGGCCGCGTCCTTGGGCATCCAGATCCGGGCCGACAGCCGGCAGCCGTCGGGCATGACGATCGCCTGATCCTCGATCTCGATGATGTCACGCGCGAACGCGGTTTGCGTTTCCGGCATGAATGAGGCCATGACGAGTTCTCCCGGTGTCTGCCTGCCGGCAGCCTGTCATGGCCGGCGCGGCAGGCGCAACCGCCGCAGGCGGATTTCGGACACAAATAGGTCTGATGACCACCACCCGCCCTCGCCGACAGCGCCGCGCCCCGCATGCCGTCGAGCAGCAGGCTGGCAGAGATGTCAGGCCGTGGCGATCCGGTCGAGATCGGCTCGGGTTTCGCCCGAATACCGGATCAGTTCCTCGGCATCGATCAGCTGGAAATGCCTGGCATTGATGTTGCGGATCACCTTGGCGCGCGACAGCGTCTGGATGTTGCGGCTCAGCGTTTCCGGGGTCGTTCCGAGATAATCGGCAATGTCGCGCCGGCTCAGCGGAACATGCACGATGTCGGGCGCGTCCGCGCCATGCCGGATCTGGTTGCCGGCCCGCTTGGAGAACACATAGAGCAGCGTGGCCACACGCTGCATGGTGGTATGGCCATTGGTGATCGCCGCCCACTCCCGGACGGCGTCGAGTTCGTCGAGCTTGGCCTTGAGCATCTCGTGCTCGATCAGCGGATGCGCGAACAGATAGCGCTCGAAGGCCACGCGGTTGATCGTGCACAGCGTCACATCCGTCGCCGCCTCGTAGGATAGCCGCGATTCATCGGCAAACAGGCGGCCGAAGAAATCGGACGGGAACAGCAGCCCGACGATATGGTCGTCGCCATTGACCGAGGTGCTCGAGAGCTTGACCACGCCGTCGATGATGTTGCCGACGATCTCGCAGGTCTCGCCCTGCGCCTGGATCACGCTTCCGCGCGGAAATGTCTTTTGATGGGTTATGCGGTTGAGCTGCGCCAGGTCTTCGGCCGTGCCCGCGCTGCAGATCGAGCGATGATAAATGACACAGTTCGGGCTCTTGCCACACACGCAGGACTGCTGCAGAGCCTCATTCATGTCCCGCCCCCGTTCCGGGTTGCGCCGCAAGCCCGGGCCGCGCGGAGCGACACGCTGGCAGATGGCGGTTAGACGACGGCGGCAGCCCCGGATGCCGCGCCTTCATCGTCTCAGGGCCCTTGGCAGCGTGGCCGGTTCCTCGCCGAGGTCGGCACGGCCATGCATTTCCGCCAGGATCAGGCGCACATCGAGATCGCTGACCGGATCGAAGGCCGCATAGTGAACGCCGACCCCGTCGAAATGAAACGGGGTGTCGAGACACACGATATCGTCGACAAGCCGCTCGAACTCCGCGAGCACATGCGCGGGCGCGATCGGCAAAGCCAGCACCACCCGCCGCACCGCCTGTTCGCGCAGCACATGCAGCACCGCCCGCAGCGTGGCGCCCGTCACGGCCCCGTCATCGACCACCACCGCGGTCTTGCCGGTGACCCGGACGGGAGGATGGTCTGCGACATAGGTTTTGTAGCGCCGCCCGAGCTCGGACAGCGTCCTGTGCGTGAGGGCCGCCCGGCGCTCGGCGTCGAGACCCAGCCTTTCGATGCTGTCGCGAGTGAAGCTCAGGCGCAGTTCGCGGCCGTCGCTGACAACCCCGAGCGCCACGTCTTCGCGCCCGGGAACGGCGACCCGGCGCACCAGCACCACATCGAACGGCAGGCTGAAGGCCAGTGCGATCTCGCGCGCAACAGGCAGTCCGCCGCGCGGCGGGGTGATCACCACCGTCGATGCCCTGTCGAAACTCGGCAGCCTTTCGGCCAGCATCCGCCCGGCATGACCGCGATCAGAAAAAAACACGATGGCTCCTCCGAAACTTCACCGCAGTGCCGGAAAGCTACACCACTCGCACAGGTATACCTTGACCCTGGTCAACCGACCTCGCCGCGAGCGGCCCGGATAGGCCGGAACAGCCCCGAAACTGCGCGGCACAAGGTCGCGGCGCGCCTCCGGGCGGCCCTTTTGCCGCAGATTTCCGTCAGGCGGAGACGCGAAACGCGTCGAGCGCCGCCGGAAGCTCCATCAGCGATGAAATCACCCGGTCCGCGCCGAGATTGTCGACCGGAACCGTGGTGTAGCCGCCGCGCACCGCAAAGCCGGCGATTCCCGCGGCCTTTGCCGCATCGATGTCGGCGGGGCTGTCGCCCACCATGACGGCATTGCCGGTGCCCGTCCGCAACTGTTTGAGGGCATGAAGCAGCATGTCGGGCGCGGGTTTTCGCGCGGGGCCGGTGTCGCCGCCGACCACGGCATGGACATGGGACTGCAGCCCGAAATGCGAGAGGATCTCCCGCGTGAAGGCTTCCGGCTTGTTGGTCACGACCGCGATCCGCACACCCGCCATGTGATAGGCCACCACCATTTCCCGCGCACCGGGCATCAGCACCGTGCGGTTGGTGAGATGGCGGCCATAGATCCCCATCATCCGGTCGGTCGCCGCGTCGAGCGCATGACTGTCGAGCGCCTGTCCCGCGGCCCGGTAGGCACGCTCGACCAGCTTGCGCACGCCGTTTCCGATCATCGCGCGCACCGCGTCGAGCGACTGCGGCGGCAGGGCGTCCCCTGCCAGCAACTCGTTGACGGCATTGGCCAGGTCCGGCACGGAATCGATCAGCGTGCCGTCGAGATCGAACAGCAGGGCGCGCGGCCAGTTCACGCCGCGCCCCGGCGAGGATCGCGTCACGACGCGTCCTTCCATTTGATCGAGCATCCCATCGATGCGATCTGCTCTTCCGGCCCCCTGCCGGTGCGGGCCACCTCGCGCATCGCCTCGTAGAGGTCGCGCCTCAGCCCGGCGGGTCCCGTCTCCTTGCGCGAGGCGTCCAGCCGGCCGCGATACTGCAGCTCCATCGTCCCGTTGAAGCCGAAGAAATCCGGCGTGCACACCGCACCCCAGCTTCTCGCCACCGACTGGTCCTCGTCGAAGAGATAGGGGAAGGGAAAGTCGTGCGCGGCGGCGAACTGCTTCATGTTCGCAAACGAATCCTCTGGATAGGCCTCGACGTCGTTGGACGAGATCGCCACGAAGCCGATGCCGAGATCGGCGAGATCATCGGCATCGCGGACGATGCGGTCGATCACGGCTTTGACATAGGGGCAATGGTTGCAGATGAACGCCACCACCAGCCCGTTCGGCCCGGCGAGATCGAGAATGTTGCGCGCCTGTCCGTCGACGCCGGGCAGGCGCGCGTCGACGGGTTTCCAGCCGAAGTCGCACAGCGGGGGAATGGCTGCCATGTCGCAGGTCCTTCCTGTAGTGGTTTTCTATGTTCGGGCGGCGTCCGCGGCGGCACGGATCGCCCCGATATTGGCCTGGTAGGCCTCGGTGGTTCCGCCTTTGAAGACGGCCGAGCCGGCGACCAGCACATTGGCGCCGGCGGCCGCCACCAGCGGCGCGGTCTCTGGCGTCACGCCGCCGTCGATCTCGATGTCGATCGGCCTGTCGCCGATCATCGCCTTGATGCGGGAGACCTTGTCGACCACGGAGGGAATGAACTTCTGGCCGCCGAAGCCGGGGTTGACCGTCATCAACAGGATCAGATCAACGCGGTCGAGCACATAGTCGAGCACGTTTTCGGGCGTCGACGGATTGAGCGACACGCCGGCCTTCTTGCCGAGATCGCGGATCGCCTGCAGCGAGCGGTCGAGATGCCTGGTGGCTTCGGCATGAACGGTGATGATGTCGCAACCGGCATCGGCGAACGCCGCCAGGAACGGATCGCACGGCTCGATCATCAGATGGCAGTCGAACACCTTGTCGGTGCGGTTGCGCACCGCCTTGATGATCGGCGGGCCGAAGGTGATGTTGGGCACGTAGTGGCCGTCCATCACGTCGAGATGGATCCAGTCGGCGCCGGCGGCGACGACGGCCTCGATCTCCTCTCCGAGCCGCGAGAAATCGGCCGAGAGGACCGAAGGCGCAATCAATGTCGATGTCATTTTCCAGTCTCCCGCGCGCTGTCGGGCACGCCCATGGTGAACACGCGGCTGACCTTGAGGTCGTCCGCCGTAATCGTCGAGAGGTCCTTGGCCGTGACCGGCGCATCCGATGTCGTAAACAGCCGGTTGGCCTGCCTCAGCCGCGCCCGGTCGAGCGCGTTGCGGATCGAGCGCGCATTGGCGAAATGCGGTTGCTTGCGCCTGAGCTCGACATATTTGCGCATCAGCTCGTGCGCCTCGTCGTCGAAGGCGTAGTTCTGCTGTGCGAGCATCCCGTCGGCAATGTCGACCAGTTCGTCCTCTGTGTAGTCGGGGAAATCGATGTGATGGGCGATGCGCGAGCGGAAACCGGGGTTGCTTTCGAAGAACTTGTCCATCCGGTCGGCATAGCCGGCGAGGATCACGACGAGGTCTTCGCGGTTGTTCTCCATCACCTGCAGCAGGATCTCGATCGCCTCCTGGCCATAGTCGCGCTCGTTGTCGGGGCGGTAGAGATAATAGGCCTCGTCGATGAACAGCACGCCGCCCATCGCCTTCTTGAGGATCTCCTTGGTCTTGGGCGCGGTGTGACCGATATACTGGCCGACCAGGTCGTCGCGCGTGACCGATACCAGATGGCCTTTGCGGACATAGCCGAGCCGGTGCAGGATATTGGCCATGCGCATCGCCACCGTGGTCTTGCCGGTGCCGGGATTGCCGGTGAAATTCATGTGCAGCGTCGGGGTCTCGTGGCTGAGCCCCATCGCCGCGCGCGCGCGCTCGACGATCAGCATCGCCGCGATTTCACGCAGCCGGAGCTTGACCGGCTTCAGGCCGATCAGTTCACGGTCGAGTTCGTCGAGCACCTCGGCCACGCCGGATTTCTCGTATTCCGCGCGCAGGTCGATGGCGGTCGGCAAGGCTTCCGCGTCGGTGGGCGTCTTCGGGTCGGCGGTCTCGGACATGATCGGTCTCCATCGGGATATCCGCCCGTCCGGCATGCGGACGGGCGGGTGTCATGAGGGGCACAGCGGCCGGGCTCAGCCGCGCGCGGTCTTCCAGGAGTAGTGCTGGCTGCGGCCGCGCGTGTCGGTGCGGGTCATGTCGAGCTTCGGCTCTTCCTTCGGCCGGTTGACGATGAAGCTCATCATCACCGTTTCGAAGCCGCGGGTGGAATCGAAGGCGTTGATGCGGATGTAGCTGTCGCCATGGGCCTTGCGGCAGTCGTCAAGCTCCATCATCGCGCCCTTCGGGTCCTTCAGGTCGAACATCGGATGACCCCACATTTCCCAATAGGTGTTCCGGGGATGCGGGTCGTCGGTATATTCGATGCCGACCGCCCATTCGCGGCTCAGGCAATATTCGATCTGGGCCGAGATCTGCTCGTCGGTCAGGTCGGGCAGGAAGGAAAAGCAGCCTTGGGTGATACGCATGTTTGATCTCCTCGATCTCGCTCACATGGAAACCGACGGGGTCGGCACGAAGTCCGAGGTGTCGGTCGAGGTGTAGTTGAAGGTGACGTTGCCCCAGGTTTCGAGCGCGGCTTCGAGCGGCTTGCACCACTTGGCGGCGGCGCGCAGGATTTCCGGGCCTTCATGGGCGATGTCGCGGCCTTCGTTGCGGGCAAGCACCATGGCTTCGAGCGCGACGCGGTTGGCCGTCGCCCCCGCCTGGATGCCCATCGGGTGGCCGATCGTGCCGCCGCCGAACTGCAGCACCACGTCGTCGCCGAAGAGATCGAGCAGCTGGTGCATCTGGCCGGCGTGAATGCCGCCCGAGGCCACCGGCATGACCTTGCGCAGATCGGCCCAGTCCTGCTCGAAGAAGATCCCGCGCTGCAGGTCCACTTCGTTGCGGTTCTCGCGGCAGACATTGTAGTAGCCCTGCACGGTCAGCGGATCGCCTTCGAGCTTGCCCACGGCGGTGCCGCAATGCAGGTGGTCGACGCCGGCGAGCCGGAGCCACTTGGCGATCACGCGGAACGAGATGCCGTGGTTCTTCTGGCGCGTATAGGTGCCGTGGCCGGCGCGGTGCATGTGCAGGATCATGTCGTTCTGGCGGCACCATTCGGAGATCGACTGGATCGCCGTCCAGCCGACGATCAGGTCGACCATGACGATGACGGAGCCGAGCTCCTTGGCGAATTCCGCGCGGCGGTACATTTCCTCCATCGTGCCAGCGGTGATGTTGAGGTAGTGGCCCTTCACCTCGCCGGTCTCGGCGGAGGCCTTGTTGACCGCTTCCATGCAGTAGAGGAACCGGTCGCGCCAGTGCATGAAGGCCTGCGAGTTGATGTTCTCGTCGTCCTTCATGAAGTCGAGCCCGCCCTTGAGACCCTCATAGACCACGCGCCCGTAGTTCTTGCCCGACAGGCCGAGCTTGGGCTTGGTGGTGGCGCCGAGCAGCGGCTTGCCGAACTTGTCGAGCCGTTCGCGCTCGACGACGATGCCAGTGGGCGGGCCCTTGAAGGTCTTGCAGTAGGCCACCGGGAACCGCATGTCCTCGAGCCGGGCCGCGCGGAGCGGCTTGAACGAGAACACGTTGCCGATGATCGAGGCCGTCAGGTTGGCGATCGAGCCTTCCTCGAACAGGATCAGGTCATAGGCGACATAGCAGAAATACTGGCCTTCCTGGCCGGGAACCGGATCGACCCGGTAGGCCTTGGCGCGGTACTGGTCGCAGGCGGTCAACCGGTCGGTCCAGACCACGGTCCAGGTGGCGGTGGAGCTTTCGCCGGCCACCGCAGCGGCCGCCTCGATCGGGTCGACGCCTTCCTGCGGCGTGATCCGGAACAGGGCGATCAGGTCGGTGTCCTTGGGTTCGTAGTCACCGTCCCAATAGCCCATCTGGGCGTATTTGAGCACGCCGGCCTTGTAGCGTTCCTTGCCCTTGATTTCGGTTTTTGCGTCCGTATTCATGGCGTTGACCTTTCTTCTTGAATCTCTGTGTCAGGCAGCCTTGGGGGCGGCGGTTTGCGGGTCCAGCGCACCGCTGGCGTAGCGGGCGGCCATGGCGTCCATGCCGATCACCTTGATCTTGGAGGCCTGGCCGGCGGTGCCGAAGGCTTCGAAGCGTTCGCGGCACAGGTCGCGCATGGCGTCCATGGCGGGCTTCAAGAACTTGCGCGGATCGAACTCGGCCGGCTTGGAGACCGCCATCTTGCGGAACTGCCCGGTCATCGCCATCCGGCAATCGGTGTCGATATTGACCTTGCGCACGCCGTGGCGGATGCCGCGCACGATCTCTTCCACCGGGACGCCGAAGGTCTGCGGCATCTCGCCGCCGAACTCGTTGATGATGTCCTGCAGCTCCTGCGGCACCGAGGAAGAGCCGTGCATGACCAGGTGGGTGTTGGGCAGCTTGCGGTGGATCTCCTCGATCACCTTCATGGCGAGGATGTCGCCGTCGGGCTTGCGCGAGAACTTGTAGGCGCCGTGCGAGGTGCCGCAGGCAATCGCCAGCGCGTCGACCTTGGTCCTGAGCACGAAGTCGACGGCCTGGTCGGGATCGGTGAGCAACTGGGAATGCGAGAGCTTGCCTTCGGCGCCCGACCCGTCCTCGGCTTCCGCCTCGCCGGTTTCGAGCGAGCCGAGCACGCCGAGTTCGCCTTCCACCGACGCGCCGACCCAGTGCGCCATCCGCGCCACCCGCTCGGTGATCGCGACATTGTACTCGTAGCTTGCCGGCGTTTTCATGTCGGCTTCGAGCGAGCCGTCCATCATCACCGAGGTGAAGCCGTGGCGGATCGCGGTCATGCAGGTGGCTTCGTTGTTGCCGTGGTCCTGGTGCATGCAGACCGGGTTGTCCGGATACATTTCCGCAAGCGCGTCGATCATCTTCGACAGCATGATGTCGCCGGCATAGGAGCGGGCGCCGCGCGAGGCCTGGATGATCACCGGCGCATCGCAGGCCTTGGCCGCTTCCATGATGGCAAGACCCTGCTCCATGTTGTTGATATTGAAGGCCGGCACGCCGTAGCCCTGTTCGGCGGCGTGATCGAGAAGTTGTCGAAGTGTGATGCGGGCCATGTAATTCCTCCTGTCAGGCTGACGGTGCGAGATCGGTTGTCGGTTCGGGAAGCAGCTTGGCGAGTTCCTGCACCCAGACGGCGGCAGGCTCGGGCATTCCTCCCGGAATGGAAAAGAAGTCCCCCAGCACGCTCAGCCGCATGGCGAAGGTGCGGGAATGGCGCTGGTATTCCGGGTGGAACCGGACATTCTCCAGAAGCGCGATGCTGCCGGCCGGCACCGCGGCGACGCCCGCTTCGGCAAGCGGGCCGACGCAGTCGCTGACGAAATGCACCGGCAGTCCGGTGATCGCCTCGAGCGTCGGCGCCTGGTGGCGCAGCGACATCACCGGATTGACGTCGCCGGCCGGATTGTCGTGGCCTGCGACCACGGCCACGCGCGCGCCGCGGCGCACGAGCGTCCTCAGATGGGCCGCAAAATCCTCGGTCCAGCCCTGGCTCAGGTCGGACCGTACCAGCACCGTGCGCCCTTCGAGATCCCGCTGATCGGTCATGACGCCCTTCCCCTTGCAAGCGTGACGGCCAGATCGGCGACACGGTCGGCGGTGATGCCGAAATGTTCGTAGAGTTCGGGCGCCGGTGCCGAGGCGCCGAAACCTTCCATGCCGACAAAGGCGCCGTTCGGGCCGATCCAGCGGTCCCAGCCCATCCGCGCCGCCGCCTCGATGGCGATCCGCGGGGCGGTGCCGAGCACGCCCGCGCGATAGGCCTCGTCCTGTGCCTCGAACTTCTCCCAGCACGGCATCGACACCACAGCGGCATGCAGCCCGTGGATCTGGGCGAGAAGGTCGGCCGCCTTGCGCGCGATCTCGACTTCGGAGCCGGTCGCAAGCAGCGTCACGTCACGCCTGCCCTCGGGGGCATGCAACACATAGGCGCCGCGGGCCGAGCAATTGTCGGCCGTCGCCGTCTCCCGCAGCATCGGCAGCCCCTGCCGCGACAGCGCCAGCACGCTCGGCGTCGCGCGGTCGCGCAGCGCCAGTTCCCAGCATTCGGCCGTCTCGATGATGTCGGCGGGCCGGAACACGTTGAGGTTCGGTGTGGCCCGGAGCATGGCCAGGTGCTCGACCGGCTGGTGCGTCGGACCATCCTCGCCAAGGCCGATGGAATCGTGGGTCAGCACATAGACCACTCCCTGCTCCATCAGGGCCGACAGCCGGATGCCGCCGCGGGCGTAATCCGAGAAGACCAGGAACGTGCCGCCATAGGGGATGAACCCGCCATGCAGCGAGATGCCGTTCATCACCGCGGCCATGGCATGTTCGCGGATGCCGAAATGGATGTAGCGGCCCTTGAACTTCTTCGGCGCGATCGAAACCGTCTGCGAGGTCTGCGTCAGGTTCGATCCGGTCAGGTCGGCGGAGCCGCCGACGGTGAGCGCGGTGGCGGCATTGATCACCTCGAGCGCCATCTGCGAGGCCTGGCGGGTGGCCACCTTGGTCGCCTTCTGCCGGTGCTCCTTGCGGAAGGCGGCGAGCTTGCGAAACACCGCTGCCGGCACTTCGCCCGCAACCATGCGATCGAAGGCGGCGGCGCTGCGGATGGTCGCGCGACGCTCCTGCCACAAAGCGCGTGCGGCCGCTCCGCGCGCCGCCACCGCTTCCCAGGCCTGCTTGATGCCGGCGGGAATGACGAAGGCTTCATGCGGCCAATCGAGTTCGATGCGGGCGCGGGCGATCTCGTCCTTGCCCAAGGGGGCGCCATGGGTCTTGTGCGATCCCTGCAGCGTCGGCGCACCCTTGCCGATCACCGTACGGCAGGCGATCAGCGACGGCTTTTTGCTCCCGCGCGCCTTTTCGATCGCCGCGGCGATCGCCTCTGGGTCGTGCCCGTCGACCGCCTGCACATCCCAGCCGGCGGCCCTGAAGCGCGCGGCCTGGTTCATCGAGGTGGCGAGCGAGGTGGCGCCATCGATGGAGATGTGGTTGTCGTCCCACAGCACGATCAGCTTCTTGAGCTTGAGGTGCCCGGCAAGATCGATCGCCTCGTGGCTGATGCCCTCCTGCAGGCAGCCGTCGCCGGCGATCACATAGGTGTGGTGATCGACGAGCTTGCGGCCGAAACGGGCGGCCCACATTTCCTCGGCAATCGCCATGCCGACCGCCGTGGTGATACCCTGGCCGAGCGGCCCGGTGGTGGTTTCAACCCCGAGCGTGTGGCCGTATTCCGGGTGGCCGGGCGTCTTCGACCCCAGTTGCCGGAAGTTCCGGACCTGATCGATCGGCATGTCGGCATAGCCGAGCAGATGATGGATCGCGTAGATCAGCATCGAGCCATGGCCCGCCGACAGCACAAAACGGTCGCGGTCGGGCCAGTCGGGCGTCGACGGGTCGATCTTGATGAAGCGGTTGAACAGCACGGCCGCGACATCGGCCATGCCCATCGGCATGCCGGGATGGCCGGAATTGGCGGCCTGCACCGCATCCATGGCGAGGAAGCGGATGGCATTGGCCATGTCGCGTTCGCTGGCCGCGTCCGAAGCGGCGATTGCTTGTTTCACGTTCATGATGGCCTCCTCAGGACATGCGACGCTTGCGCTCGACCAGCTTGTTGATCAGCGGCGTGAAAATCAGCTGCATGGCGAGATCGAGCTTGTCGCCGGGCACCACGATGGAGTTGGCGCGCGACATGTAGCTGTTGTGGATCATCGACAAGAGATAGGGGAAATCGATGCCGCGCGGATTGGCGAAGCGGATCACCAGGATCGATTCCGCGGGCGTCGGGATCCAGCGCGCGACGAAGGGGTTGGACGTGTCGACGATCGGCACCCGCTGGAAATTGATGTCGGTGAGCGAGAACTGCGGGCAGATGTAATGCACATAGTCGTGCATGCGCCTGAGGATGGTTTCGGTCACCGCCTCGGTGGAATAGCCGCGAGCGGCCTTGTCCCGGTGGATCTTCTGGATCCATTCGAGGTTGATCACCGGAACGACACCGATCTTCAGGTCGCAATGCTTGGCGAGGTTGACCTCGTCGGTGACGACGCAGCCATGCAGGCCTTCGTAGAACAGCACGTCCGTGCCGCCGAACTCTTCCCACTCGGTGAAGGTGCCGGGGGGCGAGCCGTAGCAGGCGGCTTCCTCCTCATCATGGATATAGTGCCGGGTACGGCCCTTGCCGCGCCGGCCATATTCCTCGAACACGCTTTCGAGGATCTTGAGCTCGTTGGCTTCCTGGTTGAAATGGGTGAAGTCGCGGCCCTGCGCCTTTTCCTCGGCGATCTTGGCCTTCATCGTGTGCCGGTCGAAGCGGTGGAACGCATCGCCCTCGATGAAGGAGGCCGTGACCTTTTCCCGGGCAAAGATCTTCTTGAATGTCTGCTCGACCGTCGTGGTGCCCGCGCCGGAAGAGCCCGTGATGGAAATGATGGGAAATTTAGCTGACATGATATCTCAAACCCTGAAAAGACCGCGATGACCGAACAAGGGCGAGCGCTCACTGATCATTTCGGGATCGACATGATAGCGGGCGACCCGCTCGACCTTTGACTTGGACCCGAAGATCAGCGGCACGCGCTGGTGCAGCGAGAGCGGCTTGATCTCGAGGATCCGGTTGACGGAATCGGTGGCGGCGCCGTGCGCCTGCTCCACCAGGAAGGCGATCGGATTGGCCTCGTAGACCAGCCGGATGCGGCCGGACCCGTAGCCCTTGCGCCGGTCCGCCGGATACAGGAACACTCCACCCCGGATCAGGATGCGGTAGCAATCGGCCACCAGCGACGCGATCCAGCGCATGTTGAAGTCCTTCTCGCGCGGGCCTTCCGCGCCGGCGAAGCAATCGTCGATATACTGCCGCACCGGTTCTTCCCAATGGCGGTAGTTCGACACGTTGATGGCGAATTCGGAGGCCTGCGGCGGAACCGAAACGGAATCATAGGCTTCGATGAAGTCGCCGTATTTGCTGGAATGGATGAAGATCCGCGTCCCCTGCCCCAGCGTCAGCACCAGCGCCAGTTGCGGCCCGTAGATGAAGAAGCCGGCGGCGAGTTGGTTGGTGCCCGGCTGCAGGAACGACAGGTCCGGCTCGGTCTTCGGGTCGCCGGTGACCGGCAGGATCGAGAAGATGGTGCCGATCGAGACATTGGTCTCGATGTTGGAGGAGCCGTCGAGCGGATCGATCGCCAGCGCCAGCGGCTTGTCCGGATCGATCAGGATCGCCCCGGTGTTTTCCTCCGACCCGTAGAGCGCGACGGGAACGTGGCGGATGGCCTCGAGAAAGAGGCTGTCGGCCACCACGTCAAGATCCTTCTGGATGTCGCCATCGGTGTTCTCGCTTCCGCGGGAGGAAGCGAAGCCCGCGTTCAGCGCGCCCTGGGTGGTGAGTTTCCGAACTTCGAGAGCAGCCTGCGCCAGCGCACCGATGGTGGCTGAGATGGCTTCGGCATGCGGTTTCTGGGCAAACGACCCGGATCGCAAAAAGGCTAGCAGCGATTGACCTGTCATGGGTGCAGTCCTCCGATGCACCCTGAATAAACCCAATCTGATGTTTGTAAATTTTAACTTATTGACAAAGATGATAAGTTTTTCTTACATCCTGCATGCTCAATATTTCGATCCGCCAGCTTCGAACCCTTCTCGCCGTCCACAAGCACGGCAAGATTTCGGCCGCCGCCAAGGCGCTTGGGCTCACCTCGCCCGCCGTCACGCTGCAGTTGCAACAGCTCGAGCAGGACCTCGGATGCCAGCTTTTCCTAAGGACCAAGACCGGTTCACAGCCGACGGAGATCGGCGAGATCGCGATCCAGACCGCGCGTCGGGTGATAAGCGAGCTGACCTCGTTCGAGGAAACCGTGCAGGCCCACAAGGGCGTGGCCGCGGGCACGATCCGGCTCGGCGTGGTCTCGACGGGGAAGTATTTCGCGCCGCGACTGATTGCCGCATTCACCGAGAAGCATCCCGGCGTGTCGATGACGCTGGTGGCGGCCAACCGCTCCGAGATCATCCAGAAGCTGCATGATCATGACATCGACGTCGCGCTGATGGGGCGGCCTCCGACCAGCTTCAAGGTTCACGCCGCGCTGTTCGGCGACCACCCGCTGGTGTTCATCGCCAATCCCGACCATCCGCTGGTGGGCCGGATCGACATCACCCGCGAGCAGCTGGCGTCGCAGAAATTCATCGTCCGCGAAAAGGGCTCGGGCACCCGCTCCTCCTTCGAGTTCTTCATGTCCGACAGTCTGGAGCGGCTGCGCACCCAGCCCACGGAGATGGATTCCAACGAAACCATCAAGCAGGCGGTGATTGCGGGGCTCGGCATCGCCTTCATCTCCGGCCACACGATCGAGCAGGAATGCCTGAGCGGCAAGCTCGTCATTCTCGACGTCGAGGACACCCCGATCCGGCGGCAATGGTTTTCGATCCGGCATTCGAGCCGGACATCCACGCCCGCGCTGCAGGCGCTCGACGACTTTTTGCGGATTCGTGGCCCGAGCCTGCTGCCGGTGATTTCCAAGCCCTATCCGGCGCCGCCCGCCTCGCCGTCGGCAATCCTCACCGCGCGCGGCTTCCCGGATTGATCCGGCCCGCGGCTCAGGCGATCGTGTCCGCCCGGCCGGCCTGACGCCCGGAGAAGATGCAGCCGCCCAGGAAACTGCCTTCGAGCGCGTTGTAGCCGTGATAGCCGCCGCCGCCAAAGCCCGCGACCTCGCCCGCGGCAAACAGCCCGGGGATGCGCTCGCCCTGGGCATTCATCACCTGCCCGTTCAGATCGGTCTCGAGACCGCCCAGCGTCTTGCGGGTGATGATGTTGAGCCTGATCGCAATCAGCGGCCCGTTTTCGCGATCGAGCAAGCGATGCGGCCTGGCCGTGCGCATCAGCCTGTCGCCGCGATAGGCGCGCGCCGCATGCACCGCCATCAGCTGCGCGTCCTTGGTGAAGGGATTGTCGATCTGGCTGTCGCGGGCGACGATCTGCGCGCGCAGCTTCTCCGCATCGATCCGCCCGCCGCCTTTCGCGTTCATGCCCGCAATCAGTTCGTCCAGGGTGTCGGCCACGACGAAATCCTCGCCATGGCGCTTGAAGGCCTCCACCGCCGGCGTCGCCTGCCGGTTGAGGAGCCGGTGGCGGATCACCTTGAGCCAGCTTTTGGAAGCGAGGTCCGGATTCTGTTCCGAGCCCGACAGCGCCACTTCCTTTTTCAGGATCTTCTGCGTCATCACGAACCAGGAATAGTCGAACCCCGTCGACAGGATCTCGCGCAGCGTCGCGAGCGTGTCGAACCCGGGCATTGCGGGCGGCCTGAGCCGGTTGCCGCGCGCATCGAACCACATCGCCGACGGCCCCGGCAGGATGCGGATGCCGTGAGCGGGCCAGATCGGGTCCCAGTTCTTCACGCCCTCCGTGTAGTGCCACATCCGGTCGGCATTGATCACCCGGCCGCCCGCGTCCTTCGCAATCGCCACCATGCGGCCGTCGACATGCGCAGGCACGCCCGAAATCATCTCGCGCGGCGGCTCGCCCAGCCGGTCGCGCGGCCAGGCCTTGCGCACCAGGTCGAGATTAAGGCGCCCCTGATCTCGCGGTTTGTTGCCCGGCCCCTCTCGGCCGCGTCCTCGGCGAGGATCTCTCCGGAAATGCCCCGGACCGCCTGGTTCTCGATGAGGATCCGGGAACAGCGGTGCCGAAATTTCAGCGCGATCCGACCCGCTTTCGCATGCTCTGTCACACGTGCCACGAAAGGCGCGATCACCCCCGGCCCCACGCCCCAGGTGAGATGGAAACGCGGCACCGAATTGCCATGGCCATCGGCGAAGCCGCCTCCGCGCTCGGCCCAACCGACCACCGGAAACCAGCGCATGCCCATGCCGTGGAGCCAGGGCCGCATCTCGCCGGCGGCAAAATCGATATAGGCTTCGGCCCAGTTCCGTGGCCAGAAATCCTCCTCGCGGTCGAACCGGGCCGAGCCCATCCAGTCGCCGAGCGCCAGATCGCGGCTGTCGCGAATGCCCATGCGTCGCTGCTCGGGCGTATCGACCAGGAACAATCCGCCCAGCGACCAGAACGCCTGCCCGCCGAGAAAGCCGGCCGGCTCCTGGTCGACCAGGATCACGCGCTTGCCGCGGTCCGCCAGCTCTGCCGCGGTGACAAGTCCTGCAAGCCCGCCGCCGACGACGATCACATCGCATGTCTCCATGCCGTCTCCTCCCCTCGTTTCTCTCGCCCTGCCGATTCTCCGATCGGTCGGGGCTGCGTCCCCGACGCATCTCCGCGGCCAGGCAGGCGCCCCACTCGCAAGGCGGCAAAGGCGTGCCGGCGACGGCGCGCAGCCTTGGCCTAAAGGCTTCTGAGCACCTGGTTGGCGGCAAAGGCCGCGCTATAGAACCCGGCCTTCAGGCCGCGCGCGGTTTCCGGCCGGACATCGGTGACCGGCATCAGGAGATCGGCCTCGCGGCCGCCCGCCAGCAGATCGGCCATGGCCTTGCCGAACACGGTGCCCGGGGCGATGCCGCGGCCGTTGTAGCCGATCGGCGTGTAGAGCCCCTCGTCGAGCCGGTGAATGCGCGGCAGATGATCGCCGGTCATGGCGATGCGGCCGTGCCAGGCCGTTTCGAACCTGACCGGGCCGAGATCGGGAAACAGCCGCGCCAGCTGTCGCGCCGCCCAGCGTTCGCTCAAGCCCTTCTCGCCGCCGATCACAGAGCCCATCGAGCCGATGATCAGCCGGTCCGCGGCGTCACGCCGGAGCGAGAACATGATCTGGCCGGTGTCCCAGATGCCCTGGCGTTCGGGCAGGATGCGGGCGACCCGCTCGCCCAGCGGCTCGGTCGCCACCTGGAAGAAATGGATCGGCACGAAGCTCTGCTTCAGGCCCGGCCACAGGTCGTCGGAATAGGCGTTGGTCGCGAGAATCACCGATTTCGCCCTGACCGTACCCTGCGCTGTTTCGAGCACCCAGCCTCCCGCCTGCTTGACGAGCGCCGTCACCGCCACCCCGGTGTGAATCCGCACCCCGGCCGCCTGGGCCGCGCGGGCAAGGCCGCGCACATAGCCCATCGGGTTGAGCGTGCCCGCACGAGCATCGAGAAGCCCGCCGTAAAACGCCTCCGAGCCGATCTTTTCCGTCGTCTCCTGGCGCGACAGAAGCCTGACCGGCGCGCCCAGCCGCGACCACTCCCCGGCCCGGCGTTCGAGATCCTTGAGACCCTTGGGCGAATGGGCGGCATGAATGGTGCCGCTGCGCGTCAGTTCGCAGCGGATCTGGTGCCGCTCGATCAACGACATCACGTAGCTCGGTCCCTCGCCCAAGATATCGACCAGCCTGGTGCCGTCGGCACTGCCGAGCCTGGCGCGCACATCCTGCGGCGGCAGCCACAGCCCGGCATTGAGAAGCCCGACATTGCGCCCCGAGCCGCCGAAGCCGATCTGCCGGGCTTCGAGCACGCAGCACGCGAGCCCCTGCTCGGCCGCATGCAGCGCGGTCGACAGCCCCGTATAGCCGCCGCCGACGATGGCCACATCGGTTACCACGTCGGCTTTCATCGGGGTGTGAAGATCTTGTTCCTGCGCGGTTTCATCCCACAAGGACAGCGTCGACGGGACGGGCATGTGACAAATTCCTTTAGCTGGCGGCGTCGCCTGAATGCCGGCATCAGCCGGTCGCGACAGCCAGAGTGTTGAAGCAAGACCGGCCCTGCGTCAATCGGCAGAAGCCCCCGGCCGCGGCGCCGTGCCGGGGAAGCCGGGGCTCACAGCTGGATCGCCTCGATGTCGTCCTCGATCCGCCACTGCACCTTGCCCGCGTCGAGAAAATCGATCGAATGCACCACGGTGCTGTGGGCGCCGAGGAAGCAGACATTGTAGTTCGGCGCGAGTTCGCCATAGCCCATGCGGTTGATCTCGCCGGAGAAATCCGGCCAGCAGGCGTGATTGGCCGAGCGCGGGGCGGAAAACGGGATGCCGGCCACCGCGCCGCTGAGCGTATAGTGGCAATGGCCGAAAAACAGATGCGCGACCGTGTCGTTGTAGCGCTTCAGCAACCCCTGCAGTTCGGCCTCGTTGAGAATGCCGATCACGTCGGCATTGGCGACATGCACCCTGACCGGGTTGTGATGCATGAACAGATAGGCGCGCCGCCCCCCGGCGCGCGCGCCGGCAAGCACCTTCTCGAGCCAGGCCATGCGCTGAGCGCAGTAGAGCCCGCCATGCCGGCCGGCATCCACCGTGTCCATGTAGACGAACAGGCCGGCGGGTGTGTCCTCGGTCCACTGGATGAAACCCGTCTCGTCGCGCTGCGCCCCCGGGAACACCGACGCGAACACCTCGCGGTCGTCGTGATTGCCGATCAGGAGCCGCGGCGCGAGCTTTCCCTTGAGCGAACTGGCCGCGAGAATGCGCTGAAGCTCGCGGTAGCTGTCCTCGCGCCCGACATGCGTCAGGTCGCCCGTGATCACCACCCGGTCGGCATCGTGGTCATGGGCTTCGACATAGGCGAGGCACGCCTTGAAATTGGCGATCGGATCCAGCCCGAGAATGGGATCGGGATGAATATGGATATCGGAAATATGGACGAGTTTCATCACACGCTCCCTTGCGGTCTGTCTCTCTGGCGGTGGGTTCCGGCGGCTCCGGCACGCCAGGCAGCGCGGCGAGCCCTGCTTCATTTCGACCACGAGAATCAGCCAAAGGCAATCGCTCAAGGCCGCGTCAGAATGGCTCCGCCCCCGCCAGCGCCATCCGAAGGCAGCACCTGCACGCAGAGCCTCCGCGCGCCTTTTGCGAGCGCGCGGCGCCGGTGCCGAGTTCGGTCCGGCGCGAGCGGGATCAGAGCTTGTCGAGGTTGATGCCGATCGTGATCGCGCCAATGGCCTGGCCGCTTGCGGGATCCACGATGGTCAGGCTTGCCTGGGATTGGCGTGTGCGGGTGGAATCGTCGGTCTTGACGGTGTCGACGAAGAATGCGCCGGGTCCGTCGCCAAAGCTTCGCTGCCAAGCCGCTTCGTCGCCCTGCCAATAGTCCGAGGTCACTTCGCTCTGGCCGACATTGAGACCCTTGGCATCCATCAGGAAGATTTCCGTGATCCTGCCCTTGCTCGCCTCCTGTTTGCCTTTCAGGAATTTCGAGACAGGGCGGCTGAGGACCTCATCGACGAATGGCCGCTTGATGGCGGTCGCCTGGGCGCGCCACTCCCTATCGAGCTTGTCGATCGCAGCGCCATCGAGGCTCGCGGTCTTGGCGTTCTGCTCCTTGACGGCGCCTATGATCGTCGGATCGGCGAGCCACGGTTCGACATTTTCCCTCACGAATTTCTTGACCGGCGCAACATGGACGCCCGCGGCCATTGCGGCGGCGGGCGCAAGCGCCGACAGGCCGACCGCAACCAGGATCGACATCGCAAGCTTGCTCTTCATTGGGCTTCTCCTCCTCCTCGAAGCTGTTGCGTCCGGTCCGCGCAAGGACCGGACAAACGGAATATCAAGCGGACGCGCCGCTTGCACGGGGCCAGATGGCGGCTTCGCTGCGATGCCGGCTTCAACCGCAGCTCTCCCTGCCGGGGTGCGGCCCGCCCTCCTGGCACAAACACCGCCACCGTGGCGGCAAAAGCGATCGATGCGAGAGAACCGGCATTCGGCCCGGTTGCCATCGGCGGCGCTTGCAGGAGCATCGGGACCCGGTGGCCGCTCGCGAGAAAAGGCTCGGGCACGCATGACGCGTCGCCGGAGGTCCGGGCGCACAACGCGGCGTCGCGGGCCATGCCCTGCGCGGCCCCGGCGCCCCTGCTGCCTGCCCCGTTCGGGACATTGCCCCCCATTGTCGCCCCTTGCCCCTGCTTCAACCGCCCTCTGCCCGTGCCCGCCCCGCAGCCGTCAAGGCTGGCGCCGGTCTCCGGCCACAGAAGGGCTTCGACATGTGGCGGCACACTCTGAGCGGCAACGGTTCAAGTAGAGATAACGACAATCGCCGCCCCGCACAACGCTGCGCCGGCCCTGAGCCAGATTGGGCCAGCAAACCGGTCCTTCTACGGCGCAAGGGCCTCGCGAATATAGGCGACGAGCCGGTCGCCGGCGATCTCGGCCGGACCGGAATTGTCGATCACGAGATCGGCCTCCACCTCATCCGTCAGGGCCGAGGCGCGCACGAGCCGTGCTGCGATCTCCGTGGCGCTCTCGCGGCCGCGGGCCGCAAGCCGGTGGGCGAGAATCCCGGGCTCGATCGATATCCCGACCGCGAGCGCGCCCGGAAACACGTCGCGGATCACGCGCCAGGCGCCGCGCGAGCCGTTGACCACCGCCACCCTGCCCTGGGCGAGATGGGCTTCGAGGTCCCGCGGCAGGCCGTAGCGCAGCCCGTTGGCGGCCCAGGTCAGGGCGAAACGGCCCTCGTCGATGCAGGCGTCGAACTCCGCATCCGACAGCGCGAGATGGTCCTCCCCGCCGGCTTCCGCCGGACGGGTGATCGCACGTCGCACGAACATCACCTCGGGCCTGTCCGCCAAGGCCGCGCGGGCCAGGCCGATCAGCGTGTCCTTGCCCGAGCCGCTGGGGCCCAGCACCACGATCAGCCGTCCGGGCACAGGCGCCGCGGCCGGCTGGCGGTCCAATGCATTTGCCATCAGGCCACCCGTTCGCCCTGGCGCCAGACCGTGCGCACGATCGGCACGCCGGTCTCCCGCCTGACCCGCACCAGATCCGCGCGCTTGCCCGGCGTCAGGCTGCCGCGGTCGTCGAGCCCCACCGTCCTGGCCGGCGTCGCCGTCACCATCCGGATCGCCGCGGCAAGATCGAGGTCCTCGATCTCGTCGGCGAGTACGAACGGCGCCTGGATCAGGCTGAACGGCACATAGTCTGAGGACTGCACGTCGAGCACGCCGGCACGCGCCAGATCGGTGGCGGCGATGTTGCCCGAATGCGAGCCGCCACGCACCACGTTGGGCGCGCCCATCAGCACGCTCATGCCGGCTTCATGCGAGGCTTCCGCCGCCTCGAGCGAGGTCGGAAACTCCGCGAGCCTGACGCCGAAGCCGACGGCCTCGCTCACATGATCGAGCGTGGCGTCGTCATGGCTTGCCACGGTGATGCCGCGTTCGGCACAGGCGCTTGCGAGCGCCTTGCGGTGGGTATCGGAATAGCGCGCCGACGATTCCTGCCGGCGCTTGACAAAATGGGCGAAGGCCTCGTCCGAGAGGCCGCGCTTGGTTTTGTAGTAGAGCGTGTACTGGTCCATGGTCTGGAACTGGCGCTGGCCCGGCGCGTGGTCCATCAGCGAGGCGAGCCGCACCTGGCTGTCGGTCTCGAAATCGGCGAAATGCTCGAGCACATCCGAGGATGAGACCTCGCAGCGCAGATGGATGAGATGGTCGGCGCGAAGCCGGTTCTCCTCGCGCGCGGCCTTGAGCGCATCGGCGATCGCCCGCATCTCGCCGGTGCGAAAACCGTCGTCCTCATCCGAGCCGAGCCGCAGGCAGTCGAACACCGTGGTGATGCCCGAGGCGGCGATCTGCGCGTCGTGCGACTGGATCGCCGAGATCGCATTCCAGCGCACGCCCGGGCGCGGCGAATAATGCGATTCAAGATGGTCGGTGTGCAGTTCGACGAGACCGGGGAGAATATAGTCGCCGTCCATGTCCACGCCCGCGGCCGAACCGCCCTCATCGATTTCGGCGATCACGCCGTCGCGTACGATGAGGCTGCCCGAAACGATCCGGTCTTCGAGCACAAGGCGGGCATTGGTCAGAACTGTCTCGGTGGTCATTCAGGCGGTCTTTCTGGCAAGGCCGGACGCGAGCGCGAAGCGGCTGTGGATCTTGAACGGGGCGCCGGGCTCGGGCTCGACGAACAGGGTGAGCGCGGTAACCGGAACCGGCCGCGCCAGCACCGGGGCGAAATGCGTCCGGGCAGCGGTTTCGACCGTCGAAAGCTCCGGCTCCGAAAGCCGCGTGGTCAGCGTCATGTGGAACCGGAATGTGTCGAAAACATAGGGATAGCCCCACCGCAGCAGGTTGCGCAATTGCGCGGAGGTCAGCGATTCCGGATTGCGGCGTTCGATTTCGGCATCCGTCAGCGGCGCGCGGCAAGGCTCGAACGCCTCGACCACCCGGTCGGCGAAGGTGTTCAACTCGGGCGCGGGGCCGGACGGCACCAGCGCGAGAAACCCTTCGAGCCTCCCCACGGTCAGCGCCGGAATGTCGAAGACCTCATGGCGCGCGGTGAACTCCGCCATGGCGCCGAGAAGGTCGGCTTCGCTCGCGGACGGGGCGAGCCGGAACGGCGCCTTCAGCGTGGCGTGGAAGCCATAGCGGCGCGCGGGGCCGGTGATCGCGGCCAGGCCGCTTGCGCCCAGACCGGGAAGGTCCGGATGGTCGAGCGGCCGGCCGGTCTCGGCGCTGCGCCCGATCCAGCTTGCGCCGAGCCGGGCCAGATCCTCGCCCGGACCCGGTGAAAAATACAAGGCGTAACGCATCAAGCCTGTCCTCCTCCGATCAGCATTCCGCGGAGTCGCGAGGACACCGCGTCGAATATGTACACCACCAGGAGGATAAGCAGCACCATGTAGGCGACATTTTCCCAGTCCTGGTTGGTGCGCATCGCCTCCCAGAGCTTGAGCCCGATGCCGCCGGCGCCGACCGCGCCGATGATGGTGGCCGAACGGGTGTTGGATTCCCAGAAATAGAGCGCCTGGCTCACGAAAACCGGCAGCACCTGGGGCAGCACGCCGTAGCGCTGCACCGCCGCCGGCGACGCCCCCACCGAGCGCACGCCCTCGCGCTGCTTGTCGTCGATGTTTTCGAGCGCTTCCGAATAGAGCTTTCCGAGCGTTCCGGTGTCGGTGAAGAAGATCGCCGAAATGCCCGCAAGCGGCCCCGGGCCGAAGGCGCGGGTGAAGAACAGCGCCCAGATCAGCATGTCGACCGAGCGCAGGAAATCGAAGAAGCGCTTGAGCAACTGGTTGGCCACACGGTTGTGATAGATGTTGCGCGCGGCGAGGAAGGACACCGGAAAGGCGATCAGCGAGGCGAGCACCGTGCCCACGAAGGCCATGACGATGGTCTGCAACAGCTTGGTCCAGACGTCGCCATGCTGCCATTCGAGATTGTACCAGATATCGTTGAAGGCGCGCGCGATATTGGAGCGCGACGGGTCCACCCTCTCGCCCGACACCATCAGCATGAGCACCTCGGAAGCCGGCTTGCCCCAGAATGGCGAGGTGTCGTCGTTCTGGATCTCCGCGCGGCCGGCCCAGCCGAAATCGAGATAGACGGTGGAGCCCTCCGAGCGCTGTTCGG
Organism: Parahoeflea olei; assembly: GCF_001703635.1. Classification (GTDB taxonomy): domain Bacteria; phylum Pseudomonadota; class Alphaproteobacteria; order Rhizobiales; family Rhizobiaceae; genus Hoeflea; species Hoeflea olei. Next base: position 360,199 of record NZ_LQZT01000012.1, on the reverse strand, counting down.
CCCAGTCCTCTAGCGGCTGCAAGGCCGTGACCGACCGGTGGGCGTCGATGACGAACTCGTGCCGCGTGCCGTCATGAACCACGGTTGCGCGATCGGGCGTGACGATCAGCGTCCAGGCGCCGAGATCGACCTCGGCACGGACCACCTGCTCGGAAGCGGCCGGCAGCGCGGGCGTGGCCGCGTCCTTCACCGCCGGTGCGGCCTCTGCGGTCCCGACCGTCGCCTTCGACGGGGCGACGAAGGAGGACGAGGAGGGCTGCACGGAATTGGCGTTGCCGGCACTCGATTTCGACGGGGCGACAAAGGACCCCGCCGAAGACCGGGTCGAGTTGGCGTTGCCCGCCGCAGCGGCTGCCGGCGCCATGAAGGATCCGGCGGACGACGGCGCCGAGAGAGCCTGCGCGGACGGGCCGGGCTTCGCGCTCTCGGCGGGAAGCGCCTCGACCAGCGCCATGTCCTTGACCAGCCAGTCGGGATTTGGGTTTTCGCCGAGTTCGGAGAAGCGGGAATAATGGATGTCGAGGTGGTTGCCCTTGATCTCGATATCGGGCCTGATCTCGTAGGAGACCCAGTCGGCGAGATAGGCGCCGGCGAGCTTCCAGTTGGCCGAGCCGAGCACGGCGCCGACCGAGAAGAACCACCAGCAATAGAGCGCATAGAGGATGCAGAGCCCGATGCCGATCGGCCCGGCGAAGCGCTTCCAGATCCCGGCCCGGAAGGCGTCGGGATACTCTTTTTCGAGGCGGGCGATGGTGGCGGCGTCGGGCGTGGTCATGGCGGCTCAGGCTCCGAACTGGAAGGCGCGGCTGCCCACCAGCCGCTTGCGCAGCCAGGCGGAAAACTGGTCGACGGCGACGATGGTGCAGAACAGAAGGAAGATGATGGCGATGGTCTTGGCCTCGTGGCCGCGCGAGATCGAGATGCGCAGCTGCTCGCCGATCCCGCCCGCGCCGACCGCGCCGAGAATGGTCGAGGCGCGGACATTGATTTCGAGCCGGAGCAGGAAATAGCTCATGAAATTGGGCATGACCTGCGGCACGATGCCGAACCAGACCCGCTCTACCCAGGTGGCGCCGACGGCGCGCAGCCCCTCGTCGGGCTTCATGTCGGCATTCTCGACCACTTCAAAGAACAGCTTGCCGAGCGCGCCGACGGTGTGGATCGACACGGCGATGATCGCCGGGATCGGCCCGAGCGACAGGACTGCGAGAAAAAATCCGGCAATCACGATTTCCGGGAAGGCGCGCAGCACCTCCATGGTCCGGCGCACCAGGACCCGGATGACCGGGTGGACGGCCATGTTGCGCGCAGCAAGGAAGCTCAGCACGAAGGCGAAGACAAACCCCACCAGTGTCGACAGCACGGCGATGTTGAGCGTCTCGACCATCTTGTAGACATATTCGGGGATGTAGAGCGACTGCGTGAGATACACCCGCCCGTCGACATAGTTGTATTTCAGGCTGCCGTCGTCATAGGGCGAAGGCAGGTCGAACAGCGCCCGCCACGGTTCGATCCAGTCGCGCGGCTGCATGTCGATGAAGAAATCGAAGAAGTAGGGCAGCCGGTCGAAGAACTTGCCGGAATTGGTCTCGTTGGCGAACCACACCGATCCACCCATGGCGAAAACCAGCAGGACGAGGCCGATCAGGCTGTAAAGCCGCCGGCGCTGCGCCAGTTCCGTCCAGTGACGCTCGATCGCACGGCCCTCGGGGGACAGTGCCGGGGACGGGAGGCGGGAGAGGCTCGGAAAAGTGTCGCTCACGGAAATGCCAATCGGTTCTGGCGAGGGGACATCGCGGACGGAGCGCGGGATGCCTGATCGCAGGAAACGGCGGCCGCCGGATGGTCAGGTCCGGCGGCCGCGGGTTGCGTCGGGTCCGGTTACGAGCCGATCTTGGCCTTGCGGGCGGCGATGATGGCTTCGTAGAATTCCGGATTGACTTCGGTGTAGCCCTTGTAGTCACCGCCCTGGATGGCGGAGAAGCAGGCCGGATCCTTCTCCGGCAGCGCCATCATGAACGCCTTGAACTTGGTCTTCATGTCGGCATCCATCGACGAACGCACCACGATCGGTCCGTTCGGGATCAGCGGCGACTTCCACAGTTCGACCAGGTCGTCCATCTTGACGAGGCCCTTGTCGACCATCTTGCGCAGGTTGCCCGAGGTGTAGCCGTCGTTGAAATCGCCCACGCCCGAGGCCCAGGTGGTGCCGGCGTCGAAGGTGCCCTTGAGCACTTCGAGCACGAGTTGCTCATGGCCGCCGCCGAAGCCGGTTTCCGAGAAGAACTCGCCGACCGGCATGCCGATGTCCTTGGGCAGCGTGACCGACGGAACCAGGTAGCCCGAGGTCGAGTCGGGGTCTGCGAAGCCGAGCTTCTTGCCCTTCATGTCGGCGAGCGAGGCGATGCCCGAGTCCTTGCGGGCCACCATCACCGAGTGATAGCCGGTGGAGCCGTCGGTCTGGATCGTGGTCAGAATCGGCTCGACCGCCTCGGGATTGTCGAGATAGATCTTGGCATAGCCCGATGCGCCGAGCTCGGCATAGTCGAGCGTGCCGCCGAGCAGACCCTGGATCACGCCGTCATAGTCGGCGGCCGGGAACAGCGAGACCTTTTCCACGCCGAGCGCTTCGGGAAGCTGCTCGGTCATGCACTGGAAATTGCGCAGGCGGTCGGCTTCGTTCTCGCCGCCGAGGATGCCGATGCGGAAGTCCTTGAGGTCTTCGGCAGCAGCCGGCTGAGCGGCGACGATGGCTGCGAAGGACGCGGCCGCGAGAAGGGCTTTCTTGATCATGGATCTGCTCCTGGTTCAGACCGGCATGCGGCCGGCGGTCGAGTGGGTCGGGCCTGTTACGCGGGCAAGGCGACCCCGGCGGCGGCGGGCTTTGCGTAAAGCGCGGGCTGCAACGCACCGGTGGATTTCGGCCGGGCCGGCACGGGTTCGCGGCCGCCCGAAAGCGATGTCGAGGTGATGGATTCGGAGATCCCGTCGCCGTCGCCGGAGGCGCCGTAGATCATTGCGACCGCTTCGGAGGTCAGCTCTTCCGGCGGGCCGTCGAACACCACCCTGCCCGCGGCCATGCCGATCACGCGCTCGCAATAGGCGCGCGCGGTGTCGAGCGTGTGCAGGTTGGTGATCACGGTGATGCCTTCGCGGCGGTTGATGTCCTCAAGCGCGTCCATCACGATCTGCGCGTTGAGCGGGTCGAGCGAGGCGATCGGCTCGTCGGCGAGGATCATCGCGGGCTCCTGCATCAGCGCCCGGGCGATCGCCACGCGCTGCTGCTGCCCGCCCGACAGCGTTCCTGCCATCTGCGTCGCGGCCTGGGCGATGCCGAGCCGTTCGAGGGCCGATAGCGCGGCGGCGCGCTCCTCGACCGAAAACATGTTGAGCAGATTGAACACGGTGGAGCGGCGGTTGAGCCGGCCGAGCATGACATTGGTCAGGACGTCGAGCCGCGGCACCAGGTTGAACTGCTGGAAGATCATCGCGCAGTCGCGCTGCCAGGTGCGCAGCTCGCCACCGGTGAGCGTCGAGATCGGCCGTCCCTTGTGCACGATCGTGCCCGAACTCACCGGGCTCAGCCGGTTGATCATCCTCAGGAGCGTCGATTTGCCCGCGCCCGAGCGGCCGATGACGCCGACCATCTGCCCGTCGGGGATCGAGAGGCTAACGGCATCGACTGCGGTCATGGCCCCGAAGCGGCGTGTGACGTCGGTCAGTTCGAGCATGGCGGCATCCCTTCGCTGAGGTGGATTTCCTTGGCGTTCGGGAACTGGACTAGACCAGCCATATGAAAGCGCGATGTCGGTTCGGTGTCAGTTTTGTTACGATCCACAGCCCCGGATTGCGCAAGGCGGTGCAAACGCAACAGCGGCCGTCCCCCGGCCCCCGGGAGGGGTCGGACGACGGCCTGACAGTCCTGAAAATGGAAGGATGCGGGCGGCCTCAGCCGCCGTGGCGCTCAAGGAATTCCTCGACCGTGAGCGAACGGAAATCCTCAAGGGCGGCATGCAGCCGCGCGTGATCCCAGTCCCACCAGGCGAGCGCATCGAGCCGGCCGGCGATGTCGTCGGAAAAGCGCTGCCTGATCGTGCGCGCGGGCACGCCGACGGCAATCGCGAAATCGGCCACGTCCTTGGTGACCACGGCGTTCGAGCCGATGATCGCGCCGTTGCCGATCTTCACGCCGGGCATCACCACCGCGCCATGGCCGATCCAGGTGTCATGGCCGATATGGATGCGCTGCTCCGCGCGCCAGTCGAAGAACGCCTGGTCGTCGCTTTCGCCCTCGAAATACCAGGCGGAGCGGTAGCTGAAATGATGCAGCGACGCGCGCTCCATCGGGTGCATGCTCGCATAGATGCGCACATGGGCGGCGATGTTGGCGAATTTGCCGATCTCCGCATAGGCGATCTGGGTGTTCTCGACGCAGTAGGAATAATCCCCGAGCGTCGAATGGGCGAGCGACGAGCCGGCCCCGACCTCGGTGTAGCGGCCGAGCGTTGAGTTCACGACCTTCGCGGTCTCGTGGACCAGTGGCGTTTCGGAAAGCCGGGTCATGCCGCGGCCTTTCCGGCGGCAAAGGCCGACACGTCGATCACCCGGTCGGCGACCGCATTGCGCACGTCGAGATCGTGGAAGATCCCGAGCAGGGCCGCGCCTTCGGCCTTCTTGCGGGCAATGAGCCCGATCACCACTTCGCGGTTGGCCGCGTCGAGCGAGGCGGTCGGCTCGTCCAGGAGCAGGATCGGGTGGTCGGTGATGAAGCCGCGGGCGATGTTGACCCGCTGCTGCTCCCCGCCCGAAAACGTGGCCGGCGGCAGTGACCACAGCCGTTCGGGCAAATTGAGATCCGCAAACAGCGCGCCCGCCTTTTCCCGCGCCTCGGCCTGGCTCGCGCCGCGGATCATCAGCGGCTCGCAGGCGACATCGAGCGCCGAAACCCGCGGCACCGCACGCAAGAACTGGCTCACATAGCCGATCGTGTCACGCCGGATTTCGAGCACCTTGCGCGGGTCGGCGCTGGCGATGTCGACATGGCGACCGTGATGCTTGACCAGGATCTGTCCGCCATCGCAGCCGTAATTGCCGTAAAGCATTTTCAGGATGGAGCTCTTTCCGACGCCCGACGGCCCGCCGAGCACGGCGCAGGAGCCCGCGTCGAGCGAGAACGAAACATTGGCGACGACCGGCAGTTCGACGCCGCCGCGCATGTGCATGGTGAAGCTCTTCTTGACTTCGGAGGCAACGAGAACCGTGGGCATGGTCACACCTGCAGGATCGAGGAAACGAGAAGCTGGGTATAGGGCGCGCGCGGATCGTCGAGCACGCGGTCGGTGAGCCCCGCCTCGATCACCCGCCCGTCCTTCATCACGATCATCCGGTCCGACAGAAGCCGTGCCACCGCGAGATCGTGGGTGACGACGACCACCGCAAGCCCGAGATCGGAGACGAGCCCGCGCAACAGGTCGAGCAATCGCGCCTGCACCGACACGTCGAGCCCGCCGGTGGGCTCGTCCATGAACACGAGCCTGGGCTCGGTCACCAGGTTGCGGGCGATCTGAAGCCGCTGGCGCATGCCGCCCGAGAAGGTGCGCGGCTGGTCGTCGACGCGGTCCTCGCCGATCTCGACGCGCGCCAGCCAGTCGATTGCTGCCCTGCGGATATTGCCATAGTGCCGGTTGCCGACTGCCATCAGCCGCTCGCCGACATTGGCGCCGGCCGACACCGTCATCCTCAGCCCGTCGATCGGGTTCTGGTGCACGAAGCCCCAGTCGGTGCGCATCAGATACCGCCGCTCGGCCTCCGACATCTTGTAGATATCGGCGCTTGCGCCGTCGCGCATCCGGTAATGCACAGTGCCGCAGGTGGGGGCGAGCCGAGAGGAGATGCAGTTCAAGAGCGTGGTCTTGCCGGAGCCGGATTCGCCCACGACAGCGAGCACCTCGCCGGGGAAGAGCTCGAAGCTCACATCGGCACAGCCGATGCGCTTGCCATAGACGCGGGTCAGCCCCTCGACGCTGAGCAGCGGCTTCTCGGCGCTCGGCGGTCCCGGCTGAACGGACGGTTCAAGAGTGTCAGCGCTCACCATCACATTTCCTCCTTGACTGTCGCGGACGCCGCGTCGGCCGATGCCTCGTCGCCGAGCAGCGCGCCGCGGTGGCCTTCCGCCCGGCGGCTTTCGCAATGGTGGGTGTCGGAGCAGACGAACATGCGCCCGCCCCGGTCGTCGAGCACCACCTCGTCGAGATAGACGCCCTCGCCGCCACAGAGCGCGCAGGGCTGGTCGAAGCTCTGGATCTCGAAGGGATGGTCCTCGAAATCGAGGCTCACCACATCGGTGTGCGGCGGGATCGCGTAGATCCGCTTTTCCCGGCCCGCGCCGAACAGCTGCAGCGCTTCCGAGCGGTGCATCTTCGGATTGTCGAATTTCGGTGTCGGCGACGGGTCCATCACATAGCGGCCCTCCACTTTCACCGGATAGGCATAGGTGGTGGCGATGCGGCCGTTGCGGGCGATGTCCTCGTAGAGTTTGACATGCATGAGGCCGTATTCCTCAAGCGCATGCATCTTGCGGGTCTCGGTCTCGCGCGGTTCGAGAAAGCGCAAGGGCTCGGGGATCGGCACCTGGTAAACCAGCACCTGGCCTTCGCGAAGCTTCGTTTCGGGAATCCGGTGCCGGGTCTGGATGATGGTGGCTTCAGGCGTCGCCGTGGTCGTCGCCACGCCCGCGGTCCTGGCGAAGAAGGCCCGGATCGAGACCGCATTGGTGGTGTCGTCGGCGCCCTGGTCGATCACCTTGAGCACGTCGTCCGGGCCGATGATCGCCGCCGTCACCTGCACCCCGCCGGTGCCCCAGCCATAGGGCATCGGCATTTCGCGCGAGGCGAACGGCACCTGGTAGCCGGGAATGGCGATGCCCTTGAGGATCGCCCGGCGGATCATCCGCTTGGTCTGTTCGTCGAGATAGGCGAAATTGTAGCGCGCGAGCGTCGGCTCGGGTGCGTCGGTTGCCGGACTGGTCATTCGGCGGCCTCCTGCGTGTCGTCCGTCGCCGCGTCATCGGTGGAGGCGGCAGCCTTGAAATGCTCGGCCCGCATGCGCCGCACCAGATCGAGCTCGGCCTGGAAATCGACGTAATGCGGCAGTTTCAGATGTTCGACGAAGCCGGTCGACTGCACATTGTCGCAATGCGACAGCACGAATTCCTCGTCCTGGGCGGGGGCGACAATGTCCTCGCCGAGTTCGGAGGCACGCAGCGCCCGGTCGCAGAGCGACATCGCCATGGCCTTGCGCTCGGCCTGGCCGAAGACCAGCCCGTAGCCGCGGGTGAACTGCGGCGGCGCCTTGGCCGAGCCCTTGAACTGGTTGACCATCTGGCACTCCGTGAGCCGGATCCGGCCGATCACGACGGCGAAACCCAACTCCGGGATCGTCACCTCGACATCGACCTCGCCGATGCGGATTTCGCCCGCGAAGGGATGGCTGCGCGCATAGCCGCGCTGGGTCGAATAGGCGAGCGCAAGCAGGAACCCCTCGTCGCCGCGCGCGAGCGTCTGCAGCCGCGCGTCCCGCTCCATCGGAAACTCCATCGGCGTGCGGGTGATGTCGGCCACCGGCCGGGACGCGTCGAGCATCGCATCCTCCTCGATCAGACCCTCGTCGCCGAGAATGTCGGAGACCCGTGTGACCTTCTCGCTGCCGGCGGTGGCAGTGGCGGGCGCCTCCACCGGCTCGTCGCCGGCAAGCGTCGGGTCGAGCAAGCGATGCGTGTAGTCGAAGGTGGGGCCAAGCAGCTGCCCGCCGGGCAGGTCCTTGTAGACCGCCGAAATCCGCCGTTCGACCACCATCGCGCAGGTGTCGACCGGCTCGGAATGGCCGAAGCGCGGCAGCGTGGTGCGGTAGGCCCTGAGCAGAAACACCGCCTCGATCAGGTCGCCGCGCGCCTGCTTGACGGCAAGGGCGGCAAGTTCCGGATCGTAGAGCGAGCCCTCGCCCATCACCCGGTCGACGGCAAGCGACAACTGCCCGGCGATCTGGGCGAGCGTAAGCCCCGGCACGTCCGTGTCGCCGCGGCGGCGGGCTGCGAGCAGGCGGTGGGCATTGGTGATGGCGGCTTCCCCGCCCTTGACGGCAACATACATTTTTCAAGCCTCCTGTCGGATCAGGCGGGCGCTGCGCGGCAGCGCGGCCACCGCGCCGGGCGCGGCAAGCACCAGGTCGATGCCGCGCGGAAAGGCCTGCCGGTTGGCGGCCCATTGTGCGCCAAAATGCTGCGGCATCGGCGCCGGCGCGATCTTGACGCGACTTTCGATGCCCGGGCCTTCGAAGCTGAGCGGCGCGCCGGCGGCGAGCGTGTCGACCTGCAGGATCACGGTCGTCGACCGGTCCGGATAGTCCTGGGTGCCGAGCGCAAACCCGTTGAGCGCGGAGAGGTTCTGGGGGGCAGCCACCAGCGCGAAGGCGGCATCGGGCTGGTGCGCGGTGATCGGGGCGCCGGTGTGAAAGATGATCCAGTCGCGCACGGCGTCCGCCTTGGCAAGCAGCGGATCGAGCCAGACGGGCGTGTCGGCATCGGCGAGCGTGGCAATCAGCGCCGCGGCCGACGCCGTAAGCGGCGCGGGCGGGACCGCCACATCCGGCAGCGGCTGGATCGAGCCGGGCCGCGCCATGGCATCCATCAGCGCGCGGAACACGGTCTGCGCGGCGCCGACCGGATCGGAAAACCCGCCCTCATAGGCGGAAGCAGTCGCGGCAACCATCAGTCCTCTCCCCTGACCATGGTGAAGAAATTGACCCGCGTCGCCGCGGTTTCGGCGCGCAGGCGCTGATCCGCTTCGTCCGCGATTTTTTCGAGCGGGGCGATGATCCTGCTTTCGATCAGATCCGCCTGCGCCGGATCCTGCGCGAGCGCGTCGATGACCGCCGCCAGTTGCGCCTTGCGGGCGTCGCGGCCCGCGACCATCGCATGGCCGATCTCGCCCGAGCCGATCCGCACGGTCACGCGCGTGGCCGACATCTCGCCCACCTGGAACGGCTGCCCGCCACCGCCGATGCGGCCGCGCACCGCCACCAGCCCGCTTTCGGGACCGCGCAGCACCTCGACCGCGGGATCGAGTCCGGTGTCCTTCCAGCAAGCGAGCAGATCCTTGGTCCTGGCCTTGGCCAGCACCGACAGCCGCCGCTGCCGCGCGCTCACGGCCTCTAGGGCCGCGCCGGTCGCCGACGTCCCGCTTAGCCGGGCTTCCGCATCCGTCATCGAAACCTCCTATTTGTCTATTAGTCTAGACAACCATATCAATTACGATACACTTAGCGCGACCACATGACGAGCCTGTGACAGCACAAAAAGGAAAATCGGTTTGGAGACGCTCGAACGACGCACCGGGGTGGCGCTGTGGCGCCAGGTGGCCGACCAGATCCGCCAGGCGGTGCTGCCCGGCCTTGGCGCCGGCGCGAAGCTGCCGCCGGAGACAGCGCTTGCGGAAACATTCGGCGTCAATCGCCACACCGTGCGTGCGGCAATCGCCGCGCTCGAAAAGGAGGGCATCCTGCGCGCCGAACAGGGCCGCGGCACCTTCGTCAATGACCGCAAGCGCCTGCGCTACCCGATCGGGCGGCGCACCCGGTTCTCCTCCGGGCTCGAAAATCAGGCGCAGACCCGTTCCGGAAAGCTCGTTTCGAGCCGAACCGTGCCTGCCCCGCCGCCTGTGGCAAGCGCCCTCGCCCTGCCCGACGCGGCGTCGGTGGTCGAACTCGCAACCGTGTCCTCGGCCGATAGCGTGGCGATCTCGTCGGCCACCTCCTGGTTCGACGCCGCCCGCTTCGGCACGATCGCCGAGGTCTACGCTGAGACCGGCTCGATCACGGCGGCACTCGCGAGGCTCGGCGTCGCCGACTACACCCGCAAATCAACCGCCGTCGAGGCCCGCCATGCCTCGAGCGAGGACCTGAGCCTGCTCGCGCTCTCGCCCGGCGCCATTGTGCTGCTGACCCGCGCCATCGACATCGACGCCGATGGCCGGCCGGTGCTTTACGGCGAATCCCGCTTCGCCGCGGACCGGGTGGAATTGATGATCGACACCGCGCCGTAAGCCCCCGCCCGAGCGCCCGCTTTCGGGACCGTCGGGGAGACCGTCACAAAACTGAAAACGGAATCGTGTCTAAGCCTGTCGCAGGGACGATTGCTCAAGGTTCAGGCGGGACCCCGTGACCAGACATTTCAGAACGCTATTCCTCTCCGACATCCATCTCGGCACGCCCGATTGCCAGGCCGACATCCTGATCGACTTCCTGCGCGAGCACGAGGCGGATACGATCTACCTGGTCGGCGACATCGTCGATTGCTGGCGCATGAAGCGCAAGGGCTTCTACTGGCCGCAATCGCACAACGACGTGGTGCAGAAGCTGTTGCGCAAGGCGCGCAAGGGCACCCGCATCGTCTATGTGCCGGGCAATCACGACGAGATCCTGCGCACCTATCCAGGCATCCATTTCGGCGGCATCGAAGTGCGCGAACGCGACGTGTTCGAGACCGCCGACGGCCGGCGGCTCCTGGTCATTCACGGCGACGAATTCGACATGGTGGTGATGAACCACCGCTGGCTCGCCCATCTCGGCGACATCGCCTATGGGCTCGCGATGTGGGCCAACAAGTGGCACAACCGCTCGCGTCGGCTCTTAGGCCTGCGCTACTGGTCGTTCTCGCGCTGGGCCAAGCTCAAGGTCAAGAGCGCTGTCAACTTCATCTCCGATTTCGAGGCGGTGCTCGCCGAAGAAGCGCGCAAGCACGGTGCCGACGGCGTCATCTGCGGCCACATCCACCACGCCGCCAACGAGATGCGCGGTGGCGTGCGCTACATCAACACCGGCGACTGGGTGGAAAGCTGCACCGCCGTGGTGGAACACGCCGATGGCCGGCTGGAAATCATCGACTGGTCGCGCCGCATTTCCGAAAAGGCGGGCCAGCTCGCCCGCCCCCGCGCGGTCAAGCAGCTGACCGCCGGCCGCGACCAGGCCGCCTGATGCCTACCCCCTTCCCCTTCCCGAGGAGCCTTGCCCCATGACCATGACCGACACTGCAGGCATCGGCGCCCGCATCGACGGCGCCGTGGTGCGCACCCCGGCCCTGTCCGCGACGGGCCTTCTCGAGCGCGTCTTCTCCGCCGCCTTCCGCGGCCTGGTCTATCCGCAGATCTGGGAAGATCCGCTGATCGACATGGAGGCGCTGGCGCTCAAGCCGACCGACACCATGGTCACCATCGCCTCGGGCTCGTGCAACGTGCTGTCCTACCTGACGGCCGAGCCGAAAGAGATCATCGCGGTCGATCTGTCGCCCGCCCATGTCGCGCTCGGCCGGCTCAAGCTCGCCGCGGCCGCCAACCTGCCCGACCATACTTCGTTTTCAAACCTGTTCCGCCACGCCGACCTCAAATCCAACGTCAAACTCTACGAACGCCACATCCGCCCGCATCTCGATGACACAACGCGCGCCTACTGGGACGGGCGCGAGATCAATGGTCGCCGCCGGATCGGCCGTTTCACCCGCGGCTTCTACCGGACCGGCCTGCTTGGTCGCTTCATCGCCGCAGCCCACGGGATCGCACGGCTCCATGGCGTCGATGTGCGCGAGTTGCTGCGCATGGACACCGTGGACAAGCAGCGCGCCTTCTTCGATGCGCGCATTGCCCCGATCTTCGACAGCAGGAGCTTCCGGGCGCTGATCTCGATGCGCGCCTCGCTGTTCGGCCTCGGCATTCCGCCCGCGCAATACGAGGCGCTTGCCGGCGACGACGCCGAAGGCATGATCGGCGCGCTCAGGACCCGCACCGAACGGCTCGCCTGCGGCTTTCCGCTCAAGGACAATTATTTCGCCTGGCAGGCCTTCGGCCGCGGCTATCAGCCCGGCGCGGAGGCGAGCCTGCCGCCCTATCTCGAGGCCCGCCATTTCGAGACCCTGCGCCGCAATGCCGGACGCGTCAGCATCGTCAACGACAGCATCACCACGCTGCTCGCAAACCGCGCCGCGGGCTCCGTGGATGCCTTCGTGCTGCTCGACGCCCAGGACTGGATGACCGACCGGCAGCTTGCGGACCTGTGGGCCGAAATCACCCGCACCGCTGCCCCCGGCGCGCGCGTGATCTACCGCACCGCGGCCGCCGCCTCGCCGCTCAAGGGCCGCGTGCCCGACGGCATTCTCGACAAATGGGACTACCGCGCAGACCAAAGCCTCAAGCTCGGCGCCCGCGACCGCTCGGCGATCTATGGCGGCTTTCACCTGCACGTCAAACGCGACGCCGCCGCATGAGCGCGATCTCCGCCCATGCCCGCACCATGGACGGGATCTACCGTCACCAGCGCCATATCTACGACCTCACGCGCCGCTACTATTTGCTCGGCCGCAACGACCTGATCGAGAGCCTGAAGCCGCCCGCGGGCGGAACCGTGCTCGAGATCGGCTGCGGCACCGCGCGCAACCTGGTGCTGACCGCCGCCACCTATCCCGATGCCCGGCTCCATGGCATCGATATTTCCTCGGAAATGCTCAAATCCGCGGCCTCCGTGATCGCCCGCGCCGGCCTCTCCGGCCGGGTGCGGCTCGCCCAGGGCGACGCAACCGGCTTTGACGCGCGCCAGCTGTTCGGGACCGCGCGCTTCGACCGGGTGTTCCTGTCCTACAGCCTGTCGATGATCCCCGGCTGGGAAGCCGCCCTCGAACAGGCGCTCGCTGCCGTGGCCCCGGGCGGCGAGCTGCATGTGGTCGATTTCGGGGAGCAATCCGCCCTGCCCGCCTGGTTCGGCCGCGGCCTGAAGGCCTGGCTTGCGAAATTCCAGGTCACGCCACGGGCGGATCTCGGCGACGTCATGGCCTCGCTGGCAGCCCGCCACCACGGCGAACTCGGCTTTTCCACGCTCTACCGCGACTATGCCCGGATCGGCGTGATCCGCCTGCCGTAAGTCTCACCCGCCCCGCCGTCAGCCGGCGCCGCCGACATTGGTCTGCGCCACCGACACGGTTTTCAGGATCGCAAAACAATCGGCGCCGGGTGCAAGCTCAAGTGCGAGCGCCGAACGCCGGGTGATCCGCGCGAGAATGAGGTCGTCGCCGGCCTTGAGCTGGACGATCGCGCCGGGCCCCTCGCCGAGCCGCACCGCAGTCACCTTCGCGGGCAGGATGTTGAGCGCGGACAGGCCTTCGGGCCGCGTGCGCGACAGGATCACGTCCTGCGCGGGAATGCGGATCGCAAGCCGAGCCCCGATCTCGGCCTCGACCCGGGGGATGAGCAACCGCCCGGCGGAGGTTTCAAGCCGGGTCAAGCCGTCCTCCTCCTGCGCCGCGACGATCGCGTGCAGCGAGGCGCCCGCCGTTCGGACCCCGAGCGTCGGCACGCTTTCGGGATCGGACAACACCTCCGCGGCGGGGCCGGCCCGGACCACATGCCCCGCCTCGATCAACACCAGCGTGGTCGCGAGCCGCGCGACCTCCACCATCGAGTGGCTGACATAGAGGATCGGAATATCCGTCTCGTCGCGCAGGCGTTCGAGATAGGGCAGGATCTCCGCCTTGCGCTCCTCGTCGAGGGCCGCCAGCGGCTCGTCCATCAGGAGCAGTTTCGGCCGCGCGAGCAGCGCCCGCCCGATCGCCACCCGCTGCTTTTCGCCGCCCGAGAGCGCGCCGGGCCGGCGGTCGAGCAAGGCGCCGATGCCGAGCATCTCGATCACATGATCGCCCGCGCTGCCCGCCTCGCGCGGCGCGAACCAGCGGCCATAAGCGAGATTTTGCCGGACGCTGAGATGCGGAAACAGCCGCCCCTCCTGGAACACATAGCCCAGGCGACGGCGGTGCACCGGGGTGAAAGCATTGGTGTCCGAATTGAACAGCACCCGACCGTCGAGCGTCACATGGCCCGATTGCGGCCGGAGCAGCCCGGCAACCGCGTTGATGACCGTGGTCTTGCCCGAGCCGGAACGGCCGAACAGCGCGGTCACCCCGGTGGGTGCTTCGAACCCGACATCGATCGAAAATGCACCGAAACTGTGCCTGATGCTGACGGAAAGGCTCATGAGCCGGCAATCCTGCGCGCCACGCTGCGGCCCAGCCATTCCGACAGGAACAGCGCGGTGAGCGCGATCGCAATGGCGATCAGCACCAGCTGCATCGCCTTGGCGTCGCCGCCCGGCACCTGCAGGAAGCTGTAGATCGCGGATGGCAATGTCTGGGTCTGGCCCGGAATGTTGGAGACGAAGGTGATGGTGGCGCCGAACTCGCCCATCGCCTTGGCGAATGCCAGGATCGCGCCGGCGATCACGCCCGGCAGGATCAGCGGCAGCGTCACCGTCGCAAACACCCAGGGCCGCGAGGCCCCGAGCGTCGAAGCAGCCTGTTCGAGCTTCGGATCGACCGCCTCGATGGCAAGCCGGATCGCCCGCACCATCAGCGGGAACGCCATCACGCCCGCCGCGAGGGCCGCCCCGGTCCAGCGAAAGGCGAGCACGATGCCCAGGTGCTCGTCAAGCGCCGCGCCGACCGGCCCCTTCCGCCCGAACGTGATGAGCAGAAGGTAGCCTGTGGCCACGGGCGGCAGGATCAACGGCAGGTGCACCAGCCCGTTGAGCGCCTGCTTGCCCCAGAACTCGCAACGGGCCAGCACATAGGCCACCAGTATGCCCAGCGGCAGGCTTGCGAGCGTCGCCCAGAACGACACCCTGAGCGAAAGCGCAACCGCGCGCCACTCGTCATGGCTCAGGGCCGTGGCGAGCCAATCCGGCAAAGCATCGAGCATCCGCTTATTTCTTCAAGACCGTAAATCCCTGGGCTTCAAAGGCCGACCGAGCCTTAGCACCGGACAGATACTCGAGGAAAGCCTCTGCCTCGGGCTTTGCGGATTCCGCGGTCACGGCAGCGGGATAGATGATGGCGGGATGGGAGTCCGCCGGGAAGGTCGCGACCACGCGCACGTCGGGCTCGGCCGCGGCATCGGTGGCATAAACGATGCCCATCGGCGCCTCGCCGGTCGCCACCAGTTGCAGCGCCGCGCGCACATTGTCGGCCTGCGCCACCTTCGGCTCGACCGCGTCCCACACGCCGAGGCTGGTGAGCGCCGCCTTGCCATAGACGCCCGCCGGCACCGAATCGACCAGCGCCATGGCGAGCCGGTTGTCGCCGAGCAGGCCGGCAAGATCGAAGCCCGGTGCGATTTCGACATCGGCCGCATCCGCGCCGTGGCCGATCAGCACCAGCGTGTTGCCGAGCAGGTCGACCCGCGTTTCGGACTTGATCAGCTTTGCTTCCTCGAGCGTGTCCATCCAGTTGACGGCAGCCGAAATGAACAGATCGGCCGGCGCGCCCTCCTGGATCTGCCGGGCCAGCGCCGAGCTGCCCGCATAGGAAATGACGGCGGTGTTGCCGGTTTCCGCCTGCCAGTCGGCCGCCACTTCGTCGAGTGCGGTCTTCATGCTGGCCGCGGCAAAGACGGTGACTTCCTCGGCCTGTGCTGCCGGCAGCGCCAGCGTGGAGGCAAGGACAAGGGCGGCGGCGACTGTGGCACGACGTGTGAGGGCAAACATGGGATCAGGACTCCAGTTTCGTTATGTTTGAGCGAACATATCACCGAAACATCGCGCACTGGCAACCGTTATTTCTCGTCGGGAATATCGCGTAGCATCGCCTTGAGAGCGTCGATCTGCGGTGCGCCGCCGTCGAACACCAGCGCTTCGAGGCTGCGGAAGCGGGCGAGCACGGCCTCTCCGGCCGGCGTGAGTCGGGCCCCGCCGCCCTTTGCCCCGCCCCGGTTGCTTTCGACCAACGGCTCCATGAAGGCGGCGTTCATCTCCTCGACCAGCATCCAGGCCCGCTTGTAGCTCATCTTCATGCGCCGGCCGGCAGCCGAGATCGAGCCGTGCTCGGCGATGCCGTCGAGCAGGTCCGCCTTGCCGGGGCCGAGCACCAGCCCGTTGTCGAATGTCAGCCGCAGCCGCAGCCTGGGGTTTTCCACAAGATCCTCCCGCACATGGCCGGTGCACCTTCGCCGCACCGGGCGGACAGGATAGGCGAGACCGGAGCCAAGCCCAAGCCTCAATGCCACGCGCTCGTGCAGGCCATGCCGGACGGGACCGGGCGTCCGGCCCAAACCGCAACCGGCCCACGCCAACGAATTGAAGCCTGCGAAAGCGGACAAGGCCGCCAGGCAGGTCGTTCTCCGTACATCCGGGAGTAACGGTGTCCTGCCTGGCGGCCCTGGTCCCCGCGCCCTTTGCGGGCGGCTTTACGATCCCCTCTGGCGGATCTGAAACTTACGAAGCAGGAACCGTGCCAAACTGCGCATGGGCGAAAACGGCCTCGATCCGGGACGTCGCCGGCCTCTGCGCTTGAGTTGTGGGCAGCAAGGGGCCGAAAACGCGGCACAAGCCCATTTCCTGGGCAATGCCCTGCACCGCCACTTTGTCAGGCAGAGGGTTCACACCGACACTGCCGCACGCAGCCGGTCCTTGGAGAGGCTCTCGCGGTCGCCCGCCATCTTCACCTCGCCGCGCTCGATCACGCAGAACCGGTCGGCGAGCCCATAGGCAAATTCGAAATACTGCTCGACCAGCACGATCGCCATCTTGCCCTCGTCCCGCAACAGCGCGATCACCCGGCCGATCTGCTGGATGATGTTGGGCTGGATGCCCTCGGTGGGCTCGTCAAGCAGCAGGAGTTTGGGCCGGGTGATCAGCGCCCGGGCGATCGACAATTGCTGCTGCTGCCCGCCCGACAGGTCGCCGCCGCGACGGTTGCGCATGTCTTTCAACACCGGAAACAGCTCGTAGATATGGTCCGGGATCCGCCGTTCCGAACGCGGCAGGCAGGCAAATCCGCTTTCCAGGTTTTCGGTGACCGTCAGCAGCGGGAATATGTCGCGCCCCTGCGGCACGTGACCGACGCCGCGCGCGGCCAGCTGATGCGCGGGGATCCGCCCGATCTCCTCGCCGTCAAGGTGATAGCTGCCGCCCGAGCGGTGATGCACGCCCGAGATCGCCTTGAGCAGGCTGGTCTTGCCGACGCCGTTGGTGCCCATCACGCAGGTGACGTGGCCGACCTCGGCTTCGAGCGAAATCCCCTTGAGGATCTGCGACTGGCCGTAATGCAAGGTGAGATTGTCGATCCTGAGCATGGCCTAACGTCCCAGATAGACGTCGATGACGTCGGAATTGGCGGTGACATGGTCGAGGGTGCCTTCGGCCAGCACCGAGCCCTCGTGCAGCACGGTGACCTTGCAGTCGAGCCGGCGCACGAACTCCATGTCATGCTCGACCACCACCACCGCGCGGGTTTCCGCCGCGCGGCGCAACAGGTCCGTCGTATGCTCGCGCTCGCCAAGCGTCATGCCGGCCGCCGGCTCGTCGACCAGCAGCAGTTTCGGATCCTGCGCGAGCAGCATGCCGATTTCGAGCCATTGCTTCTGGCCGTGGGAGAGTTCGCCCGCCTTCCGCCCGAGTTCGCCCGACAGGCCGATCTCGGTGGCGAGCGCCCTGACCCGCTCGTCGTCACGCGGCGTTTCGCGGTAGCCGAGCACGGCGAAGGGCAGCCGGTCATTGCTCAAGGCCATCAGCAGGTTGTCGCGCACGCTTTGCGCCTCGAACACGGTGGGGCGCTGGAACTTGCGGCCGATGCCCGCGCGCGCGATCTGGCTTTCGGACAGCCGGAGCAGGTCGAGCTGCGGCTCGCCGAAGCGCACCCTGCCCTCGTCCGGCCGGGTCTTGCCGGTGACGATGTCCATGAAGGTGGTCTTGCCCGCGCCGTTCGGCCCGATGATCGCCCGCAGCTCCTGTCCGCCGATCTCGAAGGAGAGATTGTTGATCGCCTTGAACCCGTCGAACGACACCGAGATCGAGGTGACTTCCAGCAGCGAACTCATGGCGCGTCCTTTCGGATGAAGCGGTCGAACAGCCCGCCAATGCCCTGCGGCATGTAGAGCGTCACCAGCACGAAGCCGAGCCCCAGGAGCACCTGCCACCAGTCGACCCAGTTGATGGTGTAGAAGCCGAGGGGCACGCTCGGCGCCTGCCCGCCGGTGAACCAGGACGACAGCAGCGACACGGTCGCAGCCCCGATCACCGCGCCGTAAAGCCGCCCGCGCCCGCCGATCGCCACCCAGACCGCGAGATAGATCGAGGCGATGGGGGCGATCTCGGCCGGATTGATGATGCCGGCCTGCGGATAGTAGAGCGCGCCGGCGATCGCCGCGATCACCGCGGTTAGCGTGAAGACGACAAGCTTGTAGGCTTCCACCGGATAGCCCATAAAGCGGATGCGCGCCTCGTCGTCGCGGATCGCGCGGATCACGTTGCCGAACTTGCCCGAGACCACGAAGGCCGCAAGCAGGTAGCCGAGGCTGAGGGCGAGCGCCGAGGCCAGGAAGAACCACACCGACAGAACCGATTGCGGCATGTCGGTCAGGCCCGGGATGTTCTGCAAGCCGGAGAGGCCGTTGTTGCCGCGAAGGCCGCTGTCGTTCTGGAACAGGTAGAGCGAGAGCGCGAGCGTCATCGCCTGGGTCAGGATCGAGAGATAGACGCCGGTCACGCGGGACCGGAAGGCAAGCCAGCCAAACACCAGCGCAAGCAGTCCCGGCACCAGCACCACCAGGGCCAGCTGCGCAAACAGGCTGTCGGCGAAATACCAGACCACCGGGATGTCCGAGCCGCCGACCACGCCGAAGATCTGCGTGCCGATGCCCTCGCGGATTTCCTCCGCCGTCGGCGGCAGCGCCGCGCCCTCGAGCGAGGCGATGACGATGTCCTTGGTGCGCTCATACATCAGCCACATGCCGATCATGTAGCCGCCGAGGCCGAAAAACGCGAAATGGCCGAGCGAGAGGATCCCGCAATAGCCCCAGACCAGGTCCATGGCGATGGCGACCAGGCACAGGCACAGCGTCTTGCCGAGGATCTTGACGAAGCTGGTCGACACCAGCCCCAGGCCGAAGCCCTCGGACAGGATCACGATCGCAATCGTGAACAGCGCCAGAAGCGAGATGAAAATGAGCACCGAGGGCTGCCGGGCGAAGAACGAACGCTGCATGGTCAATCCCCCGCCGCGCGGCCCTTGAGCGCGATGATGCCCTTGGGTCTGAACTGGATGAAGATGATGATGAAGATGATCATGTAGGTCTGCGCCGCGAGCGTGTTGGAGGGATTGAAGAACTCGATCACCTTCTGCAGCGATCCGATCATGCCCGCCCCCGCAAGCGTGCCCCAGATATTGCCGACGCCGCCCACCACCACGGTCATGAAGCTTTGGACGATGTAGCCGGAGCCGAGTTCCGAGGTGACCTTGGCGAACAGGCCGATGGCGACGCCGGCGATGCCGGCGATGCCCGAGCCGAGCCCGAAGGTGAGCATGTTGATGCGGTCTGGATTGATCCCCATCGAGGCCGCCATGCGCGGGTTCTGCGTGACCGCCCTGACTTCGAGCCCCAGCCGTGTCTTGTTGAGGATGAACAGCAGCAGCGCCAGGAACACGAGCGCCAGCACGAAGATGGCGATGCGGATATAGCTGATCGAGGCCACGTCGTTGATCGCCCAGGCGCCGTCGAGCCAGGAGGGCGAGGTCAGGGGCCGCGCCTGGGTGCCGAAGATGTTCTTGGCGATCTGCTGCAACGCGATCGAGATGCCGAAAGTGGCAAGCAGGGTTTCGAGCGGTCGGTGCGCGAGATGCCGGATCACCAGCCGTTCGAGCGCGACGCCCGCCAGGAACGCGACGGCGCCACCAAGGTTGAGATCGTGTAGTCGGGAATGACCTGCTGCACCACATAGCCGGTATAGGCGCCGATCATGATGAACTCGCCATGGGCCATGTTGATCACGCCCATCACGCCAAAGGTGATGGCCAGGCCGATGGCCGCGAGAAAATAGATCGAGGCGAGCGACAGCGCGTCGAGCGCGAGATCGAGAAAGCGGTAGAAGCCAACGGTGCCGCTGATGGCGTCGAGCGTCTCGCGCGCGGCATCGGTGAGCGCCGCATCCGGTTCGGCATAGACGTCGGCGAAGACATGATTTGCCACCGCCTGCGCGCGTTCATCGGCTGTGACGAGCGGCGGAACCGCGCCTTCGGCGGCCAGCGCCAGATAGGCCCGGTCGCGCGCCGCCTGGGTGACGAGGTCAGAAACAGGAATGCCGCCGACCTTGCCGTCCACGATATTGGCGGCGAGCGCCTGCTTGCGCTGATCGAGCGGTACCACCGGCCGCGCCTCGCCCGCTTCGACCAGCAACTGATAGGCAGCTTCCGGATCGATGTCGCGGCCGGGCTTGAGGATCCGGGCGACATTGGTGCCCGCCGGCACGCCCGTCGCGTCAAACACCTTGAGGCTTGTGACCAGCAGCGGATTGAGCGCGGCGCGCGCATCCACACCGGGGTCGCCCGCAAAACTTTCGATCGCGGCCACGCGCGTGGCCTGGTCGAACCCGAACTTGATGGTCAGCAGCCGCTGCAGCCGCTCCTTGCGGGCCTTAATCGCCGGCACGGTTTCGGAATCGATTGCGGCCCTAAGGATGCTGAGATGAGATTCGTTTGCGTCGCGCTCGAGCGCGGTCAGCGCCTGCAGCCGCCGCTCCGGGTCGGGATCGGAGAGCTGGAACTGCACCAGCGCCGCCGCGATCACGCCGCGCACGCCGCTGTTGGGCTTGAGATTGTCGAGCTCGGCCTTGTCGGCGAGCCCCGCTTCTTCGCCGGTGGCGACATCAATCAAAGTGAGCTTGCCGCCCTCGGCCTTCCTCACGAAGAAGAAGCGGCCGTCGGACTTGCGCTGCCAGACCTCCTTCTCCCGCCATTTCTCCATAAACACGTCGACGCCGGGCTGCTGGCTCTCGACCAGCGCTTCGAGCACCGGCCCGATCGTGGTGCGCGAGGGCTTTTCGATGCTGGCGCGATGGGTTTCGAGAAGCGCGTTGAGGTCCCCTTCCTGCGCATGAAGAGGCGCAAGCGACATCAGCGCGGCGAAGACGATCAGGAGAATGCGGAGCATGGATGACCCGAGAAGTTGGCCCGATTGGCTTTAATGGATGGGAGGGGGCCACATGGCCCCCTGCCGTTCGGGTGATCAGTAGTTCGAGTTGAGCTGCACGCAGGTCTTGGTTTCAGTGTTGTACATGCCGCATTTGAGCTCGACCCAGTCCGACTCCAGCATCTTGGATTCGGGCAGGTAGTCAGTCCAGGCGTCGCCGGGCACGGGCTCCGTCTGGCTGACGATATCGAACTGGCCATCGGCCTGGATTTCGCCGATCAGCACCGGCTTGGTCAGGTGATGGTTGGGCAGCATCTCGGCTTCGGTGCCCGTGAGGTTCGGGAACTTCTGGCCGACCATCGCCGTGGTGACGGCATCGACATCGGTGGTGCCGGCGGCCTCGACGGCGTTCACCCACATGTTGAAGCCGATGTAAGTGGCTTCCATCGGGTCGTTGGTCACGCGCTTCTCGCCGGCGAATGCCTTCCATTCCTTGATGAACTCGGCATTGACCGGGGCATCGGCGGACTGGAAGTAGTTCCAGGCGGCGAGATGGCCGACGAGGTTGGTGGTGTCGAGGCCCGAAAGCTCTTCTTCGCCCACCGAGAAGGCCACGACCGGAATGTCGTCGGCCGAGATGCCGGCTGCGGCGAGTTCCTTGTAGAAGCCGATATTGGCGTCGCCGTTGATGGTCGAGATCACGCCCACCTTCTTGCCGTCGGCGCCGAGCGCGACCACGTCGGCCACGATCTTGGACCAGTCGGAATGGCCGAAGGGCGTGTAGTTGACGAAGATGTCCTCGGCGGGAATGCCCTTGTCCTTGAGATACTGCTCGAGGATCTTGTTGGTCGTGCGCGGATAGACATAGTCGGTGCCGAGCAGCGCGAATTTCTCGACGCCGAGTTCCTCGAGGAAATAGTCGGTGGCGGGAATGGCCTGCTGGTTGGGGGCAGCACCGGTGTAGAACACGTTCTTGGAGGATTCCTCGCCCTCGTACTGGACCGGATAGAACAGGAGCCCGTTCAGCTCCTCGATCACCGGCAGCACCGACTTGCGGCTGACCGAGGTCCAGCAGCCGAACATCACGTCCACCTTGTCGACGGTCAGGAGTTCACGCGCCTTTTCCGCAAACAGCGGCCAGTCCGAGGCCGGGTCGACGACGACGGCCTCGAGCTTCTTGCCGAGCACGCCGCCCTTAGCGTTCTGCTGCTCGATCAGCATCAGCACGGTGTCCTTGAGCGTGGTTTCGGAAATCGCCATGGTTCCGGAAAGGGAATGCAGCACGCCGACCTTGATTGTTTCCTCCTGCGCATAGGCCGCGTGGGTCAGGACGGTCGTTGTAATGAATGCCGCCGCTCCCGCGATCTGCCATTTCGTGGTTATTTTCATGTCAGCCTCCGTGCTGTTCGTGTCCACGCTGACGATCAATGCAAGCCCCTTGCCAGTTGCCGCACGGCCTGATCTCGACCGCTTGCAGGGAATTGTGAGCAACGGCAGATGAAAGCTGTATCAAAAATCCGGAATTTCTTGCCTTGTATTTTTGCAGTGCCAATTTTTTAAGCATTATTGCGGTGACAGTAATCGCCAAGCACAGGCGGCGCGGCGCGGACCGGAAACTTATCCCGGACGAAGGGCTTGCGCGGAGGCAGCGTTTCGCTTCTTATGCTGTGAACAAGGTCGCGAATGGCTTTGACCGACCCGGCAACCAAGGAGCTCCGTATGTCTTTGAGCGCGCCCCTTTTCTTGCTGGCCGTCCTGGCCGCTTTGTTGACGTTGCTTGCGCCCGCCCGGGCTTCGACCTGGCTCAAGACGGGCAAGGAGACGTCCCGCCCCTATGGACATGTTGACTATTGCGCCCGCAACGCGTCCGACTGCCGCAACCGCTCGACCGGCTCGTCCCTACCCGCCCCGCGCATCGGCGTGCTGTCGCAGATCAATGCCGCGGTCAATCGTACCATCAAGCCGACCGCCGACAAGATTGCCTTTGGCCGCACGGAATTCTGGACCGCCAACGCCCGCTCCGGAGACTGCGAGGACTTCGCACTCGCCAAGCGCGCCAAGCTGATGCGCAGCGGCTTCCGTCCGTCGGACCTGTTGCTGACCATGGGCTACAAGGGCAACGAGGCCCATACCGTGCTGGTGGTGCGAACCCGCGACGGCGACTACGTGCTCGACAATCTCGATGATGCCGTGCAGCCGGTACAGTCGTCGCGCATGAGCTTCCGAAAGATCCAGGCACCCGACCATGGCGGCCGCTGGCTGAGCGTGACCGGCAAGACCGGCAAGGCGCCCTGATCGCCGCTGGCGCCGGTGCGAGCGGGGATCGCGGACCTTATAGCTGTGCGCGGGCACCGCATTGCTGATGTCCACCGCGACGTGCCGTGCTAAGGCTGAGGGCTGACTCGCCCCAGCCACGCGCACACCGGAAAGGACAGACCGATCGCGGCCTTTCGCTTTATCCATACCGCCGACATCCATCTCGATTCACCGTTGAGATCGCTGGCGCTGCGCAATCCCGACCTGGCAGAGCTGGTCGGCGCGGCGACGCGCCAGGCCTTCAGCGCGATCATCGACCTGTGCATCGACGAGGCGGTCGATGCGCTGCTGATTGCGGGCGACCTCTACGACGGCGACCAGACCTCGATGAAGACCGCCCGCTTCCTGGCGGACGAGCTCGATCGGCTATCCAGGGCCAACATCTCCACGTTTCTCATCCGCGGCAATCACGACGCCCTGTCGCGCATTTCCCGCGAGCTGGTGCTGCCCGAGCGCGTGAGGCTGTTCGGGGGCCGCGCCGAGCATGTGCTGATCGAGCGCGGCGCGGGCGAGAAGCCGGTGGCGATCCACGGGCTCAGTTTCGCCCAGCCGACGGCGCCCGAAAGCCTGCTTCCGAAATACCGGCCCGCCGTGGCCGACGCGATCAATATCGGGCTGATGCACACGAGCCTCGGCGGCGCGGAAGGCCACGACGTCTACGCGCCCTGCAGCCCCGCCGACCTGCAGGCGACCGGGTTCGACTACTGGGCGCTCGGCCACATCCACAAGCGGTCGCAGATCGTTCAGCCGGGAAGCGGCGCGGCGATCGTCATGCCGGGCATGCCGCAGGGCCGCGACATCAACGAAAGCGGCACCAAGTCGGTGACCCTCGTTTCGATCGCCGAAAATGGCACGGTCAGCCTTGAGGAACGACCGACCTCGATCGCGGAGTTCGTGCGCATCCGCGTCGAGGCCGCCGGCCTGACCGAATGGAGCGACCTCGCGGGCGCGCTCAGCACCGCGCTCCGCGCGGCCCGCGAGGCGGCCGGTTCGCCCGAACTCGTGGTTCGCCTCACGGTCTCGGGCGCCACCCCGCTTGCCTGGCGCATGCGCCGCGACGCCGACCTGCTGCGCGCCGAAGCGGAAAGCCGCGCCGCCCAGATCGGCCATGTCTGGATCGAGAAACTCGAGATCGACTGCACGCCTGAGCGCGAGACGGGCCTGCCGGCAACCGATCCGCTGCATGAACTCAGGGCGTTGATGGAAACCGCCGTGCTGGCATCCGACAGCTACGAGGCAGCACTTGCCGCGGTCGCGGGCAATCTTCAGGCGCAACTTCCGCCGGACCTGCGCGACCTTTTCGGCGCCGATGAAGCCGCAACCCGCGCGCGGCTTGCCGCCCTTGCCCGCGACGGCGTGGACGACGTGCTCTCGCGGCTTCAGGCCACGGCCGGGAGCGAGACCGCCTGATGCGCCTCGACCGCCTCGACCTCACCCGCTACGGCAAATTCACCGATCATGCGGTCGACTTCGGCACGCCCGTGGCCGGTGGGTCTGACCTGCACATCGTCTACGGGCCCAACGAGGCCGGCAAGTCCACGCTGTTCAACGCCTGGCTCGACCTCTTGTTCGGCATCGGCGCGCAGAGCAGCTACAATTTTCTCCACCCCTACCCCACCATGCGCATCGGCGCGCGGATCTCGATTGACGGCGAGGCGCGCGACTTCGTCCGCATCAAACGCCAGCAGAACAGCCTGCTCGACGGCCACGACCAGCCGGTCGCCGACGGCGCGCTGCAGGCAGGGCTCACAGGCCTCGACCGCGACAGCTACAAGACCATGTTCTCGCTCGACGACGAGACCCTCGAACAGGGCGGCGAGAGCATTCTCGCAAGCCGCGGCGACCTGGGGGAACTTCTGTTTTCCGCAAGCGCCGGCCTGGGCGAGCTGTCGCAACGCCTGGTCGGCATCCGCAGCGAGACCGAGGATTTCTACAAATACCGGGCACGGTCGGGCCGGCTTGCCGACCTCAAGGGCGACCTCGCGAACCTCAAGGCCGAGCGCGACCGGCTCGACACCCAGGCGAGCGAACATGGGCGCCTGACCAAGGCGCTGGAAGAGGCAAGCCGGCTCCACGCCGAAACGAGCGCCGAACGCAAGACGACGGCCGCCCGCCTTGCCGAGATCGACAGGCTGCTCCAGGCGCTGCCGCGGCTCGGCGAGCGCGCGGCGTTGCGGCAGACCCTTGAGCCGCTGGCCGACCTGCCCGAGGTCGCCCCCGAATGGCGCGAGGACATCCGCGGCTTGCGCGACGGCGAGGCCGCGCTCGAAGCCGAGGGCGCGGCGCTGGCCGCGGAAATCGAACGGCTCGAGGTCGAGCGCGAGACCATGACAATCGACCCGGCCACCGGCGCGCTCGCTGGCCGGATGGCCGATCTCGACCGGCAGCGCACCCGCCACAATGCCGCCGAGGAAGATCTTCCCGAGCGCCGGGCGGCGCTGGCGCGTCTCGACGGGCGGATCGAGCAGCTTCTCATCCGGCTCGGGCGTCCGGACGAAGCCGATGCCCGCCATCTGCTGCTCGACGCGGCCACGACCGCAGCACTCGGCGAGCTGATCGAGGCCCGCACCCGGCTCGACGTGCGGCTGGCGGCGGCGAAGGCCGAAGCCGCTGCCGCCAAAACCGCCCGGGACGAGGCACTGGCCCGTCTGCGGGATGCCGGCGGAGACCCGGACGAGACCGACAGCGAGGCACGGCAGGCCCACAGCACGGCCCTTGCGACGCTGGTGGCAGGGCTGTCCGCCCAGGACCACGGCTTGCGGCTGAAAGCGGCGGAACGCGCGCTCCCTGACCTGCAACAGAAGGCCGAGGCCGGCTTCAGGGTGCTGAGCCCCTGGCGCGGCGATCCCGCCGCACTCGCCGCGATGATCCCGCCGCCGGCAGACACGCTGCGCGCCTGGACCATGCAGGCCGAGGAACTCGGGCGCAAGCGCGCGACAGCCCGGGACGAGTGCGCCCGCCTGACCCACGCTCTGGCCCGCCACGAGGCCGAAGCCGCGGCGATCGCCGAGACCGGCAGCCTGCCGACCGCGGAGACCCTGGCGGCGTTGCGCGCGGCCCGCGACACAGCCTGGCGCAGGCACGAGGCCGCCATGGACGCCCCATCGGCAAAAGACTTCGCCGAGGCGATGCAGGCCCATGACGCGGCCGTCGACCGGCGCGCCAGCCACCAGGCCGAAGTGGCGCGGCTCAACGAGGCGTCGCTGCAGATCGCGCTTCACCGCGCCGATCTCGCCGCGGCCGAACGGACGCAGTCCCGACTTGACGCGGAGCAACAGGCACTCGGGGAGACGATTGCCGCCGCGGCGGCAGCGCTGTCGCCCGATCTCGCCATCGACATGGACGCCGCAACGCTTGCCGATTGGCTTGCGCGCCGGGAACGCGCGCTGGAGGCTGGCCGAGAACTGGACGCCCAGCTTCGCGAGCGCGACCTGGCGCGCGCCGACCGCGAGGATGCCGCAGCCCGGCTCGCGGGCGCGCTCACGGCCCTGGGCGTGGCCGCCGCGCCGGAGGACGGCTATGAGCCCCTGCTCGCGCAGGCCCGGACGCTGCTCGCGCGGGAAACGGCACTTCAGACGCAGCGCACGCAGGCGCTCGAGCAGGAGCGCGCGCTCGCCCGGCGCCTGACCGACCTGCAGAGCGCCGAGGAAGAGCTCGACGCCTGGCTGCTTGCCTGGAAACAGGCTTCGGCCAAAAGCTGGCTCGGCGAGGCCGGCCGCGCGCCGACAGTGGCCGAAGTTCGCGAGATGCTGCCGCTGCTTGCCGAGCTTGCCGCCGCGCTGCATGACCGCGACAGCCTGGCCGAGCGCATCGGCAAGATGGAGGGCGACCGGCAGCGCTATGCCGAGACGCTGCGCGCGACCGCCCGCGAGGCCGGCATCGAACCCGGCGACATGGCGGTGAACGCCCTTGCCCGCGCGCTCGCAAGCCGCGTGGCAGAGGCCGAACAGGCCGCCGCCCGCCACGCCGATCTCACGACGCGGCTCGAAGACGCCCTTGCCCGCAGCCGCGCCCATGCCGAAAAGGCAGATGCCCACGCGCTTCTCAAGACCCGGATGCTCGACGCGCTCGGCGCGGACACGCTGACCGACGCCGCGCTCCGGCTCGACCGGGCGCTCGAGCGCAAATCCCTGACGGCCCGCATCGGCGAGGTCGAGCGCCAGATCTCGGAGAGCCTGGGCAGCCCCTCCTTTGATGCCGCGCGGGCGCTGCTCGAGGCGGCCGACGGCGCGGCGCTCGGCGCCGAAAGGCAGGATCTGGAAGCCGTGCTCGAAACCCTCGACGCCGAGGTGCAGGAGCGCTACGCCGCGCGCAGGAGCGCCGAGGCCGCGCTCGCAGCGGTGGGCGGCGACGACGCGGTGGCGCGGATCGAGCAACGACGGCGGACGGTGCTGCTCGCGATTGCCGAGGGCGCGGAGCATTATCTGAGGCTCTCGGCCGGCATTCTCGCCATGGAACAGGCGCTCACGCTTTACCGCGAGCGCCACCGCTCCTCGATGATGGCGCGCGCGTCGGAGGCGATTTCCACCATCAGCCGCGGCCGCTACACCGGGCTCGCCGCCCAGCCCGACAAGGGCCGCGAACTCCTGATCGCGCTGCAGAACGACGGCGCCTCGAAACAGGCGGCCGACATGTCCAAGGGCGCGCGCTTCCAGCTCTATCTCGCGCTCCGGGTGGCGGGCTATCACGAATTCGCCGAAACCCGGCGGCCGGTGCCCTTCATCGCCGACGACATCATGGAAACCTTCGACGATTTCCGCGCCGAGGAGGCCTTCCGCCTGTTTGCCGGCATGGCGAAGGTGGGCCAGGTGATCTACCTCACCCACCACAGGCATCTGTGCGACATCGCCCAGAGCGTCTGCCCGGACGTGACCATCCACGAACTCTCCGCCTGAGGCCGCAGGGCGATTTTTTTGCACCTGCGAACAGGCTTTGCTTGGCATCGCGGCCTTATGCCTGTATCGAAGCCCCAATCCCGCGGATCCGGAGCACTCGGGTCCTGTCACACAGCAGGCGACACCTTCGCACGATCCCGCGCTCCTCCCGCGCCGCGCGTGCCGTGCCTCCGCCGCCACACACAATCGCCCTCCTCCTCCGAACAGGCTTCAGCCCCATGATCTCGTTCAATTCCTATCGCGCGCAATGGACCGGCAATGTCCGCGGCGACATCCTCTCGGGCCTCGTGGTCGCGCTGGCGCTGATCCCCGAGGCGATCGCCTTCTCGATCATCGCCGGTGTCGACCCCAAGGTCGGCCTCTATGCCTCGTTCTCGATCGCCGTCATCACCGCGATCGTCGGCGGCAGGCCAGGCATGATCTCGGCCGCCACGGCGGCGACCGCGGTGCTGATGGTGACGCTGGTGAAAGAGCACGGCCTGCAATACCTGCTCGCAGCCACGGTGCTGGCCGGCCTGATCCAGATCGCGGCCGGCGCGGCGCGACTTGGCTCGGTGATGCGCTTCGTGTCGAAATCGGTGATGACCGGCTTCGTCAATGCGCTGGCGATCCTGATTTTCATGGCGCAGCTTCCCGAACTGATCGGCGTGCCGGGCCTGACCTATGTGATGGTCGCGGCAGGCCTTGCGATCATCTACCTGTTCCCGATGATCACCACCGCGGTGCCCTCGCCGCTGGTCACCATCATCGTGCTCACCGCCGTCACGCTGATCTTCGGCCTCGACCTGCGCACCGTCGGCGACATGGGCGCGCTGCCCGACACCTGGCCGGTGTTCCTGATCCCTCAGATCCCGCTCACGCTGGAAACGCTGATGATCATCCTGCCCTATTCGGTGGCGGTGGCGGCCGTCGGCCTGCTTGAGTCGCTGATGACGCAGTCGATCGTCGACGATCTGACCGACACGTCGTCGAGCCGCACCATGGAATGCGTGGGCCAAGGCATCGCCAACACCGCCACCGGCTTCATCGGCGGCATGGCCGGCTGCGCCATGATCGGCCAGTCGATCATCAATGTGAAATCCGGCGGCCGCGGCCGGTTGTCGACCTTCGTCGCGGGCGCGATGCTTTTGTTCTTCATCGTCGTGCTCGGCGACTGGGTGGCCAAGATCCCGATGGCCGCATTGGTGGCGATCATGATCATGGTCTCGATCGGCACCTTTTCCTGGTCCTCGATCAAGGCGCTCCGCACCCATCCGCGCTCCTCCTCGGTGGTGATGCTCGCGACCGTCGGCTTCGTCGTCCTCACCCACAACCTCGCCATCGGCGTGCTGGTCGGCGTGCTGCTCTCGGGCCTGTTCTTCGCCTGGAAGATCGCCCAGCTGTTCGGCGTCCGCTCGACCCTGTCCGACGACGGCCGCACCCGCACCTACGTGGTCGAAGGCCAGCTGTTCTTCGCCTCGGCAGAAGACTTCATGAAGGCCTTCGACTTCCGCGAAGTGCTCGACAAGGTGGTGATCGACGTCTCCCGCGCGCATATCTGGGACATTTCCAGCGTGGCGGCGCTGGACATGGCCGTGCTGAAATTCCGCCGCGAGGGCGCCGAGGTCGAGATCATCGGCATGAACGAAGCCTCCGAAACCATCGTCGACCGGCTGGCCATCCACGACAAGCCCGGCGCGATGGACAAGCTGATGTCGCACTGAGAAAGGCAACCCCCATGAGCAACAGTCTCCTCGCCCTCGTCGACGGCTCGGTCTACGCCAAAAGCGTCTGCGACCACGCGGTCTGGGCCGCCTCGCGCATGGATGCGCCGGTCGACCTCCTGCATGTGATCGAGCCCGCTGCCGAAGCCGGGATTACGGACCTGTCGGGGGCGATCACGCTCGGCGCGCGCACCGCACTCCTCGACAAGCTCGCGGCGCTTGACGCCGAGCGCGCCAAGCTCCTGAGCCAGAAGGGCCGCGCCATACTTGACGACGCCCGCGCCCTGGTGGAGGCCGGCGGCGCGCGGGTCCTGGGCACGCATCTGAGGCAAGGCAAACTGGTCGAGACCGTGATTTCCCGGGAAGGCACGGCCGGCATGATCATGATCGGCAAGCGCGGCGAGGAAGCCGATTTCGCGAGCCTGAGGCTCGGCGCCCATCTCGAACGCTTCATCCGCGCCAGCCACAAGCCGGTCTTCGTCGCCTCCCGCGCCTTCCGCCCGATCGACAGCGTGATCGTGGCCTATGACGGCAGCGCCTCAAGCCAGCGCATGGTCGACCACATCGCCCGCAACCCGCTGTTTGCCGGCCTCGCCATCGACGTGGTCACCGTCGGCCCGACAAACCGCGACAGCGAGAAATCCCAGGAAAACGCCCGCGCCGTCCTCGAAGCAGCCGGCCTCGCCGTCACCACCACCATCCTGTCGGGCCAGCCCGACGCGGTGCTCGGCAAACGCGTCGCCGACACCGGCACCACCCTCGTCGCCATGGGCGCCTACGGCCACTCGAGAATCCGCAGCTTCGTGCTGGGCTCGACCACCTCGGAGATGCTCAGATCCTGCAAGGCGCCGGTGGTGGTGTTGAGGTAGGGAGGAGACAGAGCATGGCACCGGTCGGTCAAATTCATGCGCTTAACTGACTCAATGCGCACATTGCCAGATGACAGTTTTGCGCCCTCTAATTTGTCGTTCAATTTGAACCTGCGCAAACTCAGAACCAGACATTAAACAGGATAACGCAAACTAGCCAGGATGACACATTCGCAGTGACGTTGTCATTTTATGCAGCAACAGCCCTGTCCGGTTCAAATGTAGTCAGGGCCCAGGGAGCTGTCGTATAGCCGTCGGCGTTGCGTCCAAGTTCTATGGTGATTAGTCGATCCCCGTTGAAGGTGGGGCTGAGCTCAAGGCTCAAATAGTCGAAGAGCTGCCGATCGTGAACAGCAATGATGATCTGGCGGCCATGTTGCTTCAGCGTCCGCAGCAGCGCTGCGAATTGCGCGATGTGGACATCGTCCATGCTTTGGACGGGATCGTCGATCACCAACCAAGGCAACTTCGCTCGCACCGAAAGATGCAGCGATAAGAACAAAGTCAACGCCGCCGTGTTCAGGTTTCCTGCACTCAGCATCGCGCGTGGATTGCCACCCTTGCCGCCCGAACGGTAGTGTGTTTCTAGCACGGCCTCAACCGGCTTTCCAGCGATCTCCGGAAGCGCGAATGCAGGAACGAAGTTTTCATCGGGAGCCAGACGGATGAAGAGCTGACGCCAGACTGCGTTCAGTTCGTCATTGAAGATGTCCCGGACATGTTTCCCGCGCACTGTCTGCGCACGCGCCATCAGGTCCTTCGCGACAGAAATGCGCCTGTCCGCCTCTTGGCGCTGGGTGGCCGATTTGGTCTGCTTTTCTTGCAAAGCCTTGAGCATCTTCCTGTTTTCATTAAGGGACTGTTGGTTCGAGGCGAGCGTCCTGAGGGTCGTGAGCGCTTGTTCGAGTTTAGCCTTGCCGGAACTTTCGTTTGCCTCCCGACGATCGAGTTCCGACCTCATGAATTGGACGACTGCCGCAAGTGGCACGTCGGCCGGTTCCGGTTCGATTTCCAATTGCAGGGCATAGATGTCGAGTTCCGCACGCAGGCCGGAAATCGACGTTGTCTGGCTATTCAAGGCGGCGAGGACCTGTGCCGCCTTGGTTGCGTCGCGGATCAAGCGAGAACCGGCAATAGCTTCTCCCGCCAAGTCCTGCAGGTTATTGAGCCATTCGTCCCGCTGTGCAAGCTGGAAGATTACTCGTTCGCGCTCGGTCGGCGAGAGAACCGTGCCCTGAAGCTCGGTCTGCTTGCGTCGAGCGTCCGTCAAAGCCGCGAGTGTCTTCGAGCGATCGCGTACCAAAGCTTCAACACGTCCTGCCGCGGTGACGAGCCGGCCGATTTCCGCTGAAACATGTGCGGCAAGCGGCCCGTCCCCGAGTTCGGCGTAGTCACGTCCACAGACAGGGCAATGTTCATCGTTTATCTGAGTGGAGATCGCACTAAGTGCCTCTGCAAGCTCGCGGTTGGCGCCACCCTCCGCAGCCAACTGTCGATCAATGGTATCGATACGACCCTGGCCTTGGATCACGGACGTCGTGATTTCGCTGAGGGTCTTTGTTGCAGCGCTATCCGCGTCAACGGTTCCGCGAAGCCGTGCTCTTGCTCCCTCAACGGCCTGCTTGGCGGCTGCATGCGCTGCCGAAGGATCCGACGAGGAAGCGGGAATCTCGGGAAAGGCCTTTTGGATGGCGGACAGCAGTTGTTCAAGGCGCGCACCTGGCCCTGCACGCCAGCGCGCGAGTGCCTCCCGCGCCCCGGAACTTGTCATTTCCGCGTCCGCGCGGGCGCTTCCGGCCTCTGTCATCGCTGCCGCCGCGACCAGCGAGGTTGCGGCATTGAGGTCGCGCCGGATCCTGGCAAGCCGGCTGAGCTTCTCCTCGTGCTCCTGAACTCGGCGCTCGAGGTCCGGGCGCAGCCCGTCGGGGAAGATGGCATGATCGGCTGCAAGGGTCGAGCCGGAGAGTTCACGCAATCGGGCTTCAATCTGGTCTCGCTCGCGTTCAGCCGCCTCTACGCGAGCCGCTGCGGCTTCGACCGCGTCATCTAGGCTCGGAGCATCGGCACGTGCAGCCCAAAAGAGAGGGGATGGCTCGCGGAACCGTCTAACGTCGCCGGAAAGGTGCAGTCCGTCAATCAAGGCATCCAGCGCATCGAGGCCGAGTATTTCCTTGACGAAGCGTGTAAGCGGTGAACTGCTGTTGCGGGCATCTTGATGCTCATACAGCTCTAGCAAGCGACCCAGGCTCGCCTGCGCGAGATAGCACCGCTCGGTGTAGAACCGGGCCTGCTCTTCTGAGAGCTTGCCTCGTCCTATAATGGCGGAACCGTTGGCGGTGAAGCTGCCTCCTGAACCATCGGACATCTTCTCGTCTGCCTGAATTGAGACATGGGCGCTGGAGTCTGGGGAAAGCTTATGGGGGAGATAGGTCAGGTAGTTGGGGTCAAAGCGCGCGAAAGACCCAACCGCTCCCGTCAGCCCCAGTTCAATCGCCGACAGAAGGCTGGTTTTACCCGTGCCGTTCGGCCCGTGGATGAGAACTGCTGGCGCATCGAGCGAGACGGTTACCTCACCGCGTATGCTGCGGAAATCGCGGACGGTGAGAGACGTCATCCGGCAGTTCATTGCTTTGCTCCGCTGTCTTCAATCTGGACAAAAGGCTCGTCAACCAGTGCGGCCAGCCGGCTGGAGACCGCTGCCTCTCCCTTATGAGAAAGCTCTATCAACTCACGCTCGATTGGATCCTTTATTCCCAGAAACAATTTGTCGAACGCGGCATCGGCGCGGCTTTCCTGCAGTTTTGGCAGATCCAGCGGCAGCAGCACCGCCAGCCGGTTTTCCAGACTGGATTGATCGGATGCATCGCCCACTGGCAACACGCGGGCATGTCGGGACAGTCTTGTGAGCGTGGACGATTCCGGTCTCGGACCGACGACGACGAGCGTCAAAGGTCGCCGCGACCCCATCATGTCCAATGCCCGACCGACACCCTCGACCGTTTGCTGCAGCCGGGCTGGCGTCTGATCTAGCGTGTCGCCGACGACAACGAGATCCGGGCACGGCGGCTCACCGACGAAGGCGGCTGCAGCGTCAATCTGCAATCCGCCGATCGAAAGCGGAATCGGAAGTCGTCTGAAATCTGCCTTGCTGAGCAGCTCCGCGACGCGCTCGATTGGTGTTGTATCCGTCATATCGCCATCTCTCCCTTGAAGCGCAGCAGTAGCCGATCTAGATCGGCCTCACCCTGCGCCAACTCCGCCAGGCTGAATTCCCGACGTCCCCGCCTCAAGGTGCGGCCAGGAGCGGCTGTCGGGTGACGCACGGCCCTTGGAGGCACCTCGTGACTGTGCAAAATGATGGCATCGTCGTCCTCGGACGCATGCCCGGCGGCGACAAGCCTCGCTGCGGCCTGCGCGTTCGCCGCAAAGAAGATCTCGGCGGAACGGACCGGGCCCGCCACCTTGAAGGCGCCCGCCTTGGCATTCGCGGGATCTCCGAGGCTCAGCGTCCAGTGGCCGGCTTCCTTTCCATGACCGATTAGGGCGAGGCCAAGAGCCAGTTGGGGCAGACCGGCACTCGCTACTGTCGGGTCTGCCAAGGTCTTGGCAACGCTGTTGATTGATAGTGGCGTATACACGCCCCTTGCGGCTTCCAGCTCCTTGCCATCTCGGAAGAAGCTTGTCGCCCGCCCCGCCCAAGCGAGCGCCTTCAGCATGAAGGCCTCGTTGTCCCTCACCGCGACACCAGAGGCTGTGGCGTCGCGTAAGCTCCGAAGGGCAGCTCTCAGGGTCTTGTGCGCCGCCTCCGAAAGTCCAGCGGCTGCCGGTGCGACAAGCGCCTCCAATTTGGCTGCGAGCACGTGCAGCCATAATGCCGGCAACAACGACTGGCCGTAGCTCCTGAGCAATGAGGCTTGCTCGATCTCCGCAGCCTTGCCACAATAATCCAGCTTGTAGAAGTTTTGCAGCAGCGACAATTGATCAGCACCCACGTCTTGCTCCGATAGTATCACGGACGGCGGGTGAGTGGGGAAATGCGACGGAAGATTACCTTGGGCCACGACGAAGACGTTCTGGATGTTCGTGTCCTGCGTCGACAGGCCGAGCATCAGCGTTGACTTCGAGACCGCGAGATCGACGAGCTTTGCGGCGATGACTTTGTTCTCAGCCTTGTCTGCCCAGCCATGGATCTGAGAGGCTCGCCCGACGAGTCGGTCCCGATAGAGAGCTTCGTCTTGGCCGGCGAGGACAGCGCACCCGTGGAACTTGTAAAGTCGGGCGCGTGCCGTATTGTCCTTCACATCGTCGGGAAGCACGCGCACCTGCATCACGCCAAGCCCGGCACCCGCGAGCAGAGCGATAGCCTTCTCAACCAAGCCGTCCCAGTTGGCGCTGACTGCATCCGAGACAACGCCCTCCATGATCAATCCCGCGAGGCCGAGATGCTCCGGACCAGGGCTGCTCGCAGGATCGGCATATCGGGCAACGACACCGATGCCGTCCCACACAAGATAGTCAGCTGGCTCTCCCTGTGGATGCTGGTCGAGCATCCTAGCGTAGACGCCGGTGAGGCTCTTCGCGATGCGCTCCCGGTCGCGCCACTGAGCCACCGGTTTAGCATAGTTGACCTCCTTGCGATCGTCCGCGCTCAGATTAACAAGACCGATGATTCGATCGAGGCTGCGTTTAAAGCGGCAATTGTCATTTGCGGGATCGACCCTAGCGCGCAGATGCTCAAGAACCCCTTCAGCGATGTCAACGAGACCCGGGACTTTGGACAAAGAGATCCCGGCACCAAGCCAGACCGCGTAAGAATCGTTCGCTAGGCCCTGTGCGAACTCACTGAACTCGCCGTCAAGTAGGGCGAGTGTTTCGACTATCGTGATCTCCCACGCTGACGGCACGTCTAACAGCCTCCCCTAAGGTAACGTTATTTCCAGTCTTACTAGTGTGAATCCCCCGAACCTGAAGCAGTCACTGCGGCTTCAACACAGAATAAGTAACGGCTTCTGCACTAATCGCAATACGCGAACTGACCATCAACATGAAATTCAGCATTCGGAGATCCAAAGTCGTGAGCTGCCGGTCCCCTCCCGGCCCCGTTCCAGACATCCCCCCCTACTCCACCAGCGGCCGCTGCTTGCGCCAGTGGTAAAACACCTTGGCCAGCGCCGCCGAGACGATCCTTGCATCCACGGTGTCCGAGCGGCTCGTCAGCATGATCGGCACGCGGGCGCCGAGTGCGATGCCGGCGGAGGAGGCGCCGGCCAGGTGGATGAGCTGCTTGGCAACCATGTTGCCGCTTTCGAGATTGGGGGTGACCAGGATGTCGGCGCGGCCGGCGACGTCGGAGACGATACCCTTGGTCGCCACCGCCGCGGGCGAGATGGCGTTGTCGAAGGCGAGCGGGCCGTCGACCTTGCCGCCCTTGATCTGGCCGCGGTCGTGCATCTTGCAGATCGAGGCGGCCAGCAGCGTCGAGGGCAGCTTGCCGGTCACGGTCTCGACCGCCGACAGGAGTGCGGTGAGCGGCGTTTCCACGCCGAGCGCGATCGCAAGTTCGATCGCGTTCTGGACGATGTCCTTCAGCGCCTCGAGATCGGGGGAGATGTTGATCGCCGCGTCGGTCACGAACAGGGTGCGGTTCTGCCCCGGCACGTCGAGCGCGAAGACATGGGTGAGCCGGCGCTCGGTCCTCAGCCCCTTTGCGCGGTCGAGCACGGCCTCGAGCAGTTCGTCGGTGTGCAGCTTGCCCTTCATCAGCGCGCCCGCGCGCCCGTCATGGACGAGCTTGACCGCCACTTCCGCCGAGGCGTGGCTGTGTGGCGTATCGACGATCTCCATGCCGGAAATGTCGAGACCGGCCTCCTCGGCCGCGGCCTCGATCTTGAAGCGGGGGCCGACCAGCAACGGCTCGATCATGCCTTCGTCGCGCGCGGCGATCGCGCCGCCGAGGCTCAGGTCGTCGCAGGGGTGGACGATGGCGGTCACCAGCGGGTCGAGCTTGCGCGCGCGCTCGACCAGCGCGCCGAAGCGCACGCCCACGGAGGTGAGCCGCGAGGACGGCATGCGCGCCACATGCTGGCGGATCTTCTTGGCCGACGCCTTCACGTCTGCGGTGCCCGACACCACGGTCTGGCCCGCGGCATTGAGGCAGGCGCAATCGAGCCGGACGCGGCCCGTGTCCCGGTCGACCTCGGTCACTCTGACGCGCACGCTGATGCGATCGCCGATGCTGACGGGATGATGGAACGAGAGCGTCTGGCCCAGATGCACCGTGCCCGGACCCGGCAGGCGGGTGGCCAGCACCGCCGAAATCAGCGTTCCCGCCCACATGCCGTGGGCGATGCCCTGCTGCAATTCCAGCCCGTCTTCCTCGACATCGCCGACCGCTGCCGGGTTGACGTCGGCCGACACGGTCGCAAACAGGATCATGTCCTGCCGCGTGAGCACCCTTTCGATTTCGGCCTGTTCGCCGATGGCGATTTCCTCGATGGTGCGATTTTCAATGAGATCCATAATTACCCCGAACACGTCCGCATTCCGGCGCATGCCGCCGTCGCTCGCGCGGCCGATTCACCGCCGAAAAAGGCGTCCGCCGCACTGCACCGAACTTGCCCCAGCGATGCATGAGATACAAGGCAGAACAGGCGCTTGCATCCCTGCCCCCACAATCTTGCATGCCGCACGCGGGCCCCGCCGCCGCCCGCTTCGGGCCGACGCGCGCCGGACATGAAAACGGCCCGCCGGCGCATTACGCACCGGCGGGCCAAAGCAGCCCTGCGGGGGTAGAAAGCGGGGCTGCTATGCGATGTCGCCGGGTCCGGCGGCGCGCTTGCGGCCGGTCACCATGGCGCGCACCAGGTTTTCGCCATGCTCGAAGCTCGCGAGCACCACGCCGCCGACATGCAGACCGATCAGGGCGAGCGCGGTGAAGGCCGCCCCCTCGTGCAGGTCCTCGACCCAGCCCACGCCCCAATAGGCATCGGTGGTCATCAGGTAGCCGGTCAGCGAAATCGCCGCGAGCACGGCCAAGAGCGCGATCACCATCAGCCCGCCGGCCGGGTTGTGGCCGAGGTAACGCCGGGCCTTCATCCGCACGCTGTCGCCGAGGAAGGTGGCGACCGTGCCGGGACCGTAGAGAAAATTCGCGAACCGGGCATGGCGCGGGCCGATCACGCCCCAGAGGATGCGGAAGGCCACCAGCCCCGCCACCACATACCCGGCCGTTTCGTGCGGCTTCTGCCATTCGTCGCCGGTGAGAAAGGCGAAGGCGAACAGGCCCACCAGGGACCAGTGAAAGATCCTGACCAGCGGGTCCCACACCCGGACGGTGGCCGGCGACTGATCGTCGCCGGCATTGGTCATGGCTTCAGTGATATCCCGTGCCATGGCCATCAGTCTTCGGCCTTGACCCGCAGCACTTCGGCGGTGGCGGGATGGAAATAGACCTCGACGCGCTGGCCCTTGGCGTCGATCGCATAGGCTTCGAGGCAGCCGTCCTCGGGCTTGATCGAGCGCACGTCATAGCCCATTTCCTTGGCCTTGGCGGTCAGGTCCGCGTCGCTCATCCACTGGTCGCGCGGCACGTCCGGGCAGGCGGTGCCGGCAAAGGCGGCGGCGGGGGCGATCAGGGCGAACAGGCTGGCGGCGATAAACATTGTCTTCATGGGTGGTCTCCTTTAGGTAGGGGCCGAAGCGCTCGGCCGATGACCCCATGCTTTTCGCAAACCCCGCGTGACAAACCGCTGAGCGGCCCTGTCAGCATTTTGTCATTTTTGTCCTGCCATGTTGGCGCCATGAAACGAACGCTCCTGATCCTGCTGATGCTTGCCGCGACCGCGCCCGCCCGGGCCGACCGGCATGACGACCATCACGACCGCGCCCGGCTGGACGCGGCGCTGGAGAAGGGCGAGATCCTGCACCTGTCGGACATCCTCGACCGGGTCAGGACCCAGATCGAGGGCCGCATCGTCGAGATCGAGTTCGAGTATTCCGATCACAAGCCGATCTACGAAATCTATGTGCTGAGAACCGACGGCCGGCGCCTGGAATATGAGATCGACGCCCGCGACGGCCGTATCCTCAGCCTCGAAGACGACGATTGAGCGATGCGGATCCTGCTCGCAGAAGACGACGCCCGCATCCGCAAGGATGTCACCACCGCGCTCGAGGCGGCGGGCTATGTCGTCGACAGTCAGGTCAATGGCGAGGAAGCCTGGTTCCTGGGCGACACCGAATCCTATGGCGCAGCCGTGCTCGATCTCGGCCTGCCGGGCATGGACGGGCTGAGCGTGCTCAAGCGTTGGCGCGCCGACGGCCGCAGCTTTCCGGTGCTGGTGCTGACCGCACGCGGCGCCTGGACCGAGCGGGTCGAAGGCATCGACGCCGGCGCCGACGACTACCTGCCCAAACCCTTCCGCATGGAGGAGCTGATCGCGCGTCTGCGCGCCATCATCCGCCGCTCGGGCGGCATCGCCAATCCGGTGGTCACCGTCGGCGAGGCCGAGCTCGACACGCGGCAGATGCGGCTGAGCATCCGCGGCGTGCCCGTCACGCTGTCGCCGCAGGAATACCGCCTGGTCGCCTATCTGATGCTCAACAAGGGGCGCGTGGTCTCCCAGCAGGAGCTTTCCGAACACCTGCAGGCGGTGCATTTCGAGCGCGAATCCAACGCCATCGAGGTGCTGGTCGGACGCGTCAGGCGCAAGCTGCCGGTGACGCTGATCTCCACCCGCCGCGGCTTCGGCTATATCGTCGAAGACGAGGGAGCCGCGTCATGAAACCGGCCCGCTCGCTTCGCTTCCGGCTGTTCGCCTATGCCGCCGCGGTGGTCGCGGCCGCCCTCCTGGTCACCGGCTTCAGCCTCTCCACCCTGTTCTCGCGCCATCTCGAACGCCTCGTCGGCCAGGAACTCGACACCCATTTGAACCAGCTGACCGGCGGGTTGCGGTTCGATCCGGCCGCAGGGCTCTCGCTCGACCGCGAACCGGTCGACCCGCGCTTTCAGGCGATCTTCGGCGGGCTCTACTGGCAGGTCGACGACATGACCGCCGATGTGCACCTGCGCTCGCGGTCGCTGTGGGACACCAGCCTCGAGGTTCCCGGCGACCGCTTGCAGCCGGGCGAAACCCATGTGCACGACATCCCCGGGCCGCAGGGCTCGCGCCTGCTGGTGCATGAGATCGTAGTGCTGCTGACCGCCTCGGACGGCGATCACCGGCTGCGCGTCTTCGTCGCCATCGACCGCGCCGTCATCCATGCGCTCGCGCTCGGCTTCGCCAAGGATCTGGCGCCGGTGCTGGCGATCCTCGGCGCGGTGCTGCTGGTCGGGCTTCTGTTGCAGATCGGCGAAGGTCTCAAGCCGGTCAACCGGGTGATGGAGGGCGTGAGCGCTATCCGCAACGGCGGGGCGCGCCGGCTCGAATCCGAAGGCGTGCCGCTCGAGGTCGCACCGCTGGTGGAAGAGGTCAATGCGCTGCTCGACGCCCAGGACCAGGCCATCGACCGGGCCCGCGACCGCGCCGCCAACCTCGCCCATGGCCTCAAGACCCCGCTGACGGCGCTCTCGGCCGACATCGACCGGCTGCGCGCCAAGGGCGACAGCGAGATCGCCGACGACATCGCGGAACTGACGCAGCGGATGCGCCGGCACATCCAGCGCGAACTGGCCCGCGCCCGGCTGCGCCATGGCCGCAGCTACGACCGGACGCCGCTCAGGCCGATCGTCGACGGCATCCTGCGCGCGCTCAAGCGCACCCCCGCCGGAGAAAACCTCGACCTCGTCTGCGACATCGATCCCCGGCTCACCACGCCGGTCGATCCGGACGACCTCAACGAGCTGATCGGCAACCTTGCCGAAAACGCGGTCAGGTTCGCCCGCGCCGAGGTGCGGGTCGGCGCCGAGGTCACCAAGGAGGCGATCCTGGTCCGGATCGGCGACGACGGTCCGGGTCTCGACCCGGCCGGGCTGTCGGCGGCCAGCAAGACCGGCGCCCGCCTCGACCAATCGGAACTCGGCGCCGGCCTCGGCCTCGCCATCTCGGGCGACATCGTCGAATCCTTCGGCGGCCAGCTCGACCTTCTGACCTCCCCGCTGGGAGGTCTCGAAGTCCGGATATCCATTCCCCTGGCACTTCCGCCCGGTTGACAGCCGCCGCGCCAGACCAAGTTCAAAGCCATCAGGACAAGACCATGAAACTTACCCGGCCCCATGTCGGCAGCGTGACCCTCAGCCTCCTCGTGTCAGCCTTCATCCTCGGCGCCTGCAACACGGTGTTCTGGAACAAGACGAGCCTCGCCTTCGGAGAGCACAGGCTGGCGCTTGCCGCCTTTTCGATCGGCATTGCCGCACTCCTGACCGCGCTTCTGGTGTCGCTGAGCGTGAAATACGTTACCAAGCCGCTGTTCATCCTGGCCATCGTCGGCGCGGCCGCGGCCTCGTGGTTCATGGGGCAGTTCGGCGTCATCATCGACACCGACATGATCCGCAACGTGGCCGCGACAACGCCCGCCGAGGCCGGCCACCTGATCACGCCCGCCTTCGTCCGCCACATGCTGCTCTATGCGGTGCTGCCGTCGCTGCTCGTGGCCATCGTGCACATCCGGCACCGCAGTTTCGGCGCCAAGGTGAAGGCCAATCTCGCGGTCATTGCGCCGCTGCTCGTGCTCGCCCTGGTGATGGCGCTGTGGCAGTATCCGGCGATCGCCTCGACCATGCGCAACAACCGCATCGTCATCAAGACGCTCAACCCGATCTCGCCGCTGGTCAGCGTGATCAAGTTCGGCATCCGCTCCGGCAAGGAAAAGACCATCGTCGCCGCCCCGCTCGACAGGAATGCGCGACCCGGCCCGCTGCTCGCCCAGGCCGACAAGCCGGTGCTGACGATCATCGTCGCCGGAGAGACCGCGCGCGCGCAGAACTTCTCGCTCGGCGGCTACGCGCGCAAGACCAATCCCGAACTCGAAAAGCGCGACATCGCCTATTTTACCCAGGCCACCTCCTGCGGCACCGCGACCGAGGTGTCGATTCCCTGCATGTTCTCGGTTCTCGGCCGGGCGGATTTCACCCACGAGGCGGGGCTCGCGCGCGAAAACCTGCTCGACGTGCTCAGTCATGCCGGGATCGATGTCACCTGGTGGGAAAACAACACCGGCGACAAGGCCGTGGCCCGCCGGGTACGGGAGCGCAACTTCGCCATCGAGAACGATCCGCGCTATTGCGTCAACACGGAATGCAAGGACCAGGTGATGGTCGATGCGCTCGGCGCCTGGCTCGACGGCCTGAAGGGCAACGCCACGCTGGTGCTGCACCAGATGGGAAGCCACGGCCCGACCTATTACCAGCGCTATGACGAGGCGCAGCGGCTGTTCACGCCCGACTGCCGGACCGCGGAATTCGCCGATTGCACCCAGGCCGAGATCGTCAATGCCTACGACAACACGATCGTGGCCACCGACCACATGCTCGCACAGATCATCGACATGCTCGCCGCCCGCTCGGACCGTTTCGCCTCGTCGCTGATCTACATGTCGGACCATGGCGAGTCGCTCGGCGAAAAGGGGCTGTACCTGCATGGCATGCCCTACATGTTCGCCCCCAGCGAACAGACCCGTGTGCCCTTCATCATCTGGGTCTCCGACAGCTATTCGAAGATCTTCGGCGTGACCGCCTCATGCCTGGAGGCCGGCGCCGACGCGCCGACCTCGCAGGACAACATGTTCCATACGGTGCTGGGACTGATGGACATCAAATCCAGCCATTACGACCCGGCGCTCGACGTCACCGCGACCTGCCGCACGCCCGAACTGACGGCGACGGCCGGCCGCTGAGCGGGTCAGGAGGCCGCGTGGCGCGGCGCGGTATGGGTGGTGCCGGTGACGGCCAGCCAGTTCGCGCCGTGCTCGGGCGACTGCACCTTGATGAAGTCGAGCCGGCTTGCGGCGACCGGAACCACGTCATCGCGCATGTTGTCGAGCACAAAGTCGCCGGCCCGGCTGCGCACCACCAGCACGGTGTGATATTCGCTGCCGGTATAGGTCATGGCCAGCAGCAGGTCCTCGGGATGGTATCCCATCCGCATCAGCCGCACCCGCTTCGCCAGCGCGTAATCCTCGCAATCGCCCGCCACGGCATCGGCGCTCCAGACCTCGGCGCGTCCATACTGGTCCTGGTCCGAAACCGGGGCGATCGCGCGGTTGACGGCAAGATTGACCTGGCTCAGGACAGACAGGTTGGCCGCGGGCAAGGCGCCGCGCGGCTTGCGCGGGCCGCAATCGGCGGCGTAGCGGGTGCAATAATCGACATGGCCGTAGGGCCGGCTCGTCACGGCCCCCAGCCGCAGCCAACTGGCGGCATGCACCGGCACGGCGGAGGCCGACAACATCAGCGTGGCGAATGCGGCGGGCAGCACCGGAAACTTGATCCTGGTCATGAGCAGTCCTTTCGTCCCCTTGCTGGTTGGATGGAACTCTCAAGGCCGCCGTCTCCCCGATGGCCGGACCCGGCCACCCCTCGAAGGCACACGCAGCCTCAAACGCATGCGGGGCGCCGGGTTTCCCCGACGCCCCGCATGCCCGGCAAGCCGGTCTTCCGCTTAGCGGTAGCTCGGCGAGCCGTCATTGCCGGCGCGGCCGTAGACCGCGTGGTCGTTCGACACACCGCCGATCGATGCAGTCGGGGTGTAGTCGATGCCGCCTGCCGGCGCTGCAAAGCTCGGCGAGCCGTCCTTGTCGGCCCGGTCATAGCTGACCAGGTCGTTGGACGTGCCGGTTGCGAGCGGAGCCGAATAGCCCGTGTTCGACGGAACGGTGTAGGCGTCAAGCGCGGAGGACTTGGCGAAGGCACCGGTGGAAGCAGCCAGGGTCAGGCCGAGGGCGATAAGAAGCTTGTTCATGGGAGTGGTCCTTTCAATTCGCGGCATGTCTTGGGAGGCGTGCGCGTGTGTCATTGGGGGCGGAAGGTCCCCGCGCGATCCAACGGACCGCGTGGGGAAAGCGGAACGCGCTTAGTGGAAGCGCGGCGAGCCGTCGTTGCCGGCGCGGTTGTAGATCACCTGGTCGGAGGCGCCGCCGCCGATCGAAGCGGTGGCGGTGTAGTCGATGCCGCCTGCCGGGGCGGCAAAGCTCGGCGAACCGTCCTTGTCGGCGCGGTCATAGCTGACCAGGTCGTTGGAGGTGCCGGTGGCGAGCGGAGCCGCATAGCCGGTGTTCGACGGCACGGTGTAGGCGTCGAGTGCGGAGGACTGCGCGAAGGCGCCGGTGGAAGCGGCGAGGGTCAGGCCGAGGGCGATAAGAAGCTTGTTCATTGTCTTGGTCTCCAGTGAGTGTTCGGTTTCAAATCCTGGGCGAAACGGTGGGTGGGGGCCGGCCGTTCGCCGTGTTTCGATAACTCTCAAATGGGCCGGCAGATCCATGATTGCCAACCACACTTTTGTGAAAACCCGTGCTGAAACTTTATCTTGAAAACTCCGTACCGGCTTCATACGATCGAATATTTCCATTAATTTTCAGATACTTATGCAAACGCGCACACCAAGCCAGAATCCCGGCGCGACGGGTATCGTGCACAACATGGTGTCCTCACCGTTCACAAAAACGGGATCGGATTGCTTACCCGGCGCAGGATTTTTGCGCGCCCGGAACACGCGTCTCGGCCGCGGTCGGGAAAGATACCGCCGCGAGCAGCGCCGGACGGACCCGGCAAAGGCAGCAAACGACGGGCGAGAGGATCGTTCAGTCGAGCGTGCGACGGAACCGGGCCAGCGCGAGGAGCATGAAACCCAGAACGAAAACCACGAGCGCGATCAGCGGCGAGGTCACATCGTGAATGTCGGCGCCCTTGAGCATCACCGCCCGGATGATCCGCAGGAAATGCGTGA
Source organism: Parahoeflea olei (assembly GCF_001703635.1). Taxonomy (GTDB): domain Bacteria; phylum Pseudomonadota; class Alphaproteobacteria; order Rhizobiales; family Rhizobiaceae; genus Hoeflea; species Hoeflea olei. Next base: position 315,549 of record NZ_LQZT01000012.1, on the reverse strand, counting down.
GCGGGAAGATCTCGCCCAGCACCTGCGCCCATGCGGGCATGCCCCGATAGGGAAACATGAAACCCGAAAGCAGGATCGAGGGCAGGAAGAAGAAAAAGGTCAGTTGCATGGCCTGCATCTGCGTGCGCGCCACCGTCGAAATCGCGTAGCCGAGCAGCACAAGCGCGAGAACGAAGACCAGGATGCTTGCGAGCAGCAGCGACATCGATCCCACGAAAGGCACGCTGAACAGGAAGCGTGCGGCGGCCAGCACCGCGACCACCTGAACCGCACCGACCAGCAGGAACGGCAGCACCTTGCCAAGCATGATCTCGAGCGGGCTTGCGGGCATCGCGAGCAGGTTTTCCATGGTGCCGCGTTCGGTTTCCCGCGTCAGCGCCATCGAGGTCATCATCACCATGGTCAATTGCAGGATCACGCCCAGGAGGCCCGGCACGATATTGTACTGGGTCACGCCCTCGGGATTGTAGAGCCGGTGCACCACCACCTCGAGCGCGGCGGTGGACTGCCGGGCGGCAAGCGCTTCCGCCGACTGCTCGCGCAGCAGTGCCTGCGCCGCGACCGTGCCGAGCGTGGAAATCGCGCCCGACGCCACCGAGGGGTCGGTGGCGTCTGCCTCGATCAGGATCTGCGGATGGTCCCCGCGCTGCACCCGCCGCGCAAAATCGGACGGGATCGTGACGACAAAGGAGACGACGCCCGACTTGATCAGCCGGTCGGCCGCCTCGGCGCTCGCCACCACATGGTCGAACCGGTAGTAACCGGTGTTTTCCATCGCCGAGACCATCGCGCGGGTGTAGCGATCCTGGCTGGTGGTCACGAGCGCGGCCGGCAACCCCTTCGGGTCCTGGTTGATGGCATAGCCGAACAGGATCAGCAGCATCAGCGGCACGCCAAGCATCATCGCAAAGGTGATGCGGTCGCGCCGCATCTGGATGCTTTCCTTGACGATCATCGCCATCAGCCGGCGGAACGAAAACAGCGTGTTCATGCCATGTTGTCCGTCGATTTGGCCATGAACTGGATGAACACGTCCTCGAGCCCGGTTTCGCCGTGGTGCCAGGTCGCACCGGTGTCGGCGGCCACGGCCCGCACCGCGCTTTCAAGCGCTGCCCGGTCGGTTCCGACCACATGCAGGCTCAGCCCGAAAGGCGCCACCTGTTCGACGCCGGGCCGGCCGGCAAGTTCGCGCGCGGCGCGGATCACGTCGCCGCCTTCGATGATGAAGGTGACGAGGCCCGCCCCCGCGATCACTTCCGGCACCGTCCCGGAGGCAAGCAGCTTGCCATAGGAAATATAGTGGATCCGGTGGCAGCGCTCGGCCTCGTCCATGTAGTGGGTGGAAACCAGCACCGTCAGACCCGACCGGGCTCTCAGGTGGATCTCGTCCCAGAAGTCGCGGCGCGCCTTCGGGTCGACACCCGCGGTGGGTTCGTCGAGCAGCAGCAGTTTCGGCTTGTGCATGATGCAGGCCGCCAGCGCCAGCCGCTGCTTCCAGCCGCCCGAGAGCGTGCCCGCAAGCTGCTTGCGGCGCGATGACAGGCCCAGGTCCTCGAGCGTGTCGCGTACCGCGTCGACCACGGGATGAATTCCGTAGAGCCGGGCCACGAATGTGAGGTTCTCCTCGATCGACAGGTCCTCGTAGAACGAGAACCGCTGGGTCATGTAGCCGACCTCGCGCTTGATCTTGAGGCCGTCGCGGCGGATGTCGTAGCCGAGCACCCTGCCCGTCCCCTCGTCCGGCGTCAGCAGCCCGCACATCACCCGGATCGTGGTGGTCTTGCCCGAGCCGTTGGGTCCGAGAAATCCGGATATCTCGCCTTCGGCCACCTGCATCGACACATGGTCGACGACGGTCTTGCCGTTGAACCGCTTGACCAGCCCGCTGACCTCGATCGCGTTCATTTGCCTGCGTCCGCCAGGACCACGTCGACGATCTGCCCCGGCGCCAGCGCCCAGGCATCGTCGTCGGGCCGCGCCTCGACCAGATAGACGAGCTTCTGCCGGTTCTCGAGCGAGTAGATCACCGGCGGGGTGAATTCAGGGTCGGTGGAGATGTAGCTGATCGTCGCCGTCATGCCCTCGCCGCATCCGTCGCAGCGGACCTGAAGATGCGTGCCGACGCGGAGCGAGGAGAGTGCCGGTTCCGGCACATAGAGCCTGAGCTTGAGCGCGCCGTCGGGCAGCACCGACAGCACCGGCGCCTGCGGGCCGGCGACCTCGCCGGCGTTGCGGATGATGTCGGAGACCACGCCCGCCCGCGGGATCGACAGCGTGCGTTTGGCCAGCCGCCATTCGGCCGACTCCCGCACCGCCTCCGCCTGCCCGACCGCAGCCTGGGCGGCATTGATTTCGTCGCTGCGCGCCGGCAGCCGCGCCACGGCCAGATTGGCCTCGAGTTCGGCGACCTTGGCCTGCGCCAGTTCGAGCGTGGTGGAAGCCGAATCGAAGGTGGCCTGCGTGGAAATCCCCTGCGACAGCAGATCCTTCTGCCGGTTGAGCACGCGTCCCGCCTCCGCCGCCTGCGCACGGGCCGAGCCCAGCGCCGCCTCGATGCTGGCGATTTCTTCGGGCCGCTTGCCTTGCTTCAGGTTGGCGAGCTGGCTTCGGGCCTGCGCGAGCGCCGCTTCGGCCTGGGCCACCGCGATCTCGGCGTCGCGCCGTTCGAGCCGGCCGAGCGGCTGATCGGCGGCGATGCGGTCGCCGCGGACCACTGCGAGATCGACGATCTGCGCCGCCTCGATCGGCGCCACCAGCACATATTCCCCCTCGACATAGCCGACCGCCAGCGGCGCCGGGCCAGCGCAGCCCGAAAACAGCGTGACGGCAAGGGGAAGCGAGCAAAGAAACGAGGTCATCACGGCTGTGTCCTGTTGGCGGCGATAAAATTGCGGATATTGGCGACGATCGTCTCCTTGATCCGCGCGATCTCCTCCGGCCCCATGCGGTCCCACTCCATGCCGCGGGCGACGACGGCGAGACCGATGCGGAAATAGACGACCTGGCCGACGATGCTGAAGACGCCGAGCCGGATCCGGTCGCTCGCAGGGTCGAGGCCGGTGGCGCGCCCCAGGAGCCGGCAGAGCCGCGCATGCGCGGGCTCGATAAAGGCGCGATAGACCTTGTCCATGACCACGCCCTGCTCGCCCACCTCCCGGATCATGAAGGCGGCGATATCGCGGGCTTCAGGCCGGCCGAGCAGGAAGTCGATCACGGCCATGATCGTGCGTTCGAGCGCCTCCTGGGCCGATCCCGGGTCTTTCACCGCTTCTGCAGCAGCCAGCATCGGGCCGGTGATCGCTTCGAGATTGCTGACCACCAGATCGGCGCAGGCGAGCCTGAGCCCGTCCTTGCCGCCGAAGTGATAGGCGATCGAGGCGATATTGGCATTGGCCGCGGCGGCGATTTCCCGGGTGGACGTCGCCTCAAATCCCTTGGCGCCGAACAGCCGGATGCCGGCCAGGGCAAGCGCAAGGCGGGTCTGGTCGCCGGGTTTGGCCGCTTGCGGCGGCTGTGGCGGTAGGGAAGGCACGTGGATCGGTCCTGACCTCTGGTTCCGACGAGATCCTAGCACCAGCGAGAATTTAATCAATCGATTGATTATGAAAATTGATCCACGCCTGACCGGGCGTCCAACGCGCGGGCTGGCGCGGATGGAAGGCCGGGCAGCAGGCAAAAAGGGAAGAGCCGGCGGAAAGCGGCGGCGCTGCGCCGTTCCGACAACCGGGTTCAGTGCTCGCGGCGGGATCGCGCCGGAAGCGGGTTTAGCGGCGGATGTTGCGCATCATCAGCCGCGCATAGAGCCGCGGCGAGAGCCGGTTGATCCACCAGCCGAGCCGCGCCACCCGCCCCACGGGGATGAAGGGCGTGCCGCGGCGCCAGCCGTCGAGAATGATCCGCGCGGCCCTGTCGGGCGTCATCTCGTCAAACCCGTCGGCTGCCGCGCCGGGCCGGCCGATCCCGTCCTCGCCCGCGTCGAGCCGGCCGGGATTGGTGGCGACGAAGGACGGCGCGGCGATGATCACACGCACGCCGTGTTCGGCTTCCTCCGGGGCGAGGGAAGAGAAAAAGCCGTTGAGCGCATGCTTGCTCGCCGCATAGGCGGTGCGCTTGTAGAGCGGCGCAAAACCCGCGACCGAGGAGATCGCCAGATGCGTCCCCTTCCCCGCGCGCACCGCGCCGAGAAGGCCGGCCACCACGCGCACCGAGCCGAAATAGTTGATCTCCATCACCCGGCGCTGCGAGGCAAGCGTGGTGTCGCCGAACAGCCCGATCTGGGTGACACCGGCATTGTGGATCACGAGCTCGATCGCCGGATGCCGCGCGACAATCCCGGCGCAGGCCGTGGCGACTTCGGCGTCATCGGTGAGATCGCAGGCGACCCGCTCCACGCCCGGAACCTCGTCAAGGCCCGCAAGCGCTCCCGGCAGATCGACCAGCACGATTGTCCAGCCTGCCGCTTCATCCCGCAACGCCCTCGCAAAAGCCTGGCCGAGGCCGCCCGCGCCGCCGGTGATGACGGCAACCCGGCTCACAGGCCCGCCGCCTTGCGCCAGAGGTCGAAGGTCTCGGCGCTCGTCAGTTCCGGCGTGTAGCCGAACACGGTCTTGAGCGCGGTGTTATCGAGCACCGGGCGGTATTGCAGGAACCGCACCTGCTCCGGCCCGTAGCGTGACAGCCCCAGCGGCCGCGCGATCCCGAGCCCCGCCTTGATCGCCCAGGCCGGCAGCGCCAGCACCGGCTTGTTGAGCCGGGCTGCGAGATCATGGACCGAAAGCGTGCCGTCGCCGCAGACATTGAAAATGCCTGCCGGCCCCTCGCCCACCGCACGCGCGAGAATCCGGGCGAGATCGCGGGTCCAGATGAACACGAACGGGCTGTCCGCCCCCCTGACCGCGATCAGCCGCGGCCGGTGGAACAGCTCCGTGATCTGGTTTTCGAGCCCGGGGCCGAGCACCGTGCCGACCCGGAAGATCACCTGTTCGAGCGCCGGAAAATCCTGTCGCGCGCGCGCCAGCATCTCCTCGACCTGGCGCTTGTGGTCGGAATAGGGAAATTCCGGATTGCCCCGAACGGGATCGGTCTCCCGGAGCGGCACCGGATTGTCGGCGTGATAGCCATAGGCCGCCCCCGACGAGGTCACCACCAGCCGTTTCACGCCATGGGCGACCGCCGCGTCGAGCACGTTGCGGGTGCCGTTGACATCGACGCCGAAGGCGAAGTCGCGCGTCATCCCGCGCGAGGGCGAGACGATCGAGGCCAAATGAATGATGACGTCGGGCCTGAAGCCGGCAACCACCCGCTCGGCATCGCCGCCGCGCACGTCGAGCGTCTCGAACCGGGCGCCGTCGGGCAGCGTTTGCGGCGCGCGCAGATCGGTGGCAAGCACCTCCAGCCCTCCGGCCGCGAGTTCGCCGAGCAGCACCTGCCCCACCGCACCGGCCGCCCCGGTGACCAGCACGCGCGTCATCGTCGCGCCGCCTTGCGCGACCAGAGGCTCGCAAGCGCCAACCCCGACACCGCATGCCAGATGCCCCAGGCCGCGGCCGCCACCGCCATGCCGCCGAGCCCGCCGAAAAAGGCGAAGATCAGCACCAACCCGAGGCCCGAATTCTGGATGCCGGTCTCGATCGTCACCGCGCGCCGGTCATAGTCCGACAGACCCATGATCGTGGCGGTGGCATAGCCGCCGGCCAGCGCAAGCCCGTTGTGCAGCACCACCAGCAGCGCCACCGCCCCCACATAATGCAGGAAGAAGCTCCAGTTGGCCGCAAGTGCCGCCGCAATGAAGCCGATGAAGATCAGCATCGAGAGCGTCTGCATCGGCTTGCGGATGCGCGCAGCCCAGGCGGGCCGTTTGCTGTTGAGCAGAATGCCGACGATCAGCGGCAGGATCAGCATGAAGAACACGGTGATCGCGATCGACACCGGATCGAGCGTGGTCTCGCGCAGGATGTCGCGCGTGGGCGCATAGAGAGTGCCCCAGAAGGCCACGTTGAGGGGCGTAAACAGGATCGCCGCCACGGTCGCGATCCCGGTCATCGACACCGACAGCGCGGCATTGCCGCCGGCGCGGTGAGTGATGAAATTGGAAATGTTGCCGCCCGGACAGGCGGCGACCAGAATGAGCCCGAGTGCGATCGAGGGCCGCGGGTTCACGATGCTCAGCATCACGAACGTGAGCGCCGGCAGCACCAGAAACTGCGAGACGAGCCCGGTGAACAGGGCTTTCGGCGCGCGCCAAAGCGCCCGGAAATCCGACAGCCTGAGATCGAGCGCGATGGAAAACATCACGATCGACAGGATCGCATTGAGCAGCATCAGGCTTTCGGGGCTGAAATTGAGCCTTATGGAGTCGATGTCGGTCATTCGGGCTTGCCTTTCAGTGCCGCAATCCAGTTGGTCACTGCGGTGCGATAGGTGGCCTTGTCGACGTAATAGGCCATCCGCGGCAGATCGATATAGTTCATGCCGCCGGTGGCGCGGGTGAAGCCCGCCTGTTTCTCGCCCTTGAGCGCTTTGGCCGCCATGGTGCCGGCCTTGAGGCCTGCGATGTAGCGCGCCACCATTTCCGCCTGCTCGTGCCGGCCCTGCCAGCCGAGCCCGGAGGCCTCCACCATGCCAAGCACGAACAGATCGTCGCGCACGGGATGCATGCAATTGAGGAACAGGTGCGGCGCATGGCCCTGCCAATTGAGAAGCGCCTTGTCGATGAAGGGGTAATGCAGCTTGTAGCCGGTCGCGGCCAGCACCAGGTCGTAATCGGCTTTGGTCCCGTCCCTGAAATGCACGGTGTTCCCGTCGAACCGGTCGATGTCCGGCCGGACCTTGATATCACCATGGCCGGCATGGAACAGGATCAGCGAATTGACCACGGGGTGGGATTCGTAAAGCTTGTAGTCGGGCTTCGGGAAACCGTATTTCGATGGGTCTCCGGTGAACCATTTGAGAATGAGCCCGTCGACGCGCCGCTTGAGCCACATCGGCAGCTTGATGGTCCCGCCCATGGTGTCGGCCGGGCGGCCGAAAATGTATTTCGGCACGAAATAGTAGCCGCGCCGCACGGAGATGTCGCAGGACTTGCCATGATGGATCGCATCGACGGCGATATCGCAGCCGGAATTGCCCGCCCCGACGATCAGCACCCGCTTGCCCCGGAAAACATCGGGGTCGCGATAGGCGCTCGAATGCATCAGCTCGCCCGTAAACGTCCCCTTGAACGCCGGCATGTTCGGCTCCGACAGCGTGCCGTTGGCGATCAGCAGGCCTGCGAAAATATCGGACTGCGCGTCGCCCGACGCGTCGCGCCAGGTCACCCGCCAGCCCTCGCCCGGCGTGCCGAGCGGCTCGGCCGAGAGCACTTCCGTACCGAACAGGTAATGCGCGCGCAGCCCGAATTGGTCGGCGAATTTGCGGAAATAGGTTTTGAGTTCGCGATGCGACGGATAGTCCGCCACCTCAGGATCCATCGGGAAATCCGCGAACTCGGTCATGGTCTTCGACGAAATCAGGTGCGCGGTCTCGTACATCGTCGATTTCGGACCGTCGATGTCCCACAGCCCGCCGACATCGGAATGGAGCTCGAACCCCTGGAACGGAATCCCCTGCTCCTTGAGCGTCTTGGCCATGGCGAGCCCCATCGGGCCCGCGCCGATCAGGGCGTAAGGCTGTGTGTTCTGCGGGCCGGCACTCGGCTCCGCCGTCGTCGATTTCGTGTTCAACTGCGCCCCTCCCTTGGCTTCAGTCGATGTCTCCTCTCCTCTGTATTGAACGATCGTTCATTTTAAGGCAACATGTTTCATGACAAAAAATTCGACGAACCCCGATTTGGCACCCCGTCCGCGCCAGCGCGCCCCCTCGAAACGCTCGCTCGAGACCAGCCGCGCGATCCTCGACGCCGCCGAGCGGCTTTTCGCGGACCGCGGCTATGACGGCGCCTCGGTGCGCGACATCGCCGCCGCCGCAGGCACGCAGATCGCCTCGGTCAATTTTCACCACGGCAGCAAGGAAGCGCTGTTCGCCAGGGTGGTCGAGCGCCGCGCCTCGGAACTCTCGGAGCTGCGCCTTTCCGCGCTCAATGCCCTGAAAGCGAAAGGCGAAGCCCTGACGCTCGGCAGCGTCCTTACCGCTTTTCTGGAGCCCTATCTGGCAAAGGCCGGCCTCGATGCCGCGGACGGCTCGGCCGGCGACCCGCAATGGATCGCCTATGCGCGGCTGGTGGCGATGGTCTCGGCAGATAGCCGCTGGCACGCGATCTCCGAGCGCTGCTTCGACCCGACCGCGAGCGTGTTCATCGGCGAGATCGCCCGGCTCACGCCAAGGGTCGAGCCGGCGCGGATCGCCGTCGCCTTCGTGTTTTCGGTTTCGGCGATGCTGTCGCTGTCAACCTCGCGCTGGCGCATCGAGGCGCTCGCCGCGAGCCCGGACGCGGAGCCCCGGCGCCTCACCGACGTTCTGGTGCGCTTCTGCGCGGCAGGCATGCGCGCAGCCTTGGCAAACTGACGACCGGCGTCCCCTCAAGGAAGTCCGCGCGGGCCTTCCCGGCCCTGCGGCGACCTGTCAGTGCAGCAGGATCTCGCCGTCGATCCGCCGCCATTCATTGGGGCCGATCAGCGTCTTGTGCGCGTAACGGACCGAGTGCAGACGGCCGTCGAGCCGGGCTTCCCAGAAATCCAGAAACTTGCGCATGCCGGGAAACTCCGGCGCGAGATCGTAGTCCTGCCAGACATAGGTCTGCAGCAGCGACTGGAAATCGGGCAACCGGTAGAAGATATGCGCGGTGGTCAGGCCGTAGCCCTGCATCTGCCGTTCGAACTCAGGTGAAGCCATCGTGAAGTGCACCTCCTGTGGTTTGACCCCGAAATGACACCAAAACAGCACCGATTTGGCAAGATCAAATCTGCATTTCAGCTGCATAATCAAGATGTTGGCAGCCATTCCGAATGAGTGCTGACACGCCGGGACCGGCGCACCTGCCGCAAATGCCCGAATGGCCGGTGTCATGCCCAGGCCCGACGCGGCAAACGCGCACCGGATCGCGCCGCAACGCGTTGGGAGTATCAGGATAATCCGTTTTAAAATCAGGGCTTTGGCACTCCTTCATGAGGAGTGCCAAAAATTTTCATCAGGGCTCTTGAAAACCGGTTTTGCGCAAACCAAATCACCAGCCGCCGGCGCCGGGAGAGACGGGCCGGCTTCCCTGGGTCCGTTCGCGGACCAGCGGAACTGGAAGTTCACATCAATGTTTGTCCAGGAGGAAAGCATGAAATTCCGTCCACTGCATGACCGCATTCTTGTCCGCCGCGTCGAAAGCGACGCGCGCACCAAGGGCGGCATCATCATTCCCGACACCGCCAAGGAAAAGCCGCAGGAAGGCGAAGTCATCGCCACCGGCCCCGGCGCCCGCAACGAGCAGGGCGAAACCGTGGCGCTCGACGTCAAGCCCGGCGACCGCATCCTGTTCGGCAAATGGTCCGGCACCGAGATCCGGATCGACGGCGAGGACCTTCTGATCATGAAGGAATCCGACGTGCTGGGGATCCTTGAGGCGGGCGCCGCGGTCAAGGCCGCGGCCTGAGTGTTGCCAACCATCGTTTGACAGCTCTGAAAGGAACGAAAAATGGCTCCAAAAGACGTGAAATTCCACACCGAAGCCCGCGAGAAGATGCTGCGCGGCGTCGATATCCTGGCCGACGCGGTCAAGGTCACCCTCGGCCCCAAGGGCCGCAACGTGGTGATCGACAAGTCCTTCGGCGCGCCGCGCATCACCAAGGACGGCGTGTCGGTCGCCAAGGAAATCGAGCTCGAGGACAAGTTCGAGAACATGGGCGCGCAGATGCTGCGCGAAGTGGCCTCCAAGACCAACGATCTCGCCGGTGACGGCACCACCACCGCGACCGTGCTCGCCCAGGCGATCGTCAAGGAAGGCGCCAAGGCGGTGGCCTCGGGTCTCAATCCGATGGACCTGAAGCGTGGCATCGATCTCGCCGTGGACGCGATCGTCGGCGAACTCAAGAAGAATGCCCGCAAGATCTCCAACAATGACGAAATCGCCCAGGTCGGCACCATTTCGGCCAATGGCGACACCGAAATCGGCCGCTACCTGGCCGAAGCCATGCAGAAGGTCGGCAATGACGGCGTCATCACCGTCGAGGAAGCCAAGACCGCCGAGACCGAACTCGAAGTGGTCGAGGGCATGCAGTTCGACCGCGGCTATCTCTCCCCCTATTTCATCACCAACCAGGACAAGATGCGCGTCGAGCTCGACGAGCCCTATGTGCTGATCCACGAAAAGAAGCTCTCGAACCTGCAGGCCATGCTCCCCGTGCTCGAAGCCGTGGTGCAGTCCGGCAAGCCTCTGCTGATCGTGGCCGAGGATGTCGAGGGCGAGGCGCTGGCGACCCTGGTCGTCAACAAGCTGCGCGGCGGCCTCAAGATCGCTGCCGTCAAGGCACCCGGTTTCGGCGACCGCCGCAAGGCCATGCTCGAGGACATCGCCATCCTGACCGGCGGTTCGGTGATCTCCGAGGATCTCGGCATCAAGCTCGAGAACGTGACGCTGAACATGCTCGGCCGCGCCAAGAAGGTGTCGATCGAGAAGGAAAACACCACCATCATCGACGGCGCCGGCTCGCGCAAGGAGATCGACGGCCGCATCGCCCAGATCAAGGCGCAGATCGAGGAAACCTCGTCCGACTATGACCGCGAGAAGCTGCAGGAGCGGCTGGCCAAGCTCGCCGGCGGCGTCGGCGTGATCCGCGTCGGCGGCTCGACCGAGGTCGAGGTCAAGGAGAAGAAGGACCGCGTCGACGATGCGCTGCACGCGACCCGCGCAGCCGTCGAGGAAGGCATCCTGCCCGGCGGCGGCGTGGCCCTGCTGCGCTCGATCGGCGCGCTCGAAGCCCTGAAGCCCGCCAATGACGACCAGCGCGTCGGCATCGACATCGTCCGCCGCGCGATCGAGGCGCCCGTGCGCCAGATCGCCCAGAACGCGGGCGCCGAAGGCTCGATCGTCGTCGGCAAGCTGCGCGAGAAGACCGAGTTCGCCTGGGGCTGGAACGCCCAGACCGGAGAATATGGCGACCTGTTCAAGATGGGCGTGATCGACCCCGCCAAGGTGGTGCGCACCGCGCTTCAGGACGCGGCCTCGGTCGCGGGCCTTCTGGTCACCACCGAAGCCATGATCGCCGAAAAGCCCAAGAAGGAAGCCGCCCCGGCAATGCCGTCGGGCATGGACTTCTGATCGAAGCATCCGCCAAGACGCAACAGCCGCCCCGGTTCGCCGGGGCGGCATTTTTGTGCGCGGGGTCCTGCTAATCCTTGTCGACGCCTTCGGCCCTGTCCTCGATGTCATGGGCCTTCCGGATCGAGCGCACCGTCATCCAGGTGACGCCGATGGCGACCGGCACAAACAGGCCGATCGCGAACCCGGACTTGATCGGCAGGCCGAGACTGTCGAGCGGCTTGGCGAGATAGCTGAACAGGCCGACGATGTAGTAGGAAATCGCCGCCACCGACAGGCCTTCCACGGTCTGCTGCATCCGCAATTGCAGCTTCACGCGGCGGTTCATGGAACTTAGCAGCGCACTGTTCTGGCGCTCGAGCTCGACATCGATCCAGCTTCGAAGCAGCGAGGTGGCACGCGAGAGCTTGCGCGACAGGTTCGCCTGCCGTTCCTCGATCGACACGCAGGTCCGGAGCGCCGGCGCGAGCCGCTTCTCCAGGAACGAACCGATGGTCTCGACACCGGGCTGCGAGGATTCCGCCAACGCCGCGATGCGCTCGCGCACGATCGTGTAATAGGCGCGGCTTGCGCCGAACCGGTAGAGGCTGGCGGCCGCATTGGCCTCAAGCTCTGCGGCAAGACTGGTGATCTCAGAGAGCAGGCTGTCGGCGTTGTCGCGCGCGCCGGTCTTCATTTCCTGGGTGATCTTGCTCAGATTGTCCTCGATCCGGCGCATTTCGGGCGACAGCGAGCGCGCCAGCGACAGGCCGAGCGCGGCGAGTGTCCGGTAGGTCTCGATATCGAGCAGCCGCTGCACCACGGTGCCGCGCCGCGCGTCGCTCATGCCCTTGTCGATCAGGAGGATGCGGGTGAGTCCGTCGCCGTCCTGGCGAAAATCGGTGGCGACCATCGCCTGCCCGCCCTTGAGTTCGCTCACGCACAGGCTGGTGGGGTCGAAACTCTGGATCGCGGCCTGCGTCTCCGGCCCATCGGGGCGCACCTCGAGCCGGATGCCCGAGATCAGGCTGCCGGGCGGCGAGAACTGGTCGCCGAAGGGATGGGTGTCGATGCTCTGGCCGAAGGCCGGCGGCGCCGGCGTGTCCCAGAAATAGGTGGAGAATTCGGTGTGCCGCTCCCAGCGCAGCGTGCCCTGCCCCCAACCCATGGAAAAATGCGCGGTGTCGCGCGTGGGCGCCGACACGCCGCGGGCGCGCGCCAGGCCGGACAGCACCGCATGGTCGACCACAGCCCCCCCTTCGGTCAGGAACGCGAGCTGGAAGATCACCCGTGATTTGCCCACCGGCACGTAAGGACGGGCATGGATCTCGCCGAGCGCTTCGGCCCGGCCTGCGGCCATCGGGAATGAAAACTTGCCCATCGTGTCCGAAACTCTCCGTGAATGCGCAATGGAAGCCCCGCGAAGGGTCCGGCCGGCGCAGTTGATATCCTTGTAGGACCGCCGTGCCGCGACGCAAAGCCCCATTCGCAAGCTTCTACGTCGCAGCTGGCCGACAGGATCAATGAAGACTGCAACTCGGCGCGGGCCGCACGGGCGGATCGCCATGACAGGCCCCTGTGGCCTGCCAGGTCCGCAGGCCGATCACATCGCGCAGGGCTTGATATGCACTGGTGCGCCCGGCTCCGCGCCGAGCGTCTCGCAGCCGCCGGAATGACAGAGGCTCCAGGCCGACACGGTCGCGCCCGAGGCCGCCAGCACCAGTTCGGGAATGGGGGGCACATCGGGCTGCCACACCCACCAGCCGTGTTCGAGCCGCGCCCCCTCGCCCGGGTCCATGCCGGCGCCCGATCCCTTGACCCGCGCCTCTGTGAGTTCCAGCCCCGCGGCGCCCACCCGGTAGCTCTCGCGCCAGTCGGTCTTCTCCACCGAATGGGTCCAGCTCAGCGTGAACAGGCCTGCCGCCAGCGCAAGCGACTTTCCGCCCGCCACGATGCAGAGCCCGAGCGCCATCTAGGCCACGGCCGCCCCGGACCGGCTTTTGCGCCAGGCCAGCAGCGCAAACAGCGCGGCGAGCGCGAAACCGATCTCGTCGGTGATCGGCAGCGAGGCGATCAGCGTGAAAGCCGCGGCCATCGCCAGCGCCCGCATCGGCCAGCCGAGACGTCCGCCGAGGAAGCCGATCACCGCCGCGCCCCAGAGCCCGATCGCCAGCACCACCTTGGCGACGATATACATCACCGCCGGCACATAGCCGATCGCCTCGGCGAGCGGCCCGCCGTCCTGGAGCATCAAGGCCGGCGTATAGACCGCCATGAACGGGATCACGAAACCGGCGGCCGCCACCTTGATCGCCTCCAGCGAGATCTTGAGCCCGCTCTCCTTGGCGATCGGCGCCGCGGCGAAGCAGGCGAGCGCCACCGGCGGCGTCAGGTCGGCGAGAATGCCGAAATAGAAGACGAACATGTGGCTGACGATCAGCGGCACGCCGAGTTCGAGCAGCGCCGGCCCGGCGATCGAGGAGGTGATGATGTAGTTCGGGATGGTGGGAATGCCCATGCCGAGCACGATGCAGGTGACCATGGTCAAAACCAGCGACAGGAACAGGCTGTGCCCGCCGACCGAGACGATGAACTGGCCGAAGGTGTTGGCCGCGCCCGTCAGCGTCATGGTGCCGATGATGATGCCCACCACCGCGCAGGCGACGCCGACCGGCAACGCCGTCTTGGCGCCGTCGGCGAGCGCATCGCGGCAGATGACGAGCGTTTCGCGCCCGCCTTTCGAGAACGCGTTCCAGGCCACCAGCGCAACAACTGCGCCGACGATCACCATGATGCCGAACTGCAGGAAGGCGGCCGCCACCAGCCCGAGCCCAACCCAGAAGATGAGCCGGATCACGCCCGCCGGCAGCCCCAGCGCCACCGAGCCGCCGAGGATCAGGAGCACCGTGAGCGCAAGCCCGACGGTGCCCGCAAACAGCGGCGTGTAGCCCGAGAACAAAAGATAGATCAGCATCAGCAGCGGCAGCACCAGATACCACTGCGCCTTCAGCGCCTTGAGCGGCGACGGCAGCTCTTCCTTGGGCAGGCCCATGAGATTGTGCCGGCCCGCTTCGAGATGCACCATCCAGAAGGTCGAGGCGAAATAGAGGATCGCCGGAATGATCGCCGCCTGCACCACCTCGTAATATTCGACGCCCAGCGTCTCGGCCATGATGAAGGCCACCGCTCCCATCACCGGCGGCATCAGCTGCCCACCCATCGAGGAGGTCGATTCCACCCCGCCGGCAAAGGCCGCGCGGTAGCCGAAGCTCTTCATCAGCGGGATCGTGAACTGCCCGGTGGTCACCACATTGGCGACGCCCGAGCCCGAGATCGTGCCCATCAGGCCCGACGAGATCACCGAGACCTTGGCGGCCCCGCCGCGCTTGTGGCCGACCAGGCCGAGCGAGACGTCGGTGAACAGCTGGATCATGCCCGCCTTTTCGAGGAACGCTCCAAACAGGATGAACAGGAAGATGAAACTCGACGACACGAAGATCGGGATGCCGTAGATCCCTTCCGTGCCATAGGTCATGTGGTCGATCACCTGGGAGAAGTCGTAGCCGCGATGGTCGAGCGGCGCCGGCAGATATTCGCCGAACAGGCAATAGGCGAGAAACGCACCGGAGATGATCGGCAGCGCCGGCCCCATGATCACCCAGGCAGCCGCAAACACCGTGACGAGCGCGATCACGCCGAGCACCATGTCGCGCGTGAGCGGATCGCCCGCCCGCATCAGAAGTTCGGTGTATTCCACCCACTGATAGAGCGCGACCGCGACGCCGAGGCCGGCGAGCAGCCAGGCCCCCGCCTTGAGCAGCGGCCCCGCGCCCCGCGCCGCCGCCACCAGCGGAAAGGTGAGCAGCATCAGGAAGCCCACATGGAACGCGCGCACCACCTGGCTCGGAAAGTCGATCAGATGCGCGGCCGTGGCGATCTGGAACAGCGAAAAGACGAGCGCGATCCAGAACAGGAGCCGGCCTTCGAGGCTGTTCGGAAAGCTCTCGGCCAACGGATCGTGCAGGCCGAGATCCGGCCGCTCGTCGGGCGCGCGATGCGGTGTCTGGTCATGAAGCATTGGGTGTCCTCCCCACCACGCACAAGTCGAACACGGCGGGACCGGCTCTCCGGTCCCGCCGCTTGGTCAGCTTGAAGCCCCGGGCCGCCCCGGTGCTACATCATGCCCTTTTCCTTGTAGTAGCGTTCCGCGCCCGGATGCAGCGGCAACGGCATGCCGTTAAGCGCGTTTTCGAGCTTGATCTGGGTTGCGGCCTTGTGGGCGGCTTCGAGTTCGGGAAGGTTCTCGAACAGCTGCTTGGTCATCTCATAGGCCAGATCGTCACTGACATCGGAATGGGTGACGAGGAAGTTGACGACGGCCACGGTCTGCACGTCGCTGTCCTGGCCGCCATAGGTGCCGGCCGGAATGGTGGCCGCGATATAGGGCGCGCCGAGCGCCTTCACGACATCTTCGGGCACCGCCACCATCTGCACGTCGACCGAGGTCGACAGGTCCTTGATCGAAGCCACGCCGAGGCCGGCCGACTGAAGCGTCGCGTCGAGCTGCCGGTTCTTGATCAGCTCCACCGATTCCGCGAACGGCAGATATTCGGTCTTGGACAGATCGTCATAGGTCATGCCGGCGGCGGCGAAGATCGCCCTGGCATTGAGCTCGGTTCCGGATTTGGCAGCGCCCACCGAAAGGCTCTTGCCGTTCAGGCCGGCGAGATCGGTGATCCCCGATTCCTTGGAGGCCACGATCTGGATATAGTTCGGGTAGACTGCGGCAATGCCGCGCAGCTTGTCGAGCGGCCCCTTGAAGCCGGCCTCCGGATCGCCTTCCCAGGCAAGCTTGACGGAATCGCCGAGCGCCAGCGCCAGTTCGCCCTTACCCTGCTGCAACAGGTTGAGGTTTTCGACCGAAGCCTTGGTCGACTGCACCTGGGTGCGCACGCCCTCGATCTTCTCCGCGTAGATCTTCGACAGGCCGACGCCGAGCGGATAGTAGACGCCCGAGGTGCCGCCGGTCAGGATGTTGACGAACTGGTCGGCCTTGGCCGGGGCCAGCGACAGCGCCATGGCGCTCGCCACCATCAACGTGACCATGCTTCTGCGGTTTATGGTGATCATCGGTTATTCCTCCGTGTTCCGATCAATCCGGGATCCGCGCGTCTCTCCTCCGCGCAGTGATACGGGTGCCAATATGCAACACCCATGCCATGTACCCGTTTACAGGAATTAGGGGCGCTTTGCCAAATGGGAACGGCGCGATGGGCAAGTGATTGCCCGCCTTGATGAAACGACGGGCAGGATGGTGCCCATCAATCCGGCAGGCGCCGGACCGTCGGGCGTGCCGAACCGGCGTCACCAGGCGGCCGGCGCAGTCCCGAGCCGCCCCGCGGGCCGATCCCAGCCCATGCGGGCGACGCCCACGCAGAGCGGGGCTCTGAGCCGGCGCGCCGGCCCCCAGCCGGTCGCTTCGAGGGCAGCGTCATAATCATGCGGCTCGGGCTTGCCGATCAGCGCCACATCCCCCGACTGCCTATACCCGGCAAGACAGCCGCCGACGCGGGCCACCGAGGTGCACCAGCGTGACCCTGTCGCCTGCATCGCGCGCAGCACGAGGCCCCGCACCGCTGCAGCCGCGAGCAGATAGCCCGCGCCATGATCGAGCGCCTGCACCGGCAGCGGCACCGGGCGGGCAGCCCCCGCCTCGGCCATGCCCGTTGCGGCAATGCCTGCGCTCATCTGCACCAGACTGTCGAAACCGCGCCGGCCCGCCCAGGGTCCGCTCCAGCCATAGGCATCCAGCGAGACATCGACCAGGCCCGGATTGAGGGCGCGGCGGACATCGGCTCCCAGCCCCAGCCGCTCAAGCGCATCCGGGCGATAGCCGTGGACGAGAATATCCGCCTCGGCGATGAGCCCTTTCAGATGCTCGCGGTCGCCGGCCTGTTTGAAATCGAGCCGGGCGCAGCGCTTTCCGAGCGTGACTTCCGGGATTACCGCGCCTTCGTCCCAGCCCGGCGGATCGATCCTGAGCACATCGGCGCCGAACCCCGCCAGAAACCGCGTCGCCACCGGCCCGGCAAGCACGCGCGTGAGATCGAGCACCCGTATTCCGGAGAGCGGGCGCAGAGCATCAACTTGCCGGCTGAAACGCAGTGCGGCGCCTTGCCGCTCGACATGCATCAGCGGTTCGGCCAGCACCGCCCGCCCCTGCGGATGCGCGGCCCACTGCTCCGGATCGCGCATGGCTGCGGCACAGCCGCCCGCCGCAACCACGGCCGCCTCCAATGCATCCGCGCGCCATTTCGCGACGGCGGCCGCCACGGCTTCGCGCCCGGGCACGGGGTCGGCAGGAAACCCGAGCACCGACAGCGCCGCATCGCGATGCGCCCGTGCATTGGTGTGCAGCCGGATCCAGCCGTCGGCGGTGGCGTAATCGCCCGCGACCGCATCCCAGGCCGATGGCAGCTCCCAGCCGTCGGGCGCGATCGAAAACCCGAACCACAGCGAGGCGAGCCGCCGATCGACCCTGACCTGCGGCGCTTGGCCGGCGTGAAGGCCGACCCATTCCGCAACCGCCAGCCCGGCCGTGGCCATCGCCGCGGCGGCGAAATCGCTGACCGCGAACACGGAAGGCAAGGCACCGACCCCGGCGATCTCCACCTGATCGGGGCGCGCGGCTCCGCCGCCAAGCGCCTGCCACAACCGGGCCGCCATCTCGAACGCGCCGCCACCCGTGACGGGCAGATTTTCAAGGCCGGATGCAGAACCGTTCATGCAGGACTCCTTCGGCAGCACCCGATCAGGCACTGGCAGGCTTCACAGAAGCGCCAAAGCGCAGGACCGTCAATATTGCTCATGAAAATGGCCGCAAGGCGCCGAGACTGGCGGATTGCATCGATCCCGTCGAAGCGGAGCCGGCCTGCAAACCAAGCCTCCTTGCGCTCACGTGACCCTCGATTTCCTCAAGCCCGCCCCCGTCCGCGCCGTCTCTCAAAGCGCCGCAAACCGCCGGCATGGCCGCGCGAAGGCCCGAGGCTTGGCCACGATGCCCCTCGACCGGGACCGGCCGTCACGCGGGCGATCTTGCGGCCACCGAAGGTTTTCCCCTGTGCATCCGGCTTGTGAAAGCCGTTTCCAGATGTCAACTTGGTCGCGTACGATTCACACTGCATTGGGAGTAAGTGCATGGCACACAAATTCGAGATCTACAAAGACAAGGCCGGCGAGTACCGGGTCCGCTTCAAGTACAACAGCGAAATCATGTTCTCGACGGAGGGCTATACCAGCAAGGCCAGCGCCCAGAATGCCATCGACTCGATCAAGAAGAACGGCCCCGCCGCCCCGGTCGAAGACAACAGCTGAGAAAAGCCCGTCGCTTGCTTCGACGCTGTCATGAATGCTGACTTTGACAATTGAGACGGCCTGGGAAAACGGGCCGTCTCCTGCTGGATGTGCCGAAACTGTGTTGAAGGAGGCCGATGTGCACAGTTTCAGAGTTCCTTCTCCTGAGACACTCTTCAAGGCCTGACACCCTGTCGCCCGCACCTTTGCAGGAAACACGATCATGAGCTGGGCATTGTTTGTCGATGAATCCGGTCAAGATCAAAGGTATTCGCCCTATGAAGTGCTCGCCGGGTTTGCGATTGAGGACCGCAAGATTTGGCCGCTGATCCGGCAGATATCCGATGCCCAACAGTATTTTTTCGGAATGAGGCTGTTTGAAGCCTATGGTGCCGAAGCCAAGGCCAAGGAGCTTCTAAAGGCGAAGACCTTCCGGCTTGCAGGTCAGATGGGTCCATACCGCATGGCGAACGAACCCGTTTCGCGAAAGCGATGCTGGAACATGGCGCGCATCCAACGCGAGCCGGCCTCACCGCGCTGGCACAGGCCAAGCTCGCCTATGTCGAGTTTGTATTGGATCTCGCCCACAGCCATCAGGGCAAAGTGTTCGCGACGATGGTGCCCCAGGGCGCGCCTCGCCCGCCAAACGATCAGGCGATGCGGAAGGACTACGCCTTCTTTCTGGAACGCTTTTATCATTTCCTCAATCAGATGCCCGGCGATCCGATGGGTTTTCTCGTATTCGATGAGTTGGACAAATCCGCCAGCCACGTGCTGCTTGGACAGATATCCAGGTACTTTCTGCGGACCGCGAACGGCCGGACGAGATCGCGGCTTATCGTGCCGGAACCGTTCTTCGTTCACAGCGATCTGAGTTCCCTGATTCAGGTCGCGGATTTGGTAGCTTATATTACAAGTTGGGGTCTTCGCCTGCCTCGCATGCCCGTCACGACCCGGCCGGAATTGACTCCGCTGGTCGAAGCCATCAAGCGAATGCGCTACAGCCGCCGCACAGAAGGCGGCCAGACGGTATGGGGCGTCAAGGAGGTCAGGGATTTGCGGACCCGGGAGCGCTGACAGCCACAAATGAAAAAGGCAATGCAACGTTTCCGCCGCAAAGCCTCCATCGACCAAATAGGGTCTGCTCCCTTTGAAAGTCAAGAGTAGCGCATGTGGATTGCAATTGTGACGCCGTCACCTTCCGAAACGACATGCCCGGGATCGAGCCCCTGCCCGGAAGACCTTGCATTGGGCATCTGCATCAAGCTTTACGTTTCCTACTCCCCCGCGCACACCGCGGGCAGACCACCGATCACCAGGTCGGTGACGATGTCGGCATAGGCGTCGCGGTCGACCGGGCCGCCGGGCCGGTGCCAGAGATAGAACCAGTTGAGCATACCGAACACCGACATCGTCACCGGCCCCACCAGATCCGGCCGGGCGGTAAAGCGGTCGGGTTCGAGCGCCCGCACCGCGTCCGACATGCAGGTCACCAGCCGCCGTTGCAGCCCGCGCAGATGCCGCTGGCTGTCCTCGGGCAGCGACGACAGCGCGTCGAGTTGCACCTTGTGCTCCGCGTCTGAATCCCGGTAGGCAATCAGGATCGCCCGGACCAGCGCCCGCAGCCGCTCCTGCGCCGTGCCGGGCTCGAGCGCCGCCGCCTCCACCACCTTGACCAGCGACGCCAGATGCGTGTCGAGGATGTCGAACAGCAGCGCATCCTTGGACGGATAATAGTGGTAGATCAGCGCCTTGGAGACACCGCAGGCCTGCGCGAGCTTGCCCATCGAGGCCCGGTCGAAGCCGTGTTCGGCAAAGAACGCAGCGGCCGTGCGCAGGATCGCCTCGCGCTTTTCCTCGTGGTCCTTGGCGATGGTGCGAGCCATGAAATCTAGCCCTTCGGCCGGTTGTCGACGACGCGCTTGGCCTTGCCTTCCGAGCGCGCCACGGCGCCCGGTTCGGCAACATCGATGCGCGCGGACACGCCGACCGTGCTCTTGATGTGGTGCGCGAGTTCCCGTGCCGAAGCGGCCCGCGCCTCCGCGTCGGCGGCACCGGCGCTGGCTTCCACATGCACCGTCATGTCGTCCATGCGGCCGGAGCGGGTGAGCTCGATCTGAAAATGCGGCGCGAGGCCCGCGCATTTCAGGATCTGTTCCTCGATCTGGGTCGGGAACACATTGACCCCGCGCAGGATGATCATGTCGTCGGAGCGGCCGGTGATCTTTTCCATCCGCCGCATCGAGCGCGCGGTGCCCGGCATCAGCCGGGTCAGATCGCGGGTGCGGTAGCGCACCATCGGCAGCGCCTCCTTTGACAGCGTGGTGAACACCAGTTCGCCGATCTCCCCGTCGGGCAGAACTTCCTCGGTCACAGGATCGATGACTTCCGGGTAGAAATGATCCTCCCAGATATGCAGCCCGTCCTTGGTCTCGACGCACTCGTTGGCAACGCCCGGCCCCATCACTTCCGAAAGACCGTAGATGTCGACGGCATGCATGTCGAAGGCCTGCTCGATCTCCGAGCGCATGGCATTGGTCCAGGGTTCCGCGCCGAAGATGCCGACCGCCAGCGAGGACTCGCGCGGATCCACGCCGGCGCGGCGGAATTCGTCGAGGATCGAGAGCATGTAGGAGGGCGTGACCATGATCACGCGCGGCTTGAAATCGGTGATCAGCGACACCTGCCGCTCGGTCATGCCGCCCGAAACCGGCACCACCGTGCAGCCCAGCCGCTCCGCGCCATAATGCGCGCCGAGCCCGCCGGTGAAAAGGCCGTAGCCATAGGCGACATGGACGATATCGCCGCTGCGCCCGCCCGAAGCGCGGATCGAGCGCGCCACCAGATCCGACCACATCGCGATATCGCCCGCGGTGTAGCCCACCACCGTGGGCTTGCCGGTGGTGCCCGACGAGCCATGCAGCCGCACCACCTTCTCGCGCGGCACTGCGAACATGCCGAAGGGATAGTTGTCCCTGAGGTCGAGCTTGGTCGTGAACGGAAACTTCGACAGGTCCGATAGCGACTTGAGATCGTCCGGATGCACGCCCTTGGCGTCGAAGGCCGCCGTGTAATGCGGCACGTTTTCATAGGCATGGCGAAGCGACCATTGCATCCGCTTGAGCTGAAGTGCTGCAATCTCGTCGCGCGACGCGATCTCGATCGGATCGAGACTGGCGCGATCCGGGGTTAGGTCAAGCATGGGTTCCTCCTCGAACCGGGGCGGCGCCTCCCAGGCTGCCCCCCACTTTCCTCAAACTGCTGTACCCGGCAGCTCAGGCCGCGGGCTCCTCGAAATGCGTGCCTGCGACCGTGCGCGACAGCCCGCGAAATTCGGCAATCGCGGTGCCGTCATCGCGGGTCACGGTGACGTCATAGACCCCGGACCGGCCGGCAAGCGTGACTTCCCGCGCCGTCGCCGTCAGCCGGTCGCCCTCCCGCCCCGGCGCCAGGAACGTGACCGAACAATGCTGCGCCACGGTGATCGCGTTGCGGCTGTTGCAGGCAAAGGCAAAGGCGCTGTCGGCGAGCGTGAAGATCGCCCCGCCGTGGCACGAGCCGTGGCCGTTGAGATGGTTTTTGCGCACCACCATCGACAGCGTGGCCGTGCCAGGCCCGACCGTCTCGACGGTCATGCCGTTGGACTGGCTCATGTGGTCGTCCTTCCACATGGCTTCCGACGAGCGCTCGGCACGCTCCTGATCGCTGATCGCGCTCATTGCCCGCCTCCGAACTCCGGCTCGCGCTTTTCGAGAAAGGCGCGCACGCCCTCGGCGTAATCGGCATGGAAGCCGCAGTCGCGCTGGGTCGCGGCTTCGAGGTCGAGATGATCGTCGAGCACCTGCCCGGCCGCGGCCTGGATCAGGCTCTTGGTCTTGCCGAGCCCGAAGGTCGGCCCGGCGGCAAGTTTGGCGCCAAGCGCCCTCGCCTCGCCCATCAGCTCGGCATCGTCACAGGACTTCCAGATCATGCCCCAGTGCTCGGCGCGGTCGGCGGTCACGGGCTCCGCGGTCATGGCGATCGCCTTGGCGCGCGCCTCGCCGATCAGCCGCGGCAGCATCCAGGAGCCGCCCGCATCGGGAATGAGCCCCACCCGGGCGAAGGACTGGATGAATTTCGCGCCGCGGGCGGCCAGCACGATGTCGCAGGCAAGCGCCAGATTGGCGCCCGCGCCGGCGGCTACCCCGTTGACCGCACAGACCACCGGCTTTTCGAGCGTGCGGATGCGGCGGATCAGCGGATTGTAGAAGCGGGCGATGGTGTCGCCGAGATCGGGCGGGCCATCCATTTTTGCGGGATCCCGCGCGCCGAGATCCTGGCCCGCGCAAAAGCCGCGCCCCGCCCCGGTCAGAAGCACCGCCCGGCAGCGCACATCGTCGCGCGCCATGTCGAGAAACCCGGCAAGCGCGACATGCATCTCGTCATTGAAGGCATTCAATCGGTCCGGACGGTTCAGTGTAAGTTCCATCACACCACCGTTCCAGGACTGTAAAACCGGTTCACTCATGGCTAGGCTCCTCCTGAAAATTAAGGTTGCATAAGCCGACCGGTTGGTCAATTAATAATCACCAGTCCGACATCGGCAATTTGTCATCCGGAACCCGAGGAGCCCCGCCCGTGACCACCCCTTCCGCACCGCCCGCGTCCCAACCGGAAAAAAGGGTCGTCACCGTTGCGATCGAGAACGGTCATGCGCTGGTCACGATCGACAATCCGCCGGTCAATGCGCTCGGGGTCAGCGTGCGCAAGGGGCTGATGGACGCGCTGGCCGAGGTCAACGACGCCGGCTGCACCTCCGCGGCACTCGTCTGCGCCGGCAAGACCTTCGTCGCCGGCGGCGACATATCCGAATTTGCCGGCCCGCCGCCGCTGCCGCACCTGCCCGACGTGCTCGACGCCATCGAGGCGAGCGAAACGCCTTTTATCGCCGTGATGCACGGCACCGTGCTCGGCGGCGGTCTCGAACTGGCGCTCGCCTGCGCCTGGCGATTGGCCGACGCAAACACCCGTTTCGGCTTGCCCGAGGTCAATCTCGGCCTGATCCCCGGCGCCGGCGGCACGCAGCGCCTGCCCCGGGTGATCGGGCTCGAGCCGGCCGCCCGCATGGCCGCCAGCGGCAAGCCGGTCAGTGCCAAGGCCTTCGAAGAGATGGGCGGCCTCGATCTGGTCTTCTCGGGCGATCCCATGGCAGCACTCGCGTCCTTCCGCGATGCCCTCCCCGCGCGTCCCGCCAAAACCTCCACGCGGTCCGTCACGGACGCCGACCTCACCGCGCTGAAAGCCGAGATCGCCAAATCCGCCAAGGGCGCCGAAGCGCCGCTCATCGCGCTTGAGACCACCGCGCTCGCAGCGCGCCTGCCCTTTGCCGAAGGCCAGGCGATCGAACGCCAGACCCATCTCGACCTGCGCCAGAGCGCGCAGTCGCGGGCCTTGCGGCGGCTGTTCTTCGCCAACCGCGCCGTCACCCGCCCGGAGCGGCTGCGCGACATCGAGGCTGCGAAGATCGAGCATGTGGCGATCGTCGGCGGCGGCCTCATGGGCGCGGGCATTGCCGCGGCCTGCCTCGCCGCCGGCCACCGGGTCACGATCATCGAGCGCGACAGCGCCAGCGCCGAAGCGGGGCGTGGCCGCGTCGAAGCCATCATCGCCAAGGATCTGGCCTCAGGCCGCATCGGCGAGGACAAGGCCGAGGCCCGGCGCGCGAAGCTTGAGGCCGGCGACAGCTATGCTGCGGCCTTCGATGCCGACATCGCCATCGAAGCGGTGTTCGAGGACGCGGATGTCAAGCGCGCGGTGTTCACCGAATTGGTCGCGGTGATGCGTGAGGACGCGCTGGTTGCCACCAACACCTCCTATCTCGATCCCAACCTGATCAGCCGCGGTCTGCCCGGCCAGGGCCGGTTCCTGGGCCTGCATTTCTTCTCGCCCGCCAATATCATGAAGCTCGTCGAGGTGGTGGGCACCGACGCCAGTTCCGCCGAGACCATGGCCACCGCCTTCGCCTTCGCCCGCGGGCTCGGCAAGATCCCGGTCGAGACCGGCGTCTGCGACGGCTTCATCGGCAACCGCATCCTCTCGGCCTATCGCCGCCAGGCGGATTACATGGTCGCCGACGGCGCCTCGCCCTATGCGGTCGATGCGGCCATGCGGTCGCTCGGCATGCCGATGGGACCCTACGAGTTGCAGGACCTGACCGGGTTGCAGATCAGCTGGGCCAACCGCAAGCGCCAGCGCGCGGCGGGTACCTGGCCGGGCCGCTATGTCGATATCGCCGACAGGCTCTGCGAAATGGGCCGCCAGGGCCGCGGCAGCGCGGCCAAGAAGGGCTGGTACGACCATACCGCCGGCAAGGGCGCGCCCGATCCCGAGATCGAGGCCATGGTGGCCGCCTGGCGCGAGGAGCAGGGCGTGACGCCAAAGACGTTCTCGAACGAGGAGATCGTCATGCGCATCATGGCGGCGATCGTCAACGAGGCGAACCTGATCCTCGAAGAGGGGATCGCATCGAGCGACACGGCCGTCGATATCGTCTGGACCGAGGGCTACGGCTTCCCCAAACACCTGGGCGGCCCGATGTTCTGGGCCGAGGAAACCGGGATCGACCGGCTTCGCGAAGCCTTTGCCGATGTGGCGGCGCAGAGCCCGGGTTCCTGGAAACCGGCAGGAGTCTTCAAGGGCTGAACCCGGCCTGAACCGGCCAACGCGACTTATGGAAGGCGCCTCCGCGCGCCAGGGGAGAGAGACATGGGTCTGATCAACGTTCACAGCTATCTGGGTGGCCGCTGGCTGCCCGCCGACGAAGGCGCGCGCCCGATTGCCAGCGCCGTGACCGGCGAACCGCTGGCGATGGCCGGCCAGGCGACGCTCGACACCGCCGGCATGATCGCCCATGCCCGCAACAAGGGGGGACCGGGGCTGCGGGCGATGAGCTTCCACGACCGCGCCCGGATGCTGAAGGCGCTGGCGCTGGAGCTGTCCAACCACAAGGACGAGCTCTACGCGCTGTCCCACACCACCGGCGCCACCACCGCCGACGCCAAGATCGATGTCGACGGCGGCATCGCCACGCTCATGGTCTATGCCTCGAAAGGCCGGCGCGAACTGCCCGACGGGCATATTTTGGTCGAGGGCGATCTGGAGATGCTGTCGCGCGGCGGCAGCTTCGTGGGCCAGCATGTGGCGACCCCGCTCAGGGGCGTGGCCGTCCATATCAACGCCTTCAACTTCCCGGTCTGGGGCATGCTCGAAAAGCTTGCGCCAGCGCTGCTTGCCGGCATGCCGGCGATCGTCAAGCCGGCGACCGCGACCTGCCACGTGACCGAGCAATGCGTGCGCCGCATGATCGGCTCCGGCCTTCTGCCGGAAGGTGCGGTGCAGCTCGTCTCGGGCGGGCTCGGCGACCTTCTCGACCGCCTCGACTACCAGGATGTGGTGGGCTTCACCGGCTCGGCCCAGACCGCGCTGATGTTGCGCTCCAGCCGGCATCTTCTCGAAAACAGCGTCCGCTTCGTGGCTGAACAGGACAGCCTGAACGCGAGCGTGCTCGGTCCGGATGTCACCCAAGACAGCCCCGAATTCGAGATCCTGGTCAAGGAAGTGGTGCGCGAGATGACCGCCAAGGCCGGGCAGAAATGCACCGCCATCCGCCGCATCCTCGTGCCCGAAGCCCTGATGGGCCCAGTGGGCGACGCGATTGCCGCCAAGCTCGGCACGATCCGCATCGGCGACCCGGCGCTGGAGACCACCCGCATGGGCGCGCTCGCCTCCGCTGCGCAGAAGTCCGACGTGCGCGAGAAGGCGACCCGGATCGCGGCCGAATGCCGGCGCCTGACCGGCGACCCGGACCGCTACGAGGTCGACGGCGCCGATCCGGAGCGCGGCGCCTTCGTGGCGCCGATGCTGTTTGCCTGCGACGATCCGGACGCGGGCGACGCGGTGCATGCGGTCGAGGCCTTCGGCCCCGTCGCCACGCTGATGCCCTATCGCGATCTCGCCCATGCGGGCCGCCTGATGAACCGCGGCAAGGGCAGCCTGGTCGCCTCGCTGATCACCCACGACCCGGCGGTCGCGCGCGCCCTGATCCTCGACGCGGCGGC
Source organism: Parahoeflea olei (assembly GCF_001703635.1). GTDB lineage: Bacteria > Pseudomonadota > Alphaproteobacteria > Rhizobiales > Rhizobiaceae > Hoeflea > Hoeflea olei. The sequence goes on along the minus strand of NZ_LQZT01000012.1, from coordinate 288,879 downwards.
CTCCCATGGCCGCATCTATGTCAACAACCGCGACAGCGCCAGGGAAGCCACCGGCCACGGCTCGCCGCTGCCGCACATGATCCATGGCGGCCCGGGCCGCGCCGGCGGCGGCGAGGAACTGGGCGGCATCCGCGGCGTGATGCACTACATGCAACTGACCGCCGTGCAGGGCAGCCCCGACATCATTTCGGCCATCACCGGCACCTGGATCAAGGGCGCCGCGCAACCCAAATCCCCTGCCCATCCCTTCACCCGGACTTTCGACGAGCTTGCCATCGGCGAGACCATCGAGGCCGGCCCGCGCACCGTCACGCTCGAAGACATCGAACATTTCGCGCACTTCACCGGCGACACCTTCTATGCCCACATGGACGAGGAGGCCGCGAAGGCCAACCCGTTCTTCCCCGGCCGCGTGGCGCACGGCTATCTGCTTCTCTCGTTTGCCGCCGGCCTGTTCGTCGAACCGAGCCCCGGCCCGGTGCTCGCCAATACCGGGCTCGACGGGCTCAAGTTCATGAAGCCGGTCTCGCCCGGAGACGCGATCTCGGTCCGCCTCACGGTCAAGCGCAAGACCCGACGCACCGATGAGTATGGCGAAGTCCGCTGGCATGTCGCGGTGTTGAACCAGGACGGCGAGGACGTGGCCGAATACGAGCTTCACACCATGAACGCCTACCGGGCGTAGCACGCAAACAACCGGATTCAATCCGGCAACGGCCGGACTGGACGCCTTGATTCCCGAAGCTTATTAGGACTTGAAGAAACAGTGCGGCGCGGCAGGCAGCACCTCTCCGGCGTGAACACCTGCCCCGGCATGCGGCCCCGATCCCGACATCATCCCGCCCGGCGCGATACGCCAAGTCCTTGCCGCCATTCATTATCGGGCTCGATTTTCAGTCCGATGCTGGTAGGGTCGCGGGTTCGGGAGAAGGAGGGACATCGTGCTGCAAACCGCGACGGAGCAGAAGGCGCGCACCTCGGCGGGCATCGTCATGATGTGCATTGGCGTGGCGAGCCTGTGCGTCAACGATGCCATCGCCAAGGCGCTCACCGCCGGCTATTCGCCGGTGCAGATCCTGTTCCTGCGCAACCTGATCGCGCTTCCCTTTGCGATCCTGATCGCCTGGAAGATGGGTGGCCCCGCAGCCCTGCGCTCGCACCGGCCGATCGCGCATCTCGCACGCGGCACGCTCTGGATCGGCGCCACCATCCTGTTCTTCACCTCGATCATGCATCTTGGGCTCGCCGAGGCCACGGCACTGATCTTCGTGGCGCCGCTGTTCATCACCGCGCTCTCGGCACTGGTGTTTCGCGAGCATGTGGGCTGGAAACGCTGGCTTGCCATTCTGGTGGGCTTCGTCGGCGTGCTGGTGGCCGTCCGCCCCGGCACATCGGCCTTCCAGACCGTGTCGCTGCTGCCGATCGCCACCGCCTTCGTCTATGCGCTTCTGATGCTGTCGGCCCGCTTCGTCGACCCCAGGGAGAGCGTGTGGACGCTGCTTCTCTACATGACCGGGACCGGCGCGCTGCTCAGCCTCTTCATCGTCCCCTTCGTCTGGGTCACGCCGCGCGCGGAAGATCTCTGGCTGTTCGCGGCCATCGCCATTTTCGGCACCGCCGGCATGACGCTGATGACCCAGGCTTTCCGGCTTGCGCCCGCGGTCGTGGTGGCGCCGCTCGACTACACCGCGATCATCTGGGCAACTCTGCTCGGCTGGCTGTTCTGGAGCGAGATCCCCGACAGCCTGACCTTCGCCGGCGCCGCCATCATCATCGCCAGCGGCATCTTCATCATCTACCGGGAGCACCGGGCGGGCTGAAGCTTTAGCTCGCCCGGCAGCGAGCGCGTCCCCTCTTCCGGGGTCAGGCCAAACCGTCTATGCAATCAGCCCATGCGCGCGACCGACCCGATATCCTCGATTCTCGAAGCCCGCCTCGCCGGCTTGCAGGCGGAGGCACGGCTGTCGGCCTGGTCGCTGATCGTCTCGTTTCTCGGCGACGCCATCGGTCCGCGCGGCGGCGTGGTGTCAGCAACCGCGCTTCAGGCGCTGATGCAACGGCTCGGCGTCGGCGCGGGTGCGGTGCGCACCGCACTGTCGCGGCTTGCGGCCGAGGGCTGGATCGAGCGCACGCGCGAGGGCCGCAACGGATTCTACAGCCTCGCCGGCGCAGTCGGCGAAACCGTGCTCGCCGCCGAACGGCGGATCTATGCCGGCTCCTCGCTGCTGCCCGCCGATACGCCGCGCTGCCTTGTCATCGCCGCCTCAGCCTTGCCCGAAGAGGCCCTGCCAGCCATCGATGCAGCCTGGGCGTTGCGGCTCGCACCGCATGTTCTGCTCTGCTTCGCCGCCGCCGAGGCGCTGCCACCTGCCTTGCGTTTCGACGGTGCCACCCTTGCCGACAGGCCGCGCCTCATCCCCGGCCACGGGCTTACAGGAGCGCTCGCCGAGGCGCGCCAGTCCGCCGAGATGGCACGGCTCCACGAGGCCTATGCGCCGCTGCATCAAGCACTTGAGGCAGGCGCGGCACCCGCCCCCGAAGATGCCATCGCGCTTCGCTGCCTGATGATCCACGAATGGCGGCGGCTCGCGCTCAAGGTTTTGGCGGTTCCTTCGGATCTCGTTCACGAGGGTGATCCGGAACCCGCCACCCGGGCGCTGGTGGCCGGCATCTATGCCCGGCTGCTGCCCGCCTCCGAAGCCTGGCTCGACGCCCATGCCACAACGCCGTCCGGGCCGTTGCCCGCCCCCGACGCCCGCCTGGCCCGCCGCTTCGCCGCGGGCTAGGCCCGGCAAACCTGCAAACGTGTTACAAGTTATACTTGACATTCTTTAAGCCTGTAACATATGCTTCCAGGTATCGAGGAGGATATCAGCCATGTACAGCCAGGGCCTGATCGGCGTGGATTCGAGCACCACGGAATCGGAGGAGTTTCTCTCCCTGTTCCAGGCCCGGGTCGACCGCGAAGAGAAAATCGAACCCAACGACCCCATGCCCGAAGGCTATCGCCGCACGCTGGTGCGCCAGATCGGCCAGCACGCGCATTCGGAAATCGTCGGCATGCTGCCCGAGGGCAACTGGATCACCCGCGCCCCCACCCTGCGCCGCAAGATCGCGCTTCTGGCCAAGGTGCAGGACGAGGGCGGCCACGGCCTCTATCTCTATTCGGCCGCGGAAACGCTGGGCGTCTCGCGCGAGCAGATGACCGAGGAACTGCTTTCCGGCAAGGCCAAGTATTCCTCGATCTTCAACTACCCGACGCTGACCTGGGCCGATATCGGCGCCATCGGCTGGCTGGTCGACGGCGCCGCGATCATGAACCAGATCCCGCTCTGCCGCTGCTCCTACGGCCCCTATGCCCGGGCCATGATCCGCGTGTGCAAGGAAGAAAGCTTCCACCAGCGCCAGGGCTACGAGATCATGATGGCGCTCGCCCGCGGCTCGGACGAGCAGAAGGAAATGGCGCAGGACGCGCTCAATCGCTGGTGGTGGCCGTCGCTGATGATGTTCGGCCCGCATGACGGCGAAAGCGCCCATGGCGAGCAGTCGATGGCCTGGAAGATCAAGCGCTTCTCCAATGACGAACTGCGGCAGAAATTCATCACCGCCACCGTGCCGCAGGCCGAGTTCATCGGGCTGACGGTTCCCGACCCGGACCTCAAATTCAACGCCGAGACCGGGCTCTATGAGCATGGCGAGATCGACTGGGTGGAATTCAAGGCGGTGGTCTCCGGCAATGGCCGCATGAACCGCGATCGAATCCGCGACCGCAAGCAGGCCCATGACGACGGCGCCTGGGTCCGCGAGGCGGCGCTTGCCCACGCGGCCAAGCGCGCCGCGTCCCGCACCGTCCCCCAGGAGGCAGCAGAATGAGTTCGACCAATCCGACCACGCCGCTGTGGGAAGTCTTCATCCGCCCGCGCAACGGGTTGCACCACCGCCATGTCGGCTCGCTGCACGCCGCCGATTCCGCGCTGGCGCTGCAGGCCGCCCGCGACGTCTACACCCGTCGCGGCGAAGGCAACTCGATCTGGGTGGTGCGCTCGAGCGACATCGCCGCCTCCGACCCGTCCTTCGCCGAGCCGATGTTCGAGCCCGCCGACGACAAGATCTACCGCCACCCGACCTTCTACGAGATCCCCGACGAAGTGGGGCACATGTGATGGGCGCCGTGGCTGCAACCTTTGAGATGGCCGGTTTCCGCGCGCTTCTCGAACTGGCCGACGACGCGCTGATCCTCGGTCACCGGCTCTCGGAATGGTGCGGGCATGCGCCCACGCTCGAGGAAGACCTGGCGCTCGCGAACATGGGGCTCGACCTTCTGGGCCAGGCCCGCGCGCTCTATGCCCATGCCGGCGAGATCGAGGGCAAGGGACGCGGCGAGGACGACCTGGCGTTCCTGCGCCGCGAGCGCGACTACGTCAACTGCCTGCTGGTCGAGCGTCCGAACGGCGATTTCGCCGCCACCATGGCGCGCCAGCTCTATTTCGCGGCCTTCATGCACCCCTTCTGGCGCGCAATCGCCGCGAGCTCGAACGACGCCACGCTGGCCGGCATTGCCGCCAAGGCGGAGAAGGAAATGGCCTACCACCTGCGCCACTGCGGCGAATGGGTGATCCGGCTCGGCGACGGCACCGCGGAAAGTGCACGGCGCATGCAGGCGGCGGTCGACGAACTGCACCGCTACACGGGCGAATTGTTCGAGGCCTCGCCCGTGCGCGAAAAAGCCGTTGCCGACGGTCTGCTGCCCGATCCCGGGACCGTGCGCGCCGAGTGGGAGCGCACCATCGCCATGGTGTTCTCGCAAGCGGGCCTGACCGCCCCCGAGGTGCGCGTACCCCAGAGCGGCGGCCGCGAGGGCCTGCATGGCGAGGACATGGGCCATCTGCTGGCCGAGATGCAGTTCATGCAGCGCGCCTATCCGGGCCTGACCTGGTGAGCGCCATGACGGCCACGACGGCCCCGACCGCGGATCTCGACCTCGCCCGGGCGCGAAGCGTCGCGAGCCGCGTGCCCGATCCCGAGGTTCCTTGCGTGACGGTGGCCGATCTCGGCATCCTGCGCGGGGTCGAGCGCGACGCGGACGGCACCATCGTGGTGCGTCTCACCCCCACCTATTCCGGTTGTCCGGCGGTGGTCGCCATCGAAATGGCGGTGCAAGCCGCGCTGCTCGACGCCGGCATCGACGCCCGCATCGAGCGCGTCCTGTCGCCCGCCTGGACCACCGACTGGATCAGCGCCGAAGGCCGCGAGAAACTGCGCGCCTACGGCATCGCCCCGCCGGTGGGCGCTTCGGGCGGACGCCGTGCCTTCTTCGCCGAGGAGCGGATCGCCTGCCCGCGCTGCGGCTCGGAGGCGACCAGCCGCATTTCCGAATTCGGTTCGACCGCCTGCAAGGCGCATTACCGCTGCGACGCCTGCGCCGAACCGTTCGACTATTTCAAGTGCATCTGAGGAGCCCCGCCATGGCCGCACCGCGCTTTCACGATCTCGAAATTGCCGCCGTCCGTCCGCAGACGCCCGACGCGGTCGCCATCACCTTCGCCATTCCCGAGGATCTCGACGCCGATTTCGCCTTCCTGCCGGGCCAGTATCTCACACTTCGCGCCACCGTGAACGGCGAAGACATGCGCCGCTCCTATTCGATCTGTTCCGCGCTCGGCGAAGCGGGCCGCCGCACCGTCGGGGTCAAGCGCATCGCCGATGGCCGGTTTTCGGGCTTCGCGCAGTCGCTCAAACCCGGCGACAAGATCCAGGTGATGCCGCCGCAGGGCCGGTTTACCGCCGAGATCGGCGGCGCGCACGACTATCTGCTGCTGGCCGCGGGCTCGGGCATCACCCCCTGCCTGTCGATCGCCAAATCGGTGCTGGCGGGCGAGCCGGATTCCTCCGTCACACTGCTTTATGCCAACCGCAATTCCGCAAGACCGCTACACGCACTGCTTCACGCTGCTGCATGTGCTCGACGAGGAGATCCAGGACGTCGAGATCATGAACGGGCGGCTCGACGCCGAAAAGCTCGAAACGCTGGCCGCCCACGGGCTGATCGACCCGAAATCCGCCGACGCGATCTATATCTGCGGCCCCGAGCCGATGATCCGCGCGGCGTCGGCCGCGATGCTGGCGCTGGGTGTCGACGAGGAGCGGGTCAAGTTCGAACTCTTCACCCCCGCCCCCGGCGCTGCCGCGCCCAAGCCCGCGGCCGCAGCCAACGGCGGCGCCGCCCCTGCGAAATCTGCCTCGACGGTGGACATCATCCTCGACGGCGCGCGCCGCAGCCTCGTCGTCGATGCGAGCGCCGACACGGTTCTGACGGCGGCGATGCGCGCGGGCCTCGACATCCCCTATTCCTGCGCCGGCGGCATGTGCTGCACCTGCCGCTGCAAGGTGGTGGAAGGCGAGGCCAGCATGGACGAGAACTATTCGCTCGAACCCTGGGAGCTCGAAGCGGGTTTCGTGCTCGCCTGCCAGTCGCGGCCGACCACGGACAGGCTGGTGCTCGACTTCGACGCCCAGTAGCCCGAACTTCGGTCAGGGCACGCGCCAGACTATCGATCGGCGCAAGACAAACGCGGCGGGCCGCAATGACCCGCCGCGGAAGGCCGACCTTCCGGGCGGCTACTTGCCGCCGATGCTCTCGGCGGACGCCATGCCCTTGGCCTTCGACTTGCCGCCGAGCTTGTCGCGCACGCCCTTTTCGATCCTGTCGCCGGTCTCGCCGTCGATGTTGCGCCAGTAGTCGAAGGCGCGCTCAAGCACCTTCTCGCTGACCCCGTCGCAGAGATGCCCGACGACATTGTCGACGAGCCGCTCGCGCGCATCGGCGTCCATCACCTCCCGCACCAGCGCACCGGCCTGGCTCCAGTCGTCGTCGTCCGCGCGCAGTGTGTAGGCCTGGCGCACCATGTCGCCGTCGGCATGCCAGAGGCCCGCCTCCTGCGGCGCGGGCTCAGCCGCCGGTCCGCCATAGGAATTGGGCGCATAGACCGGGTCCGCGACATTCACGGTGCGGCCGGCGCCATCCTTCGAGTAGCTGTGAACCGGGCTTTTGGCGGCATTGACCGGGATCTGCTTGTAGTTGACGCCAAGCCGCGCCCGGTGCGCATCCGCATAGGAGAAGCCGCGCGCGAGCAGCATCTTGTCGGGCGAAAGCCCGATGCCCGGCACCATGTTGTTGGGCTCGAAGGCGGCCTGCTCGATCTGGGTGTGGAAGTCGGTCGGGTTGCGGTCGAGCGTCAGCTTGCCGACCTCGATCAGCGGATAGTCGGCATGCGGCCAGACCTTGGTGAGGTCGAACGGATTGATGCGGTAGGTCTTGGCGTCTTCGTAGGGCATGATCTGCCATTTCAGCGTCCAGCTCGGATGATCGCCGTCGCGGATCGCGTTGAACAGGTCGCGGCGGTGGAAATCGCCATCGCTGCCGGCGAGCCTGTCGGCCTCGTCCTGACTGAGATAGGCGTTGCCGTCACCCTGGTCGGTGTGGAAATGGAACTTGACCCAGAACTTCTCGCCCTCGGCATTGACCAGCGAATAGGTGTGGCTCGAATAGCCGTTCATCTCGCGCCAGGTCTTGGGGATGCCGCGGTCGCCCATCAGATAGGCCACCTGGTGCGCGCTTTCGGGCGACAGCGTCCAGAAATCCCACTGCATGTCGTGGTCGCGCATGTCATTGTCGGCGCGGCGCTTCTGCGAGCGGATGAAATGCTGGAACTTCAGCGGGTCGCGGATGAAGAAGATCGGCGTGTTGTTGCCGACCATGTCGAAATTGCCTTCCTCGGTGTACATCTTGACCGAGAAGCCGCGCGGATCGCGCCAGGTGTCGGGACTGCCGCGCTCGCCGGCGACCGTCGAGAACCGCATCGCCACCTCGCAGGAGGCGCCCGGCTGGAAGATCTTCGCCTTGGTGTAGCGCGACACATCCTTCGTGGTCTCGAAGCGGCCGAAGGCGCCCGAGCCCTTGGCGTGCGGCTGGCGCTCGGGAATGCGCTCGCGGTTGAAATTCGCCATCTGCTCGAGCAGGTAATGATCGTTGAGCACGATCGGGCCGTCGGGGCCGATGGTCAGCGAATGCTCGTCGCTCTGCACCCTGATCCCGGCATCCGTGGTGGTGTGGGGGGTGGTGGTGTGGGGGGTGGCGCGTGTGTCTTTCTTGTCCGTCATATGAGCCTCTCCTGGTTCTTGATAGGGACAACCCGCCGCCGGCGCGAATGTTCCTTCGCCGGTCCCCGCTTTCATCGCACCAGCACGAAGGCCGCCAAGGTCCCCGAGGGGTCGCCGGATTGCGCAGCCCCCGGCCGGGCAGCCGGACGCGCCGCCGGCGCGGGCACGGCCGCCGGAGTGGGAGAGATCGAAGTCCGGAGGGCCGCACGCGGGCAGTGCCGTCTGAACGATGGATGATTGGGGTGGCGCTGACAGCGCGCGGCCCGGAACCCGTCGGATGGCGTCCCCATCCGACAGGCGGCGGCCTCGCAGATCACGCCGGAGTTGGCTTGTTCGCCTGCCCCTCTTCAGGGCCCTCCGCCCGGGTTGCCCCGGCCGCGGCCCGGACAGGCCGCGGGAGCTGCTTGAGGCGCGGGTTCCGGCACGGACCCTGCCCCGCGTTCGCGGGACATGTCCGCCACAGGCCCGGACCGCCGCCCCTGCCCCCGCCTGCCTTAAGCAGACACGGAGCCGGAGCCCGGCCCGGTGGCTGGCTTTGCACGACGCGTAGATGCGCCGCCCGCCAGCGGAACCGCACTGGCCACCGCCTCCCCCCGGGCAGACCGCGCTCACGTTTGCGCGCCACCCGAAGGGGCATTCCCTCCCGCCTGGCTCGAAACGTTCGCGATCCATCCGGCAGCGGGAGCAAGCAAAGTGTCGCACGGGGGCGGAGGGTGGGGAAAAGATGGGGAGGATTTTTTCGGGGGGCTTGCACGGGGCAGGATGACAGATCGGGATTCCGGACCGGCCGCCCTCTCCGTTGTCATGCCCCCTTTCTGTCGTCATCCCCGGCCCCCGAGCCGGGGATCCATGCCGTGCCCCATCCGCGGACACCGTTCCCGGCAACATCACGGAATGGATCCTCGGGTCGCTTCATGAATGGACGCGCTTCGCTTAAGGCATTCACCGACGGCCTGAAAACCCCGCCGCAGCATCACCGAAAAAAACCTGAAGGGTCAGCCCTGACACATTGCCAGAAGCAGCCTTCAATGCATTCCGGAACCCGCCCCCCGCACGCCAGCTCAAAACGTGGCGCTGTCAGCCGAATACCGTATTTGTAGGGATCGGGAGCTCAAACGAAACTTACTAAATTCTCAGAAAATAATAGTTGCCCGTTCAAACATAAGTTGCAATTCTGGTGCTTTGTTTCGCGAGGCCGCCATGGAAAGAAATTCCGAATACGAAAAGTTTATAGCGAACGCTCGCAGGAATTTCTCCTTCCGGTTGGTAAATTGGCCTCTTTGGGGCGGAATCACGCTAATCTCAATTGGTATCTTCTTCGCGGTATCAATTGACGATCACACCCTCTTTCAAAAATTAGTTGTAGCTGGAATTACTGAGCTCGGCTTCGCATTCTTCATTGCCCATATTATTATTATTACGGTCGACCGGGAAGAAAAACAGGAAATGCGCAGGGAGCTTCGACTTGAACAAGAGCGCATGGAAACGGAAAGAAGAACCGCAGAGCGCCGAGTAGCTTCCAAGCTATATTTGTCGACCGTTTTGGATGTCGATCTCCCCAATAATGTTTCAGATGAATTAAATAAATATATTCTTGCATCAAAACTATTAAAACGCGATCAAAAATTAAAATACAAAATTGTTAATCTAAATCCATTTGCAAAGCTCATACAATCTCTTGACGCAACATATGAAAATGTTCATAGAGAGCCATACGACTACCATCCTCCATTTCAGAGCTACCACAATCGGCTCCCTGCAGTAGAGAAACGGCACCCAAACGAAGTTTGGGGGCTATTATCATTTACGTTGTCTGTTTCGCGCGCCGGCGGTGAGCCCGCTATGGAGAAGCTTATCTCTTGGCAACGCAACAGCCAATCTAAACATAATACATCAGAGAAAGAATTTGATTTTGACTTTGATGGCATCAATCTGAAGAATCCTATTCGTCTCGAATTCGGAGACAGAGTGCGTCTTCAAATAGAATGGAATACTCCAAAATTTGAAAACGATAATGAGTTATTTACAAATACTAATTTTGCCGAGAATATGGTCATAGATGTTGAATATAACAAAGATGAATTTGAAGTTGGCTACCGCTGCATACACCCTCGCGCAAAGGAATGCATGGTTGTATCAGAAGGTAAGAATTACGACACAATCAACTTCTATTTTCCTTTTATGCCGAGCAATGGAGTGATTACATGGTGGCGCAAATTATAAATTTGAGGAGAACGGTCGACAGGTGGCTTTCGGTGATACTAACGTATATACCACGATGACTTACATCACACCACAAGGAGACGCAGGCCGTGGATGAGCGGAACACGGAGCGGATGAATTTCCGCACCAAACCGCGCATCAAGAGGACCATCCAGCAGGCGGCCGCCCTGTCAGGGGTGGACGATTCCGTGTTCACCATGAGCGCGGCCTACCAATCGGCCTTGCAAACCATTGCAGCGCATGAGCGCACGGTCCTGCAGCCGGTGGATCATGCCGCGTTTTTCACGGCCCTCGATAACCCGCCCGAGGCGACCGACCGCCTGAAGGCGGCATTCGCGCGCCACCGGACGACGATTGCGTCCAAGTGACATCAGCGCAGGACACCGCGCCCAACATCATCGCGCCGCTCGATCCTGACAGGCATGACCGGGCGGCTTTTTCTTGCGGCATCGACAAGGTCGACAATTTCTTCAGGCGGACGGCGAACAAGCTCTCGTCAGCCGGGAATGTGCGGGTATTTGTCCTGACCGCCCCCGAAGGTGACCTGATCGGATTTCATGCGCTGAACGTCCACGCCGTGGACTTCACCAATCTGCCGCCAAGATATGCCCGCACACGGCCCGACCACGGCAGCATCCCCGCGGCCTATATCTCCATGATCGGCGTGGACAGCCGCTACCAGGGGCAAGGTTTTGGCGGCGACTTGCTAGTGGATACCCTGCGCCGCATCGCCGGCGCAGCCGAGAGTATCGGCATCGTGGTTGTCACGATGGATGTGCTCGACTGCGGTGACGAAACCAGGACGGCAAGGCGCAAGGCGCTTTACGAGAGCTATGGATTTGCGCCCCTGCCCTCGCATCCGCTCCGGCTCTACATGGCGCTGGCAACGGTGCGGAACCTTCTGACGGCACCTTGATGCGGTGCTTGGCGCCCCTCACACGATCGCGGCGACGATCTTTCTCAGTTCTGCATTCCGCGCTCCGAGCATCAGCACGTTCCTGAGGGCGGCCTTCGGGTCTGCGGTGCGGAACAGCACGCCGTTTTCACCGACATCGCGGTTGATCACCTGACGGCGCGACCTGGCGCCGTCGCCTTCGCCGTCCTTCATCGCCACGGCGAAATACATCCGCGCATAGCCGGGCTTCACGCGGTGGAAGAATTTCTCATCATTCGTGTCTTCGCCCGTGTCCACGTTGATGCTGGCGGTGAAATTGGCGATGTAGAAGCCCCAGGTCACATCCTTGTGGTCGGCAAAATCGGTCTTCGAGGCCGTCACATGGACATAGCCCAGATGCGGGGCCGTCGCCAAAGTCTTGTGAAAGATGATCTCGGGAAAGCGGATGTTCTGGTGAAACCGGTTGAGCCGCTGGTGCGTCTTGCGGCCGGCATGTTCAAGCCGCCTGCCGGTCCGTTCCGCGACCTCCTTGTCGGACAGGTAGCGACGCTCTTCCTGGACCCAGTCTTCCGCATAGCGGATGATCTTCCCGGTCCTGAGGAAGTTGGTGTGGACCGCCATAGCCGGACCGGGTGGCGGTCCTTTGGTCCGGGTCGCATAATACTTGAACATGGACATGCAGAATCGTCCCTCGAATTTCTGACCAAACCATGAATTCAAATGGTTAACCAATTGCTTCCGCGCAGGCGGGAATCCGTCGGCGAGCGCCGTTTCAGGCGCGGCGGCAGCGCATGAATGGCACAAACCCCGCCGCGGTCAGGCGGCGGGGTTTGCATGGTCAGTCTCGGTGAAGGTGTCCGGGCCGCGGCAATCGGCCTTGCCTGTTTCCGGCCTGCCCTCAGAATTCGTCCCAGTCGTCGTTCGACGGCGCGGCCGCCGCCGACGCGAACGCGACCGCGAGCTTCCGGCCCATCGCATGCGGCGCCGGCGTCGCCGCGCGGACGCCGCTGTCGCCCTCGGCGGAAACAGCCCGCAGCGGCGCGGCCCGGCGCGGGGCCGGCGCAGCGCTGCGCAGGGCGGCATGCGCCGCGCGGCTGCCGAGATTGAACTGGGCGAGCCTGCCCGCGAGCGCGCCGACTTCGGTTTCGAGCGTGTGGGCGGCGGCGGTGGACTGTTCGACCATGGCCGCGTTCTGCTGGGTGCCCTGGTCGATCTGGTTGACCGCGGTGTTGATTTCCTGCAGCCCGTTCGACTGCTCCCGCGCGGCCTGCACGATCGCCTGGACGTTGAGGTTGATCTCCTGCACCTCGCCGACGATGACCTCCAGCGCACGCCCGGTTTCCCCGACCAGGCCGACGCCGTTCTTCACATGCTCGGACGACGACAGGATCAGCGTCTTGATCTCCTTGGCCGCCGCGGCGGAGCGCTGCGCGAGTTCGCGCACTTCCTGGGCGACGACGGCGAAGCCGCGGCCCGCCTCCCCTGCCCGCGCCGCCTCGACGCCGGCATTGAGCGCCAGCAGGTTGGTCTGGAAGGCGATCTCGTCGATCACGCCGATGATGTTGGAGATCGATTCCGAGGACCGTTCGATCTCGCCCATCGCGGCCACCGCATTGCCGACGATCTGGCCGGAACGCTCCGCACCCTGCTTGGTGCGGGCGACCAGGGTGCCGGCTTCTTCGGCGCGCAGGGTCGAATCCTTGACCGAGGTGGTGATCTGCTCGATCGCGGCCGCGGTTTCCTCGACGGAGGCTGCCTGCTGCTCGGTCCGGTGCGCGAGATCATTGGCCGCCGAGGTGATCTCGGTCGAGCCGTTCTGGATCGTCGCCGCGTTTTCGGAGAAGGCCAGCATCGCGTCCTGCAGCTTCTCGACGGAAGAGTTGAAGTTGAGGCGGATCGGGTCGAGCTTGGCATCGAACGACTGCTCGAGCCGCACGGTCATGTCGCCGTTCGACAGGCGCGACAGCCCGTCGCCGAGTTCGCCGACGGCAAAGCGCACCGCCTCTTCATGCGCGGCGCTGATATCGGCCCGCTCGCGGCGCTCGGTCTCCTCGCGCACCCGGGCGGCTTCCGCCTCGCGCTCGAGCTCGACCTTGCGGCGGTTGTTCTCGAGCAGGGTGCCGAGCGAGCGCGACAGGTCGCCGATTTCGTCCTCGCGTCCGATATCCGTCAGTTCGACATCCAGGTCGCCTTCGGCGATGCGGTTGGTCTGGCCGATGACATTGCTGATGCGGGCGACGAAGCGGCGCGAAATGAACAGGCCCAGCAAGGACAGCACCACCGCCGCGGCGACGGCCACGGCAACGGCCGTCCAGACCAGCCGGTTGACCGCCGCAAAGACCGTGGCCTCGGGAACGGAGACGATCGCGTACCAGTTGTTGTCGCCTGTCAGCGGCAAGGGATAAGCCACCGACAGCAGCGCTCCATCCGTCGCGCTTGCCGTCTCCATCACCTCTCCGGGATTGGCCATCAGCTTGTCCCAGCCCGCCGTGGCCTGTCCGGTCTCGGCGACCGACTTGCCCGCCAGGCTCTGGTCCGGATGCACGATGATGTTGCCGGCGCCCGTCACCAGGCCGACGAAGCCGTCGCCCATGGGCCGAACCGACGACAGCGCCTCATTGGCACCGGCGAGCGAGAGATCGACACCGGCTACGCCGACCCGCTTGCCATCGAGCTCCACCGGGACAACGAGCGAGGTAATCAGCTGCTGCGTGCCGTCGACCGGATAAAGATAGGGCTCCACCACCTGCGGCGTGCCGGTTTCATGCGCCAGAATGTAATAGTCGCCGGCACCCGGCACGGTGTAATCGAGCAGCACTTCCTTGATGATCTTGCCGTTGCTGCGCACCCAGTAGGGCACGTAGCGGCCGGTGTCGTCGTTCCCGGAGGTGCCGGCGAATTCCGCGTCCCGGCCGTCGAAGGCGTTGGCATCCCAGCCGGTCCAGACGCCGAGCACGCTCGGATTGTCCCTGAGCAGGTTTTCCTGAAGCCGGTCGGCCGCCTCGCGATCCGGGGCTCCCCCCTGCTTGATCGCCACCAGCCCGCTATCGAGGTTCCGGGCCACCCCGAAGGCGCTCTTCATCATCTGCTCGATATCCGAAGCCTGGAGCGCGGCGGTCTGGCGCATTTCCTGAAGAGCGGACCGCTCCGATGTCTGATAGGCCAGACCGATCAGTACACCGGCAGTGGCCAGCGTCGTGACCAGGCCGGAGGCGCCGATCGCAAAGATGTTTCGGGTGGTCGCGGATTTGAATAGCATGGGTTCCCTCAATATGACTGATCCGGGATGCTCACACCCGATGACAGCACTGGAATTTTAGGGAGAGTTGAGGGCTATTCCTTAAAAAACAATTTCGCAGGGCCGGATATAAAGCAATTGTTTGAATTTATGTCTTGAGACCAGCAAAAAGCCGGCCGGCCGGGCGCTCCGCCTGCGACCGGCCGTTGTGCCCGCCATGCCGGCAAACACGCGTCACGGCGAGGGCTTCAGCGGCCTTCGAGCGCCAGATACACCGCATGCGCGATCATCACGTCGAGATGGGCGCCGCCGCCGTTCTTGAAGACGGTGATGTCCTCGGCCGAGTTGCGCGCCACCCGCCCCTGCACGAGATCGTGGAAGTCGCCCTCGATATCGGCCTCGGTGAGCGCGCCCGACTGCATCGGGATCATCACCTCGCCGATATGGCCGATGGTGGTGGCGCGGCTGTCGACGAACAGCCGGCCGCGGGCGAGCGTGGTGTCGTCCGCCTCGCGCATCGAGGGCGTGTAGGCGCCCACAAGGTCGACATGGGTGCCGGGCCGCAGCATCTCGCCCCGGATCAGCGGCTCGGTCGACATGGTGGCCGACGAGATCAGGTCGGCGCGCGCGACCGCGAGGTCGAGATCGGTTACCGCCTCGGCCGTGACCCCGTCCCTGGCCACGGCCTTGGCCAGCGCTTCGGCACGGGCGGTATTGCGGTTCCAGATCATCACGTGCTCGAGCGACGGCCGCACCGCGCGATGCGCCTCGATCAGCGGCCGCGCCATCGATCCGGCCCCCACCATCAGCATGGTGGACACGTCCGGGCGCGACAGGAGCGACGAGCCGAGCGCCGAATCCCCGGCCGTCTTCCAGGCCGTCAAATCCACGCCCTCGAGCACCGCCACCACATGGCCGCCGGCCTCATCGAACAGCAGCACCTGGCCCTGCACCGAGGGCTTGGGCGGCGTTTGGGAGGGATTGTCGGGATAGATCGTCACCGCCTTGACCCCGGAGGCCAGCCCGGGAATCCAGGCGGTGCGCACCAGCATCTTGCGCCCACCATTCTCGACGAGCGAGTCCCTCAGATCCGCCGGCGGCATCACATGGCCCGCCCTCAAGGCCTCGACCGCGAACAGCCAGGAACAGACCGAGCCGATATCGTCTCCGGTGACAATGCGCATGAAGTATCCCTCGTCGGGTTATCGTGTCAGATGGTGCGAAATGAGAAGGCTGCGGCGCCTTATGACCGGCCCTGGCGGGTCATCGCCTTGCGGATATCCTCAAGCGTGTCCTGCATGCTGGCCTGCAGCACCTTGAACGTCTCGCTTCCGGATTTCTGCGCCATGCCGGCAATCTCGCTGGTATTGCGGATCGCCATTTCGAAGGAATGCTTGGCAAACTCGGCCTGCGCCGACATCATCGCCTTCGGGTCGCTGCCGGCTTTCATCTTGCCGGCCATGGCGGAAATCTCGTCAAGCGCCTCGCGCACCATCTCCCGCTGGCGGGTGAGGATCGAGCTTGCGCCCGAGCCGGCGGTCCTTGCCGCTTCATCCAGCGCTTCGAGATTTTTCTGGTGCCGCGCCACGATGGCGTCGAGATCCGGCTGCGGCAGTTTGAGGTCCCTGCCAAAATTCAGGAACATGGAAACCAGATCGTCGGTGGATTTCTTCTCGGCCATGGGTGTCCTCCAGATTGCGGCGGCCGGGTTCGATCGATCGGCCGCCTCGGGTCCGGGACCGACTATACAGATCCCGCCGCCTCGACCCAATGCCAAATTCCCCTCAAGGCGCAACCCCGAGCCACGACCGGGCGTAAAAGCGCCGTCCGTCGCCGCCGCGGACGGTGGCACCAATCGGGATTGCGTGGATGAGAGTGGAGGCGGCGGACCCCGGCGGCGCTTTCGCGCGCGCCCTGGTCCGCGGGCAGTCACGACGGCAGCCGGCACCGGCTGCCCCGCCAAAACCGGCTCAGCGGCGGATGTCGTGCAGGTCGATCGTGGCGAAGCTTTCGAACACGATCCGGTCGACCCCGTAGCCACCGAAGGCGCCGCCAAAATCGCCGGGGAAGTGATCCGCACCACGGCCCGAACGATTGGGCAAGCTGCAGCCGCAGGCCAGCCCGTGCGCCCCGAAGCCACGCCGAAGCGCGACCTGAGAGCGGGGAGCAGATCCAATTCCAGCGGATCGCATCGGGTTCATGTCATTGTTTCGCATCGCTCGAAACACCTTTATCAATTTAATTCCAATGGCTTGCGTTACGCTTCGGACTCTTTTTGCAAGCCAGCTGATTCACATTCTCAACTCGCCGGCTCAATTCGCCGGCGCGGCATAGGCGGCCATGTCGGTTGGTGTCACCGGCACCACCGGAAAGGTGCGGTGCGCCACGAACCGCGCCGCCAGCCGGAGCCCGTCGGCGACATTGATGCGCCCCACCGACTGGTCGGCGGCGAACTGCATCTTGGCGCCGAACTTGCGCGCCAGCGCCTTCATGGCGTGGTTCTGCGAGCCGGTTTCGACGATGATGGTCGAGATGTTGTTCTCGGAGGCGGCCCTGAGCAGCGCCTTCAGCAGGATCGTGCCCAACCCCTTGCGACGCCAGTCGGAGGACACCGAGAAGGCCGATTCGCCCTCATGCTCGGCGATCTGCCCGCCAGTGTGCAGCTCGGCCACCGCCACCAGATGATCGCCGATATAGGCGCCGATCACGATCGCTTCGTTGAGCGAGCGGGCGATGTATTTGTCAAGCCAGGCGTCGGAGACCAGCCCGTTGAACCGGTCGCGGAAATCCTCGTAGTGCAGCTCGTGGATATGCGCACAGAAATCCTGCGCATCCGAGGGCCCCAGATACTTCAGGGACACGTCGGTCCCGATGACTAATTGTGGTTGTCGCGGTTTGAACAGAAACCGGAAGAGCATTGCCGACCTCCAAAGGTCATCCTCCCGAAAAACCCGACTAAGGTATAATTGTGCGCCGCAACAAAAGCAAGACAAGCTTTGACGCAGGGGTTAACATGGCGTGTTTTCGCTGACCCTAATGTGCCTGCAAAGCCAGCCACTTGGCGGAATTAAATGTGACGCAACAAGACGATGCGTCAACTTATCACACCTTTTGCGGCCACCCGGCTCCCTTTCGAGCGGCCCTGATGGTGGCGGCTCGCGGCGCCTCGCCCGGCCCCGACGCAGCCGACGGGGCTACAGCCGGCGGATCGCTCGAATCAGGCTCTCGACCAGATCGCCCGCATAGGTGGAGAACACCATGACTTCAAAGCTCGCCGCGTCGAGCCGCGTCAGTTGCACCGGCACATGGCCAAACAGCGTCGGCGCGCTCGCACCCGGGCCGAACCCCTCGTCATCGAGGTCGATGGCCGATTGGGTGGAGATCAGGTCGCCTGCCCTCGCCCCCGACAACTCGAGCCGCAGCCGCGCATCCGTGAGCTCGCACAGGCTCGCCCCGGCCGGGCCGTCGAGCCGCGCGGCAAGCGCATCGGCGCTCTCGCCCGGCCTGCCGACGGCCAGTGCCTGGCCGGGTTGAACCGGACGGAGGATGCCGTCGCCCGCAGGTGCGGCGGCGCGCACCGCAGCGTCCAGACCGACCGGCGCGGAGAGAAGCAGGACCGGCGCCTCCGGGCACAGCGCCAGCTCGATGCCGCTCACGGCCGGCAGGTCCGGCAGGCGCAGGCCCGGCGCCCGCGCCGGGATCACTGGGGCAAGCCCGCGCCTGGGCGGCGCCTTGATCGCGCTGGCGCCGAGGAACAGCGGATCGCCGACGATCGCCCGCGTCTCGATGCCCCGGAGCGGGTCCCAGACCGTCAAGATTTCGCCGTGCCGGGAGCGCCCGCGCCTGACCATGGCGAGCGCGATGGTGGAGTTGAGATGCGGCGACCAGCAGGCCGAACTCACATGGCCCTGGTCATTGGCCATGGCCGGCACCGCACCGGGCTCGAGCAGATGGCCGCCGGCGAGAATCCGGTGCGCGGGATTGACGGGCCTGAGCCCCACCAACTGCAACCGGTCGGGATCCTGCAATCCCTCGCGGCCGAGCATCGCCCGGCCGATGAAATCGTCCTTCTTGGCGCTCACCATCTTGCCGAGCCCGAGGTCGCCCGGGGTCACGCGGCCGTCGATCTCGGCATGGGTGATGAAGCCCTTCTCGATCCTGAGCACGTTGAGCGCCTCAAGCCCGTAGGGCGTGATGCCGAAGGGCGCGCCTGCCTGCATGATCGCATCCGCCACCGCCTCGCCCTGGCGTGCGGGCACCGCGAGTTCGAAGGCAAGTTCGCCCGAGAACGAAATCCGGAACAGCCGCGCGGCGAGCCCTGAGTGGAGCGTCACCTCGCGCGCGGCCATGAAGGGCATCGCCTCCTCCGAGAGGTCCGCGTCGACGATCCGGCCGAGCACGTCGCGCGAGGCAGGCCCCGCCACCGTGATCTGCGCCCACTGGTCGGTGACCGAGACGAGCCGCACGTCGAGATCGGGCCACAGCGCCTGCGCACAGAACTCCAGATGCGCCATGGCTTCGCCGGCAGCGCCGGTGGTGGTGGTGATCAGGTAATGGCTCTCGCCGAGCCGGCTCACGGTGCCGTCGTCCATCACCATGCCGTCTTCGCGCAGCATCAGCCCGTAGCGCGCCTTGCCGACGGCCAGCGTCGACATCTTGCCGGTATAGACGCGGTCGAGGAAGCGGGCGGCATCCTTGCCCGACAGGTCGATCTTGCCGAGAGTGGAGGCGTCCGAAATGCCGACGCCCGCGCGCACCGCCAGCGTCTCGCGGTCGCAGGCCTCCTTCCAGCCCGCCTCCCCGTCGCGCGGAAAATGCGAGGGCCGCATCCAGTGCCCGGCCTCGATGAACACGGCGCCGTGCTTCCTGGCCCAGCCGTCGAGCGGCGAGCGCCGCACCGGGCGGTAGTGGCTGCCGCGATGCTCGCCGGCAAGCGCGCCGATGCTGACCGGCGTGTAGAACGGGCGGAAGGTGGTGGTGCCGACCTGATCGGGCGTGAGCCCGCGCTGCTCGGCGAGGATGCCGATGGCGTTGACGTTGGAGAGCTTGCCCTGGTCGGTGGCCATGCCCGTGGTGGTGTAGCGCTTGGCGAGTTCGACATGGCCGTAGCCCTCGCGGACCGCAAGCCCCAGGTCGCTGACGGCGACATCGTTCTGGAAATCGACGAAGGCCTTGCCGCGCGCTTCCCCGACATGCCAGAGCGTCGTGAACCCGGTCGAACCGCCGCAGGCCTCGCGCGCGGCGGGCAGCTTCGCCGTCACTGGTGTGAAGCCGAGGGCGGCCGCGGCGTCCTCACCGGCGGCAGTCCCGCTTCTCAAACATCCGGCAAGGTCGAGAATTCCGGCCGCACTGCCGACTGCGGCGAGCCCGTCGCGCGATGCGGGGGGAAGGAACATGCCGGAGCCCGCATCCCAGACCGGCCGGTCGCCGCGCTGGCAGGCCAGATGCACCACCGGGTTCCAGCCCCCCGCCATCGCCAGCGCATCGACCTTGATCCGGCTGCGCTTGCCCGTGGCACGGTCGACCGCCTCGATCCCGGTCACCGATTTCGAGCCGAGCGTATCGGCCACCACATGGCCCTTGAGCACCCGCGCGCCTTCGGAGGCAGAGAGTTCGGCAGCGGATATCTCCGTGCGCGCGTCGACCAGCGTCACCTCAAGCCCGCGGGCGATCAGGTCGCGCGCGGTTTCATGGCCCGAAGGACCGGTCGAGAACACCGCCACATGGTCGCCGGGGCGGATCGCCTGGGCATTGGCGAGCCCGCGCATGGCCGAGGCCGTCATGGTGCCGGGGCGGTCGTTGCCGCCAAACACCAGCGGCCGCTCCTCGGCGCCGGCGGCCAGCACCGCGCGCCTGGCGACGATCCGCCAGACCCGTTGCGCGGGCCCCGAGGCCGCGCCGTCACGCCGCTCGACCGCGCCATAGACGCCGCTGTCATAGGTCCCGAACACGGTGGTGGCCGGGAGCAGCTGCACCCGGTCGAGGGACCCCAGTTCCGAAATCGCCGCGGCGGCGAAGCCCGGACCATCGGCGTCGCCGATCTCGACCCGGTCGTGAAGAAGCCGTCCGCCGAAAGCGGCATTCTCGTCGCACAGGATCACCCGGGCACCGGTACGGGCGGCGGCGAGCGCCGCCATCAGCCCCGCGGGTCCGGCCCCGATCACCAGCAGATCGCAATGTGCCCAGCGCTTCTCATAGACCTGCGGATCGGGCGCGTGGCTCGCCCGGCCGAGCCCCGCGGCCTTGCGGATCAGCGGCTCGTAAAGCGATTCCCACAGCGCCGCCGGCCACATGAAGGTCTTGTAGTAGAAGCCCGCGCCGATGAACGGCGTAAGCGCCGAATTGACCGCGCCGAGATCGAAGCCGAGCGAGGGCCAGCGGTTCTGGCTCTCGGCCTTGAGCCCGTCGCGAAGCGTGACCATGGAGGCGCGCAGATTGGGCTCGCGATGCCCGCCCGCGCCGACTGTCACCAGCGCATTGGGCTCCGAGGCGCCCCCGCTCACCAGCCCGCGCGGCCGGTGATACTTGAAGGAGCGGCCCATCAGGCTCACGCCATTGGCAAGCAGCGCCGAGGCAAGCGTGTCGCCGGCATGGCCGGTGAAGCTGCGTCCGTCGAAGCTGAAGGTGAAGACCTGGCTGCGATCGATCAGGCCGCCGTCGGGGAACCGCGAAAAACTCACCGCTTCGCCCTCCCCTTGCCGGTCCTGGTGCCTGAAGCAGCACTTGCCCCGCCGCCGCCGGTCGGAGCCCCTTGCGCACGGGTGAAGTCGGCGGCATCCGTGACCGCATGCACCGCGTGGGTGAAGGTGTCGCGCTCGACCACCAGCCAGCGCCGGCAGCCGCCCACATGCTGCCAGTGCTCGTGCATCACGCCGCGCACATTGTCGCGCAGGTGTACATAGGCGTCCCAGGCGTCAAACGGGGCATCCGGCCGTGGCCGCACCGGGGCCGCGTCGCCGCGGATCGAGAATTCCTCCTTGGGGCGCAGGCCGCAATGGGGACAGGGGATCAGGCTCGCCATGGTCTCGCTTCCCTAATGCAGGTTGGCCTGGGCGCCATGCCCGGTTTCGTCGATCTGGTAGCCGCGCGTGAAGCGGTCGAGCCTGAGCGCGCACGCAAGCTCATGGCTTTCGCCGGTCGCAAGCAGATGCGCGAAGCACCAGCCCGAGGCGGGCGTGGCCTTGAAGCCACCATAGCACCAGCCGCAATTGAGATAGAGATTGTCGAGCGGGGTGCGGTCGATGATCGGCGAGCCGTCCATCGACATGTCCATCACCCCGCCCCAGGCGCGCAGCACCTTGACCCGCGAGATCGACGGCACCATGGCGCAGGCCGCCTCCATCACGCTTTCGACCGTCGCGAGATTGCCGCGCTGGGCGTAGGAATTGTACATGTCGAGGCTGCCGCCAAAGACGAGCCCGCCCTTGTCGGACTGCGACAGGTAGAACAGCGCCGCGCCAAAGGTCACCACCTGGTCGATGAAGGGCTTCAATCCTTCCGAGACGAAGGCCTGTAGCACCTGGCTTTCGATCGGCAGCCGCATCCCGGCCATTTCCGCCACCTGGCCCGAATTGCCGGCGGCAGCCAGGCCCAGCCGGTTGCAGCCGATGAAGCCGCGCGTGGTCTCGACGCCCGTCACGCGTCCACCCTCGCGGCGGATGCCGGTCACCTCGCAGTTCTGGATCAGGTCGACGCCGCGGCTGTCGGCGCCGCGCGCATAGCCCCAGGCCACGCCGTCATGGCGGGCGGTGCCGCCGCGCCGCTGCATCAGCCCGCCCTGGACCGGAAAGCGCGCATTGTCGAAATCGAGGAACGGCACCAGCGCGCGCACCTGCTCGCGGTCGAGCAGTTCCGCATCCTCGCCAGCAAGCCGCATCGCGTTGCCGCGCCGCGCAAAGGCATCGCGCTGGCCATCGGAATGATAGAGGTTGATCACCCCGCGCTGCGACATCATCGCGTTGAAATTGAGCTCCTGCTCGAGCCCCTCCCAGAGCCGCAGCGAATGCGCATAGAACGGCTCGTTGCCTTCGAGCAGATAGTTGGCGCGCACGATCGTGGTGTTGCGCCCGACATTGCCCGAACCGAGATAGCCCTTCTCCAGCACCGCCACATTGGTGATGCCGTGGTTCTTCGCGAGATAATAGGCCGTGGCCAGCCCGTGGCCGCCGCCGCCGACGATGATTACGTCGTAATGCGCCTTCGGGTCCGGCTCGCGCCAGGCCGGCTTCCAGCCCCTGTTGCCTGACAGACCTTCGCGAAAGATCGAGAATGCTGAATATTTCATGGCTCTGCCCGTGGTCACGCTGTCCCAGAGAATGGCCTCCCAAGAGCAGAGTCAATGTGGAGCGGGGCCGACACACCGAATTGTTTGGAGCTGCAACTGATTCGCTCCGCCAAGCCTCAAGCGCCGCCAAACTGCGCGCATCGCCGAACAAACGCGGACGGACTTGCAGTCAAATCCCCCCAAATTGCTCTAAAAGCAGTTCGACATATGCGGGTAAAACTACGTTTTTGAGACAAGTTCGACGTTTAACTGTTTTATTTCGCCTTTAAATATGTGTTATTGCTTTATTTTATAGATTCCTAATGAAGCTCGAAAGGGTCACATGCCGCTCAAGCATATCTGTATCGTCGATGACGACATGGACGACATCTTTCTCATGTCTGCCTGCCTGAAACGCCTTGAGGACGAAGCCGCGCTGAAGCTGACCATCAGCACCTTCACCGACGGCCGCGATGCGCTGAGCTACTTCTCGACCACGCGCGTTCCCGATGCGCTGCTGCCCGATTGCATGTGCCTGGATATCAACATGCCCGGCATGGACGGGATCGAGCTGCTGACCCGCCTGCGGGAGATGCGTCATCTCGACAGGCTGCCGATCTATATCGTCAGCACGACGATCGACAGGAAAACACACGAAAAAGCCATTTCGCTGGGGGCGAACGGCTCTTACTCCAAGCCAGAAACCATGGCCGCAATGGAGGAAATGCAAAAGCAGCTGCTTGGAATTCGGACCGGCGAATAGGGGGGAGCCCATGCTGGATGCGATACGCTTTTACTTCGAGACCAATTCGTTTCTGGCGCATGGGTATTGCCTGACATGGCGCACCGACCTGATCGCCTTGCACGCACTGTCGGACCTGACCATCTTCCTGTCCTATTTCATCATCCCCACGGCCATGCTGTATCTGTACTACCGGCGTCGCGATCTGGTGCCTGACCGGATCTTCCTGCTGTTCTCCGCCTTCATCATCGCCTGCGGGCTGACCCATCTGGTGGGGTTCATCACCCTGTGGGACCCGATCTACGGCTTCGAAGGGGTGCTCAAGGCGGGCACGGCGGTGATTTCGGGGCTGACCGCGGTGGCGAGCTGGATGCTGATGCCCGCCGCGCTCAAGCTGCCGAGCACGAAGACGCTCAAGCACAAGAACAGCGCGCTCGCCTCGGCCATGCTCCAGCAACGCCAGGCCAATGCCGAACTCGAACAGATCAAGGCCGAACTCGAAACCCGCATAAAGGAACGCACGCGCGATCTGGAACTCAAGGCGGAGGCCCTCGAGAAAATGAATGCGAGCCTGTCGCAATACGCCCATTTCGCCTCGCACGACCTGCAGGAGCCGCTGCGCAAGATCGTCACCTTCACCGAAATCGCCATGGAGCAGGACAAATCCGGCGATCCGGAGCTGACCATGTATCTCGCCAAGATCAACGAGTCCGCACGCCGCGCCCGCACCCTGGTCCGCGACATCCTGCGGCACGCGGAGCTCGACCGTCACAAGATCGAGCCCAGGGAGCTGTCGTTGCGAATGGAAACCGAAAAGGTGCTCGATAATCTCGAATTGCCGATCGGCGAGCGCCAGGGGATGATCGAGGCCGAGATCGACGACATCACGGTTCTTGCAGACCCGACGCTGGTGTCGCAGGTGCTGCAGAACCTCGTCGTCAACGCGCTCAAATACACCCCCGCCGAGCGGGTTCCCCACATCAGCCTGAAAGCATCGAGGACCGGAGATGGCGCAATCTATGTGATCGAGGACAACGGCATGGGTTTCGATCCGGCATTTTCCGAAAGGATATTCGAGCCCTTCACCCGGCTTCACGCCGGTGCGGGCGTGAGCGGCACCGGCATGGGGCTCGCGATCGTCACCAAGGCGCTGGCCCTGCTCGGATGGTCCATCAGCGTCACCTCCCAGGAAAACACGGGAACGCGGTTCGTCATCCGCATTCCCGGCCCGCAGCTCGTTTGCGCGGCTGACGCCGCCCTCCCGGATATGGCCGCCCAATGAAACAGGTCCTGCTGATCGACGACGACGTCATGGAGCACAAACTGCTCGAAACCTTCCTGTTCCGCCGCTACGGCGGCGCGTTCGAGCTGGTCTGGGCGAATACCGTATCTGCCGCGATCGAGATCCTGCGCACGCGGTCGTTCGATGCCATCTTCATCGACCGGATCCTGCCGCCGCATCTGGGCGCGCGGGAAACCTTTCCGCTGCTGGCAGGGCACATCGGCAGCTCCCAGGTCATCTATATCTCGTCCGACACCTCCAGCTACCAGTGGCAGCCGGACAGCAACGGTGTCCCGATCCAGTTCATCGACAAGCTGGACATGCGCGACCGGATCATGAACGGACTGCTCGACGCGTAAGGCGGGCGTCCGCCTTTCCGGCCCCCGGCTGGCGCACCGGCCGTCAGGTGATGAAATGCAGCCCGTCGAAACCGGCACGGAAACCGGCGGTTTCGGCCGCCATGTCTTCGGGGGCATTGCTCCGGAGTGCCCGCGCGATCAGTTCGGCGAGCCGTGGCGCATCGCCCGGGCCGACGCCGCGGCGCACCAGTTCCGGCGTGCCGATCCTGAGCCCGTTCATGTCGCCCGCGACCTCGGCCACCGGCAAGCCGATGCCGCAGGCGAGGAAGCCCGCCTTGCGCAGCTTCTTCGACGCCGCCTGGCCGCCGCCGAAGCCCGCGGCCTCGATGGCGAACTGGTGCGAGCGGGTGAAGCCGCGCCCGGCGGCGAACACCGGCAGGCCCTGGTCCGCGAGCGCTTCGGCAAGCGCCACCGACAGCGCGATCATCGCCGCCGCATAGGCGCGACCGTGGGCGCGCCAGTCGAGCATGGTGACCGCCAGCGCCGCCGACTTGGCCGCATCGAAATTGGCGGTCATGCCCGGAAAGGCGATCGCGTCGAGCCGCCGGGCAAGCTCGGCGTCGTTGCTGACGATCAGCCCGCCGGCCGGCCCGCCAAGGCTCTTGTAGGTGCTCATCGTCATCAGATGCGCGCCCTCGCGCAGCGGATCGGCCCAGGCCTTGCCGGCGATGATGCCGCACTGGTGCGCGGCGTCGAACATCACCTTCGCCCCGACCTCGTCGGCAATCGCCCGCACCGCCCGCACCGGGTGCTCGAACAGGTTGAGGCTGCCGCCGACGGTGATCAGCTTCGGGCGCTCCCGGAGCACCATGTCGCGCAGGCCGTCGAGATCGACCGTGTAGCCATCCGCATTGACCGGGGCGGCAAGCGTGCGCAACCCGTAGAGCCCTGCGCAGCCGGCGGCATGATGGGTGACGTGCCCGCCAATGCTCGCCGGCGGCGCAATGATCGTGTCACCCGGCCGGCAGGTGGCCATGAAGCCGTAGAGATTGGCGAGCGCGCCGGAGGGCACGCGGATCTCGGCGAATTTCGCGTCGAACACCTCGGCGCAGAGTTCCGCCGCGATCACCTCGATTTCCTCGATCGCCTCCAGCCCCATCTCGTATTTGTCGCCCGGATAGCCGAGCGACGGCCGCGAGCCGATGCCCGAGGCAAGCAACGCCTCGGCGCGCGGGTTCATCACATTGGTCGCGGGATTGAGGTTGAAGCACTGGCGGTCGTGGATCTCGCGGTTGGCCTCGGCCAGCGCCTCGATCCGCACCAGGACATCGGCTTCGGGCGCGCCCGCGGTGCGGGCGGCGATGCTTTGCGCGAGGTCTTCCGAGGCTTGGGGCACCCAGTCGCGTCTGAAAAGTGTCATGGCTTGTCTCCCTTGCCGCAACAGTGCCGGCACGGGGCTGGTCGCGCAAACCAGATTATGTAAAATCTGGGTTAGAAAAACTAAGGTCACGCCATGCCGGTCTCTCCCCCACGGCCCAAGGGGCCGCCACTCAATGCGCTTCGCGCCTTCGAGGCCGCGGCCCGGCTCGGCGGCATTGCGCTCGCGGCCGACGAACTGTGCGTGACCCCCGGCGCAATCTCGCAACACATCAAGACGCTGGAACAGTGGGCCGGCGTCAAGCTGTTCGAGCGGCGTGCGCATGGTGTGGAGCTCACGAAGGCCGGGCGTGAGCTCGCGCCTGACTTCACCGCCGCCTTCGACCAGATGGGCCTTGCCCTGCACGCGCTGCGCCGGGCACGGCCGCAGCCGGCGATCACCATCGCCGCCCTGCCCTGCGTGGCCCAGCTCTGGCTGCCGCGCCATCTCACCGCCTTCCGGCTGGCCGTGCCCGCGGTGCGGCTGTCGGTGGTGGCGCTCGAAACCCCGCCGCATCTGAAACGCGAGCTGTTCGACTGCTCGCTCTTCATCCGCGACCCGGAGGAAACCGCGACCGGGATCGTGCTCGCGCGCGACGAAATCTTTCCGGTCTGCGCGCCCGCGATCGCCGCGCGGCTGAAAAACCCCGCGGATCTCTCGGGCGAAGTGCTGTTGCACGATGCGGTCTGGTCAGGGGACTGGCCGCTCTGGGCGGAGGCGGCCGGGCTGGCTTCCCAAGGCTTCAGCGAAGGCCCGCGCTACTCGCTCTACGGGCTTGCGCTCGAAGAGGCAAAGTCGGGCGCGGGCGTGCTGATGGGCCATGCCGGCCTTGTCGACGCGGCGCTTGCAAGAGGCGAACTGGTCCGCCCCTTTGCCGAGAGTGTCGCCACCGGCAAGGCACTGGTGCTCGACATGCCGTCGCGTCCGGCGCCCTCGAGCCAGGCCGCGCGGTTCTGCGAATTCCTGGTGCAGAACGGCGCGGGCTGAGGGGATCGGCCAGGTCGGCCCGAGGCTCAGAAGAACGCCTGGATGCCGGTCTGGGCGCGGCCCAGGATCAGCGCATGCACGTCGTGCGTGCCCTCATAGGTGTTGACGGTTTCCAGGTTCTGCGCGTGGCGCATCACATGGTATTCGGCCTGGATGCCGTTGCCGCCATGCATGTCGCGGGCCATGCGGGCGATGTCGAGCGCCTTGCCGCAATTGTTGCGCTTGACGATCGAGATCATCTCGGGTGCGAACCTGCCGTCGTCCATCAGCCGGCCCACGCGCAGCGAGGCCTGCAGGCCGAGCGCGATTTCGGTCTGCATGTCGGCGAGCTTCTTCTGGAACAGCTGAGTGCCGGCAAGCGGCTTGCCGAACTGGTGCCGGTCGAGGCCATACTGGCGCGCGCGGTGCCAGCAGTCTTCGGCAGCCCCCATCGCGCCCCAGGAAATGCCGTAGCGGGCGCGGTTGAGGCAGCCGAACGGCCCCTTGAGGCCGGACACGTTCGGCAGCAGCGCGTCCTCGCCGACCTCGACATTGTCCATCACCACTTCACCGGTGACGGAGGCGCGCAGGCTGAGCTTGCCGCCGATCTTCGGCGCGGACAGGCCCTTCATGCCCTTTTCGAGCACGAAGCCGCGGATTTCGCCGCCATGGGCCTCGGACTTGGCCCAGACCACGAACACGTCGGCGATCGGCGCGTTCGAGATCCACATCTTCGAACCGGTCAGCACATAGCCGCCATCGATCTTCTTCGCGCGGGTCTTCATGCCGCCCGGATCGGAGCCAGCGTCGGGCTCGGTCAGGCCGAAGCAGCCGACCCATTCGCCGGAGGCGAGCTTGGGCAGGTATTTCAGGCGCTGTTCTTCGCTGCCATAGGCCTGGATCGGGTACATCACCAGCGACGACTGCACGCTCATCATCGAGCGATAGCCGGAATCGATGCGTTCGACCTCGCGCGCCACCAGGCCGTAGGAGACGTAGCCGGCTTCCGCCCCGCCATAGGCTTCGGGAACCGTGACGCCGAGAAGGCCGGCCTGGCCCATTTCCGAGAAGATCTCGCGGTCGGTGACTTCGTTGAGATAGGCGTCGGACACGCGCGGCATCAGCTTGTCGGCAGCAAAGGCCGCCGCCGCATCCGCGATCATCCGCTCCTCTTCTGTCAACTGGTCGGCGAGAAGAAATGGATCGTCCCACTGGAAGGTGGATTTCGCGGACTTGATAGAAACGGCGGGCGACACGGACATCTCAGAAACTCCAATGTGATCCAGGAAAGCGGCAAACCAGGCCGAATGCCGGCAAGGTTACAGCCTCTTGTCTTTCTTTAACACGGTTTTTCCGAGATACTATAGGCTTAAAGTATTTTTTGCCGGGCGCGTCCTGGCGCCCCTCGACGGAACCGAGGTCGCAGGCGGCTCGATGATGTCCCAAAGCGCGATCAACTGGCGGCCTGCCCCGGCCAGGATCGGCGCGACCAGCCGGGCCATCGATACGCTGGTGCCGCCATGCATCCAGGAGGTTGTTTCGAAGTAGTCCGGGATGCTGGTCTCGAGCGTGTCCTCGAAGGAGCGCAGCACCCGCTTGATGCTCAAGGGCGGAACACAATCCTGCACAGGCGCGTTGACGACCGGCGGACCGAACGGCCAGTTGTCGGAGACCGCGAGCTCAAGCCACACCAGGCGGCGTGCCGTCTGGTCCATCCCGATCCTCGCCAGCAGCGGATAGTCGGCACTCAGAACGGCAAAATCAAACGCCGTGGCGTCCGGCACATTACCTGCCCCGGTTTCAAGCCAAAGGCGGTGAAACATCCGGATCCTGTCTGACGCGGTGGACGGCAGTTCAAACGACGAAAGATTGATGGCACCGGTCATGCGGATAAAACACTCACAACACTGCAAAAGCGGCTGCAGGATAGCTAGGTTCTCGACACGGATGGCGCTTCAGCGTTTACTTGACGCGCCGAACACTTAACTTTGGGCGCCATTTTCATGAAGCCGACACTGGCAGACCAATTCGAAGTCGCTGCAGGACTGGCCTCGGGCATCGCCCGCTACGCCACCAGCATCGGTCTTGACGCGGAGCCGATCGCGCGGGCCTGCGGTCTCGACCCGAGCCGTTTCTCGGCGCTGGGCGAGCGCGTCGGGCTCGACCGGGTCTGCCGTTTCATGGAGGCGCTGGCGCTGATCTCGGGCGACGACACCTTCGGGCTCAAATCCATTGCAGGCTTCGAACAGGGCGCCTCGGGTCCGTTCGGCTACGCCATGATGAACGCCCCGACCTTGCGCGATTGCCTGGTCTTTCTCGGGCGCAACCTCAACAAGATCAGCGAGACCAGCATCTGCACCCTGGAGATCGGATCGCGCGCGGCGCATTTCGAATGGACCTACTCGCCGCTGATCCTGCACCGGTCCCAGTTCGTCGATCTCGGGACCGCGCAGACATTCAACCACTTTCGCGCGATCCTGGGTGACGACGTGCGTCAGGTGCGGGTCGAACTGGAGCGCCGGCGTCCGACAAATACAAATTTACACAAACAGTTACTGTCTCCGAATGTGAGTTTCGGCGCGCCGGTCAACACCCTCGTGCTGCCGCGGGACATCCTCGACCGCAGCAATCCCCGTGCCGACGCGCGCCTGTTCGCCATCATGTCCCAGTACATGGATACGATCGAGCCGCGCGGCATGGACGGCAAGGATCCGGTGGCGGCGGTGCGGCTGCATGTGGCGGAGAACCTGGCGAGCGATCGGCTGACGCTGGCCGACGAGGCCGAACGGCTGCGCATGAGCGCGCGGACCCTGCAACGCCGCCTGACAGAGGCGGGCACGAGCATGCAGGCCATCGTCGACGAGTGTCGCAAGGAGATGGCCGAACGGCTCCTGCTGGAAACAGGCATGACGCTGTCGAGCATCGGCTACAAGCTGGGCTTCTCCGCCCCGGCGGCCTTCACCCGGTCGGCGATCCGCTGGTTCGGGCAGACGCCGAGCGAGTTTCGGCAGAAAAACCGCAAGACGATGTGAGCACCGCGATTGCAACCGGGTCGTGCCGGCCGCCGACATTGGCGGATTTGTGCCAGAATGATCCATTTTGGCGCACGGCGTGAAGGCAGCGAACGGCTCTTGAAGGCATAAGCGCGTCACTGCACCACTTGTTACCGGCGACGTTCGCGGCGGGCTATCGGCCACGCCGCATCTTGCGGTTCCTCCCCAGGAAGACCGACCGCCGCGCCCGAAAGGACACCATGATGGACATGGGAAACGACCAGGGGTCCCTGCCCCTGACGCGAACCGAACTGCGATGCCTGCGCCGCTGCGCGGAAGGCCGGACCGATCAGGAGATCGGCGCGGAACTCGAACTGACGGCGACCGAAGTAGCCGCCGTGCTCTCCGTCGTCATGCTCAAGCTGCGCGTGCCGAACCGCATGGCCGGCCTCGCCAAGGCAGCGCGGCTCGGCTATCTGCGCCACGACCAAGCCTGATCCGGACGAAAAACTGCTGCCCACCTGCCTTCGGGGGCGGGCCCGGGTGCGAGGCGCGGTTTTTCCAGGACATCAGCCGGAGCCAGGCGGGGCTCCGGCTGATGTCGATATTGCATGTGCAGGTCGAGCGAAACGCAGCGGCTGTGCCCCCTCGGGCCGCAGGCCGCTAAAGCCATGTATCGTAGTCGGACACCAGCAGGTGGCGGGGGCTTTCGTCCTCGGCGATGGTCGAAAACCGGCCGATCGGATCACGAAACACATTGTCGGTCAGGTCGTCATTGACGGTCGACACTTCTCCGATCAGCACGTCCGCGCCTTCTCCCCAGAACGCGTGCCAGACACCGGGCATCAGCGTCACGCTCTCGCCGGGATCGAGCTTGAGCAATCCGCCCGGCCCCAGCCTGCGCACCACGCCGTCGGTAACAACCGTCACATCCGAAGCAGGATCGATCGCGCCGTCCGCGGCCGAGGCGAACAGCTCCAGCACCAACGTTCCCCCGCCGCGGTTGATGATGTCCTCGGCCTTGATGACATGCCGGTGCATCGGCGACAGCTGATCTTTCCGCGAGATCATGATCTTCTCGGCATAGAGCATCCCCCGACCCCGGGCGAGATCGGCGGCGGAGCCGTTGCGGACGGTGAACAGGAACAGCCCCAGGTCGGCGAATTTCTCCTGACCGTAATCGGTGATGTCCCAGCCGAGCCGGTTGGCGCGGATATCCCCCGCATCCGATCCGGTTCTCCGACGCATCTCCTCCGGGTCCCAATAGGCGAATGGCGGCAACACATAGCCGAAGGACCGGACGAAGCGGTCGCTCTCGGTGAGGATTTCATTGATCTCGCTGCGCTGCATCGCATCCTCCCCGGCCTGGTCGGCCCTCAAATCGTCTGGCCAAAGGATTAAGGGCTTGCCCGATGCATTTCAATCGCGTTGCATGGGCAAGCGCCGCGATCCGGGCGAATGCCCGCCGCAGCAATTGCACAGTCCGGGCTTTCGGTTTATGCGCTAGTGCTGATCGTTACGGGAGCAATCAACAGGAAGTGGCCGCCGACAATGACATCGCACCGTAAACCCGAAGACGATGATGCAGACAATCTGCCATTGGCGTTGGAAGAGTTTCTGCCCTACCGGCTGGCCCGCGCCGCCGAACATGTCAGCCGCCAGTTCGCCGTGCTTTACCGCAAGCGCCATGGCATGACGCGGCCGGAGTGGCGGACCCTTGCCACGATCGGACAGTTCCACCACATCACCGCGACAGAAATCGGCCAGCACTCGTCGATGCACAAGACCAAGGTCAGCCGCGCCATCAAGACGCTGGAGGATCGCGGCTGGATCACCCGTCATGTCGACCAGGCCGATCGCCGGGTCGAGCATCTCGAACTGACCCGCGACGGCCGCGCCAACTACATGGAACTGGTCGGGATCGCCCGCCGCTACGAGGCGAGGCTGCTCGCCACCCTCGGAGAAACCGATGCCGCCCAGCTGTCAGCCGGCATCAGCGCGATCGAGACCCACATCGTCAATTCCTGAGGCGCGCGGCAAGCCGCGCGCCCTCGCCTGTTACGAAGTCCCGCCCCAGGGACCGTGCTGCTCGCCCTCGGCATCGAACCGTTCGAAGCCATGCGCGCCGAAGAAATCCCGCTGCGCCTGAATGAGATTGGCGGTGCCGCGCGCGCGCCGGTAGGTGTCGAAATAGCCGAGCGCGCTCGACAGTGCCGGGACCGGCAGGCCGTTGAGCGCCGCCTCGGCCACGATCCGGCGCAGGCTTGCGTCGGTGTCCTTGATCATTGCCGAGAATGCGGGCGTCAGCGCGAGATTGGACACGTCGGGATCGGCACCGAACGCGGTGGCGATTTCGCCCAGGAAGCGCGAGCGGATGATGCAGCCGGCCCGCCAGATGCGCGCGATCGTGGGCATCGGCAGGTTCCAGCCGAATTCGCGCGAGGCGGCCGCCATCACGGCGAAGCCTTGCGCATAAGCCGCGATCTTGCCGGCGAGCAGCGCCTTTTCGAGATCGTCGATCACTTCCTGGCTGTTGCGCCGGTCCTGCCGGGCGGGAAGGCCGAGCAGGCTTTCGGCGCGCGCGCGCTCAGCCCGCATCGCCGACAGCGACCGTGCCGCCACCGCCGCTTCGATCGCGGTCGCCGGCACGCCCATCATCTGGCTTTCGATCGCCGACCAGCGTCCCGTGCCCTTCTGGCCGGCCGCATCGACGATGACATCGACGATCGCCTTGCCCGTCGCCGCATCATGAACCTTGAGCACCTCGGCGGTGATGTCGATCAGGTAGGAATCGAGCGGGCCGGTCGACCAGGCGGAGAACACCGCGGCAATGGTCGGTGCGTCCATGCCGAGATGGTCGCGCATGACGCCATAGACCTCGGCGATCATCTGCATGTCGGCATATTCGATGCCGTTGTGGATGGTCTTGACGAAGTGGCCCGCGCCGTTCTCGCCGAGCCAGGCGGCGCAAGCCTCGCCCTCGTATTTGGCCGAAATCGCGGTGAGCACCGGCTCGACCCGCTTCCAGGCCGCCTCGGCCCCGCCGACCATGATCGAAGGACCGTGACGCGCGCCTTCCTCGCCTCCCGAAACGCCCATGCCGATGAACGTCAGGCCCGTGCCCTCGAGCGCAGTGAAGCGGCGCATGGTGTCGCGGAAATTGGCGTTGCCGGCATCGATGATGATGTCGCGGTCCTGCAGCAAAGGCTTGAGAGCCTCGATCTGCTGGTCGACCGGCTCGCCGGCCTTGACCATGATGATCACCGGGCGCGGCGGCCGGATGGCGCTGACGAATTCCTCGAGCGTGGCGCAGGCCGTCACCCGGTCCGCGAGCGCACCCGCATTGGCCGCGAATTCCGCGGTGCGCGCAGAGGTGCGGTTGTAGACCGCCACGTGATAGCCGTTGTCGGCGATGTTGAGAGCGAGATTCGCCCCCATCACGCCCAGTCCGATAACGCCAATTTCTGCAGCCGCCATGCCAGCTTCCTTTCACCGTGATAGTTCGGGCGGACACTGGCCCATGCGGGCGCAACCGGCAAGTCTCAGCGCGGGGTCAGGCTGGCGGCCACGCACATATCCCCTGCTTTCGGATGGGCGTCGCAACCATCGGCTTTGCGGCAAAACCCGCCTCGCGCATCCCCGCGCCAGCGCCGCAGCGGCGCGTCAGTCCGGTTTCGGCCGGTCGTCGTCATCGTCGAGGATTCGCCAGGCGGCCCCCTCGAGATCGTCATACTGGCCGGTCTTCATCGACCACAGGAACGCCCCGAGCCCAAGCGCACCGAGAAACAGGGCGATCGGAATGAGAAAGATCAGGGTGTTCATGCCGCGGCCTCAAGCCTCCGCGCCTCTTTATCGGGCGTTGCCGGACGCGCCGCGGCGGGCTTTGCGAAGGCTTCGATGCGGGTCTTGCGCCGAAGCCGCAGCGAGTTGAGCACGACCAGGATCGAGGACGAGGACATCGCCAGCGCCGCAATCAGCGGCGTGGCGTGGCCGAGCACCGCGGCCGGCACGGCCACGCAGTTATAGGCCACGGCCAGCCCGAAATTCTGCCGGATCAGGCTGCCTGCCTTGCGCGACACCTCGACCGCCAGCGGCACGGCTTCGAGCGAATCGTGCAGGAACACGAAGTCGGCGGCCATGCGCCCGACATCCGCGGCACTGGCCGGCGCCATCGAGACATGGGCAGCCGAAAGCGCGGGCGCATCGTTGAGCCCGTCGCCCACCATCAGCGGCTTGCCGCCCGCCGCGGTCAGCGCCTTGATGCGATCGACCTTGCCGCGCGGGCGAACGCCGGCGACATAGGCGGTCACGCCGAGCTCGTTGGCGAGTGCGCGCACCGGCGCTTCGCGGTCGCCCGACAGGATTTCGGCGTCGAGCCCAAGCGAGGACAGTCGCGTCACCGCCTGCACGGCCCCGCGGCGCAGCTGGTCGGAAAACAGGAAGATGTCGAGGAACGCGCCGTTTTTCGACAGCACCACCTGGCTCGCATCCGCGGCACGTTCGGCGCCCTGCTCGCTCTCGTCGAGCGCAAAGCCGGCGCGTCCCAGACGATAGACATCGCCCGACGGCGAAACCGCTTCGACACCCTCGCCGGGCGTTTCCCGGATCCGGAACTCCGGCAGCTCGGCGTTGACCGCGTCGAAACCGGCCAGCGCCTGGCTCAGGGGATGCCGCGAGGCCCGGGCGATGCGCGCCGCGAGCCTGAGATGGTCGGCCGTCACCGCTTCCGCATTGATCAGCACCGGCGTGCCGCGCGTGAGCGTGCCGGTCTTGTCGAACACCACATGATCGGCCTGGGCGAGCCGCTCCATGGCGGACCCGTCCTTGACCATCACGCCGTTCTCGAACAGGCGGCCTGCGGCGATCACCTGCACCACCGGCACCGCGAGCCCGAGCGCGCAGGGACAGGTGATGATCAGCACGGCCACCGCCGTCAGCATGGCCATGCGCCAGTCGCCCGACACCACCATCCAGCCGATGAAGGTTCCGAGCGCGAGCAGATGCACGGCAGGCGCATAGATCGCCGACGCGCGGTCGGCGATGCGGCGGTAGCCGGCACGGCCGCTTTCAGCGGCCTCCATCATCGCCACCATCTCCGCGAGGAACGAGTTGCGCGCGTCGCGCACGGCCTCGAGCACCAGCGGGCCGGTCAGGTTGAGCGTGCCCGCAGGCGCGAGCGAACCGGCCTCGACCAGTTGCGGCGCGCTTTCGCCGTTGACCACCGCGAAATCCATGTCCGAGCAGCCCGACACGACCCGGCCATCGACCGGGATGCGATCGCCGGGCGCGATCGCGAGCCGCATGCCGGGTTCGATTTCCTCGAGCGCCAGATATTCGCGGGCGCCGTCGTCGCGGATCACCATCGCCCCGCGCGGCGACAGCCGCACCAGGTTGCGCACCGCGGACCGGGCTTTCTCCCGCATCATGTGGTCGAGCGTGCGACCGGCGAGCAGGAAGAACAACAGCGTCACCGAGGCATCGAAATAGGCATGGTCGCCATGGGTGATGGTCTCGTGCAGCGAGATCGCATAGGCAAGGCCGACCCCGAGCGAGATCGGCACATCCATGTTGGCGCGGCCGTGCCGCAGCGCGCTCCAGGCCGAGCGGAAGAACACCCGGCCGGAATAGACCAGCGCCGGCGCCGCGATCAGCGCCGAAATCCAGTGAAACAGGTCGCGCGTCGCCGCGTCGGCGCCGGACCAGACCGAGACCGACAGCAGCATCACGTTCATCGAGGCAAAGCCCGCAACCGCAAGCGCCTTCAAAAGCTCGCGCATCGCCGGGTCGGAGGTCTCGTCCGCGCCGCCGGGCAGATGTGCGGGATAGCCGAGCGCCAGCAGCCTGTCGCCGAGCGCGGTCAGCAGCGTCTCGGTCGAGGCGTCCCGCGCAGCGGCCGGCTGTGTGCCGGCGGCGGCCTCGCCGCGCGCGACGCCATCCGCGAACACCACCGAAACGCGGCGCGTCGACAGGTTGACGCGCGCATGATCGACGCCCTTGATCCGGGGCAGTTCCTTTTCCAGAAGCGCGATGCAGGCCCCGCAATGGACGCCCGGAACGATCAGGTCGACCTGGCGCAGCCCCTTGCCCAGGCTCCGGCTCGAAAGCCACATTTCTTCGGCCGAAGGGGCCTGGGTCTCGAGCGCCTGAAGCTCGGCAGCGCTTTCCGTTCCCGCTGCGCAACAGCTCACGGCTGCATGCTCCCGTCAGCCCGGACGTGGAAACGCCGGCCGCGCTTGTAGATGGTCTCGCCGTCGAGCGTGGCGGTCACGGTCGCGATCCATTCGCCCTCGCGCAGCTCGCCCGGCGCGCGGTAGACACCGTCAGTGCCGCGCTCAAGCACCATCACCCGGTCCTGGTGCTCGCCCACCGGACGGCGCAGTTCGGCAGTCATGCTGTCCACCACCGCCGGCTTGCCCTCAGAATCGATGAAATCGATCGCCAGGCCGTCGGCGCTCGGCGTCAGCTTCGCCTGGTATCCCAGGGCGGCAATGGCCCGGTACTCTTCGGCCTTGGCGTTGAACTCCTGGCTCGCGACATAGGTGTTGGGCACCACCAGCCCGCTCCAGGTGGTCAGCGCAAACCGCGCCATCACCAGGTTGACCGTGATGATCACCCCGAAGAACGCCACCATGGTGAACAGCATGTGCTTGCCGGTGAATTCCGTGGGCTGGAAAATCGATCGGATCAGGCTCATCACTTGGTCTCCGGGGCGTGGAAGTTGGCGGTGTAGCTGTCCCGCTCATAGCTCGACTTGTCTTCGGCAATGAAGCGGAACGTGGAAGTGCTCGGGGTCACGAACTGCTTCGGCTGATGCACGTTGACCCTGAGTTCGCGCAGGCGGTCGGGATCGACGGGGATTGCCATCGAGACGCCCGCGGGCTGATCGATCCCCGGAATGCGCATGGTGGCGCCCGGCAAGCCCTCGATCGACAGGAAGATCACCCGGCGTTCGGGGATCATGTTGAGGATCTTGACCGAGTAGCCATTGCGAATGTCCCCGTTGGATTCGAGTACGAATTGCGGATTGCGGTCATGCAGCACATTAATCTCAAGCCGGTCGCGCGACAACAGCGCATAGACCAGGCCAAGACCGACCGCCGACCAGACACCCATGTAGAGCAGCGAGCGCAGGCGGAAGATGATGCGCCAGTTGAAATGCTTGACCGCATCGACGAAGCCGCCATCGGCCGTGCGCACCCGGCGCGTAGGAGATCAGCCCGCGCGGACGGTCGAGCTTGTCCATGATGTTGTCGCAGGCGTCGATGCAGAGCGCGCAGGTGATGCATTCGAGCTGCTGGCCGTCCCTGATGTCGATGCCCATCGGGCAGACCGCGACGCAGGCGTTGCAATCGACGCAATCCCCCTGCACCAGGCCTTGCGCGGCTGCCTTCTTGGCATGCCGGCCACGCGGCTCGCCGCGCCAGTCGTTGTAGGTCACCACCAACGAGTTTTCGTCGAGCATGGCCGCCTGGATGCGCGGCCAGGGGCACATGTAGATGCAGACCTGCTCGCGCATCAGGCCGCCGAAAATATAGGTCGTGGCGGTCAGGATGCCCACGGTGATATAGGCGACGGCTGCCGCGTGGCCGGTGACGAAATCCACCAGCAGCGTCGGCGCATCGGCAAAATAGAAGATCCAGGCGCCGCCGGTGGCGACCCCGATCATGATCCAGATCGCGTGCTTGCTGACCCGCTTGAATATCTTGGAGGCCGTCCAGGGCGCATCCTGCAGCTTCATGCGCTGCGCCCGGTCGCCCTCGATGGCGCGCTCGACGACCAGGAACAAATCGACCCAGACCGTCTGCGGACAGGTGTAGCCGCACCAGGCCCGCCCCACCGCCGAGGTGATCAGGAACAGGCCGAACCCGGCCATCACCAGAAGTCCGGCGACGAAGAAGAATTCCTGCGGCCAGATTTCGATGAAAAACAGGTAGAAGCGGCGGTTGGCGATGTCGAGCAGCACCGCCTGGTCGGGCGCATAGGGGCCGCGATCCCAGCGGATCCAGGGCGTGATGTAGTAGATCCCGAGCGTGACCAGCATCACCAGCCATTTGAACCGCCGGTACCCGCCTTCGGCGCGCTTGGGGAAGATCTTCTTGCGCGCCTCGTAAAGCGGCTTGCGCTTCCAGGCGGCATTGACGGGTTCGGCATCAAGCCGTTCGATCTGATCGAGTTCGGTGTCGGACCCGGAGGGCGTAGTTGTGTTCATCATTTGGCACCATTGATTTGGCCCGCACCATGCTCGCCTGCCCCGACATATGCTTTGATCAAGATCAATTTGCATAATCCCGCTTCAGGCGCCGATTCACGTGCTTCAAGCGCCCGCGCGCCGCGGAATTCCGGCCTTTCGGACCCCGTGGCGGCTGCCCCCTTGCATCCGTTCGGCGCCCTATCCCTTTGAATTTAAAATATCCCCTCGGCGCGGGCAGGAACCGACCGAAGCTGGCGCGGTTTCCCGCGCCCGCGAGAAGGCCGGTCCTGTTCCTGATCCAAGGCGCCCCGATACCCGGGTACACTCCCGTGCAGTCCCAAATTTTGCTTGAAAAGCAGGCCAGAAATGGGGGCGCAGCCGCAAGTGGACGATGCGCAAGCCACGGCGTTTTCCCGGGCTGCGGGAGACGCCCTACGCGCCGTCCCGCGGCGGTCTCCCGGATACCGGCCGCGGCGAGCCGGAAGCAATGGCGCACAAAAAAACGGCCCCGATGCGATCGGGGCCGTCTTCCGTGTCAGGGCATTGCCGGGATCAGAAGGCTTCCCAGTCCTGAGCGGCGTAACCGCCATTTGCGACCTTCTTGCGCGCGGCCATCGAAGCCTCGCCGGAGGGGGCCGCCATGCGGGCT
This sequence comes from Parahoeflea olei, assembly GCF_001703635.1. Lineage (GTDB taxonomy): Bacteria > Pseudomonadota > Alphaproteobacteria > Rhizobiales > Rhizobiaceae > Hoeflea > Hoeflea olei. The sequence continues at coordinate 249,561 of NZ_LQZT01000012.1, read as the reverse complement.
GCCGTCTGGCGCAGCGCCTGGGCCTGCACCTGGACCGTGCGGTTGCCGAGGTTGAACTGGCTGATCAGCTGACGCAGGCTTTCCGCCTCGTGGGCAAGCTGTCCGGCGGCTGCCGAGGACTGCTCCACCATGGCCGCGTTCTGCTGGGTCGTCTGGTCCATCTGGTTGACCGCGGTGTTGACCTCGGCAAGCCCCGTGGACTGCTCACGCGACGAGGTGGCGATCGCCTCCATGTGCTCGTTGATGCTGACGATGATCCGGCCGATCGCCTCGAGCGCGGTACCTGTTTCGGTGACCAGGTGCACGCCTTCCGAAACTTCCTTCGAAGAGGTCTCGATCAGGCCCTTGATCTCCTTGGCGGCTTCTGCCGAGCGTTGCGCCAGTTCGCGCACTTCCTGGGCAACGACCGCGAAGCCCTTGCCTGCTTCGCCCGCGCGGGCGGCTTCGACGCCGGCATTGAGCGCAAGAAGATTGGTCTGGAACGCGATTTCGTCGATCACGCCGATGATGTTCGAGATCTGGTTGGACGAGCCCTCGATCCGGTTCATGGCTTCGACCGCCTTGCTGACGACCTGGCCCGAGCGCGTCGCGGAAGCATTGGCTTCGGTGGCAACCTTGCGGGCCTCTTCGGAGCGCTTGGACGAGTTGGCGACATTGACCGTGATCTGGTCGAGCGCGGCAGCGGTTTCCTCAAGCGCGGCGGCCTGCTGCTCGGTGCGCTTGGACAGGTCATTGGTGCCCGAGGAGATTTCCTGGGTACCGTTGGTGATGCCGGCAATGCTCTGGGCGACGGCGCCGAGCGTGTCGGCCAGTTGCACGACCGAGGTGTTGAAGTCCTGGCGCAGGCCTTCGAAATCTTCCGCGAAGGCTTCGTTGAGCTGAACAGAGAGATCACCGCCGGCCAGCCGCTTGAGACCGGCTGCGAGACCCGAGGTGGCCTGGCGCATGCGCTCGGCGGCTTCCGCCTCTGCGCGCTGCTGGTCGGCGATCCGGTTGATCTCCGCCTGCCTGCGATTTTCCTCGGCCTCGGCTTCAAGCCGCTTGTTGTCGATGGCGCCCTGGCGGAAGGTTTCCACCGCAGCGGCCATGGCGCCGATCTCGTCGGTCCGGCCGGCATAGGGAATTTCGCTGTCGGTATCGCCACCGGCAAGGCCGCGCATCGAGGAGGTGATGCGGGTGATCGGGGCTGCGACACCGGCCAAGGCGATATACATGCCGCCGGCAAGGATCAGCGCGGTCAAGCCGAGCGTGACAAAGGTGACGGTCCGGGTCGTGTGGTAGGTGTCGGTGCTTTCGGCATAGGCCGTCTTCGATCCCTGATCATTGAGCTCGATGAGGTTGACCAGATGGTTCGTGGCGCTGTCGAAAACCTTCTCCAGCTCTCCCTTGAACAGGACGGTGGCTTCATCGTTGCGGTTCTGACGCGACAGGTCCAGCAGCTGCGCATGCAAGACCGCGTGTTGCGCCCACTCCTTGGAAAAGGTGTCGTAGAGCCTGCGCTCTTCGTCCAGGGAGATAAGTCCCTCGTAAATGCCGCGTGCGGCAACCAGCCGGGCCTCGACAGCCTTGATGGCCTCTTCGGCCTTGGCCAGTTCCGCCGGGGTCTTCGACAGGATATGCGCCCCTTCGGCGACACGGTAGTCGGAAATGGCGGTATTGATCCTGTTGACAAGCCGAATGCTCGGCAGCCAGTTGCTGGCGATTTCCGTTGTCGCCTCGTTTGTTTGTGCAAGGCCTTTGATGGCGACATATCCCATGATGGCACAGATCGCCACGATCAGGCCGAATACAGCCGCAAGGGACGCCTTGATGCTTGGACGCTTCATTAAATTTTCTCCGAAAGACGCGCCCGAAACAGGCACTTGACGAATACCTAATCAATCAATCTCTGGTAAATAATCCCTAAATTTCCAGGGGTAAAATGAGGGGAATATTCGTGGCTTCCCACGGCGGCCCCTGAATGGAGCCGCCCCCTCCCCTGCCGCGAACAGGATCAGCGGGACCCGGCACCGGGAGCTTCGCCCTCACGCGACCGCCGGTGCGCGGACGAAACGCGGTGCGCACCAAACCGCGCGCACAAAAAAGCGCGGCCCCGCAAATCTGCGGGGCCGCGCCGGAAGCCTTGCAGCTGTGACGTCTTAGAACTCGTCCCAGTCCTGGGCCACGGCCGCACCACCGGCTGCGGCCTTGCGGGCCGGCGCCGGACGGGCGCTGCTGGTGTAGCTCGTCGAGGCGCTCATCCTTGCCGCGGTCTGGCGCAGTGCCTGGCTCTGGGTGGTCGCGTTGCCGAGATTGAACTTGCCGATCAACTGGCGCAGCGTGTCGGCCTCATTGGCGAGCGTGCTGGCGGCGGCGGAGGATTCCTCCACCATCGCGGCATTCTGCTGGGTCGTCTGGTCGAGCTGGTTGATCGCGGTATTGACTTCGGCGAGCCCGGTCGACTGTTCCCGCGAGGAGGTTGCGATGGCATCCATGTGGTTGTTGATCTCAACGATCACGTCGCCGATCGTCTTCAGGACCGCACCGGTCTCGGTGACCAGATGCACCCCTTCGGAGACTTCGTTGGACGAGGTCTCGATCAGGCCCTTGATCTCCTTGGCGGCTTGCGCGGAGCGCTGGGCCAGTTCGCGGACTTCCTGGGCGACGACCGCAAATCCGCGGCCTGCCTCACCGGCACGTGCTGCCTCGACCCCGGCATTGAGCGCGAGAAGGTTGGTCTGGAACGCGATCTCGTCAATCACGCCGATGATGTTGGAGATCTGGTTCGAGGAGCCCTCGATCCGGTTCATCGCGGCAATTGCCTTGCTGACCACTTCGCCGGAGCGGACGGCCGATGCGTTGGCGTCGGTGGCGACACGGCGGGCCTCTTCGGACCGCTTCGACGAATTGGACACGTTGACCGTGATCTGGTCGAGCGCGGCCGCCGTCTCTTCGAGCGCTGCGGCCTGCTGTTCCGTGCGCTTGGACAGGTCATTGGTGCCCGAAGAGATCTCCTGGCTGCCATTGGTGATGCTGTCGATGCTTTGCGAAACGGTACCCAGGGTATGCGCCAGCTGCACGATCGAGGTGTTGAAGTCCTGTCGCAGGCCTTCGAAATCGGCGGCGAACGCCTCGTTGAGCTGGAACGAAAGGTCGCCGGCGGCAAGCCGCTTGAGACCGGAGGCAAGGCCGGCCGTCGCCTGCCGCATGCGCTCGGCAGCCTCGGCCTCGGCGCGTTCCTGATCCGCGATCCGGTTGGCTTCGGCCTGCTTGCGGCTCAGTTCGGCATCGGCTTCCAGTTGCCGGTTGCGGATCGCCGCCTGCCGGAAGGTTTCCACCGCGCCGGCCATCGCGCCGATTTCATCGGCACGGCCCGCGAAGGGAATGGTTTTGTCGGTGTCGCCGTCGGCGAGGATGCGCATCGACGCGGTGATCCTGTTGATCGGCGTCGCCACGCCGGCCAGCACGAAGTAGATGGCCCCGGCAAGGATCAGTCCGGTGAGACCGAGGGTGACGAAAGTGATCGTCCGCGTCGTCTCGAACGCGCTCGAGCTGTTGGCGTAAGCGGTGCTGGACCCCTCATCGTTGATTTCGATCAGCTCCACAAGCCGGGCGGACGCCTTGTCGAACAGCTCCCGCAGCGGGCCCTTGAACAGGGCGGTTGCTTCCTCGTTCTTGTTCTGCCGCGACAGATCGATGAGCTGGTTGTGCACGGTGCCGTAGTCGGCCCAGTCCTGGGAGAACTGGTTGTAGATGTTGCGCTCATGGTCCGAGGAAATGAGGCCTTCATAGGTCTTGCGCGCCGCGGCGATCTGCGCGGCCACCGCCTCGATCTCGGCCTCCGCCTTGGCGATCTGCTCCGGGTTCTGCGAAAGGATGTGCGCCCCTTCGGCGATCCGGTAGTCGGACGTGGCCGTGTTGATCACATTCACGATCTTGACGCTCGGAAGCCAGTTGGTGGCAATTTCCGTGGTCGCGTTGTTGGTCTGCGTCAGGCCGTGGATCGCCACATATCCCATGACGGAACAAATGACCACGATCAGGCCGAAAACAGCCGCAAGCGAAACCTTGATGCTTGGACGTTTCATTAAAGGAGTCTCCGCTAGAACCGAAACCGCAACGGATGTCGCGAGCAGAGAAGATCTAGAATTCTTTCGTAAAAATTGTCTGAAATCGGGACCCGACATCTGGCCTATTCAAGACATGTCCGGCTGAAACCAATACAGTTCCCGCGGCTGCGTGAAGACAAGCCGATCGCCTTGATTTTCCTTCAGCATCCAGCGAATTCACGACATGAAAAACCCGCCGGACTTGCATCCGGCGGGTCGGTCGTTTCTTGAGGGCCGCCCCTGTAGCGGGGTCGGTGCCAAGCCTTACTGGCCGCCACCCAGCGTGTGGACGAAGACGGCGAGCTGCTTGACCGTGGGTTCACCCAGGCGGCCGAGCCAGGCCGGCATCACGCCGTGCTTGGGGTTGCGGATCTGCTGGGCGATCTCGGCTTCGGAATTGACCTTGAGCCAGATCCCGTCGGACAGGCGCGGCGCGCCGAACTCCTGCAGGCCTTCGCCGGTCTCGCCGTGGCAGACGGCGCAGTTTTCGGCGAACACCGTCCCGCCGGCCTCGACCAGCGAGGGATCCTTCGGCGTACCGCCGCTGAGGCTGACGACATAGGCCGCCGCCTCGTTGATCTGCTCGGGCTCGAGCATCTCGCCGAACGCAGGCATTTCAGACACGCGGGTGTCGTCGTCCTGGTCATAGCGGATGCCATGGGCGATGGTCTGGTAGATCTGGTCGATCGTGCCGCCCCACAGCCAGTCGTCATCGTTGAGGTTCGGGTAGCCCTTGGCGCCAGCCGCACCCGAGCCGTGGCACTGGATGCAGTTGACCTTGAAGGCGGCCGAACCGCCGGCGATGGCGAACTGCAGCAGTTCCTGGTCCTTGGCGATGTCCTCGACCGGCGTGGCCGCGATCTTCTCCAGAAGCACGCCCTGCGCCGCCTTGGCATCGGCGAGGTCGGCAGCCACCTCGGCGCGGCTGGAATAGCCCAGATAGCCCTTGGTGGCGCCGCCGAACCACGGCACGGCGGGATAGAGGAACATGTAGACGATCGCCCAGATGATGGAGAGGTAGAACGTCCACAGCCACCAGCGCGGCAGCGGATTGTTCAGCTCGCGGATGCCATCCCACACATGACCGGTGGTCTCGACGCCCGATACGTCATCAATGTGTTTTTCGGACATGTCTCAGTCCTCCTTCAGCGGGATTTGTGCTGCATCGGCTGCGGCTTGCTTGGCGCCGGGCCGCAGCGTGAAAAGAACCACGCCAACGAACACGACGAACATGAAGACAAGTCCCCAGCTGTCTGCGAAGTGGCGCATTGCGGTGTAGGTTTCCATGACTGAGGTCCTCTTACCGGTAGCCAGCGGCTTCGTCATAGGTCGAGAAATCGACCAGCGTGCCGAGCATCTGGAGATAGGCGATGAGTGCATCCATCTCCGTCACCACTTCAGGGTTTCCGTCGAAGTCGCCGACCTGAACCTTGGGGTAGCGCTCCTCGAGCCCGGAGGTATCCGCCTCGGGATCGGCTTGCGCCATCAGGTCTGCATCGGCATTGGCGATCATGTCCTCGGTGTAAGGCACGCCAACCATCAGGTTGGCATTGAGATGCGCGGTCACGTTGGACACCTTGAGAGGGGTTGTCTTCAGGAACGCGTAGCTCGGCATGATCGATTCAGGCACCACCGAGCGCGGCTCGGTCAGGTGCTCGACATGCCACTCGTTCGAGTAGCGGTTGCCGACGCGGGCGAGGTCGGGCCCCGTCCGCTTCGATCCCCACTGGAACGGATGGTCGTACATCGATTCCGCGGCAAGGCTGTAATGGCCGTAGCGTTCGACCTCGTCGCGGAACGGACGGATCATCTGGCTGTGGCAGACATAGCAGCCTTCGCGGATGTAGATGTCGCGGCCGGCCAGTTCCAGCGGCGAGTAAGGACGCACACCCTCGACTTTCTCGATCGTGTTCTCGAGATAGAAGAGCGGAGCGATCTCGACGATGCCGCCGATGCTGACCACGACGAGGGACGACACCAGCAGAAGCGTCGCATTGCGCTCGATGATGCCGTGTTTTTCAAGCAATGACATGGTCTTGTCTCCTTACTCTGCCGGCTGCATGGCGGGAACGCTGCCCGGGATGGGCTCTTCGTTGCGTTGGTGGCCAAGGATCGTCATCAGGACGTTCCAGCCCATGATGATACCGCCGGCGAGGTACAGCAGTCCGCCGATGGCGCGGAGCAGGTAGTAGGGGAACATCGCTGCCACGGATTCGGCGAAGGAATACACCAGGAAGCCCTGGTCATTGTATTCGCGCCACATCAGGCCCTGCTGGATGCCTGCGACCCACAGAACCGCCGCGTAGACGACGATGCCGAGCGTGGCCAGCCAGAAGTGCCAGTTGACGAGCCGCAGCGAATAGAGCCGCTGGCGACCCCACAGCTTGGGCACGAGATAGTAGATGGCGCCGAACGAGATCATGCCGACCCAGCCCAGAGCGCCGGAGTGGACGTGACCGATGGTCCAGTCGGTGTAGTGGCTGAGCGAGTTGACGGCCTTGATCGACATCATCGGACCTTCGAAGGTCGACATGCCGTAGAAGGCGACCGCAATCACCATCATCCGGATGATCGGATCTGTGCGGATCTTGTCCCAGGCGCCCGAGAGCGTCATCAGGCCGTTGATCATGCCGCCCCAGGAGGGCATCCACAGCATGATCGAGAACACCATGCCGAGCGTCTGCGCCCAGTCGGGCAGAGCCGTGTAAGTGCAGGTGGTGCGGACCGGCCCAGATATAGAGGAAGATCAGTGCCCAGAAGTGGATGATCGACAGCCGGTAGGAATAGACCGGACGTCCCGACTGCTTGGGAATGAAGTAGTACATCATGCCGAGGAAGCCGGCGGTCAGGAAGAAGCCCACGGCGTTGTGGCCGTACCACCATTGCGTCAGCGCATCCTGCACCCCGGCAAAGGCCGAGTAGCTTTTCACGCCAAGGAACGACACCGGAATGGCGAGGTTGTTGACGATGTGCAGCATCGCGATGGTGACGATGAAGGCCAGGTAGAACCAGTTGGCCACATAGATATGCGGCTCCTTGCGCTTGAACAGCGTTCCCAGGAAGGCGATCAGATAGCCCACCCAGACGACGGTCAGCCACAGGTCGACATACCATTCGGGTTCGGCATATTCACGGCCCTGGGTGATGCCCAGAAGGTAGCCGGTGGCGGCCATGACGATGAACAGCTGGTAACCCCAGAACACGAACCATCCGAGATCGCCGCCGAACAGGCGCGCGCGGCAGGTGCGCTGGACCACGTAGAACGAGGTGGCGATCAGCGCATTGCCGCCGAAGGCGAAAATGACAGCGGAGGTGTGCAGCGGGCGCATGCGCCCGAAATTGAACCAGGGCTCGATGTTGAGATCCGGGAAGGCGAGCTGGAAGGCGACGACGACGCCAACCAGGAATCCGACGATACCCCAGAAGGTGGTGGCGATGACGCCGTAGCGGACCACCTCGTCAAAATAGCCGGACCTGTCATCCGCCGAAGGTTCGGCGGCGGGTGAGAATTTGACTCGCCGCAGCAGCAGCACGGTGCTCACCACCAGGACGAAGAACAGCACCCACATGTGGGCCTGGAACAGATCGTCCTTGGCGAACGCCACGCCGAGCAACGCCAAAAAGGCAAACAAGCCCACGGCGATTGTTTCGAATGCGTATTTCATGGTTTGTATCCCCCAGGGGTATCATAACGAACCCGGCGGCAATTAGCCGCGCCTGTCCCCTTTAGACAAGTCGCCGCATGCTGCCGGGCTGCCTGCCAAATTGCATTCACCGCTGTAGGCGTCCTTGATCCATATCAAGGACGCCCTGCCCCCACAGCCATAAACTAGTTACATTGAGGGCAAGAAGATCGATTAAACGAGCCGAAATACTGGGATAAACGCTGGATGACGGACGATACCACAATCAGGCTGACGCCGGGCGAAGACCCGATCGTGCAGTTGCGCAAGGCCCACACAGAACAGCTGCGCCTTTGCGACCGTCTGGAAGAAATTGCGGACTCCCTCCCCGAAAACGTCATCCGTCAGAAATGCATCTACGCTGCCGGCGCGCTCGGCCCGATGATTCGCCGTGTCCATCGCTTCGAGGAAGAGGTGGTGTTTCCGCTGATCGCGGAGCGGCTGGCGGGCGACGACAGGATCGGCGCCACGCTCAACCGTTTGCGGTTCGAGCATTGCGAGGACGAGTGCTTCGCCGAGGAACTGACCGAGGCGCTGCACGCGCTCGGCTCGGGCAGCGACGAAATCAACATCGAGGCGACCGGCTACATGCTGCGCGGCTTTTTCGAAGCCATGCGCAGGCACATCGCCTTCGAGATGGAGCATCTGCTGTCGCGCGAAACGCTTCTGCGGGCGAACCTGCTGGCGCACGACCTCAAGCATCCCCACCACATCTGATCCGCCGCCCGGCACCGGCGTGCACCGCCCGGGTGCGCGGCATCGTCCGCGCATGCGCCCCTGCCCTGCCGGCATCCGCACGACCGGCCCCGGTCAGCCGTCAGGCCGGCACCTGATTCTGCGCTCAAAACAACCCCCAAGACGTGGTATTTCCCGATTTTGCGTGTCCGTGCCGTCGCCGCGGCCGCTGCTCCTGTGGACAAATGTGGACAACGGGCACAACACTGGGGTCTGGTCGAATCGCCTGACGATGGCGCTGACACGACCCTCTTTCAAAGCTATGCACAGCAATTGCCCGCATCACGCCGAGGACTGTTGAGACAATGAACGACGCTGGCCGCAAGATCGAAGCCATAGCTGCCCGACCGGAGAAAAGCCCGCTTTTGCGCGAGGCGCCGTCGAATATCGAGGCAGAACAGGCTTTGCTGGGCGCGATCCTGGTCAACAACGACGCCTTCTACCGGGTCTCGGATTTCCTTAAGCCGACCCATTTCATGGAGCCGCTGCATCGCCGCATCTACGAGGTCGCCGGCGACATCATCCGCATGGGCAAGACCGCCAACCCGGTGACCATCAAGACCTTCCTGCCCGCAGATTCCAAGGTCGGCGAGATGACGGTCGCCCAATATCTCGCCCGGCTTGCCTCGGAAGCGGTCACCATCATCAATGCCGAGGACTATGGCCGCGCGATCTATGATCTGGCGCAGCGCCGCTCGCTGATCTCGATCGGCGAGGACATGGTCAACATCGCCTATGACGCGCCGCTCGACATGCCGCCCTCGAGCCAGATCGAGGACGCCGAACGCCGCCTGTTCGAACTCGCCGAGACCGGCCGCTACGACGGCGGCTTCCAGTCGTTCAACGACGCGGTCTCGCTCGCCATCGACATGGCCGGCGCCGCCTACCAGCGCGACGGCGGCCTGTCAGGGATTTCCACCGGAATCAGCTCGCTCGATGCGCGCATGGGCGGGCTTCAGCCCTCCGACTTGATCATCCTCGCCGGCCGCCCGGGCATGGGCAAGACCTCGCTTGCCACCAACATCGCCTTCAACATCGCCCAGGCCTATGAGGGCGAGGTCCAGGCCGACGGCTCGATGAAGGCCAAGAATGGCGGCGTGGTCGGCTTCTATTCGCTCGAAATGTCGGCCGAACAGCTCGCCACCCGTATCATTTCCGAGCAGACCGAGATCTCGTCGTCGAAGATCCGCCGCGGCGAAATCTCCGAGGCCGATTTCGAGAAACTGGTCGGTTGCTCGCAGATGATGCAGAAGATCCCGCTCTATATTGACCAGACCGGTGGTATTTCCATTGCCCAGCTGTCCGCGCGCGCCCGCCGCCTGAAGCGCCAGCGCGGGCTCGACGTTCTGGTGATCGACTATGTCCAGCTGATGACCGGGTCGGGCAAGGCCAGCGACAACCGCGTGCAGGAAATCACCCAGATCACCACCGGGCTCAAGGCGCTGGGCAAGGAACTCAACGTCCCGATCATCGCGCTCTCGCAGCTTTCTCGTCAGGTGGAAAGCCGCGAAGACAAGCGCCCGCAGCTCTCCGACCTGCGTGAATCGGGCTCGATCGAGCAGGACGCCGACGTGGTGCTGTTCGTGTATCGCGACGAATACTACGTCAAGAACGCGGAGCCGCGCCGCACCGCCGAGGAGATCGCCGCCGATATCAAGACGCCGGAATATCTCGCGTGGGAGGAAAAGATGATGAAGGCGCGCGGCACCGCCGACGTGATCATCGCCAAGCAGCGTCACGGTCCCACCGGCACGGTGCCGCTCGCTTTCCAGGCGGAATTCACCCGCTTCGAGGACCTCGCCGACACGTCCTACAACCAGTTCATCCAAGACGAATAGGCCTGCGCGGCAATGACACCCCGGTCCCTCCCCGATACCGCCGCCACGGCGCGCATGACCGTCGATCTCGACGCGCTCGCGGCCAACTGGCGGCAGATGCGCGATCTGTCCGGCGCCGCCCGCTGTGGCGCCGCGGTCAAGGCGGATGCCTATGGCACCGGTGCGGACCGCGCCGCGCCGCGGCTCGCGCGCGAAGGCTGCCGCGATTTCTTCGTCGCCGACGCCGGTGAAGGCATGCGCCTGAGGCCGCTGCTGCCGGATGCGCGCATTCATGTGCTCAACGGCGTCTTCGAGGGCGCCTTTGCCGATATCATCGCCCATGACCTGATTCCGGTCATCAATTCCCCGCAGCAGGCAAGTTTCTGGCGCGACAATGCCAGCGGACGCCCCTATGCGCTGCATGTCGACACCGGCATGAACCGGCTGGGCCTGTCGCCCGCCGAAGCCGTCGCCCATGCCGAAGGTTCGGGCCCGGCCCCCTGCCTGGTGATGAGCCATTTCGCCTGCGCCGACGAACCCGGCCACCCGCTCAACGACGCGCAGATCCGCACATTTGCGGGCGTTGCCGCCTGTTTTCCGGATGTGGAGGCAAGCCTCGCCAACTCGGCCGGCATTCACATCGGCGCCCGGGCGCATTTTCAGCTCACCCGGCCCGGCATCGCGCTTTATGGCGGGGAAGCCGTGGCCGGAGTGTCCAACCGCATGCGTCCGGTCGTCACCGCCGAAGCCAGGGTGCTGCTGGTAAGGCGCGCCCGCGCGGGCCAGTCGGTGAGCTACGGCGCGGCCCATGTGCTCTCCCGCGACAGCCGCATCGCCGTCTGTGGCGTGGGCTATGCCGACGGCTATCTGCGCAACGGATCGGGCGCCGGCGTGCCGATTCGCAAAGCGGTCCCACAGGGCGCGTCCGCCGCGGTCGCGGGGACGAGATGCCCCGTCCTCGGCAAGGTGACGATGGACCTGACCATGGTCGACGTGACCGACCTGCCCGAGGACGCGGTCGGACCCGGCGACTGGATCGAACTGATCGGCCCCAGCGTCGATGTCGAGGACACGGCCACCGCCGCGGGCACCATCAGCTACGAAATTCTCACCTCGCTCGGACACCGCTACGAGCGGCACTACGTGAACTGAAGGACATCCCCTTGGCCAAACCCCGCACCCAGTTCGTCTGCCAGAATTGCGGCACCGTGCATGCGCGCTGGGCCGGCAAATGCGACGGTTGCGGCGAATGGAACACGATCGTCGAGGACGATCCCACCGGCGGCATCGGCGGCGGTCCGGCGACGTCCGCGCGCAAGGGCCGGCCGGTGGCGCTGGCAAGCCTTGCGGGCGAGATCGAGGAAGCGCCACGCATTCCGGTCCGGGTCGGCGAACTCGACCGCGTGACCGGCGGCGGCTTCGTGCGCGGCTCGGCGGTGCTGGTCGGCGGCGATCCCGGCATCGGCAAGTCGACGCTGCTGATGCAGGCCGCCGCGGCGCTGGCGCGCCAGGGGCACCGGGTGATCTATGTCTCGGGCGAAGAGGCGGTGGCGCAAGTGCGGCTGCGCGCGCAGCGGCTCGGCGCGGCCGACTCGGGCGTGCTGCTCGCGGCCGAAACCAATGTCGAGGACATCCTGGCAACGCTCGCGGAAGGCAAGCGGCCGGATTTCGTCATCATCGATTCGATCCAGACGCTGTGGAGCGATCTCGCGGGCTCGGCGCCCGGCACCGTCACCCAGGTGCGCACCGGCGTGCATGCCATGGTCCGCTTCGCCAAGCAGACCGGCGCCGCCATGGTGCTGGTCGGCCACGTCACCAAGGATGGCCAGATCGCCGGCCCCCGCGTGGTCGAGCACATGGTCGATGCGGTGTTGTATTTCGAGGGCGACCGCGGCCATCACTACCGCATCCTGCGCACGGTCAAGAACCGCTTCGGCGCCACCGACGAGATCGGCGTGTTCGAAATGTCCGACCGGGGCCTGCGCGAAGTCGCCAATCCTTCCGAACTGTTTCTGGGCGAACGCAACGCCAAATCGCCGGGCGCTGCGGTGTTCGCGGGCATCGAAGGCACCCGGCCGGTGCTCGTCGAAGTCCAGGCGCTGGTCGCGCCCTCGAGCCTCGGCACCCCGCGCCGGGCGGTGATCGGCTGGGACTCCTCGCGCCTTGCCATGATCCTCGCGGTCCTCGAAGCCCATTGCGGCGTAAGGCTCGGCAGCCACGACGTCTATCTCAATGTCGCCGGCGGCTACCGCATCGCCGAACCGGCCGCGGATCTCGCCGTCGCCGCGGCCCTGGTTTCCTCCCTCGCCGGGCTTGCCCTTCCCGCCGATTGCGTCTATTTCGGCGAAGTCAGTCTGTCGGGGGCCATCAGGCCGGTGGCGCAAACGGCTTTGCGGTTGAAGGAAGCCGAGAAACTGGGGTTCGCCAACGCAGTGTTGCCATCGGGTTCAGCCGACCTGCCGTCCAAGACGGCAGCGGGCCTGTCGCAGATGGAAACGCTGGCGGATCTGGTGGCGCGCATCGCCGGATCCAAGGGTGCATTGGTGACCGAAGGCGACTAGAGCCTCCTGCTTTCCGGCGAGACCGCAGGAAAGCAGGATGCTCTGGGATCAAAGTGATAGAGCGCCTTTTGCGCGTCCGACCGGATGCGCGGCGCTTCAGGACGAAACCTCAACTCGGCCCATCCGGGCGCCCGAAGCGGCGAAGGTGGGCAGAGCCTGAACGGAACGCGATTTCATGCCTATTACCCTTCTTGACGGCATCCTGCTTGGCATCACCCTGTTCTCGGCGGTGCTGGCCATGGTTCGTGGTTTCTCGCGCGAGGTTCTGGCCGTCGCTTCCTGGGTCGCCGCTGCCGCCGCCGCCTATTTCTTCTATCCGCTGCTGACCCCGTTCGCGCTGAAATACACCTCCTCGGACAAGATCGCCATGATCGGTTCCGCGGCCGTGATCTTCCTGGTCGCGCTGATCCTGGTCTCGTACCTGACCATGCGCATCGCCGATTTCATCATCGACAGCCGCGTCGGCGCGCTCGACCGGACGCTCGGCTTCCTGTTCGGCGCCGCCCGCGGCGTGCTTCTGGTGGTGGTCGCCATGCTGTTCTTCAACTGGCTGGTCGCCGCCCCGAAACAGCCCGAATGGGTCGCTAACGCCAAGTCCAAGCCGATGCTCGATTCGTTCGGCGCGAAACTGATCAACATGCTGCCCGACGATGCGGATGCCACCATCCTCGAGCGGCTGCGCGGCAAGAGCTCCGACGAGCCCGCCGCCGAGGAAGCTCCCGCCACGAGCGGATGACATGGTCCGACCCGGACGACCCTTTGATCCGGGCGGTTTATACAAAGGTTCGACACCTATGACAGATACTGGCGTGCCACCCGTCGAAAGCGAAGCCGATTGCTTTCATGACGAATGCGGCGTGTTTGGCATTTTCGGCAAGCCCGAAGCCGCAGCCGTCGTGACCCTTGGTCTTCACGCACTCCAGCACCGCGGGCAGGAAGCCGCCGGCATCGTCGCCTTCAACGGCAAGCAGTTTTCCGTCGAACGCCATGTCGGCCTGATCGGCGACACCTTCACCAAGCGCTCGGTGATGGATCGCCTGCCCGGGGATCGCGCCATCGGTCACACCCGCTATTCGACCACCGGCGGCGAGGGCCTGCGCAACGTCCAGCCGTTTTTTGCCGAACTTGCCGGTGGCGGCTTCGCCATCGCCCACAACGGCAACATCACCAATGCGCTGACCGTGCAGCGCGAGCTGCAGCAACGCGGCGCGATCTTCTCCTCGACCTCGGACACGGAAACCATCCTGCACCTGATCGCCACCAGCGAGAAGACGCGGATCGTGCCGAAATTCATCGACGCCCTGACCCGGCTCGAAGGCGCCTATTCGCTGGTCGGCCTGTCGGAAAAGAAGCTGATCGGCGCGCGCGACCCGCTCGGCATCCGGCCGCTGTGCATCGGCGATCTCGACGGCGCCTATCTGCTGGCCTCGGAGACCTGCGCGCTCGACATCATCGGCGCCCGTTTCGTCCGCGACGTGCAGCCAGGCGAAGTGGTGGTGATCACATCCAAGGGCATCGAGAGCCACTTTCCGTTCGAAAAGCAGTCGCCGCGGCTCTGCATCTTCGAATATGTCTATTTCGCCCGACCCGACTCGACCATCGAGAACCGCAATGTCTACGACGCGCGCAAGCGCATCGGCGAGGAACTGGCCAAGGAATGCCCCGTCGATGCCGACGTGATCATTCCGGTGCCCGATTCCGGCACGCCGGCGGCGATCGGCTTCGCCCAGCAGGCGGGCCTGCCCTTCGAGCTCGGCATCATCCGCAACCACTATGTCGGCCGCACCTTCATCGCCCCCTCCTCGGCGATCCGCCACATGGGCGTGAAGCTCAAGCTCAATCCCAACAAGAACATGATCGAGGGCAAGCGCGTGGTGCTGGTTGACGATTCCATCGTCCGCGGCACCACCAGCCAGAAGATCGTGCAGCTCGTGCGCGAGGCCGGCGCCCGCGAAGTGCACATGCGCATCGCCTCGCCCCCGACCATGTCCTCGTGCTTCTACGGCGTCGATACGCCTGAAAAATCCCAGCTTCTCGCCTCGCGCATGTCGGTGGAGGAGATGGCGGACTTCATCCGGGTCGACAGCCTCGGATTCGTCTCCATCGACGGCCTCTACCGGGCCGTGCGCGAGCCGGGCCGCAACGCCGAATGCCCCCAGTTCTGCGACGCCTGCTTTACGGGCGACTACCCGACCACCCTGACCGACCAGGGCGATCTGGACAACGTGCGCAGCCTCTCGCTGCTGGCAAACAACGGATAGACTGAACTCATGGCATCTCTGCAAGGACGTATCGCGCTGGTCACCGGCGCTTCCCGGGGCATCGGATATTTCACGGCACTCGAACTCGCGCGCCAGGGCGCGCATGTGATCGCGGTGGCGCGCACCACCGGCGGCCTCGAAGAACTCGACGATGCGATCCAGGCGGAAGGCGGAAGCGCCACGCTGGTGCCGCTTGACCTCACGGACATGCCGGCCATCGACCAGCTCGGCGGCGCCATCAACGAACGCTGGGGCAAGCTCGACATTCTCGTCGCCAATGCCGCCATGCTCGGCGTGATCTCGCCGGTCGGCCATATCGAGGCCAAGGTGTTCGAGAAGGTGATGGCCGTCAACGTCACCGCCACCTGGCGGCTGATCCGTTCCGTCGAGCCGCTGCTGATCAAGTCCGACGCCGGCCGCGCCGTGATTCTGTCCTCCGGCGTGGCCCATTCGGCGCGCGCCTTCTGGGGCGCCTATGCCGCCTCCAAGGCCGCCGTCGAGACGCTCGCCCGGGTCTGGGCAGCCGAGGTCAACAAGACCGCGCTCAAGGTCAACTCGATCGATCCGGGCGCCACCCGCACGGCGATGCGCGCCCAGGCGATGCCCGGCGAGAATCCGGAAACGGTCAAGCATCCGTCCGAGGTCGCGACCCGGCTCGTGCCGCTGCTGAGCCCCGACTGCACCGAGACCGGAAAGCTGTTCCGCATCGCCGACAACCGCTTCTTCGACTACCAGCTTCCGGAATAGGCACGGCGGTCGCGCCAGACACGGCCAACTGACCGCTTCCCTTCGCGCAAAATCGGCTCTAGGCTTCCTGCCGGGGACATTGGCTTGATCCTGGCTTCGCTTCGGCGCGCCTCCACCCGGGATCGATCCGGAACGCAGGGTCCGCCGGGTTTTGCGCGCTACGGCCTGATCCGCCGCACGGGCAGACCGTGCGGGCGCGCGAAGCCGGGGAGAGGTGGAGGAGACCGGGCATGGCAGGGTTGGTTTCGGCGCTGATCTTGGTGGCTCTGGCCGCTGGCGTGGTCGCGCTCCGGTCGGCCGCGCGCCGGCGCGATGCAGGCCTGCTGCAGGCCGCGGGGTTTCTCAAACTCAAACTTCTGTTCCGGCTGCGGCTGCCCGCCCACCCCTGCCCCGATCCGGCGGAAGGCCCGGTGATCCATCTCTATGCCCGCCAGTCGGGGATCGACGCGGCGGTGCTGTGGTGCGTGCTCGGGCGCACCTGCGTTCATGCGCTGAACGCCGAAGACCGCCGCTCCCTGGCGCTCTGGGCACTGCGCCGCTTCGCCCGCACCGTCTCCGCCGATGACGGTCCGGCAATCGAGGCCGTGCTGGCTCAAGGCGGTTCGTTGACCCTTCCGCTGCCGCCCGCGGTCGAGCCGGATCCGGACACGCTCGCCCGGTATGACGGCCTGGCCTCGCTCGCGCATCGGCATGGGGCACGGCTCTGTGCGCTTCACGTCAGCGGATCGCGCTTCACCGCCTGGTCGGCGCTGCCCCGGGCCGAGGCACCGCGCAGCCTGTTGCCGCGGCTGGCGCTGGGCTGCTCCGGCGCGCTCGACTTCACCGCAAGCGGCCCGTTCGACACCGGCGCGAGCGCCCCGCGCGACGCGGACCGGGTGCATGACCTGCTGGCGCTGGCCCGGTTTCGCGGCAACGACCTCGAGCGCAGCCTTTTCCTTGCCTTTCGCGACGCGGCCGACCGATACGGCAAATCGCGCGCGGTGCTCGAAGACGCCCTTGGCGGGCGGCTGAGCTACAGGAAGCTGCTGATCGGCGCCCGGGTGCTCGGCATCCGCTTTGCCGCGATGAGCCGGCCCGGAGAGGCGCTCGGCATCCTGCTGCCCAATGCCAATGCGGTGATCGTCACCCTTCTCGCGCTGCAGTCGGCGGGCCGCGTGGCCGCCATGCTCAACTACACCGCCGGCACGGCCGCGCTGGTGTCGGCGCTGTCGACGGCCCGGATCCGCACCGTTCTCGCAAGCCGCGCCTTTGTCGAAAAAGCCCAGCTCGAGCCACACATCGCCGCCATCACCGCGGCCGGCGTCACGATCGTCTGGCTCGAGGACCTGCGGGAAACCGTCTCGCTCCGTGAAAAGCTCCTGGCCTTCCTCTTGTGGCGCCGGCCGATCCGGCCGGTCCAGGCCTCGGATCCCGCCGTCATCCTGTTCACCTCGGGCTCGGAGGGCGCCCCCAAGGGCGTGGTTCTCTCGCACGCGAACCTGCATGCCAACGCCGCCCAGGCCGAGGCCCGCATCGACATCTCGGTGCGCGACAAGCTGTTCAACGTGCTGCCGGTGTTTCATTCCTTCGGGCTCACCGGCGCGGCGATCCTGCCGCTCCTGTACGGGGTGCGGCTGTTCCTCTACCCCTCGCCGCTGCACTACCGGATCATTCCCTCGGTCGCGCGCGAGGTCAAACCCCACGCTCTTCCGATTTCAACAGCGTTCGCCTGATCGTCGCCGGCGCGGAAGCCGTGCGCGAGCAGACCCGCAAGCTCTACCGGGAGCGCTTCGGCGCCGTCATCCTCGAGGGTTACGGCATGACCGAGGCCTCCCCTGTCGCCGCGGTCAATTCGTCGAGCCATTCCCGCGACGGCTCGGTCGGCCGGCTGCTGCCGGGGATGGCGCTGCGGCTCGAACCGGTCGACGGCATCAATGACGGCGGCCGCCTCCATGTCGCTGGCCCCAACGTGATGCTCGGCTACATGCTGGCATCCGATCCCGGCCGGCTGCAGCCGCTCGAAGGCGACTGGCACGATTCCGGCGACATCGTCTCCATCGACGAGGACGGCTTCATCACCATTCGCGGCCGGGCCAAGCGCTTCGCCAAGATCGCCGGAGAGATGATCTCGCTCGGGGCGATCGAGATGATGGCGCAGAACCTGTGGCCCGAGGATTATCATGCGGCCGTGGCCGTTCCCGATCGCCGCAAGGGCGAGCGCATCGTGCTGGTGACCACCCGCATGCCGGCGCTGCGCGAGGAGCTGCGCGCCTATTCCCGCCGCTTCGGCGCCACCGACCTGATGGTGCCCGGCGAGATCGTCAATGTGGAGAAGATCCCGGTGCTGGGCTCGGGAAAGACCGACTACGTGACCGCACAGAAGATCGCCGACGACTGGATCCGCTCGCACAGTACCTCGAACCGCGCCGCGGAGGACGAGTGACGGCCGCAGTCACGTAAAGGATCCGTGACGGCTGCTATTCGCCCGTGCCGCCGCCGGATGACGGATCGGCGCTCTCGCCGGCTCTGGGCTCGGCGGGCCTTGCCGCGCCCGTCCGCGATTTCTTGCCGTATTTGCGCGACCAGGCCCGGGCGCCGAACGGCAGGGTCGCCAGATAGGCGAGCGCGGTCACTGTCAGCGTTTCCCAGGTGAAGCTCATCAGCAGCGACACATAGACCACGGCGATCAGGATGAAGGGCATCACCAGATCCCGGCGCACGCCGCCGCCGATGCCTTTGCCCGAGAACACGGGAACCCGGCTGATCAGCAGGAAACCCACGAACATCGTATAGGCCGAGGCGGCGAAAGCCGTGCTCTTGTCGATCGGCAATCCCAGGAAACCGAGATAGACCGGCAGCAGCACCAGAAGCGCACCCGCCGGCGCCGGAACGCCCACGAAATAATAGCTCTGCCAGGGCGACTTGACCTCGCGCTCGGAGATCACGTTGAAGCGCGCAAGCCGCAGGCCCGCGGCAATGGTGAAGACGATCGCCGCGATCCAGCCGAAGGAGCGGGCCTGGTCGAGAATGAAGACATAGAGCACCAGCGCCGGAGCCACGCCGAAATTGACGATATCGGCGAGCGAATCCATCTGCGCACCGAATTTCGACTGGGCTTTCAGCAGCCGCGCCACCCGGCCGTCGATGCCGTCGAGGAAGGCTGCCACCAGCACCATGGCAACCGCCATTTCGAAGCGGTTCTCGAAAGCCAGCCGGATACCGGTCAGGCCGGCGCAGATCGCCAGCACGGTGATGAGATTGGGCACCAGCAGGCGGAACGGGATTTCCCGAAGCCGCGGGCCACGCCCCTCGTCGAAGCTCTCATCTTCCGGCCCGTGCGGTTCATACGGCGGAAACGGCGTCTGCATCGGTTTCTCCCTCTGTGCCGGGTGGAACCCGGCTCAATCTCGGCGGGCGACCACCGCGCCCTTGTTCGATCCGAATTCCGCAAGCGGCGTTTCGCCGGCGATCGCGGTCTGGCCGACGCTGACAAGCGGGCGCGCACCGACCGGCAGGAACACGTCGAGCCGCGAGCCGAAGCGGATCAGGCCGAAGCGTTCGCCGGCGTCGAGATGCTCATTCTCCTCGGCCCAGCACAGGATCCGGCGCGCCACCAGGCCGGCGATCTGCACCACGCCGATCTCGCCCTTGACGGTCTCGATCACGAGCCCGCTGCGTTCGTTCTCCGTGCTGGCCTTGTCGAGTTCGGCGTTGAGGAAGGAGCCCTGCGAATAGACCTTGCGCAGCACCCGGCCCTTCATCGGCGCACGGTTCACATGGCAGTTGAAGACGTTCATGAACACCGAGATGCGCAGCATCTCGTCCGATCCAAGGCCCAGTTCCGCCGGCGGCGTCATGCGCACCACCGACGAGACCCGGCCGTCGGCCGGGCTGATGACGAGATCGTCATCGAGCGGCGTGACGCGCTCGGGATCGCGGAAGAAATAGGCGCACCAGGCCGTCAGCACCATGCCGATCCAGAACAGCGGCTCGGCAATCAGACCCAGCAGCCACGAGGCCACGAAAAAGATGGCGACGAACTTGTAGCCTTCCCGGTGGACCGGAACCAGCGCGTTACGGACGCTGTCGACAATACTCATATTGGCTTCCCCGAAATGTTCATGCGCCGTGACTACATGAATCGGACCCGGCGCGAAACCTCTTTGCGGTTTTGCAGCGGCTTGGTGGCAGCATGCAAGCCCGCAGGTCGCGAAGATGGCGTGCCGGTCAGGTTTCGTCCACTTCCGGCGTGCGGTGACGGACGACGATTCCCATTTCATCCTCTTCGCGCATGCGCTTGAGCTGTTCCTCGGCCGCCGTGGCCTCCCGCTGGCGATCCCACATCGCCGCATACAGGCCGTTTTGCGCCAGAAGTTCGGCATGCCTGCCGCGTTCGGCGATGACGCCGTCCTTGAGCACGATGATCTCGTCGGCGCTGACCACGGTCGACAGCCGGTGCGCGATCACCAGCGTGGTGCGGCCTTTTGACACGAAGTCGAGCGCGGCCTGGATCTCCTGCTCGGTGGCGGTGTCGAGCGCCGAGGTGGCCTCGTCGAGAATGAGAATCGGCGGCGCCTTCAGAATGGTGCGGGCAATCGCCACCCGCTGCTTCTCGCCACCCGACAGCTTGAGGCCGCGCTCGCCGACCATGGAGTCGAAGCCTTCGGGCAAGGCGCGGATGAATTCGCCGATCTGGGCGAGATCCGCCGCCTTGTCGACTTCCTGGTCGGTCGCATCGATCCGGCCATAGCGGACATTGTAGGCGATCGTGTCGTTGAACAGCACCGTGTCCTGCGGCACCATGCCGATGGCCGCGCGCAGGCTCTTCTGCGTAACGTCACGCACGTCCTGCCCGTCGATGGTCACCGCGCCCGACTTGATGTCGTAGAAGCGGTACAGCAGCCGGGAGATCGTGGATTTGCCTGCCCCCGAGGGGCCGACGATGGCAACCGTCCTGCCGGCCGGCACCTCGAAGGAAATGCCCTTGAGGATTGGTCGGGCCGGATCGTAGCTGAAATGCACGTCCTCGAAGCGGATCGCCCCCTGCCGGACCTGCAAGGGCCTGGCGCCGGGCTTGTCGGTCACTTCCGGCTCGACGTCGAGAAGCTCGAACATCTGCTCGATGTCGGTCAGGCCCTGGCGGATTTCGCGATAGACGAAGCCAATGAAATTGAGCGGCACCGACAGCTGCATCAGCATGGCGTTGATGAAGACGAAATCGCCGATGGTCTGGGTTCCGGCCTGCACGGCAAGCGCCGACATCACCATCATCACCGTCATACCGACACCGAAGATCGCGCCCTGGCCCATGTTGAGCCAGCCGAGCGATGTCCAGACCTGGGTCGCGGAGCGCTCGTAGGATGCCATCGAGGCATCGAAGCGGCGGGCTTCCATCTCCTCGTTGCCGAAATATTTCACCGTCTCGTAGTTGAGCAGCGAATCCACCGATTTGGTGTTGGCATCGGTGTCCGACGAGTTCATCGCCCGGCGTATGCCGATGCGCCAGTCGCAGGCGCGCACGGTGAACCAGATGTAGAGCCAGACGGTCACCGCGGTGACGGCGACATAGCTCCATCCATAGGCGACGCCGAAGATGATCGCGGTGAGCGCGAATTCGATCAGCGTCGGCGCGGTGTTCAGGATCGTGAAGCGGACGATGGTCTCGATGCCCTTGGTGCCGCGTTCGATCACCCGCGACAACCCACCGGTGCGGCGCTCGAGATGGAACCTCAGCGACAGTTCGTGCATGTGCACGAAGGTCTTGTAGGCGAGCTGCCGCACCGCGTGCTGCCCCACCCGCGCAAACAGCGCGTCACGCAGCTGGTTGAAGCCCCATTGCACGATGCGCACGACATTGTAGGCGATCACCAGCATCACCGGGGTGGCGATCACCGCCGGGATCCAGGACGCGACCGTGGCGTCGCCGTTCAGCGCGTCGGTGGCCCACTTGAAGAAATAGGGCACCGAGATCAGCACGATCTTCGACAACAGCAGGAACACGGTCGCCCACAGCACCCGCATCTTCAGGTCCGGCCGGTCGGCCGGCCACATGTAGGGCCACAGGTTTTTCAGCGTGCCGATCGGGTTTCCATGATCGGCGGAGACGGTCTTTGAAGCCAAGTCAGATGTCCTTGTGTCCGGCCGGCCGCGCATCCGCGTCTTGCCGCCGTGAGGTGTCTTTCTGCCCGTCGCCGCCCGCCGGCGGGCAACAGCCGACGCAGCAGTGATCAAGGGTCTGTCCGATGACGCCCGCAAGCGCGCGAACGGCCGGGGCATTGATGGTGTAGCGGGAGCGCTGGCGCTCGGGACGGAAGGTCACGAGGTCGGCATCGACCAGCACCTTGAGATGCTGCGACACCGTCGATTGCGCCAGCCCGGCGCGGTGCACCAGATCCTTGACGCAGCAACTGTCGGCCGCCCCCAATTGCCTGAGCAGCCGCAACCGGGCGGGATGGGCCAGCGCCGCGAGCTTGCGCGCCACCATGCCATCGCTTTCGGAAAATTCCTGCTGCGCCTCTTTCATCGTTCATCGGCGATATACGATGAAGCGATGAGGGTCAACCTGTTCAGCGCGTTTTCGATCCGCCCAGCAATTGCCTGTGCATTTCCTCGGCATTGTCGAGCGGACTTTCAGGCACGGAGAACACCTGCCCCGGCTTGATCCGGTCGGGATTCTGGATCTGCGAGCGGTTGGCGACATAGATCGTGGTGTAGCGCACGCCCTGGCCATAGGTCCGCCGCGAGATCTGCCAGAGCGTATCGCCGCGGCGGATGATCACTGCCCCGGGAGCCTTGGCGAGCGGCGCCTGCACGATGGTGCGCGGACCGGCTCCGTCATCGGGGCGCGGGGTCGGCACCGGTGCGCCGGAGGCGACCACCGCCATCTCGGAGGGTTCCGACAGGGCGGTTTCGGCGCGGACCACCCGCTCGCGCAGGCCTGCGGGATCCGATGCGGCCTGCTCGGCCGCGGGGGCCGGCTGGCCGTCCGCCTGTGCCGGCGGCAGGATCGCTTCGAGGGATGCCTGCGCCTGCGCCCGCATGGCCTGGGCCATCGCCATGGCTTCGGCACCCGCATCCTCGGGCAGGCGCGCGGACGCCGCAGCCCTGAGCTTCGCCACGGCATCGTCATAGGCCGACGAAAATGCTGCGTCCGCGGCCTGGCCGGACTGCGACAAAAGCTCCGAAAGCCTGGACAGGGCATCGAAGGACTCTTCGCGCAGCCGCGACAGTTCAGCCATATCGGCCACCACCGGCGCCGCCTGCGCGGCGGGGTCGGCAACCACCGGAACCGAGGGTGCCACGGCGGCGAGCGCTTCGCCCTCCGGCCGCTGGAACGGCACGGTTGCGCGCAGCAGCACCTGCTCG
The DNA here is from genome assembly GCF_001703635.1 of Parahoeflea olei. GTDB lineage: Bacteria > Pseudomonadota > Alphaproteobacteria > Rhizobiales > Rhizobiaceae > Hoeflea > Hoeflea olei. The sequence continues at coordinate 226,325 of NZ_LQZT01000012.1, read as the reverse complement.
CCCGCGCCGTCCATGAGGTCGGCGCTGATGGTGTGGTCTCCCACGGAAAGCGCAGTCATCGCCTCGACGATGAAGCGCCCGGTTTCGTCGGCTTTCTCGGTGCCGATGGCGATCCCATCGGCCGAGACCCGAACACTGAAGCCGGGCGGCGCGGAACCGGCGACGAACATCCTCCCGCCTTCGATCTCGACGGCATCCACCCGGACAGTGGCACCGGCGGGAAGCACGGTCTTGTCCGGTTGCGGTCGCGCTTCCGGCTCACCCGCCTGAGGCGCCGCCATCGCGGTCGCGACCTCTGCCGCCGCCGGATCCGCGCCTTGCGGCTCCTGCGCCGGCGCGTCAGCGGTCTCATGGGTGCCTTCGCCGGCATCGACCGGACTGTCGGGCGCAGCCAGAACCGTCGACGCGTCCTGCAGTGCCGGCGTTTCCGTCCCCACGGGCGCAGCCGCGTCGGTGCCGTCGCTCTGTCTCGCCGGTGCCTCGGCGGCAGGCGCGGGGTCAGCCGCAGCCGTTTCGGAACCGGCCACATCCGGCGCAACGGACTGGTCCGGGGTCTGCGCAGGTGCGGCGGAGGCGGTTTCCTCCTTCGCGTCGCTGGCGGTGGCCGCATCGCCGGATTGCGCCGTATCGGCAGCGGCAGCGGCCGGCTGATCGCCCTCGGCCGCCGGCTGGGCGATGATCCGGCTTGCCTTGCCGGGCTTGGTCACCATCGCCAGCAAGTCGCCGCCGGGGTCCTTGGGAATGGACACAGTGGCGACTTCTTCCGACAGCCGGCTTCCGCCCTCCCCGTCGCGAATGCGCAGGTTCAGCTGGTAGTCGCCCGCGGCCAGCGGCACATCGAGCACGGCGGCAAAATCACCGCTCGGGCCGACCTGCGTGGACGAGAGCACCTGCTCGCCGTTCATGATGTCGAGCGTCGTGCCGGGCTCGGCCTTGCCGGCAATCACGGTGGAGCCGTCGGGCTCGACCCTAAGCACGTCAAAACTGGGCACGATCCAGGCCTGGTCGCCTGCGGGCTCGGCGCCGGCACTTTCCGGGGCCGGTGCGGCATCGGCTTGCGCCGGCTCCGGCGCGGCCGTATCGCCGGCCGTGCCGGATGGCGGTGCCGACTGGCTTGCCGTGTCGACATTCGCCCGGAACAGTTTGGGCGAAACGAAAAAGGCGCCGATTGCCGCCGCCACGGCCACCGCGACTAACGCCAGAAATCCGGCATTGCTCTTGGTCATATTGTACTCCGACACCGCGAAAACCGCTCAACGTGGCGAAAACCTAGCCGGTTTGCCAGGGGCATACAAGAAAAAGCAAGGAGAGCGGCGGAGCCGGGACTTGACCCCTTCTGCCGCCGCATGTTCATTCCACCCATGAACACTGATTCACACGGCATCAAGGCCATTTGCGTCTATTGCGGGTCCCAGACGGGCCGCAATCCGGCCTATCGCGCCGCAGCCCAGATCCTGGGACGGGCCATGGCCGAAAGCGGCATAGACCTTGTCTATGGCGGCGGCACCAAGGGCATCATGGGCGCGGTCGCCGAAGCCGTGATCGAGGCCGGCGGCAAGGCCATCGGCATCATTCCCGAATTCCTGATCGACAAGGAAGCCTCGCGCAATTCGCTGGGGCATCTGACCGAGCTGCATGTCACCCGCGACATGCACGAACGCAAGCACATGATGTTTCAGCGCTCCGACGCCTTCGTCACCCTGCCCGGCGGCATCGGCACGCTCGAGGAAATCATCGAGATCATGACCTGGGCGCAACTCGGCCGGCACACCAAGCCGATGGTGTTCGCCAATATCGAAGGCTTCTGGAATCCGCTCAACGCCCTGATCGGCCACATGACCGGCGAAGGCTTCATCCACACAGCCCATCTCGTGCGGCCGATGGTGATCGAGGACCCGCACCAGATCGTGCCGGCGATCGTCGCGCACACCGACGGCCGGGCCGGCGGCGACGAGGCCGTGATCCGGAAACTGTAGGCCGCGGCGCCGAAAGGCCGCCGCCCGCACAAAATCAGACGCAGCGTCTTGCATCCGGGCCGGCCGCGTTAACCCTTCGCTAATCCGCGCGGCCCTAGTCTGGTTTTCGCGACCCCCGCTGCCCGATCGCAAATGGCGACGACATTTCAAGGCACTCGGCCGGTCCGCTCTGGACATGATGTTCAGGCTGCGCCCCATTTCCGGTCCACCTCCTTTCCTCAGATATTGCGAACATGGCCATGTCAGTTTCATCGGTTTCGACCGCAACCAGCCTTTTGTCGTCCTCCTCCTCCGGCTCCACGGTCGCAGCGCTCGAATCGCAGCTTGCCGCCAAGGAAAAGGCGCTCGCCTCCGCCGGGACCGATGAAGAAAAGAAGAGCCTCAAGCAGGAGATCGCCGCGCTCGAGGCGAAGATCGCCGCAGCCAGGCTGGAGGAAGCCAGCCAGACGCAAAGCGCCGCTGCCGCACCCCAGCCGCAATCCTCAAGCTCGCAGAGCCAGCTTTCGGGCGAAAGCAGCCGCATCGGTACCGTCAATTTCGACGAGAACACGCCGTTCGGTGCGCGCGAAGCCTATGTCTGAGATGAACCGGCGCTGAGCCGGGCGCACCCGGCCTCAGCACGAAACCGCGTGGATTGGCAGAAGATGCGCCCGTTTCAACGGTGCGGAGCGCTCTTTGTGCGCACGATCGCAGGCACGGCGCCCTAGCCGGCGGCAGCCAGGGCCGCTGCCCTCCGCGCCCTGTGGCTGCGCAGGAGCGAGACCGTATAGGTCGCAAGCGCCATCCAGATCAGCACGAAGGCCGCAAGCTTCGACAGCCCGAAGGGCTCCTTGAAGACGAACACCGCGATGATGAAAATCAGCGTCGGTGCGATGTACTGCATGATGCCGATGGTGGAGAGCCGGAGCAGCTTGGCGCCATTGGCATAGATCATCAGCGGCACCGCGGTGACCACGCCGCAGCCGAGCAGCAGCAGCACATCGGTGATGCCGGTGCCGCCGAAATGGCCGGTGCCTGTTGTTTGCACATAGGCGATGTAGCCGAGCGCGGGCACCGTCAGGATCAGCACTTCGAGAAAGAAGCCCTGGTTGGGGCCGACCGGCAGCGATTTCTTGAAATAGGCATAGAAGCCCCAGGAGCCGGCAAGCCCGAGCGACACCCAGGGAAGCCCGCCCGATTCCCAGGCAAGCAGCGCCACCGCCGCCACCGCGAGCGCGATCGCCGTCTTCTGCAGCCCGTCGAGCTTCTCCTTGAGCAGCACCGCGGCCAGGAACACCGAAAACAGCGGGTTGATGTAATAGCCAAGGGCTGCCTCGACCGTCCGGCCCGCGCCGATCGACCAGACATAGAGGCCCCAGTTGAAGGTGATGATGGAGGCCGTCAGCATGCCCATCAACATCGTGCGCGGGGTCCTGAGCGCCACGCGGATGTCGTTGGTCCGCCCGAGCAGGAGCAGCACCACGGCGGCGATCGGCACCGACCACAGCACGCGGTGCGCCACCACTTCGACCGCGGGAATATGCGCCACCGCCTTCATGTAGAACGGCAGGAACCCCCACAACAGATAAGCCACCAGCGCGAAGGCGAAACCGCGCGCGGTGTCTTCATCCTGGGCGAGCGGGACCGGTGTCCCCGGGGCTGCGGTATTCTCCGCCATGTCTTTGGCCTGTCATCCTGATTTCGGATGAGAGCCCTACCCCATGCACGACGAATGGGCAAATTCATTCGGCTGAAGTGTCAGGGAGGGTGGCGCGGTTGCGGACCGCTGCCCCGCACCGCTTCGCGCAATCCGGGCCGGCCTCAGCCCTGCCGGTAGATCGCCACCGCTGCTTCCACCAGCGCCGCATTGCCGGGTGCCGGGCTTCCATCCGGCATGTGCCTGCAATCCTCAAGCCCGATGCGGGTCGACCAGGTCCGCCGCCGGGCCTCGCGCACGAAATCCCAGGCCGTGTCGTCGATCCCGTGCAGCAGGATCGGCCGCCTGACGCCGGCGCGCGCAAGAACCGAAGCGATCCCGTCCGCGACCGCAAGGGCTTCAGGCAGCGCCTGCTCCTCGATCTCGATCAGGATGCGCAGCACCTTGTGATGGCTTGTGAGCGAGACGAAGCGCCCCGCATCGGCCACGGTCGCAAGCCCGGCCTCGATGCCCACGCCCATCTTGCTCAAAAGCTCCATGACGGCCGGTGCATCCGGCTCGGAGAGATTGACCGAGGCATGGTCGGGAAGCTCCGACCAGGCGGAAATCGCCGCCCGGGTCCCTGCCGCATCCCCTTCGATCCAGGCCCCTGTGGAGACGCCGACCAGGCTTCCCGGACAGGCCGTGCGCACGGCAGCGATCGTTGCATCCACCGCCGCGAGGCTTTCGGCAAGGTCCGGTCCGCGCGGATGAATGTGGAACTCGGCCGCGCCCGCCCTTATGCAGGCCAGGGCATCGGCCGCCATGGCGTCGGGCGTGAGCGGCAGGGCCGGATGATAATCCGGCGTCCGCGCACCGTTGAGACAGGCCTGCACGATCATGAGTCCACTCCCGGTTGTCGCCCCTATTCCGCGGCCACCTGCCCTGCCAGGTCGCGGTTCTTCATCAGCTTGAAGACGATCGAATCCATCAGCGCCTGGAACGAGGCATCGATGATGTTGTCGGACACGCCCACCGTCCACCAGCGCGCGCCGGTGCCGTCGGTGGATTCGATCAGCACCCGGGTGATCGCCTCGGTACCGCCATTGAGGATACGCACCTTGTAGTCGGAGAGCTCCAGATCCCCGATTTCGTCCTGGTAGACGCCGAGATCCTTGCGCATGGCGATGTCGAGCGCGTTGACGGGACCGTGGCCCTCGGCCACCGACATCATCTCCTGGCCGTCGACCACCAGCTTGACCACGGCTTCGGAGACTGTCCGGATCCGGCCCATCGCATCGAAGCGGCGCTCGACCATCACCCGGAAGCTGGTGACCGAGAAGAATTCCGGCACCCGGCCGAGCGTGCGGTGGGCGAGCAGTTCGAAGCTCGCATCCGCCCCTTCATAGGCATAGCCGGTGGCCTCGCGCTCCTTGACGAGCGAAATCAGCTTGTCGAGCTTCGGATCGTCCTTGGCGACCGTGATCCCGCGCTGCTTGAGCGCATTGATGAAATTCGACTTGCCACCCTGGTCGGAGACCATCACCTTGCGGAAATTGCCGACGCTTTCGGGCGGCACATGCTCATAGGTGCGCGGGTCCTTGAGCAGTGCGGACGCATGAATGCCGGCCTTGGTGGCGAAGGCCGAGGCCCCGACGTAAGGCGCCTGCGTGGCGGGCGAGCGGTTGAGCAATTCGTCGAAGGAATGGCTGAGCGAGGTGAGCCCGGTGAGCTTGTCCTGGCTGACGCCGGTCACGAACCGGTCGGCGTAGACCGGTTTGAGCGCCAGCGTGGCGGCGAGCGTGATCAGGTTGGCATTGCCGCAGCGCTCGCCGATGCCGTTGAGCGTGCCCTGCACCTGCCTGACGCCGGCCTCGACGGCGGCCAATGAATTGGCGACCGCCTGGCCGGTGTCGTTGTGGGCGTGGATGCCGAGCCGGTCGCCGGGGATGCCACCCGCGATCAAAGTTGAGACGATCTCGGCGATCTCGGTGGGCTGCGTGCCGCCATTGGTGTCGCACAGCACCACCCAGCGCGCGCCGGCCTCATAGGCTGCCCTGGCGCAGGCCGTCGCATAGGCGCGGTTGGCCTTGTAGCCGTCGAAGAAATGCTCGCAATCGACCATCGCCTCCTTGCCCGAGGCGATGACGGCGGTCACCGACTCGCGGATCGAATCGAGGTTCTCCTCATTGCTGCAACCGAGCGCCACCTTGACGTGATAATCCCAGCTTTTCGCGACCAGGCAGACACTGTCGCCGGCTGCCTGGATCAGGCCAGCGAGCCCCGGATCGTTGGAAGCCGAAACACCCGCGCGCTTGGTCATGCCGAAGGCCACGAAGGAGGCCCTCCCCGTGCGCTTCTTCGAGAAGAACGCCGTGTCGGTCGGGTTCGCGCCCGGATAGCCGCCCTCGACATAGTCGAAGCCGAATTCGTCGAGCAGCTTCGCGATCGCGATCTTGTCCTCGAGCGAGAAATCGATGCCGGGCGTCTGCTGGCCGTCGCGCAGGGTGGTGTCGAAGAGATAGAGGCGTTCGCGTGTCATGGTCATTCCGGTCTGTGGCAGACGGCTTCGATATTGTTGCCGTCGGGATCGCGCACGAAGGCGCCGTAATAATTGGGGTGGTAATGCGGCCGGAGCCCCGGCGCACCGTTGTCGCTGCCGCCGGCGGCCATCGCCGCCTGATAAAAGGCGTCGACCTCGGCCCGCGACCCTGCCGCCAGGGCGACATGGACAGGCGGCGTCTGCGGCGCGCCCTCGGTGATCCAGAAGTAAGGCTTTTCGCGGCCATAGCCCGCGGTCTGGACGCCGCCCGTATACTCCTTGGGCACCGTCATCACCATCGAGCTGCCGAGCGCCGCGAAGGCGGCGTCGTAGAACCGGCTGGCAGCGGCAAAATCACGGACATGCACGCCAATATGGTCGATCATTGCATCAGTTCCCCTGTTTTCCGGCGAAGCGGTCGGTGGCGCGGATCAGCTGGTCGAGAATGCCGGGCTCGGAGAAGGCGTGGCCGGCGCCCTCGATCAGGTGGAACTCCGCCCGCGGCCAGGCCTTGCTGAGCTGCCAGGCAATCCGCGCCGGGCATGGCATGTCGTAGCGGCCATGCACGATCACGCCGTCGATATCCGCAAGCTTGGACGCGTCGCGCAGCAGCTGGCCTTCCTCGAGCCAGCCGCCATGGACGAAGAAGTGGTTCTCGATCCGCGCGAAGGCGAGTGCGAACTGGTCCTCGTGGAACTTGTCGCTGGTCGAGGGTTCGGGCAGCAGCGTGATGGTCTCGCCTTCCCAGCCGCTCCAGGCCTTGGCGGCCGCAATCTGCGCCGCCCTGTCCTCGCCGATGAGCCGCTTGCGGTAGGCCGCCATCAGGTCGCCGCGCTCGGCTTCGGGGATCGGCGCCAGGAACCGCTCCCATTTGTCCGGGAACATCTCGGAGACGCCGAACTGATAGTACCAGTCGAGCTCGGCCTTGGTGAGCGTGTAGATCCCACGCAGCACCAGTTCGCTCACCGCCTCGGGATGGGTCTCGGCATAGGCGAGCGCCAGCGTCGAGCCCCAGGAGCCACCGAACACCAGCCACTTGTCGAAGCCCGCCATCTCGCGAAGCCGCTCGATATCGGCCACCAGGTGCCAGGTGGTGTTGTTGTCGAGCGAGGCAAAGGGCGTGGAGCGGCCGCAGCCGCGCTGGTCGAACAGGATCACGTCATAAAGCGCCGGATCGAACAGCCGGCGGTGCACCGGACCGCACCCGCCGCCCGGTCCCCCATGCAGGAACACCGCGGGCTTCGCGCCCCGGGTGCCGACCCGCTCCCAATAGACCCGGTGGCCGTCGCCGGTGTCGAGAAAGCCGGTCTCGAACGGTTCGATCTCGGGGTAAAGCTTACGCAAATCGGTCATGTCCGGATCTCCGGGGGCCAGGTTTCGGTGTCGTGATCGGGGTGCTGGAACGAGGTGAGGCTCGCGTTCCAGGCGTCGTTTTCGGCCGCGTTTTCCGCGGTCACCTCCGGCAGCGCGCACAGCCCGTCGAAAAACGGTCGCCTATGGGCCGCATTGACCTGGGCCACGGGGGCCGCGATCTCCGGCCTGTCGAGCGTGCCGATGGCGATTTCCAGTCCGTCCGCGGCCTCGTAGCTGAGCGGCGTGCCGCAATCCGCGCAGAAACCGCGGCGGATCTTGTCGGAACTTTGGAAATGCGACGGCGCACCGCGCGTCCACTCGGTGCCGTGCGCGGTGACGAGCGGCGCGAAGAAGCCGCCGAAGGCCTTCTGGCACATCCGGCAATGGCAGATGGTCGGCCGGCCCAGCCGCTCGATGCGATAGCGCACCGCACCGCATTGGCATCCGCCGGTGATGCTGGTCGTGCTCATCGGTCTATCTCCCACCGAGCCAGATCACCACGCCGAGCGTGATCGCCACCACCAGCACGCCCTTGCCGATCAGCCCGTAGAGCAGCCATTTCGGCATTTCCGTGCCGGGCTTTCGGCCGGGCGCCGGTTCGCGATTGTCGTTCATTGCCCGACCTCCGGTGGCCAGGCTTCAGTGTCCCGGTCGGGATGCTGGTAGCTCACGAGCGTTTTCAGGAACGCGATCGCTTCCTCGTCCTCGAGCGTGTGGCGCTCGGGCAGATCCGGCAGCGCGTCGCACCAGATCCGCTTGCCCTCGATCCCGTAGGCCATCGTCGGCGGAACCCGGTCGGGGTCGTCGAAGGTGAGTACCGTGAGCGCCAGGCCGTCCGGTGCGTCATAGGCGAGCGGCGTGCCGCAGGCCGCGCAGAAGCCGCGCCGGGCCACGTTCGAGCTCTGGAACCAGGACGGCGCGCCGCGGGTCCATTCGAATGTGGCGTCGCCCACGGAGACCAGCGCCAGCGCCTGGGAGGCCGAGGCCTTCTGGCACATCCGGCAATAGCACACCGACGAGGTGCCCGGCGTTCCGGTCAAGCGGAACCTGACGGCGCCGCACTGGCAACCGCCCGAAAGCTGACCCGCGCTCATCTCGCCTCGCTTGCCGGCCAGTGGGCCGTGTCATGATCGGGATGCTGGTGATTGCTCGACGCGATGCTTTCAAGACCGCCCGGCAGGTCCGACCGGTCGACCGCCTTGCCGGCGAGCCCCGCCAGCGCTTCGAAGAACGGCACCCGCGTTTCCACCCCGTCATTGGAGACCGGCACCACGGCCGAGGGCTCGTCGAGGCTGCCCAGCGTCACCGCGACGCCGTCCGATTGCAGCGTGTCGAAGAACAAGGGCGTGCCACAGTCCCGGCAGAACCCACGCCGCACCGGATCGGAGGACTGGAACCAGGAGGCCTCGCCGCGGGTCAGCGTGAGACGGTCGCCCGGCGAGAAACCGAGCGGCATGAAATAATTCCCCGCCGCCTTCTGGCACATCCGGCAATGGCACAGATGCGGATAGTCGAGCCCGCCCTCGACACGGTAGCGAACGGCGCCGCACTGGCAGCCGCCGGCAAGGATTTTGGTCACGGTCATGCCCTCCCTATGACACGCAGGATATGCGTGCAGACATTGTCCATATCGTGAAGAATGTCATCGTTCCAGAAGCGGAGAACCCGCCAGCCCTGTTCTTCGAGAAACGCGGTTCGTTGAGCGTCACGCGACTGGTTCGCGGCGTGCTGGCTGCCATCGACTTCAACGATCAGTTTGTATTCCGGACATGCAAAATCAACGATATAGCCCCCGATCGGCATCTGCCGCCGGAAACCCAGACCCATCAGCCGATGCGCCCTCAACTCGTTCCACAGCTTGAGTTCCGCGTCCGTCATGCCACTGCGCATCCGGCGGGCATGGCGCCTGAGATGCGGCGGCACCTTGCTGTGTGGCAAGTTACCCCCCTCTGTCACTGCGTGACATCTCCCCCGCAAGGGGGGAGATCGGCGGGCCGACAGACCCTGCCTCGGCAACTTCACTTCATCGACGACCAATCTGCAACCGCAAACCGGTTGGAATTCGAAAGCCGCGGCGGCATGCGCAGCCCCCAATCTTCCCCCTTGCGGGGGAGATCGGTGGACCGATAGACCCTGCCCCGTCAACTTCACTTCATCAGCGACCAATCTAGAACCGCAGACCTGGTGGAATTCGAAAGCCGCGGCGGCATGCGCAGCCCCCAATCTCCCCCCTTGCGGGGGAGATGTCGGCGCAGCCGACAGAGGGGGGTGAAACCCAGAGGTCAACGCTTGACCTCCCAGGTCGTCACCCGCTCGCCGGTCTCGGGGTCCTTGCCATCCTTCAGCTGGATGCCCTTGGCGAGCAACTCGTCGCGGATGCGATCGGCTTCGGGCCAGTTCTTGGCCTTGATCATTTCGAGCCGCATGTCGACAAGCGCGCCAACCGCTTTGGCGAGGTCGTCGGCAAGCTCGACCTCCGCCTTGGTCACGCCGAGCAAGGCAGCACTTGCGGCGAATTCCGGCGCTCCGGCAGCGGCGAGCTGGTGCAGCGCCTGCACCGCGGCAACCGTGTTCAGATCGTCGGCAAGGGCCGCCACCACGCTTGCATGCGGCGTGCCGGTCGCCTCGCCGCCCGCAGGCCACTTCGCGAGCATCCGCTCGGCTTCCTCGAGCCGCTTCACGGAAAAATCGATCGGCTCGCGGTAATGCGTCATCAGCATGGCGAGCCTGAGCACTTCGCCCGGCCATTTCCGACCGCCGAATTTGTCGGTTTCGAGCAGTTCGGCGATGGTGATGAAATTGCCCTCGGACTTCGACATCTTGCGGCCTTCGACCTGCAGGAAGCCGTTGTGCATCCAGAGATTCGCCATCCGGTCGTTGCCGTGAGCGCAGCAGGATTGCGCGAGTTCGTTCTCGTGGTGCGGGAAGATCAGATCGAGCCCGCCGCCGTGAATGTCGAAGGTCTCGCCCAGGTGATGCGCGCTCATCACCGAGCATTCGATGTGCCAGCCCGGGCGGCCGTGGATGGTGACGGCGCCGTCGGGACCGGTGAATGCCGCATCCCAGCCAGGTTCGTCCGCGGCCGATTCCTTCCAGAGCACGAAATCCGCCGGGTTGCGCTTGTGCGCTTCGACCGCCACGCGGGCCCCGGCCTGCTGGTCCTCGAGCCTGCGGTTGGACAGCCGCCCGTAATCGGGCATCGAGCCGACGGAAAACAGCACTTCGCGCCCCTCGCGGCCCGTGGTCAGATAGGCATTGCCGCGGTCGATCAGTTGCTGGATCATGGCCACCATGCCGCCGATATGGGCGGTCGCGCGCGGCTCGTGCGTGGGCGTGAGGCAGCCGAGCGCGGCGACGTCCTGATGGTAGCGCACGGCTGTCTTTTCCGTGACCTTGGCGATCGCCTCGTTGAGCGGCAGGTCAGGATAGTCCCTCAGCGCCCGGGCGTTGATCTTGTCATCGACGTCGGCAGCCGGAACAGCACGTCGAGCACGATCGCCGGCCGGGCATTGCCGATATGGGCATAGTCGTAGACCGTCGGCCCGCACACATACATGCGCACGTTCTTGTCGTCGATCGGCCGAAACTCTTCCTTGGCCCGCGTCAGCGTGTTCCAGAACCTGAGTTCGCTCATGTCTGCTCCCCGATGCCGGCGCCCGGCCCGGGTCGTTTGTCCTGTGTGGTGAGAAGACGAAAACGGCCGAGCCAGCGGGACGCTAGCGAATAATAATGCCGCAAATGCAGATGGCGCGTGCGCCGTTTGCCGTTTTCATGCTGGTCTTATCCCCGATTGCATGCGTCCGGTCAAGATGATTGCGTGCCGCCTCAGCCATGGAAGAACCGCACCACGAGCGAGGCCGAAAGCGCCGCCATCACCAGCGCGATCAGCCCGTCGAGCACCCGCCAGGCCGCGGGCCGCGCAAACAGCGGCGCCAGCACGCGCGCGCCGTAACCGAGCCCGAAGAACCAGATGAACGAGGCCGCCATCGCCCCGAGCGCGAAGGCGAGCCGGCCCGCGCCCTCGTAGCGGCCGCTGAGCCCGCCCACCAGAAGCACCGTGTCGAGATAGACATGCGGATTGAGAAAGGTGAAGGCGAGGCAGGTGGCGACCGCCGCCCTGAGCGAGCCCGGACCGGCGCTCGCAGCCTTGAGCGCCGAGGGCGAGAGCGCGCGCTTGAGGGCCAGCAGCGCATATCCCGCAAGAAACACCGCGCCGCCGAGCGTCACCACAGCAATCAGGAGCTCCGAGCCGGCGATGATCGCGCCGAGCCCCGCCACGCCGAGACCGATCAGAAGCGCATCCGACAGCGCACAGATCAGGCACAGCACGAACACATGCTGCCGGATCAGCCCCTGGCGCAGGATGAAGGCATTCTGCGCGCCGATGGCCACGATCAGCGAGCCGCCGAGCAGAAGCCCGGAGAGGGCGGGAGCGAGCAAGGGCGTCATGGGGTCAGAACAGTTTCATCTGGTCGGGAGCACTATCGGCGGGTTTGGCTTTCTTCGGCTTTTGCGCGGCCCTTGCCGGGATGGCGTCAGGTTCGGGACCGGTCGCAGGCTTCTGCACCTCCGGCCCGGTATTGGCAACCTTGTTGACAAGGTCGGAGACGCGGACCGCCTCGAAACAGCCGTCCGCGGCAGGCACCATCAGATCGGCCACATGCCTGGGCTCCTGGTTGAGGCAGTCGAGCCAGCGCGCGAAATCCTCGGGCGCGATCACCACCGGCATGCGGTCGTGGATCGGCGCCATCTCCCGGTTGGGTCCGACGGTCAGGATCGCCGCGGTGTCGATCTCCGCCCCGTCCGGGCTCATATAGGTTTCCATCAGCCCCGCGAAGGCAACGATGCCGCCACCCGTCGGCCTGATCCAGTACGGGGTCGATTTCTGCTTCGAGACCTTGGGCGGCCTATGCCACTCATAGAAGCCGGAGGCCGGAATCAGCACCCGCCGGTGGCGCATCGCGGTGCGGAACGAGGCCTTCTCGGCGGCGGTCTCGGCGCGGGCATTGATCAGCAGCGGAAAGTCTGCCGGGTCCTTGACCCAGCCCGGAAGCAGGCCCCAGCGCGCGAGCAGTGCCCGCCGGTCGGTGCGGTTGTCGCCCTCGGCGCGCGGCCGGTCGGCGGCCACGATCAGGATCGGCTGGGTCGGCGCAATGTTGTAGCGCGCCGGGAAATCCTCGATCTCCTCGAGCCCGAACGGCTCCTGCACCTCCCGAGGGGTTGCGGTCAGGGAAAAACGTCCACACATTGCCCATCCATGACCGAGGACACAGGCAGGGTCAAGAATGACGCGCACGGCCAATACACCCTCCCCGCAACCGGCGCTCGCGGTTTCGGTGGCAGTCGAGCGCGACGGCCGCTTCCTTCTGGTGTTGCGCGCCAATCCGCCGGCCCAGCACATGTATGCCTTTCCCGGCGGCCGGGTCGATCCGGGCGAATCGCTCGAGCACGCGGCACTGCGCGAACTCGAGGAAGAGACGGGGCTCAGGGCTTCCAATCCACGCGCGTTCGCGCGGTTCGATCTCGGCGGCAGCGCCTCAGGCGGCTCCGCCTCCCAGCCTTTCCTGTTGACCGTCTTCCTGGCCGATGATCCCGGGGGCGAGGCGGTCGCGCACGACGACGCCCGCGAAGTGGGCTGGTTCAGCCCCGAGGAGGTGCGCTCCCTGCCCGTGCCCGAGAGCATGGTGACCTGTATGGAGATGCTGGCGCAGGGCGTCGACAAGCTGCGTTAGCCATCTCTCAATCACGTCGCGCGGCCGCGCCAGGCCGGGATTACATCGGGCCGGTTCTTGGTGTATGCAACGCACATGTTCCGCACCCTCGCGCCGATCCTGACCGTTGCGTTGACCGCTCTCCTCGTCAGCGGCGGCGTGCCCGTGCGCGCCCAGGAAACGGAGCAGGAGGCGACTGTGGCGGTGCCGAACCTCCCACCGCCGGCCTACGAGCCGCGGCTCCTGCGACTCGCCGAAATCCTGGGCTCGGTCCAGTACCTGCGCAACCTGTGCAATTCGGAAGGCGAAAGCGACTGGCGCGACAGCATGCAGGCGCTGCTCGACAGCGAGACGGCGGGCGAAGCCGACCGGCGCGAGCAGCTGACCGCCGGCTACAACCGCGGCTACCGCGCCTTTGCCTCCGTTTATACCAGTTGTACCGACGCCGCGGTCGTGGCGGAGGAGCGCTACCGTCGCGAAGGCGCAACACTTGTGGCGGAAATCGTTTCCCGCTATGGAAATTAGGGCTTTGTTAACCGATTTCGACGCAGCCCCGTGCCGGAACGGCTCAACCCGTGCTAGGCTCGTTAATGCCCTGGTAAGCAAGAGTTGGATTGAATGACCTATCCCACACCGCATACGCCCGAAGAACTCGACGACATGATCGTCCAGGAAAAGCTTCAGGTGGCGCTTGAGTTTCAGCACGATGCCTGGGCCGAAAGCACGGCCGACGGCATCGAGCCGGAGATCATCGCCGATGCCGCCATGATCACCGCCATCCGCGAAACGGTGCGGGTGCTCGGCGAGGATCAGGCCGAAGCGCTGCTGGAATCGCTCAGGGAACGCATCCTCGCCGGTGAATTCTCCCCCGAACGTGTGCTACAGTAAGGCCGGAAATCATCACGACCAGCCACGGGGAACAGACGTGATCAACAGGCGCAAGCGCGACGGGCGTACCGGCCGAAACGCGATCGCGGGCGCCCTTGTGCTTGTTCTGGCAGCCAGCTTTCAGCTCACCGCCGCCCAGGCGCTGAGTGACTTGAAGGAAGTGGCGCCGCCTGCCGCCGAAGAGGCCCCCAAGGACACCCGCCCGCCGCTCGATGAGCCCCTGACCGGCAGTGACGGCGGCCTGCCCGCGCCTGCCCCGATCATTCGCCCCCAGCCCGAGCCGACCCCGGCCGTGACCGAACCCGCGGACGCTGCCGACGCAGCCCCGGTCGAGATCCTCACCGATCCCACCCAATTGCCCGAACCCGCGCGGCGGATGCGCGAACTCATCATCGAAGCGGCCTCCAGCGGCGAGATCGAAAACCTGCGCGCCCTGCTCGGCTCCGGCCCCACCGCCACGCAACTGGCCCTGAGCGACATCGATTCCGACCCGGTCGACTATCTGCGCTCGATCTCCGGCGACGGGGCGGGCCAGGAGATCCTGGCGATCCTGATCGACCTTCTCAACACCGGCTTCGTGCGGGTCGATGCCGATGAACCGGGCGAAACCTATCTGTGGCCCTATTTCGCCGCCATGCCGCTCGATTCGCTCACCCCGCCGCAACAGGTGGAGCTGCTCCGGCTCGTCACCGCCGGCGATGTCGAGGACATGAAGGCCTATGGCGCCTATAATTTCTACCGGGTCGGCATTTCGCCCGAGGGTGAGTGGCGCTTTTTCATGGCCGGAGACTGACGCCAGCGCCCGCCAGGCGGTGCCGCCCCGGCGCGTCTGCGGCATCACCCTGCCCTTGCCCGCTGCGGTGCGACAGCCTACCTATCAGGAAACATCCTGCCCTGACTGATCCGGAGTGCCCCATCGTGCCAGCCATAGTCCTTTCCGACCGGAAAATCCTGCGTGTGGACGGCGCCGACGCCCAGCATTTCCTGCAGAACCTGATCACCGCGAATGTGGAAACGCTGCCGCCCGAGGAGGCCCGCCCTGCAGCGCTGCTGACCCCGCAGGGCAAGATCCTGTTCGATTTCCTGATCTCGCGGTCGGGCGAGGCCGCCTATGTCTGCGATGTCCGCGCCGACTGCGCAGACGATTTCGTCCGCAGGCTCACGCTCTACAAGCTGCGCGCGGCAGTCACCATCGCACAGGACACCGAGACACAGGTGATTGCCGGCTGGGACGGCGGAGCGCCCGAAGGCGCGCTCGCCGACAGGCGCTTTCCCGAAGAGGCCCATGTCTGGCGGCTTTACGGCAGCGGCGCCGTGATCGATGCCGCGCGCGCCGATTGGGAGACGCTGCGAGTAACCCATGGCGTTGCCGAATCGGGGACCGATTTCACGCTCTCGGACGTGTTTCCCCATGACGTGCTCATGGACAAGACCGGCGGCGTCGACTTCAAGAAGGGCTGCTATGTCGGCCAGGAAGTGGTCTCGCGCATGCACCATCGCGGCACCGCGAGGCGCCGCGTCGCAATGGTGAGCGCCGAGACCGCGCTGCCCGCGGATGCGAGTTCGCAGACCAGCGTGCTTGCCGGCGACAAGCCGGTCGGAACACTCGGAACGGTCGTCGGCAAGGCGGGGCTTGCGATCGTGCGCACCGACCGGGTCGCCGATGCGCTGGCGGAAGGCACGGAGCTCACGGTCGCGGGCATTCCGGTCGAACTGGCACTGCCGGCCTGGAGCGGATTGAGCTTCGACAGCGCCGAGGCCGGCGCCCGGGACGCCTGACCCGTGCCGCCCGCACAGAAGGCCGCGCGGGCCTGGCAGCGCATGCTCTCGGGCCGGCGGCTCGATCTGCTCGACCCGTCGCCCCTGGACGTGGAGATTTCCGACATCGCCCACGGGCTCGCGCGCGTGGCGCGCTGGAACGGCCAGACCCGCGGCGACCATGCCTACTCGGTGGCCCAGCATTCGCTGATCGTCGAGACGGTGGCGGGCCGGCTTACCACCGCCACCCCCGACACGCTGATGCTCGCGCTGCTGCACGATGCGCCCGAATATGTGATCGGCGACATGATTTCGCCGTTCAAGGCGGTGGTCGGCGGCGGCTACAAGACGGTGGAGGCGCGGCTGGAGGCCGCCATTCATTTGCGCTTCGGGCTGCCGCCCGCCCTTCCCGCCCCGCTCAAGGCGCTGATCAAGCGCGCCGACCGGATCGCCGCCTATTTCGAAGCCACCGAACTCGCGGGCTTTTCCGACCGTGAAGCCCGTTCCTTCTTCGGCGCGCCGCGCGGCATCTCGCCCGACATGCTCGATATCGCGCCGCGGCCGGCCTCGGAGGTGCAGGCGCTGTTCCTGCGCCGGTTCGAGGAACTGGAGATGTCTCAACCAGATCGCCCAGGCCGCCGTCATCCACAAGGCGCGGGAAATGGTGAGCCTTCTTGCGGAGCACCAGGATTTTCACCGGCCCGGCGTGATCGACCCGGGGCGCCACCTGAAGCTCGGCGTCAACGACATTTCCGAATTGCGCGAGGGGCTGACGGCGCCCGACGAGGCGCATGTCGACCGCCTGATCCGATTCGCCCGCTCCTGGGACCGGCGCGCGCCGCTGCTGGTGCATTGCTGGCTGGGGATTTCGCGCTCTCCCGCCGCCGCCGCCATCGCAGCCTTGGCGGTCGAGCCGGATCAGGACGAGATGGCGCTGGCCGAGCGGCTGCGCCTTGCCTCGCCCTTCATTTCACCCAATCGCCGGCTGGTCGAGATCGGCGACGCGCTGCTCGGCCGCGACGGGCGGTTCATCCGGGCGATCCACGCCATCGGCCGCGGCGCCGATGCCTTCGAGGGCGACTGCTTTGCCTTCGCCATCAAGCCCGGCGACGAGCTTCCTGTCCGCCCGCTGCCGGCCGGCACGGATTGAGCACGATGGAGCCCGGCCGCCTTCCGCCCCTGCGCATCGGACTCGATGCCGCGATCGTCGCGGTCACGCATCGCACCCCGAGCATTCTCGCGGTGCCGGAGGTGCCGGGCGCGGGACCGGCCGACGGATTGCCGTTCGGCCCGTTCGATCCGGTGCGCCACCGCACTTTCGAGGCGAGCCTGCGCGACAGTGTGGAAAGCCAGACCGCGCTCAATCTGGGCTATGTCGAGCAGCTCTACACCTTCGGCGACCGCGGCCGGCACATGCCCGGCGACGATCTGCACGGCGGGGAAAAGCCGCATCTGGTCTCGGTGGGCTACCTGGCCCTGACCCGGGCGGACGCGGAAAACCCGGAGGCGCTCGCTGCCACCGGCGCGCGCTGGCGCGACTGGTACGAGCTGTTTCCCTGGGAGGACTGGCGCGAGGGGCGCCCGGCGATGCTCGACACCGCGATTCTGCCGCGGCTGCTGCCCTGGGCCGAGGAACCGGTCGCCCGGCCGCGCAACCCGAGCCGCATGGCCCGCATCCGGCTCGCCTTCGGCCTCAACGACTTTCCCTGGGACGAGGAACGGGTGCTCGACCGCTACGAGCTGCTGTATGAGGCGGGACTTCTGGCCGAGGCCGTCGCCGACCAGCGCGTGGCCACCACCGGGCTCGAGTCGCCGCTCGGTCGGGCCATGCGCTTCGACCACCGCCGCATCGCCGCCACCGCGGTGCAGCGCCTGCGCGCCAAGATCAAGTACCGCCCGGTGATCTTCGAGCTGATGCAGCCGGAATTCACGCTGACGGATCTTCAGACCACCGTCGAGGCGATCTCCGGCCGGCATCTGCACAAGCAGAACTTCCGCCGCCTGGTCGAGGGCGCCGAGCTGGTCGAGCCCACCGGCGCCACGAGTTCGGCCACCGGCGGCCGCCCCGCCGCGCTCTACCGCTTCCGCGCCAAGATCCTGGAAGAGCGCCCCGCCCCCGGCCTGAGGCTCGGTGGCCGCGGCTAGCCGCCGCCGCACCTCCCGGTTTCCCGACACGTCCTTGCGACCCGATCTCGCCGGCCCTGCATGCAGCCGCCGGTGCGCCTTCGGCCGGCCAAGTGTTTCCAGTGCCCTGCGTTGAAGATCCCATCCGGGATTCTGCATGCCGTTCGTATTGATCAAGAGCTTCCCCGCGCTAGTTCATGTTCAGGCCAGACAGACAGTCCTCCTGCCTCAGCGCAATTGCTTCGCGGCGACGGGATGTGGATTGGAGACGGCCGCCCGATCTTGCAGCCGGCACTTTGACCGGCATCTTGAATTGAGAGGTTGATGAAAACGCGCCCCAAGGCCCGGGAAAATCATGGGGGAGCGGTTTGCATTCGGGACACCGTCAGGCTAGGTTCCTGTCGCTTTCAGGATGGCGTCGCCTGTTTGCGACATATCCTGGGCAGACCGGACTGACGGACGGAGGCGGAACGCGGGGGACCAGCGAACCGCCTTCATCGCCAAGGCGCGCCCCGGTCATGACCCGGGTCGAACGGCATAGCGGGTGATCCGGCCCGGTGCCGGGCCATCAGGAAGCGCAAGGGGGATCACGGCAAAAGCCGGCCCCGTCTGCGCCGAACTTTAAAACCAAGAGGGACATTTCATGACAGACGTAAGCGACCAGGGCATTCCTGCCCCAGAGGGGCCGGCCAATCTCATCGACACAGAGTATGAGATCGGCCAGGACAACTATTCCACATCCATCGGGCCGTTCGGCCTCGACATCCACAATCCGGTCTTTGCCATTTCCGGACTGACCATCATCGCCTTCGTGCTGTTGACGCTCGCCTTCCAGGAAAGTGCCGGCACGGCCTTCGGCGACCTGCGCGACTGGCTCACGGGAACCTTCGACTGGTTCTTCCTCAGCGCCGCGAACATTTTCGTGCTGCTGTGCCTGTTCCTGATCGTCTCGCCCTACGGCAAGGTGCGCATCGGCGGCAAGGAAGCGACACCGGATTATTCCTATTCCGGCTGGTTCGCCATGCTGTTCGCCGCCGGGATGGGCATCGGGCTGATGTTCTACGGCGTGTCAGAGCCGATCTCGCATTTCTCCAGTTCGGTGGCCGAAGGCGCGGGCACGGCAGACAGCTGGGCGCCGCTCGGCGGCGCCGCCGGCAACAATGCCGAAGCGCGCGATCTCGGCATGGCCGCGACCATCTTTCACTGGGGCCTGCACCCCTGGGCGATCTATGCCGTGGTCGCGCTGGCGCTGGCGCTGTTTGCCTACAACAAGGGCCTGCCGCTGACGATGCGTTCGGTGTTCTACCCGATCTTCGGGGAACGCGTCTGGGGCTGGACCGGCCATGTGATCGATACGCTGGCGGTGTTTGCCACGCTGTTTGGCCTGGCCACCTCGCTCGGCTTCGGCGCCGAGCAGGCCAATGCCGGCCTCAACCACATTTTCGGCATTCCCGTCACCGACGTTTCCAAGGTGGTGCTGATCGTCTGCATCACCGGCGTGGCGCTCCTGTCGGTCGTGGCCGGCCTCGATGCCGGCGTCAAGCGGCTCTCGGAGATCAACATGGTGCTTGCCGCCCTGCTGCTCGTCTTCGTGCTGCTGGTCGGTCCGACCATGGCGATCTTCACGGGCTTCTTCCACAATCTCTATGAATATGCCCGCTATCTCCCGGAACTCTCCAACCCCTTCGGCCGCACGGATGACAATTTCCGCCAGGGCTGGACGGCCTTCTACTGGGCCTGGTGGATTTCCTGGTCGCCGTTCGTGGGCATGTTCATCGCCCGCGTCAGCCGCGGCCGCACGGTGCGCGAATTCATCACCTGCGTGCTGATCATCCCCTCGCTGGTCTCGGTGTTCTGGATGACCGTGTTCGGCGGCACCGCCATCGACCAGCTCGTCAACGAGGGCTACCAGGTCGTCGTCGACTCGCCGCTCGAACTCAAGCTGTTCGCCATGCTCGAGGCGCTGCCGCTGCAGCAGATCACCTCCTTCATCGCCATCGTGCTGGTGATCGTGTTCTTCGTCACCTCCTCGGATTCGGGCTCGCTGGTGATCGACACGATCACCGCCGGCGGCAAGGTCGATGCGCCCGTGCCGCAGCGCGTGTTCTGGGCAAGCTTCGAGGGCCTGGTGGCAATCGCCCTGCTTTTGGGCGGCGGTCTCGGCGCGCTTCAGGCGATGGCGGTGTCGACGGGCTTCCCGTTCACCATCGTGCTCTTGCTCGCCTGCTTCGCGATCCTCAAGGGCCTGCACAGCGAGCCGCGCTGACAGGCGATCCAACGAGCAATGCAAACCAAGAGGCCGCCCGATCCCTCGGGCGGCCTCTTTTCTATCCATCTGCGGGCAGTTTCGCGGCCCGGATCAGCGGTTGGCTGGTTCGCCTCAGAGCGGCCAGACCAGCAGCAGCAGCGGCAGGCTGACCGCCACCACCAGCGCCTCGAGCGGCAGCCCGAGCTTCCAGTAATCGCTGAAGCGGAAGCCGCCGGGACCGAGGATCAGCGTGTTGTTCTGGTGCCCGATCGGGGTCAGGAACGCGCAGGACGCACCGATCGCCACCGCCATCAGGAAACTGTCGGGATTGACGTCGAGCGTCGCCGCGATGCCGATCGCGATCGGGCACAGCACCGCCGCCGTCGCCGCATTGTTCATCACGTCGGACAGGAACATGGTGGTGATGAGCACCACCGCCAGCGCCGCCACCGGGTTGCCCTGGGCGATGCTGTCGACCAGAAACCGCGCAAGCAGATCGGCGGCGCCGGTCGATTGCATCGCCTCCGCCACCGGGATCAGCGCCGCCAGCAGCACGATCACCGGCCAGTCGATGGCGGTGTAGATCTGCTGCAGCGGCACGGTGCGGAACAGCATGGTCGCCAGCACGCCGAGCGCGAAGGCGGGGGCGGCCGGCAGCACGCCGAACGTGACCAGCAGCACCGAGCACAGCATGATCGCCGCGGCAATCAGCGCCATGCGCTTGTCGGGGATGCGCAATTCGCGCTCGCCCAGCGGCACGCATCCGGTTTCGTTGACAAATTCCGAGACCACCACCTGCGGCCCCTGCATCAGGAGCAGGTCGCCGGAGCGGAGTTTGAGCGTGCGCAGCCGCGCCTTCGGGGCCATGCCGTTGCGCGAGACGGCCAGGAGATTGAGCCCATACCGGGTGCGCAGCCGCAGGTCGCTCGCCGATCGGCCGACGATGGAGGAGCCGGGCAGCACCGCAAGCTCGCGCAACACCAGATCGTCATCCGGCCCGAGCTCGGTGTCGGGGCCGGTCTCGGCGGCGGCGTCATCTTTCGCCTCGCCCTCTGCCGCCGCTGCGGCCTGTTTGCGAAGCGCGGAGGATTTGCCGGCGGATGGCGATGCCTCCGCCTCCGACGCCTCGGCTTCCCGGTCGCGCTCCTGCGAAGACCCCTTTTCCTCGAGATGAATGTCGAACACCGAAACCGCCTCGGCAAGCCCCTCGACCTCCGCCTCCATCACCAGAATGTCGCCGCTGCGGATCCGGTAGCGGCGATGCGGCGCATTGATGCGCAGGTCGTTGCGGACCAGCGCCACGATCTGCGCCCCGCTCTCCTCGATCTCGCTTTCGAATTGGTTGAGGGTCAGGCCAACCGCCTTGCTTTTGTCGGGGACCCTGAGTTCGGTGAGATAGGCGCCGGTCTCGAACCCCTTGAGATTGGAAGGCTTGCGCGCCGGCACCAGCCGAGAGGCGGCAAGGGCGATGAAAACCACGCCCACCGCCGCCACCGCGAGCCCGACCGGCGTGAAATCGAAGATCCGATAGGGTCCGAGCCCGGCTTCGGCGCGGAAGCCCGACACGATCAGGTTCGGCGGCGTGCCGATCAGCGTGGTCATGCCGCCGAGCACCGTGCCGAAGGCGAGCGGCATCAGCACCTGCCCGGGGGTGAGATCGATCCGGCCCGACAGCTGGATCGCGACCGGCATCAGAAGCGCCATGGCGCCGACATTGTTCATGAAGCCCGACAGCGCGGCGCCCAGGCACATCAGCGACAACAGGCTCACCAGCCGCCCGGCATTGCGCGGCAGCACGCCCCGCGCCAGCCAGTCGACGGCGCCGGTGGCCTGCAGCCCCTGGCTCAGGATCAGCACGCAGGCCACGGTGATCACCGCCGGGTGGCCGAAGCCGAGAAACGCGGATTCGGGCGTCACCAGCCCCACCGCCACGCAGGCCATCAGTGCGGCAAGCGCCACCACGTCGTGGCGCAACCGTCCCCACAGGAACAGGCAGACCGCGGCGACGAGGATGGCGAAGATCAGGATTTGCGGGGTGGTCATGGGGCGGTCCTTGTGGATCAATCGACTAGCATAATGCTTGCTTGATCAAATAGATCCATCGGGGAACCGGATTGTCGAGCGCCCGCGCGCGGTTCGCCCGGCCCGCGCCTCAGGCGATGTCGATATCGAGCCCGATGTCGAGCGTCGGTGCGGCCATGGTGATCTTCGAGGTCGAGATGTAGTCGACGCCGGTCTCGGCGATGGCTGCAATGGTGTCGAGACTGACATTGCCCGAGGCCTCGAGCACGATCGGGCCGCCGGGCGCGGCAAGGTTCATGGCAACCGCCTTGCGCAGCATGTCGGGGCCCATATTGTCGAGAAGGCAGACATCGGCACCGGTTTCGAGCACTTCGGCGAATTGCGCGAGCGTGTCGACCTCGATCTCGATCCGGACCAGATGGCCGGCATAGGCCTTGGCCGCGGCAAGCGCCTGGGCAATGCCGCCCGCCACCGCGATATGGTTGTCCTTGATCAGGATCGCGTCGTCGAGGCCGTAGCGGTGGGAGGAGCCGCCGCCGCAGCGCACGGCGTATTTCTCGACGCCGCGCAGGCCGGGCAGCGTCTTGCGCGTGCAGGTGACCCTGGCCGAGGTATGGGCGATGGCCTCGGCAAAGCGGGCGGTGTGGGTGGCGACGCCCGACAGGTGCATGAGAAAATTGAGCGCCACCCGTTCGGCCGACAGGAGCCCGCGCGCCGGCCCCGAAATACGCGCGATCGGGGTTCCCGGCGCGACGCGGGCGCCATCGGTCGCGAGCGCCTCGAAGCGGATCGCCGGGTCGATCAGCCGAAAGGCCGCGCGCGCCAGCGGCAGGCCGGCAATCACGCCCGCCTCACGGCTGTTCATCAGCGCGGTCGCCTGACGGTCGGGGCCGATGGTGGCGCTGGTGGTGATGTCGCCGGCGCGGCCGAGATCTTCGAGAAGCGCGTGACGCACCTGCTCCTCGATCAAAAGTTCCGGCAGGTCGGGGGCAAGGGCCTTGGTCATAGCGCGGACATCTCCATGAGATCGGGAATGATGGCGTCGGCCTGGTCCAGCGTGACCAGCGTGCGCCGCTTCCAGTCGTCCTCGGCCTCGGGACAATCGGTGCGGAAATGCCCGCCGCGGCTTTCGGTGCGGTTGAGCGCGCAGACCGCGATCAGCTTCGCGGTGGTCAGCACATTGTCGAACCGCAGCGAATGGCTCTCGCGTGCGAGCCGCATGATGGTCCTGAGCGCCACGCGCATGCCGTCGGCATCGCGCAGCACGCCGAGATTGGCGCTCATGGTCTTTCTCAGAACCGTCATGTTCGGATGGTCCTTCTCGACCAGATGCTCGGACGAGGTGACCGAGCCGTCCTGCCAGTCCTTCGGCGCATCTGGACCGATCTCGGCCTTCAGGCGCTCGGCGATGCGCGCCGAAAACACCACCGCCTCGAGAAGCGAATTCGAGGCCAGCCGGTTGGCGCCGTGCGCGCCGGTGGAGCTGCACTCGCCGCAGGCCCAGAAACCGGGCAGCGAGGAGCGGCCGTCGATGTCGGTCCAGATCCCGCCCATGAAGTAATGCGCTGCCGGGACCACCGGGATCATGTCCGAGGCCGGGTCGATCCCCGCCTCGCGGCAATAGCCGTAGACCGTGGGAAATTCCTCGGCAAAGCCCGGCACCGCCGTGCGGCAATCGAGAAAGGCGCCCCTGCCCGCGCGCACCTCGGCGAAGATCCCGCGCGCGACCACGTCACGCGGCGCAAGTTCGGCATCGGGGTGGAGCGGCACCATGAAGCGTTCGCCCGCCGTGTTGTGCAGCGTGGCGCCATGGCCGCGCAGCGCTTCGGTGGCAAGCGGCGCGGGGTCCTTGCCGACATCGATCGCGGTCGGGTGAAACTGCACGAACTCCATGTCCGCCATCCGCGCGCCGGCGCGGGCGGCCATGCCGATGCCGCCACCGCGCGCCTCGTTGGGATTGGTGGTGACCTGGTAAAGATGGCCGACGCCGCCGGTGGCCATCACCACGTTCGAGCCGCCGATCCGGTGCACCGTGCCGCTGCCGGTATGATCGCGCGCGACCACGCCGGTCACCCGCCCGTCCTCGACGATCAGGTCCTCGGCGACATAGCCTTCCAGCACCCGGATCGAGGGCGTCTTGCGCACCGAGGCCACCAGCGCCTCCATGATCGCGCGGCCGGCCATGTCGCCCCGGACCCGCACCACCCGGCTCTGCGAATGCGCCGCCTCGCGGCTGACTTCGAGCCGGCCTTCGAGATCGCGGTCGAACGGCACGCCATAGCCGAGCAGATCGTGGATCCGGTCCGCGGCTTCCGACGTCATCATCCGGATGATCGCCTCGTCGACGATGCCGTCACCGGCGACGATGGTGTCGTGCACATGGCTTTCGACGGTATCGCCCGGGGCCACCGCGGCGGCGATGCCCGCCTGTGCCCAGGCCGAGGACGCACCGCGGCCGATCGGAGCGGCGGCCAGCACGGTCACGGCCTTGGGCGCAAGCTTGAGCGCGCAGAACAGCCCGGCCAAGCCGCCGCCGATGATGATGATCTCATCCGGACGCTTGATTGCCTGCGGACGGTGGACGGCGATCGCTGTGGATGCCATGGGCATGCTCCCTGCTGGTGCGGCTGGCAGACGGGGCCGGAAGGCCTGTTCGTCAGTTCTTCAGATTGATCATCCGCTCGACGGCAAGCCGCGCGCGGCCGGCGATCGCCGGGTCGACCAGCACTTCCTCGGTCATGCCGAGCAGGCTGTCGAGGATCTTGGGGAGCGTGATGCGCTTCATGTGCGGGCAGAGATTGCAGGGCTTGATGAAGTCGACGCCCTCGACCTCGCTCTGGACGTTCGACGCCATAGAGCATTCGGTGACGAGCAGCACCCGGGCGGGCCGCGTGTCCTTGACGTAGTTGATCATGCCGGCGGTCGAGCCCGAATAGTCGCAGACCGCGATCACGTCCGGGTGGCATTCGGGATGGCCGATGATCTCGATCGTCGGGTCGGCTTCCTTGTACGCGAGCAGTTCGTCGGCCGTGAAGCGCTCATGCACTTCGCAGTGGCCCTTCCAGGTCAGGATCTTCTTTTTCGTCTGCTTGGCGACATTCATCGCCAGGTATTCGTCGGGGATGCACAGCACCGTGTCGGAGGCGAAGCTTTCGCACACGGCGACCGCGTTGGACGAGGTGCAGCAGATGTCGGTCTCGGCCTTCACCTCGGCGGAGGTGTTGACATAGGTGACCACCGGCACGCCGGGATAGCGCTCCCTGAGCAGCCGCACATCGGCGCCGGTGATCGATTCCGACAGCGAGCAGCCGGCCTTCACGTCCGGGATCAGCACGGTCTTCTCCGGATTGAGCAGTTTCGAGGTCTCGGCCATGAAATGCACGCCGCACTGGACGATGATTTCGGCATCGACCAGCGTCGCCTCGCGCGCCAGCTGCAGCGAATCGCCGACGATGTCGGCCACGCAGTGGAAGATGTCCGGCGTCTGGTAGTTGTGCGCGAGGATCGCGGCGCCGCGTTCCTTCTTGATCCGGTTGATCGCATGCACGTAAGGCGCATAGACCGGCCATTCAATTTCCGGGATATGCTGGCGCACGCGCTCGTAAAGATGCGCCGTTTCCCGCGCCACGGCGGGCGTGTATTTCAATTCCGGGCGTTCCATCACCCCGAACCGTTCCGCAGCGCTCATCACTCCCGCCCTGGCCTGCGCGGCCGTCCGTGTCTGCAACCGGGTCATGGTACCCCTCCCCATTTCACATTATGCTCAGATTGAGCATAATCGGGTCCAAAAGAAACCCGGCACTGCCGGGTTACCCTCCACATAAGATGTTGCGGCCATGATTGCAAGCGAGGCAATTGCCGCACCCTTGCATGGGACAGAACCGCCCCTGCCGCACGGGCAGCCGCGCCAACCCTTCGACGCCGGTGATGGCGCAGCCGCGACCCATCAATTTCGATGATCCTTATGTTCAAACGAAAGCACTTGTCCCGGAGATGACATTGGCTAAAGTCGCCTCCCAGCTCTGGAGCCCCCGATGTCCGAGAACCGTTCCGCATCCACCCCGCCACCCCTGCCCCTGCTGATCATCGCCGCCGGCGGCCTGATCGCGCTGATGTCCTTCGGCCCGCGCTCGGCCATGGGCTTCTTCCAGCTGCCGATGCTCGCCGACACCGGCTGGGACCGCACCACCTTCGGGCTCGCCATGGCGATCCAGAACCTGTTCTGGGGGCTCGGCCAACCCGTGTTCGGGGTCATTGCCGACAAGTTCGGCACCTGGAAGGTGCTGGCGCTGTCGTCGCTGCTCTATGCCGCGGGCCTGTTCATCATGTCGGTGGCGCCGAGCCCGGGCTGGTTCTATATCGGCGGCGGCGTGCTGGTGGGGCTTGGCATCGCCTCCGCCTCGTTCGGCATCGTGCTTGCCGCCTTCGCGCGCAACGTGGCCCCCGAGCGCCGCTCGATGGCCTTCGGCATCGGCACCGCTGCCGGGTCTGCCGGCATGTTCGTGTTCGCGCCGCTGAGCCAGGCGCTGATCGATGCCTATGGCTGGCAGGAAGCCCTGGTCTGGATGGCGGCGATGATGTTCATCATCCCGTTCCTGGCGATCCCGCTGCGCGGCAATTCCAGTTCCGGCACGCAGTCGGCGGCGCAATACCAGCAGTCGATCGGCCACGCCCTGCGCGAGGCGCTCGGCCACAAGAGCTATGTGCTGCTGGTCACCGGCTTCTTCGTCTGCGGCTTTCAGGTGGCCTTCATCACCGCCCATTTCCCGGCCTATCTGCGCGACATCGGCATCGACAGCAGCTATGCCGTGCTGTCGCTGGCGCTGATCGGCTTCTTCAACATCATCGGCTCGCTGGCCTCGGGCTATATCGGCCAGCGCTATTCCAAGACCATGTCGCTGGTCTGGATCTACCTGGCCCGTTCGGTCGCCGTCACCGCATTCCTGCTGTTGCCGCAGACCGGCGCCTCGGTGATCGTCTTCGCCATCGTCATGGGGCTCTTGTGGCTGTCGACGGTGCCGCCGACCAACGCGCTTGTCGCCATCATGTTCGGCACCCGCTATCTCGGCATGCTTGGCGGCATCGTCTTCCTGTCGCACCAGGTCGGCTCGTTCCTCGGCGTCTGGCTGGGCGGCTATCTCTACGACCTGTTCGGCACCTACGACCCGGTCTGGTGGCTGGGCGTGGCGCTCGGCCTGTTCGCGGCCGTCGTCCACTGGCCGATCCAGGAACGTGCCGTCATCCGCCCGGCACTGATGCCAGCGGAGTAGGACGGCCCGCACCTGAAGCCCCCGACGCCGGGGATCACACCCCGCAAAAGGCCGGGCATCGCCCGGCCTCCGCATTACCAGCCAGAGGGGCTTGGATCACCCCACAAGCGCGTTGTCGTCGCGCTTGACGGCGACGATCGACGAGCGCGGCAGCCCCTCGGCATCGGGGAAGCCCTTGCCCGGATGCTGGATGCCGACGAACATCGTCCGCCGGTCGGCAGACCAGCACAGGCCCGTGACTTCGCAGCCATTCGGGCCGGTCAGGAAGCGGTGGAGCTCCCCGCTCACCGGGTCGCCCGCCAGCATCTGGTTGTTGCCCATGCCGGCAAAGTCGCCCTCGTTGCTGTCGTCGCCATCGGTCTGTATCCAGATCAGGCCGGTGGAGTCGATCGCCATACCGTCGGGCGAATTGAACAGGTTGCCATCATTGACATTGGCGGAGCCGGCCATCGGCCCCTCCGCGTGAACAGCCGGATTGCCGGCCATCACATAGAGGTCCCATTCGAACACGTTGGTTGCATGGTCGTTGCGCGCCGGGCGCCAGCGCACGATCTGGCCGTAGTCGTTCTTCTCGCGCCGGTTGACCGCATTGACGCCCATCGCATCGCCGCCGGCATTGGTGCGCATCGTCCCGTCCTCGTTCCTGACGCCGCGGCGGGAATTGTTGGTCAGGCAGCAATAGGCTTCGATCGAGACCGGATTGACGGCCACCCATTCGGGTCGGTCCATGGTGGTCGCACCGACTTTCGACGCCGCCATGCGGGTGAAGACGGCGATCTCCGCCGCCGGCATTCCGGTGCTGTCTTCCGTCAGCGCGATCCAGCTTCCGGTCTGGTCGTCGTTGAACCTGGCGACGTGAAGCACGCCCTCATCCAGCAGCGTGGAGGTGTCTCCGCCCGGCACATAGATGTCGCGCGACACCCATTTGTAGAGAAATTCGCCGCGCTCGTCATCGCCGAGATAGACGACGACGCGCCCGTCGGCGGCGATCACGCATTCGGCGTTTTCATGCTTGAAGCGGCCGAGGGCGGTTCGTTTCACCGGCGTCGAACTCGGGTCGGCCGGATCGATCTCGACAACATAGCCGGCGCGATGCGGCTCGTTCGGCGTCTTCGAGACATCGAAGCGCGCGTCGAAGCCATGGTAGTTGTAGCGGCCCGGCTCGATCTCGGTGCTGATGCCATAGCGCTTGTAGCCGGCGCGCAGCGCGTCGTCCGCCGGCACCTCGGCAGTCGCGCCGAAATAGCCGTTGAAGTTTTCCTCGCAGGTCAGGTAGGTGCCCCACGGGGTCTTGCCGGAGCCGCAGTTGTTGAACGTGCCGAGCGAGGCTGTTCCGCTCGGATCCTCTGCGGTCTTGAGAAGGGCGTGGCCCGCTGCCGGGCCGGAAATCCGCATCGGCGTGTTGTGGTGGATGCGGCGGTTGAACGGGCTGTCGACCACCACCTTCCAGCCGTCCGCCTGCTCGGCGATCTCGAGAATGTTGACGCCCTGGAACTGCTGCAGGCGACGCACCTCGTCGGCCGAAGCGGGAACGCCTTCGGCATTGCCGGCGAGATTGAGCTTGTTGTTGGTGTATTCGCTGTTGACGACGAGCACCTGCCTGTCGCCGATCAGGAACAGCTCCATGCCGTCGGTGTTTTCGCCGAACACGCGGTCCGAGCCCTCCGTCGGCACGCCCGTCTCCGGGTCGAAGGCCGGTGCATCGGAAAACAGCGGATCGCCCCAGGAGACCAGCGTTTTCCAGCTATAGCCTTCCGGCACATGCACGGTGCTGTCGGTCTGCGCCGCGATCGGCGTGAAGGCAAACCGGCTCTGCTGGCCGGCAAGCGCCGTCGAGGCCTTGAGACCTGTGGTGCCGAACACGGCCGCTGCCGAGCCCATGACCAGCAGGCCGCCGAGAAAGCCGCGGCGGGAGAGCGCGCGCTCGACGACATGATCGAAATCGTGCTCGGTCGGGCGCGGAAATTTCAGTTCGTCCCACGCATCGGCGGACAATTCGGTGATGCTCACGTTTTCCATGGAAGACCCCACTGTTCGGAATGGCCCCAAGTTGATAACGCGGAGGTGTGACACCCCCTTTACATCTTTGTGACCGGGCGGAGACAGATGCTCAACCGCCCCTGCGCCCCGTGGGAGACCGCCTCAACGCCGCGAATGCCGCCTCAGCGCGAGAGCTTTTCGATCGGGAAGATCGCGCAGGTCTCGGTGCCATGCGCCAGGAGTTTGCCGGACGCGTCGCGCAGGAAGGCCTCCGATGTGGCGAGCGTCCTGCCGCGATGCACCACCCGCCCCTCGCAGCTGACCTCTTCCATGTCCGGCGCCATCGGGCGGGTGAGGTTGAGCTTGAACTCGACGGTGGTGTAACCCTCGCCCGGCGGCAGCGTCGTCATCACCGCGCAGGCGAGCGCCGAATCGAGGATCGTCGCCGCCCAGCCGCCATGGACCGAGCCGAGCGGATTGAGGTGATCGGCGGTCGGCGCGCCGGAAAAGGCGACAAGCCCCTCCTCCACGCGCGTCAGCCGGAAGTTCAGGGTCCGCGCCATGGTCGCACCCGGCAGTCGGCCTTCGAGCATGCCGCGCATCACCGAAAGCCCGCCCTCGCGCGCGACCACATCAAGCGGGATCACGCCGGTAAAGCGCTGGCCCTTCGAGGCGTCGGCGCCGCCGCTCACGTGATTGCCTCAACCGCCCGCGCTGGGCTCTCGCCCCTTTCGGGCAAGGCGCGCACCGCCGCCGCGCAAAAACTCTCGCGGCTGACCGGCCGGGCGATGCCGCGCGGCTCGAACACATGCCGGTCGAGAAAATAGCCGGTCAGGCGAAACGCCTCGGCCAGCGCCCCGGCATCGCTGCAGGGCACGTCGCGGTCGGTGAGGAAGCCCGGCAAGGCCAGGAGCCTGTCAGCCCAGGGCGCCCCGGCCCCGGAAGAGACCGCACGACCCGATTTGGGCGACACATAGACCAGGTCGGAGCGCACGCCGGTGGCGGCACAGGCACTCAGATCGAGCCCGAAGCCCAGGTCCTCGAGCACCGCGAGTTCGAAGCGCACGTAAAGCGCGCCAGCCTGTTCGGGCGCATCGAAACTGTCGAGGATGATCGCGAAGGCGTCGTGCAGCCGCGGGTGGGAATCGCGTTCGGGCAGAAGCCGCAGCAGGGCCGCCATGGTCTGCACGCCGTGCAAGCCGATGGCGCTCTGCATCAGGTGACCGGCGCGCGCGTTGAGAAGCTCGACCTGGTACTGGCCCAGATGCTCGTCAAGCCGGGCGCGCCAGACGAGGTCCACCGAATTGCCCGGCTGGAGCACCGGCTGCAGCCTTTTCGAGCGGCCGCCGCGGACGATGCCCATGTGCCTTCCATGCGCGCGCGTCATCACCTCGGCGATCACCGAGGTCTCGCCATGCTTCCTCAGACCGAGAATGATTCCCTCGTCGCGCCATTCCATCGGCAGACTTTGCCCGCTCACTGCGGAAATTCAAGCCCGATCTCGCGATAGCGCTCGGGATCGTTGCCCCAGTTGCTGCGCACTTTCACGAACAGGAACAGGTGAACATTCTGCTCGAGGATCTCGGAGATCTCCTTGCGCGCGGCCTGGCCGATTGCCTTGATGGTCTCGCCCTTGTGGCCGAGCACGATCTTCTTCTGGCTGTCGCGCTCGACATAGATCACCTGCTCGATCCGGACCGAGCCGTCCTTCTTCTCTTCCCAGCGCTCGGTCTCGACATGCGAGGCGTAGGGCAGCTCCTGGTGCAGGCGCAGGTAAAGCTTCTCGCGGGTGATCTCGGCTGCGAGCTGGCGCATCGGCAGGTCCGAGATCTGGTCTTCGGGGTAGTACCACGGCCCTTCGGGCAGCGTGCGCGCGAGATAATCCATCAGGTCGGTGCAGCCAGAGCCGTTGAGCGCGGAGATCATGAAAGTTTCGGAGAACCGGGCCTTCTCGTTGCAGGCCGCCGTCAGCGCCAGCAGCGTCTCGCGCTTGACCTGGTCGATCTTGTTGAGAACCAGGATCTTCGGCTGGTGCACGTCGGCAAGCGCGTCGAGCAGCGCCTCGGCGTCGCCCTTGATGCCGCGTTCGGCATCGATCATCACCAGCACCAGGTCGCCATCCTTGGCGCCGCCCCAGGCCGAGGAGACCATCGCCCGGTCGAGCCGGCGCTTGGGCGCGAAGATGCCGGGCGTGTCGATGAAGACCACCTGGGTGCGCTCGTGGATGGCGATGCCGCGCACGATCGCGCGCGTGGTCTGCACCTTGTGCGACACGATCGACACCTTGGCGCCGACCAGCTGGTTCATCAGCGTCGACTTGCCGGCATTGGGGGCGCCGATCAGCGTGACGAAACCCGACCGGGTGGGCGTCTGCGGATCGGGCTGGTGGTCTTCGGTTTCGGGTGTGTCAGTCATGTCTGTTTCCTGTGCCGGGCTGCCAGACGCCCTCGCGTTCGAGAAGCGCTGTCGCGGCCGCCTGCTCGGCCGCGCGCTTGGACCTGCTTTCACCGCTGGCGGGCGCGGTACCGTCCACCTCGACGCTGACCCGGAACACCGGATCATGGTCGGGGCCGGTGCGGCTCGTCACCCGGTAGGACGGCGTCACGCCGAAGCGGGCGTGAGCCCATTCCTGCAATTCCGTCTTGGCGTCGCGACGGGCTCCGTCATCGGCCAGCGAGCGCGCTTTCCAGTGGGCGTGAATGAAATTGCGCGCCGCCTCGAGCCCGGCATCGAGATAGATCGCCGCGATCAGCGATTCCACCACGTCGGCGCGCACATTGACCATGCGGCTGCCGGTCAGCTTCTTGATCTCCGAGCCGGTGCGGATGAACTCGTGCAGGCCGATCTCGTCGGCGACCTGGGCGCAGGTCTGCGCGCTCACCAGCTGGTTGAGCCGGACCGACAATTCGCCTTCGCTGGCCTCGCGGTACTGCGAAAACAGAAGCTCCGCCACGCACAGGCCCAGCACACGGTCGCCCAGGAATTCGAGCCGTTCGTAATTCCCGCGCGCGGGACTGCGCAGGCTCGCATGGGTGAGCGCACGCTCCAGCCGGTCATGATCGGCAAACCGGTGGCCGATCCGTTCCTCGACCCGGGCAAAGACCTCCGCCGACTTCTTTTGCGCCCGCTTCATCGCTGCGCGGATTTGAAGAACCGGCCGAGCCGGAGGTCGGTCGGCCATTTCCAGATCTCAAGCGGCGAGGAATCCTCGGCGATCGAGAAGAAGATGATCGTCGCCCGGCCCACGAAATTTTCGAGCGGCACGTAGCCGACGTCGAAACGGCTGTCGAGCGAGTTGTCGCGGTTGTCGCCCATCATGAAATAATGGCCTTCCGGCACGACGAATTCCCGCGTGTTATCGCCCGGCGAATTGGGATTGATGTCGAGCGTGGTGTAGCTCACCCCGTTGGGCAGCGTCTCCTTGTAGACCGGGACATCGGTGCCCTGGTTGTAGCGTCCCTCCGGCGTGTAGTTGCCGACCAGTTCGCGCTTGACCGCCTCGCCGTTGATGTAGAGCACGCCGTCCGTCACCTGCACGCGGTCGCCGGGAAGCCCGATCACGCGCTTGATGTAGTCGACCTTGGGATTGCTCGGCAGCCGGAACACGGCGACGTCGCCGCGCTCGGGGTTGCTGCTCCAGATCCGGCCGGAAAACAGGTCGGGCGAAAAGGGAAGCGAGTATTTGCTGTAGCCGTAGGAATATTTCGACACGAACAGGTAGTCGCCCACCAGCAGCGTTTCCATCATCGATCCCGAGGGGATGCTGAACGGCTGGAACAGCAGGGTGCGGATGACGACGGCGAGCAGCAGCGCCTGGATCAGCACCTTGACGTTTTCCCACAGGCCGCTGGACGGGTTCTTCGTTGTTTCTGACACGCGTAGGATTCCTCAGCTAGGGGCGCGGATGCGCTTTCTCTAACGGTTTGCATCGCCCGCCGCAACACCGCCCGCCGAACTCCGGCCGGTCCGGGGAAAAGTGCTGCAAACCGGCTCTCGGCCGTGGCCTTTGCGCCCGCCCTGCCCCGCCGTTTCAGGCGCCGGGCAAGGCCTCGATGATCACGAAGGCCTGCGCCATCGGATAATCATCGGTAATTGTCAAATGAATGACGCCTTTCATGCCCTCGGGGAGCAGGCCGGCAAACCGTTCGGCGGCGCCGCCGGAAAGCTGCATGGTGGGTTTGCCGCCGGGCAGGTTGACCACACCCATGTCGCGCCAGAACACGCCCTGCGACAGCCCGGTGCCGAGCGCCTTCGAGCAGGCCTCCTTGGCCGCGAACCGTTTGGCGTAGGAGGCGGCCCGCGTCGCGCGCCGGTCCGAGCGCTGCCGTTCGACCTCGGTGAAACACCTGTGGGTGAAGCGTTCCCCGTGGCGCTCCAGCGTCTTCTCGATCCGTCGGATATCGACCAGATCGCTGCCTATTCCGATGATCATGCGCGCGTGGCCCTGTCGGCCGTCCGCTCGCGCCGCGCCGCCGCCAGCTCCTGGATCCGGGCCTTGGCGCGGGCAGCGAGCCGCGATTTGCGGCGCGCCTGGAACGCGCGCACGCCCCAATAGGTGACGATGTAGAAGCCGATGCCGGTGATGATGCCCGGCGGAACCGCGCCGATCAGCATCGGCTTGAGCACCGGGTCCCACAGCTGGCTGATGTCGAGCCGCCCGAGCAGCGCTTCGAGATCGATCTGCTTGTGATGGGCGCCGGTCTCGATCCCGATCAGCAGGTTTCCGAGCTTGAGCGTGGAGGCCCAGATGAAGGGGAACGACAGCGGATTTCCGAAGGCGGTGCCGAGCGCGGCGGCCACCATGTTGCCCGCGAGCACATAGGCGATCGCAAAGGCCAGCACGAAATGAAATCCGAGCAACGGCGTCCAGGAGGCAAACACCCCCGCCGCCACCCCGGCGGCAATCGCATGCGGCGTGGCGGTCAGCCGCAGCACCCGCTTGACGAAGTACTGGAACGACCGGCCAAAGGATCTGCGCGGCCAGAGCGCGGTACGCACCCGGTCGAGAAATCCCTGTGGTTTGCGGCGACGAAACAGCATCTGCGCCGTTCTCCCCCTACATTGTGTCAGTCGTAAGTCAACGCAAAGCGTTTCCCGCGAGAACCCGTCCTCGTCAGGGTCCGGGACCGACTATGCACGACAACAGCGAAGAACTGGTAAAAAAAGCTTCCCCCGAAACCGGGGAGCGTCAGGCGCGGACGCCGGCCCTCCCCGGCTGGCGTCCCGCGCGATCATTCATAGACCCTTTCGACCGTCGACACCGATCCCAGATCCTTGATCTGGGCGATCAACTGGTTGAGGTGCTTCAGGTCCCAGACCTGAAGATCGATCAGCATCTCGGTGAAATCGGCCGCGACGCGGACCATCGACAGGGTCTGGATATTGGTTTCGCTGGTGGCCACCGCCTGCGCCACCTCGGCAAGCGTTCCCGGCGCGTTGATGGCGGTGACGAGAATGCGCGCGGGAAAGCGGTTGCGGTTGTTCTCGTCGATATCCCAGCGGATATCGATCCAGCGATTGGGCTCGTCGTCGAATCTGGTCAAGGCAGGCGACTGGATCGGGTAGACGGTGATACCCGCGCCCGGCTCCAGGATGCCGACGATCCGGTCTCCGGGAACCGCGCCGCCGGGCCCGAAGCGGACCACGGAATTGTCGTCCATGCCGCGGATCGGCATCGCGTCCATGTCCGGGTCGGGGCCGATCTTGCGGCTGGTGGTGCTCGCCTTCTGCGACTTGTTGAGGCCCGGCAGCTTGAAGATCAGGCCGGCGGCGCTGCGCAGGTTGAACCAGCCCTCGTCGGCGGGCTTGCGCGGCGACACCCGGGTTTCCTGGTGATTGGGATAGACCGCCTTGAACACGTCTTCCGAGACCAGCTCGCCACGCCCGACGGCGGCGAGCATGTCCTCGACCTCCTTGTGGCCCAGACGGTAGAGCACCGGCTTCAGGCCTTCGCGCGAGAGCGGTTTGCCGGCGCGGGTGAAGGTGCGTTCGAGAATCCGCATGCCAAGCCCGGAATATTGCTTGCGCACCGCGGCCCTGGTGGCGCGGCGGATGGCGGCGCGGGCCTTGCCGGTGACGACGATCTCCTCCCAGGCGGGCGGCGGCACCTGCACACCCGAGCGCAGGATCTCGACCTCGTCGCCATTGGCAAGCCGGGTCACCAGCGGCATGATGCGGCCATTGATCTTGGCGCCCACGCAGGTGTCGCCGATATCGGTGTGCACCGCATAGGCGAAATCGATCGGGGTGGCGCCGCGCGGCAGCGCGATCAGCTGCCCCTTGGGCGTGAAGCAGAACACCTGGTCCTGGAACAGTTCGAGCTTGGTGTGTTCGAGAAAATCCTCGGGATTGTCGCCCACCGAAAGCGCTTCGATGGTCTGGCGCAGCCAGGAATAGGCGCGCGAGTCCTTGGACAGCAGCGCAGCGTCGCTCCCGGTCGCGGCATCCTTGTAGAGCGCGTGCGCGGCCACGCCGCGTTCGGCGATCTCCTGCATCAGGCCGGTGCGGATCTGCAGCTCGACGCGCTGCCGCGACGGGCCGACGATGGTGGTGTGGATCGAGCGGTAGTCGTTCTGCTTGGGCGTCGAGATATAGTCCTTAAACCGCCCCGGAACCACCGACCAGCGCATATGCACGATCCCGAGCGCCCGGTAGCACTCGGCCTCGGTGTCGACGATGATGCGGAAGCCGAACACGTCCGACAGCTGCTCGAAGGAGAGCGACTTCGACTGCATCTTGCGGAACACCGAATAGGCCTTCTTCTGCCGTCCCTTGACGGTGGCCTTCAACCCCTCCTGGGCAAACAGCGCGGAGAGCTCGTCCTCGATGGTGTGGATCAGGTCGCGGTTGCGCTTGGACAGTTCGGCGAGCTTGCCGGTCACCGTCTCATAGGCTTCGAGATTGATGTTCTTGAAGGCGAGCTCCTCGAGCTCCTCGCGCATCTCCTGCATCCCCATGCGCCCGGCCAGCGGCGCATAGATATCCATGGTCTCCTCGGCGATGCGGGCGCGCTTTTCCGGCGGCACGTGCTCGAGCGTGCGCATGTTGTGCAGCCGGTCGGCGAGCTTGACCAAGAGCACGCGCACGTCGTCGGAGATCGCGAGCAAGAGCTTTCTCAGGTTCTCCGCCTGCTTGGCGCGCTTGGTGACCAGGTCGAGCTTCTTGATCTTGGTCAGCCCCTCCACCAGCCGGCCGATGTCCTCGCCGAACAATTCGTCGATCTCGGCGCGCGTGGCGGTGGTGTCCTCGATCGTATCGTGCAGCAGCGCCACGGCGATGGTGGATTCATCGAGCCGCATCTCGGTCAGGATCGCGGCCACTTCCAGCGGATGCGAAATGTAGGGATCGCCGCTCGCCCGCGTCTGCTTGCCGTGCTTCTGCATGGCGTAGACATAGGCCCTGTTGAGCAGGGCCTCGTTGACATCGGGTTTGTATTTCTGCACGCGCTCGACGAGTTCGTACTGACGCATCATCGCAATGACACTCCACGACAAGAAAATGCGCCGAATCGAACGACCGGCGCATTGTTCCGCATCAGCTGTCTTTCGGCTTCAGGACCAGGCGCCGCCGGCATGGGGCATTCCGGCGCGGCTCTCCCGAGACTTAATAGTCGTCGCTTTTCTCCGGCGGGACAAGCCCTTCGATGCCGGCGAGCAGTTCTTCTTCCGACATCGACCCGAACGACACCGATTCCGGCTGGTCGTCCTCGACGGGGGCGTCCTCGGCAGCTTCGCCAGCCGGGATGAACCGGCCCGGATCGGGCTCGGGCTCGTCGACTTCCACATGCTTCTGCAGCGAGTGGATGAGGTCTTCCTTCAGGTCGCCCGGCGAAAGGGTTTCGTCGGCGATTTCGCGCAGCGCCACGACCGGGTTCTTGTCGTTGTCGCGCGGAATGGTGATCTGACCGCCCTGCGAGATCTGACGGGCGCGATGGCTGGCGAGGAGCACCAGCTCGAAACGGTTATCAACTTTGTCGATGCAATCTTCGACTGTGACGCGGGCCATTGCCTGTCCTTTGCAAACTGCGATGGGGGAGTTGACCCTGCGATAAACATATTGTGTGGCTATTTCAAGTCCTTTGGCGCAGAGGCCGCCGCAACCGCCCCGCCAGCGAGCCGATCCGGCAACCGCACCCCATGTTCCGAATGAATACGGCCAAAGGTCGTATAGCCAAAATCGTGTTGATTAATTAGGATTGCCGCATATTTATCGGGGCGGGCACTTGAAAAATATCCCTTATCACAGCATTTGCTCACATATCTTGACCTATTGAGTCGCTGGACTGCATCGGAATGAAGATGGACCTACAAGAAACAAGTTCGAAATCGAGCTATCTTGCCTTACTTCAGCTTAAGTCCATATTACATTGGAACGACTTTTGAGAGGAATCCAATAAGTGTTTGACTCCAGAGAGAAAATAGCTCTCTTTATCGACGGCGCGAACCTCTACGCCGCTTCAAAGAGCCTCAATTTCGACATCGACTACCGCAAGCTTCTGAAAGCTTTTCAGTCTCGCGGCTATCTGCTGCGCGCCTATTATTACACCGCCCTCATCGAAGATCAGGAGTATTCCTCCATCCGGCCGCTGATCGATTGGCTCGATTACAACGGCTACAAGGTGGTGACCAAGCCAGCCAAGGAATTCACCGATTCCACCGGCCGACGCAAGGTCAAGGGCAACATGGACATCGAATTGGCGATCGACGCCATGGAGCAGTCCGAGGTGGTCGACCATCTGGTGATCTTCTCCGGCGACGGCGATTTCACCTCGCTGGTCGAAGCACTGCAGCGCAAGGGCCGCAAGGTCACCGTGGTGTCGTCGCTGACCTCGCAGCCGCCGATGATTGCCGACGACCTGCGCCGCCAGGCCGATTACTTCATCGACCTCGCGAGCCTGAAAGCCGAAATCGGCCGCGACCCGTCGGAACGGCCGGTGCGCGCGGCTGTTGTCAATGACGACGACGATTTCGACGATTGACGCGTTCGCCGCCGTCTCCCGGCCTCGCACAGGAACGGACCGGGCGGCACTCCGGCGGGCGGCCGACCAAGGCTGACGCCGATCCGGCGGGCGCTCCGGCCGGAGGCACCGGACAGTGTCCGACAGACCCCGATCACGACTGCAGCCTCTGTCCGCGGCTGCGCGATTTCATTCTCGACAACCGGCATAAGCATCCCGACTGGCACAACGGGCCGGTCCGGACCTGGCACCCGCCGGAAGGAGCGGATAGAGCCCGGCTCCTGGTGGTGGGGCTCGCCCCCGGCCTGCGCGGCGCCAATCGCACCGGCATCCCGTTTACCGGCGACCAGTCGGGCGAGCTGCTCTACGCCACCCTTCAACACCATGGCCTTGCCGGCGCAGCCCCCGGCACCGGGGACGGCCTGCGCCTCGCGGGGGTCTCGATCACCAATGCCGTGCGCTGCGTGCCGCCGGGCAACAGGCCCACGGGCGCGGAGATCACCACCTGCCGCCCCTTCCTCTCGGCCACGATCGAGCGGCTCTGCAATCTTGAAGTCATTCTGACGCTCGGCAAGATCGCCCATGACAGCACCGTGCGTGCGCTCGGCGAAAAGCCCGTCCATCACCCGTTCGGCCATGGGGCGGAAACCCGGATCGGCAACGTCCTGATCCTGTCGAGCTATCACTGCTCGCGCTACAACATCAACACCGGCCGCCTGACCGGGGACATGTTCGATGCGGTGATCGGGGCGGCAGTCCGGCGCCTTTCGGAACGCTGAGCGGTCGTGGCGCGCGCGCTGACCGGAAGGATCAGCCGCGTTCGCGCAAGAGGCGGGATTTCTGCCGGTTCCAGTCGCGTTCCTTCTGGGTTTCGCGCTTGTCGTGCAGCTTCTTGCCGCGCGCGAGCCCCAGCAGCAGCTTTGCCAGGCCCTTGTCGTTGAAATAGATCTTGAGCGGCACCAGCGTCATGCCGTCGCGCTGGATCGCCTGCGCCAGCCGCGCGATTTCGCGCATCTTCAGCAACAGCTTGCGCCGCCGCGTGGGCTCGTGGTTGAAGCGGTTGGCCTGCAGGTATTCCGGCACATGCGAATTGATCAGCCACATCTCCCCGCCCTCTTCGTTGGCATAGGATTCGGCGATGTTGGCCTTGCCTTCGCGCAGCGACTTCACTTCGGTCCCGGACAGCACCAGGCCGGCCTCGACCGTGTCGACGATCTCGTAATTGAAGCGCGCCTTGCGGTTTTCCGCGACGACCTTGCCGTGCTGCGACTTGTCTTCCTTTTTCGGAGCCATGCTCAGGCCACCACCCCCGCGCGCGCCATGGCTGCATCGAGCAGCGCCGCGGTCGTATGATCGACCGTGGTCAGGGGCGAGCGCACCACGTTCTTGATCAGGCCCATCTTGCCCAGGCAATACTTGACGCCGGCAACGCCCGGCTCGGCGAAGATCGCCTTGTGCAGCGGCATCAGCCGGTCCAGCATCTCGAGTGCTGCCGTATAATCCCCCCGCAGCGTCGCCTCCTGGAACTCCGCGCATTGGCGCGGGGCGACATTCGCGGTCACGGAAATGCAGCCCACGCCGCCATGGGCATTGAAGCCGAGCGCCGTGGGATCTTCACCGGACAACTGCAGGAAATCGCTGCCGCAGACCATCCGCTGCTCGGCCACGCGCGCCAGATTGCCAGTCGCGTCCTTGACGCCAATGATGTTCGGAAAATCGCGATGGAGCGCGGCCATGGTTTCCACCGACATGTCGATCACCGAACGTGGCGGAATGTTGTAGATGACGATCGGCAGCGTGATGGCTTCGGCCACCGCCTTGAAATGCTGGTAGAGGCCGCGCTGGGTGGGCTTGTTGTAATAGGGAGTGACCACCAGCACCGCATCGGCGCCGGCCTTTTCGGCATGGACGGCCAGTTCGATGGATTCGGCGGTGTTGTTGGAGCCTGCCCCGGCAATCACCGGAACGCGGCCGCGCGCCACCTCGACGCAGAGCTCCACCACGCGCTTGTGCTCGGCATGGGTGAGCGTCGGCGATTCACCGGTGGTGCCGACCGGCACCAGGCCGTGGCTGCCGGCTTCGATCATCCGCTCGACATGGCGCGCAAAACCATCCTCGTCGACCGCACCATTTTCGGCAAAGGGGGTAACGAGGGCCGGAATGGAACCCTTGAACATACTGCTCTCCACAAACTCTTTTCGGCGCGATCGGGCGCAATTGTTTATCTCTACCCAGCCGATACAGGAAATCGCCGATAGGGAAAAGCCTTGCGAGGCCGCAGCGCGCGCTTTTGCGGCAAATCGATCCTCGCAGTGGGACGCAGGTTTGCGGGGCACCACCCGGTGCCCAACATTGCCCGCAATTGTGTCGGAAGATTGCCTTTGAGTGATCTCGCTAAGCTTTTGTTAAGTTTTGCTTCACCGGCGCCTGTTACACCCATGGAATGACCCGTCCACTCGCCCCCGGCGCTTTGATGCCGAACGGAAGATGAAGATGTCGAAGACTGCCCTTGCAACCCTGCTTGCCGTTTCAACCGTCTTGGCGACCGTGGCCGCAGCGGCGCCCGTGCCCGGGGGCACCATCCCGCTGCCGATTCCGCGGCCGGCGATCGACGCGGAAACCACCGCGGCGGTTCCCAAGCCGCGCCTGGTCGCGAACGCCGACGCCCCGGCGAGCCGGGAACTCAAGACCGGGCTCGAGGCGCTCGGCCGCGGCGACGCGACCCGCGCCCGCGCGATCCGCGACGCCATGCGCGACGGAACGCTCGACCATCACATTCTGACCTGGGCCATCGCGCTGTCGGGCCTCGAAGGCGTGCCCTCGGGCGAGATCGCCCGCGCCGCGGCCGATCTCAAGGGCTGGCCGGGGCTCGCTTCGTTCCGGCGCCTGTCCGAGCGGGCGCTTTATTTCGAAAATCCACCGCCCGCCCAGGTGCTCGCCGCATTCGGCGCGACCGAGCCGGAAACGCCGAAGGGCGCCATCGTCCTGATCCGGGCGCTGCGCGCCTCGGGCGACCTGAACCGCGCCCGCGCCACTGCCGCGCGCTTCTGGCGCGGCGTGATGATGGACGACCAGGACGCGAAGGTCTTCCTCGGCGAGTTCGATTCCCTTCTCGACAAGAAGGACCACTTCCAGCGCATGCAGATGCTGCTCTACCGGGACCATGTCCGTGACGCCAAGGCCGTGTCCGAGAAGGCCGGGGCTCAGTCGCTGTACCGCGCCTGGGTGGCGGTCATCGAAAAGTCCGCAAAGGCCGACAGCGCCATTGCGGCGGTGCATCCGTCCTGGCACGCGGAGCCGGCCTATCTCTACCTGCGCATCCGCCACCTGCGCCATCTCGAGCGCGACAAGGAGGCCGCCGCCCTGCTCGCCAAGATGCCGCGCGATCGCGACCGCCTCGTCGACCCCGACGAATGGTGGATCGAGGCGCGCGTGATCAGCCGCGGGCTTTACGAGCGTGGCGACGCCAAGAGCGCCTATCGCATCGCCGCCGCGCATCTGGCGAAAAGCCCCGAGGAATTCGCCGAAGCCGAGTTCCATGCCGGCTTCTACGCGCTGCGGGGCCTCAACGACGCCAAAACCGCGCACAAGCATTTCGCCGCCATCCTCGGCGTCGCCCAGGGACAGATTTCCCGGGCGCGCGCCAATTACTGGCTGGGCCGCGCCGCAGAGGCCGGCGGCGGTGGCAAATCGGCGGATTACTATGCCCTGGCGGCGCAGTTTCCCTCGACCTTCTACGGCCAGCTCGCCAGCGCCAAGCTGGGGCGCAAGACGCTCAACATCGCCTACCCCTCGCCCAGCCAGGCCGACCGGGTGCGCTTTGCCGAGCGCGAGGCGGTGCGGGCCATCCGCAAGCTCGAGGATGCCGGTTTCGAATGGCGCGCGGACATTCTCTACCGGGCGCTCGCAGCGGAACTCGACAGCCCCGGCGAAGTGGCGATCCTTGCAGCCATGGCAGAACGGCGGGGCGAACACCGCGTCTCGCTGCAGGTCGGCAAGATCGCCTGGAACCGCAATCTCGACGTGGCGGCACTGGCCTATCCGCTGGGCGCGGTCCCGGCGACCGCCAATATCTCAGGCTCCGGCAAGGCACTTGCCTATTCGATCGCACGGCAGGAAAGCGCCTTTGACAAGGCCGCGGTCTCGCCGGCCAACGCCCGCGGCCTGCTGCAGATCCTGCCCGGCACCGCCAAGGGCGTGGCCG
This sequence comes from Parahoeflea olei, assembly GCF_001703635.1. Taxonomy (GTDB): domain Bacteria; phylum Pseudomonadota; class Alphaproteobacteria; order Rhizobiales; family Rhizobiaceae; genus Hoeflea; species Hoeflea olei. The sequence goes on along the minus strand of NZ_LQZT01000012.1, from coordinate 183,678 downwards.
CGCGCCACGGCCTGCCCTATTCGATGGACCGGCTGACCACCGATGCGGGTTACAACGCGACCCTGGGCGCGCAGTATCTCGGCGAGCAGATCGAGCAATTCGGCGGCTCCTACATCCTCACCTTCATCGCCTACAATGCCGGCCCGCGGCGCGTGCCGCAATGGATCGAGCGCTTCGGCGACCCCCGCGGCCGGTCGCTCGAAGAGGTGATCGACTGGATCGAAATGATCCCGTTCACCGAGACCCGGCATTATGTGCAGCGGGTGATGGAAAACTATCAGGTCTACAAGGCGCGCCTCGGCCAGCCGGCGAGCATCGAGCAGGATCTGCGGTTTGGACGCCGGTAGCCCTGTCGTCGCCTGCACGACCTGGGCTATGGGTATCTGTTTGCACGAGATCACCGAACGGATTTGACGATGGCGAAACCAAAGAGCGGCACACCGGGCGCGGCAGAGACCGGGCATGACGCAGCAGCACACCAGCCGCAGCCCACCCATGACGATGTCTATTTCCTGGCAAGCGACGGGCTGAAGCTGCATGCGGCCGACTACGGCCGCGACAATGCCGCGACGCGGGCGCGGCTGCCGGTGGTCTGCCTGCCTGGGCTCACGCGCAATGCAGCCGATTTTCACGATCTCGCCGTACTTCTGTCGAGCGACACCGAGACGCCGCGGCGGGTGGTCAGCTTCGACTATCGCGGTCGCGGCCTCTCCGCCTGGGACAAGGATCCCTCGCGCTACACCATTCTCGTCGAGGCCGATGACGTCATCGCCGGAATGGCGGCCCTGGGGCTCGAACATGCCATCTTCATCGGCACCTCGCGCGGCGGCCTGATCATGCATGCCCTGGCCGCCATGCGCCCGACCCTGATGGCCGCAGGCGTTCTCAATGACATCGGTCCCGTGGTCGAAGGCGCCGGGCTCGCCCAGATCAAGGCCTATCTGTCGCGCATCCCGCAGCCGGCAACCTGGGAGGAAGCGGCACAGAACCTCGCGACCGCGCATTCGAAGAGCTTTCCGGTGCTCAGCCCGTCCGATTGGGACGATTTTGCCCGCGCGGTCTATGTGGAAAAGCGCGGGAAACTGGTGGCCAATTACGATCCCGCCCTGCTTGACGGCCTCAAGGGCATCGATCTCAACACCCCGCTGCCCACCCTGTGGCCCCAGTTCGAGGGCTTGGGCAACAGGCCGATGATGGTGTTGCGGGGCGAACACTCGAGCCTTCTGTCGGATGAGACCGTTGAGGAGATGAAGCAACGCGTGCCCACGCTCCGCTCAGCCACGATCGCCGGCCACGGTCACGCCCCGATCCTGCATCTGTCGGGCATCCCGGAGATGCTGCGCGGTTTCTTTGCCGAGGTGGACAGGCAGCGGCACCCCTGAGGATGCCGCCGGCGATCGCCTGAGCTCAGGGCTTGCGCCTGCCCTTGGGGTTCGGGTCTGCGGAGCTTTCGACTTCGCCTCTGGCCACGCGTCCGGCGAAATCGGTGGTCCCGCCCCTGGCGAGGATCTTTGCCTGTCCGACCCAGTCTTCGCGTTCGATCCGCCCCGCAAAGGACAATTGCTCGGCAAATTGCGCCTGTTCCTTGCTGCTCCAGGCGGCAATCTGGGCAAAACTGTTGATTCCGGCGGCATTCAGCTTGGCCTCGATCTGTGGCCCTACCCCCTTGATCTGCTTGAGATTGTCGGGGACCGCGGCAGGTCCGGGCTTTGCCTTGGCGGGCTTCGGCTTCGCAGGCTTGGGCGCGGCGGCGGGAGCGGCCGCCGGATCAACAACCGCTTCAGCACCCTCGATCGCCGCCGCCCCGGAGCGCTTCATCCTGGCCGGCGCCGGACTTTCGGTTGCGGCTTTCGCCGGCTTGGCTGCGGCGGGTTTTGCCGCTGGCTTCGGTGCCGCGGTCCGGACCGGCTTGGGTTTGGCGGCGACGGCGGCAGCCTCCGGGGCTGGCGGGACAACCGGCGCGGCGGCTGCAGCAGCACCCGCTGGCGGCACCACCGCCGGGGCGACCGCTCCGGCCTGGGGCGCGACCGGCGCGATGGCCGCCGCGGCAACCGGGCGCCGCGGCACAGGCGACGGGCGCTGTGCCGGTGACGCGGGCTCGTAATGCGGGCGCGAAGCGGTCAGTTCCCCCGCCGTCGTGGCATGCGCGGCGCCGCTGTGGCTGATCGCGGCGGCGGCGCCAGAGCGACGCCAGTGCGGCGTCAACCCCCACTTCAGCCAGTATCCGAACAGGCAGCCCAGCACGAAGGCCAGCGCGACAAAAAACAGTGTCTGCAAAAAGAACATCGTCATTTCCTCCCACTCCCGTCAGGCCCGACAGGCCTCATGTCCGCTTGACGCCGAAGGCTTTCCAGCCCACCAGCGCCCCAACCAGAAACGCGCACAAAACCCAAAGCCAGATATGCGAGAACACGTAGATCATGCTGTTTTCCTCTCGGTTCACTCCGGTTCGTCAAGGACACGGAATTCAATGCGGCGGTTGGCCGCCTTGTCCGCGTCGGTTTCATTGCCGTTGACGGGACGGCTTTCCCCGTACCCGACGGCGCGCATCCGATCGGCCGCCACGCCCGCCTGGCGCAGATAGGAAAGCACCGCGTCCGCGCGCCGGGACGACAGCTTGAGATTGTCCGTCTCGGTTCCGTCGGAATCGGTATGCCCTGCGATCTCGAGCCGCACGGCGCCGCATTGCCGGGCGGCGAAGGCGATCTGGTCGAGATAGCCATAGGAATGGGTCTCGATCACCGCCTGCCCGGTCTCGAACAAGACAGTATTGAGCCGGGCCAGATGGTTGAGTTCGGCCTGGCAGTCGGATGGAGCGAGCACCTCTGCCGGCACCGGCGCCACTGCAATCGCTGTGGAGGCGGCAAACCCCGCCGGCATTTCTTCGGCAAGACGCCGCGCAATGTCCCCCGAGGCCGCGTCACTCAGGGCAACACCCTTGATGCTGACCGTGTCTCCGGCAATGCGCAGCTCGCCTTCGCGCAGCCGGCTCAGCGCCTGCAGGCCGGCGCGGGCGGCGGCCTCGAGCCCGTCCGGTGCCCCGTCGGCGACCTCCCGGGAATCATGCAATGGCAGAGTGCCGAATTTCAGGCGGGCCAGGTCCATCACCCGGCCCCATGCCGCAGCACTCGGCAAGGCACCACGAAGCGTGATCCCGTCGCCATCGCGCCGCACCGTCCAGCCATCGGCAAGGCCGGCCGAACCGCCGATATCGGCGCTGCCGAGCCGCACGCCCCCCGCGAGCGGACCGGACAGCCTCTGCTGGATCCGGCGAAACGCCGCGCCATCGACGGCGCGCCCCTCGAGATCGAGCACCGCGCCAGAAAGCCCGGCCGTGCCTTCGGCAAGGTCAGCCAGCACCGCAAGCGCGCCGTCCGCGGCCTTTGCGAGATCAAGGCCAGCGGGAAGCCCGGCGGCAAAACGCATCCGATCCTCCACCGGAATGCCGGGCAAGAGGGCTTTCGCCCGCGCGACAATCGCCACCCGCGTCGGCGCATCGGGGGCATAGCCCTCGAGAACGACCCCGTCCGGGCCGCGGCTCGCTGTCCAGCCGTAGACCCCAGGCGCGGCGGCCGGCGTGATGTCGATGGATTTGACCGAACCGGCGGAGGCGGGAATCGCCTTCAGTGCGGTCAATGCAAGCTCGTGGTCGTCAGGGTTGAGGGCCTGGCCGCGCACCGTCAAGGTCCGGTCCGAGATCTCGATGGTGCCGGTGGAAAAGCGCGTGAACGCGGCAAGACCGTAGGCTGCGAGCGCGACGAGACCGTCGGGGGCACCGCGGGCCGGCTGCATCCGGTCCGACAGCGCGATGCCAGGCAGCATCCCGCTCAGAATGCCGATCAGCTCGGCGCGTACAGTGTCGTTGGGCACGACGCCGCGCAACATCACGCCATCTGCGCCCTTTTCGAACGTAAGCCGGTAGGGTTTCGCTTCCGGCAGCAAAGTGGAATTGTCCGTGGCGGTTCTGACGCCGTAGACCCCACGGACGAGCGCCAAACCGCTTGCCTGGCTGGCCTCGTCGGGTGCCACGCCCTGCAGCGTCAGGTCACGCCCCGTGAGCGAGAGCTGGGCCCAGCCATGGCCCTGGCGCAGCGCCGCCTGCGCGCGGCCTTTCAGGTCGGCTTCGACGGCCGGGGCTTCGAACCAGACCGCAAGCGCTGTCAGGCACCCCACGCTCGCCAGGCCCGGCCATATGCATCGCTTCCAGTCGCCCATGCGGTCCCCGCCGACATCTCGTTCGGGCAAGCCTAACACCGCGCACAAGCACTGGCAAAGCCCAAAGCCCGGGCGCCTGCCCGCCCGTGATCGCCCATCCGTATGCGCACAAACGAAAAACCCGGCAGCCTGAGCTGCCGGGTCTATTCAGATCAAACCGAGGTTTGATTAGAACGAGCGCTGAACGCGGAGGTAACCACCGAATTCGCCGTCTGCGTTGGCAGCGTCAACTTCGTTGACCCATGCAACACCCGGGGTGACCACGAGGCCGGGAACCACGGTGTAGTTCATGTCGGCAACAACCGACCAGCCATCGTCGATGCCGGCGATGGTGCTTTCAACCCAGTTGCCCTGGATGTTGAGAGCGAGGCGATCGGTAGCCTGGTACGAAGCACCGACAACGGCTGCCCAGGTTTCGTCGGTGGACAGGCCGATGTTGCGCCAGGTGGTGTAACCCGAAGAGTTTTCACCATACAGGGCCATTGCGAACATCGAGAACTGATCGTTGAGCGTCACGTATGCACGCAGCTTGGCAGCCCAACCACCGCGGGCGAAGCCACCGATGTCGTCACGCGAGTCGTAAGCAACGACGCCGCGCAGGTTGAACATGCCGGCGTTGTAGCCGAGACCAGCGACAACATGCGGCATGTAGTCGTCGATTGCCCAGTCGTCGTTGGTGGCAGCGCTGTTGTTCTCACCCTGTTCCAGCGAGATGATCGCGCTGAGCGGGCCGCTGTTGTAGGTGTAGCTGACGAGGTTGGTGTCGTAGGGGCCAGCCGAGAACAGCTCGTCGTCCTTGACCACGTTACCAGCGTAACCGGTGAAGGTGATGAAAGCCGACTCGTCCTTACCAACGCGCAGACCGCCGAGCTGGACCCAGGCGAAGTTCAGCGTGACTTCGTTGTCGTTGGTGTAACCACCGCCGGCAACAGCGTTGCTGTCCCACTGGAAGCGGGTCTCGGTGTAGGTCCGCAGGGTGCCGAGTTCGGTTTCCGAAGCGGTGTTGGTGCGGAGCGACAGACGGGCGCGCTTGTTGTAGGTGCCGTCGCCGGTGACCGAGGTCTGCTCGAAACGCTCGCCGACGCCGATGTCGTAACGGACGTAACCGCTGATGCGCAGGCAGGTTTCGGTGCCCGGGATGTAGAAGTAGCCGGTGCCGAAGGCGTCGCAAACGCGGACGTATTCAACGGGCTCGGGCTCGGCGGCGATGATGGCGTCGGCAGCGCGAGCGCCGGAGACAGCAACCAGAGCTGCTGCGGAGCCGAGGAGAAGGCTCTTGATGTTCATGTTCTGACCTCCAGTCAGAACATAAAAAAACCGAACGGAAAATACCTATCTATTTGTTATAATTATTTTATTAGCGTTTCATTGGAGGGCGTGGGGTTTTCCCCTTGTCACGGCTGTCCGTGGTGCCGCGCCAGCCGGGGCGATGTCTGCGGCCATGAAGCGCGCATCCGATCAAGCTCGCCGGTCTGGTCGCGGCGGCCGCACCGGCCAGTCTCCGCCGGCAGGGTTGACGCCATGCGCCAACGCAAAATGAAGCGTTCCTGCTTGTGTCATTGGCATTGATGGCTGTGCGGACGGCGCGAGCGCGAGCATCGCCCGCATCTTCCTGGTCAGGGAATCGCAGATGCCCGAGTCGCGCCCTGACATGACGCCTGATTCTCGCGCGAATGCTGGAATATCCGGCGCTTTTCCTTGGCTACTCTTCGGAGTCCGGACGCGAATCCGTCCCCAAGTCCTAACGATCCGTAAACAAAGCGCGCCCCGGCCGCCGATTTCGTGTCATTTGTGCAACAGGGTCGGTGGAAGGCGCGACGGGGATCGCTCGCGCCGCTTGATCGGCGTTGCACCCGCCGCCCCGGCGAGTATGTTCACTCTCGAAGTCACGGCGAATTTCGCCTGTCTTCTTCCATTGTGGGGATGGGACAGGAATAACTGTCCTTCAGCGACAACCCAGACCATCTAACTTTTGACTGGAGGTCAGAACATGAACATCAAGAGCCTTCTCCTCGGCTCCGCAGCAGCTCTGGTTGCTGTCTCCGGCGCTCGCGCTGCCGACGCCATCATCGCCGCCGAGCCCGAGCCCGTTGAATACGTCCGCGTTTGCGACGCCTTCGGCACCGGCTACTTCTACATCCCGGGCACCGAAACCTGCCTGCGCATCCACGGCTACCTGCGTTACGACGTCGGCGCCGGCGAACTGTTCGCAGTGACCTCGGCCACCGGCGACGACACCTACTTCAAGCGCGCCCGCTTCTCGTTCCGCACCTCGACCGCTTCGGAAACCGAACTCGGCACCCTGCGGACCTACACCGAGCTGCGCTTCCAGTGGGACACCAACGACACCGTCACCGGCTACACCAATGACAACGAGTTCTCCGTGAACTTCGCCTGGGTGCAGCTCGGCGGCCTGCGCGTTGGTAAGGACGAGTCGCTCTTCACCACCTTCACCGGCTACGCTGGCAACGTCATCAACGACGACATCGCAGGCGGCGAAGGCCCGTACGACACCAACCTGATCAGCTACACCTACACCGGCGGCGCTTTCCGCGCAGCAATCGCCCTGGAACAGGGTGATGACGACTCTTCGGTCGCTGGCGTTCGCGGCGGCTGGGGCATCGACGACTACATGCCGCATGTTGTTGTCGGTCTCGGCTACAATGCCGGCATGGTTGACCTGTCGGCTGTTGTCGGCTTCGACACCCGCGACGACATCGTCGGCGCAACCTACGACGTCGGCGGCTGGGCTGCCAAGGTCCGTGCAGACATCACCCTCAGCGAGCAGGCTTCGGTCTGGATCATGGGTATGTACGGCGAAGCTTCGTCGGCATACGCCACCTGGATCCCCTACGGCGCCGACGACTCGTGGTCGGTCATGGCCGGCGGTTCCTACAAGGCAACCGACAAGCTGACCTTCAACACCCAGGTTCAGTGGATCGAAGCAACCTCCGCTGCTGTCGACGACCGTCTGTCGGTTGTTGGCAACCTGAACTACGAAGTCGTTCCCGGCCTCGTGGTCACCCCGGAAGTTGTCTACTACGACGACGGCACTCCCGGCTCGGACGGCGAATTCGGCTTCTACGGTCGCGTTCAGCGCTCGTTCTAATCAAACCTCGGTTTGATCTGAATAGACCCGGCAGCTCAGGCTGCCGGGTTCTTGTCTAGCAAAACGATATTTCTGCATTTGTGTGCTCTAGGGGGGAGTTGCATGACAGAGTAATGTAATTTTATTTTGGCGGAAATGAAATTGGAACACGTCAAAGTGGACTCCCAATCCGTCGCCCTAAGCACAATGACTGATGACGCTATTTCCGCCCCGCGTTTGGCTCATCTATGGGAACAGCATTCCGGTGCACTTTGGGAGAATGGCTCCCATAAAGACAATTGCCGCGCCTTTATTCATGAAATAGACGAATTCATGGTTATGCATAAATATGCAACCTATGATGATGTCCTGATCGACCGCCTGATAGATCACTTCCGCAGCATCGGAAACAGAAACTCGACGATCAATCGCAAGCTTTCTGCACTTTACCGCTTGTTGAAAAAGGCTGAGAGGAGCGGACAGATAGTTAGGCTACCGTCCTACATAAGATTAAGGGAACGCAACTCGCGCGTGCGGTTTTTGACTGCCGACGAGGAAGAAATGATGTTTTCTTCCATCGGCGCCCAGAACGCGCATCACGAGCTTCTGTGCCGTTTCCTGGTCGATACCGGCGCCCGCATCGGCGAGGCCTTGGCGCTCAAATGGGGCGACATCCACAACAACACCGCGACCTTCTGGATCACCAAATCGGGCAAGAGCCGCTCCGTTCCACTGACCGATCGCGCCGCCCTGGCGGTCGAATTGGCCCGCGCCTTTGGCGGCAACGGACCTTTTTCCACAATTGCGTATCCGAATTTCAAATATAATTGGAACCGCGCGCGGGCGGAAAACCGCTTCTCCGACGACCCGCACATGGTGCCGCACATCCTGCGCCACACCTGCGCCTCGCGGCTGGTTCAGGCCGGCATCGACTTGCGGCGCGTGCAGACCTTCCTGGGCCACCAGACCATCCAGATGACGCTGCGCTACGCCCACCTTGCCACCAACGATCTCGAGCAGTGCGCCGTGGCGCTCAACGCCGCCAACCTGCTGGCCGCCGCCCGGAAAAAGGCCGCCGCGGCACAGGCGCCTGCCGCCCAGCCCAGACCGGCAAAGGCGACACGGACCGCCTCCAAGACGGCGGCGATGCACAAGCCCACGCACGGCAAACGCGGCGGATCCAACCGCCCGGGTCCTGAACAACCTTCGGCGCAAGCCTGAACGCCGCCGCCTGTTCAACCCCGCAGATCGGCCTGTTTCTCCACAGCCTTGGCCGCAGCGACGCCCGCAAAAAATTCCTGCTGCAAATCAGGTTGATTAGATCATCCCGCTGGGGTAACAGACGAGCAACGGAGAGGTGGCCGAGTGGTCGAAGGCGCTCCCCTGCTAAGGGAGTATACCTCAAAAGGGTATCGAGGGTTCGAATCCCTTCCTCTCCGCCACCCCCTCAATGTCCGACCCTGAGAGATGGTTTACACTCTTTCCCTCCGGAATGAGCTGTCAGCCATGTCCCGATAAGCTCACACCGTTTGCCGCCGAAAATAACCTATGTGCTGCCGATCGACAGGTTGGGCTCGGTCGAAATCGACAGAGCGTTGCGGCAGCCCTTGATCGCTTCGGTAACCCCCTCTTCCGGCGCGCCGTCCAAATAGACATCGGCAGTGTCGAACAGGTCGCGGCCCGCTTCCAGGCAAATTTCCAAGAGGTGGAGTATCTCGGCCACATCGTCCCCCCCGATTGCTGACTTGCAAGGCAACGGACGAGGGTTCCGGGACGCTCAATCGAACCGGATTGCTTGGGCCATGAAGTCGATGAAGGCACGAGCGCGCGGCGAGAGCTGGCGGGCGGTGGGCCATACCAGCGCCATCTCGGTCCCGCCTGTCATATGATCGGACAGGATCTGCCGCAGCTCGCCGGCGGCGATCGCCGGGTCGACAGCAAAGGGCGGCAGGCAGGCGATCCCTTTGTCTGCCCGGACGAGATGCAGGAGCGGTTCGATTGCGCTGGCGCTAATCGCCACGGGCAGATCGGGAACGTCCGGCTGCAGCGGCCACGCGTGGAGCGTCTGACTGCCAACGAAGCGTTGCCTGAGGCACGAATGCCCGGCAAGGTCGGCGGGAGACGACGGGGTGCCGTTGCGCTCGAGGTAATCGGGTGACGCGACCAGCTTGAGCCGGAAACTGCCGAGCTTGCGGCGCATCAGGCGACTGTCGCCGGGCGTCCCGCTCCTCAGTGCGACGTCGATCCGCTCTTCGATCAGATCGACCAGCCGGTCGCTGAAATCCAGATCGAGTTCGATATTCGGATAGGCGGTCCAGAAGGCCTCGATCGCCGGCATCAGCAACATCCCAACAAGCGGCATGCTGACGCGGAGACGCCCCTTCGCATCGGCGGAAGTCCGAGCGAGATCGCTCCGCGCACCGTCAACTTCTTCAAAGATTCGGCGCGCGCGATCGAGCAATAGGCGGCCTTCTTCGGTCAGCGACATCCGCCTCGTGTCGCGCTGGAACAGGCGAACGCCCAGATCCTCCTCCAGCCGTCCGACGGCCTTGCCGATTGCGGAAGACGAGAGGCCAAGCCGCTGCCCGGCGGCGCTGAAACTGCCACTTTCCGCCGCCTGAACGAAGGCCGCAAGGGTTCCGAGATTCTCCATCGCCTCTCTATACAAGAATAATATTCCGAAGTCATCGGAATTGCAGCCTCATTATCTCAACCGAGCTTCGCAGATACAAGATCGCTTCAACACAGGAGCATCCAAATGACGAGCCAACCGTCCTTCGCGACCATGCCCGAGAAAACCGTCTTCATCGTCAACGTGATGCATTGTCACGAGGGCAAACAGGCCCAAACGCTTGCGGCGATCGATGCCGTGGTCCGTTACGTCGCACAGGCCAAACCTGGGTTTCGCTGGAGTACGCTGGCGCGCAGCACTGATGGCGACACGGTCGGGAACATCGAAGCGATCTCGGGTGTGGACGATGTCGAGGCCTTCTTCGCCGATTCTGAGTTCCGGCGTTTGTGGGAGAGGGTCGGCAAAGTCAGTCGCCACGAGTTCCATACCTATGCCGCCGATGCGGTCATCCTCCCCGGAGCGGACCGATGAGCGCCTCACGCCCCATGGGCGAGGCCGTCCCTGCACCGGATCGCTTGCCCCTCGCGGGACTTCTGGTGCTGGCGACCGGCTGTTTCGTGACGATCCTCACCGAGGCGCTGCCGGCCGGACTGCTGCCCGAGATGGCCCGGACCTTCGGCGTCAGCGAGTCCTTGGCGGGCCAGGCGATCACGCTCTACGCCGTCGGCTCCATGCTCGCGGCCATCCCCATCACGATGGCCACGCGCAGTTGGCGCCGCAGGCCGCTGCTGCTCGTTGCGATCGCGGGCTTCCTGATCGCGAACGCGGTGACCGCGTCCGTCGACAGTTTCATCATCATGATGGTGGCGCGGCTGGTCGCCGGGATGTCGGCCGGACTGTTATGGGCGCTGGTGGCCGGTTATGCGATTCGCATCGCGCCATCGCATCTGGGCGGCCGGGCGATGGCAATCGCGATGGCAGGTACCCCGATAGCACTTTCGCTCGGCATCCCGGCCGGTGCCTGGCTGGGCCTCCAGACGGTCTGGCAGATCCCGTTCTTCGCCATGAGCGCGATCGCTGCGCTCCTGCTGGTTCTCGTTTCCTGGCTGCTGCCGGATTTCGCTGGCGAGCCAGATGGCGAACAGGAGCGCTTTGGCCATGTTTTGATACGGCCGGGCATTCCGGCGACGCTTGGCGTCGTGCTGCTCTTCGTGCTCGCGCACAATGCGCTCTACACCTATATCGCACCGCTTCTGGCGAGCAAAAGCGCAAGTTTCAGCGTCGACGCCTACCTGCTGGTGTTCGGCATCGCGGCGCTGGCAAGTATCGCGCTGGTGGGCGTGTGGATTGACCGGCATTTGCGGCTTCTGTCTCTGGTCAGCATCGCGCTGTTTGCGCTCGCCGCCGCGCTCTTCTGGCCAGATACCGCTGCGAGCCTGCCTGCTTACATGGCGGCGGCAATCTGGGGGCTGGGATTCGGGGGAACTGCCACCTTGTTCCAGACAGCCTCGGCACGCGCCGCCGGACCTGCGGCGGATCTCGCCCAGGCCATGCTTGTCACCGTCTGGAACGCGGCGATCGCCGGCGGCGCAATGCTCGGCGGCTATCTGCTGGACGCGATCGGCCCTCGGAGCTTCTCGCCGATCCTGCTCGCCGTCCTTCTTGTCGCGTTCCTGGTCATCGTGACGAGCCGTGGCTATGGCAAAGCCCCGGAGGTTGCCTGATCGAACGACAGCGGAAGGTTCGAACCTGGAAATGGAACGGTCGATGTATGGACGCCTGATGGAATTGCACATCAGACTGAAACTGTTCGCTCGTCCGAGACAAGCGTTACATCGTCTTGCACCCAGAGGACAGCAGCATCGATTTCACGCACTGGCGCCGTGAATCCGGTGAGGCTCCGGCGCCATTTCCGGACAGGCCCGGCAGCGCCATTCAAAGCCTTCCCACACCTCCTCGGCCGTGCCGGAACTGGCTTGCAGGCACTGGTCCGGCTCGGCCAGCTTGCGGCAGTTCGGGCAACTGCCTGGCAATGGCTCGCGCATGGGTCCTCCGGGCCCGCCATCCCAACTGACAGGTTATGGCAGTTGGGATGGCGTAGGGGTGGCGGATCGTTTAGAAAGACAAACAGGAGTATCCCATGTCCAAGAACGTCATCGAAACCGTCACCTTCACGCTCAACGACGGTGTGAGCCGCGAAGACTTTGTTGCCGCCGCCATGGCGATGAGTGCCTGGGTCAAGGAGCGGCCGGGCTTCCTTGCGCGGCGTCTGTCCTGCACCGAAGACGGCACCTGGATCGAACATGTTCAGTGGGCAGACATGAACGCCGCAAAAGCCGCCGCCGCCGAAATCGGCAAGGCGCCCGGCAATGCCGGCTTCCTTGCCGCGATCAACGGACCGACTGTCCAGCTCATGCATTCCGAGCTGGAAGTCGCCATCGGCTGACACCCCCTTGCGGCGCAGCGAGCGACTGGCGGAAATCGTGGAGATCGTCCGGGACGGGCGGCTCCACCTCGCCCGTGACATCGCCGCCGCACTTCAGGTCTCTGTTCGCACCGTCTATAGGGACATCGACACGCTGGTTGCCTCCGGTGTCCCGATAGAGGGCGAGCGTGGCGTGGGCTATCTGCTGCGCGAACCGATCTTTCTGCCGCCCATGGGGCTGTCGCTGACCGAGCTTGAGGCGCTCACGCTCGGGATGGCGATCGTCAAGGAGGCCGCGGATCCGGAACTGCAAGCCGCCGCCGCTTCTGTGCTAGCCAAGCTGGGCGAGCATGCGTCGAACCGCCGCCAGGCGCCCAAGTCCTGGGGATTTGGCGTCTATGCGTTCGAGCGCGCACAGGAGGGGTTCAAACACATGCCGCTGATCCGGCGCGCGATCCGGGACCGGCTCAAGCTCCGCATCACCTATCGTGCCCTCAACGAGAGGGAGAGCACGCGCGTGATCCGCCCGCTGCAAACCGAATACTGGGGCCGCGTCTGGACTTGCTCGGCCTGGTGCGAGTTGCGCAACCGCTTCCGGGCGTTCCGCATCGACCGGATTGAGCGTTGCGAAACGATCGGAACGAGCTTCCAGCCTGAAATCGGCAAGACGCTGCAGGACTACCTGGAACAGGTCGCTGAGCAGATGCAGCGCGACCGTTGATAGGGCTCAAGGCGGGCACCCGGGGTGCGATGGTCCCACGGCATGCTAGACGGGGTGCTGCATCCTGGAGCTCACGGCAATCCGGTTCCAGATATTGATCGTGCCGATCGCGATCGTCAGCGCGGCGATTTCGCTGTCCGAAAACTCCGACCGAACCACATCATAGGCCGCGTCGGGAATGCCCGTCTCGGCCGCCAACGTCACGCTTTCCGTCCAGTCGAGCACCGCCCGGTCGCGCGCATCGAACAGCGGCGATTCGCGCCAGACCGCGACCAGATGCAGGGTCCGGGCGTCGATGCCGTCGGCGAGCGCCTCCTTCACATGCAGATCGACGCAATAGGCGCAGCCGTTGATCTGCGAGGCGCGGAGCTTGAGGAGATGCAGCAGGCGGGCATCGAGCCCCGCGTTGGTCACGGCTGCATCCAGGGCCGCCACCGCCCGGTAGAGATCGGGGGCGAGTTTGGCGATGTTCAATCTGGCTGTCATGGTCTTTTCCGCTGGAGCTGGTTGGATTGGAATCATAGATAAGATATATCGATGATAGACCAAAGCAAGCCCGGGCGGAGAAAGGCAGGCGCGGATGCGCAGGATGAGCGACGGAGTGGAGGCGGCGCTGCACAGCGCACTGGTGCTGGCGGGACTTCCCAGGGGCAAGGTTCTTGCCGGCAAGAGCCTTGCCGAACTGCACGGCGTGTCAGGCTCCTACCTTCTCAAGCACCTGCGGGCGCTGGCGGCGGCCTCCCTGATCGAGGCGGTGCCAGGTCCGCGGGGTGGCTACAGGCTCGCGCGCGCGCCGGAGCGGATCACCCTGCTCGATCTCGTAGAGGCGATTGACGGCCCCGAACCGGCCTTCGTCTGTCGCGAGATCCGGCGGCGGGGTCCCGGAAAGGCCAAGGATCCCTGCGTCTACAAGACCGATTGCTTCATCAAGACCCGCATGCTCGCCGCCGAACAGGCCTGGCGTAGCGCCTTGCGAGGCCAGACGCTGCAGGATCTCGTCACGGACGGCGAACGGTTGATCGACGAGCACAACAAGGCCGCGGTCGCCCGCTTCGTAGCCGCGGAACAGCGCTAACAGCAAAGCACTGCCGCCCGGTTCCAGCGCCATCTCCCATGGACGGTCCGGCCCGTGTTCGGGAGCGTGCGCTCGCTCCGTCCTGCGGTCAATTCGCCTCTGACGGCCCGTCCCCTCGGAGCGGCCGCCCCGTTTCCGTCAACGGGAACTTGAGGCGGCCGGTTGGCTCTCCGCGATTGCCTTGCCGGAGAGCAGATATACTGCCCCGGCATTGATGCCGGCATACACATCATTGTCCGCGGATACGGCGATGTCATCATAGCCGTCGCCGTCAAAGTCGGTCGCATCCCAATGGTGGAACGGCGGCGCAAGCTGGCTCATCATCGGTCCTGCAACCTTGATCACGCGGCTGTCTTCGATCGTGATGTCCATGCCCTGCGAAATGTCGGCGCCCCTGAGCAGGTACATCGCCCCAGCCTCATTCATGTGACGGTGCCCGGAACATGTCAGGTCCGGCTTGCCGTCATTGTCGAAGTCGCCCGCCACCGGCGAAAGAGTGGTGCAGATCCCGTCATAATTGGAATAGGCCGCCGATCCGCGCATCTTGGCGATGGTCAGGCTGTCGATCGGGACCTCGCCCGTGGCAGCGGCAAGCGACCGACCGGAAATCAGCCGCACATGCCCGGTGGACGGAGCCGAACGGTTGCCCTGGTCGGTCTGCGAAATCCAAAAATCCGGCTCGCCATCCCCGTCGAAATCGCCGGCCGCACCCGGCATTGCCCAGGAGCCGGTCAAGCCCGTGATGCAAGGGCCCGGCGCAACGACGCCAGCGCCATAGCGGTAGATTTGCAGCCCGCATGCGCGGCGAACCAGGATCAGGTCTCCGTTTCGCGCGGGCGCGGAGGTCAAGGCATGACCGGCATTCACGGCCACGTCATGGATCTCGATCGGCGTCGCGAGGTCCCGAAGTCCTTTGGCAGGATCATACCCGGCAACCGACAGGCGGCCAGCCAATAACCGCACGATCCGGACGCCCTCCTCCGTGTCGATGAACACATGTTCGGCAGCCCTACCGCGGACCGCAAGAGGGGTGGTGAAGCCGGTGGTCGACAGATAGATCAAGCCGCCAAGCGTGAAATCGCCCATTCCGTCA
Organism: Parahoeflea olei; assembly: GCF_001703635.1. Taxonomy (GTDB): domain Bacteria; phylum Pseudomonadota; class Alphaproteobacteria; order Rhizobiales; family Rhizobiaceae; genus Hoeflea; species Hoeflea olei. Next base: position 168,489 of record NZ_LQZT01000012.1, on the reverse strand, counting down.
GCGTCGATGTCCTTCGAGTTCCAGGACAGTGGAGCGTGATGCCCGGAGCGGTTGAAATCCTCGTAGCCGAAAGCCGCGACATGCGCCGACAACGTGGCCAGTTCCGTAACCGTTTGCGGCGAGGTGCCGATCGCACCGGCGATGTCGGCCGGGGAGATCAGGGCATCGTAGCCGGCGCCGTGAAAGGCGGCATTGCTGCCCATATAGGTCATTGCGTAAAAGGACGGCTGCCCGCCAGACGGCAGCGGCAGAAATCGCGCCCCAAAGAATGTCCATTCCAGGCCATAGGCCCCACGGGTTTCCTCAGCCGGCGCGAGCGTGGCGAGCCTGACGTCTTCCGTCTTGATGAACCCGCCGATCTGCCCAGCATAGATATCGTTGATCCCCGGTGTCGCCTGACCATACTGAATGTAGCGCAGCGTCGCGGCGTAGTGGCCGAAGAAAGTCTTGTACCATGGGCCGGTGGTGGCCGATGCAAGCCCGATGGCGGCAACGCAGAAACACAAGACGGGAAGGACGAGGCGTTTCACAGGCATTCCTCTTTCGGGTCGGTCTGCCCCTGCACCTAGCACGGCTGGCACGCAACCGGAACAGGCACCCGCGACGACCATCATCCTGCGCGGCCACGGGCACCGTGGTCCCAGGGTGGCCGCGGCCCTCCCCTCGGCGGCAGCGGGTCCACCGGCACCGGCCCCTTACAGCGACAGCATGCCGATACTCGCGCCGCCGCAGACATAGAGCGTCTGGCCGGTGACGAAACTGCTCGCCGGATCGCAGAAGAACAGGAAGGCGTTGCTGACATCCTCGACCGAACCGAGCCGGCCCACCGGAATGCGCCTGGCGAGATCGGCCTCGCGCTCGCTGCCCTTGGGCACGATGCCCCAGAAATTGTCGGTCTGGATCGGTCCCGGTGCCACCACATTGACGGTGATCCCGTGCGGCGCGAGTTCGAGCGCCCAGGTCCGCGCCATGCCGATCATCCCCGCCTTGGTGGCCGAATAGGCGGTGCGCGTGGGCACGCCCAGCGCCGCACGCGAGCCGTTGAACATCACCCGGCCGAAGCGCCTCATCTTCATCGCCGGCAGGAAGGCCTGCACCAGCGTGAGCGCTGAGCCGAGATGCAGTTGCGCGAGCCCGGTGATGTCCTCCGCGCTCGCTTCCTCCACCAGATTGGGCCAGATCAGCCCGGCATTGTGGATGAAATGCGTGACCTGATGATCGGATGCGATCTGCCGCGCTGCGGCGGCGACCGCCCCGGCATCGAGCAGATCGCATTCGACGGTCTCAAGCTGGGATGGCGCGCTTTCGGGCGCGGTGCGCGACAGGTTGATCACCCGGTAGCCGCGCGCGACCAGCTTCGCAGCGAGATCGGCGCCGATGCCCTTGCTCGCGCCGGTGATGACGGCGGTAAACTCGCTCATGGGTGTTCTCCTCGAAGCTTGCCGCCCGGCACCAGCGCCAGCACCCGGAGCGGGCTGCCGGTGCCGCCCCTGATCTTGAGCGGCGGGGCGATCAGCATCGCGCCGGTGGGCGGCAGCCGGTCGAGATTGCTCAGACACTGCAAGCCGTATTTGCCAGCGCCATGCAGCAGGTAATGCGCCGGATAGGGCGGGATGTAATGCGCGCCCTGCCCCGCGTCGGTGCCGACCGTCTCGGTGCCGAAGCCACGGATGTCGCGCGCAAGCAGAAGCTCGATCGCCGCCGGCGTCGGCCCCGGCGAATGCGGGCCGTCCTCGGCCATGTTGAGATAATCGGCGCCGCGGCGCTTCGACCAGTCGGTGCGCATCAGCACCCAGGCGCCGGCGGGAATGCGGCCATGGGCGGCCTCCCACGCTTCGATAAGCGCGGGTGTGAGTTCGAAATCGTCGTTCCCGGCAGCTCCCTCCGAACAGTCGATCACCACCACCGGACCGACGAACACCGACGGATCGATCTCGTCGATGGCGCCATTGGCGACGTCGCGGCCTGAGATCCAGTGGATCGGCGCATCGAAATGGGTGCCGGTGTGCTCGTTCATCGAGATGTTGTGCCACTTCCAGGCCGGACCCCGCCCGTCATAGGCCGAAACTTCCTCCATCCGGAACCGCGCGCACTGGCCGAATTCCGGCGGCAGCACGATCACCGGAAAATCCGGATCGAGCGTGTGGGTGAGATCGACCACCTCGACCGCACCGGTCCCCAGCGCCTGCGCCAGATCCTCAAGCACCCCGCTCATGCCCCGCCTCCCTGGAGTTCGCGTTCGAGCACCTTCGGGTCACGCCGCCAGCGCTCCTCGAGGTCCTTCGCCACATCGCCGCAAAACGCGTCTTCCAGCCCCTCGCAAAGCGCCTCGACCACGCAACTCGCGAGCGCCTTCGGGGCCACTTTCGGCGGCGGCAGCGGCTGGTGCCATTCGTCATCGGTGGGGCCGCTGAAGACATTGATCATCCTGAGGCCCGAGGCGCGGAATTCGGCCCGCAGCGTCTGGCTGATCGACAGCGCCGCAGCCTGGCTCGCCGAAAACGCGCCATAGTGCGGATCGGCGGACAGGGCATGGACCGACAGGATATTGACGAAGGCCACGGCGGAATTGACGCCGTCGGCGGTGCGGCCGGCCATGGCCGGGCCGAAGGCCTGCGCGAGCCGCATCAGCCCGAGCGCATTGGTCTCGAATTCCTCGCGCGCGAACACGGTGTCGGCGCCGAGCACGCCGCCGGGACGGACATGCCGCGCGGTGTTGATCAGAATGTCGGTCTTGCCGCCGATCTCGGCCGCAAGCTTTTTCAGCGACGTGGCATCGGTGACATCGAGCGGCAGCACCGACACCTTGTCAAGGCCGGCGATGGACGCATGGTCCGAGCCGCGCCGCCAGCTTTCGGCTTCGCCCACGAAGACATGCGCCGCCCCGGCCTTGAGCAGTGCCTCGATCAGCGGCCGGGTCACCGGCGCGCGAAGATCGGTGATCAGCACCCGCCGGTGCTTCGGATGCGCGGTCAATGTGCGCAAGACATCGTCATCGGCCATGTCGGGGGTCCTTTGCTGCGGCAGGGCGATCATCACCCCCTGCCCGGCCTTGTCGAGTTTCAAGTCCATCCGCACCCGGTCGCCGCGGCCGACTTCGCCGTGCAGATGCGCAAGCACCGTGGGCCCGGCCGCAAGCCGCACCAGCCCCGCGCGCCAGGGCAGCCGTTCGCGATAGTAGGAATCGGGCGAGGCATGGATCCGGGTTTCGGCGATGATCTGGCCGTCCCGCGCGGTCGCGCGCCAGAGGAGATCGACCGACAGGCACGCCGCGCAGGCGTCGCGCGGCGGGTACTGCACCGTGCCGCATTCGGCGCAGTGCTGGAGTTCAAACGCCCCGCGCGCCGCTGCCGCGGTGAGCCCGAGCGCTGCGCGCGAGCGCGCCTGCGGCGGCAGCGTCGGCACGCGTTGCCTCAGTTGCGGGTTCTTCTTTCTGGGGGGCGCGAGCTTGCCGGTCATCGGTCCGCTCCCGTGAGGATCGCCGCGCCCGAGCACAGGCCGCGGTCGTAATTGATCATGCCGAAGCCGGAGACGAGCGCGGTGCCGGCCTCCGCCACCTGGGTGCCGCCCGCCTGGCCGGTCACCTGCCGGATCGCCTCCACCAACCCGAGATAGCCACCCGCAGCGCCCGCCTGCCCGGCCGAGAGCTGACCGCCCGAGGTGTTGTGCGGAAAATCGCCGGAGATCGTCAGGTCATGCTCGCGCACGAAACGCGCGCCCTCTCCCTTGGCGCAGAAGCCCAGATCCTCGAACTGCATCATCGAGATCACCGGATAGTCGTCATAGGTCTCGACCACGTCGATCGCCTCCGGCCCGAAGCCCGCCATCGCATAGAGCTCGTCCACATCCATGGCCCAGCCGCCGCGGAGCTGCACCGGATCCTCCGGAAAGGCATTGTGGCGCTCGATGGTGGCGGCGATCCGCGCAAAGGGAAGTCCGCGCCGGGCGGCTTCCTCCTCGCGCATCACCAGAAAGCCCTCCGCGCCCGCGCACGGCATCACGCAATCATAAAGCCCGAACGGCTCGGCGATGGGGCGGGCAGTGAGATAGTCCTCAAGCGTCAGCGGCTTCTTCATGATCGCGTTCGGATACTGAAGCGCATTGGCGCGCTGGGCCACGGCGATACGGCCGAAATCCGCGCGCGTGGCGCCATATTCGGCCATGTAGGCGTCGGCGATCAGGGCGAAACTCGCATTCGGCCCGCCAGAGCCATAAGGATAGGACGCATCCATCGCGAAACGCGAGAACGAGGACAGGAGCTGGCGGAAACTGTCGATCCGGTTGGCGTCGCCGGCAATGCAGGCGACCATGTCGGCGTCGCCCGCCTGCACCGCACGTGCGGCACGCCTCAGCGCCACCACACCACTCGCCCCGCCCATGGGGATCGTGTCGAGCCATCGCGGGCTCAGGCCCAGATGCTGGGTGAGCCCCACCGGCGTGTCGGGAAACAGCGTGAAGCTCGACACCGACAGCCCGTCGAGATCGCGCGGGGCAAGGCCTGCGGTTTCGAGCACTTGACGGAGCGCGCGGGCGATCCACCAATGCGCGGTTTCCTGGCTGTAGCGCAGATAGGGCACCGACACCGGCGCCGTGACCACCACGCCGCTGTAGTCCTGCCGCCTCACGCCGCCGTCCGCTTCTTCATCGCGCGCGTATCCACCGTTGCAGGCTCCCCGACCAGGCTGTCGGCGAGCGCCTTGAGCACCCGCCGCTGGATCTTCTGCGTCGATGTCAGCGGCAGGGCCTCGACAAAGGCAACATAGCCCGGCGCCTTGTAATAGGCGAGCTGGGTCAGGCACCAGCCGACGATCTCGGTGGCAAGTGCTGCGCCCGGCTCGCCCTCGACCGTGAGGCAGGCGAACACCTCGTCGCCGCGCACCGGATCGGCGACCGCGGCCACGCCCGCCGCCTTGACCGCCGGATGCCGCATCAGCGCCGATTCCACCTCGACGGCGGCGATGTTCTCGCCCGAGCGGCGGATCACGTTCTTCTTGCGGTCGACGAAGAACATCGAGCCGTCGGCTTCGCGGCGGACGATGTCGCCGGTGTGGAACCAGCCGCCGGCCCAGGCCTCCGCAGTCGCCTCCTCGTTCTTGAAATAGCCCGCGAAGAAACCGTGGCGCGGGTCCGCTCCCTCGCGGCGCACCAGGAGTTCGCCGGGACCGGTCAGACTGACGTTCCCGCCGTCATCGACGATTTGAACATCCAGGCCGGGACCGGGCCGGCCGAGACAGCTTTCGCCGACCCGGCGCGGCAGTTGATTGGCGCAGATCACCGCCCCCGCCCCGGTTTCGGTCATGGCCCAGGCCTCGACCAGCGGGAAGCCGAACCGCGCCTCAAACGCGGCATGCAGCTTGGGATCGACGCCCGCGCCGAAGCCGAAGCGAACGGAATGCGCCCGATCCGAAGGGCTCTCAGGCGCCCCCATCAGCATCGACGGCATCACGCCGAGATAATGCAGGCAGGTTGCGCCGCTTTGCGCCACACTCTGCCACCAGCTTGAGGGATGGAACCGGTCGAGCACGGTCAGGCAGCCGCCGACGGCGACCATCGCCATGAAGGAATAGGCCATCGCGTTCATGTGGAAGATCGGCAGCGGCGTGATCATCCGCTCGCCATCCTCGCCGAGCGCGCAGAGACCGCCGGCGGTCGCGTACCAGCGCCCGGCTTCCAGGAAATAGCTGTTGGTGAGAATGCAGCCCTTCGGGTTTCCCGTCGTGCCGGAGGTGTAGAGAAGCGCTGCCTCCATCGCCGCGCCGTCGAGCGGGTTTCCGTCCGCATCGCGCCGGAGCGCCACCGGACCGGCGGTGCCGGGCGCGGGCAGCGCATCACCGGGTGCGATCACCGGAGCATCGAGACCCGCCTCCTTGGCGGCGGCCGCCAGGTCCGCACAGCGGTTCGGGATCGCCACGATCAGCGACGGCTCGGCATGGCCCGCCATGTAGCTCAGTTCCGCGTGCCTGAGATCCGGATTGACCGGCACCACGGCCGCGCCGATGCGGTTCAAGGCCAGCAGCCAGAGGAAGAATTCCGGCCGGTTTTCAAGAAGCAGCATCACCCGGAAGCCCGGTCCGTAGCCCGCCTGCTGCAGGGCGGCGGCGAGTTCGGTCACGCGGTCGTGCGCGGCGCGGTAGCCGGTCTCCCCCGCATCGATGCCGTAGATGGCGGCGGTTTCGGGGAGCACGTTGAACAACGCCCGCTCCGGATAGCGGCCGGCGGTGTCCGAAAAGGCCTGCCAGATCGTCTGGGCTCCGGGTGCGATCATGGCAGCAGCTGGATGTTGCGGAAGGCCGCGTCGCAATTCAAGATGTCGACGCGCTTGTTGGCGATCCGCAAGGCCCCGTCCACCAGCGCCAGCTCGTGGCGCGCGGTGAGCGCGAGCAGCTGCTGCTCGTCGAGCCGGGTCTCGACGTAGTGCATGAAGGTGGTTGCGACACAGGTGCCTGCCGTCTCGTCGATCTCGTCCACGAAGGGACGCTGGATCACGTGGTGGCAGCGGCTCTTCGGCTTCTGCGAGAAGGTCCGGGCGCCGTTCAGCCGCTCGATCCGGAGCTTGAGCATGAACAAGTCCTCATACATCAGCGAGGTCACCGTGTGCGGATCACTCTGCTTGTAATCGAGCGGCATCCAGTAATGCCCGTCCTTCAGCCACAGCGCCAGCCACTCGTCGTAGCGGCCCTCGTCGAGCATCCGCACTTCGTCATAGATGAAGTCGATCACCTGGTCCTTGGAGATGCTCATTCCGCGGCCTCCCGCACGCCGTCCATGTCCATGGTCATGAACCTGACCCAGGCGTCGAACTGGTTGCGCATCTGCCGCTCGGTGGTGCCGTTCTCGACCGCCTCCTCGGTGAAGTCCTCGCCTTCCTCGTAAAGCCGCTGGATGTTGACCCATTCCAGGCCATCAGCATGCAGCCCCTCCTGGGCGCGCTCGTACATTTCCAGATCGTCATGACCGACGATCGAGGTCGGGGCGTTGATCATGCGGTTGTACATCGCGGTGCGCGCGGTCAGTTCGTCCGGGCCGTCGACAAGCCGGTAGATATAGCTTTCGACGATGGTCCGGTCGGCGGCGAGCGGGATGAACACACGCAGCTGCTGGATCGGGCCCTTGATCATGATGTTGGGGAAATAGACCGTGTTGTGCCGGTTCTCGCCGAGGATCGCCTTCGCCTTCTCCTCACCATAGCTTGCCACCATCTTGTCCATGTAGCCCGGGATTTCGGAATAATTGGAATGGATCGAATGGTGCACGCCGGTGTGGCCGTGGCCGTTGGGCCAGGTGCGGATCCCCATCTTCTCGAAGAACTCGTAGGGCGAGGTGAAGGGCGCGATGATTTCCATCGCCGGCGGCAGCGGCGTGCCCTCGGGCATGTCGAGCTCTTCCCAGAGCTTCACCGCCGTGCCGGCCGAGCTTTCATGCGCCACCATCGGGTGGCAGGTGTCGGTCTGGTTCTCGACCAACATTTTCCAGTTGCAGTGATGCAGATACCTGAGCGGCGGTCCGGCCACTTCGAGCCGCCCGGCGGGCGAACGGTCGACCATGTTGTCGATCGAGGACAGCGAGCCGCCGAAGAACTCCTCGAACGAGATCCCCTCCTCCGCGAGACGGCAGAAGATGAAGCCGCGATAGTTCCTGACCGCACCCACCGCGCGCATGCCCTTGCCGCTGTCGGAGTTTTCGAAGCCGGTGTTCTCGTAGCCCTTCTTGAGCGGGATCGCGAGCAGGCAGCCGTCGGTCTTGAACGACCAGGCATGATAGGGGCAGCGGAAGAACTTGCCGGTGTTGCCGGAGCGGTCGATGACGATCTTGGTGCCCTTGTGCGGACAGCGGTTATAGAGAACATGCACCTCGCCGTCGCTGTGGCGCACCTGGATCACCGGCTGGTCGCCGACCTGGGTCGCGAAGTAATCGCCCTTGTTCGGGGTCTGGCTCTCGTGGCCGACGAACACCCAGGCATTGGCGAACAGGTGGCGCATTTCCAGCCGGTAGATTTCCGGATCGATATAGACGTCGCGATGCACCTCGTAGCCGCGGTGAAGCGCCCTGATCGCATCCGGATTTCCCGTGTAGTGTCCCATGCCTTCCTCCCTATAGATCGAGCACCAGGCGGGCGGATTTCGCCCGGCTCACGCAGATCTGCATGAGCTTGCCTTCGGCCTTCTCGCTGTCGCTCAACACCACGTCGCGGTGGTCGGGAACGCCCGCGATCACCTCGGTCTGGCAGATGCCGCAATCGCCGCGCCGGCAGTCGTAGACCAAGTCCACGCCGCCCTCCTCGAGCACGTCGATGATCGATTTCGCCGGCGGCACCACGAACACCTGCCCGGTCGACTTGATCTCGACCTCGAAGGCCGTGTCGCCAGCCTGGACCGCGGCTGCGCTGAACAGTTCGACATGCACCCGTTCCGAAGCCACTCCGGCCACTTCGGCCTGGGCCTTGACCGCCTCGATCAGTCCTTTCGGGCCGCATACATAGATATGCCAATCCGCTTCCAGGCCCGCCAGCAGCGCCGCGATGTCGAGGGCGGTCTCCGGCTGGTCGTCGAAATGCAGCGTCGCGTTCTCGCCGAAGCACCGCTCGACCTCCTCGCGATAGGCCATCGCCGCCCCGGTCCGCGCAGCATAGTGCAACCGGAACGGCGTTCCGGCCTGCCGAAGTGCCGAAGCCATCGAGATCAGGGGCGTGACGCCGATGCCGCCGGCGATCAGAAGCGCGGGCTTGCCGGGCACGAGCGCAAAATCATTGTGCGGCGGCAGCGCTGAAACCTCTGCACCGACGCCGAGCCCGTGCATGTGCCTGGATCCGCCCGTCCCCTCCTTTTCGAGGAGCACTGCGAAGCGGTAGCGCTGCGCACCGTCCGTTTGCGGTTCGCCGTCAAAATCGATCAGCGAATAGCAACGCTCCCCCTCGGGAAGCAGAAAGCGGACATGGGCGCCCGGGGCAAATCCCGCGAGCTTGGCGGCATCGGCCGCCACGAACACGAGTTCGCGCGCGGCGCCGGTCAGCATGCGCACGGACTCCAGCTTCAACGTGACTGGCTTGACCAAGACAATTTCCTCCCTGGCCAGAAACATGAATTTTCATATATTCCGTGTCAAGAGCTTTTTATTGATGATGCGCCCCCGGAATGCGATGTAAGCTGCCCGCCAACCTGCCTGCCTGCCCGGAAAGGTGCGGCAGCAGTGATGAGCAAGGCGACGCGGAAGACCGGATGAGCACGAAAGACGACGACCAACAGGCGCTTTTTGTCCCCAATTACCTGCTCTACCTGCTGGCCGCGGCCAGCGAGGCGGCGAGCGCGCGGTTTCACGCCCATGTGCGCACCCATGGCCTGCGCGTGCCCGAATGGCGGGTGCTTGCCTGCCTGACCGACTGGGACGGATCGATGGTGACCGAGCTCGCGCGCTACGCCATGATCGAGCAGTCGCGGCTTACCAAGATCATCATCCAGATGGACAAGCGTGGTCTCGTCAGCCGCCGCTCCGACCCCGAGGACGGCCGCCGCGTGCGCGTGTTCCTGACCGACGAGGGCCGCACCATGGCCGAGCGCCTGGTGGCCGACGCCAAAGCCAATGAGCGCGACCTGCTCAACGCCTTCAGGGACAATACCGGCAAGGAAATCAAGCAGACGCTGCGCACCATGATCGAACGCCTGGAGGCGGAGGCGGTCGCCCGCCCCGCCCCCGAGGAACCGAGCCGGACTGGAGCCGGAAAGGCCAGGTCAAAAAAAACGGAAACATGACATTGCATGTTTTTATATGATAATGCATGTTTCTCGGATCGTGGCTGACACATGGGAACGGTTGGCCACACTTACCGGGAGGAAGTGCATGACCAAGATTCGGACTCTGATTGCGAGCACGGTGATGGCCGTCGGCTTTACCGCCTCCGCCCTCGCCGCCGACATCAACCTGACCATTTCCAGCTGGCTGCCGCCCGCACATCCGATCAATGTCGACATGCTGGAGGGGCTGATCGACATGATGGAACAGGCGACGGACGGCAAGGTCAGCGGCGAGATCAAGCTGGGCCTGGCGCCGCCGCCGGCGCAGATGGACCTGATCCTCGACGGCGCCGCCGACATCACCATCCTCTTCAACGGCTATCAGCCGGGGCGCTTCATCGCCACCAAGCTGATCGAACTTCCGGGCTACCAGGGCAGCGCCGAGGCCGCCTCCGTCGCCTATTGGCGCGCGCACGAACAATTCCTGGCCAAGGCCGACGAGTTCAAGGGCACCAAGGTGATCGCGCTCACCACCCACGGCCCCGGCCAGATCCACTCCAACAAGCCGGTCAAGACGCTTGCCGACCTCAATGGCCTCAAGACCCGTCTCGGCGGCGGCGTTTCCGCCGATGTCGGCGCCGAACTCGGTCTGGTCGGCATCCAGGTGCCCGCCCCCAAGGTCTACGAAACCCTGTCGTCGGGCGCCGCCGACGCGGTGGCGATGAACATGGGCGAACGCCTGAGCTTCAAGCTCAACGAAGTCGCCAAGAATGTCTATGAAATGCCGGGCGGCTTCTACCGCGGCGCCTTTGCCGTGCTGATGAGCCAGGAAAAGTTCGACTCCCTGCCTGATGACGTCAAGACGGCGCTTGAAGAGAAGGTGTTCGGCGAGCCGGCATCGAAGATGATGGGCATTGCCTGGGACAAGAGCGACGACGACGCGCGCGCCGCGACCCTTGCCGCAGGTGACAACACCATCGTCACCGCCAGCGAGGAAGACCAGGCCAAGTTCGCCGAAATGGCCGAGCGCGTCCGCGCCAAGGTTCTGGCCGAGATTTCCGACCTCGGCATCGATGCGCAGGCCGCCCATGACATGGTGGCCGAAACAATGGCCTCCTACGGCAAGTAGGAGCCCTCGCGGAGGGGGCGAGCGTTGCGGCGCGCCCTCCGCCGATCCTGCCGGTGCCGCGCCGCCCGTTGCGCGCGCGGCCCGCGACAGGCAAACTACCCACGACAGGCTGAGTGCGTGAGGCCTGACCCCGCCGGTCTCCACGCCGCTCCGGCCGGTTATGCCCTGGGAGCCGTTCATGAAATCCATTGCCAGACTGCTGCACCGGCTGTCGGAGCTACCGATGCTGCTGGCCGCGGCGACCCTGTTCGTGCTGATGGTCCTGACCTTCGCGGACGTGATCATGCGTTCGACCTTTTCCGCGCCGATAGAGGCGGCGACCGAACTGACCCGCATCGCCATGGCGGTGATCGTGTTCTCCGCGCTGCCGGTGATCTCCGGAAGGGCCGAGCACATCGTCGTCGACCTGCTCGATCCGCTGTTCCACCGCGCCGGTGTCGAACGGGTGCTCGACGGGCTGATCACGCTCGCCTGCGGCGTGCTGCTGGTCTGGCCGGCGCTGCGCTGCTTCGATCTTGCCGACCGCGCCCGCAGCTATGGCGACCTCACGGAATATCTGGCGATCCCGGTGCATTACATCACCTGGTTCATCGCCTTCATGACCCTGATCACCGCCGCGGCCATGGCGCTGCGCGGTGTGGTCACCCTGTTCAAGCCCGACCTGCTCGGAGGCGCCCGTGATTGAATCCCTGATCGGCTTTGCCGCAGTGCTGATCCTGGTGCTGTTGCGCATGCCCATCGCCTTTGCCATGGGCGTGGTCGGCATGGTCGGCATGACCTATGAAACCGGCTTCCGGGCGGCGATCTCGCTGGTCTCGCGGCTGATCATCGACACCAGCCAGGACTACGGCCTGTCGGTGGTGCCGCTGTTCATCCTGATGGGCCTGTTCGTCAACAAGGGTGGCATCAGCCGCGAACTCTACCAGGTCTCGAACGCCTTCCTGGGCCATTTCCGCGGCGGCCTGGCGATGGCCACCATCGCCGCCTGCGGCGGTTTCGCCGCCATCTGCGGCTCCTCGCTCGCCACCGCCGCCACCATGTCCAAGGTGGTGATGCCGGAAATGCGCAAACTCGGCTATTCGGACGAACTCTCCTCGGCCTCGATCGCCGCCGGCGGCACGCTCGGCATCCTCATTCCGCCCTCGGTGATCCTGGTGATCTACGGGCTCTTGACCGAAACCTCGATCGGCAAGCTGTTCATCGCCGGCATCATTCCCGGGATTCTCGGCATCCTGTTCTATCTCGTCGCGGTGCAGATCTCGGTCTATCGCAATCCCGACGCCGGCCCCGCCGGGCGCCGCTTCAGCTTTTCCGAGAAGATGGCCGCGCTCAGGGGCGTCTGGTCGGTTCTGCTGCTGTTCTTCCTGGTGATCGGCGGGCTCTACGGCGCACTCGATTTCTGGCCGATCCACTTGACCTTCTCGCCCACCGAAGCCGCGGGCATGGGCGCCATGGGTGCCTTCCTGATCGCGCTGTTTCGCGGCAGCCTCACGGTGCGCGAAACGCTGACCGTACTCAAGGAGACGGCGGGCACCACCGCGCAGCTGTTCAGCGTTCTGATCGGCGCCTGGATCTTTTCGAACTTCGTCAATTATGCCGGCCTGCCCGAAAGCCTGAAAGAGATGATCGTCAGCGCCGAGCTTTCGCCCTGGCTGGTGATCACCGTCATCATCCTGATCTATGTCGCGCTCGGCTGCGTGTTCGAAAGCCTGTCCATGCTGCTTCTGACGGTGCCGATCTTCTTCCCGATCGTCACCGGGCTCGGCTTCGATGCGGTCTGGTTCGGCATCGTCGTCGTGGTCGTGACCGAGATCAGCCTGATCACCCCGCCGGTCGGCCTGAACGTGTTCATCCTGAGAAGCGTGGTCGGCGACATTTCCGTCGCCACCATCTTCAAGGGCGTGACGCCGTTCTGGATGATGGACATCGTCCGCCTGCTGATCCTGGTGCTGTTTCCCTGGCTGGTGCTGGTGCTGCCCTCGCAGATGTGACCCGGGCGCCAGGCCCGCTGTCCCAGCCCCGATTTGAGCCTCCTTCCAGGCCCGCGCAGGCCAATGCCCGGGCCTGCGGCTTGACGCGGTCGCGGCTTCGCCTTACTTTCTGAGTATTCACTCAGAAAAAGGTGAGCCATGAACAGCCCCGTCTTCCATCGCGATATTTCCACCCCGGAAAACTGGGATCGCTGCGGCCTGCCCGGCTGGACCTATCACAGCGATGCCTTCCTCGAACTCGAGAAGCAGGAGCTGTTCCGCAAGCACTGGCAGATCGCCTGCCATGTCTCCGACGTGCCCGATCCCGGCACCTATCTCGCCGTCGATATCTGCGGCGAGCGCGCGCTGATCCTGCGCGGCGCCGATGGCGTAGTGCGCGCCTTCCACAACATGTGCCGCCACCGCGGCGCGCGCGTGGTGGCAGAGGAGAAGGGATCGTGCAAGGGCGCGCTGGTCTGCCCATTCCATGGCTGGGTCTACAATCTCGACGGCACCCTGCGCGGGGCCGCGCGGCCGAAATCCTTCCCCGAGCTCGACAAGGAGGAATTCGGATTGCAGAAGCTCGAGGCCGAGATCTGGAACGGCTTCGCCTTTGTCCGCTTCGAGAAGGGACCGCAGCCGTCGGTCGCCGACCTCTTCAGCCCCTTCGCCGACGAGATCGCGCATTTCGACATCGAGACCATGGTTCCCGCCGGCGAGATCTGGACCATGGTCTCCAAGGTCAACTGGAAATCGGTGCGCGACGTCGACAACGAGGGCTATCACGTGGCGCTGGCCCATCCCGCGCTGCAGGATCTCTATGGCCGCTCCTACTACGACGAACCCTTCGTCGGCGGTGTTGCCCGCTCCCATGCCGAGTGCAACGAGAACGGCCGGCGCTGGAGCGTGCGCAACTATCTCAAGGTGATGCAGCCGCGCCCGGGCATGCCGGAACATCTGGCGCGCGCCTGGGTCTATTACGGCCTGTTCCCCAATGCCGTGATCGCCGCCACACCGGAACTCGTGCAGTTCTACCAGGAATTCCCGCTCTCGACCGGCGAGACACTGCTGCGTGGCGCAATCTACCGCTACCGCGAGGAGACCCGCGAACAGACCGCCGCCCGCAAGCTCGCCATGCGCATCGACTACGAGACCATGGGCGAGGACGTGCGGCTCACCGAATGGTCGAACGAGGCGATGAATTCGAAGGCCTTCCAGGGCTTCTATCTCTCCGACCTCGAATACGGCGTGCGCACCCACCACGATCATCTGCGCGCGGTGCTGCCGGTCGCCAATCTCGAAGACCGCCCGCACGAGGACGATGTCGCAAGGCTGAACGCGGAGATGGCTGCGACTGGCTAACTCCGAAGCGTTCGCAACGAAAAAGACGCCCCGCGGAGCAATCCGGGGGCGGCTTTTCCATGTCTGGTTCCAAGACTTCCGCCCCGGGCATTTTCCTGGCTCACCCGTTCCAGATGCCTTCGGCGCGCAGGTCGCGCATGGTGCGGGAAATGCCCTCGTGCAGGATGTCGGCCATGGTGTCGATCTGTTCGCGCGTGATCACCAGCGGTGGCGACATCACGCACATGTGCACGAGCGGCCTGAGCAGCAGCCCGAGTTCCTGGCAGTGCCGGTCGATCCGCACGCCCACCTCGGTGTCGAGCCGGATCGGGTTCTGGCTTTCCCGGTCGGCCACGCATTCGATGCAGGCCATCAGCCCCATGCCGCGCACTTCGCCCACCAGATCGAGCTCTTCGAGCCGCTTCAGCTTGTCGTGGAAATAGGGCGTGATCTCGCGGGTATGGTCGAGCAAGCCGCCTTCGAGAATGTCGAGATTTTTGAGCGCGACCGCGCAGCCGATCGGGTGGCTCGAATAGGTGAGCCCATGGGCATACATCGCCTCGGGATGGTTGGAATTACGCAGCGTCGACAACAGCCGGTCGGACACCGCCATGCCGCCGAGCGGGAAATAGCCCGAGGTCACGCCCTTGGCGAAGGTGATGATGTCCGGGACCACATCGAAACAGGCTTCCGAGGCGAACACATGCCCGAGCCGGCCAAAGGCGGTGACCACCTCGTCGGCGATGAACAGGATGTCGTTCTCGGTGCAGATCTCGCGGATCGCCTTGAAGTAGCCCTCCGGCGGGACGATCACCCCGCCCGAGGCCATGATCGGCTCGCCGATGAAGGCGGCGATCGTGTCGGCCCCATGCGCGGCCACCGCGTCTGCGAACTCCTTGACGAGCTGGTCGCGGAACGCTTCCAGGCTCATGCCCTTCGGCCGCCGGAACGGATCGGGACAGGACAGCCGGATCATCATGTCGTCGGCGAAATCCATCCAGTTGCGCGAGCGCTGACTGCCATTGAGGCTCGCCGACAGATAGGTGCTGCCGTGATAGCCGCCGTCGCGGCAGATGAACTTCTTCTTGCCCTCGAGCCCGCGCACATTGTTGTAGTACTGGGCGAGCCTGAGCGCGCTTTCGACCGCTGTCGACCCGCCGGTGGTGAAGAACACATGGTTGAGATCGCCCGGCGCATGCGCGCCGATCCGCCGCGCAAGCTCCGCCGACGGCTCGTTCGAGGTGTACCAGGGCGAATTGTAGGACAGCTCCATCGCCTGCTCGCGCAGCGTGTCGGCGAGCACCGCGTTGCGGTGGCCGACATTGGTGCACCACATCCCGGCCGGCCCGTCGATCAGTTTGCGGCCCCTGTCGTCATGCACATAGATGCCCTCGCCCTGCCCCAGGACGCCGCGCGCCTCCGCGCCGATCGAGCCCGCCGACGGCCAGGGCTGGATCAGGTGATCCTTGGCGTCCTGGGTGGCCTTTTTGTAAAGAGCGGCAGCGGAATGGGACATGGGAACGCTTTCCTGAAACGGAAGCAGAGCCCCGGTTTTCAACAGCTTGGAGGCGCTGCCGGACACAGTTATTGAATGGCTGTTCAGTCAATTTGGCAGAAAAACACCTTGCATTCAACTCCCTTTTGGCTTCCAATCGGACGCATGTGTTGCGCGCCCGGAGCGAAAAACCAGGGCCGCACAGGACCGGCAACGGGAACAGCCGGCGCACATCACAATCGGTGAGGAGATGCGAGTGCCGACATCAGCCCCCACGATGCCCGCCGCGCGCGCCGGGAGCCGGACACCCGGGTCCCGCTGGCTGCAAACCGAGGCGGGCAAGGGCTGGGTCACGATCTCGCCGCCGCTGATTTACGCGCTGCTCTTGCTGATCGGCCCGATCATCGTCATCGTCGCCAACAGCTTCTGGTCGCAGGATTATCTGACCATCGACCGCAGCTTCACGCTCGAGAACTACAAGGCGGCGCTCACAGAGCCGATCTATCGCGACCTGCTGTTCCGCTCGCTGTTCGTCTCCGTCACTGTCGCCTTCGTCACCGTCATCCTCGCCTATCCGGTGGCCTGGTTCGTCTCCTTCCGCGGCGGCCGCTACAAGGGCCTGTGGCTCTTCATCATCACGGTGCCGTTCTGGTCGGGCTACCTGCTGCGGATCCTGTCGTGGAAGGTGATCCTCGGCTACAAGGGCGTGCTCAACGAGACGCTTCTGTATCTCGGCGTGATCGCCGAGCCGCTGAGTTCGCTGATCTACAACGTCAATGCCGCCATCATCACGCTCGCCCACAGCTGGGCGGCCTTCGCGATCCTGCCGCTGTTCGTCTCGCTCGAAAAGCTGGATCGCTCGCTGCTCGAAGCCGCGGCCGATCTCGGCGACGGCCCGGTCCGGCGCTTCCTCCGCATCACCCTGCCGCTGACCGCGCCCGGCATCATCGCAGCCCTGATGATCGTCATGATCCCGACCGTCGGCGATTACGTGACGCCGAAGCTCGTCGGCGGCAAGGACGGCGTCATGATCGCCAACGCCATCCAGGTGCAGTTCGGCAAGGCCTCGAACTGGCCGCTGGGCGCGGCGCTGGCCGTTTCCACCATGGTGATCGTCACCATGGTCGCGGGCGCCATCGTGCTCCTGATCGCGGGCTTGAAGAGGCTCGTCAAATGAGACCCGGCGCCCTCTCCCGACGCCTCCTCGCGGCCTATGTGATCGTCTATGTGGCGATCCTCTATTTCCCGGTGCTGCTGCTGCCGGTGTTTTCCTTCAACGATTCCGCGACGCCCAAGCTGCCGCTGGTCGGCTTCACCACCAAATGGTACGCAAGCCTCGCCGGCAACGAGGCCATGCACGGGGCTGCATGGAACTCGCTGATCGTCGGCGTCTCGGCGGCACTCCTGAGCACCGTGCTCGGCATCTGCGCCGCCCGCGCCATGACGCGCCACCGCTTCCGCGGCATGGCGGCCGCAAGCAGCGTGATCATGGCGCCGCTGATCCTGCCCGAAATCATCATTGCCATTTCGCTGCTGGTGGTGCTGCTGGGCCTCGGCGTCCAGCTGTCGCTGCTCACGGTGATCCTCGGGCACCTGCTGATCTGCGTGCCTTATTCGGTGACGGTGCTGGTCTCGGGATTCGAGGGCTTCGACCCGAGCATGGAGGAGGCCTCGCGCGATCTGGGCGAAACCGGCTTCGGCACGCTGCGCCGGGTGACGCTGCCGATGCTGGCCCCCTCGATCGTCTCGAGCCTGCTCGTGACTTTCACCATTTCGCTCGACGAGTTCATCCTCGCCTTTTTCCTGAGCGGCACCGAGCCCACTTTGCCCGTCTATATCTGGGGACAGCTGCGCTTCGCCGCCAAGCTTCCCAACGTGCTGGCGCTCGGCTCGATCCTGATCGCGGCCTCGCTGCTGATGCTGACCGCCGCCGAACTCTTCCGCCGCCGGGCGGAGCGCAAGATGGAGCTTCGCCCATGACGGAAACCATGACCCATCCCAGCCTGAAGGCCGACATCGCCCCCGCCGCCGCAACCCGGCCGATGATCGAGATCCGCAATGTCGACAAGGTGTTCGGCAATTTCCGCGCGCTCGACACCTTGAACGCCAGTATCCGCGAGGGCGAGTTCTTCTCGCTGCTCGGCCCATCGGGCTGCGGCAAGACCACGCTTCTGCGGATGATCGGCGGCTTCGACGAGCCGACCTCCGGCGAAATCCTGATCGGCGGGCAGGACATGGCCGGCAAACCGCCCAACCTCAGGCCCACCAACATGGTGTTCCAAAGCTACGCCATCTTCCCGCATCTCAATGTCTCGGAAAACATTGCCTACGGCCTCAAGCGCCTGAAGCTCGGCCGCTCCGAAGAAGAAAAGCGGGTCAAGGAAGCGCTCGCCCAGGTCGAACTTTCCAATCTCGGCCCGCGCATGGGCAACCAGCTCTCGGGCGGCCAGCGCCAGCGCGTGGCGCTCGCCCGCGCGCTGGTGATGCGCCCCAAGGTGCTGCTGCTCGACGAGCCGCTCTCCGCGCTCGACAAGAACCTGCGCGAGCAGATGCAGGTGGAACTGCGGCACCTGCAGCGCCAGATCGGCATCACCTTCGTGCTCGTCACCCACGACCAGTATGAGGCATTGAGCATGTCGGACCGGATCGCGGTGATGTTTTCGGGCCAGATCGCCCAGATCGCCGAGCCCAAGGAGATCTACCAGAACCCGGCCACCCGCAAGGTGGCCGATTTCCTCGGCGGCATGAACTTTCTCACCGCCTCCGAGCTTGCCGTCGATGGCCGGCAGTTCCGCGCGACGCTGCCGGGCATCGGCGCGATCACCGGCCATCTTTCGGGCAAGGAGATCACCGATCCGGCGAGCGCCATCATCGGCATAAGGCCCGAACGCCTGCGCATCGTCTGGGAGGGCGAGACCGCCGACCACATCGTCACGGCCAGGGTGGTGGACCGCAATTACTATGGTGAAATGACCTCGTTGATGGTCGCGATCGACGGCCAGGCCGAAGAGATCTCGGTGGTCGAGACCAATGATTTCGGCGCCGACGACATTCCGGTGGGCTCGGTGATCCGCATCACCTACGACCGCGACGCCTTCATCATCATGCAGGGCTGAGACCGCGCCGGCCCCCGAGCCTCGGGATGAAAAGCCTGCCGACGCAAAGAAGGCGCCGGTTGCCCGACGCCTTCTCCAGCAGGTCCCCTCTGCCGGGGCCGGTCAGTAGCCGGCCTTGATCTTCTCGAATTCGGCGATCATCTTCTGCTTGAGCTCCACCGGCACCGGCGACTGGAACAGGGTCTTGTCGACGAAGGAAGCCACGTCGTCATAGCCCGCGGCCTTCAGCGTCTCCGCGTCGATCGCCTCCATGCCCTTGGCGTTGCCGTGGCCATAGCCCCATTCGGACACCATGTAGGACGACACCGCCGGGTCGAGGATGGCATTGAGATAGTCATAGGCCTTGTCCTCGCTGCCCTCGCCGTCCTTCAGCAGCACATAGCCGCAGACCCAGGTCGACAGGCCCTCGTCGGTGTCCTTCTTCATCACCACCGGCACGCCGTCGGCCTGAAGCGTGGTCGAGGTCTCGTTCCAGGCCCAGGCGAGGTCGACCTCTTCCCCGGCCATCGCCTGGCTGAGTTCGGTGTTGTCGGTCCAATAGAGCCGCACATTCTGGTGCACCTCGCGCAGGAAGGCGGAGGCCTCCTCGAACTGCGCATCCGTCATCTGGCTCCAGTCTGTGAGGCCGATCGCCAGCGAAGCCAGCGCATAGGCATCGTCGACATTGTCGCCGATCGAGACCCGGTCCTTGAATTTCGGATCGGCGAAGGCCTTGAGCGACTGGATCTCCGCCTCCTCGACCTTGTCGGTGCGGTAGATGACGGCGGTGTTGCCCCAGTCGAACGGTACCATCCAGGCCTTTCCGTCCGCGGTCGTCATCAGGTCCTTCATGGTCTTGAAGCCGGGCAGGATGTTGTCCCACTCGGGAATGCGGGAGGTGTCGAGCGGCTTGAGCAGGTCGGCATCGCGCCACTTCGCCACGCTTTGCGAGCAGGGATGGCCGATATCGGCCTTGAAGCCGGTTCTGAGCTTCTGGAACGCCTCTTCCTCGTCGCCGAAAAAGGCGAAGGTGGGCGAATCCCCGTGCTTCTCCACATAGGCCGGGTGGAACGCCGGGTCCTCATAGCCCGCCCAGTCGAACACGGTCAGCTCCGCGTCCTCGGCGTTGACGGCGGCCGGCACCGCGCCGAGCGCCAGCGCGAAGGCGAAGCCCGATATCAGGCTCCGGGTTGATCTGCTCTGCATGGTGGTTCTCCTCTGTTGGTTCTTATTGGGTTATTCGTCTGCCGTATCCTCGTTGTCGGGCGCCGCCACATCGGCGGCCTGCCCGGAAAAATGGTTCGGAAAGATCGTGCGCAGGGCATTGAGCACCACGCTCAGCGCCGCCTCGCGCTTGTAGCCGCGGCCGAACATCATCATCCGCAGCCACAGCCCTTCCTGCATGGCATAGATCGCGTCCGCCGTGCTTTGCGGATCGAAATCATAGCCGCCTTCCTGCCTGGCCCGTTCGCAGATCGCGGCGAGCGTGGTGCGGTACTTCTCGTCCCGTTCCCAGGCCATCTCGTGATAGGCGGGCCGGGAGCGCGCCTCGGTGATCAGCGCGAACCAGGCGGCGAGCTTGCGATGGGTGCAGATCTTGCGGTCGAGGTCGGCCGTCACCAGCGCCAGCAGTTGCGAGCTGGTGTCCGGCGCAGCCTTCTTCAGCATCGCCTGCCAGTTGGCGGTGTATTCGTCCTGCAGGAACCGGATGGTTTCCGAGAGCAGGTTGTCCTTGCTGGTGAAGTGGAAATTGACGATCCCGCGCGACAGCCCCGCCCCTTCGGCCACATCGGCCAGCGTGGTCGCCGCATAGCCGCGCTTGGCGAGCGAATCGATGGTGGCATTGATCAGCTGCTCGCGGCGCAGCGCCTTGGGTTCGCGCCGGCGCGCGGCTTCGGTGGCGGGCGCGGCAGGCGCGCGCTTCACATCCTTGCTGAGATCGTCCAATGGCCTTTTCCTTCGCGGCGTAAAACTCATCCGGCGGGCCTGGTTCCGAACACATGGGTCGGGCAGTGCTCGCCGCTGTCGAGCACCGTCTGCATGGCGCTCCAGGTCCTGATGTTCTTGTCGACATAGTCGGCGCCGACAGCCGCGGCAACGGGCGCGTAAAGCGGTCCCTTGAGGCGTTCGAGTTCGCCGCGCGCCACCTCCCGGTACCAGCCGTTGCGGTTGACGGTCGCCACGTCGACAAAGCCCGCGTCACGCATTGCCGCCGCGTAGCGCGCCGCCGAGGCCATGCCGAAACTCAGGCCTTCCGCGGCCAGATAGGTTTTCATCGCCGCCGAGGGCTCGCCGTCATGGGAGGTCAGCCAGTCGCTCGCGGCAAACTGTCCGCCCGGCTTCAACAGCCGGAAGATGTCCTGAAACAGCCGCTCCTTGTCGGCCACGTGAATGAGCGCGTCCTTGGAAAAGACGATGTCGAAGCTTTCGACCGGAAACGGCAGCGGCCCCGGCTCGCCGCGCACGAAGCGCGCCACCCGGTCGAGCCCCTGCTCTTTGGCACGCCTGCTCGCGACATCGATCACCGGCTGCTCGACATCATAGCCGACGATCTCGGCGGGAGCATATTCGCACGCCAGAAATAGCGTGATGCCGCCCGACCCGCAGCCGATATCGAGCACGCGCTTGCCGGCAAAATCGAGATGATCGACCACGCGGCGGACTTCGTCGGGCCCGCCGGGCGACAGGAAGCCTTCCCCCCACAGCGCTTCGAGAAAGCGGATCGCGGTGTCGTCATACTCGGCCACGTCCTCACCCAGGGGCGCGGCAGGCATCGCACTCGGCATCGATTCGGGGCTGCCATCTGTCATGATGGGTCGGCTTCCTTCCTCTCTCGCGGTTGGGGAAGTATTGGCGCAACCGGACCACATTGCAACATTTTTGTTGAACGTTCATTCAATAGCGAAAGCCGAATGAATGCAGCCGCGGGGCTTTGCCGGGCATGGCTGGCGCGGCGCCCTTGCGCACGCATGCAGGCGCGTTGCCTTTTTATTCCCCCCGTTCCCGGCCCGGCTCAGATCCGGTTCGCGTGATCCGGCAGCAGCAGGCGCAGATGCGCGAGCGCCTTCTCGAAGGCTGCCGCGCGGGTGATGGGCTGGCTCTGGATATGCATCTGCAGCCACAGCCCGTCGGTGAAGGCGTCGATGGAATTGGTCAGAAGCTCGGGGTCGGGCGCGCCGGCCGCGCCCACCAGATCCCGGCAGCTTTCGAGCATGGCCTGATGGCGCGCATCCTCCGCCTCGACGCAGATCCTGTTGTAGAGCGGCTGCGCGCCGGCCTCCCCCCAGAACGAAAACCACAGCGCGAGCTTCTTGCGGCTGCAGATCGACGGGCTGAAATCGGCGGCGATCAGCCCCAGGACCCGATCGAGCGGATCGGGCCTGTCGGACGCCGTGCGCCAGGCCTGCTCATATTCCTGCAGCAGCCGCGACAGTGTCTCCGTCAGCAGGCCTTCCTTGGATTTGAAATGGAACACCAGCGCGCCCTGGGAGACGCCGGCGGTCGCCGAGACATTGGCGAATGTCGTGCCGCTGATGCCGTGACGCGCGACCACGTCGACCACGGCATCGATCATCCGCGCCTGGGTGCGCAGACTGGTGGGGGAGATCTTCTGGGCATCAACAGGTTGCGGCATCGCCATTGTCTAGCGCAGGCCGCGAGCGTTTTACAGAACAAATTTTTTGACTGAACGCTCAGTTTATTCTAGCCTCGGATTTTGCAAACCGCGGAACCGCCATGAAATATGACGCCATCATCGTGGGAGCAGGACACAACGGCCTCACCGCCGCCTGCTTCATGGCCCGCGCCGGCCTGAAGACCCTGATCGTCGAAAAGGAAGACCATGTCGGCGGCGCCGCGGTCAGCCTGTCGCTGACGCCCGGCTGGACCTATTCGAACTGCTCCTATGTCTGCTCGCTGCTCCGTCCCGAGATCATTCGCGCGCTCGAACTGCCCAAGCACGGGCTGCAGGTGATCCCCTATGAGGGCGGCGCCGTGTTCAACTCGAAGGGCGATTATTTCGCCTATCTCTCCGATCATGACGCGCTCAGGCGCGAACTGATCCGCCATTCCCCGCGCGATGCCGACGGCTATGAGCGCTATGCCCGCGCGGTGATGCGCCAGTGCCGTTTCATCAAGCCGCTGCTGCTGCGCACCGCCCCCGACCCGGTCGCGCTTAAGCCGCGCGACATTTCCGAGCTGCTCTTTATCCTCAAGCGCTTCCACAATCTCGGCGCCCGCGAGATGGCCGAGACCGTGCGGTTCTGGACCATGTCGATCGCCGAGTATCTCGACCAGTTCTTCGAAACCCCGATGATCAAGGCCTATATCGCCGGCTCCGGCATCATCGGCACCGGGCTGGGTCCCTATTCGCCCGGAACCGCCTATGTGCTCTTGCACCACTACATGGGCGAGGTCGACGGCGCGATCGGCGCCTGGGGCTTTGCCCGCGGCGGCATGGGCTCGATCACGCAGGCCATGGCCCGCTCCTTCGAAGCCTCGGGCGGCGAGATCCGCATGGGCTCCGGGCTCGACCGCTTTGTCGTGCGCGACGGCAAGGTGCGCGGCGTGGTGCTGGAGAATGGCGACGAGTTCGAGGCCGAAACCGTGATCTCCGGAATGGACGTGCGGCGCACCTTCATCGACCACACCGACGAGAAGGAACTGCCCGCCGACTTCGTCAGGGGCGTCAAGCGCTACCGCTTCCGCGGCTCGTCCGGCAAGCTCAACATCGCGCTCGACGGCATGCCGAGCTTCACGGGCGCCCCCAAGGACGCCTCGTTCCTGCGCGGCGACCTGCATTTCCTCGACGACATGGAGGAGATCGAGCGCGCCTATGACGACTGGAAGGACGGCCGCTGGTCGGCGAGCCCCTATGTCGATTTCCTGATCCCGACCCAGATCGACCCGACCATGGCCCCGCCCGGCAAGCACTACGCCACCATCTTCGTGCAATACGCCCCCTATGAGCTGGCGGACGGCCAGTGGGACGACGCCAACCGCGAAGCCTTCGCCGAGACCGTGATCTCCAAGATCGAGCGCCACAGCCCGGATTTCCGCAAGCTGATCGTGCACAAGGAGATCCGCAGCCCGAAGGACATCGAGGACCAGGTGGGCTTGACCGAAGGCAATATCTTCCAGGGCGAACTCACCTTCGACCAGTTGCTGTTCAACCGCCCGGTGCCGGGCTACGCCCAGTACCGCTCGCCGATCAAGGGGCTCTACATGTGCGGTTCCTCCACCCATCCCGGCGGCGGCGTGATGGGCGCGCCCGGCGCCAACGCCGCGCGCGAGGTGCTCCGTGATCTCGGCCACCGCATCGACATGGGGCTGTCGGCATGAGCGCGCGCTACGACGCCATCGTCATCGGCGCCGGCCACAACGGGCTCGTCGCCGCCGCCACGCTTGCCCGCGCCGGCCGCAAGGTGCTGGTCGTCGAGGCCCGCGATCATCTGGGCGGCATGCTCGGCGACAAGGATTTCCGGGTCGCTCCCCTGCCTTTCGCGTTGCGGCCGGACATCGTCAAGGCGCTCAAGCTCGACACGGCCGTGATCCATGGCGCGCCTCCGCCGCCGGTGCTCGCTTTCGGCGCCGACGGTCCGCCGCTGAAGGTGCGCGGCGGCGCGGTCGAGGGCGCGGAAACCGCACTGGCCCAGGCCTACGCCGCGCTCCATGCCCGGCTCGGCCGCCAGGCCGGCGCGCTCGGCGCGATGCTGCTTGCGCCTCCGCCCGATCTCGGCCGGCTGCGGCCGGGCGACCTCGGCGGTCTCGCCCGCATGGCGCTGAAACTGCGCCTGCTCGGCAAGGCGGAGCTGCGCGACCTGCTGCGGATCGCGCTCTCCAATGTCTGGGACCTGCTGGAAGACGAGATCGGCGACGGGCCGCTCGCGGGGCTGATGGCCATGGACGCGACGCTGGGCGGCGCCATGGGGCCGCGTTCTCCCGGAACCGTGCTGACCCTGCTTTACCGCATGGCCTCGCGCTCGCCCCACGGGCATGGCTTGCGCGTGATGCCCAAGGGCGGGCCGGATGCTCTCGTCCGGTCAATTGCCGATTGCGTCAAGGCGGCGGGCGGCGAGATCCGCACCAATGCGCGCGTCGAAGAGATCCTGGTGGAGAACGACCGCGCCGCGGGCGTACAACTCGCAGATGGCGAGCAGATCGCAAGCCCGCTGGTGCTCTCGAATGCCTCGCCGAAAGTCACCCTGCTCGAATTGCTGGGTGTGAGCCATCTCGACGGCGAGTTCGTGCGCCGCTGCCGCAGCATGGCCGCGCGCGGCATGGTGGCCCGGCTCGATTTTGACGCGCCGGCCCCGCCGGCACTGCGGGGCGGCGGCACGCTCGCCTCCGGCCAGCGGCTGGTCGCGGCGCCGGACATGCGGGCGATCGAAACCGCCTTCAACGCCGCCAAATACGGCAGCCTGCCCGAGCGGCCGGTGATCGAGGCCACCTATGACGCCGCCACCGCCCGGCTCAGCGTCAGCGCCCAGTTCGCACCCTACGATCTCAAGGTCGGCTGGAGCGAAGAGGCGAAATCCCGGCTCTCCGCGTCTGTCCTGGCCATGCTCGACGAGGTGCTGCCGGGCTTCGGAGCGACCACGGGCGCGGCACGCGTGATGTCACCCGTCGACATCGAAGCAGGCTACGGTGCCGCGGGCGGGCACTGGCATCATGGCGAGTTCCGGATCGACCAGTTGCTGATGCTGCGCCCCTTCGATGGCGCCGCGCGCTACCGCATGCCGGTCGCGGGGCTGTACCTCTGCGGCGCCGGCGCCCACCCCGGCGGCGACATATGCGGTGCGCCCGGCTTCAATGCCGCACGGGCCGCCCTCGGCGCCAAAGGAGAGTGAGATGAACGCACCCGCCACTTCCGCCGCCCGCCCCGTTCCCGTCCCCCAGGTTCTATCCGGCCTCGAACCCGGCCCGTTTCATGATCGCCTTGCCGCGCTCAACCACCAGCAGGCCTGGATGAACTGGATGGGCTATGCCTCCCCGTCCGTGCTCGACACGGTGGAATTCGAGTATTTCGCGATCCGCAACCAGTCGACCCTGTTCGACATTTCGCCGATGTGCAAATACGCGATCGCCGGCCCGGATGCGGAGGCCGTGGTCAACCGGCTGGTCACCCGCGACATCCGCAAGCTCAAGCCCGGTCGCGTCGCCTACTGCATCTGGTGCGACGAGGACGGGCAGGTGGTCGATGACGGCACCGTGTTCCGCTACGGGCCGAACGAGTTCCGCCTGTGTTGCCAGGAACCTCAACTGTCCTGGCTCGAGGACATCGCCTGGGGCTACGAGGTGACGATCCGCGACGTGAGCCGCGAAATCGCGGGCCTGGCGCTGCAGGGGCCGACCAGTTGCGCCCTGCTCCGCGACCTGGGCCTTGACGGCATCGAAAGCCTCAAACCGTTCGGCATCGGCAGTTTCGACATCGCCGGCGTCGCGCTCTCGGTCTCACGCACGGGCTTTACCGGCGATCTCGGCTATGAGCTCTGGATGGCGCCCGAAGGCGCGCTTGCCGTCTGGGACGCGCTGATGGCGGCGGGGCGCCTCCGGGGCCTGCGCGTGATCGGCTACGAGGCGCTCGACATGGCCCGGATCGAGGCCGGGTTCCTGCTGCCCAAGATCGACTTTCTCTCGGCGCAGACCGTGCTGCGCGCCGACCGCGCCGTCACCCCTTACGAGCTTGGGCTCGACTGGCTGGTGGCGCTCGACAAGCCGCATTTCAACGGCCGCCGGGCGCTGCTGGAACTGTCCCGAAAGCCCCCGCGCCGAAAGCTGGTGGCAATCGAGATCGAGCGCGACAAGCCCGCGCACAATGCGCTCGTCTATCACCGCAAGAGCCGCGAGGTGGGCATGGTCACCTCGGCGCTGTGGTCGCCCACCTGCAAGCGCAACATCGCCTATGCCTGGCTCGATGCGCCCTATGGCCAGACGGCAAATGACCATCTCTGGGTCGAGATCTATCTGCAAAAGGAAATCCGCTGGCAAAGGCGCATGGCGCGCTGCCACCCAGTGGAAAAGCCGTTCTTCACCCATCCGCGCCGCACCGCGACGCCGCCCGCGGAGTATTGACGCCGTGGCCCGGGCAATCACCGGACCGATCGAGCCGGAGACGGCGGAAGACCGGGCGCAGCTCGACCTGCTGCGCCTGCCGCTCGGCACGCCCGGCTCGGGCATCCACCGCTACGGCGCGGCGATGCATTTCTACCGCCGCGGCCTGCTCGATGCGGAAACGCTCGAAGCCTATCGCATCTGCTGCAACCTCGACGCCGAGGATCCCGACGCGGTGCTGCGCTCGCGTCGCACCCCCGACAAAACCGGTTGACTCCGGCAGTCCCCAACGAATAGCTGATACCCGACCATCGTGTCGCCACGCGCCGCACACCACCGCGGCCGGTCAGGGTCCGCTTCCGGCGTCCCTCCCCGGTTTTGCGCGCCGGCAAAACCGAGAACAGGCTCTTTTCCGGCGGACACCGCCCGATGACACCGACAATCACCATTCAGACCAAGCCTTCAGGGAGGATTTCATGATTTCGACCACTCGCCGGACCGCGCTTTCGCTGGCCGCCGCCGCAGCGCTGAGCCTCGCGGCAATGCCCTTCGTCACCGCCGCGCAGGCCGCCGACAGCATCAAGATCGGCATCCTGTCGCTGACCTCGCATTCGCCGAGCATCATCGCCGAGGGCAAGGGCTATTTCGACGAACAGGATCTCGATGTCGAGTTCGTGATGTTCCAGGCCGCGCAGCCGATGGCCGTGGCGATCGCTTCGGGCGACATCGATTTCGGCATGACCGCCATTTCCGGCGGGCTGATCAGCCTCGCCGAGAAGGGCGCGATCCGCGTGATCGGCGGCGCGCTGCAGGAAACGCCGGAGATCGAAGGCCAGAAGATCCTGGTCTCCCAAAAGGCCCATGACGCGGGCGTGACCAGCCCCGACAAGCTCGCCGGCCACAGCTTCGGCGTGACCACCGCCGGCTCGTCGTTCCACTACATGGCGCACAAGATCGCCGACAAGGCCGGCTTCGACCGCTCGGAACTCAAGATCACGCCGATGCAGAAGGTGCCGGCCGTGATCGCCGCGCTGAAATCGGGCCAGATCGATTCCTGGTCGATCGTCCCCAACATCGCCGGCGCGCTGACCAAGGGTCCCGAAGTCGTCGAGATCGGCAAGATCTCCGATTACATCGAGAACTACCAGGTCACCACGGTCTTCACTTCGACCAAGCATGCCACCGAAGACCGCGACCTGGTCACCCGCTTCCTCGCCGGCCTGTCCAAGGGCATCGATGACTACAATGCTGCCTTCGTCGACAAGACCATGGGCGAGGACCAGGTCGCCGAAATCATCGGCATGGTTCACGAATATGTCTATGCCGACCAGCCGCTCGACAAGGCCGGTCCGCGCATTGCCGCCGGTGCCATGCGCATCAATGCCGGCGCCAAGCTCAATCTCGCAAGCGTCGAGGACCAGCTCGCCTGGTTCCAGTCGGAAAAGCTCGCCCCCGAGGGGGTGACGATGGCCGATCTGGTCGACAGCAGCTACGTCGAGACCTACTGATCACTGCTCCCTGAGCCAATCCGGCCCGTTCTGTCGCCATCAAGGCCGCGGGACGGGTTCCGCGTCAAAGGAAAGATCCGGGCCATGGAACTCATCCTCGACCATGTCAGCCACTCCTACGGCGACGTCACGGTGCTCGACGACATTTCGCTGTCGGTGGGATCGCGCGAGATCGTCTGCATCGTCGGCCCGTCGGGCTGCGGCAAGTCGACCCTGTTGCGGATTCTCGGCGGGCTCGAAAAGCCGGACGGCGGCGCCGCGCTGATCGCCGGCGATCCGCCGTCCGACAGCCTCAATCCGCTGACTTACGTGTTCCAGGATTTCGCGCTCCTGCCCTGGCGCACGGTCGAGGGCAATGTCAGCCTCGTGCTCGAAGATCACGGCATCGACCGCGCGCGCAAGCGCGAGATCATCGCCGATGTGCTCGCCCGCACCAAGCTCACGGAATTCGCCCATGCCTGGCCGCGGCAACTCTCGGGCGGCATGAAGCAGCGCGTGGCGATCGCCCGGGCGCTGTCGGTCAATCCGGCGGCGATGCTGATGGACGAGCCGCTCTCGGCGCTCGACAGCCAGACCCGCGACCTGCTGATGGACGACCTCGTCGATCTGTGGGGCCAGGTCGGCTTTTCCGCCTGCTACATCACCCACAATCTCGCCGAAGCGGTGCGGCTCGGCCACCGCATCGTCATGCTCTCGCGCCGCCCGGGGCGCATTCGCGAGATCGTCGAGATCGACATCCCGCTCGCCGAGCGGGCGAACCATCCCGAGGAAACCGCTGCAATCCAGCGCCGGCTCTGGGAAGCCATGCGCGACGAGGCCCGCGCCGCAGACCGGGAGCTGTCCAATGTCGCTTGACGCCACGCAGGAAACCGCAAGCCGCACGCCCGCCGACGCGAAAGGCGCGGACCGAGCGCCCGCCCGCGAACGCCTGCGCCCGGTGCCGTTCCGCGGCGGCGGCTTCGTGCACACCCGCCACCGGCTGATCGCCCCGCTCCTGTTCGTACTTCTCCTGATCCTGTGGGAGATCGGCTCGCAGACCGGCTTCATCTCCAACATCGCCCTGCCCGCCCCGTCCGAGGCCGCGGCGGCGCTCGGCGACCTGTTCGAGACCGGCATGATCTGGAAGCACCTGTCGGCAAGTCTCTACCGCCTGGTGATCGGCTGGAGCCTCGGCAGCCTGCTCGGCATCGCCGTGGGGCTTGCCATCGCGCTGTTCTCGCTGGTGCGCGCCGGCGTCGCGCCCTTCGTCTCGGCGCTGTTTCCGATCCCGAAGATCGCGCTTTTGCCGCTGTTCATCATCTGGTTCGGCATCGGCGAAGGCTCCAAGGTCGCCACCATCCTGTTCGGCGCCTTCTTTCCCACCGTCATCGCCACCTATGGCGGGGTCGACAATGTCGACCGCAACCTGATCCGCATGGGCCAGTCCTTCGGCCTGTCGTGGCTGTCGATCGTGCGCAAGATCATCATTCCCGGCGCGCTGCCGGCGATCCTGTCGGGCTTCCGCATCTCCGCCTCGATCGCCATCATCCTGCTGGTCGCGGCCGAAATGATCGGCGCCGAATACGGCATCGGCGCCTATATCCTGATGGCGGGCGCGCTGTTTGCCACCGACCAGCTGATCGCCGGCGTGGCGCTATTGTCCGTGCTCGGGCTCACCGTCGCCTGGCTGATCGGCCGCGCCGAACGGCTGCTGTTGCGCTGGCGCGGCTGAGCCGCTGCCGGCACGCCCAAAAGGCAAGGGCCGGAACCGCACGCGCGGTTCCGGCCCTTTCGTTTGCATGCGCCCGGCTTACGACTTGAGCTTGGTCCAGACCTTTTCACGCAGGTCCTTGGAGGCCGGCGAGCAAGCCTTGAAGGCACGCAGGCGGTCATTGTAGTCCTCCGGCGTATTGACCGCGGGATCGGCCTTGAGGTCTTCCCTGAGGAATTCCCCGGACCCGGACACCGCGTTCGAATAGCCGGTATAGTTCGACGCGATCGCCGCGATTTCCGGCGACATCATCCAGTTGACGAAGGTCTTGGCCGCTTCCAGGTTCGGCGCGTCCTTCGGAACCGCGATCACGTCGGTCCAGAAGCTCGTCCCTTCCTTCGGATAGACATAGACTGCGTCGGGCTTCTTTTCCTTGACCCGGTGCGCAGCACCGTTCCACTGCATGTGCGCGGCAACCTCGCCCGCAACCATCCGGTCGATGGTGCCGTCGTTGGAATAAAGCCTCACATCCGGCTTCTGCGCCATAAGCAGGTCAAGGATCTGCTGCGCTTCGGCGGGATCCTCGGTGCATTTGTCGATGCCGGTGTAGTAGGCGGCCGCATTCCACACATCGGAGACCTCGTTGAGCATGGCGATCTTGCCTTTGAGCTCGTCGCGCGGCTCGAACAGTTCCTTCCAGCTTTCCTCGAGCTTGCCGCCTGGAACCATCGCCGGATCGTAGGTGAAGCCGGTGGTGCCCCACATATAGGGTGCGGAGTACTCGCGGTTCTCGTCGCCGGCAA
This sequence comes from Parahoeflea olei, assembly GCF_001703635.1. GTDB lineage: Bacteria > Pseudomonadota > Alphaproteobacteria > Rhizobiales > Rhizobiaceae > Hoeflea > Hoeflea olei. The sequence goes on along the minus strand of NZ_LQZT01000012.1, from coordinate 137,678 downwards.
TCGTGGTGAAGGCCGGCAGCAGGTTCTTGAAGTTCTCCATCTGGGAGACTTCGATCTTGGCCAGCAGCCCCTTTTCGACCATCACGCCGAGCGTGGTGGCGCCGGGAAAGATGACGTCATAGCCGCCACCGCCGGCCTGCAGCTTGGCCAGAAGGTCATCCTCGGAGGCGTAGTTGTCGACCGTCACCTTGGTGCCGGTTTCCTGTTCGAACCGCTCGAGCAGTTCCGGCGCGAAATAGTTGCTCCAGTTGTACAAGTGCAGTTCGCCCTCGGCGCGCGCGACGCCGCTCCATGCGGCGAGTGTCATGGCGGATGCCATCAGCAGTTTGGCGGTATGCCGTCCTACCCTGTTGTGCCTGGTCATGATGTGCTCCAATTGATTGCGGGCATTGTCGTCTCAACCGGGCCCGGTGTTCCGATTCTGGTCCCGCCCCAGGAACAGGGACAGGGAGACTAGCGAAAGCGACAAGAGCAGCATCAGCGAGGAGATCGCATTGACCTCCGGCGTCACGCCCACTCTCACCAAGCCGAAAATGTAGATGGGCAGCGTGGTCGAACCGGCCCCGCCCAGGAAGAAGGTGGTCACGAAGTCATCGAGCGAGATGATGAAGGCGAGCACCAGCCCCGACAGGATGCCGGGGATCAGCTGCGGCAGCGTCACCCGCCAGAAGGCGCGCACCGGATTGGCATAAAGATCCGCCGCCGCCTCTCCGATCTTGGGGTCCATGCCTTCGAGCCGCGCACGGATCGGCAGATAGGCGAAGGGGATGCAGAACACGATGTGGCCGATGATCACCGTGCCGAGCCCGAGCGTGAAGCCGAGGCTTGCGAAGAACATCAGCGTCGCCACCGCCGGCACGATCTCGGGCACCGTGATCGGCAGCGCGAAGACCGCATTGATCGCGCCCTTGCCCATGAACCGGTCCTTGCTCGCCATCCTCAGCGCCGCGAGCGTCGCCAGCGTGGTCGCGCTCACCGAGGCCACCGAGGCGATGATCAGCGAATTGGTCGCCGCCCCGACGATATCGCGATTGGCAAAGGCCACGCGGTACCAGTCGAGCGAAAAGCCGGTCCACACCGTCACCGTGCGGTTCTCGTTGAACGACAACGCGATCAGGATCAGGATCGGCAGATAGACAAAGGCAAAGAACGCGATCGTTGCGGTGAACAGGCCGGGCCAATGCGTGACGTCGCCGGGAAAGCGGCGCCGGCGGAACGGGTTGAGCCTCATCGCGATCCCTCCAGTTCGCCACGATAGCGCCGGGCGTAGAGGCTCAGCGACCCCAGCACCAGCACCAGCAGGAACAGCCCGAGGGCCGCGCCGAACGGCCAGTTGCGGGCGCCGCCGAACTGGAAGCCGATCAGGTTGCCGATCATCAGCGTCTTGCCGCCGCCCAGAAGCTCGGGCGTGATATAGGCGCCGAGTGCGGGCACAAACACCAGCACGCAGCCCGCGACGATGCCCGGGAAAGCAAGCGGCAGGATCACGCGGCGGATGGTCTGCCAGCGCGTGGCGTAGAGGTCGAAGGAGGCCTCGACCAGCCGCAGGTCGATCTTTTCAAGACTGGAATAGATCGGCAGCACCATGAACGGCAGGAACGAATAGGTCAGCCCCACGGCGACCGCGAATTCGTTGTGCAGCAGCGGCAGGGGTTCGGAAATGACGCCGAGCCACAGAAGCAGCGAGTTGATGGTGCCATGGTCGCGCAGCAGCAGGATCCAGGCATAGTTGCGCACCAAGAGGTTGGTCCAGAACGGCAGCGTCACCATGAACACCAGCACCGCCTTCCACTTCCGGTCCCGGGTCGCCATGAACATGGCCACCGGCAACCCGACCAGGAGCGACACCACCATGGTAACGAATGACAGCCAGACCGAGCGCAGGATGATCAGCATGTAATTGAAGTTCAGCGCCAGCGTGTCGTCGAGCTGGCGCTCGAAGAACAGCCGGATATAGGCCTCGACGCTGAACTGGTCCCAGAGGACGCCGCCCGAATAGTCCCGCCCGCGGAACGAGATATAGGCCATCAGGCCGAGCGGCACGATCATGAAGGCTGTGATCGCCAGAAGCGCCGGCCCGATCAGCAGGACCCGGAACAGGGTCGTCTTGCCAGCCCGGGTCATGGTGCCTCGTCGACCAGAACGGAGACGGACGACGGGTCCACCGACCAGCCAATCCGGTCACCGGTGGCAAAGGACTGGCGCCGGGCCGAATTGTTCTGCGAGCGGGCGCGCAGCTCGAGGCCGTCGGCAGGCCTGATGTGGAAGATCGTGTCCGTGCCGTGATAGACCACGTTGGTCACGACGCCCGGCAGGGTGCCGTCCGATGGTTCGGACAGCGTGATCCGTTCCGGCCGGACGGCCAGCATCACCTTCCCGCCCTTTTCGGTCGGGAAGGCCTCGTCGGACTTGAGCGTGCCCACGCCCGCCACCGCATAGGCGTGATCCCCGAGCGCCTCGGCCGGCAAGAGGTTGATCTCGCCGATGAAGCCCGCGACGAAGCGGTGCTGGGGCTTGTCATAGATCTCCCGCGGCGTTCCGATCTGCAGGATCTTGCCGCCGCTCATCACCGCGATCCGGTCCGACATGGTCAGCGCCTCGTCCTGGTCGTGGGTCACGAACACGAAGGTGATGCCGGTGTCATGCTGCAGCCGCTTGAGTTCGATCTGCATCTCCTTGCGCAGTTGCAGGTCGAGCGCCGACAGCGGCTCGTCGAGCAGCAGCACCTTGGGATGCGGGGCCAGCGCCCGCGCGAGCGCCACGCGCTGCTGCTGGCCGCCCGAAATCTGGTTGATGCGCCGGTCGGCCATGGAGTCGAGCCGCACCAGCCTGAGCATTTCCGCGGTCACGCGCTTGATCTCGTCCTTGGGCCGGCCGAGCATTTCCAGGCCGAAGGAAATGTTCTGCCGGATCGTCATGTGCGGAAACAGCGCATAGCTCTGGAACACCGTGTTGACCGGGCGCTGATAGGGCGGCATGTGCGACAGGTCCCTGCCATCGAGCAGGATCTCGCCGGCAGTGGGTTCCTCGAAACCGGCGATCAGCCGCAACAGCGTGGTCTTGCCACAGCCCGACGGCCCGAGAAGCGTAAAGAACTCGTTCTGGCGGATATCGACCGAAACGTCGTCCAGCGCCCGAAAGGCGTTGGCGCCGGTTCCGAACTCCTTGCTGAGCGAACGGACCGAAACCGCGCACTCCTGGGATGAGGCGGCCGGACGGGGGGCGGAGGATGATGTCGAGGTGTTCAAAGGCGCTCCCTGAAGACACTTGGTTTTTCAAGACCTACTGCGACGTTACTGCGCCGTCAGCACCAGCGTCATGATAAAACTCGATTATCACCATTTTTCAGGCTGCTCGAATTGAATGATCGTTCAGTAGATAGGCGGCGATGTCAAGTTGACCACCCCTCGCGCGCCGCTCCGGAACGGACAGCCGCCGGCAAATCCGCGGCCCGACCGGCTCCCATGGAACACCCCTTCAATTTTAGGGGTGGAATTTGCCGCGCCGGATCAAGAGTTTACCCGGACATCATCGGACATTGATTTATATCAATGATCTTTTATATTGAATTTGGCACAGCCACACGCATCACAAAAACACAGGACCCTTCACACCCATGGTCGACATGTCCGCCGCCAAGCACGACCGGCTTGAGAATTTCCCGGTCACCTTTTTCGCCGTGATGATGGGCCTCCTGGGCCTTGTGCTGTCGCTCACGGCGGCCGAGCGGGCGGCGGGGCTCGCGCACAGCGCCTCGCAGTTCGTTCTGGGCGCGGCGATCGCGGTCTTCGCGGTGCTGATCTTCTTCTATGGCCTCAAGCTCGCGCGTCACCCGCGTGCGGTGCTGGCCGAGTGGAACCATCCGGTCCGCATCGCCTTCTTTCCCACGGTGTCGATCTCGCTTCTGCTGCTCGGTACCGCCCTCGCCCCGGTTGTCCCCGGCGCTGCCTTCGCCGTCTGGAGCCTCGGCGTGACGGCGCAAGCCATCCTCGCGCTCAGCGTCGTCGGCAACTGGATCGGCCATCGCCCGTTCCAGCCGCTGCACCTCTCCCCGGCCTGGTTCATTCCGGCGGTCGGCAATGTCGTGGTGCCGCTCGCCGGTGTCCAGTTCGGCGCGGTGGAACTGTCCTGGCTGTTCTTCTCGGCAGGGCTGCTGTTCTGGATCGTGCTTCTGACGCTGGTGATGAACCGGCTGATCTTCCACGAGCCGCTGCCGTCGCGGCTGATGCCCACTCTGGTGATCCTGATCGCCCCGCCGGCGGTGGCCTTCATCGCCTGGGTGCGGCTCACCGGCGAGGTCGATGCGTTTGCGCGGATCCTGCTCAATTCCGGCTATGTCTTTGCGCTGATCGTGCTGACCCAGGCACCGCGCTTCTTCAGGCTGCCTTTCGCCCTGTCCTGGTGGGCGCTCACCTTTCCGCTCGCGGCACTTTCGGTCGCCTCCTACCTGTTCGCCTCCGAAACAGGATCGGACGCCCACAAGGTCGTGGGCTTCGGCCTGACGGGGGCGCTGGTGATCGCGGTAGCGACGCTGGTCTGGCGCACCGCGCGGGCCATCCGCGCCCGCGAGATCTGCCGCCCGGAATAGCGGAGCGCTATTCCGCCGCTTCGGGCGTTCCCGCGGCTTTCGCCTTGCCGCCAAGCCCGACGCGCGCCTTCATCCGCTGCCACCAGGCCGTCACCTTCGAGTTCTTCGAGCGCGTGACGATCATCAGCAGCGACGGTGTCACCACCAGCGTGAGGATGGTCGAGAAGGCGAGGCCGAACACGATCGCGCTCGACAGCGACACCCACCACTGGGTCGAAGGCGCCCCATAGGTGGTCTCGTGCGAAAGCAGTTCGAGGTTCAGCCCGAAGGCGATCGGCAGCACGCCGAGAATGGCGGTGATCGCCGTCAGCAGCACGGGACGCGCACGCTCGCGGCAGGTCTCCAGAATGGCGTCGAGCTTGTCGCTGCCCTCCCGGCGCAGGTGGTCGTAGGTGTCGATCAGCACGATGTTGTTGTTCACCACCACGCCCGCCAGCGCGATGATGCCGATGCCGGTCATGACGACGACGAAGGGCTGGCCCATGATGATGAGACCCAGCAGCACGCCGATGGTGGACATCACCACCGCCGACAGCACCAGCGCCACCGACAGGAACCTGTTGAAATGGGCCAGCAGCACGATGAAGATCAGGAAGATCGCCGCCCCGAAGGCCTTGCTCAGGAAGGCGCCGGCAGCCTTCTGCTCCTCGTCCTCGCCCGCGAGCTTCCAGCGGATGCCGAGCTCGTTGAGATTGGCCTTTTCCAGCTCCTGGACGATGCCGCGCCGCACCGCGTCGGCCTGAAGCCCTTCGGCGATGCCCGCCTGCACGGTGATGGTGCGCACCCCGTCGATGCGGGTGAGCGTACCGGTGCTGACCGCCGGTTCGCGGGTCACGAAATTGGAGATCGGCACGGACCCGTGGCTGGTCTCGATCCTCAGATCGTCCAGCGTCGAGAGCGTCCGCCGGTCCTCGGGCAGCCTGAGCCGGATGTCGACGGCATCGTCGGCGCCGGCAGGCCGGTAATCGGTGAGCTTGAGGCCGGTGGTGACCAGTTGGACCACGGTGCCGACCGCCGAGGGGCCGATGCCGTAACGTGCCGCGACCGAACGGTCGACCTTGATCTCCCAGTCGATCCCGGGCGGCGGCAAGCCGTCGGAGACGTCGATCACGCCGGGCGTGGCCTCGAGCTGTGCCGCCACCTTGCGCGCCACATCCGGAAGTCCTTCCGGATTGGCCGCGGAGAGCCGGATCTGGATCGCCTTGCCGGTCGGCGGCCCGCCTTCGGGCACCAGCACTTCGATATCCACGCCGGGGAAGCCCACCAGTTCGCGGCGGAAGTCGTCGAGGATCTCGCCGGCCGGCTTGCGCTCGCGCCAGTCGACGAACTCGTACTGGATGACACCGACCACGTCCTCGGCGACATCGCTGCCGCCGCCGCCGACCTTGCCCACGCGGGTGTAGACGCTGGTCAGGCCCGGCCAGCCCAGGAGCCGCTTTTCGACCGCGCGCACGGCTGCGTCCTTTTCCTCGAGCGAGAGATTGCCGCGGGCGTGGACATAGAGAAGCCCGTAGTCGGGTTCGACGCTGGGGAAGAACTCGACGCCCTTGCCGAATTTGCCATAGGCCAGCGGCACCACGACCAGCGCCACGATCGTGAAGGCCACGACGATGAAGGGATGGCGCACGGCGCGGCTCACGAACTTCATGTAGAGCCCATCGCGCTTCTGGCCTGCCTCGATCGTCGGCTTGGCGAACATCGCACCGAGCGTGGGCGTGAACACCAGCGCATAAAGCAGCGAGGCCGACAGCGTCGCAATCAGCGTGATCGGCATGTATTTCATGAATTCACCGACCACGCCGGGCCAGAACAGAAGCGGCGAGAATGCCGCCACGCGGGTCAGCGTCGCGGCCACCACCGGCCCGGCCATGCGCTTGGCCGCGAGCGAAAACGCCTCGCGCCGGTCCATGCCCTCCGACATGCGCCGTTCGGCAAATTCGGTGACGATGATGGCGTCATCGACCAGCATGCCCACCGCCAGGATCAGGCTGAACAGGACCACGATATTGACCGTCAGGCCCGAGAGCTGCAGCGCCAGGATGCCCATCAGGAACGAAGCGGGAATGGCAAAGCCGATCAGCAGCGAGGCGCGCCCCGACAGCGAGTAGAGAATGACGATGAAGACCAGGATCACCGCCGTCAGCACCGAATTCTGCAAATCGCCGAGCAGCTGCCGGATCGAGGTCGACTTGTCCTGGCTGAATCCGATCGAAGCGCCCTCCGGCAGCAACGACTTGAAGTCTTCGGCGACTGCCTTGACCGCATCGACGGTCTCGATCAGGTTCGCGCCGGTGCGCTTGGACACTTCGATGGCGATTGCCGAGCGGCCGTCGAGCCGGGTGACGGTCTCGGCATCCTTGAAGGTCGAGCGGATGGTGGCGAGATCGCGGGCGCGCACCACGGCATTGGAGCCGGCGATGATCGGCAGGTTGGCCACATCCTCGACGGTTTCGATCAAAAGCGGCACCTTGACCGCGTAGCGCCCCTCCTCGCCCTCGAGCGCGCCGGCGGCGACGACCGAATTCGAGGCGTTGACGCCGGCGATCAGCTGGTCGAGCTGCATGCCGTAGGACGACAGCTTCACCGGATCGATGATCACCTCGACCAGATCGTCGCGCGCGCCCTGCAGCGCCGCGTCGAGAACGCCGTTGACTTCCTCGATCCGGTCGCGCAGCTCGCGCGCCGCGCGCGTCAGCGCCCGCTCGGGCACATCGCCCGACAGCGTCACCACCAGCACCGGGAATTCCGAGATATTGACCTCGTTGACCGTCGGCTCCTCCGCGCCCGTGGGCAGGTCCGGCTTGGCGTCTGAGACCTTGTTGCGCACGTCGTCGAGCGCCTTGGCGAGGTCGGCCCCGGCCATGAACTCGATCACCACATTGCCGCCGCCCTGATAGGCGGTCGAGCGCATCTCCTTGATGCCGGTCACGTTCTTGAGCTTGGTCTCGACCGGGCGCAGCAGCAGCCGCTCCGAATCCTCGGGCGAGATCCCCTGATAGGTCAGGCTCACATAGATGATCGGGATCTTGACGTCCGGCTCCGCTTCCTTGGGGATCGAGACATAGGCCATCGACCCGGCAATGATGAGAAACAAGAGAACCGCGATCGTCAGCCGCGCATTGCGAATGGCGACATCGACGAAATTCATTTGGAGGTCCCCGTCAGGTGTGCCGTCGCGCCCTCGGAGAGGCGGCCTTCGGCGGGCACGGCATTGACGGTGTCGCCTTCCTTGACCAGGTCCTGGCCGGCGACGATGATCTTCGCGTCCTCGGGAACGCCGCCGAGCACGAGGCCTTCGGCGGAATCGTCGATCAGGTCGATCGGCACGAAGCCGACGGTGGAATCGGGCTTGAGAATGCGCAGGCCGAGATTGCCGTCCGCATCGAGCGTGACCACCGACCGCGGCAGCCGCACCGCGGTGACGGTTTCGGCCTTGATCATGATCTCTGCGGTCATGCCGGCGGGAACCAGATTGTCGGGATTGGCAATCTCCACCTCGACCGGGTAGGTGCGGGTGCCGGTGGTCGCCTCAAGGCTCACATGCCGGACCCGCCCCGACACCACCTCGCCGCTAATCAGGCGCACGTCCGCTTCGCTGCCGACCTCGACATGGGCGATCTCGCGCTCGCTGACTTCGCCCTTGGCCAGCACCGGATCGAGTTGCAAAAGCACGGCGGCCGCCTCGCCCGACGGCAGCCAGCTGCCCTCTTCCACCATCACCTGGTCGATCACGCCCGAGAAAGGCGCCACCACCGTCAGCCGGTCGACATCGGCCTGCGCCGCCTCGAGTTGCGACCGAGCCGAGGCCAGCGCCGAGCGGGCGCTATCGATCTGGGTTTGCGGGGCAATGCCGTCCTTGGCAAGGCGGTCGATATTGTCGGATTCCTTGAGACGCTGGTCGAGAAGCGCGCGGGCGGTCTCCACCATCGCGGCCTTTTCCGCTCCGTCGAGCACCAGCACCACATCGCCGGCCTTGACCCGGTCTCCCTTCTCGACCTTGAGTTCGCCCAGAATCCCGGCGCTGCGGGTGGCAAGCGTGGTGCGCTTGTCAGGCGCGGTCACGCCCGAAATCCTGATGATCCGGTTGTGCGCCATGAATTCCGGCTCGGCCACGGCGACGGTGCGCAGCAGCTTTGGCTGCTCCGGCTCCGGTGTCGCTGTTTCGGACGTGGCCTCCGCCCCATCGGGCGTCTTCGCATCGCTGCCGATGGCGGAAAAATCGCCCGTCAGCACCCATGCCGCCGCGACCGCGAACACGACAAAGGCAGCGACCGTGTGAAACCTTGGCTTGGCCATAAAATACCTGCTCTCAAATAGGATCCGCGCGAAGCCCCGGGCCGGAGGTCACGCGGGGGGAAGGCGAACGGGAACGGGCCTTGGTTCAGGGTCGGGCGCCATCACCCCCGGTATATAATGGCAACCGTGACAACAAAAAGGATTGTTCTCGCATTTTCACCGCGCCGATCCAAGTGCAACGCCGGCGGGTGACATCGCGGCAACATCTTCAGCATGACAGCGATGTGTTGATACGGGATCGGCAAAACCGTTAAAAGGCGAGAGACCGGACGATTTGCTCCGCATTTTCAGCGCCTTAAAGGCGAGAGAGCGGCGCCCCTAGCCGACATTCCCCCGAAAGCGTCCCAAGCGGGTGTTGGAGCGGCCGAATCCGGATAATCTGCCCCGGGGTGTGCCGGGAGGGCGGCCTGAAACGCAAGGAGGACGGGGCCATGGCGCAGATCGCGCGACCGACAGGCATCATCGGCGGATCGGGCATGCTCGGCAGGGCCATCGCGCAGGCGCTGATCGACAGGGGCGCGGTCAGCGCCGCCGACCTCTGGATCTGCAACCGCAGCGGATCGCGCGCGGGCCTCGAGCAGTTTACAGAGGTGACAGTCACCACCGACGTGGCAGAGCTTGCCGCAGCCTGCGAGATCGTCGTGCTCTGCCTCCCGCCCGCAGCGCTACCCGGGCTGTCGCTGTCGATGCCCGACCGCCTGGTGATATCGGTGATGGCGGGCGTCACGACCGACAGGCTGGAAGAAGCGACCGGCTCGGGACGCATCGTCCGGGCCATGACCAGCCCCGCCGCCGCCATCGGCCTCGCCTACAGTCCCTGGGTCGCCACCAGTGCCGTCAATGCGGACGACCGCGCCTGCGTGACCGCTCTGTTCGAAGCCTGCGGACAGACCGACGAGGTCGGCGAGGAAGCCCAGATCGACACCTTCACCGCGCTGACCGGGCCGGTGCCGGGCTTCGTGGCGCTTTATGCCCAGGCGATGATCGACTATGCCACCGGCGCGGGCATCGCCCCGGCCATCGCCGAGCGGGCGGTGCGGCAGCTGTTTTTCGCCTCGGGCGCCATGCTCGCCCACGGCGCCGACACGCCGGCCGATCATGTCGAGCAGATGATCGCCTATGCCGGGACCACCGCCGCGGGGCTCGAGGAGATGCGCAGACTGGAAATCCCCGAGCGGATCGCAAAGGGTCTCGACGCCGCGGTGCGCCAGGCGCGCGAGCCGGTTTAGCCTGGCTCGGGCCGGCGCATGGTCTCGACCAGCTCGACCTCGCAGTCGCGGCAGATCCGGCGGATTGCCTCGTCGGGGCAGCGGTCGGTGACGAAGGTGTCGACCTGCTCGAGATGGCCGATCCGGACGGGCGCGGTGCGCTCGAACTTGGTGGAATCGGCCACCAGGATCACATGCCGCGCATTGGCGATGATCGCCTGCGCGACCTTGACCTCGCGGAAATCATAATCGAGCAGCGCCCCGTCGCGGTCGATCGCGGAGGCGCCGATCACGGCATAGTCGACCTTGAACTGGCGGATGAAATCGACCGCCGCCTCGCCGACGATGCCACCGTCGGAGGCGCGCACCACGCCGCCGGCGATCACCACCTCGAACTGCGCGAAAGGCCGCATCCGGTTGGCGACATTGATGTTGTTGGTGATGATCATCAGCCGCCCGTGCCTCAGCAGCGCCTGGCTCACCGCCTCGGTGGTGGTGCCGATATTGATGAACAGCGACGCATTGTCGGGAATGAGCGCCGCCGCCGCCTCGCCGATCGCAGCCTTCTCGGCCGCTGCGATCTTGCCGCGCTGGGCATATTCGAGATTCTGCGTGCCCGACGGCAGCACCGCCCCGCCATGGATGCGCATCAGCAATTGCCGGTCGCACAGGTCGTTCAGGTCCTTGCGGATGGTCTGCGGCGTGACCTCGAACCGCGCCGCCAGGTCCTCGACCAGCACGCGGCCCTCGGTGCGGGCAAGGTCGATGATTTCGGCATGGCGCGGCGCGAGAAACATGGGGCGGCGAATCCGGGAGGCGTTGCGTTCGTCCAGAGATTAAAACGAAAGAAACGAAAGTCAAAATGCGCGCGGCCCGGTTAGGTCAGTTGCCCGCCGTGCGCCGGCGCAACAGATCGGCAAAGAACACCGCGGCATCGTGCGGGGTCTCGGTCTCGCGCGTGATCAGCCCGACCGCGCCCATGGTCGAACCGGTGTCGATCGGCAGTTCCACGAACTCGCCCGAGGCGATCTCGGCCGCGACCACACCGCGCGAAATGATCCAGATCGCGTCGCTCGCCCTCAGATAGGCCCGGCCGAAACTGTCGGACACGGTCTCGATCGCCCGCCCAGGTCGCGCCATGCCCTGTTCCAGCATCAGCCGCTCCACGAAGGGATGGATGATCGAACCTTCGGGCGGCACAAGCACCGGATGGCGGGCGAGAATGTCGGCGGTCACCTGCCGCTGCCCGGCGAGCGGATGGGTCCTGGAGACGACGAAGATCACCCGGTCGCGATAGAGCGGCTCGAACCGTAGGCTCACCATGTTCTCGGGCGCAGGCATGCGCCCCATGACGAGATCGAGATCGCCCTTGCGCAACTGGTCGAGCAGCACCCGGTTTTCACCGGTGATCACCCTGAGCGGGCTCTTGAAGCCGGAATCGAGGAATTCGGCGACCGCGCCGGGCATGATCGTGGCAGAGACCGTCGGCAGCGCGCCGACCCGCACCGGCGGGCCGGCGACGGTCGCCACATTGGCGAGGGCTGCGATCCCGCCGCGCACGGCGGCAAGACCCGATCCCGCATGCGACAGGAACACCTCGCCCTGGTGCGACAGCCGGATTCCGCGGCCCTCGCGCTCGATCAGCGCCGCGCCGACGATCTCCTCGAGTTCGCGGATGGTGCGTGTCACTGCCGGCTGTGTCAGCGACAGGGTGATTGCCGCCCGGCCCACGCTCTTCTGCCGCGCCACTTCGACAAAGGCTTCGAGATGGCGGATCTTGATGCGTCGCGAAATATCCATATCGATACAGGTATGATTAAAGCCTCAAAAAATCATTATTCATTTCCATTCCACTATGTAAACTAGAGACAGGGAGGCAGAAGATCGGGGAGGATCGGATGACCGACAGCATATCCAGGGGCGAGCGCACCCGCCGCGCCGTCCTGGGCGACGCGCATGTCGACGCGGCCGCCGCAGCAGGCACGGATTTCGACGCACCGTTTCAGGACCTGATCACCGCCGGCGCCTGGGAACGGGTCTGGTCGCGCCGAGACTGGAGCCATCGCGAGCGCTCGATGGTCACCATCGCGCTGCTCGCGGCTTTGGGGCACGAGGAGGAACTCGCCATGCATATCCGCGCCACCGCCAATACCGGCGCCAGCGAAAGCGACATTCGCGAGGCGCTGATGCATGTGGCGATCTACGCCGGCGTGCCCGCCGCCAACACCGCCTTCCGCATCGCCAAACGCACGCTGTCCGAGATGCGCAGTCCGCGCGAAGGAGACCGCTCATGAGCGCGAACCCGCCGCCGATTGCAGGCTTCTTCCCGCGCGACAGGACCTGGCATCCCAAGGCGCTCACCCCCGACTACAAGACCTCGGTGCTGCGCTCGCCCGCCCGCCCGCTGGTCGCTTTCGGCAACACCCTTTCGGAAACCACCGGACCGGCGTTCGGCCACGATATGCTCGGGCCACTCGACAACGATCTCACGCTCAATTTCGCCCGCCCCGGCATGAGCGCCATCGGCGAACGCATCATCGTCGGCGGCCGCGTGCTCGACGAGGCCGGGCGGCCCGTGCCCAATGTGCTGATCGAATTCTGGCAGGCCAATGCCGGCGGCCGCTACCGCCACAAGAAGGACGGTTACCTCGCCCCGCTCGATCCGGATTTCGGCGGCTGCGGCCGCACGATCTCCGACGACAAGGGCGGCTATCACTTCCGCACCGTCCGCCCCGGCCCTTACCCCTGGCCGAACGGGCCGAACGACTGGCGCCCGGCGCATATCCACTTCTCCGTCTTCGGCCACGGCTTCGCCCAGCGGCTGATCACGCAAATGTATTTCGAGGGCGATCCGCTGATCGCGCGCTGCCCGATCGTGCGCACCATCAACGATCCGAAGGCGATCGCACAATTGACCGCCCGGCTCGACATGAATGCGAGCGTGCCGATGGATGCACTCGCCTACCGCTTCGACATCGTCCTGCGCGGCAGCCGCTCGACGCTGTTCGATAACCGGATGGAGGGCAACTGACATGACCGGCTCCACGCTTCCGCCGCTCTATCCGTTCCGGGAATCCCCCTCCCAGACCGCCGGACCTTATGTCCATATCGGGCTCACCCCCAATGTCTGCGGCATCACAGGCGTTTACGCCGCCGATCTCGGCGCCACCATGGTCAGCGCCACCACAAAGGGCCAGCGCATCACGCTCGAAGGCCGGATCATCGACGGCAGCGGCGCGCCGCTCAAGGACGCGCTGGTGGAGATCTGGCAGGCCGACGCCGACGGCGTCTACCATGCCCGCGCCACCGAGGCGTTTTGCGGCTGGGCCCGCTCGGCCGCCGATCCCGACACCGGCGTGTTCCGTTTCGAAACCGTCAAGCCCGGCCGGGTCCCCTTCCCCGACGGCCGTCTGCAGGCGCCGCACATCAATGTCTGGATCGTCGCCCGCGGCATCAATCTGGGGCTTAACACCCGGATCTATTTCGCCGACGAGGCCGAGGCCAATGAGGCCGACCCCGTCCTTGGCCGCATCGAACACCGCGACCGGGTCGCAACCCTGATTGCGAGCGGCGACGGCCAGACCTATTGCCACGACATCCACCTGCAGGGCCCGCAGGAAACCGTCTTCTTCGACATCTAGGGACAGACACGACATGGCTCACTTCATGCCGCTCTCGGACGCGGTGGCGCAGAATCTCAAATCCGGCGACACCGCCGCCTTCGAGGGCTTCACCCATCTGATCCCGCATGCCGCCGCCCACGAGGCGCTCAGACAGGGGGTGAAGGACTTGACGCTGGTGCGGATGACGCCGGATCTCGTCTATGACCAGATGATCGGCATGGGCGCGGTGCGCAAGCTGATCTTCTCCTATGCCGGCAATCCCGGCGTCGGACTGCTCAGGCGGCTGCGCGATTCCGTCGAGAACGGCTGGCCGCACCGGATCGAGATCGAGGAGCATTCCCACGCGGCCATGGCCAATGCCTACGAGGCCGGGGCTGCCGGCCTGCCCTTTGCCGTGCTGCGCGGCTACAAGGGCGCGGACTTGGCCAGGGTCAATCCCAACATCAAGCACATCACCTGCCCCTTCACCGGCGAGGAACTGGCAGCCGTCCCGGCGATCCGCCCGGATGTGAGCTTCATCCACGCCCAGAAGGCCGACCGGAAGGGAAATGTGCTGATCGAAGGCATTGTCGGCGTGCAGAAGGAGGCGGTGCTTGCCGCCAAACGCGCGGTCGTCACCGTCGAGGAAGTGGTCGACGAGCTTCACGCACACCCCAATGCCTGCGTTCTGCCCGGCTGGACCGTGAGCGCGATTTCGGTGGTGCCGGGCGGCGCCCATCCCTCCTATGCCCACGGCTATTATCCACGCGACAATGCGAGCTACATCGCCTGGGACAGGATCGCCAGCGACCGCGACAGTTTCCTCGCCTGGATGAAGGCGAACGTGCTCGAAGCGGCGCCGCAGGATTTCGCAGGCCGCGTCAGCCATCTCCGGAGCGCCGCATGAGCGAGACGGATTTCACCCCCACCGAAATGATGACGATCGCGGCTGCGCGCGCGCTCAGGAACACCGATGTCTGCTTCGTGGGCATCGGCGCGCCCTCGGCCGCCTGCAACATCGCCCGCCTGACCCACGCACCCGACATCACCCTGATCTATGAAAGCGGCACCATCGGTACCGCCCCCACTGTGCTGCCGCTGTCGATCGGCGACGGCGAACTCTGCGACACGGCCGTGACCACCGTCTCGGTGCCCGAGATGTTCCGCTACTGGCTGCAGGGCGGACGCGTCACCGTCGGCTTTCTCGGCGCGGCCCAGATCGATCGCTTCGGCAACATCAACACCACCGTGATCGGCGACTACGACCAGCCCAAGACCCGGCTTCCCGGCGGCGGCGGCGCGCCGGAGATCGCGTCCTCCTGCGGCGAGATCTTCATCACGCTCAAGCAGTCCAAGCGCGCCATGGTCGACAAGATCGACTTCTTCACGAGCTTCGGCCATGGCGAGGGCGGCGATCACCGCGCGCGGCTCGGGATCACCACCAAAGGCCCGACGCTGATGGTCACCGACCTTGCCGTCTGGCGCAGCGATCCTGTAACACGGGAATTCACCGTGGTGTCGCTGCACCCCGGCGTCACCCGCGAGATGGTCCAGGCCGAATGCGGCTGGACCGTCCGGTTCGCCGATGCGCTCGACGAAACCCCTCGCCCGACCGAGGTCGAGCTCAAGACCCTGCGCGATCTCAACGCCCGCACCAAAGCCGCCCATTCCGGCGGAAAAACCGGAGAAGCCGCCTGATGGCCGAAGCCTATATCTGTGATTACATCCGCACCCCGATCGGCCGTTTCGGCGGCGCGCTGGCAAGCGCCCGCGCCGACGATCTCGGCGCCGCCCCGATCCGGGAACTGACCCGGCGCAACCCCAATGTCGACTGGGGCGAGATCGACGACGTCTATTACGGATGCGCCAACCAGGCGGGCGAGGACAACCGCAATGTCGCGCGCATGGCGACCCTGCTCGCCGGCCTTCCGGTCTCGGTGCCCGGCACCACCATCAACCGGCTGTGCGGCTCGGGCATGGACGCGATCCTCGCCGCCGCCCGCATGATCCGCTCCGGTGAAGCCGGCATCGTGATTGCCGGCGGCGTCGAAAGCATGTCGCGCGCGCCCTTCGTCATGCCCAAGGCCGACAGCGCCTATTCGCGCAACGCCGAAATCTACGACACCACCATCGGCTGGCGCTTCGTCAATCCGGTGATGAAGGCTCAGTACGGCATCGATTCCATGCCCGAAACCGGCGAGAACGTGGCCGAGCAGTTCGGCATCTCCCGCGCCGACCAGGACGCCTTCGCGCTGCGCAGCCAGGCCCGCGCCGGCGCCGCCCAGGCCTCGGGCCGGCTCGCGCAAGAAATCGTCGCGGTCGAGATCCCGAGCCGCAAGGGCGCTCCGGTGGTGGTCGATGCCGACGAGCATCCCCGCCCCTCGACCACGGCCGAGCAGCTCGCCAAGCTGCCCACGCCGTTCCGCGCCGGCGGCAGCGTGACGGCCGGCAATGCCTCGGGCGTCAATGACGGCGCGGCGGCCCTGATCATCGCCAGCGAAGCGGCCGCGAAAAAGCACGGGCTCACCCCGATCGCCCGCATCCTCGGCGGCGCCACCGCCGGCGTCGAGCCGCGGATCATGGGCATCGGCCCGGCGCCCGCCACGCGGAAGCTCTGCGCCCGGCTCGGATTGAAGCCCGCCGATTTCGGCGTGATCGAACTCAACGAAGCCTTTGCCAGCCAGGGCATCGCCGTCCTGCGCGAGCTCGGCCTCCCCGAAGACGCCGACCACATCAACCCCAATGGCGGCGCCATCGCGCTCGGCCATCCGCTCGGCATGTCCGGCGCGCGCATCACCGGAACCGCGGCGCTCGAACTCGGCATCCGCAACGAGAAGCTGGCGCTCGCCACCATGTGCATCGGCGTCGGCCAGGGCATCGCCATCGCGCTGGAACGGGTCTGAGATGGAGACCGGCGGACAGGGATGGATGAGCGACCTGTCCGGCGACCGCGAGATCGCCGGGCTGTTCTCGCATGCCGCCCTGTTCGCCAGCTTCGCCCGCTTTGAGCAGGCGCTGCTCAAGGGCCTGGCGCAGGCGCACCTGATCCAACCCGATGACGCCGCCGCCCTGATCGAGCAGATCGCGGCTTTCGAGCCGGATCCGGCCTCGATCGCCGAGGCGACGCTCCGCGACGGGGTGCCGGCGCCCGACTATGTGCGCCAGCTGCGCGCCCGCGTGACGGGCCCTGGCAGCGACCTGCTGCACCACGGCGCCACCAGCCAGGATCTGGTCGACACGGCCATGATCGAGGCGCTCGGCAAGGCCGGAACCATTCTGAGCCGCCGGCTCGATGGCGTGATTGCCGCGCTTGATACGCTCGCGGCCCGCGATGGCGCCCACACGCTCGAAGCCGTCACCCGCATGCAGCCCGCGCTCGCCTTCACGGCCAGCGACCGGATCGGCGCCTGGCAACGCCCGCTCGAAGACCTGCGCGCGCGCCAGACCCGGCTCCGGGAGCAGAACCGCATCCTGCAATTCGGCGGCGCCGTGGGCGACCTCAAGGCGCTCGGCGAGGCGGCGACCCTGGTCGCCGAAACGCTGGCCCGCACGCTCGACCTGCGCTGGCCCGGGCACAGCTGGCACACGGCGCGCGCGCCGATGATCGCCTATGCGACCTGGCTGTCGGAACTCACGGGCGCGCTCGGCAAGATCGGCCAGGACGTGGCGATGATGGCGCTGCGCGGCGAACCGGACATCCGGCTGTCGGGCGGCGGCGGCTCCTCCGCGATGCCGCACAAGCAGAACCCGGTGGCGGCCGAACGGCTGGTCACGCTCGCCCGCTTCAACGCCACGCTGGTGGCCGGCATGCATCAGTCTGCCGTGCACGAAATGGAGCGCTCGGGTGCTGCCTGGATGCTCGAATGGATGATCCTGCCGCAGATGTGCGAGGCCGCCGGCGCTTCGCTCGGGGGAGCGGCGGCACTGCTGCGCTCCATTGAAAGGATCGGTGAACCGGGAGGAGGTTGACCATGAGGACAGTATCGACACAGGTCTGCATCATCGGCGCCGGCCCGTCGGGCCTGTTGCTCGGCCAGTTGCTGCACGATATCGGCATCGAAACCGTCATTCTCGAACGGGTGAGCCTCGATCACGTGCTCTCGCGCGTCCGCGCCGGCGTGATCGAGCAGGGCGCCAAGCGGATGCTCGAAGCCGCGGGCGCCGGGGCCCGGATGAACGCCCAGGGCCTGGTGCATGACGGCTTCGCCATCACCCGGGAGAGCGAACACCACCGGATCGACCTGAACGGGCTGACCGGCGGCAAATATGTCACCGTCTATGGCCAGACCGAGATCACCCGCGACCTGGTCGACCGCCGCGCGGACACCGGCGGCCTCACCCATTACGAGGTCGACGCGGTCGAGCCGCATGATTTCGACAGCGACCATCCTTACGTGACCTGCCGGATCGGCGGTGAGGAGACGCGCTTCGACTGCCAGTTCATCGCCGGCTGCGACGGCTTTCACGGCGCGAGCCGTCGCTCGGTGCCGGAAAAGGCGATCCGGTCCTTCGAGAAGGTCTATCCCTTCGGCTGGCTCGGCATTCTGGCCGATGTGCCGCCGGTCAGCCACGAACTGATCTATGCCAGCCATTCGCGCGGGTTTGCGCTCTGCTCGATGCGCTCGCGAACGCGCAGCCGCTATTACATCCAGTGCAATGCCGGCGACAGCATCGACGCCTGGTCGGATGACCGCTTCTGGACCGAATTGCGCCGGCGGCTGCCGGCCGATATCGCCGAGCGCGTCACAACCGGGCCGTCCTTCGAGAAGTCGATCGCGCCGCTCCGCTCCTTCGTCGCCGAACCGATGCGCTTCGGCCGGCTGTTCCTGGTCGGCGACGCCGCCCATATCGTGCCTCCCACCGGCGCCAAGGGGCTCAATCTGGCGGTCTCCGACGTGCATTACCTGTTCGAGGGGCTGCGCAGCCATTTCCTCGAACGCGACGACCACGTGCTCGATGCCTATTCGGAACGCGCGCTGGCGCGGGTGTGGAAGGCGGTGCGGTTTTCCTGGTGGATGACGACCATGCTGCATCGGTTTCCCGACCAGGCGCCGTTCGAGGCGCGGATCGTCGAAACCGAACTCGCCTACACGCTCGGCTCCGAGGCCGCCAAGACCGCGCTTGCGGAAAACTATGTGGGATTGCCTTACTGACGCCCGGTTTGCGACGTTTGTTCAGGCTCCGTTCAGCATGTTCGGGCAATGCTATACCCCATTGTCCCAGGAGCCCCAGGTTGACCGCATGACACAGATTGCCCGCCTCCGTTTTGCCGCCGCCCTTCTGGCATTGAGCGCACTGTCCGTACCTCAGGCGCTCGCAGCCCCTCGGGATGGCGACATGGTGGTCGTCGACACCGATGGCCGGCTGATGCGCGACATTCCCGAAGCAGGCGCGGTGCGCGTGGTGGTCGACACCCAGGGCCGCCGGCTGCTGATCGATGCCTGGGACCAGGTCATCGGCTTCGAGATCCCGGCCTGGCAATACCGCCAGCAACAGGGCGGAGAGCGCGCCCGGCCCCGGGAGTGGGAGCGCGACCGGGCCTGGAACCGGGCCCCGCGCGAGCAGTGGGGCGGCCAATGGAACGATTCATGGGACCAGCCCGGGAGCTGGGACCAGGACGACGGTTTCCCCGAACGGCCGCTGCCGCCGCGCGAACGGTCGTCGCGCGATGCCTTTCCCCCTGCGCCCGACACCGCAAGCATCGAACGCCGTGACCTCAATCCGATGACCGGCACGGTGCCGACGGAGCGCGACGAGAGCGGCTCGGCCGGCGATACCGACATGCCACGGGTGATCGAGGCGCCGCGTTTTGTCGAACCCGCCATGAAGACCGAGCCGCTGCAGCCCAAGACCGCGCAGCTTTCCAAGGCGCAGGTCGCCGCCTTGCAGGTCTATCTCGACCGCAACGGCATCTCCCCCGGCGTCATCGACGGCCGCATGGGCTCCAACGTCAACAAGGCGCTCGACGCCTGGTTCGAGGAAACCGGCGAGCGCATCGACCCCGCCGACACCGACCTGATCGTCCGGCGCCTGGCGGCCGAGGGCGGGCTCGCCTTCACCACCTACACCATCACCTCGGAAGATGCCTCCGGCCCCTTCGTGGCCTCGATCCCGACCGATTACGCCGACAAGGCCAAGCTCGAGCGGCTGTCCTACACCTCGACGCTGGAAATGCTCGCCGAGCGCTTTCACATGGACGAGGATTACCTCAAGGCGCTCAATCCGGGCGTGGATTTCACCCGCCCCGGCGTCGAGATCAAGGTCGTCAACACCGGCGTCAAGAAGACCGGCAAGGTGGCCCGTATCGTCGCCGACAAGGCCCGCAAGCAGGTCCGCGGCTACGATTCGAGCGGCAAGCTGCTGGTGGCCTATCCCGCCACCATCGGCTCGTCCGACACGCCCTCGCCGAGCGGCGAAGTCACCATCGAGCGCGTGGCGCGCAATCCGGGCTACACCTACAATCCCAAGGTCAATTTCAAGCAGGGCGACAACGACAAGATCCTGCAGGTCCCGCCCGGACCCAACGGCCCGGTGGGCTCGATCTGGATCGCGCTGTCGAAACCCACCTACGGCATCCACGGCACGCCCGAACCCTCCAAGATCGGCAAGACCGCCTCGCATGGCTGCGTGCGGCTCACCAACTGGGACGCGGAGGAACTGGCAGGCCTGGTCGAACCCGGCGTGACGGTGAGCTTCCTCGACTGACGCAGCACCCGGGGACGGCAGGCAGCCGTCTCAGCGGTGCTGGTCGATCAGGATCGGATTGCCGTCGGGGTCGGTGATGACGAAGCTCGCGGGACCTGTCGCGGCCTCGTCGGCCTCCGTCTCGATCGGAACGCGCAAAGCCTTGAGCTGCCGCTGCAGCTCGCGCACATCGGTGAACCGCTCGACAGGTTCCGACCGGGTGACCCAGCCGGGATTGAAGGTCAGGATGTTTTTCTCGATGAGGCCCTCGAACAGCCCGATCACGCAGTCGTCGTTCTGCATCATCAGCCATTTCTCGCCGGTCTCTCCGCCCACCGCGCGGAAGCCGAGCTTCTCGTAGAACGCCCGCGACACCGCGAGATCCTTGACCGCGAGACTGATGGAGAATGCACCGAGCTGCATTGCGAACGCTCCTGAGCCTGATCTGCCGATCGCGGACACGATAGCGCCAAACCGCCCCGCGCCCAAGATCCCTTACCCGCGCTTCGCCCCCTGCCGGGCCTTCGCCAGTGCCGCCGCGCGGAACGCCGACGGCGCCTGGCCGAAATGCGCGCGGAAGGCGCGGCTGATATGCGAGGCCGAGGAAAAGCCGCTGGCAAAGCCGATCTGGGTGATGCTCGCCCCCGAAAGCTCCGGATCGGCGAGCCCTGCCGCAAGCGCCTCGAGCCGCCGGCGCAGGATGCGCGCGCCTGCCGTCTCCGGGGCGTCTTCCAGGATCTGGTGCAGGTATCTCACCGATATGCCCGCGCAGGCGGCGACCCACGGCAGGTCGAGATCGGGATCGGCGAAGCCGGCATCGATGATCCGGTAGACGCGATCGACGAGCCGCGCGCGCGGTGGCACCGCAGCGGGGACCACCCCGACTCGCAGCGCATGCACCAGATCGCCGAGCAGCGCCGCGCCGAGCCGGGCGCTCTCGCCCGCGTCGAAATCGGCGAACACGCCGCCAAGGCTCACCGCGCGCGCGTGCAGGAGTGCGCCGAAGCCGCGAGAACTGTCGATGAGCCCGACCGGCAGGTCGGCGAGCCCCGTCTCGCGCCGGAGCACCTCGCGCGGGATCATCAGCGTGCATTTTTCGAGCGGTTCGAGCACGTCGAACCTGGCCGGGCGGCTTGCGTCCCAGATCAGCGTCGATCCCGGGCCGAGTTCCACGGTGGTGCCACCCTGTTCGACGCGTTCGCGCCCCTTGCGCAGCATCAGCACCCCGAAACAGCCGTCATCGCCGCTGCGGATGTCGCGGCGGTCGCGATAGCCGTGACAGGGATCGCAGATGCAGTCGACGATGGAGAGCCCGCCCGCTTCGAGCGTCCGCAACGAGGCCGAAAACCCGAGCGACGCCGGCCGCCCCAGCGTCCAGGGCAGATGCGTGGCGCTGAGCACCTGGCGCCAGGCTTCGAACCGGTCGGCCGGCGCGATCTGTGCTGTCGCCCATTCCATGACGGTCCTCCCGAACCTCATCCGACAGGGCGCGCCAGCTCCTCCGCAAGGCTGCCCGCACAAAATGATGGCGTTTTGCGCACTTGCGGTCAAGCGAGGCCCTTCGCCGGTCCCTAGAGTGAACCGGTCTTGCATGCACGGGAGGAGATCGCATGAAACACGACGTCAGCTTTCACACCGAGGACGGCACCGAACTTGCCGGCTGGTTCTTTGCGGCAGCCGGGGGAACGCCCGCACCGGCCATTGTCATGTGCCACGGCTTTTCGGCCACCAAGGAGATGCATCTCGAAGGCTTCGCGAGAACCTTCAACGCGGCCGGCATGAATGTGCTGGTCTACGACAACCGCAATCTCGGCAACAGCGCCGGCACGCCGCGCGGCGAGATCGACCCGATCCAGCAGATCCGCGATTTCCGCGACGCGATCACCTATGTCCAGGGCCGCGACGAGGTCGATGCCGGCCGCATCGGCATCTGGGGATCGAGCTACAGCGGCGGCCATGTGCTGGTGGTCGCGGCCCAGGACCGGCGCGTCAAATGCGTGGTCTCGCAGGTACCGCTGGTGGCAGGCCTCGCCAATGCGCGGCGCCTCGTGCGCAGCGATCACTGGGCCGGATTGAGAGAGGGCTTTGCCGCCGACCGGGCGGCGCGCCTTGGTGGCGCGGAGCCGGCGACGCTGCCCGTCGTCTCGCCCGAGGGCGGGCCCTGCGCGCTGCCCACCGAGGACAGCCTCACCTTCTTCACGAGCCTGCCGCCCGAAAATCTCGGCAGGTGGAAAAACGAGATCACGCTGCGCTCGATGGAGATGTTCACCGAATACGAGCCGGGCGCCTCGATCGCCCGCATCGCGCCGACGCCGCTGATGATCGTGATCGGCGACCAGGATCACCTGACGCCCGCGGATCTCACGCTTGAGGCCTATGAGGAGGCGCTGGAGCCCAAGAAGCTGCTGATCCTCAATTGCGGGCATTTCGACGCCTATGTCGGCGACGCCTTCAAGATCTCCGCCCCGGCGCAGTGCGAGTGGTTCACGCGCCACCTGATGCGGTAAGCGGACAAGCCATGCGGCAACCGGACGGGCCACTCTCCGCTTGCCTCCGGCCCGCCGGCCACATCTGCTGCCGGCTGTTCGAACCCGCGTCCCTAGCTCAGCGTGCGGCGCACCGCCTCGTGCCAGCCCTTGAGCTTCTTCGCGCGGGTCTTGGCGTCCATCTGCGGCTCGAAGCGGGTGTCGCGCGCCCAGGCCTTGGCGAAGCCCTGCTGCTTGGGCCAGACGCCCGCGCGTTGCCCGGCGAGCCAGGCGGCGCCGAGCGCGGTGGTTTCGAGGATCGTCGGCCGGTCGACGGGCGCGTCGAGAATGTCGGCCAAGCGCTGCATGGTCCAGTCGGACGCCACCATGCCGCCATCGACGCGGAGCACCGTGTCGGCCCCGCTCGTCTTCCAGTCCTTGTGCATGGCATCGAGCAGGTCGCGGGTCTGGTAGCAGACCGCCTCCAGCGCCGCGCGGGCGAACTCCGCCGGCCCCGTGTTGCGGGTCATGCCGTAGATCGCGCCGCGCGCGTCCGGGTCCCAGTGCGGCGCGCCAAGCCCGGTGAAGGCCGGGACCAGATAGACATCCTGCGTGGGATCGGCGTCCGCCGCGAGCTTGCCGCTTTCTTCGGCCTTCTTGATCACCTTGAGCCCGTCGCGCAGCCATTGCACCGCAGCGCCGGCGATGAAGATCGAGCCTTCGAGCGCATAGGTGGTCTTGCCGTCGAGCCGATAGGCAATGGTGGTGAGCAGCCGGTTTTTCGAGCGCACCATGTCCGTGCCAGTGTTCAGGAGCGCGAAACACCCGGTGCCATAGGTGGATTTGAGCATGCCCGGCTCGAAACAGGCCTGGCCGATGGTCGCCGCCTGCTGGTCGCCCGCCACACCCAGGATCGGAATTTCCGCGCCGAACAGGGATTTCTCGGTCACCCCGAAATCCGCCGCGCAATCCTTGACCTCGGGCAGCATGCCCGCGGGAATCCGCAGGATCTTGAGCAGTTCCGGGTCCCACTCTTCCGTCGAGATGTTGAACAGCAGCGTGCGCGAGGCGTTGGTCGCGTCCGTGACGAAGGACTTGCCGCCGGTGAGCCGCCAGATCAGGAAGCAGTCGATCGTGCCGAAGCACAGTTCACCGCGCGCGGCCCGCGCCCGCGCGCCCTTCACATTGGCGAGCATCCACGACAGCTTCGTGCCGGAAAAATAGGGATCGAGCAGCAGCCCGGTCTTGCGGGTGAAGGTCTTTTCGAGGTCCTGGCGCTTGAGCTTCTCGCAGTAGGAAGCGGTGCGGCGGTCCTGCCAGACGATGGCATTGTGGATCGGCTTGCCGCTCTCGCGCTCCCACACCACCACGGTCTCGCGCTGGTTGGTAATGCCGATGCCGGAAATCTCGGAGGCTTCGACGCCCGCCTGCTTGAGCGCCTGGCGGATGGTCGTGACGACCGACTTCCAGATTTCCTCGGGATCGTGCTCGACCCAGCCCGATTGCGGGTAGATCTGGGTGAACTCCTTCTGGCCCACGCCGGCAACGCGCATGTCACGGTCGAACACGATCGCCCGGCTCGATGTGGTGCCCTGATCGATGGCCAGAATATAACCGCTCATGCTGTCCTCCTGTTGTGCGTCCCATTTGACCCGGTTTCGGCGCGCGCGAAAAGCCCCCGCCGACGATGCTCCACCGGATCGGATGCTAGGCCCGTCGGGCCGCCATATAGGCTTCGAGCGCCATCACTTGTTCGCGGTCGAGCCGGAGCCCGCGCTTGGTGCGCCGCCACAGCACATCGGCCGCCTCCACCGCCCATTCCTGCGTCATCAGGTAATCGACCTCGCGGGCATAAAGCCCGTGGCCGAAATCCTCGCCCATCTCCGCGACCGACCGGGCATCGCCGAGCAGCAGGCGTGCGCGCGTGCCGTAATGGCGGACATAGCGCCGGGCCTGATGCGGCTGAAGGAACGGATAGTCGGCCAGAAGCCGCGCGACCTGCGCCTCGAAGCCGTCGGCGGGAAAATCCCCGCCCGGCAGTGCAGCCCGATGGGTCCAGGGTGCCGATTTCCGGCCAAGCCGCTCCTCGACCATCGCCAGCACGGATTCGGCGAGCTTGCGGTAGGTGGTGATCTTGCCGCCGAAGATGTTGATCAGCGGCGCGCCCTCGCCCGGATCGGCCTTGAGCACATATTCGCGCGTGGCCTCCTGCGCGGCCGATGCGCCGTCGTCATAGAGCGGACGCACCCCGGAATAGGTCCACACGATCGACGCGCGCTCGACGGGCCGGGCGAAATATTCGCTCGCCGCCGCGCACAGATAGTCGATTTCGCCGTCGGTGATCGTCGCATCGCGCGGATCGCCTTCGTAATCCCGGTCGGTGGTGCCGATCAGGGTGAAATCCTCCTCATAGGGCAGCGCGAAGATCATCCGGCCGTCACCGTTCTGGAAGATATAGGCGCGGTCGTGATCATGCAGCTTCGGCACCACGATATGGCTGCCCTGCACGAGGCGCACATTGTGCGCCTGATTGCGGCCGACCACGCCCGACAGGATCCGGTCCACCCAGGGGCCGCCGGCATTGACGACCATGCGCGCCCGCACCGTCCATTCCGCGCCGCCCGGACGCGGCCGGCCCGACAGGTCGCGCAGCGTGACTTCCCAATGCCCGTCCTTGCGCTGCGCGCCAACCACCTCGGTGCGGGTGTGGATATCGGCGCCCCGTTCGGCCGCATCGAGCGCGTTGAGCACCACCAGCCGGGCATCGTTGACCCAGCAATCGGAATATTCGAAGCCTTTGGAAAACAGCGGTTTGAGCGGCGCGCCCACCGGCGATGTGCGAAGATCGAGCGTTCGGGTGGGCCCTAGCAGTTTGCGCTTGCCGATGTGATCGTAGAGGAACAGGCCGATCCTGAGCATCCAGGCCGGGCGCAGCTGCTTGTGATGCGGCAGCACGAATCTGAGCGGCCAGATGATGTGCGGCGCATTGCCAAGCAGCACCTCGCGCTCCGACAGCGCCTCGCGCACCAGCCGGAACTCGTAATGCTCGAGATAGCGCAGGCCACCATGGATCAGCTTCGACGACCAGGAAGAGGTCCCCGACGCCAGGTCGTTCATCTCGGCCAGGCACACCGAATAGCCGCGGCCGATCGCATCGCGCGCGATGCCGCAGCCGTTGATGCCGCCGCCGATGACGAACACGTCATAGAGCCTGTCCTCTGCCATTGACCTCTCCCGTGATGCGGCACAGTCACGGAATCTCTAATGTGAAACCATTTCGAATGTCAAAAGAAAACAAACGAAACCGAGCGGCCGGAGAGCGGTTTCGCGGTCCTCACCCTGCCGTGGTCACGCCCCCGAAACGACGGGGCCGGGGGCGCAAGCCCTCAGGCGCGAGCCGGGTCACAGGATGGCGTCGACGATCGCCAGCCAGATCCCGGTCGTCACCGCCGCCAGCGCGGTGCCGAGCGTCATCGAGGTCGAGGCCAGTCGTTGCCCGGTGCCGAACCGGTTGGCGATCAGCCAGGAATTGACCCCCGCGGGCAGCGACGCGGCGGCGACCACGACCTTGAGCTGGAAGTCTGTCAGGCCGAACATCAGCGCCATCGCCAGCGCCACGGCCGGCATCAGCACGAGCTTGAGCGCCACCAGGGCAAATGCCTGCCGCCCCTGCCCGCGCACGCCATAGCCGAACAGCGAAACGCCCATCGCGAACAGTGCCATGGGTCCCGCGACATTGGCCAGGCTTGCAATCACCCGATCGGCGACCGTGGGAATGCCGAAACCGCTCAGCCGCACCACCAGACCGCAGAGAATGCCGATGATCAGCGGGTTGGACCCGAGCTGACGCAGGAAGCCGGTGGCCAGCGCCGGCAAGGATTTCGGTTCGGCGGAAACGCCGTCGCGGTTGAGCGCCCATTCGAACAGGATCATCGAGGCACCGAGCATGATCGGCAGGTGGATCGACACGATCTGCGACAGCACCGCCAGCCCGGCCTCGCCGTAAAGCCCGGACATGAAGGGAATGCCGAGCAGCACCAGATTGGAAAAAGCCGCCGTGACCCCCGCCACCACGCCCGAGCGCCGGTCACGCCCGAACCCCGCACGCACCAGCAGATGCGCCGCCGTCCAGGTGACCAGCACGGCGACGAAATAGCTTGCCCACAGCGCCCAGGGCGGGCCATGGTCGAAACTCGCGGTCGCGATCGTGCGGAACAACAGCAGCGGCACCGCGATGGTGAACACGAAATCCGACAACCCGTCGCCGGTGGCAGGCTTGAGCAGCCGCAACCCCGCCGTGGCATAGCCGATGGCAATCAGCGTGAAAATGACGAGGATGGTTTCGGCAAAGGCGGGCATCGCGGACTCGGGGTAAAGGATTTGGGGCTTACACTCCCCTCATAGCCCCTGCGCGCCGGCGGCGCAAAGGCGGGGCCGGCAGGGCCGGCGATCAGAACCGGCCCGGCGCCGCGGGCACCGCAGCAACTGCATCGGGTGGAACAGGCACCCGGGGGCGACAAACGGACCAATCACGCCTGCGCCAACCGCCGCCACCCGGCTTGAAGCCGGCCGCCGTTATCGCTAGGGAATTGACTCGAAGTGAACAGGATGAACCGCCATGCCCGTTTTTCCCCGTTTTACCGCACTCGCCGAATCCCTGCCGCCCACCGTGCCGTTCGTCGGCCCGGAAGCCCAGGAACGGACCCGTGGCGCGCGGTTCATCGCCAGGCTGGGCGCCAATGAAAGCGGCTTCGGCCCCGCCCCGTCGGTGATCGAGGCGATGGAGCAGCAGGCAGGGTTGAGCTGGCGCTACGGCGATCCCGAGAACCATGACCTGCGCGAACGCCTCGGCGCCCATCTCGGGCTTGCGCCCGACCGCATCGTCGTGGGCGAAGGCATCGACGGCCTTTTGGGACTGATCGTGCGGCTGATCGTCGAACCCGGAACCCCGGTGGTCACCTCGCTCGGCGCCTACCCCACCTTCAATTTCCATGTCGCAGGGTTCGGCGGCCGGCTGGTGGGCGTGCCCTATCGCGACGACCACGAGGACCTCGACGGGCTTCTTGCCGCCGTCAAGCGCGAGAACGCGCCGCTGGTCTACCTCTCCAATCCCGACAATCCGATGGGAACCTGGCATTCCGCGGCCGCGATCAGCCGCTTTGCCGCCGCCCTCCCCGAAACCACCCTGCTGGTGCTCGACGAGGCCTACAGCGAGACCGCGCCCGTCTCGGCGCTGCCGGACATCGCAGCGCTCGCGGACATGCCCAATGTGCTGAGGTTCCGCACCTTCTCCAAGGCTTACGGCCTTGCCGGACAACGCATCGGCTATGTCTTCGGCAACCGCGAGACCGTGTCGCGCTTCGACCGGGTGCGCAACCATTTCGGCGTCAACCGGCTGGGGCAGGTCGCGGCGCTCGCCGCGATCGAGGATCAGGCCTGGCTCAGCCATGTGATCGCCCTGGTGGTCGCCTCGCGCGACCAGATCGGCGACATCGTCCGCGGCCACGGGCTCAAGCCGCTGCCCTCGGCGACCAATTTCGTGGCCATCGACTGCGGCGGCGACGGCGCGCGGGCGCGCACGATCATGGACGGATTGGTCAGCCGCGGCGTCTTCATCCGCATGCCCGGCGTGGCGCCGCTCAACCGCTGCATCCGGGTGTCGACCGGACCCGAAGTCGAAATCGACATCTTCGAGCAGGCCCTGGTCGAGGTGATGGCGGAACTCAACGGGCTGTAACCACCGGACAAGAAAAAAGCCGCGGTGACCGGGCATGGTCGATCGCGGCTTTCAGGGGAGTTTTTGGGTCCGGCCCGGACTGAAGCCCCACCCCGTTCCCCTCGGGGCATGTGTCTGTTGGCGCAGGCGACCCGCGCAGTCCGTGGCTCCGGGGCACATCCCGCGAAACCGCGTCAATGCATGGTCATCCATTCGCGGGCTGCGCGGAGCGCGGCGGCGAGGTCGGCCTTGGTCATGCTTTCGGCGAGTTCGGCGCGCAGCGTGGCCGCGCGGTCCGAGCCCTTGATGGCGGCGATGTTGAGCCACTTGTGGGCGGCGACGAAATCGACCTCGCATTCACGGCCGGTCGCATACATCAATCCCATTTCGCAAAACACATCCGCCTTGGATTCGCCGCCGAAGCTGGCCTGATCGTGATCGTGAATTTCATAACGTGCCATTGGTCCAGTCCCTGTGATCTTGTTTTCGTTTCGATGTCCCTGTCAGCTCTCAAGAGCCGTTTCATGCTGGCTGCGTCGGTTTCTTCCCGGCGCTGTTTTGTTGACCCGAGTGTGCCGTTTTCGATTAAAAAGCGAGTTAAATTGGATGCTTAACCGGAACCGAACAAAGTCCTGACGCTTGGTAAATTTGCGATTCCGTTAAACATCGCATCCCTTGCAAATCAGCTGAAACGGCGAAAAACGGCCCGCGGGCGCGATCGCGGAAAGTTACGAACGGCTAACCAAGGATAAAGCCGGCGCTCCGGCAAGCGGGTAGATTGGGTGCCGGAAAGGTGACGCCGGCCGCGTTCCGCGCGCGACGGAACCGCCACAAAACAACCATTGGGCGAAGAGAATCCGGTTTACCTTTACGTACATGCGAGTTAAGTAAGAAATGCGCTTGAGGAAGCGCTTATCCTTGGGAGGAATATGATGATCCGCAAATTTATCGCAGCCGGCGTGCTTTTTGCCGCGATGAGTGCCCCGGCGCTGGCAGATCCGATTGAAGGCAACTGGAAGACCAAGAGCGGGGAAACCGCGGCGATCTCGTCCTGCGGCAGTGACTATTGCGTCCAGCTCAAGACCGGCAAGCATGCCGGCAAGCGCATCGGCAAGATGAGCGGCAGCAACGGAAGCTATTCCGGCACCATCACCGATCCCGCCAAGGACAAGACCTATTCGGGTTCGGCATCGCTGAGCGGCAGCACGCTGAAGATGAAGGGCTGCGTCATGGGCATCCTTTGCCGCTCCGAAAACTGGAGCCGGATGTAACCCCGGCCCTCCACCTGTCAGCACCCACCTTTCTGATTGCATGATCGAACCCGCGCCGGCCACCGGCGCGGGTTTCTTCGCTCCGCCCGGCGTCGGGCTTCCGGCTCGCAGTTCCGATCCGGCGCGATCGCCCCCGCGCAATCGCCATGGCGCGGCCCGGTTAACCTGTTTGAACCGGAGATGAACGCGCCTCTCAGGGGCGGTTCAGCCTGTGCATGCGATGGTCCTTTCAAGAACAAGGAACCAGACGCATGGCCACGCTCACCCGCCGCTTCATCATCATCTGCCTGGTCTTCACGATCTTCGCTCTGCTGATGGCCGCCGCGGTCGCCAATTCGGCGCACCGGCCGCAGGGCTGGCACAACGGCGCCATCGACGCCTGCCTGTTCCGCCCCGATTACACCTGCGCGGCGCGCTGAGCCGGCGCCCGCTGAAAGGACCCATGTCATGATCGCCACCAGCCGCCGTTCGCTCTCCACCTTCCTGCGCATCGCCGCCTTCACCGCCTTTTTCGTCGGCCCCGTCGGGGCCTTCGCCTATGCCAATGCCGGCGACAAGGGCCCCGGCATGACCGGCGCGGGCCTGGTGCTCTATGTGAGCCTGCAGCGGCAGGGCCACTGACCGCAGGAGAGCTGCAGCCCCGACGCCCCCGGCGACCCCGGCGGAACGGCCTTCACTCCCCTGCCCCGGGACCGGTGCCTCCCCGGGCTTTCCTTGCCTCCGATATCGCTTGAAAGACCTTTCGGGCGCCCATGTCTTTTCCTTGTCGCGATTTCCCGTGTATAGTTGTGCATGGACCACCGAATCTTCCCCCCCGCCTTCAATAGCTTCATCTCCCCCGAGCCGATCGAGCCGCAGGAATTCACCGATGCCGCCGCCGCGGTGGCAGCGCTCGAAGCCATCTATGAGCGCAACACCCGCTTCCTCTGCGATGCCTTCCAGGGCCTCGCCACGGACAAGCCTGCCGGCCGCTACCGGGCCTACTACCCCCAGGTCAGCCTCGAGACCACGTCCTTCGGCATGGTCGATTCGCGGCTGTCCTTCGGCCACGTCGTCTCGCCGGGGCGCTATGCCGCCACCATCACCCGCCCCGCACTGTTCCGCACCTATCTGACCACACAGTTCGAACTGCTTTTGCGCAATCACGGCACGCCGCTCACCATCAGCGAATCGCATACGCCGATCCCGCTGCATTTCGCCTTTGGCGAAGGCGCCTATGTGGAAGCGGCGGTGGCCGAGAAGCTCGACATGCCGCTGCGCGACCTGTTCGACACGCCCGACCTCGCCACCACCGACGACGAGATCGTCAACGGGCTTTACGAACCCGGTCCCGGCGAATTGCTGCCGCTGGCGCCGTTCAAGGCCCAGCGCATCGACTATTCGCTGGCCAGGCTCTCGCATTACACGGCGACCGCGCCCGACCATTTCCAGAATTTCGTGCTGTTCACCAACTACCAGTTCTATATCGACGAGTTCTGCGAACACGCCCGCTCGCTGATGTCGGAAGGCGGGTCGGACTACGAATGCTTCGTGGAGCCCGGCAACCTGATCACGCCTGCGGGCCATGGCAGCCCGACCGAGGGCGTGGCCCCGCCGCGTCTGCCGCAGATGCCCGCCTATCACCTGAAGCGCAAGGACCATGGCGGCGTCACCATGGTCAATATCGGCGTCGGCCCCTCAAACGCCAAGACCATCACCGACCATATCGCGGTGCTCAGACCCCATGCCTGGCTGATGCTCGGCCATTGCGCGGGGCTCAGGAACAGCCAGAATCTCGGCGACTATGTGCTCGCCCACGCCTATGTGCGCGAGGACCACGTGCTTGACGACGACCTGCCGGCCTGGGTGCCGATCCCGGCGCTGGCCGAAGTCCAGGTCGCCGTCCAGGACGCGGTCGCCGAAGTCACCGGGCTCGAAGGCTACGACTTGAAGCGCATCATGCGCACCGGCACCGTCGCCACCATCGACAACCGCAACTGGGAACTGCGCGACCAGCGCGGCCCGGTGCAGCGCCTGTCGCAGTCGCGCGCGATCGCGCTCGACATGGAATCGGCCACCATCGCCGCCAACGGCTTCCGCTTTCGCGTCCCCTACGGCACGCTGCTCTGCGTCTCCGACAAGCCGCTGCACGGCGAACTCAAGCTCCCGGGCATGGCCTCGGCCTTCTACAAGACGCAGGTCAACCAGCACCTGAAGATCGGCCTCAGGGCCATGCAGAAGCTCGCCGCCATGCCACCCGAGAGGCTGCATTCCCGCAAGCTCAGAAGCTTCTTCGAGACGGCGTTTCAGTAGCGGGAAGCCGCGGAACCTTTACCGCATGATCTTTTCCGAAAGCGCGGGAGAGATGCGGTTGATCAGGCGGAGCAGTCTGGCCTTGCCGACCCAGACCTCCGGCCTGTGGCGGTCCAGCACCGAAAGCACCTCCGAGGCCGCCTGCTCTGCCCTGATCTTGCCCGATCCCCGGCCCCGGGTCATGTCGGTATCGACCAGCGCCATGATCGCCTCGCTGACCTCGACATGCGGCGCCTGCCGGGCGCATTGGTAGCCGAGTGCCTTGGTGAAGGACCGCACGGCGGCCTTGGTGGCGCAATAAACCGGCGAGGCCGCCTTCGGCGCAATCGCCAGCCCCGAGCTGATATTGACGATCGCTCCGTGCCGGTGGCGGGCAATGACCGGCAACAGGCCCAGCGTCAGGGTCACGACCGAATCCAGATTGGTGGCGATCTCGCGCCGCGCCAGGGCGGTGAGCTGATCCCGCTCCGGCGTGAACAGGTCGGTCTCGTACTGGACGCCGGCATTGTTGATCAGAATGTTGATCTGCGGGGCAGTCGCCGCAAGGTCCGCGACCAGCCGGTCGACCTCCTGAGCGCAGGCCAGATCCACCGCCCGGACTGTGACGGCCTGCGGATGCTCCGCCTGGACTGCCTTGAGGTGCTCCATGTTCCGGCCGACCACGATGACACTGGCGCCGCGAGCCACCAGCTGACGCGTCAGCTCACGCCCGATCCCCCGGGCGCCGCCGGTGACCAGCGCCGTGCTGCGACCCAGATCGAGCGTCATGCCGCGCGCTCCTGTTCAGCCCGCCGGAAAAGCCGGAAGCCGTTTTCGAGCGCCGGAATGATCGCAACGATCTCGAAATAGGGGGCGGAAATGAGGGCGGTGTTGCGCAACCGCTCCATCGTGAAATAATAGGCCACCATGTCGGTGGTCTCGAACACGGCCACATCCGAGCAGACCCCGCTGAAAGCCTCCGCATCGAAGAAACGCATGGTCACGCGGTCATCGACCATGACCTCTGCGAGACAGGCCGCGGCGATCGTCTCACGGTCTTGCGGCGTCTGCTGCAGCCATTGCGGCGTGGCTCTCAGGGTAACGAAGATGGTCCATGTCATGTGTCTTGCCTTTCGCTGTGATGCGGAAAATAATGAGCAATTGCTCGCGTTTTTCCACTCGCATTCGGAACCGGCCTTGGCGACACCGATAAACCCCCGCAAAGTCCCGCGTCAGGCCCGTGCCCGCGCCACCTGCGACGCCATTCTCGAGGCGGCTGCTCGCATTCTGGTGGACGGGGGATATGACAGGCTGAACACCAACAAGATCGCCGAGATCGCGGGCGTGAGCGTCGGAACCCTCTACCAGTACTTCCCCAGCAAGGAAGCGATCCTTACGGACATCATCCGGGAGAAACGCAAGCACCTTCTCGATGAGCTCAAGGCGGCAACGCGCGAGATGGCGCTGGAAAGCCCGGCGCGGACGCTCGACAAACTGCTCTGGGCGGCAGTCCGGCACCAGTTGCGCTGGCCCAGGCTCGCGCGCATGCTGGAACATGCCGACAGCTTCCTGCCGCTCGAGGACGAAACCGGCGCCCTCGATGCCGAGATCCTGGACACGGTGGCGGGTTTCCTCGCCCACGCCGGACAGGACGATGCCGAGCTGCAGGCGCGCGATCTGGTGGCCGCCCTGCGCGGAATGATCGACGCGGCCGGGCTTGCCGGCGAAACCGACCAGCAGGCACTGTTTGTCAGGACCAGGAGACTGGCGGTCGGATATCTCGGAGATGAAGCGCTGTTTGCGCCCGAAACAGATCCAGCCGCCGCCGGATCACGTCGGCTGGCGCCGGGTTCGGGCACGAAAGCGTGAGGATCGCCGGACCGCTACGGTCCGGCGCCATGGTCGCTCACATGTTCGGATAGACCGGCCCTTCGCCACCCTGGGGCGGGACCCAGTTGATGTTCTGGTTCGGGTCCTTGATGTCGCAGGTCTTGCAGTGCACGCAGTTCTGCGCGTTGATCACGAAACTCGCCTCGCCATCGGTCTCCACCCATTCATACACGCCCGCCGGGCAATAGCGCGTCGACGGGCCGCCAAAGACCCCGAGTTCGGAGGTCTTCTGCAGCTCCGGATCCTTGAGCTGCAGATGCACCGGCTGGTCTTCCTCGTGGTTGGTGTTGGACAGGAACACCGAGGACAGCCGGTCGAAGGTCAGCACGCCGTCGGGCTTCGGATACTCGATCTTCTTGTGCTTCGAAGCCGGCTCCAACACCGCATAATCCGGCTTGCCGTGCTTCATGGTGCCGAACGGCGAAATCCCGAAGAGGGAATTGAGCCACATGTCGAGACCGCCCAGCGAAATGCCGGCGAGCGTGCCGAGCCGCGACCACAGCGGCTTGACGTTGCGCACCTTCTTCAGGTCCTTGCCGATCTCGGAGGCGCGCCAGGCGGCCTCGTAGCTCTCGAGCGTGTCCTGCGCGCGGCCCTGAGCCAGTGCCTCGGCCGTGTGCTCGGCCGCGAGGATCCCCGACAGGATCGCGTTGTGCGAGCCCTTGATGCGGGCGACATTGACGAAGCCGGCCGAGCAGCCGATCAGGGCGCCGCCCGGGAAGGCGAGCTTCGGCACCGATTGCCAGCCGCCTTCGGAAATCGCCCGCGCGCCGTAACCAATGCGCTTGCCGCCCTCGAACACCGGCGCGATCGCCGCATGGGTCTTGAACCGCTGGAACTCCTCGAACGGCGACACCCAGGGGTTCTTGTAGTTCAGGTGCACCACGAAGCCGACCGCCACCTGGTTGTCCTCAAGGTGATAGAGGAACGAGCCGCCGCCGGTCTGGGTGCCGAGCGGCCAGCCGAACGAGTGCTGCACCAGCCCCGGCCGGTGATGCTCCGGCTTGACTTCCCAGAGTTCCTTGAGACCGATGCCGAATTTCTGCGGCTCGCGATCCTTGCCGAGATCGAAGCGGGCGATCAGCTGCTTGGCGAGCGAGCCGCGCACGCCCTCGCCGATCAGCACATATTTGCCGAGCAGCGCCATGCCGCGCGCGTAGTTCGGCCCGGGCTCGCCGTTGCGCTCGATCCCCATGTCGCCGGTGGCGACGCCGATCACCGCGCCTTCGTCATTGGTCAGGATTTCGGTCGCGGCAAAGCCGGGATAGATCTCGACGCCAAGCGCCTCGGCGCGGCCCGCGAGCCAGCGGCAGACATTGCCGAGCGAGACGATGTAGTTGCCGTGGTTGCCCATCAGCGGCGGCAGCAGGAAATTGGGCAGCCGCACCGATCCGGCGGGCCCGAGCACCAGGAAATGGTCGGCATTGACCGGCGTCTTGAACGGATGATCGGGATCGTCCTGCCAGTCGGGCAGGAGCTTGTTGATGCCGATCGGATCAACCACCGCGCCCGAGAGGATATGCGCGCCGACTTCGGCGCCCTTCTCCAGCACCACCACCGACAGCTCCGGATTGATCTGCTTGAGCCGGATGGCCGACGAAAGCCCTGCCGGGCCGGCGCCGACGATCACGACATCGAATTCCATGCTCTCGCGCTCCGGCAGCTCAGCAACTTCACTCATGGGCACCCTCACTCCTCGTCATGCCGCGCCCTCCCAGCCGTGGCGCGCAGGCAACCTTGTCACGCAGAGCCGGGACGCGCATCCCGAGCGCCGGGCTTTCCCGAACCGCTCCTGCGCGCCATCCAGCCTTGCGGCGAATTCACCCTGTCATGGCAAATCACTCGCGCGAAGTCGAGCCGGAATGCGACAGGAACTGCCGGTGGTCTAGCAGTTTCTAACGTTCACGTAAACGTCAACGACATTCGCGGGTGCGTACGCGACCCGTCGCGGCCTTGCGCGAGCCGGGTCCGGCAACCGTCCGGACCTCACCTCAGGATCGCGGGAGCCAGGCCGGTTTTCGGCTGGCGCCGGGGTGGGACACGTCGTCGCGCGTCAGGCGACGCGGGCGAACATCGCCTCCATCGACAGCACCACCACCGCACCGATGATCCGGCCGTCATGCCCCGGCAGCGGCGTCATCCGGCAATGGACCTCGAACAACCGCCCCGACGCGTCGGCGATCTCGTAGTCATAGGAGACATAGGCGCCGGCGAAGCACTGGTCCAGGCGCGGCTTGGCGCGGTTGTTGAACCGGTCCATGTCGATCAGTTCGAACAGCGGTGTGCCGATGAAGTCCGAGGGCTGCTTCTGGTGGAAGTCGGCGTTGCGCTTGTTGCAATAGATATAGCGATAGTCGAGACCGATGATCGCCACGCGTTCGGGCAGGCATTCGAGCGCAAGCTCATGCACCGACGGATCATATCCCTCCGGAACCGGCAGATAGGCCTGACCCTGGATCTCGGGCTTCAGCCCGGCATCGGGGTCCATGTAGCGATCGAACAGCGACATCATCAATTGGGTGTAGCGCCGGACGCTGCTGCCGTCCTCGCAGTTGCGCAGCGCCAGCCGCCGGAAAAACGCGATCTGCGCCCAGACCTCGCTGCGGTCGCGGGCGCGCAGGCGTGACAGCCGGCCGATCAGGCCCTGTATCCGCTGGTCGATCTTTTCGACCGCCGCTTCATCCTCTCTCTGGGCCGCGGCAAGAAGTTCACTGGAAAGGCGTTCAAACTGCTGGATAAGTTCAGACAGCATATGAATTTTGACCTTATATGCGGCTCCGGCCGGAGCCTTCTCAAACAACACAAATCACGGCTCGTCCGCGACCACCAGCTTTCCGGTGCCGGTTCCGATTCCGCTCGCACTCGACTTGTCTTTACTGAACACTGTGGCGTCAGGCGTCCCGAACTCCCCCCGGACCCATCCGACAACCGTCCCCCGAAATCGATGAACGGGCGACACACCGGAGTTGTAGTCGAGCCGGCACGCCACTTCAAGCGCCGTCCCCTAATGCGACGCCCGCTCCGCCAGCGTGATCAGGTCGGGCACATCCACATGCCGGTTGTTGCGGATCAGGATCACGCCGTCCTTGCGCAGCTTCGTCATCTGCCGGCTCACCGTCTCGATGGTCAGACCGAGGAAATCGGCGATATCGGCGCGTGTCAGCGGCAGTTCGAAGCTCACCGAATCGGCCTCGGATTCGGGATTGATGTGGGTGGCGATCAGATAGAGGAAGCTTGCCACCTTTTCGGACGCCGTCTTGCGCCCCAACGTCAGCATTTGATCATCCGGTCGATCACGGTCTTGGGGAAGCTGCAGATATTGACGTCGGTGGCGGCATCGGCGGTGATCCCGCTGTCGGTGCGGAACGGCCGGCCGAGAAAATCCGGCGCGAACTGCAGCCCGACGATCTGCTGGCGCCCGTCGGCCATCATCTTGGTCATCTTGACGACGCCGGAAATGATGTTGGCGTAGCTGTTGGCTTCCTGGCTCTCGCCGATCAGCTCGGTTCCCGATTCGATATGCTTGCGGGTGGACTGCTTGTTGAGGCTGATCAGCTGGTTGGCCGACAGGGCGCCGCAAACTCCGCGGTGGCGCGCTTCGCAGGCGCGACACAACGCGGGAATGTCCGAATTGTGGATATCTTTGCGCTGCGCGTCCATCACGTCCCCGATCCCGCACGCGCGCCATACGGTCCGCGCGCCAATGCGCCCAACCGCTGGCCATGCGCATGGATGTTTGGCCACAAAGAACAGCGGGGTTTGATCAAAGTCAAGGCGCTAGCACTTCGGACAGGCAATGTAACCTGACATAAATCGGAGTTTGGTTCATGCAAAAAGATTTCCTGCGCAAACACGCCGGCCCCGCGCCCCGCTATACCAGTTATCCGACTGCCCCGCATTTTCATGACGGAATCGATGGCGATGTTTACGCACGCTGGCTGCGTCAGCTCAAGCCCGACCAGACGATTTCACTCTACATCCACATTCCGTGGTGTGACCGGCTGTGCTGGTTCTGCGGCTGCAACACCAAGCAGACCCGGAAATACGAGCCGCTCAAGACCTATCTCGCGGCCCTCGAGAATGAAATGGAAACCGTTGCCGGCCTGATCGACCCGGCCTGCCGCGTCACGGCGCTGCACCTGGGCGGCGGATCGCCGACGATGCTGCACCCCGAAGACATGGTGTGGCTCGACAAGGCCCTGCGCGCCCGCTTCAATTTCGATCCCGCCGCCGAGATCAGCGTCGAGATGGACCCCAACGACCTGACCGCGGAGAAATACGACGCGCTGGCCGCCATCGGCCTGACCCGCGCCTCGATCGGCGTTCAGGATTTCGACGAAAGGGTGCAGAAGGCGATCAACCGCGAGCAGACCTTCGAGCAGACCAAGGAAGTGGTCGACCAGGTTCGCGCCCGCGGCGTCCGTTCGGTCAATTGCGACGTGCTCTACGGCCTGCCGCACCAGACCCGCAAGTCCGTCGACCGCACCATCGAACAGGTGCTGTCGCTGAAACCCGACCGGATCGCGCTGTTCGGCTACGCCCACGTGCCGTGGATGAAGACGCACCAGAAAATGATCGACGAATCGGTGCTGCCCGATGTCACCGAGCGGTTCGCACAGATGAACCGCGCGGCCTCCGCCCTCACCCATGCCGGCTACACCGCCATCGGCATCGACCATTTCGCCCTGCCCGACGACAGCCTGGCGATCGGCGCCGCCTCCGGCAACATGCGCCGCAACTTCCAGGGCTACACCAGCGACACCGCCGATGCGCTGATCGGCCTGGGGGCCTCCTCCATCGGCCAGATGCCGCAGGGCTACATCCAGAACCAGCCTTCGACCGGTGAGTACCAGCGCCAGGTCAACATGGGCCGGCTGCCGGTCGTGCGCGGCTTCGAACTGTCGACCGAGGACCGGATTCGCGCCCGCATCATCGAACTTCTGATGTGCGATTTCGCCTTTTCCTTCGCCACCATCCGCCAGGAATTCGGCGGCGATGCCGAGAGCATTCTCGACGAGGCGGAATATCTCGCAGGCTGCGACACCGAAGGCATGGTGGAGTTCACCGGCGGGATTTTCCAGGTCACGCCGAAGGGCAAACCCTTCGTGCGTTCCATCTGTTCCGCCTTCGACGGCTATTTTGGCACCGGTGCGGCGCGTCACTCCCTTGCGGTGTGAGCGCGCCCGCCTTATTGGATGATTTCACCGGGACGGCGACCTGCGGCGGGCAAACAAGCCATTGGCTTTTGCGCCGGATTTTCCTATAGGTTCGCCCAATCACTTATCCAATGAGGACATGAGCGTGACCGCAACATTTGACAAGGTCGCCGACATCATCGCCGAAACCAGCGAGATCGACCGCGATTCCATCACACCCGAAAGCCACACCATCGACGATCTGGGCATCGACAGCCTCGATTTCCTCGATATCGTCTTCGCGGTCGACAAGGAATTCGGCATCAAGATTCCGCTCGAGAAATGGACCCAGGAAGTCAACGACGGAAAGGCCTCGACCGAGGAATATTTCGTGCTCGGCAACCTCTGCGCCAAGATCGACGAGCTGAGAGCCGCCAAGGGCTGAGGCCCGGCGCGGCGGGGCTTATCCATGCAGCTTGAATACTTCCAGATGATAGACCGTATCGAGGCGATCGACCTCGAACAGGACACTCTGGTCGCAAGCTCCACGGTCCCCCACGAAAGCCCCGTCTTCGAGGGCCATTTCCCCGGGATGCCGCTGGTGCCCGGGGTGCTGCTGATCGAGACCATGGCCCAGGCCAGCGGCTTTCTGATTCTGGCCAAGACCGGCTTTGCGGCGATGCCGTTCCTGATGTCGGTCGACAGCGCCAAGATGCGCGATTTCGTCACACCGGGCACCGCCCTCACCGTGACCACCGCGCTCGAGCACGAAGGCTCGGGCTATGCGGTCGTCAAGGCGCGGATCGCGAACGGAACCAAGAAGGTGGCCGATTGCCAGCTCAAGCTCAGGACCCTGCCCTTCGAGCAGGTGCCGCTGGCCGAGATCGTGCGCAACAGAGCCCGGGAAGTGGGCCTCATGGCCGCCATGGCCACCGCCACAGGAGACCGGCAATGACAGACAATCGCCATGAGGTGGTGGTGACGGGCATCGGTCTGGTCACGTCCCTCGGAGTGGGCCGGCAGGCCCATGCGGAGGCGCTGCTCGATGGCGCCTCGCCCGCGCCGCACACCGACAGCGAAAGCTTCGCGCCCTACACCGTCTTTCCCCTGCCCGAGATCGACTGGTCGGCACAGATCCCGCGCCGCGGCGACCAGCGGCAGATGGAAAACTGGCAGCGCCTCGGTGTCTACGCGGCGGGCCTGGCGCTCGACGACGCGGGCCTGAAGGAGAACCTCGAAGCCTGCGCCGCGATGGACATGATCGTGGCCGCCGGCGGCGGCGAGCGCGACATCGCGGTCGACACGCTGATCATCGAGGAAAGCCGCAAGCGCAACGACCGCGAAGTGCTGCTCAACGAGAAGCTGACCACCGAACTGCGCCCGACGCTGTTCCTGGCGCAGCTGTCGAACCTGCTCGCCGGCAACATTTCCATCGTCCACAAAGTCACCGGCTCCTCGCGCACGCTGATGGGCGAGGAAGGCGCGGGGATTTCCGCGATCGAGACCGCGCACGCGCGCATCGCCGCGGGCCAATCCACGCATTGCCTCGTCGGCGGCGCCTTCGTCTCCGAGCGCATCGATATCCTGGTGCTGATCGAGGCGGCGCAGGGCCTTTGCAAGACGCCCGGCCAGCCCTTCTGGAACGCCGACGGGACGGCCAGCGGCGTCAATCTCGGCACCGCCGGAGCCTTCCTGGTACTCGAATCGCGCGACCATGCGGAGGCGCGCGGCGCCCATATTTATGCGCGCCTCGACGCGGTGGCCGCCGATCGCGGATCCCGCGACGCGGGCCGGCTCGAACAGCGGCTTGCGCGTCTGGCCGATGAAGCCGGCGCGCCGGCGGGCGGCGAAGACCTGATCGTCGTCTCCGGCGCCACCGGCTTTCCGGAGCTGAGCGCGCGCGAGCGCCGCTTCCTCGGCGAGCGCTTCCCGAACGCGCCGCTGCGCAGCCAAAGCGCGCTGTTCGGCCTCTCGGTGGAAGCGCAGTTCCCGACCGGCCTGGCGCTCGCCTGCCTGGCCCTCGACGCCGGCAAGCCACTCGCCCCCTTCGCGCCGGGCGAGGATGCGACCGCTGCCACGTCCCCCGGAACCGCCATCGTCACCACCATCGGCCATGCCCGCGGCGAGGGCATCGCCCGCCTGACGAGGATGTCCTCATGAGCAAAGCCGCCTACACCGACCATCTCGGCCGCCCGCTGGTCGCCGTCACCGGCATGGGCGTCGTCTCCTCGCTCGGACAGGGCGTGAGCGACAACTGGGCGGCGCTGACCGCAGGCCGCTCGGGCATCCATGCCATCACCCGATTTCCCGCCGACACGCTGTCCACCCGGATCTGCGGCACCGTCGATTTCATCGACATCCCCGTGCCCAATGCGGTGGAACGGTCCTTCGCCTTCGCGCGCGAGACCACCCGCGAAGCGCTGGCCCAGGCCGGGCTCTCGGGCGAGTTCGGCGGCCCGCTGTTTCTCGCCGCCCCGCCGATCGAGCCGGAATGGAGCGCACGCTTCGAGCTCGGCGACCGCGTCAGCCCCGAGGACATGACCGGCAACGCCTATCAGGAATTCCTGGCCGTGCTGCGTGCCAAGGCCGATCCGGCCTTTCACGAGGCGATCCTGTTCGGGTCGATCTCCGAGCGGCTCGCCGACATGTTCGGCACCCGCGGCCTGCCGGTCACGCTCTCGACCGCCTGCGCCTCCGGCACCACCGCGATCCAGCTCGGCGTCGAGGCCATCCGCCAGGGCCGCACCGACCGGGCGCTGACGGTCGCCACCGACGGCTCGGTCAGCGCCGAAGCGCTGATCCGCTTCGCGCTGCTGTCGGCGCTGTCGACCAACAACGATGCGCCCGAAAAGGCCTCGCGCCCCTTCACCAAGGACCGCGACGGCTTCGTCATCGCCGAAGGGGCTGCAACCCTGGTGCTCGAATCGCTTGAGGCGGCGCTTGCCCGCGGCGCGCGCATTCACGGCATCATCAGCGGCTGCGGCGAAAAGGCCGACGATTTCCACCGCACCCGCTCTTCTCCGGGCGGCGCACCGGCGATCGCCACGATCCGCGCGGCCCTCGATGACGCCGGCCTCGACGCCGATGCGATCGGCTACATCAATGCCCACGGCACCTCCACGCCCGAGAACGACAAGATGGAATATCTCGCGCTCTCGAGCGTCTTCGGCGAGCGCATGCCGGACGTGCCGGTGTCCTCCAACAAGTCGATGATCGGCCACACCCTGACCGCCGCCGGCGCGGTGGAAGCGGTGTTCTCGCTGCTGACCATGCAGCATGGCGTTCTTCCGCCGACCATCAATTACGACAATCCAGATCCGGCGATCCCGCTCGACGTGGTGCCCAATGTCAAGCGCGACGCCCAGGTCACCAGCGTGCTGTCGAATTCCTTCGGGTTCGGCGGCCAGAACGCATGCCTTGTCATGACGGCGGAACCCGCCTAAAGGCATGTCGCACCAGGCGGCCCGCAGGGACCGCCGTGACACCGTCGAAGAGGGGCGCATTGCGCGCCGTCTTACCGGTCCCCCCATCCGGGACCTGACCAATCAGCAGAGAGGCGGCCGCCACGGCGCCGCCGCGCGGCGAAGGACATTACCCATGCGGGCATTGCAGCTTATCGAGGATCGCAGGCTTGAGACGGTCGACCTGGCCCCGCCGCCGCCGCCGGCAACCGGGGAAGTCACGGTCGCGATCAAGGCCGTCGCACTCAACCACATCGATGTCTGGGGCTGGCGCGGCATGGCCTTTGCCAAGCGCAAGATGCCGCTCGTGATCGGCGCCGAAGCCTCCGGCGTGGTCGAAACCATCGGCCACGGCGTGGCGGGCCTGCTGCCGGGCCAGCTGGTCTCGATTTATGGCGCGCGCACCTGCGGCCTTTGCCGCCCCTGCCGCGAAGGCCGCGACAACCTGTGCGAACATGTGGGCGGCGTCCACGGCTTCCACCTGGACGGCTTCGCCCAGGAAAAGGTCAATCTCCCGGCCCGCCTTCTGGTCCCTGCCCCGCCCGGCGTCTCCGCCATCGGCGCCGCCGTGGCCCCGGTCACCTTCGGCACCGTCGAGCACATGCTGTTCGACAACGCCAAGCTTGAGCCGGGCGAAACCATCCTGATCCATGCCGGCGGCTCCGGCATCGGCAGCGCCGCGATCCAGCTCGCCAAGAAGATCGGCTGCACGGTGATCACCACCGTCGGCTCCGACGCCAAGATCGAACCCGCCAAGGCGCTCGGCGCCGATCACGTGATCAATTATCGCGAGGACCGGTTCGAGGGCGTGGTGCGCAAGCTCACCAAAAAGCGCGGCGTCGACGTGGTGTTCGAGCATGTCGGTGCCGACACCTGGGCCGGCTCGATGCTCTCTCTGAGGCGCGGCGGCCGGCTCGTCACCTGCGGCTCGACCTCGGGCGTCTCGACCCAGGTCAACCTGATGATGCTGTTCCAGCAGCAGCTCAAGCTGCTGGGCTCCTTCGGCTGCCGCATGGAGAACATGGCCAATGCCATGCAGAAGATGGCAGCAAACCTGGTCCACCCGGTGATCGACACCGAAGTCGGCTTCGACGACATTTCCGTCGCGCTCGAACGCATGGAAGGCCGCGACGTCTTCGGCAAGATCATCCTGAAGATGGATTAGGATCGGCGC
Source organism: Parahoeflea olei (assembly GCF_001703635.1). Taxonomy (GTDB): domain Bacteria; phylum Pseudomonadota; class Alphaproteobacteria; order Rhizobiales; family Rhizobiaceae; genus Hoeflea; species Hoeflea olei. The sequence continues at coordinate 93,917 of NZ_LQZT01000012.1, read as the reverse complement.
TCCGGCCATGGCAAGTCCACTCCGCATGGCGCTCACGCGCATCGTCCTCGGCCTCCGGCGCGTGCGGGACTGGACGATCGCGACCGCGGTGTTCGCGCTCCTGCGGCTGATCTCGCTGCTGCCCGCCGACAAGGCGATCTCGATGGTCGACGGGCTTGCGCGCCGGATCGGGCCGATGACGCCGCGCCAGCGGCTGGCGATGGAAAACCTCGCCCGCGCCTATCCGGAAAAATCCGAAGCCGAGCGCCGCGAGATCGCCGTCGAGATGTGGGGCAACATGTCCCGGCTTGCCGCCGAATACGTGTTTCTCGACAAGCTGTTCGATTTCGATCCCGAAGAAACCGAGCCCGGCCGCATCGAGGTCAGCGGCGTCGACATCTTCATCAAGCTGCGCGACGAGAAGAAGCCGTTCATCGTCTTTACCGCCCATACCGGCAATTTCGAGCTGCTGCCGATCGCGGCCGCCGCCTATGATCTCGATGTGATGGCGCTGTTCCGCCCGCCCAACAACCCCTATATCGCCAAGCGGGTGCTCGCCGCGCGCCGCACCTCGATGGGCCATCTGGTGCCTTCGCGTGCTGGCGCCGCCTTCACGCTGGCGCGGCGGCTCGAAGCCGGCGGCGCCGTCGGCATGCTGGTCGACCAGAAATTCCACAAGGGCGCGGAAACCCGCTTCTTCGGGCTCGAGACCCACACCAATCCGCTGCTCGCCAAGCTCGTGCGCCAGTATGACTGCGATGTCTATCCGGCGCGCGCCATCCGCCTGCCGGGCGGCCGTCACCGGCTGGAGATCGAACCCGCGATCACGATCCCGCGCGGGGCCGACGGACGCGTCGATGTGGCCGCCACCGCGCAGCTGCTCAACGACAAGGTGGAAAGCTGGGTGCGCGAATATCCCGGTCAGTGGCAATGGTTCCACGACCGTTGGGAGATCAAGTACCAGCTCAAGGCCCAGGGCCGCCTCTGAGGCCGGTCATGCTCGGAACCCGCGCCGCGGCATTCCGCCGGATTGCGGTTTCGGCCCGGATCGCCTTTGATCCTCCGAAGCGCCCCCTTGCCCCCGGGGCTCAGGGTCACGGTGACCGGATATCAGCATCGGGCGCAAGGACACCCTCGAGGCATGGCCAGACCGACAACCAAAGCGCAACTGATTAACGCTGCCGAAACGGAATTCGCAAAACTTCTGGACCTGGTCGGGTCGATGGGCGAGAGCGCGGCGAGCGTGCCGCTCTTTTTCGGTCCCGGCTTTGCCGGCAAGGAAGCGCACTGGGCGCGCGACAAGAACCTGCGCGACGTGGCTGTCCACCTCCACGAGTGGCACCGGCTGTTGATCGCATGGGTGAACACCAACCAGGCCGGCGACGCGCAACCATTCCTGCCGGCGCCCTATAGCTGGAAAACCTATGGCGATCTCAACATGGAATTCTGGCGCAAGCACCAGCATACCGCCCACGCGGACTCGCTGCGCCTGCTTGGCGAGAGCCACCGTCAGGTGATGGAGCTGATCGACCGTTTCAGCGACGCGGAGCTGTTCACCCAAGGCCATTTTGCCTGGACCGGTACGACCACGCTCGGATCCTACTGCATTTCGGCGACCTCAAGCCATTACGACTGGGCGATCAAGAAGATCCGGACCCATATCAGGGCCTCGGCCCGCAAGGCCTGATTTCACCCGCGCAAACACACCCGCCCCGGCCCCCAAGGGGCCGGCGGTTCTTTCCGCATCAGTAGGAAATCACGATGCGGGTGTTGGCATTGCCGGTCTGCTGGACCATCGAGAAGAACTTGGCCGCGTTGTCCGGATGCAGGCGAATGCAGCCATGCGAGGCAGGCCGGCCGAGCCGCTTGGTCTCATAGGTTGCGTGCACCGCATAGCCGCCGCGGAAGAACACCGCATAGGGCATCGGCGCGTTGTTGTATTTGCGCGACCGGTGATGGCGCGAGAGCCATTTCGCCGAATAGCTGCCGGTGGGCGTCGAGTAGCCCTTGCGCCCGGTCGAAACCGCCCATTTGTATTTCACGCGCCCATTCTGCGTCACAACCATGGTTTGTGAGGACAAATTGATCTTCGCCTCAAGTTTCGCGGCCAGTGCCGATGCAGAAGACAATGGAATGAGCCCAAGGGCAACAAGCCCCGCCAAGAACAGTTTTCGCATTAGTGTTTCCCCAATTACCCAGACCATCAGTATATTCTGCCTGTTCGAAACAGGACAGATAAAAATTCCCAATAGAGTTAAGACAGCTGCACGAGCGGAGATCTAAACTCTAAGCACTTGATTTTAGGATATCAGAATGAAAGGAGAATGAACGCGAGCACCAGGGCCGCAAGGCCGTCGCAGGCGCGGTGATAGATCGCAAGCCCGGCGAGGATGTCGCCGGCCCCTGCCTGGCGCCGGCCCGCGGCGTTGAGGCTCGCCTCCATCACCGGCTCGCCGCCATAGCTGCGCGGACCGCCAAGCGCGAGATCGAGGCCACCCGCCATGGCTGCTTCCGGCCAGCCGGCATTGGGCGAGCGGTGCAGGCCGTGATCGGTGGCGGCGCAGCGCGCCGCCCGCCGCATCGCCGCGCCGCCCTTCGCGATCCCCGCCCCGGCGGCAATCAGCAGCGCCGACAGTCGCGAGGCCGGCCAGTTGGCGACATCGTCGAGCCGTGCCGCCGCCCAGCCGAAATCCCGGTGCCGCTCGTTCAGGTGCCCGATCATCGAGTCGGCCGTGTTGAGCATCTTGTAGGCCATCAGCCCGGGCAGGCCGAACAGCGCGAACCAAAGGGCGGGCGCGACACTGCCGTCAGAGAAATTCTCGGCGAGACTTTCGATCGCGGCCCGGCAGACACCGGAGACGTCGAGGGTCTCGGGATCGCGGCCGACAATCATCGACACCGCGGTGCGCCCGCCGGCAAGGCCGTCGCGCCTGAGCCCGTCGGCCACCGCAGCGACATGGTCAGCCAGGCTCTTCTGGGCCAGGAACACGCTCACCACGATGATTTCGAGCGCCGTTCCGAAGACGCCGAGCCCGTCGAAGAGACAGCCCAGTCCAAAGCCCGCGAGCGCGGCCAGCGCCAGCAGCGCGAGCATCGCCGCCACGCCCTTGCGGCGGCGCGCCCCGGAGCTGTCGCCCGGCCGGTTGAAATGCCTGTCGACAAAGCCAATCGCCCAACCGAACAGCACCACCGGATGGCTCACGCGCCGCCACAGCCAGGCGGGATCGCCAACGATGCGGTCGAGCACAAGCGCAGCCAGCAGGACCCAGAGATGCCCCATCACGCGCGCCGCGCAATCCGGAAGGTTTCGCGCAGACGCACCGCGGCGAGATCATCCGGCACCAGCCCGACGCGGATGCGCGAGGGGCTGTGATCGAAGGCGCGCACCAGGATCCTGTGGCTTGCCAGCGTTTCGCGCATCGCCGCCCCGTCTCCGACCTCGCAGAGGAAGAACGACGCGGTTTCGCCCGCGATCTGGACACCCGCCTTGTTGAGCGCCGAGCGCGTCATCGCATGCGCCGCCTCGATGCGGCTGCGCAGGTCGCGCACCAGGTCGAGGCGCGAATAGGCATGCGCGGCGATCGCCAGCGCCGGGCCCGACACGGCCCACGGCCCCAGCCGCTCCTGCACGATGGCCGCCAGTTTCGGTTCCGCGAACACGAAGCCGAGCCGCACACCCGCCAGGCCGAAGAACTTGCCGAAGGAGCGCAGCACGATCAGGTTCGGCTCGATCCCGGCGGCGCCGGCCATGCTCAGGTCCTGGCGCATGTCGGCAAAGGCCTCGTCGACGATCACCAGCTTGTGCCGATGCGCCCGGCAGAAGCCGAAAATGTCGTCACGCGGCGTCTCGCGCCCGTCGGGATTGTTGGGATTGGCAAGAATGACGGCCGCGACCTGAAGCTGGGCTGCGGCTTCGAGCGTCGGCACCGGCTTCGCGGCCATCCCCATCCGGCCGTAGGAGCGGGCATATTCCCCGTAGGTGGGGCTGACGATGGCGATGTTCTCCGCATGCGGCCGGAGCCAGGGCAGGAGCTGGATCGCCGCCTGGGTGCCGGGCACCGCCACCGGCAGGACCGAGCCGCCATAGTGACGCTGGGCCAGTTCGCACACCCGCGCCACCTCGGCCCGCTCCGGCAACCGTCGCCAGGCGTCGGGCGCGATCTCGGGCAGCGGCAGCGAGAAGGGCGAGATGCCAGTTGAAAGATCCAGCCATTCCGAGGCCGTGCCGCCATGGCGGGCCATGGCCTCGGCCAGCGCGCCGCCGTGATCGATGGGGACGTCGATGGGCGTCATGGCCTAGTCTATCCGGTCGATGACATGCATGAAGGAGCCCGCGATCTTGCCGCGCCTGAGCCCGACCGCGCCGATATCCGCCCCCAGCGCGTCGCGCGCCGCAAACAGCCGGTCCGCCGCGCCTTCACGCAGGATGGTCGCGTAATGGAATTCATGCGCCGACAGGTCCATGTTCCAGAAGAACCCCGGCAGCGGCGTCACCCGCCGATAGCCCAGATGCCGCTTGCGCTCGGCAAAGCTGGTCACGAGCGGCAACGCGCCGAGCATCTCGTGACGCGCGCCCTCGGCATCGATCAGGCCCTCGCCGAGCACCATGAAGCCGCCGCATTCGCCATAGACCGGCAGCCCGGCCTCGATCGCCGTGCGCATCCCGGCCTTGAAGCCGTCCGCCGCGGCGATCCGCCCGGCATGAAGTTCGGGATAGCCGCCGGGCAGCAGCACCGCGTCCGAGCCTGCCGCAGGTCCCTCGTCGGCGAGCGGCGAGAAGAAGCTGATCTGCGCACCGCGGCGCTGCCAGCCGAGCAGCATGTGCTCGTAGGCGAAGGCAAAGGCAATGTCGCGCGCCACGGCGATCTTCTGGCCGGGCGGCGGCAGACGGCTGATATTGGCGGGCGCAGGGGGGCTGGCCGCGCGCTTCGACAGCTTGATGAGCAGGTCGAGATCGATGCGCCGCTCGACGAGATCGGCCGCATCGGAAATCAGCCGGGCGAGATCGGCATTCTCGCCGGCCTGCACCAGGCCGAGGTGGCGGGCAGGCACGGAGAGCCGGTCGTCCTTCGGCAGCGCGCCGACCACCTCGACGCGCGCCTTCTCGAGCGCCTGACGCAGCATGCCTTCATGCCGGGCGCTCGCCACCCGGTTGAGGATCACGCCCGGGACCAGCACGTCGGGATGGAAATTGGCAAAGCCCTTGGCCAGCGCCGCCACCGAATGCGACATGCTGGAGCAGTCGATCACGAGAATCACCGGCAGGCCGAGCAGCGCGGCGAGATCGGCGGCCGAACCGGAGCCGTCCGCGGCCCCGTCGAACAGCCCCATCATCGCCTCGATCATCAGCATGCGGCCACCCTGCGCCTGCAGCGAGGCATTGGCGAGCAGCAGGTCCGGACGCATCGCCCAGCCATCGTAATTCAGGCATCTCTCGCCGCTGGCGGCGGCATGGAACGCCGGATCGATGTAATCCGGCCCCGCCTTGCCCGGCGCCAGCGCCACGCCGCGCCGTTTGAGCGCGTTGAGAAGACCCAGCGTCACCGTGGTTTTGCCCGAGGCCGACTGGGGCGCGGCAATCATCAATCCGCTCATGCACTGTCCTTCTGCGCGCCTGCGCGATGGCCGAGGGGGTCGGGCGAAAGCACGCGGCCCTGCGCCGCCCCCATCCAGTCAAGGGCGGCCCGCAGCCGCACCACCTGCCCGACCACGACGATGGCCGGCGGCTCGAGCCCGGAGGCAGCCACGTCGGCGGCCGCGTTTTCGAGCGTGGTTTCAAGCACGGCCTGCGCACCGGTCGAGGCATCGGTGACGAAGGCCACCGGTTCGTCAGCCGCCCGCCCTGCCCCGATCAGCCGTGCCGCGATGGTCGCGATATGCTTCATCGCCATGTACATGACGATCACCTGGCTGCCGCGCGCCACGCCGTCCCAATCGATGAGATCGGGCACCACGCCGGAGGAATCATGCCCGGTCAGGAAGGTCACGGTATGGTTCGTGTCGCGATGCGTGACCGGAATCCCGGCATAGGCGAGCCCGCCGATCCCGGCGGTGATTCCCGGCACCACCCGGAAAGGCACATGGTGCTCGACCAGCGTCAGCGCTTCCTCGCCGCCGCGGCCAAAGACGAACGGATCGCCGCCCTTCAAACGGAGCACGCGATTGCCCGCGCGGGCGAGTTCGACGAGGCGCAGCGAGATGTCGCGTTGCTTGGCCGACGGCTTGCCGCCGCGCTTTCCCGCATATTCGAGGCTCGCGCCGGGCCGGGCGAGCTTGAGACAGTCGGCATTGACCAGCGCGTCATGGACGATCACGTCGGCCTGGGACAGCGCATTGGCGGCATGCAGCGTCAAGAGACCCGGATCGCCGGGACCGGCGCCCACGAGCCAGACTTCGCCGGGTTGCATGCGCGGGAGTGTGTGTTGCCAATCAGTCATGCTCTTCAGTTCATCCTGCACCGTCGCGGCCCGGTCGGACATGCACGAACGGTCGAAACCTTCATCTTCCTGCCACACCGTCCCGCCCGGGTGGACGTGTCGGCCGGATCGCTCACCATCGCGCGAAATGCTTCGCGAAACCATGACTTACACCCGTACCAATCACACTCTATAACGGCAACAGCCAAGACACGACCAAGAACTGCGACATGCAAGCGGGCGAAAACGAAATCCGGGTGGAAAAGCCCGCCACGGCACTGCGCCGGGGCTGGACCACGGGCGCCTGCGCCACCGCCGCAACCAAGGCGGCGCTGTCGGCGCTGCTGGACGGCGCGTTTCCCGATCCGGTCACGATCACCCTGCCCGGCGGCCAGACCCCGGGCTTCGCGCTTGCCCGCGAAAGCCTTGGCGAGGATTGGGCCATGGCGGGTATCGTCAAGGATGCGGGCGACGACCCCGACGTCACCCACGGCGCGCTGGTGATGGCGCGGGTCAGGCGCCTGCCGGCCGGTGCCGGCATCGTCTTCAAGGCCGGCGCCGGCGTGGGCACGGTCACGCTGCCGGGCCTGCCGGTGCCGGTGGGCGAACCCGCGATCAACCCGGTGCCGCGCAAGATGATGCGCGGCGTGGCGGAGGAGCTGTGCAATCACCACGGATTGGCGCCCGATATCGAGATCGAGATCGCCATCGAAAACGGCGCGGAGCTGGCGCTCAAGACCTGGAACCCGCGACTGGGCATCCTGGGCGGCCTCTCGGTGCTCGGCACCACGGGCATCGTCCAGCCGTTTTCCTGTTCGGCCTGGATCCATTCGATCCACCGCGGCATCGATGTCGCCCGCGCCGGCGGCATCGCCCATGTGCTCGGCGCCACCGGCTCCACCTCCGAGCGGACCGCGCAGGCATTTTACGGCCTGCCCGACAGTGCCTGCCTCGACATGGGCGATTTCGCCGGCGGACTGCTGAAATATCTTCGCGCCCACCCGCTGCCGCGGCTCACCATTGCCGGCGGCTTCGCCAAGCTCACCAAGCTCGCCCAGGGCGCGCTCGACCTGCATTCCAGACGCAGCCAGGTGGACATGGCCTGGCTCGCGACCCAGGCGGGCACACTCGGTGGAAACCGCTTGAAGGACCGGATTCTGGCTGCCAACACCGCGCTCGAAGTGCTTGAAATGACTCGCCTCGAAGGCCTGGAGCTGCCGGCCCTGATCGCGGACAAGGCCCGCGCCGTGGCACTCGACACCTTGCGCGGTGCGCCGGTCGATGTCGACGTGATGGTCACCGACAGGGCCGGAAAGCTGATCGCCCATGCCCGCTGACCGTGAAACCATCCTGATCCTCGGCGGCACGCGCGAAGCCGCGGAGCTGGCGAAGGAGCTTGTCGCCACCCGACCAGAGGTCCGCATCATCACCTCGTTGGCCGGCCGCACCAGGGAACCTGCTCCGCTTGCCGGCGAGGTCCGCACCGGCGGCTTCGGCGGCATCGACGGCCTGGCACGCTATCTCGAAGAAAATGCCGTCACGCGGGTGATCGACGCCACCCATCCCTTCGCAAGGCAGATCAGCCTGAACGCGGTCGAGGCCTGCCGGATGAGCGGTGTGCCGCTCGAGATCCGCACCCGCACGCCCTGGCAGCGCCAGCCCGACGACACCTGGATCGAGGTCGACACGCTTCAGGCGGCCTGCGACGCGATCCCGCCCCGCGCGCGCGTGCTGCTCGCGCTCGGCTCGCAGCATATCGGCGTCTTCGCCAGCCGCGCGGACGTGCATTTCGTCGTCCGCATGATCGATCCGCCGAAGACGCCGCTCGCCCTGCCCGATCACGCGCTGGTGCTCGGCCGGCCCGGCGACACCCCGGCGGTCGAAACCATGCTGCTGATCGCGCATTCGATCACCCACATCGTCTGCCGCAACTCCGGCGGCACCGCGGCCTATGCCAAGATCGAAGCCGCACGGCAACTTGGGCTGCCCGTGATCCTGATCGGGCGGGACGACGAGGCGGGCGGCGAACCGAAAACCGCAACCGACCTATCGTGATGAGGGAGGCAACACATATGAGCCGAGAGACCGTCAATTCCATCTGCGCGACCCTGCCGGGCGCGGAAGTCTCCGACCCCTGGGGCGGCGGCCACGACGCCTGGAAGGTCGGCGGCAAGATGTTCGCCTCGATCGGCGCGACCATGCCCGGCGTCGCGATCAAGACCGACAGCGTCGAAACGGCGTCGATGCTGATCGAGATGGGCGCCGGAACCAAGGCGCCCTATTTCCACGCCTCCTGGGTGCTGCTCGACTGGAACATGGATGCGGACGAACTCCGCGCCCGCATCCTCGCCTCCTACCGGCTCGTCCGCGCCAGCCTGCCCAAGAAGGTGCAGGCAGGGCTCGACCCTCTGCCTGAAGGCTGACCATCAACCAGCCTTCGCCTTCTTCTTCTTCCCCACGTTTCTCAGCACGTGCGAATAGTCGGCATTGTAGAGATCGCTGTCGCGGAAATTGGCTTCGCCGAACACCTTGCCGACCAGGATCAGCGCCGTGCGGGTGATCTTGTGGGCGCGGACCTCTTCCTTCATGCCCTCAAGCGTGGTGCGGATGAAGAGTTCGTCGGGCCAGGTGGCGCGGTAGGCGATCACCACCGGGCAGTCGGCCCCGTAATAGGGTTCGAGCGCGCGGCGGACGTAATCGAGATTGCGGATCGACAGGTGGATGGCGAGCGTCGCCCGCGACTGGCCAAGGATTTCGAGCTGCTCGAATTCCGGCATCGAGGACGCCTTCATGCCGGTGCGGGTGATGATCACCGTCTGGGCGATCTCCGGCAGCGTGAGTTCGGTCGCAAGCCGCGCGGCCGCCCCCGCAAAGGCCGGCACCCCGGGCACCACCTCGTAGTCGATCCCGAGCGCGTCGAGACGGCGCATCTGTTCGGCGATCGCGCCATAGATCGCCGGATCGCCCGAATGCACCCGCGCCACGTCCTGTCCGGCGGCATGGGCCTTTTCCATCTCGGCGATGATTTCGGTGAGATGCATCGGCGCGGTGTCGCGCACCAGCGCGTCCTCGGGTGCGGCCTTGACGATTTCCTCGGGCACCAGCGAGCCCGCATAGAGGCAGACCGGGCAACGCTCAATCAGCTTCAATCCACGCACGGTGATGAGGTCCGGCGCGCCCGGTCCGGCGCCGATGAAATAGACGGTCATGCCGCGTCTCCCGATGTGATGTGTGTCATGGCCGTGCCTTCCTTGCGGGCATAGCCGCGCGGTGTGTAGACCCAGGTCCGTCCGTCCCCGGTCTTGACCGTCGTCGAGTTGGACGAACCCACCACCACGACGGTCAGCATGTCGACCTCGTCGACATCGAGCGACCCAAGCGGCACGACGCGGATCAGCTCGCCCTCGCGGCCGAGATTGGTGGCGAGGATAACCGGCGTCGAAGCCGGGCGGTATGTGAGCAGCTTGTCGCGCGCCCAGGCGAGCTGGGTGCGGCGCTTCTTCGACACCGGATTGTAGAAGGCGATCACGAAATCGCCCTCGCCCGCCGCCGTCACCCGGCGCTGGATGTCCTCCCACGGGGTCAGCAGGTCCGACAGCGAGATGGTGCAGAAATCATGCCCCAGCGGCGCGCCGGCGCGGGCAGCCGCCGCCTGCAGAGCCGAGATGCCAGGGGACACCGCAATCTCGATCCGCCGCGCAGCGTCGCTCAGCCCTTCGGCCCCTTCGGACTTGTCGAGCAGTTCGAACACGAGCGTGGCCATCGCGTAGATGCCGGCGTCGCCCGAACAGACCAGCGCCACCGATTTTCCCTCACCGGCAAGCTCCATCGCGCGGTGCACCCGCGCCTCTTCCTTGCCGAGATCGAAATCATGCCGCGTCTTGCCGTCGGCCAGCGGACCCAGCAGGTCGAGATAGAGCGAATAGCCCACGAGATCGGTCGAAGCCGACACCATCGCCGAGACCTCCGGCGAGCGCCAGCCATCGGCGCCGGGACCGATGCCGACCACCATCAGCTTCCCGCGCGCGCCCCCCGGCAGCGTTTCGAGCTTGAACGGCGCTGCGGCACGGCCGATGGCGCAGGTGGCGCGCTTGCTCTTGCGCTTCTCGGCCACGAGCTCGCCCGAAGCGCCTGCGGCAGCCAGAGCTGCCCCCTCGGCCACGCCATGGCAGCCGACCTCGGCAAAGACCACGTCGGACGGATTTTTCAGTCGCGGCGTCTCGGCTTCGAGCGTGGCCGCATCGAAGAAGCGCGCGGGGCAGCCGAAATACCTGGCCACCTGGTGCACCGCCGCCTCGTCGGCCTTCACGTCGATCGAGGCCACCAGTCCCACCGCCTGTTCGGACAGCCCCGCGGCCTTCAGCGTGTCGAGCGCCAGCTGGATCACTTCCTCGCCGTCCGCGCCGCGCTCGCAGCCAATGCCGAGCACCAGCGTCCTGGGGTGATAGAGCAGCCCCTGTTCGGGCGCGGCATCACCCGCCTCGGACACCCTGAGCACGAGGTCGGCATCCGCCGCGAACGGCAACCCGCTGTTTTCGAGCCAGGGCGCCGCGCCCTCGAGCCGCGCCGGCTTCCCCGCCACGAGATCGGCCATCACCTGCTTGGCCGCATCGGCATTGGCGAGCACATAGCCTTCGGGCGGCGCATCGAGCGCGACGCCAAACTTGACATCGCCCGCCGTCGTCACCGCTGCGAACCCGCCCACCTGGGCCGCGATCGCGCGGGCGAGATCGTTGGCCCCGTGATGGCCGCCGAGCAGCGGCACCACGGCCGAGCCGTCCTCGCTCACCGCGATCACCGGCGGCTCGCTCATCTTGTCGGAAAGATGCGGCGCCAGCAGCCGGATCAGGGCGCCGGCCGCCATCAGGCCGACGATCGGCCGACGCTCCGAAAACAGACGGGCCAAATGTGGTCCCGCCTCCGTAAAGGTTCTGTCAACCACTTCGGTTATACGTCGATTAAGCCCATGCACCTCGCCGCCGGTTGCCCGGGCGATGCGCCGGGCCATCGGCAAGGCAGCGTCCGAGAGGATGATGATGGCCGGAGTCTGGGTCATGATGTGCTCCCGGGCAGTGCGTGGATCCAGTCCTCGCCGCCCTTGTAGATCAGGATCATCGAAAAATACGGCGCGGTGTCTTCGGTCACCTGGGCAAGCGGCATCAGCCGCTCCGAGCCGAGCGAGACGCGTTCTGCATAAACTGCTTGAGGTAGCAGATTCAATTTTTCAATCAGTGTCCGCAAACGGTTGAAATGCCTGCCTATCTTAATGATCGCTAATGCACCCGCCGCGTTGATTCGATTTGTGAGCTCTTCGTCGCAAAGTGGCCCTGGCACGACCGTCAAAACGTCGTTGCGCGCCGCCAGCGGCCGGCCCGCGGCACTCGCCGCCGCCATGATCGAGGACACGCCCGGCACCACTTCGGTCTCGTAGGTTCCCGCCAGGCGCTCGAACACATACATGAACGAGCCGTAGAAGAACGGGTCCCCCTCGCACAGCACCGCCACGTCGCGGCCGGCATCGAGATGCGCGGCGATCTCGCCTGCCGCGGTGTCGTAGACGTCGCGTGCCGGAAAACGCTCGGTGCGCATCGGCACCACGATCGGGACCTCCACCTGCCCGCCCGGCAGATGCGGCGCGGCGATCGAGCGCGCGAAACTCTCGCCGGTGTCCGGCGCCGGCCAGGCGATCACCGGCACCTGCCTGAGGATGCGGACGGCCTTCAGCGTCAGCAATTCGGGGTCGCCCGGGCCAAGGCCTAGGCCATAGAGTTTACCGGTCATGGGATGAGCCCTTCATAGCAATTTTCAGAGTCGCCGTTGCGGCCCACCCCCACCCCAACCCCTCCCCTCAAGGGGGAGGGGCTTGGCGTGCCGCGCCTCTGCTTTCCAGCATCAAGGCTCTTTTCAGCAGGAGCCTTCCACGCGGCAACGAAGGCGCGAGGTCCGAGCCCCTCCCCCCTGAGGGGAGGGGTTGGGGTGGGGGTAAGCGGAAGGCGCTGACCGAAGAAGCCGTCGGCAAGAATGGTCACGCCCCCTGCTCCCGGATCGCCGACCAGATCGTCACCGGCATCAGCGGCTTCCAGCCGAGATAGCGGCCGACGGGTTCGGCGCGCGTGACCTGGAGCCGCACGAGCTCCCCGCCATGCACCGCCTGCAGCGCGAACAGCCGCGCCTCGCCCTCGACGGTGACCGCATTGGCGACCATCCGCCCGCCGGGTTTCAAAGCCTCCCAGGCGGCCTCGAACACGCCGTCGTTGGAGATGCCGCCGCCGATGAACACAGCGTCCGGCTGGTCGAGACCGGCAAGGGCAGCGGGTGCCGAGCCGGCAATGATGTCAAGCCCAGGTGTGCCGAGAACGATCGCATTGTGCGCCATCATCGTGCGCCGCGTCTCGCTGGCCTCGATCGCCACCGCGCGGGCACCACGCGCCGCGCGCATCCACTCGATGCCGATCGAGCCGCAGCCCGCGCCGACATCCCACAAAAGCCCGCCCGGCACCGGGCCGAGCCGGGCGAGCGTGACGGCGCGCACTTCGCGCTTGGTCAGTTGCCCGTCATGTTCGAAGGCCTCGTCCGGCAGTCCCGGCACGGCGGGCAGCAGCACCGCGCCCGGCTCCGGCTCGCAGGCGATCGCCAGCGTGTTGAAATCGGCGAAGACCGGCTTGTCGGCCGCGATCCGGTCCGCCCGCATCGCCTTGATGCGTTCGTCGGGTCCGCCGATATGCTCGAGCACCTGCATCTCCGAGCGGCCATAGCCGCGCGCGCTCAGGATCTGCGCAGCCTCGATCACCGTGCGCCCGGTCGAGGTCAGCGCGAGGATGCGCGCGCCCGGCTGGACATGCGAGGCAAGCCCGTGCACCGAGCGGCCGTGCAGCGAGATCATGGCCACATCCTGCAGCGCCCAGCCGAGCCGGGAGGCGGCGAGCGAAAACGCCGAGGGCGACGGGATCACCCGCATCTCGCGCTTGTCGAGCGAGCGCATCAGCGTCGCGCCGACACCGAAGAACATCGGATCGCCCGTGGCAAGGATCGTCACCGGCGTGCCCCGCCGCGCCATCACGAAGGCGATCGTCTCCTTGATGCCGAAGGTCCAGGGAACCACCTCGCGGTCGCCGCAGTCGATCCGGGCGAGCACGCGCTCGGGCGCGATCACCGTGCGCGACGCCTCGAACAGGGCGCGCGCCGGCGGCGTCAGGCTGTCGAGCCCGTTGTCGCCGATGCCCAGGATGGTGAGCCAGGCAGAGCCGTGGGCGATGCTCTCAGCCATGGCCTTCGAGCCCTCCGGCGAGCGCGTTGACACAGGCACTTGCGAGCGCGCTGCCGCCACGGCGGCCGCGGACCGCGAGAAACGGCACGCCGCGTGGATCGGCGATCAGCTCGTCCTTGCTTTCCGCCGCCCCCACGAAGCCGACCGGCGCACCGATGATGGCGGCGGGGCGCGGCGCGCCCGCGTCGATGAGGTCCAAAAGGCGATAGAGCGCGGTCGGCGCATTGCCGATGGCGATCACCGCGCCGGCCATGCGCTCGGCCCAGAGGTCCACCTGCGCCGCCGAGCGCGTGGTGGCCTCGCGCGCCGCGATCTCGCGCACACGGGGATCGTTGAGCAGGCACAGCACTTCATTGCCGGCCGGCATCAGCCGCGCGATCACGCCGTGACGCACCATCTCGGCATCGCAGAGCACCGGCGCGCCCTGTGCAAGCGCCGCCCGCGCGGCACCCGCGAACCCGTCGGAGACGACGATGTCATTCGCGAGGTCCACCATGCCGCAGGCATGGATCATCCGGATCGCGATCGCCTGCTCGTCCGGGGCGAAGCGGGCAAGCTCCGCCTCCTCCCGGATGATGGCGAACGACCGCCGGTAGATCTCGGCCGGATCGCGGATCGGCGCGGGCGCACTCACGCCTCAGCCCTTCTTCTTGTCCATCGACCGCGGTCCGTGCGGATGGTCGGCATGGGGATAGGGATGGTGATGGTGCCCGTGATCATGGCCATGGTCATGGCCGTGGTCATGGCTGTGACCGTGATCATGCCCATGGTCATGATCGTGGTGATGATGGTGCCCATGGTCATGGCCATGACTGTGATCGTGATCGTGATGATGATCGCCATGCGAATGACCGTGGTCGTGGTGATGGTGGTGATCATGATGGTGATGCCCGTGGTCATGCGCGGGCTCCAGCGGACCGGGGCTCGCATGGCTGTGCACCGGAGTCCAGGGCAGGCCGTGCTTGGCGCAGAATTCGGGATCGCGGCAGGAGGCATCGCAATCGCCCGCGCAGGGACAGTCTTCCAGTCCGCCGCCGATGCCTTCCACGTGGTGGTGATGGCTTTCCTGCGGCAGGCCCACCTCGGCCTCGAAGCCGAGCACCTGCTCGCGGTACTTGCACATCTGGCAGTTCATCAGCGCCTGGCCTTCGACAATTTCCTGGACCCGGTCCTGGAAGGTGTCGAGCACCAGCGGATGGTCGTTGAGATAGGACGCCTTGACGAACTGGATCTCCGGGTGCTCCGCCGCCACCACATCGGTTTCCGAATAGATCCGTTTCACCAGTACGCCGGTGAACAGGAAATAGGGAAACACGATGATGCGCTTGTAGCCGAGCCTGGCCGCATGGCTGAGCCCGGGGCCCACCAGCGGGAAGGTCACGCCCGAATAGCAGGTCTCGGCCCAGCCGAAGCCGAAGCCTTCCCAAAGCATGCGCATGACCTTGGACACGTTGGAATTGGCGTCCGGGTCGGACGAGCCGCGCCCCACCACCATCAGCAGCGTGTCATGCAGGCCCACCTCGCCCTGTTCGGCATTGGCCGCATCGATCGCTTCCTGAATGCGCGCGC
Source organism: Parahoeflea olei (assembly GCF_001703635.1). GTDB lineage: Bacteria > Pseudomonadota > Alphaproteobacteria > Rhizobiales > Rhizobiaceae > Hoeflea > Hoeflea olei. The sequence continues at coordinate 78,686 of NZ_LQZT01000012.1, read as the reverse complement.
CGGCGGCGCGGATCATCTTGAGGTCGATGCCCAGTTCGCGCCCATAGGTGATCTCGGTGCCGGGGTTCTGCGCCTGGTACGTGTTGAGGACCGAGGGAATGTCGTTCTTGGCATGGCCCGCGGCGAACAGCATGCCCGGCACCGCCAGCACCTGTTTCACGCCCTTGGCGCGCAGCCGGTCGAGCCCTTCGGAAATCACCGGATTGCAGAATTCGAGATAGCCGTATTCGACCGGAATGTCGGGATAGCGTGCCCGCAGGCCTTCGGCCACGGTCGCGAATTCGCGGGCGGCATTCTGGTTGCGGCTGCCATGGCCGCACACCATGATGCCGGTCTGGGCGGGAAATTCCTTGGTGTTCATGGCTCAGGCCTCCGCTGATTCGGGTTGCGTCTCGTGATCGGCGTCAGCGGCGCGGGTCTTGCGCCGGATCGCCCAGGCCGCAACCGCGCCGGCGGCTGCCGCCGCAGCCCAGCCGAGCCAATGCGAGTGTCCGGCCAGGTCGCCGAGGTGGCCGCCATGCGCGAGCGCGTCTGACGCGCCGGGACCGAGGACAAGCAGGGAAAGGACAAGGGTGCGCATGGGCGATCTCCGGACAACGTGACAAAATATCAAGCACGATACGCCGGACGACACGCCACCTTCCCCGAAGGGAGACGTTTCGCATCACCGAACCGGACAGCCCCGGGTTTGGCCCTTGAAATAAGTCGGCCGCACCGGAATTTCTCTCAGCCTGTCATCAGGCGCCGTCGCACATGGGCCTGTCTTAGGCGTTCGGCATTTTAAGGTCAAATGCAGTTTGCGCCCGATCCGGGCCGATCTGCGCCAGCCCGGAACCCACGCCGCGACCGGATGTCGACGATCAGGAAAAGCCGAGCCGGCGTGCCGTGGCTTCGAGCAACCGCCGCTCGCGCGGATCGATCTCGCCGTCGGCCCGGGCCACCAGCGCCATGTGATCGAGGATCGCGCGCTTGCGCTCAGGATCGAGCGAGGCCAGCATCCCGGCTGCCTGCGCGTCCGTCGTCTCATAGCCGAAGTCGTTGAGATATTTGAGAATATCGCCAAGCTCCTCGCCGTTGAGACCGAGCATCCGGGTGCAGATTGCGGCAAAGGCATCGGCCTCCTCAGGCTCGACGGACTTGTCCGCGAAGGACATCCGCACCAGGAGCAGAAGCTCTGCGGTCAGCACCGGATCATGGGCGACCTTGTTGACCGACGAGGCGCGATCAAGAAAGGCCCTTACCCGTTCGCCGAGCGAGTGGGTCTCGTGGGGGGTGTCGTCCCGGGGCGGATTGGTCATGGCGAGGTCCTTTTGTCACATGCCCGCCGGCAGGGCTAAAGCCCCAGCAAGGCGGCGGTCCTGCGGAGCAGCCGGTCGTCGCGCGCATCGCGCACCTTGCTGGCGTCGGCTATCCGCATCATGCCGTCAAGAAGGATGGTTCGCGCCTCCGTGTCAAGCTGCCTGAGCAGCGTGAAGGCCTCCGCATCGCAGGCCCGCGCCTTGGGCGTGTCGAGCATCGCATGCAACTCCGGCATGTCCGCCGGGGCAATGCCGAAATGGTCCGAGCAGATGCGTTCGAAGGCACGAAGTTGGGCCGGCTGAACCACGCCATCGGCCAGCACCATGCGAAACAGAACCAGGATTTCCGCCAGCGCGACCGGATCTTCGGACAGTTCGGCGAGCGGACCGGAGACGCGCGGGGTGGCGCCGAACAATCCCGCGATCGAAGCGAAAATCCCTCTCATCATCCCCCCGACGCCAAAACCGCGCGCTTTCTCGAATTTACGCGCAGGCAACCGATTGTCCAGACATCACGCGCGTGCAATAGGGTCGCATATCGCATCCGACCCGCCCTCACCGCTCCCCCACAGGCCGCCCCATGGAAGATCCCGCCCTCACCCTCATGCTGCTCCTGCTCGCGGCGGCGTTCCTGGCGGGCTTCATCGATTCGATTGCCGGCGGCGGCGGCCTGATCGCCCTGCCGGCGCTGCTGCTCGCGGGCTTCTCGCCGGTCGAGGCGCTCGGCACCAACAAGCTTCAGGGCCTGTTCGGCTCGGCCTCCGCGACCGTCGCCTATGCCCGGAAAGGCCATGTCGATCTCAAGGCGCAATTGCCCTCAGCGCTTCTGTCGGCCGCCGGCGCCGCCCTCGGCGCGGGGCTCGCAACCCTGATCCCGGGCGATCTGTTCCGCGCCTTCCTGCCGTTCCTGCTGGTCGCCATCGCGCTCTATTTCGCCTTCAAGCCCAATATGGACGATATCGACCGCGCCAGGCGGCTGTCGCCGTTCCTGTTCGGCCTACTGGTCGTGCCGCTGGTCGGCTTCTACGACGGCGTGTTCGGTCCCGGCACGGGCTCGTTCTTCATGCTGGCCTTCGTCACGCTTGCGGGCTACGGCCTGCTCAAGGCCACGGCCCATACCAAACTGCTCAACTTCGCCTCCAATCTCGGCGCCTTCGCCATCTTCGCCTCGGTTGGCGTCATTGCCTGGAAGGTGGGGCTGATGATGGGGGTTGCCCAGTTCGCGGGCGCACAGGCCGGCTCAAGGCTCGCCATGAAGAACGGCGCCCGGATCATCAAGCCGCTCCTCGTCATCACCTGCACCGCGCTCGCGATCAAACTGATCTCCGATCCGGCCAATCCGGTGCGGCTCTGGCTCGGCCTGTAGCCGGCACGCGGCCCGGTTTTTTTTCGCACTGCAGCGGAACCCACACCCTCCTCTCCCCGTTTAATGCAGCCTCGCGTGTCGGGGTGTCTTACTTGGGGGTCCATCATGGATATCCATTCTCCCGCTGTCTCCGGCGCACGCCGGACGGCGCTTCGTACCCTTGCCGGCAGCCGCTTCGCGCTTCGCCACGCCAATCCGGCCCGGCTTCTCCTTGCAGGCTATCTCTCCTACATCCTCGTCGGCTGGTGCCTGCTGTCCCTGCCGATCGCCCAGAGCCAGCCGGTATCGCCGCTCGACAACCTGTTCATGGCCACCTCCGCGGTCTCGACCACGGGCCTGGTCACCGTCGACCCCGGCAGCAGCTACACGCTTTTCGGCGAAGCGGTGCTGCTGCTGCTGATCCAGTTGGGCGGCCTCGGCTACATGACCGTCGGCTCCTTCGCGGTACTGGCGCTTGCCCGCAATCTGGGGCCGTTGCGCCAGACCACGGCACGCGCCGCCTTCAGCCTGCCGGCTGACATCAACGTCGCCGCCTTCGTCCGCTCGGTGGTGCTGTTCACGCTGATCACCGAACTGGTGGGCATGCTGGTCCTTTGGGAACTGTTTGCCAGCCGCGGCGTCGAAAACCCGCTGTGGAGCGCGCTGTTCCACTCGATCTCGGCCTTCTGCACCGCCGGCTTCAGCCTGTTCCCGAACAGCTTCGAGGATTTCCGCGCCGACGTCCCGGTCAACCTGACGATCTCCGCCCTCAGCCTGCTGGGCGCCATGGGCTTCATCGTCATCGGCGACACCTGGCGCACCATGACCGGCCGCAAGCGCATGCTCGGCTTCACCAGCAAGGTGATCGCGCGCATGACGCTGGTTTTCCTGGTCGCCGGCACGGCGCTGCTGTTCGTTGCCGAGCCCGGGATCGACGCGTTGCCTCCGGGAGAACGGTTGCTCACGGCCTTCTTCCAGACCATGACCGCCTCGACCACGGTGGGCTTCGACACCCACCCGATCGGCTCGCTGGGTCATGCCTCGCTGATCCTGATGTTCTTCCTGATGGCAATCGGCGCCTCGCCCGCAGGCACCGGCGGCGGCTTGAAGACCACCACCTTCGCCGTGCTTCTGGGGCTGGTGCGCTCGACATTGCGCGGCCGCAGGACCGTGCATTTCTTCCATCGCCGGGTGAAACCCGCCCGGATCCAGACCGCGGGCGCTGCGCTTGCCTTCTTCCTCGGGCTGCTTCTCGTGGCGCTGTTCCTGCTATCGCTAACCGAACCGCAGGCGGCCTTCGAACAGGTGATGTTCGAGGCGATCTCGGCGATGGGCACGGTGGGGCTCTCGATGGGGCTCACGGGCGATCTGAGCTATCTCGGCAAGGTCATCATTGTCGTGCTGATGATCGCCGGGCGGCTCGGGTTCCTGACCTTCGGCATCGCCCTTGCAACCGTGGACGAGCCGGACGAGAAGACCGACAACGACCTGGTGCTGTGAGTTCGGAACGTGCTCCAGCACCATCCTGGCCGCCCGGATGGCGGCCAGGGCCATCGCGCTGCTTCTCGCCGTCACCGGCACTGCGCACGATCAATCTGGTCTCCGCTCCGGCCAATCCGGTGCGGCTCTGGCTTGAATTTCAGGCAAGCAATTTCAAGGACATCGCCGCCTCCCTTGATTCAATGTCATCCCTGGGAAGCCGACATGAAGAAGGCACCGGCGGCAGACGCCGACAGTGCCGGGGCTCTTGGCGGTGATGCCCGGGGCTGTCAGTTCCCTGAAGTGCCGATTGCCGAGATCGCCACCCTGCCGAGGCTTTGCAGCGCGGCATTTCGGGTTTCAAACGGGGCTTTGACATCCGAAATGAAGATGGTGACGATCCAGGGTGCGCGCCCCTCCGGGGTAACCATCGCGATGAGATTGCGAGAGTGGCTGCCGGCTCCCGACTTGTCCAATATCTGCCAGCTTCGCGGCGCCGCGGCGCGCATCAAGTTGCCGGTAACCCCGCCGTGGCTCATCCAGTCCGCAAGCAAGTCGCGTGAAGCCGGGCTCAGCACGTCGCCGAGCAGCAAGGCATGCAGGGTCTGCGCCATCGCGGCGGGAGACGTGGTGTTGCGCGGATTGCCGGGGATGAAGGTGTTGAGCTGGGGCTCGGGATCGTCCATCCGGCTGACGCTGTCGCCGATGCTCCTGAAATACCCGGTCATCGCGCTGGGCCCGCCGATGTGATGGAGCAGGATGTTTGCCGCGGGATTGTCACTCATGTCGACCGCCGCGCGGCAAAGCGCTTCGATCGTCATGTCCTTGCCCACGTTCTTTTCCGTGACCGGGGCGTGATGCATCAGATCGGCCTTTTCGATCCTCAACACATCCGACAGGGAGATGTCTCCCGCATCGACGCGCGCCAGGACCGCGCCGCAAAGCGGCGCCTTGAACGTGCTGTTCATCAGGAATCGCTCGTCCTTCCGATGAAACCAGGTCACACCCGTTCCTGTATCGACCATGGCGAGGCCGACCCGTGCACCGAGTTGGCTTTCCACCTGGGCCACGGCTTTTTCGAGTTGGGCAAAGCGCGGTTCGGCAAAGGCCACCGCGGTGGCCGCGGACAAGCCGATGGCGATGCCCGCCGCAATGCGCGGCAGGGTGCGTAGGATAAAATGCATGAGAAAATCCCTTACGATTGCGCGCCGAGGCGCGGGCCACACATCAAATGATGTAATGATCGCAATTTATTCCGCTTCCGAAAACCGCTAAAGACGACAAAACCAATAGCCTGCCATAAGCTGAGGTACTGAAGTGGATCGCCCCGACATCCCGTTGAACGCGCTGCGCACCTTCGAGGTCGCCATGCGGCAAGGCAGTTTCACCAGGGCGGCGATCGAACTTCGCGTCAGCCAGGCCGCCGTCAGCCATCAGATCGCGCGGCTTGAGGATCTGCTCGGCGCCGTGTTGTTTCAGCGCACATCCCGGGGGCTGGTCCCCACCGACGAGGGACGATTGCTGTTCCCCGTTCTGGAATACGGTTTCGATGCGATTGCGCGCGTGCTCGACCGGCTTGAAGGACGGCGCGACGTGGAAGTGCTGAAGATCGGCGTCAACACCACATTCGCCCTTGGCTGGCTGATGCCCCGGCTCGAGATGTTCCAAGCCGCACACCCCGAAATCGATCTGCGCATTTCCACCAACAACAACCGGGTGGAGATCCTTCGCGAAGGCCTCGACATGGCGATCCGGTTTGGCGCCGGCGGCTGGACAGGACATGAGACGATTGCGCTGCTTGACGCGCCGCTCTCGCCGTTATGCGCCCCCGTTCTGGCGGAACGACTGCAAGACACGGAGGATCTCGCCCGGCTGACCCTTCTGCGCAGCTACCGCAGCGCGGAATGGCCAAGCTGGTTCGCGGCTGCCGGCGCGTCCTGTCCCCCGGCGATGGGACCGGTGTTCGACAGTTCCATCGCACTGGCTGAAGTGGCGGCCTCTGGCGCCGGCGCGGCGCTGCTGCCGGTGCGGATGTTCGAGCGTCACATTGCCGAGGGCCGGCTTGTCCAGCCGTTCAGCCACACCGTATCGGCGGGTCGCTATTACCTTGCCTGGCCATCGGAGCGCCCGTTGACGCCGGCCATGAGCCTGTTCTCGCGATGGCTGTCACAACAAGCGCAAGAGGCACAAGCAAACCCGGGTGAACGCGTGCCCGCCGTCTAATATTCCACGCCGATCTGCGCCTTGATGCCCGAGCGGAACGGATGCTTGACCATCTCCATCTCGGTCACGAGATCGGCGAAATCGATGAGTTCTTCCGCGGCATTGCGGCCGGTCAGAACCACATGGGTCATCGCCGGCTTCTCGGCCTCGAGGAAGGCCACCACGTCGGAGACGCTGATATAGTCGTAGCGCAGCGCGATGTTGATCTCGTCCAGAAGCACCATGGTGTTGCTCTCGTCGCGGATCAGTTCCTTGGCTTTTTCCCAGGCGGTCTCGGCCATGGCGATGTCGCGTGCCTTGTCCTGGGTTTCCCAGGTGAAGCCCTCGCCCAGCGTGTGGAACTGGCAGATATCGGAAAACCGCTCCTCGATCAGGTTGCGCTCGCCGGTCGCCATGCCGCCCTTGATGAACTGCACCACCGCGCATTTGCGCCCGTGCGCGATATGGCGGAAGATCATGCCGAAGGCCGCGGTCGATTTGCCCTTGCCCTTGCCCGTGTGGACGATCACCAGACCCTTCTCGCCGGTCTTGGTGGCCATGATCTTTTCGCGTGCCGCCTTCTTCTTGGCCATCTTCTCGGAATGGCGGGCGTTCAGGTCTTCCTCGCTCATGCCGTCGGTGATCTTGTCGCGTCCGCTCATGACTTCCTCATCCTTTGCTTGTTCACTGTCACACCGCTGCGCGGCCCGGAAGTTTCATTCGCCCGCGGGCGCGTCGAAGGTCTTGGCAAACCAGATCCGCTGCGGCGCGCCGCGATGCGCCGGCAGCCGACCGCATTCGCGATAGCCCAACCCCTCATAGAACCGCGGCGCCTGGAACTCGAAGGTGTCGAGATAGACGCCGACCAGGTCGCGCTCGCGCGCGAAATCTTCGGCCCGGGCCAGAAGCTTGCGACCGATGCCGCCGCCGCGCCGGCCCTCGGCCACGCCGAGCAGCTTGATGAACAGCCAACCCTGGACCACATGCGCCGTCAGCCCGCCGGCCAGGTCGCCGTCGTCATCGACCGCCTTGAACTGGCACGGCACCGGATCGAACGGAAAACCGAGCTTTGCCGCCGTGGCGTCGATCAGGGTCTCGATCGTCTCGTGAAAGGCGCGCCCCGCATCTTCGACCGCGGTGATCTCAATTCCCATGTCTATCCCTCATGCTTGGGCAAATCGTCGGCCAGACCGATCCAGCCAACGCGTTCGTTCCAGTGGTCGTGCCGCTCGACCGCGATCGCGCCCGGCTCGTCGAGCAGCATGACGTAGTAATCGATCTCGCCGGGCCGTTGCTCGGATTGGTAGCTCAATGGCGTGCCGCAGCCCTTGCAGAAACCGCGCTGCACCCCGGGCGACGAGGCGTAGGAGCCGAGCGTGTCGCCGGTCAGCGACGCATCTCCCATGGCCACCGTGAAGAAGCTCGTCACCGGCGACGAACTCGCCCGCCGGCAACTTTCGCAGTGGCAGTGGTTGGAGCCGAGGATCTCGCCCCGGACCCGGAGCGTCACGCCCCCGCACAGGCATCGTCCGGAAAGCTCAGCCATGTCCCACTCCCTCGATCAGTTCCGAGAGGGCAAACTTGGCGGAATTCGACTTCGGCGTCCACAGCCCGCGCTCGATCGCCTCGTCGAACTTCTCAGCCATCTCCTTAAGCGCATCGGGGTTCTTCTCGCGCAGGAAGGCAAGCGTGTCCTCGTCCAGGAGATAGGCCTGGTAGACCGCATCGAAATGGGCGCCGCGCACGGCGCCCGTGGTGGCGGCGAAGGCGAACAGGTAATCGACCGTCGCCGCCATCTCGAAGGCGCCCTTGTAGCCGTGGCGCTTGACGCCGTCGATCCATTTGGGATTGACCGCGCGGCCGCGCACCACGCGGGCGATCTCTTCTTCGAGCGAGCGGATCAGCGGACGTTCCGGCCGCGAATGGTCATTGTGATAGACCGCGGGGCGCGCGCCGCGCGCGACCTCCACCGCCGCCGTCATGCCGCCCTCGAACTGGTAGTAATCATCGGAATCGAGCAGGTCGTGCTCGCGGTTGTCCTGGTTCTGCACCACCGCCTCGACGGTCGCGAGCCGCTGCTCGAACAGTGTGTGCGCGGCCTGCCCCTCCTCGCCCGCACCATAGGCATAGCCGCCCCAGACGACGAAAGCCTCAGCCAGATCGGCGCGGTCGGTCCATCCGCCCTCGTCGATCAGCGCCTGCAGACCGGCCCCGTAGGCCCCGGGCTTGGAGCCGAACACCCGGAACGAGGCCTGCCGTGCGGCCTCCTCGGCGGTGAGCCCCTTGGCGGTCAGCGCCGCGATCTCGCCTTTTGCCCGGGCCGCGAGCGGGTTGTCGCCCGCATCCTCGTCAAGCGCCGCCACGGCGCGCGCGGCGCGGTCGAACAGTGCGATCTGGTCGGGGAACGCGTCGCGGAAGAAGCCCGAGATGCGGAGCGTGACGTCGACCCGCGGCCGCTTCATCTTCGCCATCGGGATGATCTCGTAGCCGGTCACCCGCCGCGAGGCCGGATCCCAGACGGGTTTGGCGCCGATCAGCGCCAGAGCCTGGGCGATGTCGTCGCCACCGGTGCGCATGTTCGACGTGCCCCAGGCCGTGAGCGCCATCGATGTCGGCCACTCGCCATGGTCCTGGATATGGCGGGTCACGAGCAGTTCGGCCGATTTCTGCCCCAGTTCCCAGGCCGCCGGCGTGGGCACGGCGCGGCTGTCGACCGAATAGAAATTGCGCCCCGTGGGCAGCACGTCGGGCCGACCCCGCGTCGGCGCGCCCGACGGACCCGGCGCCACGAAACGCCCGTCGAGCGCGGTCAGCAGCCCCTCAAGTTCGGCCCCGCCGCAAGCCTCGACACTCGGCCGCAGCTTGCCATCGATCGCCGCCATCACCGCGCGCGTCGCGGCCCAGTCCTCCGGCACCGGCAGGCGGCCGGATACGAGGTCCAGCGCCAGCAACTCGATGCGCTCCACCGTGTCGCCATTGCTGCGCCAGGGGTCATCGGTGACCGATTGCAATATCTCGGGTTTCGGCCCGGTCCAGGTCTCCCCCATGGCACAATCGAGCGGATCGAAGGACGAGCGGTCCGCATCCACTTCCGACGGTCGCAAATCCGCATCCGAGGCCTTACCCCCACCCCTGGCCCCTCCCCTCAAGGGGGAGGGGGATGTCGGTGCACCGGGCCCGTCCTCCCTCCCCCTTGAAGGGAGGGATCGAGGGTGGGGGTCACCCGCAACGCCGGTCGGAACAGCCGTGGCAGGAAGAGCCAGTGCATCCCGCGCGATCGCCCGGTGCAGGCTCTGGTCGCCGGGTGCCGCGCCGCGGTCGATGCGGGCGAGCGCCACCACCAGATCGTCGCGCAGCCCGCCTTCCGGCGACTTGCCGAAGATGTGCAGCCCGTCGCGGATCTGCATTTCCTTCAAGTCACAGAGCCAGGCATCGAGCTTTTCGAGCGCCAGATCGTCGTCGTCGCCCTCGGCGATCCCCGCATCCGCGTCGAGCCCGATGTCGCGGACGAGATCGAGGATCTGGCCCTTGAGCAGCTTGAGCCGGCGCGGATCGTGGCCGGTGGCCTCGTAATACTCGTCGACCAGCGCTTCGAGATGCTTGAGCGGGCCATAGCTCTCGGCGCGGGTGAGCGGCGGCGTCAGGTGATCGATGATCACCGCCGAGGTGCGCCGCTTGGCCTGCGTTCCCTCGCCCGGATCGTTGACGATGAAGGGATAGACATGCGGCAGCGGCCCGAGCACGGCTTCGGGATAGCAGGCCCGCGACAGCGCCAGCGCCTTGCCCGGCAGCCATTCGAGATTGCCGTGCTTGCCCATATGCACCACCGCATGGGCGTCGAAGGCTCCGCGCAGCCAGGCGTAGAAGGCGAAATAGCCATGCGGCGGCACCAGGTCCGGCGCGTGGTAGCTCGCCTTCGGATCGATATTGTAGCCCCGCGCCGGCTGGATGCCCACCACCAGATTGCCGTAGCGCAGAAGCGCCAGATGAAACGCGCCGTCGCGGACGAAGGGATCGGCTTCCGGCGCGCCCCAGCGTTCGGCCACCGCCTCGCGGATCGAGGGATCGAGGGACGCGAAAAAGCCGCGATAGTCTTCGAGTGAAAGCCGAACGCCGCCCTGCCGCTCGGGTTTGAGCGCATTGGTCGGCCCGGCCTTCAGCGCCGTCACCAGCGCATCGCCGTCTGCGGGCAGCGTGCCGGTGTCATAGCCCGCGGCTGAAAGTGCGCGCATGGCCTCGACCGTCCCCGCCGGCGTGTCGAGCCCCACGCCATTGGCGATGCGGCCGTCGCGGTTGGGGTAATTGGCGAGCACGAAGGCAACCCGGCGTTCGCCCGCGGGCGTGCGTCTCAACCGCGCCCAGCGCGCCGCCAGCTCCGCCACGAAGGACACCCGGTCGGGCTCGGGCGCGTGGGTGACGATATTGGCCTGCACCGCCTCATCGTAGCGCGCCGCGCTCTTGAACGAGACCGCCCGCGTGAGCACCCGGCCGTCGACCTCCGGCAGCGCCACATGCATGGCGAGATCGCGCGAGGCGAGCCCCTGGTGCGAGGCGGCCCAGGCCTCGCGCCCGCCACTCGCGAACACCGTCTGCAGCACCGGCGCGCCGGTGGATTCGAGCACCGTGCCCCGGGTCTCGCCGCCGGGCGAGGACACCGCAAAGCCCGTGGCGTTCAGCACCACGTCGGGCGCCGCCTCGCGGAAGATCGCCTCCACCGTGCCGGTAGAGACCGGATCCTTGAGGCTCGAGACGAACACCGGCAGCGCATTGACGCCCTTGTCCGCAAGCGCCTCGCACAGCGCCGCCACCGGCGCGGTCTGCCCGCTCTGCACCAGCGCACGATAGAAGCAGATCGCCGCCACCGGCGCATCTGGTTGCCAGTGCTTGGCGAGATCCGGAACCGACGGGTTTGCGATCTCCGGATGCCACAGCCCGGCCTTGAGCAGCGGCACCGCCGGCGCCGGCCTTTCCGCACCCGTCACCAGCGCCTCGGCGCAGGCCACGAAATCGCGCGCGTTCTCCGCCCCGCCTTCGATCAGATAGGCCCACAGCTGCTCGCGCGCGTCCACGGCAAGCGTGGAGAGCGGATCGAGGCCGGGATCGGGCCGGTCGTCGCCCGGCAGCGCCGCAAGACCGAACCCATGCGCGCGGGCAGAAGTGGCGAGGCTTTCGAGCACATAGGAAAAATAGCTCGCGCCGCCGAGGGCGCGAACGATCACCAGCTTCGCCTTCGGCGCCATCTTCATGACGAAGGTGTCGACCGACATCGGGTGCTTGAGATCGGACAGGCTCGCAAGCCGCCAGGACAAGTCGCCCACCGCCTGACGCGCCGCGGCGACACTCGCAAGCTCGGTGTCGGCGGCGCTCAGGAACAGGATGTCGCCAGGGCTCTGGCCGAGGTCGACGGCCTCGTCGCCATCGCTGAGGCTGCCCTTTTGTGCGACAAGAAGATGCATGTCCTTATCCGGCCCCTATCCGGCCAGCTCCGTGATCCTTGCGCGGATCTCCGCCTCGTCGATGTCGTGCAGGCCGATCACCACCAGCCGCGTCTCGCGTGCCTCGCCCGCTGCCCAGGGCCGGTCGAAATGGGTGTCGATGCGGCTTCCGACCGCCTGCACCACCATCCGCATCGGCTTGCCCGCGACATCGGCAAAGCCCTTGAGCCGCAGGATATCGTGCGTGACGATCAGGCTCTTGAGCCCTTCGGTGAAACCCGCCGGGTCGCGCACAGGGCCGAGCGTGACGACAAAACTCTCGAACTCGTCGTGATTGTGCTCGTGATCCTCGCCGTTCTCGTGTTCGAGCTCGTGATGCGACTTGCGGTTTTCGATGTCGTTTTCCGTGCCGATGCCGAGACCAAGCAACACCTCGGGGGCCACCTCGCCCTGTTTGGCTTCGATGAACACCGGCTTGCGCGTGAGATGCGCGGCGATCCCGTCGCGCACGCCAGTGAGATCGTCGGCGCCGATCAGGTCGGTCTTGTTGAGCACGATCAGATCGGCCGCGGTCAGTTGGTCCTCGAACAGCTCCTCGAGCGGGCTTTCATGGTCGAGACCCTGGTCGGCGCGCCGCTGGGCGTCGAGCTTGTCATGGTCGTCGGCAAAGCGGCCCGCAGCCACGGCGGCGCTGTCGACCACGGTGACGACGCCGTCGACCGTCACTGCGGTCTTGATGCCGGGCCAGTTGAAGGCGGCGACCAGCGGCTGCGGTAGCGCCAGCCCCGAGGTCTCGATGACGATGTGGTCAGGACGGTTGTCGCGCGCGAGCAGCTTCTAGACCTCGTCGCCGCAGCCCTTGAGCACGTCGCCGTCGACGCCGAGATCGCCGAACTCGTTGATGATCAGCGCGATCCGCTTGCCCTTGGCATTGGCGAGCATGTGGCGGATCAGCGTGGTCTTGCCGGCGCCCAGAAAGCCGGTGATCACGGTTGCGGGAATTTTCGAGCCAGTCATCAGTTTAACCCTTCATCTTGAGCGGCAGGCCCGCGGCGACGAAATGCACCTCGTCGGCAAGGGCCGCAATCAGTTGGTGGAGGCGGCCGGCATGGTCGCGGAACGCCCGCGCCATGGCGTTGTCGGGCACGATGCCGAGCCCGACCTCGTTGGAGACGAACACCACCGGCCCGGAAAGGCCCGGCAGTGCCGCAAGAAGCGTATCGAAGGCGGCGGTCACGTCCCGCTCGCCGAGCATCAGGTTGGTGACCCACAGCGTCAGGCAATCGACCAGCACCGGCCGGTCGGCGCGCGCATGGGTTTCAAGCGCCTGGGCAAGATCGACCGGCGCCTCGACGGTGTCCCAGCCAGCGCCGCGGCGGTCCTGGTGGGCGGCGATGCGGCTGCGCATCTCGTCGTCCCAGGCCTGCCCGGTGGCAATGTAGAGCCGGGTCGGCGACGCGGCCTCGACCAGCCGTTCAGCAAAGGCGGATTTGCCCGAGCGCGCACCGCCCAGCACCAGCGTCAGCGGTTTGAGGCCGCAGCTCATGCAATCCATCCTTCGGACAGGCAGCCGGGCGCAGTGCGGCGCCGCGCGATCGGCAGCGACGGCAAAACCGGCATCGCAGCCTGCGCGGCCGCGACCCCCGCGGCAGGCTGCACCGGGAGCAGGTTGGCGATCATCGCGTCAATCCCTCAGGGGCGGCAGAACCCGGGGAAATGGCGGCAAGCGCGCGGCGTCAGGCCGGCGGTCATGCGCCCGCCCGGCCGGCTGGTCGGAAAAACAGTGTGCGTCTTCGTAGCCATGACAACCTCCGTGAATGGCCCCGGGAGAAACCCTCTCCCAAAGGTCCGGCTCTCAACCGGTGCGAATGGCAGGTCTCCTGGCTCGCGGGTCGCGTCGACGTTGCCGTCGACAACGGCGAATGCCGGCCTTCCCGGCGTGAAACGCGGTCATGAAAACGGGACGATTCGTAGACAAAGAGGCGTCCGCGCCGGTTGATCATGCCGCCACGCCAGTGGCTTGTCCGGTCCGGGGAAAGATCTGGCGGAAGGCACCATTGCCGGCCGCAAGACCGGCCTCCGGGGCCGGTGACATTCGCCTCGCCGCTCTACAGTCGCGGGGTCGGCTGCGATAAGAATGCCCTGGGTGGGTCCATTCCGTCGCATTCCCTTTTGATCCTGAAGGCCTGTCCGGCCTTCGGGAACCATTCGAGGCCCAAGTGATAGGGGTGACGGATTGCCCTGTCAATCGCGCGTAACGCCGCCTGTGGGCGACACCGAGCCCTGGCTCAGCGCGAAGTCTCGGCCGCCATCGCCAGGATCCGGTCGAAGCCGACGAGGCGGTCGAGTTCGCCGGCGATTTCGTCGAGCGCCGCATCCACCATCGCCCGATAATCGGTCTCGCCGCCGCGGATGCCGAACCCGGCAAGCAGCTTGGCGCGGTAGGCGTCGGCATCGAACAGCCCGTGCAGATAGGTGCCCGCCACCTTGCCGTCGGCGGAAATGGCGCCGTCCGGACGACCGTCGATGATGGTCATCGGCCGGGCGCTGTCGGGTCCGTGGGTCACGCCGAGATGGATCTCGTAGCCCGACAGCGCCACGTCATGTTCGGCCGAGCGGGCCGAGCTGTTGCGCACGGTCTTTTCCGGCGCCATTTCGGTGTCGACATCGAGAAGCCCGAGCCCTTCGGCCTCGGTCACGCCGCCTTCGAGGCCCTCCGGGTCGCTCACCCGGCGCCCGAGCATCTGGAAGCCGCCGCAGATGCCGATGATCGCTCCGCCGCGGCGGCGATGCGCCGCCAGGTCCCTGTCCCAGCCCTGGCGGCGGAAATCGGCGAGATCGGAAATGGTCGATTTCGATCCGGGCAGGATCACCAGGCCCGCGTCCGCCGGCAGCGGCTCGCCCGGCCTCACGAACACGAGATCGACTTCCGGCTCGGCCTTGAGCGGGTCGAAATCGTCGAAATTGGCGATCCGCGACAGCACCGGCACCGCGATCTTGAGCGCCCGCGCCTCGCCGCGCACGAGCCGTTCGAGCGCCACCGAATCCTCGGCCGGCAGCCTTGCTGCCGCCTTGAGCCAGGGCACGACGCCGAGGCAGGGCCAGCCGGTAAAACGCTTGATCGCCGAGACGCCGTCATCGAACAGGCTGACATCGCCGCGGAACTTGTTGATGAGATAGCCCGCGATCATCGCCCGGTCGGCTTCGGGGAGGATCGTGTGGGTGCCGACCACCGAGGCGATCACGCCGCCACGGTCGATGTCGCCCACCAGCACCACCGGAACGCCGGCCCGTGTCGCAAAGCCCATATTGGCGATGTCGCCGGCCCTGAGATTGATTTCCGCCGGCGAGCCGGCACCCTCGACCAGCACCAGGTCGGCGCCTTCGCCCACGCGGGCAAAACTGTCCATCACCGCCGACATCAGTTCCGGCTTGAGCTTCTGGTAGTCGCGGCCGCGCGCCTGGCCCCTGACCTTGCCCTGCACCACCACCTGCGAGCCGGTCTCCGACTGAGGCTTCAGGAGCACCGGGTTCATGTGCACGCTCGCGGGCACCCGGCAGGCGAGCGCCTGCAGCCATTGCGCCCGACCGATCTCGCCGCCGTCATCGGCAACGGCTGCATTGTTGGACATGTTCTGCGGCTTGAACGGACGCACGGCGAGGCCGTGATTGGCCGCGAGCCGGCAGAAGCCTGCCACCAGCACCGTCTTGCCCACGTCCGAGCCGGTTCCCTGAAACATCAATGCGCGTATCATGCGCTGTCGATAGCACCGGCGGATGCAGACCGGAAGGCCCTATCCGGCCCGCGGCCCTGCCCGGTCTCGGTCCGGCTTTGGCCAGGCCCCAGGGACATGGCCCAGGTCGCGGTGCGGCGCCGGAGCTGCGACCTTTTCGCGCCATCTGAATTGCGACATCGCCTGGCGGGAATGATGCAGCCCGGCGGCACGGATCGGCCTAGAGCAGGCGTCATCAGCGACCGAAAGATCCGGGTCGCACAGTCCCAGTTTGGAAGGGCATTGCCGTGCTGTACGTCTTCAATTCCGCCAACCGCGTCCAGATCGCCTGGAATGGCGTCGTCCCCACCGAGAAGCCGGGCCAGAAGAAGTCCACCGGCGTGCTCAATCGCGTCATCCGCACGCTCTCGGCCGGCTGAGGCGCCCGCGGGCGCATCCGCACCTTCACGCACTGACACCGAAGCCGGGTTCATCTGCGCCCGGCTTTAGCGTTTGCGGCCTGCCGGCCGTTTCTGGAGCGCGGAAATGCGAAGGCCGCCCGGACCTTGCGGTCCGAACGGCCTGCCAAAAGAACGCTGGCGCCCTCGAAGATACGCACGAGGTTCGCGACATCCCGGTACGCAGTACCTGATCCGGGACGATCGGCGGTTGTCCCCCGCCGTGACCAAGGTTTAACCCGGACATCCTTACCGGACAGTTAGTGAAACCCTAAGCATTGGTGAATCGTGCGATTTATTTCGCTGATTGTGCGCGGGCCATGGCGGCACCGCCGCTCCCCGGCGGTGCATTACAAATGCCGATGCGCGGTTGATTTCTTTTGCCAAGGCCTTACCCTATCAGTCGGCACTTCAAGGGCGGGTCGGCTTCTGACAGGGTTCCTCAAGACGCACCTGCGCTAATTGATGTCGTCTTTGCGTCCTTTCGGGGGCGCAAATTGGTTTTCAATGACCCTGAGGCGAAGTGCCTTCAATTCCATCGGTGGCCGGTAGTCGCAGTAACCGGACCAACCGCACAACGGAACAAACAACTGCCTACTAAGACTGGGAGGTCTTACATATGAAGAAGCTTCTCGCTTCCACTGTCCTCGCCATCGGCCTGATGGGCTTCGCCGGGGCCGCCTCCGCAGAAGACTGCGGCCGTGTCACCATTGCCAACATGAACTGGGCTTCCGCCGAAGTCCTCGCCAATATCGACCAGATCATCCTCTCGGAAGGATATGGCTGCGATGCCGAGCTGGTCGCCGGCGACACCACCCCGACGCTGACATCCATGGTCGAAAAGCAGGAGCCGGACGTGGCTCCGGAAGCCTGGATCAACTCGCTGCGCACGCTGCTCGACCAGTCGGTCGCCGAAGGCAAGCTGCATTACGCCTCTGAATCGCTGAGCGACGGCGGCGTCGAAGGCTGGTGGATCCCGAAATATTTCGCGGAGAAGCACCCCGAGATCAAGACCATCGACGATGCGCTGGCCCATCCCGAGCTGTTCCCGGCCCCGGGCATGGAAAACGCCGGCAAGGGCGGCGTCTACAACTGCCCCGAAGGCTGGGGCTGCCGCATCATCACCACCAACCTGTTCAAGGCCTATGGCGCCGCCGACAAGGGCTGGGTGACGGTGGAAACCGGCTCGGCCGCGGGCCTCGACGGCTCGATCGCCAAGGCCTACGAGAGCGGCGATCCGTGGCTCGGCTACTACTGGGCACCGACCGCGATCCTCGGCAAATACGAAATGGTCCGGCTCGACCATGGCGTGCCGCACGACAAGGAAGAATGGGACCGCTGCACCTCGATCACCGACTGCGCCGATCCCAAGAAGAACGCCTGGTCGAAGTCCGAGGTCTACACGGTGGTCACCGACGAGTTCAAGAAGCGCGCGGGTCCTGCCTATGACTACCTGGCAAACCGCAGCTGGCCCAACTCCACGGTCAACAAGCTGCTCGCCTGGATGGTCGACAACCAGGCCACCGGCGAAGCCGGCGCCCGGCACTTCCTCAAGGAAAACGAGGATATCTGGACCGAGTGGGTGTCCCCCGAGGCAGCCGAAAAAGTCAAAAAGGCTGTGATGTAAATCATCAGGCAAATGTGGCGGGCCCCGGTCCGCCACACTTTTTTCAGGACCCGAGCGGGCACGCTCGCCGCAAGCAGGCAGTGATCAGGACACGGAAGCAAAGCGCGCGCCACCGGCTGCGTTCGCTTCGCCGAAGGCCATGACGAGGGCCGCCGCCCCTCCGCGATCGGCGTGCAGAATGTCCCGCATTTGGAGCACGGATATGGACTGGCTGACGAAATTCCCCGCCATGGACACCGACAGACTGACCGCCTTGAAAAAGGCCATCGACTTGAGTTTCCGCGAATTCACCCGCGCCTATGGCGACACGTTCGACACCCTGCTCTTTCCCGTGCAGTGGTTCATGTTCCGGGTCGAGCAGCTTCTCACCACCTCGCCCTGGCCGCTGGTCATCCTCGCCTTCGCCGTCATCGCCTGGCTTGCCAGCCGCGACTGGAAGATCACCGGCGGCGTGGTGCTGACGCTGCTGCTGATCGGCTATTTCGACATGTGGGAAGACACCATGAAGACCATCGCCATGACGGTGGTCGCGACCATCATGGCGATCATCCTGGGCATTCCGATCGGCATCCTGATGGCCCGGTCGAACCGGTTCCAGGCCGTGCTCAACCCGATCCTCGACGTGATGCAGACCATGCCGAGCTTCGTCTATCTCATCCCCGTGGTCATGCTTCTGGGCATCGGCCGTGTGCCGGGGCTGATCGCGGTCATGGTCTACGCCATTCCGCCGATCATCCGGCTCACCAATCTCGGCATCAGGCTCGTCGACAAGGACGTGCTCGAGGCCGCCGACGCCTTCGGCTCGTCCAACTGGCAACGGCTCAAGAACGTGCAGATGCCGCTGGCGCTGCCCACCATCATGGCCGGCGTCAACCAGACCATCATGATGGCGCTCGCCATGGTCGTGGTCGCTTCGATGATCGGCGTGCAGGGGCTCGGCCTGCCGGTGCTGAAGGCCATCGCCAACCAGTATTTCACGCTGGGCATCTTCAACGGCCTCGCCATCGTCGGCATCGCCATCATCTTTGACCGCACCAGCCAGGCCTATGGCAAGCGGCTGCAGAAGCACCTGGAGGTCGTCCATGGCTGAGCAACACACGGGCATCGGGATCAGCATCCGCAATCTCTACAAGATTTTCGGAAGCAATCCGTCTGCCCATATCGAGGCCGTCAAGGGCGGCATGAGCAAGACCGAGCTCAACGAGAAGCACAGCCACGTGCTGGGGCTCAAAGACATCAATATCGACATGCCCGGCGGCGGCATCCAGGTGGTGATGGGCCTCTCGGGCTCCGGCAAGTCCACCCTGATCCGCCACATCAACCGGCTGATCGATCCGACCGCCGGCGAGGTGATCGTCGGCGACGAGGACGTGGTCAAGATGAACGAGGCGGAACTGCGCGAATTCCGCCGCCACAAGACCGCCATGGTGTTCCAGAAATTCGCGCTGCTGCCGCACCGCACCGTGCTGGAGAACACGGTCTACGGCCTCGAGATCCAGGGCCTGCCGCGGGCAGAGCAGGAACGGGAAGCCCGCCGCTGGATCTCCCGCGTCGGCCTCGACGGGTTCGAGGACAACTATCCCAACCAGCTTTCGGGTGGCATGCAGCAACGTGTGGGCCTCGCCCGGGCGCTGACCAACGACGCCCCGATCCTGCTGATGGACGAGGCCTTCTCCGCGCTCGACCCGCTGATCCGGATGGACATGCAGACCGTGTTGCTCGACTTGCAGAGCGAGATCCGCAAGACCATCGTCTTCATCACCCACGACCTCGACGAGGCACTGCGGCTCGGCGACCGCATCGCCATCCTGCGTGACGGCGAAGTCGTCCAGCAGGGCTCGAAGCAGGAAATCGTGCTCCGCCCCGCCGACGAGTACATTTCGAACTTCGTGCGCGAGGTCAATCGCGGCCGGGTGATCTCGGTGGAGATGGTGATGTCGGAGTTCGCGGGCGAGCCCGGCGGCATGCCGATCAGGACCGGCACCGTGCTGGAACAGGCCGCCCGCACGATGACCGACGCCGGTGTCGACGAGGCCCATGTGGTCGATGCTGACGGCAAGCCGCTCGGCCGCCTGAAGATCGGCGATGTGATCTCCGCCATGGTCACGCCGGTCGACCACGATTCGGTCGCCGCCTGAGCCGTTCCCGGGACGAACCGGCACCAGGCCGCCCCAAGAATTGAAAGCCCCGCCGGCGTGCGCCTGCGGGGTTTTTTGCTGCATCTCCGCGTTCTTTCTTGCAATGACATAAAGACATCTTTATACGTTTGAGCAAATCCACAGGAGACATCCATGCCCGCATCCAATCCGCTTGCCGACCTTCTTGCCGAAAAGGGCGTCCTGCTCGCCGACGGCGCCACGGGAACGAACCTGTTCGCGATGGGTCTTGAATCGGGTGAAGCGCCGGAACTGTGGCTCGACTCCGCGCCTGAGAAGATCACCAGGCTGCATCAGGATTTCATCGATGCCGGCTCCGACATCATCCTGACCAATTCGTTCGGCGGCACCCGCAACCGGCTCAAGCTGCACAAGGCCGAAGACCGCGTGTTCGCGCTCAACAAGAAGGCCGCCGAGATCGCCCGGGCGGTGGCCGACAAGGCGCCGCGCAAGGTGATCGTCGCAGGCTCGGTCGGCCCGACCGGCGATCTGCTCGTGCCGCTCGGCGCCATGACCTACGAGTCCGCCGTCGACTCCTTCTCCGAGCAGATCGAAGGCCTGAAGGCCGGCGGCATCGACGTCGTCTGGATCGAGACCATGTCGGCCCGCGACGAGATCCGCGCGGCGGCCGAGGCCGCCGTCAAGCACGGACTGCCCTATGTCTATACCGGCTCCTTCGACACCGCCGGCAAGACCATGATGGGCGTGCATCCGCGCGACATTCACAAGATCGCCGCCGACATCGGCGACGGCCCGCTCGCCGTCGGCGCCAATTGCGGCGTGGGCGCTTCCGACATCCTGTCGTCGCTGCTCGACATGACCGAGGCCGATCCGGACGCCATCGTCGTGGTCAAGGGCAATTGCGGCATTCCCGAATTCCGCGGCACCGAAATCCACTATTCCGGCACGCCGCCGCTGATGGCCGATTACGCCCGGCTTGCGGTCGATGCCGGCGCCCGCATCATCGGCGGCTGCTGCGGCACCTCCTGTGACCACCTGCGCGCCATGCGCGAAGCCGTCGACAGCCACATCAAGGCCCAGCGCCCGACGGTGGAAACCATCGTCGAGCGCATCGGCCCGATGCGCAACGCCGTTGCCGGCAACGCCCCCGCCCCCACCCGCGAACGCCGCGGCCGAAGGGGGTAACAGGGGCCCGACACACCAAGGTCGATCGGCTTTTATGCAAACGCCGACATGTGAAACCGGATCTGTGCTTCGCCGTAGCGATAGCTCCTGCCCACCGGGCAGGCGTCGCGGGCCAAGCAGCCGGCCTGCATGCAACCCTGCCGCCCGGCAGCCGTCGCAAGATGTGCGCGGCAATCGGCTACGGCGAAGCCCTGCAGAGTGTAGGTGCCGACCGGGCACGCCGTGAGGCAGGGTTTGTCGGCGCAGTCGTCGCAGGGATGGTTGCGGACCTGGCCTCGGCCCGCCGTCCCCGTCTCGGCCAAGCGCCCCGCGACCGAAGAGCCGAACAGGATTGCGCCGCGATAGCCGTGCCAGAGCCCGTAATCGGGATGGATGAGCATGCCGAGCGGCGAGGGTTTCAGCCCTTCGGCCGCCATCGCCCATTGCTGGAACGGATGCCAGGGCCGGTCGGAAGGAAACACCGCTTCCCCGCCCGCCTCCGCGGCGATCGGGCCGATCACGGCCTTCGACCAGCTGTCGAGCGGATCTGCGATGCCTTCCTGCGTCGCACGCCAGGCGGAAAAATACGGCCAGATCTCCCCGCCCGCATGGCCGATCAGCGCGATCGCGGCGGCGGCCCTGCCGTCCGAGAGACGCGGGGCCGCATCCTTTGCGGGAACTACCCAGCCGCGCGTGCGAAAACCGTGGGCGCCGAGCGCCACGGCAAGCGCGCCGTGATCCCCCGCACCGCCCATGGCGGTCACCCGCCGCTTCCGCCGGAGCGGAACGCGGAGCGCCAGACCTCCTTGTGGATGAGGCCTGCGATATTGTCCCGAGCGCCTGTCTCCCTGGCTTTATCGGGCTGTGCTCACGTGAAGGCGTCGGGCATCTCGCCCTTGCGCCGGGCGATGAAGGCGGTGAGCGCCTCGTCGATCGCCGGGTCGAGATCCGGCGCCACATAGCTGTCGAGCCAGGAGCGGCAGAGCGTACGCGCGCGCTCCTCGATGCGCTTTTCGCCCTCGGCCAGCCACTGCTCGTAGGAATTGTTGTCGGCCAGCGACGAGCGGTAGAACGCGGTCTGGAAATTCGCCTGGGTATGGGCGCAACCGAGATAGTGGTTGCCGGGGCCCACCTCGGCGATGGCGTCGAGCGCCTGGCCGGTTTCCGACAGGTCCACGCCCTCGGCAAAGCGCTGCTGCATGCCGAGCTGGTCGATGTCGATCATGAACTTCTCGTAGGAGCTCACCAGCCCGCCCTCAAGCCAGCCGGCCGAGTGCAGCGCGAAATTGGTGCCCGCCAACAGCGTCATGTTGAGCGTCGCAGCACTTTCATGCGCGGCCTGGGCGTCTGGCACCTTCGAGCCGCACAGCGACCCGCCGGTGCGGAACGGCAGCTTGAGCCGGCGCGCGAGCTGTGCTGCGCCATAGGAGACGAGCGACGGCTCGGGCGTGCCGAACGTGGGCGCGCCCGACTGCATCGAGATCGAGGCCGCAAACGTGCCGAACAGCACCGGCGCGCCGGGACGGATCAGCTGCGTGAAGGCGGCGCCGGCGAGCACCTCGGCGAGGATCTGGGTGAGCGTGCCCGCCACCGTGACCGGGCTCATCGCACCCGCCAGAATGAAGGGCGAGACCACGCAGGCCTGGTTGTTGCGCGCATAGACCTTGAGCGCGCCGAGCATGGTCTCGTCGAACACCATCGGCGAGTTGGCATTGATCAGGTTCAGCGTCACGCAGTTCTGGTCGACGAAATCGGCGCCGAACAGGATCTTGCACATCTCGATCGTGTCCTCGGCGCGCTCGGGCGCGGTGACCGAGCCCATGAACGGCTTGTCGCTGTATTTGATATGGCTGTAGACCATGTCGAAATGGCGCTTGTTGACGGGCACGTCGACCGGCTCGCACACGGTGCCGCCCGAATGATGCAGCGCCGGCGCCATATAGGTGAGTTTGACGAAATTGCGGAAATCCTCGATCGTCGCATAGCGCCGCTCGCCGTCGAGATCGCGCACGAAGGGCGGGCCGTAGACCGGCGCGAACACGGTGGCCTTGCCGCCGATCTGCACCGAGCGCGCCGGGTTGCGGGCGTGCTGGGTGAACACTTCCGGCGCGGTCTTGAGCAGTTCGCGGCACAGCCCGCGGGGGAACCTGACCCGCTCGCCCTTGATGTCGGCGCCGGCCTCGCGCCACAACGCGATCGCTTCCGCATCGTCGCGGAACTCGATGCCGATTTCCTGAAGAACCGTCTCGGCATTGTGCTCGATCAGGCTCAATCCCTCGTCGTCGAGCACCTCGTAGACGCCGAGCTTGCGCATGATGAACGGCATCGACAGGCCGGGGCCGCCGCCGGAGCGGGCCGCACGCCGCGCTGCGGCCCCTCTGCCGCGCCGTCCCGGTGCGGCATCCTGGGGAGCTTCCGAAGCCGGATCCGGGGTGGGATATGTATCTGGATGAGCCATGTCGAGCCTGCGTTTTCTCATAATGCGCACCATCGCGCAGATCAGGGCATGCTAGTCAAAACCGCCCTGCGCACATTCCTCTGAGCGCCAAGGCTTGGCGCTGAAGGAATATTGCTCAAACGCGGGCCCGTCGTTTTTTTGTGTCGTGCACGTCGCATTCAAGGGACTTTTTCCAAACAATCGCCTATATCGCTACTGCGAGGGCTCAGAACCGCCGAGCCGACGGACCACTGTATTCAAGGGAGATACCGATGGCTGACGATGAAATCATTCTTTCCGAACTCTCCGATGATGAACTCGTCCAGCAGATGCATGACGACCTTTACGACGGCCTCAAGGAGGAAATCGAGGAAGGCACCAACATCCTGCTGAGCCGCGGCTGGACACCCTACGACCTGCTTACCGAAGCGCTGGTCGAAGGCATGCGAATCGTCGGCGAGGATTTCCGCGACGGAATCCTGTTCGTTCCGGAAGTGCTGATGAGCGCGAACGCGATGAAGGCCGGCATGTCGATTCTCAGGCCGCTGCTGATCGAGACCGGCGCTCCGAAGCTCGGCAAGATGGTGATCGGCACCGTCAAGGGCGACATTCACGACATCGGCAAGAACCTCGTCGGCATGATGATGGAAGGCGCCGGTTTCGACGTCATCGACCTCGGGATCAACAATCCGGTGGAAAACTACATCGAGGCGATCGAGCGCGAACAGCCCGACATCCTTGGCATGTCGGCGCTTCTGACCACGACCATGCCCTACATGAAGGTGGTCATCGACACGATGAAGGAAAAGGGCATCCGCGACGATTACATCGTGCTCGTCGGCGGCGCGCCGCTCAACGAGGAATTCGGCAAGGCCGTGGGCGCCGACGCCTATTGCCGCGACGCCGCCGTTGCGGTGGAAACCGCCAAGGAACTCATCAAGCGCCGCCACAACCGTCTGGCCGCAAGCGCCTGATTGTTCGGCATGCCACGCAGGCGCCGCATTCGGCGCCTGCGTGGGATTGCCTAGTTGATCGAATCTTCGACCGCATCCACGGACTGGTTGACGTCGCGGCCAACGCCGCGAATGGTATTGGCGCAGGACGCAAGCGTCAGGGCGAGCAACAGGACGGCGGAGATCTTGGTAAAGGTCATCGGGGTCAAATCCTTGATGGTGCGACACTGCCAGGGGTGAACACTCGCCTTCGCAAAGGCTGTTTTATGGCGAAACGAACAGCTTCGGCAAAAGTTCCACACCGCGTGCGCGTTATTGCCTGCGGGATGATCGCGCGCGAAGTGCTGGCCGTGAACGCCCAGCTTGGCCACGACCATGTCGATCTCAAATGCATCGACGCCGATTATCACCATCATCCGGAAAAGATCGCCCCCGCCGTCGACCGCGCCATCCATGCGGCCCGCGCGGACGGTTTCGAGCACATTTTCGTGGGCTATGCCGATTGCGGCACCGGCGGCGCGCTCGACCGGGTCTGCGCGGCCCATGGCGTCGAGCGAATCGCAGGGCCGCACTGCTTTTCGTTCTACATGGGCAACGCCGCCTTCGAGGCCGCCGGTGACGAGATGATGACGACCTTCTTCATCACCGACTTCCTCGCCCGGCATTTCGACGCCTTCCTGATCCGCCCGCTTGGCCTCGACCGGTTTCCGGAACTGCGCGACACCTATTTCGGCCATTACGACCGCGCGCTCTACCTGGCGCAGACCGACGATCCGGCGCTCGAGGACAAGGCGCGCGCGGCCGCAGACCGGCTCGGCCTGCGCTTCGAGCGGCGCCTCACAGGCTATGGCGATCTGGTGGGAGCCCTGGCCGGACTCTGAGCCGGCCCAGCCAAAGGCGGCCGCGCGGCAAGCGCGCCGGCTCGATAGCTTTCAGGTAGCAGGAGTTGGACAGGGTGCCTGCGCCTCAGGCCCGCTTCTGCCGAGGTGCCGGCGTCACCGCTTTTGACCCCGGATCGCCCGCCCGGACCAGCGCATCCGTCGCGTCTTCGAAACTCATCGGCCTGCCCAACAGGTAGCCCTGGCCGGAATCGCACCCCAGTTCCCTCAGTGCCACCAGTTGCCCCGGCTCTTCGATGCCTTCCGCGGTCGTCGCCACGCTCAGCCCCGCTCCCAGCGCAATGATGGCCTTGACGATCTTGTTCTGCTTCTCGTCGTGCTGGAAATCGCGAATGAAGCTCTGGTCGATCTTGAGACGGTTGAAACTGAATTTGGACATCTGCGACAGGCTGGAATAACCGGTCCCGAAGTCGTCGAGCGCCACCCGGATGCCAAGCGCCTGCAGCCGGTTGAGCACGTCAAGCGCGGTTTCGGAATCGCGGATCATTGCGCTTTCGGTGATCTCGATCTCGAGCCGGGACGGCAAGAAGCCGGTTTCGTCGAGAACGCTGACGATGCGCAGCCCGATCAGGCGATCCGAAAGCTGCGTCGGGGACAGGTTGAACGACAGCAGGATGGTGTCGGGCCAGGCCATGGCCTCCCGGCAGGCCTTTCCGAGCAGCTTTTGCGACAGGTCCGAGATCAGGCCCGCTTCCTCCGCCAGCGGAATGAAGACCGCAGGCGGCACCGCCTCCCCGCCGGGACGGGTCCAGCGCGCCAGCACCTCGAAACCGTAGATCCGCCCGGTCACGAGATCGACGAGCGGCTGGTAATGTGGCGTGATGTCGTCATTGGCCACGGCACTCTTGAGTTGCGCCGTCAGCAAGGCCCGCGCCTCGGCTTCCACGAGCAGTTCCGCCTGGTAGCCGGCGATGTTCACGCCCGGCGATTTCTTCGCGGCATACATGGCGATATCGCCAAAGCGGATTGCATCCTGCATGGTTGCCGCCTGGACCGGATAGCGCACGATGCCGATCGAGGCCCCGATTTCCGCGTGCACCCGGTCGATTGCAATCGGCGCCCGCAGTTCGCCGAGCAGTTCCTCGGCCCGGGCCGCGACATCGGTTTCCTCTTCGGTCTTCGCAACGACCAGGAACTCGTCTCCGCCCAGACGCACGACCAGATCATCCGGGAACAGCGAGATCAACCGCGCGGCGACGGTTTGCAGCAACCGGTCGCCGGCCGCGTGTCCGTGCAGGTCGTTGATCTGTTTGAACCCGTCGAGGTCGATCGAGTAAATGGCGTAGCAACCGGTTTTCCGCTCGTCCGCATCGGCGCTGTCGAAATGACGGACGAACTCGTTGAGCTTGCGGCGGTTGGGAAGTTCGGTGAGCGGATCGTAATGCGACAGCCAGGTGACGTCGGCCTGCGCGGCCCTTCTCTTCCTGAGCTCCCTGACCGCATCGGCATAGCGGCGCAGGGAAAACACGAAGCCGCCGAGCCCGACCACGCCAAGCGAGATCAGCAGTTCGTCGAGCTGCCAGCTCTCATGATCTGCCACGTAACGGGTCAGCCACTCGAAGGCGTCGAGCTTGCTGAGGCACAGAAAGGCCAGAAGGGCGATGGCGCCGAGAACCGCGGCGTCGAGCCGTGCCCTGCCTTTCAGTGTGCGGGGTGTTCCTATCATCGCCAGAGTGTCCGTCCCCCGAACAAGAATGCAGCCATGTCAGGGGCGATCCTAGCTTTGCCGCACTACCTTTCGTTTAATGCCGGTCCTGTGGAATTTGAGGGGGCAGGTCGAAACCTCAAGTCCTGTCCCGACAATATTCAGGGGCCTCTGCCACAATTGTTAAGCAATCCGTGTCTAGATGTAGCGGAATCGAAATCCAGAGTATCTCCCGTGAGTTCGCAACCCGCCGTGAAGCCCGCCCCTGTCGTCGACAGCTCCGACAAAAAGCATCCCGAGAAGCTCTCGGAACTGCTCGAGCGGCTCGCGCGCGACGCCGGCGAGCGGGTGTCGATGGGGCAGATCGCCAGCGCCTTCGACGATCGGTCTTTCGGTGCCTTTCTCATGGTGTTCGCGATCCCCAATCTCATTCCGCTGCCGCCCGGGGCCACCATGGTGCTGGGATTGCCGATGGTGTTCGTCTCCTGGCAGATGGTGATCGGCTACCAGAAGGTCTGGCTGCCAAAACCGCTGGCCAATTACTCGGTCGACCGGGAAACGTTCCAGCGCATGGTGGCGCGGGTCGCGCCCTGGCTGCGCAGTGCCGAAACCTGGGTGCGCCCGCGCAACTGGCCGCTCGACGGCGTCATCCGCGAAAGGCTGTTCGGGCTGTTTGCGCTTTTGCTGTCCGTCACCTGCGTGTTGCCGATTCCCTTCGGCAACTGGCTTCCTGCCTTCGCGGTCGGGATCCTGGGCGTCGCCCATACCGAGCGCGACGGCAATTGCCTGGCCCTGGGCGTCCTTGTCGGGCTGGTCTCGGTCGCGATCGCGGCGCTGGTGGTCATCTTCACCGGCGCTATTCTCGTCCGCCTTTTTTAACCCTTCGGCGATACCGGGACGGTTGAGCTCCCCGCGCGCGCAATTGCAGCGCCCTAGGCGGATGTTAACCCGCAAGAACTAGCCTTGCCGTCAGATCGAAGCGGAAACACCATGCCCCAAAGACCCGCAATCCTGATCATAACCGCCGGCGGCGACTATGCCTGGGTGGTGGCCAATGCACTGGCGTCGCGCTTCGACGGCGTCGAGGTCGCGCTGGAACAGCCCGAATCCAAGCGCCGCTTCCTCAAGCGTCGCGCCCGCAAGGTGGGTTGGCTGCAGACCGCCGGGCAGTTCGTCACCATGGCGGCTTCGCGCACGGCAAAGCGCGCCACCCGTGCCCGGACGGCCTCGATCATCGCCGATTACGGCCTGCAGACCACGCTGTCGCCTTCCGTCCCCGTCACCCGGATCTCCTCCGCCAACGGCGCCGACTGCCTGCAGCTGATCGCCGCGCGCAAGCCCGACCTGGTGTTTCTTGCCGGCTGCCGGATGCTCTCGGCCGCGACGCTGAAAGCCATCCCCTGCCCGGTGCTCAATTACCACAGCGGGCTCAACCCGAGCTATCGCGGCATGGCCTGCGGCTGGTGGGCGCGTGCCAGTGGCGACATCGGCCAGTACGGCACCACCGTTCACCTGGTCGATGCCGGGGTCGATACCGGCCCGACGCTGCGAAAGCACTGTTTCCCGCCCGATCCGCGCGCGTCGCTGATGACCGATGCACTCTTGATGGCGGCCGCATCCCGCGAGATGGTCGTGCGTGCCGCCGAGGACACGCTTGCGGGCGACCTCACCCCCATACCCAGCGACCTGCCTTCCGTGCAGCGCTTCCACCCGCCGATCTGGACCTATCTGTGGACCGGCGCCGTCAAGGGCATCTGGTAGGGATTGCCTTCCGGATCGGCCCGTTTGCCCTCTTGCCTTCCCTCGCATTGTCGGTCAGGTCGCTTTTGACGCGCCGCGCGTCGTCGTGAGCGAAGCGACTGAAAACACCCATGCGCATTCTAGCCACCAAGGAGACCCCCATGGCCAACCGTATCGACGTCTACTGGCGTGACATTCCCGCCCAGGTGATCATCAGGAAGGGACGCGTCACA
This sequence comes from Parahoeflea olei, assembly GCF_001703635.1. Lineage (GTDB taxonomy): Bacteria > Pseudomonadota > Alphaproteobacteria > Rhizobiales > Rhizobiaceae > Hoeflea > Hoeflea olei. Next base: position 49,941 of record NZ_LQZT01000012.1, on the reverse strand, counting down.
GCCAAGCGGGAATTGTCGCTCAGGTTCACCGAGGCCATCGACATGTGTGCGATGCGCACCGGTGCCGCCGAGACCGACGACTATCTCGCCGACTGGCGGCGCGCCGACCCGGTGGAAGTCTCCGACGATCTGGAAGCCGAGGCCGACAAGGCCGCGGCAGAGCTTGAAGCGGCCTATGACAGGGAGCGGCTGGTCGCTCTGGTCAAGGCCGGAGGCAGGGAGAGCCATGGCTGACCAACCCACCAAGACGACCCAGGCGAGCCTGAACAAGAAGGCCGCGACCAAGACCGCCTACAAGCCGTCGGGCGTTTCGCCCACCGGCCGCAAGGCGCGCAGTTTCGCCATTCGCCTGTGGTCGGTGCGTCATTCGCGCCTGCTTGAGTGGTTCTATGCCCATTTCGCCGACCTGTTCCTGCTGTTGCATCCGATGTGGAACGCGATCGGCTACCAGCGCGCGGAAGCGCCGGTCAAATTCGTCGAGAAGCACGTCAAGGGCTTCCTGTTCGACTGCCGCATGTGCGGTCACTGCGTGCTGTCATCGACCGGCATGTCCTGTCCGATGAACTGCCCCAAGCAGCTCAGGAACGGCCCGTGCGGCGGCGTGCGCGCCAACGGCAAGTGCGAAGTCGAGCCCGACATGCCCTGCGTCTGGGTGCAGGCCTGGTCCGGCGCCGGGCAGATGCGCGGCCGCGACAACATTCTTGCCGTGCAGACGCCGGTCGACCAGTCGCTGCGCGAAACCTCGTCCTGGCTGCGGGTGACGGCCTCGGCCGCCGCCCGCCGCGAAGCCGAAGCCACCCCCGGAGCGCCCCAATGAGCCAGGCCGACACCAATCCGCACGATCCCGGCGGCCTGCTCGAGCCGCTTCCCGGACACTCCTCGCGCGGCCGGCTCGAGCGTATCCTCAGGCGCGGCGAATTCGCCGTCACCGCCGAGCTCAATCCGCCCGACAGCGCCAACCCGCATGATGTCTACGAACGCGCGGCGATCTTCGACGGCTGGGTCGACGGCATCAACGCCGTCGATGCCTCGGGCGCCAATGCGCACATGTCCTCGGTCGGCATCTGCGCGCTGCTCACCCGCATGGGCTATGCGCCGATCATGCAGATCTCCTGCCGCGACAAGAACCGCATCGCCATCCAGGGCGACGTGCTCGGCGCTTCCGCCATGGGCGTGCAGAACATCCTGTGCCTGACCGGCGACGGCGTGCAGGCGGGCGACCAGCCCGGCGCCAAGCCGGTGTTCGACCTCGACTGCATGTCGCTGCTCGAAACCATCCGCATCATGCGCGACAATTCGAAGTTCCTGTCGGGCCGCAAGCTCACCAGCCCGCCCAACGTGTTCTTGGGCGCGGCCATCAACCCCTTCGCCCCGCCTCATGATTTCCGGCCCTACCGACTCGCCAAGAAGATCGCCGCCGGCGCGCAGTTCGTGCAAAGCCAGTACTGCTACGACGTGCCGATGTTCCGCGACTACATGAGCCGGGTGCGCGACATGGGCCTGCACAAGGACTGCTTCATCCTGTGCGGCGTCGGCCCGCTGGCCTCGGCCCGCACCGCGCGCTGGATGCGCAGCAACGTGCCGGGCGTGCACATTCCCGACGAGGTCATCAAGCGGCTCGAAGGCGCCGAGGACCAGAAGAAGGAAGGCAAGCAGATCTGCATCGACATCATCAACGAGGTCAAGGAGATCGAGGGCGTCGCCGGCATCCATGTGATGGCCTACCGCCAGGAGGAATATGTCGCCGAGATCGTCCACGAATCGGGCGTGCTCAAGGGCCGCAGGCCCTGGCGCAAGGAGCCCAATCCCGCCGACGAACTGGTGGCGGCGCGCATGGAGGAAATTCTCGAGGAACCCAGGCAGATCCCCCACGAACTGGCGGGCGCGGCGACCGACAGCGAGGCCGCCGGCTAAGCCCGCGGGCTTGCATCTCGCGCCGAAAGGCTATAACCACATAAACAAATCTTTATGTCTTCACTGCAAGGATCGAACATGACCCGCACCATCGTCGCCTCAGCCACCCGCGAAGTCATCATCGGCTTCGATCAGCCCTTCTGCGTGATCGGCGAACGCATCAACCCGACCGGGCGCAAGAAGCTCGCCGCCGAAATGATCGAAGGCAATTTCGACACCGTGAAGGCCGATGCGCTGGCGCAGGTCGCCGCCGGTGCCACCATGCTCGACGTCAATGCCGGCGTGACCTCCGTCAACCCCAACGAGACCGAGCCCGGCCTGCTGGTCCAGACGCTCGAGATCGTCCAGGACCTGGTCGACGTGCCGCTGTCGATCGACAGCTCCGTCTCCGCCGCCATCGAGGCCGCGCTCAAGGTCGCCAAGGGCCGCCCGCTGGTCAATTCCGTGACCGGCGAGCTCGAGAAGCTCGAAGCGATCCTGCCCCTGTGCAAGAAATACGACGTGCCCGTGGTCGCCATCTCCAACGACGAAACCGGCATTTCCGAGGACCCGGACGTGCGCTTCGAGGTCGCCAAGAAGATCGTCCAGCATGCCGCCGATTACGGCATCAAGCCGCATGACATCGTCGTCGACCCGCTGGTCATGCCGATCGGCGCCATGGGCACTGCCGGCCAGCAGGTGTTCGCGCTGCTCAACCGCCTGCGCAACGAACTCAAGGTCAACACCACCTGCGGCCTGTCCAACATCTCCTTCGGCCTGCCGCACCGTCACGGCATCAATGCCGGCTTCATCCCCATGGTGATCGGCGCCGGCATGACCTCCGCGATCATGAACCCCTGCCGCCCGCAGGAGATGGAAATGGTCCGCGCCGCCAACGTCCTCAAGGGCAACGACCCCAACTGCATGACCTGGATCAAGACCTACAAGGACTACCAGCCGCATGCGCCCGGCGCCCCTGCCCCGCAATCGGCAGCCCCCTCGGGCGACGGCGGCGCTGGCGGACGCCGCCGCGGCGGCCGCGCCGGCCGTGCGGGAGCGGCGTGAGCCGGCCCATGACTGACGATCACGTCCTGCTCATGAAATCGAGCAGGTTTGGCCAGACAGATCATGGTGATTATCCAACGGAAGCATCTCCCCCCTCCCCCTTGAGGGGAGGGGTTGGGGGTGGGGGTAGAGGCGAACGCCGAGCCACACCCTCAAGGGGGAGGTGAAAGGCTCCCCTCATGACCGACCACCTCGTCCTGTTCATGCCGTCGGGAAAGCGCGGGCGCTTTCCCACTGACACCCCCGTGCTCGAGGCGGCACGCCAGCTCGGCGTGCATGTGGAAAGCGTGTGCGGCGGCCGCGGCATCTGCGGCCGCTGCCAGGTCGAGGTGCAGGAAGGCGTCTTTGCCAAGCACGGCATCACCTCCTCCAACGACCACATCACCCCGTTCGGCGGCAACGAGGCGCGCTACGCCGAAAAGCGCGACCTGAAGCCCGGCCGGCGGCTGTCCTGCACCGCGAAGGTGCTCGGCGACCTCGTCATCGACATTCCGCAGGACACCGTGGTCAACGCCCAGGTGGTGCGCAAGGAGTCCGACGGCCGCGTGATCGAGCGCAATCCGGCGATCCAGATGTGCTATGTCGAGGTCGAGGAACCCGACATGCACAAGCCGCTCGGCGATCTCGACCGCATGCTGGCGGCGCTCGAGGCGCAGTGGGGAATTCCCCGCCCGGCCATCGACGCCTATCTCCTGCCCGAAATCCAGAAGCTGCTGCGCCAGGGCGACTGGAAGGTGACGCTCGCCATCCATCACGATGGCGAGGCCGAGCGGCCGCAGCTGATCGCGGTCTATCCGGGCCTGAAGAACGAGGCCTACGGCATTGCCTGCGACATCGGCTCGACCACCATCGCCATGCATCTCAGCTCGCTTTTGTCGGGCCGCACGCTCGCCTCCGCCGGCGCGTCCAACCCGCAGATCCGCTTCGGCGAAGACCTGATGAGCCGCGTTTCCTATGTGATGATGAACCCCGATGGTCGCGAGGGCATGACCCGCGCCGTGCGCGAGGCGGTCAACGGGCTCATCGACAAGGTCTGCGCACAAGGCGAGATCGCCCGCAGCGACATTCTCGATTCGGTGTTCGTGGGCAACCCGATCATGCACCACCTGTTTCTCGGCATCGACCCGACCGAGCTCGGCGGCGCGCCGTTCGCGCTGGCCGTTTCCGGTGCGGTATCGGTCAAAGCTTCCGAAATCGACATCGTCCTCAATCCGGGCGCCCGCACCTACATGCTGCCCTGCATCGCCGGCCATGTCGGGGCTGATGCGGCCGCGGCCACGCTCACCGAAGGCCCGCACCGCCAGGACGAGATGATGCTGCTCGTCGATGTCGGCACCAATGCCGAAATCGTGCTCGGCAACCGCGCCCGCACGGTGGCGGCGTCCTCCCCCACCGGCCCCGCCTTCGAGGGCGCGGAAATCTCCTGCGGCCAGCGCGCCGCCCCGGGCGCGATCGAGCGTATCCGCATCGACCCCGAAACGCTTGAGCCGCGCTATCGCGTGATCGGCATCGAGCCCTGGTCGGACGAGCCTGGCTTCGAGGACGCGGCGAAAAGCGTGGGCGTCAACGGCGTCTGCGGCTCCGGAATCATCGAGATCGTCGCCGAGATGTATCTCGCCGGCATCATCACCGAGGACGGCGTCATCAATGGCGATCTGACGGCCAGGAGCACGCGCATCATCGGCAATGGCCGCACCTTCTCCTATCTCCTGCGCGACGGCGAACCGAAGCTCAGCGTCAGCCAGACCGATGTCCGCGCCATCCAGCTCGCCAAGGCGGCACTCTATGCCGGCATCAAGCTGCTGATGGACAAGCTGGGCATCGACCATGTCGACCGCATCGGCCTCGCCGGCGCCTTCGGCTCCTTCATCGATCCCAAATACGCGCTGGTTCTCGGCCTGGTGCCCGATTGCGATCTCGAGCACGTCAAGGCGGTCGGCAATGCCGCCGGCACCGGCGCGCGCATGGCACTCCTCAACCGCGACCACCGCCGCGAGATCGAAGCCACCGTCACCCATATCGAGAAGATCGAAACCGCGCTCGAGCCGAAATTCCAGGAGCATTTCGTCAACGCCATGGCCTTCCCCAACAAGGTCGATGCGTTTCCGAAGCTCTCCGAGGTGGTCAAGCTTCCCGAACGCTCGGTCGACACCGGTGCCGCCGACGGCCTCGAACCGGGCGCGGCGCGCCGGCGCGGCGGACGGCGCAACCGCGGCTGAGTGCTACCGGTCCGGTCAAGCCGACCGCAGCGCGCAGCATCGCTTTACCCGAATCGAAACAGCGGCTACGGCGTAAGCCATGTCCGCTGTTCTCCGCTCCCCGCTGTTTCTGGTGCTCGCCCTCTGGGCCGCCGGGCTGGGGGCCGCGGCGCAATTCGCCAAGATCGTGGTCATCTTCCCGGAACTGCAGGCCCATTACGGCGAAACCGGCGCGGCCTCGGGCTATCTGGTCTCCTTCATCTCCGTGGTCGGCATGCTGCTCGGCCTGATCGCTGGGATCATCGCCATCCATGTCGGCATCCGTAGGCTGCTGATTGCGGGGCTCGTGCTTGGCGCGGCCGTCTCCGTCTGGCAGGCGACGCTTCCGGGCTTCGAATGGATGCTCGCAAGCCGCCTCGTCGAGGGGCTTGCGCATCTGGCGATCGTGGTCACCGCCCCGACCCTGATCGCGCAGTATTCGGCCCCGCGCTACCAGGGCATGGCGCTCACCCTCTGGGGCAGCTATTTCGGCGTGGCCTTCGCCGCCCTCGCGCTTGTCGCCCCCGCCATGCTCGCGCGCTTCGGGCTCTGGAGCCTGCCGGCGTTCCATGCGGTCTACATGGCCGCGCTCGCAGCACTTCTGGCGCTGGCATTGCCGCGGGAGCGGCGCCAGCATCCGTTGTCCCTGCCCTCTCCCGGAGAGATCGCCCGGCGACACTGGGCCGTCTATTCCTCGCCCTTCATCGGCGCCCCCGCGCTCGGCTGGCTGTTTTACACGCTCACCTTCGTCTCGATGCTCGCGGTGCTGCCGCCGATGCTCGATCCGGAGGTGCGCCCCTTCGCCGCCGCCGCCATGCCGCTGTCGAGCATCCTGTCATCGCTGAGCCTCGGCAACCTGCTGCTCCGGCGGATGCCGGCCGTCGGGGTCATCATCGCCGGCTTCGCGAGCGCCATCGCGCTCGTCCTTGTGTATGTGCTGACGGGACCCGATCCCTGGCTGTTCATCGCCCTGTTCGCCGCGCTCGGGCTGGTCCAGGGGGCGAGCTTTGCCGCGGTGCCGCAGCTCAACGCCTCGCTGGCCGACCGGTCGCTCGCCAATGGCGGCATCGCCCAGACCGGCAATCTCGGCAATGCACTCGGCACGCCGGCGCTTCTGGCCGTGACCACCGCCGGCTCCGCGGCGGGCCTGCCGATCCTGCTGGTCGGCTCCTACGCAACCGCCATCGTCGTGCATGCGGCCATGGCGAGAGCACGGGCGCGAAGCACGGTCTCTGCCGACTGAAACGGACGCAACGACCGGAAATCTCTGGGCACGCGCCCGCCTCAATCCGCTTTCAGCCCCAAAGCTGCTCCGAAAAGCAGCCACCCGTCTTCTTCTTCGCAACAGGGCACGGCCAAAAGCCGACAGCCCTTGGCCGGACTGGGGTCGAAGGCCTGGGGCCTTACCGGGCAGATGCCGCAGCCTTGTCCTTTTGCGGCGGCGCGGTGAGGCGATCGCCCGGGCGTGCCGCCGTGCGCCAGTCCCTGTGCGGCTCGGGATTGGACAGCGGCGCAATGCGCGTGGCGATAAACAGCGACTGGGCAAAAGTCCCGAACATGGCATTTCCTCCTGAGATCCCTTGATCCTTGGAGAAGGGTACGCCTGCCGGACCGATATCAAAAACGAATTCCCCTGCAGCAAACGATGAAGGAAATTGATGGTTGGGGGCGCCTATTCAGGCCAGATATATTTGCCGCGCGCCCAGCCGAGTTCGGCGTCATTGGTCATCACCTGACACCAGACATTGGCCTTCTTCATCCGCGCATATTTCCATTCGGCACTGCCATGGCCGTCGATGCGGAACGACACATTCGTCGTGATGGTCTTGCAGCGGCCGGTCAGGCTGATCGGCTCGCCCGGGCCATAGGCATCGATGACCTGCGACTGCGCGCTCGGCCATTTGCGGATGTTGAGCACATCGTCAGGGGCGATCGCGGTAACGGTGCCGGCGGTAAAGGCCGACGCCAGCGCCGGGCCGGAGGCAAGCGCCACTGCGACAGCGGAAAGCGCGAACAGAATGCGATTGGACGTCTTCATCAGTCTCTCCCTGCTGATCGTGGCACCCCGTGCGCCACTGTCCGCACCCTGAAGGCGCCCGCCTGTATTCGGCCTGAATGCACCGTTCAGCCGCTGTTCACCGCTCACGGCACCCCCGTCACGGGGCGCCGAACGCGCCGGTCTGGCTGAAATGCTCGAAACCGGCGCGGAAATGATCGCTGAGCGCGACCACCTGCGGCGAGGGATCGGGGGCGACTTTCAGCACAAGCTGGTACTTGCCGGGCGAAGCCAGGCCGCAATCCTCGTCCAGGATCTGGATGTCGGGCGCGACGAAGCTCCGCCCCATCGGCGCGATCGCCAGATCCGACAGCACCGCCGCGCGCTGGCCCGCCATGTGCGACGTCATGAAGGCCACGCGGTAGCTGCGCCCCACCTTCTCGAGTGCCGCCAGCGCACTCTCGCGCCAGACGCAGCCCTCGTCCCACATCGACAGCGGCAGCGGATCGAGCAGGCAGGCCTGCCCGCCCTTGGCGCCGACCCAGACGATGTCGTCGGTCATCATCACCTCGCCGCGATCCGGCGCATCGCTCTTCATGCAACTGACCAGCGCGATGTCGAGATGGCCCGACGCGAAGCGCTTGCGCAGGCTCGACGACTGGTCGATCACCACATCCACCACCACCTGCGGATGCGACTTGGCGAACAGCTTGAGCACCGACGGCAGCACAGCTTCTCCATAGTCCGACGGCGAGCCGATCCGCACCACGCCCGCAACCTCGGACGTCACGAACCGCGATATCGCCTCGCGGTTGAGCGCGATCAGCCGCCGCGCATAGCCAAGCAGCACCTCGCCGTCATGGGTGAGCGCGACATTGCGGGCGTCGCGCACGAACACCGACACGCCAAGCTGCTCCTCAAGTCGTTTGATCTGCATGGAGACGGCAGACGGGGTCCGGAAGATCCGTGTCGCCGCGGCGGTGAAGCTGCCGGTCTCGGCGATGGCCACGAAGCTGCGCAGCACATCCGGATCCAGCATCATCAGGGGGTGGTTGAGGGGAGCATTCATATCAATCAATTCCACTGATCATTCATGTCAATTCATTTCGTTTGATTGAATGATGCCGCTGAGCGAGGCTGTTGTCAATCCAGTTCGACTGGTCAGCCCAAGCAAGGAGACGCCCCCATGTTCGGATTTTCCCGCCTCGCCCGCCGCGCCCGCCAATGGAGGGCAAGCCAGAAGCGCATCGCCCTGGAGAACAGGCTGATGGATCTGTCCTTCGAGTTGCGCAAGGACATCGGCTGGCCGGCCGCCCCGGACGCGCCCTCGACCCGGCCGGCACGCGCCGGCACCGAGGCCCGGCCGATGCTGTAATGCCCGCAAAGGCTCATGTCGCATGCAGAAAATTTTCGCTGTGCCTCCCGTGACAAATCAGGATTTTTATGGCCTGATCGCGACATGAGCCCGCTTGCGGGCGCGCACGGGAAATTGGGCATGGCCTTGCACACCAAGCACAAGCGGTCGATCGTCTTCTTCATGGTTCCCGAGTTTTCCATGATCGCCTTTTCGATGGCGATCGAGCCCTTGCGCCTGGCCAACCGCATGCTCGGCTACGAATGCTACAAGTGGCGCCTGGCATCGCTCGACGGCGAACCGGTGCCCGCCTCGAACGGGGTCGTGGTTGCCGTCAATGCCTCGCTCGCCGACGAGCGCCGCAGCCTTGCCGGCGAAAACCGGCCGACCATGGTGTTCGTCTGTTCGGGCGTCAATGTCGAGCGCTTCGACAACAAGTCCGTGCTTGCCTGGTTGCGCGAGGAGCACAATCGCGGCGTCGCCATCGGCGGCCTGTGCACCGGCGCCCACATCCTCGCCAAGGCCGGATTGCTGTCGGGGCGGCGCTGCGCCATCCACTGGGAGAACCTGCCCGGCTTCGCCGAAGCCTTCCCCAAGGCCAATGTCTATGCCGACCTCTACGAGATCGACGGCGACATCCACACCTGCGCCGGCGGCACCGCCGCGCTCGACATGATGCTGAGCCTGATCGGCGAGGACCACGATGACACGCTGGTCAACCGCATCTGCGAAATGGCGCTGACCGACCGCGTGCGCAATGCCCATGACCGCCAGCGCCTGCCGCTCAGGGCGCGTCTGGGCGTGCAGAACGCCAAGGTGCTCTCGATCATCGAACTGATGGAAGCCAACCTGTCCGAACCGCTCTCGCTGATCGAGATCGCCGACGATGCCGGCCTGTCGCGGCGCCAGATCGAACGGCTGTTCCGCCAGGAAATGGGGCGCTCGCCGGCGCGCTATTATCTGGAAATCCGGCTCGACCGGGCGCGGCACCTGCTGATCCAGTCGCCGATGCCGGTGGTTGAGGTGGCCGTCGCCTGCGGGTTCGTCTCGGCCTCGCATTTCTCCAAATGCTACCGCGAGCTCTACAACCGCTCGCCGCAGCAGGAACGCGCCGAGCGCAAGCAGTACCAGACTGCGGCCTGACCGGGACGCACGGCCCCACCGAATTCAGGAATGCATCATCCGCACGGGCTGGCGTGTGGTCGCCTCAGGCCGTGGCGGTTGCCAGCGGCTGCGCCGAGGCCGCCTTGCGCAAGGCTTCCATCTTGACCAGGATGCCGATGTTCTGCGCGATGCGGCACTGGAACTCTTCCTGCACGAAAGGCCGGTAGAGAAAGTCGCTGGCGCCGGCCTTGAGAAAGCTCGCCGACAGCGCCGGATCGTGCGAGGTCGAGATGCCGATGATGCGAAGTTCATCGTCGGAATAATGCCGTCGCAGCTTGCGGGTGAGCTGATAGCCGTCCATGTCGGCCATGTGATAGTCGGTCAGCACCAGGCTGATGTCGGGATTGGCCTCCATCGCCTCGAGCGCCTGCGTGCCGGAGGCGGCTTCCACCACCTTGAACTTCTGCGCGCGCAGCATCGAGGCGAGAATGCTGCGCTGGGACTTCATGTCGTCCACCACCAGAACCCGGAAGTTCCGGTTGGACATGATCCGGCCGACGGCGGCGACGATCTCGTCGAAGGCGCGGTCGTTGTCCTTGATCACATAGTCGAGCACATCCTTGTTGAGGATGCTCTTCCGGGTGTTGAAGTCGAACTTGCCGGTGAAGACGATGGCCGGCAGGCCGATCTCGAGCGCGTAGTCGAGCGCCTCGCAATGCGGCGAGTCCGACAGGTTGAGGTCGGTGACGGCGAGGAAGAAGCCATGGTCGGGGCCGCTCGCGGCAGTCCGCATTTCCGCCAGCGAGCTGCAGGTGACGACCTCAAGCCCCAGATCCGTCTCGAACCTGTATTTCAGCGCGGACGTGAACATCCGCGAATCCTCCACCAACAGCACGCGCAGTCTTTCCTGCGCGACCGCAAGGCTCGCCCGAAGTTCGGATTTGATTTTGGTCCGAGGCAAAACACCTACTCCAATTGCGCGCGGCACCGGCCACGCGGCCAAGACAATTCAATCGCCTTCAGGCAACCTTTGCCGCCACGCGGCTTCCCAGGGCTCGCCGCGCCGACTTGATCTGGTCGAGCGTGTCGAGGTTCTGGTTGACCCGGCAGTAAAACTCTTCATCGACATAGGGCCTGAGCATGAAATCATTGCCGCCCGCCTTCAGGAACCGCGCCGTCAGCAGACGGTTGTCGGAGGACGACACGCCGATGATCCTGAGCTCGTGGCTGCCGCGCACGGCGCGCAGGCGCCGGGTCAGCTCGAAGCAGTCGATGTCGGGCATGTTGTAGTCGGTGATCACCAGGCCGATATCCGGCGTGACCTTCAGGATGGACAGCGCCTCGGCGCCGCTCTCCGCTACGCTCACATTGAAATTGAACCGCTCGAGCCGGCTGCGCAGGAGCGCACGCGCGGTGGCGCTGTCGTCGACGATCAGCACGTGGTGACGGTGATTGGTCAGGAACCGGCACACCGATTCCGCAAGCAGGTCGATCGCCAGCACATTGTCCTTGATCACGTAGTCGACGATGTCGTGGGCGAGAATGCCCTCGCGGGTCGATTCATGGAACGTGCCGGTGAAGACGATGATGGGGATGGAAAGCTCAGCGAGATATTTCAGCGCCTCGCCATTTTCCGCGCCGGGCAGGTTGATGTTCGAAATCGCCAGCTTGATCGGCCGCTCGCCATATTCGAAGGCCAGCTGCAGCTCCTCGAAACTGCGGCAGACCTCGATCTCGATGTCGAAATTTTCCTTGAGCGTCTGCCCGATCATGGAGGTGAAGACATTCGAATCTTCAGCCACGACGATGCGATGCTCCCCAAGGGAGCCGCCCGTGTACTGCATTCCCGATAGGCCGATAAACATGCGATCATCCCGTTGATCGACCAACGCTAATCATGTGCGGATTGAATTTGAGTTAACGGTGAAGTATCAAAATGCATATGGCTGCCGCTGGATTGCCCGGTTCAAGGGAACGGCGCGGACCGATTACTTCATATCCTTCAAGGATTTGAATAGCCCGCGCCGCCAGGAGGCCTGGCATCTTCGCACCGGCTCAGGGATCGGTGAACATCCAGCGCCGCTCTTCCCAGATCTTCTCCCCGGCCAGGCAGTCGGAGCTTTCCCCCGCAGGCCTGAAGGGTTGCGCGGGCAGCGCCTGCACCGGCACGATCTCGGCACCCGCTCCCCCGGCCCGTTCCGGCGGCAGCTTCAGGCTTCCGATTTCAAGGATCAGCTTGCGGCGGACGGCTTCGGGAAACTGCTCCCAGCTTCGGACCGGCACCAGGAAGCTGCCCGGCCCGCCGATCACGCAATCGCCGTAATAGGCGTCAAGATCGGCGATGTTGAACCCGCCGCCCGGGCCGTCGCTGGTCATCAGCGGCAGGCCGTTGATGACGATGCGTTTGCCGAGCGCCTCGTCGCGCGCCGCGAGCACCGGGCCGCCCTGGTTGTTGGGACCGTCGCCGGAAATGTCGATCACCTTGCGGAACCCCTCATAGGGCGACGCGTCCAACCGCCGCATCGCATGCCGGACCGCCCCCGAGATCGAGGTGCGCCTGAGCCCGACCGGCCGGGTCGCCAGCACGAGTGCCGACAACCGGTCGGCATCGGCGCCGGTCTCCACCAGCGTCCAGTCGAACACCTGGTTGGTGGAGCCGTCGCCGGCCCATTCGAACATGGTGATGGCGATGCGCCCATAGGCGCCCTGCCCGATCGCGCGCACCACGTCGGGATGGTTGAGCGCCGCCGCATAGCCCTCGCGCTGGATCGCGAGCTCCCGCTGCGACATCGAGCGCGAGACGTCCACCGCCAGCACCAGCGACACATCCACAGGCTCCTGCGCCCGCGCGCCCGTATGCCCCGCAAGCAGGCCTGCAGCCGCAAAGAGCACCGAGATCCATCCTGCCATGGGGCAAGTCTACCACGACGCGGGCAGAGGCCGAAGCCGGTTTTGGCGCGGCAGTGGAGGAGATCAGACGGCGTCTTTGCCGGAGGGGCGGGAGTCTAGAGCGAGGTCTTGCACTCTCCGCTGCATGAAGCGACCGCGCCGCGGCTTCGCCTCAGAGCGCTTGGCTCTCCTTGTCGCCAACGAGCAGGCTTCAGAGTCCTGCAGCTTTGCGCAGGGCTGCGTTCATGCGCCCCTGCCAGCCCTTGCCTGTTTCCCTGAACTTGGCGATGACGTCTTCGTCGAGCCTCAGCGTGATCTGCTTTTTGGGATGCTCCAAGGCGGGGCGGCCGCGCGTTCGGCGCTGCTCCTCCATGGCCTCAAAGAACGCCGGCGGCAGCACTTCCCGCGCAGGGCGCATCCGTGCCAATTCCTCCTCGCTCAATTCAGGCGAAGCGACAGCATCCCAATCCTCGCGGCTGTAACCGCGTCCGGGCTCGAATACTCTCAGGGTTTTGCTTCTGGCGGCCATCGGAGCCTCCTTCTTTCTTTGTCGCTGGCGGCGCGAAAGCTGATGATCGATATCGCTTCCGATCCCAGGATCGCAAAGACGACGACCGTACTGTCTCGAAAAGTGCCAATCGCCTTGAACCGCTGCCGACCATCCGCATCCGGTCTGCCGTCTTCCACAATGGCAGTATGCCAATCGAGTTCAGCGACCTCCGCGAAGTCGAAGCCGTGTTTGTTCAAGTTTGCGCGCCGCTTGGGCTCATCCCAGACGATCTTCATGATTAAATGTAGCTACATTTAAGTCAAAGATCAAGAAAGCGCGCTCGCGCGGGGTTGGCGCAAAAACCCGCCGGCCTCTCGACCGACGGGTTAAATCGCGCCCGCTGGAGTGATCGCGCGCCTCAGCTCCGCGGCTTCAGGTTCTCCGGGTCGTAAAGCGGCTTGTAGCCGACCGCCGCCACTTCCACCGGGAAGCTTTCGTTGAAATATTCGACCGAGAGCTTGCGGCCGGGTTGGCAATAGCACCAGGGCAGATAGGCGAGCGCGATGTTCTTGCCGATGGTCGGGCCATAGGCGACCGAAGTGGTGTAGGAGCGGCGGCCGAGCGCGTCGACCAGCACCTCGCCGGTCTCCGGATCGACCACCGGCATGGTGCCGACCGGATAGCGCTCGACGCCCGACGCATCGACCGTGTCGGTCATCACCAGGGTGCACAGCATCGCCGGTTGATGCTCACGCGCCTTGTACTCGACATGCTTGTCCTTGCCGCGGAAATCCGCGTCCTTGACCTTCGGGCGGGCGAGATCGGCTTCGAGAAGATTGTACTGGGTCAGCAGGTCGGCATTCTGCAGCCGCAGGCTCTTTTCCATGCGGCGCGAATTGGCATAGGTCTCGACACCGACCGGGGTGACGCCGGTTGCGCGCAGCGCGTCCCAGACGGCGAGCCCGTCCTCGTATTTCAGGTGCAGCTCCCAGCCCTGCTCGCCGACATAGGAAATGCGGAAGGCGCTGACCGGTTTACCGGCGATCTCGATCGGCTTGATCGCTGCGAAGGGGAAGTTTCCAGGCTCGAGGCCGGCCGGATCGGCCACCACCTTCTTCAGCGTCTCGCGTGCGTTCGGCCCCCACAACCCGATGGTGGTGTAGGCCTCGCTCACATCGGTGACGGTGACGTCGAAGCCCTTGTCCTCGGCCACCCGCCGCACATAGTGGAAGTCGCGCGGGCCGGCATCGGCGCCATCGACGATGCGGCAGCGGTCGGCCATGCGGAACACGGTCAGGTCCGCGCGCACCATGCCTTCGTCATCGAGGAAATGGGTGTAGATGCCCTTGCCGATATTGCCGTCGCCGCCGATCTTCGCCGCGCACAGCCATTCCATCAGCGCCACATGGTCGGGGCCTTCCACGTCGAACATGTAGAAATGCGACAGGTTGATCAGCCCGCAATCCTCGCTCATATGCAGGTGCTCGGCATTGGAAACGCGCCAGAAATGGCGGTTGTCCCATTCGTTGCGGCGCACCGGCACGCGCTCGCCGTATTTTTCCAGAAGATGCGCATTGGCCGCGTAGCCATGCGCTCGCTCCCAGCCCCCAAGCTCCATGAAATGGCCGCCGAGCTCCAGCTCGCGTTCGTAGAACGGCGAGCGCTTGACGCCGCGGCCGGTGGCATAGGGCTCGCGCGGATGCACCGCCGGGAAATAGATCTTCTGCGCCGCCTCGCGGCAGCGGCCTTCGATGAAGTCTTCGGTCAACTGGTGGGCATAGAAGCGGGAATAATCGATCGAGTTGTGATCGATCTCGGTGCGGCCGTCGGTCATCCAGTCGGCTATCAGCTTGCCGTAGCCGGGGCCGTCCTTGACCCAGATCGCCACGCAGTACCAGAGCCCGCGCACCTTCTGGCTCTCGCCGCAGGAGGGGCCGCCGGCGGCCGAAACCTGCAACAGCCCGTTGAAGGAGTGGCTTTCGTTGTAGCCGAGTTCGCCCAGGATCGGCGTGAGTTCCATCGCCCGCTCAAGCGGCGTTATGATCTGCTCCATGTCGAGGTCGCGCTGCGAGGGTGACAGCCGCGCCTCGTGCTTTTCGAGGATATCGCGGGGATGGCAGAGCCGCGGCTCCTCGGTCTCGTAATAGCCCCATTCGATCTGGCCGCCCTCGGCGGTCGTCGGGTCGCCGGTATCGCGCATATAGGCGGAGTTGCCCTGGTCGCGCATCAGCGGCCAGCCGATATCCTTGCCGGTGCCTTCGAACTCGGTATAGGGGCCGAAGAAGGTCAGCGGGTGGTCGACCGGCATCACCGGCAAGTCCTCGCCCACCATGGCGGCGATCAGCCGGCCCCAGATGCCGGCGCAGACCACCACATGTTCGGCCAGGATCGTGCCGCGCGGCGTGACCACGCCCTTGATGCGCCCGCCCTCGACGATCAGCGACTGCGCCGGGGTGTTGGCGAAGACCGCGAGCTTGCCCGTCTTTTCGGCCTGGTCGACGAGCTTGCCCGCAACCGTCTGCGAGCGCGGGACGACGAGACCGGCATCCGGGTCCCAGAGCGCGCCGGCGACCATCTCTTCTTCGACCAGCGGGAATTTCTTCTTGACTTCCGCCGCATCGATCATCTGCGCGCGGGTGCCGAAGGCGCGGCCCGAGGAGACCTTGCGCTTGACCTCTTCCATCCAGGTGTCGTCGCCCGCGCGCACCACTTCGAGGCCGCCGATGCGGGCGTAGTGGCCCATCTTCTCGAAGAAATCGATCGAATACTGCGTGGTCCAGACCGACATGAAATCGTGGCTGGTGGTGTAGCAGAAGTCCGAGGCATGCGCGGTCGAGCCGATGTCGGTGGGCACGCCGGATTTGTCGATGCCGACGATGTCGTCCCAGCCGCGCTCGATCAGGTGATGCGCGATGGAGGCGCCGACGATGCCGCCCACGCCGATGATGACCACTTTCGCCTGCTTCGGAAACTCTGCCATTGTCCTGACCCCGGTTGCACTTCGGAAGCAGAATTTATGAGGTGACGCAGCCAAACCAATGCCTGTCTACGACATTCTCTCCATGCTGCACGACCACCGGCCAGGGCAGCGGCTTTGCCCGCCAACCTTCCGGCAACCGCCTCGGCGACCGGCACGTGCACCCCGGTCCCGTCGGCACTGGGTGCGACGCTTGGCGGAACGGATGATGGAGCAGAACCGCATTATCCGCGAAGTCAACACCAGCGTGGCGCTCAAGGCGCTCAGGCGCGGCCTGCCCGTTCCGGTGCGCGAAGTCTGCTGATCGGCAGCAAAAAGGCGCGGCCCCTCACGGGGTATCCGCGCCTTCCGATGCCCGTTGCGCGCGGGGCGCGCGCACGGGCGGGTTACTTGAGCACCGCTGCCCCGTTGACGATATCGATGGCTTCGTTGCCCGCGAAGGTTTCGCGGTCGCCCGAAGGCATGGTCACGAAGCAGCCCGCCGGGCAGAAGCTCACGGTGGCGCCGGCCTCGACCACGACTTCGATCTTGTTGCCGCTTTCGGTGACGACCAGCACCTGGGCCTGGGCATCCTTGTTGGTGACGGTGGCTGCTGCTGCGCCGCTGATCGCCGCCACACCCAGAGCCAGGCTCGCGGCCAAAACGGAAAGTGTTGCTTTCATCGGTCTCCGGCGAAATCCGCCGCTCCCTGTTAACACGTACGAGCCTTCGGATCGGCCCGGTATGGTTGATGGTCTAGCATCACTAAACTGAATACAGTCTGAACGGTTTTGGCTCAGCGGTCACCCCCTTCGTCCCCGTCCATCCCGGTTTCGTCATGGATCGTGTCGCGCACGATCCGGGGCTTCCGCCGCTTCCGGGTCGGCTTGGCAGGCGCTGCGGCGGGCTGCGGCGCTTCCGCCGCCGGCTCCCCATGCGTCGCGGACCGAACCTCGACACCGGAGATCTTCTCGGTCAGCACCGCGAGCACCCCGTCCTCGTCGTCGAGCTTGACGTTGAGATCGCGCTGCGGGAACGGAATTTCAATGCCTTCCGCCTTGAGGCGTTCGAAAATCCGCAGCCGCAACTCTGTCCGCGCCGAAAGCCCGCTGAGCACGTCGGCGAGATGCGCCTTGACCTCGAAATTGAGCGAGGAATCGCCGAAGCCCGCGAAATAGACCGCAGGGGCGGGATTGTTGAGAACCAGTTCGCAGCCGGTTGCGACCTCGTTCAGGATCTCGATCACCCGGCGCGGATCGGCGCTATAACTCACCCCGATCGCCACATCGATCCGGCCCAGGCTGTTGCGATGGGTCCAGTTGCCCACCGGCGCATTGATCAGCTCGGAGTTCGGCACGATGATCGTCTGTCGCGAGAAGGTCTCGATCTCGGTGGCGCGCACGGAAATCTTCTTGACGAAGCCCTCGGTCGAGCCGGTCACCACCCAGTCGCCGACCTTGAACGGCCGTTCGGCGAGCAGGATCAGCCCGGAAACGAAGTTGCTGACGATGTTCTGCAGGCCGAAGCCGATGCCCAGCGACAGCGCGCCGGCGACCAGTGCCAGGCTCGACAGGTTGATGCCGGCTGCGGAAATCCCCACCAGCCCCGCCAATGCCACGCCGAGATAGCCGGTGCCGGTGCGGATCGAGTTGCGCACGCCCGGGTCCATCTGCCCGCGCGCCATGACGCTGCCGTCAAGCCAGCGCTGGAACCAGCGCGTGGCCAAAAGCCCGAGGCCGAACAGCAGCACCCCGACGAAGATCCCGACCAGCGAGATGGTGATGCCGCCGATACGGATTTCCGTGAGCGCCCGATAGAGCCACAGCTCGATATCCTGGATCTGGAAGCCCCATTGCAGCAGGATCAGCGGTAGGCCGAGCAGCAGCACCATGAGATTGACCAGCAATCCGGCGGCAAGGCCGGCCTGGTCAAGCCCCGCCGTCCCGAGTTCGAAACGGGCGCCGACCCAGCGCCCGATGGCGGTGCGTGCGAAGATGCCGGGCTCGGAAATCGCCTTGCCCGACTGGTAGCCGATATACATCGTCGTCAGGATCGCGCCGGTGACGACGATCTGGGTCGCCGCGAAGCGGGCAAGCCCGACATAGCCGAGTGCGACGGTCGCCAGCAGGCCCAGCCCGCCGACCAGCAGCGTCATCGAGATCACCCGCGGCCAGGCCTGGCCGGGCAGTGCCGGATCGGAAGACGGATGCAGCATCGGCCGCACCACCGCCATGACGATCAGGATGAGCGCCATCAGGCAGACCGAGACCACGCCGTTGAACACCGTCATCACCACCGGCGAGCCGAGTGAGCGGTTGACGTCGCCGACCACGTAATCGAGGCCGTTGACGCTCACCAGCGCAACCGCCAGCACATAGAGCACGCGCGCGCCGCTGTTGGAGACATCGACCAGCCGCCAGGCCGGCATCCGCGGCGAGAGAATGCCGCGGGCGAGCTTGCTGACGAAGAACACCACGACGATCACCCCGAGCAGGCTCGAGAACACCGGCGCCACGTCGGCGCGCAGGATGGTGAAACTGGTGCCGAGCAGAAAGATCGTCATGGCGAGCGCGGCCGCAGCCACCGTCGGAATGACGGTCGACCAGAAGGCCAGCATCAGCCGGCTGGTATAGGGGGGATTTTCTATGCCCGGGTCGCGGTCGATCAGGCCGCCGAACAGCCGGTAGGCCCCCGACACCAGCACCAGCGCGGCAAGCAGCGAGAAGAACAGCCAGCCCAGCAACGCCTGCCACTTGAAGGTCCAGACGAATTTCACCCAGGAGCCATAGGTGCGGACGAAGGCATCCACTTCGCCCTTCACCGCATCGATCGCCTCCATCAGCATGGCCGGGCCGATCTCGGTGCGCTTGAGCAGCGTGGTGGCAAACAGCGTGCGGCGCGCTTCGGTGATCACGTTGCCGAGATCGGACGCCCTGACGGTGACGTTTTCCGCGCGGCCGGTCAGCGTGTTGATCAACGCCCTTTCGGAAGCAAGACGCGCGCGCTCCGCCGAGATCGATTCCGGCTCGGCTGGATCACCCTGCGCCGGCGGCGGACCGAGCTGGTCGATGCGCGACTTGATCTCGGTGAGCCGCGGCCGCAGCGACACCCCGATATCGAGCATGCTGCGCGCCAGCATATCGAGCTGCAGCTTGAGATCGACCAGCGCGCTGTCGTCATTGGTCTTGTCGTTCACGTCCTTGGACAGGCGGACGATGGCCGCCTCCGCCGCGGCGAGCTGGTTCTCGGCGGAGGTGATCGCAGGGGAGGAAAGCTCGATGCCGGCGGCAACCGCGGGGGCCGGCTGCCCGTTAGCCGTGGCGGCCGGCGCCTGGTCCGCCGTTTGCGAAAGCGCCGCAGGCAGAGACCCAGCAAGCAGGAGCCCCGCAAGAACCACGACCATCAACCGTTCGAACCGCATGAACCACCTATCCTGCCACCCATCGCCGGCTGCTCCGGGACGGAATCCTGCGCGCGCCAACCGGACCGAAAGGCGCGGCCCTGAGGCCTCGTCCCGCGCCGATTCCGCACAAGTCTGCTATGCCCTAGCGCATTCGCGCCGAAACCGGAATCACTTTGGCGCGAGCGGCAGGGATTGCCGTGGCATCGCCGCCTGACAGGGCACTGCCGGCCGCCCGACCGCAGATGGTCTAGAAGCCGGCGCCGGGTTCGGCGAGATAGGCTTCTTCCTCCGGCGTCGAAGTCCGGCCGAGGATCGGATTGCGATGCGGAAACCGGCCGAAGCGCTCGATGATGTCGCGGTGCTGCCGGGCGTAATCGAGATATTGCTCATTGCCGAGCGCCTCGCACAGGGCCACCGCGCGGTGCTGGTCGGCAAGGTTCTCGGCATGTTCGAACGGCAGGTAGAAGAAGATCCGGCGCTCCTCGGGAACGGCCGCATCGGCGCCGAGCGCAAGTGCTGCCTTGGCGGCATTGAGCGCAAGCGTATCCGTGGCGAAAGCCAGCGGCGAGCCGCGATAGATGTTGCGCGGAAACTGGTCGAGTGCGATCACCAGCGCCAGCCGCGCCTCCGCCGAGGCCCGCCATTCCGGGGGCACCTGGCGCGAGAGGGCCAGGTGCAGCTTGGCAAAGCGTTCGGTGATGGTCTGGTCGAGCGCGGGATCCTTGACGAACCACTGTTTTGGCGAAAGCTCGTTGTACCAGAATTCGAGAACTGTTTCAGGCGTTTCGGTCATGAAATATCCCGTCTTGCGTTAAATCGCTGCTGCGGAATGTGGGGCACCCGCGCCCCGGGATCAAGCGGCGGACGCGTGATTGCCCAGGGGATCGGCGACGCAGGCAGCGGTTTCGGGCGTTCAGGCGGCCTTGTCGGCGTCGCTCTCGAGCACGACCAGGCTCACGCCGTCGCTCACCTGCGCGCCCACCGCCACCATCACCTCGGCCACCACGCCGTCGCGCGGGGCGGCAAGCGTCATCTCCATTTTCATGGCTTCCATGATCACCATCGGCTCGCCCGCCTTGACGCCCTGCCCCGGCGTCACCAGCACCTGCCTGATCACGCCCGGCATGGCCGAGACGACACGGTCGCCACCCGCCGCCAGATCGTCGGCACGCGCCCCGCGCGGCCGGGTGAACAGATGCGTGAGCCCCTCGTGAAAGACGGTGACGCTGTCGGCCCCGGCCACCACGCGGCAGCGCCGCGCGACGCCGCCGGTCGAGAACGACCAGTCCGCGCCCGAGGCCTTGACCGCCTCGAGCGTCAGTGCCGCGCCGAGCCCCGGTCCCGACACACCCCAGCTGTCGTCACCCAGGCGCTCGATCACGAAGTCGCCGCTCTCGCCGCCAGTTTCGAGCGTCACGCTGCGCCGCGCCGCACCCCAGATCTCGAAAGGACCGATGGCGCTCGCGGCATCGCCGGCGACGCCGGCGGCAGGCAGCATGCCCGAGGCCGCAAGCGCTGCGAGCGCGGTGATCGGCGCGGGCGCGGGGACGGTCTGCGTCAGGCTGTCGAGATCGCGGGCGATCAGCCCGGTATCGAGCCGGCCCGCGGCAAAATCCGCGTTGCGGCAGAGCCGCGCGAGGAAGGCGATGTTGGTGACCGTTCCGGTGATTTCGGTGCGGCCGAGCGCGCCCGCAAGCCGGGCCAGCGCTTCCGCCCGGGTTTTGCCGTGGGCGATCATCTTGGCGATCATCGGATCGTAGAACGGCGTGATCTCGTCACCGGCTCGAATGCCCGCATCGACGCGCACGCCGTCCGGGGGAAAGCGCAAATGCGCGATCCGGCCGACCGCGGGCAGGAACCCCTTCGACGCATCCTCGGCATAGATCCGCGCCTCCACCGCATGGCCGTCGATCGAAAGCTGATCCTGCCGCAACGGCAGCGGCTCGCCCGCGGCCACGCGGATCTGCCATTCGACCAGGTCGAGCCCGGTAATCAGCTCCGTGACCGGGTGCTCGACCTGCAGCCGCGTGTTCATTTCCATGAACCAGAACCGGTCGGGCTTCAGTCCCTCGCTGGCATCGACGATGAATTCGACCGTGCCCGCGCCGGAATAGCCGATGGCCTTCGCCGCCTGCACCGCCGCCGCCCCCATCGCCGCGCGCATCTCCTCGGTCATGCCCGGGGCCGGCGCTTCCTCGATCACCTTCTGGTGGCGGCGCTGGGCCGAGCAGTCGCGCTCGAACAGATGCACCGCATTGCCGTGGCTGTCGCCGAACACCTGGATCTCGATATGGCGCGGCATGGTCACGTATTTTTCGACCAGCACCCGGTCGTCGCCGAACGAGGCCTTGGCCTCGCGCCGCGCGGACGAGAGCGCAGCGGGAAAATCTTCCTGCCGGTCGACCTTGCGCATGCCCTTGCCGCCGCCGCCGGCGCGCGCCTTGATCAGCACCGGAAAGCCGATCTCGTTGGCCTTGCCGGCGAGCACCACCAGGTCCTGCGCCTCGCCGTGATAACCTGGCACCACCGGCACCCTGGCCTTTTCCATCAGCGCTTTCGCCGCATCCTTGAGCCCCATCGCCCGGATCGCCTTGGCCGACGGCCCGATGAAGATGAGCCCCGCCTTCTCGACTTTCTCGACGAAATCCGGGTTTTCCGACAGGAATCCGTAACCCGGGTGGATCGCATCCGCGCCGGTACGCCGGGCGGCATCGAGGATGGCGTCGACATTCAGATAGCTTTCCGAGGCGGCAGCAGGCCCGATCAGCACCGCCTCGTCGGCCATGTCGACATGCAACGCCCCCCGGTCGGCCTCGGAAAAGACTGCCACCGTGGCAATGCCCATCTTGCGCGCCGTGCGAATGATCCGGCAAGCGATCTCGCCGCGATTGGCGATGAGGATTTTGGTGATCATGGCAGGTCCATCCGGCTCCAGAGCTTGAAATCCATGGTGTTGGCCGAGGCCAGGCGACGGTCATTGCTGACAAAGGCAGAGCACTGCACGAGATTGGCAGTGGCTATGTGAATCGCGTCCGGCAATTTCACACCCGATCCGGCCCGGATACGTGCCGCCTCCAGCAAGACATCGCGGGAGACCCCCTTCACGCGAACAAACGGGCTGTCGGCAGCGAGCAGGGACAAGTAGGCGCGGACCAGTTGTTCATCTTTCTCCGCTATCGGCTTGACGAGGCATTCGGCCAGCGTGAGTTCGCTGGTGACCGCATCAATTTCTCCTTCGTCGATCCCGCGCACGAGGGTCTTCTGGGCAGTGTCGAGTTCACCGGGTTGCTCCAGGATGGCGATCAGCGTATTGGTATCGAGATAGACACGCCGGTGTTCCGCCACCCTTATCGCTCCCATTCATCGCGCAGGGAACGGACATAGTCATCGATTTCCTGCTGGCTGCGCTTGTTGGATGCGATCCCCACGAAATCGCTGAAACGTTGGACAGGCCCGCCCCCCGCGCTGTCCGTGGGCGACAGCCCGACCGCGCTCGAAAGGATCGCGCGCACTTCCGCCTCGGTCGACCGCTTGTTCGCAACAGCGCGCAGCTTCACCGCTTCCAGCACGGCCTCGTCCAATTGCCTGACCACGATCTGAGCCATCGTCATACCTCCTTCTGATATCAAAATGATATCATTTCTGGTTCTGACTGACCATCCCACCCCGATTGGGCCAGATCCGATGCAGCGATGAGGGGTCTGGTGATGGTCATGCGATCCTCGTCTGCTGGCTGCCTAGGACAGTTTCAAAGTCAGCTTCTGGCGCTACGGCGTTCGCCGCCAATCTCCCCCCTTGAGAGGGAGAAAGCAAAATCAACATCTTGGCAAAGCCAAGTGTTGGATTTTGCAAGAGAGGGGGCAGGCAGCGCTCACGCATCCGTCACCACCTTGATGATGTGCTGCGCGGCTGCGTCGCTGTTGCGTTCGATCTCGTCATTCCAGAACCTCAAGATGCGGTAGCCTCTCGCCTCGAAATACCTGTCGCGTTCAACATCCGACCTGCTCTCGCTGTGCTGCCCGCCGTCGGCTTCTATGATCAGTTTCTTCTCGTGGCAGACGAAATCGACGATGTAAGGACCCATCGGCTCCTGACGCTTGAACTTGAGCCCCTCCAGCTTTCGCCCGCGCAACATCTGCCGGAGCATGTTCTCCGCCTTCGTCGGCGCCTTGCGCATCGACCGGGCGAAGGCTCTCATACGGTCGGATCCCTGGTCTGCCATGCCGCCCCCCTCTCTTGCGATTTCTGGCGCTTGGCCGCGCTGCGCACGTCCAAGACACCGAAATCGCTTTCTCCCCCTCCAAGGGGGAGATTGGTCACATCCTGAACACGCCGAATTTCGTGTCTTCCACCGGTGCATTGAGCGCCGCCGACAGGCTGAGCGCCAGGATCTCGCGGCTCTTGAGCGGGTTGATGATGCCGTCGTCCCAGAGCCGGGCGGAGGCGTAGAGCGGGTGGCTCTGTTCCTCGAACATCTCGATGGTGGGGCGCTTGAATTCGGCCTCCTCCTCCGCCGTCCAGTTGCCGCCCTTGCGCTCTATCGCCTCGCGCCTCACGGTGGCGAGCACGCCCGCCGCCTGTTCGCCGCCCATCACCGAGATGCGGCTGTTGGGCCAGGTCCACAGGAAGCGGGGCGAATAGGCCCGGCCGCACATGCCGTAATTGCCGGCACCGAACGAGCCCCCGACGATCATGGTGATCTTCGGCACGGCCGTGGTCGCAACCGCCGTGACCATCTTGGCGCCGTCCTTCGCAATCCCGCCGGCCTCGTATTTCTGGCCGACCATGAAACCGGTGATGTTCTGCAGGAAGACCAGCGGGATCTTGCGCTGCGAGCACAGTTCGACGAAATGCGCGGCCTTCACGGCGCTTTCGGAAAACAGCACGCCATTGTTGGCGACGATGCCGACCGGCATGCCCATCACATGCGCGAAGCCGCAGACGACGGTGGTGCCATAGCGCGCCTTGAACTCGTCGAAGCGCGAGCCGTCGACGATGCGGGCGATCACCTCGCGGATGTCGTAGGGCTGGCGCGTGTCGGCGGGGATGATGCCGGCAATCTCGGCGGGATCGTAGAGCGGCTCTTCGGGCGACTGACAGTCCATCTGGCGGAGCCCCGCCCTGCCCCGGCCATTCAGATTGGCCACGGCCCGGCGGGCCAGTTCCAGCGCATGGGAATCGTTGTCGGCCAGGTGATCGGCCACGCCCGACAGCCGCGTGTGCACGTCGCCGCCGCCCAGATCCTCGGCGCTCACCACCTCGCCGGTCGCGGCCTTGACCAGCGGCGGGCCGGCGAGAAAGATCGTGCCCTGCTCGCGTACGATGATGGTCTCGTCCGACATCGCCGGCACATAGGCGCCGCCCGCGGTGCACGAGCCCATCACCACGGCGATCTGGGCAATGCCGCGCGCGCTCATGTTGGCCTGGTTGAAGAAGATCCGGCCGAAATGGTCGCGGTCGGGGAACACCTCATCCTGGTTCGGCAGGTTGGCGCCGCCGGAATCGACCAGATAGACGCACGGCAGGTTGTTTTCGAGCGCGATCTCCTGGGCGCGCAGATGCTTTTTCACCGTCAGCGGATAATAGGTGCCGCCCTTCACGGTGGCGTCGTTGCAGACCACCATCACGTCACGGCCCGCGACCCGGCCGACGCCGGCGATCAGCCCGGCCGAGGCGATGTCGCCACCATAAAGCCCATGGGCGGCGAACCGGCCGATTTCGAGAAACGGCGATTCCGGATCGATCAGCGCCGCAACGCGGTCGCGCGGCAAAAGCTTGCCGCGTCCGACATGACGCTCCCGCGCAGCCTCGGGTCCGCCCTGCCCGTGCAGCGCCGCAACCTCCGCCGTCTCGGCGATCAGCCGCTGCATGCGCGCGGCATTGTCCCTGAAGGCCTGCGACGCGGTGGAGATGTTGGAGGGGATGACGGTCATCAGCGAATGAGCTCCACTTTGCAGGGCAGGTCGAGATCAGCCCAGTTTCTGTCGGCGGTCAGCGCCGTTGCGTTGTCGCGGATGGCGAGCGCAAGACACGCCCGGTCGCCAAGCGACAGGCCGACATGGCGTGTCGCAGCGCGCAAGAAGCCAGCCATCCCCGCGAGTTCCATGTCGAACGCCACGATGTCGAGCCGGAACCGCGACAGCGCCGAAAGCGCGCGCTCCGGCGCATATCCCAGATCGATCAGGCGCGTGATCACCTCCACCGCATTCACCGACGCCATTGCTGCCCCGAAGAGAGCCCCGGCCGCCCGATCCGCTCCGATCTCGTTGCGCAACACGGCCAGAATGACGGAGCTGTCGACCACGACATTCATTCGGACCCATCTTTCTGCCGCATGCCTTCCCGGTTCAGCCGGTCCAGCCGCGCATCGGCACGGGCTTGCTCTTCCCGGCGCTCGCGCAGGAAATCGCCCACCACATCGACGCCTTCGGGCACAAGCGTGTTGAACTCGGCCTGGATCTCCCTGATCACCGCCCTGTACGACTTGATCCGCAGCTCACCGTCGACAACCTCCAACGCCATCTCGTCGCCCGGTTTCACCCCGAGCGCTTCGCGCATGGCCGCCGGGATGACCAGCCGCCCGCCCTCGCCGAGCTTGACCCGGTCGAGCATCGGCTCTTCGCGGGGTTCGGACGCCAACCCATAGGCCGCCTGTCCGCCCTCCGAGAACCCTGCCTTTCCGCCACGCTTCGCCATTCTGCCAACTTTCGCAATGTTGCCACATATTCATTACATGGCAGCATATCAGATTTGCGTCACCCCGTCTCCGCCATCATCTCGCGGCCGATCAGCATGCGGCGGATTTCGCTGGTGCCGGCGCCGATCTCGTAGAGTTTCGCATCGCGCAACAGCCGGCCGGTCGGATAGTCGTTGATATAGCCGTTGCCGCCCAGCGCCTGGATCGCCTCGAGCGCCACCTGCGTCGCCTTCTCCGCCGCGTAGAGGATGCAGCCGGCGGCATCCTTGCGGGTGGTCTCGCCGCGGTCGCAGGCCTGCGCGACGGCATAGACATAGGCGCGGCAGGCATTCATCGTCGTGTACATGTCGGCGAGCTTGCCCTGCATCAGCTGGAACTCGCCGATCGGCTGGCCGAACTGCTTGCGCTCGTGGCAATAGGGCACGACCACATCCATCGCCGCCGCCATGATGCCGAGCGGCCCGCCGGCCAGCACCACGCGCTCGTAGTCGAGCCCGGACATCAGGATCGCGGCGCCCTGCCCTTCCTCGCCCAAAACGTTGTCATAGGGCACCTCGCAGTTCTCGAACACCAGTTCGCAGGTGTTGGAGCCGCGCATGCCCATCTTGTCGAGCTTCTGCGCGGTCGAGAACCCGGCCATGCCCTTCTCGATCAGGAAGGCGGTGATGCCGCGCGATTTCGCCTCCGGATCGGTCTTGGCATAGACCACCAGCGTGTTGGCGTCAGGCCCGTTGGTGATCCACATCTTGTTGCCGTTGAGCACATAGCGGTCGTTGCGCTTTTCCGCCCGGAGCTTCATCGAGACCACGTCCGAGCCCGAGCCCGGCTCGCTCATTGCCAGCGCGCCGACATTCTCGCCCGAACACAGTTTCGGCAGGTAGCGCTGCTTCTGCGCCTGCGAGCCCCAGCGGTTGATCTGGTTGACGCAGAGATTGGAATGGGCGCCGTAGGACAGGCCCACCGAGGCCGAGGCGCGGCTGATCTCCTCCATCGCCACCACATGGGCGAGATAGCTCATGCCGGTGCCGCCGAACTCCGGATCGGCCGTCATGCCCAAAAGGCCGAGCGCGCCCATCTCCTGCCACAGATGCATCGGGAACTGGTTCTCGCGGTCGGTCTTCTCCGCCTCCGGCGCAATCCGGTCGGCAGCGAAGCGCGCCACCGTGTCCCGAAGCGCGTCGATCTCTTCGCCCAACCCGAAATTCATGCCTGTGGTGAACATGTCAGTCCTCCTCCTTTTGTCCCACCAGCCGCTTGACCAGACGGATATAGACCGCCTCGATCTCGTCGAGCGACAGGCGCCCGGACTCCCGGTACCAGGTGGTCATGCCGTTGAGCATGGCGATGATCGCCATGGTGGTCACCTGCGGATCGAGAATGTCAAAGGAGCCGTCGGCGGCGCCCCGGTCGAGAATGGCGCGCGGCGCCTTCTCATAGCTGCGCCTGAGCCGCTCGATCACGCTGAAATTCTCGTCCTCGAGGCTTCGAAGCTCCATGTAGGAGATGAACACCTCGCGCGAGCGGTCGAGGTGATAGCGGATATGGAACCGGACGAAATTCTCGAGCGCGGCCGGCGCCGGCAGGTCCGGCCGGTCGGCCTCGGCCCAGGCCTTGAGCAGCGTCTCCATATGCACCACCAGAAGGTCCTGCAACAGGTGCTGCTTGGTCGGAAAGTGATTGTAGATCGCGCCGGCCTGCACGCCCGTGCGCGCGGCGATCTCGCGCATCGAGACGGCGGCGTAGCCTGACCGCGCGAACAGTTCGAGCGCGACCTCGCGCAGCTTCTCCGCCGTTTCCGCCCCCGATGATCCCGTTCGTCGCGCCATGGCTCCCACAATTAAATGAACGTTCGTTTATTTATCCTCTTCCCACCTGCTGCGCAAGAGGGGGCCGCCGGGAGCGCTCCACCGCCGGAACCAGGGATCCGGCAGGGTCCGCCAGGAACGCTCCCGGATCAGGCGAGCCAGCGCTTGCGGCGCTTGTAGTGCTTGACGTTCTTGAACGACCGCCGCCCCTCGCCGCCGACGCCGAGGTAGAATTCCTTGACGTCCTCGTTCTCGCGCAGGTCCTTGGCGACCCCGTCCATGACGATGCGGCCCGATTCCAGGATATAGCCATAGGTGGCATATCTGAGCGCGATATTGGTGTTCTGCTCGGCAAGCAGGAAGGAGACGCCCTCCTGCCGGTTGAGCTTCTTGACGATCTCGAAGATCTCTTCCTGCAACTGCGGCGCAAGCCCCATCGACGGCTCGTCGAGCAGGATCATCTTCGGCCGGCTCATCAGCGCCCGCCCGATCGCCGTCATCTGCTGTTCGCCGCCCGAGGTGTAGCCGGCCTGGCTAGAGCGCCGTTCCCTCAGCCGCGGGAAATAGTCATAGACCATTTCCATGTCGTGCTTGATCGCCGCATGGCCGTCGCGCCGCGTGAACGCGCCGGTCAGCAGGTTCTCCTCGATCGTCAGGTGCCCGAAGCAGTGCCGGCCTTCCATCACCTGGATGCAGCCGCGCCGCACCAGTTCGTTGGCCGTCTGCGCCTCGATGCGCGCGCCCTCGAATTCGATCGACCCCTTGGTGACCTCGCCGCGCTCGGAACGCAAGAGGTTGGAAATCGCCTTGAGCGTGGTGGTCTTGCCCGCGCCGTTGGCGCCCAGCAGTGCGACGATGCCGCCCTCCGGCACCGTCAGCGAGACGCCCTTGAGCACCAGGATCACGTGATCGTAGATCACCTCGATATTGTTGACCGCGAGAATGTTGCGCTGCGGAGACGCCTCGGTCGATGCGGAAGCGGTCATGTCTTCACCCTTTCCGGTTCAAGCCCTAGAACCCCGGCGCCGCCGCGCGAGTCGCGTGGTCTCGCGCGGCGGCAGGCCTTGCAGCCTTACTTGTTCAGGCACGGCTCCGTGCGCTCGGGCCAGGGCGAGTTGCTCGCCACATAGTCCTCGGCCGCCTTCTGCAGAAGCGGCTTAACCGTCCCGACATCGGGCGAGAACCAGTCGCCGGACTTTTGCCAGTCCTTGCCGTCCCATTCGACGATATAGACCTTGTGGTGCCCGGAATGGTCCTCGCAGGTGAGCTTCATCGGCAACGCGAAGCCTTCCATGCCGATTTCCTTGAGACGCGCCTCGCTGACGTCGAGGTTCTCGAGCCCGTTACGCATGTCCGACGCGGTGATCATCGGCTTGCCGGCGATCTCCTGGGCCTTGCGGATGCCCTCGGCGATCAGCATCGAGTTGTAGACGCCGCGGTTGTAGAGGTTGTCGGCAAACTTCGCCGGATCGACCTGGCTCTTGCCGGCATCCACCACATATTTCTTGATGTCGGCGATCACGGGATAATCGGACCCCACACCGTGGAAGTTGAGCGTGCGGAACCCCTTGGCGTCTTCGCCGCCGGCGGCCGCGTCGTCATTGCCGCCCGACCACCACACGCCATAGAACTTGTCCATGGGATAGCGGATCTTGGTGGCTTCCTTGACCGCCGTGGGGTTCATCGCCCCCCAGCCCCACATCACCATGTAGTCGGGCCGGTCGCGGCGGATGTTGAGCCACTGCGAGGACTGGTTCTGCATTTCCTTGCCGGGAACCGGGTATTGCAGAAGCTCGAAGCCCATGGTCTCGGAGAGCTGTTCGAGCAGCGGAATCGCCTCGCGGCCATAGCCGGCGTCGAGGAAGATGTAGCCGATCTTCTTGCCCTTGAGATTCTCCGCGCCGCCCTCGCGGCGGGCAATGTCGGTGATGATGGCCGAGGCGCCATCCCAATAGGTGTCCGGCGGATTGAACACCCACGGGAAGGTGTTGCCGATCGCGGCCGCGGACAGGCCATAGGCCATCGACAGCACCGGGATCTTGTCGACCGATGCCTTCGGGATCACCTGCAGCGTGATGCCGGTCGAATAGGGGTTGATGAGCAAGGCGCCCGCGCCCTTGACCTGCTCATAGCATTCCACCCCCTTCTGGGTGTCGTAGCCGGTCTCGCATTCCTCGATCCGGAGCTTGACCCCGTTGATGCCACCGTCGCGCTCGTTGAGCATGGTGAGGTAGTCGTGCATGCCGTTGGCGATCGGGATGCCCGAGCCGGCGTAGGGCCCGGTGCGGTAGCTGAACAGCGGCACGAACAGCTCGTCGGCAAGGGCCGGCAGCGCCGCGCCCGCCAGGGTGCCGGCCAATATGGATCCGGCGATCAGACGTTTCAGTCGCATGGTATTCCTCCCATTTGGCGCGGTTTCCGCACCAGTCCGGGGACCCGGTTCCTCCCGGCATGCTGGTCCGGACGGGTCCCTTGCCCGGACAGTGCCGCTTGTCGATCCCTTGCGCTCCGCCTCCTCAAACGGCCCGCAAGACACCATCGGTTCAGCCGTAGGGGAACGGCCAGACACGCAGTTTCTCCTTGCCGAGCGACCACAGCCGCGCGAGCCCGTGCGGCTCGACAATGAGGAAGAAGATGATCAGCGCCCCCACGATCATGGTGGCGATGTGAAACACGGTTTCCGCCGCGATGCCGATGCCGAGCGCAGGCAGGCCCGCGCGCAGCACGATCGGCAGGCCCCAGATGAAGGCCGCGCCGAAGAAGGAGCCGACCAGGCTGCCGAGCCCGCCGAGGATCACCATGAACAGCACCTGGAACGACAGCGTGATCGAGAACGCCGAAGGTTCGGCCGCTCCGAGATAGAAGAAGATGAACATGGCGCCCGCCACGCCGCACAGGTAGGACGAGACCGCGAAGGCCGACAGCTTGGCCGTGAGCGGCCGCACGCCCATCAGTTCGGCGGCGATGTCCATGTCGCGGATCATCATCCACTGCCGCCCGATGCGCCCGCGCACGATGTTCTTCACCGCCAGCGTGATCGCCACCACGATGCCGAGCACCACGAAATACTGCGTCATCGCCGAGGCCGACGGCCCGGTCAGGATGACGTCGCCGAAGCCGCGCCGCTCGGGCACCTCGATCGCGCCCGACGAATTGTAGTTGTAGAGCCACGGGATCCGGATGAAGCACCATTCGAGGAAGAACTGCGCCGCCAGCGTGGTGACGGCGAGATAGAGCCCCTTGATCCTGAGCGACGGCAGCCCGAACACGACGCCGATGGCGGCCGAGAACAGGCCGGAGGCCAGCACCAGAACAATGATGTTCACATCCGGAAAGATCGAGGTGAGCTTGTAGCAGCTATAGGCCCCCACCCCCATGAACGCGCCTGTGCCGAGCGAGAGCTGTCCGGCATAGCCGGTCAGGATGTTGAGCCCGATCGCGGCAAGCGCCAGGATCAGGAACGGCGTCATGATCGCGTTGAGAAAGAAATCGCTCGCGAAAAACGGGATGCACACGGCCGCAAGCCCGATCAGCCCCATGCCGATGCGGTCTTCCCGGATCGGGAAGATCGCCTGGTCGGCAATGTAGCTGGTCTTGTACTGTCCCGATTCGCGATAGAGCATTAATCCTCACCCCAGGTTTTGCCGGCAGACGGCAGCAGATGCGAATTCGGGCCGGTCAGCCGGAACCGGTGACCCGTCGGCGCTTCCATGATCACGGCATGATCCTTGACGCTGATCTTGCGCCCGCCCAGCGCCTCGACGCGGTGGATTTCGGCAGCCAGGTCATTGGTCTCGATGTCGAAATGGATCCGCGCCTCGTCCTGAACGGCTTCCAGAACCAGCGAAACGCCCTTGTCGGCCGCCATGATGGTGGCGCGCTGGCCATCGTCGTCGACATGCGAGGGCTCGCCCAGCAGCTGCGACCAGAAGCCGGCGGAATGCTCGATGTGGTCGGTATGGACATCGATGACGATGGCGGAAAGGCGGCTCTTGTGCATTTTTATACCCTTTCGATAATGCGTTCTCCGAACAGGCCCTGCGGCCTGAACAGGAGAAAGATAAGGGCAATCATGTATGCGAGCCAGCTTTCAATTCCGCCGCCGACCAGTGGACCCCAGTAAATTTCGCCGAGTTTCTCCCCGACCCCGATAATCAGCCCGCCGACGATCGCGCCGGGGATCGATGTGAAGCCGCCGAGGATCAGGACCGGCAGCGCCTTGAAGGCGATGATCTCGAGCGCAAACGACACGTCCGAGCGCGCACCCCACATGATTCCCGTGGTCAGCGCCACGATTCCGGCGGCGAACCAGACGATGGCCCAGATCTGGTTGAGCGAGATCCCCACCGACAGCGCCGCCTGGTGATCGTCGGCCACCGCACGCAGCGCACGCCCGATCCGGGTCTTGTTGAAGAACACCGCCAGCACGCCCACCATGATCAGCGCGATCACCGCCGCGGCAATGTCGATATGCTGGAGGATCAGCAGTCCGCCGTCGCCGATCTCGAAGGCGGACGAGCCGGTCGGAAGCCCGAGTTCCTGGGTGATCATCTGCTTGGGCTCGCCGCCGAAGACGAACTCGCCGAAGCCGACCAGAAAATAGGTGAGCCCAATCGTCGACATCAGGAGAATGATGTCGGGCTGGTTGACGAGCGGGCGCATCACGAAGCGTTCGACGGCGAGCGCCAGGAGCCCCATCACGCCGATGGTCAGCACCAGCGCCAGATAGGCCGGTACCCCCTTCTCGTGCAGCCCCACCAGCGTGAGCCCCGCGAACACCACCATGATGCCTTGGGCGAAGTTGAACACGCCCGAGGCCTTGTAGATCAGCACGAAGCCGAGCGCGATCAGCGCGTAGAGCACGCCCGCGACGAAGCCTTCCCACAGCACCTGCAGCAGGAAATCGGGCATCTCGGCCATCTGCACGAAGGGGTCGATGAATACGGAATAGAGCAAGTCCATCAGTGCGACACTCCCAGATAGGCGTCGATGACGTCCTGGTTGGTCTTGACCTCGTCGGGCGTGCCGTCGCCGATCTTGCGCCCGTAATCGAGCACCACCACGCGGTCGGAAATGTCCATCACCACGCCCATGTCGTGCTCGATCAGGGCGATGGTGGTGCCCATCTGGCTGTTGACGTCGAGGATGAAGCGGCTCATGTCCTCCTTCTCCTCGAGGTTCATGCCGGCCATCGGCTCGTCGAGGAGAAGCAGGTCCGGCTCCATCGCCAGCGCGCGGCCGAGTTCGACGCGCTTCTGCAAACCGTAGGGCAGCTTGCCGACGGGGGTCTTGCGGATGTGCTGGATCTCGAGAAAATCGATGATCTCCTCGACCTTCAGGCGGTGCTCGATCTCCTCGTTGCGCGCCGGCCCCACATGCAGCACCTGCCAGAAGAAGTTCCTGTGCATCTTCAGCGTCCGACCGGACATGATGTTGTCGAGCGTCGACATGCCCTTGAACAGCGCCACGTTCTGGAAGGTGCGGGCGATGCCGGATGCGGCCGCCTCGTAGGGCTGCATGCGCGAGCGGGCCTGGCCGCGGAAGGTGATCACGCCCTTTTGCGGGTGGTAGAAGCCGTTGATGACATTGAGCATCGAGGTCTTGCCCGCCCCGTTGGGGCCGATGATGGCGCGAATCTCGCCCTTGCGGATGTCGAAGGAAATGTCGGTGATCGCCTTCACCCCACCGAAGGCGAGCGAGACATTGTCGAGCTTGAGCATCACGTCGCCGGGCGCGAGCCCGTCGTCGTCGACATGCAGTTCGACATGCTTGATCCGGTTGCTCATGCCGCAGCCTCGCTGACCGGCTGCGCCGGCGGGTAGGTCTTTGCATCCTGAAGCGTCACGGTCGCACGGATCACGCCCTTGCGGCCGTCCTCGAAGGTCATGTCGGTCTCGATAAAGCGTTCGCTCGATCCGTCATAGAGCGCCTCGATCAGCGGCCCGAAGCGCTCGGCGATGAAGCCGCGACGCACCTTCTGGGTGCGGGTGAGCTCGCCGTCGTCGGCGTCGAGTTCCTTGTGCAGCACCAGGAACCGCCTGATCTGCGCGCCGGCCATCATCGGCTCGGCGGCAAGGTCGCGGTTCACCTGGTCGATATGGCCCGCCATCATCTCATAGACCTGCGGCAGGCCCGCGAGCTCCTGGTAGGAGGCATAGGAGATATTGTTGCGCTCGGCCCAGTTGCCCACGGCGGTCAGGTCGATGTTCAGGAACACGCCCACGAAATCGCGCCCGTCGCCGAAGGCCACGGCCTCCTTGATGTTGGGGAAGAACTTGAGCTTGTTCTCGATGTATTTCGGCGCATAGAGCGCGCCGGTGGTGAGCCGACCCACATCCTTAGCCCGGTCGATGATCTTGAGGTGGCCGCGCGCGTCGAAGATGCCGGCATCCCCGGTCATCACCCAGCCGTCTTCGGTCAGGGTCTCGCGCGTCTTCTGCTCGTCGCCATAATAGCCCGCGAACATGCCCGGCGAACGGAACTGCACCTCGCCGCTGTCGGTGATGCGGATCTCGACATCGGGGGCCGCCGGACCGACCGTATCGGGATGGACGTCCCCGTCCTTCTGGCAGGTGACATAGAGGAACGCCTCGGTCTGCCCGTAGAGCTGCTTGAGGTTGATGCCGAGCGAGCGGAAAAACGAAAACAGGTCCGGGCCGATCGCCTCGCCGGCGGTGTAGGCGGTGCGGATGCGGCTGAAGCCGAGCACGTTCCTGAGCGGTCCGTAGATCAGCTTGTCGCCGATCCAGTAGGAAATCCGCCCCGACAGCAGCACCGGCCGGCCCTCGAGGATCTTCTCGCCATGGGCCTTGGCCACGCCGAGATAGTGATGGAACAGCCGCTTCTTCCAGCCGCTCGCATCCTCCATCCGGATCATGACGCTGGTGAGCAGGCCTTCGAACACCCGCGGCGGCGCGAAATAGAAGCTCGGCCCGATCTCGCGCAGGTTCTGCGCCACCGTATCGGGGCTTTCCGGGCAGCTCATGCACAGGCCCACGACATAACCCTGGGCATAATTGAGATAATGGTCGCCGACCCAGGCGAGCGGCAGATAGGCCAGCACCTCGTCGGTCTCGCTCAGATGGTCGAAGCTTGCGGTGTCCTCCGCGGCCTTTACCGAGGCCGCCGCCGTCAGCATCACGCCCTTGGAGCGCCCGGTTGTGCCGGAGGTATAGAGGATGGTCGAGATCTCGCTGCCGTCCGAGGCGCGGATGCGGGCTTCCCAGTCGGAGACGGCGGAAGCGTCGGCGCTTGCGGCCTGCCGCCCCCGCTCCTGCACCGCGGCAAAATCGTGAAGGTGGTCGCGTCCGTAATCGCGCAGGCCCCGTGGCTCGTCGAAGATGATTTCGCTCAACTGCGGGATGTCGGCTGCCATCGACTGCAGCTTGTCGACCTGCTCCTGGTCCTCGACAAGGGCGAAGCGAACCCCGGCATTGTTGAGCACATGGGCCATCTCCTCGGCCACCGAGTCGGCATAGACCGGAACGGGAATCGCCTTGAGCGATTGCGCCGCGCAGAACGCCCAGTAGAGCCGCGGCCGGTTGGAGCCGACGATGGCGATGCGGTCGCCTTCGCCCAGCCCCATAGCCTTGAGGCCAAGCGCCAGGTCGCGGATTTCGTCTCGCTGTTCGGACCAGGTCCAGCTCTGCCAGATCCCGTAATCCTTGAAGCGCATCGCGGGACGCGCCGCGAAGCGCTTGGCGTTCAGCAGCAGATACTGCGGAAACGTGACCGGCTCTCTTGTGATGTCCGGAGGCGTGGTCTCCCTCCACGCCCATGGCCGTTCCCGTGGCCAGTCTCGCGCCGGTTTCCGGCGTCTTGCGAATGACCGCCGGCTCCTGTCCTCTCAGCAGCCGGCTGTCCTTCTGCGTCCTTCAAATAAATGAACGCTCGTTTACTTTATGCGTCTTTGCCGTCGTTGCAAGTGCTACTTTAGAAATAAACTCCCTCTCCGCTCAGTCCTGGGGACGGATCGCCGCCAGGCGATCGACCAGGGCTTCGACGCCGAAGCGGATCGGGTCGGTGGCGGGCACGCCGTAGTCGCCGGCCAGCTTGTCGAGCAGCGCCCGGGCTTCGTCTTCCCCGAGCTTGCGGGTGTTGACGGCGATGCCGGTGCAGGTGATGGCCGGATTGGTGAGCTTGCCCATGGCGATGGTCATGTCGATCACCTCGCCGATCGAGGGCAGCGCATGCTTGACGCCGCGCATGGTGGTGCGGGTCGGCTCGTGGCAGACCACGAAGGCATCGGCTTGCGCGCCGTGCAGCAGGCCGAGCGAGACGCCCGCGAAGCTCGGATGGAACAGCGAGCCCTGGCCTTCGACCAGGTCCCAATGGCCCGGATCCGCCGCCGGCGCGATCCATTCCACGGCGCCGGAGATGAAGTCGGCAGCCACCGCGTCGATCGCCGCACCGCGGCCGGAAATGAACACGCCGGTCTGTCCGGTGGCGCGGAAATCGGCATCCATGCCCCTCGCCCGCATTTCCCGCTCGAGCGCCAGGGCGGTGTATTTCTTGCCGACCGAACAGTCGGTGCCGACCGTCAGGCAGCGCAGGCCCGGGCGCTTGGTGCCCTTGCCGGTGTCGAAACGATGGTCGGAAAACCGGACATCATGCAGTTTCGCACCGCTCTTGTCCGCTGCCGCCTTGATCTCGGGGATCGAGGCCAGCCGCGTGTGCAGGCCGGTGGCGACATTGAGACCGGCATCGAGCGCCGCAACGATCGACGAGATCCAGTGCGCCGGCAGCACGCCGCCGGCATTGACCGCACCCACCACCATGGTCTTCACGCCCGCCTTGACGGCGTCGTCGATGCTCAGTTCGGGGATCCCCGCATCCGCCTGGCAGCCCTCAAGGCGGAGCTGGCCGATGCACCATTCGGGCCGCCAGTCGACAATGCCGAGGCCGGTCTTGGCCGCAAGCGCGTCGGGTACGTCGCCGAGGAAAATCAGGTAGGGCGGATCGATGACCATCACAGGCTCCAAACATGTCTAAAGGACTGGGCCGCCACTGTCCTGCGCGAATCCGGAACCGTCAAGCTGTCAATTCTCGGCGTCCACCACAGCGCCGCAAAGCCAGGTGCTCACCGCGTCGGCGGCAGCACATAGGCGTCGTAGCACGGGGTCAGCGCGATCCGGGTATGGCGGGTCAGGGCCGACCGGTAATGCTCGAACAGTTCCTGCCGGGCGCGGTGATAGGGACAGCCCGGCGCCAGCACCAGGTCGGTTGCGGCAACCGCGCGCCGGGTCTTGACGTCGAGGTCCGGCAGGGCCCGGCTGGGGTCGGCGCCGATCGCCACCTCGCCCGCCCCTTTCCTGTCGAGGATGTAGGGAAACGGATTGGCGAAATCGAGATTGAAGACGCGCGCGAAGGGGGCGCCCCTCTTCTTCTCCAGCGCCTTGATCGCCACGGTCGCGGCCTGCATTTCCTGAAGCAGCAGGTACTGGTAGTCGGGATCCGAGAACAGCAGGAACGAGGGAAGCGACCCGGTCGCGGCAATCGCCCGGTAGGTCTCCGGGTGCGAGATATAGATGCCACGCAGGCGGCTGGCCTGCTCGACGAACACGTCCTTGGCAGACACCCGTCCGATCGGACCGAGATCGGGCGCATCGAGATGCACATAACCCGGCGCCACCGCCGCGGCGCGCGCGGCCTTGTGGATCATGGTGGAAACATTGGGCAGCGCCGTAAACCCGATCAGCACCAGGATCGCAACCCCGAAGCGGCCATAGGCCGGGCGCGGCCGCAGCAGGATGGAAAGCAGCGCCGGCCAGACCGCGAAGAATGCCTGCCCGCCGGTGTTCTGCGTCTCGTAGAACAGACCGCAGGCGATGAGCAGGCCGAGCCAAAACCAGTCCGCATCGATCGCCCGGGCAATCGCATTGCCGGAGCGGCGGCCGCCCGCAGCCTCATGGCCCGAAAGCGCGGCAACCAGCAGCACCAGCGCCAGCAGCCCGCCCGCGCCGAGCACGTTGAAATGCTGCGATGCGGCCGTGAGGAAGCGCGGCAGGATGGCGCCGGAGTTCTCCGAAGCGAGCAGAACGATGTCGCGCACATAGGGGCTGACGAGGCCGGTGGAAAGCTCCACGACGCCCGCCACGCCAATGCACAGGAGCGCCGTGGCGATCGCGGTGCGCGGCGAGATCCGGCCGAACAGGAGCCCGAACAGGAGGATCGGCCCGCAGGCGAGGAAGGCCGTGATCTTGCAGAAGGCAAGCCCGAGCAACAGCAGGCTCAGGCAGATGGTCTGCACCAGCGGACCGCGCACGAACAGCACCGTTGCCGCCACCAGATAGATCAGGACGGAGCCGTGCCGGTTGTAGATGCCGAAGGCGTCGGTGCCCGGATAGGGGTAATAATCGATCACGTTGAACGGCAGCGCGGTGTAGATCATCCATGGTAGCAGAAGCCAGAGCGCCGCCATGCGGCTCTGCCGCGCGACGTCCCACAGCATCAAGGCCATCACCGGAACCGTCAGCGGCAGCCAGATCCACTGCGTCAGCAGCACCGGATGCGCCTCGGGAAACAGCCGGGACGACAGGTAGGCCAGGAAATATTCGAGCGGGCCGACCGGAACGAAGAAATCGATTGCCGGCCACTGGCCATGGGCGATGCGGCCGATGGCGTCGTAATAGATCAGCACGTCCCAGTACATCGGCCCGATCGGCAGCACCAGCGGCAGCGTCTGCAGCAGCGCCAGCAGCAGGACGAAGCCCGCGAGCACCGGGTAGAGCCAGAGCAGCGCGCGCCGCCCGCCGGTTCCGTCGCTGCCGGTATCCTCAATGCGCATGGCCGATCCTGTCCGTGATTCCCCGGCCCCGATATTCGGCGACAGCGCCGCACCGGGTCAATGTGCGGCTCCGGGGCTTTTGCAATTAAGGTTACGGCGCAGTCTTTCGCGACCGTTGCGCCCCAGGAGGCGAGCAACCGGCCGGAGGCCGGTCATCGCCAGGAATGTCTTGGGAAAAAGATGGTGGGCGCGCACGGGCTCGAACCGTGGACCCGCTGATTAAGAGTCAGCTGCTCTACCAACTGAGCTACGCGCCCCACCTGTTCCGTCACCGGAACGAGGGGGCGTATAGACCGGATGGGCGGGCTTGTCCACACTGTTTTTCAACAAGATGACACAAGTTTTCCATCAGCGGCACAGAAGCGCTCAGACGAGCAGCTTTCCCGCCGCGATCCGCACCGCCTGGCCGCCGATCCGGCCCCGCGTGACTTCGCTTGCCGAGCAGTCGATATGCAGGTGGATGAGCGAGGGCCGGCCCATCTCGACGCCCTGTTCGACGAGCAGCGCATGGTTGCCCTCGAGCAGCCCGTCATAATGATGGATCGCCCCCGAAAGCGCGGCGACCGCCGAGCCCGTGGCCGGGTCCTCTCCCCCGCCCTCGCGCGGCGAAAACATGCGCGCATGGAACGCGGCACCGTGGTTGAGGCCGCCGCGGCAATAGACATAGGGCCAGGACAGTTGCCCGTCGCCCATCGGCGCGATCCGCTCCCAGTCCTGCGGGCTGCAATCGGCCTTGGCGGCGGCTGCGAGATCGCGCACCGGCACCAGCACGAACGGCACCCCGGCGCTCCATAGCGAAACCCGGTGATTCTCGAAGCCGATATCCTGCGGGTCGAGCCCGAGCGCCACGCCGACATCGGCGGGCTCGATCCGGGCGTCGATCTGATGCGACAGTCTGGGCAGGTCGAATTCGGCGAAGCCGGCCGCCGACGGCTTGAGCTTGACCGCACAGCGCACCGGTCCGACCGGCTCCTCGAGCACCTTGACCATATCGATGCCCGCTTCCGGCACCTCCCCGCCCAGCCGGCGGTCGGCGAGCGCAATCGCCGCCCCCACCGTGGGGTGCCCGGCAAAGGGCAGCTCCCGCAAGGTGGTGAAAATTCTCAGCCGCGCATTGTGCACCGGGTTTTCGGGCTTGAGTGCGAACACCGTTTCCGAAAGGTTGAACTCTCGCGCAATCGCCTGCATCCGCTCACCGTCGAGGTGATCGGCATCGAACACCACCGCCAGCGGGTTGCCCTCAAGCGCGGTTCCGGTGAATACGTCGTAGATTGCGTAGTCGGTCATGCCCAGTCAAACCCCTCGTTCCCGGCGCGTTTGGCCACGCCGTTGATGCGGCGCATCCTAGTGATTTCCGCTCCCCTGCCAACCGCTAACGGGTTGCGGGCTTGCGAAATGGTAATCGATCATTGCCCGCATATAGGGCGGCACCGTGGGGCCCGCGTCACCGGGACCGCGCACCACGACCACATCCTCGATCTCGTCCTCCGTGCCTGTCCGGATATGGGCGCGCACCCGCTCGGCGATCTGTTCCGCCGGCTGGTCGAGACGGAACCGGCGAAACACGGCGACAAGCCAGCCGCTGCGCCAGGCGAACAGGCGACCTTCCGCGACCGCATGGCTGAGGTCGAGCCCGGTCTCCTCCCGGACCTCGCGCCGCATGCTGCCGTCGAGATCGACCCCGGCGTCCACGATGTCGCTTTCGTCGAGCGAACCGGCCGGCGCGTAGACCTTGCCGGCATTGGCGGTTCGGGCGGCCATGCGGATCAGGATCATGGCTCCGTCCGAGGACAGGATCAGCGCCGAGCCGAACAGATGCGCCACATCGGCACGCGGCGCGGTGCGGACCAGATGCAAGAGAGCCGCATAGGGCGCGCGGTGGCTGGCGCCCGAAAGGACGCCGTCGGTCAGTTGCAGTCCGCGGTGCAAAAGGATGGTGCCGTTGAACAGGAACGGCCGCTCCACCTGTTCGCGCGCCCAGTGCGCGGCGATGGCCTCGCGCTCGGCCGCCACCCAGGGATGCTCGCCCTGCGCCAGCCGCAGTTGCACGGCATCCAGGGCAAAGACGCGGTTCTCGGGAAGGTCCGTACCGGGCATCGGTCAGACCAGGTCGAAGGTCATGGCCACCGGGCAATGATCCGACGCCTTGGGTCGGTCCCAGCCGGTGCGGGGATAGCGGTCGACCTCCTGGCCGGGCGGCATCGGCGTGCGCCAGGGCTGGCCCGCGCGGACGATATCGGGCATGCGGCTGCGCCCGGTGCGCACCAGGGCGGGCGAAGCCAGCAGGTAATCGAGCTGGCACAGGTGCCGTTCCTGCGGCCCGCGGGTGTGGAACAGCGTCCAGCGCTCGCGTTCCGGCAGCCGCATCACCACGTTCTCGGCAAAGCCATCCGCCGTCAGCACCTCGACCGCGCCCCCCGGCTCGGCCACATGCACGAAATCGTAGCCATTGCGGCGATCGCCGGTGATCTTGAGCTTTTCCACATAGTCGTTGCAGTCGCCGGCGATCACATAGCGCTTGCCGCCGCCATCAGGGCCGAACCGGCGCGCGACGATCCGGCGCACCGCCCGGGCCTCGGCGATCCGCACCGGCATCGACGCGCTGCGTCCGTCGAGCCCGTCCCTGGGCGAGCCCATGGACTTGAAATGCACCACATAGACGGTCAGCCGGCGGGTGCCGACCTTGAGGTCGACCTCCAGGCAATCGCGCTTGAACACCTTGTCGCCGGGTTGCTGCATTCCCTTGAGCTCATGGGTGTAGAGCCCCAGGCTTTCATAGGTCTCGTGCGCATGGCTGGTGACGTTGAGGATCTCGATCGGCGCGCCGTCACGGGTCTCGTCGCGCGCCATCAGCGCCAGGTTGATGCCGCGGCCGTCATTGCCTTCGACGAGCACCTTGTGCCGGTAGCCGTCGCCGATCATCTTGAACAGATAGCCATATTCGAACCGGTGCAGCGTATCGAGATTCTCCACCTCCTGCAGGCACAGGATATCCGCATCGGCCTCGGCGATCGCCAGCGCCGTCAGCTGCCGCGTATCGTCGGTCAGCGACAGCGCCCGGGCGATCTCGGCATGGCGGTAATCGGCCTCGGAGGCGAATTCGTAAAGCTGCGCCACGCGGTCCTGGCGCAATTCGTTGCGGTATCCTGAAAAATCGAAGCGGCTCAACAGGTTCTCGGCGTTGAAGGTGGCTATGCGAAAGGTCATGCGGGGTCCTGGTTATCTGCCGCGGCACGGGGGTGAGACCCTAGGCAGCCGCGGGGACGAGGGCAAGGGCCGAACGCGCCGGCGGGCGCCCGGTCACCGGCCGTTGAGCAGCCCCAGCACCAGCCGCTGGACTGCACCGCCCTCCCCCATCTCGACCCGGTCGAAATCACGGCCGCGGGCGCGCTGTTCGTCCGACAGCCGCTTGAGATGGCCCTGCAGCGTGGCGCGGACCTTGTTGCAGCCCGGATCGCTGTCGGCGCTCAGGCCGGTGCTGACGGCCTGGATCGCCTGCACCATCTCGACGATATACTGGCCGTGAATTTTCTCGTGGGCGGCAAGACCGTCGTAGAATCGCGCCCAGGCCTGCGCGACCTCCTTCGGCAGCTTTCCGCGCGGCTTGGGCAGCGTGTAGGTGATGATCAGCTTCGGCGTGGCCGAGGCCAGCACGCAACCGCCGCCGCGCTCCTGGTAATCGCGCCGCCAGGTGAGCTTGAAGGTGGTGTGGGCGATGGTGCGGCGACCGTCGCCGATCACCGGCCCGTTCTCGCCAATGGACTGGTAGAGTTCCGGCCCCGAACTGCCGCTCACGGGATAGGTGACCACCTGCTCGACCGGTTCCCAGGCGCGCGCCGAGGCAGGCGCAAGCGCGGCGAAGGCCGCAACGGCCGCGACCAGATGACTGACAGGGTGCATTCCATTCTCCGCTTTACGCTTCACGTTTCGGTTCCGGCCGCCACCGCTATCCCGGGACTGCGGGGATTTCGCGGCGCAGGTCGGGTTCGTCATGCACGAAGGTGACGGCGAGCGCGCCGGGCAGCTCGTCATCGGCTGCCGCGGAGGCGACCCGCTTCGAAAGCGCTGCCAGGCCGGCACCGTCCAGTTGCAGGCCGGCGGCGGCGATCCGCGCGGCGAATGCCTCGAGGCCCCCCGCCGGCAGCACGAAGCGAAACGTCGCAGCAACATTGGAAAACAGCGTGTGGCCCTCGATCCAGCCGCCGCAGGACACCGCCGCATCATCGATCTCGCGCATGACGCCGTGGCGGTTTGCGCGGGTGACGGCAGAAAGCATCAGCATGCGTCTCATGGTTTCCTCGTGTCGCTGCGCGCGAAAGACCCCGGCGGCGGCGCTATTTGATCACCGTGAGATAGACCCACCAGCCGGCGAAGGCCAGTATAAACCCGATTGCGCCCCAGAGGACGGCAGCGCGAAAGCGGTGGCCGGGATTTTTCCACGCGCCGAGCGCCGCGCCCAGCACCAGGCCCGGCGCACAGCCGATCAGCACCGCCAGCACGATGTCCATGGGGGTGAAGACCAGCCCGATATCCGGCACACCGCCTCCCGCCGGCAAGACCCGGCCCTTCAGCCCCGGGCCTCGATGCCAGGGCGCGGGCCAGGATGACACGGAGCCGCCAGCCCCGCCAAGGGGAGACGCGCAGGGAGGGATCACGGCGCAAGCGGCGCTCCAGCCTTGTCATTCATCGCTCCCTGTTGCGCAGGCCGGGGCGCCGACGGGAGCGCGACTGGCGCGAGCTTTGCGGTTTCGGCTGTCACCGGAACCGCCAGGGAGACAGCTCCTGCGCACCTGCCCGCAGGCCGAGGATCGCAGCAGCGCCTTCGCCGCGACTACACTATGCACTGAAGACGACGCGGGCCACCGGGACCCGCCGGTGACCCGCGCCGCCCAGCTGCCACCTACAGGCCGAGGCCTGCAGGCACACCCTCGCCCTTGTCGCGCAAATAGGTGAGATAGTCGCGCCAGCCGCCAGGGCCGTCGTCGGCGCAGTAGGGCACGTTCGACGCCGCGGCCTG
This sequence comes from Parahoeflea olei, assembly GCF_001703635.1. GTDB lineage: Bacteria > Pseudomonadota > Alphaproteobacteria > Rhizobiales > Rhizobiaceae > Hoeflea > Hoeflea olei. The sequence continues at coordinate 6,249 of NZ_LQZT01000012.1, read as the reverse complement.
CTTTACCTTTTTCTTCTTCTTGCCAGGCGCCTTCGCCACCTTCTTGCCGCCGGGCAGCATCACCGATTTCTCGCGCGTGTCGGCACCGGCCAGCATCGGCAGGTCGCCACGCGGCTCCCAGAAGCACAGGTCGCCGATCATCTGGCTCATGCCCTCTTTCATGTAGGCACCGCAGACGGTCTTCCAGGCCTTGGTCAGCCGGCAGCCCTGTTCTTGGTGGTAGTTGAGCTTGCAGGCCCGCCAGTAGTCGTAATTCCGGTAGCAGCTCGACAGGTTCGAAGCGATCTGCTGGGGGCTGGCGCTGCCGATGGCAAAGCCGGTCTCGAGATCGTAGAACCAGCTGGCGCTGGCAGCCTTCCCGTCCTTGACGTCCTTGACGCTGGTTCCGTAGAGCCGCGCCAGCTCCTCGGCATAGCGGTCGCTGAGGCCGGCGGCACCGAGCGCGATATGGGCGGTGTCGCCGAGAATGTTGTAGACCAGCGCTGCGGGGAAGCCGCGCTTCTTGAAGATCCTGAAGGCTTCGAGCCAGTCGCTGTCGAGTTCGAGCCCGGTCGGCGCCTTGCCCTTGCTGCCCGCGGACGACGGCTTGCGCAGCGCCGCAAGGATCGGCGGCGACACCTGTTCGAACCGCTTGCGCTCGCCATCGGCATAGGAAAAGTGGATCGCGGCATAGCACTGGCACATGTCGAGCCAGACATAATGGGTCTTGGTGGTGACCCGCTCCGGGCTGTAGAGCTGGGTCGAGCATTCGCGCGGGGTGATCACGGCGGTGAAGGGCAGCGAAGTGTGGTTGCGCTTGAAGCCGTTGCTTTCCCGCTCGGAGGTGAGCTTGCCGCACTCGGAATAGCTGTCCTGGATCAACCGCATCGAGACGCCGATGCCGTTGACGCTGAAGCGGCGGTCGACCCCGGAGCGGGAGATTTTCGTGCCCTTGGGCAGGGGCAGCGCGATCTCGTAGCGGGTGCCGTTGCGTTCGAGCTCGAGCGCAGCCCCGCGCCCGCCGCCGGCAAGCCACGCCACGATCGCGACAAGACCGAGAACCATCAATCGTGACAGGATGCGCATGCGTTTTCCCCCGCGGCCGGACCATCAGACAAGGCACAAGCCTAACCCGGGAGCCAGGCGATGGAATTCCCCGGATGGGGAATGCGGGCCGGCGGCAGTCCGTGCCAGCGGGCACGCATGGCCCGCACGGCCGGGAACGGGAGATCCGGTTGTCCGGAGAGTTTGCCGGGGGCGAAGCGCGCGGCTCAGCGCCAGCGTTCGTCGCGATCCTTGGGGTCGAGCGCGCTCATCAGCGCGTCCCACATGTCCATGCCGGTTTCCATCACCGCGACATTGGCCTGATAGGCCATCTTGGTCTCGATCATGTCGACCATTTCGGCGGCGAGATCGACGCCGCCGGCTGACCGCGCCTCGCTCACGACGGCACGCACGCCCGGACCGGTCGAGACCATGTTGACCTCCTTGCGCCGGTAGTCCGGCGTGTCGACATTGGCGACGTTGGAGGCGATCGCCTCCATCCGCTTCTGCTGCGCGGCCATGCCTGAAAAGGCTGTGCTGATGACGCTCGAAATCATGACGCAATACCCGTGCTTCGATCGCACGAGACTAGCGCCGGGGTTTTAGCGTCCGGTTAGCAAAACCGGTTAACGAAGGGTTGCGATGGTGCGAGGCACTCCGGCCCAGACCGGATCACCCCGACGCCCAGGCGCAGGCGCACGCTGCCGCCTCGTCAAAGCGACAGCGCGCCGGCGTCCGCGGCGCGTCCGGCCGGGCCGCGCGCGTCAGTTGGACTCGATCGAGACCCCGCCTTCGCCGATCTTGATCTCGACGCCGGACGGCTTCTGCCGCTCCTGGTAGAGCTGGTAGCCGATGACGGCGACGCCGACGACGAGCAGGGCGATGACGACATAAAGGGCATTGCGGTTCATGGGAGGCTTCCTGCGGGGCTTGGACGGTGCGTGAACGGCTGGCGGGCTCCGCGCACGCCGGAACCGGCGCCGCACGGCCCCTCGACCGGACCGGCACAGGCTTTAGCATGTTTTGCCGGCCGGAAAAGCCCTTTCGCACGCCATCCCGCGCGGCGGCGCCAGCGCCCGCCCAGCCAGAGCGTCTGTCCAGCCACAGCGCCCGCCCAGCGACAGCGCTCGGCCGGCCCTTTCAGCCGGCCCCTTCAGCCGGAGCGCGACTCGGCCGGCAGCATCGCCGACAGGATCGTCCAGAAATCGACCCCCGACACGGCGCTCGGCTGGACCGCGGGCGCGGCCTGGACCGGGGCGGCGAGGGGACCCGGCTGGCCCGGGTGGCTCGACACCCGCGCGACATGGGTGCCGGAGAGATCGAGCAGCTTGGAGACGAGATCGACGGAGCCCGGATGCGGCCAGGCCGGCGGCTCGACCCGCGAGGGCACCGGGGCGGCGGCTCCGGTGCCGGAAAATGTGACGGTGGTGGCGAGCGGCGACTGCCGCTCCTGAAGTTGCGCCACCCGATCGACCGCGTCGGGCTGGGCCGCCCCTGAAGATGCGGCAGGTGTGACAGTGGACATCGGCCTAACGCTCCCTTTCCGGCGTTACCTGTTGATGGAGTCCATGGTGCAGGCTAGCGCGCCCCCTTTAGCGGCCGGTAAACCGGAACCGTGGCAATTAACTCAAATGAAAGGAATTGGGCGGGGTGATTTTCCGCGCCTCCGTCGCCTCGCGTGCCGCCGCGATCGGTGGGCGCCCCGCCCGCGTCGACTTGCGCCCCTCTCCTGCTGCCCCGCCCCCCTGCCCGGCGGATCGGCACACCGGCCCGGGCCCGCGATCCGGTGCGGCAGCGCCAAGGGCCCGGCCGCCCCTCGGCGCCGGGTGTCGCGTGCCTGTCTGTCGTCTCCCGATCGCGTTGGATCGGCCGGGGCGGCTTGGGCGCCTCGTGGAAGGTAGAACTGTGGCGCCCGAAGCGCCCCGTTTCGGCGTTTCTGCTTCACGCGGTCGGTGCACAACGCCTGGCTCTCCGTCGGCCCCTTGGGGCCTCGGGACATCCGCCGCCTGCCGGGTGCGCCTCAGCGAACTGCCTCGGCGCGGGCCTGCGGAGATGGGCACGAACCATGTGTGAGCTTATGCGGGCCTGGCCCGCGCGTCGGGGGGAGCCTGCCCTGCTCCTTATCCCACCGGGTCACCGTGTTGCGCAAAGCCCCGGCAGCGTCTCTTGAGGAGAAACCGATACCCGCCCGAAGGCGACCAAACCCGAAAGGCCGCGTCTGCCTCCCGAACCCGGAACCGTCCCCGCTCGCCGCCACGCCTGGCGGTGTATCCGTGCGGGACCGGGAGAGTATGGCATGGGGGGCAGAGGGTGGGGATGAAATGGGGGGGGGATTTTTGCGGGTGGGGTGTTGGCATGCTGCAAAATCACTGGCCAAGGGGATCCCCGATTACCGTATAGTGTTTCCGGCCCTCTTCAGAGATAAAAAAACCAAACCAAAAATTGTCGACAATTCCACTCGGAGACCAGACCTGCCCCCATTTACCCTCGGTGATTACAACACTCCGCGTTAAAATATCCAAGCGGAATAAAATAGCTAATCTATCTTGTTCAGTGTATCTACGGGTACTAAAATATACTTCGCCACCCACTTGCAGTAATCAAGATTTTTCTCAGCCCTTACTTGAAGGATGTAGTCTAATGTTCCATTATTGATATTCGCCCTCTTAACCCTACAATTACTCACTGACGAGAACTGATCTATTTCTCCCTTGGCCTGCCCCATCAAGAGGTTTCTGGATTTATGAGCCCGGGCCCCGTGATCCATGTATCTAAAGCCGATTACAAGGCTGACCTGATCCACATCAACATTAATCTCAATTTTTAGGCCGCTCGCGAATTCGACACTCCCTTCATCAGATACATCGTCCCATCTGTAACTACGCCCGTCAGCTACAATCGCAATAATTTCCTCGGCAACGATGTCAATTGGCACTGAGCTGGTTTGCCCCTTGGCTGGCCCCGATATTTTTTCGAAGCGGCGCCAAAAGCTAGAGAACTCCAGCCTGCTATCTTGATCTATACGGGTTGCGTCAATTATTGAACGTGCAACCCGCTGAGGCAAGCACCTCCACTCCAGATTATAATTGGCCTTAGCCACTAGCCTTACTTTAGATTCCCAATCATTGCTCATGCTCCAGCCCGCCATAGGGTGCAATGAGCCAAATACAGCGAAAGCGGTCATAGCCAATCCGTAACTATCAACCTTAGTTGACCTAGTACTTACCCGCCGCGCCGGGTCAGTTTGCTCCGGAGCTAAATAACCAAAATCGTCTCTTGATTCAAAAACTATATCTTTTTCACTAGAATTCTTATGCCAAGACATATCAAAATCAAGAACATAAATTTCTTCATATGTATAGTCATCATAATCCAGACCTTTCAACATAATATTTGAAGGCTTTATATCTCTATGAAGAATCATTTCCGGGAGCTTGTGGCACCTATCGACAATCGCACCTATGTCTGCAATAATCTTTACCTTTGCTCTCCACGGAAACTCATGAAGGAACATAAATATTTCTTGTATACTATTTCCAGACACGAGGTCCATGACAATAGTAGGAGGCATCTCGAATGATTCCACAATTGGAACGACGCCTTCAACCTTGTTTTTAGTAAGTATCTGCATGGACCTAACGCCACGCCTAAATCCACCAATCATTTCTCGATTGGCGACAATGTTGCTGTGCATTATTTTAAGGCAAACCTCCTTCCCGGAAGGTTCCCGAGCCTGAAATGCCTCACCAAAATTCCCGGATCCCAGCTCTGGAAAATTTATTTTGTAACCAAAGAATACATTATCCGGATCTACACTGTCTTTGTAAAAAGATTTTGTTTGTATTGGATATCTATATTTACGGCAAAATTCCTCAAATGCATCATACAATTCCTCACCACTCAGACTCCGAAGTTCTTGTGTAAGAAGATCAGAAAGCGTCCGCCTTACCTCTTCGCATTCTAGCAATGCGATATCGCGAGGTTCCATATTTTTTGGTATGGTCCCAAAATTACGGGTGGCCGAAACCGCTGGTGGAACTCTTGCATTATCTCTAGAATTGAACTTTTTAACATCTTCAACAAACGCGTTGATAAATTGTTCGTGCTCGGCGTCGTCCGTAGCTTTATAATTGATTTTTTGAACGTCATTCTCCCTGGCCCACTGGTCGGACAAAGAGTCTGTTCTTGTTGTCAGCCAAAATAGCCGAGGCGGAGCAAAGCCAGCGTGCCTAAGTCGCAATAAGGGTGCAGAAAGCGCGACGTCCTCTGCACTCAAGCCTACGAATATAACTGTATGATTGAGATATACCTGCGAAAGAAATAGAGAGTGCCCTTCATTAGATAAAAGCATATCTCGCTCATCTTTAGTAAGAATCCATGTTTGATGATCATTAATATGACCATGAAGATATACAAGAAATGGCCTCTCATCGTTAATAATTTGCCACTTACGCGCAATTTCGTTTCCGTATATTGGAATTACTGGAAACCTATTATGTTGAGCGAATGCCTCTCCCGCATATATGTCCAAGTTTAATGTGGCAAAACCATGAGGATCTAACTCCAAAAGTTTCCGGTATCCAATCGGAACATTGACAAACTCTGGAGACAGCACCGACCTCACAATGCCACTATAAGTAGCTCTCCCAAGTAGGTCTTTTGATAACTGAAAAAATTCCCAGTAATCCGTCGTTGAACTAGCTTGCTTGAACCGAGAATCGGAAAAACCCGGATTCATGGACTCTTTGGAGGATCTTAAATCGTTTAAACTTAACTGCATCTCCCTGCGGAGCATACTCCAGTCGGGAAGTCCACCTGATTTACTCAGACCAGAACCAGCAATTATTGTTAGCGGTGCGATACTTTCACTGATCGCCTTCTTTAGCAAAGTGTGAGAGGGTTGCTTAAATATATGATCGTACATGTCTTTCCCAAACGGCTAAATCAAAAACCTCTTGAGGGGTATTTAAATCTATCAAGCTTTTTAGCTATATTAAATTATAAATGACCTGTGGGCAACTAGGTCTTCTTATCACTTATGCTCAGTATGGCACAAGCTGATTGGGCGCCAAGCTACGATTGCTTGTCAGTCCGTACTCCAACTTCTGGAAGACGATCCCGGGATCCGTCACACCCGGTGCTTTAGCTTCCCCACACCCCTATATCGATTGTGTGCGTCAAGTTCTGCAAATTGGGCGGCCATGAAGCTGGTCATGCGGCTTTGCG
>NZ_LQZT01000011.1:5840-67560 GCF_001703635.1 Parahoeflea olei | reverse complement strand
AGGCCTGGTTCGAGAGTATGTGCACTTCGTCGATGATATAGACCTTGTAGCGCGCCGACACCGGGCGGTAGCGCACCTGCTCGATGATCTCGCGGATGTCGTCGATGCCGGTGTGGGAGGCGGCGTCCATCTCGATCACGTCGACATGGCGGCCTTCCATGATCGCCTGGCAGTGCTCGCCGGGGCTGGACAGGTCGATGGTCGGCCGGTCGATCCCGTCGGTCTTGTAATTGAGCGCACGCGCCAGAATGCGCGCCGTCGTGGTCTTGCCCACGCCGCGCACGCCGGTCAGCATCCAGGCCTGGGCGATGCGGCCGGTGGAAAAGGCGTTGGTGAGCGTGCGCACCATCGGCTCCTGGCCGATCAGGTCGGTGAAATCCTTGGGGCGGTACTTGCGCGCCAGAACACGGTACGGCGCCTGTGCCTCGGGCGAAGTCCCCGATTGAGCTGTGGTGGTGCCGGTCGTCTGTTCCATCGTGTCCTTTGCCGCCCCTCGCGCTGGCTGGATGCCAACCGCACCAGATTCCCAGCCCGGCGGAACCCGTCAATGACAGGGCCTGCCATGATGGGCGCGGGCGAAAGGGTGGGAGGCTGGCACGGTGACCCGTGCCGGGCTCGTTAGGGCTGCTTCCTTCCGGACCTGACCCGGTTGGCGAGTGGCTCGTCCACCACCAACCTCCCGCCTGCACATATCGTCAATCGCACCGGCAAAAGCAAGCCAAGGCCAAAAAAAACTGCTAATGTCGGTGCCTGATCCTGAATCATGGTTCCGCCAATGTCCGATTTTGCCCTCGATCCCCGCCTTGACCGCGATTCCACCCTGCTGATGAAACTCGGCCTGTGCCAGCTCAGGCTGATGCAGGACAGCCGCTGGCCATGGGTGCTGCTGGTGCCGCAGCGCAACGGCATTTCCGAACTGTTCGACATGACGCCGCTCGACCAGACCATGCTGACCTTCGAGACCGCGCTGGCGGCGAAGGCGCTCAAGCAGGCGACGGGATGCGAAAAGATCAATGTCGGCGCGCTCGGAAACCAGGTGCGGCAATTCCATCTGCACATCATCGCCCGCAGCACGGGCGATGCGGCCTGGCCCGGTCCGGTCTGGGGGCATGGCGAAGCCACCCCCTGGGACGGCGATGCCCGGGCCCAATTCACGAAAAGACTTCTCGAGGCCCTCTGATCCATGACATTTTCCCTGTTCGACCACGACGCCCCCCACGGCGAAGCCAGCCGGCTTGTCGCCTTTTCCGGAAACCGGCTCGACCGGCGCTCGGAACATCGCACCGAAAGCGAACTCGGGGATGCGCTCAAGGACCCGGCCACGCGCTATTTCGCCATTGCCGCGGGCCGGCTCGTCATGCGGGTCGAGGGTGACCGGACCGATGGGCTGCTGCAGGCGGCCGATCTGGCGGCGATGCAGCCGCTCGAAGCCGACGCCGTGCTGATCGGCTGGGATGCAGCGAACGCGGCGCGGATCGCCATGCCGCTCGGCATTGCGCCCGACGACCTGTCCGAGCCGTTCAAGGCGATCGACAGCCGCTCGGTCTACCGCCAGGCACTCCTGGACGAGGAGGCCCTCGGCGCCTATGCGCAGGGAACCAGCCTCGTTTCCTGGGCGCTTGCCAACCGGCACTGCGGCGCCTGCGGCGGCGCGATGACGCCCGAGGCCGGGGGCTATCGGCGCCGCTGCGGCGCCTGCGGCCACGTGGTGTTTCCGCGCACCGATCCCGTGGCGATCATGCTGGTGCTCGATGAGAGCGGCGACCGTTGCCTGCTCGGGCGCAGCCCGCATTTTCCGCCGGGCATGTATTCCTGCCTCGCGGGCTTCATCGAGCCCGGAGAGACGATGGAAGACGCGGTGCGGCGGGAAACCCTGGAAGAATCCGGCATCCGGGTCGGGCGCGTGCGCTATCACGCGAGCCAGCCCTGGCCGATGCCACATTCTCTGATGATCGGTGTCTATGCCGAGGCCAGGAGCTTCGACATCGAGCGCGACACCACCGAGCTCGAGGACTGCCGCTGGTTCGACCGCACGGAGACCGAGGCGATGCTCGCCAATGTGCTGGGCGAGGACAAGGCCTCCGCGCCGCCGCCGGGCGCGATTGCGCAACGGCTGATGCGCGACTGGCTGGACTGGCGCCGCTGAGCCCGGCTGGCTGCCGGCCGAGGCGGTTCACCGCGACCTGGGGCACCTCCTTGAAGCGGGGCGGCCTGGTGCATACCTGGCACGCAAGCACCCGCCGACGGTTTCCGGACGGGACTTCGCCTCAGCCTCCGGCTTCTTCCTCGTTGGCGCCGTTCTGCTCCAGCCGGAACGGATGCGCCGGATAGACGCCCAGGATCCTGAGCTCCTTGGAGAAGAAGGCGAGTTCTTCCATGGCGCGCGCCACCGGCGCCTCGTCAGGATGGCCCTGGATATCGGCGTAGAACTGGGTGGCGAAGAACTTGCCGCCGATCTGGTAGCTTTCGAGCTTGGTCATGTTGACGCCGTTGGTGGCAAAGCCGCCCATCGCCTTGTAGAGCGCGGCGGGCAGGTTGCGCACCCGGAAGACGAAGGTGGTGACCACCACCTCGTCCGCCACCGGGCGCGGCGCATGGCGGGGTTCGCGCGACAGCACCACGAAGCGGGTGACATTGGTTTCCGTGTCCTCGACATTCTCCTGAAGGATGTCGAGGCCGTAGAGCTCGGCCGCCAGCCGTGGCGCGAGTGCGGCCATGGTGCGGTCGTTGCTCTGCGACACCAGCCGGGCGGCCCCGGCCGTATCGCCGGCGACGACGGCTTTCCAGCCATTGGCGCGCACCACCTTGCGGCACTGGCCGACGGCATGGACATGGCTGTGCACGGTGCGGATTTCCGAGCGGTCGACGCCGGGCAGCGCCATCAGCTGGAAATGGATCGGCATGAAGTATTCACCGACGATGTGCAGGCGCGATTCCGGCAGAAGATAATGAATGTCGGCGACGCGGCCGGCGATGGTGTTCTCGATCGGGATCATCGCCAGATCGGCCTCGCCCTGGTCGAGCGCGTTGAATGCATCCTCGAAGCTCGCGCAGGGCAGCGGCTCCATGTCGGGAAACATGTCGCGGCAGGCCATGTCGGAATTGGCGCCGAACTCGCCCTGGAAGGCGATGCGGTTGGTGGAAGCTGTCATTATCACTGTCCGTTGCGAGAAGAGGGCGCCTGGTCTGCCGCGAGAATCCGGCGGGCGCGTTCGAGATCGGCGGGAGTATCGACACCGAGCGGGACCGAGTCAACGATGGCGACATCGATGCGCATGCCGTCTTCGAGCGCCCTGAGCTGCTCGAGCGATTCCCGTTTCTCGAGCGTAGAGGGCGCCAGCGCGACGAAGCGCGCAAGCGCCTGCCGGCGCCAGGCATAAAGCCCGATGTGATGGTAGAGCGGTCCGTCGCCATAAGGCGCAGTCGCGCGCGTAAAATAAAGCGCACGCAAGAGGCCATCGCCGAGCGGCGATCCGACGATCTTGACGATGTTGGGATTGGTCCGGTCCGCCTCGTCGGCGATTTCGACCGCCAGCGTCGCGAGATCCGCCGGCGAGGACGCCAGCGGCAGAACCGAGCGTCGGATGGTCTCGGGCTCGATGGCAGGGATGTCGCCCTGGACATTGAGGATGATGTCGGCGCGACCCTCGGGGTCCATGATCTGCGCCGCCTCGAACACCCGGTCCGAGCCCGACTGGTGGTCTTCGCGGGTCATCACGGCTTCGAAGCCCGCCGCCTCGACCGCGGCGGCGATCTCCCGGGAATCGGTCGCCACCGCGACGCGGCCGACCCCGGCCAGCGTCGCCTGGCGCGCCACGCGCACGACCATGGGCTGGCCGCCGATATCGGCGAGCGGCTTGCCGGGCAGGCGGGCCGAAGCCAGCCGGGCCGGGATGATGACGAGCGTCTGCTCCTGCAATGTGGCCATCTTGGCTTGTATCCCCGGTTGGACCGCCCGCGATGCTCTCGCAGTTTCGCGGCGGCCCACACAAACAGTGTTGCAACTGAATTGCAAAAGACATAGGTTCCGCGCGATTTCAAGACGGCTTCGGGCCTTGCTGAGCACAGGGCTGGACACCGAACCGAAACGGAGCGAGGGAACATGAACTCCAACTATTTCAACTCCGCGGCAGGCGCGGTTCTGGCGGTCCTGTTTGTTGTGATGACCCTTTCGATTGTTTCGGAAGCGATTTACGAAACGCCGGCCCCGGAAAATGCAGGCTTTGTGATCGAAGTGGCCGAAGGCGGCAGCAGCCAGAGCGCGCCCGCGGAAGAAGAAGCCGCCCCCGAAGAGATCGCACCGCTTCTCGCCAATGCCGATCCGGCCAAGGGCGAAACGATCTTCAAGAAATGCGCGGCCTGCCACACCAACGACGCGGCAAGCACCAACAAGGTCGGCCCCGGCCTGTGGGGCGTGGTGAACCGTCCGGTCGCCTCGCATGAAGGCTTCAACTACTCCACCGCCATGACCGAATTCGCCCAGGGCGGATCGGTGGTCTGGGACTACGATCACCTGAGCCACTTCCTCGAAGCCCCGAAGAAGTACATCTCCGGGACCGCGATGAGCTTCGCCGGCCTCAAGAAGATCGACGAGCGCGCCGATGTGATCGCCTATCTGCGGACGCTTGCGGACACGCCCGCGCCGCTGCCCGACCCCAATGCCGCAGCCGCGGAAGAAGCCGCTCCGACCGAAGCCGCAGCGCCGGCCGAGGAGGCAGCCCCTGCCGAAGAAGCCGCACCTGCACAGGAGGCCGCTCCCGCAGAGGAAGCTGCGCCGGCTGAGGAGGCTGCTCCCGCGGAAGAGGCCGCACCGGCTGAAGAAGCTGCGCCGGCCGAGGGTGCGGAACCCGCTGCAGAACAGGCTCCGGCCACGGAACAGAGCAACTGATCCAGTTGCATGACTGACGAAAAAACCGGGCCTGGCCCGGTTTTTTTGTGTCCTGCGGCGGTTTTTCGCCGCGCCCCCTGCCCCTGACGCAGAATTGGCCTATTGTCCCCTCAAGGAACTTTTCAGGAGGACACGCCGCAATGATCAACCGTTTCATCCCCTTTCTGCTGGCACTGAGCGCGCTCATGCCGTTTTCGCCGCCCTCGTTCGCGCAGGACGGCACCTGGCGGCACGGGATGTCGATGATCAACGAGTTGAAATACGCGCAAGGTTTCGCCCACTTCGACTATGTCAATCCGGACGCGCCGAAAGGCGGCACGCTGCATTTGTCGGAGGAAGGCACGTTCGACAGCCTGAACCCGATCCTCGCCAAGGGACAGCTGGCGGTGGGCCTGGGGCTGGTGTTCGACACCCTCATGAAACCCTCGGAAGACGAGGTCTCGGCGTCCTACGGCCTGATCGCCGAAAGCGTGTCCTTTCCAGACGACATTTCCAAGGTGACGTTCCGGCTGCGCGCGGAAGCCAAATGGCCCGACGGCGAGCCGGTGACGCCCGAGGACGTGGTCTTCAGCTTCACCAAGGCCACCGAACTCAATCCGCTTCAGGCGCAGTACTATGCCCATGTCGTCTCCGCGGAGAAGACCGGCGAGCGCGAGGTGACCTTCCGGTTCGACCAGACCAACAACAAGGAACTGCCGCATATTCTCGGCCAGATCCTGGTCCTGCCGAAGCACTGGTGGGAAGGCCAGGACAAGGCCGGGAACACGCGCGACATCGGCCGCACCACGCTCGAGCCGGTGATGGGCTCGGGACCCTACCGGATCGCAAGCATGGCGGCCGGTTCGAGCATCCGCTACGAATTGCGCGACGACTATTGGGCGCGCAACCTCAACGTCAATGTCGGCCACGACAATTTCGGTGCGATCGAATACGCCTATTTCACCGACGCCAATGTCGAGTTCGAATCCTTCCGCGCCGGCAACATTGATTTCCGCCAGGAGAATTCGGCAAGCAAATGGGCCACGGCCTATGACTTCCCCGCCATCCAGAACGGAGAGATCAAGCGCGAGGAGATCGCAAACCCGCTGCGCGCGCGCGGCATCATGCAGGCCATGGTGCCGAACCTGCGTCGCGACAAGTTCAAGGACATCCGGGTGCGCAAGGCACTCAACTACGCCTTCGACTTCGAGGACCTGAACCGCAACCTGGCCTTCGACGCCTTCGATCGCATCGACAGCTATTTCTGGGGAACGGAACTCGCCTCCTCGGGCCTGCCTGAGGGACGGGAGAAGGAGATCCTGGAAGGCCTGAAGGACAAGGTGCCGCCGGAGGTGTTCACCACCCCCTACACCAATCCGGTCGGCGGCGACGCCCAGAAGGCACGCGCCAACCTGCGCCAGGCGCTGGCGCTGTTCCGCGAGGCCGGATACGACCTCAAGGACCAGAAGCTCGTCAATGCCAAGACCGGGGAGCCGTTCGAACTCGAGATCCTGCTGCCGAGCCAATCCTTCGAGCGCTCGGTGCTGCCCTATGTCTCCAATCTCAAGAAGATCGGGATCGACGCCCGGATCCGCACCGTCGACAGTTCGCAATACACCAACCGTGTGCGCAGCTTCGACTACGACATGATCTGGGGGCTATGGGCGCAGACCCTCAATCCGGGAAACGAGCAGACCAACTATTGGGGCTCGTCCTCCGTCGACCGCGAAGGCTCATCGAACTATGCGGGCATTTCCGATCCGGCGATCGACGAACTGATCCGCAGGATCATCTTCGCCCAGGAGCGCGACGAGCAGGTGGCGCTGGTCAAGGCGCTCGACCGGGTGCTGCTCGCCCATCACTATGTCGTGCCGCTGTTTTACAGCAAGGCCTTCAAGGTGGCCTACCGCGCGACTCTCGCCCATCCCGCGGAACTGCCCTATTACGGCATCGGATTCCCCGAAATATGGTGGTCGACCGAAGCGCAATGAGGCGCTTTCGGCCTTGCACCGTCTGCGACATTCGATTCTGTATGAGGGTCGGACGAATCAGCCCCGGGCTTGCTTTGCCGGCTTGAAGGATTTGAGATTGAGCACATCGTCACCGACCAGCGGCGGCCGGGTCGCCCCAGGCAAGCGGATCACGACCTGATGGGCGCCTATATCCTCCGCCGCCTGCTGTTGATGATCCCGACCATCGTCGGCATCATGGCGATCTCCTTTGCCGTGATCCAGTTCGCGCCGGGCGGCCCGGTCGAGCAGGTGATCGCGCAACTGACCGGCCAGGGCAACTCGTCGCTCGACCGGATCGGCGGTGGCGGCGGCGACACCGTCGGCAGCCCGCAGCAGGATTTCGGCGATTCCGCCTCGTCGCAGTACCGCGGCGCGCAAGGGCTGGACCCGGAATTCATCGCCAAGCTGGAAGCCCAGTTCGGCTTCGACAAGCCGCCGCTCGAGCGGTTCCTGACGATGATGTGGAACTATATCCGCTTCGATTTCGGCGAAAGCTATTTCCGCAGCGTCTCGGTGCTCGACCTGATCATCGAGAAGATGCCGGTGTCGATCTCGCTCGGCGTGTGGATTCTGCTGCTCTCCTACATCATCTCGATTCCGCTGGGGATCAAGAAAGCGGTGTCGGACGGCTCGCGCTTCGATGTCTGGACCTCCGGCCTGATCGTGGTCGCCTATGCGGTGCCCGGCTTCCTGTTCGGCATTCTCCTGATCGTGCTGTTCGCCGGCGGGTCGTTTTTCGACTGGTTCCCATTGCGCGGGCTGACATCGGACAATTTCGCGCAACTGAGCCTGGTCGACAAGGTCATCGACTATCTCTGGCACCTGACGCTGCCGCTGATCGCGCTGTCGCTGGCGGCCTTCGCCACCACGACGCTTCTGACCAAGAATTCCTTCATCGACGAGATCCGCAAGCAATATGTCACCACCGCGCGGGCCAAAGGGCTGACCGAGCGGCAGGTGCTCTACCGGCACGTGTTCCGCAATGCCATGCTGATCATCATCGCCGGCTTTCCGGGCGCCTTCATCTCCGCCTTCTTCTCGGGCTCGCTGCTGATCGAGACCATCTTCACGCTCGACGGACTGGGACGGCTGGGCTTCGAATCGGTGATCCGGCGCGACTATCCGGTGGTGTTCGCCACGCTGTTCATCTTTTCCCTGATGGGTCTGGTCGTCGGACTGATTTCCGACCTCGTCTATACCTGGGTGGACCCGCGCATCGACTTTGAAAAGCGGGATGTCGGATGAGCGCGCAAAGCCCGACCGCAAACGACAGGTTCGACGCACAGGGCCGGCCCAAGGGCTGGCTGTCGCCCACCAACAGGCGGCGCTGGGCCAATTTCAAGGCCAACCGCCGGGGCTACTGGTCGCTGTGGATCTTCCTCGTGCTGTTCGGCGCGAGCCTGCTCGGCGAGTTCATCGCCAATGACCGGCCGATCATCGCCTCCTACAAGGGCGAGATCCTGTTCCCGGTCGCCATCGACTATCCGGAGGAAAAATTCGGCGGCTTCCTGGCGCGCACGGATTACCGCGACCCGTTCATCCAGGACGAGATCGAGGCCAATGGCTGGATGATCTGGCCGCCGATCCGCTATTCCTACAACACCGCCAATTCCTACATTCCCCACTCGGCGCCCACACCGCCATTCTGGATGATGGACAAGGAAACCCGCTGCCAGGCCTATCCGCTGAAGACCGAGGATCCGGGCTGCACTCTCGGCAACATGAACTGGCTGGGCACCGACGACCAGGCCCGCGACGTCACCGCGCGGATGATCTACGGATTCCGCATCTCGGTCCTGTTCGGCCTGACGCTGACGGTGTTCTCGGCCGTGATCGGCATCGCCGCGGGCGCGGTGCAGGGCTATTTCGGCGGCTGGACCGACCTTTTGATGCAGCGCTTCATCGAGATCTGGTCGTCGATGCCGGTGCTCTACATCCTGCTGATCATCGCCGCGATCCTGCCGCCGGGGTTCTGGATCCTGCTCGGCATCATGCTGCTGTTCTCCTGGGTGTCCTTCGTCGGCATCGTCCGCGCCGAATTCCTGCGCGCCCGCAATTTCGAATATGTCAACGCGGCGCGCGCGCTCGGCGTCGGCAATGCCACCATCATGTTCCGGCACCTGTTGCCGAACGCCATGGTGGCGACGCTCACCTTCCTGCCGTTTATCCTGTCGGGCTCGATCACCACGCTCACCTCGCTCGACTTTCTCGGCTTCGGGCTGCCGCCGGGCTCCGCCTCGCTCGGCGAACTGATCGCCCAGGGCAAGCGCAACCTGCAGGCGCCATGGCTGGGGCTGACGGCGTTCTTCACCATCTCGATCATGCTGTCGCTGCTGATCTTCGTCGGCGAAGCCACGCGTGACGCCTTCGATCCGCGAAAGACCTTCCGATGACGGCGCCCGAAACCCCCAACGCCGGAACGGGCGGGCAGGACGGCGCGCCGCTTCTGTCCGTGCGCGACCTTTCGGTCGCCTTCCACCAGGGCGGAGACAGCCAGCTGGCGGTCGACCGGGTTTCGTTCGACATCCGGCGCGGGGAAACCGTCGCGCTGGTGGGCGAATCCGGTTCCGGCAAATCGGTCTCGGCGCTGTCGGTGTTGCGGCTGTTGCCCTACCCGGCGGCGAGCCACCCTTCCGGCGAGATCCGCTTCAAGGGCGAGGACCTACTGTCGGCGCCCGATGAGAAGATCAGGGATGTGCGCGGCAACGACATCACCATGATCTTCCAGGAGCCGATGACCTCGCTCAACCCGCTGCACACGGTGGAGCGGCAGATCTCGGAGATCCTGCACCTGCACCAGGCGATCCGCCCCGACGAGGCGCGGCGGCAGGTGATCGAACTGCTCGACCAGGTCGGCATCCGCGAGCCCGAAAAGCGGCTGGCTTCCTATCCGCACCAGCTGTCCGGCGGCCAGCGACAGCGGGTGATGATCGCCATGGCGCTTGCCAACCGGCCGGCGCTGCTGATCGCCGACGAGCCCACGACCGCGCTCGACGTCACCGTCCAGGCGCAGATCCTCGAGCTGCTCCGCGATCTCAAAGATCGCCACGGCATGGCGATGCTGTTCATCACCCACGACCTCGGCATCGTGCGCAAGATCGCCGACCGGGTCTGCGTGATGACCGACGGAAAGATCGTCGAGACCGGCCCCACCGAGGACATCTTCGCCGATCCGCAGCATGCCTACACCAAACACCTGCTCGCGGCCGAACCCAAGGGCCGGCCGCCCGCGCGCAAGCCCGACGCCGCGGAGGTGATGCGCGCGCGCGACATCAAGGTGTGGTTCCCGGTCAAGCGCGGCTTCCTCAGGCGCACCGTCGATCACGTCAAGGCGGTCGACGGGCTGTCGCTCGATCTGAGGGCCGGGCAGACGCTCGGCGTCGTCGGCGAATCCGGTTCGGGCAAGACCACGCTCGGGCTGGCGCTGATGCGGCTGATCCGCAGCGAGGGCGAAATCCTGTTCGAAGGCCAGTCGCTGCATGACCGGGCGTTCAAGGACATGCGGCCGCTGCGCAGCGCCATGCAGGTGGTGTTCCAGGATCCGTTCGGCTCGCTGAGCCCGCGCATGTCGATTGCCGACATCGTCGGCGAGGGGTTGGAGATCCATGCCCGAGACCTGTCGGCGCAGGCGCGGGACCGCCGCGTCGCCGAGGCGCTGGAGGAGGTGGGGCTCGACGCCTCTACCCGCTGGCGCTATCCGCATGAATTCTCCGGCGGCCAGCGCCAGAGGATCGCGATCGCCCGCGCCATGGTGCTCAAGCCGCGCTTTGTGATGCTGGACGAACCGACCTCGGCGCTCGACATGAGCGTGCAGGCGCAGGTGGTGGACCTGCTTCGCGACCTGCAGAGCCGACACGACCTCGCCTATCTGTTCATCAGCCACGATCTGAAAGTGGTGCGCGCGCTTGCAAATGACGTGATCGTCATGCGCCAGGGCAAGGTGGTCGAGCAGGGCACGGCCGACAAGATCTTCGACCATCCGGAAACCGATTACACCAGGGCGCTGATGGCGGCGGCCTTCAATCTCGAATCGACCGCCCAGGGCGCGGTCAGCGACTAGGCTACAGGGACTTCATGACAGAGACGAACGACACGGGACGCATCCTGCTGGCGCTGACCGGCATGCCGACCGACATGTGGCTCGACGAGTTCGCGCGGGCCGCCCCCGACCGCAAGGTGGTGGTCGAACCCGACGGCGCGGCCGATCCCAGCATCCGCTATGCGGTGGTGTGGAAGCAGCGGCCGGCCTTGCTGTCGAAACTGCCGAGCCTGAAGGCGATCTTCTCGCTCGGGGCCGGCGTCGACCATGTCTTCCGGGACCCGGACCTGCCGGACGTGCCGATCGTGCGCGTCGTCTCGCCGGACCTGACCACGCGGATGAGCGAATATGTGGCCTGGCAGGTGCTCGACCATCACCGGCTCGGCCCGCGCTACCGGGCGCAGCAGGCGCGGAAAGTCTGGAACGAGGACCGCGGCCAGAAGGCTGCCCGCGACATCACCGTGGGCATCATGGGGCTCGGCGAACTCGGGCGCGACGCCGCCGCCAAGCTCCAGGCGCTCGGCTTCAGGGTTTCGGGCTGGTCGCGCACCGAAAAACAGGTCGAAGGCGTCGCCTGTCATGCCGGACCCGAAGGGCTCGGCCCGTTCCTGGCTTCGGCCGATATCTTCGTCGTGCTGTTGCCGCTGACGCCCGACACCAGCGGGATTCTCGACCGCAGCCTGTTCGAACGCATGACCAGGCGTGGCCCGCTCGGCGCCCCGGTGCTGATCAATGCCGGACGCGGCGGGCTGCAGAACGAAGCCGATATTCTGGCCGCGCTCGACGAAGGGCTTCTGTCGGCGGTGACGCTCGACGTGTTCCAGCAGGAGCCGCTTGCGCCGGACAGCCCGTTCTGGAGCCATCCCGCGGTGACCGTGACCCCGCATGCGGCCGCCGCCTCGGTGCCGTCCTCGCTGATCGGGCCGATGGTCGCGCAGATGGATGCGCATGACCGCGGCGAGCCGCTGGTCAATCTCGTCAACCGCGCCGCGGGCTACTGACCGCGCGGCGCGGCGCCGCTTCCACGGCAGGCGATCACGGGCGGCGGTAGCAGGTCGGCGGGCCGTAGAGCCTGGCGATGCGGTCGATGGCAGCCTCGAGCGGTTCGCGCGTGACCGTCATGGTGCCTCCGGACGCGTGCAGCAGCGTGTTCGCGTCCTCGGCCAGGCCGGCATGCCCCTTCCAGAACACCAGGTCGCCGCGCCGCAGATCGTCGCGGTCGATGAGGCTTCCCAGGCTTGCGGCCTGCATGTCGGAATCGCGCGGCGCGGATTTTCCGGTCTGCGCCAGCGCCATCTGCACGAGCCCCGAGCAATCGATGCCGAACCCGGAGCGGCCGCCCCACAGATAGGGCGTGTTGAGGAACAGGGTCGCCACGGCGACCGCGTCTGCGGCGAGAGCCTCCCCGAGCGGGCGCAGATGCGCGGCGATCATGGCCGACCCGTCCTCGAGCAGCGCATAGCGAGTGCCGCGGGTTTCGGCCGTGCCGGTGACGGTGACGCGGCTGCCCATCGACAGGGCGTGGCGGCGCGGGAAGCGCAGGTCCGCCCCGGGATAGACGAAGCTGCGCGGAACCGACACCCCATGGGTTGCGGCGCCGGCGCCGTCGGCGATCGCCTCTTCCGGCAGATAGCCGACATAGCCGTCGGCATCGAGTTGCACCCAGGCCCAGCCACCCGAACGGTCGAAGACCGCAAGCGTCTCGCCGAACAGCGCCTGGGTGTCGATGCCTGCGGCAAGGTCGGGGCGCGGGCGGATGTCGGCCACCGGCACGATCAGGCGCGCGGGCCTGCTGGCGGCATAGCCCTCAGCCTCGACCTGTCCTTTCAGGCGAATGTCGGCCAGGTCCGGCCGGTAGGCGTGGAGGCGGCGGTCGAGGGATGCGCTCATGCATGAACTCCGTCTGCGGAAGACAGCCTGCGCCCTTCCGCGATGATGATGTCGCCGATCTTTTCGACGAACAGCGCGCCATCGACGGTGCGCTTGATGATGACGTTGCGCCGGTCGCGCTCGTCGCGCACCCGGCGCACCAGTCCCATGTGCCCCATCGTGTCGAGCGCCCGGGTGATGACGGGCTTGGTGACGCCGAGCGTGGCGGCAAGACCGCGCACGGTATGCGGAGGCGGCGCGAGATAGATATGCAGCAGGATCGCCATTTGCCGAACCGTCAGGTCCGGTCCGACAGCCCGGACGTGCTCGAGCGTGACGGCATGCCACAACCCGAGCGCGTCGGATGGCCGGAGTTCAAGTCCCATGTGTTGCGCCCCTCGTTTCGGTCCCGTTTTACCTTGACCGAAACGGGAAAGCCGCGCAAGTCGGGGCCCGGATCAGGCCGGATAGCGTGCCGAGATGACCTCGAACAGCGCCCGGATGGCCTGTGCCTCGCCGCCGGTCGGCCCGTGCGGCCGGTCCTTGGGCGACCAGGCGAAAATGTCGAAATGGGCCCAGCTGGTTTCCGGCGTGACGAACTGCTTGAGGAACAGCGCCGCTGTGATGGAGCCCGCGAACCCGCCGGATGGCGCATTGGTGAGATCGGCGATCTTGGCCTTGATGTCGGCCTCGTAGGGCTTGTAGAGCGGCATCCGCCACAGCGGATCGACGATCGCGGCGGAGGCGGAAGACAGCTCGCCTGCCAGCGCCTCGTCATCGGTGTAGAACGGCGGCAGGTCCGGCCCCAGCGCCACCCGCGCGGCCCCGGTCAGCGTCGCCATGTCGATCAGCAGCTCCGGCTCTTCCTCGCCGGCGTAAGTGAGCGCATCGGCCAGCACCAGGCGACCCTCGGCGTCGGTGTTGTCGATCTGCACCGTCACTCCCTTGCGGCTTTTCAGCACGTCGCCGGGCCGGAAGGCCGAAGCCGAGATCGCGTTCTCGACCGCCGGGATCAGCACCCTCAGATCGACCGGCAGGCCCGCCTCCATGATCATCAGCGCAAGCGCCATCACATTGGCGGCGCCCCCCATGTCCTTCTTCATCAGCAGCATCGAGGCGGCGGGCTTGATGTCGAGGCCGCCAGTGTCGAAGCACACGCCCTTGCCCACCAGCGTGATCCGCGTCGCGCCTTCCCGGCCCCACCGCATCTCGAGCAGGCGCGGGGCCTCGGCCGCGGCCCGGCCCACGGCATGGATCATCGGAAAGCCCTTGTCCAGAAGCGCGTCGCCGGCCACGACCTCGACGGTGGCGCCGTAATGCCCACCAAGCCGGCGGAATGCCGCCTCCAGCGCTTTGGGCCCCATGTCATTGGCCGGCGTGTTCACGAGATCGCGGGCGAGGTAGACGGCGGATACGGTGCGGGCGATGGCATCGGCGTCGGCATCGGCGGGGATCACCAGCCGTGGAGCCTCGCCCGCAGGCTTGCTGTAGGCCTCGAAGCGGTAGGCACCCATGCCGAAGGCCAGTGCCATCACCGCGCCGGAAATCGGCGAGGTCTCGATGTGCCAGTCGCCCTTGGGCAGGAGCCGCGCCAGCTTGCCGCCGGCGAAGGGGTGCCATTGCCCCTCCTCGCCGAGGCCGAACAGCGCGCCGGCAAGCTTGCCGTGCCGGTTCGGCACCAGCAGCAGGGAGCCTTCGGCTGCCTTGAAGCCTGCCGTCTTCGCCCAGGAGAGCGCCGTCTTGTCGAAATGGCCGCGCTCGATGTCAGCCCGGGACACGGCCCAGACGGGCAGGGTCTCGCCGGAAACGGGAGCGAAAGGGGACGGTCGATCGATATGCTGGAACGAAGTCATGGCTTATCCTTGGGCCTTGGTGAACGGCAGAACGGGGAATCAGTTGTTAACCCTTGATTAGGGTTAACAGATTATTGCTTGAGCGAGGACTGCGGCGGCGTCGCGCGTCGCATCGCCCCTTCACCTGCAACCCGGGACCAGGCCCATGTCAGTGACCCCTTTCCGCCCCACCTTTCGCCGCCGGATCTTGGGCGCGACCTGCGTTGCGGCGCTCGCGCTTGCGCTGGCCGGCTGCGCATCGAAAAGCCAGCTGACGACGGGCTCGATCCCCACGCTCAACAAGCCGCTTGCGGCCATGAATGCGAGCGAACTGCACTCGGCCGCGGAAAGCGTCGGCAGGGCCTATGACCGCAATCCCAAGGACCCGGCGGTCGGCATGCAATACGCCTCGGTGCTGACCATGGGCGGGCGCGCCGACCAGGCGCTGGCGGTGATGCAGCAGGTGGCGATCCACAATCCCAACAACCGCACGGTGCTTGCCGCCTATGGCAAGGCGCTGGCCGGGGTGGGCCAGTTCGACAAGGCGCTCGACGCCATCAAGCGGGCACAGACGCCCGACCGTCCGGACTGGCAGCTTCTGTCGGCGGAAGGGGCGATCCACGACCAGCTCGGCGATCCCGCGACCGCCCGTGAACGCTACCGCAAGGCGCTCGATATTCAGCCGAACGAGCCTTCGGTCCTCTCCAATCTCGGCATGTCCTATGTGCTCCAGGGCGATTTGAGGACGGCCGAAACCTATCTCGCCTCGGCCGTGCGCCAGCCGGGCGCCGACAGCCGCGTGCGCCAGAATCTCGCGCTGGTGGTGGGCCTGCAGGGCCGTTTCGGCGAAGCGGAGAAGATCGCGAGCGCCGAGCTGTCCCCCGACCAGGCCGCCGCCAATGTGAGCTATCTGCGCGCCATGCTGTCCCAGCAGAACGCCTGGAACAAGCTCAAGGACAACGACAAGCACAACACCAACTGACATTCACCGCCGAAGCGGCAAAAAAAGACCGGCGCGGGATCAACCTCCCGCGCCGGTCTTTCTTAATCTCATGCCCGAACGAGGCTCCGGCCAGTGCCTTGGCGAACGGCCTTCTACCCCGGCACGCCGCCCGAGAAATTGTCCATCACCTGGATCGCGGCCGGGCCGAGGATCACGCCGATCAGCACCGGCAGGAAGAACAGGATCATCGGCACGGTCAGCTTAGGCGGCAGCGCCGCGGCCTTCTTCTCGGCTTCCGTCATGCGCTGGTCGCGGCTTTCCTGGGCGAGCACGCGCAGCGCCTGGGCGATCGGCGTGCCGTAGCGCTCCGACTGGATCAGCGCCTGGGTCACCGATTTCACCGCTTCCAGGCCGGTGCGGTTGCCGAGATTCTCGAAGGCCACGCGGCGGTCCTGGAGGTAGGAGAGCTCCGCCGTCGTCAGGACGAATTCCTCGGCCAGCGGCGGCGACTGGATGGCGATCTCCTCGGCCACGCGCTTCATCGCCGCCTCGATCGACACGCCCGATTCCACGCAGATCAGCATCAGGTCGAGCGCATCGGGCCAGGCGAGCTTGATCGAGGCCTGCCGCTTCTTCGACTGGTTGGAGACGAACAGGTTGGGCGTGTAGAAACCGGCATAGGCCGCGACGATGCAGGCAAGCATGCGCACGGTGAAGGGCTTGTCGGTCAGGTGATCGAGCAGGAAGACATAGACCACCGAGCCCAGCAGGAAGACGAAGGGCAGCACGAAGCGCGCCAGCAGGAACATGTTGAGCGCGTTCTGGGTGCGATAGCCGGCGGCGCGCAGCTTGGCGACGGTGGCATCATCCGCGAGTGCGGCCTTGAGGTTCAGCTGTTCGACGATGCCGCGCACCGACGCGTTGTTGTGGGTGCGCAGGCCGGCATTCCTGTCCCCGCCGCGGGCCTGTTCGGCGTTCAGGCGAGCCCGCTCCCGGGCGCGGATCTCGTCGCGCTCGAGCGCCGCCGATTTCATCCGCGCATCGAGGTCGCCGCGCTCGAAATAGGGCGCGATGATGGTGAACAGCGTGGCGAACACCGCCACGGACACCAGGATCGGCACCAGATAGGCCGGATCGGTGAGGGAAGACATAAGTGATGACATCATGGCGCGCCCGTTCCTAGATCTCGAAATTGATCATGTTGCGCATCACCATGATGCCGATCGACATCCAGATCGCCGAGGCTCCGAGGATCAGGTGGCCGCGGGTGTCGGTGAACAGGATGGTTATGTAGTCGGGCGACGTCAGATAGACCAGGAACGCGACGATGAAGGGCAGCGCGCCGATAATCGCCGCCGACGCCTTGGCTTCCATCGACATCGCGTTGATCTTGCCCTTCATCTTCTTGCGCTCACGCAAGACACGGGAGAGGTTGCCGAGCGCTTCCGAAAGGTTGCCGCCGGCCTGGGCCTGGATGGCAATGACGATGGCGAAGAAATTCGCTTCGGGAAGCGGGATGCGGTTGTAGAGGCGGGTGCAGGCCTCGGGCACGCTCAGCCCCATCTGCTGGGCCTCGACGATGCGCTTGAACTCCGTGCGCACGGGCTCCTGCCCTTCCGAGGCGATCATGCGGATGGCGTCGTTGAGCGGCAGGCCGGACTTGATCGAGCGCACCATGATGTCGAGCGCATTCGGGAATTCGGCAAGGAACGCCTTCATGCGGCGGTTGCGCAGGAAACCGATGATCCAGCGCGGCAGGCCGCCGCCGAAAATGACCAGCACGCCGAAGGTGACCGGCAGGCTGCCATAGGCAACGAAGGAGAGGAAGGCGAACACCAGGCCCAGGGCGGCCGACATCAGGTAGAACTGGTTGAGGGAAAGGCCGAGACCCGCCTGGGCGATGCGGTCCTTGAGCGCAGGCGAGGTGCGGCGATCGTTCTCCTTGCTCTTCTCTTCCAGCGTCTTGAGCGAGTCCTGGACGGATTTGCGCCGCTTGTTGACCTCGTTGAGCCGATCGCGGGCGGCCGTCGCCTTGGACCGGTCGGTCTCGGCCGCCTTGACCCGGTTGACGCGGCTCTCCGCCTTGCGTTCGCCTTCGATCCGGCCGTAGAGCACGCCATAGCCCATGGCCCCGGCCGAGAGCGCGGCGAGGCCGATGATGGCAAGTACCACTGTATCCAGACCAAACACGCCAGCGTCTCCTTAAGAGGTGATTTTTTCCATGGCGTCGAGGGAGGCCGCGAGCCGCTTTTCCTCGCCGTAATAGCGGGCACGGTCCCAGAAATTCGGACGGCCGATGCCGGTCGACCGGTGCTCGCCAATGATGTTGCCGTTCGCATCCTCACCCATCATCTCGTATTTCATGAGATCCTGGGTGATGATGACGTCGCCCTCCATGCCGACGACCTCGGTGATGTGGGTGATGCGGCGCGAGCCATCGCGCAGGCGGGCGGCCTGGATGACCACGTCGACCGATCCGGAAATGATCTCGCGCACGGTCTTGGCAGGCAGCGCGTATCCGCCCATGGCGATCATCGATTCCATTCGGCTCAGGCATTCCCGCGGCGAGTTGGCGTGGATCGTGCCCATCGAGCCGTCGTGGCCGGTGTTCATCGCCTGCAGAAGGTCGAACACCTCGGGCCCGCGCACCTCGCCGACGATGATCCGCTCGGGCCGCATGCGCAGGCAGTTCTTGATCAGGTCGCGCATGGTGATCTCGCCCTCGCCCTCGATATTGGGCGGGCGGGTTTCAAGCCGCACCACATGCGGCTGCTGCAGCTGCAGTTCCGCCGAGTCCTCGCAGGTGATGATGCGCTCATCGCCGTCGATATAGGCCGTCAGGCAGTTGAGCAGCGTGGTCTTGCCCGAACCGGTACCGCCGGAGATGACCACATTGCAGCGCACGCGGCCGATGATCTGCAGGACAGCCGCCCCCTCGGGCGTGATCGCGCCGAACCTGACGAGCTGGTCGAGCGTGAGCTTGTCCTTCTTGAACTTGCGGATGGTGAGCGCGGTGCCGTCGATGGCGAGCGGCGGCGCGATCACGTTGACGCGGGAGCCGTCCGGCAGGCGGGCGTCGCAGATCGGCGAGGATTCGTCCACGCGGCGGCCGACCTGGCTGACGATGCGCTGGCAGATCGACAGAAGCTGGCTGTTGTCGCGGAACCGGATATCGGTCTCCTGAACCTTCCCGGCGACTTCGATATAGGTCCGGCCCGCACCGTTGACCATGATGTCGGCGATGTCGTCGCGCGCCAGCAGAGGTTCGAGCGGGCCATAGCCCAGAACGTCGTTGCAGATGTCGTCGAGCAGTTCCTCCTGCTCGGCGATCGAGAGCGCGAAATTCTTGATGGTGATGATGTCGTTGACGATGTCGCGGATTTCCTCGCGCGCGCTTTCGCCGTCGAGCTTGGCAAGTTGCGACAGGTCGATGGTGTCGATCAGGGCGGTGAAGACCTGGCTCTTGGTGTCGTAATAGGCTTCGTTGCGGGCCGCCTTGCGCTTGACCGGCGGTTCCTCGCGGCGCGGAACCGGCTGCTGCACCGGCTTGGCAACGGCGTCCGCCGCCAGCGGCGTCTGCGGTGCGCTCGCCTGCATCGCCGGTCGGGCGTCAGGCATCGGCATCGCCTGCGCCTCGGCATGGACCATCGGCCTGGCCGAGGGGGCGGGTAGCGGCTTGCCCGATCCATCGTTGCTGCGTTTGCCGAACATGGTGCTTACTCCAGACTTCCCTGTTTACTTGCGGCCCAGCAGGCCCATCAGCGACGACAGCCCCGCCTTCTTGCGCTTTCTCGCCTCCGCCCGGCCGGTGACGACATGGGCGATCTGCGACATGGCTTCGGCGACCGGGGACCTGGCCGCCGATTCACCGATCATGAGGCCTGAATTGGCCGCCTCGCCGAACAGCGCGGCATCGAAGGGGATGATCGCCAGCGGCTCGATGTCGAGCGGATCGCAGAACACGTCGGGGGCGATTTCCGGCCGCTTGGCCATGCCGACCTGGTTGAGGATGAGCAGCGGCTGGCGGTCGTTGGGCCGCAATTTGCGCAAGGTATCGAACAGGTTCTTCGTGTTGCGCAGGTTGGCGAGATCCGGGGTCGCGGTGACCACGATCTCGTCGGCCGCGCACAGCACCTTTCGGCTCCACTCGGTCCAGACATGCGGCACGTCGAGCACGGAGACCGGCGCGTTGCGCTGGATGATGTCGAGGATCGGCAGGAACACGTCGCCCGAAAAATCATAGGTGCGGTCGAGCATCGACGGCGCCGCCAGCATGGACAGGTGCTCCGAGCACTTGGCCAGCAGGCGGTCGAGGAACACCTCGTCAAGCCGGTCGGGCGAATAGACCGCCTCGGCAATGCCTTGCGTGGGGTCGTTGTCGAAATTCAGGTTCGCGGTCCCGAAGGCGAGATCGAGATCGGCGAGGATCACCTCGCTCGAGAACAGGCTGGAGATGCTCCAGGCGCAATTGTGGGCGATGGTGGAGGAGCCGACGCCGCCCTTGGCGCCGACAAAGGCGATCGAGCGGCCGAGCGGAGCGGCTTCGGGATCGACGAAGATCGCCGAGATGACCCCGATCAGGTCCGCCATCGAGACCGGCGCGACGATGTATTCGGACACGCCGTTGCGCACCAGGTCGCGGTAGAGCGCGACGTCGTTGACATGGCCGACCACCACCACCCGCGTGTCGGGGTCGCAGACTTCGGCCAGGTCGCCGAGTTCGCCGATCAGCGTGCGGGCGTCGGCCCGGGTTTCCAGGATCAGCAGGTTGGGCGTGGGCGAGCCGGCGAACATGTTGGTCGCCGCCGAGACGCCGCCCGAATTGATGCGCAGGTTGACCTTGGCCATGCGCCGGTCCTGGGCGCAGCGTTCCATGGTCTTGGCCAGGCCATCCGATTCGACGAAAGCATGCACCGAGATCCGCGGCAGCGGGCGGATGCGGTCGAATTCGGCGCGCTCGGAAACGGGCTCCGGCGCTTCCTGCCGCGGGTCCTGCTCGATTTCGTAGTCAAGGTTGGTCATCTGCCTTGTCCTGCTTTCACTGCTTGGGCGTTGCGGTGCGTCAAAGCGCGGCACCGTTCTGACGATAGGCATCGATGGCGTTCGCGCGACGGGTCGCGTCGATCGCCGTGCTTCCGCGCGGGTTCAGCAGATCGCCGGGATTGGCGATCTGGGCAGCCAGGTTGTTCTGCGAGGCACAGCCGAAATTGGCGTAGTGCTTGTTGTCCGCGCTGTTGGCGAGCATGTCCTCGGGCCAGCGCCCGCATTCGTTGGTCGAGGCGGTGATGGCGAGATAGCTGATGCGAATGGGTGCGGCGTCGCCGCCGCTCCCGGCCTGGTAGTAGCTCGTGATGATGCGGTCACGCGGGATGCCTTCGGAGCGCAAGACCTCGGCCACCTCGCCCGCCATTCGCTGGGCGGCGCCGGCATCGAGCGAGCCCGAAGGGGCGATGATGCGCACCGCACCGGAGGCGTTGGCCCGGTAGTTGCTGGCAACACCGCGCACCGCCTCGCGCATGGCGACCGTCAGCTTGCGGTCTCCCGAGCCCACCGGCAGGTCGAAGCTGTGCTCCTTCTCCGCAACGATGATCGGGTGATTGGTCCGGTAGTCGTCCGGAATCGAACCGACGGTAATGCTGGAGGGGCCGTATCCGGCGCAGCCGGAAAGGAAAAGCGTGACCAGGCAGAGCGAGAGGGCGGCCGGTCGCGGCCAGCCAACGCGGCGGCGCAGGCGGTCCTGATCGGGGCACGAATGGGCAAAGGTATTGGTTTGCATCGGATGTCCCCTGATCACTTGTAGATGAAGCCGACGACGCCGTGATAGCGACCGGGCTTGAGATCGGTTTCCATGTGGCCGTAGACGCGGTTGACCCGTCCAAGGAAGAAGCCTGCGCCATCGCTGGGCGGGTTGAAATTGTCGTCCGGACGCGCCAGCGCATTGCGGGCGACCGGCTTGACCAGATACGGCGTGGCGATCACCACCAGCTCGGTCTCGGCGCGGGAATAGGACTTGCTGCGGAACATCGTGCCGAACACGGGGATCTTGCTCGCCCCGGGGACGCCTTGCGTGTCCTGCTGCACGTTGTCGCGCACAAGGCCCGCGAGCGCGATCGAGCCGCCGGACGGAAGCTCGACCGATGTCTCGATCTGCCGCTTGCGGAATTCCGTGGTGTTGCCCTCGGTCAACGGCTCGGAAACCTCGGTGTTGATCTTGAGGCTGATGCGCCCCGCCGAAAGCACGACCGGGGTGAAATCGAGCTTGATGCCATATTCGTAGCTTTCGGTCGCGATCGAGCCGTCCGGCTGATAGACGTTGCGCAGGATCTCGCCGCCAGAGGTGAAGGCTGCGCTTTCACCGGAAATGGCGGTCAGGCTGGGTTCGGCCAGCATGCGGATGACCTTGGCCTGCTCCATGGCGTTGAGCACGCTCTGGATGCCGTATTTGCCGATCGAGCCCGTCAGCGTGCCGCTGATCCCGCCGGAAGCAATCTCAGCGGCGTTGTTGAGCGTGAGAACGTCGACGCCGGAGCTGTTGGACACGGAATTGTTGAAGCCGAGCTGCTTGAGCACTTCGCGGCTGACTTCCGCGACCGTGATCTTGAGCGTCACCTGGTCCTCGCCGTCGATCTTGAGCAGGTTGACGATCTGCGATTTCTGACGACCTTCCGCAAAGATCGCCGAGGTCCCGCCCTCGGTGCCGGCGGCAGTGATCTCGCGCGTCGTCGCCTCGCCCCCGGTCAGGAAGATCTGCGCCAGGTTGGCTGCCTGGGCCGCGTCCTGCGGCGTGCGCACCGAGCCGGTGAGCACGATATTGTCGGAAATGATCTCGACCCGGATGTCCGAGTCGGGAAGGAAGCGGGCCAGATGCGCCTGCAGGCCGGAAACATCGCGTTCGATCTCCAGATCGATGGCGACGATCTCTTCGCCGCCGGGGCCGAAGATGAAGATGTTGGTCTGGCCCACGGTCTTGCCGAACAGATACATCCTGCGCGAGGTGCGGGTAACCGCGTCGGCAAGGCTCGGATCGGCCACCAGGATATCGTGGGCATCGGTCGGCAGGTCGATCACGATCGCCTTGTTGAGGCCGAGCTTGACCCGTTTGGTGACGCCGGGACCGGTATGGGTGATCCGGATGACGCTTTCGGCCGCCTGGGCCGTGGACAGGAAGCCGCCGGTGGCAGGGTCCAGTCCGAGGCCCGTGAAGACGGTTGCTCCGGCCAGGGCAAGACCGAAGATGGAAGACAGGAGCGATTTTGAAATGTGACGCACGTTCATTCTCCGCTTCAGTTGGTGGCGCCAACTTCGGTTATGGTGCCAGAGCGGATCAGCTGGATGGCTGCCGAGCCATCTTCGCCGCTCAAGAGATATTTCGCCCCGTCGACGTCCGGTTCCTGAACGTCGGCGATGCTGCGCAGCACAAGGGTCAGCCGGTCGGCCATCTGCTGGGCGACGGAGATGATCTTGGATTGTTCCGGCGTCAGCTCCAGCGTCGCCGTGGTCCCCACCGCGGTGCGGTTGCCGTTGGCGTCTTCCTCGATGCGCTGATCGATGGCCAGCACCCGGATGTTGGACAGGATGACCTCGGTGACGAACCCTTCCGCACCGGTCTTCCGCCGCACCATGATCACGTCCACCCGGTCGTTGGGAAGAATGAAGCCGCCGGCGCTGGTGGCGACCGAGATCTCGGTGGCGACAGCGCGCTTGCCGGCGGGCAGCAGCGACGACATGATCCGCGCGGAGGAATCGACGATCTTCTCGGCCCGGAGCGGTTCGCCGGCAAAGACCGGCAGACGCACGACCGAGCCCGACAGCTCGTCGATGGCTTCTGGGCGGGTGTCGCGACGGATCAGCCCCTCGACGAGGCCATCCTCCGGCCACCCCTTCCACTGCATGGTTTCGGCGTTGAGCCGCGAGCCCACCGGCAGGCTGGAAGTGGTCACCAGCACATCGATCGTCGGCATCTTCTGGATGACCGGCGCGGAAGCGATTTCATTGACCTGGACGGTCGGTGTCAGGTTCATGGCCAGATACCCGGCCAGAGCTGCTGCCAGGACGGCCACTGCCATAATGACGACGCGTGCGGGTTTCATGCTGCTTCCTCTGACGAGTACGGGATACGCTCGCCGCAGAATGCATGCGCAATCGTGTAATTATGGTTAATGACTCTCTAGCGAACAGGGTTAACGCAAACTTGCAGCAACACGCGCCCCCCGATGCAGCTGCCAGACGCCGGCCCCCGTTGACAGAGCGCGGGTGCGCTGCGGCAGTTTCAGCCTGACGGCAATGGTATCGGGAGTGGATGCCCGCGCAGGCGGTTCAAATCATCCGCGCGAGCGCGGCCTGGAAGATCGCGGTATCGGGATAGGTGGAGAAGGCCGCCGCCCCGATCGCCACGCCATAGGGAATTCCGGCGCGGGCCTTGAAGAAATGCATCGGGATCGGCAGCGGCGCGATCAAGAGCACGTTCTGGTTGGCGCGGATAAGCAGCACGATCAGCGCCAGAAAGCCGCCAAAGACGCCGGTTAAGCCCAGCAGCGCCACCAGATCGCCGTTGAACCCGTACCAGAATGCCAGTGCCGTCAACAGCTTGGCATCCCCGCCGCCCATGACGTTGAGGGCGAACAGGGCGAAACCGCCGGCGAAAACGCAAAGGGCTGCAACAACCGACCAGCCGAACGTGGCCAGATCCATGCCGCTCAAGGGCGCGACGATGAAGAACGACACCACCAGGATAATCGAAATGCGGTTCGGGATTTTCATCGAGATAAAATCGCAGAACGCGGCCATGGCCACGCAAAGCGGCAGAATGACAAAAATCGCGGCTTCAACCATCGGCTTGCTCCTGAGCTCGACCCGAGACTAATTGGAAGACCTTAAGAAACAGCAATGAACGCACAAAAAAAGCCGCCCCCCGGGGCGGCTTTGTCATGATTGAATGGTTTAGAAACCAGTCTCAGCCCCCAGCCGCTGGGGTATGCAGGTCGTTCGCGGAGTTCATCTTGTCCGACAGGCTCTGGAACTGGGCGTTCAGCGTGTTGCCGAGCGTGGTGGCGCCGGTGATCAGGGCGACCGAGATGAGGGCGGCGATCAGGCCATATTCGATGGCGGTGGCGCCGGATTCGTCTTTGACGAAGCGGTCGATGATGTTCTTCATGGGATACTCCTTAATCCAAACAGTGGGTTCAGCACTCCGTCAACCGTTGCCGTTGATCAGATGAGGTCACCCTATCGTGAGGTCTTTTCGATCTGCTTAATGAATGTGGTTAGCAAAAGCTTAGCCGGTCATCACCGGTATTCTGGTTAACAGATCCTCAGCCGGCATCCTCGCCTCTGCCCGGCCTTGTCGACGCAATCCCTTTGTTGGCGAGATCCCACAGGCCGGACTGGGCGCCCGGGATGGGCGACACGAACCAAAGCGGGTCACTTCGCTCTTCCCGCAGAGGCGCTCGGCAATCGCGGTCCGGGAGACCGACCTCGCCTCCGAGGCATCGCACCTGTTCCATTGATGGCGTCAAAGCGAGGGTATTTCGTGGTATCGGCGCCCGCCTTAAGGCTTCATTCACCAATCCGCGCGATTTTAGGGACCATCTCCGCAGTTCCGAAGGAAACGGCATGACCCATTCCATCCCTGCCCGGCGCCGGTTTGTGCAAGTCGCTTGCGGCTTGGCGCTCGCGGTTGCGTCGTCGCTTCCGGCCCATGGCGCCGAGGACGTGATACGGGTGTTCATGGACCATGCGCGTATCCTCAAGCTCGATCGCCCTGTCGCCAAGGTGATCATCGGCAATGCGAGTGTGGCCGATGTCGCGGTGTCCGATCCCCAGACGATCATCCTGACGGGCAAATCCTACGGCACCACCAATCTGGTCATCCTCGACCAGACCGGCAATGCCATCGTCGATGAGCGCATCATGGTCAGTGTCGACGAGGCCAACACGCTGCGGGTGTTCAAGCAGACCAGCCGGTCGGTCTATTCCTGCTCGCCCTCCTGCGAAGAGCATGTGCAGGCGACCGCGCCCAATCCCTGAGAGGGTCCGGACGACAGGCGCCCGAGGCACCCGGCGGCATCCCGCAGATTCATGGCTGGTTAACCACGCGGGACCATGGAACAGGCACCGCGTTACGAATATTCAACGACTTCGTCCTATTTTCGGCTTGTGACACTGCATGTCCGGGAGTCCGAAGATGAAACTCGATGACCAAGCCCGTCCACGGCGAGCGCTCCGAAGCCGGTTGCCGCGGATTGCCGGCCGCTTGCGGCGGTCCCGGGACGGCACCGCCGCCATCGAGTTCGGGCTGCTCGCCTTTCCCTTCTTCCTTCTGGTGTTCGCGACCATCGAGGCCTTCATCGCCTTTGCCGGCGAGCAATTGCTGGAAAACGCGGTCGACACCATGGGGCGGCAGATCCGCACCGGCCAGATCACCTACGGCCTCGGCCGCACCACCGACCTGACCGCCGAGCAGTTCCGCGCCAGGTTCTGCGCCGAGATCAGCCTGATGATCAAATGCCCTGCGACGGAAGATCCCGATGACCGGAAGCTCTATCTCGACGTCCGCGAGTTTGCGAGTTTCGCCGCCATCCCGAACTATATTCCCAAGGTCAGCAACGAGCAGTTCTCCGATCTCGACCCGACCTCCTTCGCCTACAGGCCCGGTGGGCCGCAATCCATCAACATCGTGCGGGCCTATTACCGTTGGGAAGTGATGACCGACCTGGTGCGGCCGTTCATCACCAATATCCGCAAGGACGGGTCGATGCCGCGCGATTACCTGATGGTGGCCACGGCAGCCTTTCGCAACGAGAACTACCCGTGAGCGGCGATCCGGCCATGCACACGCACGCAATTCACCCAGGGAGCAAGGTCATGGCGGGATTGCTGGCAGGACTGAACCGGAGGGTCCGGGCGCTGCGCTCCGACCGCGCGGGCGTGGGCGCGGTGGAATTCGCGCTGATCGCCCCGGTGCTGATCGTGCTGTATATGGGATCGCTCGAAGTATCCGTCGCCATGTCGGTCAACAAGAAACTGGCGCGCGCCGCCAGCACCGTGGCCGATCTCGTCACCCAGGACGAAACCGTCACCAAGAGCTATCTCGGCTCGATGGTCAATGTCGCGCAAAGCGTGATGACGCCGTTCCGCTCCGATGGCATCAAGGTCAGGATCACCGGAATAGCGATCGACGCCTCTGGCGTCGGCAAGGCCACCTGGTCCTGGCAGGACGACAACACCCGCCCCTATGCGACGGGTTCGCAACAAGCCCTGCCCGCGGACCTGGCGATTCCCAACACCTTCCTGGTGCGCACCGAACTCAATTTCGACCATGACCTGCTGCTGGTCATGCCCGGGGCGGTGGATATCGACCTGCGCACCATCCACATGCAGAAGACCTACCACCTGCGCCAGCGCGTGGGCGACAGCGTGACCTGCTCGGACTGCTGAGGCGGCAATCCGCGTTCAGCGCCCCGGCAAGGCCGCGCGGTCCGTCCCCGCAACCGGCGCGACCAGGCTGCGGACATTGCGGAAATCCTCCGGGTCGGGCGCCACATATCCCCCGCCATAAACCGGCTCGAAAATGTCGAGCAGGCCCGGTGCCGTTTGCGGCATCTCGTCGAGAAAGGCGCCCAGCGCCTCGACCAGATCGTCGGGCAGCGACCGGTGGACCGCGTGGGGTCCATAGGGAATGCGCTGCGACGACCAAAGCATGCGCAACGGATCGGCCTTCTCGGCGCCGCGCCCCGGCCAGCCGCCGAACAGCTGGCTGATATCGGATCCCGCATCCCCCGGCCGGTCGGGAATCCAGGCGAAGAAACCGTCGATATCCCCGGCATCGTACATCGCGATCACCGACGATACGCTGCCCGCGCGCACCAGGTGCGGCATGGCCAGCCCGCCGGTCGCAATCGCCTGCTGCGGGATGACGAAACCGGAAACGGACTCCTCGCGCGAATAGCCGATCCGCAGATCGGAGACCGGCGCGGTGACGCTGTCGCGCACGACCAGCACCGAGCGGAATCCCGTCGACCCATCGGCGGCGACCGGGGTTCTGAAGGCGCGGATGCAGCCGCAGACCGCGTCGGTGGCGGCATAGGACCGGGTCGAGTGGATGGCATAGCCGACCCGGCCGCTGGCATGGGCGTCGATCAGCGCGGCATAGCTACCCATCCGGACGATTTCGACCGGCAGCCCCAGCGCGGAGGTGAAGGCCGCGCTGACGGCGGCGAGCTTGGCCGGATCGGTTGCCGCGAGCCGGGCATCGACCAGGCCGATGCGCAAGACCGGAACGCTGTCGCGGTAATCGGCCCGCGCCGGCGCCGCCGCGAGAACGGCCAGCGCCGCGCCGGCTCCCAGGAGCAGACGCAGGATTCCGGCGAAAGGGGCGGCACGCATCGTCGCAAGCATGCTACGATCCTACCACGATTGCAGCAGGGCGCGCGATCATGGTGAAAACAAGGTTACCGGCCCGGCCTGGCCGCAACCCTTCCGATCCCCGGCGAATCCGGCTAACTTGCGCGCCACCCTGGAGATACCTGTATGGCGCGCGCATTCCTGTTTGTTCTTGATTCCTTCGGCATCGGCGGAGCGCCGGATGCCGATGCCTATGGCGATCTGGGGGCCAACACGCTTCTCCACATCGCCGAGCAATGCGCCGGCGGGCTAGCCGACCGCCCGGGCCTGCGCAAGGGGGTCCTGACCCTGCCGCACATGCAGTCGCTGGGTCTGGGCGAAGCGGCGCTCGCCGCATCGGGCGCGCTGCCGGCGGGCTGGACGCTTCCCGCCCGGCCGCGCGGGCTCTACGGCGCGGCAAGCGAAGTCTCGCACGGAAAGGACACGCCCTCGGGCCATTGGGAGATTGCCGGTCAGCCGGTGATGTTCGACTGGGGTTATTTCCCCGCGGGGGGCCCCGCCTTCAGCGACGAACTGGTCGCCGCCATCATCGAGCAGGGGGAGGTTCCCGGCATTCTCGGCAATTGCCACGCCTCGGGCACCGAGATCATCGCCCGGTTCGGCGCGAAGCATCTCAGGACCGGCAAGCCGATCTGCTACACCTCGTCGGATTCAGTGTTCCAGATCGCAGCCCACGAACAGGGCTTCGGCCTCGAGCGGTTGCTCGCGCTGTGCAAGGTGGTGCGCCGGCTGATCGATCCGCTCAATATCGGCCGGGTGATCGCGCGGCCGTTCGTGGGCACGCCCGAAACCGGCTTCGAGCGCACCGGAAACCGCAGGGATTTCTCCGTGCCGCCGCCGGGGCCGACGGTGCTCGACCTGGTCAAGGACAGCGGACACCGCGTGTTCGGGGTCGGCAAGATCAGCGACATCTTCGCCCACCAGGGCGTCACCGACCTGCGAAAGGCGAGCGGCAACGCGGCGCTTTTCGAGGCCACGCTGAAGGCCACCGAAGAAGCCCGCGACGGGGACCTGGTGTTCACCAATTTCGTCGATTTCGACATGCTCTACGGCCACCGCCGCGATGTCGCCGGTTACGCCGCGGCGCTGGAGGCGCTCGACGCCCTGCTGCCGCGCTTCGCCAAACTTCTCAAGAAGGGCGATCTGGTGATCATGACCGCCGACCACGGCTGCGATCCCACCTGGCGCGGAACCGACCATACCCGCGAACGCGTGCCCGTGCTCGGTTTCGGGCCGGGCGTGGCGGCACGCAATATCGGCATACGCTCGACCTATGCCGATATCGGCGCCACGGTGGCGCGGCATCTGGGCCTGCCGGCGCTTGCAAGCGGACGGAGCTTCCTGTGAGCGCGGCGGTCAGGAAGGCCGAACTGCATTGCCATATCGAAGGGGCCGCCTCCCCGGAACTGGTGCGCGCGCAGGCGCGGAAATACGGAGCCGACGTTTCGGGCTTCATTTCCGGCGACCGTTATGTCTGGTCGGATTTCACGGACTTTCTCGGCGCCTATGACGGTGCGGCGGCGCTGTTCCGCTCCGAGGAGGATTACGCGTTGCTGGCGCAGACCTATCTCGAGGGCATCGCCGAAGAAGGCGCCATCTATGCGGAGATCTTCGTCTCGCCGGATCATGCGGCAGCCGCGGGCCTGTCGCCGGTGGCCTATTTCGACGGGCTTGCCGCGGGCATCGGTGCGGCGAAGGCCTCGACCGGCATCGAGTGCCGGATGATCGTGGTGGGGGTCCGGCACCTGGGCGCCGAAAGGGTCGAGGCGGCGGCACGGCTCGCGGCATCGCGGCCGCATCCGCTGATCAGCGGCTTCGGCATGGCCGGCGAGGAGCGCTTCGGCACCCCGGGGGATTTCGCCCGCGCCTTCGACATCGCCCGCGAGGCCGGGCTCGGCATCACCATCCATGCCGGCGAGCTTGCCGGGCCCGAAAGCGTGCGCGGCGCGCTCGACCACATCCGCCCCGCGCGGATCGGCCACGGGGTCCGCGCCATCGAGGACGAGGCGCTGGTCCGCCGCCTCGCCGAGAGTGGGGTAGTGCTGGAGGTCTGCCCCGGCTCGAACCTCGCGCTGGGGCTCTATCCCGATATCGCCAGCCACCCGTTCGACCGGCTGCGCGTGGCCGGGGTGAGGGTGACGCTGAGCTCCGACGACCCGCCGCATTTCGGCACCTCCGTCGGCCGGGAATACCGGATGGCGGCGGAGGCCTGGGGCTATGACCGGGCCGCATTGACCGCAATCACCCGCACCGCGCTGCAGGCAGCCTTCATCGACGAGGACACCCGCGCATTTCTCTTGGGACAGCTTGACTGAATCGCGGCTTGGCGGTTGCCGCAACCGGGCAATCGGTGTCTAAATCGGGCGAGGTCCGCTCCGCGCTGCGGCCGCTTTCTGGGCAGGAAGCCAGCGCGGAGGGGTCGTATTCGGGCGGAACCCCATCCGTGACCCGGGACTGGCCTGATGGCAACGTCCGGTCACAGCGAAGGCAGGACAACATGAACGGCGTTACAGTTATCGATCACCCGCTGGTGCAGCACAAGCTCACCATCATGCGCAAGAAGGAAACCTCGACGGCGGGGTTCCGGCGGCTGTTGAAGGAAATCTCGACGCTCTTGTGCTACGAGATCACGCGCGATCTCGAACTGACCATGGAGCGCATCGAGACGCCGCTGACGGAGATCGACGCGCCGGTTCTCGAGGGCAAGAAACTGGTGTTCGCCTCGATCCTGCGGGCCGGTAACGGGCTTCTGGAAGGCATGCTGGATCTGGTTCCCTCCGCCCGCGTCGCCCATATCGGCCTTTACCGCGACCATGAAACGCTCGAAGCGATCGAATATTACTTCAAGGCGCCCGAGGACGTGGCCAACCGCCTGGTGATCGTGGTCGACCCGATGCTGGCGACCGGAAACTCCTCGATTGCCTCGATCGACAAGCTCAAGGAACGCGGCGCGCACAATATCCGCTTCCTGTGCCTGCTCGCGGCGCCCGAGGGGATCGCGAATTTCCAGAAGGCGCACCCGGACGTGCCGATCTACACCGCCTCGATCGACAGCCATCTCAACGAGAAGGGCTATATCGTGCCGGGTCTTGGCGATGCGGGCGACCGGATGTACGGCACCAAATAGCGCCGGAACACCGGGGCGGATCGCCCCGCGCAAAGCCGCGCCGGGTGCGCCCGCGATGCCGTTTTCCGAGCCTTAACCAAAGAGGAAGATTTGTGCGGCGGATGCATGGGATGTTCATGCAGCGTTAGCACCGCGTTGGTTCAATGCGCCGGTTACTTCGGGAGTACCGGCATGTTGAAGAATCTGTTCCTGGTCTGCTGCAGCGTGCTGGCCGTCTCCAGTCTGCCCTACTACGCGCAGGATATCTCGACATATCTGTCCAGGGAGGCAGCCCCGAAAACCGCATCCCCGAGCCCCGTCACCTCCCACGCCCAGCCGGCCGAGGCAGCCAAGCCGGTGGCGCATTACGCGACCGGCGTGCGCGCGGCGAGCATTCCCATGAATCGCGACGGCCATTTCAGCGCCGACTTCCATATCAACGGCCGCTATGTACGCGGACTGATCGACACCGGCGCGACCTACGTGGCGATCAACCGGTCGGTTGCCCAGAGCCTTGGCGTGTCGCCGGCCAATTCCGAGTACAAACACACCGTTCGCACCGCCAACGGGTCGACCAGGGCGGCGCTGGTCAGTCTCGACCGCATGGAGGTCGGCTCGATCACGGTGCGCGACGTGCAGGCCTTCGTGCTCGATGATTCCGCATTGTCGACGGCGCTGATCGGCATGAGCTTCATGTCGAAGCTGCAGTCCTACCGGGTCGACAACAACAAGCTCGAACTG
The DNA here is from genome assembly GCF_001703635.1 of Parahoeflea olei. GTDB lineage: Bacteria > Pseudomonadota > Alphaproteobacteria > Rhizobiales > Rhizobiaceae > Hoeflea > Hoeflea olei. The sequence goes on along the minus strand of NZ_LQZT01000011.1, from coordinate 35,749 downwards.
GTCAACTGAGCCACGCTAGGCCTGGCGGCTCAGGATCACCGGGGTTGGCGGCGGCGGCTCGTCGCCGATGCTGATGGCCTCAAGCAGGCACCGTTGCGCCTCTGCCACCTGGCCGTCGTTGCGCGCATGGATCAAGGCCAGCGGCATGTCCTTCTCGATCCGGGTGCCGACCGGCAGCAGGCCCGTCAGCCCCACCGCATGATCGACCGCATCGCCCGGCCGGGTGCGCCCGCCGCCGAGGGCGACCACGCCAAGGCCGACGCCGCGGGTGTCGTAGCCAGTCACATAGCCTGCACGGCCGGCGAGGCAGGGCGAGACCAGAGGCGCTGACGGAAGATGCCGGCCGGGATCCGCAAGGAAATCCGCCGGACCACCGAGGGCGTGGACCATGCGGTCGAAGATCTCCGCGGCACGTCCATCCTCGAGCGCGGCGCGCACCCGGGCGATACCCTCTTCCGGGCCCGCAGCCAGTCCGCCCGCCACCAGCATCTCGCCGGCAAGCGCCAGCGTGACCTCTTCGAGGCGGCTGTCGCGGGCCTTGCCGGTGAGAAAATCGGCGGCATTGACGACTTCGACGGCGTTGCCCGCGGCACTCGCCAGCGGTTGGCTCATGTCGGTGACCAGCGCCGTCGTCGGCATGCCGGCGCCGACCGCGACCTCCACCAGCGAGCGCGCCAGCTTGAGCGAGCGTTCGGGCGTGTCCATGAAGGCGCCGTTGCCGCTTTTCACGTCGAGCACCAGCGCGCCGAGCCCGGCGGCGAGTTTCTTGGACAGGATCGAGGCGGTGATCAGCGGCACCGATTCGACCGTTCCGGTGACGTCGCGGATGCCGTAGAAGCGTCGGTCGGCCGGGGCGAGATCGCCGGTCTGGCCGATGATCGCGCAGCCCACCGACCCCACCACCTTGCGAAACAGCGCATTGTCCGGCACCGCCTGGTAGCCGGGGATCGATTCCATCTTGTCGAGCGTACCCCCGGTATGGCCGAGGCCTCGGCCCGATATCATCGGCACCGCCAGCCCGCAGGCCGCCGCGATCGGCGCGAGCATCAGCGAGACATTGTCGCCGACGCCCCCGGTCGAGTGCTTGTCGACCACCGGACGGTCGATCTCGGGCCAGGACAGCACCTCGCCCGAATCGCGCATCGCCAGCGTCAGCGCCACCGCCTCCGCGCGGCTCATGCCGTTGAAGAACACGGCCATGGCGAAGGCCGCGACCTGGCCCTCGGTCACGCTGCCATCGGTCAGCCCCCGGATGAAGCTTGCGATGTCGGCCGGATCGAGAGCCCGGCCGTCGCGCTTGGTCCTGATGAATTCCTGGGGCAGCATGGCCGGCTCCTAGACCCCGAACGGCGTCCACACGGTCTTGATGCGGACCGCGTGGAACAGGAAGTCCTCGCCCTGGCCCTGGACAGGGTCGAACCAGTTGCGCGCCTTGCCATTGTTGGCCCAGACCGCCTTGAGATTGCCGGCGGATTCGCGTTCGACCAGTTCGGTGCCGGAGGCCGAGCCGAAATACCACAGGGCCGCGATGTCGTCGTGCCTGGCCATGGTGTCGGCCAGCGTATCGCGGTCGCCGGTGACGATGTTGACGACCCCGCCGGGCACGTCGGAGGTGTCGAGCACCTGGTAGAAGTCGCAGGCCGCGAGCGGCTGGGTCGGCGAGGGCGTGACCACGACGCGATTGCCCATGGCGATGGCCGGCATCACCAGCGACACGAAGCCCAGAAGCGGCGCCTCGTCGGGGCAGGAAATCCCCATCACGTCCCAGGGTTCGTTGAGCGCGAGCGTCAGCATGCGCTTGTCGGGCGCGCGCACCGCGCCGTCATATTTGTCGGCCCAGGCGGCGTAATGCATGATGCGGGCGACGGAGGCTTCGACCTCGCGCTTGGCGGCGCTGGTCGATGCGCCCGCATCGGCGAGACGGGCCGCGAACTCGGACGCGCGCAGTTCGAGGTTTTCGGCGAGAAAATAGAGCACCTGAGCGCGGGCATGGCCGGTCATCGCGCTCCAGCCGGACGCCTTGTGCGCGGCCTCCACGGCGTTGCGGATGTCCTTGCGGTTGCCGAGTCCGACTTCCGCCAGATGTTTTCCGCCCTTGCCAGAGACGGGGTAGGAATAGCCCGAATCCGGCCGCGCCTGCTTGCCGCCGATATACATTTTCACGGTGCGGTCGAGGCCGGCCCCCTCGCCGCCCGGGACGGGCGTCGGCGCAGGCAGCGGCGCGCTCTCGTCGAGTTTCTTGGCCTTGGCCTCGAAGGCCGGAACCAGATATTCGAGCATGCCCTCGCGGCCGCCCTCACGGCCGAAGCCGCTTTCCCTGTAGCCGCCGAAACCGGCAGACGCATCGAACAGGTTGGTGGAATTGATCCAGACGATGCCGGACTTGAGCGACCGCGCCGCATCAAACGCCTCGTCGATGTTCTGCGACCAGACCGAGGCCGCGAGGCCGTAGCGCGAATTGTTGGCGAGTTGAATGGCTTCGGCCGGCGTGCGGAAGGTCATGGACGCCAGCACCGGGCCGAAGATCTCCTCCTGCGCCAGCGGCGAGGACGGGGCCACATGGGTGAACAGAGTCGGCGGGAAGAAGCACCCATCCGAATTCACGATCGTGTGCGCCCAGCTCGGCTGCCACATCTCGGCGCCTTCGTCGACGCCGGCCTTGACCTTGGCGGTGATCTGCTCGATCTGAACCGGCGCCACCACCGCGCCCATGTCCATCGACTTGTCGAGAGGATTGCCGATGCGGAGTTTTTCCATCCGCGCGCGAAGCTTGTCGTGGAACCGCTCGGCGATGCCCTCCTGGACGATCGCGCGGGAGCCGGCACAGCAGACCTCGCCCTGATTGAACCAGATCGCGTCGACCACGCCCTCGACAGCGGCGTCGAGATCGGCATTGTCGAACACGATAAACGGCGACTTGCCGCCGAGTTCGAGCGAGAGCTTCTTGCCCGAGCCCGCGGTCTGCCGGCGCAACAGCCGGCCGACGGCGGTGGAGCCGGTGAAGGCGAGCTTGGCGAGGCCCTCATGACCCGCCAGCAACGCGCCGGTTTCGCCCGCGCCGTTGACAAGGTTGAACACGCCCGCGGGCAAGCCGGCTTCGGCGCAGATCCCGGCGAAGGCAATCGCGGTCAGCGGCGTGTGCTCGGCGGATTTGAGCACCACGGTGCATCCTGCGGCGAGCGCCGGCGCCACCTTCCAGGCAAGCATCAGCAGCGGGAAGTTCCACGGGATGATCTGCCCGCAGACACCGACGGGCTCGTAGCCCGGAAAGCTCGTGTCCCTGAGCTCCGCCCATCCGGCGTGATGATAGAAATGGCGCGCCACCAGCGGAACGTCGATGTCGCGGGTTTCGCGGATGGTCTTGCCGTTGTCGAGCGTTTCGAGCACTGCCAGGAATCTGGCATGTTTCTGCACATGGCGGGCAAGCGCGTAGAGGTGGCGGGCGCGCTGGTTGCCCGTCAGCGCCTGCCATTTCTTCAGCGCCTTGCCGGCGGCGGCCACTGCATTGTCGACGTCGCTTTCCCCGGCAATGGTGACCGTCGCAAGGGCCTCGCCACTGGCCGGATTCGTGACGGCGAATGTCTCTCCCGTCACCTTGGTGAAACTGCCGCCGATGAAATGGCCGAAACCCTTTTCGTGGCGGGCGAGCCAGGCGCGCACATCCTTGTCGTCTTCGGGGGCCGGGCCGTAATCCATGGTGTTCAAAATATCCCTGATCCTGTTCATGGAGCGCTCCTCACGCCATGCCGTGACGGTCGGACGACGAATAGCGGCCGGTCACATAATGCTCGATCTGACGTTCGATATCGCCCAGAAGCGAACTCGCGCCGAAGCGGAACAGGTCCGGCTTCAGCCAGGCGCCGCCAAGCTCCTCCTTCATCAGCACCAGCCAGGCGATCGCATCCTTGGCGGTGCGGATGCCGCCGGCGGGCTTGAAGCCGCAGACCTGGCCGGTGAAGTCGAGATAGTCGCGCACCGAGCGCACCATCACGAGGCTGACCGGCAGCGTGGCGTTGACCGCTTCCATGCCGGTCGAGGTCTTGACGAAATCGGCACCGGCCATCATCGACACCATCGAGGCCTTGTAGACATTCGAGAGCGTCTTCAATTCGCCCGTGGCAAGGATCGCCTTCATATGCGCTTCGCCGCAGGCCTCGCGCATCGCCCGGACCTCGTCGTAGAGCGCTTCCCAGTTGCCCGTGAGCACATGCCGGCGCGAAATCACGATGTCGATCTCGTGCGCGCCTTCGCCGACCGCATAGGCGATTTCGTCAAGCCGCTGCTGCATCGGCGTCAGGCCTGCGGGAAATCCGGTCGCGACCGAGGCCACCGGGATGCCCGAATCTTCGAGCGCCTTGACGGCCGTCCCCACCATCATCGGGTAGACGCAGACCGCCCCGGTCTTGAGACCGTAGCCCGAGAGCCCGAGCGCCTCGACCAGATCGGCACGCAGCGGATTGCGGGCCTTGGCGCAGAGCCGCTCGACCTTGCCGGGCGTGTCGTCGCCCGCAAGCGTGGTCAGGTCGATGCATTCGATCGCGCGGATCAGCCAGGCGGCCTGCCAGTCCTTCTTGACCGTGCGCCGGCCGGCGAGCGAGGCGATACGCCGTTCGGTCGCCGACAGGTTGACCGTCATGTTCTCGAACAGGGCGGGCAGGAAATCGGTACCGGCATTGCGGGCGCGGGCAGGGTGAAGCGCCACGAGGTCGGACCCGGTCGCCGGATGGACGCCTGCCTGCAGTGTGTTCATGCTCATGCCATGTCTCCGATCATGCGGTTGAGAAGGGCCGCAAGCCGCTTGCCGCCCACCGGCGCCATGTCCTTGGTCTCCTGGTGGCTCAACTCGCCGCCGGTCATGCCCGCCGCGAAATTGGTGATCACGGAGGCCGCCGCCACCTTGAGGCCGAGGAAGCGGGCGAGGATCACCTCGGGCACCGTCGACATGCCGACCGCGTCGGCGCCGAGCGTGCGTGCCATGCGGATTTCCGCAGGCGTTTCGAAACTGGGTCCCGAAAACCACATATAGACGCCTTCATGCAGGTCTGTGCCGGTTGCCTCCGCGGCCGCGGTGAGCCGGGCGGAGAGATCCGGGTCATAGGCATTGGTCATGCCGACGAAACGCCGGTCGCTCGGCTCACCGAACAGCGGATTGGCGCCGGCGAAATTGATATGGTCGGTGATGCGCATCACCGAGCCCGGCGGCATGGCCTCGCGCAGCGAGCCCGCGGAATTGGTGAGGATCAGATGGGTGACGCCGATCCCCTGGAGTGCTTCGAGCGGCACGCGCATCGCGTCCGCCTTGCCGTGTTCGTAATAGTGGACCCGGCCCGAGAGCATCATCACCGGGGTGGAGCCGACATGGCCGGCCACGACTTCTCCGGCATGACCCGAGACCCCGCTTTCGGGGAAACCGGGCAGGTCGGCATAGGCGATCCGGACCGGATCGTCGATGGTGTCGACCAGGCCGCCGAGGCCCGAGCCGAGCACGATCGCAAGCCGCGGCATGCGGCCGCGCAAACGGTCGATCAGCACATCGGTGACGGTGCTCATCCGATCACCTCCGTCTCGAAGGCATAGGGCAGGAGCTCGTCCATCCGCAGCGTCTTTTTCACGCCCTCGGCGTCGCACAGATGCACCAGCGTGTCGGGCGCGGAAAATTCCGCGAGCCGCTGGCGGCAGCCGCCGCAGGGAGTGCACAGGTCGAGCTTCTCGGCGATCACCGCGACTTCGCGGATGCGGGCCTGGCCCGCCATCACCATGTGGCTGATGGCAGTGGTTTCGGCGCACCAGCCTTCCGGAAAGGAGATCACCTCGATATTGGCGCCGGCATGGATCGAGCCGTCATCGGCGCGGATCGCGGCACCCACCGGAAATTTCGAATAGGGCGCATGGCACTTCGCCATGGCCTCGCGCGCGGCTTCGAACAGGTCTTGGGCCATCTCAGCGCTCCTTGACATAGGGGACGCCACCGGCACGCGGCGGCACGGCCTTGCCGATGAAGCCGGCAAGCAGGATGACGGTCAGGATATAGGGCAGCGCCTGCATGAACTGCACCGGCACCTCGCCGATCAGCGGCAAGGGATTGCCCTGCATGCGGATCGACATGGCATCGAGAAAGCCGAACAGCAGGCAGGCGAACATGACATTGATGGGCTTCCACTTGGCGAAGATCAGGGCTGCAAGCGCGATGAAGCCCTTGCCGGCGGTCATGCCTTTGACGAAGCCCGCGGTCATGGCCATCGACAGATAGGCCCCGGCGATGCCGCAAAGGATGCCGCAGCAGATCACCGCCCGGTATCTGAGCCACGGCACCGAGATGCCGGCGGTGTCGACCGCACCGGGGTTTTCCCCCACCGCGCGCAGCCGCAAGCCGAAGCGGGTGCGGTAGAGCACCCACCAGGTGAACGGCACCAGCAGGAAGGCCACATAAGTGAGCACGAAATGGCCCGACAGCAGGTTCGAATAGATCGGGCCGAGGATCGGCACATCGGCGACTTCGGCGGCAAAGGGCAGTTCGACCGTGGTGAAGCGGGCGTCGCCCGTCAGTTGCGGGGTCCGGCCGCCCTGGCGGAACCAGGCCTGGCCGAGAATCACGGTGGCGCCGAGCGCGATGAAATTGATGGCGACGCCCGAGACGATCTGGTTGCCGCGCTGGGTGATCGAGGCAAAGCCATGCACCAGCGCCAGGCACACCGAGACGAAGATCGCGGCGGCGAGGCCGATCAGCGCGGAGCCCGTGACCGCGGCCGCGGCGCCGCCGGCGAAGGCAGCGGCAAGCATCTTGCCCTCGAGCCCGATGTCGAAGATCCCCGAACGCTCGGAATAGAGCCCCGCCAGGGCCGCGAGAATCAGCGGCACCGACACCCGCACGGTCGATTGCAGGATCACGATCAGCGTGTCGAAATACTCCATGGCTTACTCTCCCGCCGGCAGGGTCTTGCCCGCGCGCGCCGTGGTCATGGTTGCGAAGAAGGCGGTGATCGCCGGGCGGAACATGTTTTCGAGCGCGCCCGCGAACAGGATCACGAGACCCTGGATGATGGTGATCATGTCGCGCGAGATCTGCGGCATCTCGAAGGAGATCTCGGCGCCGCCCTGGTAGAGCATGCCGAACAGGATCCCGGCGGGCACGATGCCGACCGGATGCGAGCGCCCCATCAGCGCAACCGCGATGCCGACAAAGCCCGCGCCGCCGACGAAATCGAGCTGCATCGAATGCTGGTCGCCCATGATCGGATTGAGCGCCATCATGCCGGCAAGCGCGCCCGAGAGCATCATGGTGATGATGATGATGCGGCTTTCGGACACGCCGGCATAGCGCGCCGCCTTGGGGCTGAAGCCCATGGTGCGGATCTCGTAGCCGAGCTTCGTGCGCCAGATCAGCACCCAGACCAGGAATGCCGCAACGAGTGCGAGCAGGAACGACAGGTTGAACGGCGCGCCGCCGATGTCGAGGCCAAACCAGGACATCAGCCAGTCGAGCCGCGGCAGCTGTCCGTTTTCCGCGAAGGTGCGGGTCTGCGGCGCCATCGAGCCCGCGGGTTTCAGCACATCGACCAGCACATAGACCATCAGGCTCGAGGCGATGAAATTGAACATGATGGTGGTGATCACCACATGGCTGCCGCGCCTGGCCTGCAGCCAGCCCGGAATCAGCGCCCAGGCCGCCCCCACCATGGCCGACCCCAGGATCGCGATCGGGAAGATCACGTACCAGGGCAGGTAGGCATCGAACCACAGGCAGGGCAGCGCCACGCCGAGACCTGCGACATAGGCCTGGCCTTCGCCGCCGATGTTGAACAGGCCGCAATGGAAGGCGACCGCCACGGCAAGCCCGGTGAAGATGAAATTGGTGGCGTAGTAGAGCGTGAAGCCGATGCCCTCGCCATAGCCGAAGGCGCCCTCGATCAGGAGGCTCGCGGCCCTGAGCGGGCTTTCGCCGACGGCGAGCACCACCAGGCCCGCCACCAGGAAAGCGACGGCGAGATTGATCAGCGGAATCAGCCCGTAGTCCACCCAGGCGGGCAGTTTTGCATAGGGCACGCTCATTCGGCCGCCTCCCTGGAATTTTCGACACCGGCCATCAGGAGGCCGAGTTCGCCTTCGCCGGTGTCGGGCGCGCGTTCGCCGACAATGCGGCCATCGAACATCACCAGCACCCGGTCGGAGAGCGAGCGGATCTCGTCGAGCTCGACCGAGACCAGGAGCACCGCCTTGCCGGCGTCACGCATCTCGATGATGCGCTTGTGAATGAACTCGATTGCGCCGACATCGACGCCGCGCGTCGGCTGGCCGATGATCAGCACCTGCGGATCGCGCTCCATCTCGCGTGCGAGCACGATCTTCTGCTGGTTGCCGCCAGAGAAATTCGCGGTCTTCAATCGCGGATTGGGCGGGCGGATATCGTATTTCTCGATCTTCTCGGCCGCATCGGCGCGGATCGCGTCGATGTCGAGAAAGGCGCCGTTGAGATACCGCGGATCGTCGTGGTAGCCGAGGATCGAGTTCTCGCTTTCGTCGAAACTCAAAACCAGCCCCATGTGCTGGCGGTCTTCGGGCACATGCGCGAGCCCGCGGTGGCGCAGCTCCGACGGATCGGCCTTGCCGGTCACGTGGATGGGCTCGCCCTTGAGCAGCACGCGGCCGTTGACCGCGCGGCGGATGCCGGAGACGGCCTGCAGAAGCTCGGACTGGCCGTTGCCGGCAACGCCGGCGATGCCGACGATCTCGCCGGCGCGCACCTCGAAGGAAACATCCTTGACCATGTCGCAGCCGCGACTGTCGCGCACGGTCAGGTTTTCGACCGACAGGAGCACCTCGCCGGGCAAGGCAGGCCCCTTCTCCACATGCAGCAGCACGCGGCGGCCGACCATCAGCTCGGCCAGTTCCTCGACCGAGGTTTCGGCCGTCTTGCGCGTCGCCACCATTTCGCCGCGCCGCATCACCGAGACCTCGTCGGTGATCGCCATGATCTCGCGCAGCTTGTGGGTGATCAGCAGGATGGTCTTGCCCTGATCCTTGAGCTGTTTGAGGATCCGGAACAGATGGTCGGCCTCCGCCGGCGTCAGCACGCCGGTCGGCTCGTCGAGGATCAGGATCTCGGCGCCGCGATAGAGCGCCTTGAGGATTTCGACGCGCTGCTGCAGGCCGACCGGCAGCTCCTCGATGATGGCGTCGGGGTCGACTTCCAGCTCGTATTCGTGTTCGAGGCGCTTCAACTCCTGCCGCGCCCGGCTGATCCCGGAAGTCAGGATCTGGCTGTCTTCGGCGCCGAGCATGACGTTTTCGAGCACGGTGAAGTTTTCCACCAGCATGAAATGCTGGTGCACCATGCCGATGCCCGCCGCGATGGCGGCGTTGGGGTCCTTGATGTCGGCCTTGCGGCCGTCGACGAAGATCTCGCCGTCATCGGCCTGGTAGAAGCCGTAAAGAATCGACATCAGCGTCGATTTGCCGGCGCCGTTTTCACCGATGATGCCATGAATGCTGCCCTTGCGCACGCGCAGATCGATGTCCTTGTTGGCGTGGACGAGACCGAATTTCTTGTCGATCCCCCTGAGTTCGATGGCAATATCTGTCATGTCCCCTCGTCGGTTTCGCGGGTCTGGCGCGCCGCTTCACTCGCAGCCGCTGTCGCAGCGCATCGCTTAGTCTCGACAGTTCTTCAAGCAAAGTCCAGAATCATTTGGCAACCTGCACAATCGGCAAAGTGTTCCCGCGCCGCGGTTGAAACCCGCCACCGCAGCCGGGCTCAGCGCCTGCCAAGGACTTGCCAAGGGGCTTGCGGCATGGTGAAACCGCGGCGATGACACGCACGCCACCTCCCCTGCGCGCCGCTTTCAAGGCGTTCCTGCCGCTTCAGACCCGCTGGGCGGACAACGATCTCTATGGCCACATGAACAATGTCGTGCACTACCAGCTGTTCGACACGGCGATCAATCAATGGCTGATCGAGGCCGGACTGCTCGATCCGCTGAACGGGGGGACGATCGGCCTGGTGGTCGAGACCGGCTGCCGCTACCACGCGGAGGCGATGTTCCCCGACAGGATCGCGGCAGGGCTTGCGGTGGAGCGGATCGGCGGCTCGAGCGTCACCTATGCGATCGCGCTGTTCCGCAACGATGAGGACACCGCGTTTGCCGATGGCCGGTTCGTCCATGTCTATGTCGACCGCGCCACCCGGCGGCCCAGAAGCCTGCCCGAAGACTGGCGCCGCAAACTCGGGGAGCTCAGCCGATGAACGAAGAGGACGAGGCCCGCCTGGTGCGGCTTGAGGAACTGGTGGCCCACCAGCAGGCCGCGATCGAGGATCTGTCGCGGCAGCTGACCGAGGGCTGGAAGCAGGCGGAAAAGCTGCGCGGCGAGCTGGCACGGCTCAGTGAACGGCTCGAGGAATTCGAGGATACGAGCGAAGGCCCGGCAGCCAACCAGCGGCCGCCGCACTGGTAGGCGCTTGCGCCTCGATCCGGCGGCCCGCAGAGCCCACCTCCTCGACCGCGCCGCGGCCTATCCCGTGACGGCACAGCGCACTGCGCATCACTCGCCCATGGGAACATAGGAGAAACGGCCGAAATCCGCGGCAATCGCGCTGCCTGAGGTGTCGAAGGCCGCCATGCCGATGAAGGCGCCGGTGAAGGAGGCATGCTCCCCGCGCCCGCCCTCGTCGGAGATCACGCTGGCGTCGAGCACCGGCCCGACCGTCTGCCACTCGTCGCCGGCGAGCCGCCAGGAGAATTGCAGCTCGGCACCGTCCACCTCGGCGGCGAGGTCCACCGTCCCCTCGTCCGGAAGCTTGACCGGCGCCTCGAGCGGAAAGTCGAGCTTGCCATGCGGCCAGTCGCCGGGGCAGCTCAGGATGGTCAGCACCCGACCCAGCGTCTCGTGCCAGGTCACCGCCAGATAATGGAATTTCGAGCGGTTGTAGTAATGCGTGAGCCCGGCGGCCTGCTGGTGGCTCCGCGGCGCGAAATCGAGCGTGGTTTCGGCGCGGAAGGCCCATTGTTCCTGGCGCCGCGCCACCAGCGCCTGCTCGAACCAGCTGCCGATCGATTCGCGCGCGTGCAGCCGCAGCGCCGAGCCGGTCAGCGAGAAGATCCGCTCCGGAAACGGCGTCCTGAGCCACTGGAACTCGTCGGGCAGCCGGTCGCCGTCGAACACGCGATGCACCGGCTCCACGGGCAGCTTCCGGGTTTGCGGATCGGGCGCTTCGACCTCGACGGCCGGCACCAGCCCGCCCTCGGCCAGCCGCAGCCAGCCATCCTCGCCCCAGACGCATTTCTGGAGCCCGGTCTCGCGGCCGAGCGGGGAACGGCGGGTGCCCGGCAGAGGCCGCGAGCACAGATGCGTGTGGTAGACCGCACCATCCGGGGTCTCGACGATCTGGCCGTGCCCCGCGCGCTGCAGCGGCGTCTCCGGCGCGTCCTTGGAGGTCATCAGGAAGGTGTCGGGATGCAGCTCGTAGGGGCCGGTCAAAGCCCGCGAACGCGCCATGGTGACGGCGTGATCGTAGCCGGTGCCGCCCTCGGCGACAGTCATGTAGTACCAGCCGTCGCGCCTGAAGAGATGCGGACCCTCGACCAGCCCGTGGGGGCTGCCGGCAAAGATGTTTTTCGCCTCGCCGATCAGCCTGCCGGCCTTGGCGTCATATTCCTGCGCCAGGATGCCCGCGAATGCCGGATGTTTCGGCTGCCCGCCGATCGAGTCCGTGCGGTGGTTCCAGACCATGTTCAAGAACCATTTGCGCCCGTCCTCGTCGTGAAACAGCGACGGATCGAAGCCCGAGGAGTTGACATGGACCGGATCGGACCAGGGTCCGGTGATGTCGGGCGCGGTGACGATGTAGTTGTGGGCGTCCTTGAAATTGCCGTCGAGCCGCTTGACGTCGGTATAGACCAGCCAGAACAGCCCGTCGGCATGAGACAGGCACGGCGCCCAGATGCCGCAGGAATCGGGATTGCCGCGCATGTCGAGCTGGCTGGCCCGCGTCAGCGGCCGGCACACGAGCCGCCAGTTGACGAGATCGGTGGAGTGGTGCAGTTGCACGCCGGGGTACCATTCGAAGGTGGAGGTGGCGATATAGTAATCGCTCCCGACCCGGCAGATGGAGGGGTCCGGATTGAAGCCCGGCAGAATGGGGTTGATGATCTGGCTCATGGCGCCACCTCCTGGATCTCGCGAAGCGCGGACGGAGCTTGCGGCCGAAACAGCCGGTCTCAAGCTCCGCCGCTGACCTTACCGGCGTCCCGGTCCCTTTCGTTCCGCCGACGCCGCCCAGAGATTGATGTCGGCCTCGCGGGCATGGCGATTGATCTCGGCAAGCTCCGCCTCGGTGAAGTCCGCGTTTTCGAGCGCGCCCACGCAATCGGTGATCTGGCCGGGGCGGCTCGCGCCGATCAGCGCCGAGGTGACGCGGCCGCCGCGCAGCACCCAGGCCAGCGCCATCTGCGCGAGCGTCTGGCCGCGGCGTTCGGCGATGGCGTTGAGCGCGCGGATATTCTCAAGATTGCTGTCGGTCAGGAAATCGGGCCTGAGCGACTTGTCCTGCGCCGCGCGGCTGTCCTCGGGAATGCCCTTGAGATATTTGCCCGTCAGCATGCCCTGGGCCAGCGGCGAGAACACGATCGAGCCGATACCGAGATCCTCGAGCGTGTCGATGAGACCGTCGTCCTCGACCCAGCGGTTGATCATCGAATAGCTCGGCTGGTGGATCAGGCAGGGGGTGCCGAGCTGTTTGAGGATGGCCGCGGCCTCGCGGGTGCGCTTCGAATTGTAGCTCGAAATCCCGGCATAGAGCGCCCGGCCCGAGCGCACGATGTAATCGAGCGCCATCATGGTTTCCTCGAGCGGCGTGTCCGGATCGAACCGGTGCGAATAGAAGATGTCGACATAGTCGAGCCCCATCCGCTTCAGGCTCTGGTCGCAGCTTGAGACCAGGTATTTGCGGCTGCCCCATTCGCCATAGGGACCCGGCCACATGTTGTAGCCGGCTTTCGAGGAAATGATCAGCTCGTCGCGCAAGCCGTGAAAATCGGTCTTCAGGATCTCGCCGAACGCGGTTTCGGCCGAGCCGGGCGGCGGGCCGTAATTGTTGGCGAGATCGAAATGGGTGATGCCGAGGTCGAAGGCGGTACGGCACAGCTCGCGCTTCAACTCGTGCGGCGTGTCGCCGCCGAAATTGTGCCAGAGGCCAAGCGAGATTGCCGGCAGCTTGAGGCCGGAGCGGCCGACACGGCGGTAACTCATCCTGTCGTATCGGTCGGAAGCGGGTGTCCACATGAATGCTAGTCTTTCGTCTTGAGAAGGGCCGCGGCGGCTTCGGCATCGAGCGCGGCCGGTTGCTCGCCATCGGTGGTGAGATGGATGAAACTGCCGGTCTCGCCAGACTGCAGGATCGCGGTCATGACGTCCACCACATGCAGCGCGAATTCGAGCGAGCAGCGGTGCGGCCGGCCTTCGAGAATCGAGAGCGCCATGTCGGCGAGGCCGGCGGCGCGATAATTGGCCATCATGCCCTGCTTGTGTTCCTGGTTGGGAACGCCGAGCGGATGTTCCCACGCGGGCAGGTCGAGCGCCACCGCGTCGGGGCCGATCAGTTCGACCTTGCCGCCGAAGAAATTCGGATCCGGCACGATCAGGCTCGCCTCGGTCCCATAGAGTTCCATCGGCCGGTGGCCATGGGTCTTGACGTCCCAGCTCGCGCCGAGCGTGACGAGCGCGCCATTGGCGAATTCGAGAATGGCGTGAACGGTGGTCGGGGTCTCGACCGTGATCATGTCGCCATGGCGCGGCTCGGAGGTGATCCTGCGCTGCGGCGAGGGGATCGAGCACATCGCGGCGACGCGGGCCACCGGGCCGATCAGCTGCACCAGGTTGGAGATGTAATAGGGGCCGAGATCGAGGATCGGGCCGCCGCCGGGCTTGAAGAAGAAGTCGGGATTGGGGTGCCAGTGCTCCATGCCGGGGCTCAGCACATGGCAGGTGCCGCCGGTGATGCGACCGGTCGCGCCGCTGTCGACCAGATGCCGGGCCAGCTGGTGGGCGCCGCCCAGGAACGTGTCGGGCGCCGAGCCGACCCGGAGATTGCGTTTGGCCGCACGCGCGGCGAGGTCGCGGCCTTCCTCAAGCGTCAGCACGAAGGGTTTTTCCGAATAGACATGCTTGCCCGCGTCGAGCGCGCGGGCCGACACCTCGTAATGCACCGCCGGCACCGTCAGGTTGACGACAATGTCGATATCGGGGGCGCCGAGCAGCCCGTCGACCGTTTCCGCGCGAATGCCGAATTCCTCCGCGCGCGCCTTCGCCGCGGCGGCGCTGATATCCGCGCAGGCGCGGATTTCGATGCCCCGGAACAGCGGGGCAAGCTTGAGATAGGCGGCCGAAATGTTGCCGCAGCCGATCAGTCCGACGCCGAGAACCTGGGTCATCCGACTTACTCCGCCGCGCCGCGCGCGAATTCGAGGGACCGTGACGCAAACCGGCGGGCGTCGAGCGGGTTGTCATGTTCCATCACCATCAGCCGCGCCGGAGTCCGCGCGGCGATCTCCCTGAACAGGCGCGGCCAGTCGAGCGTGCCATGGCCGACATCGGCCCAGCCATCCTCGTCGAGCGCCTGGCCGGCGGGCGCGATGTCCTTCACATGCACCGCCGTGATCCGGTTGCCGTAATTGGCGATCCATTCAAACGGATCGGCCCCGCCACGCGCGATCCAGGCAATGTCGGCTTCCCAGTCGATAGCGGGCGCCGCATCGAGCAGGATCTGCATCGGCGTGGCGCCGTTTTCGAGCTTCACGAACTCGAAATCGTGGTTGTGCCAGCCGAACGCATAGCCGCGGGCGCGCACCTTGTCGCCGACGGCACCGAGCCGTCTTGCGAAATCGCGCCAGCCTTCGGCATCCGCGGGCCGTTGCTCGACGGTGATATGCGGGCAGAAGATCCGTTCGATACCGAGCGTCGCGGCGATCGTGAACACCGTCTCCAGGTCGTTTTCGAGCGCATTGATGGAGAAATGGCCCGACGGCATGGTCAGACCGTTCCGGTCGAGCAGGGCGCGAAACCCGGACGGGTCCTCGTAGACGCCGCCGAACCCCTCGACATGGGCATAGCCGGCTTCGGCGAGCATCGAGAGGACGTCGGGCCAGGGCTGGAACTTGCGGGCGCTGTAGAGCTGAAAGGAGAAATTCATCGCGTTTGTCTTTCCGAATGTTGGCGTTTTGGCTGCGGGCGGTCCGGAAGTCTCAAGGGGGGCCGCACCGGGTCATGCACGCAGGCCGGGCGCACCGGCGCGCAATACCGCGAGCGCCGCTCAAAGCCTGAGCTCCGTGCCGGCATCGAAGATCGAGGCGCGGGCGGGATCGAAGCCGATCCGCACATGGTCGCCCTCGTCGAGATCGCTGTGGCCATCGACGCGGAAGCGGAACTCCTTGCCGTCGAGGATCGCCCACACCAGCGTGTCCGCACCCATCGGCTCCACCACCTCGATCTCGACATCGGCGCTGAACGGTTCGTCGGCCGCGGCCGGACCGCAACTCACATGTTCCGGCCGGATCCCGAAGATCACCTTTTCCGGGCGGGCGTCAGCGGCGAAGGGGTAGCGGTCGAGCGGAATCGACGTGGATCCGAACCGGAGCTGCGGCCCGCCGTCCGGTCCGCCGCCGGTGAGCGTACCCTCCATGAAATTCATGCCCGGCGAGCCCATGAACCCGGCGACATAGAGATTGACCGGGCGGTTGTAGATCTCGTTCGGGCTCGCAAGCTGCTGGATGATGCCGTTGCGCATGATGGCGATGCGGTCGGCCAGCGTGAGCGCCTCGATCTGGTCGTGCGTTACGTAGATCATGGTGTTCTTGAGCCGGTGGTGCAGGCGCTTGATCTCGACCCGGAGTTCCGAGCGCAGCTTGGCGTCGAGGTTGGACAGCGGCTCGTCGAACAGGAACACGTCGACATCGCGCACCAGCGCCCGGCCGATCGCCACGCGCTGGCGCTGACCGCCCGAAAGCTGCGAGGGCTTGCGGTCGAGCAAGGCTTCGATCTGCAGCACTTCGGCCGCGCGGGCCACCTTGCGGTCGATCTCATCCTTGGGCACCTTCGCGGTCTTCAGCCCGAAGGACAGATTGCCCTTGACCGTCATCTGCGGATAGAGCGCGTAGGACTGGAACACCATGCCGATGCCGCGGTCCTTGGGCTCCTCCCAGGTGACGTTCCTGCCCTTGATGAAGATCTGGCCGTCGGAGATGTCGAGCAGGCCGGCGATGCAGTTGAGCAAGGTCGACTTTCCGCATCCGGACGGGCCGAGCAGGACCAGAAACTCGCCGTCCTCGATATCGAGGCTCAGGGACTTGAGAACCTCGAGGGCGCCGAACTTCAGGGTCAGGTCGCGGATCGATACACTTTGCATTCTCTTATCCCTTCACCGCACCGGCCGCGATACCGCGCACGAACAGCTTGCCGGAGACGAAATAGACGAACAGCGGCACCAGCCCGGTCAGGATGGTCGCGGCCATGTTGACGTTGTATTCCTTCACCCCCTGGACCGAATTGACGATGTTGTTGAGCTGGACCGTCATCGGATAGGTGTCGGGCTTGGTGTAGATCACGCCGAACAGGAAATCGTTCCAGACGCCGGTTATCTGGATGATGATGGCGACCACGAAGATCGGCAGCGCCATCGGCAACATGATGACGAAGTAGATCCGCCAGAAGCCTGCGCCGTCGACGCGCGCCGCCTTGAACAGCTCCTCGGGAACGGAACTGAAGTAGTTCCGGAACAAGAGCGTAAGAATCGGCATGCCGAAAATCGAATGCACAATCACCAGGCCCCACAGCGTTCCGTACAACCCGATTTCCCTCAGAAGGATGACGATTGGATAGATCATCACCTGATAGGGAATGAAGGCGCCGACGATGAGGATGGTGAAGAAGGTGTCGGCGCCCTTGAAGCGCCAGTTGGAAAGGGCATAGCCATTGACCGAGGCGACCGCGATCGAGAAGATCACCGACGGCACGGTGATCTGCACAGAATTCCAGAACCCCCGGCTGAGCCCGTCGCAATTGAGCCCGGTGCAGGCGGTCGCCCAGGCCTTCACCCAAGGTTCGAAGGTGATGTCGACCGGCGGTGCGAAAATGTTGCCGAGACGGATCTCCGGCATGCCTTTGAGCGAGGTCACGACCATCACGTAGAGCGGAACCAGGTAATAGGCGGCCACGACGATCAGCGTGCCGTAGATGAAGATGTTGCGCCGCGAAAGCTTCGGGCGGGGCTTGGCTCCCCTCGGGCCGGAGATCCGGTCCGTGACCGGGTCCGTGCCCACGGCGACGGTGTTGAGGGTCTGAACGTCAGCCACGCTTGCCACCTCCGAATTCGAGATAGGCCCAGGGCACGACGATGATGGCGACCGACAGCAGCATCATGGTCGAGGCGGCAAAGCCCTGCCCCAGGTTCTGGGCAAGGAACATGTAGTCATAGACATATTTCGCGGGCACCTCGGAGGCACCGCCGGGACCGCCGCTCGTCTGCGCCACCACCAGGTCGTAGAGCCGCACGATGCCCGAGGCGATGATGACCAGCGTGGTGATGAAGACCGGCCGCATCATCGGGATGACAATGAACAGATAGGTCTTCCACATCGGGATTCCGTCCACCCGCGCGGCCTTCCAGATGTCCTCGTCGATGCCACGCAGCCCCGCGAGCATCAGGCACATGACCAGGCCCGTGCCCTGCCAGAGCCCGGCGATCAGGATGCCGTAGATGACGATGTCCTGGTCATAGAGCGGATTGAAGGTGAAGCTCTCCCAGCCGATCGCCCGCACCAGGTGCTGCACGCCGAAATCGGGATTGAGGATCCACTGCCAGGTCAGCCCGGTGACGACGAAGGACAGGGCGAAGGGGTAGAGAAAGATGGTGCGGAAGACGCCTTCGAAGCGGATCTTCTGATCGAGCAGCGCCGCCAGCACGAAGCCGATCACCAGAGAGAAGATCAGCGAGAGCACGCCATAGACGACCAGGTTCTCGATCGACGTCCACCATCGCGGCGCGGACCAAAGCCGCTCGTACTGGTCGAGACCGACGAATTTGAGCCGCGGCAGCAGTTTGGAATTGGTGAACGAGTAGACGATGGTCCACACGGTTCCGCCCAGGAAGACCATCAGGGCGGTGAGGATCATCGGGATCGACGCCACCTTTGCGTTCAGGTTCCTGAACAGCTGGCTCGGGCGGCGGGCAGCGGTTCCGCTGGTGTTCATCACGTCCTCCACGTCTGCG
Organism: Parahoeflea olei; assembly: GCF_001703635.1. Taxonomy (GTDB): domain Bacteria; phylum Pseudomonadota; class Alphaproteobacteria; order Rhizobiales; family Rhizobiaceae; genus Hoeflea; species Hoeflea olei. The sequence goes on along the minus strand of NZ_LQZT01000011.1, from coordinate 17,493 downwards.
CGGACAGGCCGGTCCGCATCGGATCGGCCTGCCGCGTTCGGCGTTGAAATCAATCGGCGGATGCGATGATGTCAGCGTAGCGTTTCTGCGCTTCTTCCGGCGTCATGGACGGGGTCTTGAAGAACTCGACGAACAGGTCGTTGAGCTGGTTGTTGGTGTCCTCGGTGTTGAGCTGGTTGGTGTCGGGAATGATGTTGCCCTTGGCGAGGATGTCGAGGCCCTTCTTCATGCAGTCATTGGCCGCCGAGACATCGACGTCCCCGCGCACCGGCACGGACCCCTTTTTCAGGTTGAAGGCGACCTGGGTCTGCGGGTTGAGCATGGTCGAGGCGAGGACTTCCTGTGCCGCGGTCTTGTCGGCATCGTCCAGTTTCGGGAAGTAGAAGGAATCGCCCCCCGTCGAGATCAGTTCGTTGACGCCGAGGCCGGGCAGGCAGGTGTAATCCTTGCCGGCGACCTGGCCCGCGACCTGGAACTCGCCCTGCGCCCAGTCGCCCATGATCTGCCCGCCGGCCTGGCCGGTGATGACGAGATTGGTGGCCTGGTTCCAGTCCTGCACGTTGGATTTCGCCGACAGCCGGCGCGCATCGTCGGCGGCCTTGAACACCTTGGCGATTTCCGGCCCCGCGGCCACCTCCGCGTCATGGTCCTGATAGACCTTGAGGAAGACGTCCTTGCCCGCGATGGCCGGGATCAGCACATTGAAGGTGCCGGTGGTCTGCCAGGACTGCCCGCCGATCGCCAGCGGGATCTTGCCGGCCTTCTCGAGCGCCGGACCCGCGGCGACGAATTCGTCCCAATTGGTCGGCACCGGCACGCCGGCATCCTCGAAGGCCTTGTTGGACAGCCACAGCCACTGCCAGGAGTGGATGTTGACCGGCACGCAATAGACCTTGCCGTCGACCGTGCAGCCTTCCAGCAGGTTGGCCGGGCGGATGACCTCCTTCCAGTTCTCCTTCTCGGCGAGCTCGGTGAAGTCGCGCATCAGGCCCGCCTCCACCAGTTCCTCGGCCTGTCGGCCGGTGTTGAACTGGGTCGCCCCCATCGGCGAGCCGCCGGTGATGCGGCTGACCATCACCGGGCGGGCGGTGCTGCCGCCGCCGGCGATCGCGCCGTCGACCCAGGTGTTGCCGGTGGCCTCGAAGGCCTTGGCGAATTCCGCGACGGCCGCGGCCTCGCCGCCGGAGGTCCACCAGTGGGTGACTTCCAGTTCGGCCGCGTTGGCGGTTACCGAGAGTGCCAGCACGGATGCACCAGCAAGAAAATGCTTGAATGTGTTCATCGAGTTCCCTCCCAGGAATGTTCCTCCGACCGGCCGCGCCGCTCTCCCGCAACGCTCCGGTTCCCCGGTGTCCTCACACCGTTTCAATCGATTACATCGCTCGTCCTACTCCCGCACTGCAATCGATTACATAAAGGTTGACCGTGATGAGAATTGGAGTCAAGTGATATTTACCGATGGTGGTTGAGCGCTGTCGGGGACAACCCGAGCGACGGCAGATCATGGAACCGAGAGCGGCAAGAATAACCGATGTGGCACGACTTGCGGGGGTGTCGACGGCGACCGTGAGCCGGGCCCTGAGCAAGCCGGAAACCGTTGCGGAATCAACACGCAACGCGGTGCTGGCCGCCGCTGAGAAGACCGGCTACCGGGTCAATCTGTCGGCCCGGAACTTGAGGCGGCAGCGCACCGGCGCCATCGTCGTGCTGGTGCCCAATCTCGGCAATCCGTTTTTCTCCGAGATCCTGGCGGGCATCGAGGCCGCGCTGTCGGAAGCCGACATCAACATGCTTGTGGTCGACACGCGGCAGGCGCATTCGAAGCCGCAACTGATCCTCGAATATCTGCATGCCTCGCGCGCCGACGGCATCATCGCGCTCGACGGTTCGCTGCCCGACGAGATCCTCGCCGTGGCGGGCGCGGATACCGGAGCGCCGCCGATCGTGTTTGCCTGCGAGTGGACCCCCAACGGCGCGTTCGCCTCGGTGCGCGCCAACAATGTGCGCGGCGGCGAACTGGCGATCGCCCATCTCGCCGATCTCGGCCATCGCCGTATCGGCATGATCACCGGACCGGGCACCAATGTGCTGACCGAGGCGCGCAGCAGGGGCGCGCTGAGCGCGCTGGAGACCCTGGGCCTGGCGCTCGATCCCGCCCATCTGTTCCCCGGCGATTTCAGCCTCAATGCCGGCGCCGGCGCTGCGCGGGCCTGGCTCGGGCTCGACCGCCGTCCGACCGCGGTGTTCTGCCAGTCCGACCAGATGGCCTTCGGGTTCATTTCGGAACTTTCGCGCCACGGCGTCAGCGTGCCCGCCGACGTGTCGGTGGTCGGTTTCGACGATATCGCCATCGCGCGGCGCTTCATTCCGGCGCTGACCACGCTGCGCCAGCCGCGCGAGCGGATCGGCATGACCGCCGCGCGACTGCTGATGGAGCATGTCCGCACCAACACCACCCCGGCGATTGAGACGACCATCCTCGAGGTGGAGCTGATCCGGCGCGACAGCACGCGGGCGCCGGGCGGTTGAAACTCCAGTCAAATTTCCTTATATAAAAGGAATCGAATGTTCAAGAAACGGACCACGGGCCATGCCTGATTCCCACGACATGCTTGAAATGGAACCGCGCATGAGCGACGCGGCGAAACTGATGGAAATGCTGTCGCAACCGGTGCGCCTGAGGATCTTGTGCATTCTGCTCGACGGCGAGCAAAGCGTTCTCAAGCTTGCCGAGATGGCCGGGCTGTCGCAGCCGGCGATGTCGCATCACCTGCGCAAGCTGCGCGACGCCGATCTGGTTGCCACACGCCGCGATGCCCAGACCATCTACTATTCGCTCAAGGGCAGGGAAGTCTCGGCGGTGCTCGAAGTCCTGCACGGTCTTTACTGCTCGCCCAAGGGCGACGCCGCCTGCTGAGAGCAGGCCGCATCCGGCAACTGGACTTAAAACTAGTCGAACTGGCCTCAGGCACCGGCCTTGACATTTCGCCCCCCGACGGGTCCGTTTGGCAGGCTGCGGGAGGAGACTCGCTGCAAATGCACGACGCAGGGCAGTCGGTCATGCGTGTTCAGGAGGGCGAATGGACCAGACCCGCGGGGCGAGCGACGCGACTGCCGACGGCACCGAGATCCGCAAGACCACCTGCTACATGTGCGCATGCCGCTGCGGCATCGACGTGCATCTGCGCGACGGTCATGTGAGCTATATCGAAGGCAACCGCGACCACCCGATCAACAAGGGCGTGCTGTGCGCCAAGGGATCGGCGGGGATCATGCAGCATTATTCGCCGGCGCGACTGAAGAAGCCGCTGCTTCGCACCGGCGAGCGTGGCTCCGGCGACTTCCGCGAGATCGAATGGGACGAGGCGCTGGCGCTTGCCTCAGAGTGGCTCGGCGAGGTGCGCCGCACCGACCCGCGCAAGCTCGCCTTCTTCACCGGCCGCGACCAGAGCCAGTCGATGACCGGCTGGTGGGCGCAACAGTTCGGCACGCCGAATTATGCCGCCCATGGCGGCTTCTGTTCAGTCAACATGGCCGCCGCCGGCATCTACACCATGGGTGGCGCCTTCTGGGAATTCGGCGCCCCCGACTGGGACAAGACCGAACTGTTCATGATCTTCGGCGTGGCCGAGGATCACGATTCCAACCCGATCAAGATGGGGCTCGGCAAGCTCAAGGCCCGCGGCGTCAAGGTGATCGGCGTCAATCCGGTGCGCACCGGCTACAACGCGATTGCCGACGAATGGCTCGGCATCACGCCGGGCACCGACGGGCTGCTGATCCTGGCGCTGGTGCACGAACTCCTGAAGGCAGGCCATGTCGATCTCGACTACCTGATCCGCTACACCAACGCGCCCTGGCTGGTGATCGACAATCCCGGCGGCGCCGACCATGGCCTGTTCGCGCGCGGCGAGGACGGCGTGCCGCTGGTGGCCGATCGAGAAGGCGGAACGATCGTCTCCTCGGCCATACCCGGGGTACGGCCAGCCCTCCGGGGCACCGTCGAGCTCGGCGACGGCCGGCGGGCGACGCCGGTGTTCGAGCTTCTGGCCCACAAATATCTCGATCCGCAGTATGCGCCCGAGAGCGTTGCCGGCCGGACCGGGATCGACGCGCAAACGATCACCCGCATCGCCCGCGAAATCGCCGCCGCCGCCTTCGAGCGTGAGGTGGTGGTCGAGCAGCCCTGGACCGACATGAAGGGCGAGCGCCACGCGCGGATGATCGGCCGGCCGGTGGCGTTTCACGCCATGCGCGGCATCTCGGCCCATTCCAACGGGTTCCAGACCGCCCGCGCGCTGCATCTTCTTCAGATCCTGGTCGGCTCGATCGATTGCCCCGGGGGGTTCCGCTTCAAGCCGCCCTATCCGCGACCGGTGGCAGGCCAGCCCCGGCCGCATGGCGGCGCCTGCGCCGACACGCCGCTCGCCGGCCCGCATCTCGGCTATCCGCGCGGGCCGGAGGACCTGCTTCTGGAAGCCGACGGGGAAACCGCGCAACGCATCGACAAGGCGTTTTCCTGGGATGCGCCGCTGTCGGCGCACGGGCTGATGCACATGGTGATCTCCAATGCGCACGCCCGCGATCCCTACGGCATCGACGTGTTGTTCATGTACATGGCCAACATGGCCTGGAACTCCTCGATGAATTCCGCCGCGGTGATGAAAATGCTCACCGACAAGGACGCGAGCGGCGACTATGTGATCCCGAAGATCATCTATTCGGACGCCTATTCGTCGGAAATGGTGGCGTTTGCCGACCTCATCCTGCCCGACACCACCTATCTCGAGCGGCACGACTGCATCTCGCTGCTCGACCGGCCGATCAGCGAGCCGGGCGCGATGTGCGATTCGATCCGCTGGCCGGTGGTCGAGCCCGACCGCGACGTGCGCGGCTTCCAGAGCGTGCTTCTCGATCTCGGCGCCCGCCTCGGCCTGCCGGGCATGGTCGATGACGCGGGCAAGCCGGTCTATCGGGACTATGCCGATTACATGGTCCATCACCAGCGCAAGCCGGGCGTCGGTCCGCTGTCGGGCTGGCGTGGCGAGGATGGCGACAAGACCGGGCGGGGCGAACCCAACCCGGACCAGCTTGCGCGCTATATAGAGAACGGCGGCTTCTCCGAGGTGCATGTGCCGGCCGAGGCGCTCTATTTCAAGCATGCCAACCGGGCCTGGAGCGACTGGGCGATCGCCCATGGACTGCAGGACGGGCCGGTCGACAATGTCTTCCAGCTCTATCTCGAACCCTTGCGCAAGTTCCAACTTGCAGCGGAAGGCAAGATCAAGCCTGCGGCTCCCGCCCATCACCGGGAGCGCATCGGGCGCTGCTTCGATCCGCTGCCGGTCTGGTACGAACCCTTTCTGGAAGACGGGCTCGACGAAGCCGCCTATCCGCTGCACGCGATCACCCAGCGCCCGGCGGCGATGTATCATTCCTGGGGCTCGCAGAATGCCTGGCTGAGACAGATCCACGGCGAAAACGCCCTCTATGTGCCTGGAACGGTGTGCGACGCGACCGGGCTTGCCGATGGCGACTGGGCGCTGGTGTCCTCGTCGTCGGCACAAATCCGCGTGAAGATCCGCCGCATGGACGCGGTCAACGGATCGACGCTGTGGACCTGGAACGCAATCGGCAAGCGCTCGGGCGCCTGGGCGCTCGACGCGGACGCGCCGGAGGCCACGCGCGGGTTCCTGCTCAACCACCTGATCGACGAATTGCTGCCGGCGAAGGGCGACGGCCGGCGCTGGGCCAATTCCGATCCGGTCACCGGGCAGGCCGCCTGGTTCGATCTGCGGGTGGCGATCCGCAAGGACCCCGACCAGACCACCGGCCACAGCCTGCCGCACGCATCGTCCCAGAAAAGCCCGGTCGGTGCGGCACCGCGCCAGGTACGGCACGGACGACGGAGGGCGCAATGACCAGCCTGCCCGCCTCGACCGACAAGCGCCTCGGCCTGGTGATCGATCTCGACACCTGCGTGGGCTGCCATGCCTGCGCGGTCAATTGCAAGGAATGGAACACCGGTGCCGGCGCCTCGCCGCTGTCGGATGCCGACGCCTATGGCGCCGATGTCTCGGGCGCCTGGCTCAACCGGATCCACACCTTCGAGGTCACGCCCGCGGATGCCCCGGCGCAGATCGTGCATTTCCCGAAATCCTGCCTGCATTGCGACGACGCGCCCTGCGTGACCGTGTGCCCGACCGGCGCCAGCCACAAGCGCAGCGAGGACGGGATCGTGCTCGTCACCGAAGACATGTGCATCGGCTGCGGGCTCTGCGCCTGGGCCTGCCCCTATGGCGCGCGCGAGATGGACCCGGTCGAAAACGTGATGAAGAAATGCACGCTCTGCGTCGACCGCATCTATGACGAAGTGCTGCCCGAAGAGGACCGGATCCCGGCCTGCGTGCGCACCTGCCCCTCGAACGCACGTCATTTCGGCGATTTCAACGATCCGGGCTCACATGTCTCGCGGCTGGTCGCCGACCGGGGCGGCATCGAACTGATGCCGGAAATGGGGACGAAGCCGGTCAACCGCTACCTGCCGCCGCGGCCCAAGGCCCGTGCCCCCGCGGCCGGCCCGGTTGCGGCCACCCGCCCGCAGACCGCGAAGGCCGACGGCTTTCTGGGCTGGCTCGACGCCGCGCTCGACAAACTCGGATAACACCTCATGCATCCAGCCGTTTCCGTCATTTTCTTCACCGTCCTGTCGGGTGCGGGCTTCGGGATGATCCTGCTGCTGGGCCTCGGGTTCGAGATCGACGGCGGCGCCGGGCGCGCCTTCGTCGTCTCCCTGGTGGCAGGCGGACTGGCGGTCGCCGGGCTGCTCGCCTCGGTCTTCCATCTCGGCCACCCCGAAAGGGCCTTGCGTGCGCTGAGCCAGTGGCGCTCAAGCTGGCTGTCGCGCGAAGGCATCGCCGCGATCGCGACGCTGGTGCTGTTCGGCCTTTATGCACTCGTCTGGATGACGACCGGCGACCGGCCGGCGCTTCTGGGGGGCGCGGCAGCCCTCGGCGCGCTCGTCACCGTGTTCACCACCTCGATGATCTACGCCCAGCTCCGAACCGTGCCGCACTGGAACAGCGCGCTCACGCCGGCCGTCTATCTCGGCTTCGCGCTCAGCTCAGGATGGCTGGTGGCAACGGCCCTGGGCGGGGCCGCCACTGCCGGCCTGTGGGGTCTTGCTCTGGTGGCACTGGCCTGGGCGCTCAAATGGGCCTGGTGGGTGCGGGCGAGCCGCAGCCGGCTCTCCACGGCAGCCTCCTCGCCCGAGACGGCGACCGGCCTGGGCTTTCTCGGCCGGGTGCGGTTGCTCGAGCGCCCGCACACGGGGGAGAACTATCTGACCCGCGAAATGGTGCATGTGATCGGCCGCAAGCATGCCCGCCGCTTGCGCGCGCTGGCGCTGGTCCTCGGTTGCGCGGTGCCGCTCCTCTGCCTTGCCCTGATCCATGTGACCGGCGCGCCGGCAGTGCTGACGCTGCTGCCGGCGCTGTCGATGATCGTGGGCCTCCTGGCCGAGCGCTGGCTGTTCTTCGCCGAAGCCGAACACGCCGTGTCGCTCTATTACGGCAACCGCTAAGGCCGCCAATGCAGCGCGCGGCTCAGGCGCCCGCGCTTTCGGCCGCCTGCTGCCTGCGCCATCCCAGCACCTGGCGCACCAGCACCGGCAAGGAGAGCACCACGCCGATCGCCATGGTGGTGAGCCCCGGCGCCACGAACAGAAGTGCCATCAGCCCCAGCCAGATCCGTTCCAGCCGGTTGAGCGGCGCCACCATGAAGCCGGTGAAGGCCCCGCCGAGCATGACGATGCCGAGCGTCGCTCCGGTCAACGTGATGAAGAACGCCTCCCAGGTGAAGCCCTGCGTGACCAAGAGCAGCGATGGCGAATAGACGAAGACGAAGGGCACCAACGCCTTGGCGATGCCGAGGCGGAAGGCGGTGTTGCCGGTCTGGAACGGGTTCGACCCGGCAATCCCCGCCGCCGCATAGGCCGCAAGCGCCACCGGCGGCGTGATGTCGGCCAGCACCCCGTAGTAGAAGACGAAGAAATGCGAGACCAGCGGCTCCACACCCAGGAGCGAAAGGGCCGGCGCCGCCACCGAAACCAGGATGATGTAGGTCGCGGTGGTGGGAATTCCGGCACCCATCAGGATACAGGCGAAGGCGGTGAACACCAGCGTGAAGAACAGCGCCAGCGCATTGACCGTGACCAGCCCCGCCGGCAGCAGCGCGGTCAGCGTCGAGCCCAGGTTTCCGGCCGTCTGGGTGATGATGAAGGACAGCCGGAAGGCAGTGCCGGTGAGCGTGACGACGCCGACGACGATGCCGACGACTGCCGCAGCCGCGCCCACGGCGAGCGCGTATTTGGCACCCAGCGAGAGCGAATCGATCAGGTCCTTGACGGTCAGCCGGTTGTGCGGCGTGATGAAGCCCACCACGATGCAGGCGGTGATGCCCCAGACCGCGGCATAGTCCGGCGTGCGGCCGGACAGGATCAGCACCATCAGGATCAGCAGCGGAACGACCGCGAGCCAGTTCTCGGTGAAGACCTTGACCAGTTGCGGCATCTCGTCGGGGCGCAGGCCGCGCAGGCCCAGCCGCTTGGCCTCGAAATGCACCATGGCGAAGATGCCGATGTAGTGCAGCAGCGCCGGGAACACCGCCGCATAGACGATGTCGCGATAGGGGATTTCGAGAAACTCGACCATGATGAAGGCGGCCGCGCCCATGATCGGCGGCGTGATCTGCCCGCCGGTCGAGGCTGTCGCCTCCACGGCACCGGCGAAATGGGGCTTGTAGCCGACTTTCTTCATCGCCGGGATCGTCAGCGATCCGGTGGTCACGGTGTTGGCGATCGACGAGCCGGAGATGGTGCCGAGCAGGGCCGAGGAGAAAATCGCGACCTTGGCCGGGCCGCCGGCATAGCGCCCGGCGATCGACGAGGCCACGTCGATGAACAGTTTGCCGAGCCCGATGCGGGTGGCGAGCACGCCGAACAGCACGAACAGGAACACGTATTTGGCGACCGCGCCCACGGCGATGCCATAGATGCCCTGGTCGGTCATGTAGAGATGGTTGACCAGCGCGCTCCAGGACGCGCCGGGATGGCGGAACACGCCGGGCATGTACTGGCCGAACAGGCCGTAGGCCATGAAGGCGACGGCGATCGCCATCAGCGTCCAGCCGATTGACCGGCGCGCCGCCTCGAGCGTGAGCAGGATCAGCGCCGTGCCCATGAACACGTCGAAGCCCGAGGGATTGCCGACCCGGACCGAGACCGCGCTTGCAGGCAGGAGCGGAAGATAGAGCGAGGCTGCAACCGCGAGCAGGCCGAAGGCCCAGTCCCACAGGCCGATGCCGCCCGGGCGCAAGACGCTCGAGGGATAGAGCGTATCGTTTTCGCGCTTGGTGGCGCCGAACACCAGGAAGATCAGCCCCAGCACGAAGGAGATGTGGATGCCACGATGGACCAGTTCCCGCACCAGTCCGAAGCCGGCTGCGTAATAATGGTAGATCGACATCGCGACCAACGCAGCCGTGACCAGAATCGTGACCGTCTTGCCGGTCGGCCGGAACGCCATTTCCGGATCGTATTTGCGCTCGAGTTCGGCCAGGTCGATGGCCGGTTCGTCGGTCCCGCTCATGGTGGTGTCCCCCGTTCCTTAACAATAACGGCCGCCCGGTTGCCCGGACGGCCTTTCTGCATGGTGTATCCGCGCAGCCTTACTTGATCAGGCCGACTTCGCGATAGAACTTCTCGGCGCCCGCGTGAAGCGGGATGCCGATGCCGTCAAGCGCGGTTTCCTTGGTCACGTTCTTGCCCTTGGCGTGGCCGACATCGAGCAGCTTGCGGGTGTTGTCGTTCCACAGCGCCTTGGTGATCTCGTAGATCAGCTCGTCCTTCTGGTTGGCGCTGGTGAGCCACTGTGCGCCCACGGCGACGGTGTCCGCGCCGGCAACGCCCTGGTACACGCCATCCGGGATCGGGTCCTTGGAGAAGAACGAGTATTCGGCGATCATGGCATCGACTTCCGGACCGGAGATCGGCACCAGCACCACGTCGGCGCTGGAGGCGAGTTCAACCAGCGTACCGGTCGGGTAGCCGCCGACAAAGAACAGCGCGTCGAGCTGGCCGTTGCGGATGGCGTCGGAGGCCGGGCCGGGCTTCAGGTTTTCGACGGTGACGTCGGATTCGGAGAGGCCGAAGGCGCCAAGGATCAGCTTGGCGTCGACATAGGTGCCGGAACCGGGCTCGTCGAGCGAGACGCGCTTGCCCTTGAGGTCCGCAACCGAGGCAATGCCCGAAGCCTTGGAGGCCACCAGGTGAATGTGCTCGGGATAGAGCGCGGCGATGGCGCGCAGCTCCTGCATCGGCTCCTGGCCTTCAAACGTGCCGGTGCCCGAATAGGCCCAGTAGGCGACGTCGGACTGGGAGAAACCGGAGCTCAGGATGCCAGACTTGATGGCGTTGACATTGGCGACCGAGCCGCGCGAGGACTGGGCGATGGCCACCAGGCCGGGCACGCCGCAGGATCCGCCCTCTTCGCAGCTGCGCGAGCCGGGCGGGTTGGAAATGGCGTTGGCGATCGCGCCGCCGAGCGGGAAGTAGGTGCCGCCGGTGCCGCCGGTGCCGATCGAGAAGAAGTTCATCTCCTGCGCCTGAAGCCCGGAGGCGCCGGCGACGAGGGCCGCGCCCAGCACCGCGGCCTGCGTGGCGCGCGCGATTGTCTTCGTGAAAATTCCCATGCTTGTCTCCCTGTTTCGGCGACCCGGCTTGGCCGTGGCCGCATTCCGAACTGCTCTGGCCGGTGTCGCGGCCCTGTCCATCCGCTCCTTTGTTGCGGTTTGGCGCGCTTTTGTCAAAGGTTCAAACCGCGCGACCCGCTGCCACGGACGCGCCACGGGCCGCCTGCCGCGTCAGTCCTCAAGCGCGCCGGCCTTGGCGAAGGGCGAGGGCGCCCGCGCCACCAGCTTGATCAGGTCGTCGCCCATGCGGATGAAACGACGGCCACGGCGGGTCAGCACGAACCCGTCCTGGGGCGCATGCACGGCGACGACCCCGCCCGGCTCGCCCGGACGGGTAACGACTTCGGCGACCAGCTGCCCGGCCTCGATGCGGTCGCCGGGCGCGACATGATAAAGGATCGTGCCCCCCACCGGGGCACGCACCATTTCCACATGGCGGATCGGTTCGGCGACGAAATCCGGGCGCAGCTCTGCGGGCACAGCGCTCTCGTCGGCGATCACGCCGCGGGCAACGAGAAAACGGTAAAGACCCTCGGCATCCTTGCGGGCAATCTCCGGGCTGACATCCAGCTGGCCGCGCAGTTCGACGGTGGTGCAGCAAAGCCCTTCGAGATCGCCGTCCCTGCCGGCCCGCGCGCGCATCTGCGCAAAGGCCGCCTCCTCGAAGGCCCGGTCGGAGCCCTGGTCCCACAGCACGGCGGCTTCCGCGTCGAGGCAGGCGGCGAGGTCCGACATGGCGGGCCACAGCGGCTCGGGGATGTAGAGATACTGCACGCTTTCGTCGTCGCAGTGCAGGTCGAGCACGATCGGGTGGTCGTCGGCCAAATCCAGAAGCCGGCTCTTGAGCCGGCGGTCGGCAAACACGGCGGCGGAGGGCGCATCGAGATGGCGCACGCCCTCTTCG
>NZ_LQZT01000011.1:0-5826 GCF_001703635.1 Parahoeflea olei | reverse complement strand
CACGGTTGAAATTGATGCGGTTGCCGGTGAAAAACCGCCCCATATGCTGGCTGAACAGGTGCTGCGCCGCGCCGATCGGATTGGCCTGCGGCACCAGCGTGAGCGAGCCCAGCAACCGGCCTTCGGCTTCCGCCTTCACAAGTTCCGGGATCAGGTAATGCAGGGCTGCCGGCCCCGGCCGTTCGTCGGCGTGGAGTGCGGCCTGGATATAGACCTTGGGCGCGGCGGGGTCGCTGCCGGCAAGGCGATGGACGACCAGCTCATAGGCGATGCCGGGGGTTTCCCCCGCAAGTGTTTCGATCTCGGTTTTCATGGACTGTTACCTCAAGAGTGTCGTGGGGCGACCGCGAGGGCCGAGGATTACACCCGGCGGGCCCGGATGTCGCCGAGAATTTCGCGCGCCGCATTGTGGCCCGGAACGCCGGTCACGCCGCCGCCGGGATGGGTGGAGGAGCCGCACATATAGAGCCCCTTGAGCGGCGCGCGATAGGCGCCGTAGCCCAGCACCGGGCGCGCGGAGAACAGCTGGTTGAGGCTCAGCTTGCCGTGGAAGATGTCGCCGCCGACAAGCGCCAATTCGCGTTCGAGATCGAGCGGCGAGAGCACCTGTCGGCCGATCACGCTGTCCCTGAAGCCCGGCGCGAAGCGGTCGACGGTGCCGATCATCAGGTCCGCCACGGCCTCGCGATGGTCGTCCCAGGAATTGCCGCCCGGGAAATCCTCGGGCAGCGTCGGCGCGACATGCTGGCAGAACAGGCTCGCGACATGCTTGCCTTCGGGGGCGAGCGTGTCGTCGAGCGTGGAGGGAATGAGCATCTCGACCACCGGCTGGCGCGACCAGCCGCGGCTGCGCGAATCGAGATAGGCGCGATCCATGTAATCGAGCGACGGTGCGATGATGATGCCTGCCGTCAGGTGGTCGCCCGGCTCGGGCCGCGCCGTGAAGGCCGGCAGGCGGTCGAGCGCGATATTCATGCGGAACGTGCCCGAGCCGCTTTGCCAGTGACCGATGCGGCGGCGGAAATCCTCAGGCAGCGGCGCATCGGTGAGCAGTTTACCCACCAGCAATTGCGGGTGAATGTTGGAGGCGACGAGATCGGCATCGTAGCGGGTTCCGTCCGCGGTGAAGACCGCGCTCACCCGGCCTTTGCGCGCCTCGATGCGGTCGACCGGCGCGCCGGTGCGGATCACCACGCCCTTTTCCTCGCAGGCGCGGCGCATCGCTTGCGTGATCGCGCCCATGCCGCCGATGGCGTGGCCCCAGGCACCGCGCTTGCCGTTGACCTCGCCGAAACAGTGATGCAGCAGCACATAGCCTGTACCCGGAGTATAGGGACTGACCCAGGCGCCGACGATGCCGTCGAAGCCGAACAGCGCCTTGACCGGATCGCTTTCGAACCAGCGGTCGAGGATTTCCGAGGCCGAGCAGGTGAAGAGATCGAGCACGTCGCGGCGGGCATCGAGCGAGAGGTCGGAAAACCGCTTGCCGAGCGCGGCGGTCTTCAGCAGTTCCGGCACGGCCGAGAGCCAGTTGCCGTCCGTGACATTGGGCGGGGTGCGCAACAGCAGATCGCGCAGCACCGAGGCCGCGTTTTCGAGCATGTGGTCGTAGCCTTCGAGCGCTTCGGCGTCGCGCGCGGAGAATTGCGCCACCGAGGCGCGGGTGCGGCCGGGTCCGGCTTCGAGCGCGCGGCCGTCGGGCAGGGGCACGAAATTGCCCATCCGTCGCTCGACGATGGTCAGGCCATGCCGCGGCAACTCGAGATCGGCGATCACCTTGGGATTGAGCAGCGACACCGTGTAGGAGGCGACCGAATTGCGGAACCCGGGATGGAATTCCTCGGTCACCGCGGCACCGCCGACCTGGTCGCGCCGTTCGAGAACCGTGACCTTGTGACCTGCCGCCGCCAGATACCAGGCACACACCAGCCCGTTATGGCCGCCGCCGATCACCACCCCCTGCTTCATGTCGAAACTCTCCCTCGCTCCGTGCCGGGCGCATCTTGCACCGGGATGCGCGGCCGGTGCAATGGCGCGCGGCAAGCCGCCGCACGATGCGAGGCGTGGCCGCAAGGCTTGACGGCGACCATGCCATGATGCGCAATCGGGCATGTCTGATATTTTTGATGATTCGCCCACCAACGCTGCCGAATTCACCGTCAGCGAGCTCTCGGGCTCGATCCGCCGGACCGTCGAGGATGCCTTCGGCCATGTGCGGGTGCGCGGCGAAATTTCCGGCTATCGCGGGCCGCATTCCTCGGGACACGCCTATTTCTCGCTCAAGGACGACAAGGCCCGGATCGAGGCGGTGATCTGGAAGGGCGTGTTCTCGCGTCTCAAGCACCGCCCGGAAGAAGGGCTCGAGGTGATCGCCACCGGCCGGATCACCACCTATCCGGGATCGTCCAAATACCAGATCGTCATCGACGCGATCGAGCCCGCGGGCGCCGGCGCGCTGATGGCGCTGATCGAGGAACGGCGCCGCAAGCTGGCCGCCGAAGGCCTGTTCGACGAGGCGCGCAAGCAACTGCTGCCGTTCATGCCGGGCGTGATCGGGGTGGTGACCTCGCCCACGGGCGCGGTGATCCGCGACATCCTGCACCGGCTCGAAGACCGGTTTCCGGTGCATGTGATCGTCTGGCCGGTGCGGGTGCAGGGCGAGACCTCGGGCCAGGAAGTGGCGCAGGCGATCCGTGGCTTCAATGCGCTGACGGGCGGCGGGCCGATCGCCCGGCCCGACCTGATCATCGTCGCCCGCGGCGGCGGCAGCCTCGAGGACCTGTGGGGCTTTAACGACGAGGCGGTGGTGCGCGCAGCCGCCGATTCCGAGATCCCGCTGATATCCGCGGTCGGGCACGAAACCGACTGGACGCTGATCGATCACGCCAGCGACCGGCGGGCGCCGACGCCCACCGGGGCGGCCGAAATGGCGGTGCCGGTCAAGGCCGACCTGGTGGCCCAGGTGGCAGCACTCGCCGCACGGCTGCGGTCGGCGCAAACGCGCACGCTCGACCGACGGCGCGAGACGGTGCGGGGTCTCGCGCGCGCGCTGCCCACGCTCGACAGCGTGCTCGCGCTGCCCCGGCAGCGGCTCGACCGCTCGGCGCAGGGGCTCGGCCAGGCGCTGCAACTCAACACCGCGAACCGCCGGCGCGGCTTCGAGCGCCAGGCCGCACGGGTGACGCCGATGGCGCTGGTCTCGGCGATCCGCGAGAAACGGCAGGCGGTGCGGGAGAAAAGTGCGCGCGCGGACTGGGCGGTGGGCCGCAGGGTCGAGGCCTGGCGCAACCGGCTCGACCGGTATGCCGCGAGCCTTGCCGCGGTGCCGCGCCGGCTTGCCGACACGCAGGGCCGCGGACGCGAGCGGCTGACGGGCCTTGACCGGCGCGCGACAATCGCGCTCACGCAGATGCTCGGCCAGCGCCGCCGAGGCCTCGACGCGCAGGCGCGGATGCTGCAGTCGCTGTCCCACCACAGCGTTCTGGGCCGCGGATTCGCCGTGATCCGCGACGCGGATCGCGCAGTCCTCGCCCGTGCCGCCGAGGTCGAGGCTGGCACGATGCTGTCGATCGAATTCGCCGACGGCGAGGTCGCAGCACTCGCCCAGAGTTCCGACCAGCCGATCCGCCCGGCAAAGCCCGCGCGCGCCAAGGCGACGAAGCCGACACCGCCCGGCCAGGGCAGCCTGTTCTAGGGCATCGGCAGCTGTTCTAGGGCATCGGCAGGGCCGGATGTTTCAGGCGACGATGTCGGCTGCGACCGCGTCCAGCACCCGGCGCGCGTCCTCGGGATCGATCCGGAGCAGCAGCCCGCGCTGGCCGGCATTGATGAGGACATAGGGCTCCAGCATCGCCGTCTCCTCGATCGCCGTCGGGACCCGCTTCTTCTGGCCGAAGGGGCTGATGCCGCCGACATGATAGCCGGTGAACCGCTCGGCGGCGGCGGGCTTCATCATGGTCGCCGACTTGCCCCTGAGCGCCGCGGCAAGCTTCTTCATGCTGACATCGCAGTCCGACGGCGCGATCACGCAGACCGGCTTGCCGTCGAGTTCGGCCATCAGCGTCTTGAGCACCCGCGCCGGCGGCTCGTCGAGCGCGTCCGCGGCCTGCAGGCCGATACTCTGCGCATCGGGGTCGTAGACATAATCATGGACCGTGAAGGCGATGCCCGCTGCGGCGAGCATCTGCGTGGCACGGGTGGCTTTCGACATCGACAGACCTCCCTTCAGGCAAAGACCTGTTCGTAAAGCTCCGGCTTGAAGCCGATCAGCAGGCGGCCATCGGCTTCAAGCACCGGCCGCTTGATCATGGACGGCTGCGCCAGCATCAGGTCTATCGCCGCGTGCTGGTCGAGATCCTGCTTGCTCGCTTCCGGCAGCATCTTGAAGGTGCGGCCGGCGCGGTTCAGGACGGTTTCCCAGCCCGCTTGCGCGCACCAGCGTTCGAGCGAGGCGCGGTCGATGCCTTCCGTCTTGTAGTCGTGAAACCTGGCCTCGACACCGTGATCGGCGAGCCAGGCGCGCGCCTTCTTCATGGTGTCGCAGTTCTTGATGCCGTAGATGGTCATGCTCATGGGTAGTCTTTCACTGCCAATAGAGGTTCGAATCGAGCAGGTCCTTGTCGATCAGGCCCGTCAGCACCGACAGCCTGACATAATCGGAACTGCGGAAATCGGAGGGCAGCGCCGGAATCTTCGAGATCCCGTCCGCCAGTTCCCTGACCGTATCGGCAAGCGTGGCGAGCGGCTGGTGGTCGGGCGCATGCGCACGGAACCGCGCGAAATCGACCCGGTAGGACCGTTTGTCCGGCTGGCCCGCACTGTTGATCCGCACCTTGACGCCGGGCAGGATATCGCCCACGGCGTGGGCCAGGTCGCGGATCTGGTAGGTCCATGCGTCCGAGCCGACATTGACCGCCATGTAGCGGCCTCCGTTGTCGGCCGGTCTCTGAAGCGCCCATTCGGTCGCCCGGGCCATGTCCTTGACCGCGATCAGCGGACGCCACGGCGTGCCGTCGCTCAAGACCTCGATTTCGCCCTTGACGAGGGCGGAGGCCACGAAATCGTTGAGCACCAGGTCGAGACGCAGCCGGTCGCTCATCCCGCAGGCGGTCGAAAACCGCAGCGAGGTGATCACCGGACCGCGCCCTGCAAGCCGCTCCAGCGCCTGCTCGACATCGACCTTGGAACGCGCATAGGCGGTCAAAGGGTTGAGCGCGTCGGTCTCCTTGCGTGGCGCATCGCCGCCGGCGCCATACATCGAACAGCTCGAGGCGAAGACGATGCTCTTCGAGGACAGATCGTCGATCTTGTCGAGCACGTTGAGGCAGCCCCGGTGATTGATCTCGTCGGTTACCCTGGCGTAGCGCTCGCCCATCGGATCGTTGGAAATCGCCGCGAGCAGCACGATCTTGTCGAACCCGGAAACGAAGTCTCGGTCGATATCGCGCAGATCGCCGAACACCTGTTCGTCGCACAGGGTGTCGGCGAGGCGCGCATCGGTGGTGACGCAGCGGGCAAAATAGCCGGTGTCGTAGCCCGTGATATGGGCGCCCGGGATCGTCGTCCTCAGGTGCCGCACCACCACCGGGCCGAGATAGCCCAGATTGCCTGTGATCAGTATCTTCATGTCGCTCCCTGCCTTTCAGGAGGATGAAACCGGGCCTTGCCGCCGCATGCAAGCCCGCAACGGTGTGGCGGGCCGCATTGCGAGGCCCAGTCTAATATGGGTTGTCCTGCGTATCCAATTGAAAAACATGCAGATAGATTGATTTTGTGCGTCAAGTTCTGCAAATTGGGCGGCCATGAAGCTGGTCATGCGGCTTTGCG
>NZ_LQZT01000010.1 GCF_001703635.1 Parahoeflea olei | reverse complement strand
GAGACCGTCACCACCGTCACCGGCGTGGGCGGGCGCTGCTCCTGCTGCGCCAGGGTGCTTGAAGCCGTTGTGACGAGGCACAGGGCAGAAAGGAAAGCGCAAGTCGCGACCTTCATTGCTCATCTCCGCTGATTTTGGAGGGACCGCTTGGCGAATGCACCGGGAGCGGCTAATATGGAAACCAGTCAGTTTTATAATTGATTTTTTGCATTGCGCAAGCGAAACGCCGCACGTGCAAAAACGGAGGTAAATCTTGTTGCCGAAAAGCTGCATTCCCTGCCGGGGTCCCGGTCGGCCGCGCCAGCTCGACCTCGGTGAACGGGAGGCCATCATCATCGATGTCGCCGAGCGGGTGATCCTGTCCGCAGGGCTCGGCGGAGCGTCGATGGCGGCGATCGCCCGGGAAGCGGGCATGTCCAAGCGCACGCTCTACGAGGTGTTCGAAAGCCGGGCGGCGCTGTTTGCGGCCGTCGTGCGCCGCATCCGCAGCAGCGTGGCGCGACCGCTCGAGCCGCACCAGTTCGACCTGCCATTGGCCGAGCGGCTGCGCCTGATCCTGACGCCTGCGGCGGAGAAATTCACGGACCCCCTGCCGCTGGCGCTGTTGCGGGCGGTGGTGGCCGAGGGGGACAAGCAGCCCGAGCTGGTCCATGGCTTCCTTCAGGAAGGGCCTTATGCGCTTCATGCGATGATCCGGCTCGAGCTCGACCGCTCCGTGGCGCGAGGAGAGATTCGCATCAGCGATACGGAAAGCGCGGCGCGGCTGATGACCGACATGGCGCATGAAAGCATTCTCGAACATCTGATTTCCAACCTGTCCGAGTGCCATCGCGAAGAGGCCTATCGCCGCCGGCTCGATCTTGCCATCCGGGTGTTCGTCGGGGGCATCGGCGAGCCGGAGGGCGAAGCGGACGAGGGGCGGCGGGCTTCCTGACCGGGGTGCCGCGAAACACTGCCGGTCCGCGCAAATGGCCGGTTTTGCCTTGAACCGGATCAAACGGCGGTCCGGGGACGGCCCGTCCACAAGGAGGAACATGTGCATGCCGCGGTTTGCAGCCAACCTGTCGATGATGTTTGCTGAACACGCCTTTCTGGACCGCTTCGCGGCCGCGGCCAGGGCCGGGTTCGAGGCTGTCGAGTTCCTGTTCCCCTATGAGTTCGATCCCCACGAGATCGCCGCGCGGCTTCAGGCGGCAGGCCTCGAACAGGTCCTGTTCAACCTGCCGCCGGGCGATTGGGAAGCCGGCGAGCGCGGGCTTGCGGCACTGCCCGGGCGACGCGACGGGTTCCGTCAGTCGGTCCGGACCGCGCTCGACCATGCGGCGGTGCTCGGCACGCGGCGGCTGCACATGATGGCGGGAATCGCCGACCGGCGCAGCGAGGCGCATCGCACGGCCTATCGGGAGGCTTTGGCCCATGCCGCCGACGCGGCGGCCGAGAAGGGCATTACGGTGCTGATCGAGCCGATCAACCGGCGCGACATGCCGGGCTACTATCTCGATGATTTCGACCATGCGGCAGAGCTGATCGGGGATCTGGGCCGCGACAATGTCAAGCTGCAGTTCGACATCTACCACCGGCAGATCCTGCGCGGCGACGTGCTGCGCGGGCTCGAGCAGCTGATGCCGCTGATCGGCCATGTCCAGATCGCCTCGGTTCCCTTTCGAAACGAGCCGGGAACCGGCGAACTCGACGATCTGCGGATCCTCCGGGCGCTCGACGATCTGGGATATGGCGGTTTTGTCGGATGCGAATACCGCCCGCGCGGCGCCACCGGCGACGGCCTCGGCTGGATGCGGGACTTCGCAGCTTCCTGATCCGCCGACGGGGGCTCAGTCGGTGCCCGGACGTTCGCCGCGGTCGGCATGGCGCATCAGGCCCGAAAAGGCGAGCGGAATGGCAACCAGCACCGGAAGCCCGAGATAGATCGGCGCGAAACCGGTGTGTTCGGCGATGAAGCCGATCACGGACGGTGCGAACAGGATGCCCGAATAGCCCATGAAGGTGACCAGCGAGATCGCCACACCCTGGGGCATGCCAGGCAGGTTGCCGGCCGCGGAGAAGGCGATCGGCACGGTATTGGCGAGGCCGAGGCCCGCAACCGCGAAGCCGATCACCGCCAGCTCGGCCGACGGCGCCAGGCCCGCCGCACCCAGGCCGATCATCGCCAGTCCCGCCGAAACGCGGAATGTGGTGACGGCGCCCAGCCGGTCGCGCACGATGTCGCCGAGAAAGCGCATGGTTGCCATCGCCGCCGAAAAGGCGCCGAAGGCCAGGCCCGAAAGCGCAGGGCTGGCGCCGAGTTCCTGGCGCATGTAAAGCGCGCCCCAATCCAGGATCGCGCCCTCCGGGGTCATCATGATCAGGCAGATGATGCCGGTCAGCCAGACGGTGGCGCCAGCCGTGAAGAGATTCGGGCGCCGGCCGCCGGCCGTCCCCGCAGTGGCGTCGTCGGATGCAGCCGGCGGCGGATCGGACAGCAGTCGCGGCCAGGCGAGCACGACGGCGATTGCGATCAGCGCCGCGGCGGCAAGGGCGTGTGCCGTGGTGCCGAACCAGGCGATCGCCAGCCCGCCAAGGCCGGCGCCCGCCACGCCCCCCAGGCTCCAGAAGCCGTGGCAGGACGACATGATCGCCCGGTGCATGCGTTTTTCGACCTCGACCGCATTGGCGTTCATGGCCACGTCCATGCCGCCGGTGACGGCGCCGAACAGGAACAGCGCACAGGCGGCGGACACGATGGTCGAGGCCATTGTGACCAGCGGCAGGGCCGTCACCGAAATCGCTGCCAGCACGAGCACCGGCAGACGCGAACCGCGTCTGGAAATCAGCGCGCCGACCAGCGGCATGGCGCAGAGCGAGCCGATGCCGAAACACATGATCATCAGCCCGAGCGCGCTTTCATCAAGAGCAAGCCGTGTCGCGAATTCCGGGATCTTGGGCGCCCAACTGCCCACCAGGAAGCCGTTGGCGAGAAACATCAGGGAGACGGCAAGCCGTTGCGGAGAGACGAAAGAGGGCGTCGAGGCGGCCTGAACAGTCATGAAAGATCCATCTTAAATCGATTGAATAAACTCTGATAGCCCGTTTTCGGGCCGCGGTAAATTCTCAGCCTATCACATTCGGCCCGGACTGTGTGACAGATCGTGAAGCGCCGGATGGGGCCGGAAGCCCCGATCGCAGCGGTGCGAAGGCCGGTCGCGGCGCGGCTCCGGGAGGCCCGGGAGCGAGCCCGCGCAGAGGGCCGCGGCAGGGTTTTTTCGCTTTTGCTTGTGAGACGACCCGAAACCGTGTATACCAGAGCAATCGATTTTTGACCGGACGACTTGGTCGCGCACCGCAACAGACGGTGACAGGCTCAACACTTCACTTAAATTCGATGACGAACGCCTGCGCCGAGCGCTTTGAAGAGCGCTTGTTCGGGGAAATATCATTCATGGACAAAAAGGACCTCCCATGAAAACCGGTACTGTCAAATTCTACAACGACCAGAAGGGCTTCGGCTTTATCGCTCCCGAGGACGGCAGCAAGGACGTCTTCGTTCACGCCACTGCACTCGAGCGCGCCGGCATGCGCGGCCTTTCCGAAGGCCAGAAGGTGTCGTTCGACACCGCCGAAGATCGTCGCACCGGCAAGACCGCCGTTTCGACCATTCAGGCTGCCTGAACCATCGAGCCCGGAACCGGCCGATGCGGCCGGTTGCCGTGATCACAAGACGCCCGGGAACTTCGGTTTCCGGGCGTTTGCGTTTGCAGCCTCAAGGATCGGCCACGGGCGCTGATCGGGGTGAAGTTGGCCTGCAGCATTGACGTTGCCGGCCCAAGGTGCGGGTGTGGCCCGGGGCGTCGATCAGGCCCTGCGGCATGCGCATATGCAAAAAGCCGGCCCCAGGGACCGGCTTCGCAAGCCATCGATCGTCTTGAAAGACTTAGGCGCTTTCTTTCGGCGTCAGCACCTGGCGGCCGCGATACATGCCGGTCTTCAGGTCGATGTGGTGCGGGCGGCGCAGTTCGCCGGAATTCTTGTCCTCGACATAGGTCGGGGCCTTGAGGGCGTCCGCTGCACGGCGCATGCCGCGCTTGGACGGGGTGGTTTTACGCTTTGGAACAGCCATGACGAACTCCAGTTCAACATCTAGACATGATCGACGGCCGACCCGGGGGCCGAAACTGACGCATGCCGATTTCGGAAATTTGACGGGCTTATACATGTCTCTTGCGGGTTTGACCAGCGGCGGACGGCATTTTTTTGGCGCGGACGCGGCAGGGGTTGCCGCCGCGTCCCGCCGCCCGCTTCAGGCTTCGTCCTCGACCACGGTCCAGGGTTCGGCGCGTCCGGCCGCCTCCCATTCCCGCCAGGCCGGAAGCGCCTTGACGCGGTCCATGTAGGCGGCGACCTCCGGGCCGGTTTCGAAGCCGTAGACATCGAGACGATTGACCACCGGCGCGAACATGGCGTCGGCAATCGAAAACCTGCCGAGCAGGAACGGGCCTCCGGAGAGTGCGAGCGACTGGCTCCAGAGCGCCTCGATGCGCGCGACATCGGCGTCGATGGCAGGCGTTCGCGCAATCGGCGCGCGGGGCCGGCGCATGTTCATCGGGCAGGCGCCGCGCAGCGCCTGGAACGACGACATCATTTCCGCGCTCATCGCCATGGCGCGGCTGCGCAGCGCCTGGTCTTCGGGCCAGAGCCCGGCCTCGGGATGCTTGCGCGCCATGTGGTCGAGGATGGCCAGTGATTCCCACACCGTCAGGCCGTCATCCACCAGAACCGGAACCTTGCCGGTCGGCGAGAAGGCCTTGAAGGCGGGGTTGCCGGCCGCCATGTCGAAGGGAACGAGTTTTTCCTCGAAGGCGATCCCCGCCACGCGCAGGCCGATCCAGGGGCGCAGCGACCACGACGAATAGTTCTTGTTGCCGATATAAAGCAGTGCCGTGCCCATCGGGGCCTCCTGTCGGCTGTTGGAGCGAGGAGGATTTGGTCGCATGGCGCCGGGCGCCGGCAAAGCGAATTCAGTTGAACTCAGTCATAAAGACATTTGATGTAGGCGCCCGATTGCCGCGCCCGCTGCTCGATCACCCGGGCGAGCTTGCGCATGGCGGCGGAGGGATCGGCGGCATTGCGCCGGATCGGATTGGGCAGCGTGACCGCCATCAGCGCCGACTGGCGCGGCGACAGTTTCGCCGCCGGAACCCCGAAATAGGCCTGCGCCGCGGCTTCCGCGCCATAGATGCCCGGCGCCCATTCGGCGACGTTGAGATAGATCTCCATCAGCCGTCGCTTCGACCAGACCGCATCCATCCACATCGCCAGCGGGATCTCCAGCGCCTTGCGCACGACCGTTCTGGAGGAGGGCAGGAACAGGTTCTTGGCCGTCTGCATGGCGATGGTGCTGGCGCCGCGGGTGGCTTCGCCTTCGAGCGCGTTGTCGATCACCATGTTCAGCGCCTCCCAGTCGATGCCCGAATGGGTGCAGTATTTTCCGTCTTCCGACATCATCACCGATTGCACCAGCACCGGGGCGATGTCGTCGAACCCGACCCACTGGCGCTCATAGGCGCGGCCTGTCAGCACCTCGCCGAGCATCAGCGTGGACACCGGGCGGATCTGCGGCAGCGCGTAGAGCGGGATCAGCAGATAG
Organism: Parahoeflea olei; assembly: GCF_001703635.1. Classification (GTDB taxonomy): domain Bacteria; phylum Pseudomonadota; class Alphaproteobacteria; order Rhizobiales; family Rhizobiaceae; genus Hoeflea; species Hoeflea olei. Next base: position 62,950 of record NZ_LQZT01000010.1, on the reverse strand, counting down.
GGCAGGGCCACCACCGCCAGCAGCAGCAGCACGAGCCATTTCCCCAGCCGCCACCAGATGGCGCGGCGCGGCGGTTTGTCACGCCCGGGCTCCGGCCAGGCCTGTTGCGGCCGGGAAGTCTCGCTGCTGGTCTTTCTGGCCACCTGGCTTTCCCTGGATGAAAGGCGCCGCTGCCGGCGGCGCCTGCTTGCTTTCCTGCCCTTGTCCTTACCCAGCTTGCGGCTGCAATGCCAGCCCCGGCGGGCGGGCGCGGGACACAAACAAACCGTTGCCGCGCGCGGCGCGGCATGGCAAGAAACCCGATATGGACATGGCACATGAAGACAGCTTTGCCGCACGGCTCGACGGTGCGGCGCGGGATGTGGCGGCGCTGCTCGCTGCCCTTCTTTCCGAAACCCCGCTCGAGGGCGAGATCGGCCGCCCGCCGCATCTGATGCAGGCGATGCGCCATGGCGTGCTCAACGGCGGCAAGCGGTTGCGCCCGTTCCTGGTGATCGAGACGGTGCGGATGCTCGGCGGCCCGCGGGATGCGGCACTCCGGGTTGCCGCGGCGCTTGAATGCATCCACTGCTATTCGCTGATCCATGACGATCTGCCGGCGATGGACGACGACGATCTGAGGCGCGGCCAGCCGACGGTGCATGTCGCCTTCGATGAGGCGACCGCGATTCTGGCGGGAGACGCGCTGCTCACCATGGCCTTCGACATTCTCGCCGCGCCGGAAACGCATTTGCCGGACCAGGCCAGGCTTGCGCTGATCGGCCAGCTCTCCCGCGCCGCCGGCGTGGGCGGCATGGTCGGCGGGCAGGCGCTCGACCTTCATGCCGAACGGGTGGCGCCGGACGAAGCCGGAATCGTGCGGTTGCAGGCGATGAAGACCGGGGCATTGCTGCGCTATGCCTGCGCGGCGGGCGCGCTCACCTCGGGCGCGGATGCGCAAACGCTCGCGCGCATGACCCGGTTCGGCGAAATCATCGGACTTGCCTTCCAGCTTGCCGACGATCTGCTCGACGTCACCTCCGACGCGGCCACGCTCGGCAAGGCCGCCGGCAAGGATGCCGGCCGCGGCAAGGGGACGCTGGTGTCGCTCCACGGGGTCGATGCGGCGCGCGCGCGCCTCGACACGCTGGTGCAGGAGGCCGCAGTGTTGCTCGAACCGTTCGGCGACGCGGGCCATACCCTTGTCGAAACCGCCCGTTTCATCGCCAGCCGCGACCGCTAGGGTGCCACGCGCCGGCTTTTGAGACGCGACGGGCGGCCGCTATCTCTGATTTTGTCGCATTCACCTGCATCGGGCAGGCTTGCCTCTCCGCAGGCGGCATGGGGGCTGCTCGCGTTGAGGGAGCGGATGGGCGCGGCTGTGTCGATCCGGCGGCCGGTTTCCGCATCCTTACGTTTCATACGTGTTTATTAACCTACTTGCGGCATCATCTTTGAAAACAGGTGCCGCCAGAGCCATGACAGAAGCCAGCAAAGATCAGGATGAAACCTCGGTCGCGCGCCGATCGGTCATTTCGTTGCGCATCGGATTGATTGTTTCGCTGATGGCGATCGCGATCATCTGCACATTCTTCTTCCTCGAACAGAACAAGCGCAACCTGTCGATCCAGCAGATCAGCGAACTGTCGTCACGCTTCGCCGAACTCGACCGCGACATGTCGGCCATTGCCAGCCGCAGCGACCGGCTGGCGCAGACCTATGCGAATTTCCAGTCCTTTGTCGATCCGCGCCTGGCCAAGGCAACGCTTGCGGAAAAGCGGCGGCTTCGTGAACTCATGCCGGTCGACAACGACCTGATCTCGGCCCTGTCGAGCCTGCGGTTCCGGTTCGAACGGGCGCGCTGGAAGATCGAGCATCTGCGCCGCGACTGGGTCCAGGCGCCGGCGGCGATGACCGCCGAGATCGTGTCGCGCTCGCGCTACATGACCAATGAAGATCCGTTTGAGCATTTCATGCAGATGCTCGATGCCGAGCGGCTCGACAATGTGCGCACCAAGAAGGACATGTACTGGGCCGGTCGCGAGATCAACGCCATGTACGAGGAGGTGATCCACGTCACCAATGTCTATGTTCAGGAGCAGCTTCGCGATTACCTGGCGAACACCTCGCTGATCCAGGGTGCCCTGCTGCAGCGCTACATCATGGCGACGCTGGGAATCCTGCTGGTGCTCGGCATCGGCGTCTTTGTGCCGATCGACATCATCATCCGGCAGATGATCAAGCGGCTGCAGGCCAAGACCCGCGAGCTCGACCTGGCCCTGGCCAAGGCGCAGATGGGCGACCGCGCCAAGTCCGAGTTCCTGGCCACCATGAGCCACGAGATCCGCACCCCGATGAACGGGGTGCTGGGCATGGCCGAGCTGCTGACCCGCACCGACCTCGACACGCGCCAGCGCACCTTCACCGACGTCATTCTGAAATCCGGCAATGCGCTCTTGGAGATCATCAACGACATCCTCGATTTCTCGAAGATCGACGCCGGCCAGATGGTGCTGAACCCGAAGCCGTTCAATCTGGTCGACACCACCGAGGACGTGGCGACGCTGATGTCCTCGCGGGTGGTGGAAAAGGACATCGAGCTGGTGGTGCGCATCGCGCCGGGTCTTCCGGACAAGCTGATCGGCGATCCCGGACGGATCCGTCAGATCCTTACCAATCTCGTCGGCAATGCGGTGAAATTCACCGAGCAGGGCCATGTCATGGTCGACATCAACTGGCGCAAGCTCAATGACGGCGCGCGGCCCGAGCGGCTGGCGATCTCGGTCGCGGTGCGCGACACCGGCATCGGCATCCCGGCCGACAAGATCGACACGATCTTCGACAAGTTCAGCCAGGTCGACGGCTCTTCGACCCGCAAGCACGAGGGCACCGGTCTGGGGCTTGCGATCGCCACGCGGCTGGTCGAGCTGATGGGCGGCAGGATCAAGTGCGAAAGCGAGGTGGGCGTCGGCTCCACTTTCAGCTTCACCATCGAAATGGACGTGCATGGTGAGCCGGCCGCGGAAAATCCCGAGGCGGTGAGCCTGCCGGGTCGCCGGGTGCTGGTGATCGACGACAACGCTATCAACCGCATGATCCTGACCGAGCAGATCCGCGACTGGGGATTTGACTGCGTGGCGGTGGAAGGCGGCGAGATCGGGCTCGAACTGTTGCGTCACGCCCGCTCGAACCTGGGCATCGGCATCGATCTGGTGGTGCTCGATTTCCAGATGCCCGGCATGTCGGGCGCGGAGGTGGCGCGGGCGATCCGCAGCGAGCCGATGATCGCGCATACGCCGATTCTGGTGCTCTCCTCGGTGGACCAGGCGGACCAGCTCGAAGCGCTCAACGACCTCGGCATCTTTGCGCAATTGACCAAGCCGGTGCGCACCGCGCAACTGCGCAAGACGGTGCAGATGGCGCTCAACCAGCCGCAGGCGGCACCGGCCGTGGCCGCAGACGTCCCCGGCGCAACCGGGCCGGACGCTTCCGCGGTCGCGCCCTTGCCGGACGCGCCGGCCGATGGCGGCGAGGCCATCCACGACGACGATCCGGCGACGCGCACCGAACCGCTGGTGCTGGTGGCGGAGGACAATCCGATCAACCAGATCGTCTTCAAGCAGACGCTCGATGACATGGGCTACCGGCATTGTCTCGCCGTCAATGGTCGGGAAGCGGTGCGGATGTGGGAGCAGTTGCGCCCGACGCTGATGCTGATGGATGTCTCGATGCCGGAACTCAACGGTCTCGACGCGACGCGCAAGATCCGCAGCATCGAAGCCGAAATGGGGCTCTCGCCAACGCCGATCATTGCCGTCACCGCCCATTCGCTCAAGGGCGACGAGGACCGCTGCCTGGCAGCGGGCATGGACGACTACCTGTCCAAGCCGATCTCGCCCGAGAAACTCGGCGCGATGATCGACCGCTGGATGCCCGAACTCGTCGACAGGGGCGGATACCGGTTGCGCCGGGCCTGACGCGCGCCCGCGCAATTCCGGCGTTCTCCAGCCGACGCTCCCTCAACGCAAATGCACGGAGAGCCGTCGCGCCACGCCAGCTGTGGCGTGCCGAACCGATTGTCCAAGATTGGGTTTGCCTGAAAACGGGCAACGGCGAACCGGCGATCGTTGCAGAGACGCTTGCGAACCCGCGCCCGCGGGACTTTTTTGTGTCGCCTCGGGTCAGCGTCTGGCGCTGCCGGCTTGTCCTCCTGTTCGAAGGAGGCAATCGCAAGGTCGCGGTGGCCGCCGCGCCTTCTCGCCGATGGCTGGCGCTTGCGGGGTGCCGGTTGTGTCCTGTTCCGGGCGCTCCCCGGAAACATTAAACCGGTCGCCTCAGTCCCCCATGCAGCCGCTGGGGCGTGGCCGGCGTCAGTTCCCGCGGCGGCTTGCCGGATGCGGTCAGGCCGCCCGCGAGTGGCCGGAGCCGGAGGTGGCCCGGTTGCTGTCGCCCGAGAGCCGGAACCGGCCCACCATCTCGCGAAGCTTGCTGGCCTGTGCGGCCAGGCTTGCGGTCGACTGGGTCGCGTCCTCGATCATCGACACGTTCTTGAGGGTGACGTGTTCGAGCCCTTCCAGCGCGTGGTTGACCGAGTTCACGCCGCCCGCCTGTTCCCGGGACGCGACGGTGATGGCCTCCATGTGGCCGTTGATGTCGACGATCAGGCTGCTGATCCGCTGCAGGGCCTCTCCGACCTCGCGCACATGCTCGACGCCGCCATTCACTTCGGTGGCGGAATGGGCGATCAGTTCGCGGATCTCCTTGGCGGCTTCGGAGGAGCGGCCGGCAAGCGCGCGCACTTCCTGCGCCACCACCGCAAAGCCCTTGCCCGCCTCGCCCGCGCGCGCGGCCTCGACCCCGGCATTGAGCGCGAGCAGGTTGGTCTGGAAGGCGATTTCGTCGATCACGCCGATGATGCTGGCGATCTGTTGCGAAGAGTCGTGAATCCGGCCCATGGCCTGTTCGGCATTGGCCACCACGGCCTCCGAGCGGTGGGCGCTTTCATTGGCAAGGGCCGCGACCGCCTGGGCCTCGGTCACCCGGTCCGCCGTGGCCTTCACATTGGTGGTGATCTGGCCGAGGGCGACGGAGGTTTCCCCGAGCGCCGTGGACTGCTGGTCGGTGCGGCCGGACAGTTCCTCGATGCTGCGCGAAATCTGGTTCGAGCCGGTGTCGATGGTGCCGGCGGTGTCGTGGATAGCGGCCAGCGTCTGTCCGAGCTGTTCGACCGAGACGTTGAAATCGGCCCGCAGGGCTTCGAACTCCGGGGCAAATGCCTGGTCGAGACGGGTCGACAGGTCGCCCGCGGCCAGCTGCTTGAGACCGGCGGCGAGGCCGGCGGTGGCCACGCGCAGCCGCTCGGCGGCGGCGGCGTCGGCGCGCTCCTGTGCGGCAATGCGGTCGGCCTCCGCCTGGCGGCGATGCTGGTCTGCCTCGTCTTCAAGCTTCTTCTTCTCGATGAAGGCCGCGCGGAAGACTTCGAGCGCCCGGGCCAGCGCGCCGATCTCGTCGCGCCGCTGGTCGAGGCCGGTGGGGGTGTCGGTGTCGCCGCTGGCGAGCCGACTGGTCGCGGCTTCGAGCCGGCGCAGCGGCATGAGCGTGGTCAGGCGCAGCATTGCCATGATCAGGCCCAGCGTGACCAGAATGGTGGCGCCGCCGGCCATCACGCGGTTCCACAGGCTCGCGTGAAAGGCCGCGAATTCGGGCGCCAGATTGATCGAGGCGCTGTAGGCGCCGAGAATTTCGCCGTCGTTGATCTCCATCAGGCCGGTATGGCAGCCGGCGCAGCGTTCGTCGGCGGCACTGCCCTGGCCCAGGACCACGGGGCGGGACAGGCGCATGCTCTCGCCGTCCACGACGGCCTGGGGCTCGGTGGTGTCGAGCGCGGCGCGGTCGATCGGGTCATGCGGGGGCAGCTCCGGCTGGCCCATCTCCCTCTGAAAGGCGGCGATCTTGTCGGCCATCACGATCCAGATGTCGATATTGGTGTCGGCCTGCGAGAACAGCTTCATGGTGCCGTTGAGGGTTTCGACCGCGGGGTCGCCTTCCTCGAGCTGGCCGCGATTGACCATCGCCTGCACATGCACCGCTTCCAGCATGTCGAGCGCGGCGTTGCCGCGCAATTCGCCGTCATGGACGATCCGCTGCCGGGTGTCGGCGAGATCGATCGACGCCTTGATGGTCTCGGCCGCGACGAGCACGAGCGCGACGCCCGCGAGGATCTGGGCCGTCAACGGGAGCTTTTTGAAAAATGACAACATATCGAAATCCGCAGAATGCAGACCAGCCGGAATCGGGGTCGCGCAGGCACATCAGCCAGTTGCCGGCACACTAGCGGGATTTGCTTAATGACGTTTAAATCAGAAATGCAGATATGTTGCGCCCGACCCCTGCCGCGATGCCAGGAGCGGTCGCGATCGAGGCCAGCCAAGGCCGCCGGAGGCGGTCAGGCAGACTTGCCGAACCGCTGTTCGATATAATCGGCGACCATCACCTGGAAGTCCTCGGCAATCTTCGGGCCGCGCAGGGTGGCGGCCTTCTTGCCGTCGATGAAGACGGGCGCCGCGGGGCTTTCGCCGGTGCCGGGAAGGGAGATGCCGATATCGGCGTGTTTCGATTCACCGGGGCCGTTGACGATGCAGCCCATGACGGCGACCTGCAGCGCCTCGACGCCGGGATATTTGTCGCGCCAGACCGGCATGTTGCGCCTGAGATCGTCCTCGATGGTGCGGGCGAGCTGCTGGAACACGGTCGAGGTGGTGCGGCCGCAGCCGGGGCAGGCGGCCACCACCGGCAGGAACTGGCGGAATCCCATCACCTGCAGCAGTTCCTGGGCGACGATGACCTCGCGGGTGCGGTCGCCGCCAGGCTCAGGCGTGAGCGAGACGCGGATGGTGTCGCCGATGCCCGCCTGAAGCACGATGCCCATGGCCGCGGCGGAGGCGACGATGCCCTTCGAGCCCATTCCGGCTTCGGTCAGGCCCAGATGCAGCGCATGGTCGGAGCGGCGGGCAAGTTCCGAATAGACCGCGATCAGGTCCTGGACCTGGCTCACCTTGGCCGACAGGATGATGCGGTTGCGGCCAAGGCCGGTCTCCTCGGCGAGCGCCGCGGAATGCAGCGCCGACTGGATGATCGCTTCACGGGTGACGTCGCGGGCCGACAGCGGCGAGCCATTGGCGGCGTTCTCGTCCATCAGCCGGGTCAGCAGCACCTGGTCGAGCGAGCCCCAGTTGACGCCGATGCGCACGGGCTTGCCGTAGCGGATCGCCGTCTCGACGATCTCGACGAACTGGCGGTCCTTCTTGTCCTTGAAGCCGACATTGCCGGGATTGATCCGGTACTTGGCGAGCGCCTCCGCGCAGGCCGGGTGCTCGGCCAAAAGCGTGTGGCCGATATAATGGAAGTCGCCCACCAGCGGCACGTCGAGGCCGAGCCGTTCGAGCCGTTCGCGGATATGCGGCACGGCGGCAGCACTTTCGGTGCGGTCGACGGTGATGCGCACGATCTCGGAGCCTGCGCGGTTAAGGGCCGCCACCTGGGCGACGGTGGCGTCCACGTCGGCGGTGTCGGTGTTGGTCATCGACTGCACCACCACCGGTGCGCCCCCGCCGACCATCACGCCGCCGACATCGACGGCGACGCTCGCGCGGCGGGCTTGTGGGGCGACAAAGGGAGACAGGGTCATGAAAGCCTCGGAACAGTTCTCACGCAAACGGGCCGGCGTGGCTTGTGCGGTTCCCTTTACCTAGAACGCGTTTTTGCGAAATGGAAGCCCGCTTCGGGGTCTGTCGCGCCGCGCGCGGCACAATCGGCCGCCACGGCGCGAGCGGGCGGCCAACTGCCGCATCAGGTTCAGCCCGGCACTGCCTCCGGGTTGAGGCGCCAAACCGCGCGGTTGAGCGTGGCGGCGGCGATCACCCAGGCGGCATAGGGCATGAACAGAAGTGCCGCGATCGTCGAAACGGGCAATACGAGCGCGATATAGAGGGCGATCAGCACGAACATCGCGCAGACATCGACAAAGGCGAGATCCATTCGCCTGAGCCCGAAGAACAGCCACGACCAGGCAGCATTCAGCACCATCTGTGCGCCCCAGACGACCATCGCCAGGCTCAGGCCCTGTGCCTGCCAGAGCAGCCAGCCCGAGACGCCGATGGCGACATAAAGGATGCTCCAGACCAGCGGAAACGCCCAGTTGGGCGGGGTCCAGGAGGGCCGCCGCAAGTGTTGGTACCACTCGCCCGGCTTGAAGATCGCGCCGCTCGATGCGGTCGCGAGCACGACAATGATGATGACTATGGCGGACATGGCCCACTCCGGAGCGAATTGACAGGATTGGTTCCGATGGCGCTTCCGGAACCGGATTTCGCGCCGCCGCAATCAGGCCCTTAGATAATGCATTGCACCATTATTGCCAGTGCCTTGCGGCGCCGCAGGACGACAAAGCAACGCCCGCGGCGCCCGAATCGAGGATTGCGGTCGGCCGGAAACCGGACCATTATAAATCGTCGGCAGTGACCGTGGGGTGCGTCAATACGTCCCTGCGGCACGGGAGGTGCCGGCGAGGGAGGACCATATGACCAACAACACGACCGACCTGGCCGGACACGGCCAGATTGGGGTGCCCGCATTGCGCACCGTTTCGATCGAGGATGTGACCGCGAGCCTGAAGGACGGGTGGCGCGATTTTCTCGCCCATCCCGGCTTCGGGCTGTTCTTCGGCGGCATCTATGTGCTCGGAGGCTTCGCGATCCTGGCGTTTCTCAACCGGATCGGCGCGCCCTGGATGATCATTCCGCTGGCGATCGGCTTTCCGCTGCTGGGCCCCTTCGTCGCCGTCGGGCTCTACGAGATCAGCCGCCGCCGGGCGCATGGCGAGCCGGTTACGCGCCGGGGCGTGCTGGCGCAGGTGTTCCACCAGCGCGAACGCCAGCTCGGCTGGATGGCCTTCGTCGTCATGTTCATCTTCTGGGTCTGGATCTACCAGGTGCGGCTGCTGTTCGCGCTGTTTCTCGGCTTCAAGTCGTTTTCGAGCTGGGATCGCTTCGTCGACATCGTGCTGACGACGCCCGAAGGCTGGGGATTCCTGGCGGTCGGAACCCTGGTCGGCGGGTTTCTGGCGCTGGTGCTGTTTTCAACCACCGTGATCTCGCTGCCGATGCTGGCCGAACGCGAGGTCGATTTCGTCACCGCCATCATCACCAGCATCGCGGTGGTGATGAAGAGCCCCGTGCCGATGCTGGGCTTCGGGTTCATCGTGGGCGTCGCCACGCTGCTGGCGCTGCTGCCGGCGTTCGTGGGGCTTCTGGTGGTGCTGCCGGTGCTCGGTCATGCCACCTGGCATCTCTACCGGCGGGCGGCATCGCCCCTGTAGCCGGCTTCAGGCGCAGGATTGCTGCCGGGGTTCCAGGCTGCACAGTTCCGGATGGCCGCCGCAGCAATCTTCGATGAGGAAGCCCATGAGCCCGCGTATGCCGGCGTGATCGGCATGGTAACGCACGTTCCGGCCGTCGCGGACGCGGCGGACCAGTCCGGCCTTGAGCAGGATGCCGAGATTGGTCGACATCGTGTTCTGGCGCACGCCCAGGCGCTCTCCGATTTCGCCGGAGGCGAGCCCTTCCGGGCCGGCGGCGACCAGCAGCCGGAACACGGCGAGCCGCGTTTCCTGGCTCAGGGCCGCGAAGGCGTCCAAAGCGGAATTCTGATCCATGCAGAATGGGTATTGGATGCGCAGGCTTTGCGCAAGGGCGCGAGGGTGCGCCGGGGCTGCGGCCTAGCGCCCCGCCAGATTGTTCCAGTGAATGTCCTCGAGCGTCTGCATGCGGGCGCGGGCGGCGTCGCCCTGGGCACGCGAGACCCGGTCGATCAGGGCTTCGACGAGCGCCAGCAGCGCCACGCTCGAATCCCAGGTGCGGTTGGCGTCAACGACGCAGGGCAGCACCACCCGCGCGGAGCGGGCGATCGGCGACAGCCACGGATCGGTGATCAGCAGGATGCGCGCCTTGCGCTCGACCAGAAGTTCGCCGAGCCGGACCAGATCCGACTGGTAGCGGCGGATGTCGAACAGCACCGCGACATCGCCGGGACGGACGTCGAGCAGCTGGTCGCGCCAGGTCGAGGTCTGTCCGCCGAAATGGCTGACATTGGGGCGGATGATCCTCAGATGCGCGGCCATATAGGCGGCGATGGCGTCGGTGAAGCGCCCGCCCAGGCAATAGCAGGCCGAGCGGTGATCGGCGAGCAGCTCGCAGGCCGCCTCGAATTCGCTTTCGGGCACGGCCTTGACGGTGGCCTGGAGATTGGCGGCAATGGCGGCGAAGCTCGCCTCGAGCGCCGGATTGTCGGAGGCGGGTCCCGCGCTGCGGGCACGTTCGAGCGGCGACATCAGTTGCGACTGGACGTCGGCGCGCAGGGTCCGCTGGAATTCGGGATAGGAGGCGAAGCCGAGCCGGGAGACGAAGCGCAGCACGGTCGGAGCCGAGGTGCCCGCCAGCGCGGCGAGTTCGGCGATCGTCGACAGGCCGATGCTCGGATAATTGGCGAGGAAGGCGTGGGCGACCTTCTTTTCAGCGCCGGGAAGGACGCCGAGACTGGCCTGAACCTGTTCGCGTATGGCCATGGATCGCTTCTCTCCGCGGTGATGCCTGTAATAAAAATTACAGTATTGACAACCTTGGGGCAATCCTAATCAATGTTACGAAAGTCGGCGGAACCAACCGCGACAGCCCCAAACCGACATTCCGGGAACGACATCAAAGGTGCAACGCGACGTGCTGCTCGAACCGTCAGAAGGGCCGGCTTTTGCCGTTCGCCGTCCATCGGGAACCAGTGACGTGGTGCTGGTGTGCGAACATGCGTCGAAGACCATGCCCGTGGCGCTGAAGACGCTGGGTCTCGACACGGCGGCGCTCGAAAGCCATATCGCCTGGGATATCGGCGCCGCACGCGTTGCCGAGCGGCTCTCCGACCAGCTCGACGCGACGCTGGTGATGCAGCGGTTCTCCCGCCTTGCCTATGACTGCAACCGCCCGCCCGAGGCGCCCGACGCCTTTCCCGCCAGGAGCGAGGTGTTCGAGGTGCCGGGCAACCGCGGGCTCAATGCCGAGGAGCGGGCGCGCCGCACCGAAGCTCTCTACATCCCCTTCCACGCCGCCATCGACCAGCTTCTCGACGCCCGTCTCGCTGCGGGCCGCAACCTGGTGCTGGTGACGGTTCACTCCTTCACGCCCGTCTATTACGGCAAGCCGCGCGACGGCCATCTCGGGATCCTGCATGACGCGGACAGCCGTCTTGCCGATGCGATGCTGGCCGTCTCGGCCGAGACCGGGCTTGCCGGGGTTTCGAGGAACTATCCCTACGGGCCCGAGGACGGTGTCACGCATACGCTCATTCGCCATGGATTGACCCGGCAAATCGCCAACGTCATGCTGGAAATCCGCAACGACCTGATCGCCGAAGAGGCTGGTCAGGCCCTCTGGGCCGACCGCATCGAAACGCTGCTGCGGGGCGCGCTCGACCGCCTCGACCACGAAGGAGGACGCCGTCATGCCTGATCCCGGCTCCAGGCCGCACCGGTGCGTGAAAGGTCCGTCGGCATGAAGCTCGCCGAAGCCTATATTCGCGCGGTGGACGCCTTCAACCGCCGCGTCGGCCGGTTCGCGATGTATCTGATCTTCGCGCTGATGGGTGTGCTGTTCTGGTCCTCAATCACCAAGGCCGCGGGCTCTCCGGCGCTCTGGACCCTGGAATTCGCGCAGTTCATCATGGTCGGCTATTATCTGCTCGGCGGCGCCTATTCGATGCAGCTCGGGGACCATGTGCGCATGGACCTCGTCTATGGCGGCTGGTCGCCGCGGCGCAAGGCGGCGGTCGACGCCGTCACCGTGCTGTTCCTGTTGTTCTATCTCGGTGTGCTGCTTTACGGCGGCATTTCCAGCACGACCTACGCGCTCGAATATGGCGAGCGCGCGCACTCGGTGTGGCGGCCCTATATGTGGCCGGTCAAGATGATCGCCACGCTGGGCGTGTTCCTGATGCTGCTTCAGGCCTTCGCCGAATTCCTGCGGGACGTGCTGTTCCTCAGCGGCGTCAGCGTCAACCACGAAAGCGAGGCGGGCCTGTGAGCTACGAACTGATCGCCCTGTTCATGTTCGCCTCGATGATGGCGCTGCTTCTCACCGGGCAGCGGGTGTTCGGCGTGATCGGCGCGGTCGCGGTCATCGCCGCGCTGCCGCTGTGGGGCACCGGCGGGGTCGAGATCGCCTTCGCGCAATCGATCAAGCTGATGAAATGGTATCCGCTGCTGACGCTGCCGATGTTCATCTTCATGGGCTACATGCTGTCGGAAAGCCGGATTGCCGACGATCTCTACCGCATGTTCCATGTCTGGTTCGGCCCGGTGCCGGGCGGGCTCGCGATCGGCACGATCTTCCTGATGGTGGTGATCTCGGCCATGAACGGGCTGTCGGTGGCCGGCATGGCGATCGGTGCGACGATCGCGCTGCCGGAACTGCTCCGGCGCAACTACGACAAGGTGATGATCACCGGCGTGATCCAGGGCGGCTCGTCGCTCGGCATTCTCATTCCGCCCTCGGTGGTGCTGGTGCTTTACGGCATGATCGCGCGCCAGCCGGTGAGCCAGCTGTGGCTCGCGGGCGTGTTCCCCGGGCTGCTGATGGCCGCGCTGTTCGTGCTCTACATCGCCGTGCGCTGCCAGTTGCAGCCGCATCTCGGCCCGCCGCTGCCCAAGGCCGAACGCGACGCGATCACCTGGAAGGAACGCATCAGCCTGCTGCGGGCCGGCATCCTGCCGTTCATGATCTTCTTCCTGATGAACGGGCTGTTCCTGATGGGCTACACCAGTCTCGTCGAAAGCTCGGCGGTGGGTGCGCTCGCCTCGATGGCGGCGGCGCTGATCAAGGGGCGCCTGACGCGCGAGGTGATGGAAAACGTCATGCGCAAGACGCTCGGCATCTCCTGCATGTTCATGTGGATCATCCTGGCGGCGCTTTGCTTCGGCGCGGTGTTCGACGGTCTCGGCGCGGTGCGCGCGATCGAGAACTTCTTCCTGGGCCAGCTCGGGCTCGAGCCCTGGCACGTGCTGATCCTGATGCAGCTGAGCTTCCTTCTGATGGGCACCTTCCTCGACGATACGGCAATGCTGGTGATCGTGGCGCCGCTCTACGTGCCGCTGGTCAAGGCGCTCGGCTTCGATCTCGTCTGGTACGGCGTGCTCTACACGATCACCTGCCAGATCGCCTACATGACGCCGCCCTTCGGCTACAACCTGTTCCTGATGCGCGCCATGGCGCCGCCGGAGATCACGCTTCGCCATATCTACCTGTCGGTTATTCCCTTCGTCGCGGTCATGCTGCTCACCTTGATGATCGTGATGATGTTCCCGGAACTCGCATTGTGGCTGCCGCAGCAGTTCCAGGGCAAATTGCAAGGCTGACATGAGCAGGACCAGGAACACGAACCCATAATAAGGAGAACAGCATGAGCACTCTCAAAAGGCGTCAATTCCTCACCAAGGCCGGTGTGGCCGCCGGCGCAGCGGCCGGCACCGCGCTGGCCGCCCCGCCGGCGATCGCGCAGGAACCGATCCGCTGGCGCATGCAGACCTATGCCGGCGCGACGCTCGGCCAGTTCGTCACCCAGCCCTTCGTCGATGCCTTCAACAAGGCGGCCAACGGCGAAATGGTGATCGAGCTGTTCTTCGCCGACCAGATCGTGCCGACGGGCGAGTTGTTCCGCGCCATGCAGGCCGGCACCATCGACGCCGTGCATTCGGACGACGATTCGATGGCCTCCCCGGTGGAAGTGGGCCTGTTCGGCGGCTACTTCCCCTTCGCCACCCGCTCGATCCTCGACGTGCCGGTGCTGTTCCAGCAATACGGCCTCGCCGACATCTGGCGCGACGCCTATGCCGGAACCGGCGTCAAGTGGCTCTCGGCCGCGGGCCAGGACCCCTGCAACTTCAACACCAAGAAGGAAATCAAGAGCGTGGCCGATCTCGACGGCCTCAAGCTCTACACCTTCCCCACCGCCGGCCGGTTCCTGACCCAGTTCGGCGTCGTCCCGGTGTCGATCCCCTACGAGGATGCCGAAGTGGCGGTGCAGACCGGCGAGCTTGATGGCATGTCGTGGTCGGGCATCACCGAGGACTACACCGTCGGCTGGGCCAATGTGACCGACTACTTCCTGACCAACAACATTTCCGGCGCCTGGATCGGTTCCTGGTTCGCCAACGAGGAAAAGTGGAACGCGCTGCCCGAGCACCTGAAGGCGCTCTACATGGCCTGCATGGAAGCCAGCCACACCTTCCGCAACCAGTGGTACTGGGGTGGCGAGGCCAAGCTGCGGGCCACCGGCGACAAGCTGGAACTGCGCTCGGTGCCGGCATCGGAGTGGAAGCAGGTCGAGGAAGCCGCGGTGAAGTTCTGGGACGAGATCGGCGCCGAAAGCGAGACCAAGGCGAAGGTGATCGCGATCTTCAAGGAATACAACGGCGTCATCAACAAGGCGGGCTTCCCCTACGGCGAAAGCTGAGCCGGACGACCCCGCGAATTTCCGCCTCCCGGCCTTGCGCCGGGGGGCGGATTGGTACTACAGCGCCGCCACGGGCGGGCGCATGAGACGAATTCCGCCGGCGGCAGGCTTGCCGTCGCTGCCGCGCACAGACGCACCAACCACAGCATCGGGACCCAATCGACATGGCCGGAAACCTTAGCTTCGAAGACCTGAAAACCGCCGCCAAGGCCGGCGAGATTGATACCGTGCTGGTCTGCTGCGTCGACATGCAGGGCCGGCTGATGGGCAAGCGGTTCCACGTGCAGAACTTCATCGCGTCCAGTCACGAGGAAACCCATTGCTGCAACTACATGCTGGCAACGGATCTCGAGATGGCGACGCCGGACGGTTACGCCACCACCAGCTGGCGCGCCGGCTATGGCGACTATGTGATGAAGCCCGACCTTTCGACGCTCCGACGCGTGCCCTGGCTCGAGGCCACCGCGATGGTGCTGTGCGACCTGCTCGACCACCACACCCATGAGCCGGTGCCGCAGTCGCCGCGCCAGATCCTGAAAGTCCAGATCGCCCGGCTCAAGGAACTGGGCTACGAGGCCATGATGGCGACCGAACTCGAATTCTTCCTGTTCGAGCAGAGCTACCGGGATCTCGCGCGCTCGGGCTACCGCGATTTGACCCCGATCAGCGCCTACAACGAGGATTACCACATCCTCCAGACCACCAAGGAAGAGGGGATCATGCGCCCGGTGCGCAATCACCTCTACGCAGCGGGCATCCCGGTCGAGAACTCCAAGGGCGAGGCCGAGACCGGGCAGGAAGAGCTCAATATCCGTTATGCCGAGGCGCTCGACTGCGCCGACCATCACACCATCGCCAAGCATGCGGTCAAGGAGATAGCCTGGGCCCATGGCCGGTCGGCGACGTTCCTGCCGAAATGGAACCCGAAAAAGGTGGGCTCGTCCTCGCATGTGCACATGTCGCTGTGGAGCGGCTCGACGCCGGCCTTCCGCGACCCTGCCGGCGCGCACGGCATGTCGGAGCTGATGCGCCATTTCATGGCGGGCCTGATCGAATATGCCTCGGACTACACTTTCTTCCTGGCGCCTTACGTCAACAGCTACAAGCGCTTCATGAAGGGCACGTTCGCGCCCACCCGCACCGTCTGGTCGGTCGACAACCGCACCGCCGGTTTCAGGCTGTGCGGCGAGGGCAGCAAGGCGATCCGGGTTGAATGCCGCATCGGCGGCTCGGACATGAACCCCTATCTGGCGCAGGCGGCGCTGATCGCTGCCGGCATCAAGGGCATCGAGGACAAGCTCGCGCTGGCGCCGCCGACCACGGGCGACGTCTACGAGAATGCCGAGGCCAAGCACATTCCCTCGAGCCTCAGGGCCGCGACCGAGACGCTGCGCAGCTCGAAGATGCTGCGCGCGGCGATGGGCGACGCGGTGGTCGACCACTATGTGCGCTGCGCCGAATGGGAGCAGGAGGAATTCGACAAGGCGGTGACCGACTGGGAGATCATCCGCGGCTTTGAAAGGGCTTAGCATGTCGCGGCGCGCGAGACTCACGGTTGCCAGCGAACTTTCCTCTAATCTCGTCGCCGCTCAAGCCGCGATTATAAACTATATGTGTTTACCCCAAAGTGTAAGTAGTTTACATTTTTCCTCAAGGTTGCCTCAGCGTGTCTTAGGGAGTTCGGAGATGGGCAAATACGAACCATTGCGTGAGTTTCTAGCCTCGCAGACGCGGGATCAAATCCAGATGTCGTTTGCCGAGATTGAAGCGGTTCTGGGGGAGCCCCTGCCGGCGTCCAAACGGTTTCCCGCGTGGTGGAGCAACAACACCATGAACAATGTAATGACGAAAGAATGGCTTGCGGCAGGGTTTCAATCAGAACAGGTCGACATAGCTGGCGAGAAGCTCACATTCAGGCGTATCAAATCCAAGTCAAAAGCGGAGGAAAGCCCATCCCGTGGAAGCAAAGCTTCAGCGGCGAGCAGCACGCAGGCGACGCGGCCCGCCTATTACGGTGCACTGAAGGGGACCCTCACTCTCGATCCCTCCCTTGATCTGACACAGCCGGCCGATCCGGAGTGGGGCCGAGTTTACGAAGATGACTGACCGATATCTGCTGGATACCTGTGCGGTCATTTGGCTCATGGGCGGAGATGATATCGAGGACAATGCCTTGAAACAGTTGGCTGAAGCGCAATCCGCCGAAGGCTTAGTTTCGATATCTGCCATGACGGCTTGGGAGATCGGAATGCTCGCCTCGAAGAACCGATTGGCATCGACACGCCATCCGTTGCGCTGGTTCAAGGATGCCGTTGGTCAATTCGGCGCGGATGTGGAGGAGGTCTCTCCAGACGTCCTGGTCGCCTCCTCGTTCCTGCCTGCACCAATCCACAACGACCCCATGGACCGCATCCTGATCGCGACGGCTCGTGAACGTGACCTAACCATCGTTACCCGGGACCGGGCCATCCTCAGCTACGGCGCGCTCGGACATGTCAAGACTCTCCCCTGTTGAACGGAAGACAAGATGAACACCACCTTGAAATGCATCTCGCCCATCGACGGCTCGGTCTATGCCGAGCGGACAGTGATGGGGCTCGACGCGGCGAGCGCCGCGGTCGCGCGCGCGCGCAAGGCGCAGAAGGACTGGGCCAAGCGGCCGCTCGAGGACCGCATCGCGCTGGTCCGGGCCGGGGTCGCCCGCTTGAACGAAATGAAGGACGAGGTCGTCCCCGAACTCGCCTGGATGATGGGCCGGCCGGTGCGCTATGGCGGCGAGTTCGGCGGCGTCAACGAACGCACCAATTATATGGCCGAGATCGCCGCGCGCGCACTTTCGCCGATCGAAATCGAAAGCTCGGCCCAGTTCGAGCGCCGCATCGCGCGCGTGCCGCATGGCGTGGTGTTCGTCGTCGCTCCGTGGAACTATCCCTACATGACGGCGATCAACACGGTTGCTCCGGCGCTGATCGCCGGCAACACCGTGGTGCTCAAGCACGCCACCCAGACGCTGCTGGTGGGCGAGCGCATGGTCCGCGCCTTCACCGAGGCCGGTGTGCCCGAGGATGTGTTCATCAACCTGTTCCTCGACCACCAGGGCACCGAAAAGCTGATCTCGTCCGGCAGCTTCGATTTCATCAACTTCACCGGCTCGGTCGGCGGCGGGCAGGCGATCGAACGCGCTGCGGCCGGCACCTTCACCGGGCTCGGCCTTGAACTCGGCGGCAAGGATCCGGGCTACGTCATGGACGATGCCGATCTCGACTGGGCCGTCGACGTGCTGATGGACGGCGCGATGTACAATGCCGGCCAGTGCTGCTGCGGCATCGAGCGGCTCTATGTCGCGCGGCCGCTCTACGACCAGTTCGTCGAGAAGGCCACGGCCTGGGTCTCGGCGCTCAAGCTCGGCAATCCGCTCGATCAGGAAACCACGATCGGGCCGATGGCCAATGTGCGTTTCGCCAACGAGGTGCGCGCCCAGACCGCCGAGGCGCTGGCAAGCGGCGCGCGTGCGCTGATCGACCCGAAGCTGTTTCCCACTGACGACGGCGGCGCCTATCTGATGCCGCAGATCCTGGTCGACGTGACCCACGACATGCGGGTGATGCGCGACGAGAGCTTCGGCCCGGTGGTCGGCATCATGCCGGTCGACAGCGACGAGGAAGCGCTCGCGCTGATGAACGATTGCCAGTTCGGCCTCACCGCCTCGCTGTGGACCAACGACGTGGAGCGTGCGGCGCGCATCGGCGCCGAGATCGACACGGGCACCGTGTTCATGAACCGCGCCGACTATCTCGATCCGGCGCTGTGCTGGACCGGCTGCAAGGCCACAGGCCGCGGCGGCTCGCTGTCCGAAATCGGCTTCCACAACCTGACCCGTCCGAAATCCTTCCACCTGAGAAAGAAAACCGCATGAGCCCGCGCGCCAACTGGTCCTATCCCACTGCCATCCGCTTCGGAGCAGGCCGCATCTCCGAACTCGCAGAAGCCTGCCTGACCGCAGGCATCAAGCTGCCGCTCCTGGTCACCGACCGGGGGCTCGCCTCGCTGCCGATCACCCAGCAGGCACTCGACATTCTCGAAGCCGCCGGCCTCGGCCGGGCGATGTTCTCGGAAGTCGATCCGAACCCGAACGAGAACAACCTCGAAGCCGGCATCGCCGTCTTCAAGGAGGGCGGCCATGACGGCGTCATCGCCTTCGGCGGCGGCTCCGGCCTCGATCTGGGCAAGCTGATCGCGTTCCAGGCCGGCCAGACCCGCCCGGTCTGGGACTTCGAGGACATCGGCGACTGGTGGACCCGCGCCGACGCCAAGGCGATCGCCCCGATCATCGCCGTGCCGACCACCGCTGGTACCGGCTCCGAGGTCGGGCGCGCGGGCGTGCTCACCAATTCGGTCACCCACGTCAAGAAGATCATCTTCCACCCGAAGCTGCTGCCGGCGATCACCATCTGCGATCCCGAACTCACCGTCGGCATGCCGCGGATCATCACCGTGGGCACCGGCATGGACGCCTTCGCCCATTGCCTGGAAGCCTATTCCTCGCCGTTCTACCATCCGATGAGCCAGGGCATCGCGCTCGAAGGCATGCGGCTTGTGAAGGAGAACCTGCCGCTGGTGGTGGCAGACGGCTCCAACATCGCCGCCCGCGCGGAGATGATGAGCGCTGCCGCCATGGGCGCGGTCGCGTTCCAGAAGGGGCTCGGCGCCATCCATGCGCTGTCGCATCCGATCGGCGCCGTCTACAACACCCATCACGGCATGACCAATGCGGTGGTGATGCCGCCGGTGCTCGCGCTCAACCGGCCCGAGATCGAGGCGCGGATCGCCCGCGCCGCCGATTACATGGGCATTCACGGCGGCTTCGACGGGTTCTTTGATTTCGTCCTGAAACTGCGTGCAGATCTTGGCGTGCCCGACAAGCTGTCCGCACTCGGGGTCGGCCGCGACCGCATCGACGAGATGACCGCGATGGCGCTCGAAGACCCGAGCGCCGGCGGCAATCCGGTGAAGATGACGGCGGAGAACACCAAGGCCCTGTTCGAAGCCTGCATCTGACGCCGCGGCCTTGCGCCGCAGGGCTGACAGAGGACACGAGAGCCGGTGCGCGGCAGGACCGCGCACCGGCTTTTTTCGAGTGGCGGTCCGCGGGAAAGGCGTATATCTCCTTCCGGCGATTGCGAAAATATTTTTTGCAACTGATGGATTTACAGTTACAATGTCACCGATGCCCTGTTCCGGTTGTACCCGATGGGACGGGGCTTGCAGTCCGCCCGGTGGATTTTCACAAGGAGTGGAACTTCACAAGGAGCGGCAGGAGTAGAAAGGAAGAAGCGATGGACATGTCACCGGTTCTTCAGTTTCTGGATGCGGAGCCGCAGCCGGATGAAAGCGCCGAGCTGATACGCGGTCGCCTGTCGAAGGTGATCAGCGCCCTCGGCTTCGATTTCTTCACCCTCGTCCGCCAGCCCGGTCCCGAAAGCGACGACGACGGCATCATGCTGGGCGGGCAATGGCCCAAGGGTTGGCCGGAACTCTATGTGAAGCGGAAATACGCCGCCATCGACCCGATCGTGCGCTATCTCGGCCACAGCCAGCGCGGATACCGCTGGCGCGAGGCGATGGGTGCCTTCGAGCAGGATGCGCATCGCAACCGCATGGAACGGATGATGGCCGATGCGCGGCGCTTCGGACTCGAGGACGGCTATCTCTTTCCGGTGCATGGCCGGCGCGGCCTGGTGGGCTCGCTCAGCGTGGCCGGTCGGCCCGTCGATCTCTCTCCCTCGGAGATGGCGCTGATGGATGCGCTCGCCAAGAAGGCCTTCTGGGACATTCTCCCGGCCCAGGATCCGGCGGCCCACGAACGCATCTCCCGTCCGGTGGCGGTGCAGATGACCCGCCGTGAACTCGAGACGCTCGAATATCTCGGCTACGGGATGACCTCCAACGAGATGGGGGCCACGCTCGGCCTGTCGACGCACACGGTCGATTGGTACATGAACGGCATCCAGGACAAGCTCAACGCCAAGAACCGCCACCATGTGGTGGCGATTGCCTTCAGGCTTGGCCTGATCTCCTGAATAGAGCGCGCCCGGGGCCGTCTGTTTTTCGAACTTTACATGGGTGGTGTTGCGCGGGGTCATTTGCACTGCAGCAAAACTGACGTTATTGATTGCGGGTTGGGAATGCTAAGTCCCTGATCCCTCCGCCCAAACCCGGGAGCCCGCCAGTGCCGATTTCCAAGATTCTTGTCGCCAACCGGTCCGAAATTGCCATCCGCGTGTTTCGCGCGGCCAATGAGCTCGGCATGAAAACCGTGGCCATCTGGGCCGAGGAAGACAAGCTCGCGCTGCACCGGTTCAAGGCGGACGAATCCTATCAGGTCGGCCGCGGGCCGCATCTTCCGCGCGATCTCGGTCCGATCGAAAGCTATCTGTCGATCGACGAGGTGATCCGCGTCGCCAAGCTGTCGGGCGCCGACGCCATTCATCCCGGCTACGGGCTTCTCTCGGAAAGCCCGGAATTCGCCGACGCCTGCGCGGAGAACGGCATCATCTTCATCGGCCCGCGTCCCGACACCATGCGCCGGCTCGGCAACAAGGTGGCCGCGCGCAATCTCGCCATCGAGATCGGCGTGCCGGTGGTGCCCGCCACCGAGCCGCTGCCCGACGACATGGACGAGGTCGCCCGCATGGCCGACGAGATCGGCTATCCGGTGATGCTGAAGGCTTCCTGGGGCGGCGGCGGGCGCGGCATGCGCGCGATCCGCGACCCCAAGGATCTGGCCCGCGAGGTGACCGAGGCCAAGCGCGAGGCCAAGGCCGCCTTCGGCAAGGACGAGGTCTATCTCGAAAAGCTGGTGGAACGGGCCCGCCACGTCGAAAGCCAGATTCTCGGCGACACCCACGGCAATGCGGTGCATCTGTTCGAACGCGACTGTTCGGTGCAGCGGCGCAACCAGAAAGTGGTCGAGCGCGCGCCCGCGCCCTATCTCAGCGAGGCCCAGCGCCAGGAACTTGCGGCCTATTCGCTCAAGATCGCCAACGCCACCGGCTATGTCGGCGCGGGCACCGTCGAATATCTGATGGATATCGACACCGGCAAGTTCTACTTCATCGAGGTCAATCCGCGCATCCAGGTCGAGCATACGGTGACCGAGGAAGTGACCGGCATCGACATCGTCAAGGCGCAGATCCACATCCTCGAAGGCAAGGCGATCGGCGATCCGGACTCGGGCGTGCCGGCGCAGGCCGACATCAAGCTCAACGGCCATGCGCTGCAGTGCCGGATCACGACGGAAGATCCCGAGCAGAACTTCATTCCCGATTACGGTCGCATCACCGCCTATCGCGGCGCCACCGGCTTCGGCATCCGGCTCGACGGCGGCACCGCCTATTCGGGGGCCGTCATCACCCGCTTTTACGATCCGCTGCTGGAGAAGGTCACCGCCTGGGCGCCGACCCCCGAGGAAGGCATTTTGCGCATGCACAGGGCGCTACGCGAGTTCCGCATCCGCGGGGTGGCCACCAACCTCACCTTCCTGGAAGCGATCATCACCCATCCGGAATTCCGCAACAACACCTATACGACGCGGTTCATCGACTCGACGCCGGAGCTGTTCGAGCAGGTCAAGCGCAAGGACCGCGCGACCAAGCTTCTGACCTATCTGGCGGACGTGACCGTCAACGGCCATCCCGAGACCAAGGGCCGGCCGCTGCCCGCCGCCGATGCGGCTGCCCCGCGGGTGCCGCATGTCGAGGGCGAGATCCGGCCGGGCACGAAGCAGTTGCTCGACGAGATGGGGCCCGAGAAATTCGCGGCCTGGATGCGCGCGCAGACGAAGGTGCTGATCACCGACACCACCATGCGCGACGGCCACCAGTCGCTGCTCGCCACGCGCATGCGCACCCATGACATCGCCGCGGTCGCGGGCGCCTATGCGCGCGCGCTGCCGGAGCTTCTGTCGCTCGAATGCTGGGGCGGCGCCACCTTCGACGTGGCGATGCGGTTCCTGACCGAGGATCCGTGGGAGCGGCTCGAGATGGTGCGCACCGGTGCGCCGAACCTGCTTCTGCAGATGCTGCTGCGCGGCGCCAACGGCGTGGGCTACAAGAACTATCCCGACAATGTGGTCAAGCATTTCGTGCGCCAGGCCGCGAGCGGCGGCATCGACCTGTTCCGCGTGTTCGACTGTCTGAACTGGGTCGAGAACATGCGCGTGTCGATGGATGCGGTGCGTGAAGAGAACAAGCTCTGCGAAGCCACCATCTGCTACACCGGCGACATCCTCAATTCCGCCCGGCCGAAATACGATCTCGCCTATTACACCGGGCTCGCCACCGATCTCGAAAAGGCCGGCGCCCATATCATCGCGGTCAAGGACATGGCCGGGCTTCTGAAGCCGGCGGCGGCGCGGCAGCTGTTCAAGGCGCTGCGCGAAGCCACCGACCTGCCGATCCATTTCCACACCCACGACACCTCGGGGATCTCGGCTGCGACCGTGCTCGCCGCGGTCGACAGCGGCGTCGATGCGGTGGATGCGGCGATGGATTCGCTCTCGGGCAATACCTCGCAGCCCTGCCTGGGCTCGATCGTCGAGGCACTCAAGGGCAATGAGCGCGATCCCGGGCTCGACACCGAATGGATCCGGCGGATCTCGTTCTACTGGGAAGCGGTGCGTCACCAGTATGCCGCTTTCGAAAGCGACCTGAAGGGGCCAGCCTCCGAGGTCTATCTGCACGAAATGCCCGGCGGGCAGTTCACCAATCTCAAGGAACAGGCGCGGTCGCTGGGGCTCGAAACCCGCTGGCATGAGGTGGCGCAGGCCTATGCCGATGCCAACCAGATGTTCGGCGATATCGTCAAGGTCACGCCGTCGTCGAAGGTGGTGGGCGACATGGCGTTGATGATGGTGAGCCAGGACCTGTCCGTCGCCGATGTCGAGAACCCGGCCAAGGATGTCTCCTTCCCCGATTCGGTGGTGTCGATGATGCGCGGCGATCTCGGCCAGCCGCCCTCGGGTTGGCCCAAGGCGCTGCAGAAGAAGGTGCTCAAGAGCGAGGAGCCCTATACGGCGCGCCCGGGCTCGCTGCTGCCGGATGCCGATCTTGCGGCCGAGCGGGCCGAGATCGAGACCAAGCTCGAACGCGAGATCAGCGAATACGAGTTCGCCTCCTATCTGATGTATCCGAAGGTGTTCACCGATTTCGCGATTGCGACCGAGACCTATGGTCCGGTCAGCATGCTGCCGACGCCCGCCTATTTCTACGGGCTTCCGGTGGGCGAGGAGCTGTTCGTCGAGATCGAGAAGGGCAAGACGCTGGTGATCCAGAACCTCGCCCAGGGAGAGACCGACGAGAAGGGCATGGTCACCGTGTTCTTCGAACTCAACGGCCAGCCGCGCCGCGTCAAGGTGCCCGACCGGGCTCACGGCGCCGCGGGGTCGGCCGCACGCCGCAAGGCCGAACCCGGCAACGAGGCCCATGTGGGCGCGCCGATGCCCGGCGTGATCTCGACGGTGGCCGTGAGCGCGGGCCAGCCGGTCAAGGCCGGCGACGTGCTGGTCTCGATCGAGGCCATGAAGATGGAAACCGCGATCCATGCCGAGCGCGACGGCACGCTGTCCGAAGTCCTGGTCAAGGCCGGCGACCAGATCGACGCCAAGGATCTTCTGGTCGTTTACGAGTGAGCGTGACTTAGGCGGCGCGGGATCTTGTAGGTCAACGGACCGCCCGCATCGTGTCCGGGTCGGGCGGGTGGTCTCGGCGCTCCACCGGCACTGACGGGCTTGCGCTTGACGGCGCGAGTGCGCATTGTCCGCCGAGCCGCGTGCGCGCGCCCTGAAGGGCGCCGCGGGCCACACCGTTTCGTTTTCCGGGGACTTTCAAGATGCTCGCAGCCATACCATTGATGATCGTGCCGCTGGTTGCCTACAATCTGGTCATGGCGGGCCTGTTCGGCGGCGGCGTCGCCGGGCTCGGTTCGACCGTCACCTCGCTGTCGATGATGTCGGGTGCGAACTGGACCATGAGCCTGGGCGACCTGCTGATCGTCGTGGCGCTGGTGCTTCTGTTCGTCGAGGTGGTCAAGGCCACCCGCACCGGGCGCTGGTCGGTGCTCGACCACATGCTGTCGCTGTGCGTGTTCGTGGTCTTCCTGGTGGAATTCCTGCTGGTGCGCGATGCCGCCACGCAAGTGTTCTTCATCCTGATGGCGATCGCCTTCATCGACGTGATCGCCGGGTTTACCGTCGCGATCCGCTCGGCGGGCCGCGACGTCTCGATCGGGCTCTGAGGACGGGAACGGCTGGCTTTCGGGTCAGCCCGCGTCGGGCGTGAAGCCCGCGGCCTCGATGCCCGCAACAGCGGCGCGCTCGTCATTGTCGGATGTGTCGCCGGTCACGCCGACCGCGCCGATGATCGCGTTCTTGCGGTCGCGGATGAGCACGCCGCCGGGAACGGCGACGATGCGCCCGCCCGAGACCGCCGACAGGCCTTCGAGGAAATGCGGCCGGGTTTCGGCCTGGGCGTTGAGCCAGCGCGAGCCCGCGCCCACGGCGAGCGCGCCATAGGCCTTGCCGCTGGCGATCTCGAACCGCATCATCGAGGCGCCGTCCTGGCGCTGGAAGGCCTTCACATGCCCGCCCGCATCGAGCACCACCACCGACAGCGGCTTGAAGCCATGTTCCTTGCCGGCGGCGAATGCGGCGGTGATGATCTTGAGCGCCTTGGCAAGCGAAATGTCGGTCATGGTGAAGCCCCTTTTGAAACGATGTCAGTTCACGTGACACCTCTTATAGGAGGTCACCGCGTGGTTGCGCCAGCCACTGCTGTCGCTGCTCAGGGGAAGGTGTTCGTCCCGCAGGGAAAGAATGGGAGCTTCGGTCCCCCTACGGTGTGGAACGAAGGCGGCGCGCTCCCTTGATCCCGTCGCGGGACCGGCGGGACGCGGCGCAACGGGCGGTCAGCTGTCGATCGAGTTGATCTTGTCCTGAAGCTGCTTGAGCTGGGCCTTCAAATCGTCGATGTCGCGGGAGGTGTCCGATTTCCGCGGCGCCTCTTCCGTGGTATCCGAATGGGCCAGCGCGAAGGGCGAGAACATCTGCATCGCCTTCTGGAACATTTCCGTGTTGCGGCGCACTTGCTCCTCGACCAGCTGGATCGGAAGCTGGATGTTGCGGGCCACCGGATTGTCGCCGAAGGCCTTGGTGATCTGGGCGCGGACCTGCTCCTGCTGCTCGGTCAGGGCCGCCATGGAATGCTCGAGATAGCTCGGCACCACCATCTGCATCTGGTCGCCATAGATCGAAATCAGCTGGCGGAGGAAGGAGACCGGCAGCAGCGTGTTGCCGGTCTTGGATTCCTGCTCGAAGATGATCTGGGTCAGCACCGAGTGGGTGATGTCGTCGCCGCTCTTGGCGTCGAGCACCGTGAAATCCTCGCCCTTCTTGACCATCACGGCGAGGTCGTCGAGCGTCACATAGGTGCTGGTTCCGGTGTTGTAGAGACGGCGGTTGGCATATTTCTTGATCGTGACCGGTCCGCTGTTCTTCGCCATGTTCATTCTCCTCAAAGGTCTCCCCGGGCCTGAACTTCACCGTGGTCGCCGACTGTAGGCGAAAAGATCATCGGATGACAATTCCTTTGTGCGTTGCGGCGAAATGGGTCCGCAAAGCGCTGAACTATAGTCGGTATTAAACCGATTGCATGGGTTTTTGGCGCGCGGGGCATTTGACAGGACCTGCAACCTCCGGCACGTTCCGGACAAACAGTCTCATCACAGGACAGGGATACCCACCATGAGCTCCATCGTTATCGCCAGCGCTGCACGCACCCCCGTCGGGTCTTTCAACGGCGCGCTGTCTTCCCTTCCGGCCCACGAACTGGGTGCCGTGGCCATCAAGGCCGCGCTCGAACGCGCGGGCGTCGCCCCCGCCGAGGTCGACGAGGTCATCCTCGGACAGATTCTGTCCGCAGGCCAGGGACAGAACCCGGCGCGGCAGGCGGCGATGGCCGCTGGCATTCCGCAGGAAGCCACTGCCTGGGGGCTCAACCAGCTCTGCGGTTCGGGCCTGCGCGCGGTGGCGCTCGGCATGCAGCAGATCGCGAGCGGTGACGCCAGCATCATCGTCGCCGGCGGCCAGGAATCGATGTCGATGGCGCCCCATGCCATGCACCTGCGCGGCGGCGTGAAGATGGGCCCGGCCACCATGATCGACACCATGATGCACGACGCGCTGACCGACGCCTTCTATAACTACCTGATGGGCACCACCGCCGAGAACGTCGCCAAGCAGTGGCAGCTCTCGCGCGACGAGCAGGACGCCTTTGCCGTCGCCTCCCAGAACAAGGCCGAGGCCGCGCAGAAGGCCGGCAAGTTCAAGGACGAGATCGCGGCCGTGACCATCAAGGGCCGCAAGGGCGACACGGTGGTCGAGGACGACGAGTACATCAAGCATGGCGTGACCATCGAGGGCATTTCCAAGCTGCGCCCCGCTTTCGACAAGGAAGGCACCGTGACCGCCGCCAACGCATCCGGCATCAATGACGGCGCCGCCGCGACCGTGCTGATGAGCGAAGCGGAAGCAGAAAAACGCGGGATCACGCCGATGGCACGGATCGTCTCCTGGGCCACCGCCGGCGTCGATCCGCAGATCATGGGCACCGGCCCGATCCCGGCGTCGCGCAAGGCGCTTCAAAAGGCTGGCTGGAGCGTGGGCGATCTCGATCTCGTGGAAGCCAACGAGGCCTTCGCCGCACAGGCCTGCGCGGTCAACAAGGACATGGGCTGGGATCCGGCGATCGTCAACGTCAATGGCGGCGCCATCGCCATCGGCCATCCGGTCGGCGCCTCGGGCGCGCGCATCCTCAACACGCTTCTGTTCGAAATGGCCCGCCGCGACGCCAAGAAGGGGCTCGCCACGCTCTGCATCGGCGGTGGCATGGGCGTGGCGCTCTGCGTGGAGCGCTGAGTTCACGACCAAAAGCGCCGGGCTCCAAAGGGTCCCGGCGCCCTCACTATGATAACGGGAACAACCTGGGAGGATTGGCATGAGCAAGGTAGCAATCGTGACGGGCGGGTCGCGGGGTATCGGGGCAGCGATTTCGATCGCGCTGAAGGCGGCTGGCTACACGGTCGCCGCCAACTATGCCGGCAATGACGAGGCTGCAGCGAAGTTCACCGAGGAGACCGGCATCAAGACCTACAAATGGTCGGTCGCCGATTACGACGCCTGCGTTGCCGGGATCAAGCAGGTCGAGGCAGACCTGGGTCCGGTCACGGTGCTCGTCAACAATGCCGGGATTACCCGCGACGGCATGTTTCACAAGATGACGCCGCAGATGTGGAACGAGGTGATCAACACCAACCTGACGGGCCTGTTCAACATGACCAACCCGGTCTGGGGTGGCATGCGCGACCGCAAGTTCGGCCGCATCATCAACATCTCGTCGATCAACGGCCAGAAGGGCCAGGCGGGCCAGGTCAACTATTCTGCTGCCAAGGCGGGCGACATCGGCTTCACCAAGGCTCTGGCGCAGGAAGGTGCGCGCGCCGGCATCACCGTCAACGCCGTCTGCCCGGGCTACATCGGCACCGACATGGTGCGCGCCATCGACGAGAAGGTCTTGAACGAGCGCATCATCCCGCAGATCCCGGTCGGACGTCTCGGCGAGCCCGAGGAAATCGCCCGCTGCGTGGTGTTCCTCGCCTCCGACGATGCGGGCTTCATCACCGGCTCGACGATCTCCGCCAATGGCGGGCAATATTTCAGCTGACGCGGCAGCCGCGTGAGACCAACCAAAGCGCCCGGCGGTGGCCCCGCCGGGCGTTTTGCTATGCGTCTTCCTGCACGCGCCTGGTTCTCCGGGGCGACCGCGGGTCGGGGCTTTCGCGACTTTTCCCAAGCTCCGCTCAGAAAGGCCCAAAGGTTAACGCAAAGGGCTGTCAAGCGGGTGCGCGGCCCATTTTTCAATGCCCGATTAGCGGATGCTTCGACGGCAAACTACAAGATAGTGTGGTGAACAAACCGGGAAATCTGTTCCAGGGCTGATTCGTCGCCGATTCGTTCCGCGGCTGTTCCGGAAGTTAATCCGGCGCCTATTTTCATTAACCAAGTCTTTGGAATTCTTGCCAAATCGTAAATGGCCGCTCCGACCCTGCAAAGGCTCGACGGGCGCTTTGCGACGGGGGCTCGGGCCCTCCAAAGGTTAACATCGGGACCTGATCCGGCAGGCTGGGCGCCCGGCGTCCTGCGGGTTTTAGTGCAAGGGGCGGCGCGGCATCGCCAGATGTTGTGGAGAACAAATGGCCAACCGTGCCCGGTCAGTGATTCGTCGCCGGTTCGTTCCGCGCCTGTTCCGAAGGTTAACGCAGAAGCCTAAAATACCACTTTTGGCGTTAAGGAAGCATTTGGAAAGATTAACAAATTCTGAATTTCGAGGGACTGTCCAAAGCGTGTGCGTAAACCCTTTGTTAGCCTTGTAAAAGTGGTTAACGGCTTGCGCAAAATTGTAACCGACCGAGCCGTCGCCGATTCAGCATCTGGTGGCGGATCATGGTTGTCGATCCAGATGTTGCGGTGAACAAAAGCGGAATCAGGATGAGTCATTGATTCGTCGCCGATTCGTTCCGCCACTGTTCCAGTGGTTAATCGCCGCTCATCCCCCGGGCCATTTTTGTCCTGTTCCCGCCACGCTGATGTGTTAGGTAGACACCCGTCTCGAGCACGATACGGACACTGATGCCCGCTTCTCCCACTCATTCGCCCAAACCCCTGATCCTCTCCGGACGCGGCGTCACGGCCGTCCTGGGGCCGACCAATACCGGCAAGACGCATTACGCGATCGAGCGGATGGCCGCGCATTCGTCAGGCGTGATCGGGCTGCCGCTCCGGCTGCTTGCGCGTGAGGTCTATGGCCGGATGGTCGACAAGGTCGGCGTGCAGCACGTGTCGCTGGTCACCGGCGAGGAGAAGATCACGCCGCCCGGCGCGCGCTACTCGGTCTGCACGGTGGAAGCCATGCCGCAGGAAACCACGGCCGCCTTCGTCGCCATCGACGAAGTGCAGATCGCGGGCGATCTCGAGCGCGGGCATGTCTTCACCGACCGGATCCTGTCGCTGCGCGGCCGCGAGGAAACCCTGCTTCTGGGCTCGGCTACGGTGCGCGGCATTCTGGAACAATTGCTGCCCGGCATCACCATCATCGAGCGCCCGCGGCTGTCGGAGCTGCATTACGCGGGATCGAAGAAGATCACACGGCTGCCGCGGCGCTCGGCCATCGTCGCGTTTTCGGCAGACGAGGTCTATGCGATCGCCGAACTGGTGCGGCGCCAGCGCGGCGGGGCCGCGGTGGTGCTCGGCGCGCTCAGCCCACGCACCCGCAACGCCCAGGTCGAGCTCTACCAGAACGGCGACGTCGATTATCTGGTCGCCACCGACGCCATCGGCATGGGGCTCAATCTCGATGTCGATCACGTGGCCTTCGCCCAGGACCGCAAGTTCGACGGCTATTCCTACCGGCAGCTGACGGCATCCGAATTCGGCCAGATCGCCGGCCGCGCCGGCCGGCACCTGCGCGACGGCACCTTCGGGGTGACCGGCCAGGTGCAGCCCTTGCCCGACGATTTGGTGCAACGGCTCGAAACCCATGTCTTCGAACCGGTCAAGATCCTGCAATGGCGCTCCAAGCAGCTCGATTTCTCGAGCCTCAAGGCCTTGCAGGCAAGTCTCGAGCAGGTTCCAGCCGTGCAGGGGCTGACGCGGGCGGTTCCCGCCGTCGACCAGCGGGCACTCGAGCATCTGGTCAATGATTTCGAGGTGCGCGATCTCGCAAATTCGCCGAAGAACGTGGCCACGCTGTGGGACGTCTGTGCGCTGCC
This sequence comes from Parahoeflea olei, assembly GCF_001703635.1. Lineage (GTDB taxonomy): Bacteria > Pseudomonadota > Alphaproteobacteria > Rhizobiales > Rhizobiaceae > Hoeflea > Hoeflea olei. Next base: position 32,539 of record NZ_LQZT01000010.1, on the reverse strand, counting down.
CGACTACCGGCGGATTGCGCCGGCGCAGCATGCCGACCTGATTGCGACGATCTACCGCGACCTGATCCGGCTCGGCGAGGTCAACGAGGATTTCCTCGCCGAACAGGTGCGCCGGACCGAGTCCACGGATGGTGAAATCGACACGTTGTCGGCCCGGATTTCGCAGATTAGGACCTGGACATACATCTCCAATCGGGGTGAATGGCTTGCCGATCCGACACACTGGCAGGAAAAGACGCGCGAAATTGAGGACCGATTGTCCGATGCGCTGCATGAAAGGTTGACGAAACGCTTTGTTGACCGCAGGACATCTGTGCTCATGAGGCGCCTGAGAGAGAACGCGATGCTCGAAGCTGAAATTAGTGTGAACGGTGATGTCTTCGTCGAAGGCCACCATGTGGGACAGCTGGCGGGATTCCGGTTTGTCGCCGATACCTCGGCCGACGGACCGGACGCCAAGGCGGTGCTTGCTGCCGCGCAGAAGGCGCTGGCGCTCGAATTCGAGGCGCGCGCCGCGCGGCTGCATGCCTCGGGCAATTCGGACTTTGCCATCGGCTCGGACGGCACGGTGCGCTGGCATGGCGATCCGGTGGCGCGCCTGACGGCGGGCGACCATGTGCTCAAGCCGCGTTCGATCCTTTTGGCCGACGACCAGCTGACCGGCTCGGCGCGCGATTTCGTCGTCGCCCGCATCGACCGCTTCGTCAATCATCACATTGCCACCGTTTTGAAGCCGCTCGACGACCTGGCGCGGGCCGAGGATCTCGATGGCCTCGCCCGGGGCCTGGCCTTCCGGCTCGCGGAAAACCTCGGAATCCTGTTCCGTCGCGACGTGGCCGAGATGATCAAGGATCTGGACCAGGGCGCGCGCGCATCCTTGCGCAAATACGGCATCCGCTTCGGCGCCTACCACATCTTCATGCCGGCGCTGCTCAAGCCCGCGCCTGCAGAGCTGGTCACGCTGCTGTGGGCGCTCGCCAATGACGGGTTCGGCAAGTCCGGTTACGGCGACGTGACGCCGCTGCTGGCCGCCGGCCGCACCTCGGTTGCCACCGACCCCGCGATCGACCGCGAGTTCTATCGCCTCGCCGGCTTCCGCTATCTCGGCAAGCGTGCCGTGCGCATCGACATTCTCGAGCGGCTCGCCGACCTGATCCGCCCGGCGCTGCAGTGGAAGCCGGGCAATCCGGGCGCGCGTCCCGAGGCGGCCTATGACGGCCGGCGCTTCGTGACCACCACCGGCATGCTCTCGATTCTCGGCGCCACCCAGGACGATATCGAGGAAATCCTCAAGGGGCTTGGCTACCGTGCCGAGCCGGTGCCGGCTGAAGAAGCGCAGGCCCATTTCGACAGTCTCGCGGCCGCGCAGCCGGAGACTTCCGGGCAGGCGGGGTCCGGCCCGGTGGTCGAGGTCGTGGTGTCGCGGGCCGCAGACCGGCCGCACAAGCCGGCCGCGGAAGCCGTGCCGGCGGCTGAGGTCGCGTCCGGCGAGACCGCTGGAGCGGAAGCAGAGCCGGTTGCCGGCGAAGACTCCACGCTTGAGGCGCCCTCCGAGACATCCGTCGATGCCGCAGCGGCAACGCCAGCGGAGGCCGCTCCGGCCGAGCCGGCCGAAGCCGTTACTGCGGACGCTGCACCTGGCGCCGAGCCGGCACCTGCCGCCGAGACGGAAGCCGAGGAAGCCCCGCGCCCGGTGCTGCTGTGGCGGCCCGGTGGCCGTTCGGACGGAGCCCCCCGCGGGCCGCGCCCTGCCGGCGCGCCCGGTGAAGGTCGCGGCCGTCGCAACCGGCCTGGCGACAAGCCTGCGGGCGAAGAGGGTGCCGGCGACGGACAGCGCCCCGGCAAGGGACATCGCGGCAAGGCCGGGCGTCCCCACGCCAAGGGCGGGCACGGCAAGGATGGGCATGGAAAGGGCGCCCCCAGGACGGGTGCCGGCGGCGGCAATCGCCCCGACCGGCCCGAGCGCCGGGAAAAGCCGCTCGATCCGGATTCGCCCTTCGCTGCGCTCGCCGCCCTGCGCGACAAGCTCAAGAAATAGGCGCCGGCCTTGGCGGGGGACAGCGAAAGACAGCGCATCGACAAATGGCTGTTTTTCGCACGCATCCTCAAGTCGCGCACGCTTGCGGCCAAGTTCGTCGCCGCGGGCAGCGTGCGCGTCAACCGCGAAAAGATCGACCAGGCCAGTTTCCAGGTCAAACCGGGCGACGTGCTGACACTGTCGCTGGAGCGGCGGATTGCGGTGCTGAAGGTGCTGGGCTGCGGCGCCCGGCGGGGGCCGGCCACCGAAGCGCAGCTGCTCTATGAGGACCTGACCCCGGCTCCGGCCGCGGCCAATGCGGCCGTGCCGCAACCGCCGCAGCGCGAGCCCGGCGCGGGACGGCCCACCAAGCGGGACCGGAGAAAAATCGACGCCATGCGAAATCCCGGATCGCAGACATGATCTGCCCCGGCCCGGGGCTTATCGGGGCAAGACGTTTCGCAAAACGCCCGCGTGGACGCATGCATTTTCCGCTGCCCCTCAGGTGCGGCGCTTTGTCGAAATCTCAAGTCTTGCAATGGGCCGCCAAAGTCGGTACCTCACGCCGTTGTCTGCTGGAGTGTAAGGGCTGCCCGACCGTGGGCGCGCGCTGTGGCATTCGGAAAATGTTGCTGGCGCGGCTCATCGCGACCCTTTGAGCACGACATGCATGGAGCCTCAGGAGAGACGTATGACCTATGTGGTGACTGACAATTGCATCCGCTGCAAATACATGGATTGCGTTGAGGTCTGCCCGGTGGATTGCTTCTACGAGGGCGAGAACATGCTGGTTATCCATCCCGACGAGTGCATCGATTGCGGCGTGTGCGAACCGGAGTGTCCCGCCGAGGCAATCAGCCCCGATACAGAGCCGGGTATGGAAAAGTGGCTCGAGATCAATACTGAGTATGCCGACAAGTGGCCCAATATCACGATCAAGCGTGAGGCGCCCAGCGACGCGAAAGACTTTGACGGGCAGGAAGGTAAGTTCGAAAAGTACTTTTCTCCCGAACCCGGCGAGGGCGACTAAGCTTCGACTCGCACGCGAAATTCTTCGCGGTGCAGCAAATTGGCGGACGTGCCGCCGCCGGCTTCACCAAAGGCTGCCGCAGTTTGCGGCAGGGTTTGCCGCTGCTTGTGCAAATCATTGATTTACACCATTTTTTGTGATACACATTTTGTTACTGACATCTTTAAGGCGCCGTCAGGGCGAAACTAGAAGCAAAATCGGAAGCATACGTCCCCTTACAGCGGTGGTTCTCTCCTAACAGCGTCAGGCTGTCGGACTGGTTGTCTCCGCGTGGTGACGGGCTGCGCCGGTTTATTCGCCCCGAAGCGTCTTAAAGCTTTGCGTGTCAGTGCGATGCGCCTCCTGGCCGTCGCAGGACCTGTCCGGGCAACCCATGCCCGGCTCCCAGTGTCCGTTTCCGTAACAGGGAGTTTTGAAAACGCATGACAACCCAGCAGAAAAAAGTGCCTTCACAAAGACAGGGTTTCAAAACCGGTGAGTCGATCGTCTATCCGGCCCACGGCGTCGGGCAGATCGTTGCCATCGAGGAGCAGGAGGTCGCAGGCCACAAGCTCGAGCTTTTTGTGATCGATTTCGAGAAGGACAAGATGCGCCTGAAGGTGCCGGTCGCCAAGGCCTCCACCATCGGCATGCGCAAGCTGTCCGAAACCGATTTCGTCGAACGCGCCCTCAAGGTCGTTCAGGGCCGCGCCCGGGTCAAACGCACCATGTGGTCGCGTCGTGCGCAGGAATACGATGCGAAGATCAATTCCGGCGACCTGATTTCGATCGCGGAAGTGGTTCGCGACCTGTATCGCGCCGAAAACCAGCCCGAGCAGTCCTATTCCGAGCGCCAGCTCTATGAAGCGGCGCTGGACCGGATGGCCCGCGAACTCGGCGCCGTCAACAAGATGTCCGACACCGAGGCCGTGCGCCTGATCGAGGTGAACCTGAACAAGGGGCCCAAGCGCGGCAAGGCCAATGACGAGGAAGGCGCGCAGGAAGAAGCCGCCTAATCGGCACCTGACCTGCGGGAATGCGAAAAGCCCGGGCCGCCCAGCGCGCCCGGGCTTTTTTGTGCCTGTCGTCGGGCCGCGCAGGGGAGCTCATTTCCCTCCTTCGCCTTGCGCAGCCTTTGGCACGCGTTGCCCGTGAAAAAAAGCCGGAACCAAATCGGGCGCCGGGCGTTTAGCGCGTAAACACTGGCTTCAGGCGTGGACCGGACCACGCTCTGGGGAGCGACTGTCTTATGCGGTTCGGGCGCGCTTCGCGTGCTCTTCGGCACACCTCAAACCGGGCCGGGCGGGGATCTGGGCTGGATCCGATCACGGCGATGTCATCGACTGTGATGATCCGTTTACCCCGCAGACGCGTAGCCTTTCCACGGAAGGCGTGGAACCGATCAACAGGACTGCAGTGACAGGAGGGTGTCATGAAAGAGATTCCGGCCAACAGGCAACCGGCCAACAGGCAGATCGTGCGCGCCGCAATGGCCGCCCCCTATCTCGAACGCGAACAGGAGCATGATCTGGCGGTTCGCTGGAAAGACAACAAGGACCAGGATGCGCTGCACCAGATCACCATGGCGCATATGCGTCTGGTGATCTCGATGGCGGCAAAGTTCCGCAATTTCGGCCTTCCCATGAGCGACCTGATCCAGGAGGGCCATGTCGGGCTGCTCGAGGCTGCAGCCCGGTTCGAGCCCGAGCGCGATGTGCGCTTTTCGACCTATGCCACCTGGTGGATCCGCGCCTCGATCCAGGACTATATCCTGCGCAACTGGTCGATCGTGCGCGGCGGCACCAGTTCGGCGCAGAAGGCCCTGTTCTTCAATCTGAGGCGGCTCCGGGCGCGGCTGACGCAGGACGATCCGACGCTCTCGGAAAGCGCAATTCACTCGCAGATCGCCGACGCGCTCGGCGTGCACGCCAAGGACGTGGCGGTGATGGATGCGCGCCTGTCGGGATCGGATTCTTCGCTCAATGCGCCGATGGCGGACGGCGAATCCGGGTCCTCGTCGGACCGGATGGATTTTCTCACCAGCGAAGAGCCGCTTCCCGACGAACAGGTGTCCACCATCATCGACGAGGAACGCCGCAATGTGTGGCTGGACGATGCGCTCAACACGCTCAATCCGCGCGAACTCAGGATCATTCGCGAGCGTCGCCTGACCGATGACGGCGCAACGCTGGAATCGCTCGGAACGGCGCTCGGGATCTCCAAGGAGCGGGTGCGCCAGATCGAAAACCGCGCGCTTGAAAAACTGCGCGTGGTGCTGATCAGCCAGACCCCCGAGATCGCAAGCCTGTGATCCGCCCTTCCGGACCGGCTTGAGCCGGTCCCGGTCCCTTCGCAGCCCGGTAGTGGCTTGCGGGGACTGCCGCGACCGCTATAGGTCGGTGACGATCTTGACCCGCTGCCCCGGGACCAGGGCTTCGCCAGGCGACAGCGCGTTGAGCAGGCGGAACAGGTCCACCTTGCGCTCGACGCCGCGCATGCGGGCCGAGAGCGAGGCGATCGTGTCGCCCGCGCCGACGGTGACGATGCGGATGCGCAGGGGCTTCAGCGCGGCGATCTCGGCCGCCGACATTTTCTCGAAACTTGCGCGCACCACCGCGGCGGTGGCTTCCAGTTCGGTGCTGCCCTGCGGCGCTGCGGTCAGGAACCGGTAGATCCGGTCCTTGACCCGGATCACGGTGATATCGAAGATCCAGCGGTCGGCGCTGGCCCGGGCCGTGGCCGCGGGCAGGCCTGCGATGCGGGTTTCCCGGATCGATGCCGGATCGAGCCCGGTGACCCAGCCACTGGCAACGTATTTGGCAAGCGATTGCCGCCCGTCGTCGGTCACGCCGTCGAAGCGGATGGCGAGATCGCGCGGGCCGGTGGCGAGCACGGCTTCGGCATTGTTGTCGATGCGGAAGCCTTGGGGCACCGAAAACCGCACGCCGAGCACGGGGTGAAGGAACTGGGTGCCGCGGACATAGCCTTCGTTGGGGCTGTCGCCGAACAAAAGGCCGTCGATGCCGTCGAGATAATAGTCGCGGCCGCGATCGCCCACGCCTTCGGGTCCGAAGGCCCGCGCATGGCCCTTGGCAAGCTCCACCCGCTGCGGTGCGTTGGGATGGCTTGCCAGAAAGTCGAGGCTCGCATCGGAGGATCCGGGATCGACCGCCGCAAACCGCTGGTTGGCGTTCATGGATTCGAGGAACCGCGCCGCCGCATAGGGATCATAGCCGGCTTCGCCCAGCATCCGCACGCCGATCACATCGGCCTGGAGTTCCTGGTTGCGGGAGAAGGCGGCGAGCGAGAGCTTGCCGCGGGCGATCACCTGGCGTCCGGCAATCGAATTGGAGAACAGCTCTTCGGCCACCTGGCCCGCAAGCTCCACTTCCTTTTCGCGCCGCTGCCGTTCGAGGCCGTGATTGGCGGTGACATGGGCCATCTCGTGCGACAGTACGGCGGCCACTTCGGAGGCGTCGTTGGCAAGCGCAAGCAGCCCGCGGGTGACGTAGAGAAAGCCGCCCGGCAGCGCGAAGGCATTGACCGAGGGCGAATTGAGCACGGTGATGCGGTAGGCCTGTTGCGGGTTTTCCGACACCAGCGTCAGCGCGCCGACGATCCGTGCCACCAGCCGCTCGGTCTTGGCATCGTGAAACTCGCCGCCATAGCTTGCGATGATGCGCGGATGCTCGCGCGCGCCGATCCGGGTGCGCGGGTCCGATGCCCCCGCCTTCTCCGCTGTCTGCGGCGTGTCCGACGGCTTCACGCTCGAGGGGTAGAAGTCGATCCCGGTTGTTTCGCAGCCGGCAAGGGCAAGCATGCCAATGAGCACCACCGCGGCGAAGCGGGGTCTGGTCGCGGCGGACAGGATCGGCTGGGGCAATGCGATATGTACCATGGTCCGGATGTGCGGTCGGATGTTTCATGCCGGAGCGGAGGCGGGAGTGCTCCAGAAGCCGGTGCGATATTCACGGGTGTATCTCACTTCGGGCCGCTTCTCCAGTGGCAAAGCCTCACGTCGAAATTGTGGCGTGACCGCGCAGAGCGGGCGCGGGCGCGTATCACGCCCCGCGCTGGCGACCGAGATAGGCCTCGAGCTCGGGCAGGTCGGTGCGGTCGAAGAAGCCCGCGGCATCGGCATCGGCGGCGATCTTGCCCTTGCTGATCAGCAGGATGCGGTCGGCGGCGGCGCGGGCCTCGTCCGGATCATGCGTCACCATCAGCACGGTTGCGCCGACCTCGGCGCGGATTTCGAGCATCAGCCGCAGCATGTCGGCGGCCAGGCCCGGGCCGAGCCCGTCGAAGGGCTCGTCGAGCAGCAGCAGCGGCCGGCGGCGCACGAAGGCACGGGCCAGCGCCACGCGCTGCCGCTCGCCCCCCGAGAGCGATCCGGGCTGGCGTTTGCCGAAGCCCGCAAGCCCCACGCGGTCGAGTGCGGCTTCGACCCTGGCCCAGGCCGCGGCGTCGAGCTTCAGGGCCGGGTCGAGCCCGAGGCCGATATTGGTGCGGATATCGAGATGGGCGAACAGGTTGTTGTCCTGAAACACCATCGACACACCGCGCGTGGCCGGGGGCAGTCCGCCGACCGGCTTGCCATCGATCCGGATTTGGCCCTCGCGTGGTTCCAGAAAGCCGGCCGCCAGATTGAGCAGGGTCGACTTGCCCGCGCCGGAGGGGCCGAGGATCGCGGTCACCGTGCCCGGTTCGCGGCTGAACGCAAATTCCGCGCTCAGCTCGCCGACCCCGTAGGCGACGCGGTCGAATTCGATGGCGGGTGTCGTGGTCATGGCAGGTCCTTGCGTGCCCGGGTAAAGGTGCCGGCGCCGAACCGGTCGGCCACCACCATCAGCGTCATGGTCGTCGCCCCGAGCAGCAGCGCCAGCCCCGCGGCGTCGGCGGTGCGGTAGCTGCCGAGCTTCTGGTAGAGAAGCCAGGGCAGTGTCAGGATACGGTCGCTGCCGAACAGCGCCACTGCTCCGAGATCACCGAGCGACAGCGCGACTGCAAAGACGAAGCCGGTGGAAACAGGCGCCAGCATGGCCGGGATGTCGATCTGGCGAATGCGGTCGATGCCGGTGATGCCGAGCGACAGCGCCAGCCTGCCGTTGCGTTCCATCGCGCTTTGGTGAGCGGGCTCGATCACCCGGATGACGAAAGGCAGGGACATCAGCGCGTTGATCAGCACGATCACCGCCAGCGGCGCGATCAGTTGCCCCGAGCCGCCGCCCAGCATCAGGAACCAGCCGGCGCCGAGCACCACCGGCGGCACCAGCAGCGTGAGTGAACTGGCCGCTCCGGTCATGCCTGACAGCAGCCCGAGCGCGGGCGAGCCCGGCCGGGCGCCGGCCGAGTGGCGCGCGCGCACCATCAGGCCGGCGAGGCTCACCGAGAGGATCGCCGCGGCCAGGCCGATGCCGAGGCTGGTGGCGGTCGCGCGCCAGAACTGCGCGCTCGACAGCAGTCGTCCGAGATCGGCGGCAAGACCGGATGTCACCACGGCGACAAGCGGTGCGGCGACGAAGGCGCCCGACAGGGCGATCAGCGTGATATCGGGCAGTGCGCGCCAGCCGCGACCGGCATCGGGGCGGCTCGGGCTTCCGCCGCGGGTGTCGCCGGCCTCCGCCGGCAGCGAAATCAGCCGGAGTGCCAGCATCACCGCCAGGGTAAGGCCGATCTGGATGGCCGAGAGCAGCACCGCGCGGCCGGGATCGAAATCGAACCGCAGCGCCTGGTAGATGGCGACTTCGAGCGTGGTCGCCGCGGGGCCGCCGCCCAGCACCAGCACCAGCGTGAACGAGGTCGCGCAGAGCATGAAGATAAGCCCTGCCGCAGCACCCGCCGAGCGGCGCATGGCGGGCCATTCGACCAGCCGGAACAGGCTCATGCCGCCCATGCCGAGATTGGCCGCGGTCTTCCAGTATTCCGGCGGCAGCCGTTCGAGGCCGGGCAGGATGAGCCGTGTGGCGAGCGGCATGTTGAAGAACACATGGGCAAGCAGAATGCCGCTCAGCCCATAGATCGAGAACGGTGTCTCAAGGCCGAGCACGGACAGTCCGGCATTGGCCAGTCCGTTCCGGCCCCAGACCTCAAGCAGCCCGAGGGCCGCGACCAAGGGCGGCAGGCCGAGCGGAACCGCGAACAGGCTGATCAGCCAGCGCCGTCCCGCGAATGCCGGCCGGCGGGCCAGCGCCCGGGTCAGCGGAATGGCCAGGCCCAGGCTCAACAGCGTCGACAGGCCGGCCTGCAGCAAGGTGAAGCGGGTGATCCGCATCAGGTAGGCACCCTGGCCGGACCCGAGCCCCGCCCCGGTTCCCTGCGCCACCAGCACCCAGATGGGCGCGAGCAGCGCCAGGCCGATCAGCAGGATGGCAGCCACGCCGCCGCCGCGGGCGGCGCGGTGCTCCCCCCGTGTCAACATGGGCCTGGGCAACAGGGGGCGGGCAAGCATCGCTCGATGGCCGGGGTCAGCGGCTCATGGCGCCAAGCCATTCCGCGATCCAGGCGCTCCGGTTGGCCGCGACCTCGTCGGAGGGATAGAGCAGGTCGGTCGAGGGCGTGACCAGTTTCGAGAAGGCCTCGGGCAGTTCCATCGTCACCGCCGCAGCCGGCATCATCCAGTTGTGGGTCGGAATCTCGTTCTGGAAGCCCGGCGTCATCATGAATTCGAGGAATTGCCGGGCCAGCTCCTTGTCCGGCGCATTGGCGAGCAGGCCCGCCACCTCGATCTGCAGATAGTGGCCTTCGGCGAATGCGGCCGCCTGGTAGCGGTCGGTGTCCTCGGCGACCATGTGATAGGCGGGGGAGGTGATGTAGGACAGCACCATCGGCGCCTCGCCCGAGGTGAACAGGCCATAGGCTTCCGACCAGCCGGGCGTGACGGTGAGCACGCGGCCGCTCAGTTTCTCCCAGGCCTTTGCGGCCTCATCGCCATAGACCGACTTCATCCACAAAACCAAACCGAGCCCCGGAGTCGAGGTGCGCGGGTCCTGGATCACGATCTTCTGGTTCGGGTCGCCTTCGACCAGTTCCTTGAGGCTGTGCGGCGGCGTGTCGATCGCTTCGGTGTCGTAGATCACGGCGAAATGGCCGTAGTCATAGGGGATGAAGACGTCGTCGGAATAGCCGCCAGGAACGGAAATGGCCGACGTGTCGAGGCCATGCGCCTCGAACAGGCCGGTGGCCTTGGCTTCGGTAACGAGATTGGTGTCGAGGCCGAGCACGACGCCTGCCTCGGCGCGGTCGCCTTCGAGCCGGAGCCGGTTCAGGAGCGCCACCCCATCGGCGACGCCGACCCACTTCAACTCGCAGCCGCATTCGGCTTCGAAACTGGCCTTGATCTTGGGGCCGGGGCCCCACTCGGTGTTGAAGCTGTCATAGGTGTAGACAGTGAGCGTCCTGTCGGCAGCGGCGGCGGTGCCGGGCGTGAGCGGAAGAGAGGCTGCCAGGACAGCCGACACAAGCAGTGATGTGCGCATGGTTCGCGCCTCCTTTGGTTCGTCAAACAGGAATAGGCGCGGGAAGCACGTCTAATCCCTCCGCCGGTACAAACCGGATCAGGTTCTTCGGGTTGGCCGTCTGGCCTCTCAGCCCGGTCGGATCACCGGGCACCCCGTTAGAGCGGAACAAGACATAGAATTTCTGCGGGGCGCTGGCAAGTCCGCGCAAAGCTGCTATTGGCTGTGCGCCATGACAGCTGTTGAACCCTTTGCAATCCTTCTGGGCGGCGCGCTCGAGGTCGATGACCGCGTTCGCCGGCTCGTGCGTGGCGCGCGCGCGATCGCCGCCGATGGCGGAATGGCCCATGCACGCGCGCTTGGTCTTGAGCCGGAACTGTGGGTCGGCGATTTCGATTCGACCGCGCCGGACCTCATCGCCGCGCATGCCGGCACGCCGCGACTGCCGTTCGCCGCCGAAAAGAACTTCACCGACGGGGAGCTCGCCGTCGAGCAGGCGATCGAGCGGGGCGCGAAGCGCCTGGTGCTCGTCGGCGCCTTCGGCGGGCAGCGCACCGATCATGCGCTGATGCATCTCCTGCATGCGGTGATGCTGGCCGAACGCGGGCTGGACGTGGTGCTGACCTCGGGCAGCGAGGAAGCCGTGCCGCTGCTGCCGGGCCATGTCGAACTCGACCTTCCTGCCGGGTCGCTGTTCTCCGTGATCGGCTTCACCGCGCTGGTGGGGCTCAGTCTCGGCAATGCCAAATATCCGCTCGATCGCGCCGATATCGGTTTCGGCGCGTCACGCACCATTTCCAATGTGGCTGCAGGCAGGGTCCGGTTCGACCTTGCCGAAGGGCGCGCGCTGATCGTCGCCCGGCCGCATGATTTTTCGGGAGCCTGACGATGGCGCCACCCATCCTCAAACTTGACGATATCCGCCTGTCCTTCGGTGGCACGCCGCTGCTCGACGGGGCCGAACTGCAGGTGGAGCCGGGCGACCGGATCTGTCTCGTCGGCCGCAACGGCTCGGGCAAGTCGACGCTGCTCAAGATCGCCGCCGGCCAGGTCGAGCCGCAATCGGGCGAGGTGTTCCGGCATCCCTCCGCCACCATCCGTTATCTGCCGCAGGCGCCGGATTTCGACGGGCATGCCACGGTGCAGGCCTATGCGGAGGCCGGGCTCGGCCCGTCCGACGACATGCACCGGGTGAGCTATCTGCTCGAGCACCTGGGGCTCGATCCGATGGCCGATCCGCAGACGCTGTCGGGCGGCGAGGCGCGGCGGGCGGCGCTGGCGCGCGTGCTTGCGCCAGAACCCGACATCCTGCTGCTCGACGAGCCCACCAACCATCTCGACCTGCCGACCATCGAATGGCTCGAAGAGGAACTCATGCGCAGCCGTGGCGCGCTGCTGGTGATCTCGCATGACCGTCGCTTCCTCGAACGCGTGAGCCGCGCCACCGTCTGGCTCGACCGGGGCCGCTCGCTGAGGCTCGACCGCGGCTTCGAGCATTTCGAGGCCTGGCGGGATTCGGTGCTGGAGGCAGAGGAGCTCGAACAGCACAAGCTCGGCCGGCAGATCGAACGCGAGGAGCACTGGTTGCGCTACGGCGTCACCGCCCGGCGCAAGCGCAACATGCGGCGGCTCTCCGAGCTCAAGACCATGCGCGCCGAACATCGCGGCCACAAGGGCGCGGTCGGCCGCATCAATGCCCAGGTCGCCGACGGCCGCGAGTCCGGCAAGCTGGTGATCGAGGCCGAAGACATCGCCAAGAGCTTCGGCGGCGCGCCGGTGGTGCGTGGCTTCTCGATGCGGATCAACCGCGGCGACTGCATCGGCATCGTCGGCCCCAACGGCGCCGGCAAGACGACGCTGCTGAAGATGCTGATCGGGGAACTGGAACCCGACAGCGGCGCGGTGCGGCACGGCTCGAAGCTCGATATCGCCGTGCTCGACCAGCGCCGCGAGGTGCTCGATCCGGATGAAACGCTTGCGCATTACCTGACCGACGGACGCGGCGACAACCTGCTGGTCAATGGCGAAGCCAAGCATGTGACGGGCTACATGAAGGATTTCCTGTTCCAGCCGGAACAGGCGCGCACGCCGATCCGCAATCTCTCGGGCGGCGAAAAGGCCCGGCTGGTGCTGGCGCGAATTCTCGCGCGCCCGACCAATCTGCTGATTCTCGACGAGCCCACCAACGATCTCGACATGGAGACGCTCGACCTGTTGCAGGAAGTGGTCGCTGCCTATGCCGGAACCGTGATCCTGGTGAGCCACGACCGCGATTTTCTCGATCGCACCGTGACCTCGACGCTGGCGCCGGCCAATCCCGACGCGCCGGACGGGCGCTGGATCGCCTATGCCGGCGGCTACACCGACATGCTGGCGCAGCGCGGCGCCGAAGCGCGCGAGACCAAGGCACGCGCGTCCCAGGAGGCAGCCCGGACGCAGCCCGAGGCGTCCAAGCCGCCGGCTTCCGGCCGCGACGCGTCGCGCAAGCTCTCCTACAAGCAGAAATTCGCGCTCGAAAACCTGCCCGGCAAGATCGAGGAAGCCCAGCAGAAACTGGCCGCCATCGAGACGGAGATGGCCGATCCGGCGCTGTTTGCGAAGAACCCGGACGGTTTTGCCGCGCGCGCCAAGGCCCATGACGTCCTCAAGGCCGAGATCGAGGCGATGGAAGCCGAATGGCTCGAACTCGAGATGCTGCGCGAGGAGATCGAGGGCAGGTAGCTTGCTCGCGCCGCCCCCCGGCTCAGCCGGCCGGGGTGACCGAGGAAATCACGAAGGTGTGCAACTCGCCCGCGTCGTGATCGCGCACGGAGATATATTCGCCGGTCTTGAAGACGTGGCTCGACAGCCGGTAGCCGGTTTCGTCGTCGTCCTCGTCGGCGGGGTCGTAGTCGAAGACCCAGCCGGCCTTCGCGTCATGCACGAGATAGCCCAGTTCGGACCGCGCGCCATCCCAGAACCGGACCACGGTGCAGGCCGCGGGCGCCTTTTCCCAGGCCGCCTCGTCGAGATGGCCGTCCGCGTCGAGCGGCGCATGGATGTCATAGCCGCGATGGACATTGCCTTCCGGAAACTCCTTGTTGCGGGCCATGACCAGATGGATGTGATAGAGCGTCATGCCGGTCTCCCTTCGACAGAACTTCAAGCTGGCGTTCAGTGTGCCCCCCGGGGGCTCCGGTCGCATTGATCTGGAACAACCGGTCTAGGGTGCGGGCGGCGCCAAGGCGCGGGTTGCGTCCCATCGCCGGATATGGTGTCAAGGAGAGCATGAAACGGCCGCGCGATGGCGGCGCATGGAGGGCTTATGCAGTTTGAAGGCACTTCGGCCTATGTGGCGGACAAGGATCTCACCGTCGCGGTCAATGCGGCGATCCGGCTCGAGCGGCCTTTGCTGGTCAAGGGCGAGCCCGGCACCGGCAAGACCGAACTGGCCCGCCAGGTGGCCCAGTCGCTGGGTCTCGACCTGATCGAGTGGTCGGTCAAATCCACCACCAAGGCGCAGCAGGGGCTCTACGAGTATGACGCGGTCAGCCGGCTGCGCGACAGCCAGCTCGGCGACGAGCGGGTCAATGACGTGGCCAATTACATCCGCCGCGGCAAGTTGTGGGATGCGTTCGCCGCCGACAAGAAGACGGTGCTCCTGATCGACGAGATCGACAAGGCAGATATCGAGTTCCCGAACGACCTGCTGCAGGAACTCGACCGGATGGAGTTCTTCGTCTACGAGACCGGCGAGACCATTCGCGCGCGGCAGCGGCCGATCGTCATCATCACCTCCAACAACGAGAAGGAACTGCCCGACGCGTTCCTGCGTCGCTGCTTCTTCCACTATATCCGTTTTCCCGACATGGAGACGCTGCAGCGCATCGTCGACGTGCATTATCCGGGCATCAAGCAGGCGCTGGTGCGCGAGGCGCTGACCCAGTTCTACGCGATCCGCGAGACCGCGGGCCTCAAGAAGAAGCCCTCGACCTCGGAAGCGCTCGACTGGATCCGGCTGCTGGTTTCCGACGACGTCGATCCCGAGACGCTGCGAGGCGACGCGCGGAACGCGCTGCCGAAATTGCACGGCGCGCTTCTGAAGAACGAGCAGGATGTGCACCTGTTCGAGCGGCTCGCCTTCCTCGCCCGCCAGCGCGGGACTTGACTGTTGCAGTAATCAATTAGCCACTTTTTTCTGTCAGCTTGCGCGCCATTCATGGACCATGAAGGCGCTACGATTGTTCATTGCTGACTTGTCCTACCAATGGCTTGGCCCCATCATTTTCCTGTCGGTCGGCGTGGCCTTCCTGCTGCTTTATTGGCATGACCGCAGCCAGCATGCCGCCCTCCACCTGGCGGGCTGCTATTTTCTGCTGATGACGGCCCTGCTCGGGCTGATGCTCGGCGATGCGGGCAAGTATCCCGCATTGGCGTTCCTGATCCCGGCCGCCGTCTATGGCGGAAACTTCCTGCTGTTGCGCGGTGTCGCCTCCCTGTTCGGGCAGAAATTTCCCCGCATTGCCTTTCTCGCAGCGCTGGCTCTCTCCGTGGCCGGGCTGATCTATGCCGGCGAGACTTCGGCGCCGTTCGGGGTGCGTTATGCAGGCACCTGTGGTTTCATGATCGTGGTCGACCTGATCTGCTGCGTGCTGATCTGGCGGGGACGGAACCATCGGGTCGATACCGTCATCGCCGTCGTCTTCCTGGCCCATGCCGCGGCCATCGGGGCGCGGCTCGTCGCCATGACCCTGTCGGGAACCGAGATTCTCACCCATGCCGCGTTCAAGGGCAGTCATGTTGCCCTGGCGATGCAGACCGGCAATGCGATCTTCGCCATCTTCATCGGGCTTGCGCTGTTCGCCCGCTATGCGACGACGTTGGTGACGCGGCTCAGCCATCTGGCCGAGACCGATCCGCTGACCGGCCTTCTCAACCGGCGTGCGTTCCAGGCCATGGTTCCTGCCATGCGGGCAGCATCCGCGCCGCTGCCGACGGGCCTGATCATCTGCGACATCGACCATTTCAAGCAGATCAACGATTCCTTCGGCCACGATGTCGGCGACATCGTGCTCAGGACCGTGGCCGAGCTGTTGCGCAATGTGGCGGGCGAAGGAGCGATTTGTGCCCGGATGGGTGGAGAGGAGTTCTGCATCTTGCTTCCCGAATCCAATGCCGAGATGACGCGCCTGGCCGCGGCTCGGCTCCGGGTGGCGATCGAGATGCAGCAGATGGTGAGCTCCGGCCAGAAGTTCGGGCTGACGGCCAGTTTCGGCTATTGCGAGCTCCGGCCCCAGGACGATTTGCGCGTTGCCATGGCCTGCACCGATGCGGCGGTCTACCAGGCGAAGGCCGCCGGGCGGAACACGGTCCGGGTCGCGCCCGCCTTGTTCGATCCGGAGGCGGACAAGAGGCTGTTCCCGGCTCTGCCCCGGGCGGATGGAAAGCCCGGCTCCGCCATGCCCGGACCTGCCTGAGCGCCCTGGACGCCGGAGGCGCCGGGTCGCGGCCCGGTGCGGGTCCCGATTCCGGCCATGTGGGGCAATAGGCGGAGATTGATTTCCGTTCAGGCCGGATCTAGATTGCAGCCGTGGTGATTTGGCCGGCCGGCTTGCAGCCACGTTAAAAAACTCGCTAAAGGGCCGACGGGACAGTTTCCCTCCGGACCGGCAGCGTTTCTCTCGCGGCCGGTTTTTGCGTTGGAGGTCAGTGCGTCATGCCGATCCGTATTCCCGATGGTCTTCCTGCCCGTGATATCCTGGTGCGGGAAGGCGTTCAGATCATGGATGAATCCGTTGCCGTCCGGCAGGATATCCGTCCGCTGCATATCGGGCTGCTGAACCTCATGCCCAACAAGCTCGCCACCGAAACGCAGATCGCCCGGCTGGTCGGCGCGTCGCCGCTGCAGGTGGAACTGACGCTGGTGCGGATCGGCTCGCATGTCGCCAAGCACACCTCGGAAGAGCACCTGATCAATTTCTACCATACCTGGGACGAGGTGAAGCACCGCAAGTTCGACGGCTTCATCATCACCGGCGCGCCGATCGAAACCCTGCCCTTCGACGAGGTGACCTATTGGCCGGAGATGGAGCAGATCCTCGACTGGACCACGACCAACGTGCATTCGAGCTTCTTCGTCTGCTGGGGGGCGATGGCGGCAGCCTGGCACTTCCACCGGGTGCCGAAGCGGGCGCTCGACCGCAAGGCCTTCGGCGTCTACCGGCACCGCAACCTCAATCCCGCCTCTCCCTATCTGATGGGGTTCTCGGATGATTTCCAGGTCTCGGTGTCGCGCTGGACCGAAGTCAGGCGCGAAGACCTGACGTCGGATTTCGACGTGCTGATGGAAAGCGACCAGACCGGACTGTGCCTGCTGCACGAGGCCTTCGCCAACCGGCTCTATATCTTCAATCACATCGAATACGACTCCGGCACGCTTGCCGAGGAGTATTTCCGCGACGTCACGGCGGGGGTGGCGATCAATCCGCCGCACAATTACTTCCCCGACGACAATCCCGACAAGAAGCCGTCCAACCGGTGGCGCAGCCATGCCTTCCTGCTGTTCGGCAACTGGATCAACCAGGTCTACCAGACCACGCCCTTCGACATCGAGGACATCGGCGCGGATCGCGAGACCGCAAAGGCGCCGGCGACGGCGAAGTGAGAAGACCATGAGCAAGATCACGATTCGCCCGGTCGAGGCCGGGGACGAGGCCGATTGGCGCCGGCTGTGGACGGGCTATCTGGAATTCTACGAGTCGACCGTCGCGGAAGAGATCTACCGGACCACCTTCGCCCGTCTCGTGTCGGATCACGATGCCAGCGAGGCCGCGTTCTACGAGCCGCGCGGGCTGCTGGCGCTGGCCGATGGCCGACCGGTGGGGCTGGTGCATTACTTCTTCCACCGGCACTGCTGGCACCTCGAGCATGTGTGCTACCTGCAGGACCTGTTCGCCGATCCCGAAAGCCGCGGCAGTGGTGTGGGCCGGGCGCTGATCGAAGCGGTTTATGACGAAGCCGATGCGGCCGGGTGCCCGCGGGTCTACTGGATGACGCAGGAGTTCAACGCGACCGCGCGCAAGCTCTATGACCGGATCGGAACCCTCACTCCGTTCATCAAATACAGCCGCTGAGGCAGGCCGCGCACCACCGCGGCAAATGGCCTCGCTTGAGTGCAGTTCCGGCCCGCGGCGCGCTTTCGCCGCGGTTGCCCCGGTGCGCACGGCCGGCCATCCGTGCAGCTATCAATAATTGCCCGATTTCTTCGAGTTCCTGCACGAAAAGTTTCATCAATTTTTAGTAAAGTCACGCCGATATCTTCGCTCGTATTGGCAATGACGTATATAATTTGGAGGATGTATTGGTGAGCGAAATTGATATCAAGCGACCCATGTGGGTCAAGATGACCGCTTACGGCTTCGCAGCGGTTCTGTTTGCCAGCGCCACGATCGGCGGTCTGGCCTGGTACAGTCAGTCCAGCATGAATGAACAGGCAGTATTGAAGGAATTCAATGCGGACCTTGCCGTGCTCGAAGCAGACATGGAGGCGCAGAAGCGGGCGGCCGCCTCGCTTGCGCTGACCGTCGCCAGCGAACCGGATCTCGCCGGCCTGATCGCAGGCAACGCCCGCGAGGCGCTGATTGCCCGCTATGCCGGCAGCCAGGCAGGCGTGATTGCGAACTCGGGTCTCGGCCTTATCACCTTCAGCCGGGACGGCGTCGTGGTGGCACGTGTTCATGCCCCCACCAAATTCGGTGACGATATCCGGGGACGCCGGAAGATGATCGTCGCCACGCTGGCGGACAAGAAGCTTCATGCCGGCGTCGAACCGGGGCGGACCTCGGTCAATGTGTTCGCCACGGCTCCGGTGATGAAAGACGGGCAGATTGAGGGCGTCGTCGACATCGGCAGCGAACTGAACGCGGACTATTTCTCGCGCATCGCCGACAAGACCGACGCGCAGATCGCCATTCACATCCTCAAAGACGGGAAATTCGAAACGCAGTCGTCGACATTCGACGGGGCAACCATGCTCTCGCCCGAAGAACTCACGGCGGTTTTCGAAGGCAGCCAGCCGCTCAAGATGATGTCGGCCGGCAAGCGTGACTACGCGGTCAACGGCACGGTCCTGGAAAATTTCTCCGGGGAAAGGATCGGCGTCATCGAGATGGCTTCCAACGTGACCCCCGTGGTGGCCGCCGGGCAGGCCGCCACCTGGATGTCGATCGTCGGCACGGTCATCGTCTCGCTGCTGTCGCTGCTCGGCTTCTTCTTTTACGCCCGCTCCTTCTCCGGCACCATCAGCCGGATGACGGGGACCATGGCCCGTCTCGCCAATGGCGACCTGGAGGTCACGGTCCAGGACCAGGACCGTCCCGACGAAGTCGGCGCCATGGCGCGGGCGGTGCAGGTCTTCAAGCAATCCGGCCTCGACAAGATCCGGCTCGAAGCGGAGGCTGACGCGCAGCGAAATCACGCCGAGCAGGCGCGCAACCGCAGCAGCGAAGCCGAACGGATCAGGGCACAGGAGATGGAGCAGGCGACCAAGGGCCTGGCGGAAGGCCTGAAGCACTTGGCCGATGGCGATCTTTCGTTCCAGCTCACACAGCCCTTCGCGGCCGATTTCGAAGGCCTGCGCGGCAACTTCAACGCCGCCGTCGCCCAGCTCGGCGATACCTTGCGCTCGGTCGCGGAAGCATCCAAGCAGATCGATACCGGTTCGCGCGAAATCAGCCAGTCGGCGGAGGATCTCTCCAGGAGAACGGAACAGCAGGCAGCCTCGCTCGAGGAGACGGCCGCGGCGCTCGACCAGATCACCGCGAACGTGACCAACTCGACGCAGCGCGTCGAGGAGGCGCGGGCTGCGGCGGTGCAGGCCAACCAGAGTGCGGTGCAGTCGGCCACGATCGTCTCCAATGCCGTCGATGCGATGGGCAAGATCGAGCAGTCTTCGAGCCAGATCTCCAACATCATCGGCGTCATCGACGAGATCGCCTTCCAGACAAACCTCCTGGCGCTGAATGCGGGCGTGGAGGCGGCGCGCGCCGGCGAAGCCGGCAAGGGCTTTGCCGTCGTCGCCCAGGAAGTCCGGGAACTCGCCCAGCGCTCGGCCCAGGCTGCCAAGGAAATCAAGGATCTGATCCGCAATTCCTCGGTCGAGGTCGAAGGCGGCGTCCGGCTGGTGCATGAAACCGGCGAGGCGCTGAAGGCGATCGAGAACTACATCGTGACGGTCAACGACCACATGACGGCGATCGCCAGTGCCGCCAAGGAACAGTCCGTGGGCCTGACGGAGGTCAATACTGCGGTCAACCAGATGGACCAGGTCACCCAGCAAAATGCCGCCATGGTCGAGGAAAGCACCGCGGCCAGCGCGTCCCTCTCCGACGAAGCCGGCCGTCTGGGCGCGCTGATCGGCCAGTTCCGCCTCGCCGGCGGCACCGGTGGGCAGGCGGCAGCGCTGCGTGAGGTCGCGGCCGTCATGGCCAAGCCGGCGTCGTCTGCGGGCCGTCCCGCCCGAAGCCAGGGCAATCTGGCGGTCAAGGCAGAGGAGTGGTCGGAATTCTGACCGGTCTGCCGGCGGGACCCTGTTGCGGCCGGACGTGACCCGTCCGACCTCGACCCGCCCAAACAGCCAAGGCGTCGCGTTGGGGGAACCCCTTCGCGGCGCCGTTTCCGTTTTGCGGCCCGCTGCGGTGCATCCTGTCCCGGGGCGGTGGTCGCCGTCGCTGTGGCGCGTTTTCCGGTCTTGTGCGATAAGGGATGCGGGATCGCCGGCTCGGGAGAAGCTGTCATGGTCGTGCGGGAAGACAAGTGGTTCGAAAAGGCGGTCGCCGCAGCCGTCGGCCTGGTTCTGGTCTTGCTCGCCTTCGGCTGGGCCACCCGCGACGATCCCGCGAACAAGCCTTACATCGGCATCGTCGGCGGCGGTTTCATCTTCAATTACCGGGAAGCGCAGGTGTTCTACGGCTTTGTCGCCCATGTGCTCAAGCCGCTGCCGGCCGGCACCTGGATGATCACGGACTTCGAGGACCCCGCCGGCGGACCGCCGCTCACGGTCGAAACCCGGCTTCATGCCCGTTCCAGCCGCTACGGGGTGCATTCGCCCAAGGTGCGCGGGGTGAAGGCCGGACGGCCCTATCACGTCTCAATCCGGCTTTACGACCGCACCCGCTCGCAGCTGATCTGGCAGGAGGAGAAGAGTTTCGTGAGCCAGATCGACGACACGGTCGTGCCGGACAAGCCGTTGACGGTGGGACCGGGCTATTTCCCCAATCCGGAGCTTGAAGGCGGCTAAAGCGGTTGGCAAGCAAGCCGCGATGCGGCTAAGGTCGCGCGCATGTTCCTGCCGTTCTTTCTTGAGCTCAAAGCCGCCAAAGTGCCCGTCTCGCTGCGGGAATATCTTGCGCTGATCGAGGGGCTTGAGGCCGGGCTCGCCCGTTTCGACATCGAGGAATTCTACTATCTCGCCCGCGCCGTGCTGGTGAAGGACGAACGCCATATCGACCGCTTCGACCGGGTCTTCGCCCATGCCTTCCGGGGCGTGGAGGCGATTGCGGGCGAGGACGGGGTCGATGTGCGCGCGCTCCCGGAGGAATGGCTCCGGCGCATGGCCGAGAAGCATCTCAGCGACGAGGAGAAGAAGCTGATCGAGAGCCTGGGCGGGTTCGACAAGCTGATGGAGACGCTCAAGCAGCGGCTCGAGGAGCAGAAGGGCCGCCACCAGGGCGGATCGAAATGGATCGGTACGGCCGGAACCTCGCCCTTCGGCGCCTATGGCTACAACCCCGAGGGCGTGCGCATCGGCCAGAACGAAAGCCGGCACCGGCGCGCGGTCAAGGTCTGGGACAAGCGCGAATTCAAAAACCTCGACGATTCGGTGGAGCTCGGCACGCGCAACATCAAGATCGCGCTCAGGCGGTTGCGGCGCTGGGTGCGCGAGGGGGCGGCCGAGGAGTTCGACCTGCAGGGCACGATCCGGTCGACCGCCGAGCATGGCTGGCTCGACGTCAAGACCAGGCCGGAGCGGCGCAACGCGGTCAAGCTCCTGATGTTCTTCGATATCGGCGGGTCAATGGACGACCATGTCCGGGTGGTCGAGGAGCTGTTCTCTGCCGTGCGCAGCGAATTCCGGCACATGGAGTATTTCTACTTCCACAATTGCCTTTACGAGGGGGTGTGGCGCGACAACCGCCGCCGCCGGCAGGAGCTGGTGCCGACCATGGACGTGCTGCACACCTACGGCTCGGACTACCGGGTGATCTTTGTCGGCGACGCGGCGATGAGCCCCTACGAGATCGTCGCCGCCGGCGGTTCGGTCGAGCACTGGAACGAGGAGCCGGGCCAGGTCTGGCTCACCCGCGTGCTCGACCATTTCCCCAAGGTCGCCTGGCTCAACCCGACCCCGGAGGCCTATTGGCAGCATTCGCATTCGACCGCGCTGATCCGGCACCTGTTCGGCGACCGTATGTTCCCGATGACGCTGTCGGGGCTCGAGGCCGCGACGCGGCAATTGACGCGGTAAGGCGCCTGCGCCGCACGAGGTTTCGGGGCCGGCCCGGGATGACGCAACAGGCACCGATTTGAGGGAGACATGAGATGGCGGTCGAGGAATTCGGTCAGACGCAAGACGGCGAGACGGTGCATCGGGTCACGATCGCGGGCGGAGGGCTCACGGCGCGGATCATGACCTGGGGCGCGACGCTGCAGGAATTGCGGCTCGATGGCCATGGCGCGCCGCTCACACTCGGCTTCCCGGATTTCGCGAGCTACCCCGCGCATTCGCCCTATTTCGGCCAGACGCCGGGACGGCACGCCAACCGGATCGCCGGCGGGCGGTTCGAGCTCGACGGGGTTTCCTACCAGCTCGACCTCAACGAGCGCGGCGTCACGCATCTGCATGGCGGCCAGGCAGGAACCGGCAAGCGGGTGTGGAGGCTCGACAGCCACGGCGCCGACCACGCGGTGTTCTCGATCGTCGATCCGGACGGCCAGTCGGGCTATCCCGGCACCATGAAGATCGAAGCGCGCTACGAACTGCGCCCCGGCGGCTGCATGGCGATCACCTATACCAGCGTGACCGACCGGCCCACGCTCGCCAACATCGCCCATCACAGCTATTTCAATCTCGACGGTTCGGACACCATTCTCGACCACGATCTGATGATCGCCGCCGATCACTACCTACCGGTCGATGCGGACCAGATCCCGACCGGCGAGATCCGGCCGGTGGCGGGCACGGATTTCGATTTCCGCGAGATGCGGCCGATCCGGTGCGAGGGGCCTGACGGGCAGGTGCCCTATGACCACAATTTCTGCATTTCGCGCGAACGGGCGCCTGCGAGGACCATCGCGCTGGCGCGCTCGATGCGCTCGGGCATCGCCATGGAACTGCGCTCGACCGAACCGGGGCTCCAGTTCTACAGCGGCTTCAAGGTCTCCCCCTCGGTGCCCGGCCTCGAGGGCAGGACGTATGGTCCCTATGCGGGCTTCTGCCTGGAAACCCAGAGCTGGCCCGACAGCCCCAATCATCCGGGCTTTGCGGGGGCCGTGCTCCGGCCCGGGGAAACGCGGGTTCAGCACACCGAGCACCTGTTCATGCGCGACTGAGCGCCGGGAGCATGCGCCAAAATGCATCAGCCGGTGCGGGCTTGACAGATCGCGGGAAATAGAAGCCCATACACGGGTCTTATATAAGACTTGACGGGCGACTGGCTATTGGCTCTGGGAGGACCAAGACCATGACCGCGATACTGACCGTGCTGAGGCCGCTCGCGCATCTCAACACCTTCCTGCTCAGGATCGGGCGCACCGCCGCCTGGATGGCAATGGCGGCGATGGTGATCATCATCATGCTGCAGGTGGTGTTCCGTTACGCCTTCAACAATGCGCTGGCCTGGCCCGACGAAGCGGCGCGTTTCCTGATGCTGTGGATGACGGGACTGATCGCGCCCTCGGCCTATCGCTGGGGCGGGTTCGTGGCGATCGACATGATCAAGGACATGCTGCCGCGCAGGCTCGGATCGCTGCTCGGTCTGTTGCTCCTGCTGCTCTCTCTGGTGGTCTTGATCTATGGCTTTCGGTTGGGGCTCAACCATGTCTCGTCGGGCTGGCTGTTCAATTCGAGTTCGCTCAAGTTCCCGCTCGATTTCCTCGGCCTCGGGCTGGTGCGCGTCAAGCTTGCCTGGATGTACATGTCGCTGCCGGTCGGGCTGTTGCTGATGAGCCTCGTCAATGTCGAACTCTGCCTCAAGGCGCTCGCCCATCTGATCGATCCGGAGGCTGACCTGCCCGAGGACCATGACCGGGTGCTGGTGGCAGTGGAGTAGGGGCGATGCTGTTCTTCTTCCTGCCGCTGTTTCTGCTGTTCCTGATGATCGGCCTGCCGGTGTTCTTCGGCATGCTGGCAGCGCCCGGCCTGCTGCTGTGGCTCAACGGGCAGGAGCGCGACATCGCTCTGCTTTATCGCAACGTCTATACCGGGATGGATTCGTTCCCGCTGATGGCGATCCCGTTCTTCATGCTCGCGGGCGAGCTGATGAACCGCGGCGGCATCACCATGCGGATCGTCGAGTTCAGCCAGGCGCTGATCGGCCATCTCAAGGGCGGTCTCGCCCATGTCAACATCCTGTCGTCGATGCTGTTTGCCGGGCTCTCGGGCTCGGCGGTGGCCGATGTCTCGGCGCTCGGCTCGATGCTGATCCCGGCGATGGAGAAGAACGGCTACACCCGCCGCTTTGCCGCGGCGGTGACGGCCGCCTCCTCGGTGATCGGCCCGATCATCCCGCCGTCGGGCATCATGATCATCTATGCCTATGTGATGGGCGAGTCGGTCGCGGCCCTGTTCCTGGCGGGGATCCTGCCCGGCATCCTGGTCGGCGTCGGGCTGATGATCGTGGTGGCCTTGATGGCGCGGCAGAACGATTTTCCCGCCGCCTCCGCCCGTGCCAGCTGGCCCGAGAAGGGGCGGGCGAGCCTGAAGGCGTTCTACCCGCTGATGACCCCGGTGATCATTCTCGGCGGCATCTTGGGCGGCGTGTTCACGCCCACCGAAGCCTCCGCCGTGGCGGCCGTCTATGCCTTCATCGTGGCGCTGTTCATCCTCAAGACCATGGGCTGGGCCGATTTGCCGCAGGTGCTGACAAAGGCGGCGATGACCACCTCGGTGGTGCTCCTGCTGGTGGGGGCGGCGATGGCGTTCAAGACTGTCGTGAGCCTCAGCCACGCGCCCGAGATCATGGCCGCGTTCATCCTGGGGCTGACCGACGAGCCGCTGCTGCTGCTGTTCCTGATCAACCTGCTCCTGTTCGTGGTCGGCATGTTTCTCGACGCCGGACCCGCGATCATCATCCTGGCGCCCATTCTCGCGCCGATCTTCACCGAGCTTGGCGTGCATCCGGTGCATTTCGCCATCATCATGAGCGTGAACCTGACGGTGGGGCTCGCGACCCCGCCGATGGGGCTGGTGCTGTTCATCACCTCCAGCGTCTCGGGCGAAAAGGTGGAGACCATCGCCAAGGCGATCCTGCCGTTCCTCGCCGTCGAGATCCTGGTGATCTTTCTCATCACCTTCGTGCCGCAGATTTCCCTGTTCATGCCGCAGCTGTTCGGGTTCGCGCGATGAGGCGGGCGGGGCCTCGGCAGACGACAGGCGGGCCGGCCATGCTTGACAAGCTCCGGGGGCTCGTCGAGCTTGTCTCTTATACAAGACTTGGGCGACAGTTTCATCAAAGGGAGGTTCGATCATGATACTGAAACAGGCCATGAAAACGCTCGGTGCAGCGGCGCTCGGGCTCGCGGTCCTTGCCGGCAGTGCTGTGACGGCGGCGCAGGGGGCTGATATCACGCTCAGGGCCACCGCCAATTCCAACGAGAACGACGAGGACTATGACGGCCTTGTGGTGTTCAAGGACTATGTCGAGAAGGCATCGAACGGCGCGATCGCGGTGGAACTGTTCATCGGCACGCAGCTGTGCTCGACCGGGGCGGAATGCCTGCAGGGCATCGCCGATGGCTCGATCGACATCTACATCTCCACCTCGGGCGGCGCCTCGGGGATCTTCCCCTATGTGCAGGTGCTCGACCTGCCTTACCTGTTGCGCGACGACCGCGTTGCCGAGGCGGTGCTGACCGAAGGGCCGTTCGTGCGCGCCATGCGCGAACAGATGCTTGCCGATTCGGGCGACAAGATCCGGCTGATGACCATCGGCAACACCGGCGGATGGCGCAATTTCGCCAACACCAAGCGCGAGGTGCGGTCGCCGGCCGACCTCGCAGGCCTGAAGATCCGCACGGTGGTCGCCGACCTGCCGCAGGAACTGGTGCGGGCGATGGGCGCGTCGCCGACGCCGATCCCGTGGCCGGAACTGTTCACCTCGTTCCAGACCGGGGTGGTCGAAGGCACCCAGAATGGCATCACCGACATCATGGGCATGAAGTTCCCCGATGCGGGGCTCAAGTTCCTGACGCTCGACGGCCATTCCTACATGGGAGCGCTCTGGTACATGAACAACGATAGGTTCATGGGCATGGATGCAAGCATGCGCCGCGTGATCGTCGACGGCTTCGCCGCCCTGCAGCAGGCGACCTTCGCCTCGCCCAAGCGCAAGTCGATCGACGCCTACAAGGCTTTCGCCGAGGCCGGCGGTTCGGTCTATGTGCCGAGCATGGAGGAAAAGGCCCAGTTCAAGGAGGCGGCGGCGCCGGTGTTCGACTGGTTCAAGGCCAATGTCGACGGCGGCACCACCTTCTACGACCTGCTGGTCGCGGAAGCGGCCAAGGCCACCGAGGAAATCGACGCCGGCGCGGCCCTCGACACCAAGTGAGTTCCGGCATGCCGCACGGCCTGAGTGCCCGGGTACGCGCCCGGGCGGTCAGGTCTCGGCGGTCCGGGATGCCGCCGGCAGTGGGGCGCGTTTTCAATCTTGTGTCTTATATAAGACTTGATAGGGTTCCAGGCATGGCCCAGTTTTGCGGGTCTTCAGTCCGCCGGGAGTGAAGGGTGACGATGGCAAAGATCGTGACGGCCGGCGTGGCCGTGGTGGATTTCGTGTATTTCCTGGACGAGATGCCGCGGCTGGCCGAGAAATACCGGGCCAGGGATGCCGCCATTACCGGTGGCGGCGGGGCGGCGAATGCAGCCGTCGCCGTGGCCCGGCTCGGCGGCACGGCGCTGCTTGCAAGCCGGCTCGGCGACGAGCAGGTGGCCGACATGATCATGGCCGGGCTTGCCGAAGAGGGCGTGGACTGTTCCCTGGTGCGCCGCTTTGCGGGCTGCCGCTCCTCGTTCTCCTCCGTGTTCATCGACCAGGCGGGCGAACGCCAGATCGTCAATTTCCGCGATCCCGCGCTGCCGATGAATTCCGACTGGCTCGAGGCGGCACTGCCCGATGATTTCGATGCCGCGCTTGCCGATACGCGCTGGCCCGACGGGGCCGAAGCGCTGATGCGGGCCGCCCGCGACCGTGGCCTGCCTGGTGTGCTCGACGCCGAGGCGCCGACCCGCGAGGCCGAGGCAGCGCTGCGGCTTGCAAGCCATATCGCCTTTTCGGCCCAGGGCCTGCGCGACTGGGCGGGGCACTCCGATCTCGTCCGGGCGCTCGCCGACATCGCTGCCGAGACCGGGGTCTTCGTCTGCGTGACCGACGGTGAAAACGGCGTGCGCTGGCGCCACGGCGGCGATCAGGGCTCGGAACCGGCCTACCGGATCACGCCGGTCGACACGCTCGGCGCCGGCGACATCTGGCACGGCGCCTTCGCGCTGCGGCTGGGCGAGGGGGCGGAACCGCCCGAGGCGATCCGCTTCGCCAATGCCGTGGCGGCGATCAAATGCACGCGATCGGATGGCCGCGCGGGCTATCCGACGCGGGCCGAGACCGAGAGCTTCATCAAGGAGGCGCACCCATGCAGTTGAGCGCGGGAAAACTGTGGGGCATGCGGCGCATGGCCGACGCGGGCGGCCTGTTCAAGATGACGGCGGTCGACCAGCGGCCGCCGATCAAGGGGCCGATCGCGAGGCGCCACGGTGTCGCAGAGGCGCCCTGGCAGGCCGTCGCCGATTTCAAGAGGCTGCTGATCGAGACGCTGCAGGACGAGGCCTCGGCGATGCTGCTCGATCCGCATTTCGCCATTCCGCGCGGGATCGACGCGCTCTCGCCGGCCAAGGGCCTGATTGTGACGCTCGAGGATTCGCTGTTCACCGAGACACCCGACGGCCGGCTGTCGTCCGGGATCGACGACTGGTCGGTGGCCAAGATCAAGCGCATGGGCGGTGACGCGGTCAAGGTGCTGGCCTGGTACCGTCCGGATGCCGCTGCGCATGTGCGCGCGGCGCAGAAGGATTTCGCCAAGCGTATCGGCGAAGACTGCGCGCGCTATGACATTCCCTTCCTGTTCGAGCTTCTGGTCTATCCGCTGCCAGGCGACGCGCACCAGAGCACCGACTACATCGAGATGACCGGCAAGCGCACCGACCATGTGCTGCAGTCGGTCGCCGATTTCGCGGATCCGGACTTCGGCATCGACGTGTTCAAGCTCGAAAGCCCGGTCGCGGCCAGGGATGTCCCCGAAGAGGAAGACGCCGAGGTGCAGGCGGCGTTCGACGAGATGGGGCGGCTTGCCGGCCGGCCCTGGGTGATGCTGTCGGCGGGCGCCGGCAAGACCGAATTCCGCAACATCCTCGCCCATGCCTATCGCGCCGGCGCCTCGGGCTATCTCGCCGGCCGGGCGATCTGGCTCGAGCCGTTCGGGTTCTATCCGGATTGGGAGGCGATGCGAAAGGGGCTCGAAAGCGAGTCAGTCGACTATATGCGGGCGCTCAATGCGCTGACCGACCAGGCTGCGACGCCCTGGCACCGTCACGCGGTCTACGGGCCGGACGGGGCGCGCTTCTCCCCGGCGGACAAGGGCTTCCGCCACGGCTACGGCGATTTCGGCTGATGCCTGGCCGCGCCCGCCTAGTCGAGCAGCAGCCGGTTGACCACGCGGGGGCGGTCACCGGGATTGACCCCGCGCGCGATGATGATGGCTTCGCCTTCGCGCGGCGTGGTGCCGGAGATCGCCCGGATCAGAACGGGATGGGTGACCATCAACTGGTTGCCGGCGCTGTTGAACGCCTCGACCTGGGCGATCAGCTCTTCCGGAATGTCATCGGGATCCGCGCCGCCGACGATCGAGTTCAGATAGGCCCGGCTTTCCACGTTGCGGCGACCGAAAGCGAGTTCGGCGGTTTTCAGCGCACGGCAGAACTCTCCGGAATAGACGGCGCTGATGGAGACCGCGCGGGCGGCGAAGCGCATGCCGATTCGGCGCGCTTCCTGAATGCCGCGGTCGGTGAGGTTTCTGCGGGCGTCGCAGTCACCGATATCGGGATCGAGCGGTTCCCCGCCGGGGGCGCGGGCGTGACCGAGCAGAATGGTGTAGCCGCCCTGCGCCAGACGCGCCCAGGCCGCTTCCGTGGCATGGCCGCGGGTGGGCAGGGTGACGGCGACGATGGCCAGGGCAAGGATGGCGGCCGGGGGCCAGCGTCTCAGGATCGGGTTCATGAAGCCAATCTAGTGTTTTTAAACGGGGATGTAAGGGGCCAACGGCATGTCCGGTAATTCTCTCACACTCGGCGTCCTGCCCTTGGGGCGGCCGACCTTCGACGTGGGTTTCGCCGAGGAGATGCTCGCGGCCATGCGTGCCGATCTTGAGGCCCTGGGCCACCGCCTGGTCGGCCCCGAAACGCTGCTGATGGACGCGGCTGCAACCGAGGCGGCGATGGCGGAGGTCGCGGCGGCTCGGCCGGACCGGATCCTGATCCTGCAGGTCACCTTCACCGACGCGGCGATGACCTGCCGGATCGCCGACCGGTTCGATCAGCCACTGGCCATCTGGGCGGTGCCCGAGCCGCGGCTCGGCGGTCGGCTGAGGCTCAACGCCTTTTGCGGGCTCAATCTCGCCTCCCATGCGCTCGGGCTGCGCCACCGGCTGTTTTCCTGGCGCCATGCCGCGCCGGGCACACCGGGGCTCGAGAAACTGTTCCCGGAAACGCCGATGGTCGCGCCGCTTGCGACCGAAGCAAGCAGCGCGGACCCCGCCGAGGGGCGCGCGCTCATCGACCAACTGCGCGGCAGGACCATTGCCCGCATCGGCCGGCACCCGGAGGGGTTCGATACCTGCGGCTATGACGCGGATCGGCTCGCGGTGCTGACCGGCATCAACGTGGTGGGCTTCGAACTGGCCGAGCTGTTCGCGCGGGCGCAGGCGGCGCCGGAAGCCGACGCCGCCGCACTCCGCGAGAGCGCGGCTGAAAACCTCACGGGCCTCGATCGCGTCGACCAGGCCGAGCTCGACCGGTCGCTGAGGCTCAAGCTCGCGCTCGACGGCATGAAGCGCGACGGCGGCTTCGACGCCTTCGCGATCCGCTGCTGGCCGGAAACCTTCACGGAGTATGGCGGCGCGGTCTGCGGCCCGGCCTCGATGATGGGCGAGGGGCGCGTGCCCTGCGCCTGCGAGGCCGATGTCTACGGGGCTGCGACCCAGCTTCTGCTGCAGGCGGCAGCGGACGCGCCGGTGTTCCTGGTCGACCTGGTCGATCTCGATGTGGACGACGACACCGGGGTGGTGTGGCATTGCGGCCAGGCGCCGGTGTCGATGGCGGACCCGGATGCGCGCGCCCGTGCCACGATCCACACCAATCGCAAGATGCCGCTGCTGTTCGAGTTTCCGCTCAAGCCCGGCCCTGTCACCTTTGCGCGGCTGAGCCAGGCGCGTGGCGAGCAGTGCCTCGTGCTCGCGCGCGGCGAGATGCTTAAGCGCGAGATGGCGTTCACCGGCACCTCCGGTGTGGTGCGGTTCGACCGCCCGGCAGGCGAACTGCTCGCCCGCGTGATCGACAGCGGGCTCGAACACCATATGGCGCTCGCC
Source organism: Parahoeflea olei (assembly GCF_001703635.1). Classification (GTDB taxonomy): domain Bacteria; phylum Pseudomonadota; class Alphaproteobacteria; order Rhizobiales; family Rhizobiaceae; genus Hoeflea; species Hoeflea olei. The sequence goes on along the minus strand of NZ_LQZT01000010.1, from coordinate 2,172 downwards.
TATGGCGACCATGTTGCGAAGCTCGAAAGTTTCGCCGCGGCCGCCGGGCTGCCGGTCCTTCACCTCTAGGGTCATCGCCATGAGAGACATCAGATACGGCATCATCGGCTCGGGCATGATGGGGCACGAACACATCCGCAATATCGGCCTGATCGAGGGCGCGCGGGTGAGCGCAGTGTGCGATCCCGATCCGGGCATGCGCTCGATCGCGTCCAATCTCGCAGGCCCCGGCTGTGCGAGCTTCACCGATCACATGGAGCTCATTGAATCGGGCCTGTGCGACGCGCTGGTGATCGCCGCGCCCAACCACCTGCACCATCCGATCCTCAAGGACGTGCTGCCGGCGGATCTGCCGATCCTGGTGGAAAAGCCGCTCTGCACCACGCTCGCCCATTGCGAGGAGATCCTGGCGTTGGCGGAAGGACGATCCGCGCCGGTCTGGGTGGCGATGGAGTATCGCTACATGCCGCCGGTGGAGCGGCTGATCGCGGCCGCGGCGTCGGGCGAGACGGGGCAGGTGCGGATGATCTCGATCCGCGAGCACCGCTTTCCCTTCCTCAGGAAGGTTGGCGACTGGAACCGGTTCGAAGACAGGACCGGCGGCACGCTGGTGGAGAAATGCTGCCATTTCTTCGACCTGATGCGGCTGATCGCGAAGTCGGAGCCGGTGCGGGTCTATGCCTCGGGCGCGGCGGACGTCAATTTCCGCGACGAGACCTATGATGGCCGCACGCCCGACATCCTCGACAATGCCTATGTCGTGGTCGATTTTGCCAATGGCGTGCGGGCGATGCTCGATCTGTGCATGTTCGCCGAAGGCTCGACCTGGCAGGAGGCGATCGCGGTGACCGGCGATGTGGCCAAGGCCGAGGCGCTGGTGCCGGGGCCGGCGCGGTTTGCGCCCGACGGCAAGGAGCGGCATTCCGAATTCGTGCTGTCGCCGCGCGCGAGCAAGCAGGAGCACCGCGAGGTCATGCATGTCGATCCGGCAATTCTCGCGGTCGGCGATCATCACGGCTCCACCTATTTCCAGCACCGCAAGTTTCTCGACCTGGTCAACAAGGGCGGCGTGCCGGAAGTGTCGCTCGATGACGGGCTCAAGGCCGTCAGGATCGGGCTTGCGGCGGAACGCTCCGCCAAGACCGGCCAGGCGATCGCGCTGTAGCGCATCCGGACCGTCTGTTGGTCGGCGGCGCGCGATCAGCGCAGATTGACGGCGTAATGGATCTCGCGGGTGATGCAGCGCGACCATCTCAGCTCCACCGGACGGTTTTCGAGATCGCGGGCGACACGGCTGATCAGAAGCAGCGGTTCGCCCGTGTCGCAGCCGAGCTTGGCTGCGTCGCGCGCGCTGGCCGCGATCGCCTTCAGCCGCTCCTCGGCGCTGGCGATGGTGATGCCCCACCGCTCCGAATAGAGCCGGTAGAGGTTGTTGGGGATGATGGTCAGGTGGTCGAAATCGGGGAAACGGCGCGCTGGCAGGGTGATGGTCTCGATCAGGATCGGCTGGTCGGAGAGCGAGCGGATGCGCTCGATGCGGAACACCCGGTCTCCCTTTTCGAGACGCAACGCCTCGGTTTCCGTGGGCGTCGGCTTTGCGTGCCCGGTGCTCAGCACCCGCGAATCGGGGAAGCTTGGCGTGCCCTGGTCGGGTGACAGCCGGAAAAACTGGAACAGGATCCGGCTTTCCTCGGGTTCGGCGACATAGGTGCCGCGGCCCTGCCGGCGCATCAGCAGATTGTCGGCGGTCATCGAATCGAGCGCCTTGCGCACCGTGCCCTGACTGACATTGAGCTGGCGCGCGAGTTCGATCTCGCTCGGCAACAGCATGCCGGGCAACCATTCGCCCTCGACCAGGCGACGCATCAGCCTGTCGCGCACCTGTGCGTAGAGTGGCTTGTAGCCGATTGCCTCTGGGGTTGTGGGATCGGCAGGGGAGGCACCTTCGTTTTTCTTTTCCATGGCTTTACCCGGTTGACATTCCAGCTCCACCATATCTTATATCTTATACAAGAGCTGTCCACTGGGCAGTTTCGTATTTCACCATTTCCTGATTGGAGGACCAAGTGAGCACCCCCCATTTGCTGGTACATGAACACGCGGACAATGTCGGCGTTGTGGTTGTCGAGGGCCTGAAGGCCGGGACGAAGATGCTGTGCGTGGTCACGCATG
>NZ_LQZT01000009.1 GCF_001703635.1 Parahoeflea olei | reverse complement strand
ACACAAATAAATCAATCAGGGAATTCCGAATCTGAAAAGCTGCGACACGCTTTAGAGTTTCTGACTACCTTGCCACCAGCCCCGGCCGCCGCCCATGCATGCCTGTCTTCTCCGCCGCCGTAATCCAGCTTCTTGTCTTGCAAGACAGCATCGGCGAGCCGGACGCCCTGGACGAGCCCGAAGACTTGGCCAAGGTCGCGGCGACCCGGGCCGGCCCGCCGATGCGCGATCCCCCGAAGGCTCCGCCTGCCGCCTATCCCGATACGGTCAAGCGCGGCGCGGAAGCGTCCTGGTCGGCGAGCGCTGCGAAGACATGTTCGAGCCCGCCGCGCATCAAGCCGCAATGGATCGCGGAGGGGCCGCTGTGGCCGGGGCGGCGGAATTCCATGGCGCCGGGGCAGGCGACGCACCAGGACGAGGCCCAACAGGACGTGCAGGCGGCATGATCACGCTTCGACGCCATTTTCGGCTGCCGGGTGACGGCGCCACCGGCGATCTCCATCTCGAAGGCGCGGTTGGCGGTGAACATGTGGCATGGATAGATCTTCGCATCCGCGGAAATGGCGATGTTGCCGGTTCCCGCGTTGCAATAGCTGCCGCCGCCGCCGCCGCAGCCTCCGGATTGTGGGGTGGCGTCTGCCCGGGCTTGCAGCGCGTTGATGAGCTCCGTCAGGAAGCCGAGCGGAACGAGCCGGCCCTTTTCGGTCAGTGCCTCGAGTGCGTAATCGAGCAGCGTCAGGTTCTCGTCGAGCACCCGGGCGATGTCTTCGCGCGTGTTGAAGCCGATCTCGGGGTCCGGATGGGTGACATTGGTCATCTTTACCAGGCTCGGACCGAGTTCGGCGATGTAGAGAAACGTGCTGAGCGCGGAATAGCCCTTCGCCCAGTGGAGCTTCGAGAAGGTGCATTCGATGTCGAAGGTGATGCCGTGATCGCGCAGCTTCGCAAGATTTTCGAGAACCCGCGCGGTCGACACCCGTCCGCCCTTGTAGGGCCGGGTCGCGTCATTGACCTCGGGCGGGCCGTCGAGGCTGACGACGACGCTCATGTCGTGGCGTTTCATGATCTCGATGCGCGCGTCATCGAGGAGCGTGAGGTTGGTGACCACCGAATAGCGCGGTGGTGCTGCGATCGCACCTTCGTGCACCAGTTTGTCGATATGGGCGGTAAATCCGTCCACCAGATCGAAGCGCAACAGCGGTTCGCCGCCGAAGAACTGAACACTCTTGATGTTCGGGTTGAGAAGCGCCACGTCGGTGATCCGCGCCTCCACCTCGGCCACGCGGGCATCGCCCGAATATCCGCCATAATCGCCGCCCAGCGCATAGCAATAGGCGCAGTCCAGATTGCACAGATGCGTCAGGTTTATGCTGAGCCGTTCGAGCATGGAGCCCTCCCTTGATCGGCGCGACAAAAGGTGAGGGCCCGGCTCCGGACGGTCCGAACCCTCAGCGGCGGGGTGGCAGGCGCAACCGCCACGGCCGGATCTCGATCGCGGCCGGTCCGGCCCGGTTGGCCTCACCAGGGCGACGCCTTGCCTAGGACGCCGCTCCGCTGCAGCCGATGAAGCAGCCGCCATTGCCGGCGGCGGCGAGGTCCTGCATGCGCTTGAAGGTGACCTCGTCCATGTCCTTGATTTCCTTCATGCGGCCGAAGATGTCGTTGATCCGCTTGGACGACGACGCTGCGAACCCGTCGGCAAGGTTCTTTGCTGCCTCAGGCGTCAGTCCGTCGAATGAAATGTTGTTCTGGTGTCCCATTCTGCATCCTCCCAAGTGCTCTATCCGGGCAAAAACGCCCGCCACAACCATAGCGTATTCCCGGACCTGCTTCCAAGAAGTATTATTGATGATTTCTAATGCAACCATAAGGAAGTAGTATTTGGCCGGCGTGCGGGGTGACGGCGATATGAGCGCACGTTCAATGAGGCTCCTGCCACAATCTGTCATCATCCGTGCTATAGTCCGGCACCGCCACCCATCCGGAGCCCCAAGCTTGTCCCGCGCGTCCCGTCTTCTCGATCTGTTGCAGGCCTTCCGGCGGCACAAGCGGCCGGTTTCAGGCGCGCGGCTCGCCGACGAGCTTGGAGTGTCGCTCCGGACGATCTACCGCGACATCGAGGCGCTGAAGGCCCAAGGGGCGGCGATCGATGGCGAAGCGGGGGTGGGGTTCGTTCTCAAGCCCGGCTTCATGCTGCCGCCGCTGATGTTTTCCGAGGAGGAGATCGAGGCGCTTGTGCTCGGCTCACGCTGGGTGGCCGAGCGCGCCGACGGCCCGCTTGGGGCGGCCGCCCAGAATGCGCTCGCCAAGATCGCGGCGGTGCTGCCCCGGGATCTCAGGGCCGGGATCGACGAGACCGCGCTGCTGGTGCCGCCGCGCGGACCCTATTCGGAGGGCGAGGCCAACCTGCCGCTGATCCGCGAGGCGATCCGCGGCAATCGCAAGCTTCAGATCGGCTATGCCGACGTCAACGGAGCGCCGAGCGAGCGGGTGATCTGGCCGATCGCGCTTGCCTTCTTCGAGCGCACCCGGGTGATCGTCGCCTGGTGCGAATTGCGGGGAGATTTCCGGCATTTCCGGGCGGACCGGATCGTCCGCTTCGAGGTGGCGGAGCGCTATCCCGAGCGCCGGGCGGCGCTGATGAAACGCTGGCAGGCCCGCGATGATATTCACCGGCCGCCGCCGGCGCTCGCCTAAGGCGGGCGCACCAGCTTTGCTCAGGCCATTGGGTCACTTGAGGGCCAGATGTCCGGAGAGAGGTTTCTGATCGACTGAAAGATGGGCGCGTCCCGTGGCGGCGTGCACACGGGGCAAACGGGGAAGGCGGGGCGGGGGCGTCCTAGAGGAGCGACTTGCGCACCCGCTCGACGGCTTCGGACTTGTCCTGGCGCAGCGCGCCAAGCGTCAGCCCGCTGAACAGGATCACGATCATCAGGGCAAGCATTGCGAGGGCTATGGTCATGGCAGTCACCTCCTGGTCATTCATCTTCTGTGTGAAAAGGATGACAAATCCTGAATGAACCCAACCTGAACAAGAACATGGCTAACGCCTGGTTAGTGCCGGCCTGCGCCCCTGCGCTCAGGTCAGGCGCACGGCGCCGGGAACGGCCAGGCCGAAATCCGGGCCGCCCGGCCGCGGCCGCGGCAGGCTCTCGAGCAGCGCCATCACCTCCGCGTCACCCAAGCCGTCGTCGAGTTCGGTGGTCCAGACCCGGAACGAGCTCAGCTCATAGGCGCCGAAAGACGTGATCATCGCCACGTCCGCGGCATCGGCGCCGCGCACCATCAGGATGCGGCCGATCCGCGGCGTGTTGTAGCGCGCGTCCACCGTGTGCCAGGCGCCTCCGAGATAGACCTCGAACCAGGCGCAGAAATCGTCAAAGCCGGCATCCGGCACGCCGATATCGCCGAGATAACCGCTGGCATAGCGCGCGGGGATGTTCATGGCCCGGCACAGGCTCACGCCGAGATGGGCGAAATCGCGGCACACCCCGGATTTTTCCTCGAGCACGTCGCGCGCCGTCTTGTCGGGCCGGCCGAACTTGTAGCCGAAGGTCACGTGGTTGTGCACGAAGGTGCTGATCGCCGCCACCCGCGCCCAGCCCTCCGGGACCTGGCCGAAATTGGCCCAGGCGAAATTGCCGAGGCTGTCGGAATCGCAATAGCGGCTCGCGGTGAGGAATTTGAGCGTGGCGTCGGGCAGGTCCTCGATCCGGTGCTGGATCGCGTGATGCGGGACGTTATCGGGCGCTTCGCTGACCTCGGCCACGCAATCGGACCAGAAGGTGGTGGTGCCTTGATCGGCAACCACGCGCGTGATCCAGTTGCCGTAGCCGTCGAGATAGGTGGTGGGCGCGGTATGTGCGGTGCTGCGCACATAGTCGGCGCCGATCAGCCGGCCGCCAAATTCCGAATGGGTCGACAGCGCCAGCAGCATCGGCACGGGGACGGGACAGTCGACGACGATTTCAAACCCAAATCTGATCAGCATGCCGGCACCTTTTCAGTAAGATCGTCCCAAGAATGGCGTCCGTGTTTCATCGGACCGGCGTGACGAAACCGCTGGCCCTGCGGCGGCCGGTTCACGCACCGCCCAGATTTCACCATGACACGTTGCGGGGCAAAAACGTGCATGTCATTTCATTTCGGGGCAGGGGGCGAACTTTGCGGACAATTGCCTTGTATTAATCCCGATTGAGGCGCATGGTTCCATTGTAACTTTTCAAGCGCATCGCGGTCCTGCCGACATTCTTCGTCCGGACATCCCGCTTGTTCTGCGATCCTGTATGTAAAAACCCGCAAGCTGCGCCCTTCGCGCCGGCTTGAACGATATTTGTTGGGACTAAACCATGGCCAAGAACATTTTTGCAAAGGGACAGCAGGTCTCGCTGCAGTCCCGCGTCGGTCTTTCGCCGCGCACGCCGTCCGAATTCACCGTGCTGATGCGCCTGCCCGACAATCTCGGCCGGCCGCAATACCGGATCCGCAACGAAGAGCACGGCCACGAGCGGGTCGAGCAGGGCAGCAATCTCGAACTGATCGAGAGCGCGAAACACCCCTGAGCAGTGCCGGCAAGGGCCGAGGGCCGTTGCCTTTGACAAGCCGGCTCTTTTGCATCCCCCATTGCGGCGCGTTTCCGCCGGGCCCCCGCCCGGTGGACCAGACGCGCCCGGAACAAGGAGACGAGCCATGGCCAAGGGTCAAATGAGATCGAGCAAGGAAGTCCGCAAACCCAAGAAGGAGAAGGCCCCCGCCACGGTTGCTGTCCCGCTTGGCTCTGCGGTCAAGCAGCTGGAAACCAATCCGTTCCAGAAGAAAAGCAAGAAGTGAGAAGGCGCACGCCCGGCGCGGCCGGGCGATGATCGGCTTTCCCAACCAGATGCGCGGCTTCGACCAGGAGGCCGGCACGCTGCGCTTTTCCGGCTATGACGGCGTGATGGAAGTCCGCTTCGTGCTCGAGGCCCCGGCGCTCGAGCGGATCGACGGGCTCGCGCGTGCGCCCGATACCGATTACCTGGCAGCCTTCGACCGGCGCCGCGGGCAGATCGAGGCCGCCGCCATCCGCGCCTATGCGAAGAAGCGCAAGACCCTGATCTGGCTGACGATCGCCGATTTCTGACATCAGGTCTCCCGGACCGCGGCCCGGCGTGGCTGCAATTCATGGCTTGAAGCCCAACCCGCGACATGACACAAGGCGCTGAAACAGGGGCTTTTGTCATGCGGATAGCGTTTTACCCCGGATCCTTCGATCCGATGACCAATGGTCACGTCGATGTGCTCGAACAGGCGCTGGCACTGTGCGACGAACTCGTGATTGCCATTGGCGTGCAGGCGAGCAAGACGCCGATGTTCAGCTTCGATGAGCGCGCGAGCATGATCGGGCATGTGGTCCGGTCGAGTTTTCCCGACCGTGCCGAGGCCGTGAGCGTGATTTCGTTTCAGGGGCTGGTGGTGGAGGCCGCCCGCGCTGCCGGCGCCACGATCCTGGTGCGCGGCCTGCGCGACGGCACCGATCTCGACTACGAGATGCAGATGGCTGGCATGAACCGGACCATGGCGCCCGACATCATCACCGTGTTTGCACCCGCCTATCCCGAATCCCGCCATATCACCGCCACGCTTGTGCGCCAGATCGCAAAGATGGGCGGCGATGTCACGCCGTTCGTCCCGGAGGTAGTGCGCAAGGCGCTGGCCGCGCGGCTTTCGTAAAGCCATCCCGCCCGGCCCGCGGCGTTGCCAAGCCCGCGCCGGTGTGTCAAACGGTTGCCGCCCGATGCATCGGCGCATCGGCGGCCAATTCAATGGAGCCATCATGCGTTCTTTCCGCCTTGTTCTCGCCGCGGCGCTCGCCTTCGGCCTCGCTTCGACCACGCTGGCTGCCGCCGGCGACAAGCTCACCATCGAGCTCAAGTCGGGCCCCGTCGTCATCGAGCTTGCCGATGACGTCGCACCCAACCACGCCGCGCGCCTCAAGGAACTGGCCGATGCCGGCGAATACGACAATGTCGCCTTCCACCGCGTGATCGAGGGCTTCATGGCCCAGACCGGTGATGTCGAATTCGGCGACATGGAAAACGGCTTCTCGCCCGACCGCGCCGGCATGGGCGGTTCGTCCAAGCCCGATCTGAAGGCCGAATTCTCCGATGTTCCGTTCGAACGCGGCGTCGTCGGCATGGCGCGCTCGCAGAGCCCGGATTCGGCCAATTCGCAGTTCTTCATCATGTTCGCGCCCGCGCCGGGCCTCAACGGTCAGTATACCGTTGTCGGCAAGGTGATCGACGGCATGGACAATGTCGACAAGATCAAGCGCGGCGACCCCAATGCCAACGGCCGGGTGATCGATCCCGACCGCATGATTTCGGTTCGCTCCGGCGGCTGATCCATCTTAGAAAACAACCACAGGAGAGAGCATATGGCGGAGATCAAGGATCCCGAAAACACACTCATCATGGAAACCACCAAGGGCCAGGTGACGATCGAAATGTTCCCGGACCTGGCGCCGGGCCATGTCGGCCGCATCAAGGAACTGGCGCGCGAAGGCGCCTATGACGGGGTGGTGTTTCACCGGGTGATCGAGGGCTTCATGGCCCAGACCGGCGACGTCAAGTTCGGCAAGTCGGGCGGTGCATCCTTCGATCCGCGCCGCGCCGGCATGGGCGGCTCCGACAAGCCGAACCTGAAGGCCGAGTTCTCCAACATGAACCACGGCCGCGGCGCCTGCTCGATGGCGCGTGCGCAGGACCCAAACTCCGCCAATTCGCAGTTCTTCATCTGCTTTGACGATGCGGGCTTCCTCAACCGCCAGTACACGGTCTGGGGCCAGGTCATCGAAGGCATGGAGCATGTCGACAAGATCAAGCGCGGCGAGCCGGTGGTCGATCCCGACAAGATCGTCTCGATGAAGGTCGCGGCCGACGCCACTGCCTGACGTTTTGTGCGCGCGGAACCGGGGGCGGCCTTCGAGCCGCCGATGGGGCCGCGCGCTTTTTTATGGGATAACGCCAGCTTGCGTGTAGACCTTTTCGATTTCGACCTTCCCGAGGAGCGCATTGCGCTCAGGCCCGCCTCGCCCCGCGACAGCGCACGGATGTTGCGCGTCGGCCCTGACGGGGCCTTGAGCGACCGCGTGGTGGCCGAGCTGCCGGACCTGCTCGAACCCGGCGATGCGCTGGTGTTCAACGACACCAAGGTGATCCCGGCGCAGCTTGAAGGCGTGCGGTTGCGCGAGGAGGCAGAAAGCCGGATCTCGGCGACGCTGCACATGCGCTCAGGTCCCGACCGCTGGAAGGCCTTTGTCAGGCCCGCAAAGCGGGTCAAGGAGGGCGACCGGCTCCGTTTCGGCGCACGCGGCGAGACCTGTCTCGACGGCGTGCTCGACGCCACCGCCGGCGAACGCGGCGAGGGGGGCGAGATCGAACTCCTGTTCGACCTGAGCGGCCCCGCGCTCGATCAGGCGATTGCCGCCGCGGGCCACATTCCGCTGCCGCCCTATATTGCCTCCAAGCGGCCGGAAGACGCGCGCGACCGCTTCGACTACCAGACCATCTATGCGCGGGAGGAGGGGGCGGTCGCGGCTCCCACCGCGGGCCTGCACTTCACGCCCGACCTGATCTCGCGGCTCGACGCGCGCGGCATCGGCCGCCAGTTCGTGACGCTGCATGTGGGCGCCGGCACCTTCCTGCCGGTCAAGGCCGACGATACAGCCGAGCATCGCATGCATTCGGAGATCGGTCATGTCAGCGCGGAAACGGCCGATGCGCTCAATGCGGTGCGCGCGCGCGGCGGCCGTATCGTCTCCGTCGGCACCACCTCGCTGCGGCTTCTCGAAAGTGCGGCGCGCGAGGACGGCAGGCTTGTGGCCTGGTCGGGTGCTACCGACATCTTCATAACACCCGGCTACAGGTTTCGCGCGGTCGACGTGCTGATGACCAATTTCCATCTGCCGCGCTCGACATTGTTCATGCTGGTCTCCGCCTTCAGCGGGCTCGAGACCATGCAGGCGGCCTACCGCCACGCCATTGACGAGGGCTACCGGTTCTATTCCTATGGCGATTCCAGCCTGTTGTTCCGGAGCGTCGGATGAGCACGCAAAGCTTCGAATTCCGTCTTTCGGCAACCGACGGCAACGCGCGGCGCGGCACGATCTCGATGCCGCGCGGCGAAATCCGCACCCCGGCCTTCATGCCGGTCGGCACCGGCGGCACGGTCAAGGCCATGTATATGGACCAGGTTCGTGACCTGGGCGCCGACATCATTCTCGGCAACACCTATCACCTGATGCTGAGGCCCGGCGCCGAGCGCGTGGCACGGCTTGGCGGTCTGCATCACTTCGCGCGTTGGGACCGCCCGATCCTCACCGATTCAGGCGGCTTCCAGGTGATGTCGCTCTCGGCCCTGCGCAAGATCACCGAGCAGGGGGTGACATTCCAGTCCCATATCGACGGCTCGCGCCACGAAATGAGCCCGGAGCGATCGATCGAGATCCAGGGCCTGCTCGGCTCCGACATCCAGATGCAGCTCGACGAATGCGTGCGCCTGCCAGCCTCCGAGGACGAGATCGCCCGCGCGATGGAGATGTCGCTCAGGTGGGCGGAGCGCTGCAAGACCCAGTTTGGCGACCAGCCCGGCAAGGCGATGTTCGGCATCGTCCAGGGCGGCGACGTCCCGCGGCTGCGCGAACAGTCCGCCAAGGGTCTCGCAGACCTCGATCTCAAGGGCTACGCCGTGGGCGGGCTCGCGGTGGGCGAGCCGCAGCAGGTGATGCTCGACATGCTGGAAGTCACCTGTCCGCTGCTGCCGGCTGAGAAGCCGCGCTACCTGATGGGGGTGGGCACGCCCGACGACATCCTGAAATCGGTCGCCCGCGGGATCGACATGTTCGATTGCGTGATGCCGACACGGGCCGGTCGCCATGGGCTCGCCTTCACCCGCCACGGCAAGATCAATCTCAAGAACGCCCGCCACGCCGAGGACCACCGGCCGCTCGACGAGGAGAGTTCATGCCCGGCCGCGCGTGACTATTCCCGCGCCTATCTGCACCATCTGGTCCGCTCGAATGAAATCCTGGGCATGATGCTGATCACCTGGAACAATCTGAGCTACTATCAGGACCTGATGGCGGGGATCCGCGGGGCAATCGAGGCGGGAGACTTCCAGGCGTTCTCCGCTGCCACGCAGGCCGCCTGGGAGGCGGGCGACATTCCACCGCTTTGACTATTCCGGCGGCACGGGAAGGGCGGGCGATGAGGGCTTTTTCGATCGTGCTGGCATTCGTCGCGGCTGCCGGCCTCGGCTTCGGCTGGTGGGGGCTCGAAACCGTGGCCGGGCGGCGCCTGTTCGACGAAATGGCGGGCATGATCCCGCTGTTTGCCGGCGCGGCGTCCGCCGTAGTCTTGGTCGCGGCCGGAATTCTCTATTATCTCTCCGGGCGCTGAGGCCCGCCCCGGATCGGGGCGAGGGCCTTTTGCCGGCAAAATATCGTCAGGCAGCGTCCAGCGTCTTTTCGCAGTGCGAGGGACCGCCCTTGGGGTCGACCCGGTCGTTGAGGGCGCGGATGCTGGTGATCATGTAGCCCTTGTTGACGGACAGCTCCACCAGGCATGACCGGCCACCCGAGAAGCCGCCGCGCCAGGTGTAGACGGCGCCGCCGCCGGCTGCCTCGCGATCGCTGATCGGGGGGCCGTAGGCTGCGAAGAACGCGCCCGCCGACTTGCCGTTCCAGCGCGCCTGCAAGGGGTTGGTCGCCACGGTGGTGGTGGTGCAGGCAGAAACGAAGGCGGCACTGAGTGCCAGGAGTGCAAGCCGGAGACGCATGATCGACATATCCTCGAAGATCGGTGGGGCGCGGCAGGGGCCGCGTCGCGCAGTCATACCGGATTCGCGAAAGCGGCGAAACGGGGAGGGCGGGAACAGTTTGCCTCGCCAAAGCCGCTCAAGGCCCGCGTCCAGGACCCTACAAGCGAGCTGCCCCAGCCCTCAGGCGATCTTCATGATTTCGAGCTCGTGCTCTCCCATCGTCACCACGTCGCCCACGGACTTGCCCATCAGCGCCCGGGCGACCGGGGAGACATAGGAGATCGAGCCCGCCTTCGGGTCTGCCTCGTCCTCGCCGACGATGCGGTAGGTCTTTTCCGGCTCCTCGTCCCGGCAATAGGTCACGGTCGAACCGAAGGCGACGGTCTCGTGCGTTTGCGGATCCTCGACCAGTTCGGCGCTGCGCACGCGTTCGGTGAAATAACGCGCATCGCGCAAGGGACCGGCGGCCTGCCTGCGGCGCTCGTTGACGTCCTCGATGGTCTGCGCCTCGTCATAGGCCGCGCGCGCCTTGGCGAGTTCAGCCTCGAGTTGCGCGAGACCCGAGCGGGTCACCAGGTTCGGGTGCTCGGAAATCGGACGGTCGGGCAGCACGGTTTCGGCTGCTGTTTCCGCACTTTCTTCCTTGGTGAAGGCAACGCTTACGATAACTTCCTTTCCGATGCTCGAAAGCGGCAGGCCACCCCCGGCCCGCCTGCGCATGCATCGATGATAAGTTGAAAACACAAGGCCCGCCACCGGCGCGCCATGACAAAGTCAACGCGGAACCGGGTGGAATGTTCCGCCCGATCCCGCGCGACGAGATACGGCTTGCAAACGCCGTTCAGGCGCTCGGCGCTGCCGTCTTGATCATCTGCACGCCGTTGATCTTGAAACTGCCGTCCGGCTGACGCTCCAGCGAATAGAGGGCCGTCCAGTCCTGGCCATCCGGCCCGTGGATCAGCACCTCCTGCACCACGCCGCGCCCATCGGGTGCAACCTTGACCCGGCCGAAGGCATAGTTTCCGGGCCTGTAGACCGGCTGGTAGCCGCGCCTGACCATGTCGAAGAAGCTGCTCTCGTCCGGATAGAGCCGCTTGATGGAAGGAGCGGCATGGGAATAGGCGGTGGCCATGTCATCGCGCAGGAACGCGCCGATCTGGCTTTCGATCACGCCCTGGGCCATCGACGCCTCGTCGGCGCGGGCCGGCGCGAGCGCCAGCAGGCAGAGCATTGCTGCAGCAATAGACGTCCGAATTGCAAGTTTGGTCATGGTTTCCCTCCCTCCATTTCTTTGCAGATAGGACGGCAACGCGAATGGGAAAGTTTCTTCTGTCGAAAAGTTCCGGCAATTCTTACGGAACGAGCATCACCTTGCCGTCGCCGCGTTCGAGAGCCGCGGGCAGATCGCGCACGGCATCGGCGAGCCGGATGGTGGCGGAAACCTCTGTTTTCCAGGCGCCGGAGATGAAGCGGTCCTGCACGCCGCGCAGCGTGCGCAGTTTCTCGACGATCGAGGCCTGCCTGAACCATTTGGCAAGCCAGTAGCCCTCAAGTTTCTTGTCCATGAAGATGAACTGGCCCGGCTGGTGAAGCGTCGGCGCGGTGCTCGCGAGCCAGCCATAGATGATCCAGCGGGCGCGCGAAGGCATTGCCGTGAAGAGATCGGCGGAGGTCTGGTCGGCCACCGCGTCGAGCAGGATGCGCGGCTTTTCGGAGGCGGCGAGGGTTGCGAACTCTTTGGCGAAACCATCTTCGGTCTGAACCAGCACATGTTTCGCGCCGAGGTCCTTGAGGTGCGCGGCCTGGCTTTCCTTGCGGATGACGCCGATCATGCAGATGCCGTGGTCGCGGGCGAGCCCGGCCATCAGCTTGCCGAGTTGCGAATTGGCGGCCGTGAAGACGAAGCTCTTGTTCTTTGACTTGCGCACGATGTCGAACATGGTCCAGGCGGTCACCGGATTGACCACGTGGCCGGCCGCGTCCTCGTCGCGCATCGCGGATTTCACCACCTCGCACTGGCTCGCCGGCACCACGATATAGTCGGCCCAGGCGCCCGATCCGGACACGCCGCCGACAAAGGCCACTCGCTTGCCCTTGAGCCAGGCGGCATAGAGCCCCTTGCCGCCGACCACATCGCCCACGCCCTCGAACCCGGCAGGCTGGCCCTTGACGCGCGGCTGACCGTATTCGCCCTTGATGAAATAGATGTCGGACGGATTGACCGAGGCCATCCGCATCCTGACCAGAACCTGGCCGGCGCGCGGTTCGGGCACCGGAACCGAGGTGTAATCGAGATAGGGCTCGAGACTGTCGATCCCGGTTCCGCCGCGGCTCTCCGCGAGACCGTCATGCTTGACGATCAGGGCCTTCATGCTGCGGGGCTCGGGCATGTCTCGCTCCTTGATGGGGTCGGGCGGGTGTGGGGGCGGCTCAGGGGATCAGGATGGTCTTGCCGATCGCACCGCGGTCGAGAATGCGCGCGAGCGCTTCGCCCGCTTCGGACAGCGGCCGGCGCTCGTCGATCCGCGGACGGACCAGGCCTTGCGCGTGCCACTCGAACAATTCGCGGTTGTTGGCGGCATAGACCTCGGGTTCCCTGGCGGTGAACGCGCCCCAGAACACGCCGATCAGGGAATATTCCTTGAGCAGCGCCAGATTGACCGGGAATTTCGGGATCTCGCCCGAGGCGAAACCGACCACCAGGAGGCGGCCATTGCGCGCCATCGCCCGGGACGCTACGTCAAACGCCGCGCCGCCGACGGGATCGAAGGCGACGTCGACGCCGTCGGGTGCCTTCTCCTTCAGCGCCTCGCGCAGGCCCTCATAGCCGAGCGCCAGCTCCGCGCCGGCTTCGAGGCAGGCGTCGCGTTTTTCATCCGTGGAGGCGACCGCAATCACATGCGCGCCCATGGCCTTGCCGATGGCGATTGCGGCGAGGCCCGTCGAGCCTGCGCCGCCAAGCACCAGCAGGGTTTCGCCGGGCTTGAGCTGCGCGCGCTGCTTGAGCGCGTGATGCGACGTGCCCCAGGCGCACATGAAGGCGCAGGCCTCGTCATAGTCGAGCCCGTCGGGCAGGGCGAACACCTTGGCCGCCGGGGCAAGTACCTTTTCGGCATAGCCGCCGAGATCGACCAGCGCCACCGCGCGGTCGCCGACCTTGAGATGGCTCACCTCGTCGCCGACCGCCTCGATCACGCCGGCGGCTTCCATGCCGGGCACGAACGGGGTCTGGGGCTTCATCTGGTAAAGCCCCTGGATCAGCAGCCCGTCGGGATAGTTCACGCCAATGGCCTCGGCGCGGATCACCACGTCGCGCGGCCCCGGGCTGGGGTCGGGCCTGTCGCGATAATCGAGATTGGAGACGGGGCCGAAGTCGGGGCAGACGATGGCTTTCATGGGTCAGACCTTTTCCTGCGTGTAGCGTTTGAGTTCGGTGCGCGCGACCTGGCGGCGATGCACGGCGTCGGGGCCGTCGGCGAGCCGGAGCGTGCGCAGATGCGTCCACATCCTGGCGAGCGGGGTGTCCTGCGACATGCCCTGTCCGCCGAACAGCTGTGCGGCCTCGTCGGCAACCTTCAGCGCCATGCGCGGCGCTACCACCTTGATCTGGCTGATCCAGGGCGCGGCGGCCACCGCGTTGCCCTGGTCCATCATCCAGGCGGCCTTCAGGCACAGAAGCCGCGCCATCTCGATCTCCATGCGGCATTCGGCGATGATGTCGTAATTGGCGCCGAGCTGGGCGAGCTTCTTGCCGAAAGCCTCGCGCGACAGCGCGCGGCGGCACATCAGCTCGAGCGCCATCTCGGCCTGGCCGATCGCACGCATGCAGTGGTGGATGCGGCCCGGCCCGAGCCGGCCCTGCGCGATCTCGAAGCCCTTGCCTTCGCCGACCAGCAGGTTTTCCGACGGCACCCGGACATCGGTGAATTTCAGATGCATGTGGCCGTGCGGCGCGTCGTCCTGGCCGTAGACCTGCATCGGCCGCAGCTTCTCGATGCCGGGCGTGTCGGCCGGCACCAGGATCATCGAATGCCGGGCATGGCGCGGCGTGGTCTCGTCGCCGGTGTTGACCATGACGATATAGATCGCGCAACGCGGGTCGCCGGCGCCCGAGGCCCACCATTTTTCTCCGTTCAGGACATAGTCGGCGCCATCGCGGACGCAGGACATCGAGATGTTGGTGGCATCGGAGGAGGCGACATCGGGCTCGGTCATCAGATAGGCGGAGCGGATCTCGCCCTTGAGCAACGGTTCGAGCCAGCGGCGCTTGTGCTCGGGCGAGCCGTAGCGGTCGAGCACCTCCATGTTGCCGGTATCGGGCGCCGAGCAGTTGAAAGTCTCCGCACCGAGATGCGCCTTGCCCATTTCCTCGGCCAGATAGGCATATTCGACCGTGGTCAAACCATTCTCGGCCTGCGTGCGCCACAGGTTCCACAGGCCGCGTTCCCGCGCCTTGGCCTTCAGCCCCTCGAGGATCTCGGTCTGGCGCGGCGTGAGGCTCCAGCGGTCGCCGGCCGCGCCGACTTCGGCCAAAAATTCCTCGTCGAGCGGCATGATCTCGTCGCGCACCATGGCGCGCACGCCCTCGAGCATTGGCGCGAGCCGGGCGGTGATGCCGAGATCCATCGGCGGGTAAGCGGTCATGCGGGTTCTCCTTGGTGAGACTTGGGTGAGGGGAGAGGGCGGGAGGGTGCGGCCGCCTGTCCGAGAAGCCTGAGCGTGTAGAGCACGCACTCGTCGGCGAGCAGATCGATCTCCTCCTCGGTCTGGCCGTCGCGGGGCGTGAACCAGACGATCGGACCGTTCAGGCACATGAAGACCGAGTTGAGCGCGATCTTGATGTTCTGGTAGTCGATCGCGCCTTCGGCCCTGGCCTGTTCGAGCACGGTGAGGAAATGGTCCGAATAGCTGTCGCGCAGGCGGGCGAGCTGGATGAGTTCGGCATGCTCGCGCGCGGGCATCACGCCATGGCGCAGCATGTCGACCCCCTGGCGGACCACGTTCTGGAACGGCTTGGTGCGCAGCACGCACAGCACATGCGCCTTGAGCATGGCCCGGAGCCGGTCGAATGCGGGCAGGTCGGCTTCGATATGCGGCTCGACCGCTTCGAAGATCAGCCGCATGCCGGTGCGGTAGACGTCGAGGAACAGCTCCGATTTCGACGCGTAGTGATGGTAGATCCGCCCCTTGGTCGAGCCGATGCGGGCTGCGACCTCGTCGATGCTGGTGGCGGCAAAGCCGCGCGCCTCGAAACAGAGCGCAGCCCCTTCCATGATTTCCATCCGGGACAGCTCGGCATCGCTCTGGCGGCGGTATCTGGTCGGGCGGTCGGCCGGGGTCATGCTTCATCCTCGGTTCTGCGGGCCGCGGTTGCGCCGGCGGGGCCAGCGAAGATTTTCGCAAACCGGCTTGCAGTTTCGCGGAACTTGAACATACTGCAAAGTATGTTGTCAATCGTCACAGCGGCGCCGACCTGCGGCAAGTTGCCGTGACGCACCGGGGAGGGAAGAGCATGGAGACGGGCGAGCGTTATCTGGAGAGCCTGTTCGGGCTGTCCGGCAAGACCGCGCTGGTGACCGGCGGGGCCACCGGCATCGGCCGGATGATCGCGACCGGGTTCGCCGCTGCCGGCGCGCGCGTGCTGATCGCCTCGCGCAAGGGCGAGGATTGTGCCCGGGTGGCGGACGAGATCAATGCACTGGGCGGCTCCGGTTCGGTGGGAGGCTTCACCGGCGACGTGGGCAGCGAGGAGGGCGTCGCGGCGCTCGCGGCCGAGGTCAAAACCCGCACCGACCGTCTCCACATCCTCGTCAACAATGCCGGCGTCAGCTGGGGCGCGCCCTATGAGAGCTTCCCGCATGCGGCCTGGGCCAAGGTGATGTCGGTCAATGTCGCCGGCCTGTTCACGCTCACGCGTGAGCTCACACCGTTGCTCGTGAGCGCCGCAAGCGGCGAAGATCCGGCCCGGGTGCTCAATCTCGGCTCGGTGATGGGCACGCAACCGGTGGCCGAAGGCGCTTATTCCTACGCGTCCTCCAAGGCTGCGGTGCACCATCTCACCCGCATTCTCGCCGAGGAGCTGGCCGCGCAGCACATCACCGTCAATGCCTTCGCGCCGGGACCCTTCCAGAGCAAGATGACGGCGTTCGCCACCGCCCGCGACGACCAGGCCGAACGCGTGGGCCGCCATGTGCCGCTCGGCCGGATCGGCGCGCCCGACGATGTCGCAGGCGCGGCCCTCTTCCTGTGCGGCCGCGCCGGCGCCTATGTCACAGGCGCGATCCTGCCGCTCGATGGCGGCTTGTCGGTCAAGCACGATTCGAGGATTTTCCAGGATGCCTGAGATGGACACCGAACCCTTCGACATGGAGGCGCTGGCCGACGAGCTGCACGCGATCGTGCCGGGCTTTTCGGGCCTGCATGCGATCGAGAAATTCAACACCGGGCAATCCAACCCGACCTACCGGGTCGAAGCCGACAGCGGCCGCTACGTGCTGCGCGCCAAGCCGCCGGGAACGCTTCTGAAATCCGCCCACCAGGTGGACCGCGAATACCGGGTGATGAAGGCGCTTGCCGAAAACAACGTGCCGGTGCCGAAAGTGTTCGCGCTGGCGCCGGAAGACAGCGCCATCGGGCGGATGTATTTCGTCATGGAACTGGTCGAAGGCCGCATCTTCTGGGATCCGGCGCTGCCGGGCATGACGCCGGAGGAGCGCGCGTCGGTCTATGACGGCATGAACGACGTGCTTTCGCGGCTGCACTCGGTCGATCCGGAGGCCGCGGGCCTCGCCGATTTCGGCCGATCGGGCAATTACTTCGCGCGGCAGATCCGGCGCTGGAGCGAGCAGTATCTGGCGAGCAAGACCGAAGACCTGCCTGACATGGACCGGCTGATGGACTGGCTCCTCGACAACATGGCCACCGACGACGGGCTTGTCCGGGTGGTGCATGGGGACTTCCGGCTCGACAACATGATCTTCTCCGCCCATGGCGAAAAGGTTCTGGCGCTGATCGACTGGGAACTGTCGACGCTCGGCCACCCGCTCGCCGATCTCGCCTACCAGTGCATGCAGTGGCGGTTGCCGCATGCGAGCGGCTTTCGCGGGCTGGGCGGCCTCGACCGGGCGGATCTGGGGATTCCAAGCGAGGAGGAGTATGTCGCCCGCTATGCCGAGCGGACCGGCATTGCCGTCTCCAACTGGTCGTTCTGCCTGGCGTTCTCCTTCTTCCGGCTCGCGGCCATCCTGCAGGGCGTCTACAAGCGCTCGCTCGACGGCAACGCCTCCAATCCCGAGCGCGCCCGGGAAATCGGCAAGGCGGTGCCGCTGCTCGCGTCGATGGCCAACGACGTCATTGCCGGAAAGGCGTGAGCCATGGCGGATTTCTCGGGCCGGTGCGTGATCCTGACCGGGGCCTGCGGCGGTTTTGGGGAGGCTGCGGCACGCGCCTTTGCCGCGGCCGGCGCCAATCTCGTGTTGAGCGACCTGGCGCAGGCCCCGCTCGACCGGCTGGCCGAAGAGCTTGGCGGTCGCGTGACCGCCATTGCCGGCGACATCACCGACCCGGAGCTGTCGCTGCGCCTCGTCGAAGCCGCAATCGCAGAGTTCGGCCGGCTCGACGTTGCGGTCAACAATGCCGGCATCGCCCATGACATCCTGCCGCTCGCGCGCATTCCGCTTGAGGCGGTGCGCAGGACCATCGAGATCGACCTGTTGGGCGTGATCTACGCCATGCAGGCGCAACTGCCGGCCTTCGAGCAGCGTTTTCGCGACACGGGCGAGACCGGTGCGATCGTCAACGTGGCCTCGGTGGCAGGCGTCGTCGGCGCGCCGATGCTCTCGGTCTATGCCGCCGCCAAGCACGGGGTGGTAGGGCTCACCAAATCGGCGGCGCTCGAATATGCCCGCCGCGGCGTGCGGGTGAACGCGCTCTGCCCGTCCTTTGCGCGCACGCCGATGGCGACCGATTTTCTCGACAAGGCCGGGGGCGACCGGGACCAGGCCGAGGCGGCGCTGGTGCAGGCAATCCCGATGCGCCGGCTCGCCGAAGTCGACGAGGTGATCGCCGGGCTGATGTTCCTGGCCGATCCGGCGTCGAGTTTCGTCACCGGCCAGACCCTGCAGATCGATGGCGGATTGTCGGCGGCCTGACTGGGCTACGTTTTTTGCACAACGGATGCACAGTCGCGTGCGTTGAACATCAAGACCGGTCAGTGCACAGTGGCATCAACGCACTCAATTCCCGGGAGAATGACCATGCAGGAACTTACTCACTATATCGGCGGCAAGCATGTGAAGGGCACGTCCGGCCGCTTCGCCGACGTGATGAACCCAGCCACCGGCGAAGTGCAGGCGAAAGCGCCGCTCGCCTCGAGCGAGGAACTGGCACAGGCCGTCGCTATTGCCGCCAAGGCGCAGGCCGGCTGGGCTGCGACCAACCCGCAGAAGCGCGCACGCGTGCTGATGAAGTTCGTCGAGCTTCTGCATCGCGACATGGACAAGCTCGCCGAGGCGCTGTCGCGCGAGCACGGCAAGACCATTCCCGACGCCAAGGGCGACGTGATCCGCGGGCTTGAAGTGGCCGAATTCTGCTTTGGCGCGCCGCATCTGCTCAAGGGCGAGTTCACCGAGGGCGCGGGCCCCGGCATCGACATGTATTCGCTGCGCCAGCCGCTCGGCGTGGTGGCCGGCATCACCCCGTTCAATTTTCCGGCGATGATCCCGATGTGGAAGTTCTGCCCGGCGATCGCCGCTGGCAACGCCTTCATCCTCAAGCCCTCCGAACGCGACCCGTCGGTGCCGCTGATGCTCGCCGAACTGATGACCGAGGCCGGGCTTCCGGACGGCATTTTGAACGTCGTCAACGGCGACAAGGAGGCGGTCGACGCGATCCTCGACCATCCCGAAATCATGGCCGTGGGCTTCGTCGGCTCCACGCCGATCGCCCAGTACATCTATTCCCGCGGCTGCGCCAACGGCAAGCGCGTGCAGTGCTTCGGCGGCGCCAAGAACCACATGATCATCATGCCGGACGCGGACATGGACCAGGCGGTGGATGCGCTGATCGGTGCCGGCTACGGTGCGGCCGGCGAGCGCTGCATGGCGATTTCGGTCGCAGTGCCGGTGGGCGAAAAGACCGCCGATCTGCTCATTGAAAAGCTCGCGCCCCGCGTCGAAGCGCTCAAGATCGGACCCTACACGGCCGGCAACGACACCGATTTCGGCCCGCTGGTGACCAAAGAGGCGCGCGAGCGCGTGCTCGGCCTCGTCAATTCCGGCGTGGAGCAGGGCGCGAAGCTGGTGGTCGACGGCCGCGATTTCTCGATGCAGGGCTATGAGAACGGCTATTTCATCGGCGGCTGCCTGTTCGACCATGTCACCCGCGACATGGACATCTACACCCAGGAGATCTTCGGCCCGGTGCTGTCCGTGGTGCGCGCGCCGAACTACGCGGAAGCGCTCAGGTACCCGATGGAACACGAATACGGCAACGGCACCGCGATCTTCACCCGCGACGGCGACACAGCGCGCGATTTCGTGAGCCGCATCAATATCGGCATGGTTGGCGTCAATGTGCCGATCCCGGTGCCGCTCGCCTACCACACCTTCGGCGGCTGGAAGAAATCCGGCTTCGGCGACCTGAACCAGCACGGCCCCGACGCCTTCCGGTTCTACACCCGCACCAAGACCGTGACCGCGCGCTGGCCTTCGGGTATCAAGGAAGGGGCCGAGTTCGTGATCCCCACCATGGGATAAGGATCGGCGAAACGGATCGGAGACTGTCGGAGGAGGCGGGACGCCATGGATTTTGAACTCAACGAGGAACAGCAGGCAGTCTTCGACATGGCGCGCGACTTCGGCGCCGAAGAGATCGCGCCGTTTGCCGCCCAATGGGAAAAGGACGGCGCGATCCCGCGCGAGGTGCTGGAAGCGGCGGCCGCGCTCGGGCTTGCGGCGATCTATGTGCCGGAGGCCGATGGCGGCTCGGGGCTCACCCGGCTCGATGCCACGCTGGTGTTCGAGGCGCTGTCGATGGCCTGTCCGTCGGTGGCCTCGTTCCTGTCGATCCACAACATGTGCAGCTGGATGATCGCGTCCTACGGCTCGGACGCGATCAAGGCCCGGCTTCTGCCCGACCTCGTCACCATGAAGACGATCGCCTCCTACTGCCTGACCGAGCCGGGCTCCGGCTCGGATGCCGCTGCGCTGAGGACCCGCGCCGAGCGCACCAATGACGGCTACCGCCTCAACGGCGCCAAGGCCTTCATCTCCGGCGGCGGGTTTTCCGATCTCTATCTGGTGATGGCGCGCACCGGTGCCGAGGGGCCCAAGGGCATTTCCGCGCTGATCGTCGAGAATGGTAGGTCGGGACTTACATTCGGCGCGCCGGAAGACAAGATGGGCTGGCGCTCGCAGCCGACCGCCGAAGTGCAGTTCGACGACTGCGCCATCCCCGCCGACAATCTTCTGGGCGAGGAGGGGGCCGGGTTCCGCTATGCCATGAGCGGACTCGACGGCGGCCGGCTCAACATTGCCGCGTCCGCGCTTGGCGGCGCGCAATCCGCGCTCGACCGGACGCTTCAGTATATGGGCGAACGCCAGGCCTTCGGCCGGTCGATCGACCAGTTCCAGGCGCTGCAGTTCCGCCTTGCCGACATGGAAACGGAAATGCAGGCGGCGCGGATTTTCCTCAGGCAGGCGGCGAGCAAGCTCGACCGCAAGGCGCCCGATGCTACCAAGTTCTGCGCCATGGCCAAGCGCTTCGTCACCGACACCGCCTTCCGCGTCGCCAATGACGCGCTGCAACTGCATGGCGGATACGGCTATCTTGCCGATTACGGCATCGAGAAGCTGGTGCGCGATCTCCGGGTGCACCAGATCCTCGAAGGCACCAACGAGATCATGCGGGTGATCATCTCGCGGGCGCTGCTTGCGGAGCGCACCGCATGAGCATCCGCATCCGCAAGATCGGC
The DNA here is from genome assembly GCF_001703635.1 of Parahoeflea olei. Taxonomy (GTDB): domain Bacteria; phylum Pseudomonadota; class Alphaproteobacteria; order Rhizobiales; family Rhizobiaceae; genus Hoeflea; species Hoeflea olei. The sequence continues at coordinate 61,133 of NZ_LQZT01000009.1, read as the reverse complement.
CGCATCGGCCAGATCACGCTGCAGCGCCCCGAAGCGCTCAATGCAGTGACCTACGAGATGGTGCAGGCGATCGAGGCAGCGCTCGACGGCTGGCGCGATGATGGCGATGTGGCCTGCGTGCTGATTGACGCAGACGGCCACAAGGCGTTCTCGGCCGGCGGTGACCTGCAATTCATGTATGACACCGCGTCGAAAGGCGATTTTGACGCGGGCCGCCGCTTCTGGCGTGACGAATACCGGCTCAACGCCAAGATCGCGGCCTACCCGAAACCCTATGTGGCGCTGTGCCAGGGCTTCGTCATGGGAGGCGGGGTCGGCGTCTCGCTGCACGGCTCGCACCGGGTGGTGGGCGAAAGCTCGAAGATCGCCATGCCGGAATGCGCGATCGGGCTGGTGCCCGATGTCGGCGGCTCGCTGCTGCTCGCCCGCGCGCCAGGCCGGCTTGGCGAGTATCTCGGCACGACCGGCTACCGGATGAACGCATCGGACGCAATTGTTGCCGGTTTCGCCGACCATTTCATTCCCGAGGCCGACTGGCCGGAACTGACGGAAATCCTGATCGAGACCGGCGATTGCGCCGCGATCACGGCGCGGGCGCGTGATCCCGAGGACGGCCCGCTGATGGCGATCCGCGCCACGGTCGATGATCTTTTCGCCAAGGAAACGCTTGCGGAAATCCTGGCGGCGCTGCCCGGAGACGAATGGGGCGGCAAAACCCAAAGCGCGATCCGCGCGGCTTCACCGCTGTCGGCTGCCTGCACGCTCGAACTGGTGCGGCGCGCGCGCGCCGCAGACGACATCCGCGCGGCGCTCAAACAGGAATACCGCTTCACCTCGCGCAGCGCGTCGGAAGGGGATTTCGTGGAAGGGATTCGTGCCGCGATCATCGACAAGGACCGCAATCCGCGCTGGCGCCACGGCCGCGACGAGGATGTGACGGCGGAGATGGTCGACGCGATGCTCGCCGAGCCGCCGGGCGGGGATATTGCGCTTTAGCAGGCTTTCTTGAAGAATGTGGGAGGATCACATGAAGATCGGGTTTATCGGACTGGGCAATATGGGCGCGCCGATGGCGGCCAACCTGGTCAAGGCCGGGCACGATGTCACCGCCTATGACGTGGCCGACATCCGTGTCGAGGGAACGTCCGCCGCGGGTTCCGCGGCGGACGCGGCCGCAGGCCGGGATGCGGTGATCACCATGCTCCCCAATGGCGAGATCCTGCGCGCGGTCTATGCCGAGATCGTGCCTGTCGGCGCGCCCGGATCGGTGTTCATCGACTGCTCGACGGTCGATGTCGACAGCGCCCGCGCGGCCCACGCGATGGCTGGCAAACAGGGCCTGCTCTCGATCGATGCGCCGGTGTCCGGCGGCGTCGGCGGCGCGGCCGCGGGCACGCTCACCTTCATGGCCGGCGGCAGCGACGAGGCCTTCGCCAAGGCCGCCCCGCTGTTCGAGATCATGGGCAAGAAGGCGGTGCATTGCGGCGATGCCGGGGCCGGGCAGTCGGCCAAGATCTGCAACAACATGCTGCTCGGCATCTCCATGATCGGCGCCTGCGAGGCCTTCGCGCTCGCCGAAAAACTCGGGCTTTCCGCGCAAAGCCTGTTCGACGTGGTCTCCACCTCGTCGGGCTCCTGCTGGTCGGTCAATGCCTATTGCCCGGTGCCGGGCGTTGGCCCGCAAAGCCCGGCCGACAACGGCTACAAGCCCGGCTTCGCCGCCGATCTCATGCTGAAAGACCTCAAGCTCTCGCAGCAGGCGGCCGAAAGCGTTGCGGCACGAACCCCGATGGGCGCGCGGGCGACCGAACTCTATGCGGAGTTCGTGGCGGGCGAAGGCAAGGGCCGGGATTTCTCGGCGATGATCGAACGGTTGAAATAGCACAACCGTTAGGCCCCGGCGCTCAGGCTGCGTCTCCTGCCGCCGCTGTCACACCGTGGCCTCATGCGCACCCGCTCTTGCCGTGGAGAGACAGGCGCAAGGCGCGCTTGATTGTTGCGTTCTCAACTGTCTTTATGGCACCTCTTTGGCCCGCGACCTTTTGTGGCCGCCGAAAAGGCTCGACGCTGCGGCAGAAAGCCGTCAATCTGGCATGTGGGAGATGCTCGATGGTTTCAATCCGATTCACGTCCGTGCCGCCGGGTCGTTTGATCCGGCTCGGCTTGTGCGCGGGGCCATGGGCGGCATGACCGAACGTCTGGTCATCCTCGGCTCGAAAGGCGGGCCGGCGATCCGGCCGGGTGGACCGTCGCCGACATCCTCGCTGCTGGAGATCGGCGGCCGGCGGATCGTGGTCGATTGCGGGTTGGGCGTGTCGCGCGGGCTAGTCGAAGCCGGCGTGCCGCTGTCCGCGCTCGACCTGATCGTGATCACGCATCTGCATTCCGATCACGTGCTCGAACTCGGGCCGCTGATCCACACCGCCTGGACGGCGGGGCTCAAGACACCGGTGCGCGTGTTCGGCCCGGCGGGCACGCAGGCGGTCTGGGACGGGTTCGTCGCCTCGATGCTCTATGACATTGATCTGAGGATCGAAGACGAGGGCCGGCCGGACCTGCGCGCGCTTGTCGATATCCGAGAATTCGGCGAAGGCGTCGTGATTGAGGAAGACGGCCTCCTGATCGAGGCGCTGCGGGTCGACCACCCGCCGGTCACCGACTGCTACGCGCTGAAGATCAGCCATGCCGGCCGCGTGATCGCGTTTTCGGCCGACACTGCCTATTTCCCGCCACTGGCCACGTTTGCCCGTGGCGCCGACATTCTCGTTCACGAGGCGCTGCATCCCGAGGGCGTCGACCGGCTGGTCGCGCGCACCGGCAATGGCGCGCGGCTGAAGGCGCATCTGATCGCCAGCCACACCATGGCTGCCGATGCGGGTCGGATCGCAACTGACGCCGACGTCGGCCATCTGGTGCTGCATCACCTGGTGCCGGCGGACGATCCCGAAATCACCGAGATTCAATGGGCCGCCGAGGTCCGGACGACCTGGGACGGGCACCTCACCATCGGCCGCGACGGCCTGGCGCTGCCGCTGCCCGTCCCCAACCCCCAAAGGAAAACAGCATGAAACTCGCCACCCTCCGCGACGGAAGCCGCGACGGCCGCCTGGTCGTCGTCTCGCGTGACCTGACCAAGGCAACGGGCGTGCCGCATATCGCACGCACGCTGCAGGCGGCGCTCGACGACTGGGCGCATGTGGGCCCAAGGCTCATGGACGTGGCCGAGATGCTCGAAACCGGGGCGGAACCGACCGAACGCTTCCACGAGCGCGACGCGCTCTCGCCGCTGCCGCGCGCCTACCAGTGGGCCGACGGCTCGGCCTATGTCAATCACGTCGAACTGGTGCGCAAGGCGCGCGGGGCGGAAATGCCGGCGAGTTTCTGGGAAGTGCCGCTGATGTACCAGGGCGGCTCCGACACCTTTCTCGCGCCGCGCGGGCCGATCCGCATGGCCGACGAGGCCTGGGGCATCGATTGCGAAGGCGAGGTGGCGGTGATCGTCGGCGACGTGCCGATGGGCGCCGATATCGACACCTGCCGCGAGGCGATCAAGCTGGTGATGCTGGTCAACGACGTGAGCCTCAGGGGCCTGATCCCGGCGGAACTCGCGAACGGCTTCGGCTTCTTCCAGTCGAAACCGTCCTCGGCCTTCTCGCCGGTGGCGGTGAGCCCCGATGAACTGGGCGACGCATGGGACGGCGGCAAGCTGCACCTGCCGCTCGAGGTGGATCTTAACGGCAAGCCCTTCGGCCGCGCCAATGCCGGCGTCGACATGACCTTCGACTTCCCGAAGCTGATTGCCCATGCCGCGAAGACACGCGCGCTCTGCGCAGGCTCGATCATCGGGTCGGGCACGGTCTCCAACAAGGGCCCCGAGGGCGATCCCGGCAAGCCGGTCGACGAGGGCGGCGCAGGCTATTCCTGCATCGCCGAGATCCGCATGATCGAAACCATCGCCTCGGGCGCGCCCAAGACGCCGTTTATGCGCTTCGGCGATACCGTGCGCATCGAGATGCGTGACAAGGATGGCCACTCCATCTTCGGCGCCATCGAGCAGACCGTCGAGAAGGCATGACAGAAATCGAGTACCAGGTAGGCAAAACCAATGATCTGTCGGCACTGAACCGCCGAACCTTTGTCTCCGTGTGCTCGTTAACCAACTGGGTTTCGGTAGGGCTTGGTTTTTACTTCGCGCTCAGCGGACCGGTTCGTTTCATATGGTGGCTTGTGCCGGTAGCTGTGACGGCGATCCTCATCAATTTTGTCGCATTGACGAGATTTGTCCGCTACACACCGGACCTGAAGGCCCGGCTTTATGCCGCTGCAGCGATCTTGATGTCATTCATCATCTGGGTGGGTTTGCCGGCGATGGTTATTCTGTTCGGGTTTCTTGAAGCCAGGTATCCCCACCTGATGCATTCGTTGTCACGAAATAGGGCGGGGGGAAGGGTCGGGATCGCTGTTATCTTGTTCCTGTTTTCACCAACTTACCTTTCGATGTTAGCGCATAGAAGGGGATCGAAGACAAGTGAGCGAGAACCGCAGCAGCAGGCGTGATGGCTGCGAACGGGACCGCAATACCTCAGTACAAGCTCATGGTATTAATTGCTTGAGGACCTATTTTGAATACACCCATTCTCTACGACTACTGGCGCTCTTCGGCGAGCTACCGGGTGCGCATCGCGTTCAACCTGGGGCGGATCGGCTACCGGAGCGAGGTGGTCGATCTGCTTGCCAGGGAGCACACGACGCCCACGCATCTGGCGCGTAATCCGCAAGGCCTGGTGCCGGCGCTGGAGATCGACGGGCTGATGCTCACGCAGTCGCTGGCAATCATCGAGTACCTGATCGAAACCCGCGGGCTGCCGCTCCTGCCCGACGATCCGGCCGGGCGGGCGCGGGTGCGCGCACTTGCCCATGCGATCGCCATGGACATCCATCCGGTCTGCAACATGGGGGTGGTCGCCCATGTGCTCGAACTCACCGGCGGCGGCGATGCCGAGCGCACGGTGTGGATGCAGCGCTTCATCACGAAGGGGCTTGCGGCCTTCGAGGTCCTGCTCGATCACCCGTCGACGGGCCTGTTCTGCCATGGCGACACCCCGGGCTTGGCCGATATCTGCCTCATTCCGCAGATCTACAATGCCGACCGCTGGGGCGCCGACATTTCGGGGCTTAAGCGGATCCAGGCGATCGCGCAGGCGTGTGCGGCCCTGCCGGCCTTCGCCGACGCTCACCCGGACAGGGTGAAACCCTGAGCCTGATCAGAGCCTTGTGAAGCGCTGTTCAACCTCCGCCAGGAAATTCCGGCGGCTTTCGGGCGTGGACTTGTCCATGAGATAATGCGCCATGAACACCCGCCTGCAGGTCTTGGCGCAGAGCGCCCGAAGACCGCGCAGGATAATGCGCTTGCCGGGATGACCAACGGCATAGGACCACCAGCGCGGCGCGCCGCAGGTGGTCACCACCGCGAGCAGTTTGATATGCGTCATCAGCGGCTTGATCGGGCCGGGACCGTCCGGGATCGCGAAGGTCACGTCGCCGGTCCAGACGCGCTCGAACCAGCCCTTGAGCATGGCCGGCTGGCCATACCACCAGGTCGGATAGACGAAGACGATGCCTTCGGCTTCCTTGATCCTGCGCGCATGGTCGGGGAAGGGGTGGTCGGCGAGCGTCATCTCGTTGTAGCGGCGGCGTTCGTCGGCCTGCATCACCGGGTCGAAGCCTTCGGCATAGAGGTCGAGCAGGTCGATCTCGTGGCCGGATTTTTCAAGCGCGGCGATCACGGTGTCGCGGACCGCGGCGCAGAAGCTTTCCGGGACCGGGTGGCAATACACAAGCAGAATACGCATCAGAATTTGTCCAGGGCTCTTTCCACACGGCTCATGAACGCATGACGCGTCCTGATGGTCGAAAGATTCATGTCGTAATGGGCGAGATAGGTGACGGGCGCACCGCGCTTGACCGTGGCGCGCAGCATGCGGTTGGCGAGCTTGCGCGGCGGGTCGCCCATCAGCCAGGAGCGGAAACGCGATCCGCCATAGGAGGTGACGATCAGGATCTTGCCGATGTTCCTGAGCGTCGGCCTGACCTTGCCATTGACGAGACCGAAGGAGACGCCGGGCAAGAACACCCGGTCGAACCAGCCCTTGAGAATGGCGGGGTAGCCGTAGTTCCAGACCGGATAGACGAGCACGAGCGCCTCGGCGGCAAGCAGCCGGTCGACATAGTCCTCGACCGGCTTCCGGTTGACCGAGAGGTCGTGATAATTCAACCGCTCCTCTTCGCTCATCACCGGATCGAAGCCGTCCGCATGGAGATCGATCACGTCGACCTGGTGGCCGTTTTCGATCAGCCTCTGGCGGCTCATGCGGAACAGGCTGGCATTGAAGCTCGACGCCACGGGGTGGGCGTGGACCAGAAGGATGCGCATGGCGGCCGCCTCAGCTCGCCTGCTTCAGGCCCTTGAACAGCCAGACCCCGCCGGAATCGAAATCATAGTCCGGGTCGTCCCAGGCAATCATCTTGCCGGGATTGAGCAGGCCCTTGGGGTCGGCCTGGCGTTTGAACGCGAGCTGGATCTCGTCGGTCTGCTTCATTCCCCCTTCTTCCAGCGTGTAGCGGTGCGGATTGAAGATCGGGCAGCCGTTTTCGGTGTGCAGATCCATGATCTCTTCCAGCCGCGCGTCGGTGGTGTAGCGAATAAGCGGAAGCCCGAAGCAGGTGATGTCACCGTCGAAGCGGACGAATTCCAGATGCGAGATCATCTCGCTCGGGAACATCCGGTTCATCTTCGCGGTCAGTTCCAGCTGGTTGGGGAAGGGGTAGAGCACCTGCAGATAGGTCCAGGCCGGATCGACGCGGAGCGCGCGCAGCGTGGTGTGGTTCCAGGCAAGCTCATAGACCGGCGGCAGGCCCTTGAGATCTTCGTCAGACAACTCCGTCCTGTCGAAGGCGATGCGGCCCGAATGCCGGCGGGTGAAGGCGCGGAAGGCGTCGTGGCTCTGCGGCGCCACCATCACCAGCACCACGCTTTCGCCCTCGGTCAGGAATTTCTGGTGACGCTTGAAGTAATCGAACGGGCAGGGGGCGCTGACCACCGAAATCAGCTTGGTGAGGATGCCGTCCTGGCGCGCGAGCGCGTTGGCATAGCGCGTGGCCGCCTCGAAACTCTCGAAACCGACGATCGCGTCGACCCAGTCATAGGCGGTCGCGAGCGGCATCTCGACTTCGGTGATGATGCCGTTGGTGCCGTAGGCGTGGGTGACCTTGTGCAGGTCCTCGCCGGTCAAGTCGAGCACCCGCGGCTCTTCCTCCATGGTGACGACGCGCAGGCGGATGATGTTGCCGAAATCGCGCAAGCCCCCCCAGCCGATCGAGCCGACACCACCCGACCCGCCGGCGATGAAGCCGCCGATCGTCGCCGTGTGGGCGGTGGAGGGGTGCATGCGAAGTTCCTGGCCTGAGGCCTCGCGCGCCGCCTTGTCGAGATCGGCACAGATCACGCCTGGACCGCAAATCACGCTGCCGGGCTTGATCTCGCGGATCTCGTTCATCTCGGCGAGGCTCAGCACCACGCCGCCCGACAGCGGCATGGCCTGGCCGTAATTGCCGGTTCCGGTGCCGCGCGGGGTCACGGGAATGTTGTGGCGATAGCAGGCCTTGAGCACGCGGATCAGCTCGGCCTCGGTTTTCGGCGACACCACGATGTCGCCGGTCACGTGGTCGAGCTCGCGCTTCAGGATCGGGGAATACCAGTAGAAATCGCGGCTCTTCTGCTGAACGATCTTGTCGTTTGCTTCGATGGCGAGCCCTTCGAGCTCGGAAATCAGTGCGGTCATGTCCATGGGTCAACGCTCCATCAAATCATCCAGGTCGTGGTAATCGGGGACAGTCGCGTCAATGAGCTTTCCATCGCGGATAAGTGTTCGGCGGCTTTCGGGGCGGGCGAGAAGTTCAGTCAGGCTGCGGCCGCGGAAGACCAGAAGGTCCGCGGATGAACCCGGCTGAAGCATACCGGCATCGGCCAACCCCATGGCCCGTGCCGGATTGGCGGCGACCGTCGCGGGCCAGAGGCCGACGGGATGGTCGAAATGAAGGATGCGGGTCGCCTCGCGGTAGACCTCGAGCATGTCGAGATCGCCATAGGCATAGAACGGATCGCGGGTGTTGTCCGAGGCGACCGCGACATTGATGCCGTGCGCGGCCATCTCGTGGAGCAGCGTGACGCCGCGCCAGCGGGGCGTCACGCCGGCATGCCGGTCCTGCAGATACATGTTGCACATCGGCAGCGAGACGACCGAAAGCCCGGCGCGGGCGATCTTGTCGAGCGTGCTTGCGATCTGATCGTCGGGCTGGCGGGCGAGCGAACAGCAATGGCCGACCAGGATCCGGCCCTCGAAGCGGTGGCGCAGTGCGGCTTCCGCAATCCGGTCGAGCGAGACCGCTTCGACATTGTCGGTCTCGTCGGCGTGGAAATCGAGATCGAGCCCCAGCTCCATCGCCTTCACGAACATCCGGTCGAGCAGGGCGTCTAGATCCGGCACCATATAGGTGACCGCGCCGAGCACGCCGCGATTGGTCGCAACGATATCCGCAAGACGATTGAACCAGGCCTCGTCGCGGGCTTCATCAATGCCGAACAGGCAGGCCGCCTGCAGTTCGATCCGGCCTTTCCAGCGTGCCCGCATCTCGGCAAAGACCGGCCAGGAAATGTCTTCCTGCGGCGCAAGCGAATCGAGATGGGTGCGCAGCGCCCGCGTGCCGTGGGCATAGGCACAAGAGAGCGAGAACTCCATGCGCCGCTCGACATCGGTTGACGACCAGTTGGCGCGGCGATCTTCACCCACGGCTTCAAGCGCACCGGGGAAACTGCCGCCCGGATTGGGTTTTCTTGGCCAGATATGTCCCTTGTCGATATGGGTGTGGCAATCGACGAAGGCCGGAAAGGCAATGCCCCCGCGGCAATCCACGGCATGCACAGATTCGGCTTCAGGCGTACTGCCGGCTGGGCGTATGGCCGCGATCCTCGCACCGGCAATCGCGATCTCTGCCCGCGCAAAGCCTTCCACATCGAAGGCGAGGCCGGGCACGCCCGCGACATGGGCGCGGTGCAGGCGCAGGTTCACAAGCGTGTAGTCGGGGGACTCGGGCAGCGTGAGGGTCGGCGACGTCACAGCTCATTGCTCCTGTTTGAGCGCGCTCTCGTGCCAGCGATGCAGCACGAGGTGGGAAATCCAGGACAGGGTGAGGAATATCACGATGCCGGTCAACGAGATCAGGATCAGCGCCGCAAACAGTCGCGGCGCGTTGAGCCGGTAGCCCGCCTCGATGATGCGTGAGGCGAGCCCCGAGGACTGGCCCGCGGTGCCGGCCACGAATTCCGCCACCACCGCGCCGATCAGCGCGAGCCCGCCTGCGATCTTGAGGCCGCCCAGGAAATAGGGCATCGCCGCGGGCAGTCGCAGGTGCCAGAGCGTCTGCCAGCGGCTGGCGCCGTTCAATTTGAAATAGTCGATCAGGTTGCGGTCGACCGAATTCAGCCCCAGCGTGGTGTTGGACAGGATCGGGAAGAAGGCCACGATCCAGGCGCAGAGCAACAACTTGGTGGTCTGGTCGTCGACATAGATGTTGATCAGCGGAAAGATCGCCACGATCGGCGTGACCTGCAGCACGATCGCGAAGGGAAACAGACTCATCTCGATCCAGCGCGACTGGGTGAACAGCACCGCAAGCCCAACCCCGCCGATCACGGCGAGCGCCAGCGAGAGCGCGGTGATCCTGAGCGTGACGAGCAGCGAGGCAAACAGCAGGCCCGAATCCTGGACCAGCGTGTCGAACACCACGCCCGGGCGCGGCAGGATATATTGCGGAATATCGTTCCAGACGCAGAGCCGGTCCCACAGCACCAGCGCCGCGACCATGATCAGAAGCGGCAGCAGCCAGCGGCCGGTGCGCTGCATCCGGATCGAGCGTTCGCGCCGGGCCTCTTCGGCGTCGATCAGCAGGGCCGGAACGGGGGATGCCGCGCGGTCAGTGGGCGCCATGGGAAGCCTCCTCGAGCTCGGATGCAGTGGCGTTGATGGCGCGCACCAGAACGCCCGATGTCTGCCGGCAGAGCGAAGCGTAGTCCGGCGAGGTCCGGAAGGTTTCGTTGCGCGGGTAGGGGACGTCGACCCTCACCTCCTCGAACACCCGACCGGGCCTTGCGGCCATCACCGTGATGCGGTTCGACAGGAACACGCTTTCGAACACCGAATGGGTGACGAAGATCACCGTGAAGCCGCGTTCGGCCCAGAGTTCGAGCAGATCGTTGTTGAGCTTGAAGCGGGTGATCTCGTCGAGCGCCGCAAAGGGCTCGTCCATCAACAGGATGCGCGGCCGGGTGACGAGCCCGCGGGCGATGGAAACGCGCATCTTCATGCCGCCCGACAATTCCCGCGGGACCGCCTTCTCGAACCCGGTCAGGTGCACGCGTTCGAGCACTTCCGCGATTTGCGGTTCGGCTTCCTTGCGCGAGACGCCGCGCAGTCTGAGCGGCAGCCAGACATTGTCGTAGACGCTCGCCCAGGGCAGGAGCGTCGGCTCCTGGAACACGAAGCCGATGTCGTTCTGCCGGATCGGCGGGCCGCGCCAGTCGACCACTCCCGATGTCGGCTGCGACAGCCCGGCGATGATCCTGAGCGCGGTCGACTTGCCGCAGCCCGACGGCCCGAGCAGGCTCATGAAATCACCTTCGTTGACCGTCAGGTTGACCCGGTCGAGCGCCGTCACGCCGGAGGCGAAGGTCTTGCCGATGGACTGAAGGATAAGGAAGGGATGGGTGCGGGCGGGCATGGTATCCAGATCGAGACGACAGAGGAAAGAACCCGCCCGGAGTTTCAGGTCCGGGCGGGTTGCCGCTTACTTCTTCAGGTCGAGGCCGATCCCGGCATTGACATAGTCGAGCGTGTAGGAAGCCTTGATGTCGATGCCGTCCTTGACCACGCCCGCCTTGACCATCTTGGCGTAGAAGCTTTCCATGCGCGCGTCCGTCATGGCGCCGATGCCCATGGTCTCGGTGTCGCCGGAATCGACGATGCCGTATTCCTTGAGCTTCTCGATCGAGAACGCGATCTGCTCGTCGGTCATGTCCGGATTGTCTTTCTTGATCATTTCGTTGGCGACCGCGTTGTCGCCATAGAGATAATTGTACCAGCCCTTGATCGAGCCTTCGACGAAGCACTTGACCGCTTCGGGCTTGCTGTCGATCGTTGCCTGCATGACCTCAATCGTGGTCGAATAGGTGTCGAAGCCATAGTCGGCGAGCAGGAACAGGTTGGGCTTGAAGCCGCCCTCGCGCTCGACCGCGAACGGCTCGGAGGTCACGTAGCCCTGCTGCGCGGATTTCGGATTGGCGATGAAGGGGGCAGGGTTGAAGGTGTAGGGCACGCGCTTGGCGGCATCGAAGCCGAATTCCGTGACCATCCACTGGAAGTAGCTCTGGAAGCCGGCGTCGCCCAGGATGAATTCGTCCGCATTCTTGAGCTCTTCCCAGGTGTCGAGACCCTGGCCCGGATGCGTCATCAGCACCTGCGGCTCCTTCTGGAAGGCGGCGGCCACCACCTTGACCGGGATGTCCTGTTCCACGGCCGAGAAGGCCTCAAGCATGTTGCCGCCCATGTGGAACTCGACCTTGCCGGCCAGCAGAAGCGCGCGGTTGTTCACCTGCGGTCCGCCCTGGGCGATGGTGACGTCGAGCCCGCAGGCCTCGTATGTCCCGTCGGCCACCGCCTGGTAGAAGCCGCCATGCTCGGGCTGCGCCAGCCAGTTCGTGCCAAAGGTGACTTTCTCGGCGGCCGATGCCTGCGCGCCCAATGTGACGATCGCCGCCAGAGCGACCGAGGATCGAAGTAGAAGCGTCATGTGCACCATCCCTTTAGGTTAGAGCGGAGATTCGATACGAATCCGGTGGCTCGGACAATTCTCACATAAAGCAAACCCCATGCCATCAAGTGGCAGGCCGAAGCAGTCGCGCCCGCGGGACATGGTCTGCACGCGGGCTTTGCCGACTGCGCGAGAGATGAGCATACTGCCTATTCTTTCACCTGCAATCGGCATCATGCCGTGACTGTGCCCCATTTCCCGCCGGCATTGAATAGACTAATAAAAAGCGTGCCGGTCCCGATAGATGTCGCTCACGAGGGTGCAGAAATGAAACATCACACGCCTGCCGCGATCCGGGCGCCATTCGCCCGCTACAGCCATGCCGTGGAGGTGCCGCCGGGCCACCGGCTGATGATCTGTTCGGGGCAACTGTCGATCACGCTTGACGACGAGATCCCCGAGAGCGCCGAGGCGCAGACGGAGTTGTGTTTCGCCAATGTCGAAGCCCTGCTCAAGGCTGCCGGCATGGGGTTTGGCGATGTCGTGCGGATCAATGCCTATGTCACGGATCGGGCACATTTGGCGGGCTACATGAAGGTGCGCGACCGGCTGTTTGCCGATCCCGCGCCGGCCTCGACGCTGATGATCGTTTCGGGCTTCGCGCGCGAAGCCTTCAAGGTCGAAATCGAAATCATTGCCGCCGCGCCGGCCTGAGCCGGCGGCTCATGGAGACAGACGATGACACGCAAGATCTGGTGGGGCGATTTCACCACCCGCGAATTTGAAGATCTCGATCCCGATGCGACGATCGCGGTGCTGCCGGTCGCGGCGATCGAGCAGCACGGCCCGCATCTGCCGGTCTCGACCGACAGCGCCATCATGACGGGCATGCTCGAGACGGTGATCGCGCAAGCCCCCGACGATCTCGACATCCGCATCCTGCCGGTCCAGTGCGTCGGCAAGTCCAATGAGCACCAGCATGCGCCGGGCACGCTCACGATTCCCGCCACCACGCTGATCGACCACTGGGTCGAGCTTGGCCACTCGATCGCCCGGGCCGGTATCCGCAAGGTGGTCGTGGTCAATTCCCATGGCGGCAACGAGGAAGTGATGGGCATCGTCGCGCGCGAACTCAGGGTGCGCGCCCGCATGCTGGCGGTGAAGACCTCGTGGATGCGCTTCGGTTTGCCCGAAGGCTTGTTCAGCAGCACCGAGACCAGCTACGGCATCCATGGCGGCGATGTCGAAACCTCGCTGATGCTGCATTTCGCGCCCGACCTCGTGGCGATGGACAAGGCGCAGAATTTCGTCTCGGCGGTCACCGCCGCGGAGAAGGAGTTCGAGCTGCTGCGCCACACCGGCGCGCATGCCTTCGCCTGGATTGCGAGCGACCTCAACGCATCCGGTGCGGTCGGCGAGGCAGCGAAAGCCACGGCGGACAAGGGCAGGGCAGTGGCCGGGCACCAGGCCAGGGGGTTTCTGGCGCTGCTCAAGGATGTGCGCGCGGCGAAACTCGATGACTGGCTGGCCTAAGTGGATGCGGACGACGCCGGGCTCGACACGGCGGGCTTGGCCAGGGCGCGCGGGACCACCTTGATCCGGCCCACCTTGTCGACGATCTGCGCGGTAAGCGCCGTGGTGAAGGCCACATGCAGCGTGAAGTCGCCCTGCTTGACGACATTGCCGTGCACCTTCGAGCCGAGGCCGGGAATGATCACGTAGACTTCATGGACATTGCGGGGAAAGTGGTCGGAGGCGACCTGGCACCCTTCCTCGCTCAGGTTGACCAGCCAGGACTGCACGGCCACCGTGCTGTCGCCGGTGCGCTTCTTCGCATGGACGATGATCGGGCAGTTGGCATCGCGGCGCGAATGGATGCGTCGGTCCTTCTGGTCTCCGATCTGCGTGAGCGCGTATTTCCTGGACTGCATATCCTACCTTTGCATGACGGCCGGCTCGCCGGCTGGGAGCGGAGGTACGTTTACAAAATACGCACATTCGAATTACTGAATGGTTTCGGGCAAGCGCGCCGGCGGCACGGGCGGTGTCCGATTTCGGCACAGGGCGGGGGTCGGCTGCGAAAAATGGTTCCTCTTGTCCGATACGGGCTTGAGTTTGGCGGCGACTATGTCCACCTTCAGAATCATGCCGTCCTTTCAGACCTCACGCATCGTTCCGCATTCGCCGCGCCAGATGTTCGATCTCGTCGCCGATGTCGAACGCTATCCGGAATTCCTGCCGTTGTGCGAGGCGATCAGCATCCGCGACATCAAGGAGCGCGACGGCAAGACCCTGCTGATCTGCGAAATGACGGTGGGCTACAAGGCCATTCGCGAGACCTTCGCCACGCAGGATCTGCTCAAGCCCGACGACCTCGAAATCGACGTCAAGTTCTTCGAGGGGCCGTTCAAGTATCTCGACAACAAATGGACCTTCAAGCCGCATGGCGCGCATGGCTGCGAGGTCGGCTTCTACATCGACTACGAGTTCAAGAGCCGGATGCTCGGCATGCTGATGGGGTCGATGTTCGACCGGGCGTTCCGCATGTTTTCGGAAGCCTTCGAAAAGCGCGCGCAGGTGGTCTACGGCGACGCCGCGGTGTCCTGACCGGTCAGGCCAGGCCGGCGCGGGCGATCAGCGCCTCAAGTGCCGCACGCACCGTCGCCGCCCGGATCGCGTCCCGGCTCCAGGACGGGTCCCAGCGCAGTTCCACGACATCGGAGACGCCGGGCCCCGACAGCCCCATCCAGACCAGGCCCACGGGCTTGTCAGGTGAGCCGCCGCCGGGGCCGGCCACGCCGGTGACGGCCACCGTCAGGTCGGCATCCGAATGCTTCCAGGCGCCGAGCGCCATTTCGGCCGCAACCTCTGCCGAGACCGCACCGAAGCTGGCAAGCGTCGCCGGCTTGACGCCGAGCATGTCCTGCTTGGCCTGATTGGAATAGGTCACGAAACCGCGGTCGAACACCGCCGAGGATCCGCCCACATCGGTGATGGCGGCGGCAATCAGGCCGCCGGTGCAGGATTCCGCGGTGGCCACCACCGTGCCGAGGGCCGGAAAGTCGCTGACGATCCGCTCCGCCAGACGGCGGCAGTCGGCCTTGATCGCAGCGAGGTCTGCCGCCGCGCTCACCGGCCGGCTCCATAGACCACCGTGGCGGTGGCGATGGCGGCGATGCCCTCGCGGCGCCCGGCAAAGCCGATCGTCTCGTTGGTCGTGGCCTTGACCGAGCAGCGCTCAATGGCGATGCCCAGCGTCCGTGCCAGCGAGGCGCGCATCGCCTCGCGATGCGGGCCGATCTTCGGCGCTTCGGCAATCAGCGTGACATCGGCATTCATGATCACGCCGCCGGCCTCGCGGACGATGCCCGCCGCATGCGCCAGGAACTGGTCGGAGGCGGCACCGCGCCATTGCGGGTCGGAGGGCGGGAAGTGGTCGCCGATGTCGCCGGCGGCGCAGGTGGCGAGCAGCGCATCGGTGAGCGCATGCAGGCCGACATCGGCGTCCGAATGGCCGTCGAGCCGCTGGTCGTGGGGGATCTCGACCCCGCACAGCGTAACCGACGTGCCCGGCACCAGGCGATGCACGTCATAGCCGTTTCCGGTGCGCACATCGGGCAGGCCCGAAGGCATCAGTTTTTCATTGGCCATGGCGATATCCTCGGCTGTGGTGAGTTTGACATTGGAGGGGTGTCCGCGACTGAGCCGCACGGCCACACCGGCCCATTCGGCAATGGCGCAGTCATCGGTGAATTCGGTTTGCGTCTCTGCGGCCGCCCTCGCATGGCCATCGGCGATAATGGCGTAGTCGAAGCCTTGCGGGGTCTGGGCCGCGAACAGGCCGGCGCGCGACACCGTGCCGTCGACGTCGCCTTTCGCGTCGCCGCGCTTGAGGGTGTCGGCCACGGCGACCGCGGGCAGGGCTGCGGCATTGCCCGTGCGCAGGGTTTCGAGCACGCCATCGATGATCGCGCGGCTGACGAAGGGGCGAACCGCATCGTGAATCAGCACATGCCGCGGCGCCGCGGCGGAGAGCGCCTGAAGCCCGGCGCAGACGGAGGCCTGTCGCGTGGCGCCGCCGACCACCGTGCGCAGCCGCGCGGCATCGGCGATGCCGGCCGTGGCCGCGGCGAACAGGTCCGCGTCGTCCTTGTGGATCACCACCACAACCTCGCCGAGATCGGGATGGGCGAGAAAGGTCTTGAGCGTGTGGGCGATCACCGCCTGGCCGCCGATCGGGCGGTACTGCTTGGGCCCGTCCTGGGGCGAGCCCGCCCGTTCCCCGCGGCCCGCGGCGACGACCACCAGGCCGAATTTTTGTGCAGCGCTCATGTCCGTTTCGATCCCGCAACCCCAACTCGGCAAGTGTTTAGAACTTGCGTCGCCCGGAAAAAAGCTCTTTTGCATTTTTCTCGGCAAAGCCGCGATTACCGCTTGGCAATTCCACTGCTATTGTCTAAAAAAAGTGCAGCTAGGAAAGTTGCTCCATACGCATGCAAAAGATCGACGCCATTCTCAGTCAGCCGCTCCGGATCGGTCCTGTCACGGCGCGCAACCGGGTGTTCCTGGCGCCTTTGTCCGGAATCTCCGACTTGCCGTTTCGGCAGCTTGCCTGGCGCTTTGGCGCCGGACTGGTGTTCACCGAGATGGTGGCGAGCCGCGAACTTGTGACGCAGCGCTCCGAATCGAAAGTACGGCTGCGCGGCGACGGAATCGACCCGCATGTGGTGCAGATTGCCGGCCGAGAGGCCTGGTGGATGGGCGAAGCGGCCCGAATCGCCGAAGCCGAAGGCGCGGCGATGATCGACATCAACATGGGTTGTCCGGCCAAGAAGGTGACCGGCGGCTATTCCGGCTCGGCGCTGATGCGCGATCCCGATCACGCGCTGTCGCTGATCGAGGCGACCGTAAAGGCAGTGTCCGTCCCGGTGACGCTGAAGATGCGGCTCGGCTGGGACGATGAAAACCACAACGCCGCGCTGATCGCCGCCCGCGCCGAGGCCGCAGGCGTGCAAATGATCACCGTGCATGGCCGCACCCGCATGCAGTTTTACGAGGGCACGGCCGACTGGGACGCGATCGCGCGTGTTCGCGAGGCCGTCGACGTGCCGCTGATTGCCAATGGCGACATCGTTTCGCGCGCGGCCATCGGCGAATGCCTGCGGCGCTCGGGCGCCGATGCGGTGATGGTAGGGCGCGCCTCGCGCGGCCAGCCCTGGATCTGCGGCGAACTGGCCGGCGCCGACAGCGTGCCTGCACCGGGGAGCGCGCGGGCGGCGGTCGCGCTCGCGCATTACCGGATGATGATTTCCCATTACGGCGAAGATGTCGGCGTCCGCCATGCGCGCAAGCATATCGGTTGGTATCTCGACACGCTCGCGCCGCTGACGCCGGCCCCGCTGAAGGCGGCGATGATGACCTCGCGCAAGGCCGAGGAGGTCGCGCGGCTGTTCGCCGAAGCGCTTGGCGAGGCCGGTGCGCCGGCCGATTTGATGGAGAGTGCCGCGTGAGCGACAAGACCCGCGACCCGGCCACTGGCGCCGAAACCGCAACCGCAGGCATGGTGCTAAACGCCATCCAGCACCCGGTGATCATGGTCAATGGCGAGGGAGTGGTGTGTTTCGCCAACTGGGAGGCGGAATCGTTTTTCGCCGCCAGCGCCGCCCATCTCGGCCGGCACAAGCTCGAGACCTTCATTCCCTTCGGCAGCCCGCTGCTCGAACTGATCGAGCAGGTGCGCGACCGCCGCGCGGCGGTCAACGAATACCGCGTGGACCTGAGTTCGCCGCGCCTGGGCAATGACAAGCTGGTCGATCTTTATGTGGCGCCGGTGGCGGGCCTGCCCGACAATGTCGTGGTGGTGTTCCAGGAGCGGTCGATGGCCGACAAGATCGACCGGCAACTGACCCATCGCGCCGCCGCCCGCTCGGTCACCGGGCTCGCCTCGATGCTCGCCCATGAAATCAAGAACCCGCTGTCGGGCATTCGCGGCGCGGCCCAGCTTCTGGAAATGTCGGTGGGTGACGAGGACAGGGCGCTAACCCGGCTGATCCGCGACGAGACCGACCGCATCGTCTCGCTGGTCGACCGGATGGAGATCTTTTCCGACGAACGTCCGGTGGACCGGGTGCCGATCAACATCCATTCGGTGCTCGACCACGTCAAGGCGGTGGCCAAGGCCGGGTTCGCGCGGCGGATCAAGTTCGTCGAACTCTATGACCCGTCGCTGCCCGCCGTCTACGCCAACCGCGACCAGCTGGTGCAGGTGTTCCTGAACCTCGTCAAGAACGCCGCCGAGGCGATCGGCGACGACCCGAACGGCGAAATCGTGCTGACCACGGCCTACCGTCCGGGCATCCGCCTGTCGGTGGCCGGCACGCGCGAGAAGGTGTCGCTTCCGCTCGAATTCTGCGTGCAGGACAATGGTCCGGGCGTTCCGCCGGATCTGGCCCAGCACCTGTTCGATCCGTTCATCACCACCAAGATCAACGGCTCGGGCCTCGGCCTCGCCCTGGTCGCCAAGATCGTCGGCGGCCATGGCGGCATCGTCGAATGCGACAGCCAGAGCCGCAAGACCATATTCCGGATCTTGATGCCGGTCTCGCCCGATGGCGGACCGATCAAGCCCGCGCCCGCAATCAGGGATGCTGCACCCGGCCAGAAGGACTGAGAAGATGGGTAAAGCCACGATACTTGTCGCCGACGATGACGCGGCGATCCGCACGGTCCTCAACCAGGCGCTCAGCCGCGCCGGCTACGAGGTCCGCATCACCTCGAACGCGGCCACGCTGTGGCGCTGGGTTTCGGCCGGCGACGGCGACCTGGTGGTTACCGACGTGGTGATGCCCGACGAGAACGCCTTCGACCTGCTGCCGCGCATCCGGCGGGCCCGGCCGGACCTTCCTGTTCTGGTGATGAGCGCGCAAAACACCTTCATGACCGCCATCAAGGCCTCGGAATGCGGCGCCTATGACTATCTCCCGAAACCCTTCGACCTGACCGAGCTGATCGGCACCATCGGCCGCGCGCTCTCGGAACCGCGCAAGCTTGCCGTGCAGCCCGAGGAGGCGAGCGAAGGCATGCCGCTGGTGGGCCGCTCGCACGCGATGCAGGAGATCTACCGGGTGCTCGCCCGGCTGATGCAGACCGATCTCACGCTGATGATCACCGGCGAGTCGGGCACCGGCAAGGAACTGGTGGCGCGGGCGCTGCACGACTACGGCAAGCGCCGCAACGGCCCGTTCGTGGCGATCAACATGGCGGCGATTCCCCGCGACCTGATCGAATCCGAATTGTTCGGGCACGAGAAGGGCGCTTTTACCGGCGCGCAGAACCGCTCCACAGGGCGGTTCGAGCAGGCCGAGGGCGGCACGCTGTTTCTCGACGAGATCGGCGACATGCCGATGGATGCGCAGACCCGGCTTTTGCGCGTGCTCCAGCAGGGCGAATACACCACCGTCGGCGGCCGCACCCCGATCAAGACCGATGTGCGCATCGTCGCGGCCACCAACAAGGACCTGAAAATCCTGATCAATCAGGGCCTGTTCCGCGAGGATCTGTTCTACCGGCTCAATGTCGTGCCACTCCGGTTGCCCGCGCTCAGGGATCGCGCCGAGGACGTGCCCGACCTGGTGCGCCATTTCGTGCGCCAGGCGGTGGGCGAGGGGCTCGATGCCAAGCGGTTCGACGGCGAGGCGCTCGACCTTCTCAAGGGCTACGGCTGGCCGGGCAATGTGCGTGAACTCGAAAACGTGGTGCGCCGGGTGATGGCGCTCTATCCGCAGGACGTGATCACGCGCGAGATCATCGACAACGAACTCAGGATCGAATCGCCCGAACCGGCCTCGACCCATGCTGCCGCGCAGATCGGCCCGACCACCATCGCCCAGTCGGTCGAGGAGAACATGCGGCGGTATTTCGCCGGGTTCGGCGACGAGCTTCCTCCTTCGGGCCTTTACCAGCGGGTGCTCGAAGAGGTCGAGTATCCGCTCATCCTGGCGGCCTTGACCGCGACCCGCGGCAACCAGATCAAGGCGGCCGACCTGCTCGGGCTCAACCGCAACACCTTGCGCAAGAAGATCCGCGAGCTCGGCGTCACTGTCTACCGTTCGCCCCGGCTCGCCTGAGCCCGGGCGCCTGTCGGCGCGCCGCTTGACAGGCTTGGCTCGTACGTTGCATTTTCGCCACATTGTGTTGCTTGTTCGCAACGATTGAGAGCGGGCGAATCGGGAGCGACGGGAGCCTATGACCATCCGGACAGCGCCACAGACGGTCGGCAGCCTAGAGGCCCGCACCGAAACGGCGGTTGCGGGCCAGGAAGCGGTGCAGCGGAGAAACCTGTTCACGCTTCCGGGCATCGCGCTGGTCGGCTCGGCGTTCCTGAGCGCGCTGGTGTCGTTTGCGATCCTGCTGGGCCTGACGCCGATCGAGCCGGTCGACCAGGTGGTGCTCGGCGCGGTGGTGGTCAACCTGGTTTTCGTGATCGGGCTTGTCACGCTCGTGCTTCTCGAGCTGCGGACGCTGCTCAAGGCGCGGCGGCGGGGCAAGGCCGCGGCCAAGCTGCATATTCGCATCGTGGCGCTGTTCTCGATCGTCGCGATCCTGCCCGCGATCCTGGTGGCGATCGTCGCCTCGATCACGCTCGATGTCGGGCTCGACCGCTGGTTCTCGCTCCGGACCAAGTCGATCGTCAATTCCTCGCTCTCGGTGGCGCAAGCCTATGTGCTTGAAAACGCGCGTTTCCTGCAGGGGCAGACGGTGTCGATGGCCAACGACCTCGACAATGCGCGCTCGCTCTACACGCTCGACCGCATCGGCTTCGAGCAGTTCATGACGCGCCAGGCGATCGGTCGCGGGCTTCTCGGCGCCTTCCTGGTGCGCGAGGACGGCAGCGTCATCCTGCAGGCCGACATCAAGACCGAGCGGCCGCTTCCGGCGGTGCCGAAGGAGGCGCTCAAGGACGCGGTCAAGGGCCAGCCCGCGCTGATTCCGCCGGGCGTGACCAACCTGGTGGGCGCGCTGATCCCGCTGCAGCAGATCTCGGGCACGCTGCTCTACACCGTGCGCGTGGTCGATCCGGAAGTCATGCGGTCGATGCGGCTGATGGAAGAGGCCACCAAGGAGTACCAGACGCTCGAAAAGGGCCGGACCTCCTTGCAGCTGGCCTTCGGGATTCTCTATCTCGGCTTTGCGCTGATCGTGCTGTTGTCGGCGATCTGGACGGCGATCGCGGTAGCCGACCGGCTGGTGCGGCCGATCCGGGTGCTGATCGGGGCCTCCGACGACGTGGCCAGCGGCAATCTCGACATCTCGGTTCCGGTCCATGCCTCCGACGGCGATGTCGGCTCGCTGGCCCAGACCTTCAACAACATGATCGTGCAGATCCGCACCCAGCGCGACCAGATCCTGTCGGCCAAGGACCAGATCGACGACCGGCGCCGCTTCACCGAGGCCGTGCTGTCGGGCGTCTCCGCCGGCGTGGTCGGCGTCGACCACCGCGGCATCGTGACGATTGCCAACCGCTCGGCGCTGGAAATCCTGGGCCACAGCGACACCGACCTGATCGGTCACAGCTTCCTGGAGGCCGCGCCGGAATTCGAAACCGTCATGGCGGAAGCGGCGATGCGCATCTCCGCCGAGGCCCGCGCCCAGATCATCGTGCACCGGCATGGCAAGGAGCGCACGCTCAACGTCAAGGTCACGCGCGAGGAAACCCATGACCAGCAGGCCTCGTTCGTGGTCACGCTCGACGACATCACCGATCTGGTGATCGCGCAGCGCTCCACCGCCTGGGCCGACGTCGCCCGGCGCATCGCCCACGAGATCAAGAACCCGCTGACCCCGATCCAGCTCTCGGCCGAACGCATCCGCCGCCGCTACGGGCGGCAGATCCCCGACGACGACCGGGCGGTGTTCGACCAGTGCACGGACACGATCGTCCGCCAGGTCGAGGATATCGGCCGGATGGTCGATGAGTTCTCCTCCTTCGCGCGCATGCCCAAGCCGTCCAAGGCACCGGCGGACCTGCGCGACATCCTCAAGGATGCCGTGTTCCTGCGCGAGGTCAGCCGCAACGACATCACCTTCACGCGCGAATTGCCGGAGGAGCCGCTCGAGGGTGAATTCGACCCGCGCATGCTCGGCCAGGCCTTCGGCAACCTGATCAAGAACGCCACCGAGGCGATCGATTCGGTGGCGCCCGACGACGAGCGCGACGGCAAGGCCATCATCGTGCGGGCGCAACGCTCGCCCGACGGCGCGGAGTATATTGTCGATATCATCGACAACGGCCGCGGGCTGCCGGCCGAAAACCGGCACCGGCTGCTCGAGCCCTACACGACCATGCGCGACAAGGGCACCGGCCTCGGTCTCGCCATCGTCAAGAAGATCATAGACGACCACGGCGGCACGATTCAGCTGCGCGATGCGCCCGCCGAGGTCGACAAGGGCAGGGGTGCGATGATTACAGTCCGCCTTCCTGTAAAGGCGTCGGCGCATGCGCCGGATGAAGAAGCAAAGGAGCCATCCCATGGCGTCTGACATTCTGGTCGTTGATGACGAGGCCGATATCCGGGAGATCGTATCGGGCATTCTCGAAGACGAGGGCCACGAAACCCGCATGGCGGCGGACAGCGACTCGGCGCTGGCGGCGATCTCGGACCGGGTGCCGCGGCTGATCTTTCTCGACATCTGGCTGCAGGGCAGCAGGCTCGACGGGCTGGCGCTGCTCGACGAGATCAAGGCGCGCTATCCCGAACTGCCGGTGGTGATGATTTCCGGCCACGGCAATATCGAGACCGCGGTGTCGGCCATCAAGCGCGGCGCCTATGACTTCATCGAAAAGCCGTTCAAGGCCGACCGGCTGCTGCTGGTGGCCGCGCGGGCGATCGAAACCTCCAAGCTCAAGCGCGAGGTCACCGAGCTCAAGCGGCGGTCCGGCGATCCGGTGGAGCTGATCGGCACCTCGGTCGCGGTCTCCCAGCTCAAGCAGTCGATCGACAAGATCGCGCCCACCAACAGCCGGGTGATGATCCTGGGCCCCTCCGGCACCGGCAAGGAACTGGTGGCACGGCTCATTCACCGCAAGTCGTCGCGCGCGAACGGCCCCTTCGTGGTGCTCAATGCCGCTGCGATCACCCCCGAGCGCATGGAAGTGGCGCTGTTCGGCACCGAGACCGCGGCCAGCCACGAACGCAAGGTCGGCGCACTGGAGGAAGCCCATGGCGGCATCCTCTATCTCGACGAGGTCGCCGACATGCCGCGCGGCACGCAGAACAAGATCTTGCGGGTTCTGGTCGACCAGCAGTTCGAGCGCGTGGGCGGCACCAAGCGGGTCAAGGTCGACGTGCGCATCATCTCCTCGACCGCGCGCAACCTTGAAGAGCTGATCGCCGCGGGGGAGTTCCGCGAGGATCTCTACCACCGTCTTGCGGTGGTGCCGGTCAAGGTGCCCTCGCTCGCCGAGCGGCGCGAGGACATTCCGTTCCTGGTCGACACCTTCATGCGCCAGGTGGCCGAGCAGGCCGGCATCAAGAACCGCCGGATCGGCGAGGACGCACTGGCGGTGATCCAGGCCCACACCTGGCCCGGCAATATCCGGCAATTGCGCAACTACATGGAACGGCTGATGATTCTGGCGCGCTCGGACGGGCCGGACACGGTCATCAGCGCCGACATGCTGCCCGACGACGTCTCCGACATGCTGCCCAAGACCTCGGCGGCGGGGTCGAACCACATCATGACGCTGCCGCTCAGGGAGGCGCGCGAACTGTTCGAGCGCGATTACCTGATCGCCCAGATCAACCGGTTCGGCGGCAACATTTCGCGCACCGCCGAATTTGTCGGGATGGAACGCTCGGCCCTGCATCGCAAATTGAAATCGCTTGGCGTATAAGCAGCCCGAAGCGGCCTCGGCCGCCCCGTTTCACGATCGCCTGGCATGGCAGGCAGGGGGATGCGCATGAAAGTCATCATTTGCGGCGCAGGGCGCGTCGGCTACGGCATTGCCGAGCGTCTGGCCGCCGAGGACAACGACGTCTCCGTGATCGACACTTCGGCGACGCTGGTCCAGGCGATCCGCGACACGCTCGATGTGCGCAGCTATGTCGGCCACGGCGCCCATCCCGACGTGCTGGCGCAGGCCGGCGCCGAGCAGGCCGACATGATCATCGCCGTCACGCTCTATGACGAGATCAACATGGTCGCCTGCCAGGTGGCGCATTCGCTGTTCAACGTGCCCACCAAGATCGCCCGCATCCGCGCGCAATCCTACCTGAAATCGCACTGGGCCGACCTGTTTTCGCGCGACCACATGCCGATCGACGTCATCATTTCGCCGGAAGTCGAGGTCGGGCAGATGGTGCTGCGCCGCATCTCGCTGCCCGGCGCCACCGATGCGGTGCGCTTCGCCGAGGACAAGGTGGCGATGGTCGCCATCGAATGCCTTGAGGACTGCCCGGTGGTCAACACGCCGCTGGTGCAGCTGAGCGAACTGTTTCCCGACCTGCTGGCCACCGTCGTGGGCGTGTGGCGCAACGAAAAGCTGTTCGTGCCGCATTCCTCCGACCAGCTGGAGACCGGGGATCTCGCCTACGTGGTGTGCGACCGCGACCATGTGCGGCGCACGCTCGGCCTGTTCGGCCACGAAGAGCAGGAGGCCGGCCGGATCGTCATCGCCGGCGGCGGCAATATCGGCTACTACGTCGCCGCCGCCATCGAGGAGCGCCAGCCCAAGACCCGGGTCAAGATCATCGAGGCCGACCGGGCGAGGGCGGTCGCGATCGCCGATTCGCTGTCGCGCACGGTGGTGCTCAACGGCTCCTCGCTCGACCAGGACATCCTGGTGGAAGCCGACATCCAGAATGCCGACCTGATGGTGGCGCTGACCAATGACGACCAGGCCAACATCCTCTCCTCGGTGATGGCCAAGCGGCTTGGCTGCAAGGCCAACCTGGCGCTGATCAACACCCCGTCCTACCAGACGCTGACCAAGACGATGGGGATCGACGCGCATATCAATCCGCGCGCGGTCACGATCTCGCGGATTCTCCAGCATGTGCGCCGCGGCCGCATCCGCGCGGTCTATTCGGTGCAGAAGGGGGCTGCGGAAGTGATCGAGGCGGAGGCGCTCGAAACCTCGCCGCTGGTGGGCAAGCCGCTCAGGAGCCTCGAACTGCCCGACGGCGTGCGCATCGGCGCGATCTACCGCGACAAGCAGGTGCTCCGCCCCGACGGGTCGCTCAAGATCAAGGCCAAGGACCGCGTGGTGATGTTCGCGTCGCTCGAGGCGGTTCGTCACGTCGAGCAGATGTTCCGCGTCAGCCTCGAGTTCTTTTGAGATCATGCTTGGCGGCTTGCACGTCCTGGCGGTCGCCGTCGTGGGGCTTTTTGCCCTCATGGTGCCTGCAATCCTGTTCGCGATCGGCGACGGCATGCGCGATCTGGCGCTGTCGATGCTGCTGGTCGGTGCCCTCGGGGTGTTTTCCGCGCTGATGGTGCTCGGCGCCATTGCCGGCTTCGAGCGCAGGCTGGGGCGCGCCCAGGGCTATCTCACGCTGGTCGCGGTCTGGGTGCTGCTGCCGCTGTTCGCGGCGGTGTCGTTCAAGACGCTTGCCGGCCTCGACTGGATGAGCGCGTGGTTCGAGGGCGTGTCGGCGCTGACCACGTCCGGCTCGACGCTCTTGCCGCGCGAGACCATGCCCAGGGCACTTCTGGTCTGGCGCGCCTTGATCGAATGGTATGGCGGCTTCCTGGCCCTGGTCTCGATCATCCATGTGCTGGCGCCCGGCGGCTTCGGCGGGCTGCCCGCGGGCGACCGTCGCCTCATCACCGCGCATGCGAGCGACATGACCGTCGAGCTCGGCGACTTCCGCGAGGTGCTCGGCCACTACGCGCTGTTGACCTTCGGCGTCTTCGTCTGCCTGATGCTGACCGGCGTGGAAGGCCCCGCGGCGGCGATGCTGGCGATGATCGCGATGGCGACCGGCGGCTTCCTGCCCTTCGCCGACGCGCTCGAAAACCATGCCGGGCCGATGGCGCAGGTGGTGCTGGCGATCGGGCTTGCGATCGGCACCGTGAGCGTGTTCTGGCGCAAGCAGTTGCTGCGTGCGCCGCGCCATTTTTTCCGGATGAACCCGGAGACAGGCCTGATCGTGCTCGGGATCCTCGTGGTGGGCCTGCTTTATGCGGGACGCATCTTCTCGGTCTCGGGGGGCGGCGATCTCGGGCCGATTCTCGCCGAAAGCCTGCTTGCCTCTTCCTCGCTGATCGCCACCAGCGGCATCGAGAGCCGGCCGGGCTTCATCGCGCTGTGGCCGGCGATTGTGGTGCTGATGCTGGTGCTTGCCGGCGGCGGCATCTACTCGACCACCGGCGGCTTCAAGGTCTACCGGATCGTGGCGATGGCCGTGCATTCGGCGCGTGAGCTGAACCAGTTGATCTACCCGTCGAGTGCCGCGAACCTGCGGTTCGGCAGGCACATCATCGACGAACAGAGCATGCGCGCGATCTGGACCTATTTCGCGCTGTCGTTGCTCATCATCGCCGCAACCTCGATGGCCTTTACCTTCACCGCGGCCGGGTTCGAGGGCGGCATCGCGCTGTCGGCGGCGTTCTTCTCCAATGCCGGGCCGGTCTACGAGGCGCTGATTCCCCCGGTCTACGCGACCGATCCGCTCAACCAGGAATGGCCGCAACTGAGCGCGCTGCCAGCCTCTGCCAAGCTGGTGGCGATCGCCGCGATGACGCTCGGACGGCTTGAAGTCATGGTGATCTTCACGGTCCTCAACATCCGCTACTGGATGCAGCGGTAAAGCCCGCCGCATCCGCTCCGCACGGGGACGGGTACTTCCGCGCACCGGCTTCGCGCCGTGCCGCCTCAGCCAGCCGGTTCGGGGCGGCGGCAGGATCCCGGTCTGGCGCTGCTGGCGGGTGCGCGTGCCAAAGCCGGAAAATCTATTGTTTACAAAACCCCGCAACAATGATCTTCTGTCGCACGTTCCAACGAACGAATTTCTGTCAGCGGCAATTCATATCTATCTGTCTGTCAGAGGGAGTAGAAGTGTTCGGAACCTGACGTCACGGCGAGCGATCGGCGGGTCTTGTTGCAAGACGCGGCACATGGCGCTCCGGGACGCCTGATCTGAACAGGGTTCGGTAATGTCCCGCATATTGGGCGGGCAAGAAAAAGACGGATGAAAAAGCGCACATGGCGGAGCGGTCACAAAACCTGCAGGATCTTTTTCTCAACACGGTTCGCAAGCAGAAAATTTCCCTCACGATTTTCTTGATCAACGGGGTGAAGCTCACTGGTGTGGTGACATCGTTTGACAATTTCTGTGTCCTGTTGAGACGCGACGGGCATTCGCAGCTCGTCTACAAACACGCGATTTCGACAATCATGCCGAGCCAGCCTGTCCAGATGTTCGAAAACGAGGACGCCGGCAGCGGCGCCTGACGGGACAAAGCACATCGAAACCGTAGACAGTTCCGGCCATTTCGTTGACCCGGAGAGCAAATCCGGCGTTTCACGTGCGCTCGTCCTCGTACCGACGCTGCGCAGCCGCAATCCCGCGCCGACGCCGGGGGCGGACAGCAGCGAAAGCACCAAGCGACCCGACAGCCACCGCGTCGAAGAAGCTGTGGGGCTGGCGGGCGCCATCGATCTGACCGTCGTCGAGGCCATGGTGGTGCCGGTCTCGGCGCCACGGCCGGCCACGCTGCTCGGCAAGGGCAAGCTCGCCGAAATCGGCGCGCTGATCGAATCGACCGGCGCGGAACTGGTGATCATCGACCATCCGCTCACCCCGGTGCAGCAGCGCAATCTCGAGACCGAGTGGAAGGTCAAGGTGATCGACCGCACCGGCCTGATCCTCGAGATCTTCGGCCGTCGCGCCTCCACCCGGGAAGGCGTGCTGCAGGTCGAACTCGCCCATCTCAATTACCAGAAAGGCCGGCTGGTCCGCAGCTGGACCCACCTTGAACGCCAGCGCGGCGGCGGCGGCTTCATGGGCGGCCCGGGCGAAACCCAGATCGAGGCCGACCGCCGGCTCCTTCAGGAACGAATCGTCAAGCTCGAGCGCGAACTCGAGCAGGTGCGCCGGACGCGGCAATTGCACCGCGCCAAGCGCAAGAAGGTGCCGCATCCGATCGTCGCGCTGGTGGGCTACACCAATGCCGGCAAGTCGACCCTGTTCAACCGGCTGACCGGCGCGGAGGTGCTGGCCGAAGACATGCTGTTTGCCACGCTCGACCCGACGCTGAGGCGCATGAAGCTGCCGCATGGCGCGATTGTGATCCTGTCGGACACCGTGGGCTTCATCTCCGACCTGCCGACGCACCTGGTCGCGGCCTTCCGGGCGACGCTCGAAGAAGTGATCGAGGCGGACCTGATCCTGCATGTGCGCGACATGTCCGATCCCGACCGCAAGTCGCAGGCGGCCGATGTCGAAGCCATCCTCAAGAGCCTCGGCATCGCCGAGGGCGACGGGCGCAAGCTGGTCGAGGTCTGGAACAAGATCGACCTTCTCGACGAGGGGGCTGCGGACGACCTCAAGCTCAAGGCCGGCAAATCCGACACGGCGATTGCGGTGTCCGCGGTCACCGGGGAGGGCGTCGACGCGCTTCTGGCCCTGATCGAGGCGCGGATATCGGGCGAACTGACGACCCGGACCGTCACGCTCTCCGCACAGCAACTGCCGATCATGTCGTGGATCTATGAGCGCGGCCGGGTCAAGACCCGGATCGACCACGAGGACGGCTCGGTCGAAATCACGGCGGAATTCACCGCCTCCGACAGCCTCGACCTCGACCGGCAACTGGGCCTCGGCCCGAAACCGGACGCGGATTTGTAGGCGGGCGCGCGTCATGCCTGCCCATCGCCTGCGCTTCAGCCATCACACTTGTCGAGCCTTCGTCCTCGGCGCAGGACGAGGCATGCCTGCGCTTGCTGCCGCCGCGACGGGCAGCGGCGAGGTGGGCAACACGGAGCGGCACGATGGGGCCGCCACACTCCCGCTTTTCTGGAGACAGCAACGATGACCGGCTGGACCGAATTTGTCGCCGCCTATGGCGCGTTCCTCGCTTCGCACGCCATTCCCGTGCGTCCGCCGGTCAAGCCGTTCCTGACCGCACGGCTCGGCAAGCGCGGCTTTTCGGTCGCCTATTCGCTGCTTTCGCTCGGCCTGCTGGTCTGGCTGATCGTCGCGGCGGCGCGCGCGCCTTATGTCGAGGTCTGGGCGCGGGCGCCGTGGCAGAACCATGTCACGCTGCTGGCCATGACGCTCGCCTGCCAGATCCTGGCCTTCGCCGCCTTCAAGCCCAACCCGCTGTCATTCGGCGGGTTCAGGAATGCCGCGTTCGATCCAGCCCGGCCGGGGATCGTCGGCTGGATCCGGCACCCGCTGCTGGCCGTGCTCGCGCTGTGGGCGGCGGGCCACACCGTGCCCAATGGCGATCTCGCCCATGTGCTCATGTTCGGCGGCTTTGCCCTGTTCGCGGGTCTCGGCATGGCGATGATCGACCGTCGCAAGCGCCGGCAGATGGGCCCCGACGCCTGGCGCGAGCTGGTGCGCTCCAGCCGTGCCGGACGCAGTCTGGCGCCCGGTGCCGGCACGATCCTTCGCGTTTTGGCGGGCTTCGGGCTGCTTCTCGGGCTGATTGCGCTACACCCGCACATCATCGGGCTTGAGGCGGTCGCCTGGTAGAAGCCTGGGAGCCGGCGGACGGCTCAGCTTTCGCGCGGCTTTATCTTGGCAGCCTGCCAGAGTGCTTCCATCTCGTCGAGCGTGGCTTCCGCCGGGGTCTTGCCGCCTGCGGCAAGCTCTGCCTCGACATGGGCAAAACGGGTTCGGAACTTGGTGTTGGTGGTCCGGAGCGCATGTTCCGGGTCGGTCTTGAGATGCCGGGCCAGATTGGCCACCGCAAAGATCACGTCGCCCAGTTCGTCGGCCGCCCTGGTTCTGTCGCCGCCGTCGATCTCGGCGCGCAGTTCGGCGATCTCCTCCTCGATCTTGTCGAGCACGGGACCGGCGGCGCCCCAGTCGAAGCCGACCCGGGAGGCCGCCTCCTGCAGCTTGAGGGCCTCCATCAGCGCGGGCAGGGCGCGGGGCACGCCTGTGAGCTGCCCCGGCGTCTCGGTTTCCGGCAAACCGCGCGCGGCGCGGCGTGCGGCACGCTCGCGCTTCTCCTCGGCCTTGATGTCGGCCCACTGCGCCTTGACCTTGTCGGGCGTGTCGGCCTCGGAGCGTTCGAACACATGCGGGTGGCGGCGGACCATCTTGCGGGTGATCGCCTCGACCACGTCCTCGAAGCAGAACAGCCCTTGTTCCTCGGCAAGCCGGGCGTGGAACACCACCTGCAGCAGAAGGTCGCCCAGCTCGTCGCACAGGTCCTCTGGGTCGTTGCGCTCGATCGCGTCGGCGACCTCATAGGCTTCCTCGATCGTGTAGGGTTTGATCGAATTGAAATCCTGTTTGATGTCCCAGGGGCAGCCGGTCTCCGGATGCCGGAGGGCGGCCATGATTTCGATCAGGCGGGAAATGTCGCGGGATGGTTCCATCGGACGAGACTAGCCGAGTTGGGCGCGGGCGGCGAGCGTGCCACGGCGCGCCTGCGCCTTGTCCACAGCTCAGTCCGGGGCTGGCCGCGCTGGGAAGGTCGCCAGGCGCCGGAAAGGCTCTCAAGCCGTCATTCCTCGTGGCAGGTGCAACCGGCGCTCAGGCGAGCGGAATGGCGTTCGCGACCTTGCCCTGCTGGTAGGTCTCCGACAGCGCCGCATAGCGGCAGCGGATGCGTTCCGACTGGGCGAGCAGCGGCTCGGCTTCGGCCGGGTCGAGGCCGGCGATGATGTCGAAGATGCCGCGGCCGCGCCAGAAGGCGTTGTCGTGCCTGTAGCCGCCCGGCTCCAGCCCGAACACTTCCTTGAGGATCTTGAGGTCGTGGGGAATGGCGAAACTGTCGCGCGAATCCTCATGGCTGAAGAAATAGAAGAAATTGTCGAAGCCCGCCCAGGTGATCGCCGACATGCACATCGAACAGGGCTCGTGGGTCGACAGGAAGATCATGTCCTTGGTCGGCTCGAGCTTGGAAACCGGCCCTTCATAGAAAGTCTTGAGCAGGTTGACCTCGCCGTGCCAGAGCGGGTTCTCGGTCTCCCGGTTGGTCTCGGCCACGATCAGCGAAAGGTCGGACTTGCGCAGAAGCGCGCCGCCAAACACCTTGTTGCCTTCGGCAACGCCCCTTTCGGTGAGCGGCAGGACGTCAGTCTCGATCGCGTCGAGCAGGGCGCGGGCAAGCGCCGCATTCTCTTCGATTGCCATGCGTGGCTCTCCGGCTGTTCGGGTGCCCGGCCTGCGGACGGGGACACGGGTGCGGCTTTCTCCATAACCTGCTTTCTGGGGTAAAAGAATATCCGTTCGCCCGGTTTGGCACATCTTTGTTCCTTCAATTGTGGCGCCATTCTCCTGAAAATGCGGGCAATTCAGGAGGTTTCAGCACATGGCGACCGAGCCCGCACGCTTGACCACATTCCCCGCCTTCCTGCGGGTGGACGCCCGCAAGGTGGCGATCTTCGGCAATGGCGCGGAAGCCGCGGCCAAGGCGCGGCTTGTCGCCAACACCTCGGCCGAGGTCGCGGTCTATGCCGATGCGCCCGGCGCGGAGCTTGCCGACAGCCTCAGCCGCCTCGGCCTTGCCCCGGTTTTGGCTGCCTATGCGCCCGCGCAGATGGAAGGGGCGGTGATGGTGTTCGCCGCCACCGGCGACGCGGCGCTGGACCGCAGGATCGTCGCCGATGCGCGGGCGCGCAAGATCCCGGCCAATGCCGTCGACCAACCCGACTATTGCGATTTCCTGACGCCGGCGCTCGTCAACCGTGCGCCGGTCGCCATTGCCATCGGCACCGAAGGGGCAGGGCCGGTGCTCGCCCAGATCATCCGCGCGCGCATCGACCAGATGCTTTCGCCCTCGCTCGGAACCCTGGCGCGGCTCGCCCAGGACTATCGTACCGCCGTCGACCGGCTGCTGCCGCGCGGCGTGGCACGCCGCGTGTTCTGGCGCCGGTTCTTCGAAGCCGATGTCGCCACCCATGTCGACAATGGCGAACTCTCGCTCGCCCGCCGCGCCGCCACGCGGATGCTGCGCGGTCGCGAGCCTGTTCCGGGCCATGTCTGGCTGGTCGGAGCCGGCCCCGGCGCGGAAGATCTGCTCACGCTGCGCGCCCAGCGGGCGATGATGGAAGCCGATGCGATCGTTTATGACGCGCTGGTGCCGGAGGCCGTGGTTTCGCTTGGCCGCCGCGATGCCGAACGCATTTCGGTCGGCAAGCGCAAGGGGTGCCATTCCAAAAGCCAGACCGAGATCAATGCATTGCTGGTGCGCCTTGGGCGCGAGGGCAAGCGCGTGGTGCGGCTCAAATCCGGCGATCCGCTGGTGTTTGGTCGCGCCGGCGAGGAGATGGCCGCGCTGCGCGACGCCGGGCTCTCCTACGAGATCGTGCCGGGCATTACCTCGGCGCTGGCGGCCGCGGCCGATTTCGACCTGCCGCTCACCCTGCGCGGCGTGGCCTCGTCACTGGTGTTCACGACCGGACACGATCTGACCGGCGCGGCCTTGCCCGATTGGGCGCGGCTCGCAATCTCGGGCGCCACGCTGTGCGTCTATATGGGCCGCACGGTCGCGGCCAGTGTCGCCACCCGCCTGATCGAGGCGGGGCTGGCCGCCGACATGACCGTCGCCATCGTCGAGAATGCCTCACGCGGCGACCGGCGGCTGTTCCACGGCACGCTGGCCGACCTGCCGGCGCTCGAACATCGCAGCGAACTCACAGGACCGGTGATGGTGGTGATCGGCGACGCCGTCGCCGGCGCCAGCTTCGACCGCTCGACCCCGATTGCCGAACCGCGGCGCCATGCCGTCGCGCTCGATGCAACCCAAGCCGCCTGAGGAGGCCATCATGAAGACTGCCCCGACCAAGACAAAGGTTCTCACCGCAAACCGTCTGAGCGACGGCATCGCGGTCTGGCTCGGCGCCAATGGCGAGTGGACCGCCTCGCTGAAGGATGCGCTGCTCGCCCGCCACGAGGATGCCGTGGCGGCACTCGAAGCCGCCGGCGCCCAGGCGCTTGCCGACAACCGGGTGGTCGATGTCAATGTGATCGACATCGAGGAAACCCCGGCCGGCCCGCGCCCCTACCGGCTGCGCGAGCGCATTCGCGCCGCAGGCCCGACCATCGACTACGCGCCGGCTCAGGCCGGTCGGCCCGCACAGGCCGCATAAGGATTTCCCATGTACCGCTACGATGAATTCGACCAAGCCTTCGTCTCCGCCCGCGTCGAACAGTTCCGCGACCAGGTGGAGCGCCGGCTTTCGGGCGAGATTTCCGAGGACGCGTTCAAGCCGCTGCGGCTGATGAACGGCGTCTATCTGCAGCTGCATGCCTACATGCTCAGGGTGGCCGTGCCCTATGGCACGCTCAACAGCCGGCAGATGCACAAGCTCGCCCATATCGCGCGCACCTATGACCGCGGCTACGGCCATTTCACCACCCGGCAGAACATCCAGTACAACTGGCCGTCGCTCAAGGACATTCCGGCGATCCTCGAGGAACTGGCCGAAGTCGAGATGCACGCGATCCAGACCTCGGGCAACTGCATCCGCAACGTGACCGCCGATCATTTCGCCGGCGCTGCCGCCGACGAGGTGGCGGATCCGCGCCCCTATGCCGAAATCCTCCGGCAGTGGTCGTCGGTGCACCCGGAATTCTCGTTCCTGCCGCGCAAGTTCAAGATCGCGGTCACCGCCTCCGAGCGCGACCGTGCCGCGATCCAGGTGCACGACATCGGCCTGCAGCTCAAGAAGGACGCCGAAGGGCGCCTGGGCTTTGCCGTCTGGATCGGTGGCGGGCAGGGGCGCACGCCCATTTTGGCCAAAAAGGTCAAGGACTTCCTGCCGGAAGCTGATCTTCTTTCTTATATCACCGCGATCATGCGCGTCTACAACCTGCACGGCCGCCGCGACAACAAGTACAAGGCGCGGATCAAGATCCTGGTGCACGAGACCGGCGTCGAGCAGTTGAGCGCCGAGATCGAGGCGGAATGGGCGCATCTGAAGGACGGCGAACTCAAACTGCCGGATGCAGACATTGCCGCGATCAACGCCTATTTCGCGCCCAAGGCGCTCGCGCCCCGCGCCGAAGGCTGGGGCGAACTCGCCGCCTGGAAGAAGTCCGATCCCGGCTTTGCCGCCTGGGTCGGCCGCAATGTCGCGCCGCACCGGCATCCCGATTACGGCATGGTGACGATCTCGCTCAAGCCGATCGGCGGCATTCCCGGCGATGCCACGGCCGACCAGATGGACGCGGTGGCGCGGCTCGCGGTCGAATTCGGCCATGACGAGATCCGCGTGACCCACGAGCAGAACCTGGTGCTGCCGCATGTGGCGCTGGCCGATCTCGAGCCGCTCTACCGCGCGCTCCTTGCTGAGGGCCTTGCGACCGCCAATGCGGGGCTGATCACCGACATCATCGCCTGCCCGGGGCTCGACTATTGCGCGCTCGCCAATGCCCGCTCGATTCCGGTGGCGCAGGATATCTCCAACCGCTTCGCGGACCCCGCGCGCCAGGCCGAGATCGGCGATCTCAAGATCAAGATCTCGGGCTGCATCAATGCCTGCGGCCACCACCATGTCGGCCATATCGGCATTTTGGGCGTCGAGAAGAAGGGGGCGGAGCTCTACCAGATCTCGCTCGGCGGATCGGGCGACGAGAACGCCTCGATCGGCCAGATCACCGGCCGCGGCTTCGAGCCTGACCAGGTGACGGATGCGGTCGAGACCATTGTCGAGACCTATCTGTCGCAGCGAAAGGGGCTGGACGAAAGCTTCATCGATTGCTACCGCCGGATCGGTGCCGATCCTTTCAAGGCGGCACTTTATGGCAACGACGAAGCCCGCGCCGCCTGAGACAAATCCCCGGAGAGGACTTCAATGACTGTCATCTGGACCCAAGACGGGATTGTCGAGAACGATCCCTGGACCGCCGCCGACGGGGAGGGAGCCGGGCTGGTGTCTCTTGCCGAGGCGCTTGACCATGCCCTGGACAACACGCCGCTCGGCGTGCAGCTCGCGCCCGACGACGACGTCAGGGACCTGGCGCCGATCCTCGACCGCATCGCGATCGTGGCGCTGAGCTTTCCAGCCTTCAATGACGGCAGGGCTTTCTCGCAGGCGGCGCTTCTGCGCCAGCGTGTCGGCTATGGCGGGGAACTGCGTGCGGTCGGAGCGGTGCTGATCGACCAGATTCCGCTGATGCTCAGAACCGGGTTCGACAGTTTCGCCGTGTCGCACGCGCCGACCGTGGCACGGCTCAGGGACCGCCGCCTGCCGGGCATCGATCTTCACTATCAACCCTCGGTCGACAAGGCGGCTGCCGGTCCGGGGTACAGCTGGCGGCGCCGGGCCGCCGGCTGACAGGATCTTTTCATCATGCATATTCACGTCACCGACCAGTCCGGAAAACGCCATACGCTTGAAGCCCTCGAGGGCTTCCGGGTGATGGAGGTCATCCGCGACTGGGGATTGAACATCAAGGCCGAATGCGGCGGCGCCTGCGCCTGCGCCACCTGCCATGTCCATGTCGCGCCGGAATGGGCCGCCAAGCTGCACCCGATCGGGGCGGAGGAAGAGGACATGCTCGACCAGGCCTTCGACGTGCGCGACACGTCGCGGCTGTCCTGCCAGATTCTGATGAGCGAGGAACTCGACGGGCTGGAAGTCACGCTGGCGCCCGGCACCGAGGACGGGGACCGCGCCGCAGCCTGATCTGAAACCGGGATCATCGTCCCGGGATGCGACGGCGGGATGTCGCGCGCGCTGCTTGCGCGCCGCGGGGCGAACATGCGAGTTTGCCCGCCATGATCGACAAGCTCGAATTCTTCATTGTGCTCGCGCGGGAACGGCATTTCGGCCGGGCCGCGGATATTTGCGGGGTGACGCAGCCGACGCTGTCGGCTTCGCTCAAGCAGCTCGAGGAGCAGTTGGGCGTCGTGCTGGTGCAGCGCGGGTCGCGCTTCCAGGGGCTGACGCCGGAGGGGCAGCGCGTGCTGGAATGGGCGCGCCGCATCGTCGGTGACGCGCGCACCATGCGCGAGGAAATGAAGGCGGCGCGCCGGGGCCTGTCGGGCAATGTGCGTCTTGCCGTGGTGCCGACGGCGCTGTCGATGATGACGGAGCTGACCACCGGTTTTGCCGCAAAGCATCCGGATGTCACGCTGTCGATCCTGTCCTGCACCAGCTACGAAGTGCTCTCCAAGCTCGAGAATTTCGAGATCGACGCCGGCATCACCTATCTCGAGAACGAACCCACGGGCCGGGTCGCCAGTGTGCCGCTCTATGCCGAACGCTACCAGCTGATCACCTCGCCGGGCCAGCCGATGGCCGACAAGGAGACGGTGACCTGGGCGGAGGTCGCGTCGCTGCCGCTGTGCCTGCTGACGCCGAACATGCAGAACCGCCGGATCATCGACCAGCATCTGCGCGATGCCGGGGCGAATGCCAGGCCGACGCTCGAATCGAACTCGATGGTGGTGCTGTTTTCCCATGTGCGCACGGGCAAATGGGCCTCGATCATGCCCGGCAATCTCGCCGGCACGCCCGGGCTTGCGGGCGACCTGCGCGCCATTCCCATCGTGGCACCCGATGCCTCGCATATCGTCGGAATGGTTGCCGCACCACGCGAACCGCATACGCCTGTGGTCTCGGCGCTGCTGCACGAAGCGCGCGTCTATGCCAAGACGCTCGCGCAGCGATAGATTTTTTCTATCGCACCACGGAAATCCGGCCTTGATCACGGGCGCCAATGGCGGGCTAGTGTCTTATCTGACATAGGCGGGAGGAGCTCCGCATGGAAAGACGACAAGACGACGCAGCCATCGCGTCGCGCACGCAAGCCATCGTTGCCCGGCTGAAGCCGCTCGAAGGCCCGCTGCTGCCGATCCTGCACGACATCCAGAGCGAATTTGGCCATGTGCCTCAGGCCTCGCTTCCGGTCATCGCGCAGGAGCTCAACCTGTCGCGGGCCGAAGTGCACGGCGTGGTCAGTTTCTATCATGATTTCCGCGAGGCGCCGGCGGGGCGGCATGTGATCCGGCTGTGCCGGTCCGAAGCCTGCCAGTCGATGGGCGGCGACGCGCTGGCCGACCGGCTTCTCGGCCTGCTCGGGCTCGATTGGCACGAGACCAGCGCCGACGGCGCAGTCACGGTCGAACCGATCTACTGTCTCGGCCTGTGCGCGACCGCACCCGCCGCCATGCTCGATGGCGAGTTGATCGGCCGGATCGACCAGGAGACCGTCGCCGACCTTGCCAGGGCGGTGCGGGCATGAGCGCGAAACTCTACATTCCCGGCGATTCCGGGGCCATTGCCGTGGGCGCCGACAAGGTCGCCGCGGCCTTTGCCGATGCGATTGCAGCGCGCGGGCTCGATGTCGAGATCGTCCGCAACGGGTCGCGCGGGCTCTACTGGCTCGAACCGCTGGTCGAGGTCGAGACGGAAAGGGGCAGGGTCGCCTACGGTCCGGTCAAGGCCTCCGATGTCGAAAGCCTGCTCGACGCGGGTCTGCACGACGGCGGCGCGCACCGGCTCTGCCACGGCCTCACCGAGGAGATCGCCTATCTCAAGCGCCAGACCCGGCTTACCTTCGCCCGCTGCGGCGTGATCGATCCGCTGTCGATTGACGACTATCGCCGCCATGGCGGGCTGGCGGGGCTTGAGAAGGCGGTCGCCACCGCACCGGCGGATATCGTCGCGCAGGTCACGCAATCGGGCCTGCGCGGGCGCGGCGGCGCGGGCTTTCCCACCGGCATCAAGTGGAAGACGGTGCTCGAAGCGGAAGCGGACCAGAAATACATCGTCTGCAACGCCGACGAGGGCGATTCCGGCACCTTCTCCGACCGCATGATCATGGAGGGCGACCCCTTCGTGCTGGTCGAGGGCATGGCGATCGCCGGCATTGCGGTGGGCGCCACCAAGGGCTATATCTATTCGCGGTCCGAATATCCGCACGCCAACCTGGTGATGCGCCGCGCCATCGAGATCGCGCGGGAGCAGGGCATTCTCGGCGCCTCGGTTCTGGGCTCAGGCCATGCCTTCGACATGGAGATCCGCGTGGGCGCGGGCGCCTACGTCTGCGGCGAGGAGACCGCGCTGCTTGAAAGCCTCGAAGGCCGGCGCGGCATCGTCCGCGCCAAGCCGCCGCTGCCCGCCCACAAGGGATTTCTGGGCCGGCCGACGGCGGTCAACAACCTGATCACGCTCGCCTCGGTGCCGATCGTGCTCGATAAGGGCGCGGACTACTACCGCGATTTCGGCATGGGCCGGTCGCGCGGCACGATCCCGGTGCAGATTGCCGGCAACGTGAAATATGGCGGGCTGTTCGAAGCCGGTTTCGGCATGACGCTCGGCGAACTGGTCGACGAGATCGGCGGCGGCACCCTGACCGGACGTCCGGTCAAGGCGGTGCAGGTCGGCGGCCCGCTTGGCGCCTATTTCCCGCGCTCGATGTTCGATACCCCGTTCGACTACGAGGCGTTTACGGCCAAGGGCGGGCTGATCGGCCATGCCGGGATCGTCGTCTTCGACGACACCGCCGACATGCTCAAGCAGGCCCGCTTCGCCTTTGAATTCTGCGCGCTCGAAAGCTGCGGCAAGTGCACGCCCTGCCGCATCGGCTCGACCCGCGGCGTCGAGGTGATCGACCGCATTGCCGCGGGCGTTGAGCCCGAGAGGCAGAAGGATCTCGTGGCCGATCTGTGCAACACCATGAAATTCGGCTCGCTCTGCGCGCTTGGCGGCTTCACGCCTTATCCGGTGATGAGCGCGCTCACGCATTTCCCCGAGGATTTTGCGCCGGCGCCGGCCGCGGAGGCCGCGGAATGACTGCGGCCGCCGGAATGCCCACGACAGACGCAGCGATCGCCAAGCGGGCGGGCTGCGCAATGCCCCACGCGACATCCGGAGACCAGACATGCCCCTGATCCAGGAAATCGACTATGGCACCCCTGCCTCGGCATCGGAGAAGACCGTCCGGCTGGTGATCGACGGCGCGAGCGTGGAAGTGCCCGAGGGCACCTCGATCATGCGCGCCTCGATGGAAGCGGGCATCGCCATCCCAAAGCTCTGCGCCACCGACATGGTCGATGCCTTCGGCTCCTGCCGGCTCTGCCTCGTCGAGATCGAGGGGCGCAACGGCACGCCCTCGTCCTGCACCACGCCGGTTGCCGAGGGCATGGTGGTGCACACCCAGACCGGGCGGCTCAAGGACATTCGCCGCGGGGTGATGGAACTCTATATTTCCGACCATCCGCTCGACTGCCTGACCTGTGCGGCCAATGGCGACTGCGAACTCCAGGACATGGCGGGCGCGGTCGGCCTGCGCGAGGTGCGTTACGGCCAGGACGGCGACAACCATGTGAAGGCGCGGCAAAACGGCGAAGCCAATCCGCGCTACCTGCCCAAGGACGAATCGAACCCCTATTTCACCTATGATCCGTCCAAATGCATCGTCTGCTCGCGCTGCGTGCGCGCCTGCGAAGAGGTGCAGGGCACGTTTGCGCTGACCATCGAGGGCAGGGGGTTTGACAGCCGCGTCTCGCCCGGCATGCACGAGAGTTTCCTTGCCTCCGAATGCGTCTCCTGCGGCGCCTGCGTGCAGGCCTGCCCGACGGCGACGCTCACCGAGAAATCCGTGATCGAGATCGGCCAGCCCGAACATTCGGTGGTCACGACCTGCGCCTATTGCGGCGTCGGCTGCTCGTTCAAGGCGGAAATGCGCGGGCAAGAAGTCGTCCGCATGGTGCCGTGGAAGGATGGCAAGGCCAATCGCGGCCATTCCTGCGTCAAGGGGCGTTTCGCCTGGGGCTACGCCACCCACAAGGACCGCATCTTGAATCCGATGGTGCGCGAGAAGATCACCGATCCCTGGCGCGAAGTCGGCTGGGACGAGGCTTTCGCCCATGTTGCCAAGGAATTCCGGCGCCTCCAGTTCCAGTATGGCAAGGGCGCGATCGGCGGCATCACCTCCTCGCGCTGCACCAATGAGGAAACCTTCCTGGTGCAGAAGCTGGTGCGCGCCGGTTTCGGCAACAACAATGTCGACACCTGCGCCCGCGTCTGCCATTCGCCGACCGGCTACGGGCTCGGCAAGGCCTTCGGCACCTCGGCGGGCACGCAGGATTTCGATTCCGTCGAGCACACCGATGTGGTGATCCTGATCGGCGCCAACCCGACCGACGGCCATCCGGTGTTCGCCTCGCGGCTCAAGAAGCGGCTCAGGCAGGGCGCGAAGCTGATCGTCATCGATCCGCGCCGCATCGATCTGGTGCGCTCGGCCCATATCGAGGCGAGCCATCATCTTCCGCTCAAGCCCGGCACCAATGTCGCGGTGCTGACCGCGCTTGCCCATGTGATCGTGACCGAAGACCTGTTCGACGAGGCCTTCATCCGCGAACGCTGCGACTGGTCGGAATTCGAAGACTGGGCGAGTTTCGTGGCCGATCCCGCCAATTCGCCGGAAGCCACCGAAGCCTTCACCGGCGTGCCGGCCTCCGAACTGCGCGGCGCCGCCCGGCTTTATGCCCGCGGCGGCAACGGCGCGATCTATTACGGCCTTGGCGTGACCGAGCACAGCCAGGGCTCGACCACGGTGATGGCGATCGCCAATCTGGCGATGGCGACCGGCAATATCGGTCGGCCCGGGGTCGGCGTGAACCCGCTGCGCGGCCAGAACAACGTGCAGGGCGCCTGCGACATGGGCTCGTTCCCGCACGAGCTGCCGGGCTACCGGCATATTTCCGGCTCGGACGTGCGCGACGTGTTCGAGAAACTGTGGGGCGTGGAACTGAACCCGGAACCGGGCTTGCGGATCCCCAACATGCTCGACGCCGCCGTCGATGGCAGCTTCCGCGGCATCTACATCCAGGGCGAGGACATTTTGCAGTCCGATCCCGACACCAAGCATGTGAAGGCCGGGCTCGAAGCGATGGAATGCGTGGTGGTGCACGACCTGTTCCTGAACGAGACCGCCAATTGCGCCCATGTGTTCCTGCCCGGCTCGACCTTC
The DNA here is from genome assembly GCF_001703635.1 of Parahoeflea olei. Classification (GTDB taxonomy): domain Bacteria; phylum Pseudomonadota; class Alphaproteobacteria; order Rhizobiales; family Rhizobiaceae; genus Hoeflea; species Hoeflea olei. Next base: position 20,157 of record NZ_LQZT01000009.1, on the reverse strand, counting down.
CTCGAAAAGGACGGCACCTTCACCAATGCCGAGCGCCGCATCAACCGGGTGCGCAAGGTGATGACGCCGAAGAACGGGCTTTCGGACTGGGAAGTCACGCTCAAGCTGGCCCAGGCCATGGGGCTTGGGTGGTCCTACGACCATCCGTCCCAGATCATGGACGAGATCGCGCTGACCACGCCGAGCTTCGCCAGCGTCAGCTACAAGCTTTTGGAAGAAAAGGGCTCGGTGCAGTGGCCCTGCAACGAGGCGCGGCCCGAGGGCACGCCGGTGATGCATCTCGACGGTTTCGTGCGCGGCAGGGGCAAGTTCATCCGCACCGAATATGTGGCGACCGATGAACGCACCGGCCCGCGCTTCCCGCTGCTGCTCACGACCGGCCGGATTCTGAGCCAGTACAATGTCGGCGCGCAGACGCGGCGCACCGAAAACGTCGCCTGGCATGCCGAGGATCTTCTGGAAATTCATCCGCACGACGCCGAGCAGCGCGGCATCCGCGATGGCGATCTGGTCAAGCTCGCGAGCCGCTCGGGCGAGACCGCGCTTCGCGCCAAGATCACCGAACGGGTGGCGCCGGGCGTGGTCTACACCACGTTCCACCATCCCGGCACGCAGGCCAATGTAATCACCACCGATTTCACCGACTGGGCCACCAACTGCCCGGAATACAAGGTGACGGCGGTGCAGGTCAGCCCCTCGAACGGGCCGACGGTCTGGCAGGAGGAATATGAGGCCCAGGCGGCGCAATCGCGCCGGATTGCGGCCGAAGAGGCGCTGGAGCCTGCCGAATAGCCGGCGCGTCGCCGGCGCGAGAGGAGGAGCGAGCATGGTGGAGGCCGCAGCCAGCAAGGCCACGATATCGCGGATCGCGGTCCGCGGCGGCATTGCCACGCCGGGCATGCGGGCGCTGCCCGAAGAGGTTCCGGTGGCGCTCAGCTTCGGCGGCACGACCCAGGCGGTGATGATGGCGACGCCCAATGATCTCGAGGATTTCGGCATCGGTTTTGCGCTCTCCGAGGCGATCGCGCACAGGCCGACGGACGTCATGTCGCTCGACATCGTCGAGGCGGAACAAGGCTTTGACGTGCAGATCCAGCTCGATCCCGCGCTTCAGACCCGGTTTTCCGCGCGCCGGCGCAAGATGGCCGGCCCCGTGGGCTGCGGCTTGTGCGGCATCGAATCGATCGAGGAAGCGCTGCGCGCGCTGCCGCAGCGGCGGGACGTGGCGCTGACGCTCGCCCCCGACGAAGTGCACGACGCGGTGCAATCGCTCACCCTGCATCAGGTGCTGCGGGCGGAAACGGGGGCGGTGCACGCCGCCGGCTTCTACCGGCCGGGCAGGGGCATGGCGCTGGTGCGCGAGGATGTCGGCCGCCACAATGCGCTCGACAAGCTGATCGGCGCCATGGCGCGCGCGCGCCTCGATGCGGCCGAGGGCGTCGTCGTGCTCACCAGCCGCATCTCGGTCGACATGGTGCAGAAGGCGGCGATCGCCGGCGCGGGCGTGCTCGTCTCGGTCTCGGCGCCGACGGCGCTCGCGGTGCGCACGGCCGAACAGGCAGGCCTGACGCTCATCGGCATTGCCCGCGGCGCGGATTTTGACATTTTCACCCGGCCCGACCGGATCATCGAAGGACAGAAACACGATGTCGCCTGACAAGCTGATCTACCAGGCCAACCAGATCGCCACGTTTTTCGCGTCCCAGCCTGAGGACGAGCAGGTGGAGGGCGTGGCAGACCACATCAACAAGTTCTGGGATCCGCGCATGCGCGCGAAGCTGTTCGAGATCACCGACCAGGGCACCGAAGGCTTCAAGCCGATGGTGGTGGCGGCTCTCGACAGGATCAACCGGCCGGTTTCGACCGGCGTCACCTCCTGACGCGCCACAGCGGCGCGACCGGGTCGGCTTCAGAGAACCGCCAGCACCACCGATCCGACCAGGAGCAGGGCGAATGCCACATTGGCGATGCGCCCCTTGGCGGGATCGCTCAGCACCGATGACAGCGCGGAGCCGAACACCAGCCAGGCGGAATTGACGGCGATGATCACACCTGTCAGCGCGGCGAGCTTGATCGCCGCGTCGAGCACCACGTCGCCGGGGACGAGCACGCTGCCCGAATAGACCGCGCCGATGGCGGCGAAGGCTTTCGGATTGGCCACCGCGAGCACATAGCCGCTCGTGAAGGACGGCGCCTTGTCGGCGGCGCCCGCCTTCGACATCACGGGCGCGGTGGCGATCCGGTAGGCGAGATAGAGAATGTAGCCGATGGCCAGCACGGTGATGGCGTTGACCAGCGCCGGCTGGGTCAGGATCAGCCCGGTCATGCCGGTGGCAATGAGCACAAGCACCGTGGCCGTGCCGGCAATGATGCCGCCGAGATAGGGCACGCCGCGCCGGGCCCCGTAGGCCGATCCGATCGCGGCGGTGCTCAGGGTCGCGGGCCCGGGGCTTCCCATCAGCGGAAAGGCGGCGAGCAAAAGTACCACAAGACCATGTCCCATCGGCGCAGGTTACCCTATTCCGGGACAGACGGAAGCCCCTTTTGCCGGCCGCGCGGAACTCTCTCCACGCGTGGGCAGGCAGGCCGGCTCCTCACGCAAACGCACCGAGCCCCGCTGCCAGCACGGCATAACGGGCGACCTTGCCGAGCGAGACCAGCAACAGGAAGCGCCACAGCGGCTCGCGCAGAATGCCCGCAACCAACGTCAGCGGGTCGCCGATCACCGGCACCCAGGCCAGAAGCAGCGACCAGTAGCCGAAGCGGCTGTAGTGTCGCTGCGCACGGTCCAGCTGTGCCGGGCTTGCGGGGAACCAGCTGCGGCCCCTGAAACGTTCGACGCCGCGGCCGATCAGCCAGTTGAGGACGGAGCCCAGGATATTGCCGAGGCTGGCGACGGCCACGAGCAGCAGCACCGGCCGACCGCCCGCCAGGATCAGTCCTGCGAGCACGCTTTCCGACTGCGCCGGGATCAGGGTCGCCGCCAGAAAGGCCGACAGGAAGAGGCTCGCATAGGCGGCAATGTCGATCATCGGCGGCTCTCCTGGGCGAAACCGCAGCGCGCGGCCGCCTTGCCTATAGCCGGAAATCTGCAAGGGCAACAGGACGCGGGCAGGGGGCGGACTGGAGGCCCGCGTCCGGGCGCCCGGCCATCTCCACCCGATCCGGTTCACCCGATCCTGGGACCGAGGCCTTTCAGCCGAATTCGGGAACGCACGGCCAGATAAACAGCGCGCTATCTATTATTGCATAGCATGCTGTTTAATGCTAGGCAGGCGCCATGAGCTTTGACAAATCCCGGTCCGCCGGCGTTCTCGCAAGCGAGATAGCCCGGCTTTACACGGCGGCGCTGCAGCGACGGCTGGCGCCGCTCGGCCTGTCGCCGGCGCAATTCCTGGTGCTGAGCGAATTGTGGAGCGAGGACGGGCAGACCCAGCGCATGCTCACCGCGCGGCTCGGCGTGGAGCAGGCGACCATGGCCAATACGCTGGGGCGGATGGAGCGGGACGGACAGATCGAGCGGCGGCCGCATCCCGACGACCGGCGCGCGCAGATCGTGAGCCTGACGGAGGCGGCGCGGGCGCTTGAGGCTCAGGCGACCGCCGTCGCGCGCGAGGCCAATGCCGTCGTGCTCGGAGGGCTGCCGGTGGCGGAGCAGGAGCTGTTTTTGAGCATGCTCGGCCGGATCGTTTCGGCATTGCGTGCGGGCGAAGGCGTGCCTCCAAGCTAATTTTGCCGCAACCGCCCGAAAGGCTTTCGCCGGCCCCGCAAACCGGCTAGGGGACGAGGGACGGTCTCGGTACCGCCCACCCCATTCATCCAACCGGGATCGGCAACAATGGACAATATGCGCGGCATCATGCTGATGGTTCTCGGAATGCTCGGCTTTGCGGGCGAGGACATGTTCATCAAGCTCGCCGCCGCCTCCGGCCTGCCGGTGGGCGAGATCCTGATGATTCTCGGCTTTGCCGGCGCGCTGATGTTCACGGCCTATGCCGTGTTCAAGGGGACAAGCGTCGTCTCGAAGGGCTTCTTTCACCCCGCGGTCGTCATCCGCAACCTGACCGAGATGATCGGGGGCGTTTGCTTCGTCACGGCCCTGAGCCTGATCCCGCTTGCCACCGCCACCACCATCCTGCAGGCCACGCCGCTGCTGGTGACGATGGGGGCGGCGCTGGTGCTGGGCGAGGCCGTGGGCTGGCGGCGCTGGACCGCCATCCTGGTGGGGTTCTTCGGCGTGGTGCTGGTGATCCGCCCGGGGCTGGACGGGTTCGAGCCGGAAGTGCTGTGGGCCGTGGCGGGGGTGATCGGTCTCGCGATCCGCGATCTTGCCAGCCGCAAGGTGCCGAAGACGACGACCTCGCTGCAATTGTCGGCCTGGGGGTTCTTCTCCGTGGGCGTGTCGGGCGCGGCGCTGCTTGCCATCGAGGGCGGCGCCGTGGTGCCGAGCTTGCAGGAGACCTCCTACATGGCGGGCGCACTGTCGGTCGGGGTACTGGCCTATTGGGCGCTGACCGAGGCCACCCGCATCGGCGAGATCTCTGTGGTCACGCCGTTCCGCTATTCGCGACTGGTGTTTTCCACCATCGTCGGCATGTTGGTGTTCAGCGAGTTCCCCGACGTCTTCACGCTGACCGGCGCCGGCATCATCATCGCCACGGGGCTCTACACGATCATGCGCGAACGCAAGCGCCGCCGCGATGCGGCAATGAAGGCGAGCACGGTCACACCGGCGGCGCCGGCCGCGTGACGGGCAGGGGCCGCCCTCCGGCAGCCCCTCCCACGGATTTCACCAACAAGGCATTCGCCGGAATCGCGCCGGTCTGCGGCGTTTCTGCCGCACCCACCGGGACCGACCGAAGCTCGAGACCGACGCCGAAGCGCTCCCAACGAAGGTGCGGGAAGGCTGCGCCTAACCGCCGTAGCGGGCTTCGAGATGGGCGATGAAATGCGCCGGGTTGAGCGCTTCGCCGGTTGCCTGCTCGAGGATTTCGGGCGTCGAGCCGGTCGAGGCCTTGAGCCAGATATTGTCGCGCCGCCAGGCATTGACCATGGTGAAATCGCCCTTCGAGATTTCCGCGTCGACATCGGGATTGAGCCGGGCGATCGCCGCCCATTGCTGCGCCGCCATCAGGGCGCCCAGCGTGTAGGACGGGAAATAGCCGAAGGCGCCCGAGGGCCAGTGCACGTCCTGCATCGGCCCGTTTTTCGGGTCGTCGAGCGTGGAGATGCCGAGCGAGGCCTGCATTTTCGCGTCCCAGGCTTCCGGCAGGTCCCGAACCTCGAGCCGGCCGGACAGAAGCTCCTGCTCGAGCTCATAGCGCAGGATCACGTGCAGCGGGTAGGTCACCTCGTCGGCGTCGACCCGGATCTTGCCGCGCGTGACCTGATGCACATGCGGCAGCAGATCCTCGATCGTCCAGCTTTCCTTCAGATGGGCGTCGACCAGGGGCAGGGCGAAGTGCCAGAAGGCGGGATTGCGGCCGATCTGCTTCTCGACGAACAGGCTCTGGCTTTCATGCAGTGCCATGCCGCGCGCCTTGCCCGAGGGCCAGTGCGCCCACGCCTTGGGCAGGTTCTGCTCGTAGAGCCCGTGGCCGGTCTCGTGCAGGATTCCCATCAGCGCCGAGAGGAACTCGTCGGTGCGGTAGCGCGTGGTCATGCGCACATCGGTCGGCACCCCGCCGCAGAACGGATGATCCGAGACCGAAAGGCTGCCATGGTTCATGTCGAAGCCGACGGCCTGCATCATCGCCAGCCCCAGCGATTTCTGCCGCTCGACCGGGTAATCGCCCGACAGCGGCTTCAGCGGATGCCGGGCGCGGCGCTGTTCCTGGACGGCAAGCGCCCGCGGCAGGAAATCGACCAGAAACGCCTTGAGTTCGGCAAAGACCGGGGTGATATCCGCGGAGCGGTTGCCGGGATCGAACTGCTCCATCAGCGCATCATAGGGCGCAAGGCCCAGCACCTCGGCGCGCATCGCCGCTTCCTCACGCATCAGCGCCACCACGCCTTCGAGTGCGGGGCGGAACGCCTCCCAGTCGCCCTTGGGCCGCGCGGTGCGCCACAATTGCTCCGAGCGCATGCCGGTGCGCATCTTGCGCTCGACGAATTCGGGGGGCAGGCAGGTCAGGTTGACATAGCTGCGTTCGAGCTCATCGACCGCGACCCGCTGCTCCTGCGTCAATTCTTCAGCCCTGGCGGCCGCGATCCAGTCCGGCACGTGCGGATCGGTCGCCTGGCGGTGATACATGCCCGACAGGCCGGCCATGGCTTCCGCGCGCGCTTCGCCGCCGCCCGGCGCCATGTTGACCGCCTCGTCGGTGCCGAGAATGGAGAGCGCGTGTTCGAGCGCGCCGAGCGCACGGCAATGATCGTCAAGCTTGGCAAAGGACATGAGGAAAAAACTCCGCAGAAACAGGCTGTGCTACCGGGATAAGCCAACCGGCAGGGGCGTGCAAGGGATGGGGCGCGGGCGAAGCGCCGCGGCACAAGGCGGGCTCACGCCCGGCCGGCCTCGCGCAGGATCCATTGCCGGAAAGCCGCAATCTTCGGTACGGTGAGCTTGTCCGGATCGACGACGACGAAATACCCCTCCTTCGTCGGAACCGCCGCTTCGAAGGCCAGCACGATCCGTCCGGATTGCAGGGCATCGGCGGCATAGATGTCACGCACGACGGCGAGCCCCTGTCCGGCAACCGCTCCCTGGATCAGCAGGTTGTCGTCGGCGTAGCTCGGCCCTTTTGTTGCGGTGCGGCCCGGCCTTGCTCCAAGTGCCTGAAACCATGTGGTCCAGTCGACGCGATCGCGGTCCTGCAGCAGCGGGTAGCGCAGGCAATCGAGCGGAGCGGCGAGGGGGCCATCCCGCACAAGCCGGGGGCTTGCGACCGCCACCAGCGAGGGCCGGTGCAGCAAGGCCGTATCGAGACCGGGATAATCGCCGGAGCCATGCCGGATCGCGATGTCGACCGGTCCGCGCTTCAAATCCGTGAGATCGACCGAGGAGTCGACCCGTATCTCGATCTGGGGATGCTGCGCGGTGAACCCGCCGAAGCGCGGCGCCAGCCAGCAGGACGCCAAGGCGGGCGTGGTGCTGATGACGAGAGACCGCAGGTTCGGGCGGCGATCGTAAAAAGCCTGAACGGCCGTGTCGATCTGCTCGAAGCCCGGCGCAATCATGCCAAACAGCCGCAGCCCCTGGGGCGTGAGCTTCACCTCGCGGTTTCCGCGCTTGAGCAGTTGAATGCCGAACTGCGCCTCCAGAGCCTTGATCTGCTGGCTCACGGCGCCGGGCGTGACATTCAATTCCGACGCGGCACGCTTGATGCTGCCGTGTCGTCCGACTTCGACGAAGGCGCGCAACGCGCTGAATGAAACGGGCAGGGTCATGGTTTCGAGTTTAGCTGAACTAAATCATTCGCCAACAGATATCATTTGTGGCGCAGCGCACGAACTGTATCTCTGCAGCCATGACAGTTCGATCTCCCGGCCCTGACCATTTGACCGCGGCACTCACCCGCCTCCTGGCGATCGGCGCCGGGGCGGCTGTTGCCAACAGCTACTACAACCAGGCCTTTCTCGGCCACCTGAAGGGGGAGTTTGGACTGGCATCCGGCGCCGCAGCGCTCGTGCCGGTGCTGACGCAGGCCGGAAATGCGCTCGGCGTGCTCTTTCTCGCGCCGCTCGGCGATCGGCTGGAACGCAAGTCGCTGATTCTCGCGACCATTGCGGCTTTGGTGGTGGCGCTGGTCGGCGCGGCCGTCTCTCCGAATTTCCTCTGGCTTGCAACGGCAAGCCTGGCAGTCGGCCTGTTCGCCACGGTCGCCCAGCAGATCGTGCCCCTGGCCGTGCATCTGGCTCCGGCCGGGGAGCGCGGGCGCGTTCTCGGCAAGGTGACGGGCGGCATTCTCATCGGCATCCTGCTCGCCCGCACGATCAGCGGCACGATCTCCGACCTGTGGGGCTGGGCCCACGTATTCTGGTTTGCGGCGGCGCTGATGACAGCCGTGGGCGTGGCCCTGGCCATCTGGCTGCCCCGCGTTCCACCGACGACCGGGTTGAGCTATGCCGGCCTGCTGGGCTCGCTGTGGACCCTGGTCCGGACCCATGCGGTGCTGCGGAACGCGGTCGCCGTGCAGTTCCTGATCTTCGCAGCCTTTATCGGTTTCTGGTCCAATCTTGCCTTGCTGGTGGCCGAGCCGCCGTTCAGCTTCGGCGGCACGGAGGTCGGCCTGCTGGCGCTTGTCGGCGTCGCGGGCGCGCTTGCGGCACCTATTGCCGGCGGCTTTGCGGACCGGAAGGGGCCGGGGATCGTCGTCTCTTCCGGCGCGGGGCTTGTCGTGCTGGCCTTTCTTATTTTCGGGCTCTGGCAGGGCTCGCTCGTTGCACTGGTTGTCGGCATCCTGATCCTCGACCTGGCGGTGCAGTCCTCGCAGGTCGCCAACCAGGCGCGCGTCTATGCGCTCGATCCGACCGCACGCAGCCGGCTCAACACCGTTTTCATGGCCACCATGCTCGCCGGGGGCGCCGTGGGTGCGGGTCTCGGCGGCGCAGCCTTCGCCGCCTGGGGCTGGACCGGCACATGTGCCTTCGGCGCTGCGTCTTCGACGCTGGCATTGATCCTGTCACGGAAAGCCTGACTGCGGGGCAGGCGTGTGTTCAGTCGGGCAGAGGGGCCGCGAGTTCGGGCCCGATCTGGACATCGCTGTTCACCTGTGCACACCGTGGCCCATGTCCCTGACGCAAGACCTCGACAACATCCTGGAAACTGTGCTGCCAACCGATCCCAGCTTTCGGCGGATCGGGCAGGCGGCGATGGACCGCTGTCTTCGTGACGCACGACGCTCCGCTCTGGAGGGGTCCAGAGACGCCTTTCTGTTGTCCGCGATGCGCCTGCTGGCGCTGCCCGACAACGGACAGACCCGGCTGATCCCGAATGGGGCCATCTCCGTGCTCCCGCTGAGATTCGTGAGCGTCGGCAGAGGGGTGCAGTTGATGGACACCGCCCAGGAGACACCGGGTCCGGGGCGGGAACTGCTAGCCGTCAATGGCACAGCTGTCGGCCAAATCGAAGCCGCTGCGGCGAGGTTCCTGGCGGGAACGCACCAGCGGAAACGGGTCATCGGCCCGATTCTTCTCGCATGGCCCCATGCCCTGGCTCGCCTTGGCGTTTCGTCAGGGGAGGCCACCACCTATCGCGTCAAGGACGAGAACGGGCGGACAACCGAACTGAAAATGGACAACGGGCATACGGTTCCGGCATCGAGGCTCTATCCGAGAAACGAGCATGGCAAGGCCGATCCGGCCTGGCAGCCACAAAGATACGCGGAGATTGAGGACTGGCAGGGCCTCGGGCTTGCGATATCCTTGCCAAGCTTCTTCGATCCGAGGGAAACTGCGCTGCCGGAAGCCATCTCGTGTGCCGCCGAGCAAGTACGCCGCAGCACGGGACGGACGCTGCTGATAGACGTTCGCGGAAACACCGGGGGCGACTTCCTCCAAACGCTGCCCTTGATCGATGCCGTCACCGAAGACCCAGGCAGGCAGGTCGTCTTGCTCGTCGACAAGTTCACGTTTTCCGCCGCGATCGTGTTTGTCGCCATCCTCAAACATCGCTTGGGACCCAGGCTCAAACTCATCGGCGAGGAAATGGGCGACGGGTTGAGATTTTTTGCCGAGGGTGGCTTGCTCGATCTGCCGGTCAGCGGAGCGATGGTTCGATACTCGACAGCCTTTCATGACTGGGAGAACGGGACGCGCGACGACACCACGCCGGCCGAGATCGCGCGGCACCTGGTTCCGGCCGGACGCCTGACGCTGGATCGGGAATGGGTCGCATGGCCTTGCGACGAGACGGCAAAAGGTGCGGTGTACCGGCTGGTGCTGAAGAGCCTGAACGGATAGACCAACGCGGGGCGCAGATGTTGACGGCCATCTCGGGGCAGCAGCGCGTCAGGGGACAAGGTCTCGCAGCACTGTGTCGTCTGGCGTCAGCAAACGCTGGAGCGCCCATGCGCCGGCACGTCTCGGCCGCGGCAATCACCGCCAAACAAAAATCGCATAAGATGGATTATGGAACTATTGTCCATCCATCAGGTGGAAATCGCTGGCCTTCAGCGCCACTTGTTTTCACATGTAAATCAACAGCCTGCATCCGTTTGTCGAAGCGCTGTGCGAGATTTCGCCGGCCGGTTTGCAGCCCGCAAGTGCATGCGGCGCAAATCTGTGGTCTAGTCGTGCGGCACACCGGCACGCCATGGCCTGCACGGCTGTCGCGACTGATCATTCCATTCGTTCCATGGGGATAGCATGCTCGAAGGATTGCGGATCATCGAAATCGAGGCGCTGGGACCGGCGCCGTTCGCAGCCATGATGCTGGCCGATCTGGGCGCGGATGTGATCGTCGTCCATCGCAAGCACGGTCGGCCGGCGCCGGGCATGCCGGAGCGATCGGTGATCGACCGCGGCAAGCGATCGATCGAACTCGACCTCAAGGCGCCGGACGACGTCGCGGTGCTGAAACAGCTCGTCGGCCGGTCCGGAGCGTTGATCGAAGGATTCCGGCCCGGCGTCATGGAGCGGCTCGGCCTCGGTCCAGACGCGTTGATGGCGGTCAATCCGGATCTGGTCTATGGCCGCATGACTGGCTGGGGCCAGACCGGACCGCGGGCGCAGACGGCCAGCCATGACCTCAACTACGTTTCTCTGTCGGGCGCGGCCTGGTATGGCGGCAATGCCGGCGAGCCGCCGTTCACGCCGCCGACGCTGGTCGGCGATATCGGCGGCGGCGCGCTCTATCTGGTGGCCGGCATTCTCTCCGGCGTGCTTGCCGCACGTGCCGGCCGCGGCGGCACGGTGGTGGACGCCGCGATCGTCGACGGCTCGGCGCATATGATGAACCTGCTGATGGCGCTGGGCCAGACCGGAGGGCTTGCCATCGCGCGCGGACGAAGCCTGCTCGACGGGCCGCACTGGAGCCGCTGCTACGCCTGCGCCGATGGCGGCTTCATGTCCGTGCAGTGTCTGGAGCCGAAATTCTACGCCGCGTTCCTGGATCTGATGGGCCTGTCGGACGATCCTGATTTCACGCAGCAATTCGACGCCGATGCGTGGCCGAAACAGACCGCGCTGCTGGCCGGGCTCTTCGCGAAGCAGCCGCGCGCGCACTGGGAGAAGCTGTTCGAGGGGTCGGATGCCTGCGTGGCCCCTGCCCTCGATCCGCGCTCTTCCGCGGCCGATCCACACATGGCCGCGCGCGGCGTCTGGCGCGAGATCGACGGCGTGTTTCAGGCAGCGCCGGCGCCGCGGTTTTCGACAGGAGAAGAGCGCGCGCCGCGCCCGCTGCCGGCGCGTGGCGACCACACGGCGGAGATCCTGAGCTGGCTTGAAAGCGGCCATCAGACCTGAGCGACGCCGCGCAGGCTTGGCGCGAAAACCTCAGCCAGCGGCGCGCACGTCGATGATCTTGGCGCCGATGGCGCTTGCGAGCGCGACCGGATCGACGCTGAAGACGCTGTCGGGCCGGCCCGCGGCTGCCCAGACCACGGCGTGGTCGAGCAAGGTCCGGTCCAGATAGACCGCGATCGGCTTGAGATGACCGATGGGCGCCACACCGCCGATGGCGAAGCCAGTTTCGTCGCGCACCCGGCGGCCGTCGCAACGCGCGAAGGAAAGGATGTAGGTATCTGAAATATAATCCATATCGGCATTGTGCGCGCCAGAGACCAGCATCAGGTCGAGCTTGCCGGTGGCGCTGTTCTCGAACACCAGCGACTTGACGATCTGGGCGACGTCGCAGCCCACGGCATCGGCCGCTTCCTGCGCGGTGCGGGTCGACTGCTCCATCTTGAGGATGCGGATGGCAAGCCCGGCCTCGGCCGCAGCGGCGGCCACCCGCGCCATGCTCGAGCCCGGCGCGATCAGCTCGGGGGTCATTTCGGTCGCGGTCGGATGAGAGGTCATGGGCTCGTCTCCAGCTCGATGGTCAGTCCGTCATAGGCCGGCTCGACATGGTCCGGCGTTTCCGCCAGCACGGTCGCATAATCGAGCGGCACATGCATGTGGGTCAGGATCGCCCGCCTGGGCTTGAGCTTCTCGATCCACCACAGCGCCTGATCGATCGACAAGTGGCTCGGATGCGGTTTGTACTGCAGCGCGTCGACGATCAGCAGGTCGAGGCCCTGCAGCTTTTCGACGGTCCGTTTCGGAAAGTCGCTGACGTCGCAGCAATAGGCCACGTCACCGATGCGGAAACCGAGCGAGCGGATCGAGCCGTGCACCTGCTCGAGCGGCATGAGCTCGACCGGGCCGCCCGCGCCTTCGATGCGGACCGGCTGGTCGAGATCGTTGATCAGGTGCGGCCGGGTGATCGGCGGATAGTCGCTGCCCGCGGGCGTCTCCAGGCAGTAGCCGAAGCCCGCGCGGATATGCGCCATGGTCTCGGGCGCGGCATGGATCGGAATGCGCATGCGCTGCGACAGCGCAAAGCCCCTCAAATCGTCGATCCCGTGCACGTGGTCGGCATGGGAGTGGGTGTAGAGCACCGCATCGAGATGGCGCACGCGGGCGGCGATCATCTGCTCGCGGAAATCGGGGCCGGTGTCGATCGCGATCGTGGTCTCGCCGCCGTCGGCTCCGATCTGGCGGATCAGGAAGGCAGCCCGGCTGCGCCGGTTCTTCGGGTTCTCCGGGTCGCACGCGCCCCAGTCGCCGTTCACCCGCGGCACGCCGGGCGACGACGAACAGCCCAGGACCGTGAACTGGCGGCGCAGCTTTGCCATCGCCTACGCGGCCCTCGGCATGCGGGTGAACAGCCGGTAGGCGTTCTCCGTCGTCAGGTCGCGGATCTTGGGTTCCGACAGGCCGATGGTTTCGCCGAGAACCCGTGCTGTGTGAACCACATAGGAAGGTTCGTTGCGCTTGCCGCGCTTGGGCGGCGGCGCGAGATACGGCGCATCGGTCTCGACCAGCAGCCGGTCGTGCGGCACGGTCTTCGCGATCGCGCGCAGCTCCTCGGATTTGGGGAAGGTGACGATGCCCGAAAACGAGATGTAGCCGCCGAGCCTGACGCCGACATTGGCGAGCTCCTGGCCGGCGGAAAAGCAATGGAGAATGAAGGGGAAGGGCCCCTTCCCCGTCTCTTCCTCGAGCGTCGCCGCCATGTCCTCGTCGGCCGCGCGCGAATGGATCACCAGCGGCAATCCGGTCTGGCGGCTCGCGTCGATATTGGCCCGGAACACGGCGAGCTGCACGTCGCGCGGCGCATTGTCGGGATAGAAGAAGTCGAGCCCGGCCTCGCCGATCGCCACGCATTTGGGGTGCCTGGCAAGCTCGACGATCTCGGCGGTGGTGACGTCCGGCTCCTCGCCGGCATTGCCCGGATGGGTGCCGACCGAGCAAAACACGTCGTCATAGGCTTCGGCGACCGCCCTGATCCGGTCGAATTTCCGGACCCGGGTGCAGATCGTCACCATGCGCGCCAGTCCGGCATCCCGGGCACGCCCGATCACCTGGTCCCGTTCCGGCGCGAAATCGTCGAAATCGAGATGGCAGTGGGTATCGATGACCGGATGGGCATGCACGTCGAAGGAGTCCGCCATTCCGTCAGGCCTCCGCGTCCCGTTCCACATAGCGCGGGAACACGCCTTCGGGCTTCGGCAGCTCGGTGCCGGGCACGAGGGCCGCCTGGCGCACATGGAACACGCGCTTGTCCTCGCGCACGGCGACGAGATCGAGAAGCTTCGCAGCACTTTCCGGCACGAAGGGCTGGATCGCGACGCCGACCACGCGGATGATCTCGGCGGTCACGTAGAGCACCGTGTTCATGCGTGCGGGATCGGTCTTCTTGAGCGCCCAGGGCTCCTGGGAGGCAAAGTAGCGGTTGGCTTCCGACACCACGTCCCAGACGGCGGCGAGCGCTCGGTGGATCTGCTGGTTCGCCATCTCCGCGACCATCTTGTCATAGATGCCGTAGGCAGCCTTCAGGATGGCGTCGTCCTCGGCGGTGAAATCGCCGTGGTCGGGCACCCTGCCCTCGCAGTTCTTGTTGATCATCGACAGCGAGCGCTGCGCCAGGTTGCCGAGATCGTTGGCGAGATCGGAATTGATCCGCGCCGTGATCGCCTCGTGGCTGTAGGAGCCGTCCTGGCCGAAAGAGACGTCGCGCATGAAGAAATAGCGCACCTGGTCGAGGCCGTATTCCTCGATCAGCGCGAACGGGTCGACGACATTGCCGACCGACTTCGACATCTTCTCGCCCTTGTTGTTCAAGAACCCGTGGGCGAAGACGCGGGCCGGCAGTTCAAGCCCCGCCGACATCAGGAAGGCCGGCCAGTAGACCGCGTGGAAGCGGACGATGTCCTTGCCGATGATGTGGGTCGCGGGCCAGTAGCCCCATTTCTCGGCCGTCTCGTCCGGGAACCCGGCGGCGGTGATGTAGTTGGTCAGCGCATCGACCCAGACATACATCACATGCTTGTCGTTGCCCGGCACCGGGATGCCCCAATCGAAGGTGGTGCGCGAGATCGACAGGTCCTTGAGGCCGCCGCGCACGAAGCTTGCCACCTCGTTGCGGCGCTCGGCCGGCATCACGAAGCCGGGATTGGCCTCGTAAAGCTCCAGCAGCTTGTCGCCATAGGCGGAGAGGCGGAAATAATAGCTTTCCTCCTCGACCCATTCGACCGGCGAGCCGAGCGGCTCGCGGCGCACGCCGTCTTCGCCGAGCGTGGTCTCGCTCTCGTCGAAATAGGCTTCCTGGCGCACCGAATACCAGCCGCCATATTTGCCGAGATAGATGTCGCCATTGGCTTCCATCCGTCGCCACAATTCCTGCACGGAGACCCGGTGGCGGGCCTCGGTGGTGCGGATGAAATCATCGTTCGAGCAGTTGAGCCGCTTGAGCATGTCGCGGAAGACGGCCGAGTTGCGGTCGGCGAGTTCGATCGGCGAAATCCCGTTCTTCTCGGCGGTCTGCTGCATCTTCTGGCCGTGCTCGTCGGTTCCCGACAGGAAGAACACGTCCTTGCCATCCAGCCGCTGGAAGCGCGCCATCACATCTGTCGCGATCGCCGTATAGGCGTGGCCGATATGCGGCACCCCGTTGGGATAGAAGATCGGTGTGGTGATGTAATAGCGCTCGGTGCTCATGGTCGCCTTCATTCAAGGTCTTGCGATCCGGGCCGCAATGCCGGCCCATGTCCGAAGCCGTCATAAGCGATAAAGCCGCGCGATGCCATGCCTTGCGTCAGGCAAAAATCAGGGAAAAGGCACCGAGCACGGTCTGCTTGCGGTCGAGATTGTAGGCGGCGGCGGTGCCGAAATGCTCCCGCAGCGCCGCCGACAGCCGCGCCAGCCGGTCGGCTTCCGCAAGATCGCCCGACAGGCCGGCCGCACGCGCCATGGCCTGGATCCGGTCGACGGCGAATTCGGTGAAGAACTGGTAGGCGATGTCGCGGTCCCGGGCCGCCAGGCCCTCGGCGAGCGCAGAGATCGGTTCGCGGTTCATCAGACTGCCGCGCTCGATGATGTCGACAAAGGCTTCGGCGATCTCGGCGCCGCCGTAATTTCGCAACAGCAGCGCGCGCGCGACGCTGCCTTCGCTCAAGTCGGCGATCGAATCCGTTCCGCCGGGCGCGGTGCCGAGATGGGCGAGCGCGCGATCAAGATCCTCGGCCGACAGCGGCTCGAGCCGCAGCGACAGGCAGCGCGACCGGATGGTGGGCAGAAGCCGGCCCGGCGTGTGCGACAGGACCAGAAACAGCGCCCGTTTCGGCGGCTCTTCGAGGATCTTGAGGATCGCGTTGGCGGCGTTGCGGTTGAGATCGTCGGCGGGATCGATGATGGCGATGCGCCAGTTGCCGGTGCCCGAGGTCTGGGCGAAGAACTTGCCGGCGCGACGCACCTCGTCGACGGTGATGACGGATTTGGCCTTGCCGGTCTTTTCATCCACCGGGCGGGACAGGTGCAGCACGTTGTGCGAGGCGCCGCTCGCCAGCTGCCGGCTGACCGCATCGTGCGGATCGGGGTCGGCGATGCGGTCGGGGGCTTCAAGCGGGTCGGGATGTGACAGCACGTGATGGGCGAAGCGGTAGGCCAATGTCGCCTTGCCGATGCCTTCGGCGCCCTCGATCAGGATGGCATGGTGCATGCGCCCCGAGCGGTAGGCGGTGGCGAGGAATTCCTGCGCGGCGTCATGACCGAACAGCGCTGTGTTGGTTTGCGGCGGGATTGCGCCCTCCAGCAAACCCGGACTGTCTCCATTCATGCCTTGCCGTCCCGCGCAGGGCGCTCGCTCGCCTCGGTCTCGAGCAGCGGCTCCACCGCCGCCAGGATGGCGAGCGCCACGGCGTCCTGCGATTGGCGGGCGTCGATCAGCACGCAGCGGTCGGGTTCGGTGCGCGTGAGGTCGACAAAGGCCTCGCGGCGCTTCTCGTGGGTCGCCAGTTCTTCCTTCTCGAAGCGGTCCGGCGCCGCATTCTTGCCTTCCCGCGCCTTGGCCCGGCGCAGGCCGGTTTCGGCGGGCAGATCGAGCACCAGCGTCAGGTCCGGCGTCATCGCATTGACAGCGATGCGCTCGAGATTGCGCACGAAATGCGGCTCGAGATTGCCGGTCACGCCCTGGTAGACCCGGCTTGAATCCATGAACCGGTCGCACAGCACGACCGCGCCCTCCTCGACCGCCGGCCGAATCACCTCCTCGACATGGTCGCTGCGGGCGGCGGCAAACAGCACGGCCTCCATGCGCACGCCGAACTCCTCGGCGGCGCCCGACAGCAGCACGTGGCGCACGGCTTCGGCGCCGGCCGAGCCGCCGGGTTCGCGGGTGACCAGCACGTCATGCCCGCGGCGGCGCAACACGCCTGCAAGGCGGTGGATCTGGGTGGATTTCCCGGCCCCCTCCCCGCCTTCGAATGTGATGAAGCGCCCTGTGGTTTTCGTCACGCTATGGTTTCCCGGCCCGGTGGCGGCGCGGCAAGGAGTTCCCCTGCGCAAGGCCCCGGATCTGTTGGTGTGTCGCCCGGCATCGCCCGGTTCCACCTACCTAGCCCATTTCAGATCACAATTGAACGTTTGGCTGCGCAGTTATCGCCAGAATTGCGCAAGTTCGATCAGGGCGTCGAAGGCCTGTGAATACAGCGGCCCCTTGTCGACGTCGTTGACGGCGTAAAGCGGGGTCTCCTGCGACAGCACATCGCCGATGAAGACCCGGAGCACGCCGACCTGGGTGCCCGCCTGGAGCGGCGCGCGCAGCGGCCAGCGGTAGTTGATTCGGGCCGTCAGCCGATCCGGATTGGTGATCGGCACCAGGATATCGACCGGGCCCTCCGCCTTGACGATGGCCGACCCCGCCCCGCCATAGACGCCGAGTTCGCCGATGGTCTCGTCCTTGTCGAACAGCGTCTTCTTCTCGAAGGCGCGAATGCCCCATTCGAGCATCTTGCGCGCTTCTTCCGCGCGTTCGCTCTCGCTGACAAGCCCGCTCATGGCCAGGAACAGCCGCCGTCCGTCCCGCTGGATCGAGGCGACGATGCCGTAGCCCGATCCTTCGGTGTAACCGGTCTTCATGCCGTCCACGCCGATATCGAGCGCCAGCAAGGGATTGCGGTTGCGCTGCAGGATCTTGTTCCAGGTAAAATCCTTCTGCGAATAATAGCGGTAGAACTCGGGATAGGTCGACTGGATATGGCGCGCGAGCGTGACGAGGTCCTTCATCGTCACCTTGGAATCGGGGTGCGGCAAGCCGTTGGAATTGCCGAAGACGGACTGGGTGAGGCCGATCTCGCGGCCGCGTTCGGTCATCAGCCGCGCGAAATTCTCCTCGGAACCGGCCATGCCCTCGGCGATGATGATGCAGCCGTCATTGGCCGATTGCACGATCACGCCCTGGATCAGGTCCTCGAGCCGGATCGAGGATTTGAGCTCGGCGAACATGGTCGAGGTGCGCGACGCCGCGCCACCGGTGCGCCAGGCATTTTCCGAGACCTGGAAGGTGTCGTCGAGGGTCAGCCGCCCGGTGCGAATGGCGTTGAACACCACCTCCATGGTCATCAGCTTGGCGAGCGACGCCGGCGGAACCAGTTCGTTCTCGTTCTTGGCAAACAGCACCGTGCCGGTGCCGGCATCGATCATGTAGGCCTGGCGGGCCTTGGTCTCGAACAGTTGCGCGCGCGCGCCACCGGTGAGGGCAAGGCTCGCAAGCGCGACGACGAGGAACAGGCGGGCAAGGACCAACCGGGCCATATTTCAATCCAGTGTGACGAAAAGATGTGGGGGCAAGCCTAGCAATCTCGCCAGCGGCAATCAATGCCGCATGGCAGGGCCCTCATGCGGGGCGCGCGCGGCACCCCTGCCCCGGCGGCTCAGCGCTCGGCGGCGCGCGTGCCGAGCACGGCCTCGAAGGGGTGTCCGGTCTTGATCACCCGCCCGCCCCAGTAGGCCAGGCCGACATCGTAAAGCCCGTCGGCTGCTCCATCGCTCGAAAGCTGGGCCACGGGCGTGCCGAAGGACGGACGGTCCTCGACCACCGGGCCGATCTCGGGCAGTGCGAAACCGGGCGGAAGCTCGGAGGCGAAGGCGGAAGCAGATCCCTGTTCGACCGGCTGGAAGGCCTGGGCGGTGTCGATCGCAGCCGACGGCGCCATCGCCGCCGTCGCGCCGTTGACGCCCGGAAGCGCCGATTCCACCGTGTTCATCGCCATCATCACGCCGGTGGCGATCACGCCGCCCGCAGGTTCATTGGAACCACCGGGCCGGTAGCTTGCCATCAGGTAAGGCGTGTCGTCGCCCTCGACCGGAGCGCGGCCGATATATTCCACCCGCACCGCGGCGACCCCGTCGCGCTTCATGTCCAGAAGCTCGGCGGCCTGGTTGGACACGTCGATGATGCGGCCATGGGCATAGGGACCGCGGTCGTTGACGCGCACGATCACCGAATTGCCGTTCTTCTTGTTGGTCACCCGCGCATAGCTCGGCAGCGGGAAGGTCGGATGGGCGGCGGAGAGATGAAACTGGTCGTAGATCTCGCCATTGGCGGTCAGCCGGCCATGGAAATTGGGACCATACCAGGAAGCCAGTCCGGCGCGGTCGTAGTCCTTGTCTTCCGCCGGCGTGTACCACTTGCCCTTGACCTTGTAGGGCTTGCCGACCATGTCGCGGCCGCCGCCCTTCTGGGGGCGCTTGGCGGTGGTGACGCGCGGGCTGGCTGCGACGCCATATTCGGCCACGGAGAATTTTGTCTTGGTGTTGATGTGCGAGGTATCGCCCGACCCCGAGGTCGCCCCGCAACCGGAAAGCCCGATGGAAAGCACGGCGATGGCGCTCGCGGCGACCGCAAGGCGCAGGCCTGCGCCGGTTGGTTTTGAATTCACGTGTCCCACACCGCGTCCCGATATTCTGGCTCTCGCCATTATGGCCCGGCAAATCACCATCTGCGCAAGCCGTCCCCGTCAGTCTATGCGATCGATAGTCCGATCGCGAGCCTAGATCGTCCCGCAAGATGGCAAAATTGCGATGGGCCGCCCCAATCGGGCGACCCAGCGGAAATCATGGTTAAAAATGGGTGAAATTCAGCCTTCGATGCGGGCGCTGCCGCTGCGTCCGTCATCGCGCACCCAGTCGAGCGAACGTTCGCCGGTCTTCCTGATTCGGAAGCAACTGGTCTTGCCATCGTACCAGGTCGGCCATTTCTGGCACAGGTTCTCGCCATCGACCCACCATTTCCCGCTTTCCTTGGGACGGAAATACTTGCCGAGACCGAGGGCGGTTCCGTCTCCGGTGACGACGCCGGAGGGCTTGTAGCTCAACGGAAACTCTCCCCCGAACGGGGTTTCCAGATAGACCCGCTTGCCGTTGACGAACTGCTTGAGATCATTGCCGGCAAGCTGTTCGGCAGATGCCGGACTAGCGTTTGCGAACAGGACCACAGCGGCGGCGGCAAGCGCGAAATTCTGACGGGGCATGGCAGATCTCCGGTTCGTGACGTGTAGCTAATACGCTCAAGCCCCGCCCTTGGTTTCACGTCCAACCGAATTTTTGCGCACCCGCACGGTGTCCGCAGCACGGACCGGGCCATGCATCCCCTTGCCTTTGCCCTTGCCCCTCGCCCCTTGTAACTTCCCAACCGCCGCATTTGAGGCTGTAATGGCGAGTGCGGTGGCGGAT
>NZ_LQZT01000008.1 GCF_001703635.1 Parahoeflea olei | reverse complement strand
GTGTGAGCGGGTTATAGGTCCCTCCCACGCCAGGAGTCAACAGGGTTTTTCATAATTCTGTGATTTTTTGTCGATTGTTCCGCCCGCCCCGTTTCAGCCCCGGGGCAAAGCGGCGCAGGTCCTATATAAAGAGGGAGTTTGCGGCCTTTTGCCTTATCGCCGCCGGAATTTGCTCTAGAAGAAGGAAACCCGCTGGTGTGGGGCTTTGATGCCCTGCCCCGCGTTCTATAGCACCGGCCCCGCGCCGGCTTCGGAATTGACACAAGGCCCGCGAGCAGGGCACACCTTCAAGGCGGCGGCGCGCCATAGGCGCCGGCGCCGCCGACAACCGGAGGACCCATGCCAAACGACGAGTTCCTTGCACGGCAGATGGGCGATCAACCGCCACTGCTGGCCGGTGGCCGCAAGCCCCCGGACAAGCGCGAGATCTCGCTGCGCTGGCTCTCCGGCACCTTCATGACCGGGATTACCTCGAGCCTTCTGATGGGCGTGGCCCTGTTCGGTGCGCTCGAGGGCCGCGAGCAGCTGGCGATCCCCGCCGAGGCGCTGGCCGCCGCCGACCTGAATGCCGCGGTCACCGGTTCGGTGGAGAAAGGCTCCCGGCTGGTCCAGTCGGTGGTCACCGCCAAGCCGGTCGACCGCGCCATCATGGAAGTATCGACCATGGTGCGCGACGGCGACCATGACGTGGTGCGGCGGCAACCCTTTGCCCATGTGAAGATCGCGCTTGCGGCCAACCATCCGTCCGCGGCGGCCAAGTCCTATCCGCATTTCGATCCGCTCAAGATCTTTTCCGCCGGCGATGTCGAGGCCGCCTCCAGCGTACGCACCGGCGTCATCTATGGGGCCGATGTGGATTCGGAAATCAGCCTCCGGTCCTCCGACTTTCCGCTCGAGGCTCCGGGCCGGCCCTTCGCGGCATCCATGACGCTCGACGAGGCCGAGGAGACAGTGCGCACCAACGGGTCGGTGCTGACCGATGGCACCGTGCAACTCGCCTCCCTCAATTATGTCGACCCGCGGCGGTTCGCGTCCAACCGCTTCGACCTCGATTTCAGCGCCAGCCTGAACGCACGCGTGATCGCCGAAAACGTCTCGGTGGCCGCCTATTCCCCCAGCGCCGAGGACCGGACCGAGTATGTCGACGACATTGTGCCGGTGCGAAAGCCGGCGCCGCTGTCGGACATCCTCGAAGGTGCCGGTTACGATGAGGAACAATATGTGGCTGCGGCCGCCACGCTCGGCGACGAGATCAATGTCGACAAGATCGCAGAGAATTCGGTCGTCCGCATCGGCGTCGAACAAACCGGCGAGAGCGCCCGCATCATCCGCCTGAGCGTCTACCACAAGACCAGCCACGTGATCACCGTGGCGCTCTCGGATCGCAACGGATACGTGATCGGCAGCGAGCCGCCGCCGACGCCGGCGATCCGCTCGGCCTTCGACGATTCGGCACTTCCGGTGGCCACCGCCCGCGACCTGCCCAATATCTATGACGGCATCTACCGCGCCGGCCTCACCTACGGCATGTCGGGCGACATGATCGAGCAGATCATCAAGATGCTGGCAAGCAGCGTCGATTTCCAGTCGCCTTTGCGCCCGACCGACACGCTGGAAGCGTTTTTCTCGGTGGCCGACGACGACGGCACCGTGACCAAGGATTCCGAACTCCTGTTCGTGAACGCGAAGTTCGGCGGGAATTCGATCCGGCTCTACCGGTTCCAGCACCCCGAAGACAATTCCATCGACTATTATGACGAGGAAGGCCGCAGCGCCAAGCAGTTCCTGCTGCGCAATCCGGTCCCGAACGGCAAGTTCCGCTCGGGCTTCGGCATGCGCCGCCATCCGATTCTCAAATATTCGCGCATGCACACCGGCGTCGACTGGGCCGCACCTCGCGGCACGCCGATCATCGCGGCGGGCAACGGGGTGGTGGAAAAGGCGAGCTGGGACAAGGGCGGCTATGGCCGCCAGACCATCATCCGCCACGCCAACGGCTATGAATCGAGCTATTCGCACCAGAACACGATCGCCCAGGGCATCGTGCCGGGCGCCCGCGTGCGCCAGGGCCAGGTGATCGGCACCGTCGGCTCGACCGGACTGTCGACCGGTCCGCATCTCCACTACGAACTGATCGTCAACGGCAACAAGGTGGACCCCATGCGCATCCGCCTGCCCGACGGCAAGTCGCTCAAGGACGATGCCTATGCGATGTTCGCGCGCGAACGCGACCGCATCAATACGCTGCTCGGCATCGAGGTCGCCAACAAGGAACTCGCAAGCCGCTGACCGGGCACCCCCTTGCGGACGCTTTTCACGGACGCAAAAAGGCGGGTCCCGAAGGACCCGCCTTGAATGTCGCAGGGCACGGCCTGGTTAGGCGGCTTCGCCCTGCCGCTCGGCCGGCTGCGCGCCATCGACCGCGAACACCAGCCTGTCGGAGCCTGCGCTGACCTTGACATGGGCGCCCTCGCCGACTTCGCCGAGCAGGATCTTCTCGGCCAGCGGGTCCTGCACGTATTTCTGCACCACCCGCTTCAGCGGACGCGCACCATAGGCAGGATCGTAGCCCTTATCGGCCAGCCACACCCGGGCCTCGTCGTCGAGCGCGACATCGATCTTGCGATCGGCCAGCAGCCGGCCGAGCCGGGCCAGCTGGATGTCGACGATCGCGCCCATTTCCGACCGGCGCAGCCGGTGGAACAGGATGATCTCGTCGACCCGGTTCAGGAATTCCGGCCGGAAGGCGCCGCGCACCACGGCCATCACCTCGTCGCGCACCGCGTCCGCATCCTGGTCTTCACCGAGCGCAGTCAGGTATTCCGAGCCCAGGTTCGAGGTCATGACGATCAGCGTGTTGCGGAAGTCGACCGTGCGGCCCTGCCCGTCCGTCAGACGCCCGTCGTCGAGCACCTGCAAGAGCACGTTGAAGACGTCCGGATGCGCCTTTTCGATCTCGTCGAACAGGATCACCTGGTAGGGCCGGCGCCGCACGGCTTCGGTGAGCGCGCCGCCTTCGTCATAGCCGACATAGCCGGGAGGCGCGCCGATCAGCCGGGAGACCGAGTGCTTCTCCATGTATTCCGACATGTCGAGCCGCACCATCGCCGTCTCGTCGTCGAACAGGAATTCGGCGAGCGCCTTGGTGAGCTCGGTCTTGCCCACGCCGGTGGGGCCGAGGAAGATGAACGAGCCCATCGGACGATTCGGGTCCTGCAGCCCGGCGCGCGCCCGGCGCACAGCCTTGGAAACGGCCTGCACCGCTTCGCCCTGGCCGACCACGCGCTTGCCGATCTCGTCTTCCATCCGGAGCAGCTTGTCGCGTTCGCCCTCAAGCATGCGATCGACCGGAATGCCGGTCCAGCGCGAGACGATATGGGCGATGTGATCGGGCGTCACGGTTTCCTCGACCATGCCGGACGAATCGGTTTCGCCCTGGGCCTCGGCTTCGGCGAGCTGCCGCTCGAGCGCCGGGATCTCCGAATAGGCCAGTTCGCCGGCGCGCTGGTACTCGCCCTTGCGCTGGGCGATCGCCAGGTCGTTGCGGGCCGCTTCGAGCTTGAGCTTGATGTCGGCGGCAAGGCCGAGCTTCTGCTTTTCCGCCTGCCATCTGGCCGTCAGCGCGTCGGATTTCTCCTCGATGTCGGAGAGTTCGCGGTCGAGACGCTCGAGCCTGTCCTTCGAGGCCTGATCGGTTTCCCGCTTCAGCGCCTCGCGCTCGATCTTGAGCTGCATGATGCGGCGATCAAGCTCGTCGAGTTCCTCGGGCTTGGAATCGACCTGCATCCTCAGCCGCGCCGCCGATTCGTCGACCAGGTCGATCGCCTTGTCGGGCAGGAACCGGTCGGTGATGTAGCGGTTGGAGAGCACGGCGGCCGACACCAGCGCCGAATCGCTGATGCGCACCTTGTGGTGCTGCTCGTATTTTTCCTTGAGCCCGCGCAGGATCGAGACCGTGTCCTCGACGGTCGGCTCTTCCACCATCACCGGCTGGAACCGCCGCGCGAGCGCAGGATCCTTTTCGACATGCTTGCGGTACTCGTCGAGCGTGGTCGCACCGACGCAGTGGAGTTCACCGCGGGCAAGAGCAGGCTTGAGCAGGTTGGAGGCGTCCATCGCGCCGTCGGCCTTGCCGGCGCCGACCAGCGTGTGCATCTCGTCGATGAACAGGATGATGCCGCCGGCATTGGCCTGGATTTCCGAAAGCACGGCCTTGAGCCGCTCCTCGAATTCGCCGCGATACTTCGCACCGGCGATCAGCGCGCCCATGTCGAGCGCCATCAACTGCTTGTCTTTGAGCGATTCGGGCACGTCGCCATTGACGATCCGGAGCGCCAGGCCTTCGGCGATCGCCGTCTTGCCCACGCCCGGCTCGCCGATCAGCACCGGGTTGTTCTTGGTGCGGCGCGACAGAACCTGGATGGTGCGGCGGATTTCGTCGTCACGGCCGATCACCGGATCGAGCTTGCCTTCGCGGGCGGCGGCGGTCAGGTCACGCGCATATTTCTTGAGCGCGTCGAATCCCTGTTCGGCGCCGGCGCTGTCGGCGGTCCGGCCCTTACGGATCTCTTCGATGGTCCGGTTGAGTCCCTGCGCGGTGACGCCGGCATCCTTGAGGATCTTCGAGGTGGCGGCCGAGGATTCGATCACCAGCGCAAGCAGCAGCCGTTCGACCGTGACGAAGCTGTCGCCGGCCTTCTTCGCAGCTTCTTCGGCGGTGTTGAACACCTTGGCGACGGGTTGCGAGAGGTACAGCTGGCCGTTGCCGCCAACCACCTTCGGCAGCTTTGCGATGGCGGCCCCCGTGGCGAGGCGCACATCGGCGGGACGTCCACCGGCGCGCTCGATCAGCGAGGACGCCATGCCCTGATCGTCGTCCATCAGCACCTTGAGCAGGTGCTCGGGCATGAACTGCTGGTGATCTTCGGCGAGCGCATAGGATTGGGCGGACTGAATGAAGCCGCGAACGCGCTCAGAGTATTTTTCGATATTCATGGTCTGCTCCTTTACATGACCCGCCCTTTTCGGCGCGGGACAGTGGGTCCGGACAGGCTCCCGTCTGCGGCAAGCCTGATTGATAGAGCAGATATGGGTATGTCGGCGCGCGCGCAAAAGACCTGGCGGGCGATAAAAAGACGCGGGCCACCGGAAGCCCTGGCCCTGACCTTACGTCCTGGCCCGGAAAGCAAAAAAAGCCCCGGCTGCGGACAACCGGGGCTTCGGCTCTGGGCCGGGCAACAGGTGGTTACTCGACGGCGACGGCCTCGGCCGCAGCCGGTTCGCCGGAAGCGCCGCCGGCAGCCGCGTCCTCGGTGCGCACCCGCTTCGGTCGGCCGCGGCGCCTCGCCGCGGGACGTGCAGCCGCCTCGCCGTCGGCGCCTTCCTGGTTGATTGCCACTTCCGCCGGCACGCCCTCGATCACAGGCTGAGGCGCGTCGGCGTCAAAGGCCGGCTTGCTGGAGGGCTGTTCCGCGCGCGCGGGCCGCTCCCGGCGCTCGTTGCGTTCCTGCTGGCGATCGTTCCGGTCGCCGCGATCCTGGTTCTGGCGCTCGCTGCGGGGCTGCTGGTCGTTGCCGCCACCGCGCTGGTCGAAGGAAACGGTATCGGTGTCGTCGTCCGACTCGCGGTCGTCGTCATCCTGGTTCTGCGACGAGGCTTCGTCGCGCTGAAACCGCTCCTGCATCTGCGCCTGGGCGGTCAGGATGATGCGGTTGTAATGCTCGGCGTGCTGCAAGTAATTTTCAGCCATGACGCGGTCGCCGGAACTCTGTGCATCACGAGCGAGATTCATGTATTTTTCCGCCACATGCTGGGCAGTGCCACGAATTTTCACATCGGGACCGGAGCTGTCATAGGTACGCGATAACGGATTCTGCCCCTTGCGGTTGCCACCGTTATTGGAATTGTTTCCGCCGCGTCCGCGACCACGCTTGTTTTGCTGTCCTGGCCTCATTCGAAAGTCACCTGATTGTGTTCCTGAAAAAACTGTTGGGCGCACTGGCCGAATCCGGATCGCAGGTTGCGCCGCGACAAAGGATCGTCCACTGATCCCGTCACCGTTATGGGTCCAAATGCAGATACCCGCGCCAGAGGCTGTCCTGCGAACCCGCCGTCAAAAAGGCGAGGTCCCGGAACCGAGCCGTCGGATCGAATCTGTTTCAAGACTTGCTATCCGGCGCTGCCCCGGAAACTAGCCATGTTTGCTTGCAATTCCAAGCCTTTTCTTGCCTGCCCCCGAAAAGTCGGATCAATCCCCCCTCCCGCCACCCCCGAACGTGAACAAAAGAACCCTGTCGACGCCGCCCAGATCGGCGATCACATCCTCAAGGGCAAAACCGCGCGCGGCAAACAGTCCTGCCACCTCGGCTTTCTGGCCACTTCCGATTTCAAGCGCCACCAGTCCCGCCTTGGCAAGCCGCTCGCCGGCCTGTGCGGCAATGGCGCGGTAAGCCGCCAGACCGTCCGCCCCGCCATCAAGCGCCAGCATCGGATCGTGCTCGGTGACGTCGCGCGTCAACGTTGCCAGATCCGCCGTCGGGATATAGGGCGGATTGGACACGATCAGGTCGAAGTGCGCGTCGATGCCCTCGAACCAGTTGCCCGCCACCGCGGCGTAGCGCCCCGCGAGACCCAGAGACCGGGCATTGGCGAGCGCCGTCGAAACCGCCTCGGCGGACAGGTCGATGCCCAGACACTGAGCACCCGGACATTCCGCAAGCAAAGTGAGGCCGATCGCCCCGGTTCCGATTCCAAGATCGGCGATGCGGCACGTCCCGTACCGGGCGACCCTGGCGCGGACAAAGGCAAGCACGGCGTCGACCAGCGTCTCGGTATCGGGACGCGGCTCGAGCGTCGCCGGCGACAGCGCGAAGGTCAGTCCGTAGAAGTCGCGGGCCCCAAGGATGCGGTGAACCGGCCGGCCGCCGAGCCGCTCGGCCATGGCTCGCGCCAGTGCCTGCGCCTGCGCGGGCGTGAGCGGGTCCGCGCAACCCGTAACGATCCGGTGTGGCTCAAGTCCGGTCAGGCCTGCTGCCAGAAGCCGCGCATCGAGATCGGCCGTCTCGAGGCCGGCCGCGCGGAATGCCGCGCGAAGCATGCGCCACGCTTCACTGACAGTGGTTGCTACCGAAAGATCAGGCGCGGTCATGCGCGCCGAGCGTCGCCAACTGCCCCGCCTGATGGTCGGAGATCAGCGCATCGACGATTTCGTCGATTTCTCCCATCATCATCCGGTCGAGCTTGTAGAGCGTGAGATTGATGCGGTGATCGGTCACCCGCCCTTGCGGGAAATTATAGGTGCGGATCCGTTCGGAACGGTCGCCTGAACCGACCTGGCTCTTGCGGTCGGCGGAACGTTCGCTGTCAAGCTTCTGCCGCTCCATGTCGAACAGGCGAGAGCGCAGCACCTGCATCGCCTTGGCCCGGTTCTGGTGCTGGGACTTTTCCGAGGACGTGACCACCAGGCCGGTGGGCAGATGGGTCACGCGCACCGCCGAATCGGTGGTATTGACGTGCTGGCCGCCTGCGCCGGAAGCGCGCATGGTGTCGATGCGGATGTCCTCGGGCCGGATCTCGATGTCGATGTCCTGGGCTTCCGGCAGCACCGCCACCGTCGCCGCCGATGTGTGGATGCGGCCGCCCGATTCGGTTTCGGGTACCCGCTGCACGCGGTGCACGCCGGACTCGAATTTGAGCCGCGCGAACACGCCCTTGCCGGTGACCGTGGCAATGACTTCCTTGTATCCCCCGGCCTCGCCCTCGCTGGCCGACAGCACTTCCACCTTCCAGCCCTGCGCGGAGGCGTAGCGCTCATACATCCGGAACAGGTCGCCCGCGAACAGGGCGGCCTCGGAGCCGCCGGTGCCGGCACGGATTTCGACGATCGCGCTGCGCTCGTCGGCGGCGTCCTTGGGAAGGAGCATGATCTCGATGCTGTGCTCATGCGCCTCGATCCGCTCGCGGACTTCCTTGAGATCGAGTTCGGCCAGTTCGCGCATCTCGCGGTCGGTGGAGCGGTCGGCAAGCATTGCCTCGAGATCGGCCTGTTCCGCCTGCGCCTTGTGCAAGGCGCGGATCTCGCCCACCAGCGGCTGCAACTCCGAATATTCCGAAGCGAGCTTCACATAGGTCTCTGCGTCCGGGCCCGCGGACATGCGCGCCTCGACCTCGTCGAAACGGCGTTCCAGTTCGTTGATCTTCTGTATCGGCAATCGCGCCATGGTCTGATCCTAAAGGTTCACGCCATTGGCGTTCGCGAAATCTGTCAGGAACTCGCGCACGGGCCTGTCGCTTTCGGTCTCGGCGATCATCGGGAGCAGTTCCGCTTCCAGCTTGCCGAGATCCAATGACAGCAGCATCGACTTGACCGGGCCGATGGAGGACGGCGACATCGAGATGTTGCGATAGCCGAGCCCCAGGAGCGCCATCGCCGAGAGCGGCTTGCCCGCGATCTCGCCGCACAGCGTCAGCGAAGTGCCGGCCTTGTCGGCCGCGACCACGATCTGGCGCAGCACCCGAAGAAACGGCCGCCCAAGCGGATCGAACCGGTCGGACACGCGCGAATTGCCCCGGTCCACGGCCATGACGAACTGGAAGAGGTCATTGGAGCCGACGGAGACGAAGTCCACTTCTTCCATCAACTCGTCGAGCTGCCACAGCAGGCTCGGCACCTCAAGCATAGCGCCGAATTTGAGGCTGCGCGGCAACTGGTAGCCGAAGCGCGACAGATGCCGGACCTCCTTGTCGAGCAATTCGCGCGCCTGCCGCAATTCATTGACTTCCGTCACCATCGGCAACATCAGCTTGAGCTCGACCCCTGCCGCCGCCCTGAGCAGGGCGCGCAGTTGTGTGCGCAACAGACCCGGCCGGTCGAGCGAAAGCCGGATGGCGCGCCAGCCGATGGCGGGGTTTTCCTCCTCCGCCGAGCGGAAATAGGGCACGACCTTGTCCCCGCCGATATCGAGGGTTCGGAAGGTCACCGGCCGGCCGGCGGCTTCCCTGAGAACGTTGCGGTAAAGCGTCTGCTGCTCCTCGACCTTGGGCATGGTCGAGGCGATCATGAACTGCAATTCGGTACGGAACAGGCCGATGCCGCTGGCGCCCGATTCCTTGAGCTGCGGCAGGTCGACCAGAAGGCCCGCATTCATCTGCAGCGTGATGTCCTGGCCGTCGCGGGTGCACGGCTTGACCTTGCGCAGTTCCCTGAACTGCTCCTGCCGCTTGGCGCGGAACCTGACCTTGTCCGCATAGGCGTTCTGGATGTCCTGGATCGGGCGCAGGTGCACGAACCCGTCCTCGCCATCGACGATGATCGTGTCCCGGTTCTCCGCAAGCGAGGCAATGCCGATCACCTGGCCCACGACCGGAATGCCCATGGCCCGCGCCACGATCACCACATGGCTGGTCACGGCGCCGTCTTCCAGCACCAGCCCGCGGATCGCCTCGCGCGGATAATCGAGCAGTTCGGCCGCGCCCATGGCGCGCGCGACGATGATCGCGTCCTGCGGCAGTCCGGCGCCGCCAGGCACGAAGCCCGTCAGCTGCCGGAGCAGCCGGTTGGCGAGATCGTCGAAATCATGCAGCCGCTCGCGCAGATAGGGATCGGTCATGTGGATCATGCGCGCGCGGGTGTCGCTCTGCACCTTCTCCACCGCCGCCTCGCAGGTCAGCCCGTTGCGGATCGCTTCCTCGAGCTTGCGCACCCAGCCGCGGTCATGCGCGAACATCCGGTAGGCTTCGAGCACCGCCCGGTGTTCGCCTTCCATCGAGACATCGCGACGCGACAGCATGTCGTCGATCGACACCCTGAGCGAGCCGAGCGCTTCCTCGAGCCGCTTGAGTTCCGATTCGCTATCGTCGTTGAGCAGCTCCGTGACCACGATCCGCGGCTCGTGCAGGATCACGTGACCGAGCCCGATCCCGTCGCCATAGGCATCGCCCTCGATCGTCACCGGGCGACTCAGGTCGAGTTCCAGCCCCGGGCGGGTGATCTGCTTCAATTCGCCGGTGGCGATCATTTCCGCGAGAACCATCGCCGTGGTCTCGAGCGCCTCGACCTCGTCCTCGCGGTATTTGCGGTGCGCCTTGTTCTGCACCACCAGAACGCCGAGCGACCGTCCGGCCCTCAGGATCGGCACGCCCAGGAAGGAGTTGTAGACCTCCTCGCCCGTTTCCGGCAGGTAGGTAAAGGCGGGGTGGGACTGCGCTTCCGACAGGTTGAGCGAGCGTGCGCTGGCCGCGATCGTGCCGAC
The DNA here is from genome assembly GCF_001703635.1 of Parahoeflea olei. Classification (GTDB taxonomy): domain Bacteria; phylum Pseudomonadota; class Alphaproteobacteria; order Rhizobiales; family Rhizobiaceae; genus Hoeflea; species Hoeflea olei. Next base: position 87,295 of record NZ_LQZT01000008.1, on the reverse strand, counting down.
AAGGCCCTGCCCCATCTTCAACTGGGCCAGGTGGACGGCGTCCTTGTTCAGGCCTTCCGTGGCGAAGAGTTCGAGAGCGCCGTCAGCCCGCAGCACATAAAACGAGCACACTTCGGCCACCATATTGGCCGCGATCTGGCGGACAATCCGGTCAAGGCGCTCCTGCGGCTCAAGGGGCTCCGCCATCAATTCGCGCAGCCGCCTGAGAAGCACGCGCGGACCTGCTGAAAGGTCTCTCATCGCGCTTCCAACTCCCAATTCACATGACCGGTCCGGAATCGCTTCCGCCCGTGTCCCCGGACCCCTCCGGGGCTGGTCAGTCTTCGGCTTTTGCCGTTTTGATCTTGCCCGTCGGCCTAAGTCTTATCGAGACCGTAGACCGAATGCAAAGTCCGAACCGCAAGTTCGGCATAGGCCCCGTCGATCAGGATCGAAATCTTGATCTCGGACGTGGTGATCGCCTTGATGTTGATCGACTTTTCGGCAAGCGCCTTGAACGCGGTCGCGGCCACGCCGGCATGGCTGCGCATGCCGATGCCGATCACCGAGATCTTGGCGAGACCTGATTCGCTCTGCACCACGTCATAGCCGATGACGTCCTTCTCGCCGGCCAGGACCTCGAGCGCCTTGTCGGCATCGCCAGAGGGCACGGTAAAGGTCATGTCGGTGCGCGACCCGTCCTCGGAAATGTTCTGCACGATCATGTCGACATTGATATGGGAATCGGCCAGAGGCCCGAAGATCGCCGCAGACACACCCGGCCGGTCGGCAAGCCGCCTCAGAGAAATCTGCGCTTCGTCCTTTGCATAGGCAATGCCGGTAACGACTTCCTGTTCCACGATTTCTTCCTCGTCGCAAATGAGAGTTCCGGGCGGGTTGAGCTGATCGCTCATTTCAGGCGCGTCCGGATCGTCGAAACTCGACCGCACGAAGGTCCTGACCTTGTGCACCATCGCCAGCTCGACGGAGCGGACCTGCAGCACCTTGGCGCCGAGCGACGCCATTTCCAGCATCTCCTCGAACGCGATCTTCTTCATGCGCCGCGCCTTGGGGACCATGCGCGGGTCGGTGGTGTAGACGCCGTCGACATCGGTGTAGATGTCGCAACGGTCGGCCTTGACGGCCGCGGCGATCGCAACCGCGCTGGTGTCCGAGCCGCCACGGCCGAGCGTTGCCAGCCGGTTGTCGGGCCCGACGCCCTGGAAGCCGGCGACCACGGCGACCTGGCCCATTTCGAAGCGGCGGATCAGTTCGCTGCCGTCGATATCGAGGATGCGCGCCGCCCCGTGGGCATTGTCCGTCTTCACCGGAATCTGCCAGCCCTGCCACGACCGGGCATCCACGCCCATCGACTGCAGCGCGATCGCAAGCAGCCCGCTGGTCACCTGCTCCCCGGAGGCGACGATCGCGTCATACTCGCGCGCGTCGTAGAACGAGGCCTTGGCGCCGGCGACCTTCGGCATGGCCTGAACCCAGCCGACCAGCTCGTTGGTCTTGCCGGCCATGGCCGAAACCACGACGGCCACCTGGTTTCCGGCGTCAACTTCACGTTTGACATGCCGGGCGACGTTGTGGATCCGGTCCAGATCGGCAACCGAGGTGCCGCCAAACTTCATCACGATGCGGGCCATGTTGATCTATCCGATGGCTAACCCGTTTCCGGGCAAGGAAAACCGCCCCGGGTTTCCGGAGCGGAAGGTGGCGGTCTCATAGCCATATTTCCCGCGCCCTGCAACAGCAGGGATGCTGCGACGTCTGCGGCCCTTGACAAGATCGCCCCGACGCACGAGTTGATTACCCACCATTCAACGCCGGAGAAACCGATGACCGAAGCCGCACGGACAACCATTGACCAGAGCGAAGTGGAACGTTTTTCGGCGATGGCGGCCGACTGGTGGGATCCTACCGGCAAGTTCCGTCCGCTGCACAAGTTCAATCCGGTGCGGCTGACCTATATCCGCGACCAGATCGCCAGCCATTTCGGCCGGGACCCCAAGAGCGACAAGCCGCTCGCCGGCCTGCGCCTGCTCGACATCGGCTGCGGTGGCGGTCTCTTGTGCGAACCGATGGCGCGGATGGGGGCCGAGGTGCTCGGCGCCGACGCCTCGCGCACCAATATCGAGGTCGCCTCCATTCATGCCCGCCAGAGCGGCGTCGACGTGACCTATGAGGCGGTAACCTCCGAGGAACTCGCCGCCCGCGGCGAGAAATTCGACGTGGTGCTGAACATGGAAGTGGTCGAGCATGTCTCCGATGTCGACCTGTTCCTCTCCTCCTGCGCCGACATGGTCAAGCCGGGCGGGCTGATGTTCGTCGCCACCATCAACCGGACGCTCAAGGCCATGGCGCTGGCCATCGTTGGTGCCGAATATGTGTTGCGCTGGCTGCCGCGCGGCACCCACCAGTATGAAAGGCTGGTGCGGCCGGAAGAAATCGAGCGGCCGCTTTCCGCGTCGGGAATGTCCATCATTCATCGCACCGGGGTGTTCTTCAATCCCTTGCAGGACCGGTGGAACCTCTCGCGCGACATGGACGTCAACTACATGATGCTGGCCGAACGCCCGAAGGCCTGAGCGCGCCGCAAGGCCTCCACCCCGACAGCCTGATCGGGGTCACACCGGGATATGGGCAAGCTGCGCGAGCAGGTCGGCCTGTCTTGCCCGGTTGCTTTCGGCAAGCGCCTTCACGCGCGCCCGGTCGATGGCATGGCTCTCTCCGGCCCGGCCGAAAGCCTGCTTGAAGGTGAATGCCTCCGGTCCGGGACCGAGGTCGTGCAGCCGTTCGAGCTTCGCCGCCCCTTCCGCCCAGTTCGGCCGATGGCCCGCCTCGACCCACCACAGCACCAGGGGCGGCCAGTCATTCCGGGTGTTCCAGTTGCGGGCGTTCTTGAGCGCTTCGGCATGCACGCCGCTGTAGGAAAAGGCCATCAGGCTCTCGATATCCTCCCAGAGCGACAGCGAGGAAGGACCGCTCTCGCGGCCGCTGCCCTCTATGAATCGCGGAAACACCTGCACGCCCCAGCTTTCCGGGCCGGATTCGCCGGCATAGCCGGAGCGGCCGACAAAGCCCGCCGCCCGTTCGGCGGCCTGGAAGTTCAACGGTTCGCGCAACAGGAAACCGCGGACTTCAGGCGCGTTATAATCCGCCACGTGAAGCCCGAAATTGTACATCGCCAGATGCCTTGCCCCGGACGGCATCCTAGCTCAGGTCCTCGGGAAATTCCGGCAGCGGCGCGATCTCGATGCCATCCTCGATCAGCGATCTCGCTTCCTCGCTGGAGGCCTGCCCGATGATGCCGCGGGCTTCCGCCTCGCCCAGATGGATCTTGCGCGCTTCTTCGGCGAACCGCTCGCCCACGTCCTCGGCATTCTGCCGGATCGCCTTGACCATCTCGCGGAGCTTCTGCATCACCTCGCGCTGGTGCGGGTCCATGGCCAGCGGCCGGGTGGCCGGGGCCTCCTGCTTGGCCACCACCGCAGGCGCCATCAAGGCCTTCTCAACGGTGTGCGAACCGCACAGCGGACACTCCACGAGCCCACGCCGGTTCTGGGCCTCGAAATCGGCATTGGATGCAAACCAGCCCTCGAAGCCGTGGTCCTTGTCGCACTGCAAAGAGAACCGGATCACGCCCCGTGCGCTCCTTTCGCTCCCGCATCAACACTGTACTGCCTGGCATTGCGGAGATTGGGAATTTTGGCGCGCGCAGCCTTGACCGCGTCCAGGGCGAGCGTTGCCACGATCACGCCCGGCTCGTCGCCGTCCGCCTCCGCGATCACCCGTCCCCAGGGATCGATGATCAGCGAATGCCCATAGGTTTCGCGTCCGTCCTCGTGCCGCCCGCCCTGGGCCGCCGAGATCAGGAAGGCGCCGTTTTCGATCGCGCGGGCACGCTGCAGCACGTGCCAGTGCGCTTCGCCGGTCTGCCGGGTGAAGGCCGCCGGCGCGCTCAGGATATCGGCGCCCGCCAGGGCGAGGTCGCGGAACAGCTGCGGGAAGCGGATGTCATAGCAGATGCCGAGCCCGAGCCGCGCCCCTTCGACATCGAGGATGCGGGCCACTTCGCCCGGACGGTAGACCGCGCTTTCGCGCCAGCTCTCGCCATTGTCGAGGTCGACATCGAACATGTGGATCTTGTCGTAGCGACCGAGCACGCCGCCATCGGGACCGAAAACCACCGCCCGGTTCGCGGTCATGCCATCGCCGGCATCGATCGCCGTCGAGCCGATATGCAGGCAGATGCCGAGCTCGCGCGCGAGGTCGGATGCCGCGCGCAGCACCGGATCTTCCGCTTCGGTCTTCAGGATCCGCTTGAGCCCGGCGCGGTCCTTCTGGATGGCGCCGGTCATCTCAGGCGTCTGCACATAGCGCGCGCCCCGCGAGGCGGCGTCCCGCACCAGCTCCGTCATCACCGCGATATTCGCCTCCGGCGAGACGCCCGAGCGCATCTGCACGGCGGCAGCGACCAGCTCAGCCATGGTTCACGCTCCCTTCAGCATCGTGTCGAGCTTGCCGGCGCGGTCGAGCGCATGCAACTCGTCGCAGCCTCCGATATGCAAGCCATCGATGAAGATCTGCGGAAAGGTGGTGCGCCCGTGCGCCTTGGCCGTCATCTCCTGCCTCAGCTCTGGCGAGAACGTCGCGTCGTGCTCGGTATAGCTCACGCCCTTGGAGTCCAAGAGACGCTTGGCGGCCGTGCAGTATCCGCAAGCCTGTCGGGTATAAAGAATTACATCAGCCATTCCGGTCTCCAGATATTGTGCCGCGCCAGCGGCCTGTCAGGCATATAGGGTTTCATCGCCTTGGCTTGCAACCCTGGCAAAGGTGAGCACGTCGACCTGCCGGGCGCCGGAGCGCAGCAGCGCGCGGGTCGCAGCCTCCACCGTCGAACCGGTGGTGAACACGTCGTCGACCAGCAGCACCTTCATGCCGAGCAGGCGCGGCGCCTGGACGGGCGGGACCGAGAATGCGCCGCGGACATTGTCCTGCCTCGCCCTCAGGCCCAGCCCCACCTGCTGGCGCGTGGCCCGGTGACGGCGCATCGCCCCGGCCAGGAACGGCTTTCCGGTGAGCCGGGACAGCGCGCGCGCGAGTTCCGCCGACTGGTTGTAGCGCCGCGCTACCAGCCTGAAGCGGTGCAGCGGAACGGACACGATCACATCGCTGTCGTCGATCACGTCGCGCCCGGCCCGTGCCATCCAGCCCGCCATCATCGCGCACAGGTCGGAGCGGTCGGCATATTTGAGGCCATGGACGATCTTGCGCGCCACCCCGTCATGAAACACCGCCGCCCGCGCCCGGTGGTAGAGCGGCGGATTGGCGATCGCCTCGGGCGAGACCATGCCTTCGCCGCGGTCGTGGCTGAACGGCATGCCGGTGATGTCGCAATAGGGCCTTTCGATGAAGCGCACCGTCTCCCAGCATGCGGCGCACAGAGCCCCGGGCTGGCCGGTCATGGTCCCGCAGCCGGCGCACAGGGGCGGATAGACGAAATCCATCAGACGTCCGGACAACCGGCGCGCGGAGACCTTCAGCCAGTGCTTCGGCTTGCCGAACAGGCCTGACTGCCGCGCATCCGTGTCACGGGGTCCCAAAAACTCCATTGGTTGACTTTACCGCCATTCCATCCAACAAGCGAGCCGGACTTCATCCAGCGGATCGGATCATGGACCGGCTCTTCGACCACACCCTCATGCTTGAGCGCAGGCAGCGTGCCCTCGCGGCGGCGCAGCCGGGCGCGGATTTCCTTTTGCGACGGGTCGCCGAGGACATGGCCGATCGGCTGATGGTGGTCGAGCGCAGGTTCGAGCATCCGGTGCAGGTCCATGGCGGCCTCGCCCTTGCGGCACAGATGATGATGGCCACCGGCAAGACGGCTGCGTTCGATCACGTCGACCTGTGCCCGCTCCCTGGCCTCGATCCCGGCGCGACGAAGCTCGCCTCCCCAGACCATGTGCCGCTCAAGCCGGAAAGTGCCGACCTGATCGTCTCGCCGCTGGCGCTGCACGCCACCAACGACACCCCGGGCGTGCTGGTGCAGATGCGGCGTGCGCTCAGGCCCGATGGGCTGCTGCTTGCAGCCACGCCCGGCGCGGGCACGCTTGGCGAGTTGCGCGAAAGCCTGCTTGCAGCGGAAAGCGAACTGACCGGCGGCGCCAGCGCCCGGGTCCATCCCTTCGCCGATATCCGGGATTACGGAGCCTTGCTGCAACGCGCCGGCTTCACGCTGCCGGTCACCGATGTCGAGAGCGTCACCGTCAGGTATGCGGACATGTTCGGGCTGCTGCGCGACCTGCGCGCCATGGGCATGACGTCGTTCCTGGTCAACCGAAGCCGGGTACCGGTCGGCCGGTCGCTGTTCCTGCGCGCCGCCCAGATCTATGCCGAGCGCTTCTCGGACCCCGACGGGCGCATCCGCGCCAGCTTCTCGATCATTCACCTGTCCGGCTGGGCTCCGCACGAAAGCCAGCAGAAGCCGCTGCGACCCGGGTCGGCCCGAACCCGGCTTGCCGATGCGCTGCGCACCCCGGAACGGAAACTGCCCCGATAGGGCATCGTGCATGCCGCGCGGACCCGCAAGGGAAGGTCCGCCTCCCCGGATGAGTGACAGCGCCCGCCGGAACGACGCATGTCGCTTGCGCAACCGGGCACCGGTCAGGACCGGAATGAACGGGATTAGAGCATTTTCATCCTTTTCTGAATCGGACCGGATTCCCAAATCGGCTTTGTTCTGATTCAGTGAGGCTGGCTGGATGGAGGCCAGCATCTCATGACCGCACCTTTATCGAATGATCTTCGTGAGCGTGTTGTTGCAGCGGTGTTGAACGGCGAAAGCAGTCGAGCTGTCGCCGCGCGTTTCGAGGTCGCCGTCTCTTCGGTGGTGAAGTGGTCGCAGCGCTATCGCGCGACGGGATCTGTTCGCCCTGGCAAGATGGGCGGCCATCGCAAACGCATTCTTGAGCCACATCGCGGCTTCATTGCCGAACGGCTCAATCAGAACCCGCATCTGACGCTGCATGGCCTGAAGGCCGAGCTGGCATCACGAGGCATTGTCGTCTCCCACAACACGATCTGGGAATTCATCCGCAGCGAGGGGCTGCGCTTCAAAAAAAACACTGTTTGCCCTTGAACAGGCGCGTGCCGATGTCGCCCGCCGACGAGAGCGATGGAAGGCCTTGCAACATCATCTTGATCCTGAACGCCTCGTCTTTATTGACGAGACCTGGATCAAGACCAACATGACGCCCATCAGGGGCTGGGGACCAAAAGGCAAGCGTCTGCGGGCGTTTGCGCCGCACGGCCACTGGCGCACGCTGACATTTCTGGGGGCGCTGAGGAATGACCGGCTGACGGCGCCATGCGTCTTCGACGGGCCGATCAACGGCCAGTGCTTTCGAGCCTATGTCGAACAGCAACTGGTCCCCATCCTCAAGCCGGGCAACATCGTCATCATGGACAATCTCGGCAGCCACAAGGCGGCGGCTGTCCGCCAGAGCATCAAAGCCGCCGGTGCGAGGCTGTGGTTCCTGCCGCCGTACTCGCCCGATCTCAATCCGATCGAACAGGCCTTTTCCAAGATCAAGCACTGGATGCGTCTCGCACAAAAGCGAACCATCGACGACACATGGCGCCACATCGGCAGGTTGATCAAAACAATTCAACCCCAAGAATGCGCGAATTATCTCACCAACGCCGGATATGCTTCCGTCAAAACATGAAATGCTCTAGTGGCTGTTCTCGATATGCTGCGCGGTGGTGCCTAGCGTGCTGTTGATGGCGTTGCCGACCGAGGCGAGGCCGCCGATCAGGGCCACCAGGATCAACGAAGCAATCAGTCCGTATTCCACCGCCGTGGCGCCGCCTTCATCGCTCAGGAATTTGTAGGCCAGTGATTTCATGAAGGCGCCCGCTCTCGACAGTGTGAATTCCAGAACATCCGGATCAGCAGTCTCCGGACTCCGTCCCGTTGGATTGAATGATGCACAAGGCGCCGGGGCTGTCCTGCAGGATCGATGTGCGCACCGTATAGACGGCGTTTCTCGAGCGCTGCGGGATCGATCCGGTGGTGATCGTGTCGTACTGGTCAGTGGACCATGCGACCCGCGCCGACGGCGTCCGGCCGGCAAGGACCGGGGTAAGCAGGGTCGCGACCGCAACAGCCAGGGTTCCGAACACGAGTGCCACACGAACCGCGCCATAGCGCCTGGGCGAAGCCTTCTGCCCGTCCCTGTCCATCACCGTCATCCAGAAATCGCTGTCTGCCATGAAACCCTCACTGACACTCCGCACGGATCGGTCACTTGCCCGATCTTGCGCGAAGGGAATTGAAGTTTCATTAACGCTAACGCGACCGCTCGCATTTTAACGAATGCCGCAGCCCCGGACGCCGGGCTTCCCGCCGGAAACCTTAGAGAAGGTCGATCAGATAGGGGATCAGCGGCTCGTCCGCCGGCGGCATCGGATAATCGCGCATCTCTCGCGGCCTCACCCATTTGAGCGCCTGCCCCTCAAGCCCCCGCGCCGTCCCCTCGAAGCGGCGGCAGACGAACAGCGGCATCAGCAGATGAAAACCGTCATAGCCGTGGCTCGCGAAAGTGAGCGGCGCCAGACAGGATTCCTTCGTGGTCACGCCGATCTCTTCGGCAAGTTCACGGATCAGCGCCTCTTCCGGCGTCTCCCCAGCTTCCACCTTGCCGCCGGGAAACTCCCAGAGGCCCGCAAGCTTCTTGCCCTCGGGGCGCTGGGTCAGCAGCACCCGCCCGTCGGCGTCGACCAGCGCGCAGGCGGCAACCAGGATGATCTTCTTCTCAGTCATCGGATCCACCATTCGGTTTCTGGCGATAGGCGTAGCGATAGACCTCGCCGAACCCCAGCCCCTTGTAGAGCGCCACAGCGGGGATGTTCGCGCTTTCGACCTGCAGCCAGGCGGTCTGCGCGCCGCGATGGCGGGCCCAGCGCAACGCCGCCCGGATGACATCGCGACCATAGCCCGCGCGCCGGACATCCTGTCGCGTGGCGAGTTCGAACAGTCCGGCGAGATCGTTGTCATGCACGCACAGCGCCGTCGACAGCGGTCCTGTGGCTTCCTCCTCGAGCACGAACAGCCCGCTCGGCGGACGGATTGCGCTCAGCACCTCCGTCAGCCCCGGCTTGAGCGCGGGATCGCGGCCATGCACGGCAATCGAGGCATCGACATAGCGGCCCACATCCTTGAGCGGCAGGTGGTCCATGCCGCCATCGATATCGAGCGCGTCGATCCTGCCTGTCATGACGATGGTCTCGTCGAAGCGGCGCCAGCCATGCGCGTCGAGATGGGCCTCGAGCGGCTTCGGCGCCAGCGGCGTCTGCCGGAACACCAGCGGCCGGTCATAGGAATCGAAACGCCGTGCGGCCCGTTCGATGCGGATCTCGATATCGTCGTGGTCGGACGGGTCGAGCGGATTGACGGAATTGAGCCGTTTCGAGGGATGCCCGGCGGTCAGCCTGATCTGCCAGCTGCCGTCATACTGGATCGAGGCCGCGGGCCAGGCACGAAATCCGACGGCTTCAAGCCTTCTGACAATGGCAAGGTTTGGCAAAGGGGGCCCTTCTTCGGCATTGTCCGCAGCGCACTCAGCTGCGGTAGTCACCATTGATTTCGACATAGGCCTTGGTCAGGTCGCAGGTAAAGACCCGGGCCTTGCCGCGGCCGATGCCGAGATCGACCCGGATGGCAATTTCATCGCGTTTCATCACTTCGGAGGCGGCAGCCTCGCTGTAGGCGGGATCGCGTTCGCCATCGACCGCCACGCGCACGTCACCGAACCAGATCGCGAGCCTGTCGCGTTCGGCCTGCTCGCCGGCCTTGCCCACCGCCATGACGATCCGGCCCCAATTGGCATCCTCGCCGGCGATCGCGGTCTTGACCAGCGGCGAATTGGCGATCGAACGGGCGATGCGGCCGGCAGCCCTCGCCGACGCCGCGCCGGTGACGGTGATCTCGACCTGCTTGCGGGCGCCTTCGCCGTCACGGACCACCTGCAGCGCCAGATCCTCCATCAGGCTCGACAGCGCCTTCGAGAAGGCGCGGCCGCGCGCGTCGCCCACTTCGGCAATCCTGCCGGCGCCGCGGCCCGCCGCAGCACCGGTGGCAAACGCCAGAAGCGTATCCGATGTCGAGGTGTCGCTGTCCACCGTGACCGCATTGAAGGTCGAGCCGACGTGACGGCCGAGCATCGCCTGCAGCACCGCCGGAGCGATATCGGCGTCGGTGACGATAAAGGAGAGCATGGTGGCCATGTCGGGCGCGATCATCCCGGCACCCTTGGCGATGCCGTTGAGGGTGACCGTTACCCCGTCGATCCGCGCGGTCCGGGTCGCCACCTTCGGATAGGTATCGGTGGTCATGATCGCGCGCGCCGCGTCGAGCCAGCGGTCGCCGCTCGCGCTCGCGGTCATGTCATTGAGCACGGTCGCGAACTTGCTCGCGTCCAGAGGTTCGCCGATCACCCCGGTCGAGGCAAGGAACACTTCATTTTCCGAACAGCCGACGGCAGCCGCGGCAGAACGGGCGGTCAGCTCCGTGGCCGCCCGTCCCTTCTGGCCGGTAAAGGCATTGGCGTTGCCGGAATTGACCACCAGCGCGCGCGCCTTGCCGCCACCGAGATTGGCGCGGCAGAAATCGACCGGAGCCGACGGGCATTTCGATGTCGTGAACACGCCCGCCACCGCCGCAGGCCGGTCGAACACCATCAGCATCACATCCGTCCGCCCCTTGTACTTGATGCCGGCGGCGGCGGTTTCGATGCGCACGCCCTCGATCGCGGGCAGTTCTGCATAGGTCTTCGGAGCAAGCGGCGAGATGTCGGTCGACATGGAAGGTTCCTCTGAACGAAGCCCCGGCCCGGTTGCCCCGCAACCCGGCCGGGAAAGATGGCTATTGCTGCTGGCTGAGAGCTTCGTAGGTGGTTTTCAGCTCCGGATCGAGAACTTCGATCTCGGTCTCTGCCCGTGCCTTCTTGAGCAGGTCGCCATAACGTTCGCGCATCACCAACTGGCGCACCTGGTCGGCCACTTCCTCATAGGACGGCGGAGCGGCTTCGCGACGGTCTTCCAGCTTGATGACATGCCAGCCGAACTGGGTCTGCACCGGCTCCTTGGAATATTCGCCGGGCTTGAGGGCAAAAGCCACGGCCTCGAACTCGGGAACCATGCGGCCCTTGGTGAAATAGCCGAGATCGCCGCCCTGGTCGGCGCTCGGGCCGGTCGACTTCTCCTTGGCGAGTTCCGCGAAGTCCTTGCCTGCATCGAGTTCGGCGATCACGGCCTTGGCCTCTTCCTCGGTCTTCAGCAGGATATGGCGGGCGCTGATTTCCTCTTCCGCGGGAACGGCGGCGATTTCCTTCTCGTAGCGCGCCTTCAGGTCGGCTTCGGAGACGGGATCCACCACTTCGGACTTGAAGATCGCGTTGTGCAGCGCGCGGTCGCGCTGGAATGCCATCTGCTTCTTGAAGTCCTCGGTCTCATCGAGCTTTTCGGCCTCGGCCTTGCGCGCAAGCGTCTTGATGTCGATCACGGCCGCAAGCGCTGCAGTCCGGCGCTGGACTTCCGGCAGGCGGGCGAACTGGGGATCAAGGTCGCCCTCGGCCATAGCCAGTTCCGAGGCGAGAATGTCGACGCCCCCGACGGTCGCCACCACCGGATCGGCTTCGTCTGCGGCATGGGCCTGAAGCGGCGCAAAGGCAATTGAAGTGAGGAGAAGCGTGGCTGCTAGCTGCGATAGACGCATGAGTTGACCTTTCGTTATGAGGCTTGTTGCGGGCGCCCGACCGTCTACATGAGGAATTGGGCCGCCTGAAGACGGGCTTTCGCCGCCGTTGACATCGTCCGAACCCCCTCTTATCTGTCAGCCAACCGTCCGTCCAGACAGCTTTCACCCGATGGGGGCTTTCGAGACGGCGTTTATCCATTCGTTTCTGCCGGTCGCAGGCCAGCGCCGGTGTCAGCCCTGCCACAAGCGCAGCCCAGGAAAGGACCATAGTAATGGTCAAGCTCGGCGCAATCGCCCGCAAATTGTTCGGCTCGTCAAACGACCGCCGCATCCGGGCCTATCAGCCAAAGGTCGCCGCCATCAATGCCCTTGAGCCCGAGCTCAAGGCGCTCAGCGATGCGGATCTCGCGGCCCGCACCCTCCAGTTCCGCGAGCAGCTTGCCCAGGGCGTCGCGCTCGACGACCTTCTGGTTCCAGCCTTTGCGACCGTGCGCGAGGCCTCGCGCCGCGCCATCGGGCTGCGACCTTTCGACGTCCAGCTGATCGGCGGCATGATCCTCAACGAAAACGCCATCGCCGAAATGAAGACCGGTGAAGGCAAGACGCTGGTCGCCACGCTGGCGGTCTACCTCAATGCACTGCCGGGCAAAGGCGTGCATGTCGTCACCGTCAACGACTACCTCGCCCGCCGCGACGCCGAATGGATGGCGCGGATCTACCGGTTCCTGGGGCTGACCACCGGCATCGTCGTGCACGGCATGGACGACAACGAGCGGCGCGAGGCCTATGCCTGCGACATCACCTATGCCACGAACAACGAACTCGGCTTCGACTATCTGCGCGACAACATGAAATATGACCGCGCCCAGATGGTCCAGCGCGGCCACAATTATGCGATCGTCGACGAGGTCGACTCGATCCTGGTCGACGAGGCGCGCACGCCGCTGATCATCTCCGGCCCGCTCGACGACCGTTCGGACCTCTACAACAGCATCGACACCCTGATCCAGAAGCTCGAGCCGGACGATTACGAGATCGACGAAAAGCAGCGCTCGGCGACCTTCACCGAGACCGGCACCGAGAAACTCGAGGCGATGCTGGCCGAGGCCGGGATGCTCAAGGGTGAATCGCTCTACGACGTCGAAAACGTCGCCGTGGTCCACCACATAAACAACGCGCTCAAGGCCCATCGCCTGTTCACCCGCGACAAGGACTACATCGTCCGCAACGACGAAATCGTCATCATCGACGAGTTCACCGGACGCATGATGCCGGGCCGGCGCTACTCCGAAGGCCAGCACCAGGCGCTCGAAGCCAAGGAAGGCGTGCGCATCCAGCCGGAAAACCAGACGCTGGCCTCGATCACTTTCCAGAACTACTTCCGCATGTATTCCAAGCTTGCCGGCATGACCGGCACGGCCTCGACCGAAGCCGAGGAATTCGGCGACATCTACGGTCTCGAAGTGGTGGAAGTGCCGACCAACGTGCCGATCGCGCGTATCGACGAGGATGACGAGGTCTACCGGACGGTCGAGGAAAAGTACCAGGCGATCATCGCCGACATCAAGGCGTCGCGCGAGAAGCAGCAACCGGTGCTGGTAGGCACCACCTCGATCGAGAAATCGGAACTGCTCGCCGACCTGCTGCGCAAGGAAGGCGTCACCGATTTCAACGTGCTCAATGCCCGCTATCACGAGCAAGAAGCCTATATCGTCTCCCAGGCCGGCGTTCCCGGCGCGATCACCATTGCCACCAACATGGCCGGCCGCGGCACAGACATCCAGCTCGGCGGCAACGCCGACATGCGCGTCGCCCAGGAACTCGGCGACATGCCGGAAGGCCCCGAGCGCGACGCGAAGGAAAAGCAGATCCGCGCCGAGGTGCAGGAGCTCAAGAACAAGGCGCTGGCCGCCGGCGGGCTTTACGTTCTCGCGACCGAGCGCCACGAAAGCCGCCGCATCGACAACCAGCTGCGCGGCCGCTCCGGCCGTCAGGGCGACCCGGGCCGCTCCAAGTTCTTCCTGTCGCTGCAGGACGACCTGATGCGCATCTTCGGCTCCGAGCGCATGGACAGCATGCTCAAGACGCTGGGGCTGAAGGATGGCGAGCCGATCATCCACCCCTGGATCAACAAGGCGCTCGAACGCGCGCAGAAGAAGGTCGAGGCCCGCAACTTCGACATCCGCAAGAACCTCCTGAAATTCGACGACGTGATGAACGACCAGCGCAAGGTGGTGTTCGAGCAGCGCAAGGAACTGATGGATTCGGAATCGATTGCCGAAACCATCGAGGACATGCGCCGCGAAGTCATCGACGGGCTGGTGACGCTGCATATTCCCGAGCGCGCCTATGCCGAACAGTGGAACGTGGCCGAGCTCAAGAAGGGCGTGCAGACCTATCTCAATCTCGATCTGCCGATCGAGGAGTGGGCCGCCGAAGAAGGCATCGCCGAGGACGACATCCGCCACCGCATCATCGAGGCCAGCGACAAGCTCGCCAAGGAACGTGCCGAGCGGTTCGGCCCCGAGATCATGGCCTATGTCGAGAAATCGGTGGTTCTGCAGACGCTTGACCATCTGTGGCGGGAGCATCTCGTCAATCTCGACCACCTGCGCTCGGTGGTCGGCTTCCGCGGCTACGCCCAGCGCGACCCGCTGCAGGAATACAAGTCCGAAGCCTTCGAGCTGTTCCAGGCACTCTTGGCCAACCTGCGCCAGGCCGTGATGGCGCAGCTGATGCGCGTCGAGATCGTGCGCGAGGCCGCCGAGACGCCGGAACCCTCGCTGCCCGAGGGCATGGAAGCCCACCATGTCGACGCCTCGACCGGCGAAGACGAATTCGCCCCGGGCAACGGCGGTGGCGCCGGAGGCGTGCAGCTCGCCTCCCAGGTCGTCGCACCGGAAGACCGCGACCCCGCCGACGAATCGACTTGGGGCAAGGTCGGGCGCAACGAGCCCTGCCCCTGCGGATCGGGCAAGAAATACAAGCACTGCCACGGCTCCTTCTGAGCCTTCGGACCAGCCTTCTTCCGACCCCGCCTGCCCCCCAGGACAGGCGGGGTCGATGCGTTTTCAGGTCCTGAATTCGCCCTTCCGGGTCTGCGGTTCAGACCCGGGGCGACCGATGTTCGTGCTCGCGACAGCCGCGCCTGCGCGCCCATACGGTTTCTTAACGTCGCCATGACAAGATGCTGGCGTAACAACGGGATAGAAGCCTGACCATGACGGTGATCGATACAGCGGGCAAGATACTGCCGCCGCGCTATGCCGCGCGGCTGGCGCCGCTGTTGGGGCGTCTCACCCAGGTCCTCCTCGCATCCGACGAGACCAGTGCCGCCAGCCGCATGGCCATGACCGCCTTTGCGATCCGGGTCGTCAGCGCCGCGATCGCCTTCGTCTCGCAGATCCTGCTCGCGCGGCTGATGGGCGAATTCGAGTACGGCGTGTTCGTCTTCGTCTGGGTCATCGCCGTCATTCTCGGCAACCTGTCATGCCTCGGCTTCCACACCGCCGTGATCCGGTTCCTGCCGCAATACCGCAACGCCGGCGCAGATGAAGCCATCCGCGGGCTGACGGCGACGGCGCGCGTCTTCGCGCTGGTCTCGGCCACGCTGATTGCCGCGACCGGCATCGCCGCCCTCTCCCTGCTCGGCGACAGGATCGAATCCCACTATGTGCAGCCGCTGTTCATTGGCGCGTTCGTTCTACCGATGATCGCGCTCGGCGACGTGCTCGACGGCACCGCGCGCGCCAATGGCTGGACCTTCCATGCGCTGGGGCCGACCTATATCGTCCGCCCGCTGCTCATCCTCGCTTTCGTCGCCGGAGCCATCGGCTTTGGGCATGTGGCCGACGCCAATACCGCCATCGTCGCCGCGCTGGCGGCGGCCTATCTGACAAGCATCGTCCAGTTCCTGCTGGTCACCCGCAAGCTCAGCCGCCGCTATCCGGCCCGCCGCGTCGAAATCCACTTCAGGACCTGGCTCGTGGTCGCCTTCCCGATCTTCCTGATCGAGGGCTTCTACTTCATGCTCACCAATTCCGATGTCATCATCGTCGGGCTCTACCTGCCGCCGGACAAGGTCGCCGTCTATTTTGCCGCCGCCAAGACCATGGCGCTGGTGCATTTCGTCTATTTCGCGGTCAAGGCCGCGGCCGCGCAGCGCTTCTCGAGCCTGGTCTCGGGCGCAGAGCGGTCCGCCCTTGCCGATTTTGCCCGCCAGACCGTGCGCTGGACCTTCTGGCCCTCGCTGCTGGTGGGCGGACTCGTGATCCTGGCGGGCCCGTTCCTGCTTTCACTGTTCGGCCCCGCCTTCGAGGCCGGCCAGATGGTGATGGTCGTGCTTTTCGCGGGCATTCTCGCCAAGGCCATGGTGGGCCCCGGCGAGGTGCTGCTGACGATGGCCGGGGAACACAAGATCTGCGCGGCAATCTATGCCACCGCACTCGCAGCCAATCTGGCGCTCAACATGATCCTCATTCCCCTCTGGGGCCTGCTGGGGGCGGCCACCGCCACCGCCGCCGCCATGGTGATCGAGGCCGCCCTGCTGCACCTGATCGTGCGGCGCCGGCTCGGCATCGTCATGTTCGTCGCCGCCCGCCTGCCGCGCGGCACCGGCCCCGCCGGAACGGAGGCCGGATAGCCATGGCCTCCAGCCCCATCGTCCATGAACAGGCCGCGAGCCAGGCCAACACCATGATCGGCGAACTCGCCGAGGTCGAAGCCGCACGGCCGCTGCCCGAAACCGATATCGAAGTCGGCCGTCCGGGCCGGCATCTGGCGATCTATCCGGCGCGCGCGGGCTATGACCTGCAGGAAGAACTTGATTTCCTCACCAACCGCGCGCTGGAGCCGAACATCTTCTTCTCGGGCCGGTTCCTGGCACCGGCCATGCCGCGCCTGGAAGACAGGGTCATTCGCCTGATGCTGATGCGCGACGAAACGCCGGCGCGCTCGAGGATGCGGCTGCTCTTGCCCTTCTCGGTCGAAAAGCCCGGCTTTTCGGTCGGCCCCTCCATCATCCGCGCCTGGGCCAATCCGTTCGGGCCGCTGGGCACGCCGCTGCTCGACCGCGAGGATGCAGCGGAAACGCTCGACAACATGCTTGAGGCGCTGAGCCGTCCCGAGTCGGGCCTACCGGGCATCCTGGTCCTGCCCGACATGCGATTGAACGGCCCGGTGGCAGGCCTGGTGCGCGCCGTCGCGGCGGCCCGCAACCTCTCGGTTGCCGTCACCGACGAAGTCCAGCGCCCGTTCCTCGAAAGCACGCTCGACGGCGCCGACTATCTCGCCGGCTCCATGTCGTCGCACCACCGGCGGGACATGCGCCGGCAGTGGCGCCGCCTGTCCGAACATGGCGAACTGAGCTACATGGTCGCCCGCCAGCCCGAGGAGATCCGCTATCATCTGGAAGAATTCCTGACGCTCGAGGATTCGGGCTGGAAGGGTCGGCGCAAGTCGGCCATGGTCGCCGACCGCTATCGCGCCGCCTTCGCACGCGAGGCAATCAACGGGCTTGCCGAAACCGACAGCGTCCGCATCCACGCGCTCGCGCTCGATGACGAGCCGATCGCCTCCATGATCGTCTTCATCTCGTCCGGCGAGGCCTGGACCTGGAAAACCGCCTACAACGAGACCTATGCCGCCTATTCGCCGGGCAAGCTGCTGGTGGACCGGCTGACCGAATGGCATCTCGACGATCTCAACATCCGCCGGACCGATTCCTGCGCGGTCCCCGACCATCCGGTGATGAGCCGGATGTGGACGGAACGCGAACCGATGGGAATCATGGTGGTGGGGCTCAGCCCCAGGCACGACCGCGATGTGCGCCAGGTCGCAACCCAGCTTCACATCTATCGCAACACCCGCAACGTCGCCCGAATGATCCGCGAGAAGATCCGCGGCATGGCCCGGCGCTGATCGGGACGTGCTCAGGACCCTGACGGTTCTCCCACCCCGCTTTCGGCCGCTTCGGCGATGGCACGGTCCCTCAGGACCCGCCTGACGACCTTGCCGGTGGTCGTCAGCGGCAGGCTGTCGACGAAATCGATCTCGCGCGGATATTCATGCGCCGACAGCCGCGTCTTCACCCAATCGCGGATTTCCAAGGCCAGCGCCTGGTCCGCCACAAAGCCGGGGGCCGGAACGATATAAGCCTTGACGATCTCGGTGCGCATCGCATCCGGCTTGCCCACCACGGCCGCCAGCGCCACGGCCGGATGGCCGGTCAGGCAGTCCTCGATCTCGCCGGGGCCGATCCGGTAGCCCGACGAGGTGATAACGTCGTCATCGCGGCCGAAGAACGAGAAATAGCCCTCGGCGTCGCGCACGCCCTGGTCGCCGGTCACCATCCAGTCGCCGATGAACTTGGCGGCGGTCGCTGCCTCGTTCTGCCAGTAGCCGAGAAACATAACCGGATCCGGGCGTTTCACCGCGATCTGGCCCGACACGCCGTCGGCCACCTCCCGGCCCTCGCCGTCGATCACCGCCACGGTGTGCCCCGGCACCGGCTTGCCGATGGCGCCGCCGCGGCTCACGCCCAGGATCGCCGAGGACGAGAGCACCAGGTTGCACTCGGTCTGGCCGTAGAACTCGTTGATGGTCAGGCCCAGCACCTGCTTCGCCCAGTCATAGGTCTCGCGGCCCAGCGCCTCGCCGCCCGAGCCGATGGTGCGCAGGTCGAGCCGGTGGCGCGACAGCGGATCGGCGACCGTGCGCATGATCCGGAGCGCCGTCGGCGGGATGAAGGCGTTGCGCACCCGCATCTCGGCCATGATCCGGTAGGCCAGTTCCGGATCGAATTTCTGCGCCCGCGACGAGACCACCGGCACGCCCAGCAACAGCCCGGGCAGAAGCACGTTGAGCAGGCCGCCGGCCCAGGCCCAGTCGGCCGGCGTCCAGAGCCTGTCGCCCGGCTGCGGCATGAATTCGTGATGGGTCTGCACGCCGGGGATATGCCCGATCAGCACCCGGTGCCCATGCAGCGCCCCCTTTGGCGGCCCGGTGGTGCCGGAGGTGAAGATCATCATCGCGGGATCATCGGCGCCGGTCCGGATTTCAATCGGGGCATCCGGATGCGCTGTCTCAAGCGCCGTGAAGCCAGCCGTGGCGAGGCCCGCCTGAGCGCCCCCCTTCAGCTCTGCCGCCCCCTCGCCCGTTACGACCACGGCCTCGAGCGCCGGCAGCCGCTCCGCGATCCCGGCCACCTTCTCGTGGCCGCCGGCAGTGGTGACCAGCAGCTTGACACCCGCGGCGCGCAGCCGGTGCTCGACCGCCTCGACACCGAACAGCAGCGCCAGCGGCACCGCGATCGCGCCAAGCTTGTAGATGGCGACATGGGCGATGACCGTCTCGAAGCCCTGCGGCAGCATCAGCGCCACCCGGTCACCGCGCTCCACCCCGAGCGACTGCAATCCCCGGGCAAAGGCATTCGATCGCCGCGCGAGCGCCTCGTAGCTCAGCCGGTCCGGCGGTCCGTCGGGATGAAAATGTTCCAGGCAGATCCGCCCGGGCTCCCGCGCCGCCCAGGCATCGGACACGGCACGGCCGATGTTGAAATCCTCCGGGACATCCCAGCAAAACCGTGCGGCAATGTCTTCGAGGCTCTCTCCGGAGGGCAAAAACATGGGCAAGGGTCCTTGCGAAGGCGCCCGGACCCTTCCCGCGGGGGGCGGAAGTTCCGGCGCCGCCTGTTTCCTATCAGGCGAAGCCGGAGGAATGAAGAGCCGCTCCGGTTTTCGCGTCACCGATCTGTATCAGGGTTTGAGCAGCATCGGGCGTACAGTCGCCGGAACAGGCGATCATGCAGGCGCCACTCCGCCGCTTTGACCTCCGTCAAAGCAGGGCCGCCGGCGGCCGCTAAGCTGTGCCAACACCGATCGCTCAGGCCCGGAGGGCGCCAGCATGCAGAACCAACCCGCAAGGCCCGCGCAGGCAAAAGCCCCTGCACCCGTAAAAGCCCCGCCCCGCGCGGAGGCGGGGGCCGATGCCAGTCCCTATGCCGGGATCGACCGCAAGCTGCGCGGCGCCTTCGCCCGCGCAACCGGGGGCGTGTCTCCCTTCGGCATTGCCGAAACCTGGGCCGCATGGACAAACCATCTCGCACGCGCACCGGGACGGCAGCTCGAACTTGCCGCCCACGCCCGCGATTCCGCGCTCCAGCTGATGGACTTTGCCGCCCGGAGCGGCCTCGGCCAGGCCCCTGAGGCACCATTTGCGCCAAAACCCTTCGACCACCGCTTCGCCGATGCCGGCTGGGCCGAGCCGCCCTTCCGACTGTGGCAGCAAGGCTTTCTCGCGGTTCAGGACTGGTGGGACCAGGCCACCGCCGGCATACCCGGGCTCTCCCGGCACGAGGCCGAACGCGCCCGGTTTCTGGCGCGCCAGACGCTCGATACGGTCTCGCCCTCGAATTTCGCCTGGATGAATCCTGAAATCCTCGCCGAGACCGCCAGGACCGGGGGCCGCAACCTGGTCGAAGGCGCAGCCCAGGCCGCAGAAGACATGCGCGAGGCGCTGCACCCTGGCGCCATGCCGCGCCCCGCGGGCTGCGAACCGGGCAAGGACATCGCCTGCACGAAGGGAGAGGTGGTCTACCGCAACGACATCTTCGAACTCTTGCAATACGCGCCACAGACGCCCGGGGTTCACAGCGAACCGGTGCTGATCGTCCCTGCCTGGATCATGAAATATTACATTCTCGATCTTTCACCGCACAACTCGCTGATCAACTATCTTGTCGGACAGGGTTTCACGGTGTTCGCGATCTCCTGGTGCAATCCGTCCGCGGAGCAGAAGGACCTGTCGCTCGAGGATTACCGCCTGCGCGGCGTGATGACGGCCCTTGAGGCGGTTGGCGCCATCATGCCCGGGCGCCGGATCCATGCCTGCGGCTACTGCCTGGGCGGCACCATGCTGGCGATTGCGGCGGCCACCATGGCCCGCGACAACGACGACAGGCTCGCGAGCGTGACGCTGATGGCAGCTCAGGTGGATTTCTCCGAAGCCGGGGAACTGATGCTGTTCCTCGACGAAAGCCAGATCGCGTTTCTGGAGGACCTGATGTGGGAGCAGGGCTATCTCGACCGCCAGCAGATGGCAGGTGCCTTCGCCTCGATCCGGGCCGAGGACCTGATCTACACGCGTGCGGTACGGCGCTATTGCCTTGGCCGCGACGAAATGCCCACCGATATCGGGGTCTGGAACGCGGATACCACCCGCATGCCGGCGCGCATGCATTCGGAGTATCTCAGGAGCCTGTTCCTGGAAAACCGGCTGTCGGCCGGGCGCTTCGCGGTCGAGGGCCGGGTGATCGCGCTCAAGGACATCACCGTGCCTATGTTCGTGATCGGCACCGAAACCGATCACATCGCGCCCTGGAAATCGGTCTACAAGACCCGCCTGTTCACCGATGGCGACCTGACCTTCGTGCTCACAAGCGGCGGCCACAATGGCGGCATCGTCTCCGAACCCGGACACCTCCACCGCCACTACCGCATCTCCCACCGCCCGGCCGGCGCGCTCTATGTCGATCCCGACAGCTGGCTGGCCGGCACGCCACCGCGCCAGGGCTCGTGGTGGCCGGACTGGAGCGGCTGGCTCGCCGCCAAAAGCAGCGGCAGGTCCGATCCGCCCGCATTCGGCGCCCCCGACCGCGGCTACCCGCCGCTCGAACCGGCCCCGGGTCGCCATATTCACCAGCGTTGAACGGACAGCGAACGCAATCACGCTTTCAACTGCCACAGTGAATGACAGTGTGCGAGACGGAAAATGTGAGAAGTGGTGCCCCCTTCCGGACTCGAACCGGAACTCCTTTCGGAACCGCATTTTGAGTGCGGCGCGTCTACCAATTCCGCCAAAGGGGCGCCGGGCCGCGCGTGGCGACCGGACGGCGGGACTATAGTCGGCGATTTGTTCCGGTCAAACGCTTTTTCACGATTCGGTGTTTCGGCGCCAATTGCCGCGCGCTCCAGCCCTTGGCGTGTTTACCCGGCGCCGCTTTCGGATTATGAGGCAGCCAACGCCGCTGTCCCGCGAGAAGGCCACCATGCTTCGCAGACTGTATGACTGGACCATGTCGCTTGCCGCCACGCGGCATGCCGAAAAGGGGCTGTTCGCGGTGTCCTTTGCGGAAAGCTCGTTCTTCCCGATCCCGCCCGACGTGCTGCTGATCCCGATGACGCTCGCCAAGCCGCAAGCCTGGATCCGGCTTGCCGTGATCTGCACTGTGGCCTCCGTGGCCGGCGCGTTTCTGGGCTACGCGATCGGCATGTTCCTCTATGAGAGCATCGGCATCTGGCTGCTCGAGACCTATGGCGCCGCCGACAAGTTCGAACAGATCTCGGCCTGGTACAACACCTGGGGCGGCTGGGGCGTGCTGTTCGCCGCCATCACCCCGTTTCCCTACAAGGTGCTGACCATCTTTTCCGGCGCCACCGGCCTCAATCTGCTGGTCTTCGCGGTGGTCAGCGTCATCGGCCGGGCGTTCCGCTTCTTTCTGGTCGCCTGGCTTCTCTCCCGCTTCGGCCCGCCGATCCGGGTCTTCATCGAGAAATATCTCGGCCTTCTTTTCACCCTGTTCATGGTGCTTCTGATCGGCGGCTTCTATGCAATCAAATACGTGTTCTGAACATGACGATGTCTGATCTCTCCCGTCCCGATCCCGTCCGGACACGAACCCTGAGTGCCGCGTTTCTCGCTGTCGCCATGGCGGCTGTGGTTCTGAGCGCGCTCGGCTTCGAGCATATCGGCGGCTACATCCCCTGCGCCCTGTGCCTGCTGCAGCGCGTCCCCTATTACATCGGCGCGCCGCTGATGCTAATCGCGGCCCTGCTCTCCCTGTTCCGCGGCCCGTCCTGGGCTGTGCGCGGCCTGCTCGCGATCGGCGGCCTGCTGATGCTCTACGGGCTCGGCTACGCGATCTATCATTCCGGCGTCGAATGGCACTGGTGGGCCGGACCGGCCAGTTGCACCAACACCGCAGCCGGCGTGACCACCGACGCCGGCTCGCTGCTGGGCGATCTGAACTCGAAAAAACCGCCATCCTGCGACGAGGCGGTGTTCCGTCTTTTCGGGTTGTCGTTTGCCGGCTGGAACGTGCTCGTCAGTGCCGCGCTTGCCGTCATCGCGTTTCGCGGCGCGATGACCAGGGGCTGATCAGCGACTGAACCGGCTTAGGGCTGCAGTTCGACGTCCCAGTAGAGATAGTCCATCCAGCTTTCATGCAGGAAGTTCGGCGGAAACATCCGGCCGTTGTTGTGCAGGTCCTGCACGCTCGGCCGGTAAGGCTTCTGCTGCGGGATCATGCCGGCCTGCTTCGGCATCATGCCCCCTTTTTTGAGGTTGCAGGGAGAACAGGCGGCGACCACGTTTTCCCAGGTGGTTTCCCCGCCGCAGCGCCGCGGGATCACGTGATCGAAGGTCAGCTCGTGCGGCGAGCCGCAATACTGGCACTCGAAGCGGTCGCGCAGGAACACGTTGAAGCGGGTGAAAGCGGGAAACCGGGACGGCTTAATATAGGTCTTGAGGCAGACCACACTCGGCAGTCGCATCGAGAATGTCGGGGAAGAGACCGCGTGATCATACTCCGCAACGATCTGCACCCGGTCGAGAAACACGGCCTTGACGGCATCCTGCCACGACCACAGCGACAGCGGATAGTAACTCAACGGCCTGTAATCAGCATTCAGAACGAGCGCTGGCAGGGACTGCGGGGATACATAAATCGTCAAGCGGCTCTCCTGAGCGATAGCGATTCGGCATCTGCAGCCACCATATTAGGCAGGTCGTGACAGGATTGTGAAGCACCTGCCTTTCAATTGTCGTTTCGCGCCCGATCACGGGCTGCGCGGACCACGGCCACGGTTGCTCAGCCATTGAGCGGCAGCGCGTCGCGCCGCATCGCCTGTGCGTAATAGGCCCAGAGCAGCCGCGCCGCGACCCCGCGCCAGGGGCTCCATTGCAGCGCCACCTCGGCCAGTTGTCCGGGCCGCGGCCGACTTTCGAGCCCCAGTGCATGGGCGGCAGCGCTTTGCAGCGCCACGTCGCCCGCGGGAAACACATCCGGATGGCCCGCGCAGAACAGCAGATAGACTTCCGCGGTCCAGGGCCCCAGGCCCTTGATCGCCGTCAGGGTCGCGATCGCCTCGCGCCCGTCGAGTCCGCACAGATCATCGAGATCGAGGTCGCCCGACAGCACCGCATTTCCCACGCGCTGCAGGGTTTCGGCCTTGGCCCGCGACAGCCCGGCCGCACGCAGCGCCTCGGCGGACAATCCGGTCACCGTCGCCGGGCTGATCTCTCCGGCCGCCAGTTCCAGCCTGCGCCACAGCGCATTGGCGCTCGCCTTCGAGACCATCTGCGACAGGATGATTTCGGCGAGCGCCGCATAGCCGGGCGGCTTGCGCCGGAGCGGAACCGGGCCGGCAAGCGGAATCACCCGCGCCAGACGCGGATCGCGCCCGGCGAGCGCCACAAGGCCTTCCGCGATATCCTCGGCGCTGTCGATCCGGCGCATGATGCTGGCTCCTGCTTGCAAATTGCCCTCCCCGATCGCCGGGGTCCCCGTGACGGGATGGACAAAAGATGAGAAGAAGCACCATGCCAGACGCCACAGCCGCAGCCAACACCGCAACGCCTCCCCCGACGGTCCGTTTCGCCCCGAGCCCGAACGGGCTCCTGCATCTCGGGCATGCCCGCTCCGCCCTCGTCAACTGGCGCTTTGCTCGCGCGCGGGGCGGCACCTTCCTGCTCCGGATCGAGGATATCGACACCACCCGCGCGCGGCCCGAATTCGAGGCGGCGATTGCGGAAGACCTCGCCTGGCTCGGCCTCGACTGGGTCACGCCCGTGCGCCGGCAGTCGGAACAATTTCCGGACTACGAAGCAGCGCTTTCGGAGCTCAAGAAACTTGGCCTCGTCTATCCGGCCTTCATGAGCCGCGCCGAAACCGCGCGCAAGGTGGCCGAAGCGGAAGCCACCGGCGCGTCCTGGCCGCGCGATCCCGACGGCGCACCGCACTACCCGGGCAACGACCGCGGCCTCTCCGCGGCCGAGCGCCGGCGCCGCATCGCCGCGGGCGAGCCGCACACCTGGCGGCTGGACATGGAAGCCGCGCTTCGTGGCCTGCCCGACCCCTTGTCATGGACAGAACACGGCACCGGTCCGGACGGCGAAACCGGCACCATCCTCGCCGACCCGGGCGCCTGGGGCGATGTGGTGCTTGCGCGCCGCGACGTGCCCACCAGCTATCACCTGGCGGTAACGGTCGATGACGCAGTGCAGGCCATCACCGATGTCATCCGCGGGCAGGACCTGTTTACCGCGACCGCCGTGCACCGGTTGCTGCAACACCTGCTCGGCCTGCCGACGCCGCGCTACCGCCATCATGGGCTTGTCCGCGATCCGCAGGGGCGCAAGCTCTCCAAAAGCGAAGGCGCCACGTCGATCGCGGCCTTGCGCGCCAGCGGGCTTTCGCCTTCCGACGTGATCGCGCTGGCGACGCAAGAAGCGGGCATGGAGAGCTAGGATCCAGGTCGGCCGGTGTCCGGCGGTGTTTGCCTCCTAATCGCCCACTGCTCCTGCGCTCGCCTCCTGTTCCCTCTTGGCGCGGTCCTTGGCCTTGAGGATCGCCGCGTTGATTTCGGCGCCCAGGATGAAGATCGCGGCAATGATGTAGAGGAACACCAGCGCGATCATGATCGAGGCGAGGCCTGCATAGGTCGACACATAGGTGGCGAATTCCTGCAGGTAGCGCGCGAAGGCCAGCGCGCCCGCCATCCAGGCGAGCACCGTCAGGCCAACGCCCGGCAGCACGTCGATCAGCCGGCGGTCGCCGTCGGGCAGCCACAGATGCGCGAACACCAGGCCGATGATCAGCACCGTGGCCGCCACCAGGATGCGCCAGTTGTCGACCGCGGTGATCATCGTCTCCATCCAGGGGGCGAATTGGCGCGCCAGCTTGAGCACCAGCGGCGCCAGCACCAGGAGGAAGCTGATCGACATGATCACCATCACCGCAATCACCACGAACCCCAGGCTCTGGGCGCGGGTGGCGTACCAGGCCCGGCTCTCGGTGACCCGGTAGGCCCGGTTCAGCGAGACCCGAAGCGCCTCCACGCCGTTGGTCGAGAAGAACGCCGCGGCCACCACGGAGACGGTCAGCAATCCGCCGCGCTCGACTGTGAGCACCTGGACCACCTCCCGCGAGATCGGCGCGGCGATGGTGTCGGGCCAGGTGTCGAAAATCAGGTGCGATGCGGTGTCCGCATAGGCTTCGGCGCCGAGGAAGCTCGCCAGCGCCGTTCCGAAGATCATGAACGGAAACAGCGCCATCAGCACCGACAGCGCGACGTGACTGGCCATCGCCCAGCCATCATCGTTGTTGAAATGGGTCGCGGCATCCATGATGACCATGCGCACACGTTTCAATGATCACTCCTTCGCAGGCCGTGGCAAGGCGCTCCGCCATTGTCAGCCGTGTCTGATTATGGGATTTCAGCCGCTTCGGGAACAGGGCAAACCAGACAATGACCGATTCTGACCGGACAAAATCCATCCTGATCACTGGCTGCTCGAGCGGAATCGGCGCCTTTTGCGCCCGCGCGCTCAAGGCCGACGGCTGGCTGGTGGTGGCTTCGGCACGCACCGAAGCCGATATCGCGGCGCTGCGCGCCGCCGGCATCGCGGCGTTTGTTCTCGATTATGCCGACCCGGCCAGCATCGACGCCTTCTTCGCGCAGGCCATGGCGGTCACGGCCGGGCGCTGCGACGCGCTCTTCAACAATGGCGGCTACGGCCAGGTCGGTGCCATCGAAGACCTGCCCTCCGATGCGCTTAGGGCCCAGTTCGACACCAATTTCTTCGGCTATCACGATCTCACGCGCAAGGTCATTCCGGTGATGCGCGCCCAGGGGCACGGCCGCATCGTCCAATGCTCCTCGATCCTCGGGCTGGTTCCGTTGCGCTTCCGCGGCGCCTACAATGCCTCCAAGCACGCGCTCGAAGGCTATTCGGTCACGCTCGCAATGGAACTCGAGGGCTCGGGCATTCATGTCAGCCTGATCGAGCCGGGCGCGATCAAGAGCCGGTTCCGGGCCAATGCACTCAAGCGCTTTCTCGACACCATCGATATCGACGGCTCCGTCCACGCCCGCGATTACCGCGACCAGTTGCGCAGGCTCGAGCGCGAGGAAGCCGCCGACAGCGGCAAGCTCGGAGCCGACGCCGTGTACCAGGCACTGGTCCATGCCCTGACCGCAAGCCGGCCGCGCTATCATTACCCGGTAACACGGGAGGCAAAGCTCGGCGTCTTCGCGCGCCGACTGCTGCCCGCGCGGCTGTTCTATCCGTGGCTCGCCAAACGCACCTGACCCGCCAGGGTCAACGTCGCGCATGCAGCGCGATGGACTTGCGCGGCAAAGCGCTTATGTTCCCCCCTTCAGACACTGCAAGGAAACCGCTCCATGTCATCCTTCACCTACGCCCTCACCGTCATCGTCATGCTGTCCGTGGCAGCCGTTCTGGTGCGCGGCCTGGTCAACATGGCCCGCGGCGGATCGGGCAATCTCTCCAACAAGCTGATGCAGGCCCGCGTGGCGCTGCAATTCGTCGCCGTGGTGCTGATCGTCATCACCTTGTGGCTGACCGGCGGCGGCCGCTGAGCAGGTCGCCCGAAACCGGTCGCGAACACGCGGATTCCCCCCGCCAGCAGACCCCCTACGTCAAAGGCATGCGCAATGGTCAAACTCAACAAGATCTACACCCGAACCGGCGATGACGGCACCACGGGCCTGGTGTCGGGCAGGCGACGGCCGAAATACGATCCCCGCGTCGAGGCCTATGGCACGGTGGACGAAACCAATGCGGTGATCGGCCTGGTGCGGCTGCACACCGGTTCCATGCCCGTGCTCGACGCCATGCTGATGCGGATTCAGAACGACTGCGTCGATCTCGGCGCCGATCTCGCCACCCCGGAAGACGCCGAAACGCCGGGCTATGAGCCGTTGCGCATCGTCGACGCGCAGGTGACCCGGATCGAAACCGACATCGATGCGCTCAATGCCGATCTCGAGCCACTCGCCTCCTTCGTCCTGCCCGGCGGCACCGAAGCGGCGGCCTATCTGCATCTCGCCCGAACGGTTGCGCGCCGCGCCGAGCGCCTGATGGTCGAACTCGCCGACGGCGAGGGCGAGACCGTGAGCCCCGCCGCGATCCGCTTCATCAACCGGCTGTCCGACTTCTTCTTCGTCGCCGCCCGCTGGGTCAATGACAAGGGTCGTGCCGACGTGCTTTGGATTCCCGGGAAAAACCGCTAGGTTCGCCCGCCTGCGGGCCGCGCCCCGTGATCGCTTGAGGGACATGCCCCGATGTTCATTCCGCTGCACGATGCCAACGATCTCAAACACATCAGGCTGCAATGGGTGACCTGGTCGCTGATCGCGCTCAACGTGATCGTCTGGCTGTTCACGGGCCTTGCCGGCGACGACAGCGAATTCACCGCCAATGTCATCCTGGGGCTGGGCTTCATCCCATCGGTGGTCCATGACTTCGCCGAACTGCCCGCGTCCCTCGTCCTGGTGCCGGAGGACGCCACCTACGTCACCTACAGCTTCCTGCACGCCAACTGGATCCATCTGGGATCGAACATGCTGTTCCTGTGGGTGTTCGGCGACAATGTCGAAGACGCCATGGGGCATATCCGCTTCCTGATCTTCTATGTCCTGTGCGCGGTGGCCGGCGCCTTTGCGCACGGTCTTCTCCTGCCTGAGTCCGACGGCCCGCTGATCGGAGCCTCCGGCGCGGTCGCGGGCGTCGTCGCCGCCTATCTGATGCTGCATCCGCGGGTCAGGGTCTGGGTGCTGGTGCTCGGCCGCATTCCGTTGCCGCTGCCGGCCTTCATACCGCTGCTGTTCTGGATCGCGCTCCAGTTCTTCATGGTGGTCGCCGATCTCGATGGCGAGGTTTCCTGGGGCGCGCATATCGGCGGCATCGTCGCCGGCGCAGTCCTGGTGCTGTTCTTGCGCCGTCCCGGCGTGCCACTGTTCGACAGGGTGATCGACACACCCAAGGCCGTGATCCACGAGACGCCATCGGCAGGGTCCGGGAAGCCCACGCCCGCGGCGCCTCCACCACGATGGGGGCGCTGACGCGGGGCAGTCTTGATTTGACGCGGCTTTAAAGCTCTTTTATTCCGCATTGCAAAATTCTCCTGGGCAGCCACAATTGAAATTGGAGAAAATTCGCGTATCCATGTCGCCAATCGGCTATCCGGCTGGCGGCTCCGCAGGCAAGATCCGGATCAATCTCTGCCGGTCCGGGACATACCGGCAGGGAGCGCCGGAGACCGAAAGTCCAAGCTAAAGTGAGGAAGGCAAACCGATGAAAATTCTCGTGCCGGTCAAGCGGGTCGTTGACTACAACGTCAAGATCCGGGTCAAGCCAGATGGAAGCGGCGTCGATCTCGCCAATGTGAAGATGTCGATGAATCCGTTTGACGAAATCGCGGTCGAGGAAGCGCTGCGCCTCAAGGAAGCCGGCAAGGCCGAGGAAGTGATCGCGGTCTCCATCGGTGCCGCCAAATCCGAAGAAACCCTGCGCACGGCACTCGCCATGGGCGCCGACCGCGCGATCCTGGTCGAAGCCGACGGCGTGGTCGAACCGCTGGCCGTCGCCAAGATCCTCAAGGCCGTGGTCGGCGAGGAAAACCCCGACCTGGTGATCCTGGGCAAGCAGGCGATCGACGACGACGCCAACCAGACTGGCCAGATGCTCTCGGCCCTGCTCGGCTGGGGCCAGGCCACCTTCGCCTCCAAGGTCGAGATCGGCGACGGCTCGGCCAATGTCACCCGTGAAGTCGATGGCGGCCTGCAGACCATTTCGGTCAAGCTGCCGGCGATCGTGACCACCGACCTGCGCCTCAACGAGCCGCGGTATGCGTCGCTGCCCAACATCATGAAGGCCAAGAAGAAGCCGCTCGACAAGAAAACCGCTGCCGATTACGGCGTCGACATCAGCCCGCGCCTGGAGGTCATCAAGACCGAGGAACCGGGCGGCCGCAAGGCCGGCGTCAAGGTCGGCTCCGTCGCCGAACTGGTCGACAAGCTCAAGAACGAAGCAGGCGTGCTGTAAGCGCGGGACAGGGAGAACACATCATGGCCATTCTCATCATAGCCGAACACGACCACGCCTCGCTGTCCGAACAGACCGCCAAGGCCGTCAGCGCCGCCGCCCAGATCGGCGGTGATATCCATGTTCTCGTGGCCGGCAAGGACGCCAAGCCGGCCGCCGATGCCGCCGCCAAGCTCGAGGGCGTTTCCAAGGTGCTCCTCGCCGATGGCGACGAATATGCCAACCGTCTGGCCGAGCCGCTTGCAGCACTCGCTGTGTCGCTCGCCGACGGCTACGACACGCTGATGGCGCCCGCCACCACCAGCGGCAAGAACGTCATGCCGCGCGTCGCGGCCCTGCTCGACGTGATGCAGATCTCCGACATCATCGAGGTGATTTCGGCAGACACCTTCAAGCGGCCGATTTATGCCGGCAATGCCCTGCAGACGGTGAAGTCGAACGACGCCAAGCGCGTCATCACCGTGCGCACGGCCTCCTTCTCGGCAGCCGGCGAAGGCGGCTCGGCTTCGGTCGAAACCGTGGCCTCGGCCGGCGATCCGGGCCTGTCGAGCTTCGTCAAGGACGCGATCGCCGAAAGCGACCGTCCGGAGCTGACCTCCGCCAAGATCATCATCTCCGGCGGCCGCGCGCTCGGCTCCAACGAGAAGTTCCTGAGCGTCATCCTGCCGGTTGCCGACAAGCTCGGCGCAGCCGTCGGCGCCTCGCGCGCGGCTGTCGACGCGGGCTATGCCCCCAACGACTGGCAGGTGGGCCAGACCGGCAAGGTCGTCGCCCCCGATCTCTACATCGCCTGCGGCATCTCCGGCGCCATCCAGCACCTGGCCGGCATGAAGGATTCCAAGGTGATCGTGGCGATCAACAAGGACGAAGAGGCGCCGATTTTCCAGGTCGCCGACTACGGACTGGTGGCCGATCTGTTCGAAGCACTTCCGGAGCTCGAAAAGGCTCTTTGAGCGGCCACAATTTGACGGCAAGATCAATGGCCGGGCTGGACGTCTCCATCCCGGCCATTTAGGTTCAAGGGCCGAACGGGCGCGCAGAAAAGCCTTTCCGGCATCCTTTCAATCAGTCAGGCAGGACCAATGGGCAACCAGATCAAGAGTGTCGGCATCATCGGCGCGGGACAGATGGGCGGCGGGATCGCACATGTGTGCGCCATGGCGGGCTACGATGTCTATGTTCATGATGTGTCCGCAGACTCGCTTCAGGCCATGCTCGCCACAATCAGCGGCAACCTCGCCCGGCAGGTTCACTCGGGCAAGACCACCGAGGCCGAGCGCGAAGCCGCCCTGGCCCGCATTCGCTTTGCCCCCGACATGAGCAATCTGGCGACCATGGACCTCGCCATCGAGGCCGCCACCGAAGACGAGACGGTCAAGCGCAAGATCTACCAGCAGCTCTGCCCGGTGCTCAATCCCGAGGCGATCCTTGCGACCAACACCTCGTCGCTGTCGATCACCCGGCTGGCCTCGGCCACCGACCGGCCCGAGCGCTTCATCGGCATTCATTTCATGAACCCCGTGCCGGTGATGAAGCTGGTCGAGCTGGTGCGCGGCATCGCCACCGAGGACCAGACCTTCCAGGCCGCGCGCGGCTTTGTCGAATCCCTCGACAAGACCATCACCGTGACGGAAGACTTCCCCGCCTTCATCGTCAACCGCATCCTGCTGCCGATGATCAACGAGGCGATCTACACGCTCTATGAGGGCGTTGGCACCGTCGAGGCGATCGACACCGCCATGAAGCTTGGCGCCAATCACCCGATGGGACCGCTGCAGCTCGCCGATTTCATCGGGCTCGACACCTGCCTTTCGATCATGCAGGTGCTGCATGACGGGCTTGCCGATTCCAAGTACCGGCCCTGCCCGCTGCTCGTCAAATATGTCGAGGCCGGCTGGCTCGGCCGCAAGTCCGGTCGTGGCTTCTACGACTACCGCGGCGACGTGCCGGTTCCGACCCGCTAGCTCCGGGAATGAAGGCCGCAACCCTTCGCCGCGGCATGAACCTGTGGCCGCCGCTGCTTTTCTCCGGGATCAGGATCCGCCGCATCAGCGAGGATTTCCGCGCCGTCGATGTCGAACTGCGCGAACGCTTCTACAACCGGAACTATGTCGGCTGTCATTTCGGCGGATCGCTGTTCGCCATGACCGATCCGTTCTGGATGATGATGGTGATGCGCAATCTCGACCGCAGCTACACCGTCTGGGACCGTTCCGCCGAGATCGAGTTCCTGCGCCCCGGCCGCGGCACTGTGCGTGCCGAGTTCCGGTTGACCTCCGAGGCGCTCGAGGACATCCGCGCCAACACCGCCGAGGATGACGTGCGTTACCTCAAGAGTTTCCCCGTCGACATCGTCAATGCCGAGGGCGAGACCGTGGCGCGCGTGAGCAAGACGCTTCACATCCGCCGCAAGCCCGACACCCGCAGTCGTATCGGCGGCTGAACAGCGGGCCTTCCCGCCCCCAAACTTTCAGATCTCGGCCTTCGGCACGCCGTCACCGGTCAATGCAGGCTCTTTTATATAAAACATCTTGTATATTGAATTCAATATCGCTATATGTGGATCCGAAGCTCACCGGACGGCCGGTGACGCAGGTCCGGCTGCGCGCGCGGGCCGATCGCACACGAAGGAAATCGAAAATGGCGCTTGATCGCATCATTCTGGCATTCGCGGGATTCATGGTTCTGCTGTCGGTGGGCCTGGGCCTGTCCGTGTCGCCCTACTGGTTTTTCCTGACCGTCTTTGTCGGCCTCAACCTGATTCAGTCGGCCTTCACCGGCTTCTGCCCGGCAGCCATCATCTTCAAGAAGCTGGGCGCCAAGCCCGGCACTGCCTTCAACTGAGCGGCCGAAACCGGCCATCGCATTCGGGGAGCGGCCGCACCGGTCTCCGTCCGGTCGCTCCCCCCCCGACTGCCTCAGCCCGCCTTGAGCGCGGAGACCAGCGCCTTGGCGTCCTCGCTCGCCCATTCCGCCGGGCCGTTCATGGCGCCCAGCAGGCAACCGTCAGGCCCCACCATCAGCGTCACCGGCAGGCCGAAGGCCAGCCCTTCCCGTTTCAGCGTGTTGAACACGCCCATGCTCGCATCCCGGTAAAGCCCCAGATTGGACACGCCGATCTCGTCGAGAAAGCCTTGCGGCTTGCTCACGTCGCCGGTGTCGATATTGATCGCCAGCACCTGGAAATCCGCATCGCCAAGTTCGGACTGCAATTCCGACAGCGCCGGCATCTCCGCCCGGCAGGGGGCGCACCACGTCGCCCACAAATTGACCAGGATCGCCTGCCCGGAGAAATCGGCGAGGCTCGCATTGGAGCCGTCGGCGGCCGTGAAGGCCAGTGGCGGAAGCCCCAGCGCCTGCTCGCGCACGGCCATCGCCGCCACCTCGCCCCTGGCGAGCGGCTTGAGCCGGGCCAGCAGGTCCGGATCGGTCTCGCAGGACGCCGCGCTCTCGCCCTGCGCCAGACTTTCGGCCGCCGGCGCATTGCCAGAGGGGGACTGTTTCCCGTATATCCCGGCGACCCCGACGGCGGCGCCCAGCGCAATGGCGATTGCGACCAGGGCACCGGTGGAAAGGCGGTTGCGCGATTGGCTCATGACAAACTCCGGGACAGGCTCATGTCGACAGATAAGGACAAACAGGCGTCAAACCAGATGTGGGGCGGCCGATTTGGCTCCGGCCCCGACGCCATCATGGAGGAAATCAACGCCAGCATCGATTTTGACCGCAAACTCTATGCCCAGGATATTCGCGGTTCCCTCGCACATGCCGCAATGCTTGCCAAGACTGGCATAATTACGGCAGAGGATTGTGACAAGATTTCTCACGGACTGAACACGATCCTGTCAGAGATCGAGGACGGCAAGTTCGTCTTCTCCCGCAGGCTCGAAGACATCCACATGAACATCGAATCCCGGCTCGCCGACCTGATCGGCCCGGCCGCCGGACGGCTGCACACGGCACGGTCGCGCAACGACCAGGTTGCGCTCGACTTCCGCCTCTGGGTCAAGGAAGAACTCGGCCGCACCGAGGCTTCGCTCACTCGCCTGATCTCGGCCTTTCTCGACAAGGCGGAAGAACATGCCGACACGGTGATGCCGGGCTTCACGCATCTGCAGTCCGCCCAGCCCGTCACCTTCGGCCATCACTGCATGGCCTATGTCGAAATGTTCGGCCGCGACCGCGAACGGGTGCGCCACGCCATCGAGCACATGGACGAAAGCCCGATCGGCGCCGCAGCGCTTGCCGGCACCGGCTTTCCGATCGACCGCGCCATGACCGCGGCGGCGCTTGGCTTCCGCGAACCCACCCGCAACTCGATCGACACCGTGTCCGACCGCGACTTCGCGCTCGAATTCCTCTCGCTGTCGGCGATCTGCGCCATGCACCTGTCGCGCCTAGCCGAGGAAATCGTCATCTGGTCGACCCCGCAATTCGGCTTCGTGCGGCTGTCGGACGCCTTCTCCACCGGCTCCTCGATCATGCCGCAGAAGAAGAACCCGGACGCGGCCGAACTGGTGCGTGCCAAGACCGGCCGCATCAACGGTTCGCTGATCGCGCTGCTGACCATCATGAAGGGGCTTCCGCTCGCCTATTCCAAGGACATGCAGGAAGACAAGGAGCAGGTCTTCGACGCCGCCGAGAGCCTGGAGCTGTCGCTCGCCGCGATGACCGGCATGGTGCGCGACATGGAAATCCGCGCCGACCGCATGCGCGCGGCTGCGGGCTCGGGCTTCTCCACCGCCACCGACCTCGCCGACTGGCTGGTGCGCGAGGCGGGCCTGCCGTTCCGCGAAGCCCATCACGTCACCGGCCGTGCCGTCGCGATGGCTGAAGAGCGCGGATGCGAACTCGCCGAGCTGCCGCTTGCCGATCTTCAGTCGATCAACCCGGCCATCACAGAAGGCATCTACGACGTGCTGACGGTCGATGCTTCCGTTGCCAGCCGCCAGAGCTATGGCGGCACCGCGCCCGCGCAGGTGCGCAGCCAGATCGCCCGCTGGCGCGCGTGGACCTGAGCCCGCGCCAGCGGCCGGGACAAAACGGATGCATGCCGCATCGAAACCTAGTATGTAGGCCACCGGGCCAAGCCAATGACGACGGCCGCAAGGCCAGTGTGAGGAAAAGCGAATGACCACCGGTCCCTGGATCAAGTTGATATGCGTGATGGCCCTGGCCGGCGCGGTTGTGGCGGGTTGTGGCCGCAAGGGTGCGCTCGAGCGCCCGGGCGCTTCCCCGGCACCAGCCGCTGCAGCAACGTCCACCGGGGAGGACGACGCCCCCGCGACGCCGCCCGCTCCGGAACGCCGCTTCATCCTCGACAGCCTTCTGGACTAGGCGCATCCCGTGAACCATTTCGAGTACAGGAACGGCATCCTGCATGCCGAAGATGTGAGCCTTCCGGATATCGCAGCCGCGGTCGGAACGCCGTTCTACTGCTATTCCAGCGCCACGCTGACGCGCCATTACAAGGTCTTTGCCGGCGCCTTCGCCGATATCGATTCCATGGTGTGCTACGCCATGAAGGCCAATTCCAACCAGGCCGTGCTCAGAACCCTGGCCAAGCTCGGATCTGGCGTCGACGTGGTCTCCGAAGGCGAGTTGCGCCGGGCGCTGGCCGCCGGCATTCCCGGCTCCAGGATCATGTTTTCGGGCGTGGGCAAGACCGCGCGGGAAATCGATGCGGCGCTCGCCGCCGACATCTACTGCTTCAACGTCGAGTCCGAACCCGAACTCGAAGTGCTCAATGCCCGCGCACTGGCCATGGGCAAGGTGGCACCCGTCTCCTTCCGCATCAATCCCGACGTGGATGCCAAGACCCACGCCAAGATCTCGACCGGCAAGAAGGAAGACAAGTTCGGCATTTCCTGGCAGCGCGCGCCGCAGGTCTACCGGCGTGCCGCCGAACTTGAGGGCGTGCGGGCCAGCGGCATCGACATGCATATCGGCAGCCAGATCACCGAGCTGCAACCCTTCGACGATGCGCTCAGGCTGATGGTGGAACTGATCGGCACGCTCCGCGCCGAGGGCCATACCATCGATCATTTCGACCTCGGCGGCGGTCTGGGCGTCCCCTACAAGGACGACAATGTTCCGCCGCCGGATCCCCACGCCTATGGCGAGATGGTCAAGGCCCGGCTCCGGGATCTCGGCTGCAAGGTGATCCTCGAGCCCGGCCGACTGATCGTCGCAAATGCCGGCGTGCTCGTGTCCGAAGTCATCTATGTCAAGGACGGCGGCGACAAGACCTTCGTGATCGTCGACGCGGCCATGAACGACCTGATCCGCCCGACCCTGTACGAGGCCTGGCATGAGATCCGGCCCGTCCGGATTTCGGCCGCCAACGCCCCGCGCATCCGCGCCGATATCGTCGGCCAGGTTTGCGAAAGCGGCGACTACCTCGCCAAGGACCGGGAGATGGCCGCGCCCAAGGCCGGCGACCTGATCGCGGTCGGTTCGGCCGGCGCCTATGGCGCGGTCCAGGCCGGGACCTACAACACCCGGCTTCTGGTACCCGAGGTGCTGGTCAATGGCGACAGCTACCATGTGGTGCGCCCGCGCCCGTCCTATGAGGACCTGATCGGCCTCGATTCGGTGCCTGCCTGGCTCGATTGAGCCCCAGGTGGCGCCCGCCGGGCGCCACCTTGTCCGATCGTCATTTTCCAGAAAGCTGCATTCCCGCCGCAGTTTTGTGTCACAGGGCTCGCCTTGGCCGCAAAGGCTGCTATCTTCTCGGGTGACGCGAAGGAAGATGACATGGCAAGCACGCCGGACGGCATGGCTGAAAGGCCCGAGACCGAAAGTGACGCGACCCGCCGCTCCCTGGCTCTCGCGCGGCTGCGCATGCGCCTCACGCTCTCGCTCGGCCGGTTGCTCACCCTGGCGGCTCCCCTCCTCGGGGTCGTCGCCCTTTACCTCTCCCTGTCCTGGTTCGGCATCTTCCGGATGGTTCCGGATTGGCTGCGGCTCGTGCTGCTGGGCCTGTTCGTCGCAGGTCTCGCGGCCTCGATCTGGCCGCTTACCCGCTTTCGCGCGCCCGGTCGCGCCGAGATCGACGAACGGCTCGAGGCGGAGAACCGGATCCTCAACCAGGCGATCGCGACCCAGGACGACACCATTGCCGCTACCGATCCCTTTGCCCGTGCGCTCTGGGAAGAGCACCGCCGCCGCATGGCGCGCTCCATCGGCACGCTGGAGACGGGGCTGCCGCGATCGAGCCTGCCGCAGCGCGACCCCTGGGGCCTGCGCGTCGCGCTGGCCCTCCTCTTGTTCGTGGCCTTCGGCTATTCCTTCTCCGGCAATGCCGGCAGGCCCGGCGACGCCTTCGTCAGCCACGCCGTCGCCGAACTGCCCGATGTGCGCATCGACGCCTGGATCACGCCGCCTTCCTATATCAACCAGGCCCCGATCTTCCTCACAGGCGTGAACCGGCCCGACGGCGCCCCCATCGACGCCATCGCCGGCAGCGAAGTCAACATCCGCATCGGCGGCGGCGACGCGTCCGGCGCGGATGTGCTGTGGGGACCGGATCGGGAATCGCTCGCCCCTGTCGAACCGGCGGCGGCGGCGGACACCGCCGGTGCCGCGCCTGCCGGCCCGTCCACCTGGACCTTCAAGCCTGACGCGGACGGTGAACTCAGGATCGCCGCCGGCCGCAGCGAGGCCGAGTTCGCCATCCGCGTGATCCCGGACGAGCCGCCGGTCGCGGCCTTTGTCGAAGAGCCGCGGCGGGCGGCCAACGGCGCGCTCGAACTCGCCTACACGCTCGCCGACGACCATGGCCTGGCCCGCGCCGAAGCCGTGATCGTCCCGGCCGAGGAGCCGGCGGCCGATGCGCGGCCGCTGTTCGATCCGCCGAAATACCGGCTCACCCTGCCGCGGCGCTCGGCGACCGAAAACAAGGCCGTCTCCAGCCACGACCTGACGGAGCACCCGCTTGCCGGCCAGAAGGTGCGGATCACGCTCGTCGCCACCGACGGCGCAGGCCAGGAAGGCCGCAGCGAGACGCTCGAGACCATCCTGCCCGGACGCCGGTTCTCGGAGCCGCTGGCTGCGGCCGTCGTCGAGCAGCGCGGCGTGCTGGCGCTCGACGCCAACAACCTGCAGCGGGTCTGCGATCTGCACGATGGGCTGATGATCGCGCCCGAGGAGACCATTCCCGACCTGACCCAGTACCTGCTCCTGCAATCGGTGCGCGGCAGGCTCGAGAACGCGCGCACGGACGAGGATCTGCGCGCGGCCATCGATTACATGTGGGGCGTGGCGCTGCATCTCGAGGACGGCAATCTTTCGCTCGCCGAGCGGCGCCTGCGAGAGGCCCAGAACGCATTGGCCGAAGCGCTTGAGAACGGTGCGTCAGACCAGGAAATCAGCCGTCTGATGGACGAGTTGCGCGAGGCCATGCAGGACTATCTGCGCGAGCTCGCACGCCAGGCGCCCCCCGCCGGCGAGAACCAGCTGGCCATGCCGCAGAACATGCTGCGCGAACGCGATCTCGCCAACATGCTCGACCAGATCGAGAATCTGGCAAGGTCCGGCGCCCGCGACCAGGCCCAGCAGATGCTGCAGGATCTGCAGCGGATGATGAACAATCTCCAGGCCGGCCGCCAGCAGCGCCAGCCGCAGCAGGGCGGTCCGATGCGCCAGCAGATGGACAAGCTCGGTGAACTGATGCGCCGCCAGCAGCAGCTGATGGACGAGACCATGCGCGCTGACAGGGACAGCCAGCAGCAGGGCCAGGGCCGCGACCGCCAGCAGCAGGGCCAGCGCCAGCCCGGCGAAGGTCAGGACCAGGGCCAGCAGGGCTCGGGCGACCAGTCGCTGGAAGACGCGCTCGGCGCCCTGGGCAAGAGCCAGCAGGAACTGCGCGATGCGCTCGGCCAGTTGCAGAGCGATCTCGAAGAGCTTGGCATCAATCCCTCCCCCGGCTTCGGCGAGGCCGGCGAGGCCATGGGCGATGCCGCCGGAAGCCTTGAACAGGGCGAAACCGGCCAGGCGCTCAGCGAACAGGGCCGTGCCCTGCAGGCGCTGCGCAAGGGCGCGGAAGACATGATGAACCAGATGATGCAGGCCATGGGCGACCAGCAGAACGAGGCCGAGGGCGAGGGGCCCTCCCGCAACGGCAACCGCGGCGCCGACGACCGCGATCCCCTTGGCCGCCCGCGCGCAACCAACAGTCCGGATTTCGGCAATGGCGTCAAGGTGCCCGGTGAGATCGACATCCAGCGCGCACGGGAGATTCTCGATGCGATCCGCAAGCGCCTGGGCGACCAGCTCTCGCCGGAAGTTGAAAAGCGCTATCTCGAACGCCTGCTCGACCTGCAATGACGGGCGGCAGCGCCGCCCCGGGATCTCAGCCGGCTTTCGAGAGCAGCGCGT
Organism: Parahoeflea olei; assembly: GCF_001703635.1. Taxonomy (GTDB): domain Bacteria; phylum Pseudomonadota; class Alphaproteobacteria; order Rhizobiales; family Rhizobiaceae; genus Hoeflea; species Hoeflea olei. The sequence continues at coordinate 48,045 of NZ_LQZT01000008.1, read as the reverse complement.
CTGCCACGGCCTGGCGGATTTGCGGCAGTGTGAAGGGCTTTGCCACCACGTCGACGACGATCTGCATCAGCGGCTCGGCGCGCTCGCGCTGCTCGGCATAGCCCGTCATCAGCAGGATCGGCATGCCGGGCGCGAGCTTGGCCGCCTCCGTCGCCAGCGCGATACCGTCCATGACAGGCATGCGGATATCGGACAGCAACAGCTCGAACGGACCGGCCTGCAGATGTTCCATGGCCTCGGCGCCATCGGCGGCCTCGACGACCTCGTGGCCATCCATGCCAAGCGCCCGCGCGACAAATCGCCTGAGCGTGTCTTCGTCTTCGGCAATCAGAATTTTCGCCATGGTCGGGTCCTCCGGCAGTTGCGCGGAAGGTAGCGTCCAAACCTTGCCGCAACGTGAACCCGGCGGCAGTTTCCGGCTGCTGCGCGGCGCCGCCGGATTGTCAGGCGTCGCCCTTCACCACGCCCACAAACGGGAGTTCGCGGAAGGCATAGGCCACGTCCATGCCGTAGCCGACCACGAAATAGTCGGGGCATTCGAAGCCGACATAATCAGCATCGAGATTGCCTTCCCGACGCGAGCGCTTGTCGAGAAGAACCGCGATATCGACATTCCTGGCGCCGCGCTCATACATGAGATCGCGCGCGAAGCGGAGCGTGCGCCCCGATTCCAGAATGTCGTCGATCAGGAGAATGTCGCGGTCGCGGACATCGCTATCGATATCCTTGATGATCTTGACGCCCTGGCTCTGGGTACCCTTGCCATAGCTCGACAGCGTGATGAACTCGACCTCGGGCGCGAGCCCCGCATCGTGCAGCGCTCGGATCAGGTCGGCGGCGAAGATGAAGGAGCCCTTCAGCACCGAGATCACCAGCAGGTCCTGCTTCGGACTGGCAGCGATTTCCGCGGCCATGCTTCTGTTGCGCGCGGCGATCATGTCGGGCGTGAACAGGGGTTCGATGACTTTTCCGCGCACGACCGGCATTTGCGCTCTCCAGCTGGGTTGGCCAATATCAAGGCCATTCCTATCGCATATGCCCTGAAACCGGAACCGGTTTGACACCCGACTATCCACAGGCAGCGGAAACGGCGCCGGCCGCCAACCTCAAGGCCGTGGCCACCTCAGTTCGTTTGCGGCCGGATCATCAGGATCGAGCCCGCCCGCTCGATGCGCGCGGGCCGAGGCAACGGCGCGCTGAAGCCGGGAGCCGAGGGTTTACGGTCTACATGGGGAAGCGAGGCCGTGGTCAGCGGATCGGAGGACACCTGGGGCATGCTGCTCGCCTGTTCCGTCGAGACCTGCGGCGGACCGGAAGCGCCGGCAATGGCACGGGAAGCTTCAACCGGCGCGCGCCCGTCTGGCCCTGCCGTCGCCCAGACAGCCGCTGCGGCGAATGCGCACAGGCCGAGGGCCGCCAGCGCAAGGCCCCTGAGCGCCTTCGGCCCGCTGGCGCTGCGCGCCGGGGGCATGGCGGCGAAACCCCCGAGCCGCTCGCCGCGGATTGTGCCAGGCCCCGCATCCGGTGCGTGCAATGAAAGATCGGCGTCCGGCGGTGCAGCCCTGGTGCGGCGGGCAAATCCCGCCTTGAATCCGCCGGCCCCGTCCGCGGAGAAAGACCTGCCACCGGTGCCCGCCGGCGCCACGGGTTCGAAACGCGCGTCCTCGATGTCGCGCTTGCGGTCGGCCGCCCCCGACCCGGGCCTGTCGGGGATCAGAAGGTCGGCGTTTGCCGGCTCGATCGTTCCGGCCGCGCGGCTTGAAGCGCCCATGATCCACCTCGTTTGCCCGCTCACGCGCAGCAGGCATTGAAACATTCCTTTCCGATGCGTAAACCGAAATGGTTAATGCTTGGCGAACAGCCCCTGCCGGCGCGATGGCCCGACGGGCAACTTAACCTGACGTTAACCATGCCCGGCGAGTGTGAGGCCGGCGAGCAAACGGCGCGGCGGATGATGCATATCCGCCCCCGCGACAGGAATAGATCGTTGATTCATTTCGAAAATGTCGGGTTGCGCTATGGCATGGGGCCGGAGGTCCTGCGCGACCTGACCTTTGACATCCCGAAGCGCTCCTTCCAGTTCCTGACCGGGCCGTCAGGCGCGGGCAAGACCACGCTGATGCGGCTTCTGTTCATGTCGCTGAAGCCGACGCGCGGCCTGATTCGCATGTTCGACCGCGATATTTCCATGATTCCCGGCGAGGAGTTGCCGCTGCTCAGGCGCCGGATCGGCATCGTGTTCCAGGATTTCCGCCTGCTCGACCACATGACCACCTACGAGAACGTCGCCCTGCCGCTCAGAGTGCGCGGCAAGGAAGAGGCAAGCTATCGCTCCGACGTGATCGAACTGCTCAAATGGGTCGGCCTGGGCGAACGCATCAATGTGCTGCCGCCAGTTCTTTCGGGCGGCGAAAAGCAGCGCGTGGCCATCGCCCGCGCCCTGATCGACCAGCCGGAGATCCTGCTTGCCGACGAGCCGACGGGCAATGTCGATCCTCCCATGGCGCAGCGCCTGCTCAACCTCTTCATCGAACTCAATCGGCTGGGAACCGCCGTGATCATCGCCACCCATGACCTGACCCTGATGGACCGGGTCAATGCGCGGCGCATGATCCTGTCCGAGGGGCGGCTCGACATCTATGACTGATCCCGCCGCAACCGCCAGAGACCGCGGCAGCAAGGAGCGCCTGGTGACCTTGCGGCCGACGGCGCCGATCGTACCGCCGGTCAACGTCTCGGGCCGCGCGCTGATGGTGGTGATCGCCATCATGTCGTTCCTGTGCGCCGTCACGCTGGGCGCCGTCACCATGGTTCAGGAGAAGGCCGAGGCCTGGCAGGGCGACGTCTCCCGCGAAATCACCATCCAGATCAAGCCCGAGGAAGGGCTCGACATGGACCAGGCCCTGATCGCCGTCCGGGACATCGTGCTCGGAAGCCCTGGCGCCGTGGCCGCCCGGATCGTCGATCGCGCCTCCACCGCCCGCCTGCTCGAGCCCTGGCTCGGCGAGGGCTTCGACATGGACGAGCTGCCGGTGCCGCGGCTCGTCATCGTCACCATCGACGAAAACAACCCGCCGGATTTTGGCGCCATGCGCCAGGCGCTTGCCGAAGCCGTGCCCGCCGCGGCGCTCGACGATCATCGCGCCTGGGCCGATCGGCTGATCTCCATGGCGCGGATCACGGTGCTGATCGGCGTCGGGATCCTGTCGCTGATGCTCGCCACCACCATGCTGACCGTGATCTTCGCCACCCGCGGCGCCATGGCGGGCAACCGCCACATCGTCGAGGTGCTGCATTTCGTGGGCGCCGAGACCGGTTTCATCGCCTCCCAGTTCCAGCGCCGCTTCCTGCTCATCGGCCTCAAGGGCGCGGGCGTCGGCGGCGGCGTGGCCGCCGTCGTCTTCCTCCTCCTCGCAGCCTGGCAGAACCACACCATGGCCACCGCGCTCAACGACCAGGCCACCGCCCTGTTCGGCCGCTTCAGCCTGAGCAGCGCGGGCTATTTCGGCATTGTCGCCATCATCGCCCTGATTGCCGCGATGACGACACTCACCACGCGCCTGACCGTGATCCGGACCATCCGCGAAATCGACCGCCAGCGCGCCGATCCGTCGCTGGCCGAAATCGGTTGACGTGCCCGGTTTTCGCCGCAAATCCGGCTGGTCCTTGCCGGAATCTCGGAGTATTCATGCAGCATGAGTGTGCACTCCGCAGACCATGAACCTGCGTCTCGCCGCACCGCCAGACCGGATGCGCTGCATCGTCTCAGGCGGGTGGGACATCATGCCCTGCGTTTGGCCACGATCACCATCATCCTTGCCATCGCCTTGACGGCAATGGGCTTTTTTCGCTTTACCGACACCATTGCCGACTTGAAGGCCGCCGCCGTCCCCTCCGATGTCGATGCTATCGTGGCGCTTACGGGCGGCTATCAGCGAATCGACCAGGCGCTGGCGCTGCTGGAAGACGGCGTCGGCGAACGGCTGCTGATCTCCGGGGTCAATCCGACCACCAGCGGCGCGGCCCTGCGCCGCGCCACCGGCACCAAATCGGCAACCTTCGACTGTTGCGTCGATATCGGCTACGAAGCGCTCGACACCATCGGCAATGCCAATGAAACCGCGGCCTGGATCCGTGAGCACGATTACTCGCGGATCCTGGTGGTCACCAACAACTACCACATGCCGCGCAGCCTGCTCGAATTGCAGCAGGCCAGCCCCGACGTCACCTTCATTGCCCACCCGGTCTCCCATTCGGACCTGAAGACCGACGCCTGGCTGACCGATCCGATGGCGCTGCGCACCCTGCTCGTCGAATACGCGAAATACTCGCTGGCGCGGCTGCGCAACTGGAGCGGGGCCAAGACCGCAAGCGGCCTGCGTGCCGATGCCGCCGGGCGCGAGCCGGTTGCCGCCGGACTGCACTGATTTATCCGCCAGGGCAGGTTTTGCACGCCTTGAGGTTTTCGGCTGCGCAGCGATGGTGTAACCGGGATCGACCAGTGTCCTGACCGCGCCGCGCCGGGGCCGCCGCAAATCCGGATTGCACCATGATTGCCCTTCGATCGATCCTCTTCAACGCCGCGTTCTATATCAACCTGATCGCGCGCATGATCCTGTTCTCGCCCTATTATTTCCTGGCCGACCGCAAGGCGGCCTGGAGCGTTCCGAAGAACTGGGTGCGCGCGAACCACTGGCTGCAGAAGGTCATCGTCGGAACCACGTTCGAGATCGAAGGCCTCGAGAACATTCCGCAGGGCGGCTATATCTTCGCCCCAAAGCACCAGTCCTTCTGGGACGCCTATGCGCTCCTGCCCTGGCTCGACGATCCGTTCTACATCCTCAAGCGCGAGCTGACCTGGATTCCGCTGTTCGGCCAATACATCACGCGCATGCGCATGGTTCCCGTCAATCGCGGCGCCAAGGGCAAGGTCATGGCCGAAGTTCTCGAGCGCACCAAGCAGCAGCTGCGCGACGGCCGGCAGCTGATCATCTATCCCGAAGGCACCCGCCGCCCGGCCGGCGCACCGCCGAACTACAAATACGGCATCGCCCGGCTCTACCGCGACCTCGACGTTCCGGTGGTCCCGGTGGTCATGCACCCGGGCCTGTTCTGGCCGCGGCGCAAGTTCCTGCGCTTCCCCGGCCATTTCAAGGTTCAGATCCTGCCGCCGATCGCTCCCGGCATGGATCCGGACGCTTTCATGGAAAAGCTGGTCGACGTGATGGAAACCGCGAGCGACAAGCTGTTGGTGGAAACCATCCGTGCCAATCCGCAGGTGCCGCTGCGCGAGGACGCCCGCCGCCGCTTCGCGGAACTGACTGCCTCAGACCCCGGCGCCGAGCTGCGCTGAGTCCGTAATGGACTCCCTGGCCCGCAAGCCGCCCGCGATCGCCTCAAGATGGAGGTCGCGGATTCCGAGCGCGCAGAGATGGGCGACCGTGTTGAGCACATACTCCTCGTTCGGCCCTGACTGGCCGCGCGCCCCGCGCACGCCCGCCAGCGCGTCATCCACCGTCAGCCCGCCGGCATATTGCGGATGCGCCCGGTCGACCACATAGGTGAGCGCCCGCACATGTTCACCGCTGTCGAGCCGGATCCTGCGCACGGTTTCGACATAGACCAGCGTCACAAGTTCGCGCGCGCGCAGATAGGCAAGCACCGCCTCGCGATTTTCAGAGCGAACCCGGAAGGCGACGCCGTGGCACGAGCCGCCGCGGTCGAGCCCCAGCACCAGGCCCGGCCGTTCGGGCGTGCCACGGTGCACGAAGGAGCGCACGCACAGCGCACGGTGATAACCGAACAGCCGCGCCTGGCGCGTCTCCTCATGATCGAAGCCCGGCCGCCACATCAGCGAGCCGTAGCCAAACACCCAGAAATCGTCCATATCCGCGTCCACAGTGTCCATTCCGGCGATCGAGTCGTCTGGCAAGGCAAGCCGCCCGGCCCGTCTTGCCTGTGAAGACCGGCCGCGCCGGTCACGGTCTGACCACAATGACCGCCCTTATTGCAGGCCCCAGCGGGAGAACGCAATGCCAGCCCAGACACCCGGATCGCCGTCCCGGAATTCATCGCGCAAGTTCGTCTGGCTCGGCCTGGCGGTTGTCGGCGCCTGCGTGCTGTGGACCGCCGGCTGGTTCGTGCTTGCCGCTCAGGCCGAACGCCACTTGCCTGAGACCCTCGCCCGGATCACCGGCGCACAGGCAACCGCCTCCTGCGACGACCCCGAAATCCGCGGCTATCCGTTCCGGTTCGGCCTGTTCTGCCGGTCGCTGTCCTATGCCAATGCCGCCGAGGGCCTGACGGCGACCGCCGGCCCCTTGCGTTCGGCGGCGCAGGTCTACAACCCCGGTCACGCGGTTGCCGAAATCGACGGGCCGCTCGCGGTCCAGGGCCCAGGTCTTGCGGCCCGCGTGGACTGGCAGCTGCTCCAGGCAAGCGTGGTCGCCGACACGACCGGGATCGCCCGCGCTTCGCTCGACAGCCGCACCGTCTATATCGATCTCGATGGCGCCGGGCTCTCGCAGAAACTGGCGATCGAGGCCGAGCGGCTGGTGGCGCATGCCCGCAAGAACGGCGCGGATCTCGATCTGGCGCTTCAGGCGGACGGGCTCCACACCCTGTTTCTGGGAGGCCTGACGACAAAAGCCGCCGTTCTCGAGGCCACCGTCGCCGGCAGGGCAGATGTCCTCGACATTCCCTATACGCCCGTGTTCCCGCCTTACCAGGCGATGATCCATCGTTTCTCGATCGCGCTCGACGACAGCGCTTCGCTGGAATTCACCGGCCCCGTCGAAGTCGGCGCCGACGGGCTGCTTTCGGGAAAGCTCGACGTGACGCTGCGCAATCCCGGTCGTCTGGTCGATCTTGCGGCACAGCTCGATCCCGAGCTTGGCGCGATGCTCGGTCGCCTCGCGCCGCTCATGGCATCGCTCGACAGCAAGCCCGGCGACGACGGCATCACCCTGCCGCTGTCGATCGCCGACAACCGCGTCTCGCTCGGAATCTTCCCGCTCGGAACCCTGCCGGGCTTCTGATCAGGGTTTCAGGACGAGCCAGCCTTGGCGTCTTGCTTGAGCACGTTGCGGCCGAAGTTCGGCACATCCGTATCCTGGCCGGCCTCGACGATCGAGCGCCTGATGCCGCGGGTGCGGGTGAACAGGTCGAACAGCTTGTCGCCATCGCCCCAGCGCACCGCCCGCTGCAACGAAGCCAGGTCCTCGGAAAACCGAGCCAGCATTTCCAGGATCGCATCGCGATTGTGCAGGCAGACGTCGCGCCACATCACCGGATCAGACGCGGCCAGGCGGGTGAAGTCGCGGAAACCGGAGGCCGAATATTTGATCACCTCGGATTTCGTCACCGTCTCCAGATCGTCGGCGGTGCCGACGATGTTGTAGGCGATGATGTGCGGCAGGTGGGAGACGATCGCCAGCACCAGGTCGTGGTGCTCCGGATCCATCTCCTCGACCGTCGAGCCGCAGGCCTCCCAAAAGGCCTTGAGCCGCGCGATCGCATCCGCATCGGTGCCCGGCGTCGGGGTCAGGATGCACCAGCGACCTTCGAACAGCTCCGCGAAGCCGGACTCCGGCCCGCTCTGCTCGGTGCCGGCGATCGGGTGCCCGGCAATGAAGTGGGCGGTCTCGGGAATGTGCGGCTGCATCTGGCGGACGACCGACGCCTTGGTCGATCCCACGTCGGTCACGATCGCGCCGCGCTTGAGATGCGGGCCGATCTCCCGTGCCACGGCCTCCGAGGCGCCGACCGGAACCGACACGATCACCAGATCCGCGTCAGCGACGGCTTCGGCATTGGAGAGGGTATAGGCATGACCGAGATCGAGCGCGCGCGCCGCCTCGAGCGTGGGCGCACTGCGCGTGGCGATGGTGACATGGCGGGCGAGACCCTTGGCGCGAATGACGCGCGCAAGCGACGAGCCGATAAGCCCGATGCCGATCAGGGTGACGTTTTCAAACAGGGGATCGGTCATGATATTCAGGCCATGAATTCCTTCAGCGCCGCAATCGCGCCGAGATTGGCTTCCTCGCTGCCGATCGTCATCCGCAGCGCGTCGGGCAGGCCGTAGCCGGCCACGCGGCGCAACACATAGCCGCGCGCACTCAGATACTCGTCGGCTTCCGCCGCGGTCTTGCCCGCCGTTTGCGGAAAATGGATCAGCACGAAGTTGCCGACCGAGGGCGTCACCGCAAGACCGAGCTCTTCCAAGGCCGTGCAGACCCGGTCCCGCCAGATCTCGTTGTGCTCGACGGCACGCTCGACATGCGCGCGGTCGCCGATTGCCGCGGCACCGGCGATGAGAGCCAGCGCATTGAGGTTGAAGGGTCCGCGCACGCGGTTGCAGGCGTCGATGATGGCTTCGTTGGCGTACATCCAGCCGATGCGCAGGCCAGCAAGCCCGTGGATCTTCGAGAAGGTCCGCGTCATCACCACATTCGCATTCGCCGAGACCAGCTCGATGCCCGCCTCGTAATCGTTGCGGCGGACATATTCCGCATAGGCCGCATCGAGCACCAGGATCACGTTCTTGGGCAAACCGGCATGCAGCCGCCGGACCTCGCTCACGGGCAGATAGGTCCCGGTCGGATTGTTCGGGTTGGCCAGGAACACGAGCTTCGTCTTTGGCGTGATCGCCGCCAGGATCGCATCGACATTGGCCGTCAGGTCGGTGTCGGGCACGCTGACCGGCGTGGCACCCGCCGCCAGGATCTGGATCTTGTAGACGAGGAAGCCGTATTCGGTGAACACGCCTTCGTCACCGGGCGCAAGATAGGTCTGGCACAGCAGGCCGAGCAGTTCGTCCGAGCCGTTGCCGCACAGGATGTTGCCGGCATTGAGCCCGTGCGCCCGCGCAATCGCCTCGCGCAGCTCGTGCGCCGCGCCGTCAGGATAGGCCGCCAGGTCGACATTGCGGGCGGCAAAGGCTTCGGTCACCTTCGGGCTCGGCCCGAGCGGGGACTCGTTCGACGACAGCTTGTAGACCTTGTCGACGCCGGCCACCTTCTCGCGCCCCGGCACATAGGCGGCGATATCCATGATACCCGGTTTCGGACGGGGGGACTCGGTGCTGCTCATGGCGACTTTTCCTTGAAAACGAAAACCCAAGGCGGGATGGGCCGCAATAGCCCCTCGCAGCGGTCTTGTCGAGAGTTTCGCTCAGACCTGCGGGTCGGAATGCCGCTGCACCGCGCGCGAAGGCTGCGGCGACAGGACGGGAACGAACACCCGGCGCGACGCCCGCGCCGCGACCGGCAGGCCCTGATACAGCCTCTTCTGCGCTTCGACGATGATGACGCCCGCGAACACCGGCCACATGGTGCGGCCGATCCGCTCGAACATGCCGCGCATGCGCAGCACCACCGCGCGCTCGGAGGGGGCGAACAGCAAGGCCTCGGCAAAGGCTCCGGGTGTGAAATTGCTCTCCCTGAGCAGCGAGGTCAGCTGACCGCGCGAATAGGGCCGCCCTGCTCCGAACGGCGTGTGCTCGAACCGGGCCCAGACACCGCGGCGATTGGGCGCAACGATCACCAGTCGCCCGCCCGGCGCCAAGACCCGCCACAGCTCCTTCAGCGTCTCGCGCGGGTTCTCGGCAAATTCCAGCGAGTGCACCATCAGGATCCGGTCGACCGCGGCATCGGGCAGCGGCAGTTCCTCGTCGAACACCAGGGCGGTTGCCGAAGGCCCGCCCATCGGCCAGTTCACCGCCCCCTGCCCCGCGGGCATGAAGGCGAACACCCGCTCGGCATCGGGGCCGAAACGGTCGAGATAGGGCACCGCATAGCCGAGCCCCATCAGCCGCTCGCCCGGAAGGCTGGCCCAGATCGAGGACAGCGCCATCGCCACCGACTGCTCGGCGAAGCGGCCGAGGCGGGAATGGTAGAACTGTCTCAGATCAACGATATCGGCGTGCATGGCAGGAAACCCGGATCGGCTCTTGGACCGGCAGCCTAACACCCGCTGCCGGCCGAGCCCACCTCCGGGCCACGCTTTTTTTGGTGTCGGAGGCACCTGCCGCCTGGGCGACAAGTTTCCGGAGACGGCCGAGCCTTCGAAAATGCGGGAGTTCCTTGAGGTGACGGGCACCGTCCCCGCCGCTATAGTGACCGCCAAGACACGAACCCGGGGAGACAAAGCCTGATGACCAACCTCATGATCGAGCAGTTCACCTGCCGGCAGGACAATTTCGGGGTGATCCTGCATGATCCGCTGACCGGAGAGACAGCCAGCATCGACGCACCGGACGGCACGGCCATCTCCAAGCGGGTTGCGGACAATGGCTGGCGGCTCACGCATGTGTTCGTGACTCACCATCATCCCGATCATGTCGAGGGGCTGCCGGCGCTGACGGAGACCCAGGCCCCGGAGGTGATCGGCCCCGCCGCGGAGGCGGACAAGATCAAGGGGCTGACCCAGACGCTTCGCGATGGCGACACGTTCGACTTCGCCGGACGGACCGTGCAGGTCATTTCGACACCGGGACACACCGCGGGTCACATCTGCTTCTACATCGCCGGCGAGGATCTGCTGTTTGCCGGCGACACGCTGTTCGCGCTCGGCTGCGGCCGGTTGTTCGAAGGCTCGCCGGCCGACATGTTCGCCTCGCTCAACCGGCTCGGTGCCCTGCCCGACCGGACCCGGGTCTATTGCGGCCACGAATACACACAGTCCAATGCCCGCTTTGCCTTGAGCGTCGATCCGGACAACGCCGCCCTTGCCGAACGTGCGGCCGAAATCGACACCCTGCGCGCCAAGGGGCTCGCGACCCTGCCCACGACCATCGGCTATGAGAAGCGCACCAATCCGTTCCTGCGCGCCGGGGATCCCGCGATCCGCAGCCATCTCGGCATGCAGGGCGCATCGGACGAAGCGGTTTTCGCCGAATTGCGCCAGCGCAAGGACCGGTTCTGACCATGGATCCCACCCTGTCGGCCCGCGAGATCATTGCGCTGCTCGACATGCGCGAACACCCCGAGGGCGGATGGTACCGCGAGACCTTCCGTGACACCGAAGGCGGCGCGCGCGGCCATTCGACCGCGATATATTATCTGCTCGAAGGCGGCGACTGCTCGCATTGGCATCGCGTGCTCGACGCGACCGAAATCTGGCACTGGCATGGCGGCGGGCCGCTGGCGCTTACGCTCTCGTCCGACGGCATCAGCGCCGAGGCGCACCGGCTCGGCATGAACCTCGCCGCCGGCGAGCGGCCGCAACTCGTCGTGCCTGCCGGCTGCTGGCAGACGGCGGCCTCGCTCGGCGCCTGGACGCTGGTCGGCTGCACCGTGGCGCCGGGCTTCGACTTCGCAAGCTTCGAAATGGCGCCGCCCGACTGGCGGCCGTCTCCCTTCGCGGGAGCCCCGGTCAGGCCAGAAGGCCAAGCGTGATCAGGGCCTGGCCCGCGTAATAGAGCACCCAGACCGCAGGCGCGGTCAGGCGCCGCGCCGGGCTGCCTTCGGACAGCAGGAACTTCTCGGATCCCAGGATCGCATCCGACGCGATGAACAGGACCGCGCCCACGAGAACATATCCGCCCATGGTGACGCCGCCGGCTCCCATGACGGCGATGGCGAGCACATAGATCGCCACGGGGACCGCAAGCGGCCCGGCCCTGCTGACCAGCAGATACCCCATCCCGACGGCGAAAATCGCAATCGCAAGCACGCCCGGCGCCGCGGCTGCGGAAAATCCGGGCCCTGCGGTCAGGAACAGCACGGCATAGGCAATGTGGCCCGCAAGGAAACTGCCGAGCCCGCCCAGAAAGGCGACATCGCCCTCATGGGCGAGAAAGGCGTCCCCGAGCGCAGACAGGGCCAGCGCCAGCACCAGGAGCCATGGACCGCCGGCGCTCAGGGCCAGCAGGCAGAGCAAGCCGACGGCGAGTGTCTTTGCGATCGTGCGCGGAAGCGAGACCGGCCGGGCGAGCCAGGTCAGATAGGCCGCGGAGGCCAGCACCGACAGCGCCAGGATGACGAGGGAAACCGTGTCGAAATCCGCACCCGCAACCGTCATCCGGAGGTCCTGGCCTTGAGCAGGTCCTTGGCCGCGAGGAAGGCGCCGCCGGTGATCAGCAGGCAGGCGACCACGATGCCGACCGTCGCGCGGCCATGCCCGAACAGGATCAGGATCAGCGTCGACAGCAGCGGCGCGGCATAGCTCGCCACGCCGAGCACCTGGATGTCACCCTTCTTGACCCCGTAATCCCAGGCATAGAAGGCGAGCCCCACGGGGCCGACACCAAGGCCGGCGACCGCCAGCCACTGGCCGGTGGTCTCGGGCCAGACGGTGGTTTCAAGCAACAGGTGGCACACCGCCGAGAGCACCGCGGAAATCATGCAGAAACCCGCCACCACATCCGTCGGCGTGGCGCCGAACCGCCGCGAAATCAGCGAGTAGGACGACCAGGTGAGCGCGCACAGGCCCGCTGCCGCATAGCCCAGCACGCTGCCGCCGCCGAAGCCGCCATCCGCCCCGCGCAGCAGGATCAGCGCGGTTCCCGCAAGCCCCATCAGCGCACCGGCGATGTGGTGCCAGCCGAGCTTCTCGCCCGGCAGCAGCGCCGAGCCGACCACGATCAGCAGCGGCCAGAGATAGGCGATCAACCCCGCCTCCACCGCCGGCGCATTCCTGAGCGCGGTGAAATAGAGAAAGTGATAGCCGAACAGCCCGAACAGGCCGAGCGCCCAGACCTTCAGCGGCTGCCGAAAGGCGCGGAAGCGCGCCGGCTCGCGAATCATCGCGGCCACCCCGATCGTCGAGCCGACCAGAAAGCAGATCGCCGACAGCTGGAATGGCGGCATCGTGCCCGAAGCGGCGGTCAACACCGCCAGTGCCGACCACATCACCACGGCCGAAAACCCGATCAAGGTTGGAAGATTGCCCATGCCCGCCCCCTGCCTGCCCTGGCGCGAAGGCCGGGCAAAAAGTGCTTCTGAAAATGCATCAAACAGATATCGGCTTTAGCCGCCAAACCGCGTCGCGGCAACGATTACCTGACCGATCTTGGTGGGCACCTTGGCATAGACGGGCGCCGACAAGCCGGTGGCCGCGTGCCTTGCGAACCAGACCTCGATGCCCTTGAGCTGGGTCAGATAGCGCACCGAGGAGGAATTCCTGCGATAGCCCGAATTCGGCTCGAACCGCACCGCGCAGACAACCGCATCGCCCTTGAAGCCTGCCGTGCTGAAGGGGCGCCGCCCGATCGGCGTCAGGTGCAGCGTGGCGACCGACTCGCCGTCATAGACCGGGAGGCTGCGCGGACATTCGGCGGCACCGGCGGGAAAGATCATGCCCGAAAGCGGATCGACGACCGAACGCAGGTCGCGCTTGTCAAGCGGCACCCAGTCCGCCCCTTGCGTCCTCGCTTCGGGCTTGTTGACGGTCTTGACGACCGCACCGTTGCGATAGCTGATCTCGGTACGCTGTCGCTTGTTTCCGCTGGTGTAGGCGACCAGGAAACGGGAGGCCGCCAGCCGGTCGCGGCCAAGTCTGCCCGAGACGCTTGTGGTGCCCCTGGTCTTGGCGAAGATGTCCGACAGGGCCGAGGAGCTCAAATCACCCGAGATCGAATAGGCGGCGCCGTCGACTTCGGTCACGAACCGCGCCGAGGCAACCGGAAAGCCGATCAGCGTCACCTTGTACTCGCTCTTGAAGCGAACCGGCTCGGCCGAGGCCGGAAGCACGGCACATGCCGCCAGCACCATTGCCACGGTTGCAAGCACTGTCTTTATACGCCTCACCGGAATGCCTCCTGCGCTGTTGCCCGTCCGACTGTCGGCCACCGCATCTGAACCGCCGCTGAACGGAACATTATGTCGACGTCGGAGCCGAAAACAGATTAATCTTGGCCGTCCGGCGCGGAATCGCGCCTTTGCCCGTCTTCCCGCTTGACGTCGCGGGCTCGTCTGACTATAGACACGCGACTTCCGAATAAAGGCCTGCGGTCGTTTGGATGAGCCTCTCTTCCGGCTCGGCCCGTCCGTTGGCGAAAAGATAATAGGTGCAATATGTCCCGCAGCTGTGAATTGACCGGCAAGGCTGTCCAGTCTGGCAACAATGTCAGCCACGCCAACAACCGGACCCGTCGCCGGTTCCTGCCGAACCTGTGCAACGTGACGCTGATTTCCGATGCGCTGGGCCAGCGCTACCGGCTGCGCGTTTCCGCAAATGCCCTGCGCACCGTGGAGCATCGCGGCGGCCTCGACGCTTTCCTGGCCAAGGCCAAGGACAGCGAACTGTCGATGCGCGCCCGCCTGCTCAAGCGCCAGATCGCCAAGAAGCTCGTCGAGAACTCGGCAGCCTGACACAGGCACACAATTTGTTATGACATGGCGGGCCCTCAGGCCCGCCTTCGTCTTTTCGCTGGTGGCATCAACCCAGGATAAAAAAATGCGACTGACCTCCTCCCTTTTGCCGTTCATGGCCGTCATGGCCGCCGTTGTCGTGGCCTCGAACTACCTGGTCCAGTTCCCGGTGGAGGCGACGCTCGGCACGCTCAATCTCGCCGATCTCCTGACCTGGGGCGCGTTCACCTATCCGGTGGCGTTCCTTGTCACCGACCTCGCCAATCGCCGTTTCGGTGCGCCGAGAGCGCGCCTGGTGGTGCTGTGCGGCTTCCTGGTCGCCGTGGCGCTGTCGGTGTGGCTGGCAACCCCGCGCATCGCGGTGGCCTCCGGCTCCGCCTTTCTGGCGGCGCAGCTGCTCGACGTGTCGATCTTCGACCGGCTGCGCAACCGGGTCTGGTGGCTGCCGCCGCTGACCTCCACCGTGATCGGCTCGTGCCTCGATACGCTGATTTTCTTTGGCCTGGCCTTCTCCGCGGCCGCGAACGTGATCGGCCCGGGCGACGCCTTTGCGACCGAGACCGCGCCGCTGCTCGGCCTCGTGGCCCTCGACCTGCCGCGCTGGGTGTCCTGGGCGCTGGGCGACCTCGCGGTCAAGCTGGTCGTGGGCGTGGTGATGCTCGCGCCCTATGGCGCGCTGATGCCGGTGTTGCAGCGCCGCGTGCTCTCCTGACAAGGAGCGAAGCCGGCATCCGCTGGGCGGCGGGCGGGGTCTACCCGCCCGCGCCCAGATACCGGAATTCCAGCACCAGGTTGCGCTGCAGGATCGAGTGGTTGTCGTCCGACACCAGCGTGACGAAGACCCGGCCTTGGTCGTCGGTGCTGACGTCGAGACCTTCCATGTTGTCGATCTGGTTGCCGAAATCGGCCTCCAGGATCACCGGTCCATCCACCAGGTTGCCCTTGCCGATGCGGCTGCCGTCGATGCGGCGGATGCGCATGCCGATGCCCTGAGCCATCGAGAACCGGCGCTCGAGCAGCAACAGGTCGCCATTGGGCAGGAAATCGCCGTCGGTGACGTCATAGGGCGCGTGCCGCTTGACGAAGAACACGCCCTTGGACGGTCCGGTCAGGATCGCCGCATAGATGTTGCCCTCGGCATTGAGGCTTCTTTCGGTCACCGCCACCACAGCGCCGGCAAGCGCCGACGTCTCCGGCGCGACAGCCAGGGCCTCGAGCCCGCGATTGTTGCGGATCTCGCCGAGCGGGATCTGCAGCGGCAGCGAGCTGATCGGCTTCGCGCCCGCCGGCGCCTTGGCTGGGTAGATGTCCACGCGGCTGCTGCGCTCGAAGCTCACCAGCACCTCGTCACCGCGCAGCGCCATCCCTTCCGCATCGAACCGCCACTTCTCCCCCGAAGCGGTGCCATCGGCATCGAGAATCGGAGAGACGGAGAAATCGGCCACGCCGGCAAGCGTTCCGTCCGCGGACCGCAGGAAGCGGCCGGCATACCAGTCGCCGGTATCCATGACGCCCAGGAAACGGCTCCTGTCCGGGGCCAGCCGGATGGCCGACATGGCGCCGAGCGCAGAGCTGGGGGAACTCAGTTCCAGACCGCCCACGAACTCGAACGCGCCGAAGCGGGTTTCGCTGGAGCCGACCTTGAAATGGGAAATGACCTGCGAGCGGATGTCGATCGCCTGCTGCGCAGCCGCCGGGGCGGCCATGCAGGTGGCACCGATCATGGCCAGCGCGGCCACGCCGGCCGACAGCCGCCGGGCGATGGCCCCCTGCCGGATCACGCCCGTCCGCGGCCCCGGCGCGCTTGCGGACCGCCGGCCTCGTCGGCAAACAGTGCCGCCAGCTGCTCCGTCATCGCGCCGGCCAGCTCCTCGGCATCGACGATGGTGACGGCGCGGCGATAGTAGCGGGTGACGTCATGGCCGATGCCGATCGCCAGCAGTTCGACCGGCGAGCGGGTCTCGATCTCCTCGATGACCGCGCGCAAATGCCGTTCGAGATAATTGCCCGGATTGACCGAGAGCGTGGAATCATCGACCGGCGCGCCATCGGAGATCATCATCAGGATCTTGCGCTGTTCGGGCCGGTTGCGCAGCCTCCGGTGTGCCCAGATCAGCGCTTCGCCGTCGATGTTCTCCTTGAGCAGGCCTTCGCGCATCATCAGCCCGAGATTGCGCCGGGCGCGGCGCCAGGGCGCATCGGCCGACTTGTAGACGATATGGCGCAGGTCGTTGAGACGGCCCGGCAATGGCGGCTTGCCGCCGGTCAACCATTTCTCGCGCGCCTGTCCGCCCTTCCAGGCCTTGGTGGTGAAGCCCAGCAGTTCGACCTTGACGCCGCAGCGTTCGAGCGTGCGCGCCAGGATATCCGCGCAGGTGGCCGCGACCGTGATCGGGCGGCCACGCATGGAGCCGGAATTGTCGATCAGCAGCGTCACCACGGTGTCGCGGAAATTGGTGTCACGCTCCATCTTGAACGACAGCGGCTGCATCGGATCGATGATCATTCGCGGCAGCCGGGCGCTGTCGATATAGCCCTCTTCGAGATCGAAATCCCAGGCGCGGTTCTGCTGTGCCATCAACCGCCGTTGCAAGCGGTTGGCGAGCCGGCCGACGACGCCCTGCAGATGCGCGAGCTGCTTGTCGAGAAATGCCCTCAGCCGTTCGAGTTCGGCTTCCTCGCACAGTTCCTCGGCCAGGATCTCCTCATCGAATTCCTGGGTGAAGACCTTGTAGTCGATCTTTTCGTTGAGTTCGGCGAAGGGGTCGTCGCTGCGCCGGGTCTCGCCGGGGGTTTCCGCATCCTCGTCGCTGTCGTCGGCGATGTCGTCCTCGCCGGTCTCGGCGCCGTCCATCTCTCCCGAATCCATCTGCTCGTCGGAGGCTTCGCTCTCCTCGGCGGGCGCGGCATCCGAGCCGGCCTCCTCCTGCGAGGACTGGTCGTTCTGCTCCTCGCTGCGCGGCTGATCCTCGTCGGAAACCTCGTCCTCGTCATTCTGATCGAGGTCGTCGTCGCCGTAGTCTTCCGCCATCTCCATGGCCGAGAGCATCTCGCGCACCACACGGGCGAAGGCCTGCTGGTCCTCGACCGAGCCTTCCAGCGTATCGAGCACGCTGCCGGCCTTGCTCTCGATGAAGTCGCGCCACAACTCGACCACCTGGCCGGAGGATTGCGGCGGGGCGCGTCCGGTGAGCTTTTCGCGCACCATCAGCGCCAGGGCTTCCTCGAGCGGCGCATCCTCACGATTGACGATGCCCTGGTAGTTGGCCCGCTTGTACTTGTCCTCAAGCATGGAGGCGAGGTTGTCGCCCACCCCGGTCATGCGCCGTGCGCCGATGGCTTCGACCCGGGCCTGCTCGACGGCGTCATAGACCGCGCGCGCATCGGGCCCCTCGGGCGCCATGCGGGCATGGACGCTGTCGTCGTGACAGGCCTTGCGCAGCGCGATCGAATCCCCGACCCCGCGGGTGACGGCGAAATCGGCGGCGGTGGGACGGCGGGGAAGGTCGGGAAGCCGGGCGCGCTCGCCGGCCAGCCCGGGCCTGTCGGCGCCGAAACTCACCTCGAGTTCGTGATCGCCGGCGATCGCCCGGACGCACCCCGTGAGCGCGCGCCGGAACGGTTCCGTATCGACGGTGCCTGTCGGCTTTGCCCGAATGTTGTCGCCGCGTCCAGCCATGGCGCTACCCGTCAGGCGGTTGCGCTGAGGACGATGTTGGCGGCACTTTCCTTCAGTTCCACACCGAAGGCGCGCTGATAATGCTCGGCCACCAGCGCCCGCTCCAGCTCGTCGCACTTGTTGAGGAAGGTGAGCCGGAAGGCCATCGCCACATCGCCGAAGATCTGCGCGTTTTCCGCCCAGGTGATCACGGTACGCGGGCTCATCACGGTCGACAGGTCACCATTGATGAAGGAGGAGCGGGTCATGTCGGCCACCCGCACCATGCGCGAGATGGTCTCGCGGCCTTCGCCCTGGGCAAAATCCTTGACCTTGGAGGCGACAATGTCGACTTCCTGATCGTGCGGCAGGTAGTTCAGCGTGGTCACGATCGACCAGCGGTCCATCTGCGCCTGGTTGATCTGCTGCGTGCCGTGATAGAGCCCGGTGGTGTCACCGAGGCCCACCGTGTTGGCTGTCGCGAACAGGCGGAAGGCCGGATGCGGGCGGATCACGCGGCTCTGGTCGAGCAGCGTCAGGCGGCCGGAGGATTCGAGCACGCGCTGAATGACGAACATCACGTCGGGCCGGCCGGCGTCGTATTCATCGAACACCAGCGCCACGTTGTGCTGATAGGCCCAGGGCAGGATGCCGTCCTTGAACTCGGTGACCTGCAGCCCTTCGCGGATCACGATCGCGTCCTTGCCGACGAGGTCGATGCGGCTGACATGGCTGTCGAGGTTGACGCGCACGCAGGGCCAGTTGAGACGGGCGGCGACCTGTTCGATATGGGTGGACTTGCCGGTGCCGTGATAGCCCGAGACCATCACCCGGCGGTTGTGCGCAAAGCCTGCCAGGATGGCGAGCGTGGTGTCGCGGTCGAACAGGTAATCCGGATCCGCTTCGGGGACATAGGCATCGCGCTCTTTGTAGGCCGGGACGCTGATGTCCGAATCGATGCCGAAAACCTCACGCACTTTCACGGTGGTGTCCGGCAGGTTGGTAATATCGAAATCGCTCTTGCTCATATTGTCTCCAAGGCCCGACTGAAAAGGCCGGCGGGCCGTCTGTCCTGTCCGCTCCTGCTTAGACTGTTCGCTTAGCAGAAACCAGACTGCTTTAACAATTGGTAGGCCTGAATGACGGCGCGAAAACGGTCTTCCGAACCGCGGTCGCCGCCATTGGCGTCGGGATGGTGCTTCTTGACGAGGCTCTTGTAGCGGGTCTTGATCTCCGCCGAAGTCGCGTTGGCGGCAAGCCCCAGCGTGTCGAAGGCCTTGGATTCCAGCGACTTGACCTTGCGCGCCCGCGCCGGGCGATTGGGCCGGGGACCGTTGAAGAAGCCGTGCGGATCGCGCATACGGGCATGCGAACTCGCCGACCCGGATTTCGCCGTCGAGTGATTGGGCCCGCTTTCCGCGCTCCGGTTGACGCCCATCTTCCAGGTCGGCCGGTGCCCGGTCAGCGCCTCTTTCTGATAGCGCGCGATCTCCCCGTCGGAGAGTCCCGAAAAATAGTTGTAGCCCTTGTTGTACTCCCGCGCGTGCTCGAAGCAGAACAGGAAATACTGGCCTTCCGCATCTCGGCCCACCGGCGCACGGTGGACGCCCGGCTTAGAGCATCCGTCCCACTGGCATTCGGGGGTGGAAGGTTCTGCCGGGCGCTCGCCCTTGCGGCGGACCCGGATGCGATCGAAATATTTGGAATCCAGTTTCATGTCGACGATTATGGGGCTCTGCACGTTAACGAACAAGGATTGACAGGGGTGATTCAAGCTGCGTACCCCGTCTGGGCATCGAATGCCACCTCGCAAATCATGCCGGTTGACGATTGTCTGACCCGCGACAAACCAGGAGCGTCTCCATGTCCCGCCAAAACCGCATCGAAACCGCGCTGACCGACCGCTTCCACCCCGAACGGCTCGCGGTGATCAACGAAAGCCATCTGCATGCGGGGCATCACCACTCGGGAAGCGACCATCATGAAGCGTTCGACGGCACCGGCGAGACGCATTTCCGCATCCGCATCGTCTCGGACGCCTTTTCGGGGATGAACCGGATCGAACGCCACCGCGCCGTCAACGCGCTGCTGAAAGACGAGCTCGACAGCGGCCTGCACGCGATGGCGGTGGAGGCTTCGGCACCGGGCGAGCCGACACGCTGGTAACGACACCGGCTGCCTGCCCTTCGCCGGCAGCCCGCGCCCGCCTCACACCTTGTCGGCGGGCCTAATTCTGAGCCGCGTGATCCGGTTCCGGTCGCGCTTCATCACGATGAAGCGCTTGCCGTGGAAGGTGAAGGCCTGCTTCTCCTCGGGGATCGTCTGCGATTCGTGGATCACCAGGCCCGCCACGGTGGTGGCCTCGTCATCGGGCAGCGACCAGTCGAGCGCGCGGTTGAGGTCGCGAATCGGCACCGAGCCATCGACCACGATCGAGCCATCGGCTTCCTGGCGCACGCCCTGCACCTCGGCGTCGTGCTCGTCGGCGATGTCGCCCACGATTTCCTCGAGAATGTCCTCGAGCGTCACCAGGCCCTCGACCTCGCCATACTCATCCACCACGATGGCGATATGCGCCTTGCGCCGCAGGAACGCGTTGAGCTGATCGGGCACGCTCGTGGTGTCGGGCACGAACCAGGGCTTCTGCGCGATCTTGACCACATCCATCCGGTGCGGCTCGTTGCCCACTTCCGCGAGCACCCTGAGCACGTCCTTGGCATGGACGATGCCGATGATGTTGTCGGTCGAACCGCGCCAGACCGGCATCCGCGTATAGGGGCTTTCCAGCACCGCGCGCACATTGGCCTCCGGCGTCTCGTCGGCATTGAGCATGCGCATCGAGGTGCGGTGGATCATGACATCGGAGACTTCGAGTTCGCCGAGGTCGAGCAATCCGCCAAGTCGGTCGCGATCCGCCTTGACCACCGAACCCTCGCGGTGGGCGAGATCCACCGCGCCGCGAATTTCCTCATGCGCCGACAGCATCGAATTTTCCGAGGCGAAGGTCACGCCGAACAGCGACATCAGCTGCCGCACGATCAGGTTGACGAAGCTCGACAGCGGGCCGACGACCAGCACGAACATGCGCACCAGCGGCGCCACCGTCATTGCGAAGCGGTCGGGTGCAGAGATCGCCCAGCTTTTCGGCAGGACCTCGGCGAAGACCACCAGCAGCAGCGTCATCGTCAGCGTCGCCACCGCCACGCCGCTGTCGCCGAAAATCGACAGAAGCACGCTTGTGGCCAGCGCCGAAGCCAGGATATTGACCAGATTGTTGCCGATCAGAAGTGCCCCGATCAGCCGGTCGCGCCGCTCGATCAGCGCGGTCACGGTTGCGGCCCGCTGGTCGCCATTGGTCTGCAGCGAATGCATACGGGCGCGCGAGGCGGCGGTCAGCGCCGTCTCGGACCCCGAAAAGAACGCCGACAGCCCGATCAGGAGCAGGATCGCCAGAATCGTCAGGCCGTGGTCGGTCAGGATTGCGCCAATTGTCTCCAGCATCATGATGCCCGCTTGTCCTCGAGAAATCGAAACACCTCGTCCCCCGGAACATCGTCGGCAATGAAGCTCTGGCCGATGCCGCGCGTGAGGATGAAGGTGAGCGCCCCGCGCCTGACCTTCTTGTCCTGCGCGACGTGCGTCATCAGTATATCGGTCGGCGGCAGCCCGCCTTCAATATCCGACATCCGGGTCGGAAGCCCGACCTCGCGCAAATGATGGGCCACCCGCGCCGCATCGTCGGGGCTCGCAAGGTTCATCCGCGCGGAGAATTCATGGGCCAGCACCATGCCGATCGCCACGCCCTCGCCATGCACGAGCCGCGCGCTGTCGTAATTTGTCGCAGCCTCCAGCGCGTGGCCGAAGGTATGGCCGAGATTGAGCAGCGCGCGGGCGCCGCTCTCGCGCTCGTCGGCCGCCACCACTTCCGCCTTGGCCTGGCAGGCCGTGGCGATCGCCTCGATCCGGGCCGGCCCGCCGGAAAACACCTCGCGCCAGTTGGCTTCGAGCCAGGCGAAGAACCCCGGCCGGTCGATCAGCCCGTATTTGGCGACCTCCGCATAGCCCGCGCGGAACTCGCGGATCGGCAGCGTGTCGAGCACATCGGTGTCGGCAAGCACCAGTTCCGGCTGGTGAAACACGCCGATCAGGTTCTTGCCATGCCCCGAGTTGATCCCGGTCTTGCCGCCGACGGAGGAATCCACCTGCGCCAGAAGGCTCGTCGGCACCTGCACGAAGCGCATGCCGCGGCGCACGATGCCCGCGGCAAAGCCCGCCAGATCGCCGATCACCCCGCCGCCGAGCGCGACCACCGCATCGCCGCGTTCGAGCCGCGCGCCCAGCACATGGTCGCAGACCCGGACCAGTTCGTCGAAGCGCTTGGTCTTCTCGCCTGGCTCCAGCACCAGCGGCGCGGCTTCCACCCCGGCATCGGCGAGACTTGCGACCAGGCTGTCGAGATGGGCGGCCGCGACATTGCGGTCGGTGATGACCGCGCAGCGGATGCCGGGCCGGCGTGCGGCGATTTCAGCCCCGGCGCGCGCGATCAGGCCGGAGCCGATGACGATGTCGTAGCTGCGCTCGCCGAGATCGACGCGAACGGTTCTGGGAGAAGTGGGATCGGTCATTGGGATGGCGCCTTTTTCCTTTCGCCGTCGAGCCGCGCGATCGCGGCAATGGCTTCCGCGGCGATGGTTTCCTTCGGGTCGTCGCGCGATTGCACGGTCACGTCGGCCTCGGCATAGACCGGATAGCGCTGCTCCAGCAGCGAGGCCAGGGTCTGTTTGGGATTGGCGGTCTTGAGCAGCGGCCGTGAATCGCGCTTGGAAACCCGGGTCCAAAGCACCTCAAGGTCCGCCTTGAGCCAGACCGACAAGCCGCTTGCAAGCACCGTCGCACGCGTGGCGTCGTTCATGAACGCGCCGCCGCCGGTCGACAGCACGCGGGGTCCGGTCCTGAGCAGCCGCTTGATCACCCGCGCCTCCAGCGCCCTGAACTCCGCCTCTCCATAAGCCTCGAACAGTTCGGGAATCGACATCCGCGACACCCGTTCGATCTCGTGATCGGAATCGACGAACGGAATGTCAAGCATCTGCGCGACGATCCGGCCGATCGCCGATTTTCCCGCGCCCATCAGGCCAACGAACACCAGGTTGCGGCGGCCGAGCACGCGGCGCGCGCTGGCGATCTCCTGCTCCGGCAAACTCGGCTGCGGTTCGGTCAACGCTCTCCCCTGTTCCTGGCGCATGCCCTTCAAATCGGCTCGTTTCCGGAAGGGCGGCCTGCGCGATTGCCGGATGTCATGGTCCCTGCCCGCGCCGCATCGCGGCACACGCCGGCGGACCCGTGGCCCGGGCCTTGTATTCGCTATCACCGGCGGCGCGTCAAGCTGGCGCCGAGGTTCCGTCCCGCCTTGAAACAGCCGTTCCCCTGCCGCATAACAGCGGCTTGACCTGTCTGGCGGAGTCCTCATGCCTTCCCTGTTCCGTTTTCTGTTCATCTGCGCCATCCTCACCGGCATCGTCTATGGCGCGATGTTTGCGCTGGTGATCTACGTGCAGCCGGTCGATCGTGACGTCACGGTGCGCGTGCCGACCGAAAGACTGAACCGCTGACCCCGACACTTCACAGGCCCTGACCGAACATGCGCGATCTGAGCGCCGCCCATGCCGAAGCCTTCCTGGAAATGATGAGCGCCGAGCGCGGCGCCGCCGGCAACACGCTCGAGGCCTATCGCCGCGATCTCGATGACGCCGCCGACGTGCTCAGGTCCCGCGGCGCGACGCTGGCCGGTGCCGGCGCCGAGGACATACGGGCGATCCTCTCCGATCTCGCCGCCCGTGGCTTTTCCCCCGCCTCCCAGGCCCGACGGCTCTCCGCGCTCCGGCAGTTCTACAAGTTTCTCCATGCCGAGGGCCTGCGCGCCGATGACCCGACCGGTGTGGTCGATTCGCCGCGCAAGTCCCGCGCCTTGCCGAAGGTGCTCAGCATCGACGATGTCTCGCGGCTGCTGGCGCAGGCCGAAGCGGATATCGCCCAGGCCAGGACCCCGGCCGAAACGCTGCAGCGGATCCGTTTCCGCGCGCTCCTGGAGCTGCTTTACGCCACCGGCATGCGGGTGAGCGAACTGGTGAGCCTGCCCTACCGGGTGCTCGCGGACGGGGGACGGTTCCTGGTGATCCGCGGCAAGGGCGCCAAGGAACGCATGGTGCCGATGTCACGCCCTGCGCGCGCCGCGCTGGAAACCTGGCTCGACGTGATCGGGGAGGCCGCCGAGGAGGCGGGCTTCCTGTTTCCCGCCCATTCGGCCGAGGGCCACCTGTCGCGCCAGGTCTTCGCGCGCGAGCTCAAGGAGGTGGCAAGCCGGGCCGGCATCCCGGTCGCCTGCGTCTCGCCGCATGTGCTGCGCCATGCCTTCGCGAGCCACCTTCTCGCCGGCGGCGCCGACTTGAGAGCGGTGCAGGAATTGCTCGGCCACGCAGACATTTCCACCACCCAGATCTACACCCATGTGCTCGACGAACGGCTGCGGCAACTCGTCAATGAGCATCACCCCCTTGCAAAAGCCACAAAAAGCCGCGATTAAGCCCGCTTGCATGCGGCAACCTAGCGCGTGACAGAGCCCGCTGACTGCGATTGAGTGTGCCCGGCAACACAAAAGCGGAACCCCGCGCGGATGAGTTTGATGCACCATTACCTAGATTTCGAAAAACCGATCTCCGACCTGGAAGGCAAAATCCACGAGCTGCGCAAGCTCGCCTCCGAGGATGAGAGCATTGACACCGGCGATGAGATCATGCGGCTCGAAAACCGCGCGCGCGACGCCATGGCCGACATCTACGCCAAGCTCAATCCGTGGCAGAAGACCCAGGTTGCCCGGCATCCGGACCGGCCGCATTTCAACGATTATGCCCGGACCCTGTTTGACGAGTTCACGCCGCTCGCCGGCGACCGGAAATTTGCCGAAGACGCCGCCATCCAGGCCGGCTTCGCGCGCTTTCGCGGCCAGCCGGTGGTTCTGATCGGCCAGGAAAAGGGCCACGACACCAAGACCCGGATCCATCACAATTTCGGCTCGGCGCGCCCCGAGGGCTACCGGAAGGCGATCCGCATCATGGAACTCGCCGACCGGTTCGAAATCCCGGTGATCACGCTGGTCGACACCGCCGGCGCCTATCCCGGCATCGGCGCGGAAGAGCGCGGCCAGGCGGAAGCCATCGCCCGTTCCACCGAAACCTGCCTCAACCTGCGCGCACCGCTCATCTCCGTGGTGATCGGCGAAGGCGGCTCCGGCGGCGCCATCGCGATCGCCACCGGCAACCGGGTCTACATGCTCGAACACGCGATCTATTCCGTGATCTCGCCCGAAGGGGCCGCCTCGATTCTCTGGCGCGACGCCACGCGCGCCCGCGATGCGGCCACCTCGATGAAGATCACCGCCGAGGACCTGCTCGAACTCGGCGTCATCGACGGCATCATTTCCGAGCCGGTCGGCGGCGCCCATCGCGACCATGCGAGCGTGATTGCCCGCACCGGCGACACGATCGCCTCGGCGCTCAAGGACATGTCCGGCCGCTCGGGCGACGATCTGCGCGCGGAGCGGCGCCGGAAGTTCCTCAAGATCGGGCGACAGATCGGCTGAAGCCTGCCGTAATCGGGCCACAATTGCACTTGCTAGTGTGGCCTCCCGGCATCGAATCCGTACCGCCGGCCGTTCTGCGGTAAGGCTTCGTGAACCATGTTTGGCGTATTCTTGCCCTGAAATGCCCGGCTGCATCCGGTGCCGAAAGCGCCGGTGTCGCGCCGGGCGCCCGCAATCGCGAAGTTCAAGAGACCCCATGATCCCCATGCGCACGCTGCGATTCCTTCCCATTCTGCTGCTCGGCCTTGCCGGCTGCCAGGACGCACTGGAATCGGTCTCCAACAAGGTCGAACACCCGCTGCCCGCCAAGCTCGTCAACAAGATGAAGGCGAACGACATGAGCACGCGGTCGCCGATCATGATGCGGATCTTCAAGGAAGAGGGCGTGCTCGAGGTCTGGAAGCAGAAGGGCAATGGCCGCTTCGACCTGATCGCCTCCTACGAGATCTGCAAATGGTCGGGCAAGCTCGGGCCCAAATTCAAGGAAGGCGACCGCCAGGCGCCGGAAGGCTATTACCGGATCTATCCCGCGCAGATGAATCCGAAATCGAGCTATTACCTGTCCTTCAACATGGGCTATCCCAACAGCTACGACCGCGCCTATGGCCGCACCGGGTCGAACCTGATGGTGCACGGCGCCTGCTCCTCGGCGGGCTGCTATTCGATGACCGACGAACAGGTGCTCGAGATCTACGGTTTCGCCCGCGACGCCTTCAAGGGCGGGCAGGAATATTTCCTCGTCGAGGCGCTGCCGTTCCGGATGACGCCCGAGAACATGGCCCGTCACCGCGACAGCGAGCATTACGAATTCTGGAAGATGCTCAAGGTCGGCTACGACCATTTCGAACTCACCAAGCGCCCGCCGAAGGTGGACGTGTGCGACCGCCGCTACGTCTTCAACCAGATTCCCGAGGACGAAAACGCGAGCTTCAAGGCGACCGCCGCCTGCCCGCCGGCAAGCGTGCCGACCACCCTCGCCTCGGCCTACGCGTCCTATGAGAAGACCTGGAACCAGAATTTCCTCAAGGCCGTGTCGAAATTCGATCACGAAGAGGCAAAGCGCCTCGCCGCCGCGGAAGCCAAGGCGAAGGCCGAGGCCGAAGCCGAGACCCGCCGGGCCGAACGCGAAGCGCGCGAAGCCGAACGGCTTGCCGCCCATGGCGGACAATCGCCGGCAGTCCCCGTGCTTGGCCTGTTTGCCTCCGGGAACCCGTTGAAGGCCCGGACCGGCGGGGAATCGGCGCCGCAGACCCAGGCGCCGGCGCAAGCCGCCACAGCTTCCGGGCAAGCCACTGGGGGCCAGACGGCCGTGGCCGATCAGGTCGCCGAGGCACCCGCCCCGAGCGAAGTGCCTGTGCCTGAACCCAATCCGCAGGCCGCGGGCCTGGCGGCTGCCGCGGCACCCGCCGCGCCCGCAGCCCAAACCAAGGGCGACAAACCGTTCTGGAAGATCTGGAGCCGGAATTGAGCGCAAGTTCGACGCTCGACCTGCGCGGGCTCAAATGCCCGCTGCCGGTTTTGCGGACCCGCAAATATCTGCGCACGCTCGAAAGCGGCGCGCGGGTGACGGTCGAGACCACCGATCCGCTGGCGGTGATCGACATTCCCCATTTCTGCCGCGAGGACGGCCATCGCCTGCTCGGCAGCGAGCCGACCGGGGGCGGCCACGCCTTCCTGATCGAAAAGGCCTGAGCGGCTATCGCCGCGCCGATGCACCGGGAATGGCGAGCGGATTGTCGGTGAGCGCGGCCCGGTCGGGACGTCCGATTCCGGGTTCGTCGGCAAAGGCCGCGAACAGGTCCGCGACGAATCCCTCCGGCATGTCACGCGTGATCACGACCAGCCGTGTCTCCTGCCGCGCGCCTTCGGGCCAGGCCTGAAGCCGCACCGGCTCCGACATCAGGCTCTGCACCGCATGCAGCACCAGCGGGCGCCCGGGATCGTCCGCGAGCTTGACGATCGCCTTCATGCGCAACAGGTTCGGCCCGTGCGCCGAGCGCAACAGATCGAGAAACATCATCAGCGCCTGCGGCGGAATGGCCTTGTCGAACACCAGCGAACTGGCGCGGATGCCGCCGTCGTGGCGGTTGACGTCATGGACATGGGACGGCCCGTGCGCATGATGGTGATGGTGGTGGCCATCATCATGGTGATGGGTGTGTCCGTCCCCGGCACTCAGCCACCGGGCCACATCGAGCCCGCGGGTGGCCGGATCATAGGCGCCGGTGTCGAACAGGCCGCGCGCGGTCACGTCCGGATCCTCCGCGTCGAGGATCCGCGCCAGCGGATTGAGCGCCCCAAGCCGCGCTCGCACGGGTTCGACTGACGCGGAAAGCGCGGCCTTCGAGATCACCAACGCGTCGGCCACCGCCACCTGGCGGCGCGCCTCCTCGTGGGCGTCGAGCGTGGACAGCACGTTGACCGCATCCACCACCGTCACCAGGCCTTCGAGCCGGTAGGATTGGCCGAGCGCAGGATGGCCGATCACCGACTGCATCACCGGAACAGGATCGGCGAGCCCGGTGGTCTCGATCACCACGCGCGAGAACGGCCTGATCTTGCCCGTCTGCATCCGGTCCATCAGGTCGGCGAGCGTATCCACCAGTTCGCCGCGCACGGTGCAGCACAGGCACCCGTCGGAGAGTTCGATCACGCCGTCGCCCGAGCTTTCGACCAGCAGGTGATCGATGCCGACATCGCCGAATTCGTTGATGATCAGCGCCGCGTCGCTGAGCCACGGATCGCCGATCAGCCGGTTGAGAAGCGTGGTCTTCCCCGCGCCGAGGAAGCCGGTCAGGATCGAGACGGGGATGCCCTGCGGCACGGTCCAGGAGCGCTCGGAGGCGCCTTCTGCGATCATCGGGGGGCCTTTCAGCGTCAGATTTCGGGGCGCGGAATCGGGATCGGGATATAGGAGCGCAGCGGCTTCACCTCGGCCGCGGAAGCGGGCGGCGCGATGAAGGCGGAAGCCGCGGAGGTGCCGGTCTCGCCGTCGAGGCGGCTGCGCGGACGGGCAACCGGCAGCGGAATCCGCGACAGTGCGATTTCGGCAACCGGAGCCGCAGGGATCGAGGGCGCCTGCACCAGCCGCGGCTCGCGATCCATGGTCACCAGATAGGGCGAGGTGAGGATGATGTTGCCCTCGGCATCGCGCTTGT
Source organism: Parahoeflea olei (assembly GCF_001703635.1). Taxonomy (GTDB): domain Bacteria; phylum Pseudomonadota; class Alphaproteobacteria; order Rhizobiales; family Rhizobiaceae; genus Hoeflea; species Hoeflea olei. The sequence continues at coordinate 19,275 of NZ_LQZT01000008.1, read as the reverse complement.
CGCTGCGCTCCGCATGCGCCGTCTTCGTGCAGATCTCGCCCGAAATGTCGGCCACCTCGTCGCGGCTTGCGCCATAGGGGGCGAGGTTGGCAAGCGTGAGGCTGCCCGACCCCGGCGCCGTCAGCGCGGCGTGCAGCAATTCGGCCGACTGTTCGGCCCGCGCATGTTGCGACGGCGCGCCGAACACCACGCTGACCACGGTCCTTCCATCGCGGGTGGCCGACGAGACCTGGTTGAAGCCGGAGGCGCAGATGAAGCCGGTCTTCATGCCGTCGGCGCCCGGAAACCGGCCGATCAGCAGGTTGATATTGGTGTGGGTCGACGTGCCGTTGGCAAAGCCCTCAAAGCCGAAATAGCGCGCATAGTCCGGAAATTCGCGGCGCAGCGCCACCGCCAGCAGCGCCATGTCGCGCACCGTGGAATATTGCCCGCTGCCCGGCAGGCCGTTCGGATTGACGAAACGGGTCGATGTCATGCCGAGCCGGAGCGCGGTTGCGTTCATCTCCCGGACGAAGGCTTCCTCGCTGCCCGACACCGCCTCGGCCAGCGCCATGGCGACATCGTTGGCGGATTTGACGAGCAGGTATTTGAGCCCCGAATCCACCGTGAAACGCTCGCCGGGCCGGAAATACATCTTGCTCGGCGGCTCACCCGCGGCATGCACCGACATCGGCACCGGCGTCTCCAGGCTCATCTGGCCCGCACGGACCGCCGTGAACACCAGATAGGCCGTCATCAGTTTGGTGAGCGAGGCGGGATACCAGCGCTGAAATGCGTCTTCGTGCGAGATCACCCGGCCGCTCGCCACATCCACGGCAATGCTCGGATTAGCGAAGGCATGGGGCGCGCCCGCCATCGCCAGCGCCGCGAGGGCCACGCAGATGCGGCGCATGGGTTGCATTGGCTTCATCATCGACATCCGGTCTTTCTGCAGGTTACGCGGTCGTTCACGGCCGCCCGCGACGGGCGCCAAGCAACCATTGCACTGATTTTTGCTCGTCTTCCCCGCCTACTTAGCCTATATGGCAGACAGATGGCAAAAGGCGCCAGTCCAAAGAACGCCGTTGCCACCGGTCAAGATCAAAAAACCACAGGGGTTGAAGATGCAGTTGGTCCCGGAAGTCGTTGCCATGAAGGACGAGGTCGCCGAATGGCGCCGCACCCTGCACGCCGATCCCGAACTTTTGTTTGACGTGCACAACACCGCGGCCTTCGTCGCCGACAAGCTGCGCGCCTTCGGCTGCGACGAAGTGGTCACCGGCATCGGCCAGACCGGCGTGGTCGGCATCATCCACGGCCGTCCGGGCGGCAACGGCCCCGCCATCGGCCTGCGCGCTGACATGGACGCCCTGCCGATCAACGAGATCACCGGCTTGCCATGGGCCTCGCGCACGCCGGGCAAGATGCATGCCTGCGGCCATGATGGCCACACCGCCATGCTGCTCGGCGCCGCCCGCCATCTTGCGGCCACGCGCAATTTCGCCGGCACCGTGGCCGTGATCTTCCAGCCCGCCGAAGAAGGCGGCGGCGGCGGCCGGGAAATGGTCAAGGACGGCATGATGGAGCGGTTCGGCATCACCAAGGTGTTCGGCATGCACAACCTGCCGGGCCTGCCGGTCGGCCAGTTCGCGATCCGCAAGGGTCCGATCATGGCCGCGACCGACGTTTTCGACATCACCATCAAGGGGCGCGGCGGCCATGCGGCGATGCCGCACCAGACCATCGATCCGATCGTCGCCGGCGCGGCGGTCGTCACCGCGCTGCAGTCGATCTCCTCGCGCAACGCCAATCCGCTCGATTCGGTGGTGGTATCGGTGACGAAGTTCATCGCCGGCTCCGCCTACAACATCATCCCCGAGACCGCGGAGCTTGCCGGCACCGTGCGCACGCTGTCGCCGGAGATGCACGACCTGGCCGAGACCCGGATCGGCGAAATCGCGCGAGGCGTGGCCGCAGCCCACGGCGCGGAAGCCACCGTCAACTACCTGCGCAACTACCCGCTCACCTTCAACCATGCCGACGAGACCGATTTCGCCGCCGACGTGGCCGAAGCCGTGAGCGGCGAAGGCAAGGTCGAGCGCAACCAGCCGCCGACCATGGGCGGCGAGGACTTCTCCTTCATGCTCGAGGCCCGGCCCGGCGCCTTCATCTTCATGGGCAATGGCGACAGCGCGAGCCTGCACCACCCGGCCTACGACTTCAACGACGACGCCATTCCCGTGGGCGTGTCCTACTGGGTCAACCTCGCCGAAAAGGCGCTCGCCGCCTGACCCTTGATCCCCAAGCGGCCCGCTCGGGGGCGCCCGCAATTCGGGGCGGATCTTCATATTGTCGAACCGCCCCGCTTTCTGTATTGAGGGGTCGCGTGGTCCCGTAGCTCAGGGGATAGAGCACAGGATTCCTAATCCTGGTGTCGCAGGTTCGAATCCTGCCGGGATCACCATTTTCCGAAATGTCCGATCCTTGAACCGCCTCAGGCCGGGACGGCCACGCCGCCACGCGTCCGCGATCTGAACGCGAGCCAGCCGATGATGGCCATGTTGAGCAGGTTCCAGGCGATGCCGTTGAGGAAGGCTGCCTGGTAGGAGCCGGTCAGGTCGTAGATCCAGCCCGACATCCAGCCGCCGAGCGCCATGCCGGCGATCGTCGCCATGATCACGAAGCCCACGCGCGCACCGGCTTCCTTGGCCGGCAGATATTCGCGCACGATCAGCGCGTAGCTCGGAACGATCCCGCCCTGCGACAGGCCGAACACCAGGCTGACCACGTAAAGCGGCACCAGCGCATCGAACGGCAGGTACAAGAACAGCGCGATGCATTGCAGCGTCGAGCCGATCAGCAGCGTCTTGACCCCGCCGAGCCGGTCGGCGACGAGGCCCGAGACCAGCCGCGAGACCACCCCGCCCATCAGCATCAGCGACAGCATTTCGGCGCCCACGGCGGGTCCGTAGCCGAGATCGGTGCAGTAGGAGACGAGATGCACCTGCGGCATCGCCATCGCCACGCAGCAGCCGACGCCCGCCAGGCCCAGCAGCCATTGCAGGGCGCGCGGCGAAAAGCTGACCGCGCGCACACTGACCGACGACATCCGGCCCGCCTGGGCGGCCGCGCTGTCGGGAACCCGGCGCCTGAGCAGCATCGACAGCGGCACGATCATCAGCACCGGCGCCACCGCCAGCACCATGTAGACGGCGCGCCAGCCATGATCGTTCAGGATGCCGGCCAGCAGCATCGGCCAGATCGCGCCCGAGAGGTAGTTTCCGCTTGCGGCGATCGCCACGGCAATGCCGCGCCGGCGGTGAAACCAGTGCGAGATATCGGCCATCAGCGGCCCGAAACTGGCCGCCGTTCCGAAGCCGATGATGAAGTGCAGCGCCGTCAGCATCAGCATCGAGCCGCTGGTGGCCGCCAGTCCGAAACCCGCAGCGATCGCCAGCGCCGAACCGATCAGCGCGGTGGTGATGCCCCATGCGTCGACCGCCCGGCCGACCAGGAGATTGCCGAGCGCGAAGCCGATCATCGTCAGGATATAGGGCATCGAAGCATCGGCGCGCTCGACGGCGAACTCCGCCTCGACCGCGGGCATGATCACGATCACCGCCCACATGCCGACATTGCCAATCACGGCAATCGCCAGCGTCACGCCGAGCCGCATCCATGAATACCGGCTGTCGAGGACATCGGAATCTGTCATGCGGACCAATCTATGAAGGGCCGAGGGCTTTGTATAGCGACGGCTTCGGCCGGCGGGCGGAAATCTCCCGGCGGCGCCGCGGGCATGCGGAATGGGCTTGAATTGCAACGGCATACGCGCGAAAAGTCGAAAATTGGCCAAACACAACCGGGCGGGAGAGAGCGAACGTGGCAGGCAGGACAGACACCCAGGCATCCGCGCTTCCGATGTTTTACAGGGCGCCCGAGGCGATCACCCCCGAACGCCATGGCGGCAAGGCGCTGGCGCTGAGCGGCGACCTTAGCTTTGCGGCGAAGGCCCATGTGATCCCGCTGATGGCCGCCGAGATGCCCGCGGCGATGCGTTCCTATCCGATCGTCTTTTCCGGGCCCGACTTCATGCCGATGGTGGTCACCGGCATCCGCAAGGACGAAAACCTGTTCGTCGACGGTGAAGGCCGGTGGGCCGAGCCGCATTACGTTCCCGCCTATGTCCGCCGCTACCCCTTCATCCTCGCCGGCGGCGACACCGACGAACGGCTGGCACTCTGCATCGAGAACGATCCCGCCCGGCTGGTCGATGCCGGCAGCAACGGTGAAGCCAAGCCACTGTTCGTCAGGCAGTCCGATGGCGCGCTCGGCAAGGGAGAGGTCATCGACAGCGCCCTGTCCTTCTGCGAGCAGTACCAGGGCATGTTCGTCAAGACGCGGCAGATCATGAAGGTGATAACAGACAGCGGACTTTTGGCCGAACGCACCAGCAAGATTTCCCTGAACGACGGCGAGAGCTTCAATATCACCGGCTTTCACCTGGTCGACGAAGCAAAGCTGAACGCCATGAGCGACGAGGCGTATCTCAAGCTGCGCAAGGCGGACGCATTGGCGACGATCTATTGCCACCTCGCCTCGATGAACAGCTGGACCTCGATCCTGCACCAGGCCAGTCTGCGCCGCGCCTGAAGGGGGCTGAGCCGATGACACCTTGCATTGCCGTTCTCGGAACCGGGCTGATGGGCCTTCCGATGGCCCGGCGGCTTGTGGACGCCGGCCTGGACGTCATGGCCTGGAACCGCGATCCGGCGAAGGCCGCGCCGCTTGCGCAGCACGGCGCCCGGCTCGCCTCGACCGCAGCGGACGCCGTGCAGGGCGCAACCCATGTCATCACCATGCTGACCGATGGCGACGCCGTCGAACAGGTCCTGTTTGGCACAGGCGTTGCGGAAGCGCTTCCAACCGGGACAACCGTGATCGACATGAGCTCGATCAGGCCGTCCCAGGCCCGCGCCCATGCCGCCCGCCTCGCCGAACGCGGGGTGCGCCATCTCGACGCACCCGTGAGCGGCGGAACCCGTGGGGCGGAAGCCGGCACGCTCGCCATCATGGCGGGCGGAGAGACCGAGGTGTTCGAGGCCGCGCGCACCGTGTTCGAGCCGATGGGGCGCGCGATCCGGGTCGGCCCATCGGGCGCGGGACAGCTCGCCAAACTCGCCAACCAGGCCATCGTCGGCATCGCCATCGGCGCCGTCGCCGAAGCCACACTGCTGGTTTCCCAAGGCGGCGGCGATCTCGAAGCCTTCCGTGCGGCACTGAAGGGCGGCTTTGCCGATTCCACCATCCTGCAACAGCATGGCGCGCGCATGCAGGCGCGCGACTTTGCCCCGGGCGGGCGCGTCGACGTCCAGATCAAGGATCTCGACAATGTGCTGCTGGAGGCGCGCGCGCTCGGCCTGGGCCTGCCGATGGTCGAGGCGGTGAGGGACCGGTTCCGCCGCCTCTCGGACGAACTTGGCGGCGGTGACCTTGACCATTCGGCTCTTTTCATCGAATTACTCGACCTCAATGGCAGATCCGGGCTTTGAGATGAAAGTGACCGCATGCCGCAAGCCCATGATGGTGTCTCCATGACCAATGCCGCTTCCGCGGAAAAACGCCGCATCTCCGTTCTGGGGTCGACCGGGTCGATCGGACGCAACACGCTGGACGTGATGAGCCATCTGGGCGGACGCGAAGCCTTCGAGGTGCCCGCCATCACCGGCATGGGCAATATCGGGCTGCTGGTGGAACAGGCCAAACAGACCGGCGCGGGCTTTGCCGTGACCGCGGACCCCGACCTCTACGCCGAGCTGAAATCCGCGCTCGCGGGAACCGGCATCGAGGCCGGCGCAGGGCCTTCGGCGCTGGTCGAGGCCGGGTTGCGCGACACCGACATTCTGCTTGCCGGCATCGTCGGCATCGCCGGTCTCGCCCCCACGCTCGCCGCGATCGGCGGCGGCGCCGACATCGCGCTTGCCAACAAGGAATGCCTGGTCTCCGCCGGCGACCTGTTCACCTCCGCCATCGCCCAAGGCGGCGGCAGCCTGCTGCCGGTCGACAGCGAGCACAGCGCCATCTTCCAGGTGCTGGAGGAAAACCAGCGTCACGCGGTCGAGCGCATCATCCTCACCGCCTCCGGCGGGCCGTTCCGCAACCACACCCGTGACGAGATGGCCTCGATGACCGCCGAGGTCGCCGCCGCGCATCCGAACTGGTCGATGGGCATCAAGATCTCGATCGACAGCGCGTCGATGTTCAACAAGGCGCTGGAGATGATCGAGGCACGCCATCTGTTCGGCCTCCGGCCGGAGCAGATCGAGGTGATCGTCCACCCGCAATCCATCATCCATTCCATGGTGGGCTATTCGGACGGCTCGGTTCTGGCCCAGCTCGGCGCCCCGGACATGCGCCACGCCATCGGCTACGCGATCTCGCATCCGCGCCGCGCCAGCCTTCCCGTGGAGCGGCTCGATTTTGCCAAACTCGCCCGGCTTGATTTCCACGCCCCCGACGAAGTGCGCTTCCCGGCGCTGGCGCTCGCCCGGACCGCCATGGAGCGCGGCGGGCTGCAGGGTGCGGTGCTGAACGGCGCCAAGGAGGCCGCGCTCGACGCCTTCATCGCCGGTCGCATCGGCTTTCTCGACATGGCCGACATCGTTTCAGCCACCATGGACCGGCTCGACGACGGTCGCCAGGCGACCGCGATCGAGGACGTCTATGCCGCCGACCGCGAGGCCCGCATCGTCGCGGGCGCGATCATCGCCGAACTCGGCGCCCGCTCGCGCGCGCGCCACTGAGGCACGTCTTTCAGGCAGATTGACGAATCGCCGCCCCAGCGGCATCCTTTCCTGGCGTGGCTCGCGCGCAACCTCCCAGGGCCTTCCCCGGCAAGGTCCTTCCATGGAGGCAAAAGGACTTCTCGTCTTGAGCCGTTGTCTTCAGTCTGACCGTTTCGGACGTGGTTGCCGGGGAATGCCGTTCGGAACGCGAAAGGCTCGACCATGACCAGACATGCGAATTTCAAGCGCCGGGTGCGCGCGCGTGCGGCGAAGACCGGCGAATCCTATACCGCGGCCCTGGCCCATCTCCGCCAGTCTTCTCCCCGGACACTCGATCCGGCATCCGTCCGGCTCGCCGTGGTCCAGTCGGCGGCCTGCGATGACCCGGGCGATGCAACAGCACTCAAACACTGCGGGGAAGGTCTCCGGGAGATGATGCGCCAGGCCCATGCACAGGGCGCCCGGCTGATCCATTTTCCCGAAGGCGCCATCTGTGCGCCCGGCAAGCGCCGGATGTCGAGCCGCGGCCCCGCCGAGATCGCCGAAGCCAACTGGGCCCGCGCGGACTGGGCTGCCCTCGGGCAGGAACTCGACAGCATCGCGGAGCTCGCGCGCAGCCTCGGGGTCTGGGCGGTCGTCGGCTCGGTGCATCCGGTACCGGGGCAGCAACGACCCTTCAACAGTCTCTACGTCATTTCCGAGCACGGCGAGATCGCAACCCGCTATGACGAACGGCTGCTCTCCCACACCAAACAATCCTACATGTATGCGCACGGGTCCGGACCGGCGACCTTCACCGTCGATGGCCTCCGCTTCGGCTGCGCGCTCGGCACCGAGACGCATTTTCCGGAGATCTTCACCGACTACGAAAGCCTCGAGGTGGATTGCGTGCTGTGCTCGACGACAGGGGGAACCTGTGCGGATTCGGCCTTTGCCGCCGAGGCACTCGGCCATGCGGCGAGCAACGCCTACTGGGTCAGTCTCTCGCTGCATGCCGCCCACAGCGAGATGGTGCCATCCGGCGTGGCGGGACCGGAAGGACGATGGGCCGCGCGCTGCGCAGACAACGGCACCCCGGCAATCGCGCTCGCCGACATCACGCCGACGGCGGGTGGCCCCGCCCGGCCCTGGCGCCGCAAGCTGCGGGCTGAGATGGCCACATCTCAGGCGCAATAGGATCATTGCCTCCGGCACCGAACCCGGGCGCTCCCGGCCAGCCCTCTCGATGCGACATGCAACCGCCCCTCCCCCAGGTATCAAAAGGGCCGCCCGGATAATCCGCGGGCGGCCCGGTCATCGTCTTGTGCAACCGGCCTCCATCAACCGAGCTCAAGCGGCCGTCTTTGCTATCCCGCGGCCGCCACCGCGCGCTTGGCCATCACCTTGACCAGGTTGGCGCGGTAGGCCGACGACGCATGGATGTCAGCCATCAGGTCGGAATCGTCGACTGTCACGCCGTCGAGCGCATCGGCGGAGAAGTTCGAGGCCAGCGCCTGCTCCATGCCCGCATGCCGGAACACGCCGTCCGCCCCTGCCCCGGTGACCGCCACCCGCACCGAGCCATCGCCGTGCCTGGCGACGAAGACGCCGGTCAGCGCATAGCGCGAAGCCGGATTGGGGAACTTGGCGTAGCCGCTCTTGGCCGGCGCGGTGATCTCCACCGCCACGATCAGTTCGCCCTCCTCGAGCGCCGTGTCGAACATGCCGGTGAAGAAATCATCGGCGCTGATCGAACGGCTGTTGGTGACGATGGTGGCGTTGAGCGCCAGCAGGCCCGCCGGATAATCCGCCGCCGGATCGTTGTTGGCGATCGAGCCGCCGATGGTGCCCATATGGCGCACATGCGGATCGCCGATATGCGCGGCCAGATGCGCGAGCCCCGGGCAGGCCGCGGCGATCTCTGCCGAGGTGGCGACCTCGACATGGGGCGTGGCAGCACCGATGCGGATCTTTCCGCCGTTCACGGAGATACCCTTCATCTCGCCCACATGCCTGAGATCCACCAGGTCCGAGGGTGCGGCAAGCCGCTGCTTCATGGTCGGGAGCAGGGTCTGCCCGCCCGAGAGATATTTGGCCTCGTCGTTTGCCGAAGCCAGCTTGACGGCGTCCTCCACCGAGGAGGCGCGGTGATAGTTGGTCTGATACATGGCGTATGCCTCCCGTTGCTACTGTGCCGCCCGGATCGCTGCCCACACCCTTTCGGAGGTGGCGGGCATCGTCAGGTCGTTGTTGCCGATGGCGTCGGTGATCGCGTTGATCAGGGCCGGCGGAGAGCCGATGGCGCCGGCCTCGCCGCAGCCCTTGATGCCGAGCGGGTTGCCCGGACAGGCCGTTTCCGTGGTCGAGACCTTGAACGAGGGCAGGTTGTCGGCACGCGGCATGGTGTAGTCCATGTAGCTCGCCGTCAGCAATTGCCCCGTTTCCGGGTCGTAATGCGTGCCTTCGAGCAGCGCCTGGCCGATGCCCTGCGCGAGCCCGCCATGCACCTGGCCTTCGACGATCATCGGGTTGATGATCTTGCCGAAGTCGTCGGCGGCGACGAACTGCACGATCTCGGTCACGCCCGTGTCGGGATCGACCTCGACCTCGCAGATGTAGCAGCCGGCCGGGAAAGTGAAGTTGGAGGGATCGTAGAACGCGCCCTCCTTCAAGCCCGGCTCCATGCCTTCGGGAAGGTTGTGCGCGGTATAGGCGGCCAGCGCCATCTGGAACCAGGGCACGCTCTTGTCGGTGCCGGCGACCTTGAGTTCGCCGTTTTCGATAACGATGTCGCTCTCGTCGGCTTCCATCAGGTGCGCGGCGATCTTCTTGGCCTTGGCCTCGACCTTGTCGAGCGCCTTGACCACCGCCGACATGCCGACCGCGCCCGAGCGCGAGCCATAGGTGCCCATGCCCATCTGCACCTTGTCGGTGTCGCCGTGGACGATCGAGACGCTGTCGATGCCGACGCCGAAGCGCTCGGCCACAAGCTGGGCGAAGGTCGTCTCATGGCCCTGGCCATGGCTGTGCGAACCGGTCAGCACCTCGACGGTACCGACCGCGTTGACCCGCACCTCGGCCGATTCCCACAGGCCCACGCCGGCGCCGAGCGACCCCACCGCCGCCGAGGGCGCGATGCCGCAGGCCTCGATATAGCAGCTCATGCCGATGCCGCGCAGCTTGCCGCGGCCCTTGGCCTCGGCCTTGCGTGCGGCGAACCCGTCATAGTCGGCGGCCTTCATCGCCGCCGACATCGAGGCGTCGTAGTCGCCTGCGTCGTAGCACATGATCACCGGCGTCTGGTGCGGGAACTCGCGGATGAAATTGGTCCGCCTCAGCTCCGCCGGCGAAACGCCGAGTTCGCGCGCCGCGGTTTCCATCACCCGTTCCAGCAGATAGGTCGCCTCCGGCCGGCCGGCGCCGCGATAGGCATCGACCGGTACGGTGTTGGTGTAGACCGTGCGCACATTGGCGTGGATCGCCGGGATGTTGTACTGGCCCGACAAGAGCGTGGCATAGAGATAGGTCGGCACCGAGCTCGAAAACAGCGACATGTAGGCGCCGAGATTGGCGATCGTGTCGACCTTGAAACCGGTGATCCGGTTGTCGGCGTCGAACGCCATCTTGATGGTGGACACGTGATCCCGGCCATGGGCATCGGTGAGGAAGGCCTCAGTCCGGTCGCAGTTCCACTTGACCGGAACGCCGGTGCGCTTGGAGGCCCACAGGCAGACGATCTCTTCGGGATAGATGTAGATCTTGGAGCCGAAGCCGCCGCCCACGTCCGGGGCGATCACCCGGAGCTTGTTTTCGGGCGCGACGTTGTAGAAGGCGCTGAGCACCAGCCGGGCCACATGCGGGTTCTGCGAGGTGGTCCACAGCGTGTAGTGGTCTTCGCCCTCGTCATAGACGCCGAGCGCCGCCCGCGGCTCCATCGGATTGGGCACCAGCCGGTTGTTGATGATCTTCATCTCGGTCACATGCGCAGCCGCGGCAATCGCCGCGTCGGTGGCCGCGGCATCGCCGATCTCCCAATCATAGATCAGGTTGCCGGGCGCATTCTCGTGGAGCTGGGGGGCACCCGTCTTGAGCGCCTCGACCGCGCTCGTGACCACCGGCAGCGGTTCGTAGTCGACCACGACCGCTTCCGCGGCATCACGCGCCTGCGCCTTGGTATCGGCGATCACCACCGCCACGGCGTCGCCGACATAGCGCACCGTGTCCTGGGCGAGCGGGCGCCAGACGCCCATGTTCATCGGCGAGCCGTCCTTGGAATGGATCATCCAGCCGCAGATGATGTTGCCGATCGCATCCTCGGTGAGCTGCGCGCCGTTGAGAATGCCGATCACGCCCGGCATCTTTTCCGCCGCCGACGTGTCGATACCCTTGATTTTCGCATGCGCATGCGGCGAGCGGACGAAATGCGCGTGGCGCATGCCCGGCACCACCATGTCGTCGGTGTACTTGCCCTTGCCGGTGATGAACCGCTTGTCTTCCTTGCGCGCCACCCGGGCGCCGATACCTTCCATTCCCATGTCTCAAACTCCTCCGGTTGAGTGCTGGAGAAAAGCCGGGGCGGACCGGTTCGATCGCTTGCCAGACCCGGCGCGGGGGCTTCGTCAGCGGCCGGATCGTGATCCGGCTCGTTGTCCGCCGCGCCTAAACCTGACTGTCGAAGACCCGCATGTGCCGCCGCCTTTCGCCATCGCCTGTTCAGGCAGTGCCTATTCGGCGGCGATCCGCGCGCCGTCGCCCATCTTGGACGCGGCGTCGAGAACGGCCTTGACGATGTTGTGATACCCGGTGCAGCGGCAGATATTGCCTTCCAGTTCGGCGCGGACGGTCTTCTCGTCCAGCTTGCCGCCGTGCCGCCGGATCATGTCGACGGCCGACATGATCATGCCCGGCGTGCAGAACCCGCACTGAAGCCCGTGATGCTCGCGAAACGCCAGCTGCACGGGGTGCAATTCGCCTCCGGACGCCAGCCCCTCGATCGTGGTGACCTCCGCGCCGTCGGCCTGTGCCGCAAGCATGGTGCAGGATTTGACGGCCTTGCCGTCCACATGCACGACGCAGGCGCCGCACTGCGACGTGTCGCAGCCCACATGCGTTCCGGTCAGACCGAGATTGTCACGAATGAACTGGACCAGAAGCGTCCGGTCCTCACACTGGCCGGAGACGGATCGTCCGTTCACGGTCATTGATACAGTCGCCATCAATTACCTCCCTGGGGTGCAGTTCCTCTTCCTCACCCTGAAGCCATCATTTTCCTTTTTTGGAAAAGGATCAACAGGCAAACGTGCAATAATCTCGACAGCTGCCCGACTGCCCCGGAGACGGCGGGACCGGGCCGGCGCCGCCCGCCTGCGCCTTTGGTCGTGCCCGCGAAGAAAGCGCTTGTCGGCGCGAATCCTTGCCCCTACAAACCAACCGGGCGGTCGGCCAATGGCACGCCGGTCACGCAGTCCGGTTGCGGGCCGAAAACGGCGCTCCGGCAGGAAATCGCCTTCGGCAATGTTTGGGAGAGCAGGCCCGAAACCGGGAGCTGACAGTAAAACGCGGATTGACCAAAGACTGACAGAGAGAACAGACCCGCGCCAGGCGGCTCTCCCTAGGCAGTTACAAAAAATAACCCTAATTTCCGGGGAACAGCGGTCTCGCACCGCGCATACAATCTGGGAGGATACAATGAAAAAACGCACATTCCTGAAATCGGCAACCGCGGCGGCGTTCGCCCTGACGGCTTTCGGCGCTTCCGCGTCGGGCGCTTTCGCGCAGGAAGTCACCCTGCGCATGCACCAGTTCCTGCCCGCACAGGCCAATGTCCCGGCCGAACTTCTGATCCCCTGGGCGGAGAAGATCGGCACCGAGTCCGGCGGGCGCATCAAGGTCGAGGTGTTTTCCGCCATGTCGCTTGGCGGCACCCCGCCGCAGCTGCTCGACCAGGCCCGCGACGGCGTGGTCGACATCGTCTGGACGCTGCCGGGCTATACGCCGGGCCGCTTTCCCCGGGTCGAAGTGTTCGAACTGCCCTTCATGATGACCAACGCGGAAGCCACCTCGCACGCCTATTGGGATCTGTTCAAATCCGACATGGAAGCGCAGGAATTCCAGGGCATCAAGATCCTCGCCACCTGGGTGCACGGCCCCGGCGTGATCCATGCCAAGGGCGAAGGCGTGCGCAAGCTCGAGGACATGCAGGGCAAGAAGATGCGCGGGCCCACCCGCGTCATCAACGGGCTTCTGGCCGAACTCGGCGCCGAGCCGATCGGCATGCCGGTGCCGGCCATTCCCGAGGCGCTGTCCAAGGGCGTGATCGACGGCACGGTGATCCCCTGGGAGGTCACGCCCTCGCTCAAGATCGCCGAACTGGTCGACACCCACACCGAGTTTTCGGGCGACCATGCGCTCTACACCGCGGCTTTCGTGCTGGCCATGAACCAGGCCAAGTATGACAGCCTGCCCGACGACCTGAAAAAGGTGATCGACGACAACACCGGCGCCGAGTTCTCGGCCTTTGCCGGCAAGACACAGGCCTCGTTCGATGCGCCCGGCCGCAAGATCGCCGAAGCCACCGACAACGAGATCGTCGTTCTCGACGAGGCCGAAGTCGAACGCTGGAAGAAGGTTGGCGAAAAGGTGCGCGACAGCTGGTTCGCGGAAATGAAGGACAAGGGGATCGACGGCGAGGCGCTCTATGCCAAGGCGCAGGAACTGATCGCCAAATACACCAAGTAAGTCGGGCGACTTTTCAAAGCCCGCAGGGCGGTCCGAGCGGGGCCGCTCTGCCGGAACGTAGCGAGTGACGACGATGACCATCCTTGTTGCCGGCGCCGGCATTGCCGGCCTGACCTTCGCCCTCACCTGCCGACAGATCGGCATTCCGGTGCGGCTGTTCGAACAGGTGGACAAGATCCGCCCGCTCGGCGTCGGCATCAACCTGCAGCCGCACGCGATCCGCGAACTGATCGATCTGGGGCTCGAGGCCTGTTTCGACGAGATCGGCATCCGCACCCGCGAAGTGGCCTATTTCTCCAAGCACGGCCGCAGGATCTGGGCCGAGCCGCGCGGGCTCGAGGCCGGCTACAACTGGCCGCAACTGTCGGTTCATCGCGGCAAGCTGCAGCTCACGCTGCTCAAGGCGGTGCGCGACCGGCTCGGCGCCGACGCGGTCGAGACCGGCTGGAAAGCCGTGGGCTACACCCGCGAGCGCGGCGGCGTGGCGCTGCACCTCGTCAACCGGCAGGGAGAGACACGCACCGAGCGCGGCAGCCTGCTGGTGGCCGCCGACGGCATCCATTCCGCCATCCGCGCCCAGATGAACCCGAAGGAAGGCCCTCCGGTCTGGGGCGGCGCCGTGCTGTGGCGCGCCACCAGCCGCGCAAAGCCGTTCCTCACCGGCGCCTCCATGGCCATGGCCGGCCATGAATGGCAAAAATTCGTGACCTACCCGATCTCGCCTGTCGATCCCGAAACCGGCCTTGCCGACATCAACTGGGTGGCCGAGATCAAGAAAGCACCGGACGCGCTGTGGAACCGGGAAGACTGGAACCGGCCCGGCAACCTCGCCGATTTCCTGCCGGCCTTCGAAAGCTGGGCCTTCGACTGGCTCGACATCCCGGCGCTGATCCGCAGCGCGAGCCACATTTTCGAATACCCGATGGTCGATCGCGATCCGCTCGACAGCTGGTGCGAAGGACGCGTGACATTGATGGGCGACGCCGCCCACCCGATGTACCCGATCGGCTCGAACGGCGCCTCGCAGGCGATCCTCGATGCCCGCATTCTCGGCCGCACGCTGATCGAGAACGGACTGAGCGAAGAGGCCCTCGCGGCCTATGAGGAAGACCGGCGCCCGGCCACCACCCGGATCGTGCTTGCCAATCGCGGCAACGGCCCGGACCAGATCATGGAAGTGGTGGAGCAGAAATGCGAAGGCCTGTTCGACAGCATCGACGAGGTCATGAGCGCCGAGGAACTTGCCGACCACGCCGCCCGCTACAAGCGGCTGGCGGGTTTCGACCGCGAAACGCTCAATGCCCGGCCGCCGCTCATTCCCGGTCCCGCCGCACCGGGCGGCCCCGCCCATGTTTGACCGGATCGACAGCGCGGTGCGGAAGCTGGCCGCATTTCTCGCCATCCTCGGCGGGCTGGCCCTGATCGCGGTGATCCTTTCCACCGTCGCATCGGTCTCGGGCCGCGCGCTGCTCTGGGCGGGCCTCGGCCCGATCCGGGGCGATTTCGAACTGGTCGAACTCGGCACGGGCTTCGCCGTCTTCGCCTTCCTGCCCTGGGCGCAGATCAACCGCCAGCATGCCTCGGTCGAGATCCTGACCATGCATATGGGCGGGTTCGCCAACCGCCTGATCGATCTCTGCGCCGATCTGCTGATGCTCTCGATCGCGGTCCTGCTGACCTGGAAGCACTGGGACGGCACGCTCGACAAGTTCAATTACGGCGAGACCACCTTCGTCCTGCAATATCCGATCTGGTGGGCCTATGCCTCGGGTCTCGCCGGCGCCTTTGGCTTCGTGCTGGTGAGCGCCTGGTGCGTGGTCCTGAGCCTCCGGGCACTCGCAACCGGACGTGACCAGCCGCACGGGGAGCCCGCGCAGTGAGCAATATCGACATTGCGCTTCTGTCCTTTCCGGCGCTGCTGCTCCTGATCTTCCTCAGGATCCCGATCGGACTTGCCATGCTGATCGCCGGCATCGGCGGCAGCTATTTCATCAACGGCTCGTTCCTGATGGTCTTCGCCCAGCTCAAGAACCTGACCTGGGGCACGTTTTCGAGCTATTCGCTCTCGATCATTCCGCTGTTTCTGCTGATGGGCCAGTTCGCCACGCTCGGTGGCATGTCGCAGGCGCTGTTCAAGGCGGCCGAAACCTGGATGGGCCACCGGCGCGGCGGCGTCGCCATGGCCGCCGTCGGTGCCTGCGCCGGCTTCGGCGCGATCTGCGGCTCTTCGCTCGCCACCGCCGCCACCATGGGCCAGGTCGCCCTGCCTGAACTCAAGCGTTACGGCTATTCCGGCGAGCTTGCCACCGGCGCGCTCGCGGCGGGCGGCACGCTCGGCATCCTGATCCCGCCCTCGGTGATTCTGGTGATCTATGCGATCCTGACCGAGCAGAACATCGCCAAGCTGTTCGTCGCGGCCTTCATCCCGGGCATCCTCGCCGCAATCGGCTACATGATCGCCATCGCCATCTATGTCCGGCTCAAGCCCGGCTCCGCCGGGTTGCGCGAACGCGCGCCCTATTCCGAGCGGTTCCGCAGCCTGCTCGGCGTCTGGCCGGTGCTGATCGTCTTCATCGCCGTGGTCGGCGGCATCTATGGCGGCATCTTCACGCCCACCGAGGCCGCCGCGATCGGCGCCTTCGGCACTGGCGTGATCGCTCTCGCCAATGGCGGCCTCAACCGCCGGACGCTCACGGCATCGATCCTCGCCACCGCGAGCGCCACCGGCATGATCTTCCTGATCGTCTTCGGCGCCGGCGTCTACAACGCCTTCCTTGCGCTCAGCCAGTTGCCGCAGACCGCCGCCGCTTATGTCGGCTCGCAGGGCTTCAATCCGTGGCTGGTGATGGTGGCGGTGCTGGTGCTCTATCTCGTGTTCGGCTGCATCATGGATTCGCTGTCGATGATCCTTCTGACCGTGCCGATCTTCTTCCCCATCATGTCGGCGCTCGATTTCGGGCTCGCACCGGAGGAATTCGCGCTCTGGTTCGGCATCATCGTGCTGATCGTCGTCGAGGTGGGGCTGATCACGCCGCCGGTCGGCATGAACCTGTTCGTAATCAACTCCATGGCGCGCGACACGCCGCTGTCGGCCACCTACCGAGGCGTGTTCCCCTTCGTACTGACCGACATCGTCCGGGTGGCGATCCTGACGATGTTCCCCGCCATCACCCTGGTGGCGGTCCGCCTGCTCTACTGAGAACGCGAAAACGCCCGCCGTGGCAGTCGGCGGGCGCGGGGTTCAGTCTCCGCCGGCGTCAGGCGCCGAGCATCCGGATCTGCTCGATCAGCTCCGCATCGACGGGAATCCCGTTGGCCAGCATCTCCGAGCGGATCTGCTGCCGGCGCCGGCCGGGAAGCCGTGCGCCTTCGGTGCCCGCCACCATGTCGGCCATCAGCGCCATCCGCTCCGCCCCGCCGGGACCGAAGGCATCGGGATCGATGGCGATGATCGCCTGGCCGGTGCCGGGCGGGTCGCCCTTGTCGTCGAAGAACGAGCTTGCCTGCCAGGCGTAATTGGCCCCGGTCAGGCCCGCGCACAAAAGCTCCACCATCAGCGCCAGCGCGGTCCCCTTGGCGTCGCCGAGCGGGATCATGGTGCCGGCCATGGCGGCCTTCGCATCGGTGGTCGGCCGGCCCTCGGTGTCGAGCGCCCAGCCTTCGGGGATTGGATCGCCCTTCTGCGCCGCGGCCATGATCTTGCCGCGCGCGACCTTGGAGAGCGAGATATCGACCACCACCGGTTCGGCATCCGGCAGCGGGGCTGCAAAGGCGATCGGGTCGGTGCCGAACAGCGCGCGGTTGCCGCCCCAGGGCGCCATCGCCGCCGGCGCATTGGCGACCATCAGTGCCGCCACGCCGCGCTGAGCCAGCGCCTCGACGATCACGCCCGCCACGCCGCAGTGATGCGAGCGGCGGATGCCGGCAATGGCGATGCCCTGGGCTTTCGCCGCATCCGGCAGCCAGTCGAGCGCCAGATCCATTGCCGGATAGGCGAAGCCGTTGCCCGCATCGATCGCCAGCGCGCCGGGCCTCAATTGCGTGGAAGACGGCGTGGCGAAACCGTCGACCTTGCCTGCGCGGGCCTGCGCCGAATAGGCGGCGACACGCCTCAATCCGTGCCCGGTCTGGCCGGCAAGCTCGGCCGCGAGCAGCGCTCGCGCCACCGAGGCGGCGTTCTCGGCCGAAGTCCGGTTGCGCATCAGCGCCTCGGCGATCAGTTGCGAGACCGCCTCGGGCGCCATCGTCGTCGCAGTGCTCATGCCTTGCTCCCCAGGGCTTCGAGCACCTTGTCCGCGATCATGTGACTGACGCGCTCGTTGGATTCTCCGGTCACCCCGGCGACATGTGGCGTCAGCACCAGATTGGCGATGCCCCTGAATTTCTCGCCTGCTTCGGCGCTCAGAGGTTCGGTCTCGAACACGTCGAGCGCCGCGCCGCCGAGCTTTCCGGCCTTCAGCGCATCCGCCAGTGCCGCCTCGTCGACAATGCCACCACGCGCGGCATTGATCAGGATCGCATCCGGTTTCATGGCCGCAAGCGCCTTGGCGTCGATCATGTTCTTCGTCGCATCCGTGAGCGGCGTGTGCAGCGAGACCACGTCCGAGAGGTCCAGCACCGCGTCGAGCGAGACGTTGCGGGCGATCTGCCAGCCCGGATGGTCGGCCATCAGATAGGGGTCGTAGGCCACGATCTGCATGCCCATCATGTGCGCCCGCCAGGCCACTTCGCGCGCGATCGAGCCGTAGCCCACGAGCCCGATGGTCTTGCCGGCAAGCTCGCGTCCCATCATCGATTGCCGCGGCCAGGCGCCCGAGGCCACCTCCGCGCTGCGCAGATAGGCTCCGCGCAACAGCATCAGCGCCGAGGTGATCACATATTCGGCCACCGACAGGTCGTTGGCGCCGGTCGCCGGGATCACCTTCACCGAGCGCGCCTTGCAGGCGCCGGTGTCGATGTTGTCGAGCCCGACGCCGAGCCGCCCCACCACCCGAAGTTTCGGCCCCATGCCGAGCAGGGTCTCGCGCACCTGGGTGCGATTGCGCACGATCAGCGCGCGCGCCGAGGCGAGATGGGTGTGAAGGGTGGCCGGATCATCGACCAGCTTCGGGTCGTAGAGCGTGTCGTGGGCCTGGGCGAGGCGGGCAACCGCCGCCTCGTCCATGAATTCGGTGATGACAATTTCCGCCATTTATCCTCCCTCTCCCGTCCGCTTACGCCGAACGATAGAGTTTTGTCATGGAGAATTCGCGGTGACCGAGGGCTTCGGCGGCGGTTGCGCGGCCGTTGGAGGTGCGGATGATCATCTCGATCAGCGCGTCGCCGGCCTGGTCGATGGTCATCTCCCGGGTCAGCACGCCGGTCACGTCGACATCGATATGCTCGCTCATGGTGCGCAGCGTGCGCGGGTTGCCCGAGATCTTGATCACCGGCACGATCGGGTTGCCGATCACGTTGCCCTGCCCCGTCGGGAAGGTGTGGATCACCGCACCGCCCGCAGCCATCAGGGTCACGCATTCCGCCGCCGCCGACGACGAATCCATGAAGTACAAGCCGTTGCCCGATTGCGGCTGTTCGGCCGGATCGAGAATGTCGATGAATTTCGATGTCCGACCGATCTTCTCGAGATTGCCCAGCGCCTTCTCCTCGATCGTCGTCAGACCGCCCTCGATATTGCCCTTGGTCGGCTGGCTGTCACTGAGGTCGTCGGTCTGGTGCGCGAAGATCACCTCGTCCTGATAGGCCTTCCACATCTTGTACCAGCGCTCGCCCACCTCTTCGTTGATCGCGCGGG
>NZ_LQZT01000007.1 GCF_001703635.1 Parahoeflea olei | reverse complement strand
GGTCCGGCCCGCGGCCAGGCCGATGCCGCGGCCGGCCCCGGCGATCGGCGCCGCCTCCGGCAGCGCGCGGCCGGTTGCCTCGCCCGCCCGCTCCATGCTCAATTCCGTCGCCAAGGCTTTCGGCGCCGGCCAATCCGCCACTCCAACAACAGCGTCCAGCGACAGCTGGGAGGAATTCTGATGCAAAACATAAACAAGAGCTCCGCCGATGCGGGCTTTCTCGAGATCATCTCGTTCCACCTGGGCAGCCAGGTGTTCTGCGTGAACATCATGTCGGTGCGCGAAATCCGGGGCTGGGCACCCTCGACCACGCTGCCGCATTCCCCGCCGCATGTGCTCGGCGTGATCAACCTGCGCGGATCGGTGATCCCGGTGATCGACATGGCGATCCGGCTCGGCCTGCCGGCGATCGAACCGACCGAGCGCTCGGCGATCATCGTCACCAACATCGCCGGCAAGCTGGTCGGCCTGCTCGTCGAGAACGTGTCGGACATGATCACCGTCAACAATTCCGAGCTGCAGCCCGCCCCGGACGTGCTGCCGGCCGCCGAGCGCGCGCTGACCAAGGCCATCATCCCGGTCGACAAGCAGATGATCTGCTATCTCGATCTCGATGCCCTGTTCGCGAGCCGTGAGGACATCGCTGCCTGACTCTGGGCTGCCTGACGCTGGGCCTGACTGTTCTGCATCGCATTGCGCCTGCGCTTGCCGCGCGGGCGCTTTTGCGTCTCGCAGGGCGGGCAGGCTGCGGTGCGGCTATCCGGCGAGCGCGGTGAACGACAGCTCGGAGATCACCAGCCCGGCCATCACCATCAGCACGGTGATGAAGATCGCGGACATCGTGTCACCGCCCAGGCAGAGCCGGATCACGCGGTAGTAGAGCCAGATCACGGCCAGATAGACCAGCACCGAGATCGAGGCATTGGCGGTTTCCGACAGCGGCGCCAGATAGCGCAGGGCCGCGGGAAAGAAGCCGATATAGGCCGACATCAGCCCAAACCAGTTGCTGACCACCACCAGGCCGGGCACCTGCCGCGACAGGCCCATGACCTGGCCCACCGCATAGAGCAGCAGCGCCGGGGCCACCCAGGCGAGCACGTCGAAACTGGTCGCGACCAGGAAGAAGCGCACTGTCTCGCCCGCCCCCTCCGGCCGGGTTTCGGGCAGCGCCCGCCACATGCCGGTCCACAGGAAACACTGCGCCGGCCAGGCCCAGACGAAGGCCCCGAAGGAGCGCCAGAACCCGTCCGCGGACACGTCGAAAAGCCGCGCGCCGTCCTTCCGGCCCAGCATCAGGTAGAACAGTCCGGCCAGAGACCGGCCGGCTTCGTCGCGGGTCGGGACCAGCGCGCCCGCCAAGGTCAGCGCGTCCCGGCAGCCTGGACCCGGGCCGCGAACCAGCGTTCCAGGAAGGTTTCGTAGATCACGGTCAGGCTTTCGAGATCGGCAAGCGCCGCACGCTCGTCGACCATGTGCATGGTCTTGCCGACCAGGCCGAACTCGACCACCGGGCAATAATCCTTGATGAAGCGGGCGTCCGAGGTGCCGCCGGTGGTCGACAGCGCCGGCGTGCGGCCGGTCACCGCGTTGACCGCCGCCGACAGCGTGTCGATCAGGGCGTCGTCGCGCGTCAGGAAGGAGGCGGCGCTCCTGGACTCGAAGCCGACGCGGTAGCGCACCGGCCCGCGACCGGGCCTGAGCCGGGTCCGGCCCGCGCCGCGCTCGAGGCGGGCGCGCAGCTCGGTGGCCAGGCTTTCCGCCGTCCACGTGTCGTTGAAGCGGACATTGAACTTCGCGGTGGCGCGCGCCGGGATCACATTGGCCGCGGCATTGCCGGTGTCGATGCTGGTCACTTCCAGATTGCTCGGCGGGAACCGGTCGTTGCCGGCATCGAGCGGCGGATCGATCAGGGCGTCGACCAACTCGACCAGGCCGGGCAGCGGATTGTCGGCAAGATGCGGATAGGCGACGTGGCCCTGCACCCCCTCGACGGTGAGCTCGCCCGAGAGCGAACCGCGCCGGCCGATCTTGATCATGTCGCCCATTTGATCGGGATTGGTGGGTTCGCCCACCACCGCCGCATCCCAGCGCTCGCCCCTGGCCGCGGCCCAGGCCAAGAGTTTCTCGGTGCCGTTGATCGACGGGCCTTCCTCGTCGCCGGTGATCAAGAGCGAGACCGACCCCTCGGGGGCGCCGCGCCGCGCGATCAGGCGCGCCAGCGCCGAGACGAAGCAGGCAATTCCGCCCTTCATGTCGACCGCGCCGCGGCCATGGATCTCGCCATCGGCGATCACGGCTGCGAAGGGATCATGCGTCCAGGCACCGCGGACGCCGACCGGTACCACGTCGGTGTGGCCGGCGAACATCAGATGCGGCCCGTCGCTGCCGAGCCGGGCATAGAGGTTCTGCACATCGGGCGTTCCCTCGTGCGAAAACGTGACCGTTTCGGATGCGAATCCGAGCTCTGCGAGCATGCCGGCGAGGGTGGACAGCGCACCGCCATCCTCGGGCGTGACCGAGGGGCAGCGGATCAGGGCGGCGAGTGTCTGGGAAGGATCTGTCAGTGTCATGGTTCGTGATTAGCCGATTGCCCCGAACCTGTCGACTGCCGCGGGCACGATCGCCGGGCTCAGTAGCCCGGCCGGTCGGGCGCCGGGCCGTGGCGGTTGGGGCCTTTCACCGAGGGCCAGATCACGATGATCAACAGCATGAACAGCGAGGCGGCGGGGATCACCAGAACCCCCGCCAGAATGCCGGGCAGGCCCGCGTCGTGCAGCCGCTTGATGCTCATCACCGCGATCGACCAGGCGGCTGGCAGGAACACGGCGAGGATGCCGAAGCCGGCCACGGTCAGTTGCGTGCTGTCGGGCGCAGCGCGCACCGCGGCAGAGACGGGAACCGCCATCACCACTGTCCAGAACGCCATCGCCAGGGCAAAGGTCGGGCGCGACACCCGGCCGGAGACGCCGAACAGCAGCCAGCGCATGCGCAACCCGGGTCGCTGCCCCATGGCGACGTCAGTCCCTCAGGAGCTCGTTGATGCCGGTCTTCGAACGGGTCTGCGCGTCGACGGTCTTGACGATCACCGCGCAGTAGAGATTGGGCGCGGCCGCACCATTGCCCATCGGGCTCGACCCGGGCATCGAACCGGCCACCACCACGGAATAGGGCGGCACTTCGCCATAGCTGATCTCGCCGGTCATGCGGTTGACGATCTTGGTCGACTTGCCGATATAGACGCCCATGCCGAGCACCGAGCCCTCGCGCACGATGCAGCCTTCCACCACTTCCGAGCGCGCGCCGATGAAGCAGTTGTCCTCGATGATGGTGGGGCCGGCCTGCAGCGGCTCGAGCACGCCGCCGATGCCGACGCCGCCCGACAGGTGCACGTTCTTGCCGATCTGCGCGCAGGAGCCGACGGTGGCCCAGCCGTCGACCATCGTGCCCTCGTCGACATAGGCGCCGAGATTGACGAAGGACGGCATCAGCACGACATTCTTGCCGATGAAGGAGCCGCGCCGGACGATCGACCCCGGCACCGCGCGGAAGCCCGACTTTTCGAATTCGTTGGCGGTCCAGCCCTCGAACTTGGAGGGCACCTTGTCCCACCAGACCGCATCGCCCGGGCCGCCCTTGATGATTTCCATCGGGTTGAGGCGGAACGACAAGAGCACAGCCTTCTTGAGCCACTGGTTGACGGTCCAGGTGCCGTCCTCGCCGCGTTCGGCCACCCGGGCCTCGCCGCGGTCGAGCAGGTTGAGCGCGGCCTCCACTGCCTCGCGCACCGTGCCGGTGGTGGCCGTGCTGACCTGGTCCCGGTTGTCAAAGGCGGTTTCGATGGTGCCCGCGAGGGCGGCCAGATCGTGCTTCATCGTGGCGATTCCTTAAGGTTCGGCGTCTAGTCTGGCGGATATGGGGTTAGCAACCGGCCGCCGGCGTTGTCGCACTTCTCCTAAGCGAGGCGGGACCCGGGGTCAATTCCGGCACCGCACCGGAGCCGAAACAGGACATATGAAATGAATGCCAAACGCAGTAACGATGTATGGGATCCGCTTGCCGACAGCACGCTCGACAAGCAGCGCGCGGAGCGCCAGCCGCGCACGCCGCAAAGCACCTCGCCGACCTACCGGCTGGCCTATGCCGACGAGGAGTTCCTGTGCCGCGAGGAGCTCCGCCCGGTGCGGCTGCAGCTCGAATTCCTGAAATCGGAGCTGGTGCTGGCGGAAGCCGGAATCCTGTCGACCGTGGTGATGTTCGGCGGCGCGCGGATTCCCGAGCCGGGCCATGCGCCCTGGGCCGCCAAGACCGAGGTCCAGGCCCGCAACCTCACGGCCGCATCCCGCTATTACGACGAAGCCCGGGCCTTCGCACGGCTGTGCTCGACCCATTCGCTCGCCACCGGCGGCCACGAATTCGTCATCGTCACCGGCGGCGGTCCGGGGGTGATGGAAGCCGGCAACCGCGGCGCCTGCGATGTCGGTGCCGTCTCGGTCGGGCTCAATGTCGTGCTGCCGCACGAACAGGCGCCCAACCAGTATGTGACGCCGGGGCTCAGTCTGAACTTCCACTATTTCGCCATCCGCAAGATGCATTTTCTCAAGCGCGCGCGGGCGATCGTGATCTTTCCCGGCGGCTTCGGCACCATGGACGAGCTGTTCGAGACCCTGACCCTGATCCAGACCGGACGGATGGAGCCGGTGCCGCTGATCCTGTTCGGCTCGGAGTTCTGGAACACGATCGTCGATTTCCAGGCGCTCGCCGATTTCGGCACCATCTCGCCGGCCGATCTCGAGCTGATCCGTTTCGTCGACACCGCCGACGAGGCCTGGGCGCTGCTCTGCCACCATTACGCGATCGGCGCCGTCGGCGCCTGAAACAGGTCCGGCCGGCCCCGGTGCGGGGCCGGCCGGCTGCAAGCCGAGAAAAATTCCCGGATCAGTTGCCGTTTGCGCCCCGCCGGTAGAAATCGGTGATCTCGATCTCGCCATTGCCATTGCGGTCGAGCCGCTCGAACATCTTGGTGTCGAAGGCGGTGAACTCCTCGAGGCTGACCATGCCGTCACGATCGGTGTCGAAGAAGGCCATCGAGCCGGGGCCGCGACCGCCGTCCCATCGGGTGTTGCGCGGTCCGGTCTTGCGCCAGTCGCGGCGATCGTCCTGGCGGCCGGCCATCGCCGGGCCGCGGTCGTCGCGCCGCTCGGCACGCCTGTCGCCGCGGCCGTCGCGATCGGCGTCCATGGGCCCGCGGCCGTCGCGCCACCCCCTCATGTCATCGCGCATCGACTCGCGCTGCGTCCAGTAGGCCTTGCGGGCCTCGGCCCGGGCGTCGGCGCGCTGCTGGCGCAGAATGTCGCGCAGCATGCCGAATTCCTCCGCATCGAGCGTGCCGGATCCGTCGGCATCGACGCTGTTGAACAGGCCGTGGCGCTGGGCGTGGATTTCCTCGATGATGACGGCGCCGTCGCCATCGGCGTCGAAGCGTTCCATCAGCCGCTCGACGGGCGGGGCTTTGCGGGGGCCGTCGCCGCGCGGGGCGGCCATGGCGGGAAGCGCGGCGGAGCTGACAAGCACGGCTGCGAGCGTGGCGACAAGTGTCTTTTTCATGATCGGGTTCCTTGGTTGGGATTGATGTCGTGTGCATCCCCAATCTGCCGTCACCGACCGGCAGCCACCACTTAAACCCCTGTAAGGTAGATTAAAATTTGGATAGGTTGTGCGGCTGCCCGCGCGTTGTCAGGCCACCGCGGCCAGCAGGAAGGCGGCCAGATCGTCGGTGATGTGGTCGATATGCGCCCCGTCGCGGCCTTCGTGTTCCCACACCTCGTCGAACACCCGGTCGAGATTGGTGGGCACGATCAGCACCGTGCGCATGCCGAGCGCATGCGGGGCCACCAGGTTGCGCGGCAGGTCCTCGAACATTGCCGCCCTGTCCTTGTGGACGCCGTGCCGGGCCAGGAACCGGTCATAGGTCTCGGGCGCCGGCTTGGGCTTGAGATCGGCGGCAAGGATATCGAAGATGTCGTCGAAATGGTCGAGAATGCCGAGTGCCCGCGCGGTTCGCTCGGCATGCGGCGTATCCCCGTTGGTGAAGATGAACTTGCGGCCCGGCAGCGCCTTGATCGCCGCGCCAAGGGCGGGATCGGGCTTGACCCAGGAATAATCGATATCGTGCACCTTCTCCAGAAAGTCGCTGGGATCGATGCCGTGATGCAGCATCAGCCCCTGCAACGTGGTGCCGTGGTCGCGGTAATAGCGTTTCTGCACCTCGCGCGCGGCGTCGTGGTCGAGCCCGAGCAGGTCGCGCACATAGGCCGTCATCTTCTTGTCGATCTGCGAAAACAGGTCGGTGTGGCGCGGATAGAGCGTGTTGTCGAGATCGAACACCCATTCGCTGACATGGGCGAAATCAGCGGGATCGGGCAGGGCCGATTTGTCTGTCATGCATCCCTCGGTCGGCTGATGGAGCGGCCCCTGAGCACCGGTGCGGTCCGTGGCGTCCGGCAGCGCCGCTGTCTCATTTCGCAGCGCTCTTGTCATTCGTATACGCGAGGTTTACCGCGTCTGTATACCGACTGTCAAAACTATCCTGCGAAGCATCGCGCAACAGCCATCAGGAACCGGTTCCATGCACGCCCCCGACCCCAAGAGGCGTATTTCATTCAATTTAATCAAGAGGATAGCTGCATTCACCGTTGCTTCGGTGGCGCTTTCCGTCTTGTTCACCGCATCGATCATGGCTTTCCTCGGTGCGGGCGCGGAAGCCCACCGGCTGGCGTTCCTGATCGCCCTTTTCTGTCCGCTGCTGATCGCCCCGCCGGCGACCTTCGTGTTCTTCCGGCAGACGGCCGAGCTTGCAGCCGCGCACGAAGCGCTGCGCAAGGCGCACGAGAACCTGTTTGCGATCCATGCCGAACTCAAGTCCGCGCACCGCAGCCTCGAGCACAGGGCGAGCCACGACGGCATGACCGGGCTTGCCAATCGCGAGGCCTTCCAGGCGCGGCTCGACGAGCTCAAGGCGGCCGGCGAACACGGCTATCTGCTGATGATCGATGCGGACAGGTTCAAGCAGATCAACGACGAGCATGGCCATGATGGCGGCGACCGGGCGCTCCTGGCGATCGCCGAGGCGATTTCCGCGGCGATCCGGCCCGGCGATTTCGCCGCCCGCATCGGCGGGGAGGAATTCGCGGTGCTGCTGCGCCAGGTCGGCGGGGAGCAGGCCGGCCAGATCGCCGAGGGCCTGCGGGCCAGGGTCGAGGCCGTGCGGGTGGCGACCGTCGAGGGCACGTCCTTGCAGGTGACCGTCAGCATCGGCTGCGCCGCCTTCACGGCCCAGTCGCGGATCAAGGACGACATGCGCGCGGCCGACCGGATGCTCTATGACGCCAAGCGCGATGGCCGCAACCGCGTCAGAATCACCCCCGGCATCACCCGCGCGGCCTGAGGCCGGCCCGCGCCCGGCCCGGCTCCGGCCAAGGGAGGCGGGCTTGTGGCTTGTCGCGAGGCCCGTCGGGCTGATAGACCACGCATCCTGGACGGACGCCGCCCCGTACCGGAGGGCGACACCGCGACCGTTCCACAGCCCTCGCGCACAGACAGAAAGCAGGCCGCCGGATGGAAACCTGGGTCCTCATCACCGTTGCCGCCGCGTTCCTGCAAAACATCCGCTCGGTGCTGCAAAAGCACCTGAAGGGCGTGATGGGCACGACCGGCGCCACCTTCGTGCGCTTCGGTTTCGGGGTGCCCTTCGCAATCGCCTTCGTGGCGTTTCTCGCGTTGGGACTGGGCTATCCGCTGCCGCGACCCAATGGCGGTTTCTTCTTCTGGGTCACGATCGCCGCCCTCGCCCAGATCGCCGCCCAGGCGTTGCTGATCCAGATGTTCGGCTACCGCAATTTCACCGTCGGCACCGCCTATTCCCGCACCGAACCGGCCCAGGCGGCTCTGTTCGGCCTGATCTTCCTCGGGGATCGCGTGAGCGGGGGCACGATCGCGGCCATCGCCATCAGCCTCGTCGGCGTGGTGCTGATCTCTGTCGCCCGCTCCGCCACCGGCACGGCGTCGCTGCTGCGCTCGGTGTTTTCGCGCACGGCGGCGCTGGGGCTTGCCTCGGGAACCATGTTCGGCGTCGCCGCGGTGGGCTACCGCGCGGCCTCGCTGTCGCTGGGCGGGCCCAATTTCATGATGCAGGCGGCGGTCACGCTGCTCGCCGCGATCCTGCTGCAGACCGCGGTGATGCTGGTCTGGATGCGGCTGCGGGCGCCCGACGAACTCGCACGCATCCGCGCCGCCTGGCGGATTTCCGCCCTGGTGGGGCTGGTCGGCGCCACCGCCTCCTTCGGCTGGTTCATGGCCATGACCTTGCAGAGCGCCGCCGCGGTCAAGGCGCTGGCGCAGGTCGAAATGATTTTCACCTTCGGCTCGTCGGTGCTAGTGTTCCGGGAACATGTCAACAGGCTCGAGATTGCCGGCTGCGTCCTGATTGTGGCCGGAATTGTCGTGCTCCTCTTGGTCTGAACCGCCCGATGTCGGTGTCCCCGGACGCAACTGTCCAGAGAACATGAACGGAAGCCTCATGCCCGCGCGGCACATGCCCTCCACCGTTACGCCGTCCCCCCGCCCGCGCTCCCCGGTGCGCGCGGCGCTGTTCGTGCTTGCCGCTACGCTCGGCGCCTGCGCGAGCCCGCCCGAGGGCGTGCTGTCGCCGGTGGCCAGCACCGTGCCGGATGCCACCCGGATCTCGATCCTCGTCGCCACCACGCGCGCACCGTCCGACAATCCGGGCCTGCTCTATTCCGGGGAGCGCGGCACGGCGGTCGATTTCGACGAACTGGTGGTGTCGATCCCCCCGGAAAAGGCCCGCAAGGTGGGCGAGGTGCAGTGGCCGAAGAAGCTGCCCCCCGATCCCGCGCGCGAATTCGCCACGCTCTCGGCCGAGAAGTTCACCACCGTCGGTCAGGTCGATGCCTGGTACGAGCGCAACCGTTCGCCTTCCGGACGGCTCCTGGTGTTCGTCCACGGCTTCAACACCCGCTACGAAAGCGCGGTCTACCGCTTCGCCCAGATCGCCCATGATTCCCACACCGATGCCACGCCGGTGATGTTCACCTGGCCCTCGCGCGGTTCGGTGTTCGATTACGGCTACGACAAGGAAAGCACCAACTATTCCCGCTCGGCGCTGGAGATGCTTCTGACCCGCGCCGTGGCGGCCCCGGAGATCCGGGAAATTACCATCCTGGCGCATTCCATGGGCACCTGGCTGACCATGGAATCGCTCAGGCAGATGGCGATCCGCAACCACGGCGTACCCAAAAAGATCTCAAACGTGATCCTGGCCTCGCCAGATCTCGATATCGACGTGTTCCGTCAGCAGCTGGCGGACATGGGGCCGAAGCGGCCGGATTTCACTGTGTTCGTCTCCAAGGATGACCGCGCCCTGACGCTGTCGCGGCGGATCTCCGGCAATGTCGACCGCCTCGGGCAGATCGACATCTCCAACCCCGTCTATCGCGACGAATTCGAGCGTGGCGGCATCACCATTCTCGATCTTTCGGCGCTGCAGGTCGGCGACCGGCTCAACCATTCGAAATTCGCCGAGAGCCCGGAGGTCGTGCGGCTGCTGGGCCAACGGCTGATCGACGGCCAGGCGGTCACCGAGCAGGATCTCGGCCTGGGCGCGGAACTCGGTGCTACCGCGATGTCGGTGTCCAACACCGTGGGCTCGGCCGCGGGCATCGCGATCTCGGCACCTATCGCCATCATCGATCCCAAGGCGCGCGACACGCTCGACGCCCAGTCGCGGCGCTTCGGCCGCGGCCTTGGCGACACCATCCAGGGCGTGACGCTGGGCCTAGCGGACGGACCGGCGGCGACCTCACGGCGTTGCGCACGGCAGTCCGAGGGCTGCTGACGGGGAGAGGCGTCTCGGATGGAAAAGGGCGGAGACCAACTGCAGGCACGCTGGATCGACACCCCGATCGGGCCGATGCGGGCGCTCGCCGACGCGACCCACCTCGTCGGGCTGGAATTTCATGACGAAGCCGCGGCCGCGCGTGCCGATTCGGCAACCTCCGGCACCTCGCCGGTGCTCGACCGGATCGAGGCCGAACTCCGTGCTTATTTCGCGGGCCACAGCGCCGAATTCCACACTCCGCTCAGGATCGAGGGCAACGAGCTCGAACGCAAGGTCTGGCAGCGATTGTGCGAGGTTCCGCTCGGCGAGACCTGCTCCTATGGCGACATTGCCCGCGACACCACCGGCGGGCTCGAAGCGGTGCGGCTGGTCGCGAAATATTGCGGCACCAACCGCATCCCGGTGGTCATTCCCTGCCATCGCTGCATCGGTTCGGACGGCTCGCTCACCGGGTTCGGCGGCGGGCTGTGGCGCAAGAAATGGCTGTTGCGGCACGAAGGGCGGATGCGCCCGGTCGGCCTGTTTGCGCTTTGAAGCCTGTTCGGGACGCGGCCCGGCTCAGGGAATAAGCAGCGTTCCCGCGCCGTGCGAGGTGAACAGCTCGAGCAGCACCGCATGCGGGGTCTTGCCGTTCAGGATGACCACGCCCTTCACGCCGCGCTCGATTGCCTCAATGCAGGTTTCCACCTTCGGGATCATGCCGCCCGAAATCGTGCCGTCGGCGATCAGCGCGCGCGCTTCGCTGACGGTCAATTCGTCGATCAGCTTCTTGTCCTTGTCGAGCACGCCCGGCACGTCGGTCAGGAACAGAAGCCGCGAGGCTTCCACCGCACCGGCAATCGCGCCGGCAAAGGTGTCGGCATTGATGTTGTAGGTGTGGCCGTCGCGCCCGGGCGCCACCGGGGCCAGCACCGGGATCATCTCCGACTTGGCGAGCAGGTCGAGCAGCGTCCGGTCCACTTCCACCGGCTCGCCGACAAAGCCCAGATCGAGCACCCGCTCGATGTTGGAATCGGGATCGGTGAAGCGCTTCTGCGCCTTTTCGGCATAGACCATGTTGCCGTCCTTGCCGCACAGGCCGATCGCCCATTCACCCTCGGCATTGATCAGCGCGACGATTTCCTTGTTGATCGAGCCGGCGAGCACCATCTCGACGATCTCGACGGTCTTCTCGTCGGTGACGCGCAGGCCACCCTCGAATTTCGATTCGATGCCCATCTTGGCGAGCATCGCGCCGATCTGCGGCCCGCCGCCATGCACCACGATCGGGTTGACGCCCGATTGCTTGAGCAGGGCGATGTCCTGGGCAAAGGCCTTGCCGAGCTTGGCATCGCCCATCGCGTGGCCGCCATATTTCACCACCACGGTCTTGTTCTCGTAGCGCTGCATATAGGGCAGCGCTTCTGCCAGCAGGCCGGCCTGGGTTGCGGCTTGGTCGCTTGTGAATTCGGACATGGGCATGCCTCCCGGTTCGGCGTGGGCGCCAGTGCAAAAATGGTCCGGCGCTGTTTAGCGGCATTCGGGGCCGGCAGCAACAACTCCCGCGGCCTGAACCCGGGCGCATCCGCGCTTTCGCCTTTGCCGGGAGAACCGCTTCGCCTGCTCGTGCGTAGGGGGTGGTCGCGGAAGCAGAACCTGCTAATACTCGAAAAAGATCATCAACGCGCCCGGGCCAAATGACCACAGAAGACCTCTCAGGATTGATCGCACGCACCGCGCTGGGCGACCGCAAGGCCTTCTCGGCATTGTATGCGGAGACCGCGGCGAAACTTTTCGGCGTCACGCTTCGTATTCTCAAGGACAGGGCCCAGGCCGAGGACGCCTTGCAGGAGGTCTATGTGCGCATCTGGCGGCGGGCCGGCAGCTTTCGGGTCGGCCAGGCCTCCGCAACGGCCTGGCTGGTGACGATTGCCCGCAACCAGGCGATCGACATGCTGCGTGCCCGCCAACCGGCCACTCTGGACTATGATGACGCGCCGGACATTGCCGACCAGGCCCCGGACCCGGAGGCGCGCGCCGCCCTGAGCGGCGAGGCCGGACGGATGGAAGCCTGCCTTGGCGAACTCGACGCGGACAAGGCCCGGGCGGTGGTCGGCGCCTATGTCGAGGGATTGAGTTACCAGGAGCTGGCCGAAGGCAATGGCGTGCCGCTCAACACCATGCGAACCTGGCTGCGGCGCAGCCTGCTGAAACTGAGAGAGTGCATGAACCGATGAGCGCCAACGGATGACCCTGGACCGATGACCACAGACGCGCCCATTCCCGACGACGACGCCCTGGCGGGCGAATACGTGCTCGGCGTGCTTCCGCTATCCGAACGGCTTGCGGTCGAGGACCGCATGCGCCACGACGCAGGCTTCGCGCGGCGCGTTGCCGCCTGGCAGGCGGAGCTGTCGCATCTCGACGAGGCCTATCAGCCCGAAACCCCGCCCGCGGGCGTGAAATCGCGGATCGATGCGCGGCTGTTCGCCGAAACCGACCGCCCCTCTCCGGGCCTGTGGGGTTCGCTCGTCTTCTGGCGCGGCCTGGCTTTTGCCGCCGTCGTGCTGGCCGCAGCGAGCTTCTTCCTGCCGGCCGAGGTCGCGGGGCCTGAAACCCCCGCGGCGGGGCCGCAATTGGTGGCCGAACTCGGGGCCGCGGGCAGTTCGGTCGGGCTTCTGGCCGCCCTCGATCCGGCAAACGGCGCGCTCACGGTCACGCCCGCCGCCTTCTCGCCCGACGACGGCAAGGCGCTCGAGCTCTGGCTGGTGCCGGGCGAAGGTGCCCCGGTGTCGCTCGGCGTTGTCCCCGATGACGGCGGCCGCATCCTGCTCGACCGCAGCATGGCCGAGCGCCTCGGCGCCGGAGCGCTGATCGCCGTCAGCATCGAGCCGGCCGGCGGGTCGCCCACCGGCGTGGCGACGGGGCCGGTGGTCCTTTCCGGCAAGCTCGCAAAAAAAATAGATCAGCCAAAAAAATAGATCGGCGTGGGCGAAACTCTTTTCGCGCCCCTCCCGTCTACCTCTCCAACCGCGGCGCTCCCGTGCCGCGGCAAGCGAAGGGCCGGATCAGCCGGCCCGGAAACAAAAACAGAGAGGTTCAGTCATGAAAACCACCCTACGCTCCATCGCCGCCACCGCCATTCTCTTTTCCGGCGTGAGCCTGGCCCTGGCCGCCAATCCCATGGTCGGCGGCGCCGAGATGTATCCCGACAAGAACATCGTCGAGAACGCCGTCAATTCGGCCGACCACACCACGCTGGTCGCCGCCGTCAAGGCCGCGGGCCTGGTCGACACGCTGTCGGGCGAAGGTCCGTTCACCGTGTTCGCCCCCACCAACGAAGCCTTCGCCGCGCTGCCGGAGGGCACCGTCGACACGCTGCTCAAGCCCGAGAGCAAGGACCAGCTCACCAAGGTGCTGACCTGCCATGTGGTGGCTGCGGACGCGATGTCGGACGCCATCCGGAAGATGGTCGATGACGACGGCGGCAAGCACCCGGTCAAGACCGTCGGCGGCTGCATGCTCAACGTCACCTACAAGGGCGACCAGATCATGATCGAGGACGAGACCGGCGCCATCGCCCATGTCACCATCGCCGATGTCGACCAGTCCAACGGCGTGATCCACGTCATCGACAAGGTGCTTCTGCCCAAGGGCTGAGCCTCGCCCGGGCATGCGGTCCGCCGGAGTTCAAACACGTCTCCCCGGCGCTCCGGCGACCGCCTGGCCTCCCGCCCAGCCATCTCCGGGCGGGAGGCCGTCACGGCCATGTGAAAAGATGTGGTTGGCGCGCCCGGTCCATCCGCCCTACCTATCGAACAGGAGAGAAGGAGACGCGAAATGACCAGATCCACCGATTTCACCCGTCGCGCGCTTCTGGCCGCCGGTTCCGCCGGACTGGTCCTGTCGGTATTCGCGCGCCGCTCCCCGGCGCATGCCGACGAAGGTCCGTTCGAGATCGTGCTGAGCGAGGCCGAATGGCGGGCCCGTCTTACCAAACAGCAATTCGCCGTGTTGCGCGAGGAAGCCACCGAGCGCGCCTTCACCAGCCCGCTCAACGACGAGAAGCGCAAGGGCATGTTCCACTGCGCGGGCTGCGACCTGCCGGCCTATTCGTCCGAGCACAAATATGACAGCGGCACCGGATGGCCGAGCTTCTGGAAGGCCCAGGACGGTGCAATCGGCACCAAGGAAGACCGCTCCCTGTTCTCGGTGCGCACCGAGGTGCATTGCCGCCGCTGCGGCGGCCATTTCGGCCATATCTTCGATGACGGGCCGGAGCCCACGGGAAAGCGCCATTGCCTCAATGGCGTGGCGCTCAGTTTCAAGCCGGCCGAAGCCGCCTGAAGTACGCGGTCAGTCCCGAACCTCAGGCAACCTACTGGGTGATCGCCAGCGCGATCGCTTCCCTCAGATCGTCGATGCCGGTCGATTTTTCCGACGAGGTGGCGATGATTTCCGGATAGGCGGCGGGCCGGCGCTTGAGCAGCGCCACCGTGTCCGACATCAGCCGCGGCACGCCGGCCTGCTTGATCTTGTCGGTCTTGGTCAGCACCACCTGGTAGGACATCGCCGCCTTGTCGAGCAGGTCCATCACGCCTTCGTCGTTCTTCTTGATGCCGTGGCGGCTATCGATCAGCAGATAGACGCGCTTGAGCGTCGAGCGGCCGCGCAGATAGTCGAACACCAGCTTGGTCCACTGGTCGACCTGGTCCTTGGGCGCCTTGGCGTAGCCGTAGCCGGGCATGTCGACCAGCGCCATCGGCGGCAGGTCGTCCTCTGCCCCCGAATAGCCTTCGGGCACGAAATAGTTGAGCTCCTGGGTGCGGCCCGGCGTGTTCGAGGTCCGCGCCAGCCCGTTCATCCCCACCAGCGCGTTGATCAGCGAGGACTTGCCGACATTGGAGCGGCCCGCGAAGGCGATCTCCGGCGGGCCTTCCGGCGGCAGGAACTTGAGTGCCGGCACGCCGCGGATGAACACCCACGGCCGGCGGCCGAACAGCGTGGCCGACAGTTGCTTCGCGGCCTGGACGGCCGGATCGGCGGACAGGTTGGTCATCGCTTCCGCCTTTCGCGGCTGGTTCAGGTCTTTTTCGGCTTTCGCTTGAACAGACCCTTGAGGTTGTCCCACAGCTCGATCTTGGCGCCCTGGCGCTTCATGATCACGCCCTGCTGGATCACCGACAGCGTGTTGTTCCAGGCCCAGTAGATCACCAGACCGGCAGGGAAGGTCGCCAGCATGAAGGTGAAGATCACCGGCATCCAGGTGAAAATCATCGCCTGGGTCGGATCCGGCGGTGTCGGGTTCATGCGCATCTGGATGAACATGGTGATGCCCATGATCAGCGGCCAGACGCCGATCATCAGGAACGACGGCACGTCATAGGGCAAGAGGCCGAACAGGTTGAACAGCGAGGTCGGATCGGGCGCGGACAGGTCCTTGATCCAGCCGAAGAAGGGCGCGTGCCGCATCTCGATGGTGATGTAGAGCACCTTGTAGAGCGAGAAGAACACCGGGATCTGCAACAGCACCGGCCAGCAGCCGGCCACCGGGTTGATCTTCTCCTTCTTGTACAGCTCCATCATGCCCTGCTGCAGGGCCATCTTGTCGTCGCCGTGCTTCTGCTTGA
Organism: Parahoeflea olei; assembly: GCF_001703635.1. Lineage (GTDB taxonomy): Bacteria > Pseudomonadota > Alphaproteobacteria > Rhizobiales > Rhizobiaceae > Hoeflea > Hoeflea olei. The sequence goes on along the minus strand of NZ_LQZT01000007.1, from coordinate 102,341 downwards.
GCTCCTCGAGCTTGGGCTGCACCTTCTTCATGTTGGCCATCGACACATAGGACTTGTTGGCCAGCGGGAAGAAGATCAGCTTGACGATCACGGTGGTGACCAGGATCGAGATGCCGAAATTGCCGAACAGCTTGTAGAGGTAGTCGATCAGCCAGAACATCGGCTTGGTCAGGAAATAGAACCAGCCCCAGTCGATCATCAGGTCGAAATTGAGGATGTTGTACTGGTCCTTGTAGCCGGAAATGACCGGCACTTCCTTGGCGCCGGCGAAGACCAGCGTCTTGGAGGTCACGCTGCCGCCCGGCGCGATCGACTGCGCATCGGTCTTGAAGTCGGCCTGGTAGCGGGCGCGCCCGTCGGTGAAATGCGCAAAACGGGTCTCGAAGCCCGCACCCTGCGGCGGCACCAGCGCGGAGGCCCAGTACTTATCGGTGATGCCCATCCAGCCGGCGGTGGCCTTCGCGTGCGAGATCACCGGGGTTTCCTCGACATCGGAATAGTCGACTTCCTGCAGGCCCTCGTCACCGATGACGCCGATCAGGCCTTCATGCAGCACGTAGACGCCCTTGGTCTGGGGCTTGAAGAAGCGGGTGACGCGACCGTAGCCGGCCACGGCGGCAGCGGCGCTGCCGGAGTTTGCGACCGTGTCCTCGAAGCTGAACATGTAGTTCTCGTCGACCGAGATCACGCGCGTGAAGGTGAGGCCCGCGCCGTTGTCATAGGTCAGCGTCACCGGCGTCGAGGGGGTGAGAACCTGGTTTGCATCAGAGTTCCAGACCGTGTCCGGACCCGGCGCCGGGCCGGAGGTCGCGTCGGCGATGAAGCCGACTTCTGCGAAATAGCCGTTGGCCAGCGAGGCGGGGCTCAGCAGCGTGATCTTCGGGCTCGTGGGGTCCACGGTCTCGTGGTACTCCTTGAGCAGGATGTCGTCGATGCGCGCGCCGGCAAGGTTGATCGAGCCGGACAGCGACGGCGTGTCGATGGCGATCCGCGGGGTCTGGGCCAGAACCTGTTCGCGGGTCTGGCCGGAGGCGGCGGAAATCGCGCCGGGCACGGCGGTTTCGCCGGAGGGCGTGGTTCCGCCCGGCGCCGCCCCGTCCACGGTCGCGGGGCTCTGTGCGGCCTGCTCGGCCTGCACCGCCTCGGCGGCGGCGCGCTCGCGCTCGATCTTGGGGCTGACGAAAAGGAACTGCCAGGCGACGAGAACAAGCACCGACAAGAGGATTGCGACGAAATAGTTACGGTTGGTTTCCATCACTCTTTCCTGCTGGCCGGGCCTGAAGCGCCTGGCGTTCTGATGTTGTCCGGTGCGCCGGACTTCTCCCGCGTGCGCACCTGTCTGTCCCGCGCAGGACCGCCGCCTTCGGCGATCCGTTCGGCGAGCGCCCTGACCAGTCCGTCGAACGGGGCGGTCAGCGTATCGCGGCGTGCGACCACCACATAGTCGTGTCCGGGCTTGAATGGAACCCCTGCAATGTGACGCACGGCCTCTTTGAGCCGGCGGCGCATGCGGTTGCGCTCCACCGAATTGCCCTGTTTCTTGGTCACGGTATAGCCGATGCGGGGAGGGTGGTCCGGTTTCCCCCGGTCGAGGGTTTCCAGAAGAAAATAGGGGCCGCGCAGGCGTCTGCCCTTTTGCACGGCGAGGAAATCCGGGCGGGTCTTAAGCCGCCCGGGTTTCTTGATGGTGTCGTCTTGCGCCACGCGACATGCTTTCTTCGCGGGTCGTCTCTGAAGGATCAGGCCGAAAGACGTTTACGCCCGCGGGCGCGGCGAGCCTGGATGACCTTGCGGCCGCCCTTGGTTGCCATGCGCGCACGGAAGCCGTGGCGCCGCTTGCGAACAAGCTTGGAGGGTTGGTATGTACGCTTTGACATTTATTTAAATACCGCGGTGTGCGGCCCTTCTTGGAACATCTGCGTTTGGAGGTTCAGTCCGCCGAAATGCATTCCCGGAAACCGGATGCTCCCGCGGACGAGCGGCTTATACGCGTGTTCAACGGCAAAAGTCAACGTACCGCCCGGTCCGCGCTCGCTGCGTCCGCTCTGCCGCGGTCCTCTGCGGTGCCGGCCTCACGCCGCTTCACAAGACGGTGACACCGGTGGTGCGGGCCTTGCCGCGTCGGGCCTGCCGCGCAAGCTATGCGGGCACGCACCAGCCTTGTCCCACGCTCCCAGAGGGTCCCGTCAGTCATGCCCATCGCCCGCCGCACCGTCCTTTCGGGCTTCGCAAGCCTCGCCGCCGCCGCGGCCATCGCGCCCGTTGCCGCCGGCGCGGCGATCACCGCCTTTCGCCCGCGCGGGCAGGGTAGCGCCGATCATGCGGCCTTCGACGCGCTGCTTGCAGCCCATGTCCGGCCCGACCCGGAGCGCTACAACCGCGTCGACTATCGCGGCCTGAAGGCCGATCTCGCCGCGCTCAGGGCCTATCTCGCCTTTCTCGAAGCGCTCGACCCGGTGGCACTCTCGCCGGACGAGGCGCATGCCTACTGGATCAATCTCTACAATGCCAGGACGCTCGAGGTCGTGGCCGATGCCTATCCGGTCACCTCGATCAGGAAGATCAATCTTGGCGGCTCGTTCCTGTTCGGCTCCGGCCCGTGGAGGGCGAAGCTCGTCACCGTGAACGGCCGCGCGCTCTCGCTCGACGACATCGAACACGAGATCGTCCGCGGGCTGTTTCGCGATCCGATGTCCCATTACGGGCTCAACTGCGCCTCCTATTCCTGCCCGAATCTCGCGGCGCGCGCCTATACCGGCGCCACTCTCGCCGCGCTGTTGCGACAGAACGCGGTCGACTATGTCAACCATCCCCGCGGTGTCGCGATCGGCTCGGCCGGCATCACGGCGTCGAAGATCTATTCCTGGTATGCCGGCGATTTCGGCGGCGCCTCGAAGCTCAAGGCCCACTGGACCGCGCTTGCCACGCCGGAAAAGGCCGCCCGGATCGCCCCGGCACCGATCGTGAATTATGCCTATGACTGGCGCATCAACGCGCTCTGAGCCGATCAAGCCGTGCTCACCAAGCCGTGAGGTTTGCGTGCGCCCGGTTCACGCCTGTTTGGTCGCGCCGGGAGCAGTTGTCATTGGCGCAGCAGGTTGCGACCCTTTAGTATAGGTTCGGATCGACCCCGGCCCGCGCCGGAGGTCGAAGCGGGACCTATCTCCAGACCCCTGAACAACCCAACCGGCCGGATGGACAGCGCCATGCCAGACACACCCGAGACAAGGCCAGCGCCCGAACGCGCCCGTGAAGGCGCCCCCGAGTGCGGAAGAAGCGCGCCGGATGCATCCGCGGCCGCCTGCTCTTCGCCCGCCTGGCGGCGTTTCCTGCCGCTGGCGGTGATCGGGGCAGGGCTTGCGGCCGGATATGCGTTCGGGCTGCACGACTATCTCACCTTGTCGGCGCTGGCCGAACAGCGCGAGGCGCTCAATGTCTTCGTCGCCGATCACCGGGTGGCGTCGATCCTGGGCTATTTCGTGATCTACACGCTCGCGGTGGCCTTCGCCTTCCCGGCGGCCTCGGTGCTGACGATCTTTGCGGGCTTCGCGTTCGGCTGGTGGATCGCCGCCATCCTCACCGTGTTTGCCGCTACCATCGGCGCGTCGGCGATCTTCCTGGCTGCGCGCTCCGCCTTCGGGGACGTGCTGCGCAAGCGCGCCGGCCCCTTTGCGGCCCGCCTCGCCGAGGGCTTCAAGAAGGACGCCTTCAGCTATCTTCTGGTGCTGCGCCTGGCGCCGGTGTTCCCGTTCCTCGTCATCAATATCGCGCCGGCCTTCTGCAATATCAGCCTGAAGACCTATGCGGCGGCCACCTTTCTCGGCATCATCCCCGGAACGCTCGCCTATTCCTGGCTGGGGCAGGGGCTCGACAGCGTTCTGGCGGCGGCGGATGTCGACGGGCGGGAGGTCGCGATCTCCGATCTGGTGACGCCGGAAATCGCGATCGCCTTGCTCGGCCTTGCAATCGTCGCCGCGATCCCCACCCTAATACGGAAATTTCGCGCGCGGGCCTAGGCCTTTGCCGGTTCCGGCCTTTCGGCAAGCCGGCCGGGCCGGCACTGGCAGCCGCTCCGCCAGGGCCCCACGCGCCGACACACGGAAAGACAGAGCCATGAGCAACCGCCTCACCCCAGACATCTGCATCATCGGTGCCGGCTCGGGCGGCCTGTCGGTCGCCGCTGCGGCCGCCGCCTTCGGGGTCGAGGTCGTGCTCGTGGAAAAGGGCAGGATGGGCGGCGATTGCCTCAATTACGGCTGCGTGCCCTCCAAGGCGCTGATCGCCGCCGGCAAGCACGCCCATGCAATTGCCGAGGCGCCCCGCTTCGGCGTAAGCGCTGGCGACGCCAAGGTCGACTTCCGCGCGGTGCATGATCATATCCAGTCCGTGATCGCCGCGATCGCGCCCAATGATTCCGCCGAGCGCTTCCGCGCCATGGGCGTGACCGTGATCGCGGCCGAGGCGCGCTTCATCGACAAGGCGACGGTGATCGCCGGCGACACCGAGATCCGCGCCCGCCGCTTCGTGGTGGCGACCGGCTCCTCGCCGCTGGTGCCGCCGATCCCCGGGCTCGACACGGTCGATTATCTCACCAACGAAACCCTGTTCGAGCGCACCCGGGCGCCCAGGCATCTCGTCATCATCGGCGGCGGCCCGATCGGCATGGAAATGGCGCAGGCCCATCGCAGGCTCGGCGCCGAGGTGACCGTGATCGAGGGCGAGCGCGCGCTTGGCAAGGAGGATCCGGAACTCGCCGCGATCGTGCGCGATGCGTTTCGCGCGGAAGGCATCGCCGTGCGCGAGGGCGCAAAGGTCACCGCCGTCGAGAAACGCGGCAAGACCGGTGTGCGCGTGAGCTACGAGACTGCCAGCGGCAGCGGAACCGTCGATGGCTCCGACCTGCTTCTCGCCGTCGGCCGCAGCGCCAATGTCGAGGGGCTCGGCCTCGACGAGGCGGGCATCAAACATGACAGGCGCGGCATCAAGGTCGGCGCCAATCTGAGAAGTTCCAACCGCCGCGTCTATGCCATCGGCGACGTTGCCGGCGGGCTGCAGTTCACCCATGTCGCGGGCTACCATGCGGGCCTCGTCGTGCAGCAGATCCTGTTCCGCCTGCCGGCGAGGGAAGACCGCAGCCTCATTCCGCGGGTGACCTATACCGCTCCCGAGCTTGCCCATGTGGGGCTCGGCGAGGAGGAGGCCGCCCGGCGCCACGGCGGGCGCATAAAGGTGCTGCGCTGGCCCTATGCGGACAATGACCGGGCCCAGGCCGAGCGCGAGACCCAAGGCCTGATCAAGCTCGTGGTCGACCGCAAGGCGCGCATCCTCGGCGTCTCCATCGTCGGCGCCGGCGCGGGCGAGATGATCAACATGTGGGCGCTCGCCATTGCCAATTCCATGACGCTCAAACAGGTGCGTGGCTATGTCCCGCCCTATCCGACCATGGGGGAAATTGGAAAACGCGCCGCAGTCTCCTATTATGCGCCCCTGGCGCGCAAGCCGCTGGTGCGCCGGATCGTCCGTTTCCTCAGGCGGCTGGGCTAGTTTGGGCGATCGGGCCGGAACGGCGCAAGGGGGCGGATCATGACCGACGACACACAGACAGTCCGGGCCGGGCAGGCAGGCCGCGGCCGCTCCAGGCCCAGGGGCATGAGCCTGTCCTCCAAGCTCCTGTGGCTCACCATCCTGTTCGTGATGATCGCCGAAGTGCTGATCTTCGTTCCGTCGGTGGCCAATACGCGGGTGCGCTGGCTTGCAGACCGTCTCAACGTCGCCGCCGCCGCGGCGGTGGTGATCGACGCGGTCAACGACATCAACCTGCCGCGCGCGATCCAGGACGATGCCCTGATGGCGACCGGCACCAAGGCGATCGTGCTGCGCAAGGACGGCGCCTCGCGGCTGATCGCCGCCGCCGACATGCCGCCGGTGGTCACCCACCAGTACGATCTCTCCGCAGTCACCCCGGTGGGCGCGATCATCGACGCCTTCGATACTTTCCTGTTCGGCGGCGACCGGGTGATCCGGGTCTATGGACCGGTGGCCGACGATCCGCGCATGCAGATCGAGCTGGTGATGGCCGATGCGCCGCTCCGGCATGCGATGCTGATCTATGGCCGCAACGTGTTCCTGCTGTCGGTGGCGATCTCGGTCATCACCGCAAGCCTGATGTTCTTCGCCATCAACCGGCTGCTGTTTCGCCCGGTGCGCCGGGTCACGGCCAACATGCAGGATTTTGCGAGGGACCCGGAAAATCCCGCCAACATCATCGTTCCCGGTCCCGCCGTCGATGAGCTGAGCGCTGCCGAGGGGCACCTGGCGGCGATGCAGACGCAGTTGCAGCAGACGCTCAAGGAACAGCGCCATCTCGCCGATCTCGGGCTCGCGGTGTCCAAGATCAACCACGACATGCGCAACATCCTGACCTCGGCGCAGTTGATGTCCGACCGCCTGGCGACGATCGATGATCCCATGGTCAAGCGCTTCGCGCCCAAGCTTCTGCGCACCATCGACCGCGCGGTGAGCTATTCCGGCGAGGTGCTGGCCTATGGCAAGGCGCGCGAGGCGCAGCCGCGCCGGCGCTTCATCAACCTGCCGACGCTCGCCCGCGAGGTGCGCGACATCGTCAGCGAGGAGACCGAACTCGACATCCAGTACGTGCTCGATGTCGACCGCGATCTCGAGGTCGAGGCCGACAGCGACCAGCTGTTCCGGGTGCTCTACAACCTGGTGCGCAACGCCGTGCAGGCCTTCGGCGCCGATGCCGATGACGATGCCCTGGTCCGGCGCATCACGCTCTCGGCGCGTCGCACCGGCACGGTGGTCGAGATCCGCATCGCCGACACCGGCCCCGGCCTGCCCGCCAAGGCCCGCGAGAACCTGTTCCAGCCGTTCCGTGGTTCGGCGCGGGCCGGCGGCACCGGCCTGGGGCTCGCCATCGCCCGCGAACTGGTGATCGCCCATGGCGGCTCGATCGCGCTCGACGAGACCGTGACGCAGGGCACTGCCTTCCGAATCGAGCTCCCGGACCAGCCGGTGCCGCTCGACACCTTCCGCGCCCGCGCCTGACCGGGCGAGCGTCGCCCCGATCCGTCGCGGCGGCGGGTGCGGTTTTCCCGCGCGACGCCGGGCCTCGCCAAAAGGATTTGCACCTCCCATGCTTTTTTCGCCAATTCCGCTTGCAATCCCCCGCCGTCCGTTTTAGGAGATCGCCTCGCAGGCGAACACAGCCTGCCCTGCGCGCCCGTAGCTCAGCTGGATAGAGCACCAGACTACGAATCTGGGGGTCAGAGGTTCGAATCCTTTCGGGCGCGCCATTTTTTCTCAGATAAATCATGTCGCTGTACGAGTATGCACGCGAATGGGCGCGTCGCCGCTTGGCTCAGGGGAGCGGCAGTATCGCTTATGCTCCCCAGATGTTCAGAGGGGCTTTGCCCGCAACCAAACAATCTGCAAATCAGGCGTCCAAATCACCTGTCTGAAAAAATTGCCGGACGCGCTTCATGAACATCCTGTAGTCCTTATTTTCCTCCGCAAGGCGGCTGCACATTCCCCATTCCAGCTCTATCCGTTCCCGAGCGGGGATGACAATCTGGCTCTCGGAGGGGGTCTTGGGGTCTAGCTTTATCAGTCCGATACCGTGCATCGCATAAAGGATACGGAGTTCCTTAAGCGTATCTGGACCTTCTATTTCCCCGGCAACCAGATAACCCATATTCGACCAGGAGCAATTCGATACGGCTTGGTAATAGGCCTCGCGCGCATTTGATCGGTTGATCAAGAGCTTCACCTCGAAGGACCAGAGACGCACACGTTTCTCTCTGCTTTCTCGCATCGCCAGAACAACCTCATTGTTCAGGCCATTGGTCAAATCCTCCATCCCAACGACATCAGGGAATAGCCATTTGTTCCCGCCTTGACCGTTCCTGTTTGAAGATTTCGTCTCATCAATCCGAAATCCCTTAACGCCCTGGTCCTCCTTCATGAACTCGATGAGCATAGGGTAAAGATCGTGTTCGCGGAGCTTCGGTGTATCTGCGAAAATCGAAATATTGTCTTCGGCCTGTTCGATCTCAGCTTCGGCTGATTTTTCAGTCCAGTAGTACAGTCTGGGCCTTTCACCTTCAGTTGTTCTGAGTTGGAAATGCCTTTTCTGCCATGTCGGCCGATTGGCACCTATTTCGGCCACGAGTTGGTTCAAGAGATCGGCTTCAGTGTGGATGGAAGCACTGGCCGTCATTTTCCCATTCGCTTCATCAGGGTAGGCCCCACAAAACCATTCGGCGATATCTCTGGCCCTAAATTTCCTCTCGGGATTTGCTGAGAGAAACTCAACGACCCTTTTTCGCAGTTCAACGGCCAATTCATGCACCCCGATTCCCAATTGGCTAATCTTTGCAGGTAACATGTGTGGGCCGCAACCATCGATTTACATCTCCGATTAGCTCTTCAAACGCGGCCAAAACTCGCTGTTGTCTGTGACCGGCTCCCCTGAATGATCCTCGGTTATCGGTTAGCCTGCACCCTGATGAAGGAGACAGGCGATGAAACACGTCGCCCTTCGCGCGCCCGGCCAGTCCGGTGGTCTCGACATCACGCAAGGTCCGCGCCCGAAGGCCGAGGCCAGCGAGGTGCTGGTCAGGGTCCATGCCGCGGGCGTCAACCGGCCCGACATCATCCAGCGCCTCGGCAACTATCCTCCGCCGCCCAGGGCGTCGGACAGTCTCGGGCTCGAGGTGGCGGGCGAGATCGCCGCACTCGGCAAAGGGGGCGAGGGCGGGTCGTTGGGCGGCCGGGTCTGCGGGCCCGTGACAGGCGGTGGCTGTGCCGACTATGTCGCGGTGCCCGTGTCTCAACTGCTGCCGGTGCCCAAGGGCATGGATTCCGTGACGGCGGCCGCCATTCCGGAAACCTATTTCACCGTCTGGACCAATGTCTTTCAGTCCGGCGCCCTGAAGGCCGGTGAAAGCCTGCTGGTCCACGGCGGCGCGTCGGGCATCGGCACCACGGCGATCACGCTCGCCCACGCGCTCGGCTCGACGGTCTGCGCCACGGTCAGCTCCGCGGAAAAGGCGCAGGGCTGCCGAGATCTCGGAGCGGTGGAGGTGGTCGATTGCAACACCGGGAATTTCGCCGACCGCCTGCTCGAGATGACCGGCGGTCGCGGCGTCGACGTGATCCTCGACATGCGGGCCGGGCCGTTCTTCGCCGACACCATGCGGCTGATCGCCACCCGGGGCCGCCTGGTCCACATCGCCTCCCTTGCCGGCCGGGAAGTCACGCTCGATATTTCGCAAATGATGCGCAAGCGGGCGATCGTGACCGGTTCGACGCTGCACGCGCTCGGTCGAGGAAAAGGGCCGGATCGCCCGGGAGCTGCTTGAACGGGTCTGGCCGTTGCTCGATGCCAAAACGATCGCACCGGAGGTCTCGTGCGTCTTTCCCTTGGCCGAAGTCGCCGCTGCGCATGACATGGTCGAATCGAACAAATTGATCGGCAAGGTGGTTCCGGATCTGTCAGCGTGAGCGGCAAATGATGTGTGCGCTGAGGCCAAACCGCACCCGGAGACAGCCATCATTTCGGTGTGCCAGACGCTTTTCGGTCTGTCTGACGGTGGCGCAACCGGAGATCAAGCCGATCGGGGCATAACGCAAGCAAGGCCGATCCGAGCGCACGCCGTTCTTGCAAGAACCTCGCCTCATCCTGCGGGTCTCGTGCCGCCGTGCGCTGCCGGTTCGCAACACCTGCGCGACCCGGCCCCAAACCGGCCTTGATCTCGATGCCTGCTGTTGTGATCCACGCCCCGCGAAGGGGCGACCGTTTGAAAATCGCTTCTTGTTGTTCTTTTGAAAGTTTCGATCCACGCTCCATGGGCGGCTCCCCCATCGTCGGCGATTTGTCGCCACAACTCAAGTTTCGATCCACGCCCCCGTGAAGGGGCGACGGTGGCGGCGGCGTGACCACGTCGGCCAGCACGCCGTTTCGATCCACGCCCCCGTGAAGGGGCGACCACATCATGGCTGCCGCCATCCGGAAAGGACCAGGTTTCGATCCACGCCCCCGTGAAGGGGCGACCACCGCCACCATTGGCCCGGTTCATGTTGTCAAAGTTTCGATCCACGCCCCCGTGAAGGGGCGACGCGCCCGGCGCTGCACGGCGGCGGCCGTGGCGCTGTTTCGATCCACGCCCCCGTGAAGGGGCGACCTCGGGGGTTATAGTCGCACTCGGCAACTTTGGTGTTTCGATCCACGCCCCCGTGAAGGGGCGACGCGGCGCATGCGCACACGCCGCAGACTGCCGGGTCGTTTCGATCCACGCCCCCGTGAAGGGGCGACCCCCGGCCGGGGAGGACGCGGCATGAGCGCACCCGTTTCGATCCACGCCCCCGTGAAGGGGCGACGCGACAATCCGCGACGTGAAATCGGCCATTGCCGGTTTCGATCCACGCCCCCGTGAAGGGGCGACGCACGGATTCCCGTCTGATCATCGCGGCTATTGGCGTTTCGATCCACGCTCCCGTGAAGGGGCGACCAGCGCCACCGGCCAGGACCATTCTCCTGCCGCGGTTTCGATCCACGCCCCCGTGAAGGGGCGACAGCCGCTTTAGCGCAATTGTGCGCGGCATTGAAAGGTTTCGATCCACGCCCCCGTGAAGGGGCGACGCCAAGCGCTACATGGGCGAGCCCGTGCCGGCGGAAGTTTCGATCCACGCCCCCGTGAAGGGGCGACCCACGGCCCCGCGTCATAATCCGCGGCACGTTCTCGTTTCGATCCACGCCCCCGTGAAGGGGCGACCGGCGCCGGAACCAGTCACTGGCGGGACCTGTGGGAGTTTCGATCCACGCCCCCGTGAAGGGGCGACCAAGGCTGCGATCCTGCTGCTCGTTTCCCACTGGTTTCGATCCACGCCCCCGTGAAGGGGCGACTCCGGGGTGTTTAACCCATTGCGCGAGCGGACGGAATGGGATCGTGGTCGCGAAGCCGGTCGCTGCGGCTCGGGAACCGCGCGGAGGGAGCCGGGACAATCCGGGAAGCTTCACGATTTCAAAGAGCTGGGTCCGGTGCGAACATGCCGGTGCTATGCGGCACGCTTCAGGTTCGCACCGCTTAATCTGATACCCTTTGGACCGTCAGACGATCAGCACGCCGCCAAGGTCGGTTGCCGGTTTGGCACCGACATGTTCGACCTTCCGCTGCCAGTTGGCGCCGAGATAGTAATAGCGCAGGCTGTCGAATTCGGGCTTGATGATGGCTTCCAGGCGGGCCTTCAGCCGCGTCCATTGCGCAGGGTCGACCTCGATCTCGAAAACGGAATACTGCACCCGCTGGCCATAGTCGCGGCAGGCCTTGGCCACCATACGCAAGCGTCGCGCGCCGTCTTGCTCGGAGGTCCGGACATCATAGGTGACGAGCACGAGCATGGCGGGATCCTACTTCCAGAGCCAGGGCGGGTAGGCGTCGAGATCGCCGCGCAGATGCCGCGCCAGCATCTGTGCCTGGAGATGGGGCACCAGTCCGAGCGGCGCCTTCTCCCCGAGGAACGGATGGAGCCGCTCCTCCTTCTTGCGCTCCTGCCAGGCGGAAAGCACGGTCTTGCGCGCGTCGTCGCTCATCATCACCGCGCCGCCGTCTCGCGTCTCGAAATCCCCGGCGCGCAACTGCCGCCGGTTGAGCAGTGCCAAGGCAAGCCGGTCGGCCAGCACCGGGCGCAGTTCTTCCATCAGGTCGAGGGCGAGGGACGGTCGCCCGGGCCGGTCGCGATGCAGGAAGCCCACGGCGGGATCAAGCCCCACGCTTTCGCAGGCGGAACGGCAATCATGGGTCAAAAGGGTGTAGAGAAAGGACAGAAGCGCGTTGACCGGATCGAGCGGCGGGCGGCGGGAGCGGCCGGTCCAGCGCAATTCGGGATCGGGCGCGCGGATCAGATGATCGAACACCGAAAAGTAGAGATTGGCGGCCTCGCCCTCGGAGCCGCGCAACTGCTCCAGCGTGTCGTCGGCCCGCTCCGCCCGGCGAACGATGCGCGCCAGCCGGTCGGTGACCGCGGCAATCGCCTCGCTGTCGGCCGCCGCACAGCTGTCGCCATGGTCGCGCAGGGCGCGCATCAGCACCGCGCGCTGGTTCATCACCTTGCCGATGACGATCGACCGGACGATCTCGACCGGCGCATCCGAGGCCTTGTACTGGGCCCTCCGCAGAAGCACGTTGCCGGTCACCGGCCCTTCGATCCGGGCCTGGAAGCGGCCGTTGCGGTCAAGCAGCACGAGGGTGATGCCCGCCGCGGCTGCGGCTGCGATCAGGGCAGGCGAGACGTAAATGCCGCCGAAAACGACGATCGAGGCCAGCATGTGCAACGGGACGCGCGCGCGCTCGGTGCCCTCCACTTCGGCCACCAGGTTTTCGCCGTCCTTGCGCAGCGAGGCGCCCTCGGTGGTGATGTAGACGGTGTTGAGCAGCTTCTTCACGACGGCGTCTCCTCGGCGAGCAACTGCTCCACTCTGCGGTTGCGCCATGCCGTCGCCGGACGCGCCACTGTGTCCGGGCGGCAGAGCTCGCGCAGTGAACAGGCGCGGCACCGCTCCCGCCTGGCGGTCGGGGGTGGTGTCCGGCTGCTCGCGAACAGCTCGGCAAGCGCCTGGGCCGTGTCCTCGGTGAGCGCGCGCAGCGCCGGATCGAAGGGAACGGCAACGCGGCGTTTGGTTTCGGCGTAGTAGAGCGCGCCTTCGGGCACGGGCCGGCCGGTCATCTCTTCGAGGCAGAGGGCCTGTGCGCAGAGCTGCACCTCGTCGGCGCGGTGCAGCTTCGGCTTGCCGCGCTTGTATTCGACCGGGTAGGGCGTTTCTCCATCAGCGGTCGGGTGAAACTCCACCATGTCGGCAACGCCGGCGATATGAAGGCGGCGGCAGGCCACCGGCAGGGCCATGACGCGGCGCAGGCCGCGCGCCTTGCGGCTGCCGCCCTTGTCGGCCACGGCATGCAGCACCTGGCCTTCCGCGGTGAACCGGTTTTCCGCCCAGACCCGCTCGAGATGGATCAGCGCCGCCTGGCGCAGGCAGTAGACCGCGTGCTGCAGGGCAGACAGCGGGATCGGCTCGTCGCCGTCCTGCGTCGCCCCGTCAGCATGCGCGGCCATGGCTCACAGCTTCTCGATGATCTCGATGCCGGCGGGCAGGTTGTCGCGGTCGATCTCGATCCTGTAGTCGGAGAATTTGCGGGCCGGCGGCGCATTGCCGATGCCCCTGTCGTCGATCGCGCGGAATTCGCCATCGATCGCCCGGCCGATCCTCACCCGCTCGAACAGCGTGTGCGCCGGGGCGTTGCCGAGCGGATTGTCGTGCCGGAACACGATCAGCTTGCGGCTGGCCATTTCTCCGCGGGCGGCCGAGCGGTCGTGCTCGAACATGGTGGCGAGTGCCTCGAACAGCAGCTCGAGGTCGGCTTCGGAAAAGCCGGTCTGCGCGGCGAACTTGGCGGAAATGAAGCCGTGCGCGACGTAGAGGCCGTAGGGCACGATGTGCTTGCGCCCCATGGTGCGGTTGTCGGTGCGGTCGCTCGAATCGTCGCCCTCGGCCTTCTGCTTCTTCTCCGCCTCGTTGGTCGCGGCCATGCGCGTGATCGAGATTTCGAGCGGCATGATCGGCTCGACCGAGGTGGCAAAGCTCATCTGCACCGGTCCCTTGACCTGGCCGCAATTGATTCCGGTCGACATCACCGCGCCAAAGGTGCGCACGTCGAAGAAGTTCGCGCACATGAAAGCCTTGAGATCGTGCGCCTCGGCATCGTCCCTGGGATTGAGCTTGGGGGCCTTGTCCAGCTTGGCGTCGTCCGGATGCAGGGCCTTGTAGGCCTGGCGGTGCTTCTCGTTGAGGATCGCGCCTTCCTCGACATAGATGTGATAGCCATCCTGGCCATGGCGGGCGAGATCGACATAATTGCGGATCTTGCGCTTGAGCGAGACGTCGGTGACCAGGCCCTTGTTGGTCTCCGGGTCGAGGCGCGGCAGGTTTCCCGCATCCGGGTCGCCGTTGGGATTGCCGTTGGTCACCTCGAAGATCAGGGCGAAATCATAGCGGTTGGCGATCGTGGTCATTGGTCTGTCTCCCCGGTGCTGGCGGGCTCTGCCGCCTTCTTGAAGAACTCGTTGCGCTGGTGGTAGTAGCCCAGGCCGAACAGGGCCTGGTCCTCGGCGGGAAGCGATGCGGGAAACGGGTCGTCGCCGGGCGTCATTTTCTCCATGATGGCGCCGATCAGCTTTTCCAGGTTCACTTTTCGCCCGGGCGATTGCTTGCCGACCTTGGAGAGGTGGTTGGCCGATCCGCTTTCCAGCAGCGCGAACACCTTTCGCGGCTGGGCCGATGCCGATCCGTAGTATTTGTCCTTGATCGTCGAATTCACCCTGGAGCCCAAGGCGGCCGTCTGCGCCTGCTCATAGGCCGCAAACAGCCGCCCGAGCAGATAGCCTCTGTTTGTGTTGTCCGGGTCGAACGCCACGGGAGCCTCCTTGTCAAAGTTTCGGTTGAGCAGTGCTTTGAGAATGCCGACCCGCAAGGCATTCACCTCGCCGTCGGCGCGGATGCGCATGAGGACGCCCGAGAGCAGCGTCAGCGGGTAGCGGGTTCCGGCCAGGATCGCCCGCATCCATTCGCCGGCCAGATTGGGCGGCACGTTCTCGCGTTTTCCGAGAACCGCGAGTTCCGAGAGATATCTCCAGAGCGGCGGATAGGGATCGCGCGGCGGCGGAGGTTCGATGCGCATGTCCTCGACGAAAGCCTGGTAGTTCCGGGTCAGGGCGCCAAAATCATTTTCGAAATAAAAGCGGATCGAGAGCCGGGCGGCATTGGGCGCAAGGCCAAGCACGTAGAAGCGCACAGTGTCGGCGAGATCGGGCTCGATGGCACGCAGCTGTTCGCCCCTGCGAATGCGCTCGAGCTGAATGCCGATGGCTTTCGTCGCGTCCTCTTCCACGGCTTTCGGATCGAAATAGGAAGCAAACAGGCTTTCGGCTTCGGCTGCCGTGGCTGTGTTCGCGGCTTCGGCCCAGAACACGGTGGAGGCATCTCCGATCTGGATCCTGTGGCCGCTCTCGTGCTCGAGAAAGCGGTTGAGCGCAGTGGTGTAGGCGAAGGCTGCCGCCTCGGAGACCGGCGCATTGTCGCCCTGGTCGTGTCCATAGGAGGTGAAGGCGTCGAGATTGAACGAGACCAGCGCCGCGCCCGAAGACTGCGCGTCCCGGACGCCCTTGATCGAGGGGTGAAGTCGCGCCACAGGTCCCTGCTCGCCCGTCACCAGGCAGGCCTGCGCCGCGCCGTTGCCCTCGGCGATGAGGCGCGTCCACAAGGCTCTGGCAGCGGCCCGGTCATGCAGCCGGATGTGGTTCTGCCGGTCGCTTTCCAGCGCGAAGACCACGTTCTGGTCCTTGAGATCGTCGTCCCAGAGCGGAGGGACGAATTGATCCGGCGTCCATTTTTCGAGGAAGCGGCGCAGCGCCAGCAGGCCGGGGTCGGTCTCCGCTTCCAGAAGGCCGAGATGGCGGTCGACAAAGGCGGCATGTTCCTCCGCGGTCCGCTTGCCCTCGCCGGCGGTCACGCCGAGCACATAGGAGGTCTTGTCCCAGAGCGTGTTCGGTGCGATCCCTGCTGTGCGTTTGACCGGCTGCGGCACCAGCATCGGCCGAGGCCGCTTCTTCCGGCCTTCGCCGTCGCGCCAGTCGGAGACATTGGCGACGCTTCCGTCTTCGTTCAAGCCGATGATCACGCCGATCTTTTCAGAAGAGAATCCAAACGGCGGGGCATCGGGCAACCGCTCATAAGCCTTCGCCAGAGACGCAAGAATACTCATCGGCGGATCTCCGGCGAGCCGGGCGGGGGGACGCGGACGACGCCGTTGTCGAGCGTTGCCCGGAAGAACAGCGACGGTCGGCTCTCTGCCTGGTGGTCGATGTCCCACAGCATGAAGCCGAGGTCGCGCGGCGCGCCAAACCCGAGATCCGCGGATTTCTCCTCGGGCTCAGGGGGTGTTGCGTCCGGCGGCACGGGCTCGAAATGGGCGGCGAACTCCCGGGTGCCGAGGCAGGGCTGGTGGAAGCACTGGCCGCGGGCGGCCCGGCGGTTGAAGATGTCGAGATGCTTGCCTTCGGTGTCGTCCGGTCCGGCCTTGTCGGTGAGCTCGAAATGCGCCGCGATCATATAGGCGGGCCTGACCAGAACCGTGGCCGCGCGTTGCTGCCGGTCCTCGTCGACGCGCAGTTGCAGGCCGCCCAGGTCGCCACGCTTCATGGCGCTCCTGATCTTGCCGGCCGGGGCCTTGTGCCCGACCTCGTTGCGGCGGATCGACTGGAAACGGACCGGCTCGAGCACATGGATTTCATCGATCACCCAGCGGATCGCCGGCTTCCAGTGGATCGCTTCCAGGATGCCGCGCGCCGCCGAGGGCGTCATCACGTCATAGGAGACGCGCTCCACCTTCATCTCCGGGCGGGTGAAACAGGCGTGGGCGCCCCAGACTTTCAGCCGAATTCCGTAGGTCATAACACACCATTCATCTCATCAGTCCTTCTGTCTACACGAAGTGAATTTCAATTCATATATCTTGTATCCGGCTCGAATCATGCGTATAAGATAGCGTCACCTAATTTGAGGAACGCACGATGAGACGGCGAAGGTATGCACTTCGTATCAGGGTAGGACCCTTGAAGATCGAGGTTGAGCTCGATCTGGAGCCTATATAGTTGTTGCGTGATTCCCTCTTTGGGTGTGGATAGAAACTGTCTTCACGATGGGGTTTTTCCAATTCAGCCCAGGCGGCGGAGCCAGCGCTCCGCCGCCCATTCTTCAGACGATCGAATTTTCCGTCGCCACATAATCCGCATCCTCCCACAGCAGCCCAACATCGGGGTGATACAGGCTCTCCGTTTTCAGCACCGCGAACTGGTCGCCACGCAGATCCGGCCGGACAAAACTGACATGGCCGTTGCGCACCAGGGCGGTCCGTGCATTGGGGGGCGTTTGCACGATATAGGATTGCAACTTCCGGGCGAGTCTTCCAGAGGGAATGTGTTCAATCCCCAATTCGTCCACAGCCCGCTTGGCCTTGTCGTCGGTGGCGACGATGACCGGCACCATGGCGCTGTCGATCATGCGGAAGTCCTCGGCCACCGACCGGAAGGCGAAATCGGTTTCCATCTGGCCGCCGAAGCGGCCGAACCGGAAGCGCGGCAGGATCGCCTTGGAGCTTTCCTTGCCATCGAGCCGGTCTCCCATCCGCCAGTAGACCTCGCCGAAATAGGCCTCGATGGCCTCGATCGACAGCAGGTCGTCATGGCTGTCGATCATCCGCTTCATGTCGCCGATCAGTCCGGCAATCTCGGCGGGCGGCTTGTGGTCCGGCGCCTGGAACACCGTGACGATACTGTCCTCGAGCGGCCGCTTTCCCTCACGGTTGCAGCGCCCGGCCGCCTGGATGATCTGGTCGAGCCCGGCTTCGGCGCGCCAGACCCTGGGAAAATCCACATCCACGCCGGCTTCGATCAGGCTGGTGGCGATCACGCGGCAGGGCGCGCCTTTGCGCAGCCGCTCGCGGATATCGGCAAGGATCAGCCGGCGATGCGCCGCATGTTGCCGCGTGGTCAGGTGCACGAGGCCGGGAAGGCCCGCGGCTCCGGCCGCGCGGAAAAGCTCGAGGGCATGCTTGCGGCTGTTGACGATCACCAGTGCCTGGGGTTCGGTCCGCAGGGCCGCAACCAGTGCCTCGTCGTCCATCGGGCCGGAATGGACAAGGCGCGTGCGGCGCAGGCTGCTTGCGAGTGCATGCGGATCGGGCGCCAGCTCGCGGCCGTCCAGCGGCAACCCGCCTTTCAGCTTGCGTTGGTCCAGCGCCGGCTGGGTGGCCGTGCACAGCACGATGCTGCAGCCATAATTGAGGGCAAGCTCGTCGAGCATGCTCATGCAGGGCCTGAGCAGATGCCGCGGGATGGTCTGCGCCTCGTCGAGGATGATGACGCTGCCGGCGATATTGTGCAGTTTGCGCGCCCGCGAGGTCCGCGCCGCGAACAGGCTCTCGAACACTTGCACATTGGTGGTCACGACCACCGGCGCCGCCCAGTCCTCCATGGCGAGCTTCAGCTTGTCGCGCGCCTCGCGCGGGCGCTCCGGATCGAAGCTCTCCTCGTCGATCGCCGAGTGATGNNCACATGCTGACCTCCCAGGACGTCGCGGAAAATCGCGGCCGTCTGGTCGATCACGGACGTGAAGGGGATCGCGTAGATGATGCGGCGATGTCCGTGACGCCGCGCGTGATCGAGCGCGAAGCCGAGCGAGGCGAGCGTCTTGCCGCCGCCGGTCGGCACCGTCAGCGTGAACAGGCCCGGCCTGTCGCCGGCCCTGCCGCGCACATGCGAGAGCACGTCGGCGCGCAGGCGGTTCAGGGACGAATCGCCTGGTCCCATGCCTGCCATGTGCGCATCGAACCTTTCGAGGAACACGGGCAGCAGATCCTGCAGGCTTTGCCAGTGGCGATCGGCCTGGCGGTCTTCCAGCTGGGTGTAAAAGGCTTCCGTATCCTTGAAGTCGGCATCGACCAGGCAGGAAAAGACCATCCGCGCCATCACGGAAAACTGGAAGGCGGCCTTGTCCCGATCCGGGCCGAAGCTTGCGGCGAAACCCGGAACCAGCCCGGTTGCATCGATCTCCAGGTCCTGCCGCCACTGCGGGTCGAGCCGGTCGGCGAATTCCGCGAACCGGCGATCGACACAGGCCCGGGTCTCGTTCAGCCGGTCCGGCAGGCCGGCGTGGTGGCCCAGGATTGCATAGGCCGCGAGTTCGGCCATGCCCCGGTCGCGGCCTGTCGCAAGCTCCAGCAGCTTGACGGCGCCGGCGGTCGAGTGATCGACGCCAATCTGTGCGCCTGCCAGCCGCTTCTGGAAATCGGGGTCGAATTTGCCGAGATCATGGAACAGGCCGGCGAGGTAGGCGATTTTCTCGAGGCCGAACGGTGCCGCCATCTCCGCGGCAAGCCGGGCGACATTCTCGAGATGCTCGCGCAGCAATTGCCAATCGGACCGGTCTGCCCGTGTGCCGGAGTGTGCATGGAACGCCATCAGTGCATTGCCTCCAAGTCGGCGCACTGTGTACTGCTGGTTGCGGAAATGCAATATGCCCGCTATGCGACATTTTTTGCCTGACCCGTCGCGGGATCAGCGGCCGCCGGGCGGTCTGCCGCGATGCTGCCGCAAACCCGACAGGGAGCGGTCCCGGGGTGGGCCGCGACTGCAGGCGGTGCGCCGGGCTTGTGCGCGCGAACCAGTCCGGGCCGACAGCGGCCCGGACCGGATCCATGATGGATCGCAGCAGGTAGTGCCTCAGCGGATGAACTGGTCCACGTAGTCGGCGCCCAGGCCCACCTCCTCGTAGTGCTTCCGGCAGAGGTCGATCTTGGTGAAGACGTCCTCGAAGCCCATGGTCTTGCCGTAGGGGTCGACATAGAGCATCACCCCGTTGACCTGGAAATAGGTGATCATCTCCTCGACGCCTTCCGGCACCACCAGCGTATGGGTCTCGCCCGGCGCCTCGTAGACATAGCTGCCTTCCTCGGCCATCCAGTCGTGCTCGAGATAGTGCCAGCGCCCCTTGAGCACCCAGCCGTGCACGGCCTGTGGATGGCGATGGCGCGACAGCAGCCCCGATTTCCGGACCTTGAGAAGGTTCATCCAGTAGCCTTGCGAGCGGTTGAGGCAGAGCGGACGGAACCAGACATTCTCGGCCTGCGGCACCCAGATCCGCTCATCGGTGGGGATCGCATTGGGGATGACGATTTCGGGCAGCGCGTCCTTGGGGAAGGGAAGCCGATAGGGCATCCGGGCATCGCTGTCGTTCTTTTCAACGGGCATTTTTCATCTCCTCACATTGCTGAATAGCCGCCATCGACCGGATAGACGCTGCCGGTGACGAACGAAGCCTGGTCCGACAGCAGCCATGCCACCAGCGCGCCGACCTCGGACGGCTTGCCCCAGCGTCCCTGCGGCGTACGCGCCAGGATCGGCCTGTTGCGGTCGGGGTCGGCGCGCAGCGCCGTGGTCATCTCGGTCTCGATCCAGCCCGGCGCGATCGCGTTGACGCGAATGCCGTCCGCGGCCCATTTGCCGGCCAGAGCCTTGGTCAGTTGCGCCACGCCGCCCTTGGAGGCGGAATAGGCCGGCACCAGCGGCCCGCCGAAGAAACTCAGCATCGAGGCGGTGTTGACGATGGCGCCGCCGTTCTGCCTGAGCAGCGGATGGGCGCAGACGCAGGCGCGCATGGTGCCGTTGAGATTGATGTCGATCACCTTCTCGAAG
Source organism: Parahoeflea olei (assembly GCF_001703635.1). Taxonomy (GTDB): domain Bacteria; phylum Pseudomonadota; class Alphaproteobacteria; order Rhizobiales; family Rhizobiaceae; genus Hoeflea; species Hoeflea olei. The sequence continues at coordinate 82,016 of NZ_LQZT01000007.1, read as the reverse complement.
GTAGCGATGTCGTATTCGCCGCCGCGATCGAGAATGCCGGCACAGTTGACCAGCCCGTCCAGCCGCTCCAGCCCGGCGAAGAAGGCCTGCACCGCGCCGGTGTCGCGCACATCGAGCACGGAGGCCTGCGCCTGCGGGTGGCTGGCCCGGAAGCCTCCAACCTCGTCATCGCCGACGCCGGTGCAATGCACGCTCCATCCGGCCTCAACCAGTGCCTCTGCAACCCCGGCGCCGATGCCGCGCGTGCCGCCAATGACAACAGCCTGCCTCATGATCATTCCTCGTTCAGAAAGGCTTCGACCGCGGCCGCCCGGGGGATCGGGGCCACCGCGCCATAGCCCTGGGTGGACAAAGCGGCCGCCGCATTGGCGTAGCGGGCCGCGGCAAACGGGTCGTCGCCGGCGACCAGCCGCGCCAGGAATGCCCCGTCGAAGGTGTCGCCGGCGGCGGTGGCGTCCACCGCCTTGACCCGGCGGCCGCGGATACGGCGGCGCTCATCGGCGGTTGCGACCAGCGTGCCCTCTTCCCCGAGCGTGAGCGCGACGATGCCCGCCCCCAGACGCAGGTAGAAATCGGCGATGTCGTCCGGCGTTGCGAGGCCGGTCAGCTGGCGCGCGTCATCGAGCCCGGGCAGGGCGATGTCGCATTGCGCCATGGCGGCGTGGATCACGGCGCGGGCGCGTGCCAGCGGCCAGAGCTTGAGCCTGAGATTGGTGTCGTAGGAGACCTTGCCGCCGGCCGAGCGGACGGTTTCGATGGCCGCGAACACCGTATCGGCGGCGGTTGCGGAAATGCCCTGGCTGATTCCCGACACATGCAGGATCCGGGTTGCGGCGAGTGCATCGCGCGGCAGGTCCTCGGGCGCCATCCGGCTGCTGGCCGATCCCGCCCGCATGTAGCTGAACTCGTGCCCGTTCGGGCCATGGGTGACGAAATAGACGCCGGTATGGGCGTCCGTGACCTGCCTGACCGTCGAGGTATCGATGCCTTCGCCCTGCCACAGCTCCATGAAGGAATTGCCGAAGGTGTCGGCGCCGATATGGGTGAGATAGCCGACGCGGGCGCCCTGGCGTGCGGCCGAGATCGCGCAGTTCGACGTATCCCCGCCATGGCCCGGAAGATAGCTGCCGCCGGGCTGCTGGTTAAACTCGAGCATCGGTTCGCCGAGGCAGAGTATGTCGGTGGTCATGGTCGTCCTCTTGTGGTGCGGACCCGCAGGCTGTCGCGACAGCCTGCGGGCAAGCGATTGGTTTCAGATGCGGCCGTACTTGGCGAGCCCTTCCCGGAGCGAACCGGAAGCGATGATCAGCCGGGCCTGCTCGGCCTCGCGCTGGTCGATCTCGCGCGCCAGCGCCAGGATCTCTTCGGCCTTGTCGCGCGGCACGCGGACCACGCCATCGATGTCGCCGACCATGATGTCGCCGGGCTTGACGATGACTTCACCGATGGCGACCTCGACATTGGAGGCCAGGGTGCGAATCCGGCCGAGCGTGGTGCCGGGCGAGACGCAGCGCGAATAGACCGGGAAATCATAGTCGCGGCGGATCTCGACGATGTCGCGCAACCCGCCGTCGAGCACGGCGGCCTCATGCTTGTTGGCGACGGCGCCGGCGGTCATCAGTCCGCCCCACACCGCCACATCGGTGGTGCCGTTGGTCGAGATGACGATCACCGAGCCGGCTTCGGCCTCGTCGATGGCGTCGATGGCGTGCTGCGGCGGAAGGAATTCGGCCGTCGGGCCTTCGAGGATCGTGACCGCCGGGCCGACGATCTTGCGGTCGTTGATGCGCGGCTTGAACGCCTCGGGCAGAAATCCGGTCTTTCCGGTGACCTTGTCGACCGCGTCGGCGACCGATGCGGTTGCGGCTTCGCGGAAACCTGCGATGAGTTCATCAAGTGTCATGTCTTCTTCCTTCAGAAGCTTGGGTTGAAACGGCTATTGCCTGGAAGTGCGGACGCGATGGCGAGCCTGCAGGCCGTGGAGCGGCGCCCGGGGCCTCTCCCGCTGACGGGGGTGAGGCGAGGCGGCGGCTCACCATCTGTTCACCCAGTTCCTGGGTGGTTCGCCGGAGAGAACCCGGCTGATCTCGGTCGCGGCATTGCGCTGCAGCACGGCAACCGACCTTTCCGAATACCAGGCCGTGTGGTCCGACAGCACGGTGTTGGGCGTGCGCAGCAAGGGGTGGTCGGGGCGCACCGGCTCCTCCTCGAACACGTCGATGCCGGCGCCGAAGATGCGGCCTTCGGCAAGCGCCTCGGCGAGGGCGGGTTCGTCGACGAGCCCGCCGCGCGAGACATTGACGACGATGGTCGTGGGCTTCATCAGCGCGAACAGCCTGGCGCCGAGAATGCGGTGCGTCTGGGGCGTCAGTGGCGCATGCACGCTGACCACGTCCGCGAGCCGGCACAAGGTCTCGAGTTCTGTGAGCTCCAGCCCTTCGGCTGCGGCCTTGTCGGCATCGAGATAGGGATCGAACACCAGGACCCGGGCAAATCCGAGCGCGCGGAACTTGCGGGCCGTCGCCAGGCCGATGCGCCCGCAGCCGATCAGGCCCAGCACGGCGTTCTCGCGGCTTGGCACCGGTGCCGACTGGCCGATCCCCCATTGCCCGGCGCGCACCTCCCGGTCGCGGCCGGGAATGCGGCGCTGGACCGCGAGATAGAGCGCAAGCGCGTGTTCGCTGACTTCGGTCTCTGCGCCGTAGTCGGGCACATTGGCCACATAGATGCGCCGCTTCGCAGCCGCGTCGAGATCGATATTGTCGATGCCGACGCCGTAGCGCACGATCACCTTGAGCTCGGGGCAGGCCTCCATCAGGCCGGAGGTCACGGTGCGTTCGCGCACCATGACCCCCAGCGGATTGATGGCCTTCAGGGCAGAGGCCGCGTCCTCAAGCGGAGCGACCGGAACCACGTTCAGGCCATGCCCGGACAGCACCGATTTCTCGATGCCGTAGTCCGCATAACCCGGTTCCAGAACAGCAACGGCATTCGCCATGACGCGGCCTCTTCGTCTCGGTTACTTGAAGGAGTCGCGGTAGGCGGCGACCGCCGCGTCGAGCTTGTCGGGCCATTCCGCACCGACTTCGCCGACCACGAATTCGCGCACCGCCGGCTGTGCGGCTTCGCGGAACATGGCCTTCTGCTCCGGGCTGACCGGGACGACTTCCATGCCCTTTTCGCTCAGGATGGCGCTCGCATTGGCGTCCTGGGCCGCGGTCATGCCGCGGTGGATCACCTTGGCGATCTCGACGCACTGGTTCACCGCGGTCTTCTCGCCATCGGTCAGGCCTTCGTAGAAGGCGTCCGACATCAGGTAGGCGTGCCAGCTGAAGACATGGCCGTCGAGCGTGACGTATTTCTGGTTCTGGTAGAGCGAGGCGTTGACGATGTTGGTCACGCCGTTCTCCTGGCCGTCGACCACGCCCTGCTGCAGCGCGCCGGGCAGTTCCGGCCATGGCACGGGGGTGGCCGAGGCGCCGAGGCTTTCCACGAGCGTGACCCAGACCGGCGCCGACATCACCCGCAGCTTCAGGCCTTGCATGTCCTTGGGTTCGGCGACCCGGCGCACATTGTTGGTGAAGTTGCGCACGCCGTTGTCGGCGACGCCGAACATGCGGATGCCGGTCTTGGCCAGCATGTCCTCGGCCATTTCCTTGCCGAACTCGCCGTCCATCACCGCCCAGGCCATGGCCTGGTCGTCGAACAGATAGGGCAGGGCGAGCGCCGAGAACGGCTTGTAGGTGGCCGAAATCGGGCCGTCATGCACGACCGCCATCTGGATCGTGCCGAGTTCGAGGCCTTCCATCACCTCGTTGTCGCCGGCCAGCTGTCCGGCGGGATAGATCTGGACGTCGATCGAGCCGGCGGTCTTGCCCTCGACGCAGCTTTCGAAGGCGAGCGCGGCCGCATGCTTTGGCGAACTGAGGTCGGCGGACTGGAAGTGGGCGTATTTGAGTTCCTTGGCCGAAGCCGCGGAGGCGGTGGCAAGCACGGCGATCGCCGCCGTCGCCGCCAGGCATTTTGACATGGATTTCATAAAGTTCCTCCTTCTCATGTCAGTTGGCAAATCCAAAAAGGTTGGGGACGAACGTGCTGACGCCGGGCACCAGGATGACCATGAGCAGCACGAGAAGTTCTGCCAGCAGCAGCGGCAGAACAGCCTTGGAAAGCGCTTCGAGGCGCAGCCGTCCGACTGCGGAAATGACGAAGAGGACGGGCCCGACCGGCGGCGTGATCATGCCGATGGTCAGGTTGAGAACCAGCATCATGCCGAACTGCAGCGGATCGACGCCGGCCGAATAGGCGATCGGGCCGAGGATCGGCGTGAGGATGATCAGGGCCGGCAGCGTGTCGATGAAGAAGCCGCAGATCAGCGCGAAGCCGGCAAGGATGAAAAGCGTGCCGAGCCGGCTGTCGGTGATGGTGGAGATCGCCGCGGCAAGCTGCTGCGGGATCTGCAGATAGGTCAAGAGCCAGGCGAAGATCGATGCCAGCGCCACGATCAGGAACACCGACGAGGTGACCACGGCGGCGCGAACGAACGCGGCATAGACGCCGCGGAAGGTGAAGGAGCGCAGCACCAGCCCGAGGAGCAGCGCATAGGCGGAAGCCACCGCGCCAGCCTCTGTCGGGGTAAAGATGCCGAGCAGGATGCCGCCGAGGATGATGGCCGGCATGATGATCGCCGGCAGCGCCGCAAGCGTGGTGTCCGCCAGTTCCTTCATGCTCGCCCGGTCCTCGCGGCCGCGATAGCCGTTCCGGATGGAAATGACGTGGTTGGCGACGGCGAGCGACAGCCCCAGCAGGATGCCCGGCACGATGCCTGCCAGGAACAGGCCGGCCACGGTCACGCCGCTGGTCGAGATGGCGAAGATGACGGCAAGGATCGAGGGCGGAATGATCGGCCCGATGGTCGCGGTCGCGGCCGAAAGCGCGCCCGCATAGTTCTTGTCGTAGCCCGCCTCGCGCATCATCCGCATGACGATCGCGGAGGGGCCCGCGGCATCGGCCAGCGCCGAGCCGCTGATGCCCGCAAACAGCATCGAGACCAGGATGTTGACGTGGCCGAGCCCGCCGCGCAGGTGCCCGACCAGCGCATTGGCGAAGCTCAGCAGCGAGCGCGTCAGACCGCAGGCGGTCATCAGTTCCGAAGCGAGAATGAAGAACGGCACGGCCATCAACGGAAAGCTGTCGATGCCGGCGAACATGCGTTGCGTGGCGACCAGCGGATTGAGCGAACCGTCGAGGAAGACGGCGACCATTCCGGCGATGCCCATGGTGAAGGCGACCGGCACGCCGAGGATCAGGGTGGCGAAAAACAGGATGATCAGCGTCTTCGCCATGGCTCAGGCCTCCGTGTCCGTTGCGCGCCCGGATGCGACGCCTGCGTCGAGGTCGCTGCCGTCGACGTCGAAATCCTCGGCCACGAAGCGCCGTGCGAAGAACAGGAGCTGAACCAGGAACAGGCCGCAGCCGATGGGAATCGACAGATAGGGAATGCCGCGCGACATGCCGGTCGACATCGTCTGCTTGCTCCAGCCGAACTCGACGAAGCGGATGCCGAGCCACATCATGGTCGCCATGAAGGCGAACATGATGGCGACGATGATCCAGCGGATCGGCCGGGCCAGTGCCGCGGGCACCATGTCGACGACGGCGACGATCGCGACCAGGCGTCCTTCCCGCAGGGCGAGGCCCGCGCCGGCGAAGGCGCCGAGGATCATCAGGTGCCGCGCCGCTTCCTCGACCCAAGCATAGGAATGCGAGAATCCGTAGCGTCCGACGACATTCATGAAGACGATTGCGAACACGATCGCGAGCACCGCAGCCACCAGAATGCGGTTCATCTCGACGATCACGGCTTCCATGCGACGCAAGTTCAATGCGGCCTACCTCCCAATGGCGCGCAAACTGGCATACAGTATGCCAAGCCGTCAATCCTGTATGTTGTATGCCAGCTACATGTTTGCTAGGTGTGGGTTGTGGAGAGTGAAGCAATGAAACCATTGGAACGTCCGAAATCCCTGACCGAACTGGTCACCGGGACCATCAGGGACTGGATCGTCAGCGGCAGGCTGGATCTCGGCGAACACATCTCCGAAGTCCGGGTTGCCACCGAACTGGGCGTGAGCCGCACGCCCGTGCGCGAGGCCATGAACCGCTTGGAAATGGAGGGTTTGCTCAAGGTCGAGCCGCAGAAGGGAACCTTCGTGTTCTGCCTCGCGCCCGAAGAAGTGGCCAAGCTCTGCGACGCCCGTGTCTGTCTCGAGACCGCGGCGCTGAAGGAGGCGATTCGCACCAATTCCGGTTTGCTCCTGGAACGCTTGAGAAGCTGCACCGCGAAGATGACGATTGCCCGCGAGAACGACGATGTGTCGGGTTACCTGGCGCTCGATACCGAGTTCCACCAGCATTTCTTCGATTGTTCCGGAAACCGGTTTCTCGATGACGCCTATCAGGCGATCGCCCAGAAGATGGCCTCGCTGCGCAACCGGCTGGGGCGGCACCCCGATCACATGGCCAAATCCTTTCGCGAGCACATCGAGATCGCCGACGCGGTCGGCAAGAGTGACACGGATACGGCCCTGGCGATCCTGCGCATGCATATCGACCGCAAGGAAGGCTCCTACTGGAACGTGGCGACCAAGGACGCTGGTTGACCGCCGGGCCCTGCCGGGCCTGCATGATCTCGCCGCCACACTCTCCCCCCTTCCGCATCCGCACCGAGTGTGGTGCGCTCCGGCATTCACGTGATCGCGATTACCGCCATGCGGTCGGCGACACGGCAAACCGCGACCCGTCCGCACGCCAAACGCTCAAGACACCGAAGGTTCTCGCCTCTCGAAAGCGAATGGGTGCAGGCAACGCTCCTCGCGCCGCCTGCGCCAAGCGGCCTCATGCATCCTGTCTGCCGGCAGTACCTGCGGGGCAGCCTTTGCGGGGCGCCTAAAGCCGCAGCAGCACCGCTTCGCCCTGGCCGAAGCCGCCGCAGATCGCACAGACCGCGATGCCGCCGCCGCGTTCGCGCAACCGGTCGATCGCCTGCATCACGATGCGGATGCCGCTCGCGCCGAGCGGATGACCGATCGCGACCGAGCCGCCCCAGGCGTTGATGCGGTCGCGCAACCGGCTCGGGTCGGCCCCCAGCCGGTTCGCCATCACCGTGGCGCTGACCAGCGGCGTGGCAGCGAAGGCTTCGTTGATCTCGATCACGTCGATGTCGTGCAGGGCAAGCCGGTTGCGCTCCAGAAGCCGTGCGATGCAGGCGGCGGGGATCGAGGTGCCGCTCTGAAGGTCGCCTGCAAGCTGGACCCAGTCGACGATCTCGGCCAGCGCGCCCTTCGGCGCAGCGTCCTCGCCGCCGACGAGCACGAGACCCGCGGCGCCGTCCGAGAGGCCGGGCGCATTGCCGGCGGTGATCGTGGCCGCGCCGTTCACCGTCGGCAGCGCGGCGAGCCTGGCAAGGCTCGAGGTCTCGCGCGGTCCCTCGTCGTCCGTGACCACCGTGTCGCCGATCCGGAGCGGCACGATCTGGCCGTCGAACGCGCCGCGCCGTTTGGCGGCAAAGTATTTCTCGTGGCTTTCCAGCGCCCACTGGTCCTGCTCCGCGCGTCCCACGCCGCATTTGAGCGCCTCCTCCGAGGTGTATTGGGCGATGGTCTTTTCGCTGACGGAACCGGACAGCAGCAGCGGGTCGATCAGCTCGAGGCTGTTGATCTTGCGCTCGCTGCCGCGGTGCAACAGCACTGGCGTGTTGGAAAGGCTTTCGACGCCTATGGCGAGCGCCTTGTCTCCCTGGCCGGCGCGCAGATGGGCAGCGGCCGATGCGATCGCGGTCATGCCGGAGCAACAGGCGCGATCGACCCCCTGCGAGGGCGTCGTGTCCGGCAGGGCCGACTTGATCAGGCTCTGGCGCAGCGCCGTCAGGTGCGAGCCGCCGAGCAGCCCGGCGCCGCCATAGACGATTTCCGGCAGGATCCCGCCGTCGGGATCGCGGGCGGCGACGGCGTCGATCAGCCGGTGGCCCAGGTCGATGGAGTCGAGTTCCGCCAGCGCGCCGCGGAACTTGCCGAACGGCGTGCGCGCCATCGCCATGACATGGATGCGTCTCATGGGCGCATGAACCCCATCTCGCGGATCGCCTTCTTGTCGATCTTGCCGGTGGCCGATTTCGGCATCGGCGCAAGCCGGTGATATTCCTTTGGCGCCTTGATCTGCAGTTGCTCCTTGCAGAAGGCCTTGAGCGCCTCAAGATCGACCGTCTCGCCGGCACGCTCGCTGTAGCAGCACACCACCTTCTCGCCCCAGACCTCGTCGTCCTTGCCGACGACGACCACCTCGTTGATGCCGGCGAAGCTCGCCACCACCGCCTCGACCTCGGAGGGATAGATGTTGAAGCCGCCCGATATGATCATGTCCTTGATGCGTCCGACCAGGCGGAACAGGCCCGGCGCCTCCTCGACGCCGAGATCGCCGCTGGCGACATGGCCGTCGATGATGGTGGCGGCCGTCGCCTCGGGCTGGTTCCAGTAGCCCTGCATCGTGTGCGAGCCGGCAAGGTGAAGCTCCCCGACCTCGCCGAGCCGGGCCGGCTTGCCGTCCTTGCCGACCACGCGCATCCGCGCAAAGGCATAGGGCGTGCCGATGTAATCGGCGCGAAACCGCTCCGGCCCATGGTTTCGGAAGTCCATATAGGTGCAGGTCATCATCGCTTCGGTCTGGCCGAAATTGATGACGATGCGATTGCCGAACAGCTCTGCCGCGCGGTCAAGCTGTGCCTGGGTCACCGGCGCTGCGCCGATGCCGATCCATTTCAGCGTGCGCACGAGGAGATCGTCCTTCGCGGTGCCCTCGACGATGCGCGAAAGGGTCGTGGGCACGCAGGTGACGATGGTCACCGGGTTGGTGCGGGCATAGGCCAGCAGCCCCTCGGTGTCGCCGCCGGCAAAGACGATATTGGTCGCGCCGACCAGCAGCCCGGCATAGAGATAGCTCCAGGCGGCATGGGTGAGCGGGCCGATGAAGGCCAGCCTGTCGTCGGATCGGATGTCGCGGTCGACCAGCATGTTTAGGTAGACGAACGACCAGTTCTCATGGGAGAGCACGACCCCCTTGGGATTGCCGGTCGAACCCGAGGTGTAATTGAGCGAGCAGATGTCCTGCGCGCAGACGCGCCCGGCAAACTCAGCCTTGGCCGCGCCGAGGTCCGGCGCGAGCTCGCCGACATGCCGCAGCTGTGCTGCCGCGCCGGCGGGGATGAGGTGGCGCGTCTCGTCCTCATAAAGGATCAGCGCCGGGCTGCAGTCGGCAAGGATCTTGCCGATCTCGCTGCGCGAGGCCTTGATGTTGATCGGCACGCGGATCGCGCCCATCAGCTCGATGGCAAGCGAGGCCCAGATATAGGCGCAGGAATTGGTGCACAGCAGCGCGACCCGCTGCCCCGGCTCGACGATCCGGTCGAGCGCCGCCGCGCCTGCAAGAACCCGCGCGCGCAGCTCGCGATAGGTGATCGCCTCGCCCGAGACCACCAGCGCCGTGCGGCCGTCATGCTTGCGGGCGTTGTCGAGCAGTTCCTTTATCGAGATCATGGGGCGTCCTAAACGTGGCGGCCGGTGGCCGGGGGCTGCCGCATCAGCGCCCGGCGCAGCTCTTGCCGCCGTCGACGGGTATGCAGACGCCGGTGACGTATTTGGCTTCGTCGGACGCCAGGAACAGCGAGGCATAGGCCACGTCCCAGGCGTCGCCCATCTTGCCCATCGGCGAGGCAGCGTTGCGCGCCTTGCGCATTTCTTCGACGCTTTCGAACTGGCCGCTGATCTGCTTGTAGATCAGCGGGGTATCCATGACGCCCGGCAGCACCGCGTTGGCACGGATGCCGTGCGGCCCGTAATTGACCGCGAGCGCGCGCGTGAAATGGTTGAGGCCGGCCTTCGACGCGTAATAGCCGAAATAGGGCATCTGGTTGATCTGGACCGAGGCCGCCGACGAGATGTTGACGATCGCGCCCGAGCGCTGCTCGAGCATCGCCGGCAGCACATGCTTGCAGGTCAGGAACACGCCGGTGAGGTTGGTGTCCAGCGAGAAGTGCCAGTCGGCCTCGCTGAGTGCGACCGGATCGCCCATCTTGGTGACGCCGACATTGTTGTGCAGCACGTCGATGCGGCCGAAGCGGGACAGGGTATGGTCCACGGCGGCCTTGACCTCGGCGGAATCGGTGACATCTGCGGCGATGGCATCCATCTCGAGGCCCATCTCCGCGAGCGCGGATCGGGTCTCCTCTGCGGCGGACAGGTTCAGGTCGACGCCGACAACATGCGCACCCTCCTGGGCGAACAGGGCGGCGGTCGCCTTGCCGTTGCCCCAACCTTCGCCGGATGATCCGGCACCGAACAACAGGACAACCTTGTCCTTCAGGCGATCAGCCATTTTTACTTCGTCTCCTGGGCGTTCCTGGGTGAAAGAGTTCGCGCGAGGGCGGCGGACAGCTGCCGCGCCTCCTCGCGCAGAAGGCCGGCGAGCCAGAGGGCCCGGTCGCCGTGAATGCGTTCCGCAATCGCGGTGATGCTCAGCGAGGCCAGCGGATGGCCGTCCTGCCCCAGCACCGGCATCGCAATCGCGTTGATGCCGGGGAGCACGAGCCCCTCGACATAGGCATAGCCAAGCGACTGGGTCTGGCGCACGAGACCGGGCAGCTTGTCCGCCGCGAAGGCCGGGTACTCGGCCAGCCAGCGGGCATTGGCCTCGATGATGGTGGTGATTTCCGCGGGCGCCAGGCTGGAAAGGATGGCAAGGCCGCCCGAGCCGACGCCGAGGGGGCGGCTCTGCCCGACATCGAGCGACAGCGTCTTGATCGGATAGGTTCCCTGCTGGCGGCCGATACAGACCGACCGCAGGCCCTCGCGCACCTGGATATAGGCGGTGTCGCCGGTCTCGTCGGCCAGGCGCATCAGCACCGGTTGCGCGAAGCTGCCGATCTCGTTGACCGAGGCGCGGCGTGCCAGGAGGCCGATGCCCGCCCCCAGGTGATAGCGGCGCGTCGTCAGGTTCTGGTAGGCGAAGCCCTCGTCATTGAGGGCCGCGAGGATGCGGTGGGCGGTTCCCTTGCCGAAGCCGGTGGCCTTGGCGATGTCGCCGAGGGTGCCGCCGGGGGTGCCGAGATCTGCCAGCACGCGCAGCACGGCGGCCGCGCGGGAGATCGATTTCACCGGCGTAACGTCCAGATCTTTTTCCATGCGTTCCTGCCTGATTCTCTATTCCACATAATGACACTCAGGTTCCTCATTGCGGAACGAATTTGCTTGCCGTCATGATTGGCATCTGCACGAAATCGCGTCAACCTGTGTTCCACTGGTGGCATAATGGCCGAAATACGTGCAAATGCAACAGGATATCGGGGCAACCAAAAAATTATGCTGCAGTTGACAGGTCAATGACTTGCATGCAAGCATGTTCCGCAAATAGATAACAATCGTTCCGTAATGCGGAACAGTATAGGAGGAACTTCATGAAAGCGTTTTATGTTTCACTGCTCGCCGCTTCCACCATGCTGATGGGCGCAGCGGTGGTGCACGCCCAGGAGAGAACCTCGATCCGCATCGGACTGACGGTTTCGTCGACCGGCCCCTACGCCGTGGCGTCACAATCGGGCGAGCGCGGCATCGGCATCTGGGTCGACGACGTCAATGCGCGCGGCGGCATCGAATTCGAGGGCAAGAAATATCCGGTCGAACTGGTCAAGCGCGATGACCGCAGCGACAAGCAACTGGTTGCGCGCGTTTACGAGTCGCTCATCACCGAAGAGAAGGTGGATGCCCTGATCGCGCCGTTCAGCTCCACCCTGGTCGGCGTTGCCGCGCCGGTGGTCGAGTCGCGCGGCGGCTTCATGGTGAGCTGGGCCGGTTCCTCCGACCAGCTGTTCCAGCAGGGCTACAAGAACATCGTCTCCGTGACGGCGCAGGCCTCGCAGATTCCGATCACCAGCATCGATCTCGCCAAGAAGCTCGGCGTGACCAAGCTTGCGGTGGTCTCGATCGACGAGCCGTTCCCGGCCAGTGCCGCCTCCGCCGCCAAGGGCATGGCCGAAGCGGCCGGCATGGAAGTGGTCCTGGACGAGCATTACGCCAAGGGCACCAAGGACTTCTCGATCCTTTTGCAGAAGGCGCAGGCAGCGGGCGCCGACGGGTTCTACACCTCGTCCTATGACGCCGACCTGATCCCGATGCTGCGCCAGATGCGCGAACGCGAGATCAGCTTCCCCTATACCTACATGCTGTACGGCTCCTCGCCGGCCGTGCTGGAGACGGGCGAAGATGCGGCCTATATCTTCAGCCACACCCAGTTCGACGCCAACGTCAACTGGCCGGTGACCGACGGCCTGGCGACCAAGGAATTCCTTGCCGCCTATGACAAGCTCTATCCGAATGCGGCCTATCCTGCCGACTTCCAGACCGCGCTCGCCTATGGCGCCGGCGTGATCCTGGAGAAGGCGATCGCCACGGCCAACTCCACCGAGCCGGCCAAGCTCAAGCAGGCCGCCCTCGATTTCAGCGGCGACACCGTCATCGTGTCCGGCGAGTTCAAGATCGAGGAGACCGGCTTCCAGCGCGGCATGACCCCGATCGTGCTGCAGAACCAGGCGGACGGGCTGAAGATCATCGCCCCCGATGCCATCAAGACCGCCGAGCCGGTTTACCCGATCCCGGCCTGGGGCGAGCGCTAACCTCCCCAGCCGGCGCGCCCGAGGCTTCGGCCGGGCGCGCCGGCATTTGCTATCGGTGACCAGGCCGCGTCTGCCCCCGACGCCAGGCGGCCAAAGACAACAAAGAGGTCCATACGTGTCATCCAACCGCCTTGTCTGGACGCGGACGTCCATCTGGCTCGGGTTTCTCGCGCTCTTAGCGCTGGGACTCGGGCTTCTGCCGGCCTACGGGTTCAGCCTGGCCTTCTGGTTCTACCTTCTGCTGTGGATCACGCTTGCCTCCGGGCTCAACATCATGGCCGGCTTCACCGGTTACCTGCCCTTCGGCTATGTCGCCTTCTACGGCATCGGCGCCTATGCGGCGGCGGTGACGGTGAAGATGCACGGCCTGCCGATCTGGGCCGGCTTCATTGCCGCGGCCCTGGCCGGCGTGGTGCTGAGCCTCCTGTTCGCGCGCACCATGGTGCTGCGCGGGATCTATTTCTCCATCGTGTCGCTGGCGCTCGCCGTGATCTGCCGCCTGCTGATCGCGGCGATGCCGGAAGACGTCGCCGGCGGCTCCTACGGCATCGCGCTCGGCTTCTCCAATCCGGACGGCGCCTATTACGCGATGCTGGCGCTGATGCTGGCGACGCTGCTGACGGTGACCTGGCTTGCCCAGTCGCGCCTCGGCATGGCGCTGCGCGCGATCCGCGACGATCCCGACACGGCCGAAACCGTCGGCATCAACATCGGCAGGGTCCGGCTCAAGGCCTGGGTGCTGTCGGCGGTGATCGCCTCCATGACCGGCGCCATCGAGGCCTGGTACACCAGCATCGTCGACACCGAGACCGCGTTCAACCTGCTGGTCAGCACCAAGGCGGTGATCTTCGCCGTCGCGGGAGGGCTCGGCACCGTGATCGGGCCGGTCGTCGGCACCGTGGTGATGCTGATCGTCGACGACCTGATCTGGCAGCACTTCCCGGTGCTCAACGTGTTCCTGCTCGGCCTGGTGATCGTGCTGTTGATGATGTTCCTGCCCAGCGGCATCGTCGGCTCGCTGATCCGCGCCAAGCCCTTCCTGCGCCGTATCCTGTTCTAAGGCGGACCCTAGCTCATGATGACAACCCTTCTCATCCAGGCCCTCGTCTCGGGACTGATCCTGGGCGCTCTCTACGGATTGATCGGCTGCAGCCTGACGATCATCTACGGCACCATGCGCATCGTCAATTTCTCGCACGGGGAGTTCGTCGTCGCCGGATGCTTTGCGGTGCTGATGTTCTTCTCGGCCACCGGCCTGCATCCGCTGCTTTCCATCCCGCTGGTGTTCGTGGCCTTCTTCCTCGTCGGCATGTGCCTCTATTACCTGTTCGTGCCGCGGCTCAACCGCGGCGACGACCCGGAAGTGGCCTCGTTCCTCACTTTCTACGGCGTGTCGCTGATGGCGGGCGCGATCCTGCTGTTCTTCTTCCAGGCCGATACCCGGTCGTTGAACTACGTGTTCACGCCAAGCGTCTTCAAGATCGGCCATGTCTTCATCCCGACGGCGCATATCGCGGCGCTGGCGACCGGCATTGCCATCATCGCCGCCCTGACCTGGTTCCTCTACAAGACCATCTACGGCAAGGCGCTGCGCGCGGCGATCATGAACCGCGATGCGATCCAGATCGTTGGCGTCAACATCAACACGCTGTCGGCGCTGGCCTTCGGCCTGGCGATCGCCATCGCCGCCTCGACCGGCGTGCTGCTGGCGCTGGTGTTCCCGGCCTTCGGCCCGTTCTCCGGGATGGATTACACGCTGATCGGCTTCGTGGTGATCGTGCTCGGCGGCCTTGGCCATCCGATCGGCGCGATCATCGGCGGCATCGTGTTCGGCATTGCCGAGCAGGTGGCGATCGTCTTCCTGCCGCAGTCCCTGTCGCAGGCCGTCGGCTTCGTCATCCTGATCGCGGCCATCACGCTTCGCCCCTCCGGGCTGTTCGGAAAGGTGGCCCTGCGATGACGACGGCTGCAGCAACCCAGGTAAACCAGGTCCAGGCAGGGAGCAGGGCGCCGATGCTCGAAGTGAATGCGTTGCGCAAGGTGTTCGGAGGCCTGGTCGCGGTCGACACCATCTCCTTCACCGTGCCGGAGAACAGCATCCTCGGTCTGATCGGCGTGAACGGGTCCGGCAAGACCACGATCATGAACTGCATCAACGGCATCTATGATGCCACCGAAGGCGCCATCAATTTCCGCGGCACCAACCTCGTCGGCAAGAAGCCCTACGAGATCGCCCGCCTCGGCATCGGTCGCACCTTCCAGGTGCCGCGCCTGTTCCGGCGGCTGACGCTGACGGAAAACCTGATGGTGCCGGTGCTCGAGGACAGCCGTTCGAATGCGGAACTCACCGAGAAGGCCAATGCCCTGCTCGCCGAGGTCGATCTCTACCGCATCCGCGACAACCACGCGGAAGAGCTTTCCGGCGGCCAGCAGAAGCTGGTGGAACTGTTGCGCGTGATGATGCTCAATCCGGACCTGATCCTGCTCGACGAGCCGTTCGCGGGGGTTCACCCGAACCTGTGCAAGGTGTTCCTCGACCAGATCCTCAAGCTCAAGGATGCGGGCAAGAGCTTTATCCTGGTGAGCCACGACCTGACCTCGGTCTACAGCCTGTCGGAACACCTGCTCGTGCTCAACCAGGGCAAGAAGATCGCCGAAGGCAACGCGGCCGACATCCAGCACAATCCTGACGTTATCGAAGCATTCCTGGGGCGATGATCATGGCAAACACGACACCTGCCGCGGGCGCCGCGGCCTCAGGGGAGGTTATCCTCGGGCTCGAAGACGTCTCGGTTTCCTATCACGGCGACATCACCATTCTCGACCACGTCAACATCTCGGCGCGCAAGGGCATGGTGACGGGCATCATCGGTCCGAACGGGGCCGGCAAGTCGACCGCGCTGAAAACCCTTTACGGGTTCCTCAAGCCGACGACGGGCCACATCCGCTACAAGGGCGAGAGCCTCAACGGCAAGCCGCCCTACACCTTCATCGAACGCGGTATCGCCTTCGTGCCGCAGAACCGCAGCCTGTTCGGCGACCTGTCGGTGCAGGACAACCTGCTGCTCGGCTGCTGGGTGTTCCGCAACGATGCCGCGCGCGTCAGGCGCGTGCTGGAGGCGGCCTATGCGCAGTTCCCGATCCTCGGCGACAAGCGTCACGATCCGGCCTCGAGCCTCAGCGGTGGACAGCAGCGCTTTCTCGAACTGGCCCGCGCGCTTGCGCTCGAGCCGGAGGTGGTGCTGCTCGACGAACCCACGGCGATGATCGCGCCGAAACTCTCGCGCGAGATCTACGACTTCATCAGGGCGCTGCCGGAGAAGGGTATCACGGTCGTTCTGGTCGACCAGAACGTGCGCCAGTGCGCCGCCGTCTCCGATTATCTCTATGTGCTCGAGCTTGGCCGGAACAAGGCCGAGGGCGGCAAGGAGATGTTCGAGGGCGACAGCGCGCTGCACAAGCTGATCGCCGAATGGCTCGAATATAAGATCGACTGAGCCGCAGAGGAAGCTGACGGAACCATGGCGATTGCTGTCCCCAATCTCGCCGACAGGCCGATCCACGAACTCGCCCCGCTGATCGAGACCGGAGCGCTGTCGCCGGTGACGCTGCTGGAGGCCTGCCTTGCGCGCATCGCGGCAACGAATCCAGTGCTGCATGCCTTTGTCGTCCTGTGTGCCGATCGGGCGCGGGAGGCGGCGAAGGCGGCCGAGCGCGAAATCGCCGGCGGCAGCTATCGCGGAAAACTGCATGGCATCCCCTTCGCGGTGAAGGACCTGCTCGACGTCGCCGGCCTGCCGACCGGTGCGGGGTCGCTGCATCTTGGCGAGAATGTCGTTGCGGAAACCGCGACCGTGGTTCAAAGGCTGATCGAGGCCGGAGCGATCTTTCTCGGCAAGCTGCAGATGGTCGAGTTCGCGTTCGGCGGCTGGGGCACCAACACGCATCTGGGCGCACCGCGCAATCCCTGGGACCTGACCGAACACCGCTCGCCCGGCGGCTCGTCAAGCGGCTCCGGCGTCGCCGTGGCCTCCGGCATGGTGGCGTTCTCGCTTGCGTCGGACACCGGAGGCTCGATCCGCAGTCCCGCCTCGATGAACGGCATCGTCGGCTTGAAGCCGACCATTTCCAGCGTGAGCACCCATGGCGTGTTCCCGCTCAGCCAGACCCTCGATTCCATCGGCCCGCTGACGCGCTCGGTCGAGGATGCGGCGATCGTCTTCGACGCGATCTCGGGCATGGACTGCCGCGACCCGGGCACCTGGGGTGCGAACCCGCCGCGCGTATCCGGCGGCGGAGCCGATATCGGCGGCATGCGGCTGGGGCTTCTGACACCGGACCAGTTGCCGGGCGTCCAGTCATCGATCCTCGACGCCCTGGCGCGGTCGGCAAAGGTGTTCCGCGAGCTTGGTGCAGAGGTCGTGGAGGTGCGGTTGCCGCGTGCGCCGCTCGATTATTGCGTCGGCGCATCGCACATCATCCGCACCGAGGCCTATGCCAATCTGGCCGCGCTGATGGCGGAGGATCGCGGTGCATTCGATCCCCATGTCCGTGCGCGCGTCCACGCCGGCAATACCGGCACGGCGGCGGAGTTCGCGGCACGGCTGATCGAGCGGCGCGAGGATAGGGTGGCGATGCGCGAGAGCCTCGACGGCTTCGACGCGCTGCTGCTTCCGGCCACGCCGATCGCCTCGCCGCCGCTTGCCACCATCGACGAGCAGGCGATGCCGCTCTCGAACCTCACGCGCTTCGTCAACTATCTCGGCCTGTGCGCGATGGCTCTGCCCAACGGCGTCAATGCCGAGGGGATGCCGCTGTCGCTGCAGATCGTCGCCATGCCGTCGCGGGAGGACATCCTGCTGACGCTCGGGCGCGCTTTCGAGCGGGCAACCACGTGGCACGCGCGCCGCCCCGACCTGTCGTCCCTGACCGGCTGAGGCCGCGGGACCCGACCCGTTTCGTTCTCCGTAGAACAACAAGAAGGACAAGATCCATGACCATCGAACTGACCGGCGGCGAAGCGATCGCCCGCATGATCTCGCTTTACAATCCCGGACCGATCTACGGCATGGGCGGCTTCCAGCTTCTGCCGTTCTATGACGCGGCCCGCCGCATCGGCCTCAAGCACTATCTGATCAACGACGAACGCGCCGGCATTTTCGCCGCCGACGCCTATGCCAAGATCTCCGGCCGCGTGGGGCTCGCCGACGCGACTCTCGGCCCGGGCGCGACCAATCTCGTCACCGGCCTGGTCGAGGCGCTGAACGCCGGCACGCCGATGGTGGTGCTGGTCGGCGATTCTCACCGCGAGCATTCCTGGAAGAACATGACGCAGGAGAGCCGGCAGACGGAGATCCTCAGGCCCGCGGTCAAGGAACTGCTGCGCATCGAGATGATCTCGCGCATTCCCGAATTGGTGCGCCGCGCCTTTGCGGTCGCCACCTCCGGCCGCCCCGGCCCGGTCGTGATCGACGTGCCCGAAGACATTTCGCATGGCGTGTTCGAATTCGAGGATCGGGATTTCTACGCAGTTGCCGCCCACGAAGCGATCCCGGCGCTGCGGTGCCGGCCCGAGCGCGCGCCGCTCGAAAAGGCGGCCGGAATGCTCGCGGACGCCCGCACGCCGATCATTCTCGCCGGTGGCGGCGTGCATCTGAGCGCCGCCGCGGACACGCTCACCGCCTTCTCCGAGGCGCTCAACATTCCGGTCGCGCATACCCTGAGCGGCAAGGGCGCGATCGCCTGCACGAGTGGCCTCAATGCCGGGCTTTTCGGCCGCTACGACCGCATCGCCAACAAGCTGATCGAGGAGTCCGACCTGATCTTCGTCGTCGGCTGCAAGCTCGGCGAGATCGCGACCAAGCGTTTCACGGTCCCGCCGCGCGGCAAGACTATCATCCATCTCGACCTGCTGGCGGAAGAGTTCGGGCGCACCACCGACTGTGCGATCGCGCTGTGGGGCGATGTCGGCGCGACGATCGCCGAGCTAAACGACATGCTCGCGCCGCGCGCGGCCGAGATCAGGGCGCGCCAGACCGGCTATGCCGCCGACGTCGTCAAGCGCATGGACGCCTGGCGGCAGGATGTCAGTCCGCGGCTCAACTCGGACGAGACGCCGGTCAGCATGGCGCGCATGCTGACCGAGCTCAACAAGGCGCTGCCGGACGACGGCATCCTGATCGCCGACGGCGGCTTTGCCGCGCATTGGGGCGGGCTGCTGTTCGACACCAAGAAGCCGGGCCGCGCCTTCGTGCCCGATCGCGGTTTCGCCTCGATCGGCTACGGCGTGCCGGCGGCGATCGGCGCCCGCGCGACCTCGCCGACGCGTCCGATCTTCGCCATCACCGGCGACGGCGGCTTCAACATGATGCTGGGCGAGCTCGAGACCGCCCGCCGCCTCAAGCTCGACTTCACCATCATCGTCGTCAACAACGCCGCCTCCGGCTACATCAAGGCGCTGCAGCACCTGATGTACGGCGCCGAGGGCTACCATGCTTCCGATCTCGAGGAGACCGATTACGCCAAGATCGGCGAGGCGATGGGCGTGACCGGAATCCGCGTCGAAAGCCCGGACCGGCTGGAAGGCGCGATCCGCCAGGCGATGACGGCGAAGGGGCCGGTGATCATGGACGTCGTCGTCACGCGCGACCCGGCCAAGATGCTGCCCGGCGTCGACAACCGCACCGTCAAGGTCAAGAAGGGCGATCGCATCGCCTGATGCCTCCCAAGGCGAACGGAAAGGCCGGCTGCAGAGCTGGCCTTTTTGTTTTTGGCCAAGGCGGGGCGTTGTCGGACCGCGCAAGGCGGGCAGCGCCGATACCGGCGGATCAGCCTGCGGCCCAGACCGTCAGGCGGTCGATCAGGCGTTCGCCCGGGACTGCGCCATGTGCTCGGGCGGTGGCGTTGACGCGCGAGATGACGCCGTCTTCGAGCACCGAGCGGGCATCGCCGATGCGGGCGGAAGCGCCGTCGACGGTGAGGCCGGCGATGCCGCGCCGGTCGAGCGCGGGCAGGCGCGTGGTGCCCGCCTCGTCTATGCCGATACCGGCGTCGTGAA
This sequence comes from Parahoeflea olei, assembly GCF_001703635.1. Taxonomy (GTDB): domain Bacteria; phylum Pseudomonadota; class Alphaproteobacteria; order Rhizobiales; family Rhizobiaceae; genus Hoeflea; species Hoeflea olei. The sequence continues at coordinate 62,238 of NZ_LQZT01000007.1, read as the reverse complement.
ACACTCCGGCGAAGGCATCGACCTGCAGCGCCAGGAAGTCGTTGCCCCCCAGCAGGCCGCCATGGGAGCCGGTGACCACGATCTGGCCCTTGTCCTCGGGCTTCACGAGGCTTGCCGAATCGATCAGCACGATCCTGCGGGCCCCTCCTGAGTGGAGGCTGCGCGCCTCGCTGACCGTGCCCGGGTCGGCCCGGGACGCGACGGGGCCCGCATCGAGCTTCTCGGCCGCTGACGTGCAGGCCTCGCCGACCGTCACGCCGAGGGCGGCGGCGATGGCGTTGACATGGGTGATGCGGCCGCGCGCCGCCATGTCGGCCGCGTCACCGATGCGGCAGCTTACGTGGCCGACGGTCGCGGCCGCGATGCCGCGGTCCGCGAGATAGGCAAGCGACCCGATGCCGGCTGCGTCCCTGCCGACGCCAGCATCGTTGAGGATCACGGCCTTCACTCCGGCCTTCGCGGCGAGATAGCCGGGATAGAGCCCGCCATGCGAACCGCAGACGAGGACCTGCGCCTCTGCCTCGGCGCCGATCTTTGTCACCGTGTCGGCGAAATGGATCACGTCACGCGTCCTCGCAGTTCAGCCGGCATCGACGGCGAGCGTCGAATGGTCGACGCGCGGCGGACCCGCGAAGAACGCGCCCACCAGGCTGCGCCAGGTCTGGAACGCGTCCGAATTGCGAAACGTCTCGGTATGGTCTTCCAGCGTTTCCCATTCGACCAGCAGCCGGTAGGTGGCCGGCTTCTCGATGATCCGGCGCAAGCTCAGCGACCGATAGCCCCTGGCGGCCTTGAACAGCGGCACCGCCTGGCGCACGCCCGCCTCGAAGGCCTCTTCCTGGCCGGGGATGATGTCGAATTCGGCGATTTCCAGAACCATGTGCATTTTCTCCAGATCGTGTTTCAGCGGCGCGGAAAGGCGGGCGGTCAGGCGAACGCGGCTTCCATTTCGCGGCGATAGGCGTAGGCGTCGTCGCTTTCGTCGACCTCGACGTCGTCCCAGGTCAGGCTCTGGCCCTCAGCCACGGCGCGCTTGATGCGAAGTCCGTGGGCGAGGCCGATCGGCAGCCCGCCGATGGCGAGCGACGCCTTGGCCGGCATCAATTTGCCCCAGACGAGGTATCCGCCTTCGCCGTCGAGCATCTCCCCCGGCTGGATATCACGCTTTGCGGTCGCGACCACGTCGGCGACGAAGCCGGTCGGCTTTCCGGTCGGCTCGTGGCGCAGGGCCGCCGAGAAGATCGAGACGTTGAGCTCGAGGCCGATGAGATGGAACGGACGGTACAGGGCTGCCAGCGTGCCGGTCTCGTCGCTTTCGACGCCATATTCCCGGAAGCAGCGCTCGGTATAGGCGTTCGGGGCGGAGAAGACGACATAGACGCCCCAGCGCAGATTGTTCGGAACCGTGGTGCCGTCGCGCTCGACGCTCGATACCACCTCGACCTGGCCGCGATGGTGCAGGTTCTTCTCGCACAGAACCTCTGCCAGCTTGTCGGCCTGCGCAGGCGGAAATTTGAGCCCGTCGGGCGCGGCGGAAAGGCCGGTGGCATTGGCCACGGCCGCCATTTCGATTCCCGACTTGGTGCCGTCGATGAAGGAGTTGAACATCTGCGCGTTCATGCCCCCCTTGCGGGCGTCCTCCGGGTCGACGCCGCGATAGTGCCACACGGTTTCGGGCGTCGAGGTGTGAAACACCGGGAGATACTTGGTGCCCTTGCCCGCGGCCACCACGTCGAAGCCGCAGGTGCGCGCCCAGTCGACCATCTCGCAGATCAGCGCCGGCTGGTCGCCATAGGCGAGCGAATAGACGACGCCGGCCTCGTCGGCCTGCCGCGCCAGCAGCGGCCCCGCCAGCACGTCGGCCTCGACATTGACCATGATGATGTGCTTGCGCGCCGCAATCGCCGCGCGGGCGTGGCGTATTCCTGCCGCCGGATGGCCGGTTGCCTCGATGATGACGTCGATGTCGTCCGCTGCGATCATGTCGAGCGCCTTGTCGGCAAAGCGGGTGTCCGAGACCAGTTCCTCGCTCCAGCCCACGCCCCGGCAGGCGGTGCGGGCGCGCTCGGTCGAAAGATCGGCAATCGCGACAACCTTCAGGCCCGGCGTGGTCGGCACCTGCGCCAGAAACATCGAGCCGAACTTGCCCGCCCCGATGAGGCCGACGCGGACCGGCTTGCCGCCGGCTTCAACCGCTGCGAGCGATCTTGAGTAAAGGTTCATTTCCGTCTCTCCATTGGCCGCGCATGCCCTGTGGGAGGGCGGGCGTGGCGGCAGATCATGAGTGTTCGAGATGGGGCCGGGCCCAGCCCAGTCCGTCAAGTGTTGCGGCACGGGGCGAATATTCGGCGCCGACGAAACCGCGATAGCCGGTCGCTTCGATTGCCGAAAACACGGCCTTCCAGTCGACGTCGCCGGTTCCCGGCTCGCCGCGCGCGGGCGCATCGGCGATCTGGATGTGCCGCGTCCAGGGGGCACAGGCCTTAAGTTGCGCCACCACCGGCTCGCCCGATCTGGCGCAGTGGTAGACGTCGAAGAGAAGTCCTGCGCCCGGGCCTTCGAGGCGGCCGAGCAGCGCCACCGCCTCGTCGAGCGAGCGGATGAAGTAACCCGGCACATCCACCGGGTTGAGTGCCTCGACCAGCAGCCCGACCTGCGCCGCACGGGCCTGGCGCGCCGCCCAGGTCATGTTCGCGTGCCAGGTGTCGAGGCAGGCGGCGCGGCTGTGGCTTTCGCCCGGCACGCCGCTCAGCACATGGATGAACCGGTTGCCGAGCGCGCTCGACCAGGCCAGGGCAAGCGCGATCTCGTCACGGAACTCGGCCTCGCGCCCCGGAATGGCCGCCAGCCCGCGATCACCCGGCTGTGCGCCCGGCGGCGCGTTGATGAGCACGAGGTCGAGCCCGCTGTCGGCGAGTGCCGCGGCGACATCCGTCATCGCGTGGTCGTAGGGATACTGAACCTCGGCGGCCGTGAAGCCGGCCCGCCGGGCCGCGGGGAAGCGGTCGAGGAACGGCAGGTCCCCGAACAGCATCGACAGGTTGGCGCTCAGCCGCAGCATGCCGGACCGCTCCCTTACGGCTTTGCGCCCATCAGGTCCTTGGCAGAAAGGTGCTCGACCTCCTCGTCGCTGCCCTCGAAGGTGCGCGTCACCTTCATGGAACTGTAGATCCACAGGATGCGCATCGGCTCCTCGCCGGTGTTGCGGAAGGCATGGACCTTCCCGGCCGGGATATAGGTCGTGTCATACTGCACGAGCGGAGTGATCTCGCCATCAACCTCGACTTCGCCGCGGCCTTCGAGCAGCGTCACCTGCTCGTCGCAATTGTGCTTGTGCAGCGGCGCGCCGAGTCCCTTGGGGTAGACGCTCATGCCGGTGGTGAACTTGGCGTCGGGCGCGGTGAAGTGGGTGACGAGCGGGGTCGTTTCGATCCCGCTGCCGCGCGGGATGCGCTTGATGCTGGCGAGCGGGAAAATATGCGTCTGCGACATGACGGATTGTCCTTTTTGCGTGTGTCCGGCCGGAGCAGGCGCCGGAACCGGAGAGTGGCGAAGCTGCCGGTGCCTAGCCGCGCGGGGCGTGGCGCTCGGTGATGAATTTGGTGGTGAGATAGGCGCCGATCGCCTCGGAGCCGCCTTCGGTGCCGTAGCCGCTGTCCTTGATGCCGCCGAACGGCGTTTCAGGCAGGGCCAGGCCCAGATGGTTGATCGACACCATGCCGGCCTGCAGCTGCCGCTCGACGGTCGCCTTGGTGGCGGCGGAGCCGGTGAAGGCATAGGAGGCCAGCCCGAACGGAAGCCGGTTGGCTTCGGTCAGCGCCTCGTCGGTGGTCTTGAAAGGAATGAGCAGCGCGAGCGGCCCGAACGGTTCCTCGTTCATCACCCGCATGCCGCGATCGAGCCCGGAAAGCACGGTCGGCTCGTAAAAATTGCCGGCATTGCCGATGCGCCTGCCGCCGAGTTCCACCTTCGCGCCCCGGTCGCGGGCATCGGCGATCAGCGCGTCCACCGCCTCCAGGCGCCGCTCGGACACGAGTGGCCCCATGTCGCTGCCCTCCTCAAGTCCGTGACCGACCTTGAGCGCCCGGGCCTGGGCGACAAAGGCATCACGGAAGGTGTCGATCACGGTTTCCTCGATCAGGAACCGGGTGGGGGACACGCAGACCTGCCCGGCATTGCGGAATTTCGAGCGCACCATCAGGCCCGCAACCGACTGCACGTCGCTGTCGGCGAACACCAGCACCGGCGCATGGCCGCCGAGTTCCATGGTCGCAGGCTTCATGTGCAGGCCCGCAAGTGCGGCAAGCTGCTTGCCGACCGGCACCGAGCCGGTGAACGAGATCTTGCGAATCGCCGCGTGCGCGATCAGGTGCGAGGAGATTTCGGACGGAACGCCGTAGACCAGATTGAGCACGCCCGCGGGAAGGCCGGCTTCGTCCAGCACCTGGGCCAGCACCGCGGTCGATGCCGGGGTCTCTTCGGCCGGCTTGAGCACCATGGTGCAGCCGGCCGCGAGCGCCGCGCCGATCTTGCGCGCAGCCTGCGAAACCGGGAAGTTCCAGGGCGTGAAGGCCGCCACCGGCCCGATCGGCTCCCTGATTGCCGTCTGCCGCACCGCCGGATCGCGCGCGGGCACGACCTGGCCATAGGTGCGGCGCGCCTCTTCGGCAAACCAGTCGAAAATGTCGGCCGCACCGTCGACTTCCGCGCGCGCCTCGACGAGCGGCTTGCCCTGTTCGCGGGTGAGGATGGCCGCGGTCTCCGCCGCGCGCGCCCGCAAGGCCGTGGCGGCCCGGCGCAGCACGCCCGAGCGGTCGAGCACGCTCGCATCGGCCCAGCCGGCAAAGGCGGCCTGCGCGGCCGCCGCCGCCTGTTCCAGTTGGCTCTCCGTGGCGACGCAGACCTTGCCGATCACGGCGCCGGTCGCGGGGTCGGTGACGTCGATGGTGCGTCCGCTGCCGCCGTCCAGCCAGCGGCCGTCGATGAAGAGTCGGGTGTCGGGGTAACTCATGCTTGGCCTTTTCCGAAAGTCAGTCTGCGGCGTGCAGGCGGTCGTAGATCATGCCGCCGATCGGCAGGGCGGAGGTGGCGGCGGGCGAGGGCGCGTTGCACACATGCAGCACGCGGCGCGAGCGCAGCACCGTGAAATCGTGGATCAGCTTTCCTTCGCGCGACACCGCCTGCGCGCGGATGCCGGCGCGGTAGGGGCGCAGGTCCTCGAGCTGCAGCGAGGGACAGTATTTGCGGCACTTCTCCAGATAGGCGCGCCGGAACAGCGAATCCTTCATCTCGCCGATGCCGCTCGCCAGATTGGCGGCGATCAGCTTCCAGAAGCCGGGGAAGCGCAGATAGCTGCTCATGTCGGCCGCGTTGACCGAGAATTTCGGATAGCCCTCGCGGGCCATGCCGAGCACGGCATTGGGGCCGACCGTCAGCGAGCCGTCGATCATCGGCGTCAGGTGGATGCCGAGAAAGGGCAGCGCCGGGTCCGGCACCGGGTAGATCATCCGCTCGACCAGCCCGGACAGTTCCGGCCTGAGCGCATAATATTCACCGCGGAACGGCACGATCCGGAAATCGGCGTCGAGACCGGAACGGCTGGCGAGGCGGTCGGCCTGAAGCCCGGCGCAGGCCACCGCCTGGCGCGCCTCGAAAGCGGTGTCGCCGGCGATGATGCGGACATGATCGGCGCGGTCCTCGAACCGGTCGACCGCCACGCCGGTGGCGATCTCGCCACCATTCTCCCGGATAAGCCCGGCCATGGCGCGGCAGATTGCGGTGTAATCGACAATGCCCGATTGCGGCACCAGGATCGCGCCAAACCCGGTCACGGCCGGCTCCATCTCGGTCAGCGCCTCCGCCCCGATACGCGTGCAGGAAATGCCGTTGGCGGCGGCATTGGCCTCCAGCGCGGCAAGGCGCATCATTTCGACCTCGCTGGTGGCCACCACCAGCTTGCCGGGCGTGCGGTAGGGAATGCCGTTTTCCTCGCAGAAGTTCTTGGTGGCGCGCTCGCCGGCGCGGCACAGCTCGGCTTTGAAGCTCTTGGGCGCGTAGTAGATGCCGGCATGGATGACGCCGCTGTTGTGGCCGGTCTGGTGCTGGCCGAGCGCGTCTTCCTTCTCGATCACGAGCAGGCGCGCGCCGGGCCGGTTGCGCGTGATGGTCAGCGCTGTGGCGAGGCCGACAATGCCACCTCCGACGATACAATAGTCATACATGGCAAGTCCCGTCCAAGCTCTGCTTGGGGTCTCGCATATCATTGCCCGATCGTCAACAATCCTGTTATCAATAATGGCGACTGTCGGGCGGGCCGTGTTGACCGATATCGGGGGAACCGTGCTAGACAACGGCAAAGGGAACCCGGCGGGACGCCACATGACAGACCAGGTCGCCAGCGCACTGAGATTCGACATCGTCTTCGGGCGCCTGCGTCCGCGCGAGCGGCTGGTGGAAAACGACCTGACCGAACGCTTCGGCGTCGGCCGCTATGTCATCCGCGCCGCGCTCGACGAACTGGAGCGGCAGGGCTTTGTCGTGAAGCGGCCCAACAAGGGCGCGATGGTGCGCGAATATTCCAGCGAAGAGATCCGCCAGCTCTACGACATGCGCAGTCTTTTGCAGCGCGAGGCGGCCGAACGCATTCCGCTCGAGGATACCGCCGATTTGGTCGCCCGCCTCGAGGAAATCCAGGCGCGCTACCGGGCAGCCCTCAAGCAGCGTGACCTCGTGTCCGTCTCGGCCGCCAATGATGCATTCCATGCCACCCTGTTTGCGGCCTGCGGCAACGTCTTCCTTGCCGAAACGATCGAACAGTTCTGGAACAAGACGGCGGCGATCCATTCCTATGCGCTCATCGATCCGTCGCTCGCCGAGCGCTCCTGCGCCGAGCACGAGACAATGATCGAGGCGCTCCGCAACGGCGACCGGGCCACACTGGTCGAGGTCGTCGTCGATCACATGAAGCCGGCGCTGCAGGCCTACGAATCGGCCTTGCGCCGCTGGTAACGCCGCGGCGCGACCTGCCCCGACGGTCCCTGACGATCTTTCAAACGCTGCTGCCAGAGTGTGGCCGGCGGGGTGCCGGACGGCTCGGGGAGGGGATCTCTGTGGCGGAAATGTTACAGTGTCCGAAAAATGCGCTCTGCCCGCGCATGGCGCGTGACCGGGCTCGGGCGGCTGCGTCGCTGTCGCCATCCCAATGGAATCAAGCATTAAACATGACAAAAAGACACTAGTTTTATGCCGCAGCGGCGTCGGCGGCCTAAATCATTGCCATTGCGCGGGAATTTCGCCTTTGTTAGGGCCGTTCCATCGAAAATGTGAACGCCGCCACAGGCGTTGAGTGCCGCCAGATGTCCATGGAATCGATCAGTATCGCCTCCCTTTATGCCACCGAGCACAGCCGCCTGAGGCTGATGCTGATGCGCCGCGGCATGTCCGCGCAAAGTGCCGCGGATATCGTCCAGGATGCGTTCGTCAAACTGTTGCGCAATCCTGCCGCCGACATCCGCGACCTGCGAAGCTATCTGCGGCGGACCACCGAGACGGTCGCGATCGATCACTTCCGCAGCGAGCAGCGCGCCGCGCGCGTCGTGGACCCGGCCTTCGCCGTCGACGAAAATGTCGCCGACGCCTTGCCGCTGCCGGACATGGCCCTGATCTCGGCCGAGGAAATCGCCGCGCTCGCGGCCGCGATGCTGGAATTGCCGCCGCGCGCCCGCGAGGTGCTGGTCCTGCACAAATACGAGGGTCTGAGCTATGCAGAGATTTCCGAGCGCCTCGGCATCGCCCGGAACACGGTGATGGTGCACATGGTCAAGGCGCTCGGATGCCTGAGGTCGAAGCTGCGCGAGAACAATCCGCGCGACGACTAATTGGTTTCCGTCTTTCCACCGTCCTAGTAGATAGGCGATCGTCGTCGAATCGTGACGGCGGTCGGCGCACGCCCGTGAGGCGTGGCCGCATGCGACATGAAACGCCAACAGGACACACGGCCCAGCCGGGATTGCTGATGGGAAAGCGCGACGAACAGACCATCGATGACGAAGCCCTTGAGTGGTTCGTGCTGTTGGGCGACGAGGACGCATCTGACGATGACCGCCGTCGGTTCGAAGCGTGGCGCGCGGCCGACCCCCGGCACGACAGGGCCTGGCGCGAGCTCGAGCGTCTCTGGGGAGGCCTCGGCCATCGGGCCGTCGCGGACGCCGCCAGGGCCGGGGCGCACCGGCCCGGACCTGCCGTCGCACCGATCCGCCGCGCCGATCGCGCGCCGCCGCGCCTCGGGGCGAGCCGGCGTCAAGGCCTGTCCGTGGCCGCCGCCGTGATGCTTGCCATCGCCGTCGGCTGGCAGATGACGCCTGCGGGCCTCCTGGCCGATTACCGTTCGGGCATCGGCGAGCGGCAGACCGTTCGCCTCGAGGACAATTCGCAGGTCGAGCTCTCCAGTGCCAGCGCCATGGATGTCTCTTTCGGCCCCGGCCGCAGATATGTGACGCTGCTGGCCGGCGAAGCCTTCTTTACCGTCGCCCCCGATCCGCAGCGCCCCTTCGTGGTCAGGACCGGCCAGGGCGACATCACCGTGCTCGGCACCGCCTTCAATGTGCGTCTCGGCGACAGCGCGAGCGTCGCGGTGGCGCAGCACACCGTCGAGGTGAGCGCCGCCGGCGAAGCCGTTCGCGTCGGCGAAGGCGAGATGGTTCGGTTCGGCCCCGCCGGCGTCTCCGCGGCCGAGACCGCCGACCTCGACGCGATCTCCGCCTGGCGGCACGACCGGATCGTCTTCAGCGACCTGCCGCTCGATCAGGTCGTCGCCGAGCTGCAGCGCTATCACCGCGGCCGCATCCAGCTGGTCGGCGGCGGCATGGCCGACAAGCGCGTCACGGCGGTGTTCGACACCGGCCGCATCGATGCGGCGATCGGCACCATCGCCGAGAGCCTGGGGCTGCGCGTCATGCAGGTCCCGGGGCTGCTCACGTTGATCATGCCCGGCTGACGCGCCGCGAAAAAAACGCTCCGGCCTCTAATTACTTTTCCCAAGCCCGCCGTCTTCATAGTCAGGAGGCCGCTTTCGGCCGGTCTCCAGTGTGTTTGGAGACAGGTGATCATGCGTAACAGTGGATGTGACAGGGGAACGCGGTTCCGGAACTTGCTCGCGGGCCTGATGGCCGGCACGGCCGTGATCGCGGTCTCGGCCGGCGACCGTGTGATGGCGCAATCGGCCGCCGCTTCGGAGGCCAACCTGAACATCCCAGCCCAGCCGCTTGCGAGCGCCCTGATCGCCTTCTCCCGCCAGACCGGCGTCGAGGTGTTCGTCGCCTCACAGGACGCCGCCGGCAAGCGCTCGACCGCCGTCAGCGGCGCGCTCCGGCCGGAGGCGGCGCTGCAGCACTTGCTCTCCGGCGCGGGCCTTTCCTACAGCTTCACCAATCCGACCACCGTCACCATCAGCGACCGCATCGCTGCGGCGCATGCCCCGGCCGCCGATGACGGGTCGCTGCTGCTCGACACGATCACCGTCAATGGCGGCGGCAGGGAAGGCTCGGTCTACAGCCCCTATCAAACGGCCGGGGCTGCGGCCCATATTTCGGGCGAGAAGATCGAGCGTTTCCGCGGATCGAGTCCGGCCGACATGTTCCGTGGCACGCCGGGTGTCATGTCGGGAGAGGCCCGCAATGGCGCCGGGTCGATCGATCCGAATGTCCGGGGCATGCAGGGTTTTGGCCGTGTCGCGACAACCATTGACGGGGCCGAGAACGCGGTCACGATCTACCAGGGCTATCAAGGGCTTTCCAACCGGACATTCGTCGACCCGGATTTCATCGCCAGCGTCGATGTTCTCAAGGGGGCGGACACAGCCTCCTGGGGCAATGCCGGCTCAATCTCCATGCGGACATTGAGCGCCGATGACATCGTCAAACCGGGAGATACCTGGGGTGTTCGCGTCAAGGGCGGCGTCGGCGGGAATACCAGTGGCCCCGTTGCCGGCAACAAGGCGGGATACAGGTACAACAATCCCCTGGGCAGCGTGAGCAATCCGACCACGGGATATGGTTCTGCCACAGCTTCTCCAACCGGGATGGATCGCCCATCCCTGCTGTCGCCCACCAGCGGATCGGGCAGCATCGTCGGTGCCTACAAGGGCGAAGGGTTCGACATTCTCGGCGGGTATGCCAGGCGAAAGCAGGGCAACTACCACGCCGGAACCCATGGTGCGGCCGCGAATCCGGTGAGCACGGGGCCGCGCCCGTTCTGCTATGCCAACGGGGTCTGCAATCCCGACTTCCTGTATCGCGACGTCATCGAGAATGGTGGCCTGTCGAATTATCGTGCCGGCGAGGAAGTCCTCAACACCCAGCTCGAAACCGAGTCCTGGCTGTTCAAGCTGAACGCAGACATCGGCAGCGATCAGAAACTGCAACTCGGCTACACCGGTTACCGCAGTGAAGCCGGCGACCGGTTGGCATCGGCACAGTCCGGCTACATGTCGCAAGCCTTGCAGCAGGCGCAAACCACCGGAACCAGCCTCGATACGTTCACGGCGCGCTATCGCTGGAATCCGGAAGGAAACGATCTGGTCGACATGAAGGCGAATGCCTACTGGACCCATCTTGAGCAGCGTAACCCGCTGCGTGGCGGACGGTGGGGCGTTACCGCGGAATCCGTCGGCCTGCCGGCAGGGTATCGCGTCGGATCTGACACGGACATGTGGGGAGGCAGCATCAGCAACACATCGCTGGTTTCCCTCGACCATGCGGATCTCAATCTCACCTATGGCCTGTCGTATCGTGCGGAAGACACCCGCGGCAGCAGGCATGCGGCCGCACTCGAAGGATGGGTCACGCCGCGCGACGGCATCAGGCAGGAAGTCGCAGGCTATGTAAAGGGCAGCTACAAACCGTTTGAATGGGATTGGCTGACGCTGAATGCAGGTCTTCGTTATTCGCATTTCTGGTCCAAGGATCGCGTTGATCCCTATGAGCGCAGCCAGGTCGACAATGACCGTGTCGTTGTGGGCTATGAGACCGATGCCGGCGGTTTTAGCCCGTCTGTCGGCATTACCGTTGAACCCTTTGAAGGCACGCAGGTCTATGCCAGCTATTCCAGCATGATGCGGGCGCCGAGCATTATCGAATCGGTATCGGCCTTCAACAGCGTGGTGGCCAATAACGCCGTCAGGCCCGAACGGTCCAACAACTGGGAAATTGGCGCCAATTTCAACCGGGACGGGCTGATGCGGCCGGACGACCGGGCGATGCTCAAGCTTGGGTACTTCAACTGGAACGTGAAGGACTATCTGGCGCGGGGCATCATTGTCGATCCGACAAATCCCAACGCACTCGGGCTGGACATAACCAATATTCACCGGGCGAAATTTTCGGGGCTCGAGCTTTCTGGCCGATACGAAGCGGGCGGCTTTACGGCCGAACTGGCGGCCAACTATTTCCTCAATGTGGAATATTGCCGGACCGCCGCGACCTGCGAAGACAAGACCCTTTATGCCGACTATGCGACGAACCACGTTCAACCCGAATACACGGTTGATCTGACGCTGTCGCAAAAGCTGTTGCAGGACAGGTTGACGATCGGCGGCCGCATCTCTCACGTGGGCCCCCGCGCCATCGGTCACGGCGACGTGACGGCCCAGGGCGCGCAGCAGTTCATTACGCCGGTCCGGTGGGATCCCTACAGGCTTGTCGATGTCTTCGCCGAGTACAAGATTAGCGGCAACCTCACCGCCTCGATCCGGGTCGAGAACCTGTTTGATCAGTATTATGTCGATCCGCTCGGCCTTGTCTCCCAACCGGGACCTGGACGCACCTTCTATGCAAGCCTCACCGGTACATTCGGCGGCGACCAAAGCCTCAACCCGGCCTTCTCGCCGTTTTCGGGCGGAGCCTACGGTGCGGCTTCCGGAGTGGTCGACTGGACCGGGCTCTATGCGGGCATGCATGCCGGTGGGGCGTTTTCCGGTGAGAGGGGAACAACCACTGCGCTTGATGGAACGACAAACGCAACGACACGCGCGGAGTCGACGGACCTCGATATGAAAAACGGCCTGTTCGGCGTTCAGGCGGGCTACAATTGGCAGTTCGCCAACGGGATCGTGCTCGGCGTCGAGGCGGACTGGAGCAGGACCTGGATGAACGGCAAGCAAAAGACTGTTTCGACTGAAGCCGGCCTGGCCGACGCGGGCTCCGCGCAGGCGCTGACCTACCATGATGTCGACTGGGTTTCGACGATTCGCGGGCGTCTTGGCTATGCGCTCGGAAATCGCTGGATGGTTTACGGCACGGGAGGCCTCGCTCTGGCCCGGGAAAGCCTGGCCCGCGAGCAGTATTGGAGAAAGGACAGCTATTCGCCGGTCACCACGATTGCCTCCGTCGAGCGCACCAAAAAGACGCGGCTCGGGTTTACGCTGGGCGCTGGCACGGAATACGCCATCAACGACAGATGGTCGCTCAGCACAAGCTATGCCTATAGCCACTTTGGCAGCGCCGATTTCGAGTTCCAAAGTGCCCGTGCCGGCGCGGACACCACGTCCGGGGCTTTCGACATCACAAACGGCAGGAAGGCGTCCAACACGCTTGACCTTCACACCGTCAATATCGGCTTGAACTACCGGTTCTGACCTCCCCGACACTGCGCGCCTGCCTTTCCCGGAAGGGAGAAGGCAGGCGGTTCCTCCCCCCCCGCGCCCCCGCTTTGGCGAGCCCTGTTCCGGGAAGGACGGTGCAGCTGATCGCTCTGCGCTTCGCCGCTGTTGGCCCTGCTTCCGGATATTGAAGAGCGCGGCCGGATCCAGCCGGTCGGGGGTATTTTTCAGCACCGGCCGCATCGACGCGGCGATCGGCACCATCGCCGAGAGCCTGGGGCTGCGGGTCATGCAGGTCCCGGGGCTGTTCACGCTGATCATGCCCGGCTGACGCGCCGCGAAAAAAACGCTCCGGCCTCTAATTACTTTTCCCAAGCCCGCCGTCTTCATAGTCAGGAGGCCGCTTTCGGCCGGTCTCCAGTGTGTTTGGAGACAGGTGATCATGCGTAACAGTGGATGTGACAGGGGAACGCGGTTCCGGAACTTGCTCGCGGGCCTGATGGCCGGCACGGCCGTGATCGCGGTCTCGGCCGGCGACCGTGTGATGGCGCAATCGGCCGCCGCTTCGGAGGCCAACCTGAACATCCCAGCCCAGCCGCTTGCGAGCGCCCTGATCGCCTTCTCCCGCCAGACCGGCGTCGAGGTGTTCGTCGCCTCACAGGACGCCGCCGGCAAGCGCTCGACCGCCGTCAGCGGCGCGCTCCGGCCGGAGGCGGCGCTGCAGCACTTGCTCTCCGGCGCGGGCCTTTCCTACAGCTTCACCAATCCGACCACCGTCACCATCAGCGACCGCATCGCTGCGGCGCATGCCCCGGCCGCCGATGACGGGTCGCTGCTGCTCGACACGATCACCGTCAATGGCGGCGCTGGGCGCACGGCGACGCTCGGAAGCCTGGCGGATGACGACGCCAACTATCGTACCGCCGGCAGCAGTGCCTTCCTGAGCGACGCCAAGATCCAGCGGTTCCGGGGCTCTTCGGTGGGCGATTTCATCAAGGGCACGCCCGGCGTCTTGACCGGCGACAATCGCAACAGCGGCGCCGTCGATGTGAACGTCCGCGGCATGCAGGGGTTTGGGCGGGTTCCCGTCGTCGTCGACGGCACGATGCAGCAGAACACGGTCTATCGCGGCTATTCCGGGGTCGCCTCCCGCAACTATGTCGACCCGGACATGATCGGCGGTGTGGTCATCGAGAAGGGGCCCTCGGCCAGTGTCTATGGTGTCGGGGCCACAGGCGGGCTGGTGCGCATGGAAACCATCAACGCCGACGACATCATCATGGACGGCAAGAACTGGGGCGTAAGGCTGCGCGGCGGCATGATGGCCAATACCTCCACGCCGCCGGCGGTCGGTACCGCGGGCGGCTATGCCCCGATGGCCAAGTCGCGCTACACCACCGGCTGCAACTGGGGATGCACGCTCGACACGCTTCCCGACAACCCGCTCGTCGGCAGTCCCGACGGCATGGATCGCCCGGCGTTTCTTGAGCCCAATTCCGGATCGGGCAGTGCTGCATTTGCCGCGCGCAACGACATGTTTGAGGTGGTGGCGGCCTATTCCAGGCGCAAGAACGGCAACTATCATGCGGGCACCCATGGCAGGACGCCGCAACTGACGAAGTCCTACGACACGGTCATTCGGCCCGGCCGGCCCGGCAGGCCGGAGCAGATCACGGATTACACCGTCTATTCGCTGACCGGCCTCAACCGCTATCGCGCCGGCGAAGAGGTGCTCAACACCTCGCAGGACAACACTTCCTATCTCTTCAAGGCCAAGGCGGAACTCGATGGCGGACATGTCTTCGACTTCAGCTACATGCGCTACCACAGCCTGTTCGGCGAGATGATGCCGTCGGTCATCATCCGGTTCGACGGCGCCACGCAGGCCCCGTTGAGCGAAGTGTCGGTCGACACCTATCGCGCCGGATATCGCTGGAACCCCGACGAGAACGATTGGGTCAACCTCAAGGCCAATATCTGGATGACCGATACAGACACCCATATCCTGACGCCCTATGCCTTCGACTTCGGCGGCACCGTGGCGCATTTTCCGCAGGCCTACTGGGACATCGCCAAGCGCTACGGCTTCGACCTTGTCAACACCTCGGAGATGAGCACGCAGTGGGGCGATGTCACGGTCGCGACTGGAGGGTCCTTCGTCTATGAAACCCTGGAGCCGCCCGCCGGAAACGTGAATGTCGACAGCAACGAACTGCTGGCCTCGCGCGATGGCTGGCGCAAGGAAGCGAGCGCCTTTGTAGCCGGCGACTGGAAGCCGAAAGACTGGCTGAAGGTCGATGCGGCGCTGCGCTACACCTGGACGCAGTCCTACGACAACAACACCGGTTACGGACTGGATCAGCACAACGAGGAAAAGAACAGCGGCTGGGCGCCGATGGTCGGCGTCACCGTGGAGCCCTGGAGCGGCATCCAGCTCTATGCGAAATACTCCGAGGCGATCCGCTCGCCCAGCCTGTTCGAATCCACGACCGGTTTCTCCTTCAGTCCCGACCCCCTGGTCGGCGTGCGCCCGGAGCGCTCGCGCGATACCGAGCTGGGGCTCAACATCCTTCAGGAGAACGTGCTGCGCGCGGGCGACAAGCTTCGCTTCAAGGCGAGTTATTTCAACAATGACGTCAAGGATTACCTGACGCGCACCAACGATCCGAGCGTGTCGGTCTCCAATATCGAGCATGCGCTGTTCCGGGGTTTCGAAGCCTCCCTCGGCTATGATGCGGGCTGGGGCTATTTCGACGTCGGCGGCATCCTCTACGACAAGATCGAATTCTGCGCGGAGGAATTGCTCTCCGGGGTCATGTGCCGTCAGTCCGGCGTCAAGAACGGGTACGCGCAGCTGCACCGCCCGCCGAACAAGAGCGCCACGCTGACGGCCGGTCTGCGGTTGTTCGACGATGCCCTCGATGTCGGCGGGCGGGTGACCTATACCGGCGATCGCGGCCGCATGACCAATGTCGAAACCGGCGGCTACACGACCGTGGTGAACTGGCAAAAATACACGCTGGTGGACCTGTTCGCGAGCTACAAGGTCAACGACAATCTGCAGCTGGAAGTCGCCGTCGATAACGTCACCGACGTCTATTACATGGATGCGCTGACCCTCGGCCTGATGCCGTCGCCCGGCCGCACCTTCCGCGCGAGCCTGACAGCGAAATTCTGACGACACGGCCCCGCGCGGCATCGCGCTCCGGGGCGGAAACGAGCCGCTGTCATGGCGGAGACACAGATGAGGGCAGAGCGATGACGCATGAGACATTGGAAACACAAGCCGAGGCCGGAGAGGTGGGCCGGGCCAAGCGGCTGAAGCGGGCCACCCATTCCACCCACGAGCGTCTGGACCAGGCGATCATGGCCCGCGAGCCCTTTGCCGATCGCGAGCGCTATGGCCGGTTCCTCGCGGTGCAGCATCGCTTCCACGCCGAGATCGACCCGCTTTTTGGCCACCCGGAGCTGCAGGCCCTGCTTCCGGACCTGGAAGAACGCCGCCGCCTCGACCTGATCCGCCAGGACATGGCCGATCTCGGCATGGCGTCGCCAACGCTGACCCCAGGCCGTGCGGAACCGCTGCCCGGCATCGCCGTGGCGCTTGGCTGGCTCTATGTCGCCGAAGGCTCCAATCTCGGTGCGGCCTTCCTGCTCAAGGAAGCAGCCAAACTCGGCCTGTCGCAGGCGTTTGGCGCACGGCATCTTGCGCCCGCGCCTGAAGGCCGCGGCCTGCACTGGAGGACCTTCACCGCTGCGCTCGACGCGGTGGCGCTGCCCGAGGCGGATGAAGCCCGCGTCGTCGCCGGGGCGGAACAGGCATTTCGCCGCGTGCATGCGCTGGTCGGGGACGTGTTCGGATGACGGCTCTGGTTCTCCTCGAGACGAGCTCTCCGCGCGACAGGGCGCAATGGCGGCGTTCGAAACGATGACCGAGTCAGCCCGACCGACAGACGCCGGCGTTCGTGCCGATCAGCCGTGCAAAAGGCGGCTTTCCCCTCGCAGTCGATGCCGGCGGGTGGGCGAAGCGTCGCTGCACGCGACCGGAGAGGCTTCCATGATGCCGCTGCGTGCGGTCTCGCCGCGGCCGGGGCGTTCCCGGCTCGATGAAGGCCGACAGGCAGGCTACATGGCGCTCGGCTGTCTCATGCTGCTGCTCGGCATGGTCGGCGCGGTGCTCCCGCTGATGCCGACGACGATTTTCCTGATCCTCGCCGCATGGTGTTTCGGTCGCTCCTCGCCGCGTCTGGAGGCCTGGATGCTGGCCCATCCGCGTGCCGGTCCGCTGATCCGGGACTGGCGTGCGCAGGGGGCGATTCCGCTGCGGGCGAAGTGGATGGCCTGCCTCGGAATGACGCTCGGCTACGCGCTGTTCTGGTTGGCGGCCAGGCCCGACCCCTGGCTCGCGGTCCCGGTCGCCGCAGCCATGCTCGGCTGCGCGGCCTGGATCGTCACGCGGCCCGGGCAGGGCGCGGCCTGCGGCGTGGACCGTTCAGGCGGGTTCGCGAGCCCGCAGCCAGGAGGCGAGAGACCATGATGAAACTGACCCGGCAGGCCGAAATCGCCATCGACATTCTCGTGGCCTGCGCACGGCCCCAGCCCAACAAGCCGAGAACCACACGGCTCGTCGCCGACCTCGCCGGCACCACCAAGGACCACGCGGCGCAGGTTGTCACGAAGCTCTGCCGGCATGGCTTTCTCGAAGGCATGCGCGGCCGCGCCGGTGGCATCCGGCTGTCCCGGCCTGCAGAGGCGATCGTCATCGGCGATGTGCTTCGGCTGATGGAGCCCTCGCTCGTGGATCAGGCCCGCACGGCCCCCGAACCGTCGGGCACGGCCCTCGATACGGTGGTGCATGCGGCCATCGGCTCCTTCGTCTCGATCTTTGACGACTTCACCATCGACGACCTCGCCGGCGATCCCTCGAGCGGCAGGCTCGCTTGCCTGGGGTGCGACCTGCACAGCCTCGTCCTCAAGGGCCGGCTCTTTTCGCGGCTTCGGCCGCATCTCCGGCATAGGCCCCGGCCCGCATCGAACCTGGACAAAGTCGCCACGCCGGCGGCATGAAGGAACACTGGAATGACCGACATCACCAAGCCTCACCGCCGCCTGAGCGGGTTTTGCCTTTCCCTGCTGCTCGCCGCGTCGCTGATCTTTGGCGGCCCGGTCTCCGCGACCGCGCAGGAGCCGGCCCCTGCCCCTGCCGCGAGCGGGCAGGTGGCGCCCGCAGTCCCCGCAGTCCCCGCTGTCCCCGCGGACCAGGACGCCGCCGGAGCCGCGTCGCCTGCGCAAGCCGAAATCACAGCTCCCACGGATGACGCCCGGTCGGTGCCGCCTGCGCCCGTCCCGAACGAGGGCGCGGAGCCGGAAGTCCAAACCGGCGGCGCCGATGCACCGGCCGATATCGCCGGGCCGGTCGCGCCTGCGCCGACTTTCCTTGAGGACCCGGCCGGTGCCGTCTCGCACCTCCTGAACGCCGAGCCCGACGCCAGCCTGCCGCACAACCTGTCGCCCTGGGGCATGTTCATGGCGGCCGACTGGGTGGTGAAGACCGTCATGATCGGTCTCGCGCTCGGCTCGCTCGCCGTCTGGACGGTCTGGGCGGCCAAGACCATCGAGATCGCCTGCGCCAAGGCGCGCGCAAGACGCGGGGTCGCCGTCATTGCTTCCGCGTCCACGCTCGCGGATGCCGCACACCGGCTCGCCGGCCGGGGCGGTCCTGCCGCGTTCATGGTGCGCTCGGCCGAGCATGAACTGGAGCGCTCGTCCGCAGCCCTCGACCATGCCGGCAATGACGGCGTCAAGGAGCGCCTCGGCGCGCGGCTTGCCCGCATCGAGGCGCAGGCGGGGAGGCGACTGTCGCGCGGCACCGGCCTTCTGGCCACGGTGGGCTCGACCGCCCCCTTCATCGGCCTGTTCGGTACGGTCTGGGGCATCATGAATTCCTTCATCGGCATCTCTGAGGCGCAGACCACCAATCTCGCCGTCGTCGCGCCGGGCATCGCCGAGGCGCTGCTCGCCACCGCCATCGGCCTGGTCGCGGCCATTCCGGCCGTGATCATCTACAACCTGTTTGCGAGAAGCATCGCCGGCTACGGCCAACTGCTTGCCGATGCCGCATCGGGCGTGGAACAGTTGGTGAGCCTCGATCTCGACCTGCGCAAGGTGCCGGTGCGGAGCGCAACTCCCGCTGCGTCCTTTGCGGTGGAGCAGTCCCGGACGCCGGAGCGCTCCGGTGAAGCCACGGCTGCGGCGGCGGAGTAGACGACATGGCCGGAGGCATTCGCAGGAACGCGGGCGCGCTGCCCGAAGAAAACAGCGACATCAACATCGTTCCCTTCATCGACATCATGCTGGTGCTGCTCATCATCTTCATGGTGGCGGCGCCGCTGGCGACCGTCGACGTGAATGTCGATCTGCCGGCCGCGGCGGCGAAGCCGGCGGAGCGGCCCGACAAGCCGCTCTACGTGACGCTGAAACCGGACCTGACGCTGCATCTGGATGAGGATCCGGTCGCGCGGGAAGCGCTCGGCGCGGCAATCGACGTGCTGACCGAAGGCGACAAGGAAGCCCGCATCTTCCTGCGTGCCGACCGCGGCGTCGACTATGGCGACTTCATGGAGGTGATGAACCTGCTGCGGCAGTCGGGCTACCTGAAGATCGCGCTGGTCGGGCTTGAGAAGACGCAGCAGCCCGCTTCAGTTCCGTCCGCGGACGAGAATGCACCCGGCGCGGTCGAGGGCGAGGGCGACAGTGCCGCCACGTCTGGCCCGTCCGGCGCCGACAGTCCCGTGGTGCCATGACCGGCTCCCGTCCCCCCACCGGCGCCACACGCGCCCTGCGTGTCATGGAGGCGGCGCTGTGGACCGGCGCCAGCCTGTTGGTGCTGACCGCCCATGTCGGTGCCGCCCTGTGGCTGATGCGCGAGGCGCCCATGGTCGCCGCCGACGCCACGCCGCCGGCAGCCATCATGATCGAACTCGCCGATGAAGCGGAAGCGGTCGACACCCAGGAAAACGAAATCTCCGAGGCCATGGAGGATGCAGAGGCGAGCAAACCCGCCGAAAACGTCCCGACGCCGGACGAGACACCTTTCGAGGAGGTGGTCGAGGACCTGCCCGAACCCGAGCCCGAGGAGATTGTGGAAGAGGTCGCCGAAGACGACGATCCTGTCGATGAGGACGTCGCCCTGATTCCCGAGGCCGAGGTGCCGATTCCGCTGCCGCGGCCTGCGCCGCCGGAGCCGAAGCGCGAGGTGGTCAAGGCCGAACCCCGGAAGACTGAACCGCGCCGGCAGAAGCCCCGTCCGCAACAGCAGCAGGCCGCCTCGCAGGCCACGCGCCAGGCCAAGGCCCAGGTCAAGGAGGGCGCCCGCACCGCCGCGCGCCAGTCTGCATCCGGTGTCTCCTCGATGTCGCCGGCACGCTGGCAATCGCGGCTGATGGCGCATCTGGAGCGGCGCAAGAAATATCCCGCCGATGCGCGCCGGCGCGGCGAGCGCGGCACTGTCCATGTCCGCTTCTCGATCGATGATGCCGGCAATGTCCGGTCGGTCACGCTCGCGCGCTCATCGGGCTACCCGGCGCTCGACAACGAGGTTCTCTCCCTCGTGCGCCGCGCGTCCCCGGTTCCCGCCCCGCCCCCCGGCGTCAACAGGACCATCGTCGCGCCGGTGCGCTTCAGTGTGAGGTGAGCGGGGAGATCCCGCACAGGCGCGCCTGAGGCGATGATCCTGGCCGGGTCGGGGTCGTTTCACGCGGCGGCCTGTCTCCCGCCGGTGGACAGCAGTTGCAGCAGTGAGGCGAGCGTGCCGACGATGATCAGCGCGATCCAGGCGAGCGAATAGCTGCCGCTCCACTGAAAGCTGAGGCTGCCCAGCCAGGCGCCGAGAAAGGCGCCGACCTGGTGGCTGAGAAACATCACGCCGAAAAGGCTGCCGAAATTGGCCGGGCCGAACAGGCTGTTGATGAGCCCGCTCACGGGCGGCACGACGCTGAGCCATAAAAAGCCCATCGCCGCGGCGAACACCAGGGTGGTTCCCACGCTCACGGGCAGCACGAAGAACAGTGCGATCGCCGCAGTGCGCAGCGCATAGATGAGCGCGAGCACCGTGCTGTTTCCCCAGCGCTGGCAGAGATGGCCGGCTGCCAGCGTGCCAAGGGCGTTGCACACGCCGATCAGCGCGATCGCCTGCGCGCTGACCGACGGCGGTAAGCCGCAGATGGCGACGAAATTGGGCAGATGGGTGGCGATGAAGATCAGCTGGAAGCCGCAGGCAAAGAAGGCGAGGGTCGTGATCACGAAGGCCCGGTTGGTGAGTGCCTCGGCGATGGCGAGCCTGAAACTGGCCTTGGCAGCCGGGGACGCCGCCGGTCCGCGCGGCTTGCTCCGGCCGAGCGGCACCGCCACCGCCGCCATCACGCTCGCCAGCACCGCCAGTCCCGCAAGTGCGCCCTTCCACGACCAGAGATCGATCATCGCCTGGGCGCCCGGCGCGATCACGAAGGTTCCCAGCGACCCGGCCGCCGCCAGAATCGAGACGGCCGTGCCGCGCACCGCCGGCGTCGCAAGCCGCGAGACGATGCCGACCAGCACGCCATGCGACGTCCCCGCCACCGCCAGGCCGATCAGCACTCCTCCGCCAAGATAGAGGCCGAAGCGGCTCCCCGTCGCCATCAGGAACAGACCCGCACAATACAGGACCGATGCCGAAACGATGACGATACGTCCGCCGAGCCGGTCGAACAGCGCCCCCATGAACGGTTGCCCGATCCCCCAGGCCAGGTTCTGGATCGCCATCGCGAAACCGAAGGACGCCAGCGTGATGCCGGTTCCGGTGATCATCGGCTCCACGAAAAGGCCGAGACTCTGTCTCAGGCCCATCGACAGCGACAGGATTGTTGCGGCGGCGATGAGCGTCAGCACCAGCGCCGGCGTCCAGGGTCGTGCATCGGTGTGCGGCAAGGCTCGACTCCCTCCTCGAAGGCGCCGACGATAAGCCGCGGACGGAGAGAAGAAATACACTAGTCGGTATACCTGGCGGCTTCAGTCGGCGACGCGGGCGCGCAGCACTTCCGGCTCTGCTGTGGCGGCAGCGGCGATGGACGCGGCCGCCTTGCCCGCGGCCAGGGCATAGGACACGTCGCGGTGCACGAGCATCTGCGCGATCGCGCCCTCGAGCAGGATCATGATCTGCCGTCCCGCAAGCGCGGGGTCCGACGCGCCGGCGGTCCGCAACTCGTCCGTGAGCCAGGCCTCGAAGCGCGTTTTGTGGGTGGCCGCCATCGCCACGGCAGGGTGGCCCGGCTGGCCCGCGAGCTCCACCGCGGCACGGGTGAAGCCGCAACCGCGCCATTTCGGTTTCTCGGCATGGGCCGCGAGCGCCGAGAACAGGCGCAGGATGCGATCCGCCAGCGGGCGATCGTCCGCGCCGAGCCAGCGGCGATAGCGTTGCGCCGTCGGGCCGTCCTTGTCGGCCAGATAGGCGGCGATCAGTTCGTCCTTGCTCCTGAAATGGTAGTAGAGCGTCCGCTTGGTCACCTCCGCCCGCTCGGCGATGGCGTCGACGCTCACGCTTCGAAGCCCGTGCTCGTAGAAAAGCGCGTCTGCCGCGGCGATGATTCGGGCTCTCGTGGTGTTCTGCATCGGCTCAAGCCACCCTGTGGGGAAGACGGAAAGGCGGATCTTATATCACCGAAGCCCGGTTTGGCATCGGTCGCCGCCCTGGCGCGGCGGTCGGAGTTCGCGAAGGCGCGCTCAAAAGCCGGCTTCCGGGAGCTGCATGCAAGGCCCGCTCGCGGCGATCCTCTTCTGGGACGGGCAATCGGCTCCGATGGTCCGATCGTGCCCGTCACGGGCGAAAGATGTCTTCGATCGAAAGCTCGAACAGGCTTGCGATCCTGAACGCCAGAGGAAGACTGGGGTCGTAGCGGCCCCGCTCGAGAGCGTTGACCGTCTGCCGCGAGACGTCGAGCCTAGTCGCCAGATCCGCCTGCGACCAGCCTCGCTTTGTCCGCAGTTCCTGAATGCGGTTGTTCATTTGTAGCGCAGGTGCCCGAGCACGAGGCCCGCCATCCAAAGGCCGCACATCACCGGCCAGACGGCGAATGCCGACAGTTTCGGAAAGCCGACATTCTCGAGGAAGCCATAGCTGAACGTGATGAGTGCGGTGCCCGCAAAGGCGAGCGAGAAGGCTTCGAGCTGAAGCCTGCGCTGCATCTCGTCGAGCTTCCGGATCACGCCGATGATCGAGGCGCAGAGAAGCACGGCCGGGACCATCGGCGCGAGCGTCACCGCGATTTCCTGGACCCGGTTGTCGATGCCGCCGGCCAGCAGGCGCAGCGAGACCATCAGCACCAGGGCATAGGCCAGCATGCTCAGGAAGGCCGGGATCATGTTCCGCGCGAGCGCGGCGGGAGTGGTGGTATCAGTCATGGTGTCACCTCGTGTAAAGTGTCCTTTACATAAGATCGCGCAAGCATGTCCTTGTCAAGGGTCCTTTACATCGGTCTCGCGATTTCGTCCGCGACGAAGGCGACGAACTTGCGCACCAGTTCGGGAGCCTCTTCCGGGCGCCAGCCCATCCCGACTTCGATCGTCGGGGCGCTTTCCCGCAGCCGAAGATAGGTGACGCCGGCCGGTGACAGGCTGCACATCGAGCTCGGCACGAAGGCAAGCCCCAATCCTTCCGCCACCAGATTGATGATGGTCTGCATCTGCATCGCGCGCTGGCCGATGACGGGATGCGCGCCGAAGTCGGCGTAAAGGCGGGTGACGAGATCGTGAAGAACGGGCGCCCCGGTCCGCGGAAACAGGATGAGCGGCTTGCCCCTGAGGCGATCGAAGGAGACGGTGCCGGTCGCGTGCGCGGGATCGCCGACCTCCAACCACGTGGTCGGCATGGCCACGACCAGTTCCTCCGAACTGATCGGCACATAGCCGAGCGGGGCCGGCATGGCCCGGTTCGGCGGCGGGATCATCAGGCCGATATCGAGTTCGCCCGCAAGCAGGCCGTCGATCTGGACGTTGCTGGTCGCTTCGTTCAGTTCGATGTCCACCTCGGGGAAGGCGTGCTTGAAGCGGCTGACCAGCCGCGGAAGGAAGCTGTAGCCAACGAAGCTCACAAAGGCCAGGTGCAGCGTGCCGACCTCGCCGCGGGACAGCCGCCGGGCCAGCTCGGGAAGCGTCGTCGCTTCGCCCAGCACCCGCCGCGCATAGGGCAGCCACTCCTTGCCGATCGGCGACAGCCGCACCGTGCGCTTGGTGCGCACGAACAGTTGCACGCCGAGGTCGGCTTCCAGCGCCTGAATGCTCTGGCTCAGCGGCGGCTGTGTCATGTGCAGCCGTTCCGCGGCCCTGCCGAAATGCAGTTCTTCGGCAACGGCGACGAAGTGGCGGAGCTGGCGCAGTTCCATGAGTATCTCGATTAATATGCAATACGACCTAATATCATATGATAAATCTATTTCCAGAATTACTTGGTTGCCGCTTATGCTTTGGCTCACCAGCCAGCCGAGGGAGGGCAGCCAGTGCCGCAGGACCTGCGATCGAGCATGATCACCAAAGGCGTCGAACGCTCGCCCAATCGCGCGATGTTCCGGGCACTCGGCTATCGCAGCGAGGATTTCGACAAGCCCATGATCGGGATCGCCAACGGGCACTCGACCATCACGCCCTGCAATGCCGGGCTTCAGCCGCTGGCTGATGCCGCAGCGGATGCGATCAGGGCTGCCGGCGCCAATCCCCAGATGTTCGGCGTCCCCACCATCTCCGATGGCATGTCGATGGGCACCGAAGGCATGAAGTACTCCCTCGTCTCGCGCGAGGTGATTGCCGATTGCGTTGAAACCACCGTCCAGGGACAGTGGATGGACGGCGTTCTCGTGATCGGCGGCTGCGACAAGAACAAGCCCGGCGGCATGATCGGGATCGCACGGGCGAACGTGCCGGCGGTCTATGTCTATGGCGGCACCATCAAGCCGGGGAACTGGAAGGGCAACGACCTGTCGATCGTCTCGGCCTTCGAGGCGGTCGGCGCGATCAAGGCGGGCCACATGAGCCAGGAGGATTTCGACGGCATCGAACGGCACGCCTGTCCGAGCACCGGCGCCTGTGGCGGCATGTACACGGCCAACACGATGAGTTCGTCCTTCGAGGCGCTGGGCATGTCGCTGCTCGGTTCCTCGCTGATGGCCAATGTCGATGAGGAGAAACGCTCGTCGGCGGCGGCGTCGGCCACCGTGCTGGTCGAAGCGGTCAGGAAGGGCATCAGGCCGCGCGACATCATCACCCGCGAAAGCGTCGAGAATGCCATCGCGCTGGTGATGGCGACCGGTGGCTCGACCAATGCCGTGTTGCACTATCTCGCCATCTGTCATGCTGCCGAAGTCGAGTGGACGCTCGATGATTTCGAGCGCATCCGCAAGAAGGTGCCGGTCATCTGCGACCTCAAGCCCTCCGGGCGTTACATGGCGGTCGACCTGCACCGGCAGGGCGGCGTTCCCCAGGTGCTCAAACTCTTGCTCAATGCCGGCCTGCTCAATCCCGGCTGCATGACGATCACCGGCAGGACGATTGCGGACGAACTCGCCGATGTGCCCGACCACCCGCCCGAAGGTCAGGATGTGGTGCGCCCGGTCGATGCCCCGCTCTACCAGGAAGGCCATCTGGCGATCCTGCGCGGCAATCTCGCCGAGGGCGGCGCGGTCGCCAAGATCACCGGCCTGAAATCGACCTCGATCACCGGCCCGGCGCGTGTCTTCAATGACGAGCAGTCCGCACTCGACGCCATCCTGTCCGGTGCGATCCGGCCCGGCGACGTGCTGGTGCTGCGCTATCTCGGTCCGAAGGGCGGTCCCGGCATGCCAGAAATGCTCGCGCCGACCTCGGCGATTGTCGGCCGCGGGCTCGGTGACAAGGTCGGCCTGATCACCGACGGCCGCTTTTCCGGCGGGTCCTGGGGCATGCTCGTCGGCCATGTCACGCCGGAGGCCTTTGTCGGCGGAACGATCGCGCTGGTCGAGGAGGGCGACCAGATCACCATCGATGCCGATCGCCGCCTGCTTCAGCTCGACGTGCCGGCAGAAGAGATCGATCGGCGACGGCGCGCGTGGCGCCAGCCGGCACCGCGCTACACGCGCGGCGTGCTGGCCAAGTTCGCCGCGCTTGCAAGCCCCGCCAACGAGGGAGCCGTCACCGGATAGCAGGGGCGCCCGGGGACGCCCCGTCCACACATCACACACAGGGAGGAGAAAGATCATGCTCAAGACAGGAAGGCAGTTCGTGCGCGCCACGCTTGCCGCGGCGACGCTGTGGGGGCTCGCCACGGCGGCATCCGCGCAACAGGAAATCAAGCTCGGCTACGCGCTGGCGCCGACATCGCATTACGGGGTCGCGGCCGCACGGTGGCAGGAATTCGTGGAGGCGGAGAGCGAAGGGCGTTACGCCTTCCGGCATTTTCCGTCCTCGGGCCTGGGCGGCGAGCGGGAAGTGATCGAGGGCGTTCAGCTCGGCACCGTCGAAACGACGATCGTCTCATCCGGCACCCTGTCCAATTTCGTGCCGGAAGCCGGGGTCTTCGACATTCCGTTCCTGTTCCGCGACCTCGGCCATGCGCGCCGGGTTCTCGACGGACCGGTGGGGCAGGAGATCCTCAAGAAGTTCGACGATGTCGGGCTGGTCGCCATCGCCTGGGGCGAGCAGGGCTTCCGCCACATCACCAACAACCGCAACGCCATCGAAACCCCGGCGGACATCTCCGGCCTGAAGCTGCGGACGATGGAGAACCCCACGCACATCACCGCCTTCGAGACGCTCGGAGCCGCGCCCACGCCGATGGCCTGGCCGGAGGTCATCGGCGCGCTTGAGCAGGGCACGATCGACGGCCAGGAAAACCCGCTGTCGGTGATCACCTCGGCCAAGCTTTCCGAAGTCCAGACCTATCTCACCCTCTCAGGCCATGTCTATTCGCCGACCGTGTTCCTCGTTTCGCGGCCGTTCTGGGACGGCCTGTCCGAGGAAGACCGGGAGATCTTCCGCAAGGGCGCGACCGAAGCCGTCGCGGCGATGCGCGCTTTCGTCGACGGTGTCGAAAGCTCAGGCGTCGAACAGCTCAAGGCCGAAGGCATGACCGTCGGGGAACTCAGCAAGGAGCAGAAGGCGGCATTTCAGGGGGCGCTGGAAACTGCCTACGAGCAGTATTACGGCACGTATGGCAAGGACCTGGTCGATCGGATCATCGCCACCGAATAACGCCCTGCGCCGACCGCCCGCAGGTGCTGCCGGCACGCCTCCGCGCGTGCCGGCTCTCTTTTCAAGGTGAGACACGATGCAAATGTTCGAGCGCCAATTTGTCAGGGTCAATGAATGGCTCGTGCTGCTGATCCTGGCGGCCATGACGGTGATCGTCTTCACCAATGTCGCCCTGCGTTATCTGACCAACTATTCGCTCATCTGGGCGGAGGAGGTCGCGCGTTATCTGATGATCTGGATGACGTTTGTCGGCGCGGGGTTGGTGCTGCGGGCGGGCGGACATGTGGCGATCACCAATCTGCATGACCTCGTCCCGCCCCCGGTAAAGCGCGCGCTGCGCATCGTCGTTGCCATGATCCTGCTCGGCTTCTTCGCCGGCATGGTCTGGTTCGGCCATGACTACATGACGCGCATGGGGCGGCAGTTGACGCCCGCGACGCGGGTCCCCTTTCACTTCATCTATGCGGCCATGCCGGTCGGCTTTGCGTTGCTGATCGTCCACTTCCTGCTCGTGCTCCGGCACTATGTGGCGACGGGCGGAAGCGCTGACGACCGTCCGGCAGGCGGGGGCTAGCATGGACGATATCCGGATAAGCCGATGGTGACGATCCTGTTCATTTCCTTCTTCGGGCTTCTCGTCATCGGCGTGCCGGTGGCGTTTTCGCTTGCGATCTCGGCCGCGCTCGCCGTCCTGTTCGGATCGAGCTATCCGATGCTCGTCGTGATCAAGGAGATGTTCTCCGGCCTCGACAGTTTTCCGCTGATGGCGGTGCCGTTCTTCATCCTGGCCGCCGAACTGATGACGGGCGGCGCGATGACCATCGTCCTGCTGCGCTTCGCGTCCCAGTTCGTGGGCCATCTGCGGGGTGGTCTGGGCTATGCCAATGTGCTGTCGTCGACGATGTTCGCGGGCATTTCCGGCTCTGCGCTCGCCGACGCCGCCGGTCCGGGCGCGATGATGGTGCGGATGATGGAACGAAGCGGTTACGACAAATCCTATGCCGGCGCGCTGACCGCATCGAGCGCGGTGATCGGCCCGATCATCCCGCCCTCGATCATCATGATTCTCTACGCCATGCAGGTCAACGAAGTCTCGGTCGGCGGGCTGTTCATGGCCGGCATCCTTCCGGGGCTTCTGATGACGGTAATGCTGTGTGCCGCCAACTGGCATGTCTGCCGCCGGCGCGGTTACCGCGCGAGCGAACCCAGGCCCTCCTTCCCCGAAATGGTGCGCACCACGGTCATGGCCATTCCCGCCCTGGTGCTGGTCGGCATCATCATCGGCGGCATCCGCGGCGGCGTCTTCACGCCCACCGAAGCCTCGGTGGTGGCGGTCTTCTACGCCTTGCTGTGCGGCGGCTTCGTCTACCGGTCGCTGAAGCCGCGCGACCTGCCGGCGATCGTCCTGCGCGCCGCGCTTGTCAGCGTCTCGGTGCTCCTCATCCTTGCCGCCGCGCGCGCCTTCGCCTGGGTTCTCATCATCGAAAGCGTGCCGCAGACGCTCGCCGAACTCATCACGGCCTGGAACCTGAGCCCGATCGTGTTCCTGCTCGCCGTCAACCTGCTGCTGATCCTGTTCGGCATGTTCATGGACCCGCTGCCCGGGGTGATGGTGCTGGTGCCGATCCTCTCGCCGATCGCCCTGAGCCTCGGCATCGACCCGTTCCAGTTCGCCATGATCGTGATCGTCAACCTGACCATCGGGCTGGTCACGCCCCCGGTCGGGGCGTTGCTGTTCGTCATCTCCTCGACGGTCAAGCTCGACGTGGGCGAACTTGTCAGGGAGATGCCGCCCTTCATGATCGCGCACCTGATCGTGCTGATGCTGCTGACACTGGCGCCGGCGCTGTCGTCCTGGCTGCCGCAGGCGAGCGGCTTCTGACCCTTCCCGCGGGTGCGTGCGCGAGGCGCGATCAGGAGGCGAGGCGGCCGGCCGCGTCGGCGAGCGTGACCAGCCCCCTCACCAGATGCTCCGGCGCCGTGTCTTCGTCGGGATTGTGGCTGATGCCGCCGATCGAGGGCACGAACATCATGCCCACCGGCAGGACCTGCGCCACGTTGGAAGCGTCGTGAAGCGCGCCGGACGGCATCCGCCGCCAGGCACCGGCAGCATGGGTCTCCGCCGCCGCGGTGATCGCAGCGACAAGGGCTTGCGACATCGGCACCGGCTCAAATCGCGGGCCTTGCTCGATCTCCAGGGCAAGCTCGCGGTCGCGGGCGATCGTCTCGGCCAGTTCCAGCGCGATCGCCATCAGCGTCTCGAGACGGTCGCTGTCGGGATCGCGCATCTGCACCGACAGGCTCGCCTTTCCCGGAACGATCGAGGCCGCATTGGGCTCGACCGCGAGATGGCCGTGTGTCCAGACGGTCTTCTCCGTCACATGCGGCGCGAAGGCCTCTTCGAGATCGCGGATGAACTGTGCGGCGGCGCGGAGCGCATCGCGGCGAAGATGCATCGGCGTGGTTCCGGCATGGTTGGCCTGCCCGACAAACCGCAGGGTGAAGCCGCGCATGCCGACGATCGCCTCCACCACGCCGATGGCTTCGTTCGACTGGTCCAGCACCGGTCCCTGTTCGATATGCGCTTCCAGATAGGCCGAGAACCGCCCGGCCGGAACCTCCGCCACGGGGGCGATCCGCCCGACCGTGCAGCGTGCGTCTGCGAAACGCGCACCTTCGGCGTCGTGCAGGGCATCGGCCTCTGCAAGCGGCATGACGCCGGCCCAGACAGCACTTCCGGTCAGCCCGCCGAAGCGTCCTTCCTCGTCCTGGAACGACACCACCGCCACCCGCGGCCCGCCGCTCTCGAGCGATGCTCGCGCGACCTCCAGGCCGCAGAGCACGCCATAGATCCCGTCGAGCCACCCGCCCAGCGGCTGGGTGTCGCTGTGCGATCCGATCAGCAGGCACGGCCCGACCCCCGGGGGGATGCCGAACAGGTTGCCGCAGGCATCGACCGTGACTTCGAGTCCTGCGTCCCGCATGCGCTCGGCAAGCAGGGCGCGGGAAGCAAGATCCGGCTCCGAAAAGGCCATCCGCGCCACGCCCTTTCCCTGGGCGCCGAAGCGCCTGAGTTCTGCAAGCTCGGCCAGAAGCCGGTCCGGGTTCACGGGAATGGGTTTCATGTCGGCAACCTCAGCTACGGGAGTGTCGGGCCCAGGCGAAATGCCGCTCGAGCCTTTCGGAGACGGCAAACAGGGCGAGGATGAACATCAGGTACAGCGCGCCCACCAGCGCCCAGACCTCGAAGACGGCGAAGGTGCGGGCGATCACGACCTGACCCGCAAAGGTCAGTTCAGCCACCGAAAGCGCCGAAAGAAAGGCCGATTCCTTGGTCACCGTGGCAAACAGGTTGGTGCTCGCCGGCAGCGCGAAGGGCATCAGTTGCGGCAACACCACCAGCCGGAAGGCCTGGGCCTTGCCGAGGCCCAGCGCATCGGCCGCTTCCCACTGGCCTGCGGGGATGGCGAGCAGGGCGCCGCGCACGATCTCGGCCATGTAAGCGGCGGTATAGAGCGCAACGGCGGTGATGCCGAGCATCTCCATCGGCAGCCGCAGCCGCAGCACGCCGGCAAAGGCGAACAGCAGGCTCGCCTGGATCAGGAACGGGGTGTTGCGGATCGCCTCGACATAGGCGCCGGCGATGATCCGCGGCAGCGCATGCCGGCCTTGCCGGGCAAGCCCCAGCGGCGCGCCGATCAGGGCGCCCAGAACGAAACCGGACAGCACGATCCGGATCGTGTTCCAGAACCCTTCCAGGATCTGGGTTCCGTTGACGGCGAGGAACTCGGTCATGCCCGGTGCTCCACCAGCGCCAGCCGGCGCTCCAGAAGCCGTGACAATTCGGACAGGGCGTACAGCACCGCGAAATAGAGCAGGGCCGCCGCCAGCATCGGCACCAGCGGATCGAAGGTCTGCATCGCCACCTGCTGCGAGCGCCGCGTGAGATCGACCACGGTGATCAGCGACAGCACCGGCGGCGCCTTGACCAGGAATGTCATCTCGCCGACGATCGCAGGCAGCGCGATCCGCAGCGCCTGTGGTCCTATCACTCTCGCCCAGGTCACGCCCGGGCTCAGCCCCAGGCTCGCCGCGGCATCCCATTGCCCGCGGCCGACCGAGGCGATGGAGGCCCGCAGGATCTCGCTCAGGAAGGCACTGCCGTTGAGCGCGAGTGCCAGCACGCCCACCCAGAAGGCGGAGACCCGCCCCAGCCCGAGCAACGCCGGTACGCCGAAATAGAGAAGGAAGACCAGGATCACGATCGGCAGGCCGCGCATCAGCGAGACCCATGCCCAGGCTGCTTTCTGCAGCAGGCCTATATCGGAGCGCCGCGCCAGCACCAGCGGCACGGCGAGGAGGATGGCGGCGATCATGCCCGCCAGGCAGATCGCCAGGGTGGCGGCAAGCCCATCAAGAAGCAACGGAAGGGTCTGCAGGACCCGAACGATGAATTCCATAAGCCTGCCGCCTTGCCCCGAGCCCTATTGAACCGCGCCGTCCGGCAGGTAGTTTTCTGCCGGAACCGGTGTGGCGACGCCAATCCAGCGTTCCTGCATTTCGGCCAGGGCGCCGCTGTCGGCAAGCCGGCCGATGGTGCCGTTGATGCTGCCCAGCAGGCCCGGATTGCCCGGGCGCAGCACCCAGGACAGCATCACCGGATCGCCGTAGCTGCCGGCAACGCGGAACTCGCCGGGCGCGCTGGCCATGAATTCGCCTGCCGTCAGATTGGCCACGATGATGGCATCGACCTGGCCCGAACGCAAAGCGAAGGCCGTGTCCGGGAAGGTCTGGTAGAGCCGCAGATCGGAGAAGCCTTCTCCCTTGTCGGCGAGCATCTTGTCGATGTCGCGGGCAACGGCTTCAGTCGAACTGCCGAGCTGGGTCCCCACCAGCTTTCCGGCGAGGTCGTCCACGGAGGTGATGTCGTCCGCGTCGGCCGCTGTCACGATCACGTTCTCGATGGCGGCGAAAGGCCGGGTGAAGGCATAGGTGGCCGCCCGTTCAGGATTGATGGCGACCGATGTCGCCACCAGGTCATACTGCCCGGCCGCCAGGCCCGCGAGAATGCCCTGGAACGGCAGGTCGAGCTGTTCGACCTCGACCTCGAGATCGGCGGCAACCTGCTTCAGCAATTCCGAGCCGAAGCCGACGATCTTGCCGTCCTGAACGAATTCGAACGGGGCGAAGGCAGCCTCGGTGGCCACGACGATGCGTCCTTCCGAGCGAATTTTGTCCAGATCTTCCGCATGGCTGGCCGTCGTCGCGAAAACAGCTGCTGCGCAGGCCAATAATCTGGTGATCTTGTTCATGACTGGCTCCATGTTGGGGGGTGGTGTGGCATCGGCAGTATGGTCCGGACGCTAGGCGTGCCGAGATTGACCATAAACGGCAAATTTGGCTAGCATGGTTGCTGATCCAGTCAAGTGAACAGAAAGAACCTCATGCGTGGCTTTGCCCTTTCGAGCATCGATCTGCGGATCCTCAACGTGTTTGTCGATGTCGTCGAGCATGACGGATTTTCTGCCGCGGCGGAGGCGAAGGGGATCAGCCTCTCGGCGGTCACGCGGGACATCTCCGCGCTTGAAACGCGCCTCGGGCTCAAGCTGTGCCGCCGCGGGCGCGGCGGCTTCGGCATCACCCCCGATGGCGACGCCGTCTACCGCGCGACGCGGCGGTTCATGGAGGACGTGCACAGTTTCGAGGAGCGGCTGCAGTCAACGCGGGCGTCGGTGCCGCATCCGATCGAGATCGGCATCATCGACAACATCATCGCCAATCCGCACTGTCCGATCATTCCGGCCCTCAGGCGCTTCAGGTATGGCGCACGGCCCTACAGCCTGCGCATCGGCGTCCACCCGGTGCGGGCGATCGACTTCCTGGTGCGCGACCGCAAGCTCGACATCGGCTTTACCAACCTGCGCACGCCGCTCGCCTCGCTGGCCTATCAACTGGCCTTCATCGAGAAGCACGCATTGTTCGTGAGCCGGCATTGCCCGGATTTCGACAAGGTCATGGCCTGGCGCCCCGGCACGGCGTCCTCGCCGCTGCCCTATGTCGCCCGGTCCTTTCCGACCGACGAGTTCGCGCGCTTCGAAAGCTCCATGCCGCTCCGGGCCACGGCCTATGGCGACAGCCTGGAAGGCGTGCTGACGGCGGTGGCGGCCGGGCTGGGCACCGGCATCCTGCCGCTGCACGCGGCCGCACCCTTTGCCGACCTGGTGGCGCTGCCTTACCCGGAAGAGGGGCTCAGCGTCGATTTTCACGTGGTCACGCGCAAGGACATCCCGCCCAAGGGCGCCGTGGCGGAACTGGCCCGCAACTTCGCGGCCGTCGGGCGGGATACTTCCCAAATTGCGCAAGTGAAGTGTGCGCCTGCGCGCTTTGACTGACGCTTTGCGAAGCTATGGTGTCCCGCGGAACCAATGCAGGAGTACGTGGGAATGTCGCAGGCTGAAGAGATCTGGGTCGAGTCGGAGTGGGCTGAACTCAGGGAATGTGTTTACGGGTCGCCCGATGCATGGGTTCTTCCGAAATTTCTGGGCGATGCGAGGTTGCGCGCCCAGGGCGAATTCGGCGCCTTCTGGCAGGCCAATGCCGGGCGCGACGTGGCCGAGGCGGCGCCGGAGATCTTTGCGGAGATGCGCGCCCAGGTGAGCGGCGCGATCGAGCTTCTGCGCGGGCTCGGCGTGACCGTCCATGTCGCCGGCCCGATTTCGCCCGACAATCGAAAGTTCCCGCGCGGCGAAGACCATGGCGTCAGCACGCCCTGGATGCGGGATCCGTTCGTCACCATCGGCGCCAATGTCATCGAACTCGCGCCGCGCAGCCTGTTTCACCGCCGCCAGCGCTTCGCGATCCGCGGGATTCTCGCCGGGACGATGGCCCGCGGCGCGCGCTTCTTCGCCCAGCCCGACTCCGGCGCCGACGATTATGTCGACGGACCGGGTTGGGGCTATCTCGAAGGTGGCGACGTGTTCGTGCTCGGGCGCCGGGTGCTGGTCGGCAATTCCGGCGGCTGCTCCAATCCCGAGGGCGCGCGCTGGCTGCAGCATGCGCTCGGATCCGGCTACGAAGTCGACACCGTCAGCATCGATCCGATGTTTCCGCATCTCGACTGCGTGCTGATGACCCCGCGCGAGGGCGTGGCCGTGGCCTGCCTGGAGGCGCTGCCCGAGGGACTGCCGGCCTTCATGAAGGAGTGGGACGTGATCGATGTGCCCAAGGCGCTGGCCAAGGGCCACATGGGCTGCAACAATCTGGTGCTCAACGACCGCACCGTGGTGGTTCCCTCCGAAGAGGCGCTGGAGCCGGTGGCCCAGGCGCTGAAGGCGCGGCAGTTCGAGGTGATCCGCATCCCCTACCGCGTGCCCTGTATGGCGGGCGGATCGTTTCGCTGCGCCCATCAGCCGCTGCGCCGGTCCTGAGCGGCAGGCGCCATCCGGCGCTCGGGGCGGAAGGTCGCGCCCCCTCGCTCTGCCCCGGCGCTTCGGGGCAGGCGCGCCGTGCCGCAGGTTTGAGGCTTGGCGTTTCGCGTAGCGGGTATACACTTGCCGCGGATCGCGCGAAGGATAGCCCATGACCCAGCACATCGAATCACGCACGCCCCGGCTCGCCATCCTGATCGACGCCGACAACACCTCCGCCAAGATCGTCGATGGCCTGTTCGAGGAGATCGCCAAGATCGGCGAGGCGAGCGTCCGGCGCATCTATGGCGATTTCGCCAGTCCCCGCTCGAAGGGATGGACCGAGGTGCTGGCCCGGCACGCGATCATCCCGCAGCAGCAGTTCGCCTATACCAGCGGCAAGAACGCGTCCGACATCACGCTGGTGATCGACGCGATGGACCTGCTGCACAGCGGCCGCTTCGATGGCTTCTGCCTGGTCTCCTCCGACAGCGACTTCACCCGGCTCGCCTCCCGGATCCGCGAGCAGGGCGTCGATGTGTTCGGCTTCGGCGAGCAGAAGACGCCCGAGAGTTTCCGCCAGGCCTGCCGCCGCTTCACCTACACGGAAAACCTGCTGCCCGACCTCGATGCCGATCGTGGCGGCGCCGCGGACGCTGCCACATCATTGCAGCCGCCAAGTGCGGCGACGCCCGTGCTCAGAAAGGTGATCCTGCAGATGGACAGCGAGGACGGCTGGGTGCCTCTCGGCGCGCTCGGCACGCAGCTCGCCAATCTGTCATCGGATTTCGACCCCCGCACCTTCGGCTTTCGCAAGCTGAGCGATCTGGTCCGCAAGACCGGCGCCTTCGAGCTCGATCAGACCGATGGCAAGACCCTGCGCGTGCGCCTGAAACAACCGGGCGGCAAGAAGGCCGACCGCTAACGCCAGCCAAAGCCCGCCCGGCCGCGCCCCCGGTGAGGGGGCGACACCTGCGCTGGAGCCCCTCCTGCGGCTTCGGGCTGTTTCGACCCACGCCCCCGTGAAGGGGCGACCACCGGCGACGCCGGGCAGCCGGTCACCTCCGGCGTTTCGATCCACGCCCCCGTGAAGGGGCGACTGGGCCGACGTGATTTCGGGAGGGATGGCGACATGTTTCGATCCACGCCCCCGTGAAGGGGCGACGATCGCTGGTCGAGCGCATAGAGCGGCTCGAAGAGGTTTCGATCCACGCCCCCGTGAAGGGGCGACTTGAACAGCCGCTACAACGCATTGATCTGGTACCAGTTTCGATCCACGCCCCCGTGAAGGGGCGACGTCCCACATATCAGCGCCCCGCGAGGTTTTGAGCGTTTCGATCCACGCCCCCGTGAAGGGGCGACCCCTGTACCGCGGACTCAAGGCGCTGGCGAAATCGCTGTTTCGATCCACGCCCCCGTGAAGGGGCGACGGGCAGGCCTGCGCGGCGGATTGGTTGCCCAGCGGTTTCGATCCACGCCCCCGTGAAGGGGCGACTGACCGACAAGGCCAATTGCCGCCGGTGCGGCAAGGTTTCGATCCACGCCCCCGTGAAGGGGCGACAGCCACTCGTCATCGATCGCGGCCAGCGATAGCCGTTTCGATCCACGCCCCCGTGAAGGGGCGACCAAGAGCGCGGCATCATCACATCTGGCCACGGCTGGTTTCGATCCACGCCCCCGTGAAGGGGCGACGCAGTGTCGACGTTATGCCCTTGGCGCGCGACCTTGTTTCGATCCACGCCCCCGTGAAGGGGCGACGGGCCATGCTGTCGGTCGCCTGGCGCCACGGCCAGGTTTCGATCCACGCCCCCGTGAAGGGGCGACGTGGCGGCAAGGACAGGTTTGCGGTGCACCCGGGCGTTTCGATCCACGCCCCCGTGAAGGGGCGACGCAGCTCGCCATCCATGCCGAATTCGGCACACAGGTTTCGATCCACGCCCCCGTGAAGGGGCGACGTAGCCCTTGGGGCTGCCCTGGTTGGTCGCGTCCGGTTTCGATCCACGCCCCCGTGAAGGGGCGACGTCGAAATATCGGCTCGAGTAGAACATGATATCGTTTCGATCCACGCCCCCGTGAAGGGGCGACGTCGCCGTCGTCGGTTTCTTGCCAGGCCAGGTCGGTTTCGATCCACGCCCCCGTGAAGGGGCGACGGCTTTCGTCCGGTTGTCGATGTCAGCTTGCCCGGGTTTCGATCCACGCCCCCGTGAAGGGGCGACGGTGGCCTCATTCCGGGGCCGGGGTCGCTGCTTGTAGTTTCGATCCACGCCCCCGTGAAGGGGCGACTCCAGGTGATGTTTAGGCACTTGCCCTTGTCGTCGCGGGGAGTTTCGATCCACGCCCCCGTGAAGGGGCGACCCTACAATCTGTACATCGATGACAGCTGGAACTTTGTTTCGATCCACGCCCCCGTGAAGGGGCGACGATGTCGGCAAATGCATCATCGTTGCTGTTGTAGGAGTTTCGATCCACGCCCCCGTGAAGGGGCGACGGAAGATCGCGCCAAACCGGCCCCTGCAGTGGGCGTTTCGATCCACGCCCCCGTGAAGGGGCGACCGACCAGGCGCGCACGCCGGGCAGCTTTTTGGGGTTTCGATCCACGCCCCCGTGAAGGGGCGACACATAGAGCACCGGTGCGCCGCCCGAGAGCAGTGCGTTTCGATCCACGCCCCCGTGAAGGGGCGACACGGCGCGATCCTCGACATCAAGAGCCTGCGCGCGGTTTCGATCCACGCCCCCGTGAAGGGGCGACGATCGTGGATGCGCGCCGCCACCTGGTCGCGGCCGTTTCGATCCACGCCCCCGTGAAGGGGCGACTAAAGACGCCTTGCGGACCCGTTGATATCCTTGTGTTTCGATCCACGCCCCCGTGAAGGGGCGACTCTCGCTGATCGCGGCTTCTACCGTGCCGATCAAGGTTTCGATCCACGCCCCCGTGAAGGGGCGACCGCTCGCCGGGCATGACATTGGTGGCGATGCCGGCGTTTCGATCCACGCCCCCGTGAAGGGGCGACTTGCGGGCCGAGCTTGGCTGAGTGCGCCGAGATGTTTCGATCCACGCCCCCGTGAAGGGGCGACGGCTGCAGGATATCAGTCCCGAGGACGCCTGCGCGGTTTCGATCCACGCCCCCGTGAAGGGGCGACTGCGGTTGTTCTAACCCATTGCGGGGGCGAGTGAAACGGGGGAGCAGGCGCGATCCGTGCCGAAAAGGGATGCCGCAGCCTCGGGGTGGTGCCGGGCTTGAGCAGGAGCTGTCGCCGTTTCAGGTGCTTGGGGCGGGTGCGAACCTGCCGGGGTTTTGCCGCACGCTTGCGGTTCGCACCGCTGTAGCGGGTCCCCGGGGGGCTGGCTCGGGCGTGCGCTCGGGCGCGGGCACGGCGCGGGCGCGGTCGTTCAGGACGCAGCCAGGGAGGCGGGGGGCCTGCCGGCGCGAACTTCTGCTTCCGGGGGGCCTGCTCTTTGGCGGATCCGCCCGGCGTTCACATTCATCCGCGCAGCAGGCGAGCGGCCTGTGCTCCCCGCCCGTCCTGCGGCATGGGGAGGCTGCGGCCGCTCTCCCCTTGCGGCCTGCGAAGTCCCCAGTCTAGAAGGGGGCTGATCCGCCGCTCCGGCGGGCACTTGGCCGGAAAGGCGGCAGCGGGCGTGGCATGAGCAAACCGGGCGGGATCGAAGCCTTCATCATTCATCTGGCGCGCGCCGAGGCGCGGCGGCCGCAGGTCGAGCGCATCCGCGCCGCCTCGCCGGTGCCGGCCGAGGTGATCGACGCGGTCGACGGCCGGGCGCTGCCCAAGGCGGAGATCGACGCCGTCCTCAGCCGTCAGAGCCTGTTCGATCCGCCCTATCCGTTCGAGCTGTCGATGGGCGAGATCGGCTGTTTCCTGAGCCACCGCAAGGTCTGGCGCGAGATCGTCGAGCGCGGGCTCGCCGCCGGCCTCGTGCTCGAGGACGATGTCGAGATCGATCGCGAGGCCTTTGCCCGTGCCTTTGCGATGGCGAGCGAGGTGGTCGATCGCGAAGGCTACATCCAGTTCCAGGTCCGGCCGGTGCCCGGGAGTGCCGCTGAGGTCGAGCGCCGCGGCGACGTGGTGCTGGTGCGGCCGGACATCGTCATGCTGCGCACCTCGGCGCAGCTCGTGAGCGCCGCGCAGGCGGCGCGGCTCCTCGAACTCAGCGAGCGCATCGACCGGCCGGTGGACGGGCTGTTGCAGATGGGCTGGGTGACCGGGGTCGCGCCCGGCTGCGTGATCCCCTCGGGCGTGAGCGACCGCACCGCGCAAGCGGGCGGCAGCACCATTTCCATCGCCGGCCGTGGCGGGCTTGCGGGCAGGCTCGGCCGTGAGCTCCGGCGCTTTGTCTATCGCCGCCGCATCCGCGCCTGTTCGGCACGGTTTCTCGCCGCGCGCGGAGGCCGGCCGTGAGCGTACTGGTCACCGGCGGCGCAGGCTATATCGGCAGCCACATGGTGCTTGAACTGCTCGCGCGCAACGAGGACGTCGTCGTCATCGACAATCTGTGCACCGGCAATGCCTGGGCGGTGCCGGCGGGCGCCACGTTCTACCGCGCCGATATCGGCGACGCGCAGGCGCTCGAAACCATCTTTTCCGCCCATGATATCGAGGCTGTCATTCATTTCGCCGGGCTCATCGTGGTGCCCGACTCGGTGGAGCGTCCGCTCGATTATTATGGCGAGAACACCTGCAAGTCGCGCGTGCTGATCGCCCATGCGCTGGCGGCGGGAGTCCGGCATTTCATCTTCTCTTCTTCGGCTGCGGTCTATGGTGCGCCGGGGCTCGAGCCGGTCGTCGAGACGGCGCCCTTCGCGCCGGAATCGCCCTATGGCGCGTCGAAGATGATGACCGAGCTGATGCTGCGCGACGTATCTGCAGTCAATCCGGAATTCCGCAGCTTTTGCCTGCGCTATTTCAACGTCGCCGGCGCCGACCCGAAGATGCGCGCGGGCCAGTCCTCGGGCAGGTCCACGCATCTCATCAAGATCGCCGCGGAGGCCGCGACCGGAAAGCGCGACCGGGTCCAGGTCTTTGGCGACGATTTCGAAACCCCGGACGGCACCTGCGTGCGCGACTATGTGCACGTCACCGACCTGGCCCGCGCCCATTTCGGCGCGCTCGACTATCTGCGACGCGGCGGGGCGTCGATGGCGGTCAATTGCGGCTCCGGTTCGGGCTATTCGGTTCGCGAGGTGATCGCGGCGGTCAAGGCGGTCTCGGGCGTCGATTTTCCGGTGGAGCGCGCGCCGCGCCGGGCGGGCGATGCGGCCATGATCGTGGCCGATTCCACGCTCGCCCGCGACGTGCTGGGCTGGGCGCCCGAATATGGCGATCTCGAAACCATCATCACCCATGCGATCGAATGGGAACGCCGGCTCGCCGCCCGCCAGAGCCGTGCCTGACCGCCATGCCGTGTGTCTCGGGGCCAGGCGCTCCGCCCGACCTCAGGATGTTTCGGCGGGCACACGAATGCCGCGCGACATCCTCACGGTTGGTCGGGCTTGAGGCTCCATTGCTCCCAGATGAAGTCATAGCTCCAGTCGCACCGGTGGGTGTGTGAGAGCTGTTGGCGGATCTCGTCGCGGGCGGCGATGTGGCTCGTGTCGAACAGGTGGAACTGGATCTGCAAAAGCCCGAAGCGGCGAAGCAAGCCGGCCGCATGAAGCGCCGGCAGGAGGTCGTATTCGCCGCCCTCGATATTGATCTTGGCGACGTCGATCCTGTCCGGCTCGAAGCCGGCCATGAAGTCGCTCACGGCGACGACGCGTCCCGTCAGGGTGCTGCCGGAGGTTTTCAACGCGGAGGAGGCGTCGCCCTGGTCGGAGATCGGGAAACTGCCATGCGCGCCTCCGAGCGCAAACGGGTTGACGGTGATCTGCGGAATGGCCGCAAATTTCGCTTCAAGCTCGGCCGCAAAACGGGGATGCGGCTCGAAGATCTGCGCCCGGCAGCCGTAATAGTCGAACAGCGCCTGCGTCCAGCTGCCGCGAAACCCGCCGAAATCGAAGATCGTCGACTCCGGCGTCAGGCCGGGAAAGCGGGTGCGGCGGGTCTCGCCATTGTCGGCACGCCACCGGCGGTATTCGAGCCGCTGGGTTTTCAGATGCGGATTTTGCTTTTCCTTGAAATGGCGGCGGATTTTTCTCAACATGCATCGCATCCAGGCGTGATCGGCAAAGCAACGTCATGTCACAGCTTTGCCTCCGGCGCCATACCGGGGGCAAGCCCGGCCGGGGCAAATTGCGATTGACCGGCCGGCGGTTTTTCTCCTAAGCCCAACCGATCACGGCCGGCGAAGTGACTTGCGGCCTGCCTTCCATCGCCAGCCCGTATGCTGAGAAGAGACCTGCGCATGATCATCACCCACATCAATGGCGGCCTCGGCAACCAGATGTTCCAGTATGCCGCGGGCCGGGCGCTGGCGCTGCGCCACGGCACGGATCTTCTGCTCGATACGCGCGCATTCGACGGCAGCACCCAGTTCGGCTACGGGCTCGACCATTTCGCCATCGTCGCGCGCAAGGCCGGCGATGGCGACCTGCCGCCCGAGCGCAAGCGCGCGCCGCTGCGCTATCTGCTCTGGCGCGGCCTGAAGCTCAAGCCGCGGCTGGTGCGCGAGGACGGCTTGAGTTTCAACGCGGGCTTCGATGCGCTTGGCGACGGCGTCTACCTCAAGGGCTACTGGCAGAGCGAGCGCTATTTCAAGCGGTTCCAGGCGGAATTGCGCGCCGATTTCCGGATCGTCACGCCGCCGTCCGACCAGAATGCCGCGATCCTCGCCGAGCTTGCCGAACGGCCGGCGATCTCGCTGCACATTCGGCGCGGCGACTATGTCCGCGACGCGCGCACCAACGCCACCCATGGCACCTGCACGCTCGATTACTACGCGCGGGCGGCCGAACGCATCGCAACAACCATGTCGGATGCGCCGCTGATCGTGACCTTCTCCGACGATCCCGCCTGGGTGCGCGACAATCTCCGGCTGCCCTTCGAGATGCGGGTGATGGACCACAATGATTCCGACCACAATTACGAGGATCTGCGGCTGATGAGCGCCTGCCGGCACCACATCATCGCCAATTCCTCGTTCTCCTGGTGGGGCGCCTGGCTCAACCCGTCACCGGACAAGGTGGTGGTTGCGCCCTCGCGCTGGTTCGCCGACGACAAGCTCGTCAACCGCGACATCTGGCCCGAGGGCTGGATCCGGCTCGACTGAGCGGGCGGCCGCGCAGACTTCAAACGTCAGTGCTGTTGCGGCCGAAGGCCTGGGTCAGCGCCAGGTGCAACTGCTCCATCGGCTTTTCGAGCGGATAATGGTGGTTGCCGATGAACAGCCCGTTGCGGTCTGCGAGTTCGGCATTGGCAAGGCTGCCATGGATCTCGTGATCCATGTAGCGCGTGACCACCTCGTTCTTGGCGAAATTGCCGGCCACGATCGGCCGCGCCTCGATGCCGTGCCGGTCGAAACAGGAAACCAGCTCCCTGCGGCTCAGGCCGCAGTCGGGGTCGAGGATCATCGAGAAGCCGAACCAGCTGCTTTCGCCGGTCTCGCGCTGGGTGCGGATCTGCGGGAAGTCCGCCATCACCTGCTTGAACAGCGCCGCGTTCCGGCGCCGGTTCTCGACGATCATCGCAAGCTTCGCCATCTGCTCGATGCCGATCGCGCCGCTCATTTCCAGCGGCCTGAGATTGTAGCCCGGCAGCACGAAACGGAAGGCTTCCTCGAACGGATCGTCGCCCTTCACCCCGGTCACGCGGTTCGGGTTCGGCAGGTTGCGGGTCCAGCCATGCGCGCGCAGGCTCAGCATGATGTGGAACAGCTCCTCGTCATGGGTGACGGTGACCCCGCCCTCCATGGTGGAGATATGGTGCGAGAAGAACGCCGAATAGCTGCCTGCGAGCCCGAAGGTGCCGGCCTGGCGGCCGTTGAAGGTCGCGCCCAGCGACTCGCAATTGTCTTCGAGCAGGACGATGTCGCGCTCGCCGATGATGGCGGCGATGCGGTCGAAATCATTGGGGTTGCCGAGAAGATTGACCGCCATGATCGCGCGGGTGCGCTCGGTGACCGCCGTTTCCAGCCGGTCGAGATCGTAGTTGAGCGTGTCGAGATCGATATCGACGAATTTGAGCCTGAGCCCGTACTGGTAGAGCGGCGCATAGGTGGTGCTCCACGAGACCGCCGGCACGATCACCTCGTCGCCGGGTGAAAGCTTGTGGCGCGAATGGTAGCGCAGCGCCGCGACGAACAGGAGGTTCGCCGACGAACCCGAATTCGACATGATCGCATAGGGCGCGCCGAGCTGTTCGGCGAACAGCTTCTCGAACGCCGCCACTTCCTTGCCCATCGAGAAGAAGCCGGATCGGACCACCCGGTCGATCGCCGCATATTCCTTTTCGTCCCAGGAACTGGTGGCCAGCGGGAACGCGATCTCTGTCACTTGGAAGTCTCCTTGGACGCCTCTTCGAGCGTGCGGTAATGCGCGTAGGTCTCGGCAATCGCCTCATCGAGCGGGGTCGCGGGCATCCAGCCGAACTGCTGCTGCAAGGCGACCGAAACCAGCTTCTGCTTCATGCCCACGGGCTTCGAAAGATCATGGGTGAAGCTGCCCTGCCAGCCGATCACCCGCGCCACGGCGGCATAGTAATCATTGAT
This sequence comes from Parahoeflea olei, assembly GCF_001703635.1. Classification (GTDB taxonomy): domain Bacteria; phylum Pseudomonadota; class Alphaproteobacteria; order Rhizobiales; family Rhizobiaceae; genus Hoeflea; species Hoeflea olei. The sequence goes on along the minus strand of NZ_LQZT01000007.1, from coordinate 19,328 downwards.
CGAATGGTCGGTGCCCACGCCCATGTTCATCGTGGCCGGCAGTTCGTCGAAGCGTTCGACCGCGGTCCAGATGCCGTCGGCGAGATCCGAGGCGAACATGAATTCGCGTCGCGCTTCGCCGCTGCCCCAGATCTCGACCGTCCCGGCGCCTGTCCGCTTCGCCTCGTCCACCTTGCGGATGATGGCAGGCAGCAGGTGCGAGACGGCCGGGTCGAACTTGTCGTGAAGGCCGAACAGGTTGCACGGGATCAGCGTCTTGTAGGAGAGATGCGGATCGGAGCGGCTTACATAGTCGCAGAGCCGTGCCGTCATCACCTTGGCAAGCGCATAGCCCTCGTTGGTGGGCTCCAGTTCGCCCGTCAGCACCGCGCTTTCCTCAAGCGGGTTTGGGGCGGCGCGCGGATACATGCAGGAACTGCCGATATTGATGAGCTGCGGCACGCCCGCCTTGCGCGCGGCGATGACGATGTTGCGGCCCATGTCGAGGTTCTCGACCAGGAACTCGACCGGATGGGCCATGTTGGCCTGGATGCCGCCGACCCGGCCCGCGGCATGGATGATCATGTCCGGCTTGAGTTGCGCCACATAGCTTTCGGTGGCCGCGGCGTCGGTCAGATCGAGTTCGCGGCTTGGCGGCGCGACGAGTTCGTGCCGGCCTTGCTCCGCGCGGTCGCGGATGTTGCGGCCGACCATGCCGTTGCCGCCGGTGAGCAGGATCTTCATCCGCGCACGCTCCCGGCCAGGTTTCGGGCGGGCTCAGCCATCGCGCCGCGCCTCTTCGAGATCGGCCTCGGCCATTTCGGCGACCAGATCGGCAAACGAGGTCTGCGGCGTCCAGCCGAGTTTCTGCCTGGCCTTGGAGGCGTCGCCGAGAAGTGTCTCCACCTCGGTCGGGCGGAAATAGCGCGGGTCGACCGCCACCACCACTTTGCCGGACTCGTCGCGGCCGACCTCGTCCACGCCTTCGCCCTCGAACGTGATGCGCATGCCGAGCGCGTCGGCGGCCGCGAGCACGAAGTCGCGCACCGAGTACTGCACGCCGGTGGCGATCACGAAATCCTCGGGCTCCTGCTGCTGCAGCATCAGCCACTGCATCTCGACATAGTCGCGCGCATGGCCCCAGTCGCGCAGCGCATCCATGTTGCCGAGCTTGAGCACATCCTGCTTGCCGAGCTTGATGCGCGCCAGCGCCCGTGTGATCTTGCGGGTCACGAAGGTTTCCCCGCGCAGCGGGCTTTCGTGGTTGAACAGGATGCCGTTGCAGGCATAGAGCCCGTAGGCCTCGCGGTAGTTGACCGTGATCCAGTAGGCATAGAGCTTGGCCACGCCATAGGGCGAGCGCGGGTAGAACGGCGTGCGCTCGGTCTGCGGCGTCTCCTGCACAAGGCCGTAGAGCTCGGAGGTCGAGGCCTGGTAGAACCTGGTCTTGTCCTTCAGGCCGAGGATGCGGATCGCTTCCAGCAGCCGAAGCGTGCCGAGCGCATCGGAATTGGCGGTGTATTCAGGCTCCTCGAAGGAGACCGCGACATGGCTCTGGGCAGCGAGATTGTAGACCTCGTCGGGCTTGGTCTGCTGCAGGATGTGTGTGAGCGACGAGGAATCGGTCATGTCGCCGTGGTGCAGCACGAACTGGCCGGAGCGTCCGTACTCGCCGTCGAACAGGTGGTCGATGCGGGCGGTGTTGAACAGCGAGGTGCGCCGCTTGATGCCGTGCACCTTGTAGCCCTTCTTGAGCAGGAACTCCGAAAGATAGGCGCCGTCCTGTCCGGTCACGCCGGTGATCAGGGCGGTTTTGGGCGATGTGCTGTCGGTCATGGCTTGGGTTTCGTCCTTTGCGCGGCGATCTCGACGATGCGGGCTGCGGCCCGCTCGTGGTCGGCGTATCGAGATGCCTTTTCCTTGTTCTTGGCGATAAATTCAAGACGCGAGGCATAGTCGGCCTCTGAAACCGAGCCGATTGCGGCCTCAATGTCCGCAAGCGAGCGGCACACCATCATGCCGCGGGTGTCGAAAATCTCTTCGATGTCCTGGGCGCCCCAATAGATCGGCACGGTCTCGCAGAGCAGGCAATCGATCAGCTTTTCCGTGACATAGCTGGGCTCGCGCACATTCTCGATGATCACCGAATAGCGGTACGGGGCAAGCCCGTCGGACTTGCGCTCGAACGGCGCATAGCCGCGGCCGAGAATGTCGGCCTCGACGCCGTTCGCGCGGATCCAGTCGACCGTTTGGTGGCGCAGCCTGTGGCCTTCATAGGTCCGCTTTTGCGATGCGATCAGCGAGAGCATCCGGGTCTTGCCGGTGTCGATCCTGCGCCAGTCCGGCACCCAAGTCGAGCCGAACACGAAGCGGTGGCCGTTCGGGATTGCCCGAAGCAGCGCGGCATTGCAGCTCAGCACCTTGAAAAAGCGCCACCACAACAGCCTGAGCCAGATCATGTTGCGCCGGTGCACGGCCTCGGGCTCGACCACGATCACCGACATCCGCGCCCGCACTCCCGGACGCGGCATGTAGAGCAGCCGGGAATTCACATAGGCGACCAGATGATCGTCCGGACTCATGTCGGCGATCGTGCCGTGCGCAAGCCGTGAAGGCCGGCCAAGCGGCCAGGAAAGCTCGTCGAGGTTCAAGCGCGCAAAGCTCAGCGTCGCCCTTTTGCCATAGGGCACGATGGCGATCGCCGGGGCCGTGTCCGGGCGCTCGGGTGTCTCAGTCATGGCCGCGGCTGTAGAGCGAATTGTTGCGCGTGCGGCCCGTGAGCCGGTAGCCGTGGCGGGCGAAGGCGGCCGTGCAGCCCGGATAGTCCGCGCCGGGCTCGGGGTGCTCGATGACGATGCGGCGGGGCAGCATGTCCGGGGCGGCGGCGTCGAGGAAGGGCACCAGCGCCTTGTCCTCATGGCCCTCGATGTCGATCTTGAGCCCGTCGACCCTGGTGATGCCGGCCGCGGCGAGCAGAGCCGACAGCGTCCTCACCGGAATCGGGCCGGTACCGGTTTCCTCCACGGCGACGATGGCGTCGTCGTTCTTGCGCACCGCAAGCTGACCCGAGCCTTCGCGGTCGCTCACCGCACTGGCGATGGCGGTGACATTGCCGAGCCCGCTGAGCGCCGCGTTGCGCTTGAGCCGCTCGATCATCAGCGGGTTGGCGTCGATCGACACGCAGCGCCCGGTTGGTCCAGCGGCGCGGGCGAGCGGCAGGCTGTAGAGCCCGATATTGGAGCCCACATCGACGAATACGCCGCCGTCCGCGACGGCGCCGAGCAGGAAGTCGATGTCCTCGGCATTGTAGGCGGGATTGAGCAGGATGCCGTATTCGATCAGGTTGCGGCCACCTTCGAGCCGGAAGGTGACGCCCCGGAAGCCGATATCGAGCGGGCGGCCGCCGCCGAGCATGAAGACCAGCCGGGAGACGGTGGCGCGGAAGATGCCGCGGCGCAGCCAGCCGCCGCGCGCCACGTCGATCAGGCGCTGCTGCAGCGCGGTCGGGGGAGCGCTGTGCGGCCCGCCTGCGCCGTCACCCGCGGCTCCCTGTGCGGACCAGCGGCCTTTGTCGAGTGGTTTCCACTCCTGGCTCATGCGTTACCCCCATCCTTGCTGTTGCCCCGAAGCGCCCGGGCCATCATCGGGTCCCGCCTGCGGCTCGCAACGGGTCTCGTCGTGTCCGCCGGCATCGTGTTGGCGTCATCGGTCGTGTTGTCCCAGTTCCCGGTGGTCAATTCAAGCGGCCCGCTGCCGCATGTGCCGCCGTCCGGCGGGCAGATGCGTGCCGTTTACATCGGCCTGCGGTCCGCGGCAACGGGCGCAGGCAAATCCCGCCCCGGTCCGCGCAGGGCTGCGGGAACCCGGACTTGGGCCGGAACCGGAATCGCGCGCCGGCGCCGCGTCGCGCCATCACGTGTGATGCGCGGATTCCGTGTATTGGCTGAAAGGGATTCGCCTGATATGACAAAGCCACTGTTTACTGGCATACTAACATGTTAGATTGACCATCCGGCCCTGCGGACGCACCGCGTCCACATGAATCGGCCTGCAACAAACGGACACTGCATGACCACCGACCTGCCTTCGACCATTCGTCTCAATCCCCAGGACAATGTCATCATCGCCTTGAAGGACCTCGTGGCCGGCGCGGTGATCCCCGGGCTTGAGGCAGCGCTCCTGGAAACCGTGCCGCGCGGGCACAAGATCGCCTGCCGGCCGATTGTAGCCGGGGAGCGGGTCATCCGCTACGGCCAGACCATCGGTCTCGCCAGCCGCGCCATTGCTCCGGGCGAACATGTGCATGTGCACAATCTCTCGATGGGCGGCCATGCCGAGGCGCAGGAATTCTCGACCGAGATCCGGGCCTTGCCCGCGCCCGCCGAAAACCGCCATTTCATGGGCTACCACCGCGCCGACGGCAAGGTCGGCACCCGCAACTATCTCGGCATCCTGACCTCGGTGAACTGCTCGGGCTCCGTCGCCCGCTTCATCGCCGAGGCCGTGGAGAAGCAGGGCTGGCTCGACGAGTTCGAGAATGTCGACGGCGTGGTGCCGATCGTGCATGGCACCGGCTGCGGCATGTCGGGCCGCGACGAGGGTTACGAGACCCTGTTCCGCACGCTGCAGGGCTATGCCCGCAATCCGAATTTCGCCGGTATCCTGCTTCTGGGGCTCGGCTGCGAGGTCATGCAGGTGCCCGATCTGGTGGGCCGCGGCCGCATGCGCGCCGACGGCAATATCCGCTACATGACCATCCAGCAGACCGGCGGCACCCGCCGCACCATCGAGCGCGGCGTCGAGCAGTTGAAGGAAATGGCGGCCGTCGCCAACCAGGCCGTGCGCGCGCCGGCAGGGCTCGAGCACCTCGTGATCGGCATGCAGTGCGGGGGCTCGGACGGCTATTCCGGGATTACCGCCAATCCAGCGCTCGGCGTCGCCTCCGACCTGATGGTCGCCCATGGCGGCACCACCATCCTGTCGGAAACCTCGGAGATCTACGGCGCCGAACATCTCCTCACCCGCCGCGCGGTGACGCCGGAAGTGGGCGCCAAGATCGTCGAGCGGATCCGCTGGTGGGAGGACTACACCGCCCGCAATGGCGGCGAGATGGACAACAATCCCTCGCCGGGCAACAAGAAGGGCGGGCTCACCACCATTCTCGAAAAGTCGCTCGGCGCGGTCGCCAAGGGCGGTTCGGCGCCGCTGACCCAGGTCTACAAATTCGCCGAACCCGTGACCGAGCGCGGCTTCGTGTTCATGGATAGCCCCGGCTACGACCCTTGTTCGGTGACCGGGCAGATCGCCTCGGGCGCCAATCTCATTGTGTTCACCACCGGCCGCGGCTCGGTGTCGGGCTACAAGCCGACGCCCTGCATCAAGCTTGCCACCAATTCGGAAATGTATGCCCGCATGTCCGACGACATGGACATCAATTGCGGCGACATCGTCACCGAAGGCGTGAGCCTCGAAGCCAAGGGCCGCGAGATTTTCGAACTGTTCCTGCGCGTGGCCTCCGGCGAAAAGACCAAGAGCGAGGAACTGGGCTTCGGCGGCGCCGAATTCGTGCCCTGGCAGATGGGCGCGGTGATGTGATCCCGCCTCCGCGGGTGGCCCCTGTGGCCGCCCGTGGCCTGGTTTTCCCTTACGCGCCAACCCTTTGCGGCCTTGTCGTGGCATGGCAGAAATCTGCCGATTGACTCTCGCGCCGAGTCCGGTGTTTATTAGAACATAACATGAACATTTGAGGGGACCATGAGTCTTTCGCGGCTGCAAATTGCAACGGATATCCTCGCCGCGCAGACCCGTGCCGGTGAAGCTCGTGCCTGTCGGGCGCACAGCGGAATGGGAGCTGGCGATGCCGGCGCGGCCGCGCCGCTTGCCTTGGGCGCGACCGCGGTCGATCGCTGTCTCGAGGGCGGGCTCGCCTGTGGCGGATTGCACGAAGTGCGCAGTCCGCTTGCGCGCGACATCGGCGCGGCGGCGGGATTCGTGCTCGGTCTCGCCGTGCGGGCCGGCCAGGCCGGGCGCGGCGGCCGCCAGGGCGTCGTCTGGGTCAGCGATCCTGCCGCCCGGGTCGATGGCGGCGGGCTGTTCCCGGCGGGGCTGGCGCAGCACGGGCTCGATCCGTCGCTGATCACCATGGTCGAACCGGCGGACCTGCAGGGCGCGTTGTGGGCGGCCGACGAGGCGGCGGACTGCGCGGGGCTTGCCGCGCTGGTGTTGCAGATCCGGGGCAATCCGGCGCGCTTCGACATCACCGCCACGCGGCGGCTGATGCTGCGCGCGCGGCAAAGCGGGGTGCTGGCGCTGGTTCTGCGCCAGAGCGGGGAGGAGGAGGCGAGTGCGGCGGCCACGCGCTGGCGGGTGAACACGGAAATATCGGGGACGGACGACCTTGACCAACGCGGCGTGGGGGCCATGCGGCTGTCGCTCACGCTGGAACGCAACCGAACGGGGCGCACGGGCCACTGGTTTGTGGCCTGGAACCCTCAGACCAGGACCTTCGATCATGCCGCTCCCACCCCCGTCCTCCGCTCCGTCCACCCGGCAGCGCATTCTCGCCATCGCCTTTCCGCGACTGGCCACCGACAGGATCCGCCGCGCACAATGGGGCAGGTCCTGGATCACCGACAGGATTTCGGACGCGCATCCTGACGCGCCCCCCGTCGTCGTCACCGACATGGTCAGGAATGCCGTGCGCATCGTTGCCCTCGACGAGCGCGCCCGGGCTCGCGGGCTGCGGCGCGACCAGACGCTCGGCGATGCCCGCGCGCTTGCGCCGGATCTTGATTGCCGCCCCGCCGATCCCGAGGGCGACCGGGCGCTGCTTCTGAAGCTTGCCGGCTGGTGCGAGCGCTACACGCCGCTCGTCGCCCTCGATGCGGCGGCGGAGGCGGCGGGCAGTCATGGCCTGTTCATGGACATCACCGGCTGCGCCCATCTGCTGGGTGGCGAGGCGGGGCTGGTCGCAGATCTCGAGGCGCGGCTCTGCGCGCAAGGGTTTTCCGTCCGGCTCTGCCTGGCCGACACGCCGGGCGCCGCCTGGGCGATGGCGCGCCATGGCGAGGCGCGGATCCTCCCCGAGGGCGCCCATGCGGCCGCGATCGAGCCGCTGGGGCTGAGCGCGCTCCGGCTCGAGCCCTCCCTGGTCACGGCCCTTGGCCGCGTCGGGCTCAAGACCGTGGGCTGTATCGCCCGCCTGCCGCGCGCGCCGCTCGCCGCCCGCTTTGGCGCGCGACTGCTGCAGCGGCTCGACCAGGCGCTCGGGCGCGAGGCCGAGGCGCTCTCGCCGCTCATGCCGGTGGCGGAATTGTCCACCGAGCGCCGCTTCGCCGAGCCGGTGAGCCAGCACGACGAGATCAGCCATGTGATCGCGGCCCTTGCGGCGGGCCTCATCGAACCGCTGGAGCGCCGCGGGCTCGGCCTGCGCCGCGGCCGGATCCGGCTGTTCCGGGTCGATGGTCATGTCGGCGAACTTGCCATCCAGACGGCGCGGCCGCTGCGCGATGCGCGCGTGATCGCCCGCCTGTTCGAGGAGCGCATCGCCGGCCTGCACGACGATCTCGACGCCGGCTTCGGCTTCGACCTGATCCGGCTCGACGTGGTCCATGCCGATCCGTTCGCGGGCGTGCAGGCCGATCTGGTGGCGGGCGCCGGCGGCGGCGAGCATGATCATGACGCGCTGATCGACCGGCTCGGCGCGCGGCTCGGTACGGGGCGGGTGCAGCGCTTCGTGCTGGCCGACACCCATATTCCCGAGCGCAGCTTCGGCCGGCTGCCTGCCGCCCGCCTGCAGCCGGGGGCGGGGAGGGGGCGTGCGGCGGCGGGACTGGCGCTCGCGGCGGTGCCCCAAGACGAGGGGCTGCCCGAGGGCATCGTCACCCGGCCACTGATCCTGTTCGAGCGGCCGGAGCCGTTGCAGACCATCGCCGAGGTGCCCGACGGCCCGCCGCTCAAATTCCGCTGGCGCGGCGTCTCCTACGAGGTCGCCCGCTCGGAAGGACCCGAGCGCATTGCCTGCGAATGGTGGCGCGATGGCCGCGGCGCGCGTACGCGCGATTATTTCCGCGTCGAAGACAGCCAGGGCTACCGCTTCTGGCTGTTCCGCCACGGGCTTTATGGCCGCGAGACCGGCGAGCCGGCCTGGTACATGCACGGGCTGTTCGCATGACAGCCCGTCCCTTGTCCGGTCCGGGTTCGGCCCCCGCCTATGCGGAGCTCGCCGCCGCGAGCAATTTTTCCTTCCTGCGCGGGGCGTCCCATGCGGAGGAACTGGTGGTGCAGGCCGCCCGCCTCGGGCTTTCGGGCCTAGCCATTGCCGACCGCAATTCGCTGGCGGGCGTGGTGCGCGGCCACATGGCGGCCAAGGAGGCCGGGCTCGCCTTCGCGCCCGGGTGCCGGCTCGCGTTCATGGATGGCACCCCCGACATTCTGGTCTGGCCAGAGGATCGCGCCGGTTACGCCAATCTGTGCGAGCTTCTGACCACTGGCAAGCGCCGTGCGCCCAAGGGCGACTGCCACCTCACGCTCGAGGATCTGATCGCCCGCGGCGCGGGCCTGTTGATGGCCTTGGTGCCGGCAAACCGCGACGCCCGGACGCTCGCACCGGTGCTCGAACGCCTGCGGGAGCGATTTCCCGATCACCTGCATCTGGCGCTGATCCGCGCCTATGGCAGCCTCGACCAGCGCCGCATGGTGATGGCGGCGCGGCTGGCCGAAGCTCACGGCTTGCCGCTGGTGGCGATGGGCGACGTGCTCTACCACGCGCCCGAGCGCCGGCCGCTGCAGGACGTGCTCACCTGCATCCGCGAGGGCGAGCGGCTCACCACCATCGGCGCCCGGCTTGAGCCCAATGCCGAACGGCATCTGCGCGCGCCCGCCGACATGCTGCATGCCTTCAGGGGCTATGAGGCGGCGGTGGCGCAGTCGCTCACCCTCTTCCGCCGCATCCGCTTTTCGCTCGACGAACTGCGCTACCAGTATCCCGACGCGCCGGTCTTTGCGGAACTGGGCGACACGCCGCTGCCCGCCCAGGAGGCGCTCGAACGGCTCACCGCCATCGGTCTCGCCCGGCGCTATCCCGAGGGCGCTCCGGAAAAGGTGACAAGGGCCATCGCCCACGAGACGGAGTTGATCCGCAAGCTCGATTACGCCCCCTATTTCCTGACCGTCTACGACATCGTCCGCTTCGCCCGCTCTGAAGGCATCCTCTGCCAGGGTCGGGGCTCGGCGGCGAATTCCGCGGTCTGCTACTGTCTCGGCATCACCGAGGTCGATCCCGGCAAGGTCGATCTGCTGTTCGAGCGCTTCATTTCCGAGGAGCGCAACGAGCCGCCCGACATCGATGTCGATTTCGAGCACGAGCGGCGCGAGGAGGTGATCCAGTACATCTACCGGAAATACGGTCGCGACCGGGCGGGGCTGGCCGCCACCGTGATCACCTATCGCGCCCGCTCGGCGATCCGCGAGGTGGGCAAGGTGTTCGGCCTCTCCGACGACGCGATCTCCGCCATCTCGGGCACCAAATGGGGCGGCTGGTCGCGCGAGATCGACCAGGAAGACGCCCGCCGCGCCGGTCTCGATCCCTCCGACCGGCATCTCGCGCAGATGCTCGACCTCGCCTCGCAGATCGTCGGCTTCCCGCGGCACCTGTCGCAGCATGTCGGCGGCTTCGTGATCACCCGCGACCGGCTCTCCGCGCTGATCCCGATCGAGAACGCGGCGATGGAGGACCGTACCATCGTCGAATGGGACAAGGACGATCTCGAAAGCCTCGGCATGCTCAAGATCGACGTGCTGGCGCTCGGCATGCTCACCTGCATCCGCAAGGCCTTCGGCCTGCTCGAGGCCCATTACGGCCGCCGCGAGACGCTTGCCTCGCTGCCCGATGGCGACCGGCCGACCTATGACATGATCTGTCGCGCCGACACCATCGGCGTGTTCCAGATCGAAAGCCGGGCGCAGATGTCGATGCTGCCGCGCTTGAAGCCGCGCTGCTATTACGACCTCGTCATCGAGGTGGCGATCGTCCGGCCCGGCCCGATCCAGGGCGACATGGTCCATCCCTATCTGCGCCGCCGGCAGAAGAAGGAGGAGGTCACCTTCCCGAAGGAGGAACTGCGCGCCGTGCTCGGCAAGACGCTCGGCGTGCCGCTGTTCCAGGAGCAGGCGATGAACATCGCCATCGTCGCCGGCGGCTTCTCGCCGGGCGAGGCCGACAAGCTGCGCCGCGCCATGGCCACCTTCCGCAGGGTCGGCACCATCGGCTCGTTCCAGAAGAAGATGGTCGAGGGCATGGTCGCCAACGGCTACGAGCGCGACTTCGCCGAGCACTGCTTCCGCCAGATCGAGGGGTTTGGCGAATACGGCTTCCCGGAAAGCCATGCGGCGAGTTTCGCGCTTCTCGTCTATGTCTCCTGCTGGCTCAAATGCCATTACCCGGACGTCTTCTGCGCGGCGATCCTCAATTCCCAGCCGATGGGGTTCTATGCGCCGGCGCAACTGGTGCGCGATGCGCGCGAGCACGGCGTCGAGATCCGTCCCGTCGACGTCAACTGCTCGGACTGGGACGCAACGCTCGAACCCGGTGCCGCCCCGCAGCCCCTGTCGGCACGGCATCGCGAGATGGCCGGCGTGATGAAACAGTCGCACGCGGTGCGGCTCGGTTTCCAGCACGTCAAGGGCCTGGCCGAGGCCGATGCGCGCCAGCTCGTCGAGCGGCGCGGGCGCGGCTATGACAGCGTGCGCGACCTGTGGATGCGCTCGGGCCTGCCGCGCCGGGCGATCGAGCAACTGGCCGAGGCCGATTGCTTCCGCTCCATCGGGCTCGACCGCCGCGATGCGCTGTGGGCGGTCAAGGCGCTCGATCCGCTCTCGAGTGCCGAGCGGCTGCCGCTGTTCGCGCTCGCCGACAGCCGCGACCTGCAGAACGAGCCCGATGTGCACCTGCCGCCGATGCCGCTCGGCGAGCAGGTGATCAACGATTACCAGTCGCTGTCGCTCTCGCTGAAGGCACATCCGATGGCCTTCCTGCGCGCCGAATTGGCCCGCTCAGGCTGCCGCGTCAGCGCAGACCTGGAGACCATCCGCTCGGGCCGCCAGGTCCAGGTCGCGGGCCTGGTGCTGGTGAGGCAGCGGCCAGGTTCGGCCAAGGGCGTAGTGTTCGAGACCATCGAGGACGAAACCGGGGTCGCCAACATCATCGTCTGGCCGAAAGTGTTCGAGAAATTCCGCGCCGTGGTGCTCGGCAGCCGCTGCGTCGCCGTGCGCGGCCGGGTGCAGAACGAGGACGGGGTGATCCATGTGGTGGCCGATCATCTCGAGGACCTGACGCCGATGATGGCGCGGATCTCGGACATGGCCGGCGCCATGGGCGGGCTTGCCAATGCCGACGAGGTGCGCCGGCCGGTGGCGGAGGACAGCCGGCTCCGCGAGCGCAGGTCCTCGGCCGGCATTGCCCGGCTGATCCGGGACGCGCCGGACCTGCGCGCCGATTTCGAGGAGCTGGCGCGCGTGCGCGCCGCGGGCAGGGCGCTGCCGAAGGGGCGGAATTTCCATTGAGGCCCGATCCCCGCATGTGCCAGGCCCGGGCGCGGCGAGCGCGGCGCAAGGCCGGCCCGACCCGGGGCAAGGCGTGGGCTCAGTCCCGGGGCGGCCCCAGCGTGCCGCGCTCGACGATCGCGGTCGGAATCTTGACATGGGTTTCGACCGGCTGCTTGGTGATGAGCCTGATCAGCATTTCCGCCGCCGCCTCGCCCATGCGCCGGTGCGGCACCCGCACGGTGGTCAGTTCCGGCGTGACCACACGCGCGAGATCGATGTCGTCGAACCCGGTGATCGAGACGTCCGCCGGCATGGCAAGGCCGAGTTCGCGCGCGCGCTGCATGGCGCCGACGGCGAGCACGTCGTTGCCGCACATCACCACGCTCGGCCGCGGCGTCCGCGCCATCAGTTCGCCCATGGCGCGCGCGCCGTCCTCAAAGGTATAGGCGGCCTCGATCACCGGCAGGTCGGCATCGGCGATGCCCGCGGCGCGGGCGGCATCCCGCACGCCGGCCATACGGTCGGCGGCGCGGTCGTTCATCTGCGTGACGCCGGCGATCATGGAAAGCCGGCGATGGCCATAGGCGATCACCCTCTCGGCCAGCATCGCCGCCGCTGCGCGGTTGTCGAAGCCCACGAAATGACCGTCGCCGCTGCCGAGGTTCCAGGCGCGCACGAAGGGAATGCCGCGCCGGCGCAGGTAATCGGTGCTCATGTCGGGCCGCGCCGAGCCGATCAGCAAAAGCCCGTCGGCCCCGCGCCCGGCAAGCGCCTCCATCTGCTCGCGCTCGCGCGCGGGATCGTAATTCGAGCTCGCCACCAGAAGCGTCTTGCCGAAGCGCGACAGCGTTTCCTGAAACGACTGCAGCCCGCGCGCAAAGATGGCATTGTCCATGGTGGGGATGATCGCGCCCACGGTGTTGGTGCGCCGCGAGGCGAGCGCGCGCCCGCCGAAATCAGGCGTGTAGCCGAGCGTCTCCACCGCCTGCATCACCCGCAGACGGGTCGCGGCAATCACCTGATCGGGCGAATTGAGGCAGCGCGACACCGTTGCCGTCGACACGCCCGCCGCGCGCGCGACGTCATCGAGCGTTGGCTTGCTATGGTCGTTCACGGGCCCTCCATCATGGCTGCTGAAACAAATATACCCCAAAGCACGCTGTAGGTGGTTGCGTTAAACCATGTAAGCGCTTACATTGCAACGGTCGAAACCTTGGGAGGGGTCATGATACACGCGGAAAAACCGGTCTTTTGGCTGGCTGCCCTGACGATGGCGCTGTTCGCCGCGGATGTGGTGGCGGGCGCCTTCTTTCGCGCCGCTTTCCTGACCGATCTGCAGCAGGCCGTGCTGCTCGCGCTCTCCTGCAGTTTCTTCGTCGCCGGTCTGCTCATCATCGAGGCAGGGGGCGCGCGCGACACCACATCAGCACACAATGGGGAGGAGGAAACCCGATGACCGACAAGAGCATTCAGGATGACCTGGCTTCGGCCGAGCGACGCAATTTTCTCAAGCTGACCGGAGCTGGCGCCTTCACCGCCGCCATGGTGCTCGGCGCGGCGGGGACGCTGTGGTCGGACGAGGCGGTGGCGCAGACCGCCAAGGAGGAAAAGGACCGCGAGGCCGCGGCCGCCCATGTGATGACGCTCGCCACCGAATATGTGATCGGCACCTCGCGCAGCTATCCGATGATGCAGCTCGACGTGAAGGAAAACCTCCAGAACGCGTCGAACGGCAAGATCTATGTCAAGCTCGCCCCCGGCGGCCAGCTCGGCATCGGCTCGGCTTTGGCGCAGAAGGTGCAGGGCGGCACGGTCAATGCCGGCCAGTTCTCCCTGTCCAATTTCGCGCCCTTTGCGCCGGCGGTCGATCTCATCAACATGCCCTATTTCTGCGGCGCCAATCAGCGCTTCGTCAATCTGGTGACCTCGGACATCTGGAAGAAGGAAGTCGATGCGCTGGTCGAGGCGCGCGGCTTCAAGCCGATGTTCTATTTCTGCATCGATCCGCGGGTGATGGCCGTGCGCCAGGGCGGCAAGGCGATCATCACGCCGGCCGACCTGCAGGGCGTGAAGTTTCGCGTGCCGGGCTCCAAGATGCTCCAGCAGTTCTACCGCATGGGCGGCGCCAATCCCACGCCGGTGGCCTGGGGTGAGACGCCCTCGGCCATCAAGCAGGGCGTGGCCGATGCGCTCGACCCGTCGGTCGGCGCGCTCTACGCCTTCGGCTTCAAGGACATCCTGAGCCATGTCACCTTCACCCAGGCCGTGCCCGACAGCCAGGCCTATGCCTGCAATCTCGAATGGTTCAACGGCCTGCCCGCCGACGTGCAGGATTCGATCGCCTGGGCTTCGGAGATGAGCTTCCACCAGAACCTCGCCAAGGTGCCCTCGGCCCGCGCCTTCGCCATGGCCGAGATGGCCAAGTCCGGCGTCGAGTTCCATTCGCTGACGGAAGACCAGCTCAACGAGTGGAAGGAGACGGTCGGCTACCAGCGCTCCGAATGGGACAGCTACAAGACCGAGCTGGCCGGATCGATGGACACCTTCGACAAGCTGGTCGAGGCCGCCGGCACCAAGGGCAAATACTACGTCCACGACGCCTGATCCCACCCTCTGAGGCTTCCGCCGCCGGCAAGTTCCCGGGCGGCGGAAGCGGCAAACCAACCAACAACGCTGGCTGGCGGCCCGGACAGGGCGGCGCCGCGAAGGAGGTATCGTGTCGAAATTCCTGAGTGCGCTGGACCGGAACCTGGAACGCTGGGCGCTGCTGATGTTCTACGTGCTGCTGGTCGCGACCATGGCGATCGAGGTGCTGCGCCGCGAAGTCTTCGCCTATTCCTCGATCTGGGGCGAGGAGGTGGTGCGCTACGCCTTTATCTATCTCGTCTGGATCGGGGCCGCGGCGGCGGTGCGCGAGCGCGGCCATATCCGCATCGACGTGATGATGCATTACCTCGGGCCGCGCGCCAAGGCCGCGCTCTACATCTTCGGCGACCTGGTCATGGTCGTCGTCGCCGTGATCGCGCTCTACTGGTCGTTCGAGACGGTGCTGGTTTCGGCCAAATACGGTTCCGTCAGCGCCGGGCTCAGGGTGTCGATGGTGTGGTTCCTGATGGCGGTGCCGCTCGGCTTTGCGATCATGCTGTGGCGCCTCGCCCAGTCGCTGGTCCGTGACATCCGCTGCCTTCTGGACGGCTCGCCCGTCTATGAAGGCGACCAGCTGTTCGAGTGAGGGGCGCATCATGCTTTGGCAACAGCTCAACCAGACCGTCGAACTCGGCTGGGACTTCTATGCACCGGTCATCCTCTTCGTCGCGCTGATCACCCTTGCGGTGCCGGTCTGGGCGGCAATCGGCGCCGGCGCGATCCTGATGCTGGCAATGTCCGGCGACATGCCGCTGAGCGCGGTCGGCGAAAGCCTGTTCACCGGCATCGACGCCTTTGCGCTGACCGCCGTGCCGCTGTTCATCCTGACCGGCGATGTGCTGGTGCGCACGGGACTGAGCCGCAAGTTTCTCGATGTCGCCGAGGCGCTGACCTGCTGGACCAAGGGCGGCTTCGGCTCGGCCACGGTGCTGGTCTGTGGCATGTTCGCGGCGATTTCGGGCTCGGATGCCGCAGGGGCCGCCGCCGTCGGCCGCATGACCATCGCCCGGCTCGTCGAAAGCGGCTATCCGCGGCCCTATGCCTGCGCGCTGGTCGCCGCCGGCGCCTGCACCGGCATCCTCATTCCGCCCTCCATCGCCTATATCATCATCGGCCTGGTGCTCGGCATCTCCGCCTCGACGCTGTTCCTGGCGGCCCTCATTCCGGGCATCCTGATCCTCGTCTCGATCCTGGTCACCAATCTCGTCGTCAACCGCATCTACCACTACGAGGGCGGCGAGCCGATGACGTTCGGCGAGTGGGCCTCCAATCTCGGCCATGCGCTCAAATCCGGCTGGTATGCCTTCATCGTGCCGGGCATCATCTTCTACGGCATCTTTTCCGGACGTCTGACGCCGACCGAGGCCGGCGCCACCGCGGTGGTGGTCACGATCCTGATGGGCTTCATGCTGCGCACGCTGAGTCTTGCCGATTTCCCGGCCATGCTTCTGGGCTCCGCCAAGGTCAACGGCGTGATCCTGCCGATCATCGCCTTTTCCGCCCCGCTTGCCGAGGCGCTGGCGATCATGGGCGTGCCGCAGGGGTTCGTGCAGGCCGTGACCTCGGTCAGCGAAGATCCCGTGATCATCATCCTGATGATGATCTTCATCCTGATCGCCGCCGGCTGCGTCATGGAGACCACACCCAACATCGTCATCCTGGCGCCGATCCTCAAGCCGCTCGCCGACAATATCGGCATGAACGAGATCCAGTTCTGCGTGATGATGGTCACCGCGCTCGGGGTCGGCTTCATCACCCCGCCACTCGGTCTCAACCTGTTCGTCGTATCTGGCATTACCGGCGAATCGATTTTGAAAATAGCCTGGCAGGCGATCCCCTTCGTACTGTTCATGCTGATCGTCGTGCTGTTCATCGCCTATGTCCCGGCGCTGTCCACCACCCTGCTGCCCGCCATCTACCAATAGCCTGACACCCATCAAAAGGAGGTCCGGGAACATGTCCCGCATCTATCTCAAGAAAGCCGAAAAAACCGCATCCGCCGAGTCCGGCTCCGTCCGTGACACGGTCCAGGCCATCCTCGACCAGATCGAGACCGGCGGAGAAGAGGCTGCCCGGCGCTATGCCGAACAGTTCGACCGCTACACCGGCAACATCGTCGTCACCCGCGAAGAGATCGCGCGCGCCGCCTCGCAGCTGCCGCAGAAGCTCAAAGACGACATCCGCTTTGCCCATGACAATGTGAAGAAGTTCGCCGAAGCGCAGAAATCGACGCTGGGCGACGTCGAGGTGGAGATCGTTCCGGGGCTCGTGGCCGGCCAGAAGATCATCCCGATCGAGGCCGCGGGCTGCTATGTGCCGGGCGGCCGCTACAGCCACGTTGCCTCCGCCATCATGACCGTGACCACCGCCAAGGTGGCCGGCTGCAAGCACATCACGGTCTGCTCGCCGCCGCGGCCCGATGTGGGCGTGCATCCGGCGATCCTCTACACCGCCGATCTCTGCGGCGCGGACACCATCCTCGCCATGGGCGGGGTGCAGGGCGTGGCCTCGATGGCCTTCGGCCTGTTCGGGGCCCCGGCCTCGGGCATCCTGGTCGGTCCCGGCAACCAGTTCGTCGCCGAAGCCAAGCGCATCCTGTTCGGCCGCGTCGGCATCGACATGTTCGCCGGCCCCACCGACAGCCTGATTCTCGCCGACAAGGACGCCGACGCCGAGATCGTCGCCGCCGACCTCGTCGGCCAGGCCGAGCACGGTTACAATTCGCCGGTATGGCTGGTGACCGACGACCGCGCGCTTGCCGAAACCGTGATGGCCCTTGTGCCGAAGCTGATCGACACGCTGCCCGAGGTCAACCGCGACAACGCCGCCGCCGCCTGGCGCGACTTTGCCGAAGTGATCCTGTGCGACAGCCGCGAGGAAATGGCAGCGACCTCCGACGACTATGCGCCCGAACACCTGACCGTGCAGGCCGCCGACCCCGACTGGTGGCTCGACAGGCTCTCCTGCTACGGCTCGCTGTTCCTGGGCGAGGAAACGACGGTCGCCTTCGGCGACAAGGCGTCCGGGCCCAACCATGTGCTGCCGACCTCCAAGGCCGCGCGCTACACCGGCGGGCTGTCGGTGCACAAATACATGAAGATCGTCACCTGGCAGCGCGCCACCCGCGAGGGCGCCAAGCCGATCGCCGAGGCGACCGCGCGCATCTCCCGGCTCGAAGGCATGGAGGGACACGCCCGCACCGCCGATATCCGCCTCAGGAAATATTTCCCCGGCGAGAATTTCGATCTCTCCGGCACCGACCGGGATATCTGAGATGGGCGTTCAGGACATGTTCGGCCTCGAGGGCCGGGTGGCGCTCGTCACCGGCGCGAGCTCCGGCCTCGGCCGGGCGGCGGCCAGTTGCCTGGCGGGTGCAGGCGCAAAGGTGGTGGGGCTCGCGCGCCGCGCCGATGCGCTCGAGGACTGGCGCCGCGAGGCGCAAGGCGAGACCGCGGCGATTGCCGCCGATCTTGCCGGCGGCGCCGATGTCGCGGCGATCGCGGAAAAGGCCGCTGTACCTTTCGGCCCGCCCGACATTCTGGTCAATGCCGCGGGGCTCAACCTGCGCCAGCATGCCGGCGCGGTCACGCCCGAGGGCTGGGAGCGCACCATCGCGCTCAATCTCACGGTGCCGTTCTTCCTGGCCCAGGCGCTGGTGCCGGCGATGCGGGAACGGGGCTGGGGCAGGATCATCAACTTCGCCTCGCTGCAGTCGCGCCGCGCCTTTTCAAACGGCATCGCCTATGGCGCCTCGAAGGGCGGGGTCGAGCAATTGACTCGCGCCATGGCCGAGGCCTGGTCGGCCGACGGCATCAACGCCAATGCGCTGGCGCCGGGGTTCTTTCCGACCGAGCTCACCGGCCCGGTCTTCGCCGATCCCCAGGTCTCGGGCGCGCATGCCGCGGCCACCTGCATCGGCCGCAATGGAGAGATGGCCGATCTCGACGGGCCGCTCCTGTTCCTCGCCTCCAACGCGTCGGGCTATGTCACCGGCCAGGTGCTGTTCGTCGACGGGGGCTATACCGCCAAATGAGGACCCGTTCATGAAAGCTCTCGTCTACACCGCGCCGCGCAGCCTTGAGTGGCGCGACGAGCTGCCGCCCGTGCTGCAATCCGGCGAATGCCTGGTCCGGGTCGAGGCCGTCGGCATCTGCGGCTCCGACATGCATGCCTATCTCGGCCATGACGAACGCCGGCCCGCGCCGCTGATCCTCGGCCACGAGGCGGCAGGTGTCGTGGTCGAAGGCCCGGGAACGGGCCGGCGCGTCACCGTCAATCCGCTCGCCACCTGCGGCAGCTGCCGTGCCTGCAAGGCCGGCCGCAACAATCTCTGCCCCTCGCGCCAGATCCTGTCGATGATGCCGCGCCAGGGCGCGTTCGCGGAGCTGATCGCGATTCCGGCGGAAAACCTCGTTGAAATCCCCGACGGGGTGTCCTTCGAAAAGGCCTGCATGGCCGAACCGCTCGCCTGCGGCTGGCACGGCGTCCGGCTTGGCGCCGGCGCGCTCGACCTGCCGCTGGCGAAGGCGAAATGTCTCGTCATCGGCGGCGGCGCCATCGGGCTGGGCGCGGCGCTGGCGCTCAAGGCGCAAGGGGCTGGCGACGTGACCATCAGCGAGGCCAACGAACGCCGTCTCCCGGCGATCCGGTCGGCGGGCGACTTCACTGTCGCTTCGCCCGACGCGGTGATGGCCGCCGATCCCGGCGCCTATGATGTCGTGATCGACGGCGTCGGCTTTTCTGCCACGCGCGCGACCGCGAGCCGGGCCGTGCGGCCCGGTGGCGTGATCATCCATATCGGTCTCGGCGACGCCCAGGGCGGGCTCGATATCCGCCGCATGACGCTGCAGGAGATCACCTTCATCGGCGCCTATACCTACACGCCCAGGGATTTCCGCGACACGGCCGCGGCGATCTTCGACGGCCGGCTCGGCGCGCTCGACTGGAGCGAGATCCGCCCGCTCGAAGACGGCGCCTCCGCTTTTTCTGACATTCTCGACGGGCGGGCCGCCGCCCCGAAAATCATTCTCAAACCGTAAGAAGGAGATACGCCATGGGGGCTCCCCATTTGCTGGTACATGAACACGCGGACAATGTCGGCGTCGTGGTTGTCGAGGGCCTGAAGGCCGGGACGAAGATGCTGTGCGTGGTCACGCATG
>NZ_LQZT01000006.1 GCF_001703635.1 Parahoeflea olei | reverse complement strand
TTCGCATCACGCCGAATGCGAGAGTGAAACCTATTGCCACCGTGTTTTTCCTGGCGCTGACGGCCTATCTCGGCTGGGGCTTCTTCCTCTCCGGCCAGGCCAAATCGGCCGAGCCCGGCAACAAGGGCGAGGGGGCGACGCCGCCCCGGGCCGACGATCGCTGAGGCTCGCGGCCGCGCTGCCCGGCTTCCACCGGAGCCCATTGCCGGCAAAGAGATTTTCGGTTCGTTTTGCACCACGTTTTTGCATCACAGGGGCTTGTGGCCACGCCTGTGCCGGTCTATAAGCCAGCCGCTGGTCACGGAGTGTAGCGCAGCCTGGTAGCGCACGTCGTTCGGGACGACGGGGTCGGAGGTTCGAATCCTCTCACTCCGACCAGCCAATTTAGGGTCCATCCCGAGGGCCGTGCCACTTTTCTCCAAGAAACTGATCGGAATGCGGGCCGCTGCAGAGGCGGATCGGCTGACCGCTGCCGGCCAGGCATGTGCTCCGTCCGGTCATCGTGCTTTCTGAAAATCGCCGGTCTTTGCCTTTTCGCGCTGGTGCCCGGCCGGCCCTGATTCCAAGGCGCCTCGGCCGGCGCTGCCATGCAGCTTCGGGCCGCGGCTGGTTTTCCGCCTCTCCGGCTGTGGCCCCCAGATCTGTCTTCGGATCAAATTTCCGCATCATTTCCATAGGCTTGGCATCAATTGAAATGGACGCTTGACCAACTGCGAGTGTTTAGATACTACTCAGTATCATAAATATCGGCGCGGAGAGGAGGGCGGATATGTTGGGTGGTGTTCGGGTTCTGGACCTGACTTCCGTGCTGATGGGGCCATTTGCCACGCAGATTCTCGGGGATCTCGGCGCGGATGTGATCAAGGTGGAAAGTCCCGAGGGCGATATCGTTCGCCGCTATCATCCGGCGCGTAACCCGGGCATGCCGGGCATCTTTCTCAATCTGCACCGCAACAAGCGCAGCATCGTGCTTGATCTGAAGGCGCCCGAGGACGCGGCCACGCTCCGCCGCATGATCGCCACGGCGGACGTGCTGGTTCACAGCATCCGCGGGAGGGCAATGGAGCGGCTCGGCTTCGGCCCGGAAGCCGTCTGTGCGCTCAATCCGCGGCTGATCTACTGCGTGGCCAACGGATTTCGGCAGGATGGCCCCTATGCCGAAAAGGCAGCCTATGATGATGTCATCCAGGCCGGGGCCGGGTTGACCGAGATGATCGGCCGGGTCAACGGGGCGCCGGAATATGTCCCGACCGCGCTTTGCGACAAGGTGGCGGGCATGGCGATCGCCTGGTCGGTGCTGGCGGCCCTGTATCACCGTGAACGCACCGGCGAAGGGCAGGTGGTCGAGGTGCCGATGTTCGAGACGAATGTCGCCTTCAACCTCGTCGAGCACATGGCCGGCATGTCCTTCGTGCCGCCTTCCGGCGAAACCGGGTTTGCGCGCTACATGACGCGCAATCGCCGCCCCTACCGCACCCGCGACGGCCATGTCTGCATCTTGCCCTACACCGAGAAGAACTGGCGCGACTTTTTTGCAGGCATCGGGCGCAGCGAGGTGCTCGAGGATCCGCGGTTCTCCGATTTCACGAGCCGCATCAACAATATCGACGCGCTCTACGCGATCCTTGCGGAGTGCGCGCTGGAGCGGACCACCGACGAATGGGTGCGCTATTGCGACAGCATCAGCATCCCGTCGATGGCCGTGAACCGGTTCGATGACCTGTGGTCGGATCCGCATTTGCAGGAGATCGGGTTTTTCGAGACCAGGGAGCATCCGAGCGAAGGCCGGTACAGCAATGTCGGCATGCCGGTGAAGTTTTCCCGTGGCAACACGGACCTGCGCCGGCCCGCGCCGCGGCTCGGCGAGCATGGGGCTGAAATCCTGGCCGAACTCGACAGCATCGAGAAGGCGGCCCGCACCGGTTGAGGAGCCGGGGTGGAGGGAAAGTCAATGTCATTATCAGTGGAGGAAGCAATGACACGAACAAAGTTTACGGCCGGCATGGCCATCCTGGCGGGTCTCGTGGGCTACAGCCCGATCGCTGCGGCTGAGGACCCGGTCGTTCTCGCGACTGCGACCGATCTGTCCGGCACCTATTCCGATATCGCCGGCAACAGCTCGGTGGTGGCAATCGAGATGGCGATCGAGGATTTCGGCAAAACGGTCCTGGGCCGGCCGATCGAATACATTTCCGCCGACCACCAGAACAAGCCGGATGTCTCGTCGGCCCTGATCCGGGAATGGGTCTCTGTGAAGAAGGTGGATGCACTGGTCGACGTGACGCTGACCCCGGCCGCCATCGCCGCGCAGCAGGTTGCGAACGAAAACAACATCATTAGCCTGTTCTCGGGATCCGCTTCGCTGGGGCTCATCAATGAAGGCTGTTCGCCGACATCCTTCGTCTGGACCTACGACACCTATGTCATGCCGCGCGGCGTGGGCTATGCCATGAAGCCGGGCGAAAAATGGTTCCTGATCACCGTCGACTATGCCTTCGGCAAGCAGATGGAAGAGAACCTCACCGCCACCATCGCGGATCGGGGCGGCGAACTCGTCGGCTCGGTCAACTATCCGCTCGGCACCAACGATTTCAGCTCCTATCTGCTGACGGCGTCGTCGTCCGGCGCGGATGTGATCGGCTTCATCTCGGCCGGTTCGGACCTGATGAACCTGATCAAGCAGTCGAGCGAATTCGGCCTGCCCCAGGACGGCCAGCGCCTGGCCACTCCGCTGCTGTTCGAGAACGAGGTCGCGGCACTCGGCCTGCAGGCGGCCTCGGGTCTGCAGACGACCCTGGGCTTCTATTGGGACCAGAGCCCCGAGGCGCGTGCCTTCAGCGAACGCTTCAAGGAGCGCTACGGCAAGATGCCGAACATGCTCAATGCCGGCGCCTATTCGATGACCATGCATTACCTGAAGGCGGTCGAGGCGGCCGGAACCACCGAAGCCAAAGCCGTGGGCGAGAAGATGCGCGAACTGCCGGTCGAGGATTTCTTCGCCGTCAACGGTCACATCCGCCCCGATGGCCGCATGATCCACGACATGTTTGTCGGCCAGGTCAAGACCCCGGAGGAATCGACCGGCGAGTGGGACTTCTTCAAGATCGTCCAGACCATCCCGGGCGATGAAGTCGCTTTCCCGCTGGAGCAGAGCACCTGCAAGCTGGTGCAGAAGTAGGCCCGAAGCGGACGCCGGTTCGCCCCGGCGGTCCAGCGTCCGCTTCCACTCCCGCTCTCTTTCATTGCCTGTCGTCTCTTGGAGGGTTTCTGCATGCCCGGAAATGCCCAAAGCCTGTCCGTGCCTTTCATCGCCATGCCGGCCGGATTTGCGGTCGTCATCGGCGGCAGTGGCGGCATCGGTCGCGTCATCTGCCGGAAGCTCGCCCAGTGCGGCGCGGACGTGGCGCTGAGCTGGCGCAGCAACGAGGCGGCCGCCCGCGAGACGGCGGCCGAGGTCGCCGAAGCGGGGCGCAAGGCGCATCTGGGCCAGGCCGATCTGGCCGACCCGGACTCGGTCGCAGCCTTCTTCGAACGCCTGGCCGGTTCGGGCGAGACGATCAGCTCGGTCATCGTCGCCACCGGCGCCGACATCAGCATGTCCTATGTGAGCGAAGTCGATCCCGCCGAATGGCGCAGCGTCATCGACGGCGATCTCAACGGCTTCTTCAATGTCACGCGCGCCGCCCTGCCGCATCTGCGCGCCTCCGGCGGCAGCCTCACCGCGCTGACATCGGCCGGGATCGTGCGCCATGCCCATCGCGACATCCTGTCGATCGCTCCCAAGGCGGCCATCGAATCCCTGGTCCGTGCGGTGGCGCGGGAAGAGGGACGCCACGGCATCCGCGCCAATTCCGTGGCGCTCGGTCCGATCGACGCCGGCTTGCTGCATCGGCTGGCCACCCGGGTGCCTGAAAGCTTCATGACAGCGGTGGCAAACAACACCGCCCTCCGTCGCGCGGGGACGGCAGAGGAGGCGGCCAATGCGGCCGTGTTCCTGGCCTCCAGCGCGGCATCCTACATCACCGGCGCCAGCCTCACCGTCGATGGCGGCTTCTCGGTCTGAATGGAGAAATTGATGAAATCCGACATTACCATTGGCGAAGTACTCCGCAAATCCGCCCGCGATCATGCCGATCGCGATTACATCCACGCGGGCGATCTGCGCATGAGCTTTGCGGACGTCGACGGTCAGGTCGACCGGCTGGCGAGCGGACTGGTGCAAGCCGGCGTCGGCCATGGCGACCACATCGCCGTCTGGCTCACCAACAGCCCCGAATGGGTGCTGCTGCTGCTCGCCGCGGCGCGCCTCGGCGCCGCCATCGTCCCGGTCAACACCCGCTACAAGAAGGACGAGGCCAGCTACATCCTCGCCCAGTCGGATGCCAAGGTTCTGGTGATGACGCCCTCAATGTGGGGGATCGACTTCACGTCGATGCTGACCGAGATCGCCCCGTCGATCGGATCGCAAACGGCCGGGGACCTCGACCTGCCCGAGCTGCCGGCCCTGAAATCGGTGATCATGGTGGGCGCGCCGGTGGCGCCCTGGGCGGTCCCCTTCGATACCCTGTCGGCGACCCCGGTCGATGACGCCGCGATCGCCGCCGCCGAGGCCCGGGTCACGGCCGATGACCTTCTGCTCATCTGCTACACCTCCGGCACCACAGGCCGTCCCAAGGGGGCGATGCACAATCACCGGGTGATCCACCAGAGCATCCGCGTGGGCGATGCCCTGAAGATGCGCGCGGGCTCGCAGGTGATGGCGCATCTGCCGTTCTATCACGTGGCCGGCATGTTCATGTGCCTGCTGCCGTCGCTCGCCGCCGGCGCGACCATGCATCTGATGCCGCACTGGGATGCCGGGCAGGCGCTCGACCTGATCGAGCAGGAAAAAGTCACCATCTTCGGCGGCCTGTCCACGCATTTCCTCGACATGATGGGCACGCCCGGCTTCGCGGATCGCAAGTTCACGACCCTCGAGGGAACCTGGATGGGCGGCTCGACCGTGCCCGAGGACATGTTCCGCCGGATCGTCGATGCCTTTGGCTTCGAACGGCTGCTGTCGACCTACGGCATGACCGAGAACACGATTTCCACCACCTTCAACCGCTGGGACGACAGCCTCGAGGATTGCCGGCGCAACACGGCGCCGATCCTGTCGGCCTGCGAAGTGCGGATCGTCGACACCGAGACCGGGCTGCCGCTCGGGCCGGACCAGGATGGCGAGATCCAGTGCCGCGGCGCAACGGTGATGATGGGCTACTACAAGAACCCCGTCGAAACCGCCAAAACCATCGATCCCGAAGGCTGGCTCAAGACCGGCGATATCGGCCGGTTCGACAGCCGCGGATATCTGAGCCTGACCGGGCGCATCAAGGAGATGTTCAAGGTCGGCGGCACCAACGCCTATCCGTCCGAGATCGAGCAGCACCTGGCGTCCCATCCGGGCATCCAGGTGTCGGTGATCGTGGCCGCTCCCGACGAGCGGCTCGGCGAAGTCGGCATGGCCTATGTGGTGCCGAGCAAGGGCTCGGGCCTGACCGAGGCCGATGTGGTGGCGCACTGCAAGGGCAAGATCGCCGACTACAAGGTGCCCCGCTACGTCAAGCTGGTCGACAGCCTTCCGCTCACCACCACCGGCAAGGTGCAGCGCGCGCAGCTGGTGCAGAACGCGCGCGATCACGTCGCAACACTCAAAGCAGCCAAGGGATGACACTGATGAACGACATGCGTCTTGAGGACCGCCAGCAGATCCAGGACCAGGCCATGGCCTATGCGCGCGGCGTCGATCGCCGCGACTGGGCGCTCGTGCGCTCGGCCTATCACCCCGACGCCCATGACGACCATGGCGCCTACAAGGGCGGCGTCGACGGCTTCATCGAGTGGCTGGAACGTCGTCATGCGCACATCGCCCATTCCATGCACTTCGTGACCAACTGCCTGATCGAATTTGCCGGACCCGACCGGGCGCTGTGCGAAACCTACTATCTCGCGCAGCAGACCATGGGCCCCGAAGCTGGCGAATCCCGCCTGATGCTGCTCGGAGACCGCAAGCTTGCGCCCGATGCGTCGGTGCTGATGGAGGTCGCCGGACGCTATGTCGACGTGTTCGAGCGTCGCAACGGACACTGGGCCATTTCCGACCGCACCGTCGTCTTCGAGAAGGTTCGCGCCAGCGAAGACACCTCCCTGCCCATTTCTGCCGACTGGGTGCCGCAGCGCCGCGATGCCGATGACAGGTTGGGACAGATGCGTCGAAAGCTCGGTCTGTCCTGACCGCCGTCCGGGCTTTCAGAACGACTGTGTCCCGGTTCCACAAAAGACAAACAAGCAGATCAAGATGCAACTTCCCAAGACAAGACATATCGAGATCGATTTCGACCCCCAGGGCATCTTGCATGTCACATTGGCGCGCGTGGAAATCCTCAATGCCTTCAACCAGGTGATGATGGATGAAATCGCCTCCCTGTTCAACGCGCTGGAGGAGGAGCCGGATGTCCGGGTCGTTGTCTTCCGCGGCAAGGGCGGCGTTTTCAGCGCGGGAAGCGACCTGAGCGAAATCGTGTCGTCGATGGAAAAGACCGTCGCCGCCGGCGAGGATGTCGACGGACTTCTGTACCGGGTGACGCGCGGGACGGGCGATCTGCTCGAACTCATCGACAGATGTCCCAAGCTCGTCGTCTCGGTACTGGAGGGATCCGTTCTCGGCACCGGGCTCGGCATTGCCGCCGTGTCCGACGTGGTGCTGGCGGACCAGTCCGCCGTGCTCGCGCTGCCGGAGGTGACGCTCGGCTTCTCGCCGTCCCAGATTTCGCCGTTCGTGGCGCGCCGCATCGGCTTCTCGTCCGCACGGATGCTGGCGCTGACGGCGGCCCGCATCAATTCGGCGGAAGCCTATCGGCTGGGTTTCATCGATTACATCGCCGCCGATGGCGAGGAGCTCGAGGAACTCGTCACCAGGACGCTCAACGCAGCGCTCGCCTGCGAGCCTGCGGCGGTCGCCCACACCAAGGCGTTGATGGGCCAGCTCGAACTGCTCGATCTCGGCCCCTATCTCGATTCCGCGGCGCAGATCGGCGTGAACGACCTGTGTTCCGATACCGGCAGGCAGGGGCTGAATGCCTATGCCACCCGCACGACCCCGCCCTGGCGGCGCAGGATGGGAGCCTGACATGTTCGAAGACCTCATCGACGACACCGGCAGGTTCATGGCCGAGACCATGGACCGGATGCTTGAAACCCACTGCACGGCCGCGGTGCGTCACGCCGCTGACGGCGGAACCTGGCCGCAGGCCGTGTGGGACGCGGTGACCGGGGCCGGTTTCGATCGCGCCACCCTTTCGGAGGCGCAGGGCGGCGTCGGGCTGACGCTCGCGGAAGCGCTGCCGCTGGTGGCGGTTGCGTCCCGGCATGCCGCCCCTGTGCCGCTTGCCGAGGTTCTCGTCGCAGGTCATCTGCTTGGCAGCGCTGGCCTTGCGGCACCCGAAGGCCTCGTTACGGTCGCCGCCGGCGCGGACGCCACGCTCACGCCAAATGGCGCCGGCTGGGTCTTGACCGCCACCCTCGCATCCGTCCCCTGGGGTGCGCGCGCCGATCATCTCGTGCTTGCCGCCCGCTCCCCTGACGGCGAAAAACTGTGCCTCGTCTCGCGGCAGGACTGGCAGGCCGAGCCGGGCCGGAACCTCGCCAACGAACCTCGCGACAGGCTGGTGATCGATGCGGCGCTCGATCCTGCCCGCATTGTGCCGATGCCGGATGGCGCGGACACGATCTTCCGGCTGATGGCGCTTGCCCGGGCGGTCCAGATCGCCGGCGCACTTGCCCGGGTGCGCGACATGACCATCGCCTATGCGCAGGAACGCGTGCAGTTCGGCCGGCCGCTCGGCAAGTTCCAGGCCATTCAGCAGACGATCGCCGTGCTTGCCTCCGATGCCGCTGCCGCCGAGGCGGCCGCCGGCATTGGCCTCAAATGCCCGGGCGATCCGTTGGCGGTCGCGGTGGCCAAGGCCCGTGCCGGCGAGGCCGCGGGCCGGGCCGCCGGCATCGCCCACCAGGTTCACGGGGCGATGGGCTTCACCCAGGAACACCCCTTGCATTTCCTGACCCGCCGGATCTGGGCCTGGCGGGATGAGTGCGGCAACGAACGCCACTGGAGCACCGTTCTGGGCGGCGCCCTGCTCATGCACGAACCGGACACGCTGTGGCACGCGTTGACCGATATCGGAAATCAGGCCGCCTGATGGTCCGCACGATGGTGACCCTTATGCAAGACCCGATCACGCAAGGCCCAGGGCCTGAAGCGCGCTACCGCAGCTTTCTTGCCGAAGGCCGGTTCATGATCCAGCGATCCGTGACGACCGGAGACCACGTGTTCTACTCGCGCACGATGATGCCCGGCTCCGGCGGGACGGATCTCGAATGGGTCGAGGCTTCCGGTCGGGCCACGGTCTATTCGTGCTCGATCGTCCGGCGCCCGGACGCGGAGGGCGGCGATGACAGCATCGCCATCGTCGAACTCGCCGAGGGTCCGCGCACCATGACGCGCATCGTCGGCTGCCGGCCGGAGGAGGTGGTGATCGGCATGGAGGTCCGCGCCCGGATCGACAGCCAGGAGGGCGAGCCGATCGTCTTCTTCGAGCCCGCACGCAACGGAGAAACGTCATGACCGGGTTGCGCGGCAAGACCGCAATCGTTGGCGTGGGGCTTGCCGGCCTGGGCGCGGCGCCTGGCTGGTCGCCGATCGAGATCATGGCCGAAAGCGTGCGCCGGGCGCTCGACGACGCGGGCCTGGGGCTTGCGGATGTGGACGGCCTGTTCGTCTCCTCCTCGACCCAGGCGATGCCGACCATCACGGCGGCGGAATATCTCGGGATCCGGCCAAACTATTTCGGCGGCACGATGGTGGGCGGGGCGTCGTTCGAGGCCCATGTCCTGACCGCGGCAATGGCCCTTGAGGCAGGCCTCTGCAATGTCGCGCTGATCGCTTACGGCAGCAACCAGAGATCGGCCGCAGGCAAACTGGTCGCGACCATCGAGCCGCAGGTGAACGAAACCGTCTATGCGCCACGCCAGCCGATCACGGCCTATGCGCTGGCGACCGCCAGGCACATGCACGACTACGGCACGACGCGCACCCATCTTGCCGAAGTGGCCGTGGCGGCCCGGGCCTGGGCCGGGCTCAATCCCCGCGCGTTCAAGCGCGATCCGCTGACCGTGGAAGAGGTGCTTGCCGCGCCGATGATGTCCGATCCGCTGTCGCGCCTCGATTGCTGCCTTGTAACCGATGGCGGCGGCGCGGTGGTGATGATGCGTGCCGATGCCGCGCGCGACCGTCCCAAGAACCCGGTCTACCTCCTGGGCGCGGGCGGAGCCCACTGGCACCGCCAGATCGCGATGATGCCGGATCTCACCGTCACGGCCGCCACCCAGTCGGGCGCCGCCGCCTATGCCATGGCCGGGCTCGGGCCCGAACAGATGCACATGGTCGAGCTCTACGACGCCTTCACCATCAACACGATCCTGTTTCTCGAGGACTTGGGCTTCTGCGCGAAGGGCGAGGGCGGGGCCTTCGTTTCAGGGGGCGCGATCGCGCCCGGCGGGAGGCTTCCGGTCAACACCAATGGCGGCGGCCTCTCCTGCGTGCATCCGGGAATGTACGGGATCTTCCTCATCATCGAGGCCGTCGAGCAATTGCGGCGGGAGGCGGGGGAGCGACAGGTCGCCGATCCGCAGACCGCGCTCGTTCACGGCAATGGCGGCACGCTCTCGTGCCAGGCCACCTGCATTTTCGGCACCGAAGCCGCCCTGACCGCCTGATGCGATCCAATGGAAGGAAATCTCATGTCTGACGCGACACCCCTCAACCCGGACCGGATGGTCGAAGGCAAATCCATCGTCGTCACCGGCGCGGGCGGCGGCATCGGCCGCGCCATCGCGCTGTCGCTCGCCCGCCAGGGTGCCCGCGTCGTCGTCAACGATCTCGGCGCAAGCCTGCAGGGCAAGATCGAGAACGCCAGCGCCGCCGACGATGTCGTGGCCGAAATCCGGGGCTTCGGCGGCGAAGCTGTGGCCTCCACCGACAGCGTTTCGGCTTGGTCGAGCGCCGAAAAGATCGTGCAATGCGCGCTCGACAGTTTCGGGCGCATCGATGGCGTCATGAACAATGCCGGAATCCTGCGCGACCGCATGATCCACAAGATGTCCGAGGAGGAATGGCGGCAGGTGATCGATGTCCACCTCAACGGCACCTTCTTCGTCAGCCGCGCCGCCGCGCCGCACATGCGCGCGCAGGGCTCCGGCGCCTTCGTCCACACCACCTCCAATGCCGGTCTTGTCGGCTCCATCGGACAGGCCAACTATTCCGCCGCGAAGATGGCGATCGTCGGCCTGTCGCAATCGATCGCGCTGGAGATGGAGCGGTGCGGCGTCCGGTCGAATTGCATCGCGCCGACGGCCTGGAGCCGGATGATCAGCTCGGTGCCCACGGACACGCCCGAACAGGCGGAATGGGCGGAAAAGCTCAAGAAGATGACGCCCGAGAAGATCGCGCCGCTGGCGGTGTATCTGCTGAGCGACGCGGCCTCCGGCGTGAACGGCCAGATCTTCGGCGTCCGCCGCAACGAGATCCTGCTCTACGGCCAGATGCGCCCGGTGCGGTCGGTCCACATGTCCGACGGCTGGACGCCTGCCAGCATAGCCGAAACCGCCGAACCTTCGTTCCGCAGGGCGTTCACGCCGCTCGACACGGCGGTCACCTATTTCGCATGGGCTCCCATCTGATGGCGTTCGACCGCGACACCGTCCTCAATTGGCCGATCCCCGAGGCGCAGCAGCTCTACACGCCGCGCGACACGATGCTCTACGCGCTCGGGATCGGCATGGGCGCCGACCCGTGCGACGAAGCCGAACTCTGTTTCGTGCAGGAGCGCGGGCTCAGGGCCTTCCCCTCCATGGCCGTCGTGCTCGCGCATCCGGGCTTCTGGATGCGGGACGAAAAGGCCGGGATCGACTGGACCAGGGTGCTGCATGCCGAGCAGTCGGTGCGGCTCCTGCGCCCGCTGCCCCCTGCGGCGCACGTGGTTTCGACCTCGCGTGTGGTCGAGATCGTCGACAAGGGCGCGGGCCGCGGCGCGCTGCTCCGCCAGGAGCGCGAGGTCCGGCTCGAGGACACGGGCGAGCTGCTCGCGGTGGTGGACATGCTCGCCTTCTGTCGTGGCGACGGCGGCTGCGGCGGGCCGACGGAGCGCGCGCGCGAGCTCGAAAGCGTGCCGGGCCGCGCCCCCGACATCACCCACCGGCTGCCGACGCTGCCGCAGTCGGCCCTGATCTATCGGTTGTCGGGCGACTACAATCCGCTGCATTCGGATCCTGAGGTGGCCCGGCGCGCCGGGTTCGACCGGCCGATCCTGCAGGGGCTTTGCACGCTGGGCGTGGCGCTGCGGTCCGCGCTGGGCAAGGCCCGGGCCTATGAGACCGACCGGGTGCGCGGGTTCGACGTGCGCTTCGTGGCCCCGGTCTATCCGGGCGAAACGATCCGCACCGAAATCTGGGACGAGGGAGAGACGCTCCGGTTTCGTGCCTATGCCGACGAACGCGACACGCTGGTCCTGGACAAGGGGCAGGTCGTGCTCGGAGCAATGCCGGGAGGCTGACAATGAAACGGATGGAGGAGGCCATGATGCAACAAAAGAAAATCGCCGTCGTGATCGGCGGCGGCAACGGGATCGGCGCGGCGACCGTCAAGGTGATGGCCGGCAGGGGCTGGCGCGTCGTGGCAGCCGACATCGATGCCGACGCCGCCCGCGCCGTTGCCAGCGAGCAGGCCGATTGCATGGGCATCGCGCTTGATGTGACCGATGCCGAGGCCATGACGGAGGCCGCGTCCCGGATCGAGGCCGAGCTCGGGCCGGTCAGCGCGCTGGTCGTCTCCTCCGGCGCGTTCCAGGAAAGCCTCCCGCCGCACCGCATGACCGACGATGCCTGGTCGCGGGTCATGCAGGTCAATCTCGACGGGACCTGGCAGGCGAACCGCATCTTCGGCACGCGCATGGCCGAACGCGGCGCGGGCAGCATCGTCAACATTGCCTCGGTGACCGGCCTGTTCTCGTCGCCGCTGGTCGCCTACGGAACCTCGAAGGCGGCCGTCATCGGCCTGACCCGCAATCTGTCCGGTGAGTGGGGGCGCTCGGGCGTGCGCGTGAATTCGGTCTCGCCTGGCGTGACGCTGGTCGAGCGCATCCTCAAGCACCGCCGGCAGGGGACGCGCTATTACGGCGGGGATTTCGATACCCATGCCGCCATGGGTCGCTCGGTAGAGCCCGTGGAAGTGGCCGAGGCGGTCGAGTTCCTGGCCTCGGACCGCGCCTCCGCCATCACCGGCATCGACCTGCCCGTCGACTGCGGCTGGCTGACCGCCGCGCCCTGGGAAATGTTCGGCGGATGTCGCCCGGCCGTGAACGCGGAGGCTGCCAAGTGAGCGACGAGAGCATTCTCGAGACCCGGGGCTTGACCAAGGCATTCGGCGGCTTCACGGCCATCAAGGACGTCGACCTGAAGGTCAGGCGCCACGGCTTTCACGCCCTGATCGGGCCGAACGGCGCCGGCAAGTCGACCTTCTTCAACCTGATCACGCGGTTCCTGACGCCGACCGAAGGAACCATCCTCTACAAGGGCCAGGACATCTCCCGCGTCAAGGCGGCGCGCCTGCCGGATCTCGGCATCCTTCGCTCCTTCCAGATCTCGGCGGTCTTTCCGCGGCTGACGCTGCTCGAAAACGTCCGCCTGGCGCTCCAGCACGGCAAGGGCGTGTCCTACCGGTTCTGGCAGAACGAGACCAGCCTGAACGAGCTGAACGATCGGGCCGAAAGCCTGCTTGCCGATGTGGGGCTGGGCGGCCGCGGCGCGGAGCCGGCGGGTACCTTGCCCTATGGCAGCAAGCGGGCGCTGGAGCTCGCCACGACGCTTGCCTTCGAGCCGGAACTGATGCTGCTCGACGAGCCGATGGCGGGGCTCGGGACGGAGGACATCGGCCGTATTGCCGATCTTCTGGAAAAGGCCTCGCATGGTCGCACCATCCTGATGGTGGAGCACAACATGCATGTGGTCGCCCGTCTGTGCGACCGCATCACCGTGCTTGCCCGCGGTGAGGTTCTCGCCGAGGGAACCTATGCCGAAGTCTCCAGCGATCCGCGCGTGATTGAATCCTATGTGGGGCGGTCCGATGCAGCCTGATGCCGAACTCGTACTGCAGGTCAGGGATCTGCAGGCCTATTATGGCGAGAGCAAAGCGCTCCACGGTGTCGCCCTCGAGATCCGCCAGGGTGAACTCGTGACCTTGCTTGGCCGCAACGGCGCGGGCAAGTCGACCACGCTCAAATGCATCATGGGTGCGATCCCGAAGCGTTACGGCTCGGTCCTGCTGCAGGGCACCGAGGTGATTGCGGCGCCGTCGAACCGGATCGCCCGCCTCGGGGCGGCCTGGTGTCCGGAGCACCGAGGCATCTTCTCCTCGCTTTCGGTGGAGGAGAACCTGGTGTTGCCACCGGTCATCGCGCCGGGCGGGATGTCGGTCGAGGAGATCTACACCCTGTTCCCGAACCTTGCCGAGCGCCGCCGCAGCCAGGGGACCCGGCTGTCGGGCGGCGAGCAGCAGATGTTGGCGATCGGGCGCATCCTGCGCACCGGGTCGCGCTTCCTGCTGCTCGACGAGCCCACCGAAGGACTGGCGCCGGTGATCATCCAGAACATCGGCGATGCGATCCGGATCCTGAAGGAGCGCGGCTACACGATCCTTCTCGTCGAGCAGAACTTTCATTTCGCCTCGAGCGTCGCCGACCGCCACTACGTGATGGAGGACGGGCTGATCGCCGAACATATCCTGGCCGCCGATATCGCCGGTGCGATCGACCGGTTGCACGAGTATCTCGCCGTCTGAAGCGCAAAAGGGGGAAAAGATGGATGTGATCTTCGGAGTTCCGTTGCCGCTTCTGTTGGGCCAGCTCGTGCTCGGCCTGATCAATGGAGCGACCTACGCGATCCTGAGCCTCGGCCTGGCCGTCATCTTCGGCATGCTCAAGGTCATCAATTTCGCCCATGGCGCGCAATACATGCTCGGCGCCTTCGTGGCCTGGATGATGGCGAGCTGGCTGGGTCTCGGTTTCTGGTACGCGCTCGTGCTCGCGCCGCTGGTGGTCGGGGCAGGGGGGATCGTGCTGGAGCGGGTTTTCCTGCGCCACCTCTACGACAAGGACCATCTGTTCGGGCTGTTGTTCACCTTCGGCTTCGCCCTCGTGGCCGAGGGCGTGTTTCGCTACTATTTCGGCTCGACCGGGCAGATCTACACCAATCCGATTCCCGGCGGCGTGCGCCTGGGCTTCATGTTCCTGCCCCACTATCGCATCTTCATCGTCGTGATGGCGCTCGTGATCTGTTTCGGCACCTGGTTCGTGATCGAGCGCACGAAGCTCGGCGCCTATCTGCGCGCCGCCACCGAGGATCCGGTTCTCGTCCGCGCCTTCGGCATCAACGTGCCGCTGCTGATCACGCTGACCTACGGCTTCGGCGTGGCGCTTGCTGCGCTCGCGGGTGTCATCGCGGCTCCGGTCCAGAACGTGAGCCCGCTGATGGGGTCGCATGTCATTATCACCGTCTTTGCGGTGGTGGTGATCGGCGGGCTGAATTCGATCATGGGCGCGATCGTCACCGGCTTTGCGCTCGGCGTGATCGAGGGGCTCGCGAAAGTGTTCATTCCGGAAATGTCCAACACCGTCGTGTTCGTCATCATGGCGATCGTCTTGCTGCTTCGGCCGGCCGGGCTGTTCGGGCAGGAGCAATAGGCCATGTTTGCAAATCCGCGTAAAATCCTGATCGGACTCGCTCTCCTCGCCATCGCCCTCGCGGCGCCGGCCTTCGTCTATCCTGTGCTTTTGATGAAGGTGCTGTGTTTCGCGCTGTTTGCGAGCGCCTTCAACCTGCTCCTGGGCTTTGCGGGCATCCTCTCCTTCGGCCATGCCATGTTCTTCGGCTCGGCGGCCTATGTCTCGGCGCAGACGATCAAGGTGCTGGGGTGGCCGACGGAACTCGGCATCCTGGCCGGCGGGGCGATCGCGGCGGTTCTGGGCCTGGTGGTCGGCGCGCTCTGCATCCGCCGCAAGGGCATCTACATGACGATGATCACGCTCGCCTTCGCGCAGATGCTGTTCTTCGTCTTCATGAGCGCGCCCTTCACCGGCGGGGAAAACGGGCTGCAGCCGGTCCCGCGCCGCGCGATCCTCGGCATGATCGACATCTCCAACGACCGGGTGCTGTATTACGTCGTGCTGGCCATCTTCCTGGCGGGCTTCGGGCTGATCTATCGCGTCATCCATTCGCCCTTCGGCCAGGTGCTGAAGGCGATCCGCGACAACGAGCCCCGCGCCATCAGCCTCGGCTATGACGTCGACAGGTTCAAGCTGATCGCATTCGTGCTCTCGGCCGGTCTCTCCGGCATCGCCGGGGCAACCAAGGCGGTGATCTTCCAGCTCGCGAGCCTCACGGACGTGCACTGGGGCATGTCGGGCGAAGTCATCCTGATGACCCTGGTCGGGGGCATCGGCTCGATTTTCGGTCCGCTGCTGGGAGCCGCCTTCATCGTCGGCATGCAGAACCAGCTCGCGGGTCTGGGCGAATGGGTGCTGGTGGTGCAGGGGCTGATCTTCATGACGCTTGTGATGGTGCTGCGCGCCGGCATCATGGGCCTGATGTCGGATCTGTCGCGTTGGGTCTCGAAGCTCCGGGCGTCGAGATGAGCCTGCCGCGTGTCGCCATTCTCGACGATTATCAGGGCCTCGCACTGACCCTGGCCGACTGGAGCGGCCTCGATGGCCGTGCGGAGATCGTGGTGTTCCGCGACAATCTCGGCCCGCTCGACGCTGCCGTCGAAGCGCTGGCCGGGTTCGACATGGTCTGCCTGATGCGGGAGCGCCAGGCCGTGTCGCGCGCGCTGATCGAGCGGCTGCCACGGTTGAAATGCATCGTCACCACCGGTGTCTGGAATGCCGCGATCGACCTCGAGGCCGCCAGCCAACGCGGGATCGACGTCTTCGGCACATCGAACGGGCGCGGGCAGCGGGCCACGGCGGAACTGACCTGGGGACTGATCCTGGCTCTTGCGCGCAAGATCCCTGCGCAGGATGTCGGCATGCGCGCGGGCGCCTGGGCCGGGGCGCCGGGCCGGATGCTGGAGGGCGCGGTGCTGGGGCTGGTCGGCTTCGGGACCGTCGCGGCGATGGTGGCGGGCTACGCCCACGCCTTCGGGATGAAGGTGTGCGCCACAAGCCGGAGCAGGATGGCGCGCGAATTGCCATCGCATGTCAAGCTGATGGAGCCGGACAGGCTTTTCGAGGCCGCCGATGTGCTGTCGCTGCATGTTCGCCTGACGGCGGAGACCCGCGGCCTGATCGGCCCGCGCCAGCTCAGGCGCATGAAGCGCGACGCGCTGCTGGTCAACACCGCACGCGGGCCGCTGATCGACCAGGCGGCGCTGATCGCGGCCTTGCAGTCGGGCGAGATCGGTGGCGCGGCGCTCGATGTCTTCGACCAGGAGCCGCTGCCGCCGGGCGATCCGCTACGGGAGGTGGGATCGAACCTGATCCTGTCTCCGCACATGGGCTATGTCACGCGCGAGACCATGGCTGATTTCCACCGCCAGACCAGGGACGTGGTCGCGGCCTGGCTCAACGCCGGCGATCCGTCGAGCCTGGCTCCCAGGCTGGCCTGACCGGTGCCGGCCTATTGACGGAAGCCTGTTCGCAAGAAATACTACCGAGTATCATCAAGGATCTCAGCATGACCTTCCAGACCCAGACCCCACCCTCCGGACCGAGCAGCACCGAGGCGCTGCGCGCAGAGGCGCTGCGCGCAGAGGTTCGCGCCTTTCTCAAGGAAGAACTGGGCAGCCGGACCCCGGCTCAGCGCGCGGAATCGTGGAACGGCTTCGACACCGGCTTCAGCCGCAGGCTTGGCGCGCGCGGCTGGATCGGCATGGCCTTGCCCGCCCGCTACGGCGGCGGTGAACGCACCATGGCCGAGCGTTATGTGGTGCTCGAGGAACTGCTGGCCGCCGGTGCGCCGGTGATGGCGCACTGGATCGCCGACAGGCAGAGCGGTGCGCTGCTCCTGCGCTACGGCAACGAAGAGCAGCGCCGCACCATCCTGCCGAAGATCGCTTCGGGGGAATGCTATTTCTGCATCGGCATGAGCGAGCCCGATGCCGGCTCCGACCTCGCGGCGGTGCGCTGCCGGGCCCGCAAGGTGGAAGGCGGCTATCTCATCAACGGCACCAAGCTGTGGACCTCGAACGCCCACCGCTCGCACTACATGATCCTGTTCTGCCGCACCGACAGCGCCGACTCGGACAACCGGCACGGTGGCATGAGCCAGTTCCTGATCGACATGACCACGCCGGGCCTGAGCATTCGTCCGGTGGTCTCGCTCGCCGGAGAGCATCATTTCAACGAGGTGACCTTTACCGACGTGACGGTCTCCGACGAGGCGCTGCTCGGCAGGGAGGGGGACGGCTGGGCCCAGGTCACGAGCGAACTGACGCTCGAGCGCAGCGGCCCGGAGCGCTTCCTGTCCTCGTTCCAGACCGTGGTCGAACTGGCGCGCGGCCTGCGCGGCGCGCCCGACGCCGCGGGCACCGCGGCCCTCGGTCGGATCGCGGCGCATCTGGTCACGTTGCGGGCCATGTCCATGGGCGTCTCGCGCCTGATCGACCAGGGCGAGGATCCCGCCATCCAGGCGGCGCTGGTCAAGGATCTGGGCGCTGTGCTCGAACAGGAGATCCCCGATATCGTTCGCCTGATTCTCGGCG
The DNA here is from genome assembly GCF_001703635.1 of Parahoeflea olei. Taxonomy (GTDB): domain Bacteria; phylum Pseudomonadota; class Alphaproteobacteria; order Rhizobiales; family Rhizobiaceae; genus Hoeflea; species Hoeflea olei. Next base: position 103,481 of record NZ_LQZT01000006.1, on the reverse strand, counting down.
TCGAGGCGCGACAGGACGATCCGGCGCTGGCCGGCTGCCTTGCGACCACGATCCTGGCGGCGCCATCCTTCTCGCTGCGTGGAGGAACGCGCGAAATTCTCAGAGGCATTATCGCCCGCGGCCTCGGGCTGCGTTGACAAGGGGTGGCATGGCGCCACCAGCGGAGGACATCATGACCCAACCGGTTCTGCTCGAACGCGACGGCTTCGTCGCAACCATCACCCTCAATCGCCCGGAAACGCGCAACGCGATCTCCGATGACGATGTCATCGATGCATTGGTGGCAGCGGTCCAGGAAGCCGATTCCGATCCGGACCTGCGCGTGGCGATCGTCACCGGGGCCGGCTCGAGCTTCTCGTCGGGTGGCAATCTCAAGAAGATGCTCGAGGACGGCATGTCGGACATGCCGCCGCCTCAAACCCGGCAGTCCTACAGGCGTGGCATTCAGCGCATCCCGCTCGCCTTCGAAGCGGTCGAGATCCCGCTGATCGCCGCGGTCAACGGCCCCGCGATCGGCGCCGGATGCGATCTCGCCTGCATGTGCGACATCCGCATCGCCGCTGAGAGCGCCCGCTTTGCCGAAAGCTTCGTGAAGGTCGGCATCGTCCCGGGCGATGGCGGTGCCTTCCTGTTGCAGCGCGTGGTCGGATATGCCCGCGCCGCCGAGATGGCGCTGACGGGTGATCCGCTCACCGCATCCGAGGCACTGGCTTTCGGTCTCGTCTCCCGGGTTGTCCCCGATGGCGACCTGCTGGCCACGGCCCGACGGATCGCCGACAGCATCGCCGCCAATCCGCCGGTTGCCGTGCGCATGACCAAGCGCCTGCTCCGCGAGGCCCACCGCAGCGGCCTCGCAAGCGTTCTCGAATATTCGTCCGCCCTGCAGGCGATCGCGCACACGACGCAGGACCATGCCGAAGCCGTGGCAGCCTTTGCCGCCCGCCGCGCACCGGAGTTCACCGGCCGATGACCGATCCATTGAAAGTGCATCCGATGACTGAAGACCGCTCCTCGATCCGCCGTCATCTTGACGAGGCGGACATCGTTCCGCTCGCCATGGCGCTGGTGCAGATCACCGGGGATCTTGCGATCCTCGATGACATAGCGCCGCATATCTCGGGTCCCTGGGACTATTCCCAGTCGATCCCCAGCGAGGTGGCGTCGCGGATCCGCGACCGGCTGGCGGACGCTCTCGCCAGTCCCGACCGTCCGCAGGCGGCGCTCGCGGATCTCGAGCCCGACCTGCTGCGAAGAATGCTCAGCGTTGCAGTCGGTGGCGAGGTCAGCGCCGAATATGTGCCCCTGCTGGTCGAGCAGGTGGGCTTCACCGACAGCGAATCCTGGGCCAGGCCGGCGAGCCCGGCGCTGAAGGAGGGAATGACCGCGATCGTCATCGGCGCCGGCGTTTCCGGGGTTTGTGCCGCCGTGCGCCTGCGCGAGGCGGGCGTGTCCTGCACCGTGTTCGAGAAGAACGATGACGTCGGTGGCACCTGGTACGAAAACCGCTATCCCGGCTGCGCGGTGGACACGCCGAACCATTTCTACCAGTTCTCGTTCGCGCCCAACAACGACTGGCCGCAATATTTCTCGCGCAGGGACGAGATCCGCAAATACATCGCCAGGGTGGCCGACTGGTTCGGCATCCGCGCGATGATCCGGTTCCGCTCGGAGGTCGCGTCGGCGCGCTTCGACGAGCAACGCGACCTCTGGGTGGTCACCGTCAACGGACCCGACGGCGAATCCGTCCATGAGGCGCGGATCCTGATCACCGCCGTCGGCCAGTTGAACCGCCCGGCGATCCCGCGCATTCCCGGCATCGAGTCCTTTGCCGGCCCGGTGGTGCACACCGCCGACTGGACCGACACCACCGATCCGCGCGGCAAGCGGGTGGGACTGATCGGCACCGGCGCGAGCGCGGTGCAGGTCGGCCCCGGCATCGTCGACGAGGTGCAGTCGCTGCATGTCTTCCAGCGCTCGGGCGGCTGGGTCGTGCGCAGCCCCAATGCCCTGCGCAAGGTCGCCGAAGGCAAGCACTGGGCGCTGAACTCGGTTCCCTTCTATGCCGGATGGTACCGCTTCCAGCTGTTCTGGGGCTTTGGCGACGGTCTCTACGAGGCGTTGCGCATCGATCCCGACTGGACCGGCGGCAGCGAGTCGATCAATGACCTGAATGCCCGCCTGCGCGCGGCGATGCTGCGCTATTTCGAACGCCGCCTCGAAGGCCGCCCCGATCTGCTGGCGAAAGTGGTGCCGGACTACCCGCCCTTCGGCAAGCGCGTGCTCGCCGATGCCGGCTGGTTCGACATGCTGTTGCGCGATCACGTCGAGCTGGTCACCGACCCGGTGGCGGAAGTGCTGCCCAACGGGATCCGCCTCGCCGACGGCACGGTGATCGAACTCGACATGCTGGTGCTCGCCACCGGCTTCCAGGCCTCCAGGATGCTCTGGCCGATGGACATCACCGGTTCGTCGGGAAAGACCATCCGCGACATCTGGGGCGATGACGATCCGCGCGCCTATCTCGGAACCGCGGTCGAAGGGTTCCCGAACCTGTTTGTCATGTACGGCCCCAACACCGGCCTGGGGCATGGTGGCAGCGTCACGTTCCTGGCCGAGTGCCAGATGAACTACGTCGTCGGCTGCCTCGACCTGATGCATGCCGAAGGCGCAACCCGGATCGAGCTGCGCGAGGGCGTGCAGGCCGGCTACAATGCCCGCATGGACGACGAGTTGAAGCATTTCGTCTGGAGCCATCCGAGCGTCAAGTCCTGGTACCGCAACGCCACCGGCCGCATCACCATCAACCAGCCCTGGCGGCTCGTCGATTACTGGGAAATGACCCACAGGCCCGACCCGACCGATTTCACGCTGGACAAGGTGGCGCAATGAGTACGGCCCTGAAGCCGCTTTCTGTCGTCACCGGTGCCGGTGGCGGCATCGGTCGCGCCATCGCAATGAGGCTGTCCAGGGACGGTTATCGGGTTCTTGTCTCCGACCTTGACGAGGCTTCCGCGTGCGAAACGCGCAACCTGATCGAAAGGGCAGGCGGGGAAGGGGAGGTCTTGATCGGCGACCTTGCCCGGGAGCGCGACTGTGCGGCCCTGGCCGACCTCGGCGCCGGCGCCGAGGTGCTGGTCAATAATGCAGGCGTGTTCTATCCCCGCGCATTCGAGGACTTGACCGACGCCGATTTCGACCGGGTTCTCAAGGTCAACGTGATTGCGCTGTTCCGCCTCTGCCAGGCATTCGCCACCCGGATGCCGAGCGGCGGGCGGATCGTCAATATCGGCTCCCGCGCCATGCTGGGCGCGCGCGGATATGCTCATTACGTCGCTTCCAAGTCCGCGGTCGGCGGCCTGACCAAGGCGTTGGCGCTCGAACTCGCCCCAAGGGGACTGTCGGTCAACGCGGTCGCTCCGGGCGTGATCGACACCGCGATGACAGCCTTTCTCGACGCCGAGGCCCGGACGCGCGTTGCCGCCGGGCTGCCTGCGGGCCGCATCGGCAGGCCGGAGGATGTCGCCTCCGCGGTCGCCTATCTCGCCTCCGCCGAAGTGGGGTTCGTGACCGGCCAGATCCTGTTCGTGGATGGCGGGGCTTCGGTCGCCGGGCTGACATCCGTCTGACGGACGGCTGGCGAGAGTTTGCCTGCGCGCAGAACAGGCAGGACGCGGGTCAGGCGCTGGCGCGCCCATCCGCCGGCGCGACGATGCCGTTCAGCAGGTAGTTGACCAGCGTGTCGGCCAGGGCCTTCCGGCTCTCGGGCGTGTCCTGCGGGCGTGGGCGGTACCACACCGTCATCCAGTTCAGCGCGCCGAGCATCGGCTTGACGATCAGGCGCGGGTTGCACGGGCGCAACAGGCCCTGCTCGATGCCGTCCTCGATGATCCTGACCAGGATCGCTTCGCCGCGATCGCGCAGGTCGATGATTTCACGCAGCACGGCGCGCTGCTCCGGCGTGGTGCTGCGCGACATGTGCATGTCGACGCCCTCCACCGCGACCTTGGCGTAGGGAAGCCGTTCCATGACCTGGGTGGCCAGCGTCGTGAGAATCCCGCTCAGCTTGTCCAGCGGTGTGCCGGGCCCCTTGGCCACCTCTTCCACCGCTTCGATATATGTCGTCATGGTTTCGCGGTGCACATCCAGAAACAGGCTCGTCTTGCTCTTGAAGTGGTAATAAATCTTGCCCTTCGTTGAGCCTAGGACTTCGGCGACCATGTCGATCGACGTGCCGGCGAAACCGTATTCCATGAATGCGACCGCTGCCGCATCAAGGATTTCCTTGCGGCCGTCGGATTTGGATCTGACGGATACTTTCATGGGTGTATTTTCCTCTTTGAGGGCCTGCAGGGTGGCGGGGCGGGATGGCTCTTCTATAACCTACGCCTGGGTATCATGCTATAGTTGGCGCCGGCGGTGATGCAGGAAATCGACCGCAAACGGTCCGGTTCAAGCCGGTTGTTAGGTCTTGGGGGCTCAATCGGAGCCTGCGCAATGCGAGATAACCCCGTCGCCCTCGCGGCGGTCCCTCGATCTGTGCCATAGTCGGGTCTCTTCCCACGAAAGCGATTCCATGCCGCAGACCCGTTCCCATGCCGATGCCCTGTTCGAACCCAGCGAAAGCCGCCGGAGCCGCGATCCGCTTGACGTGCTCAAGCGGATCTATGGCTACGGTGCCTTTCGCGGCAAGCAGGCGGCGGTGGTCGAGCGCCTGGTTGCCGGCGGAGATGCGGTGGTGCTGTTTCCGACCGGCGCGGGCAAGTCGCTCTGCTTCCAGATCCCGGCGCTCTGCCGCGACGGCGTCGGCATCGTCGTTTCGCCGCTGATCGCGCTGATGCGCGACCAGGTCGAGGCGCTCAAACAGCTCGGGGTGCGCGCCGCGACCTTGAATTCTTCGCTGGGGCGGGAGGAATTCCTCGATGTCCGCGGCGCCGTCGCCCGCGGCGAACTCGACCTGCTCTATGTCACGCCGGAGCGAATCGTCACGCCCGGTTTCCGCGACATGATCGGCGATGCGCGGATCGCGCTGTTTGCCATCGACGAGGCCCATTGCGTGTCGCAATGGGGGCATGATTTCCGGCCCGAATACCGCGAGCTCGGCCGTCTCGGCGAGATCTGGCCGGGCGTGCCGCGCATCGCGCTGACGGCAACCGCCGATCCGCACACCCGCGCCGACATCATCGACAGGCTCGGGCTTGGCGGCGCGGAGGTGTTCACCACCTCCTTCGACCGGCCCAACATCTCCTACGAGATCGTCGAGCGTGACCAGCCGCGCCAGCAGCTCTTGAGGTTTCTCTCCCGCCACAAGGGATCGAGCGGCATCGTCTACTGCCTGTCACGCGCTAAGGTCGAGGACACCGCGGAATGGCTCAATGCCAAGGGCATCCGCGCGCTGGCCTATCACGCCGGCATGGACCGCGCCGTGCGCGAGGCCAACCAGGACGCCTTCCTCAAGGAGGAGGACCTCTGCCTGGTCGCCACCGTCGCCTTCGGCATGGGCATCGACAAGCCCAATGTGCGCTATGTCGCCCATCTCGACCTGCCGGGCTCTGTCGAGGCCTATTACCAGGAGACCGGCCGCGACGGGCTGCCGTCGGAGGCCTGGATGACCTATGGCATGGCCGACGTGATCCAGCGCGGCCGCATGATCGACGGCGGCCAGCAGGGCGAGGAGGTCAAGCGCGTCGAGCGCGCCAAGCTCAATGCGCTTCTGGCGATCTGCGAGAGCGCCGGCTGCCGCCGGCAGGCGATTCTCGCCCATTTCGGCGAGCCGCATGCGGGCAAATGCGGCAATTGCGACACCTGCCTGAAGCCGGTCGAGACCTGGGACGGAACCGAAGCCGCGATCAAGGCGCTGGCCGCGGTCTACCGCACCGGCGAGCGCTTCGGCGCGGCGCATCTGATCGACGTGCTGATGGGCAACGAGACCGAGAAGACCACGCGATTCGGCCATGTCGACATGCCGGTGTTCGGGGTGGGCCGGGATATCCCGGCCAAGGCCTGGCAGTCGGTCTACCGTCAGCTGCTGGCAGCCGGCCTCGTCAGCGTCGACCACGACGCTTTCGGTGCGCTCAAGCTCAATCCGGAGGAGGCGCGCGCGGTGTTCAAGCGGGAACGCGAGATCCGCTTCCGCAAGGACCGCGCGCCGGTCAAGGGCGCGCGGCGGCAATCGTCCGGTGCGGCGCAGGCGAAGTCGGCGCTGGAAGAGCGCGACGGAGAGCTGTTCGAAGCCCTGCGCGCGGCGCGCATGGCGATCGCCCGGGATCTGTCGGTGCCGCCCTATGTGGTGTTCCCCGACACCACGCTGGTGGCCTTCGCCACCGAGCGGCCGATCGACCACGACCAGTTGCTCGCCATGCCGGGCGTCGGCCAGTCCAAGCTCGACCGCTACGGCGACGCCTTCCTGAAAGTGATCCGCGACTTCGAGCGCTAATGCCTGTCGCGTTCAAACGGATTCATTTGAACGCCAACGACATGCATTCATTCAAGGTTTTACAGCGTCCTTTGCGCATCCGAGCGGATGCGCGGGGCTGTCGCCGCGGGCCGCGCGACCGCCTCGTTGGCCGGGCGAGGCTCGGCACCGCAGGCCCGCAGCACCGGTTGCCGCCGCATCTGCGGCCGGGGGGGCAAAGGGTCCTGAGGTGATCCACCGCGGACCACGGAGACCCATCCCATCTCCCATGCCATCGCCCCAAAACACGTCAGCCCCGGCCGGTGTCCCGGTCGGGGCTGACGCGATGATCGTCTGACAAAGGATCAGGCGTTGGTCTTGGTCAGCGTCGGCAGGCCGAGCGTCGACGAAAACGGCGTGGTGTTGCCGGTCACGAGGCCCGCCCAGGGGCCCGAGGTGACCAGACCCGACCAGGGGCTCGTGTCGCGGCTGGTGATCGCGGGCAGGAACTTCCGGCCCGACAGGATCATGGCGTCGCGCGGCAACAGCGAGGTTGCGCGCTGGCGGTAGACCTTCGGCGGCAGCCCGGCTTCGGCCGGAAGGTGCACTTCGTCGCGCACGCCCGCGTCGAGCGACTCGAAGCTGTCGACGATGGCCTCGACGTCGAAGGCGGTGCCCATCGGCGCGCGAACCACGACCAGCGCATTGCCTTCCAGGATCAGCGGCGCATACACGGCCGCCGAGCGCGGGATCACACCCGCCTTGCTGAGCGCCTGGTGGATCGCATCGAGTGCGCCCACGGTCGGTCCTTCCTCGGACTGGGGTGCGGCAATCACATCATAGTGCTTGTCGCGGAACTCGTGCGCCGCCAGCGCAGCGGCCACGGCGCTTGCGCGCTCGGGCGTTTCATAAAGTCGCGTAATCAGCGTTGTCATGATGTCTCCATGCGTTAGAGCCGTTTATATATGGCAAAATCATAAGACGAAGCCGCGGGTGATTCAAGCGGTCACTGTCAAGCAAACCTAACATAATTGAGTGTCAGGCTGAATTGACGCAGGCAGTCCGGATGGTACATTTTGACGCATACAGGGCCAAATCGTTGAAATTCCACGCGGACGGCCCACGCGGCGCAAGGGTGCGGCGGATTGCGCCATCGTCAATATACGTTGACACTTGAAGGCGTAAAAACTTTGTGACAATTTACGGAGTGGCAGTTCACCCGGCGAAGGCGTGCGAACGAGGACGTCGGTTGGAATGTCCAGTCTGGACCCGACGCGGATTTCCGCCCGGGCTTAAATGCTACCGCCTTAAGGAGATGGCGCAATGAATTATGATCCTGACAAAGTATGGCCATCAGGCCTGACCATCGGGGAGGCGGAAGAGCTTCACCGGCACATCATCGACGGCACGCGCGTGTTCGGGTTTATCGCCATCGTGGCGCATATCCTCGCCTACGTGTACACGCCTTGGTTCGGGTGAGGGGAGAGCGTCATGAATAACGCAAAACTCTGGCTCGTGGTCAAGCCGACCGTCGGTGTGCCGCTGTTTCTGACAGCCGTTGCTGTGAGCTCCTTCGCCACCCACGTCGCGGTGATGAAATACTCCAAGTGGCTGCCGGAATTCTATGCCGGCGCCGTGATCGAAAAGCAGGCTGATGTCGCCCTGAACAGCACAGGCTCGAACGCCGTCGTCGTTTTCGACAACGGTCTGAGCCTGGCTTCCAACGGCGCACAGCAGGGCGTCGTGGTTCTGCCGGACGGCCGCACCGCACGCGTGGTTTTCGAAGATCAGAACATGATCGACGGCACCAAGACGGCTTCGCTGAAGTAAGGCGTTGCCCGCGGTTGGTGCAATCGCATTCACCGCCAACAGAGGTCGGGGTCCCGCGGGACCCCGGCCTTTGACTGATGTCTGCGGTTCCTCGCGCCTTTGCGCGGATGCGCTTTCGGGCACCGGGCTGCAATCCGCGCGGCCGGCACTTGCCGCCATCCGCGCCCTGTCACGGGTCAGGTTGCGGCCTGGCCGGATGAGGACCGTCATCCGTTCCGGTCGCGGGAGCGGCGCAGCGGGCAATCCGCACGGGTTGGAAGCCCAAGGGGTGAAAGCCCGGGGGTTGGAAGCCCAAGGGTTGGAAGAATGAGGGGACGCGAGATGAATCGTTTCAGCCGGAAAGCCATGCAGACCTGGGCCAGCCTCGGGCCGCGCTTCCTGCCGTTCGCCGACGTGGCCACGGAAGACCTGCCCTTGAGCCGCCTGCTCAGGCTGTCGCTGTTCCAGGTGTCGGTGGGCATGGCGCTGGTGCTGCTGGTGGGCACCCTCAACCGCGTCATGATCGTCGAGCTGTCGGTGCCGGCTTCGCTGGTGGGCATCATGATCGCGCTGCCGATCGTGTTTGCGCCGTTCCGCGCCATCATCGGCTTCAAGTCCGATGTCCACACCTCCGCGCTCGGCTGGCGTCGCGTGCCCTTCATCTGGCGTGGCACCATGCTGCAGTTCGGCGGGCTTGCCATCATGCCGTTCGCGCTTCTGGTGCTCGCCGGCCAGGGCCACGCCGCCACGGCGCCTGCCTGGATCGGCTATGTCGGCGCCGCCGCGGCCTTCCTTCTCGTCGGCGCCGGCCTGCACATGGTGCAGACGGTGGGGCTTGCGCTCGCCACCGACCTGGCGCCTGTCGAGGACCAGCCCAAGGTGGTGGGCCTCATGTATGTGATGCTGCTTGCGGGCATGATCGCCAGCGCGCTTCTGTTCGGCGTGGCGCTCGAGGAGTTCAGCCCCGGCCGGCTGGTGCAGGTGATCCAGGCCTGCGCCGTCATCACCGTCGTGCTCAACGTGCTGGCGCTGTGGAAGATGGAAGCCCGTCACAGCCGCCCAGGCGCGATGCCCGGCGAACGCGCCGCCGAAACGCCCGAATTCGCGGCCTCCTGGGAAAAGCTCATTCGCGGCGGCCAGGCCAAGCGGCGGCTGGTCGTGGTGGCGCTCGGCACGCTCGGCTTCGGCATGGCCGATGTGCTGCTCGAACCCTATGGCGGGCAGGTGCTCGACCTCACCGTCGCCGACACGACCAAGCTCACCGCCGTTCTGGCGCTCGGCAGCCTTCTGGGCTTTGCCTGGGCGTCGCGGGTGCTCGGTCGCGGCTTCGATCCGCTGCTGATGGCGGGCTACGGCGCATTGATCGGCGTGCCGGGCTTCACCGCCATCTGTCTTGCCGCGCCGCTCGGCTGGCCCGTCCTGTTCGTGGCCGGAACCGCGATGATCGGCTTCGGCGCGGGCCTGTTCGGCCACGGCACGTTGACTGCCACCATGCAGATGGCGCCGCGCGAGCAGATCGGGCTCGCGCTCGGCACCTGGGGCGCCGTCCAGGCCACCACCGCCGGTGTCGGCATCGCCTTCGGCTCGATGCTGCGCGACATCATCCTGGCGCTGCCGATCGGCTCCTGGTTCGGTGCGGCCACACCCTATCTCTCGGTCTATGTGCTCGAGATCCTGTTCCTGCTCGCAGCCCTTGCGGTCATCGCGCCATTGTTGCGCGGACGCGGCGCTGCGAGCTTGCGCGCTTCCTGACGAAGCCTCGCCAGTCTGCGGGGCCGGCGAAAGCCGCCCGCAGGCTGGCCACGGCTCGCCCGCGCGCCTTGGCGTGATCTGCGGCGCCTCCCGGACAATTCGATCGCGATCGAAGCAACAGCTGGCGTCGATGTGAAACAAGGGCTCCGTCACCCCGCAGGAGCCCGCCATGGACAGCCTTCTCATCCGCCACCCGAACCGCCCCGCCGGCTTGGCCCGGTTCGGGCATCCGCTTTGCAACGCGGGGCATTCGCATCCGCGCTCCGGCGCAGGGCCGGGCCGGTGCTTCAGCGCGCGACAGGGACGGTCCGGGCTCTTAAGCGGTCGCCAGGCTGAGCGGGGGCGGCCGTGATCGCGGTGATCTTCGAGGTTGAACCCGCCGAAGGCCGTCGCGACGCGTATCTCGCCATCGCGGCCTCGATGCGCGCCACGCTCCAGGCGGTCGATGGCTTCATCTCGGTCGAGCGCTTCGAAAGCCTGACCACGCCGGGCAAGCTCCTGTCGTTGTCGTTCTTCCGCGACGAGGAGGCGGTGCGGCGCTGGCGCACGCTCGAGGCCCACCGCGACGCCCAGGCGCGGGGCAGGGCGGGTGTGTTTTCAGGCTACCGGCTGCGCGTCGCCCATGTGCTGCGCGACTACGGCATGGATGACCGCACGCACGCCCCGTGCGACAGCCGTGCGGCGCATGGCTGAGTTGCAAAATATACCCTTGTGAGCCGATGGCATTGGCGCCGGCGATCGATTAAAGCGGATGGATGCGGTCGCTGCACGGACCGGCCGGGGCGGTCCCGCCCGGGCTGACCCGTCCCGCATTCTGTCTCAAGGCGCTCCTGACATGGCACAGCCGGAATTTGCGGCGACGCGGTACTATTTCATCACCTTCTGGCCCGCCGCGGTCACGGTCACCTATCTGCCGATCTGGCTCAACGAACAGGGCATCAGCGATGCCGGCATCGGCCTGATCAACACCCTGCCGATGGCGGGGATCCTGATGTTCAGCATCCTGGTCGGCCGGCTGGCCGATCGTGCGCCGGACTGGAAACAGGCGATCATGATCGGCACCGGGCTGAGTGCGGTCTGTTCGCTCGCGCTTGGCTTTGCCGAGGGTTTCCTGATGATCCTGGCGGTCTGGACCATGACCAACCTGCCGGCGGGCCTCGTCAGTCCGGTTGCCGATGCGGCGACCTTGCGGCTGTCGATGCGGCTGGGCTTTTCCTTCGGCTCGACCCGTGCCTGGGGGACCGTCGGCTTCCTCAGCACCTGCTTTCTGACCGGCTGGCTGGTCGCATGGTTCGGCGCTTCCTCCTTCGTCTGGCTGATGGCGATTGCCTGCGCCCTGCGCTTCGCGATGGCCGCTGGCCTGCCGCGGCTGCGCGATGCCGCGCGACCCCGGGCGGTCTCCGAAGGGCGGCTGCTGTCGCGCGAGGTGGTGGCCGCGTTCCAGCCCTGGGTGCTGCTGCCGGTGATCGCCGGCGCGATCCTGTTCGCCAACCACATGGTCATGAACGCGTTTTCGTCGCTGGTGTGGAAGCAGCAGGGCCTGTCCGAACCGGTGATCGGCGGCCTGATCGCGCTCGGCGCCGCGGCGGAAGCTGCCACCATGTTCGCCTGGAAGAAGATCAACACCCGGTTTCCGGCGCGCGTTCTCATTCTCATGGCCGCGGTGGCCTCGATCCTGCGCTGGATCGGCATGACCATGTCGCCGCCGCTCGCGGTGCTCGTCGTCATGCAGCTCGGCCAGGCGGTCACCTTCACCTTTTCCTATCTCGGCTGTCTCTATTTCATCGCCAAGCGCACCAGCGAGGACATCTCCGCCGAGGCGCAAAGCCTCTATGGCGTGATGATGCAGGGATTCTCGATCCTGATCGTGTCAGGCTTCGGCGTGGCCTTCGGCTTCTTCGGCGTCAATGCCTTCTGGATCTGCGTCACGCTGTCGGTGGCGGCGCTGGTGATGGTTCGCATCTCGCTGTCGCTCAGAAAACCCGACGCGGCCGACTGAAGGGCGGCCGCGGGCGGCCCCGTAGGCGCGGCCGCCCGCGGCCGTCATGCCTGGCGCGGGCCTGGCGCAGCCCGGTCCCGATCGCGGATAGGCGTGTCCGGTGGCTGTGCCCCCGTCCGCCAGAGCCTGCGTTCGGCTTGGCCCGGGTGGGCCCGCGCGAAGCTTCTAGTCGTCTTGCTTGACCAGCGCGTTGGCCGCCTGGATGGCCTGGCGCACGTCGGTTGCCAGGATGTCGGCCCCCGCGGCCCGGAGTTCCTCCTGCCGGCTGGCAAGCGACGGGCCGCCGATCAGGATCGCGGTTTCCGGGTCCGGGCAGGCCGCACGGATCTTGCGGATGATGGCGGCAATCGACGCGGTCGAGGATCCGACGGTCACGGAGACGCCGATCACCTTGTAGCCGCCGTCGCGCGCCATCGCATAGGCGCGATTGCCGGCCGTCAGGCTCGGCCCGCCGTCGACGCTCCAGCCCTCCTCGTGAAACACCGACGCGATCACGCTCAGGCCAAGCGTATGATCGTTGCTCGGCATCCGCATCAACAGGATGCGCGGGCGCTCGCTGTCGCAGAAGGACGGCCCGTCCGATTCCGACAGGCTGGTCAGCAGCAGCTGCAGCCGCGAGGAGGCGGCGGTGACGCTCGAGAAGCTTTCCTCGTCCTCGCACCACATCCGGCCCAGTTCCTCGGCCACGGGCACGATCAGCGTCTCGCAGATGACGAGCAGCGGCACGCGCTCTGCGCGCAACCGGTCGAGCAGGGCGCGGAAATATTTCGGGTCCTTTTCGAGAAGCGCACTGAGCATCTGGCGGAAATGCACGGTGCCGTCGCAGGGGTGGCAGGTGCAGTCCTGAGGCTGCGTGGCGGAGCCGTCGAAGTGGAAGTGGTGCCGGATCGCCTGCTCGAGCTTGCTCCGATCGGTGGTCTCCAGGTGCGGATAAGAGGCCAGATGGCCCGAAAACCACGGCGATTCCGAAACAACAGCGAGAGGGCCGCGACTCATGAATTGCCGGTTCGCTGCAACGCGATGGTTGCAGTGCGTATTTTCGTTACCAGACATAGCTTACCCCCAACTCAGTGGATCAGATCCACGGGAAGAAGGTTAAGCCGCTTTTTGCGGGGAAACGAGAGGCTCTGCGGCCATACTGCGGCGCGGTTTGTTCCAAAACGGAAAAGGAGCATCGTCAATGCTTCTTTTTTGCAGTGAAATCTAATGGATTCCTGCAAAGGCCTCAAGTCGAGGCCGCAAGTCTCAATGCGTGATCTTTCTGGTGTCTGCTTGTCCTTTCAAGGCATTTGAGTGCCGAGTCGGCCAGATGCGGCGCCGTCAGGCCGGATCGTTCATACATCACGTCCGGACTGGCGTGCGGCTCGTAGCGGTCGGGCAGGGTGAGCGTGCGCACCGCCACCGAGCCGTCGAGAAGGCCGCCATCGGCGAGATGGGTCAGCACCGCCGCGCCGAAGCCGCCGCTGGCGCCTTCCTCGACGGTCAGCAGCACGTCATGGTTGCGGGCGAGATCTTCGATCAGGGCGGTATCGAGCGGCTTCGCGAAGCGGGCGTCGGCCACGGTGGCCGACAGGCCGCGCGCGGCGAGCAGGTCCGCGGCCGCCAGGCACTCGCCAAGCCGCGTGCCGAACGACAGGAAGGCGATGTCGCGCCCCTGGCGCACCACACGGCCCTTGCCGATCTCCAGCGGTACGCCGCGCTCGGGCAGGGCCACGCCGGTTCCCTCGCCACGCGGGTAGCGGAAGGCGATCGGCCCGGCATCGTGGACGGCGGCGGAGGCCACCATGTGCACGAGTTCGGCTTCGTCGGCCGCGGCCATCACGGTGAAGCCCGGCAGGTTGGTGAGAAAGGCGATGTCGAAGGCGCCGGCATGGGTCGGCCCGTCGGCACCGACCAGGCCTGCCCGGTCGATCGCAAACCTGACCGGCAGGCCTTGCAGCGCCACGTCGTGGACGATCTGGTCGTAGGCGCGCTGCAGGAAGGTCGAGTAGATCGCGCAGAACGGCTTCATGCCCGCGGCCGCCAGTCCGGCGGCAAAGGTGACGGCATGCTGTTCGGCGATGCCGACGTCAAACATGCGTTCGGGATGCGCTTTTGCAAAAGCGTCCAATCCGGTGCCGGAAGCCATTGCGGCCGTAACTGCGACAATTCGGTCATCGCGACCGGCTTCTTCGGTCAGCGCCTGTGCAAAAACCTTGGTGTAGGCGGGCGCGCGCGCCTTGGACTTCGACAGCGCCCCGGTCTTGGCGTCGAAACTGCCGACGCCGTGATATTTGTCGGCGCTGTTTTCCGCCGGCGCGTAGCCCGCGCCCTTGCGGGTGATGGCGTGAATCAGCACCGGTCCGTCGGCGCGGGTCTTGAGCGTGCGCAAAATCGCCAGCAATTGCGGCAGGTTGTGGCCGTCGACCGGCCCGACATAGGAAAAGCCCATATGTTCGAACAGGCTCGAATTGCCGGTCAGCGCGCCCATCGCCTGGCGGGCCCGGGCAGCGCCGGTCTTGAACGGTTCGGGCAGCCGTGCGGCAGCCTTTTTCATGACCACGTCGATGCCGACCACCGGCGCCCGCGCGCACAGTGTGGCAAGATGTCGCGAGAAGGCGCCGACCGACGGCGAGATCGACATTTCGTTGTCGTTGAGAATCACGAACATGCGTTTGCCGAGGGCGCCGGCATTGTTCATGGCCTCGTAGGCCATGCCGGCCGACATCGCGCCGTCGCCGATCACTGCCACCACGTCGCCCTCGCCATATCCGAGCTCGCGGGCGGCGGCAAAGCCGAGGCCGGCGGAAATCGAGGTCGAGGAATGCGCGGCGCCGAAGGGATCGTAGACGCTTTCCGAGCGCTTGGTGAAACCGGACAGGCCGCCGTCCTGGCGCAGGCCGGCCATGGCTTCGCGCCGGCCGGTCAGGATCTTGTGGGCATAGGCCTGATGGCCCACGTCCCAGATCAGCTTGTCGCGGGGCGTGGTGAAGACGGCATGGATGGCAACCGTCAGCTCGATCACCCCGAGGGTGGAGCCCAGATGGCCGCCGGTGGCGGCGACCTTGGCGATGGTGTCGCGCCGGAGTTCGTCGGCGAGATCGACCAGTTCGGCATCGCGCAGGCGGCGCATGTCTGCCGGCGAGGCAATCCTGTCGAGCAGCGGTGTCGCGTTCTCCGGTTTAGAAACAATCCCCATTGCCTGTCTCCATGTTGGTCCGGCCGAGCCGGCAGGTCCGGATGTGCCCACGGGCCGGACCGGTTCGTATATTCGGATCAACGGAGCCAAATGTAAACATAAATTTACACCAAATTTGTCAAGCAATCTGGACAGATGGGCAAATGGTCGCGGAATGCGGGGGTGGAATCCCGGTTTTGCGGGGCTTTGCGCCGCGTAGCCGGATGGCGGCGCTTCTGCGGATGCGGCGATTATGGCGATTGCAAATGAAGCCAGAGTGTATATTTTGTTTTACGTGAACATGTACAAAAATGTGGACACTTCGGCGAAGGCCGGTGTCCGCAGCGCTTGGCGCCCGGCGATCGACAAGGCCGGACTCACACGCATACAATGAAAGGTCATCGCCTATGGCTAAGCCCTATCCTTTCAGCGCAATCGTTGGTCAGGATGAAATGAAGGACGCGCTGCTGATGGCGGCGGTGGAACCCGCCCTGGGCGGCGTTCTGGTCTTCGGAGATCGCGGCACCGGCAAGTCCACCGCCGTGCGCGCCCTGGCCGAACTGGTGCCCGAACTCACAAGCACCCGCGGGTGCCGTTACAATTGCGATCCGGATCATCCGGCGGAACCTTGCCCGGTCTGCGCGACCGCGGCCAGGTCGGAGCGGATCAAGCGCCGCGCGCCGATGGTCGACCTGCCGCTCGGCGCCACGGAAGACCGCGTCTGCGGCGCGCTCGACATCGAAAAGGCGCTGGTCTCGGGCGAGCGCGCCTTCGAGCCGGGCCTGCTCGCCAAGGCCCATCGCGGCTTTCTCTATGTGGATGAAGTCAACCTGCTCGAAGACCACCTGGTCGACCTGCTGCTCGACGTGGCGGCGTCGGGGGTCAATGTCGTCGAGCGCGAGGGTCTGAGCGTGCGCCACCCGGCGCGCTTCGTCCTGGTCGGCTCCGGCAACCCGGAAGAGGGCGAACTGCGCCCGCAGCTGCTCGACCGCTTCGGCCTGTCCGTCGACGTGTCCTCGCCGCGCGACATCGCCTCGCGCATCGAGGTGCTGAAGCGCCGCGATGCCTATGAGCACGATCCCGAAGCCTTCCATGAGACATGGGCCAAGGACGAAAAGCGCCTCGCCAGCCGCATCGTCGCCGGCCGCAAGGCGGTCCACGCGGTCGAGGTGTCCGAGCGGCTGATGACCATGATGGCGCATCTGTGCATGCAGCTTGGCGTCGATGGCCTGCGCGGCGAACTCACGCTGATGCGCGCCGCCCGTGCCAAGGCCGCGCTCGCACGGCGCACGGAAGTCACGCTCGAGGACGTGCTCGCCGTGGCGCCGATGGCGCTCAGGCACCGGTTGCGCCGCGATCCGCTCGACGAGGCCGGCTCCAAGACCCGCGTCGATCGCGCCATCAGCGAAGTCGCCGGCCATGCCTGAGCCCGCCGTGCCCGAACCCGGCGCCGCCCCGGAGCGGGCAGCCGACGCGGCTGATCCGCGCTGGGGCGACGCGATTCTCGCTGCCAGGGTTCTGGTGGCGGGCGCCGGCCTGATCGGCGGCGTGCGCCTGCGCGCGGGCGCAGGCCCCGTGCGCGACCGCTGGCTCGACATGGTCGGCCTCATGCTCGAAGCCGGCAATGGCCCGAAGGCGCCCTGGATCCGCATTCCCTCGTCCTCGGCCACCGGCCGCCTGACCGGCGGCATCGACATCACCGCCACGCTGACGGCGGGCCGCCCGATCCACGAGAAAGGGCTTCTCGCCCGGGCCGACGGCGGCTTCATCATCCTCGGCATGGCCGAACGCCTGCCGGGCGCCAGCGCTGCCATCATCGGCCGTGCGCTCGACGACCGCGAGGTGATCGGCTCCTCCGGCAACCGCCAGGAAGCGCGCTTCTCGCTGATCGCGCTCGACGAATCCTCCGGCGAGGACGAGGATCTGCCCTCCGCGCTCGCCGAGCGGCTGACGCTGGATCTCAGGCTCGACGGGCTGTCGATCCACGACGCCGTCTTCGATGCCGATTTTGCCCGCGGCCTCGCCTGCGATCTTCCGGATCGCGAGATCCGCGGCGAGGCGCTCGCCCGTATCACCGTGCCCGACGGGCTGCTCGAAGCCGCCGGCGCGATCTCGCTGGCGTTGCCGGCAGCGCCCTTGCGCCGCTCGCTCGATCTCATTCGCGTCGGTCGCATCCTGGCCCTGCTCGACGGCAAGGGCGAAGTCGAGGGCGATCATCTCGCCACCGCCGTGCGGCTTTGTCTCGGCATGACGCTCAACGCCTCCGAGCAGCCCGAAACCGACGAGCGCCCGCCCGAGCCGGAAGCGTCGGAATCGATGGAAGACCAGCCGCCGCAACCGCCGCAGCCGCCCGGCGACGAGCAGCAGAATGCCGACGAGGTCACGGAAACGGACCTGTCGGAAGTCGACATGCTGGTTGCCGCCGCCGCCGCCTCGCGCGCGGTGCTCGCCGAACTCGACCGGCCCGACCGCTCGCATGCCTCGAAGATGGCGCGCACCGGCAAGTCGGGCGGCTTCAAGGCCGGCAGCCGCCGTGGCCGGCCCGCGGGCATCGTCTCGCGTCCGCCCTACAGCGAGGCCCGGCCCGACGTGGTCTCGACGCTGCGCGCGGCGATTCCCTGGCAGCGGCTGCGCAATCCGGATTTCGCACTCGCAGCCGACGGATCGGTGCCGCGGCTCCGGATCCTGCCGTCCGATTTCCGCTATATCCGCTTCCGCCACCGCACCGAATCGACCGCGATCTTCGCCGTCGATGCCTCCGGCTCGACCGCCATGGAACGGCTCGCCGAGGCCAAGGGCGCGATCGAGCTTCTGCTCGGCGACTGCTACGTGCGGCGCGACCATGTCGCGCTCATCACCTTCCGCGGGCTGACGGCGGAAACCCTGCTGGAGCCGACCCGCTCGCTGGTGCGCGCCAAGCGCTCGCTCACCGGGCTTCCTGGCGGTGGTCCGACGCCGCTGGCCGGCGCCATCCGCCGCTCGCTCGAAGTCGCCGGCATGGTGCAGCGCCGCGGCCAGTCGCCGCTGATCGTCTATTTGACCGACGGCAGCGGCAACATCGCGCTCGACGGCAAGCCCGACCGCGTCCGCGCCCGCGAGGACGCGCAGATGCTCGCCCGCCAGGGGGCTGCGCTCGGTTATCGCTCGATCGTCATCGACATATCGAGGAGGCCGCGCGAAACCACGCGCGAGCTTGCCCGCTTCATGCAGGCCCAGTACTGCGCGCTGCCGGTCGTCTCCGCCAGTGCGGTCAACGCCATCGTCAGCGCGGAGCTGCAAAAGGGCGCAAGTCAGGGTGCGCGGCAATGAGCCTTTCCGCGCGCACCCCGAGGCTCGAAACCGCAGGCCGGGACTGGCCTCTGCGGGAGGCGAGCC
Organism: Parahoeflea olei; assembly: GCF_001703635.1. GTDB lineage: Bacteria > Pseudomonadota > Alphaproteobacteria > Rhizobiales > Rhizobiaceae > Hoeflea > Hoeflea olei. The sequence continues at coordinate 84,998 of NZ_LQZT01000006.1, read as the reverse complement.
GGATGGTGCGGGCGGGCCATATCGAATGGCATGTCCAGGAGCTCGGCGATCCCGAATTGGCCACCGCGCTGCTGGTGCACGGCACCGGCGCCGCAACCCATTCCTTTCGCGGGCTGATGCCGCTGATGGCCAGGCACTGCCGCGTCATCGCCATGGACCTGCCCGGACACGGCTTCACCCGCGGCGCGCGCGAGGAAGATCTGGCGCTGCCGGGCATGGCGCGGGCGCTGTGGCAGCTGGTCGAAACGCTCGGTGTCGCACCAGCGCTCGCGGTCGGCCATTCCGCCGGGGTGGCGGTGCTGCTGCAGGCAACGCTCGACGGCGGAATCCGCCCCGAGCGGATCGTTGGCTTCAATGCCGCACTCGAACCCATTCGCGGCAATGCGCTCTTGTCGCCTCTGGCGCGGCTGATGTTTTCCAATCCGCTGACCGCGCGCATGGTCTCGTTCCAGGCGCGGCTCGGCAACATGGCCGATCACCTGCTCAAGGCGACCGGCTCGCGGATCGATGAAAAGGGACGCGCGTGCTACGCCATGCTGCTGCGCGAGCCCGCGCATATCCACGGCGCGCTGGGGATGATGGCCAATTGGCGGCTGGAGCCGCTGCTGGCCCATCTCGGCGCGCTCACGGTTCCCGTTACCCTGATCGCCGCCGCCGATGACCCGATGGTGCCGGCGCGCGTGTCGCGCCAGGCCGCGGAGCTGATCGCCGACTGCACCGTCGAAATCCTCCCCCGCGGGGGTCACCTGATGCACGAGGCCGACCCGCAACGCGCTGTCGGACTGATCGCCCGCGCCGCGGGCAAGGACTGCGCCGCCAGCAGGTCGGTGGCCTGAGATGGGACGCGGCGGGCCACGGCCAGAATTGAAGACCACAACCGGAGTACACTCATGATGACCGCCCACGATCCGCTGCTTGCCGGGGGGAATGCGCTTGATGCCCGGCCTCACGCCATCGTCATCGGCGCGGGCTTCGGCGGTCTTGCCGCCGCCATCCGCCTGGGCGCGCGCGGCTACCGCGTCACCATCGTCGAGAAATTCGATGCGCCCGGCGGCCGCGCCGCGCAGTTCCGCCAGGACGGCTATGTGTTCGACGCCGGCCCGACCATCGTCACGGCACCCTTCATCTTCGAGGAACTCTGGGCGCTGTGCGGCCGCAAGGTCTCCGACGACGTCACGCTGGTGCCGCTCGATCCGTTCTACACGGTGCGCTTCGACGACGGCACCGAGTTCCGCGTCAATGGCGACGAGGCCTTCATGGAGGCCGAAGTCGCAAAGCTGTCGCCCGGTGATATCGGCGGCTACCGGCGCTATCTCGACGAAAGCAAGCGCTGCTTCAAGACCGGCTTCCTGGGCATGATCGACCGGGTCTATCTCTCGCTCGGGGCGATGGCCGGCGCGATGCCGGCGCTGGTGATGCGGCGCGCGGAACGCTCGATCTACAAGCTCGTGTCCAAATATATCCGCAACGAAAAGCTCCGCCAGGCCCTGAGCTTCCATCCGCTGTTCATCGGCGGCAACCCGATGCGCTCGTCGGGCGTGCTGAGCCTGATTTCCTATCTCGAACGCGAATACGGGGTGCATTACGCCATGGGCGGCACCCATGCGCTGGTCAGGGGCATGACGGGGCTGATCGCCGGGCAGGGCGGCACCATCCGCACCGGCGCCGAAGTCGACGAGATCACCGTCGAGGGCCGCCGCGCCACCGGGGTGCGGCTGGTCAGTGGTGAGGTTCTCAGCGCCGATATCGTCGTCTCCAATGCCGACACCGGCTGGACCTACACCAAGCTGTTGCGCAACCTGCCGCGCAAGCGCTGGACCGACGCGAAGGTCAACAATGCCAAATATTCGATGAGCCTGTTCGTGTGGTATTTTGGCACCGACTGCCGCTACGAGGATGTCGAGCACCACACCGTGCTTCTGGGCAAACGCTACGGCGGGCTGCTGCACGACATCTTCGACGCCAAGATCCTGGCCGACGATTTCAGCCTCTATCTCTACCGGCCGACGGCGACCGACACCTCGGTCGCGCCCAAGGGCTGCGACACCTTCTATGTGCTCTCGCCGGTGCCCAATCTCGACGGCAAGATCGACTGGGAGACGGGTGCCGAACCCTACCGCCAGAAGATCCAGGCCTATCTCGAATCCTCGCTGTTGCCGGGCCTCGGCGATCACCTCGTCACCTCGCGCGTGATCACGCCGGAGCATTTCCACTCGAAGCTTCTGTCGGTCAAGGGCGCGGCCTTCGGCATGGAGCCGACGATTTTGCAGCTGGCCTGGTTCCGGCCGCACAACAAGAGCGAGGAACTCGACAATCTTTACATTGTCGGGGCGGGCACCCATCCTGGCGCGGGACTCCCCGGCGTCGTCTCCTCCGCCAAGATCCTCGACAAGGTCGTGCCCCATGCAAGTACCTTCGCCCGATAATTTCGTTCTCGACCCGGGCCTGCGCCGGGAGTGCGAGGAGGCGATCCGCGCCGGATCGAAATCCTTCCTCGCCGCCTCGATGCTGCTGCCGGGCTCGTCGCGGGCGGCGGCGCGGGCGCTTTACGCCTTCTGCCGGGTTGCCGACGATCTGGTCGATGAAAGCGCCGATGCGGCCGAGGGGCTGGCCGAGATCCACGCCCGGCTCGACGCCATCTACAGGAAAGCGCCGCAGGATCATCCCGCCGACCGTGCCTTCGGGGCCGTGGTCGAGCATTACGCGATCCCGCGCGCCTTGCCCGCGGCCCTGATCGAGGGCTTCGAGTGGGACGTGGAGAACCGCACCTATCGCGACTGCGACGAGCTCTGCGCCTATGCGGCGCGGGTCGCCTCCACCGTGGGCGTGATGATGACGCTGATCATGGGCGTGTGCGACCGCGCGGTGCTGGCGCGCGCCGCCGATCTCGGGCTCGCCATGCAGCTCACCAACATCGCCCGCGATGTCGGCGAGGACGCGCAGCGTGGCCGCATCTATCTGCCGCTCGACTGGCTCGATGAGGCCGGCATCGACCCGCAGGCGTTCCTGGCCGATCCGCGCCCCTGTCCGGCGATGCGCGCGACCACCGAGCGGCTGCTGGATTCGGCGCATGTGCTCTATGCCCGCGCCATGACCGGCATCGCCGGTCTGCCTCTCAGTTGCCGCACCGCGATCCGCAGCGCCGCGCTGATCTATCGCGAGATCGGCCGCGAGATCGAACTCGCCGGCCATGACAGCGTCACCCGCCGCGCCCATACCTCGACCCGGCGCAAGCTCGAGCTGATCGCCCGCGCCGCCGCCACGCCGTTCCTGTTCCAGCCGGTCTCCACCGAGCCCGCGCATCCGCAGGTCCGCTTCCTGGTCGAGGCGGCGGCCGCCGGGCGCACCAGCGTGCCGCAGGGCTTCGACGCCAAGGCCGGGCGGATGATCGAGATCATGGCCCTGTCGGAAATCCGCCGGCGCGAGGCCGAGATCGCCGAGCTTGCGGCCGAGGCGGCTCAGGCCAATGCCTGACCTTTCCAACTATGCCGGCCTGATCGAGATCGGGCTCAGCTTCGGCGGCTTCGTGATCTTCATCATCTGGCAGATGCGCACGCTCCGGCGCGATGTCCACGCCCGGGAGGCCCGTGAAGCCCAGGAAGCGGCAGAGCGCGCCGCGCGCGCCGAGGCCCGCACCGGACCCGGCGATGCCACCGAGTGATCAGCCGGCCCGTCGCGGCATCCGGAACGGCAGCATCGCCTTGACGATCGGCGAGGCGAAGCGGGTGCCCGACAGGCTTTCATACATCATGTCGATGTTCTCGCTCAGAAGCCGGGTGCGGACCACCGAGCGGGTGTAGAACGGCCCGTCCTCGAGCGTCTGCCTGAGCACCGGCCGGGCGCCGTGGTCGTGATGGCCGGCGCGCGGCACGCCCCAGAAGCCGTTGGCGAGCCGTGTCCTGGCCGGCATCGAGATCTGCTCGATCTCCCCGTCCGGACGAATGCGCAGGGCGAAGGCGCCGAGGCTGCCATCGGTGCGCACCGTGTCGTAGACGATCACCGCATCGCCGCCGGGCAGGCGTCCGCGCGCCCAGTCCCACTGCGCGAAGCCCTTTTCCAGTGGCTCCGTGCCCCAGTTGGAATCCATGTAGCCGTGGCCGGCCCAGTCCTCGCCGCCGCTCTCGAAATCGACGCGGATCCGTCCCGTCGGCGAAATCGGCCACCAGCGGTGGCGGCCGTTGCCGTCGATGTCGAACACCTGCGAGGTCACCGAATCGGCGGTGAAGCGGATCGAGCCCTTGATCCGCTTCGGCAGCCATTGCGACGGCGGGCGTGGCACCGAGATCTCGTCGAAATCGATGACGATGTCGTCGCCCTCGCGGCGCAGCTGGCTCGGCCCGACGGTGAAGCTGAGCGCGTCGCGCTTGAGGTCCTTGCGGCCGCGCTCGGTCATGGTCCAGCGATGGCCGCCCGGTGCATAAAGTGCGACATTGATGCACACATGGTCGTCCGGCTCGCGCCGTCCGGCCCAGTGGTAATAGGGCGAGAACACCGAGCCGACGAAGGAGATCACCGACAGGCCGAAGCGGTCGCAGTCGCTCAGGCCATCGACATACCACCAGAGATAGCCGCCGGGCGGGACTGGTGCGTCGAAGCGTGGTCCTCGGCCAGGCTCTCCGCCGCCAGCATCCCGGAAAGCGTCGACATCGGCACTCCCGGACCCGGATGCGCGCTGCCCCCCGCCAGGTAGAGCCCCGGAATCCGTGTCCGCGACCCCGGACGCCGGAACGCGCCCCGGAACCCGTGCGACAGCGGACCGTACAGCGCTCCGCCGGTCGCCGGGAACAGCCGGTGAAACCGGTCCGGCGACGTCGGTGTGACGTCCATCTCCGACTCGTCGACCGTCAGGCCGCAGGCCGAAAGATGGGTCAGCGCTTGAGTGAGGCATTGGCCAGTCTCCTTGCTCGAAAAGGACTTGATGTCGCCGTCGGCCGGCGCGTTCAGGATGAACAGCATCCGCTCCCGGTCAACCCCTGCGGGCAGGTTGCCCTCGGCGTCGCGGTCCTGGGCGCAGATGTAGGTTGTGGGAACGGCAGGCATTTCGCGCGATTGCATCAGCATGTCGAACTCTGCCGAGTAGTCGTTGGCAAAGAACACGCTGTGGTAGCTGAGCGGAAAGCCCGATGTGCGCGCGTTGACCGCGAAGGTGAGGGCGGAGAGCGAGCGCTTGCGCCGTGCCACCGGCCTCACGCCCGAGCGGTCGACGCCGCCGGTAAGGGCGGCAAGCGCGGAAATGTCGCCATTGTAGACGATCCGGTCGGCAGGCACGCGTTCGCCGGTGGCGAGCGTGAGGCCGGTGACCCCGGAGGTCAGCGAGTCGATCGAGGCGACCTGGGTGTTGTAGCGGAACGTCACGCCAAGCTCGACGGCGAGGGCTTCCATCGCCCGCGCCACGCCGTGCATGCCGCCCTCGGGCACCCAGACCCCTTCCTGCTCGACATGGGCGATCAGCATCAGCGTGGCCGGCGCCAGGAACGGCGAGGAACCGCTGTAGGTCGCATAGCGCGCGAACAATTGCCGCAGGCGCGGGTCGGTGAAATATTCGCCCAGCACCGGCCACAGGAGCGACAGCGGCCTCAGCGCCATCTGCTCGGAGACCCGGGTGAACCCGATCCGCCGCATCAGCGTCAACGGATTGGGCCGCTGGGCGTCGATATAGGTCGGCCGAAGCGTGGAGAAGATCGCCGCGCTGTCGGCGGCAAAGCGGCGGTAGCCGTCCGCATTCGCCCGATCGGAGAAATCGGCGATGGCGCGGACGCTCTCCTCGATGTCCGGAAACAGGTCGAGGCGCGAGCCGTCGCGCCAGCCGTGCCGGGCAATCACTCCGGCGCGCCTGAGCGGCACGCTCGCCGCGAGATCGGCGCCCGCCATCCTGAACAGCCGCTCGAACACCCAGCGCATCGTCAGTACGGTGGGGCCTGCGTCGATCAGCCGCCCACCCACATCCAATTGACGCATCTTGCCGCCCGGGGTGTCGCCGCGTTCGATCACGGTGACGTCGAAACCCGAGGCTGCGGCTGCAATTGCCGCGGCCAGACCGCCGGCACCGGCGCCCACCACGACCACATTCCTGGCCAGCTTCATCGACTCATTTCCTTGCTCTGCAACAGCCGGTAACGGCGTTGACAAACCATCCAACTATGTCAGGATAACTTGACACATATGGCTGTCATTTTAAAGTGACAGACAGTGAAGATGTCGGAGGGACATGACAGATGGATCTGCAAAAACGCATTGAACGGAATCTGGAGCGTGCCGTGACATATGCGACCGCCGGCGGCAATCCGTCGATCATGTGCGAGGCGCTCAAATATGCGGTCTTCCCCGGTGGCGCGCGCATCCGTCCGCGGCTGTGCCTGGCGGTGGCGCTTGCGGCCGGCGACAATGCCCCGAGCGCCTCGGACGCCGCCGCCACCGCAATCGAACTGCTGCATTGCGCCTCGCTGGTGCATGACGATCTGCCCTGCTTCGACAATGCCGATATCCGCCGCGGAAAGCCCAGTTTGCACACCGCTTTCGGCGAAACCACCGCCGTTCTGGCGGGTGACGCGCTGATCGTGCTCGCCTTCGAGACCATCGCCCGCGAATGCCTCGCCACGCCCGATCGCATCGGGCCGCTGATCGGGGTGATCTCGCGCGCCGTCGGCATGCCGCACGGCATCATCGCCGGGCAGGCCTGGGAGGCCGAGGACAAGATCGACCTCAAGGTCTATCACCGCGCCAAGACCTCGTCGCTGTTCATCGGCGCCACCACCGCCGGCGCGATTGCCGCCGGCGTCGATCCGCAGAACTGGTACCGGCTCGGCGAGGCGCTGGGCGACGCGTTCCAGGTCGCCGACGACCTGCGTGATTGTGCCGCAGACCCCGACGAGATCGGCAAGCCCTGCGGCCAGGACGCGGCCCACGACCGCCCCAATGCGGTGCGGGAACTGGGTCTCGGCGGCGCGATCCAGCGGCTGCAGGATCTGGTCGGCGAAGCCGCCGCCTCGATTCCCGATTGCCACGGCTCGGACATGCTCAAGCAGCTGATCCTCGGCGAAGCCAAGCGCCTGGTGCCGAAGAACCTGGCCACGGTGGCGGCCTGATCCCATGGTCGCGGAAGTGTCAGCGTCCGGTTCGCGCATGCCGGTGAAACCGGGTCCCGACTGGCGCTCACGATTGCAGGCCTGGCGCGCCCGCCAGGTCGCGCGTCCGGAGTTTCGCCGATTCGTGCAGCGGCTCCCGTTTTCACGCAGCTATTCGAAGGCGCAGGAAGCCGACCTGTTCTCCCTCGTCACCGGCTTCGTCCAGAGCCAGATCCTGTTCGCCACCGTCGAGACCGGCCTGCTCCAGGCGCTGGAACCCGGGCCGGTCGCGGTCGCCGATCTCGTGCGCCCGACGGGGCTCTCCGAAGACCGGCTGAGGCGGCTGTTGCAGGCGGCCCAGGCGATCCGGCTGGTGATCGTCGGCCGCGACGATTTCGTCACCCTCGCCGACCAGGGCGCGGTGGTGCAGAGCGATCGCGGCATCCGCGCCATGATTCGCCACCACGCGCTGATGTATCGCGATCTGAGCGACCCCGTGACGCTGTTCAAGGGCGCCAATCCGGAGACCGAACTGCACCGCTTGTGGGCCTATGCCGGCTCCGGGCGCGAAACTTCGGTCGATCCCGGCGCCGCGGCGACCTATTCGACGCTGATGTCGCACAGCCAGTCGATGCTGTCGGACGAAATCCTCGACGCCTATGATTTCGGCCGCCACCGCCATCTGCTCGATGTGGGCGGCGGCGAGGGGGCCTTCATCTCGGCCGTGGCCGCGCGTCATCCGTCGCTGGCGGTCTCGCTGTTCGACCTGCCGCCGGTGGCCGAGCGGGCGCGACAAAGATTCGCAGAGGGGCCGCTCACGCGCTGCCCGCGCTGCCATGGCGGCAGCTTCCTTGACGACCCGCTGCCGCGCGGCAATGACTGCGTCACTTTGGTGCGGGTGCTGTTCGACCACGAGGATTCCGTGGTGCTCAGGCTGCTCAGGAATGTGCGCGCAGCCATGGAGCCGGGACAGGTTCTGGTGGTCGCGGAACCCATGGCAGGCGCGGATTCGCGCGGTCAGCGGCTATCGACGGCCTATTTCGGCGTCTACGTCCTGGCCATGGGATCGGGCCGCTGCCGCACCCCGTCCGAGATCGTCTCGCTCGCCCGGGCGGCGGGTTTTTCAAGCTTCGAAATTCGCCCCTGCCGGTCGGCGCTGATGGCCACGCTGGTGATTGCTCGCCCCTGAGATTCCCAAGGACGAGTGTAAATACAAGTTGACATGTAAGGCCGTAAAATCAATATTACATGACGGAGGCAGCATCTCGTCTGAGTCAGACTGGATCAATGATTATGCAAACAAACGCAGTCGTGTTCGAACAACCAAACCGGATCGGTCTCCGGGAGCTTGATGTCACAGCTCCCGGCGATGGTGACGTCGTTGTCGAAACGATCTGGAGCGGCATCAGCGCCGGAACCGAGAAATTGCTGTTCGAAGGCCGCATGCCCGCATTTCCGGGCATGGGATACCCGCTTGTGCCCGGCTACGAGTCGGTCGGACGGGTAGTGTCGGCCGGAAAGGCCTGCGCGCCCGATATCGAAGGCCGGCTGGTCTTCGTGCCCGGCGCCCGCGGCTACACCGATGCGGCAGCGCTGTTCGGCGCCTCGGCGGCCCGTCTCGTGACCGCTGCCGAGCGGGTGATTCCGATCGCCGACGATCTCGCCCGCGAAGGCACGCTGCTGTCGCTCGCCGCCACCGCCTATCACGCGCTCACCCTGCCGGGCATGGCAGTGCCGGAACTGGTCGTCGGCCACGGCATCGTCGGCCGCCTGGCCGCGCGACTGATCGTCGCAATGGGCCATCCCGCGCCCGAGGTGTGGGAGATCAATCCCGCCCGCCGCCAGGGTGCCGAGGGCTATCAGGTGATCGCGCCCGAAGCCGCCGAGCCGCGCAAGTTCGCCTGCGTGCTCGATGCCAGTGGCGACCCCGAAATCCTCGACAAGGCCATTGCCGTGCTGGCGCGCGGCGGTGAGGTCGTCCTTGCCGGGTTCTACACCGAGACCATGAGCTTCCGTTTCACTCCTGCCTTCATGCGTGAGGCACATATCCGCATCGCCGCCGAGTTCAGGCCTGGCGACATTCACGCGGTGCTGGACCTTCTGGCCAGCGGCCGCCTGTCGCTTCGCGGCCTGATCACCCACTCGGCAAGCCCCGGTGACGCGGAAGCAGCCTACCGGACCGCGTTCGGCGATCCGGATTGCCTGAAAATGATTCTTGACTGGAGGGAACTGCAATGACCGAAGGCTTTGGCGGAAACGCCGCGGACCGGATCCACGAACGCCTGCGCGAAGAAGCTGCGATCGAGCCGGACCAGCCCCATACGGGTCCGGTGAAGAAGGACACGCAGATCATCGCCATCTATGGCAAGGGTGGCATCGGCAAGTCCTTCACGCTCGCCAACCTGTCCTGCATGCTCGCCCATATGGGCAAGAAGGTGCTGCTGATCGGCTGCGACCCCAAGAGCGACACCACCTCGCTTCTGTTCGGCGGACGCGCCTGCCCGACCATCATCGAGACCTCGTCGAAGATGAAGGCCGCCGGCGCCGAAATCAGCGTCTCCGACGTCTGCTTCAAGCGAGACGGCGTCTTCGCCATGGAATTGGGCGGTCCGGAAGTGGGCCGCGGCTGCGGCGGTCGCGGCATCATCCACGGCTTCGAAACGCTCGAAAAGCTCGGCTTCCACGACTGGGACTTCGACTACGTGCTGCTCGACTTCCTGGGCGACGTGGTCTGCGGCGGCTTCGGCCTGCCGATCGCCCGCGACATGTGCCAGAAGGTGGTGGTCGTCGGATCGAACGACCTGCAGTCGCTCTATGTGGCCAACAATGTCTGCTCCGCGGTCCAGTATTTCCGCAAGCTCGGCGGCAATGTCGGCGTCGCCGGCATGGTCATCAACAAGGATGACGGCACCGGCGAGGCGGCCGCTTTCGCCGAAGCCGTGGGCATTCCGGTGCTCGCCGCGATCCCGCAGGATGACGACATCCGCAAGAAGAGCGCCAACTACCAGATCATCGGCCACCCGGAAAACCGCTGGGGTCCGCTGTTCCAGACGCTCGCCACCAATCTCGGCCTGGCCCCGCCGGTTCTGCCCGAACCGCTCGACCAGGACGGCCTGATCGGCCTGTTCGACTCCTCCGACACCGGTGGCGATTTCGAACTCGTGCCCGCCCGGCCGGAAGACATGTGCCCGGCCTCCGCGCTGGCGCGTCCGTCCCTCGAAGTCATCTACGACACGGTGTGATCATGGACGACTTTTCCCCCAAACGCGACGAACTTGCCATGATGCCGGCCGACAGCGCCGCTGCCGAAGGCATGGCTTGCGCTTCTGGCGCGGAGAAAATGAAGGCGCAGGCCATGGCCTCGGGCAAGTCCGGGCTGATGCAGCAGCTGGAGGCGGATTATCCGAAAGGGCCGCACGACCAGCCGCAATCGATGTGCCCGGCCTTCGGCTCGCTCCGCGTCGGCCTGCGCATGCGCCGGGTCGGCACCATCCTGTCGGGCTCGGCCTGCTGCGTCTATGGCCTCACTTTCACCTCGCATTTCTACGGCGCCAAGCGCTCCGTCGGCTACGTGCCGTTCAATTCGGAATCGCTCGTCACCGGCAAGCTCTACGAGGACATCCGCGACGCGGTTCATGAAATGGCCGATCCGGCCGCCTATGACGCGATCGTGGTCACCAGCCTGTGCGTGCCGACCGCCTCGGGCGTGCCGCTGCAGATGCTGCCCAAGGAAATCAACGGCGTGCGCATCGTCGGCATCGACGTGCCGGGTTTCGGCGTGCCGACCCATGCCGAGGCCAAGGACGTGCTCTCCTCGGCGATGCTGACCTATGCCCATGGCGAGGCCGAAAGCGGGCCGGTGCAGGCGCCGCGCGGCGGCATTGAGGGGCGTCCCTCGATCACCCTGCTCGGCGAGATGTTCCCGGCCGATCCGATGATGATCGCCGCCATGCTCGAACCCATGGGCCTGGCTGCAGGGCCGGTGGTGCCGGTGCGCGAATGGCGCGAGCTCTATGCCGCGCTCGACTGCGCCGCCGTCGCCGCGATCCATCCCTTCTACACGGCTTCGGTGCGTGCCTTCCGCGCCGCCGGACGCAAGGTCATCGGCTCCGCGCCGGTGGGCTTCGAGGGCACCGATGCCTGGCTGCAGGCGATCGGCGAGGGCTGCAATGTGCCGCAGGCCCAGATTGACGCCGCGCGCAACGCCTTTGGCGGTGCGATCCGTGGCGCGCTTGCCGAAAACCGCATCAATGGCCGCATCACGCTGTCGGGCTATGAGGGTTCCGAACTGATCGTCGCGCGGCTTCTGGTCGAAAGCGGCGCGGACCTCAAATATGTCGGCACCGCCTGCCCGAAGACCGAGTTCTCCGCGTTCGACGCCGAATGGCTCGAAGCCCATGGCGTCCAGGTCCAGTATCGCGCCTCGCTCGAACAGGACCTGGCGGCGATGGCCGAGTTCAAGCCCGATCTCGCCATCGGCACCACGCCGGTGGTGCAAAAGGCCAAGGAGAACGCCACACCGGCGCTCTACTTCACCAACCTGATCTCGGCGCGCCCGCTGATGGGCCCCGCCGGCGCCGGCTCGCTCGCGGCCGTCGTCAACGCCGCCATTGCCAACAAGTCGCGCTTCGATCGCATGCACGCCTTCTTCGGCGATGTCGGCAAGGGCGACAATGCCGGCGTCTGGGAAGACAAGCCGGTGCCCAACACCACATTCCGCAAGAAATTCGCCGCCAAGGCGGCCGCGTCGAAGAACGCGGTGGATTCCGGGGAGGCGGTTGGCTCATGACGCTGATCATCGACCACGACAGGGCAGGGGGCTACTGGGGCTCGGTCTATGTGTTTGCGGCCATCAAGGGGCTGCAGGTCATCATCGACGGCCCGGTCGGCTGCGAAAACCTGCCGGTCACGTCCGTACTGCACTACACCGACGCGCTGCCGCCGCATGAGCTGCCGGTCGTCGTCACCGGCCTGGGCGAGGAAGAACTCGGCCAGCACGGCACCGAGGCCGCGATGAAGCGCGCCCGGGCGGTGCTCGATCCCGATCTCCCCGCAGTCGTCGTCACCGGCTCGATCGCCGAGATGATCGGCGGGGGCGTGACGCCCGAAGGCGCCAATATCCAGCGCTTCCTGCCGCGCACCATCGACGAGGACCAGTGGCAGTCCGCCGACCGCGCGCTCAAGTGGCTGTGGACCGAATATGGCCCGAAAAAGGGCAAGGTGCGCCCGCCCAAGGCGCGCAAGGACGGCGAGAAGCCGAAGGTCAACATCATCGGCGCGATCTACGGCACCTTCAACATGGCTTCCGATCTCGCCGAGATCCGGCGCCTGATCGAAGGCATCGGCGCCGAGGTCAACATGACCTTCCCGATGGGCAGCCATCTGGCCGATGTCTCCAGGCTCGCCGATGCGGACGCCAATGTCTGCCTCTACCGCGAATTCGGCCGGCTGCTCTGCGAGGCGCTCGACCGGCCCTATCTGCAGGCGCCGATCGGCATTCATTCGACCACGGCGTTCCTCAGGTCGCTGGGCGAGATGCTGGGCCTCGATCCGGAGCCCTTCATCGGGCGCGAGAAGCACACCACGCTCAAGCCGATGTGGGACCTGTGGCGCTCGGTCACCCAGGATTTCTTCGCCACCGCCAGCTACGCGATCGTGGCGAGCGAAACCTATGAGCGCGGCATCCGCAATTTCCTCACCGAGGAAATGGGCATGCCCTGCAGCTTCTCGGTGCAGCGCGTCGCCGGCCGCAAGACCGACAACCAGGCGGTCCGTCAGCTGATCAAGGACAAGCCGCCCTTGGTGATGTTCGGCTCCTACAACGAGCGGATGTACCTGGCCGAGGCCGGCGCGCGGGCGATCTACGTGCCCGTGTCGTTCCCGGGCGCGATCATCCGCCGCCACACCGGAACGCCGGTGATGGGCTATTCGGGCGCCTCCTGGCTCATTCAGGAAGTCTGCAACGCTCTGTTCGACGCGCTGTTCTCGATCCTGCCGCTGGCGACCGACATGGATGCCGTGGAGGCGACGCCGGTGAAGACGCGGGGCGAAATTCCCTGGGCGCCGGAAGCCAAGACGGTGCTCGACCGGGCGATCGAACTCGAGCCGGTGCTGGTCAGGATCTCCGCCGCCAAGCGGCTGCGCGATGCTGCCGAGGAGCAGGCGCGGGCCCGCGGCAGCGCGATCGTGAACCGGGAAGACGTGGATTTGGCCAGCCAGGCGCTGAGGCGCGGGCGGGCCGCATAACGACGCCGGGACCAACCCGGCAGAGAAGGAGAGTGCGATGAGCATGACAGCACAGCACAAGGAAAGGCAGGCCGCCCGCGGGCAGTCGAGGTCGGACCGGGTCGAATACTGGGTCCTGGTCGGAATTGCCTTTGTCGTTTGTCTGGCCATGGCGGGGACCTCGCGCGGCTTCAAGGCCCTGCGCGGAAAACCGGTCGACAGCCACGGCCAATCCGTTTTCGCGGAGGCGCGCGCATCGGCGCACGCCACCGCAGGCTACGTGTTCATCGCGTAGCATTTCGCCTTTGCCGGTGTCCAAATCCGGCAAGAACCGCCGAAGCCGCCTGTTCGCAGGCGGTCCGAGGCACCCGGCTGCGGGGAACCGCAGCGCTTGTGACTAGGAGGTACTTTCAATGTCCAGTCCAAATACCGTTTCGCTTTCGGGTCTGACCGAAGGGGAAGCACAGGAGTTCCACTCGTACTACCTCCAGGGAATGATTGCATTCGTGGCGATTGCCGTGGTTGCACATCTGCTCGCCTGGTTCTGGCGTCCGTGGATCCCCGGTCCGGAGGGCTACGCCTCGCTTGAAGGTGTCAGCCAGACGGTTTCGGCATTCCTGCCAATGCTCAGCTAAAGGAGAAGCGACATGTGGAGAATCTGGATGATTTTCGACCCGCGTAAAACGCTGGTCGTCCAAGGCGTCTTCCTGTTCGCGCTGGCTGTGATGATTCACCTCGTCCTGCTCAGCACGACCCGCTTCAACTGGCTCGAAGGCGCACCGGTCGTGACCGGCGCTCTCGATCCGTCGACGGGCATTCTGGGGCTTATCCCCTCGATGATCGGCTGATCGCTGAAAACAATGACCGCGGGCGGGGCAAGGCCCAGGCCCCTCCGCCCGCGGTCGAAAACTGGAATGGGCAAAACCCGGAACAGGGCCGCGTCGCAAGACAGCGGTCAGACGGGGTTGGAGACAAGCCATGGCGCTGCTGAGTTTTGAAAGAAAATACCGCGTACGCGGTGGCACCCTGATAGGCGGTGACCTGTTCGATTTTTGGGTCGGACCATTTTACGTAGGCTTTTTCGGCCTCACCACGGTTTTTTTCGCGGGTCTTGGCACCGCGTTGATGGCCTATGGCGCGGCGCTTGGGCCAACCTGGAACATCTGGCGGATCTCGATTGCTCCGCCTGATCTGAGCTACGGGCTCGGCCTGGCGCCACTGGCCGAAGGCGGACTTTGGCAGATCATCACCATCTGCGCGATCGGGGCCTTCGTGTCCTGGGCGCTGCGCGAGGTCGAGATCTGCCGCAAACTCGGCATGGGCTTTCACGTCCCGGCCGCCTTTGCCGTCGCGATCTTCGCCTATGTGACGCTGGTCGTGATCCGGCCGATCCTGATGGGCGCATGGGGACACGGGTTCCCCTACGGCATCTTCAGCCATCTCGATTGGGTGTCGAACGTCGGATACCAGTATCTGCACTTCCACTACAATCCCGCGCACATGCTCGCGGTGACCTTGTTCTTCACCACGACCATGGCGCTGGCGATGCACGGCGGCCTGATCCTCTCGGCCAGCAATCCGGGCCGCGACGGCACGCTCTACAACAATCCCAATGAGGTCAAGTCACCGGAACACGAAGACACGTTCTTCCGCGACATCATTGGCTATTCCGTCGGCACGCTGGGCATTCACCGCCTCGGTCTGGTGCTGGCCCTGAACGCCGGTTTCTGGAGCGCTGTGTGCATCGTCATCAGCGGTCCGCTCTGGAACAAGGGTTGGCCCGAGTGGTGGAACTGGTGGCTCGATCTGCCGATCTGGAGCTGAAAGGGATCTGATCATGGAATACCAAAACATATTCACGCAAATACAGGTCCGCGGACCTGTGGAGGCCGGGATCCCGTTGCCCCGCGGCGACGACGAGCGCATCGGCAAGCCGATCTACAACAAGCTCGCCGGCTGGATGGGCTACGCCCAGATCGGTCCGATCTACCTGGGCTTCCTGGGCACCGCGTCGCTGATCGCGGGCACCATCTGGTTCGTCATCGTCGGCATGAACATGCTGGCGTCGGTCGGCTGGGACCCGATCCAGTTCATCCGCCAGCTGTTCTGGCTCGCGCTTGAACCGCCGCCGGCCAAATACGGCCTCGGAATCCCGCCGCTCAACGAAGGCGGCTGGTACATCATCTCCAGCGTCTTCCTTCTGGCCGCGGTGCTGATGTGGTGGGCGAGGGTCTATATCCGGGCGCGCGCGCTCGGTCTCGGCACCCACGTCTTCTGGGCCTTCGGCTCGGCCATCTTCCTGTTCCTCTGCCTCGGCCTGTTCCGGCCGCTGATGATGGGATCCTGGGCTGAAGCCGTTCCCTACGGCATCTTCCCGCACCTCGACTGGACCGCGGCGTTCTCGATCCGCTACGGCAATCTCTACTACAACCCGTTCCACTGCCTCTCGATTGCATTCCTGTACGGCTCGGTTCTGCTGTTCGCCATGCACGCTGCGACCATTCTCGCGGTGACCCGGTACGGCGGCGAGCGCGAAGTGGAACAGATCACCGACCGCGGTACCGCTTCGGAACGCGCAGCGCTGTTCTGGAGGTGGACCATGGGCTTCAACGCCACCATGGAATCTATTCACCGTTGGGCCTGGTGGTTTGCCGTGCTCACACCGATTACCGGCGGCATCGGCATCTTGCTGACCGGGACCGTGGTCGACAACTGGTACCTGTGGGGCATGAAGCACGGCCTTGTCGCGCCGCTGCCCGACTTGTGGCCGACGGTCGTCGATCCGGCCATTGGGGGTTAAGACAATGAATCAACTTTGGATACCATTCGCTGCGGCCGGCGCCGTGTTCGTGGGCGCTGCCATCATCTTCGGCGCCGACTGGGACACGCCGCCCGTCGACAGCGTGCAGATCGGTTATCGCGGATCGGGCATGGTTCAAGTGCTCGACCGCGAGGACCAGGCGGCCCTCAAGGTTGCCAATGCCGTGCTGGAGCCGGCCTATCAGCCGGATCCGGCAGGTCCCCGGGCCAACGAGGTCTACCAGAACGTCCAGGTTCTGGGACATCTTTCGGAAGACGAGTTCAACGAACTGATGTTCGACATCACCCAGTGGGTGTCGCCGGTGGAAGGCTGTAACTACTGCCACAACCCCGACGATCTCGCCTCCGATGAAGTCTATACCAAGGTGGTTTCCCGCCGCATGCTGCAGATGACGCAGCACATCAACGAGGACTGGCAGCCCCACGTCGCCCAGACCGGCGTGACCTGCTACACCTGCCACCGTGGCCAGACGCTGCCCGCCAATGTTTGGGCCAAGGACAGCGGCCCCGGCGAAAAGGGCAGGGCCGTGGGCTGGCGCGGAGGCCAGAACATCGTCAACAAGTTGGCCGCCAACACCTCGCTGCCGACCGATGCGCTGGAAAGCTACCTGCTGGGCGAGAAGAACATCCGCGTCCACTCGCTGACCGCGCTTCCTGACGGAACCAACAAGAACACCGTCAAGGAAACCGAGGAAAGCTGGGCGCTGATGATGCACATGTCCGAAAGCCTGGGGGTTGGCTGCATCACCTGCCACAACACCCGCGCCTTCAACGACTGGGATCAGAGCCCGACCCAGCGCGTGACCGCATGGCACGGGATCCGGCTGACCCGGGACCTCAACAATGCCTTCATGACGCCGATGGAGCCGGTGTTCCCGGCCAACCGCAAGGGGCCTGAAGGCGACGTGTTCAAGGTCTCGTGCAACACCTGCCACAACGGCGTTCAGAAGCCGATGTACGGTGCCTCGATGCTCGAGAACTACGTCAAGTCTCTCGGCACCCAGACGGAGCGCGGCGTGCCCGACTTCAATCTGTGGAAGGAAGGAGAGACCAAGGTTCTGGCTCCGACCAACACATCATCTCTTGCGCCGGCCTCCGGCGCTGAGGAAAAGGCTCTGGCGTCTGCCGACTGAGCCTGCGGCAAGCGGCGCTTTCCCTCGGCGTCCGTTTGCGCAAAAGAGGACCGGAGATCGCGAGATCTCCGGTCTTTCTTTTTTGGAAGAGGGGTTCCGCATCCATCCGCTTCGCGGCTCACGGCCGGTGCTGCTGCACGCGCGCGCATCGCGCATTGGCCGCGCTTGCCGCCAGCAGCGCCCGCAGGCGCGGAAAGCTCGGGCATCGGTGCAGCAGCCCCGCCAAACCCCACGTCACCGCGCCTGGCCCCGCAACGGAGGCGGAATTCAGCGAGCCTCCGTCCGCAGCGAGTTCCGGCTGCCCGGTCTTGCTGCTCCCGGGCCTCAAGGCCTGTCGCAGGCGCCAGTGGTCGCGCCTGACGGCCTCCGGGCAATGGGGGTGGGAGGCGAGACCGTCCGGTGGCGCCAGGCGGCCTCCGCGCCGCTGCCGAAAGGCGCGCGACAGGCGCGTGGCGCGTTTCTCCGTCAAAGCCCAGATATGGCCGTGATCCATGCCGAGGATGAGGCGGACGCTCTTTCCGGAAACAGGATTACCAAGCCACGTGCGATCAACCGCGGTAGGCTTGCCTTGCAGGTCGGCAGCAGCGATCGGCGCCACGCGTCGACGGCCTGCAGGCGCGGCTCGTTCCTCACCGCACCCGCGGGGCAACGCAGTCCCAGCCGGCAAGGCCTTGGCTTGCATCGTCAAATACCGGGATGGTCTGCTGCTCTTCCTGTCCGACGTTCGCATCGTGCTCGGCACCAACAGCGTCGAGCGGACCTTCCTGCCGGTTGCCCTCAGTCGCAAGAACGCGTTCTTTGCCGGACACGATGCAAGGGCGGAGAACTTGGCCACCATCGCCTCGCTCAGCGGGACCTGCAAACTCAAGGCCTTAGACCCGCTGGCCTGTCCACCCGCCGCCCTGGCCGTCCTTGTCAAAGCCCATAAACAGAGCCGGATCGCTCAGCTTCTGCCGTGGAAGTATCCGGCTATGTATCTGCGCCAACCGGAACGCTGTCCCCCGACCCAATGTGGGCACCGGGCCGGGAGCCTTCTCAGCTGTCGAGCAGAGCCGTGCCGTAGGAATTGTCGACAGCGCATAACCAGGTGCCAGACGAGTCCTGACGAAACACATAGGTGGCACGTCGTACCGTCGACGTCGCAATGCCGTTTTCATCGACGGCATCCAACCAGGTTTCCATGATCACCAGCGCCGTGTCTCCGCCCTCGATCACCTCCATCCTCCCCTGGCGGACTTTCAATGTGTCATGGAAGTGAGCAGAGATTGCTTCGAACGCTTTCCGGATCTGGTCTTTGCCTTTGGCATACATGCCTGCCTTGACCACCAGGGTGGCATCATCGGTGTAAAATCGCATCAAGCCGTCGAAGTCTTTGGCCGATATGGAATGGTCTGCAGATTCGATAAGGATTTTCAGGGGATGGTCGGACATTCCGGACTCCAAAATGGCCGCGAGCGGAAAAACAAAACCCGCCACGCGGCGGGTTGCCTTGTCTTGAAATATGACGCGCTTACCCCACCACCCGATGAATGGGGCCAATAATCAAAGTGAAAGCGCGAACACAGTCCATGGGGCGTTTTTATCACCAGCACCAGCGACTGGCAAATGATCACGTCCAGGTCTGAGCAGGCTGCTCAAGGTGCCAGCGGCACACGGCGTTCCCGTGGTGCTTGAGGAGCTCGCGCAGCAGCTTGGCCATGGATCTCGGGTCGGACCATGAAGGCATGGTTTCATTCTTCGTCATTCCGGCCTTGAGCCGGAACCCGGCTGCGCGCGTCGGCGTCGTTAAAGAGTCTTTTGCGATCAAGGATTTGATCGCGCTTGATGCCGGATCAAGTCCGGCAGGACGGGTGGCGCGCGATAGCCGTCAATAACAACAAGGGGTCGAAGGCAGGGGGGGCAGCACTCTCAGGCCCCGCGCGGAGCGGGGCCTGAGCATTGGACATGGCAGCTGCGTGAGACCTTGAAACGGTCAGAACACCAGGTCGGGATAGCGCTCCGCATAGATCCGGAACCAGGGCGTGAACTGGTCCGGGTGCCGGGCGATCTCCGCATGCAGCTCGTCGCGGGTGATCCAGCGTGGGTCCTCGACCTCGCAGCTCGTCGCGGGTCATCCAGCGTGTGTCCTCGACCTCGCGCGGGTCGGGCGCCAGTTGTACCGCCGTGCGGTCGGCCTTGCCGATATACATCGTCACCTTCTCGTGCTCGTGCAGGCCGTTGCCGACATCGGCGGAATATTCGACCACGCGCCGGCGCGACAGCGCCACGTTGAAGCCGAGCTCCTCGTGCAGCCGGCGCCGGGCGCAGCTGTCGATCGGCTCGTCCCAGTGCGGGTGCGAGCAGCAGGTATTGGCCCACAGCCCGCCGCAGTGGTACTTCTCCTTCGCCCGCTTCTGGATCAGCAGATGGTCGCCGTCGAACACGAAGATCGACACAGCGAGGTGGAACAGCCCGTCGACATGGCATTTCAGCTTCTCGACCGGATAGAGCGAGCCATCCTCTGCAATCGCGGGGATGATGGTTGGGCGTATGTTCATCGTTCTGTCCTGTCTGTCAGGCCGGGGCGGGCGCGCAGGCGGCCCGTCCGGCATCGTCGGCGCGTCCGGTTGCCGGCGCCGTGGGGGTGGGGAGGGAGAGGGCTTCCACATCGGTCAATCCCTGCCAGCGGCCTTCGAGCGCCAGCAGGTTGAACCGGGTGAAGCAGTATTCCGAAAACCAGTCGTCCCTGTAGGCGGTGCGCACCGCCTCGCCATGGGTGGCGCTGCGGCGGGAAAACGCCTCCATGGCTTCGACCGAGGTCCATGCCGACATCGTCACCTGGTGCAGCCAGGGGATTTCCCCGGTGCCGATCATGAAGTGCCGCATCGGCTCGGCTTCCGCCGTGTCGGAGATCGCCGGCACCCGCGGCCAGAACCGGGTGAGCTTTGAGGGGCGGATCGAGGCGCGGGTCATGGCCACCACCGGCATCCGTTGCGCGGGCGCGGGATCGGCCACCTCGAACACATGACCGTCCCACTGGCCGCGCGTGGTCACCGGCTCGAGATAGAGCGTGGCCATGCGGTCGGCGGTGTTGCGGTAGCCGTCAAGCGCGCGCGCCGAAGCGATCCGCTCGCGCGCGATCTCGAGCGAGGGCCATTCCGCAAGCAGCGTGTAGACGCCGAAATTCGGCCGCGTGGAGAACCCCGCGCCCGAACCGGTGCCCATCAGCTTGAAGAACCGCAGATCCGGCATCCGGCGCAGCGCCGGCTTGGCGAAGCCCATCTGCGAAAGCGCCCACAGGCGCCGGCGCAGCGAGGAAAAGCCGAACAGCGAAAACGTCACCACTGTCATTGGCCTTCCTCCGCTGTCCCCGGGAGCCGCGATCCGCGCACGAGTGGTCCCGTTTGCCGGATCAGGCCACTGCGCGCGACAGGGCGCACTGCGACCACAGATCGCACAGCGAATCCACCAGATGCCTGAGGTCGTCGTCGCTGTGCATCGGCGTCGGGGTGAACCTGAGCCGTTCGGTACCGACCGGCACGGTCGGGTAGTTGATCGGCTGCACATAGACCCCATAGGTGTCGAGCAGGATGTCGGAGATCCATTTGCACTTCTTGGCGTCGCCCACCATCACCGGCACGATGTGGCTCGGGTTGTGCATGTGCGGAATGCCCTTGGCATCGAGCATCGCGCGGAACTTGGCCACGTTGTTGCGATGCGCGGTGCGTTCGGCCTGGCTCTGCTTGAGATGCTTGATCGAGGCGGTGGCGCCGGCTGCCAGCGCCGGCGGAATGGCGGTGGTGAAGATGAAGCCGGAGGCGAAGCTGCGGATGAAATCGCAGACGGCGCGCGTGCCGGTGATATAGCCGCCCATCACGCCGAAGGCCTTGCCGAGCGTGCCTTCGATGATCGTCACGCGGTCCATCAGGCCTTCGCGTTCGGCCACCCCGCCGCCGCGCGGGCCGTACATGCCGACCGCGTGCACCTCGTCGAGATAGGTCATCGCGCCGAAGCGCTCGGCCACGTCGAGGATCTCGGCGATCGGGGCGATGTCGCCGTCCATCGAATAGACGCTTTCGAACGCCACCAGCTTCGGCGCGGCCGGATCGTCGGCGGCCATCAGCTCGGCCAGGTGCTTCGGATCGTTGTGGCGCCACACGCGCTTTTCGGCGCGGCTGTGGCGGATGCCTTCGATCATCGAGGCGTGGTTGAGCGCATCCGAATAGATGATCAGCCCGGGGATCTTGGCGCCGAGCGTTCCGAGCGCGGCCCAGTTCGACACATAGCCCGAGGAGAAGATCAGCGCGGCTTCCTTGCCATGCAGGTCGGCGAGCTCCCTCTCGAGCAGCACATGCGCATGGTTGGTGCCCGAGATGTTGCGGGTGCCGCCGGCGCCTGCGCCGTACTGGTCGATCGCCGCATGCATGGCCGCAATCACCTTGGGGTTCTGGCCCATGCCGAGATAGTCGTTCGAGCACCACACAGTCACATCATGGGTGGTACCGTCGCCGCGGTGCCGCGTGGCCCGGGGAAACCCGCCGGAATGCCGCTCGAGTTCCGCAAACACCCGGTAGTTGCCGGCCGTATGCAGCTTGTCGAGCTGCAAGGTGAAGTAGCGGTTGAAGTCCATGTGGGTTATCCCCCTTAGCTCAGGCCCGTGCAGTCGCGCGGGAAGTTTCCGATTCCGGTTTGGTGTGAAGCGCTGTCCGGTTGGCCCGGTTCTTGTTGGATTGTCTTTTCTTTGTCTTGTCCATCGCCCAGCCCCAAAGGGCGGAATCGCGAACCGGCAAAACGAGAAACAGGTGTTCGATCAGCGCCAGTCCCGCGAACGAGGCCAGCAATGTCCACTTGACCGCGCCATGGGCGGTGTCCGCCTGGGCCGCGGACAGGACGAGCCAGGCAAGAAGGATGGCGCTTCCGCTCAGCGACACATAAAACCAGCCGCTGGTCCGGTCGGTGCGGAAGTAGCTTTTGAGATAGGACAGCCGGTCGGGCAGCATGTCGCTGATGGCGTGGCGTGCGCCGAGATAGATGTTGAGCTTGGTCGACACCCGCATCACCCAGAGCAGGCAGAAGGCCAGGAGCCCGGTGGTGTTGTCGGCCTCGTGCATGAACCACACCAGCGCCAGAAGCGTGACGAACAGGGCGATTTCATGGTCGCGCACGGTCAGGAAGGCGGCGCGGAACCGGCTCTTCTCGTGCGGGGCTTCCATATAGGCGATGCGCCGCGGCCCGGTCACGAGCCCGATCAGGAACGTGGTCTCGTGCCAGGCCCACAGCGCCATGGCCGAGAAGAAGGCGATATAGGCCGAGGTTTCGGTGGTCCGGTCCTCGGTCGCGATCAGCCCGAAGACGCCGATCACCGCCACGCCGGTGGCGAGCGCCATCACGGTCTTGAAATAGCGTGTTCCCGCCCGCGCCAGAGCCAGCACGAGGCCGGTGGCGACCCACCATGCAACGCTTGCGACCAGAAGAGCGGACAGGAACACCATTTTCGTTTCTCCTACCAGACCGGTTGCAACCGGCTCTTGGCCGGAACCTTGTTGGACTTGGTGGGGATCATGTAGAGCCGCGCGAAGGCAAGGCCCGCGCGGGCGGTATGCCAGCCCTTGGCGATCTTGCCGCCGATCCCGCCGCGCTCGTCGGCGGCGGTGATGTCGGCATTGATGCCATTGAGCTTGCGCAAGGCGGCGATGAAGCCCGGATGGTCGAGATCGAGCGTCAGCGGGAACACCTGCTTCGAGATCTCGCTCGTCAGCCGGAACACGCGCATGTCGTAGTCCTCGATGTCGACGCCGAGCGCGGTGTGGAAGGCGGGCCGCGCATGGTCGCGCACATACATGGTCGCAAACACGGCGAGCAGGAAGAACTTGATCCAGTACTTGTTGATGCCCGCCGTCAGTTTCGGATCCGAGCGCATGATCAGCGAAAACGCCTCGCCGTGCCGGAACTCGTCATTGCACCATTCCTGGAACCACTTGAAGATCGGATGGAAGCGCTTTTCCGGGTGCTGCTGCAAATGCCGGAAAATCGTGATGTAGCGGGCATAGCCGATCTTTTCCGACAGATAGGTCGCGTAATAGATGAATTTCGGCCGGAAATAGGTGTATTTCTTCGCCTTGGCAAGGAAACCCATGTTGACGCCGATGTTGAATTCCTTGAGCGCGTCGTTGATGAAGCCCGCATGGCGGCTTTCATCGCGGCTCATCAGCCCGAACAGCTCGCAGATCTCCTTGTTCTTCCCGCGCCGCTTCATCTCCTTGTAGAGCACGCAGCCGGAGAATTCGGCCGTCAGCGAGGAGACGAGGAAGTCGATGAATTCGCGGCGCAGCTCCGCGGGAAGCGCATCGATGTCGATCGAATCCCAGTCGGCATTGCGCTTGAAATGGCCCTTGTTGGGGTCCGACCGCATTTCCGCGATCAGCGCATCCCATTCCTCGCGCACGCCGGAGACGTCGAGACGGTCCATCTCGTCGAAATCGGTCGTGTAGAACCGCGGGTTGAGCATGGTCGATTCAACGGCGGTCTTGGTGGTGTCGTTGATGTCAGGACGGTCGGTGTCGGTGTTCGCCCTGGCGCGTGCGGGTTCGACGTGCTGGTTCATGCCCTGGCCCTCTCTGAAAAGCTGAATTCGCAAAGCTCCATGAACTCGAAATCGCCGGTGGCGCGCGTCCATGTGCGTTCGAGGAGGCTGGCGCGGGTGATCGTGGCGGTGCGCCGGAAGGTCTCGCAGTGGCCGTAAGGCACCTCGACCGGGGAGCCGTGTACCATCACTTCGTCGCCGGGGTAAACAACCACCCCGTTGTCGAAGCGCAGATGCGCCCCTAGTTCCTCGAACGTGTTGTTGATTTCCACCGTGCAAGGAACCTCCTCCTTGCGCCGGCTGATCAGCGACGTTTTGCTCATGGCTTCTTCCCTCTTGAAGCTAGCAGTTCAGAATAGGCGGCGACATTGTCAGGCCCGAAGGCATTCAGATAAAGCCGTTCGCCGGTGGCGGTATCGGAGAGCGACACGCTGCCGTTCTCCCATTGGATAAGCCGGTAGGGCAGCGTGGTGGGGGTTTCCGACACGTGGCGGATGCGCGAAAGCGCGCGCAGCGAGCCGCGGATGAAACCGCCTTCCGAGGTCGGCAGGACCTTGATCACCTCGCCCGAGCGGGCGTCGATGATGGTGATTTCGCTGTCGTGGGTGCCGTCGATGATGATGTCGCGCATCGCCACCGGCTTGTCGTAGATATTGATCATGGTGCCGACACCGGTCTTCATGCCGAAGACGATGGCGGTGAAGGCGAAGCCGATCAGCCCCAGGCCCAGAATCAGCGGCATCCGCGGAAACCGGTCCGGCTTGCGGCCGGGCGTTTTCGGGGTGGAGCCGGTGTTCGGGTAACCTGGGGTGAGGGCGTTCATTGGTCTTACTCCGCGGCCTGGATGATGTCTTTGTGCGGCTGCGCGTCGGCCGGGGCCGAAACCGCGGCTTCGGTCGCGGCCGGGCGTGCGTCGGCCAGTGCCTTTGCCAATACCTTGGCAACCTCGGCCACGTCCTTGAGGCAGATCAGTTGCGGCATCAGCGCGCCGTTCTTGAAGCCGCGCACATGCGGCCAGAAGATCAGCCAGGACAGCCGGTCGCCGGGCGCGAGCGTGAGCGCGATGTCGCCGATCCCGTTCTTGCCCTCGCGCATGTCGGCCGCCGTGATGCGGGCGAAGGGCAGGTTGAAGGTGGCCGAAAGCGCCACGCCGATGCGCATGACGATGCGCTTGTTGGTGATCGTGTAGAGCGTGGTCTTCTGCACGCCCCAGGCAAAGGCCTCGAGCAGGCCCATGCCGATCATCGAAAGGATGGCGAGCGCGCCGGACGAAAACAGGATTTCGCCCGGCGTGCGGTTGTCATAGACCCCGGCGGAAATATTCCAGAGCACGAGCACCCCGAAATACACCGCGATCCAGCGCGTCTTCATCACGCGGCGGGCAACGGCCGCAGACGTGGGAGCGCCCTGCCACAGGATGTATTCGCCTTCCGGAAGCCGTGCCGGGAGACCCGGCACCGGCTCGTAGTCGTGTTCTGGTCCGCCGGTCTCGCTCATGCCAGCGGCTCCTGGCGGCTGGGAACGGCATAGAGCAGGCCGGAACCGTAGTAGGCCATGATCTTGTCTTCCTCGAGCAGGGTGATGCTTTCGGGCTCCTTGGTGCCCGGCACATGCGCGAACTGCTCGCCGAGCAGGGCATTGACGAAGAACACGCGGCTTCCGTCGCGGATCTTGCGGAAGGTGCCGAAGTTGATCGGGACCAGCACGGTGCGCGGCGCTTCGCCGACTTCCGTCAGCACTTCGAGGTAGCGCAGCATCTGTTCGGACCGGTCCACCCAGATGTCGGTGATGGTGCCGGCGACGACCAGGTCGAAGCCGACCACGCGCAGGCCGATCGGGTTGATCTCGCCCTTGGCGATGGAGAAGCCCGGCGCCACCCGCAGCGGCACGATCTTCGGATCGCCCTCATGGCGCAGGTCGGGCCGGTCGGCACGTTCCGCCCAGGAGCCCGGGCCGATGGAATCGAGCATCGGGTTTTCGCCGGTCGGCACATAGGGCGCGCCGGAGAAATTGGCGATCTTGACGCCCGGGATCGGACGGTCGGTGCTGTCGCGACGGTCGTTGGGGACCTTCACTTCGCCATGGCCATGCGGCAGCAGGAAGGTCTTCGGCGGCGGCACGTAGAACCAGTCGTCCCGGTTGAAATAACCCGACTGGTCGGCTTCGAGCGGATAGCCCTCGCGACGGTCTTCCTGCCGGATGTAGAAGATGAGATAGGCGAAAAACACCCAGAACGCGTACAGCGTCACCTGGGCGACATCGATATAGGATGTGATAGCTCCGGTTTGCATGACATTTCTCCTTCAAGAGTCCGGCTGGTCAGCCGGGCATTTCAGCAAGTCCGAAGCGCATGCTCCGGGCCTGGTTTGGCACTTGCCGCCGCGCGGCGAGCGGTCCGAGAACCGCAAGCGCCGTGAAAAGCAGCCCGATTTCGATGTGGTAGACGACGCTGTAGCCGGCGGCCGGCGCGATCAGCGCCGCACCCGGTTCCGCCCCCGCCAACAGCCCGTTGACGCCGTCGCGGATCAGCCCGCCGGCAGCCAGGCCGAGCCCGATGGCGGTGGCCTGCACCGCGCCCCAGGCGCCGATGGCGAGGCCGTTGTCCGATTTCTCGGCGATGTCCATGGCCGCGAGCATGGTGCAGACGGCGAACAGCCCGCCGCCGAAGCCGATCACGCAGGCGCCGGAACGGAACAGGTTGGCCGAGTCGAGCGGCGCCGAGAAGATGATCGCCGAGAAGCCCAGGATGCCCGCCACCAGGCCGAGCGCGGCGAGGCGGTACATGTTGGCGCCCTTGTGCAGCGCACGGCCGGCATGGCTGAAGCCCACCAGCGTGCCGATCGCCCAGATCGCGGTGAGCAGCGTGGTCTGGCTGACGCTGAGGCGCAGCACCTCGCCGCCATAGGGCTCGAGCAGCACGTCCTGCATCGAGAAGGCGGCCGAGCCGAAGGCCACCGCGGCGAGCAGGCGCATCGTGCCCTTTTCCTTGCGGTAGGCGGCGAAGGCTTCCGAGAAACGGATGGTTTCGCGGTCGTGCCGGGTGGCGACCGGATTGCGCGGCTCCTGCTTCCACAGGCAGATCACGTTGAGCACCACGGTGGCCACGGCCGCACCCTGCACCACCTTGATCAGGAGCAGCGGGGCATAGTCGCGCAGCACCACGGCAAAGACCAGCGAGGCCAGCAGCATGCCCACCAGCAACATCACATACATCAGCGCCACCACCCGCGGTCGGGTCTTTTCCGCCGACAGGTCGGTGGCGAGCGCCAGGCCCGCGGTCTGCGCCATGTGCATGCCGATGCCGGTCAGGAGGAAGGCGAGCAGTGCGCCCGCAGGCCCGCCCCAGGAGGGGCCGGTGGTCTGCGACTGCAGCAAAAGCAGCGCGAAAGGCATGATCGACAAGCCGCCGAACTGCAGGATGGTGCCGAGCCAGATATAGGGCACGCGGCGCACGCCGAGCGCCGACTTGTAGGTGTCGGAGCGATGGCCCATCAGCGCCCGGAACGGGGCGGCCAGAACCGGAACCGCCACCATCAGCGCCACCAGCGAGGCCGGCACGCCGAGTTCGACGATCATCACCCGGTTGAGCGTGCCCGTGAGCAGCACGGCGGCCATGCCGACCGACCACTGGAACATCGACAGCCGGAGCAGCCGCGACAGCGGCAGGTCTTCGGTCGCCGCATCCGCGAACGGCAGATAGCGCGGCCCAAGCGATTTCCACTTGTCGAGCATCTTGCGGTTGGCTTTGGCGACGAGGCTCATGACCGGACGAGCTCCTGGGCTTCGGAAATGTAGAACCCGCGCGACACGCGCGAGGGGGCTTCTGAGCGCCAGCCGGCCATGTCGGGGCGTGCCAGCGTTTCGGCGATCAGCTTGCCGATCGCCACCGGCTGGATCGCGGGCGAGCGGTCCGAGCGCGGAAAGATCTTGCCCACGGCCTTCATCGCCACCAGCGGGCGGGTGCGCGGCGCGAGCGTGAACACCATCTTGCGCCGGGTGCGCGCGGCAAGCCCGGCGATCGCGGCCTTGGCGGCCTCGGCGTCGTAGTGAATGAGGGCGTCCATCGACACCACGGCATCGAATTCGCCGTGGTCGGGGGCCAGCATGTCGCCGGCGATCAGGTGCACCGAGCCGCCGTTCTGGATTTCGGGCAGCGCCTCGTTGGCATGGCTGACCATCTGCGGCGACAGGTCGACGCCCAGCACCTCGGCGCCGCGGTGGCCGAGCTCGATCGCCAGCGGTCCGCCGCCGCAGCCGGCGTCGAGAATGCGCCAGCCCTTGAGGTCCTGCGGGAACCGGCTGAGGATTTCGGCCCGCATCTCAGCCCGCCCGGCGCGCACGGTGGCGCGCACGCCCGAGACCTTTTCGGTCGAGGTCAGGCGCTTCCAGGCTTCGAGCGCGGTGCGGTCGAAATAGTGCTGGATCTCGTCACGGCGCTTGATGTAGGCGGCGTCCTGCATCGTCTGTCTCACTCATATCCGAGGAAATCGAAGATTTCCCGGTCCTTCATGGGGCTCGCGTTCAGCTCTTCGGTGCCGGCCCACAATTGCTCGGCGAGCTGCATGTATTCCTGCTGGATCGCCTTGATCTCGGGGTGGTCGCCCATTTCGAACAGGGTGCACTTCTTGAGCCGGCTGCGGCGCACCTCGTCGGAATCGACGATATGGGCGAGCCGCTTGAGACCGATCGCCTCGTTGTAGCGGTCGATCTGGTCGGTGTTGCGCGAGCGGTTGCAGATCACGCCGCCGAGCCGCACGTCGTAGTTCTTCGACTTGGCCTTGATGGCGGCGACGATGCGGTTCATCGCGAAGATCGAATCGAAGTCGTTGGCGGCCACCACCACCGCACGTTCGGCATGCTGGAGCGGCGAGGCGAAGCCGCCGCAGACCACGTCGCCGAGCACGTCGAAGATCACCACGTCGGTGTCTTCGAGCAGGTGGTGCTCCTTGAGCAGCTTCACCGTCTGGCCGACCACATAGCCGCCGCAGCCGGTGCCCGCGGGCGGGCCGCCGGCCTCGACGCACTGCACGCCGTTGTAGCCTTCGAACACGAAGTCCTCGGTGCGGAGTTCCTCCGGGTGGAAGTCCACACCCTCGAGCACGTCGATCACCGTCGGGATCAGGCTCTTGGTCAGCGTGAAGGTGGAATCGTGCTTCGGATCGCAGCCGATCTGCAGCACGCGCTTGCCGAGCAGCGAGAACGCCACCGACAGGTTCGACGAGGTGGTGGACTTGCCGATGCCGCCCTTGCCGTAGATGGCGAAGACCTTGGCCTTGCCGGCGTCCATTTCTGTGTCGAGGTGAACCTGGACGCTGCCGTCACCGTCACCTTCGCCGTTGAGCCCGGCTGCGTCACGCAGCTTGGCGGTTCTTGCATCGTCCATGACGGTACGGGGATGGGTGAAAAGGTTCATTCTGCAGCCTCCACGGACAAGCCTTCGGCACGATCTTCCATTTCCTCCCCGGCAGCGCAAAGCGCGGCCCAGGTCTCGTCGTCCGGCGTCCAATAGTTTCGGTCTTTTGCCTCGATCAGGCGGTTGACCATGCGCAGCGACGAAGCGGGATTGAGCTCCGACAGCCTGCGGCGCATGGTCTCGTCGAGTATGAAGGTCTCGCTCAGCTTCTGGTACACCCAGGGCTGCACGTCGCCGGTGGTTGCCGACCAGCCCATGGTGTTGGAAATCTGGGCCTCGATCTGACGCACGCCTTCATAACCGTGCGCCAGCATGCCTTCGAACCATTTCGGATTGAGCGACCTCGTGCGCGTTTCGAGCGCCACCTGTTCGCCCAGCGTCCGGACCCGGCCTTCGCCCTGGGTCTGGTCGGAGATGAAGACGGGCAGCTGCTGGCCGCCCTTGGCAAGCGACACCGCCTTGGAGATGCCGCCGAGCGTATCGAAATAATGGTCGATGGTGGTCACGCCGAGTTCGACCGAATCGAGGTTCTGGTAGGCCATGTCGACCTTGGCGAACACGTCGTTGAGCAGTTCCACCTGCGCCGAGGACTTGCCCTTGCGGTCGATCGCAAAGCCCTTGCGCGAGGTGTACATGTCGGCGATCTCCTGGTCGTCGGTCCAGGCGCTGGAGCCGACCAGGAAGTTGACATTCGCGCCATAAGCACCTTCGGCATTCGAGAACACGCGGTAGGCCGCCTGCTCGATGTCGCAGTCGTGGTCGGCGGCATAGGCGAGCGCATGCTTGCGCACGAAGTTCATGTTCTCCGGCTCGTCGGCGGTGGCCGCCAGATAGGAGGCTTCGGCAAGCATCGAAGCCTGCAGCGGCAGCAGGTCGCGGAAAATGCCCGACAGCGTCATCACCGCGTCGATGCGCGGGCGCTTGAGCTCTTCGAGCGGGATCAGTTCCGCGCCGCAGACCCGGTTATAGGCGTCGAGCCGCGGCCGCGCGCCCATCAGCGCCATGGCCTGGGCCATCGGCCCGCCTTCGGATTTGAGGTTGTCGGTGCCCCACAGCACGATGGCGATGGTCTCGGGCAGCTTGCCGTCGGCCTCGATGTAGCGCTCGAGCACCTTGGCGGCCTGGCGGGCGCCGTCGCGAACGGCATAGGCGCTCGGGATGCCGAACGGGTCGAAGCCGTGGATGTTGCGGCCGGTGGGGAGCATGTCGGGCCGGCGCAACAGGTCGCCGGACGGCGAGGGCGCCACGAAGCGGCCGTCGAGCGCGGTGATGATGCCGTCGAGCTCGCGGTTGTCGGCGAGGTTGGCATTGGCGCGCACCAGCCGGTCGATCAGCGCGATCTTCTCCTCGCTGCCGGTGCGTGCGGCCTTGACCGCGGTCTCGTCGAAGGCGGCGATGGCCTCGATCACGGCCTTGTCCGGCGTCTGGGCATCGTCGGCCTCGGCGATCAGCTGCAGCATTTCCTTGCGCTCGGCGGCGCTCATGGCCTGGCCGGCGACATGCAGCCCGTGCGGGATCAGCGCGTATTCGAGTTCGATCATCGCCGCGTTGAGCGCGTTCACGTAAGCGGCGCGGTCCTCGGTCGAGGCGTCGCGCAACAGGTCGAGCGCTTCGGCCTGGGCCAGCACCAGTTCGAACGTGTCGGCGTATTCGGCCTCCTGGCCGGCGTCGAGATTGCGCAGCCGGTCGAGCGAGGACTTGAGTTCGCTCAGGCCCTTGTAGAGGCCGGCATTGGTGACCGGCGGCGTCAGGTAGGAGACCAGCGTCGCGGCCGACCGGCGCTTGGCGATGGTGCCTTCCGAGGGGTTGTTGGCGGCATAGAGATAGAAGTTCGGCAGATCGCCGATCAGCCGGTCGGGCCAGCATTTCGACGACATGCCGGACTGCTTGCCGGGCATGAATTCGAGCGCGCCATGGGTGCCGAAATGCAGGACCGCATCGGCCCGGTAGGTGCGCTTGAGATAGGTGTAGAACGCGGCGAAGGCATGCGTCGGCGCGAAGCCTTTCTCGAACAGAAGCCGCATCGGGTCGCCCTCGTAGCCGAAGCCGGGCTGCACCGCGACGAGGATGTTGCCGAACTGGCGGCCGAGCACGAAGATCGACTGGCCGTTCGAGAAGATCCGGCCCGGAGCCGGACCCCAGGCGGCCTCGATCTCGTCGAGATATTTCTCGTTGCGCACATGGTCGTCGGCGCTGATCAGCGCATGCACATTGGCGAGCGCGCCATAGGAGGCGGCATTGCCGTTGAGCACCATGTCGCGCAGGGTTTCGGGATCGGCGGGCACCTCGATCGTGTAGCCCTCGTCGCGCATCCGGAGCATCGTGGCGTGCAGCGATTCGAACACCGACAGGAACGCCGCGGTGCCCATGTTGCCGGCATTCGGCGGGAAGTTGAAGATCGTCAGCGCCACCTTGCGCTCGGCGCGCGGGGTCTTGCGCAGCGACACCAGCTTCTCCATCCGGCCGGCCAGCACTTCCACGCGTTCCGGATGCGCGCTCATGCAGGAGCGGCCCTTGGGGCAGGTGCCGAGCTTGCGGGCGCAGGAGCAGGCCTGGTCGCCATGGTCGTTCTCGGTGCGGCCGCCGAACACCATGGTGCCGGTGGCGCCGTCGAGTTCCGGGATCGCCACCATGATGGTGGTTTCGATCGGCATCAGCCCCTGGTCGGAGGCTTCCCAGCGCTCGATGGTCTGGAATTCGGTCACATGGGCGGCCACGTAGGGCACGTCGAGATCTGCGAGCACGCCGGCGGCGGCCGCGGCATCGCTGTAGGCAGGCCCGCCCACCAGCGAGAAGCCCGTGAGCGAGAGCATCGCGTCGATCGTCACGCCGGTTTTGCCGCCCGACAGGAACTGCCGGACCGGGCCGCGCATGTCGAGGCCAGAGCAGAACACGGGAACGACGTTGAAGCCGCGGCGTTCGAGCGCGCGGATCACGCCGTCGTAATGGCCGGTGTCGCCCGAAAGGATGTAGGAGCGCAGGAGCAAGAGGCCGATGGTGCCCTTGGCGTCGCGCCGGCTCGGCAGCGCAGCGATAGTGGCGCTGACCCGGCCCTTGATATCGGGGTGGTAGACGCCCTGGTCGGGATATTCGACCGGGGCCGCGGCGGGCAGCTTGCCGCGATAGACGCGGCGTTCGCCATCGGCATATTTGTCGATCAGCAACCGCACCAGATTGGCGATATTGGTGTCGGACGCGGCGATCCGGTACTGCATGGCGATGAAGTAGTTGCGCACGTCCTGGGCGGTGCCGGGGATGAAACGCAACAGCTTCGGCAGCCGGCGGAGCATGGCGAGCTGGCGCTCGCCCGCGGTCTGGCCGCTGTCCTTCTGGCTCTTGGAGCGGTCGCCGCGGAGTTTCTTGAGGATGGCGAGCGGACCCTTCTGCTCGCCGTCCATCTTGAAACGGCCCATCGAGGTGTTCTTCATGATCTCGCCGGCGGACATGCAGCACATCATCGCATCGCAGCTGTCGCGGCGGGCGGCCAGATCCGGGCCGATCGCCTTGACGTGTTCCTCGATGAACAACATCGAGGCGACGATGATGTTGCCCTTGGCGATGTCGTCCTTGCAGGCCTGAAGCCGCTCCGGGCTGTCGTTCCAGTCGGTCGCCGCGTGGACGCTGAGATTGAGTCCCGGAATGTCGGCCGCCAGCATCTTGCGCGCGTCGTCCACCGCCGCCGTCATGTGGTTGTCGAGCGTGATCAGAACAACATTGACCGGGGCGGGGTTAGCGCCCGAAGTGTGCTTTTGCATCGTACAAAGTCTCGATCGTGATCGGGTTCAGGCCGTTCTCAGCGGCATAGGACTCGGTGTTGCGCCGCGCCTTCCCGCGGACGAAAAAGGGGATCTTGCGCAGTTCGCGTTCGGCGTCCTGCGTCCATGAGGGGGCGTTCGCCGCGGCAGGGGCCGCGGCCTCGGTGGAAATCGCTTCGCGGGCTTCGTCGGCGGGCGTCTCGGTCTCGCCGGCCTTCGCGGCCGCGCCGCCATGACCGTGGCCGAGATGCGAGGAGCCGGCGTCGTCGTGGAATTCGAAATCGCCGCGGAACATCTGCAACAGGTGCTCTTCGAGCCCCATCATCAGCGGATGCACCCAGCTGTCGAAGATCACGTTGGCGCCTTCGAAGCCCATCTGCGGCGAGTAGCGGGCCGGGAAATCCTGCACATGCACCGGGCTCGAGATCACCGCGCAGGGGACCCGGAGCCGCTTGGCCGCGTGGCGCTCCATCTGCGTGCCGAGCACCAGTTCCGGCTGGGCGGCGATGATGGCGTCCTCGACATCGAGGTGGTTGTCGGTGATCAGCGGCTCGACACCGTATTTCTGCGCGGCCTCGCGCACGTCGCGGGCGAATTCGCGGCTGTAGGTGCCGAGCCCGCAGACCTTGAAGCCGAGCTCTTCGGAAGCGATCCGGGCGGCGGCCACTGCATGGGTGGCGTCGCCGAAGATGAACACGCGCTTGCCGGTCAGGTAGTTCGAATCGATCGAGCGCGAATACCAGGACAGCCGCTCGGCGCCTTCGCTGGCGAGGTCGGCCGGAACTTCGACGCCGGCGACCCTGGCCACCTCGGCGATGAAATCGCGGGTGGCGCCCACGCCGATCGGGGTGGTGGTGACCATCTCCTGCCCGAACTGGCGCTTGAGCCAGCGCGCCGCCGTGTCGGCGATCTCGGGATAGAGCACGATGTTGAAATGGGCCTCTGGGATCCGGGCGATGTCGGCGGGCGAGGCGCCCATCGGCGCCACCGTGTTGATGCGGACGCCGAGCGCCTCGACGATCCGGACCACCTCGACGATGTCGTCGCGGTTGCGGAATCCGAGCGAGGTCGGCCCCAGAATGTTGCAGCTTGCCTGTTCCGGGGCCACCGCAGGCTTGCCCGCGCCGCCGGCGAAGCCGCGCACCAGCCGGTAGAAGGTTTCGGCCGCGCCCCAGTTTTCCTTCTTCTGGTAGGAGGGCATTTCGAGCGGCACCACCGGCACGTCGAGCGCCAGCGCCTTGGCGAGCCCGCCGGGGTCGTCCTGGATCAGTTCGGCGGTGCAGGAGGCGCCCACCAGCAGCGCCTGCGGCCGGTAGCGCGCCACGGCGTCGCGGGCGGCGGCCTTGAAGATCTCGGCGGTGTCGCCCGACAGATCGCGCGCCTGGAAGGTGGTGTAGGTCACCGGCGGGCGCTTCTTGTTGCGCTCGATCATGGTGAACAGCAGGTCGGCATAGGTGTCGCCCTGCGGCGCATGCAGCACGAAATGCACGCCTTCCATCGAATTGGCGATGCGGATGGCGCCCACATGGGGCGGGCCTTCATAGGTCCAGACAGTCAGTTCCATGGTTCAGGACCCCACTTTCAGAAGCGAGCGCCGCATCAGCGGCCGCGCCACCAGTTCGGCGAGATCGCCGGCCTGTTCGTAGCCCTGGATCGGCGTGAACACGAATTCGATCGACCATTTGGTCGAGCGGCCCTCGGCCTCGAACGGATTGCCGAGTCCCATGCCGCAGACGATCAGGTCGGGATTGTCCTCGTGGACGCGGTCGATCTGCCGGTCGACGTCCTGGCCTTCGCTGACGCGCACGCTCTCGGGCATCATGTCGAGTTCGGCGCCGACCACCTCGCGGTTGAGATAGGGCGTGCCGACCTCGATGATCGAGGTGGCCATCTCCCGCGACAGGAAGCGCGCAAGCGACGGCTCGAGCTGCGAGTCGGGGAACAGGAACACGGACTTGCCTTCGAGCACCGGGCGGTAGCGTTCGACCGCGCGGCGGGCGCGCTCGCGGCCCGGGGCGGTGATCGCGTCGAAGCGCGCGGGCTCGACGCCGAAGCTGTCGGCAATGGCGCGGTACCATCCGGTCGAGCCTTCCTCGCCGAGCGGGAAGGGGGCGGAGATGCGCTTTGCGCCGCGGCGTTCGAGCGCCTGCGCGCAGGTGCCGACCCAGGGCTGGGCCAGGATGAAACGGGTGTTGGGGCCGACCGGCGGCAGCGTCGTCGAGGAGCGCGAGGGCAGGAACCGGACCGGGCCGACGCCGAGGCCGTTGAAGACGCGCATCATCTGGTCCTCGACCACGTCGCCGAGCGCGCCGACGACGATCAGCGAGGGGACCGCATCGGCGCATTCCGCCGGCATGTCGGGCACGAGCGCCGCGAGGAAATTGTCTTCCCCTTGCGTGAAGGTGGTTTCGATGCCGCTGCCGGAATAGGCCATCACCCGGCAGGCCGGCGAATGCGCGCCGTTCAAGCGGTTGGCCGCGCGCGGCAGGTCGAGCTTGATCACTTCGGACGGGCAGGAGCCCACCAGCACCAGGAGCTTGATGTCGGGCCGGCGGTCAAGCAGCCGCTCCACCACCTTGTCGAGCTCCTCGTTCATGTCGGCCATGCCGGCCAGGTCGCGCTCGTCGATGATGGCGGTGGCGAATCGCGGTTCGGCGAAGATCATCACGCCGGCGGCGGACTGCATCAGGTGGGCGCAGGTGCGCGAGCCGACGATCAGGAAAAAGGCGTCCTGCATCTTCCGGTGCAGCCACATGATCGAGGTCAGGCCGCAAAACACCTCGTGCTGGCCGCGCTCCTTGAGCACCTCGCGGCGCTCGGCGGTTTCGGGGCCGCAGCTCTGCGCAGGGGCGGGGGCTTTGTAGACGACGGTCATGCGGCGACCTCCCGGGAGGACTGTCCGGAGGCGGCGCCGATGCGGGCCTGCCGGAATTTGTAGAGGAACTGGCCGGCATTGATGACGTAGGAGACATAGGCGGCGGTCGCCAGCGCCAGCAGCTGGGCGTCGGAGAGCAGGCCGCCCCACAGCGCGACGAGATAGGCGGTGTGCAGCGTCAGGACCAACATCGACACCACGTCCTCCCAGAAGAACTGGGGGGCGAACAGATAGGCGCCGAACACGTCCTTTTCCCAGATCGCACCGGTGATCATGATCGCGTAGAGCGTCATCGTCTTGACCACCACCGAGACATGCGTGGCCATCAGCCAGCTGCCGGTCATCCACCAGTGAATGATCAGTCCGACCGAGATCGCGAACACCAGAAACTGAATCGGGGCCAGGATTCCCTGCACCAGCGTCCAAACCGAATTGTCCCGGCGGAGCCGTTCTTCGGGTGTGTAAAGACCGGCAGGGGCATCGCTGGGCGATACATGCGCATTCATACGGCTCAATCCCTCTCCGCTAGAAAGCCTCATGGGGGGAAGGTTAGTCACAGAATTTCAAAGTGTCAATTTCAATTGACGTCATATCAGGTTTACAAACGGATTAAATCGTTCCATTCTTATGTTTGCCATGGCGGGAGTATCTCCGGGACGGAGAGGTGGGTGGTTTGAATCGGGAAAAGCCGCGCCACAGTGGCGCGACCCTCGGGCAAATTCACGGACGGCTCTTGCGTGGAAATCCGCGGATTTGCGCGGTTAGAAAGGCGTCGGGGTCATGAAAACAGATCCGGAAATGCGCGGTACCGCCGGCGGCTCCAGGGCATCTCCTGGGGGTGCCCAGTCCGCCTCGGATGATGCGACACTTCACCACGTCATCGAGCGGGCGATCGTCCACACCTACTTCAAGGCGGCTGCGCCGGAGGCCGAGTCGGAGCCTGCTGCCGGCGACGGCGGCCGCCCGCCGCCGGGTGCGGAGGCGGGCGCGGGCCGTGCCCGGCGCTCAGGCGCGACCGGTGCCGTCGAGGTGCGGCGCCAGGGCCGAAGCCGATCCCGGACCGGACCGCCGGGGTCGCCGGGCGCCTCCACGCTGGAGCGCATGCAGCGCTTCATCTCCGTCCTCGACAAGGTCTATTCCAAGGTCCTGACCGACGGGGATTTCGACTTCGTCGGCTTCATGCGGGCGCGGTCTCTCGGCCCGTCCGAGATGCTCGACCTGCTCGAGGCATGCGCGGCCCGTTTGGGGGAAGAATGGGGCTGCGACAACCTGGGCTTCGTGCGGGTGGTGATCGCCTCGTCACGGCTGCAGCGAATCCTGACGACACTCAGTCAGGAAAACCGGTGCTTCGAGCCCTTCCTGTGCGATCGCTCCATGTTGCTGATCGTGCCGAGGGGGGAGACTCACCTATTCGCCGTCAGCCTGATGGAAGAACGGTTCCGTCTTCGGGGCTGGGAAACACGATTTGTTGTGGCAGATCGTACCCTGGACCTGACAAATCTGCTCAAAACCAGTGATTTTCAGCTGGTTTGCCTTACATGGCTTGACAGTGCACTGAAAAATCAAGTTGAACCCGTGCTGCACGCAATCGCCACGTCCGTAAATCGGGAACGGACCTGTGTGATCGCTGGTGGTCCGGCCGCTGAAGAATTCTCTCAATGGCTGGCGGAACGGGGCGTTGAAAACGTTTGCAGCGATGCCGCTAACGCGCTAGAGACCGCGGAAAGGGTTGGTGCAAATCGCTACTCGGCGCATTCGGCGGTAGGAACAAACGGCTCCCTGTTGGAGCCGTCGCAAAGTGCCTGACAGGAAAATGGAAAAGCAAACGACTAGGGCTGCCCACCGGACGTTTGAAAAGACTCTCCAAGCGTTCGAACACATTCCGCCCGCTGTGGCGCTGACACTGGGGTCCCTGGGAGCGGATATCACGCTGCTGGTCGACTCGTCGGCGTCGATCATCGACGTTGCCTATTTCGATCCGACGACCGAGCGGTTCGGTATCGAGGACTGGCCCGGCCGGCAGTGGACCGAGACAGTCACCGGCGAAAGTGCCGACAAGATCCGCTCGCTGATCGATGAATGCGCCAAGTCGGGTGTCAGCCGCCCGCACCAGGTCAATCACCCCGGGCCGCGCGGCGCCGATCTGCCGGTCGAATACATCCTGCGCCGGATCGAGGGCTTCCCCTATCTGGTCGCCTACGGCACCGACCTGCGCAAATTCGCCGAAGTCCAGCAGCAACTGATCCAGGTCCAGTTCGAACTCGAGCGCGAATACCGCCGGGTGCGCGAATCCGAGGCCCGCTACCGCGTCATCTACCAGAAGATGGACGCGGCGCTGCTGGTGGTCGATGGCGAAACCCGCCGGATCATCGACGGCAATGCCGCCGCTGGCCAGATCATGGGCGTGGCGCTGTCCAAGCTCGTCGGCGACACGCTGGTTTCGCAGGTCGAGCGCGAGAGCCGCGAGCGGCTGATGGAATCGCTCGCCGAATCCCGCTCGCTCGGCCAGACCCGGACGCTGATCGTCTCGGCCACCTCCAACGGCGCCTCGCTGGAACTCAGGATCAGTCCCTACCGCGAGAACGGCAAGATCAACCATCTCGTCTCGATCACCGCCCAGATCGAGGAAGACCACCCCATGCGCGGCCTGACCGCCGACAAATGGGGCTGGACCGAGGCGGTGCCCGAGGCCCAGATCGTGATCGACGCCAAGGGCACGATCTTCTCGGTCAACAGCCGCTTTCTCGACATGATCCACCTGCTCAGCCGCAATCTCGCCGTCGGCCGCAACGTCAACAACTGGCTCGGCGCCTCCAGCGTCGACATGCAGGTGCTGTCGAGCCGGCTGCGCGACGAGGGCGAGGTGCGCCAGTTCCTCACCGTCGTGCGCGACGATCTGGGTTCCTCGCGTCCGGTGCGGCTGTCGGCAACGCGCATCGACACCGGCGGCGATCCGCTCTACTCGGTGATCGTCACGGAGCAGGGGGCGCGGGAGATGCCCGCCTCCGCCCAGGCCAACGGCGTGCACGGTGCCACCTCGGACTTCTCCGAGCTGATCGGGCGCGTGCCGCTCAAGGAACTGATCCGCGAATCGGCCGACGTGATCGAGAAACTGTGCATCGAGGCCGCGCTGACCCAGACCGAGAACAACCGCGCCGCCGCCGCAGACCTGCTCGGCCTGTCGCGGCAAAGCCTCTATCTCAAGCTCAAGCGCTACGGGCTCGAGGACTATAACGGCCGCTCCTGAGGGGCGGCCCCAGACCCGGGTCATGACCCGGCGCCTGCTGCGTATCGTCGCAAGTCTGTAAAACGGCTTTTACACTGTCAATTTGGATTGACTGTCGGGGGCGGCGGTCATAAACTTTTTCCATGACCGTGGCGCAGACAGCTTCTTCCCGTCCCAAGGTGCCCACACCCGGTGCGGTGTTGGCATTGCTCAAGCCCGTGACCTGGTTTCCGCCGATGTGGGCCTTTGCCTGCGGCGCGATCTCGGCAGGGCAGATCACCTCCGACCGCTGGCTTGCCGTCGCCCTCGGCGTGCTGCTTGCCGGCCCGCTGCTGTGCGGCACCAGCCAGGCCGTCAACGACTGGTTCGACCGCCATGTCGATGCCATCAACGAGCCTGACCGGGTGATCCCCTCGGGCCGCATGCCCGGCCGCTGGGGCCTCTGGGTCGCGATTGCCAATTCCGTCCTGTCGATGCTGGTGGCGAGCCTTCTCGGCACCACCGTGTTCATCGCCGCGGCCGTCGGCCTGGCGCTCGCCTGGGCCTATTCCGCGCCGCCGTTCCGGCTCAAGCGCAACGGCTGGTGGGGCAATGCCGCCTGCGGCTTCTCCTATGAGAGCCTGCCCTGGATCACCGCCGCAGCAGCCGCGCTCGGAACCGTGCCCGGAGCCGACATCTTCGCCATCGCCCTGCTTTATGGCGCCGGCGCGATCGGCATCATGACGCTCAACGATTTCAAGTCGATGGAAGGCGACACCCAGATGGGAATCGCCTCGCTGCCGGTGCAGATGGGTGCCCGCAACGCCGCCCTGTTCGCGGGTCTTGCGATGATCGTGCCGCAGCTGGTCGTGATCGGGCTGCTTCTGGCCTGGAGCCATCTGTGGTCGGCCGCGGCGGTCGGCGCGCTGACGCTCGCGCAGGCCGTGGCGCTGCCGCGGCTGGTGGCCGATCCCAAGGGCAAGGCCGTCTGGTACTCGGCGCTCGGCGTCGGGCTTTACGTGAGCGGGATGATGATCACCGCCTTCGCGATCCGTCCATGAGCTGTGCGATGAGAGGGAAAATCGCATGACACACGCGCTATCCGAACCGGACGCTGCCGCCGGGCCCCACTCGGGCCTCGGCTGGGCATCCATTGTCCGTCTGGGCCTGGTGCAGGCCTCGCTCGGCTCGATCGTGGTCTTGACCACCTCCACGCTCAACCGGGTGATGGTGGTCGAGCTGGCGCTCGCCGCCACCATTCCGGGCCTCTTGGTCGGGTTGCACTATGCGGTGCAGATCTCGCGCCCGCTCTGGGGGCACGGCTCCGACCGCGGCGGCAGCCGCACCCGCTGGATCATCGGCGGCGTCGGGCTTCTCGGCCTGTCGGGCACCGCGGCGGCGGCCACCACGCTGCTGTTCGCCGACAATTTCTGGCTCGCCATTGCGCTGGCGGTGCTGAGCTTCACCGGCGTCGGCATCGGCATCGGCGCGGCCGGCACTTCGCTGCTGGCGCTGCTCGCAAGCCGCACCGCGCTGCACCGCAAGCCAGCCGCCGCCACCATCGTCTGGATGATGATGATCGCCGGCATCGTCGTCACCGCCATCGTCTCCGGCGCCCTTCTCGACCCGTTCAGCTTCAGCCGGCTGATTGGGGTGACCGCCGGCGCTGCCGCGATCGCCTTCCTGCTGACCTGCGCGGCGATCTGGAACGTCGAACGCAACACCGAGCCGGTCGAGGGGCCGCCCGCGGCCCAGCGCCTGGATTTCCGCGCGAGTCTCGCCGCCACCTGGGCCGACCGCGACGCGCGGCTGTTCACCGTCTTCGTGTTCGTCTCGATGCTGGCCTATGCCACCCAGGACCTGATCCTCGAACCCTTCGGCGGCCTGCTGTTCGGGCTGACGCCGGGCGAGACCACCCGCATTTCCGGCGTCCAGCACGGCGGCGTGCTCCTCGGCATGGCGTTGGTCGGCGTGCTCGGCTCGCTGTTTGCCAAGAAGAAGCCGTTGATCCTGAAGAGCTTCATCTTCTTCGGCTGCATCGGCTCGGCGATCGCGCTGGGCGGCCTGTCGCTGTCGGCGCTGCTCGCGCCACTGTGGCCGCTGAAAGCCAATATCTTCCTGCTCGGCGTCGGCAACGGCGCCTTCGCGGTGGCCGCCATCGGCGCCATGATGATGCTTGCCTCGGGCGGTGACGGCGCCTCCGAGGGCATCCGCATGGGGGTGTGGGGCGCGGCCCAGGCCGTCTCCTTCGGCTTAGGCGGATTTCTGGGCACGGTCGCGATCGACGTCACCCGCGCGCTCACCGGCGATACGCCCTTGTCGTTTGCGGTGGTGTTCGGCCTCGAGGCCGGCCTGTTCGTGATGGCGGCCGCCATCGCGCTTCTGATCAAGACGCCTGCG
Source organism: Parahoeflea olei (assembly GCF_001703635.1). Classification (GTDB taxonomy): domain Bacteria; phylum Pseudomonadota; class Alphaproteobacteria; order Rhizobiales; family Rhizobiaceae; genus Hoeflea; species Hoeflea olei. The sequence continues at coordinate 43,546 of NZ_LQZT01000006.1, read as the reverse complement.
CGTGTGCAGGCCCCGGGCGAGATCGCGCCCGCCTATGCTGTTGCAGCGGAATAAGGGAGTGAGCATCATGCAGACTGAGCCCTATGATGTCATCGTGATCGGCGGCGGACCTGCGGGCGCGCGTGCCGCCGAGCGGCTTGCGGCGGCAGGCCGCCGCACCTTGCTGGTCGACAAGGAAGGTCGCACCAAGCCCTGCGGCGGGGCGATCCCGTCCAACGCCATGGCCCAGTTCGCCATCGCGCCCGAGCAGATCAAGGCCCGGGTCCGCGGCGCGCGCATGACCGGCCCGAGCGGCCAGCAGGTGGAAATGCAGATCGGCGAGATCGGCCATGTCGGCATGGTCGATCGCGACCAGTTCGATCCCTATCTCAGGGCCCGCGCCCGCGAGGCCGGCGCCGATTACCGTGCGGCCAGTTTTTCCGGGCTCAAGCACCGCGCGGACGGCCTGGTCGATGTCGAGCTCGCCAAGAGCAGGGACCGGGACGCCGAAACCCTGACCGCGCGCATCGTGCTCGGCGCCGACGGTGCCAATTCGGCCGTGCGCCGCGCGATCTTCGGCCCCAAGACGCGGCCGCCTTATGTTTTCGCGTATCACGAGATCGTTCGCTCGCCTGCGCCCGAAGCCGGTAGCAGCTTCGATCCGGCTCGCTGCGAGGTGATCTATGACGGCGAGATCTCGCCGGACTTCTACGGCTGGGTGTTCCCGCACGGCCCCTATACCAGCGTCGGCTGCGGCTCGGCGGTCAAGGGCTTCGACCTCAAGGCCGCGACCCGCGAATTGCGCGAGCGCTTCGGTCTCGCCGAAGCCGAGACCATCCGCGAGGAGGGCGCGCCGCTGCCACTCAAGCCGATGAAGCGCTGGGACGACGGTCGCAATGTGCTCCTGCTCGGCGATGCCGCGGGCGTGGTGGCCCCGTCCTCGGGCGAGGGCATCTGGTACGCGATGCACACCGGCGATCTCGGCGCGGAAGCGGCGATGAAGGTTCTCGAAACCGGGCAGGCCAAGCACCTCGCCGACGCCCGCAAGCGCTTCCAGAAGGCCCATGGCCGCGTGTTCTGGATCCTCGGCATGATGCAGTGGTTCTGGTACCGCAACGACAAGCGGCGCGAGAAGTTCGTGACCATGTGCAAGGACGCCGACGTGCAGCGACTGACCTGGGAAAGCTATCTCAACAAGAAGCTGGTCAAGCGCGATCCGATGGCGCATGTGCGCGTGTTCTTGAAGGACATGCGCCAGCTGCTGCGCCCGGCCGCCCATTGATGTGGCCCGACTGGTTGCTCGCCTTCGTCGTTGACGGCCGCATCGCGCTGTTGTCGCTGGCGGTGATCGCGCTCGAGGCCGTGCTGATCGGCCTGTTCCTGCGCCGCCGCGTCGCGCTCGGACGCCTGCTCCTGACCATGGCGTCGGGAGCAGCACTCTTGTGCGCGCTCTATGCCTCGCTGTCGGGCGCCTCCGCCGGCATGGTTGCAGTCTGGCTGGTCGTGGCGCTCTTCGCCCATGCCGCCGACATGCTCACGCGGATATTTGGTCGCAGCTGAGCGGAATTTTCCACACCCGAAATGCACCTTTTCCGGCAGTTGCGGCACAATGCCCGCCTGCAGAGCGGGGTCTGCGGCCGTTGCAACCCGGGAGAGTTGATTTATGTCAAAATTTTTGGACGCTTTCTGTGTCAAGTTGCGCTGACACACAGTGAGGGAAGATCAGCATGCGCATCGTTCTTGTTCACCCCAATTATCACTCCGGCGGCGCCGAAATTGCCGGCAACTGGCCCCCCGCCTGGGTCGCCTATCTGGCCGGCCACCTCAAGAATGCCGGTTTTACCGATATTCATTTCATTGATGCGATGACCAACGACATCCCGGACGAGGAACTGGCCAAGCAACTGGCCGACCTCAAGCCCGATGTCGTCGGCACGACCGCGATCACGCCCTCGATCTACAAGGCCGAGAACGTGCTCAAGATCGCCAAGGACGTGGTGCCCGATGCCGTGCGCGTGCTCGGCGGCATCCACGCCACCTTCATGTACAAGCAGGTTCTCTCCGAAGCGCCCTGGGTCGACGTGATCGTGCGCGGCGAGGGCGAGGAAATCTTCCGCGAGCTGGTGCGCACCGTGGCCGAAGGCAACTGGCCCGAAAAGCGCGCCTCGATCAAGGGACTGGCCTACATCGCCGACGACGGCAAGATCGTCGCCACCCCCGCGGCCCCCACGGTCAAGGATCTCGATGCGATCGATCCCGACTGGACGCTGCTCGAATGGAACAAATACATCTATGTTCCGCTCGGCGTGCGCGTGGCCATCCCCAACATGGCGCGCGGCTGCCCGTTCACCTGCTCGTTCTGCAGCCAGTGGAAATTCTGGCGCGACTACCGCGTGCGCGATCCCAAGAAGGTGGTCGACGAGATCGAAAACCTCGTCAACAACCACCAGGTCGGCTTCTTCATCCTCGCCGACGAGGAGCCCACCATCAACCGCAAGAAGTTCATCCAGTTCTGCGAAGAGCTGATCGCGCGCGGTCTGCCGGACAAGGTCAAGTGGGGCATCAACACCCGCGTGACCGACATCATGCGCGACAAGGAACTGTTGAGCTTCTACCGCAAGGCGGGCCTGGTCCACATCTCGCTCGGCACCGAGGCCGCGGCCCAGCTGAAGCTTGACCGCTTCAACAAGGAAACCAAGGTCAACGAGAACAAGGAGGCGATCCGCCTCCTGCGCGAGGCCGACATCTTCGTCGAGGCCCAGTTCATCGTCGGCCTCGACAACGAGACCGCCGAGACGCTTGAGGAAACCTACCGGATGGCCTGGGACTGGCAGCCGGATCTGGCCAACTGGGCCATGTACACGCCCTGGCCGTTCACCCCGCTGTTCCAGGAACTGGGCGAAAAGGTCGAGATCTTCGACTTCGAGAAATACAACTTCGTCACCCCGATCATGAAGCCCGAAGCCATGGAACGCGACGAGCTGCTCGACCGGGTGATGAACAACTACCGCCGCTTCTACATGCAGAAGGCGCTGTTCCATTATCCGTGGCGCGGCACCGGCTTCCGGCGGCGCTATCTGCTCGGCTGCCTCAAGGCCTTCCTCAAGGCCGGCTTCCAACGCAAGTTCTACGATCTGGGCAAGGCCAACTACTGGGGGCCGCAGTCCAAGGGCAAGGTCAACTTCAACTTCGACCGCACCCGCAAGATCGCGCCGGCGCAGATGGAGGACTGGACCGCCATCCACGACCGCAAGGTCGCGCTGGCCGAGGCCCGCGCCAAGCTCAAGGACGACGACACCGGCAAGGTCATGGCCTGCGGCGGCGGCACCGAGCAGATGGACGAGAAGACCGAGGCCGCTGAATGAGCGCAGGCGGCGGCATCGGCCAATCGCTGTTGAATGCGGCGCGTTCCGCCGCCCCGGATCGAGTTTCCCATCGCCACAGCGACGGCACGCCCGATCTGGGGGCGGCGGATACGGTCGGCCCCAACGCGATCATCCAGACCCGCGCGGCGCTGATCGAGACCGAAGGCGTGGTGCGCACCCGCCGGCTGTTCGTCGAGGCCGGCATCGCCGACTGGTATGACGAGCCCCCGCACAGCATGGTTCCCGCCGAGGCGGTGCATCGCCTGAATTCGCGGCTGCTTGCGAGCCTCGACGGCAGCACCTTCGACGCGGTGATGCGCGATGCCGGGCACCGTACCGGCCACTACATCCTCGACAACCGCATCCCGGGCCCGGCCAAGGCGGTGCTCAAGCTTCTGCCGGCGCCGCTCGCCGCGCGCATGCTGCTCAAGGCGATCCGCTCCAATTCGTGGACCTTCGCCGGCCAGGCCGAAGTCGCCGTCACGCCCGGCCATCCCGCCCTGATCGAGATCGTCGGCAATCCCCTGCCGATGCCCGGCTGCCCCTGGCACAGCGCCGTGTTCGAAACCCTGTTCTCGACGCTGCTGTGCCGGCCGGTCCATGTCACGCACCGGATCTTGGGCGTGCGCGAGCGGCTCGACCGGTTCGAACTGCGCTGGCGCGACTAGGGCTTCGTGCCGGCCTTGCGCCGCCTGGTTTCGCCGGTCCGGCATGGAGCGATTCGTCGCACCCGGGCGCCCGCCCGGGCCGCGCTGCCGCGGGCGCGGCAAATATTCCTGTTTCCCTGATCCCGATTTTGTCTAAATACAGGTGCCGTTCATATTCGGCGCGCTATCTTGTGCCACAGTGACACGCGGCGCACAGATCGCCCAACCGTGGCCGGGCTCCGAACTCGGCGGCGAAACCGGCGGAGCTATGACGGCAGCCGCGACAAGAGAAAGGCCTGACAGTGAAACTCTGGAAGCAAGCGATGGTTTCCGTGATCCTCGCCGGAGGCGCGTTCGTGGCCTGGCAGGTCGCCTATCCCGGCGCGCAGCAGATTCTCGCGCGCAACGGGCTTGATAGCCTTGCGCTGTTCGCGCCCGCCGATGGCGCCACGCCTGCAGCGGGAGCGGCGAAGCAGGCGGGCGGGCAGGGCGGCGCGCGCGGCGCGCAGGGTGCGCTTGTCGTGGTGGCCCCCGTTGCCGAAGGCGTGGTCAATGACAAGCTCACCGCCATCGGCAGCGGTCAGGCCGTGCGTTCGGTATCGGTGCGGCCGCTGGTCTCGGGCCAGATCGTCGATATTCCGGTGCGGCCGGGCGGCAAGGTCGAGCGCGGCGACGTGCTGATAAGGCTCGATGCGGCCGAGGAGGAACTCGCCGTCGAGCGCGCCCGGCTCAACCTCACCGATGCCCAGGCCAAGGCCGAGCGGCTGCAGAGCCTGGTGGCGAGCCGGGCGGTCTCCAATGTCGAGGCCGACCAGGCCCAGAACGCTTTCGACAGCGCCAAGGTCGCGCTGCGCGAGGCCGAGCTCGCGCTCTCGCGCCGCACCGTGAGTGCGCCGATTTCCGGCTCGCTCGGCATCCTCGCCGTCGATATCGGCGACTATGTCACCAACCAGACCGAAATCGCCAGCATCGATGACCGCAGCGAGATCCTGGTCGAATTCTTCGTGCCCGAGCGCTTCACCGCCGGCATGCAAATGGGCAAGACGATCTCCGCAACCGCCATCTCCCGTCCCGGCGAGACCTTCGAGGGCTCGATTTCCGCCGTCGACAACCGGGTCGACGAGGCGAGCCGCATGCTCCGCGTCCGCGCGCAGATCCCCAATCCCGAGGATGTGCTGCGCGCGGGCATGTCGTTCGAAGTCACCGTCGCCTTCAAGGGCGAAAGCTGGCCGGCCATCGACCCGCTGGCGATCCAGTGGGATTCCACCGGCGCCTATGTCTGGCGCGTGGTCGACGGCAAGGCCGAACGCATCGATGTCGCCATCATCCAGCGCAATTCCGAGGCCGTGTTGGTCAAGGCGGGGCTTGAGGCGGGCGATCTCGTCGTCACCGAAGGCGTGCAGAGCGTGCGCCCCGGCGCCGCCGTGACCATCCTCGGCGGCGACGAGCCCGCGGCCCGGGCCGGCGGCGAACCCACCGCGCAGACCACGTTGCCGCAGAAGCCCGCGCAGGGGAGCGGCGCATGAGCATGGACGACCGCGACCCGCGCCCGCCGGCTCCTGAACCCGACCGGCCCGAGGCGTTCGACTCGATGGAAACCGGTGGCGGCACCGCGCTGATGGTGCGCCGGCCGGTGCTGGCGGTGGTGATCAGCCTGCTGATCGTCGTGGCCGGCCTTGCCGGGCTCTACGGCGCCGAGATCCGCGAACTTCCCGATGTCGACCGGCCGGTGATCACGGTGACGACCAGCTTCTCGGGCGCGGCGCCCGAAACCGTCGACCGCGAACTCACAGCCGTCGTCGAGGGCGCGGTCGCGCGCGTGGCCGGGGTCGCCTCGATGTCGTCCACCTCGACCGTCGGTCGCAGCCGGGTGACGGTCGAGTTCAACGACAATGTCGATCTGAACGTCGCCGCCTCCGATGTGCGCGACGCGCTCGGCCGCGTCACCAACAACATGCCCGACGGCGCCGACGAGCCGCGCATCGTCAAGGCCGACGCCAATTCCGATCCGGTGATGCGGCTTGCGGTCACCTCCGACCGCTACAATGTGCAGGACCTCACGGTTCTGGTCGAGGATCTGGTGGTCGACCGGTTGGCCGCCGTCAACGGCGTGGCCGATGTCGCAGTCTATGGCGACCGCGAAAAGATCTTCCGCGTCGATGTCGACCAGTCGCGGCTCGCGGCCTTCGGGCTCACGCTCGCCGACCTGCGCTCGGCGCTTGCCAATGTCGCGCTCGACGTGCCCGCGGGCTCGCTCACCGCGCCCACCTCCGACATCGTGGTGCGCGCGACCGCCGACGTGACCACGCCCGAGGGCTTCGAGAACCTCTACATCAACGACCGCGTCCGCTTCCGCGATGTCGCGAGCGTCACCCTTGGTGCCGATATCGGGGAATCCGTGCTGCGCTCCAACGGCCGCACCGGCATCGGCATCGGCATCGTGCGCCAGTCGGCTTCGAACACGCTGGAAATCTCCGAAGGCGTGCGCGCGGCCACCGCCGCCATCCAGGAGTCGGTGCTGCCCGAGGGCGTCACCATCCGCGTGACCAGCGACGACGCCACCTTCATCGCCGGCGCCATCGAGGAAGTGCGCTCGACGCTGATCATCGCGGTGCTGATCGTGATCGCCATCATCTATGTCTTCCTGCGCGACTGGCGGGCGACGCTGATCCCCGCGGTCACGCTGCCGGTCTCGCTGATCGGCGCCTTTGCGGCGATCTGGCTTGCGGGCTTCTCGGTCAACATCCTCACGCTCTTGGCACTCGTGCTCGCCACCGGCATGGTGGTCGACGACGCCATCGTGGTGCTCGAAAACATCGTCCGTCGCCGCAACGAGGGCATGGGCGTGCGCGCCGCCGCCGTGCTCGGCACCCGGGAGGTGTTCTTCGCCGTCATCACCACCACCGCCACGCTCGCAGCCGTGTTCATCCCGATCTCGTTCCTGCCCGGCCAGGCCGGCGGGTTGTTCACCGAATTCGGCTTCGTGCTCGCGTTCACGGTGATGATCTCGAGCGTGGTCGCGCTCACGCTCTGCCCGATGCTCGCCTCGCGGCTGATCAAGCGCCGCGACATGTCGAACGCGAACGCGCATCCCGGCGCCGTCGTCCGGCTCGGCCTGTCGATGTCGCGGATCTATTCGAAGATCCTCCACCGCGCGCTCGACGCGCCGCTGGTGGTGGTGGTGATCGCGCTGATGACGGCGGGGGCGGCGCTGGCGCTGCTGCCGTCCATTCCCCAGGAACTGACCCCGCCCGAGGACCGGGCGGTGGCGCTGATGCGGGTGTCCGCACCGCAGGGCGTGAGCCTCGATTACACCCGCGCCCGCATGATCGACATCGAGCGCCTGATCGCGCCACTGCGCGAGAGCGGCGAGGTCGATAACGTCTTTTCCATCGCCGGCTCCGGCGGGTCGGCCAATGGCGGCTTCATGGTGCTGAGCCTTGCGCCCTGGGACGAGCGGGAGCGCTCGCAGAGCGACATCGTGGCCGATCTCAACCGCGCCGTGGCGCAGGTGCCGGGCGTGCGCGCCTTTGCGATCCAGCCCAACAGCCTCGGCATCCGCGGCGCCGGCAACGGCCTGCAGTTCGCCTTTGTCGGCAACAGCTACAGCGAACTTGCCGACGTCGCGGTCGAAATGGTCGCAAAGCTCGAACAGGACCCGCGCTACCGGCAGATCCGGCTGTCCTACGAGACCACCCAGCCGCAGATCTCGGTGGAGATCGACCGTGCCCGCGCCTCCGATCTCGGCGTCAATATCGATGGTCTCGCCGAGGCGCTGCAGGCGCTGCTCGACGGCCGCGAGGTGGCGCAGGTGTTCATCGAGGACCGCTCCTATCCGGTCAAGCTGATGTCGACCACCAACCCGATCAACGACCCGACCGATCTCGAATCGATCTACCTCAAGACCAGCGACGGGCGCATCGTGCCGATGTCGACCATCGCCCGGCTCACCGAAAAGGCGATCGCCCCGGACCTGAGGCGCGAAGGCCAGATGCGCTCGGTCTCGATCACCGCCGGCCTTGCTCCGGATTTCGCGCTGGGCGCCGCCTGGTCCAATGCCGTGGACCTCGCCGAGCCGCTGATGCCGGGCGGCGTGCGCATCATTCCGCTGTCGGAGGCGGCGACGCTCGACCAGTCCTCGCACGACATGTTGATCACCTTCGGCATCGCCATCATCGTCGTGCTCTTGGTGCTCGCGGCCCAGTTCGAAAGCTTCGTGAGCGCCTTCATCATCATTTCCACCGTGCCGCTCGGCATCGCCTGCGCGATCTTCGCCATGGCGTTCACCGGCGGTTCGCTCAATGTCTACAGCCAGATCGGGCTGGTGCTCTTGGTGGGGGTGATGGCCAAGAACGGCATCCTGATCGTCGAATTCGCCAACCAGCTGCGCAACCAGGGGCTCGATATCCGCCGCGCCATCGAGGAGGCCTCCAATCTGCGGCTCCGGCCGGTGATGATGACCATGGTCTCGACGGTGCTCGGCTCGGTACCGCTGCTGATGGCCTTCGGCGCGGGCGCGGAAGCCCGCGTCTCGCTCGGCTGGGTGATCGTCGGCGGGCTTGGTCTTGCCATGATCGCCACCCTGTTCCTGACGCCGGTGGCCTATTTGCTGCTCGCGCGCTTCGCCACGCCCTCGGCGGAGGAAGAACACCGCCTTGACGCCGAACTGCGCGAGGCGCACCGGCTCGGCATGGCCTCGCGCGAGGACCGGCAGGAACTCTCGCCGGGCGAATAGGCAACCGGGCGGTCGCGCGTGGTTGGCCGTGCCGCCTCGGGGGAAGCGTCGGCGCCGGTCTTGTCCCGGGACGTGAGCTGCGTCAGTGCGCCTTGTCGCCGCCGAACAGCCGCAGGGCGAAGCCTGCCGCCGGCATGATCACCAGACCCACTGCGAGCCCGAAGACGCCATAGGCCAGCGCTTCCGTCGCCCAGCCGAGAAAGCCCGGCGCGAACGGCGCTGCCTCGCGGACGGTGTGCGACCAGCCCTCGACCAGATGGCCGAGCGTGTTCCAATTAAAGCTTTCGAGCCCGTGGACGATGATAGAGCCACCGACCCAGAGCATGGCGGCGGTGCCGATGCTGGCGATGGTTTCCATGAAGGCGGGCATGCCGCGCACGATCGCCCGGCCGAGCCGGCGGGTGAGCGCGAAATGGCCGTCCTGCGCCATCTTCAGCCCCGCGTCGTCGGCCTTGACCAGGATCGCCACGCTGCCGTAGACGGCCGCGGTGATGCCCACGGCCACAAGCGCCAGCACCAGGCCCTCGGTCCAGGGCGTCGATGCCTCGATCGAGGAGAGGGCGATGGTCATGATTTCGGCCGACAGGATGAAGTCGGTCTTGATCGCGCCGGCCACGCGCTGTTGTTCGAGATGGGCATGGTCGACCGGGTTTGCGGCATCCGTTGGGACCGGCACCGGGTGAAACAGGTGCCAGATCTTTTCCGCGCCTTCGTAGCAGAGATAGCCGCCGCCGATCATCAGCAGCGGCGACAGCATCCATGGCGCAAAGGCGTTGAGCAACAGCGCGATCGGCAGCAGGATGACGAGCTTGTTGAACAGCGATCCGCGCGCGATCTTCCAGACGATCGGCAGCTCCCGGGTCGCCGGCAGGCCGTGCACATATTTGGGCGTCACCGCGGTGTCGTCGATCAGCACGCCCGCGGTCTTGACCCCGACCTTGGCGGCCTGGGCGGAAATGTCGTCGAGCTGCGCCGCGGCGAGCTTGGTCAGTGCGGCGACATCGTCGAGGAGGGCAAGCAGTCCGCTCATGATCGGGTCATCTTATCCAGTGTGGGCTTCGGACGGCGCCGGATGGCGCGCGGGCGGTGAGGGGCGGCCGGCGGCAGGCCACGCCTGTCAACTTGCGAAATCCGAAACGGTTCCGCAAGCGCTGCGTTGGTGCCCTGTCCTGTCCGCGCCGGCGCCGGGTCGCTCAACTCTCGTTCAGCTGATCCATCGCCCAGCCCACGGAAAAGCCGTGCAGGATGGTCGACATCAGGATCACCAGCGCGATCAGCGACCAGAGCTGCTCCTCGTTGACGAATTCGATGTGGCTGCCGGCATAGCACAGATAATAGATCGAGCCGATGCCGCGCACGCCATAGACCGAGATCACCGCCCGCTCGCGCCGGTCGAGATCCGTGCCGATCAGCGAGACCCAGCCCGACAGCGGCCGGATCACCAGGATCAACAGCAGTGCCACCGCGAAATGCGTCCAGGTCAGGTCCGTGAACAGGACCGGCAGGACGCTGCCGAGCGCGATCAGCAAAAGCGCGGTCAGCGCGTGTTCGATCGATTCGGAAAAATCATGCAGCTGTCTGTGGAAGCGGTGATGCTCCTCGACGCGCCGCAAGGTCAGCCCCAGCACGGCGACCGCGATGAAGCCGTAGCCCTCGATCAGTTCGGTGGTGCCGTAGCACAACAAAACGCCCGCAAGCGCGATCACGCCCGAGCCGGTTTCGGCGAGCACCGCCCCGCGCGGCACCCTGAACAGGATGTAGCCCAGCGCCTTGCCGCCGATCCAGCCCATCGCCACGCCGAGCGTGATGCGGTAGACGATGTCGCGCAGCACCCAGTCGAACGCCCAGGCGCCGGGATTGAGCGATTCCGCGGCCACGATCAGCCCGAGATAGACGAAGGGGAAGGCGAACCCGTCATTGAGGCCGGCTTCGGTGGTCAGCGTGAAGCGCACCGGCGATTCCGCGCCCTCGTGCGGCGGTCCCACCTGCACATCGGAGGCGAGCACCGGATCGGTCGGGGCCAGAACGGCGCCGAGCAGGATCGCGCCGGCCACCGTCATTCCCACCAGGCCGATGCCGAGCAGGGCGACGGCGAGAATGGTGAGCGGCATGGCCAGGACCAGCATGCGCGCGGTCGGCCCCCAGCGGTTCCAGGTCTGAAGGCTGTCGATGCGCATGCCCGCGCCGAACAGCGCCACGATCACCGTAAGCTCGCTCACCAGTTCCCAGGGCAGGGGTGTCTCGCGCGGGTCGGGCATCAGCGGCAGGCCTGGAACGAGCAGCGTCGCGCCCGCGCCGAACAGGATCATCAGCGGCGCCGCCGCGGGCTCGCGGCGCGAGACCAGACGCGGCAGCCACCGCGCCAGGATCACCACCGCCCCGATCATCGCCAGCGCGACGTGGTAGGGATTGAGACCGAAAAAGGGTTCATTCTGCATGGTCGGGTTCCCTGCCGGTGGCGGGCGGATGATCGGCCGGGATCGCCCCGGGCCGCAGGGGCTGGACGTCTGCGGCCGCGCGGGGCGCGGGCCGTGACGCGCTCATTGGCGGAGGCCCTGACCCACAAAAGCCGCCGCCCGCGATGGCGCGGACGGCGGCAGCTTTGCTGACACGGGCCCTCAAGGCAGGAAGATCGCCTTGGCGTTGACGAATTCCTTCATGCCGAAGCCGCCATGCTCGCGGCCGTAGCCTGAATCCTTGACGCCGCCGAAGGGCATGTTCGGATCGGCCGCGCCGAAGGAGTTGATGCGCACCATGCCGGTGTCGAAATGGTCGCGCGCAAGCTCGATCGCGCGTGCCTCGTCCTTGGAGAAGATGCCGCCGCCCAAGCCGTAGCGGCTTTCATTGGCAAGCCGCATCGCGTCCTCGTCGTCGCGGGCGCGGATGATCGAGGCCACGGGGCCGAAGATCTCGTCGTCATAGGCCGGCATGCCGGGGGCGAGATTGGCGAGCACGGTGGCCGGATAGAAGGCGCCCTTGCGGTCCGGCGCCTTGCCGCCGCACAGCACCCGCGCGCCTTTGGCGACGCTGTCGTCGACCTGCTCGCTGACCCGGTCGAGCTGCTCCTGGCTCGACAGCGGGCCGAGCTGGGTGCTGTCGTCGGTCGGGTCGCCCATGGCAACCTGCTTCATCTCGGCCACATAGGCCTCGACGAAGGCGTCATAGACCTTGTCGGTGACGATGAAACGCTTGGCCGACACGCAGGTCTCGCCATTGTTGTAGAGACGCCCCATCACCGAATACTTCACCGCCGTGGCGATGTCGGCGTCGTCGAGCACCAGATAGGCATCGTTGGAGCCGAGTTCGAGCACCGTCTTCTTGAGCGCCTTGGCGGCTTCCGCGCCGATATGCCGGCCGGCGCCGTCGCTGCCGGTCATCGTCACGGCGCGCACCTTGGGATGGGCAATCAGCTTGTCGCTGGTCTCGTGGTCGATCAGCACGACCTGGAACAGGCCTTCGGGCAGGCCCGCCTCGATGCACAACTCGCGCAGGCGCAGGCCAGAGCCGGTGCAGATGCTCGCATGCTTGAGCACGCAGCCGTTGCCGGCCATCAGGTTGGCGGCGAGCACGCGCACCGGCTGATAGAGCGGAAAGTTCCAGGGCTGGATCGAATAGATCACGCCGATCGGCCGGAAGCTCACGAGGCCGCGCTTGTTCCCGCCGCCATGGGTGCGCTCCTCGTCAGCCAAAATCTCGGGGCCCTTCTTCGCGGTATAGTCGAGAATGGCGGCGCAGATCTCGACTTCGGTGCGGCCGTCCCTGAGCAGCTTGCCGGTTTCCTGCGTCATCAGCGCGGCGAGTTCGTCGGCATTCTCGCGCAGTTTGTCGGCGATCCGGGTGAGATAAGGCGCGCGCTGCTTGTGCGTCAGCTTGCGCCAGTCGAGAAATGCAGCATGGCAGGCCTCGACGCACGCGACGGCCTCCTGCTCGCGCATCAGCTGATAGGTTTCAAGCGGTTCCTCTGTGGCGGGATTGACGGTGGTGATCGTGGACATGAAAGCTCCTTGTGGACTGTGTCATGCCAACGAACGGCTTTTCCTTTGGTTCCCGGCAGGGCGGGCTGCCACCCTGCAAAAGCGCCCTTTGCGGGCGTTTCCGGCGCGCGAGAGGCCGCGCGCGCCGGCAATCGGCTTAATCTGCAGCGTCGTTCGTCCCGTCGTCGGTTCCGCCGTCACCCGGCGTGGCGACCCGGATTTCGCCCGCATGGGCGCGCGCGAAGTCGGTCTTCAGGAAGGCTTCCAGCAGCCGGGCGGGCAGGGTCACGGTGGCGCGGTCGGCATCGGGCAGCCGGTCGTAGCGTCCCGATGTCGAGCGCCGTCCGTCGATCATGCCGCCGGCCACGGTGTTGAGCGTGTCGGGATCGATCAGCACGAAGGCGCCGGTGTCGCGGTTGGTTTCGTAGCTGTCGAAGATCGCGGTCTCCTCGAAATCGAGTTCCACCGTGCCGATGCCGTTCATCGGCAGGAAGCCCGCGTTTTCCCAGGTGCCGGTGGCAAGGTCGAGCGCGGAGGTCGGGCGCACCTGCACGCGCTGTCGCCGCGATCCGGCCTTGAGCCAGTAGCGCTTGCCCGGCGCCACGCCCTCGGCCGATAGCGCCACCAGCCGCGCGGCAAAGGCCCGGCCGGTCATCGGCCGTTGGTCGATCGCCGCGATCATGTCGCCGCGCGCCACGTCCACCGGCCGGTCGAGCACCAGCGTGATGGCGTCGCCATGCACGGCGGCATTGCGCACGAGATCATAGGTCACGATCGCCTTGACATTGGCTTCCACGCCCGAGGGCAGCACCACCACGCTGTCGCCCGGCTTGACCGAGCCGCCGGCCACCGTGCCCTGGTAGCCGCGAAAACCCTCTCCGGGGCGCGACACGCGCTGCACCGGCAGGCGGAAGCCGGTGGTCTGGCCGGTGCGCTGGGAGGCTTTTTCCAGAACCTCCACCAGCGTCGGCCCGGTGTACCAGGGCATGGCGGCGTCGCCGCGCCGGACGATGTTCTCGCCCTTGAGCGCCGAGACCGGAATCGCCGTGACCTGGCGCACGCCGAGCGACAGCGCGATTTCCTTGAAGTCACGCGAAATCGCGCGGAACCCGGCCTCGTCATAGCCGGCGAGGTCGATCTTGTTGACCGCGAGCACGAACTGGCGGATGCCCATCATCGCCGCGATCGTCGCATGCCGGCGGGTCTGTTCGAGCACGCCGGCGCGCGCATCGACCAGCAGCACGGCCAGATCCGCGGTGGAGGCGCCGGTCGCCATGTTGCGGGTATATTGCACGTGGCCCGGCGTGTCGGCGACGATGAAGGAGCGTCGGTCGGTGGAGAAATAGCGGTAGGCGACATCGATGGTGATGCCTTGTTCGCGCTCGGCCTGCAGCCCGTCGAGCAGCAGCGCGAAATCGGGAAGGCCGAGTTCGTTCTGCCGGCCGGTCGACTCGCGCTCGAGCGTGGCTGCCTGGTCTTCCTTCACCGCCTTGGTGTCCCATAGTAACCGGCCGATCAGGGTCGATTTGCCGTCGTCCACCGAACCGCAGGTGATGAACCGCAGCGGCCGTGCCTGGCGGCCGGCCTTGTCGGTGTCGAGATGCGCGGCGGCACCGGAATCCGCTTCTGCAGGGACCGGCGAAACTGTTTGAAAATTCATCAGAAATACCCTTCGCGCTTTTTCTTTTCCATGGAGCCGGATTGGTCGCGGTCAATGGCGCGTCCCTGGCGTTCCGAAACGGTGGCGATTTCGAGTTCGGCGATCACCTCGTCGAGCGTGGTGGCGTGCGAGCGCACGGCGCCCGTGAGCGGGAAGCAGCCCAGGGTGCGGAACCGGACCATCTCCTCGCGCACGATCTCGTCGGGCAAGAGTTCGAGCCGCTTGTCCTCGGCCAGGATCAGCATGCCGTCCCGCTCGACGACCTTGCGGCGCTGCGCGAAATAGAGCGGCACCAGCTCGATCTTCTCCGCCTGGATGTAGCGCCAGATGTCGATCTCGGTCCAGTTCGACAGCGGGAAGGCGCGCACGCTCTCGCCGGGATGGATCATGCCGTTGTAGATCGACCAGAGTTCGGGGCGCTGGTTGCGCGGGTCCCAGGCGTGGTCGGGCGTGCGGAAGGAATAGATCCGCTCCTTGGCACGGCTCGCTTCCTCGTCGCGCCGGGCGCCGCCGAAGGCCGCGTCGTAGCGGCCCATGTCGAGCGCCTGCTTCAAGGCTTGCGTCTTCATGATGTCTGTGTAGCGCGCCGAGCCGTGGCTGAAGGGGGTAACGTTCTCGCGAAGCCCGTCGGGATTGGTGTGGGTGATCAGGTCGAGCCCGTGCCGCGCCGCCACCGCGTCGCGAAAGGCGATCATTTCGGGAAATTTCCAGCCGGTGTCGATATGCACCAGCGGGAACGGCAGCTTGCCCGGATGGAATGCCTTCAGCGCCAGGTGCAGCAGCACCGAGGAATCCTTGCCGATCGAATAGAGCATCACCGGCCGCTCGAATTCGGCGGCCACCTCGCGGAAGATGTGGATCGCCTCGTTTTCGAGTGCCTTGAGATGCGGATCGAGCGGCGGCTTGCCGCGCCCGTGTTCGATTACATTCATGGTCATGTCCTTGTCAAAATCAGGAAGCCGCGCTCGGGGAGGCGGGTTTGGCCACGAGCTGCGGGCGCGGCTGCGCGCGCGAGCCCGAAACCGAGGCGGAAAGATGCAGGCCGCATTCGCGGCGCTCGTCCTGCTCCCACCACCAGCGACCGGCGCGTTCTGGCTCGCCCGGCTTGATGGCGCGGGTGCAGGGCTCGCAGCCGATCGAGGGAAAACCCCGCGCATGCAGCGGATTGAGCGGCACGTCGTCTGCCGCAGCGCGTGCCTTGAGCGCTTCGAGCGACTGGTCGGCGAGCGGATTGATCTTGATGAGCCCGCGGTCGGCGTCCCATTCGGCCAGCGGCGCATTGGCGCGGTTGCCCGACTGGCCGCGCCTGAGCCCCGTTACCCAGACTTCGGCGCCGGCGAGCGCCCGGCCGAGTGGCTCGAGCTTGCGCGCATGGCAACAGGCGTGGCGCGCTTCGACGCTGTCATAGAACCCGTTCATGCCGTAGCGGGCGATGAAGCCGTCGACTTCTTCCTTCCACGGCCTGAAGATCGCGATCGACAGCCCGTAGCGTGCCTCGGTCTCGGAAATCAGCGCCGTGGTCTCGGCAAACAGCCGGCCGGTGTCGAGCGTGACGATGCGGATCTTCGCGCCGGTGGTGGCAACCAGCGCGGTCAGCACCTGGTCCTCGAGCCCGAGCGAGGTGGTGAACACCGCCCGGCCGGCTTCGGCCGCCCGGAGGATCCGGTCGGGCAGCGACAGCTCCGCAAGCTCCTCGCACAGCCGGGCCGCGCGTTCGGGACCGGTCTTGGGCTGGCTCTGGCGCGCGCGAGGCGCGCTTGCGTGGGGTAGGGTCATGGCATCGGTTCCTTTTGAAGCCGCGATTGTCTGCGCGAAACCGGCGCGGAACGAGGCAACACAGTGCTTTTGTGCGCGCCGATGGGGTCTGTTGTTGCGCAAGAGCCGGGGACAACGGGAAAATCTGTCCCAATACTGCCATTGTTGCGCTGCACTTGAGATTGACCGCACGCGCCAATCATGCGACCCCAAGGCCAACAGACACACGAAACGGACCCTTGCCGATGGGTTTATCAGCCCCTGCCGATCCTGATCACCGCCCCCTCCCGGATCTGATCGACACTTTCGAGCGCGCGGCGATCGCGGCGGGGCAGGCGATCATGGCCGCCCGCGCAGCCGGTGCCTCCGTTTCCTTCAAGTCGGACATGACCCCCGTGACCCAGGCCGACAAGGCTGCGGAAGCGATCATCCTTGCCCGCCTCACCGAACAGTTCCCCGGGGTGCCGGTGGTGGCCGAGGAGATGGCAGAGGACGGCAAGTGCCCGACCTGCACCGAGGCCTCCTATTTCCTGGTCGACGCGCTCGACGGCACCGGCGATTTCATTGCCGGGCGCAACGAGTTCACCGTCAACGTGGCGCTGATCCGCGACCTCAAGCCGGTCGCGGGTGTGGTCTATGCCCCCGCGCTCGGACGCATCTGGAGCGGCGCCGGCCTCAAGGCGCATTCGGGCGCCGTCGACGAACTGGGCGAGATCCGCGACCGGCGCGAAATCCGCACCCGTGCGCTGCCGAAGACGCCGGTGGCGCTGGTCAGCCTCAGCCACCGCGAACCCGAAACCGAGGCCTGGCTCGACCTGCTGCCGCCGCACAAGACCACCCATATCGGCTCTTCGCTGAAATTCTGCCTGGTGGCCGAGGGCAAGGCCGATGTCTATCCGCGCCTGGTCTGCCTGCACCAATGGGACATCGCCGCCGGCGACGCGGTGTTGCGCGCTGCGGGCGGCGTGACCCTCGACCTCGACGGCGTGCCGCTCGAATATGGCGTCGACAACGCCGATTTCGGCTGCGGGCGCTTCGTCTGCTGGGGCCGCCATCCGGATCTTCCGAAAGCGCGCCGGCGCGGCTGAGCGGGCCTGGCCGGCGCGACTTCGCGGTGGCTTCCCTCGCGGGGCCTGCCTCAGTTCACGTTGTCGTAAATCCCCTTGAAGATGATCTTCCACAGCGTGACCAGCAGCGTGTTCCGGCCGAAATGCTGCACATTGACATCGACCTGATGGCCGCTGGCCTCGGTCCAGTCGAGCGTCAGGGTGGCGGGCGGGGCTGCGCCGGTGACCGCCGTGTCGCTGACGAACACCTGGCCGATCTGTAGCACCCATTCCCCCGAGGCGTTCTGCAGGAACGGGTTGATCATGCTCTTGAGCCGGATCAGCGCCGCGTTGCCGCCGGCATTGCCGTTGAACATCCGCGCCAGCAACTGGACATTGTTGGAGACGTCCGCCGGCAGGGAATATTCGAGATTGACGGCGTAATTGTAGCGGCCCTTGGTGGGGGCGCCGAGCGGCAGTCCCACGGCCCAGAGCATCACCGTGCAATAGCCGCAATGCGGCAGGTCGGTGACATAGTTGGCGCCGGTGATCTGGTTGCCGTTGTTGGCGACGACGGTGCCGCCGGCATTGACGGACCAGATCGGCGGCGGGGGCGCCGCGGCGGTGCTGCCCGCCAGCGCCACCATCTCGGAATGGCGCTGCATCGTGGTGGCATAGCGCTGGGGCCCGTTCGGGGGCCAGTTGACGGTGGTGATGGCCCGCTGGGCGCCGCCGGCATCGTATTGCACGAAGGCTTGCTGCGTCCGGATCGCGGTCTGGATGGTGACGATCGAGGCGCTGGCGATGGTGACGAGCGGTGCGAGATCCTGGGCTGTCAGTTGGGCTTTCCATCGGATGCGAGGCATGGGGGAGGTCCCTTTCGGTGATTGACCGGTCGGTGCGGGATCGGCCGGGCAGGCGCGGATGCCGCCGGGGGAGGCATCCGCGACCGACCGGGGCGCGCGGCCCCGGTCTCCTGCGGCCGGACCCGGCCGTTACTTCGGATTGATGAGATTGATGTTGGTGCCCATGATCAGGGCCGTTTCGGCGGTCGATTCACCGGTGAAGGTCTTCGACGCGGCGTCCGCCTTCCAGCCCGACGAGGACGAGCCGCCGCCGCCGGAGAAGTTGAACGGACCGATCCGCAAGCCGCCCGAGACGCTCCATTTTTCGGAGAACGACTTGAACGAGGACTGGCTGACCGTGATCGAGAACGAGGGCTTGTAGCACACCAGCATCCCCACCTTCTGGACCGACATGATGCCGTCCGCGCCCCACACCGCGTTGCTGGAGCTGTCGCCATAGGGCGAGTAGCCGCGGATGAAGGGGCCGTCCTTGATGCCGGTCACGAAGGCGCCGTTGTACCAGCGCGAGGCGTTGATGGAGATCTGGTCCCAGGCCTTGAAGCTGACCGTCACCTTCAGTTCCGAGTCGGAGGAAAACTCGTCGATCCGCTCCCAGGAACCGCCGACATTGACGCTCCAGAAGGCGTAGCCGATCGAGGCGCTGCCGCCGGCCCAGGTCTTCTTGTAGTCGTATTCGGCCTGCGAGTTGGCGAAGCTGATCGAGCCCGAGCTGCCGCCGGTGCCGGCCTTGACCTTGTTGAGCCAGGTGGTGGCGTCCATCGAGATCGAATAGCCCGGCACCGCCGGAAACGCCGACAACGAGGGATCCTGCAGCTTGGTGTAGTAGTCCTTGTTGTTGAGGCGGTCCTGCGCATCCTTGAGGCCCGGCGTGGTCACCTCGGAGAGCAGCTGGTTGTAGACATCCTGTTGCGCCTGCACGTTCTTGTAGGCGGAATCAAGCTGCGAGGCCCAGGAGCGGCCGCCGAAGGTGCCGAGCCATTCCGTATAGGGCGGTGTGTTGGTGCCGCCGGTCTCGGTCTGGTAGGCCGCCACCGACTGCTTGTAGATCGTGTCGTAATTGTTGGCGGCGAGCTGGAGCATGTTGCGCGCCTGCTCGATGTCGGCCTTGAGCTTGGGGTCGCTGGTGGCGGCGCTGACGACATTGAGCATCTGCCCGTAGCTGTCGTTGAAGGCGGTGCCGGCCGAGGTGTACTGCCCGGTTGCGCTGAACTGCGGCACCGTCGAGCAGAAATCCCACTGCGCGGCGCTGGTGTAGCCGGTGGGCACGACCGGCCAATCCCAGGTTGTGAAGGGGTAGATGAGCTGGAAATTGCTGGGCGAGATGTTGAGCCCGTCGATCATGGCGCCATAGAGATGGTTCCAGGACTTGTCGTTGACATCGGCGGTGTTCGCCGTGACCAGCGGATGCTCGCTCGAAAGCGCGAGCGGATGGATCTGCTCGTGGGCGTCCAGTTTGCCTTTGGGCTTCGGGGAATCTGAAATCAGTACCTTGCGCATGATGTATCCTCACCAGTTGAACGTTAAAGTCACCGTCAAAAGCAACCCAAGGTGGCAATTGTGGCCATGCTTCGCCCCCGGCCTGCGCGCTGCGCCGTCCCCAGGTTCGGGACTGGAAGGCGTGACGACACAGCCGTTCCCTTGCCCCGGGCCTGTGTGAACGGGCCGTGGACGCAAAAGCGCGAAGCGGAAGTATTGTCAGCCTTGAGACGCGGCGATTCAGTACGGAAACATGTCTTGCGTGCGCGAAATGAAAACAGAATCGCGCGCTTCAGATGGAAAGACGATGTCTATCCTGTCGATGCTTTTTATGGGTGCCACCAGGGGCAAGTGCAGATCTGATATCTGCCTCTGTTGCTTTCAACAAGGGCATTAGAACATTCGAATTCCCGCGAAGTCAATCAGGAAAACTTAATAAAAACAGCGCGAAGCGGTTTCCGGCGATATCTGTGCCGCCTGCCGGAGGCGAGCCTTCAGACTAGCGAATTGAAATCATTTGTTAATTTCCCTCTAAACGAGTTGTTAATAAAAATACAACCAAAGAGGGAATTGCGGTATGCAGGGCACCTGACGATCCGGCGCGGATCGCTCGGGCGTTTGCGCCGGCCGGAACCTGACCGACGTACGGTCGCGGTGGTTCGACGACGGCGGGGGTGTGCGCGTGTCAGGAGGCGGCAGCCTGCGGCGGCGAGTCGGGTGCGGCGAGCCGGTCGGTCTCGCGCCAGTGCGGATTGAGCCACGGTTCGAGATTGCTCGGCGCCAGCGGCGTGCGACCGAGAATGTGGTCGGCGGCCTTCTCCCCGGTCATGATCGACGGCCCGTTGAGGTTGCCATTGGTGACCCGCGGGAAGATCGAGCTGTCGGCAACACGCAAGCCTTCGACGCCGATCACCCTTGTCTCGGGATCGACCACGGCGTTGGGATCGTCGGCGCGGCCCATGCGGCAGGTGCCGCAGGGGTGGTAGGCGCTCTCGGCATGCTCGCGGATGAAACCGTCGATCTCCTCGTCGCTCTGCACATGCGCGCCGGGCTGGATTTCCTGGCCGCGATAGGGATCGAAGGCGGGTTGTGAAAACACCTCGCGGGTGATCCGCACCGCGCGGCGGAAATCGCGCCAGTCTTCCTCGCAGTTCATGTAGTTGAAGCGGATTACCGGCGCAGCCTTCGCGTCGCCCGACCGCAGCCGCACCGCGCCGCGCGAGGGCGAGCGCATCGGCCCGACATGGGCCTGGAAGCCGTGCATGGGGGCGGCCGCCTTGCCGTCATAGCGGATCGCTCCCGGCAGGAAATGGAACTGGATGTCGGGGTAGGGCACGCCCGCCGCCGAGCGCACGAAGGCGCAGGCCTCGAACTGGTTCGATGTGCCGAGCCCCTGCCTCAGGAACAGCCACTGCGCCCCGATCAGCGCCTTGGAGACGAGGTTGAGCTTGGAGTAGAGCGTGATCGGCTGGATGCATTCCTGCTGGATGTAGACCTCGAGATGGTCCTGCAGGTTGGAGCCGACGCCGGGCCGGTCGGCGATGACCGCGATGCCGTGCTCGGCCAGATGCGCGCCCGGGCCGATGCCCGACAGCATCAGCAGTTTCGGCGAGTTGAAGGCGGAGGCGGCGACGATCACTTCACGTCGAGCCTGAACGACTTGAATCGCTCCGTGAGCTTCGATCTCGACCCCGGTCGCGCGGTGATTCTCGATCACAACCCGCCGTGCCAGGCCCCTGACAAGACTCACGTTTTGCCGCTTGAGCGCGGGCTTGAGATAGGCTTCCGCCGTGGACCAGCGCTGGCCGTTGTGAATGGTCTGCTCCATCTGGCCGAAGCCTTCCTGGCGCGATCCGTTGTAATCCTCCGTCACCCCGTAGCCCGCCTGACGGCCAGCTTCGATGAAGGCGCGGAACAGCGGATTTTTGAGCGTCCCGCGCTGCACATGCAGTGGGCCGTCGGTGCCGCGCCAGCCCGCTTCGCCGCCCACGCCGCCGTTCTGGTGCGAGGTTTCCATCCGCTTGAAATAGGGCAGCACGTCGGCGAAGGACCAGCCCGTCGCCCCTTGCTCGGCCCAGTGGTTGAAGTCCTCCGCATGGCCGCGCACGAACACCATGCCGTTGATCGAGGACGAACCGCCGATCACCTTGCCGCGCGGTGCCGCGAGCCGCCGGTTGCCGAGATGCGGCTCCGGCTCGGTGGTGTAGCCCCAGTCGTAGATCCCCATGTTCATCGGATAGGAGAGTGCCGCCGGCATCTGGATGAAGGGGCCGAAATCCGAGCCGCCATGCTCGATGACGATCACCGAATGCTTGCCGTCCTCGCTCAGCCGCGCGGCCATGGCCGATCCGGCCGATCCGGCCCCGACGATTACGAAATCTGCTTGCATGGTCATGATGCTGCTCGTCTCTGGTGGAGGGGTTGCTCTGTCGTGGCGCGATTGACCGAAATATAGCCAAGAGCTATATTTCGCCGATGAAGCGGATCTTCTATTCCAAGGCGGCGGAAAAGAGCCTGGCCCGGATGCAACCGAAGCGGCGCGCGGCGATTTTCGCGAAACTGGATGCCTTCGCGCGGGGAGAAGAGGTCGATATCAGGAAGCTGTCCGGCTCCGGCCTCTATCGCATCCGTGTCGGTCAGGGCCGCGTCATCCTCGATGACCAGGGCCTGGTCATTCTGGTGATCGCGGCGGGACCGCGCGGCGGGATCTACACGGAGTAAGTCTTGATGGGCGAAACACGGAAAATGATCATTGACGGCGAGACCTATGTGCTCGTTCCCGAAGACGTTTACGAGGATCTGATCGACTCTCTCGAAGCCCAGGCAATCATGGCGCGCGTCAGGGCCGGAGAGGAAACCTGGCCTTCCGAACTCGTCGAAGAACTGATGGAAACGGACAGCCGCATCCGCACCTACCGCAAGTATCGCGGCCTGACCGGAAGCGAGCTGGCCGAGGTCGCCGGCATTTCCCAGCCGCATCTGTCGGACATCGAAAACGGCAAGAAGACCGGCTCGGTCGATGTGCTCAAGCGCATCGCCGCCGCGCTCCGTGTCGATCTCGACGATCTGGTGCTCTGACCGGGCCAAGCGCCTGACCTCTCCTCAATACGGGCTGTCGACCGGGCCGGTGGCCACGTAGACGCTCTTGAGATGGGTGTAGTGCTCGATCGCGGCATGGCCGTTCTCGCGGCCGATGCCCGACTGCTTGACGCCGCCGAACGGGGCCTCGACCGGGGTGAGGTTGTAGGCGTTGATCCAGGTGGTGCCAGCCTCCAGCCGCGCGATCACCCGGTGCGCGCGCGCGAGATCCGCGGTGAACACGCCGGCCGCCAGACCGAACGGCGTGGCGTTGGCACGCGCCACCGCTTCCTCCTCGTCGTCGAAGGCGAGCACGCTCATCACCGGCCCGAAGATTTCCTCGCGCGCGATCGTCATGTCGTCGGTCACGTCGGCGAACACCGTGGGCTGGATCCAGGCGCCGTTTTCGAAGCCCTGCAGCTCCGTCACGCCGCCGCCGGTCACCAGCCGTGCACCCTCGCGTTTGCCCGCCTCGATATAGCCGAGCACCTTGTCGCGCTGGGCCATCGATACCATCGGCCCCAGATGCGTGTCGGGGTCGAGCGGGTCGCCCAACCGGATCGCCTCGGTGCGCGCCTTGAGGCGGTCGAGGAAGCGGTCATGGAGCCCGCGCTGCACGAACACGCGGGTGCCGTTCGAGCAGATCTGGCCGGTCGAATAGAAATTGCCGAGCATGGCGCCGCCGATAGCGCTTTCGAGATCGGCGTCGTCGAACACCAGGATCGGCGACTTGCCGCCGAGCTCCATGGTCACCGCCTTGATGTCCTGTGCGGCACCCGCCAGCACCTTGGCGCCGGTCGGCACCGAGCCGGTGAGCGAGACCTTGGCGATGCCGGGATGGGTCGCAAGCGCAGCCCCCACCGCACCGTAGCCCTGCACCACATTGAACAGGCCCGCGGGCAGGCCGGCTTCGGCAAAGGCCTCGGCGAGCTTGAGCGCGGTGAGCGGCGTCAGTTCCGACGGCTTGAAGAGGAAGGCATTGCCGCAGGCGAGCGCCGGCGCCGATTTCCACGCGGCGATCTGGATCGGGTAGTTCCAGGCGCCGATGCCCGCGCAGACGCCCAGAGGCTCGCGCCGGGTGTAGACGAAATCGCCGCCGAGATCGATGTGCTCGCCGGTGATCGCGCCCGCGAGCCCGCCGAAATATTCGAGCGCGTCGGCGGCCGACGCCGCGTCCGCCACCAGCGTTTCCTGGATCGCCTTGCCGGTGTCGAGCGTCTCGAGCCGGCTCAACTCCGCGTTGCGCTCCCTGAGGACCTGGGCGGTCCGGAGCAGGATCCGGCCGCGCTCCACGCCCTTCATCGCAGCCCAGGCCGGCTGCGCGGCCTTCGCCGCCGCCACCGCCTGGTCGATGATCGCGGGCGTCGCCGCATGCAGCCGGGCGATCACCTCGCCGGTGGCCGGGTTGACGCTCTCGATCGCGTCGCCCGCGGTGTCCTCGGCGTAAGCGCCGGCGATGAAATGGGAGGCGGTGGGCTGGGCCATCATGGGGCGATCCTCAGGCTGTCATAGGAAACCATCGCGTGCTCGCGATAGGCGGGCCGCGCGCAGAGGCGCGCGTAATAAGCATCGAGCGCGGGCGTCCTGGCGCGGTCGAAATCGAGCGTGTAGTAGCGGTAGAGCTGAACGCCGACGATCATGTCGGCAAAGCTCAGGTGTTCGCCGGCGAGATAGGGGCCGGCCCCGATCCGCGCATCGAGCATCCGCGCGAGCGGCTTCAGCGCCTCGATGGCCTCGGCCAGCGCCTCAGGCCCGCCGGCCAGCGGCCGGCCGATCAGCGGCCAGAACACCTGGCCGCCGAAATGCGGGCCGAAGGTGGTCTTGATCCATTCCGCCCACATGTCGAGCCTGACCCGCGCATCCGGATCGCGCGGCCAGAACGTCTCGTCGCCGTATTTGGCGGCGAGATAGCGCACGATCGCCGCACTCTCCCACATCGGTGCGCCGTCGCCGTCGCGCACCGTGGGCACCAGCCCGTTCGGGTTCATGGCCTTGTATTCCGGCGTGTCGAGCCCGCCATGGACATGGCCGAGATCGTGGCGCACATGGGCGAGCCCCAGTTCGCCGATGGTCCACATCACGGCTTGCACGTTGGACGACGTCGCGCGCCCCCAGACAGTCAGCATCCTATTCTCCTCGCGGGAAGCGTTGTGATTCCTCAAGCACGTTGAGATCCATGTGGTTGCGCATGTAGCGCTCGGAGGCCTTCTGCAGCGGCTGGAAGTCCCACGGATAGTAGTTGCCGTTGCGGAGCGCCTCGTAGACCACCCAGCGCCGCGCCTGGCTCTCGCGCACTTCGGCGTCGTAGCGCGCCATGTCCCATTTTTCGCGCACGCGGGCCATGTAGTGGGCGACGCGTTCCGATTGCGCCGGGTCTTCGGCCAGATTGACGAGTTCGTCCGGATCGGCTTCGAGATCGAACAGCAGCGGCGGGTCGAGTTCGCAATGGCTGAACTTGTAGCGGCCGTCGCGGATCGCCACCAGCGGCGCCTGCGAGCCCTCGGCGGCATATTCCATCAGGACCGGCGTGGTGCGGCTTTCGCCGTGCATCGCGGGCAGCAGGCTCTCGCCGTCGGTCCAGGGCGCGACCTCGGCGAGCGACACGCCGGCAAGCTCGGCCAGCGTCGGTGCGATGTCGAGATTGGAGGTGGGATCGGTCACGCGCCGGGGGGCGGTGCCGGGCGCCGCAATCATCAGCGGCACCCGCGACGAGCCGTCGAAGAAGCTCATCTTGAACCACATGCCGCGCTCGCCCAGCATGTCGCCGTGGTCGGAACAAAACACCACGATGGTGTTCTCCGCCATCCGGGTGGCTTCGAGCGTCGCAAGGATGCCGCCGATCTTGTCGTCGAGATAGGAGATATTGGCGAAATAGGCCTGCCGCGAGCGCCGGACATTTTCCGCCGTGATCTCGAAGCGCTCGGAATCATTGGCCTTGTAGAGCCGCTGCGAATGCCGGTCCATCTCCTCATAGGGGATCGGCGCCACCCGCGGGTCGAGTTCTGGTACGCCCTCGTAGAGATCCCAGTATTGCTTGCGCGCCACGTAGGGGTCGTGCGGATGGGTGAAGGACACGGTCAGCGCCCAGGGCCGCGCGTCGGGATCGTCGGACGTGCGCGACAGCTGGTGCAGCTTCTGGGTCGCGAAAAACGCCACCTCGTCGTCATATTCCATCTGGTTGGAGATCTCGGCCACGCCCGCGCCGGTGACGGAGCCGAGATTGTGGTACCACCAGTCGATCCGCTCGCCCGGCTTGCGGTAATCCGGCGTCCAGCCGAAATCGGCGGGGTAGATGTCGGTGGTCAGCCGTTCCTCGAAACCGTGCATCTGGTCGGGGCCGACGAAATGCATCTTGCCCGACAGGCAGGTGTAATAGCCCGCGCGCCGCAAGTGATGCGCATAGGTGGGAATGTCGGAGGCGAATTCCGCGGCATTGTCATAGACCCGCGTGCGCCGCGGCAACTGCCCCGACATGAACGAGGCCCGGCCCGGCGCGCAGAGCGGGGAAGCAGTGTAATTGGTCGCAAACCGCACCGAGCGGGCAGCGAGCTTCTTCAGGTTTGGCGCATGCAGGAACTCCGCCGGCCCGTCGGGAAACAGGGTGCCGTTGAGCTGGTCGACCATCAGGATCAGGATATTGGGGCGGGCGCCTGCGCCTGTGCTCATATGGTTCTCCTGCGAAGCTCGGACAGCTGGGTCTCGACATGGTCTTCGACCAGCGCCACCGCGTCATGGCGGGCAGGGCCGGCGCCGAGCCCCTTGCGGATATAGAGCCCGTCGATCATCGCCGCGGCGCCCTCGGCGATGCGTTCGGCATCGCGGTCGCCGGCGAGCGGCCTGAGCCCGCTCATCAGGTTCGAATGCAGCCGCCGGGCATAGACCGCGAGCAGCCGGCCGATCTCCGGGTTGCGCTGCGCATCGACATAGAAGGCGAGCCAGGCGGCCACCACCTCGTCGGAAAACTGCTTGTCGGAAAAGCTGACGGCGATGATCGCCGACACCCGCGCCCGGTCGCTCGCCGCCGCCTTGAGCGCCCGGTCGGCGTCCTCCTTGAGTTCGCGCAGCAGCGCCCGCACGGATTCGGCGATCAGTTGTTCCTTGGAGCCGAAATAGTGATGCGCCAGCGCCGGCGAAACGCCTGCCCGCCCGGCGATGTCCGACATGGTCACGGCCATGCTCCCGCGCGCACCGATGGCCTCGATGGCCGCGTCTGTCAGCGCCTTGCGGCGGATCGGCTCCATTCCGATTTTCGGCATCGCGGTCACTCCCCTTGGCAAGGAACGGGTGTTTCGCGCATGCGAAACGATTTGAAGTGTATTTTTGATTGACTGCTCAATCAATGAAAATCTGAGCCGCGCCTGTGACCGGTGTCGTGAGGCGTGTCGTCGGTGAAGGGCAGCGGCAGGCGTGGCGGATGCGGCCGTCCGCCGTGGCGGGATCTGTCGCCCTGGGCGCGCCGGTGCCCGCAGCGCGGGGGTTGATCGGTGCGCGGGAGTGCCCCCTTGCAGACGCGCCATCGCCCGTGACCGCCGCGGCATCCTGCCGAAGGGATTAACGTTTGGTAAACGGACAAACGGAGCAAAAACAGGGGTTTATGCTCTGCATTCTGATGATCCGGTTGAGGCCGGTTCCGATCCGCCGTTTCCGGCGCGGCATTCGCAGGTACTTCTTCAAAGCGCCCTGCCGGGGCCGCGCACGCATCGAACGCAGGATGGAGAAGTTCAAACGCTTCGCGCTGCGTTGCGAGAGATTTGCCAGAAAAATCCGCTCCAGTGTCGCAATCGCCGCGGCCTTCATCTTGATCAAATCCGGCCGGAAAAACTAAGGGTGTTCTGAAAATCGTCCAGGCGCGGAAATGGTCCAACGTGAAACGTGTTTTTTTGGTCGTCCTTGGGATGATGATTGTTCTGACGCTGACGACCAGGCTTCCGCAAAACGCGTGGCGCTTGCTCGAAGGTCGCGGCAGCTACTTCATTCCAGAGGAAAGCAGCATTTGGAATTTTCAGGTCGACGTTGAAAATGCAGGATCGGGAAGCTTCTGGCTCCGAGGCAGCGACCCAGATCGATACTACTCGCTTTCCGAAACGACGTGGGAATATTTCCATATCGGAAACGAGAACGCATGCGAGGGTTTTGATCCGGCCGACATCGCCACCTGGTGCGAGTTGCGGGCAGCGCCAATCCCGCTGCCACGGTGATTGCATGGCGCCAGGGACTGCGCTTGTTCCCTGCCTTCGGCGGCCAATCGGCCGAATTGTCACTTCAACATGAGCCTGTTCGTTCACACGGCCGAGGGCGCGCGTGCAGGAGCCGGAAACCCGGCTCCCGCGCAGGGGCAAGGGGAGTGCCTCAGCCGCCGAGTCGCGCCACCAGCGGGGTCGACTGCTTGACGATCACCCGGGCGCGGTTCGGCACGCGCTCGTAGAGGTCGATGATGTCCTGGTTGAGGAGCCGGATGCAGCCCGACGAGACCGCCTTGCCGATCGAATGGGCCTCGGGGTTGCCGTGGATCCGGTAGAGCGTGTCCTCGCCATTGTCGAAAAGATAGAGCGCGCGCGCGCCGAGCGGGTTCATCAGCCCCGGCGCCATGCCGCCATTGGCGACCGAATAGGGCTCGAGTTCCGGCTTGCGCTTGACCATGTCGTCGGGCGCCTTCCAGGTCGGCCATTTGCGCTTGTACTGAACCACCGCGGAGCCGGCCCAGGAAAAGCCCTGCTGGCCCACGCCCACGCCATAGCGCATGGCGGTGCCACCGTCCTCGATCAGGTGCAGGTAGAAGGTGCCGGTGTCGATGACGATCGTCCCGGGCTTGTATTCCGGATACGGGTTGTCGACCCGCTGGCGCCAGAACCGTTCCGGCACCACGCCCTTGGGCACGGCGGGAATCGGAAGGGCTCGTCGGGAACCGGGCCGTAGAAGGCCGGCATCGTTGCGGGCGGGGTGGTGTCCGGTGCGTCCGCGCGGCCTGAAGAGCCGGTGGTGCTGCAGCCGGAAAGGGCAGCGGATGCTGCCGCGCCGAGAAAGAGGCGTCGGGTAATCATGGGTGGTGTCCTGTCAAGTCGAAGATGTCGGTCTGCGCCGGAGGCGCGCGGGCTCAATCCGGTCAGGACAGGCGCGGCGGGCGGAAGATGCGCGTTTGGGCCAGGCTCGCAAGCCGCGCTGCCTGTTCGACGCGCGGATCGGGGGCCTGTCGCCCAAGCGAAATGGCGGCGTCGGCCGAGAGAACGGTCTTGTCCACCACGCAGAGCGGCGCGCCGGCAAGTCCGCGCTGGCAATGCCGGGCACTGCGCACGGTCTGGCTGCCGGCAAGCAACTGCGACACGGTGGCCGGCGCCGACGGGGCGCGGGCGGAGACCACACCTCCCCCATGCGCGCCCGCACACACGAGCGCGACGACAACGAGCACAAGCGGGATCAGGCGACGCAAACACATGCCTCTTACCTAACGGCTTTGAGCGACGACGCCAGTCACGATCATGCCGCGGCGCGATCACGTTTCCGTGATTGGGGTGCCTGCAGGCCGCTCGACGGCTGCCCGGGAGCTGCTGCTTCCCGGCGCAATCCCCGCGCGCATGTCCTTTGACGACTGCGTGTATCCTGCTAATATTCGCGCAATGGGTGAGGGGGCGATCATGAAACCTGTCGCAGTCATGTTCCCGGCCGTGGCGCTGGCCTTGAGTTCCTGTGGCGGCCGGCCCGGGGGAGTGCAGGAGGTCCTCAAATATGACGCCCGCTCGCTGGCGCATGTGAAGATGGCTGACGATACCTACAGGCTGTTTGAGCATCCTGCGGGCGACCGCGTCATGACGACCTCGAGCATCGGTGCGGCAATGGGGCAGGGGTTTATCCAGGGGGCAACCCTGGGTGTCGCCGACGTGAAGACGCCCGAGCAGCGGCATGAAGCGGCCGCCCGTCGCTACCTGGACCTGACCGGTCGTCAGGATTGCACGATCGGGAACGGCTATGAGCTTGTCCATACACAGTATGAATTCCGCTTTACCTGCCCCGAGGGCGTGGTCGTGACCAGGGCACCTTCTGTCACGGAGCAGATGAAGATCGCGCCGGCCGGAATGCAGCAGCCGATCTGAAGCAACTTTTGGAGCCGGTTTTCAGGCGTATCCCGCGATGCATGTCCGCTTCGCGAGGCGATTCCGTTCCGAATGGTCGACAGGCGCAGGCTCTATGCTGCCATAATCTGACAGCATGCAAGTCTAGTCTCCCCCGAGTGCATCACACGGTCCGAACCCGGGCCGCGTGGATGCACGCCCCCGACCCCAAGGAGATTTTCATGCTGACCCTCTATCATTCCCCCATGAGCCGTTCCACGCGCGTGGTGCGCCTGCTTGACGAAATGAACCTGCTCGACGCTGTCGAGATCCGTCAGGTCAGCATCCAGCGCGCCGACGGCTCGGGCGGCCGCGACGCGGCCAATCCGCATCCCGAAGGCAAGGTGCCGCTGCTGGTGCATGATGGCGTGGAGATCCGCGAGACCGGCGCGATCCTGCTGTACCTCACGGACCTGTTTCCGGACCGGGGTCTGGGCGTGCCGGTCGGCGATGCCTTGCGCGGCCGCTACCTGTCCTGGCTGTTCTGGTATGGCGACGTGCTCGAGCCGGTGCTGATCCACTCCTACGCCAAGCTCGAGCATCCGGCTCTCAGCGCCACCTTCCGTGGCTATGACGAGGCGATGGCGGCGCTTGCAGGACCGCTCCGCCAGGGGCCGTGGCTTCTGGGCGAGCGCTTCACCGCCGCCGACATCCTCTGCGCCTCGCCCTTTGCCTGGATGCCGTCCTTCATGCCCGAGATCCCGGAAATCCGCGACTGGTTCGACCGCTGCCAGGCCTCGCCCGCCGTGGCGCGCACCCTGGACGAGGACCGGAAGCGCACGGCCTGACCGTCGTCCGCCGGAGGCCGGGCAGGCGGTGCGCCGGAAGCAAGCCCCAACGCGAGGCCGCCTGCACGTGTCCCGGGTGCAGTTGCGGCACGCCCGTCGGAGGCGGGGGCTTGCTGGCCGGCGCGCCTTGCGCCATCCTGCCGTCGCGCAAAATGGTTCAACCCTTTACAATGCACCTGATTTCGGCATGATGCGCTGCACAAATTTCAGGAGGAATGAAAATGACGGCATGCATCATCGGCTGGGCGCACACGCCTTTCGGCAAACATGCGGAGGAAACGGTCGAAAGCCTCGTCACCCGCGTCGCCCGCGAGGCGGTCGCCCATGCGGGGCTCGAGGCTGGCGACATCGACGAGATCTATCTGGGTCATTTCAACGCCGGCTTCTCGGCGCAGGATTTCACCGCAAGCCTCGTGCTGCAGGCCGATGACGCCTTCCGTTTCAAGCCCGCGACCCGCGTCGAGAACGCCTGCGCCACGGGTTCCGCCGCCGTGCACCAGGGCATCAAGGCGATCCGCGCCGGTGCCGCCAAACGCGTGCTGGTGGTCGGCGTCGAGCAGATGACCACGACGCCCGGGCCGCAGGTCGGCGCCAACCTGCTCAAGGCCTCCTACCTGCCTGAGGACGGCGACACGCCCGCGGGCTTTGCCGGTGTGTTTGGCAAGATCGCCGACGGCTATTTCCAGAAATACGGCGACCAGTCCGACGGCCTCGCCGCAATCGCCGCCAAGAACCACAAGAACGGCGTGGAAAACCCCTGGGCGCAGATGCGCAAGGATCTGGGCTTCGACTTCTGCCGCGCCGAGAGCGACAAGAACCCTTACGTGGCAGGCCCGCTGAAACGCACCGACTGCTCGCTCGTCTCCGACGGCGCTGCGGCGATCGTGCTTTCGGACGTGGAAGGTGCCATGCAGGCCCCCCGCGCGATCCTGTTCCGCGCCGCCGAGCACGTGCAGGACTTCCTGCCGATGTCCAAGCGCGACATCCTCGCCTTCGAGGGCTGCGCCGAGGGCTGGAAGCGCGCCTTCGCCAATTCGAAGACCTCGCTCGACGACCTCTCCTTCGTCGAGACCCATGACTGCTTCACCATCGCCGAACTGATCGAATACGAGGCGATGGGGCTTGCCAAGCCCGGGCAGGGCGGGGCGCTGGCCATGAGCGGCGAGACCGCGATGGACGGCCGCCTGCCGGTCAATCCCTCGGGCGGGCTCAAGGCCAAGGGCCACCCGATCGGCGCCACCGGCGTGTCGATGCATGTGCTCTCGTCCATGCAGCTCGCGGGCGAAGCCGGCGGCATCCAGGTCAAGGACGCCAAGCTCGGCGGCATCTTCAACATGGGCGGCGCCGCGGTCGCCAACTACGTCTCGATCCTCGAGCGGATCCGGTGAGCGCGGTCCTCGCCTCCCACGGCATCGCCGGCCACGTCGTGGTCACCGGCGGTGCATCGGGGATCGGCGAGGCGACCGTGCTGATGCTCCTCGACGAGGGCGCGGCCGTCACCATTCTCGATGCGGGCGGCGAAACCGTCGACCGCGCCGGGGAGCGTTTCGAGGGCGAGGACGTGCTCGCCCTCGATTGCGACGTCACCGACGAGGAGGAGGTGGCCGACTGCCTGAGCCAGGCGGTCGATGCCTTCGGGCCGGTGACCGGGCTCGTCAACTGTGCCTGTCTCGACCGCGAACTGCCGGCGGAAAAGACCAGCGCCGAGATCTTCCGCCAGATCCTCGACGTCAACCTGACCGGCAGCTTCATCACCTGCCGCGCCTGCCTCGACGTGATGGGCGACACGCTGGCGATCGTCAATCTCGCCTCGGTCTCGGGCCAGCGCGCCAATGCCGGCCATGTCGCCGGCGGCGCCTCGCGCGCGGGCGTGATCATGATGAGCCAGGTGCTCGCCAACGAATGGGGCGCTTCGGGCGTGCGCGTCAACGTGGTGGCGCCCGGCGCCATCGACACCCGCTACGGCTCCGGCCTCGCGCCGGCGATCGACCGCAGCCTGTGGGCCGCGCACACCCCGCTCGGCCGCCTCGGCCGCACCGGGGAAGTGGCGAGCGCGATCCTGTTCCTGCTTTCTCCCGCCGCCAGCTTCATCAACGGCCAGGTGCTCGCCGTCGACGGCGGGTTTGCCTCCTCAGGGATCGTCGCCGGGAGGTAGGGAGGCGGGCACGGGCCGGAAAGCTTTGAACCGGCTCTGCCCGCGCGGCCTACGCCGCCAGATGTTCGGCGGTCGTCACCACCTTGCCGTAGCTCATGGCGAGCGGTGCCATGAAGGCGGCGTGGACGGCGCTGGCGTCCACCTCGACGCCGCCGAAGCTCGCGGCCCGCGCGGCGCAGGCGTCCCCCACCACGGTCACCGCAAAGCCGAAATCGGCTGCCGCCCGTGCGGTGGCGTCGACGCACATCTGGCTCATCGCCCCGCACAGCGTCACCGCCTCGACCCCGGTTTCCCGCAGCACGTCGAGAAGCGGCGTGTTGTGGAAACTGTTGGGCCGGGCCTTGGTGATCACGCGCTCGTCGTTTCCGGGGGCGACCGAGGCATGGATCTGCGCGCCGGCGCTGCCGGGCCGGAAGAAGGGCGCCGCCTCGCTCGCCATTTCGTGACGGATATGGATGACGAGTTTGCCCGCCTGCCGGGCGGCTGATAGCAGCCGCGCGGCGTTCGCGGCCGCCCGGTCCATTTCCGGCAGGGTCCACAGCCCGCCCTCGAAATAGTCGTTCTGGATGTCGATCAGGATCAGCGCTGTCTTGGGCATGGAAAGTCTCCGGGTAAAGTGTGGTGTGGTGAGTGGCAGAATGCCCGGGTGTTGGCAAGAATGCGACTGGCGGATATGACATTGATCATGTCAGATCTGCCAAAATCCGTCCGCATCGGCCTTGTCGCGTATCGGGGTGCGCAGAAGGCCGCGCTCTACGGCCTCGCCGATGTCTTCGATGTCGCGGCCCGCCATGCCAGCGAGAACGGCGCCGGGCGCACGCTCGTCCAGGCTATTGTCCCGGCGGAAGATCCGGAAACGCTCGATCTGGCCGGTCATGACATTCTCATTCTGCCGCCCAACCTGTCGGGTGCACGCGGCGCGGCCGACACCGCCCTTCGCGCCGCGCTGCGCCGGCGCCATGCGGAAGGTGCGGTGATCGCCTCGGTCTGCGCCGGCGCCTTCTGGCTCGGCCATGCGGGGCTGCTCGATGGCCGCCCGGCCACCACCCAGTGGCTGCTCGAGGACGAGTTTCGCGAGGCTTTCCCGAAGGTCCGGCTCGCCACCGAGCGCATCCTGATCGACGACCACGACATCGTCACTGCCGGCGGCATCATGGCCTGGATCGATCTCGGCCTGCATCTCGTCGCCCGGACGCTCGGCAGTGAGGTTGCCTCGCTGACGATGCGCCATCTGCTGATCGATCCGGTCGGCCGCGAGCAGCGCAACTACCGCTCGTTCCGCCCGGTGCTCGGCCACGGCGACGACCGGATCCGCCAGTTGCAGCTGCAGATGGAACAGGCGCCCGAAGGTGACTGGAGGGTCGCGGCGATGGCCGACCGCGCCGGCATGTCGGAGCGCACGCTGGCGCGCCGCTTCGCCGGAGCCACCGGCCTCACGCCCAATGCCTATGTCCGCAATCTGCGCATCGAGAAGGCGCGGGGCCTGATCGAAAATTCCCGCCTGCCGGTGGCGGGCATCGCGGAAGCCGTCGGCTATTCCGATCTGTCCGCCTTTGCCAAGACCTTCCAGGAGATCACCGGGCTCACCGCCTCGGCCTATCGCAAGCGGTTTGCGCTCGGCGCCTGATCCGGCCCGTCAGTTTGCTGCAACCGGCACCGGGTCCACCGGAGCGCGCCGCTTGACGCTCACGCCGGTGGCGATGGCGCCGAGCACCAGCGCGATGCCGATCCACTGCCAGAAGCTGAAGATCTCGCCCATCCAGATGGTGCCGATCAGCGTCGCCACCACCGGGCTCGCAAGCGCCAGATAGGCAGCTCCCGGTCCGAGCCGGCTGATGCCGCGGTTCCAGACGTAATAGGCAAAAGCGGTGCCGAGCAGGATCAGCCAGCCATAGCCGGCGAGCGCCTGCGCGTCCGGCAGCGGCGGCAGGCCTTCCTTGGCCCAGGCCACCGGCAGCAGGATCAGCCCGCCCAGGATCAACTGCCAGGTCGCCATTTCGAGCGGCTTGCCGTCGCGCCCCCAGCGGTCGATCAGCACGGTGCCGACCGCCATCGAGCAGGTGCCGCCGATTGCCGCCAGCACGCCGATCAGGTCCGGCGCGTGTTCTGAGGGGGACAATACCAGCAGCGCCACGCCGGCTACGCCCGCGACCCCTGCGCCGACCTGCACCGGATGTGGCAGGCGCCGGATCAGCACCGAGGAGAGCGCGATGACGACCAGCGGCTGCACCGCGCCGAGCGTGGCCGCGAGCCCACCGGGCATGCGCGCGGCGGCGACGAACAGCAGCGCGAAGAACAGCGCCATGTTGAGCGTGCCGAGCACCGCATAGCGCCCCATTGTCGCCATTCGCGGAATGCGCGGATTGATCGCCAGGAGCACCAGCCCGCCCGCCAGCGCCCGGATTGCGCCGACGAAGAACGGATGCTCGACCGGCAGCATCTCGGTGAACACCGCATAGGTGCTGCCCCAGAGCATCGGCCCCAACAGCGTGATCAGGATGGTGCGCAGCATGGAAAAACCCGGGTGGTCTGCAGGGAAGGGGCGCGGGCAAAGCGAGCGTCGGGTGGACCGGAACAATGGCAAAGGGACCCGGTTTTGTCCACAAGGTAAAAAATGCGCGGCGCTATGGGTGCTCCGCAGGGCGCGTCGGCCGCAGCATGCGCAACCCGGGTGCGCCGCGGACGGGACTAGGCCACGCGCCCCGGCGCAAGCCCCTCCTCAAGCATCGCCGCGACGCGCGCGGTGGCATCGGCCTTGGTGATCTGCCCGGTGGCCCTCCGGTCGAGGCCGCGATTGAGCTTGTAGGCGCGCGAGCCCTTGCGGAACAGCACATGGTCCGGCGGCGCATCGACCGCGCGGGGGTAGAGCACCGCCATATAGGCGCTCGCCAGGTCGCCGATCCGGCCGCGATAGGGCGCAAGATAGGCCTCGACATAGTCGAGCTGTTCAAGCGCGCTCATGCCCGCAAGCTCCGCGGTGCTGGTGCCGAGCGCGCGCGCCGTCGCGGGCATGAACTGGATCAGGCCGGTGGCGCCGGAGCCCGCGCGGTTCGTCGTCGCCGGATCGAAGCTGCGGCCGGTCTCGAAGGCCATGATCGCCATCAGGTGGTCCGGGTTCATCTCCAGCCTCTGGGCGATGGCGAGGGTCTTGCGCCGGAACGGCTCCGGCACCATCGCGCCCCAGGCGATCGCGGGAAGGGCAGCGGGCGCGGTCCGCGGCGCAGCGGTTTCCGGCGGCGCGATGACGGGGGCCGGGCGCGCGGGCCGGCTGAAAAGCAGGGACAGCAGCGAGGCAAACAGCGAATTGCGGGTCATGGCGGTCTCCAGGGTGGGAAAGGCGGGCAGGGGCGGTCGGCACCAGTCTAGGCCCGCACCGACGGGTGGGGACGCAAAGGACCGCCTGTCCGGCCTTGGGAGTCCCGTGTACCTGCGCCACACGGCCCGCCGGAGCCCGCGTCCGCTCTTCCGCTGGGTGCCGGATTGTTCTGCCCTTTCAATGCGGTGAAGGTTGAAACTTGAGGCCGCGTCACAAGCGCCGGGCTTGGCGCAGGCGGAGACCGATCGCCCGCGGCAGGGGATGAGCTTCGCCGCTTTTATCCACGGCTCTTGCCCTTCGCGGCCGCTTCTGCAATCACTCAGGCCCTGACCGGACCGCCGTGTCCACCCTCTCAGTTTGCTCCCTCGTGTCGAGCCCTGCCGGAAAGCGCCCCGATGTCGAATCCCGTTCTCGTTGAAGTCACCCGCGGTTCCATGGTCGAAAGCCGCCATCGCGGCATCGTTGCCGTGGTCGATGGCGACGGCGGCAAGGTCATGAGCCTCGGAGATGTCGAAACCCCGGTGTTTCCGCGCTCGGCGGTGAAATCGATGCAGGCGCTGCCGCTGGTCGAGACGGGGGCCGCCGACCGCTACGGCTTCGGCGAGAAGGAGCTGGCGCTTGCCTGTTCGTCCCATTCCGGCGAGCCCGAGCACATGCGGCTGGCCGGCGACATCGTTGCGCGCGCCGGTCTCGGCGAGGCCGATTTCGAGTGCGGTTGCCACTGGAGCTCGCAGCAGGATGTGCTGATCGCCCAGGCCCGCGCCGGCGACAAGCCCAACCAGCTCGGCAACAACTGTTCCGGCAAGCATGCGGGCTTCCTGTGCCTGGCCTGCCATGCCGGCGTCGATCACCACGGCTATGTCGGCTATGATCATTTCGTCCAGCAAAGCGTGCGCGACGTGATGGCGGATCTCACCGGCACGAGCCTCGGCCACGACAATTGCGGCACCGACGGCTGCTCGATCCCGACCTATGCCGCGCCGCTCGACAGGATCGCCCATGGCTTTGCCCGCATGGCGACGGGCACCGGGCTCGGGCCGGACCGCGCCAGGGCCGCCACCCGGCTGATGAGCGCCTGCATGGCCGAGCCCTATTATGTGGCCGGCACCGGCCGCGCCTGCACCGCGCTGATGAGCATGGCGCCGGGCCGGATCTTCGCCAAGACCGGTGCGGAAGGCGTGTTCTGCGCCACCGTTCCGGAAAAGGGCCTCGGCATCGCGCTCAAATGCGAGGACGGCTCCACCCGCGGCGCCGAAGCCATGATCGGCGCGGTCTTCGCCAAGCTGTTCGAAGCGGACGAAGAACTCTCGTCACGGCTTGCCGACTGGTCCACGAAGACCATGAAGAACTGGAACGGCATCGAAGTCGGCCAGATCCGGCCCGTGGGCGAACTCGGCTGACCGGGGCGCGATAGGCCGCGCGGCGCGGGGTCATTTGCGGCGGGAGACTGCCGCTCGCCTTGATCGGCTCCGCCTTGGGGCCTATGTCAGGTATCCGCGCCCCGATCCCCCCGCGTCCCATCATGGAGCCTTCCTTGTCCGCATTCCAAAACCTGCCTGCCGCCCCGGTCGCCAAGAAGCATCCGCTGACCGACACCCGCCACGGCATCAGCCGCACCGACGACTATGCCTGGATGCGTGACGCCAACTGGCAGGCGATGTTCAAGGACCCCTCGATTCTCGAGCCTGAGATCCGCGCGCATCTCGAAGCCGAGAACGCCTATCAGCAGGCGGCGATGGCCGACACCGAGGCGCTGCAGAAGGTGCTGTTTGCGGAAATGCGCGGCCGCATCAAGGAAGACGACAGTTCCGTGCCCGCGCCCGACGGCCCCTGGCTCTACGGCCTGCGCTACGTGACCGGCGGCGAGCAGCCGAAACATTTCCGCCTGCCGCGCGCGGGCGGGCCGGAGCAGTTGCTGCTCGACGGCGATCACGAGGCGGAAGGCAAGGCCTATTTCCGGCTCGCCGGCGCAGGCCATTCGCCCGACCACGCGCTGATGCTCTGGGGCTATGACGACAAGGGCTCGGAATTCTTCACGCTGCGGGTGCGCGATCTCGCCACCGGCGAGGACCTGCCCGACGTGATCGAGAACAGCGGCGGCGGCGGCGCCTGGGCTGCCGATTGCAAGGGGTTCTTCTACACCTCGGTCAACGACAACCACCGCCCCGACAAGATCTTCTACCACCGCCTCGGCACCGCCCAGAGCGAGGACCTGCTGATCCGCGAGGAGACCGATTCCGGCTTCTTCATGGGCGTGTCCGACACCAGCCTCAATGATTTCATCCTGATCGGCGTCAACGATCACGAAACCTCCGAATGCTGGGTGATGCCGGCCAACGACCCGACGGCGGCGCCGCGGCTGGTGGCCGCGCGCCAGACCGGGGTGGAATATTCGCTGAGCGAGGGCGGCGACGTCTTCTTCATTCTCACCAATGCCGGCGGCGCCAAGGACTTCAAGATCATGCAGGCGCCGGTCGGCGCGCCGGAGCCGGACAACTGGACCGAGGTGGTGCCGCACAAGCCCGGCCGGCTGATCCTCACGGTCAGCGCCTATCAGAACCACCTCGTCTGGATGGAGCGCGAGAACGGCCTGCCGCGCATCGTCGTGCGCGACCGCACGAGCGGCGAGGAGCACGCCATCGCCTTTGACGAGGAGGCCTATTCGCTCGGCTTCCAGGGCTCGATGGAATATGCGACCGACACGGTGCGGTTCAGCTATTCCTCGATGACCACGCCATCGGAGCTTTACGACTACACCATGTCGACGCGCGAACGCCGTTTGCTCAAGCGCGACGAGGTGCCCTCGGGCCATGCGCCGGAGGACTATGTGACCCGCCGGGTGATGGCGCCGGCCGAAGACGGCGAACAGGTGCCGGTGACGCTGCTTTACCGCAAGTCCACGCCGCTCGACGGCTCGGCGCCCTGCCTGCTTTACGGCTATGGCTCCTACGGCATCGCCATTCCTGCGGGCTTCAACACCAATTGCCTGTCGCTGGTCGATCGCGGCTTCGTCTACGCCATCGCCCATATTCGCGGCGGCAAGGAAAAGGGCTTTGCCTGGTACGAGGCCGGCAAGCGCGGCGCCAAGACCAACACATTCACCGATTTCATCGCTGCCGCACGCCATCTCGACCGCGAGAACTTCACCTCGCATGACCGCATCGTCGCGCAAGGCGGTTCCGCCGGCGGCATGCTGATGGGCGCGGTCGCCAACATGGCGCCCGAGGCCTTCGGCGGCATCATCGCCGCCGTGCCCTTCGTCGACGTGCTCAACACCATGCTCGACGACACCCTGCCGCTGACCCCGCCCGAATGGCCCGAATGGGGCAATCCGGTCGCCTCGCACGAGGATTACCTGACGATCGCGGGCTATTCGCCCTATGACAATGTGACCGCGCAAGCCTATCCGCCGATCCTGGCCGTGGCGGGGCTCACCGATCCGCGCGTGACCTATTGGGAACCCGCCAAATGGGTCGCGCGGCTCCGCGAGAAGTCGACGAACGACGCCCCTGTGCTGTTCAAGATCAACATGGCGGCGGGCCATGCGGGTGCCTCGGGGCGCTTCCAGCGGCTCGAGGAAATCGCCTTCGAATACGCCTTCGCGCTCAAGGTGGTGGGCAAGGTTTAGCCGGCATTTACCATTGCGGCGGAATTCAGGCATCCGGCGCCTTGCCGCGGGCGCTGGAGATAATTCTTTTTATTCAATGGCTTGTTGGCGGGGTGTCGGCGGCAGCGGCAAACTCTTAAAAATCTCCCAATCGTTCTCAGCGATATCTTAAGGATGGCCATGTACCGGTGGAGGGAGTGAAGCCACTGGATATGAGGTCCTGAGATGCACACTGTGCCTACCACGTTCAAGTTTGCGGACATGATCCGCAGCCGGGACGGGAATTTCGCCATGATGGCGAGCCTCCTGCTGCCCGTCATCTTTGTCGCCGGGAGCCTTGTTCTCGACACAACCAATGCCCTTTCGATGAAAACCAGTCTCCAGAATGCTGCCGACAGCGCGGCGCTCGCCACCGCAAGCCAGCTCGCCGAAGGCGAGATCACGGAAGGCGAGGCGGAGGCCTACGCCATCAATTTCTTCAACGCCCAGATCTCCGGTGACGCGTCGCAGTATGACGGTTTCTCGGCCACACCCTCGGTCAAGCTGAGCAAGACCGGCACCGGAGCCACGACGCTCTGGAAGGTGGAAGTCGATGTAACCGGGTCGCAGACGACCTCGGGCCTGAGCCAGTTCACCGGCAGGAGATCGATCGACGTCACCATAGCCGCGACCTCCGAATCGGGGTCCGACGGCACCGACCGCTCGCCGCTGTCGATGATGCTGGTGCTCGACCATTCGGGGTCGATGAAGGAAGCCTCCGGCAGCACCAGAACCGAGCAGCAGACCAACTGCTACTGGAGCTGGAGCGGCTACCGCTGCTACACGCAGAACGTCACCGTTGATGTTCCGAAGATGGACGTTCTCAAGCAGGCCGTGACCGACCTGGTCGATCATATCAAGGAGGCCGATCCCACCGACGAATATGCCCGCATGGGGGCGGTCGCCTACAACTCCCAAACTGGCAGCGGCGACAAGCTGGCGGCGAACTGGAACAAGTCGAAGGTCACCAGTTTCACCAACGCCCTCGTCGCCGACGGCGGCACAAACTCGGAGCCCGCGATGAAATGGGCCACCGAGCAGATCTCGAGTTCGACCGAGGTCAATGCCCATTTCTCGAAGAATGGCTCGAAGGAACCGAAGAAGTACATTGTCTTCATGACCGATGGGCAAAACGATTTCGGGCGCGGCTCTTACAATGAATGGCTGGCGGACGAGGCCGATAAGCAGACACTGAAATACTGCGCGCAGGCCAAGGCTGCCAACGTCACAGTCTATACCGTGGCCTTCCAGGCGCCGCCGCGCGGCAAGCAACTGCTTCTGGCCTGTGCCTCGGGAAGCGACAAGTTCTACGATGCCCAGAGCGCCGAGGATCTGCTCGATGCGTTCACCGACATCGGCAGGGAAGCTTCCAAGCAGAAGACCCGTCTGACCAGCTAACTCCCGCCACGCGGGAGCCAGGCGCCGCCCCTTCTCGAGGGGCGGCGCTTCTGTCTATTTCCAGCCGTCGGGGCGGTCGGGCAAGGCCTTGAGATAGGCCGCGATCGCTTCGCGGTCGCTGCCCGGCAGATGCGCCATGTTCTTCTGCACATCCACCATCGAGCCGCCGACGCTGTCGAAATCCGGCGTGAAGCCGCTTTCGAGGTAATAGGCGATGTCAGCGGCGCTCCAGCTGCCGATGGACTTGCCGCCCGGGGTGAGATTGGGGATCACGCCTTCGCCCTCGGGGTTCTTGGCGCCTGCGAGCCAGGCATCGGTCTTGAAGCCGCCCAGCGCATTGCGCGGCGTGTGGCACTCGCCGCAGTGTCCGGGGCCTTCGACCAGATACTGTCCCCGCACGAGCGCGGGGTCGTCGGAGGCCAGCGCCACCCGCGGCTGGTCCGAGAAGAACAGCAGCTTCCAGCCGCCGAGCGTGCGGCGGATGTTGAACGGGAAGCCGAGTTCGTGGGGCAGGGAGGCGGTGGCGCTTGCCGGCAGGGTCTTGAGGAAGGCGAACAGGTCGGCGATGTCCTTGTCGCTCATGCGCGCGTAGGAGCCATAGGGAAAGGCCGGGTAATAATGGCCGCCATCGGGCGACACGCCGGCCAGCATCGCATTGGCGAAGTCGGCGACCGACCAGCCGCCGATGCCGTGCTCCGGATCGGGCGAGATGTTGGGGCCGATGAAGGTGCCGAAATCGCTTTTGAGCCGCACGCCGCCCGACAGCACCTTGAGCGCGTCGCCCTCCGCGCCCGGCGCGGCGTGGCAGGAGGCGCAGCCGCCCGCCCAGAACACCGCTTCGCCCGCGACCGGATCGCCCTCGAGCCCGGAGATGGTCTCAAGCCGCGCCGATTGCACCGGCTTGGGCATGGTCAGCACGAAGGCGGTCGCCGCGGCGGCGACCGCCGCCACGCCAAGCCCGATGGCGAGCCGGCTCATGGCCGGCCGCCCTTGCATGTCGGACACGATCCGTCAGGCATCAGCTGTTTTTCAGGCGGTAGGTTTCGTGGCAGGCGCCGCAGTTTTTCGTCAGCGGCCCGAACACGGCCTTGAGCGCGTCGAGATCGGCAGGGGCCGCGTCCATCGCGGTCTTGGCGTCGGCCTCGAACTGGGCCACGGCCTTGTCGAAGCCGGCGCGGTCGCTCCAGATCGCGGGCGCCGCCTCGGTGTCGAAACCGGTCTCCGAGCCTTCCGGGAAATAGGCGCCGAATTCGCTTGCCACGCCGTGGATTTCGGTGAGCGCGGCCTGGGCCTGGGCGGCGTCGAACGGGGCTTCGCCCTTGACCATCTTCACCAGGACGCCGAGATCCTTGCCGTTCTTCTTCATCAGGTCCTGGCGGACCACCTGCGGTTCATCGGCGGCGAGCGCGGGCGCAAGGCCTGCGGCACCGATCAGGGTAGCGGCAATCAGGGTGCGGATGATCATGTGGTCTCTCCTGTTGGTCGTTGCTCGGGGTCGGTTTGGCGTCGGTGTTTTGGGGCGGGCAGGTATGGTCACATCAGGTTTTTGCCATGGTTTACATGGGGCCTCACGCGCGCAAGTCAAGTTTTGGTGATCGCGGCGTGATCATGCTGCAGGCATAAAAAACCCGGCGCCAGGCGGGGCGCCGGGTTCGAACCGGTCGGCGGCCCCTCGGGGTCGCCGCAAGGCGTCCTCAGACGGCCTTTTCGTACATTTCGGCGACGTGATCCCAGTTGATCAGGTTGTCGACGAAGGCTTCGAGATATTTCGGCCGCGCGTTGCGGTAATCGATGTAGTAGCTGTGCTCCCAGACGTCGCAGCCGAGCACCGGCGACGCGCCGTGCATCAGCGGGTTTTCGCCGTTCGGGGTCTTCATGATTTCGAGCTTGCCGTTCTTGACGGCGAGCCAGGCCCAGCCGGAGCCGAATTGGCCGACGCCAGCGGCCACGAAATCGGCCTTGAACTTGTCGAAGCCGCCGAGATCGGAATTGATCGCCTTTTCGAGCGCGCCCGGCATCTTCGAGCCGCCGCCGCCCTTCTTCATCCACTGCCAGAAATGCAGGTGGTTGTAGTGCTGGCCGACATTGTTGATCAGGCCGGCATTCTTCTCGTCATAGGCCGCCTTGCAGATCTCTTCGAGCGACTTGCCCTTGAGCGGGCTGCCCTCGAGCAGCTCGTTGCCCTTGGTGACATAGGCCTGGTGGTGCTTGTCGTGGTGGAATTCGAGCGTCTCGCGCGACATGTACGGCGCAAGCGCGTCATAATCGTAAGGAAGGGCGGGAAGTTCGAGGGTCATAGGGTCTCTCCTCATTTTCATGATTGGTTGCGGGATGAT
The DNA here is from genome assembly GCF_001703635.1 of Parahoeflea olei. Taxonomy (GTDB): domain Bacteria; phylum Pseudomonadota; class Alphaproteobacteria; order Rhizobiales; family Rhizobiaceae; genus Hoeflea; species Hoeflea olei. The sequence continues at coordinate 220 of NZ_LQZT01000006.1, read as the reverse complement.
AGCCATCCCGTCACGCCCGCAACATAGGGGCGCGCTCTCACGGTAGCAACGGGGCGCGGCCAAAAAGGTTCCTGTCTCCCGCCCCGGACTCGACCCCCACCCGTCCCGGCGCCCCCTCATCCGTCTCGCCGCTTGCGCGGCGATCCACCTTCTCCCCGTGGGGGAGAGCGACTGTCTTGTTCGTCAAGCGTTTTGCCATGGTTTTTCGTCCCGGATGATG
>NZ_LQZT01000005.1:106877-140270 GCF_001703635.1 Parahoeflea olei | reverse complement strand
GCGTTCGCCGTTGTGGGGCACAAGTGGAAGAATAGGGCACCTGACCCGACAAAAGGTTCATAATAGGTATTGAATCTGGACGGCACATTGTGCGCGAGTCGGCCTATTGATGAGCGTTTGCTTCCCGCCCATCTTAGGAACGGTTTCGCACGATCAACTTGGTGGCTTTCAAGTGACATCATATCTTTTTGTCGAGTCCCCTTCGATGTGCTATACAGCCATGCTTACGAGTTGTGGAGATAAATCTGACTCAATCGCATGGGAAATGATCAGAATACGCCTTGAGGTGGGAAGATAATCGCTGTGTAGGGGCTTTTGTCCAGAGTTCACCGGCCGATCTGTGGGATCAAGCCAAAACTACACCATCGGATTCCGTTCCAGCTTCCCCCGATATGCCGGATGCCGGTGCGACACGATCGCGTCAACCAGCGCTGGCGGCTTTGATCCTGCCAGCAGCAGCATCTTGCCTGTTTTCATTTCCAATATCTGATCTGCGGTCATAAGTTTCTGGCGTTGCTCGGCGATCGAAGTCTTGCGGCTCTCCCCAAACGTCGCGGCTGACTGCTTGGTGCGGGTCAGTACCGTTTGATCGCCAAGGGCATTCGCGGCCCAATTGGCGGTTTCGAACTCGGCGCGGCCGAGGCCGAAAATGCGGGTGGTGACGCAGGAGCCGAGAATGCTGGCGGTGTCGCCCTTGCCGTAGACGCNNNTGGCCCTTGTCCTGGGTGATGAACAGCGCCTCGATGCCGCAACCGGCGGCGACGTTGGCGATGTTGATCAGCTTTTCCATCCGGCCGAGACGAACAAATTCGTCCAGCACCAGAAGCACATTCCTTTTCGGCTTCTTGGCGCCCTCCAGCCGCACGGCCATGCCGAGAATGATATTTGTCAGCAGCCGGAGAAAGACGGCCTGGGCGTCCACCTGATCGAGCGGCACGACCATGAAGAGGTCGGCGCGGCCCTCGAACAGGTTTTCGAGCGAGCATGTGGAGACGCTAAGGAAACTGCGCAGTTCGTCGGAACGCGCCCAATCGAAGGCCTTCTTGATCGTCGTCTTGATTGCGCCGCGCTCGTTCTCGCCGGCTGCAAGGAAGGTGGCAGCGGCGGCCGCCGGGCGGGTGCCGAAGGTCTCGGGCGCTCCGGCCCATTCCATCAGCGTCTTTTCAAAGCCAGCGGAAAACAGCAGGTCCATGACGGTGATCAGGTTGCGATCGGCCTCGGCGCGCCTGGTCATGACGACCTCTATCACGGCGGCGATCATGGATTTCGCCATTTCGGCAAAGTGCGCGCCGTTTCCGCCTTCCGGTCGAACAAGCCCCTCGGCAATGACTTCGATGTCGCGGACCAGGTGCGCTTGCCGGATATAGTCGAGCGGATTGAAGCTGTCCTTCGACGGCTCGATTACGCCAAAGGGATTGAGAACCACGACCTGACGGCCGAGCGATTGCCGATAGCGGCGCGTCACGGCGAAGTTTTCGCCTTTGATGTCGAGGACCGCGACCGGCCCGTCATGATCAATGATGGCGGGAATGACGACGGAAACGCCTTTCCCGGCGCGGGTGCCGGCGATGGCGACATGATGGCCGGCACGCCATCCGGTTTTCGGGTTGGGGCGATAGCGCAACATTGCGCCGCCGGAGAGACCGAGCGGCAAGCCCGTGTCGTTGTGCCGGAGCTGGCGCAACTCGCTCCAGTTCATCCAACGGGCGCGCCATGGGCCTTGTTTTGAAATGCGGCTGGACGATGCAGGCGCGACGATCATGATCGCCCGCAGAATGAGGAACAGCGGTACAGGCAGGCCGATGGCGAGGCTGGTTTGCACGCCAAGCTTTTGCGCCTCGGTGAAGCGATCCCATGTCGAAACCATGCCTCGGATGCTCTCGATTCCGGAATAGCCGGCGTTACGCCAAGCCTTGAAGCTGTCGAGCAGGACGCCTGCCGCAATGGTGGGGTCGGTAAGGGCGAGAGCAGACGCGGCAAGGAGGGCAGCCCCCACAGCTAAGCCCGACGCGCTGCGGATGCGGCCCTGGGTGTCTCCCACCAAGGTCAGCAGCGCAAACCCTAAAAACATGACCAGGATCGCGGCGCGCGCATTTTGGTAGATCGGTGGCCAGAACAACGGTGCGGTTTCCATCAGCAGGAAACCGGCGGCCACGACGGCGATGGAAAGGGCATAGCGATAGGGCTGAATAATCAAATTCATGGATCGAAACTCCAAAAGGAAATGAGGATCAGTTACGGCCGCGACTTGGCGCAGGCGGTCGGGCTGTCACGTCGGCGGCGCGACCGCCTCCAGCATCGCTTCGGCTTGCTCCAGAAGGGCGAACGCTTCCGCCAGCTCGGTCGAGGCCGTGCCGCTGGAATGATTGCCGGAGGCGAGCCAGGCGTTCATGAAGGTAGCCTGTGACGCGATGAGCGATTTCAGCGATCCTTCCAAAGCCGCTTGCCGGTTTTCGATTATGTCGGTCGAGCGTTTCTCCAGCGCCTCGAATTGCGCGGTTCCGCTCTGCAAGGTGTTCATCAACGTCTCGACGTAACCCAGCAATTCGCGCTCCAGCGGCGACAGGCTCTCGGGCATCGGTGGTCTGGTGGTTCCGGTCATCGGTCAATCTCCCTGGACGATCTTCAGGCATGGTGTTTTGGCGGTCCCTGCCTGGCAGGTGATCAGCTGAAGGCGGTTGACGTCCCAGGTCAGGACTTTGCCGTTGCTGGTCTGGTTGATCTGCAAGCCCATTTGCCAGAGGCTGGCGCTCTGGGCTCGGTCGATCATCAGCCCCGCCCAAAACCAACTCGCGGTGAAGCTCAACAGGACGATCAGCAGTGCCACCGCGCCCATGGTCAGGAAGAACGGCTGTACCATCGACCGGAGCCGGTTCACGTCCGCCTCGGTCATCGCCAGCGCCTCGCTCAAGTGCTGGCGGTTCGCGTCGGTGAAGCTGCGGATATCGGTCTCGATTGTAGCTTGCTCGCGCTTCAAGGCTTCGCTCCAATCGGCCTCGAAGCTCGTTGAGGTCGATGGCGTCGAGCCGGCTTCCGGAGCGGCTGGGCTCGCCAGCCGATCTTTCAAGCGCTCGCTCAAGGGTATTCTCTCGGGTCCAGTCTTCACGGAACAGGTCTCCTTTCAGACGCCAGCGCTCGTCCGTCTCTGGATCGCGGACGGTGATGTAGTTTTTGCCGGCGCGCGGAAGGTCGAAACCAGCCCCCGTCAAAGCCTCGGTCATGCTTGGGCGGTCATGGATTTCGCCGGTCTCGATGCGCTGGACGATCCAGTCATGGATCAGCTCACGCGCATCACCGCGCCTGACACTCTCGATGAGGCTGACGGTCTCGCGGGCGCGCTCCGGCGCCATCGGATCGTTCCAGCCGTGTTCCTTGTTCAGAACATCGCGCAAAGCGTCGTAATGCTTCTGGTAGCCGGGCGGCGCGATGTTGAGGCTGCGCCCGCTCGCAAGCTCCATGCGCGGCGTCACGAAATGCATTTCGACGCGGCCCTCGTGGGTATGGCGGACCCAAAGCATATCGTGCTGGTCGGCTTCGAGGCCGGCAAAGGCAAGGTTCTCGAAGGCGTCCATCACCTGCCGTTGCTGGGTGGGGTTGGGCGCGTCCTCCGCCGTGAAGGCGATGACGCCTGCGCGATAGGTCCACTGGTGCGGGCAGGCGTCGATCAGCGCGCGCATGCGGTCTGCATCGCCGCGCAGCACCTCCGGCAGAGGCTCGCGGGCAAACAGCATTATCTCGCCGCGCTCGTCGCGGATCGCGTTGCGGTTCTGGTCGTAGGCGACGACGTCGCGCTCGACCAGGTAGTCAACCGGTCCCGATCCGCCGCCCTGGCCGTTTCGGAAGAACTTGATCAGCACGGCGCGCCATCCTTGGCCGTGAACTGCTCAAGCGTTTCCGAAAGCGCCCGCTCGATCGCGACCAGGCGCGCGGCAACCGTGATTGCGTCGATGGCGGACACCTGGCCCTGAACCTGGGCCGTGTTCAGCCATCGCGCGATCTGGTTGAGGTTGCCGCCGATCCGGGCGACGGCGCGCACCAGCTCAGGGGCCACCTTGGGGACCGGACGGCGGCGGCGCGCCTCGGTGAGGCCAAGCGCTTCCCGCATCAGCGTGGCAAAGGGCATACCGGCCCGCGCTGCGCGTGCGGTCAGCGCCTGCTTTTCCGATGCCGTGCAGCGGAAAACCACGACGGCATTGAGGTCGCCTTTGGGCGATCGCCGGGCGTTCTTGGTGGGGTTTGAAGGGGAGGCCTGCCTCCCCTCACAAGGCTCCCTGTCAGAAGGCTCGCCGTATGACAGGGGTCGCCTTGCTCCCTTCAAATCGCCATCCGTCATGACGCCCTCCGAAGATCGGTTTGCCTCGCGGGTTCATCGGCGATGTGCTCACGGCGACGGCTGAAGAATGCGATCCAATCGAGGGCGCTGGGGCTTGTGTCATCAGGTGGCCAGTAGCCCGGCAAAGCATAACCCGGCTTCCTGGTTTTCACCGTTCGAAGGCCCAAGGCGTCGATCGAAGGAAAGCCGTGACGTCGCAACCAGGAGCGCCATTGCTCGACCTGATCTGCTTTGGTTTCGGCCACGAAAACGAGCGGGACGGCTCGCTGCGTCTCGACGCGCGGCGGGGCGTCCTCGCGCGGGTTAGGTTTGTATATTTTTTCTTTCTCTAAGTTTGGTGGACATATTTGTCCCCCTTCGCCGGACACATCTGACCGCCTTTCCGGACGATTTTGACCGCCTTTGTCAGGGTAAAGGGTGACAACTTTGTCCGTCTTTTCGCGGGCGTCCGATGCGCGTAAAATCGATGCTGCTGAGGGACGATATTCTGTGTTGTGCCCGACGCCATTTCCGCGCTGGACCTCGAACCATCCTTTGACCTCAAGTTCACGGACGGCGCGCTGAATGGTCTTGACGCTCTTGCCGGTCGCGTCGGCAATCGTTTGATAGGACGGCCACGCCTTTTCGGTGTGGCCGTTCAAATGCGTGGTGATGATGTAGAGCGCCACAGACCGCGCGCTGTCGCTCAAATCCTTGTCGCAGCTCAACTGCTGAAGCCATTGCAGCTTCACGTCCCGAAATGGCCGCACCCCGCTCATGCGCGCCTCCCTGGGCGCAACGCGACCGGGAAAGAAGGGCCGAAAACGGCCGGAAAAAGTGGGACGGCGGCTTTACTAAGCCATTGATTTTTATAAAATGGGGTCTTCGTCCCACGCGGGGTTAAGCTGCTGAATTTTTTGGAATTCGGCAGGCCCTCCGGGCCCACCAGTCTCTTTTTTCAACAGGTTGCCACGGTCTTGGCCAAGGTTGGCCATTTTGGCGATTGGCCATCGGCGAACATGGCCACGACCTTCTCCATTGCATCGCCGGCGATGCGGGTGGAATCAGCGTCTCTGGAGTAGGGGTTGCAGCGGTCGGCTCCCGGCGCTCGCGGCGAGAAAACGGGAAATGCGCGTGTGCTGTCTTCTCGGCGATGACCGCAGATTGCGGCCGGCAAACGAATGCCGGGAAATGCCGAATTAATAGTTGACTCTTTTTATCAAGTTAACGTATCAGCCGCTTCAGCCAGCCCGTAGCCAGCCCTTTTTTCCAAGCAACATCAGGGGGATCGCATGCGGGGGCAGGCATCCATGGCCATGCGCGCGACATTGCTCGCGTCGGCCGTTTACACATCATCCATTACCGTCAATCCGGCCCAGGCCCAGGAGACGACGGAACTTCCGGCGATCTCCGTAAGGATCGCGGACTTTCTCGCCTCGCTGTTCGGCGACAAGACCACCATCGACGGCCAGCGCAATCTCGGCACCGAGGAGATCGGCACGCGCTCGGGCGGCAGCGGCGATCCCAACGACGCGCTGCGCAACCTTCCCAACGTGCAGTACCAGGACGATACCGACAACGACGCCGGCATCAATGACCAGGACCTGCTGGACACCCGCCCGAGGCTGTTGTCGATTTCCGGCGGCAAGACCTACGAGAACAATTTCGTGCTCGACGGGATTTCCAACAACAACCTCACCGGCACGGTCGAGCGATCGGCCACGGAGCTGTCGGATGATGGCTTCCCGAATGCCGACAAGCTCTACGGCCTGCATCCGGAAGCCAACTATGTGCCGGCGAGCTTCCTCTCCTCGGTGGAAGTGCACGATTCCAACGTCTCGGCCCGCTACGGCAATTTTCTCGGCGGCGTGGTTGTGCAGAAGCTGCAGAAGGCCGACGAGCAGGACTTCGCGGTGAAGTTTGACGTGCGCCACCATGCCGACTGGATGGTGAACTACCATCTGGGCACCGATGACGGCACCAATCCGCTCGATCGCGCCAAGCCGTCGTTCAGCCGGACCGATACGGCGGTCTCGGTCGGTGGCCGGGTCAACGACGTCCTTTCGGTGATGGGACGGTTCTCCCGCAAGCAGGCCGAGACCACGATCCAGAAATCCTACGAGATGGGGTCGACCTTCGCCGACGAGGATTCGACCAATGATTTCTACAATCTCGACGCGGTGCTCGACACCGATATCGGCCGCTTCTCCTCCTCGCTCAAGGCCACCCGCTCAAGCAGGCTCTGGGTCAGCTCCGAATACCAGGACATGCATATCGACGTCGAGAACGAGGCGACGACGCTGAAGTTCGACTGGGACCGGCAGTTCGACGGCGTGGTCGTCGATGCGATCGGCCTCGCCGATCTTCACGTCAATACGGCCGCCTATTCCGACATGTCGAAAACGGGCAACTATTCGAACGCCGACACCTCCTACGCCTGGGTGGGGATGCGGCGAAAGAAGGTCGGCGGCGTCTGGGAGACAACGTTCGACGCCACGACGACCGATTCCTATTGCCGGGCCCAGCCGGTAGAAGCGCTTTCCGATCTGGCCATCAGTTCCAACACCATCTGCTACACGGGCGGCTGGGGCAGTTTCGAGCAGTCGCAGACGACGAACGGCATGCGCGCCGACGTCGATGGCAAGATCTTCATGGGCACATTCACCGCCGGCGCACAGTTCGAAAGCGTCAAGGGCAGGCGCCACCGCCTCAAGGACCTGACCTATTACACGTCCTTCCGCACGGCGACAGGCGAGACCGCCTCGCCCGCAGGTGGCGCATTCACATGCCCCGACGGCGACGAGACCTGCACGAGCGAGCAATATGCGCGCATCAAGTCGGTGTGGGAGACCTTCGACGTCGAGAGGACGGTCAACCAGGCGAACGCCTATCTGGAACTCGACCAGGACGTCACCGACTGGCTGAACGTGCGCGCCGGATTGCGGGCGGATTACGAAGACTATTTCGATAACCTCAATCTCTCGCCCCGGCTGACGGCAACGGTGAAGCCGTTCGATTGGCTGTCGGTGAATGCTGGTTTCAACCGCTACTACAGCGCGTCGACGCTCGCCTATGCCCTGCGCGATGCGCAGCCGCGCGGCCAGACCTATACCCGCGGCCACGATGCCGCCGGAAACGTGGAGGCGGAGTGGACCGAACGCGCCGACACCGGCGTCTATTCCTACGAGGCCTCGGGTCTGAACACGCCCTACAAGGACGAGACGGTGCTCGGCATCGCAGTCCAGGAGCCGCTGATGGGCGGACTGGTGCGCCTGAGGCTGCTCGACCGCCAGGGACACGACGAATTTGCCCGCGCCGGGTGCGAGGCGACGACGTCTTCGACCTGCTACCGGCTCACCAATGACGGCGCGAGCACCTATCGTTCGGCCACGCTCGACTATGTCAACAATCTTGACGTGGGCCACATCCCCCGGCTCGACCGCCTGACCTTCATCGGCTCGGCCACCTGGTCGGAGCAGTCCCGCTCAACCGACAGCTATTTCGACACGGACGGCGAGCTCGAATACATCCTCTACAAGGGTGAGAGCTATACGCAGGAAAGCTTCACCGCGGTCACCGGCAATCTCGACATCCCGGTGCGCATGAATGCCCTGCTTACGGCCGACTGGTTCGACGGACGCTTCACCACCGCGGCGGAGGCCGCGCTCAATCTCGGCTATTACGGGGTCTACGACACCGGCGTGAACGAGATGTTCAACGGCTACCGGCACGACGTCTACGACGACAAGAAGTTCGGTGCTGTCCTGACCTTCAATGTCTCGGCCTCCTACCAGATGACCGACAATTTCGGGTTCTCGCTGATGGTGAACAACCTCTTTGACGAAACCGGCAATGCCGTCGCCGGCAATTCCAAGCCCTGGGTCGAGGGTCGCTCGTTCCGCATCTCGGCCAATGGCCGCTTCTGAGGCGACATGATGCTTCGTGCACGCGCGTATGATCTGCTGGGACGGGTGTCACAGTCCTTCGGGCGCTTTGTGCGCAGCCAGCCGCCGGGTTTCACCCCGGCGGCGCTGGCCATCGCGGCGATCGTTTTCGTGATGGCCCCGATCGAGCTGTGGCGGGAAAGCCAGCGCGATGTCGCGATCGGCTTTCCCGCGGATCCCGGCGAGAGAGACCTCTTGCGACTGCATGAGCGCTACGCCCGTCCGGTGGAGGACTGGCCACGACCGGTCCTGTCGCGCGCGGCCGATTTCACCGAATTCGCCCGCCTCGACATCCTCGCCCGTCCAACGGAGGGGCCCGAGGCGCTAAAGGTTGCCCTCGGCCGCAGGCTTTTCGCGGATCCCCGGCTGTCGGGGTCCGGCCAGATCGCCTGTGAAAGCTGCCACAACCGGCGCCTCGGCTGGGGCGACGGGCTGCCGGTTTCCTTCGGCGACGGCCGCCAGACCGGCACGCGGAATGCTCCGTCGCTGTTTTCCTCGGGCTACAAGACGGCGCTGTTCTGGGATCAGCGCGCCGCAAGCCTCGAGGAACAGGCGCGCGGCCCGATCCTTTCTCCCGTCGAGATGAACAACCACTCGATCGATGACATGGTGGACCGCGTGGCGGCCGAGCGGGACTACCGGGAAGCTTTCGCGAAGGTCGAGCCGGGAGAAGCCCTGGACGCGGATGCGATCTTCGCCGCGCTCGCGGCCTTTCAGCGAACGCTCGAGCGTCCCACCCGGCTCGACCGCTTCATCGAGGGCCGGCATGACGCGCTGGATCCGGAGCAGGTTTGGGGCCTGCACCTGTTCCGGACCAAGGCGCGTTGCGCCAACTGCCACAACGGGCCGCTGCTCTCGGACGGAAAGGCGCACAATATCGGCTTGAGCTTCTATGGCCGGCGACTGTCGGATCTCGGGGCATACGAGATCACCGGGGATCCGGCCGATGCCGGCGCCTTCGCCACACCCTCGCTTCGGCACCTGAGCCGGACCGGGCCCTACATGCACAACGGCCTGTTCGGCAATCTCGAAGGGATCGTTCGCCTCTACGAGATCGGGGGCGGTCGCACCGTATCCGCCGAGGTGGCAGCCACCGATCCGATCGGGCGCGCGGCAAGCACCCGCTCGGAGCTGCTTCTCCCGTTCACCCTGACCAGGGACGAGCGCCGCGCACTCGTCCGGTTCCTCGAGGCGCTTTAGCCGGAAGCCGGCTCCGCTCCATCATTCGGCTTTATCTTCAGCCTTCAGCGCCATTGCAGGCCCTGGCGCGTGCCGGGGCCTTGCGTGCTGTCGGGGCGCGACTTGAGAGGGCAGGGCCTTGCTTGTGGCGCGGCCTAGAATGCGGCGGTGGCTGCGAGCGGCAGGTTGGCGTCCGCTGCTTGGTCGGGATCGGGGGAGACGCAGACGCGGTTGCGGCCTTCCCTCTTGGCCTGGTAGAGCGCCCTGTCGGCGGCGGCGATCAACTGGTCCCGGTCGGTCCAGGTGCCGGGCGGACAGGAGGCCAGGCCGATGCTGACGGTCTGGCGCCCCGGGGCGCCGGGCAGGGCATCGAGCGCGGTCAGGCGGACGGCCAGCCGGGTGCGCTCGGCGGTGGCAAGCGCTGCGGCGGCGTCGACGGGCATCACCGCCACGAATTCCTCCCCGCCATAGCGCGCGACCAGGCTGCCTTCGCCGCTGATGGTCTCTTCGAGCACGCGCGACACCGCCATCAGGCATTCGTCGCCGGCCTGGTGCCCGTAGGTGTCGTTGAAGGCCTTGAAGTGATCGATGTCGATCATCATCAGCGAGATCGGGGCCTTGTCGTGCTGTGCCGCCTGCAGGCTCTTGGTGAAGGCGAGATCGAATTTCCGGCGATTGGCCAGTCCCGTCAGCGGATCGGCATTGGCCTTTGCGGCCAGCGCCTCGTTGGCCAGTCTCAGAAGCTCGTTCTTCTCGGTGATTTCCTCAAGCAGGCGTTCGGCTGTCTGCTCGGCCCGCAGCTGGCTGAGCCGGTGGCGCACCGTGTGCGCGATGAAACGGTGCAGGAAGCTGAAATAGAGGGCCGCAAACAGGGCGATCAGATAATTGCCCGAGCCTATGGCCCCGATGCTGACGCCCGTGCAGACCAGCGCGATGCTGATCAGCGCGGTGCCGGGGATCATGTAGGCCCTGCCGGCGGAAGCCTGGACCAGCGCGCACATCACGGCCAGGGTGATTGTCTGGGTGTCCGGTGACGTCTGGTAGAGCAGGATCGCCCCCGCGATCCCCCATCCCGCGCCCGACAACAGCCCGCCGACAACAAACAGGCGCAGCCAGGAGGGGTCGAGTGCGTGCGATGTCCGCGTCAGGAAGCGGTGCTCGATATGGATCCGGAACAGCCCGCAGGCGAGCGCGATCAGCGTGGCCGCCAGCCCTTTGCCGGGCATGCCCGACATGGCGGCGCCCAAACCGGCCAGCGCAATCGCGAGCGTGGCCATTACATGCGGCTTGCTGTTGAAGAGTTCGCGCAGCGTCTCGATCACCTGCCGCTCGGAGGCAAGTGAGCGACCGGCGATCACGTAAGGATTCCACATTTCGACTGCGCGCATCGGGATCGCCTGTTCGGCTAGCCGCCGCGTCGGTGCGGTCGGGCGGTGAAGAAAGCGGTGACAACCGGGTGTGTCAGCTGTTCAGGTAACGGTGCGGAGCGTAGGGGCAAGACGTAAACAATGCCTTGCTTCCGGGCCTTAAAGTTGGCTGCTTCCCGCGGCTTTCCACAGGTGGCGGCTCCTTTCGAAACAGATCGCCTCGGCGCCGGCACGGCAAGTCCGTGCCGGCAAGGACGGTCGGGCGTCAGTCGATTCCGTTGGCGCGGGCGATGAAATCGGCGAGATGAGGCAGGTAGTCCTCCGGCCCGTTGCCGCCTTGGGCCACGGCCGAGGCGAAGGAATTCTTGACCGCACTGGTCATGGTCGTCGCCACCGTCGCCGCATTGGCCATGGATTCGACGTAGCGGATGTCCTTGTAGGCATTGGCGAGCGTAAACTTGTGCGAGGCGCGGTTGCCTTCGAGCGTGCAGGCCATGAAGGTCTGGTAGAAGCCGCAATCCATGCGGCCGCCGCGGATCACCTTGTCGAAGGTTTCGGGCGCAATTCCCACCTTGCGCGACAGCGACAGCGCTTCGGAATAGAGCGCGGCATAGCCGAGCGAGATGAAATTGTTCAAAAGCTTCATGCGGTGGCCGTCGCCGATGCCGCCGATATGCACGATCTTGCCGGCCCAGGCGCCGATCACTGGTTCGATCCGCCTGAACACCTCGTCCTTGGCGCCCACCATGCAGTCGAGCGCGCCCTCCCAGGCTTCCTTCGGCGTGCGGCTCAGGGGCGCGTCGGCGAAATCGACGCCGATCCCGGCCAGGTCTTCGGCGATGCGGGCGGTCGAGGTGGGATCGCTGGTCGAGCAGTCGACGATGACGCTGCCGCGTTTGAGGCCGGGCTTCATGGCCGCCACCGCGGCCTCGACCTCAGGCGAACCTGTGAGGCACAGGAACACGATCGAGCTTCTGCTAGCGAGTTCCTCGAGCGATTGCGCCTCGGTCGCGCCCCGGCCCAGCAGATCCTCGACCGGCGCGCGGTTCCGGTGGGCGATCACCGTCAGCGGATAGCCCTTCTCGACCAGATTCCTGGCCATGCCGTGCCCCATCAGCCCGACGCCGACAAAGCCGATGGTTTCCTGTGAGTGGGTCATACGTCCTCCTCCTGTGTGCCGGCGCGGCGGCCGGCGGTTTCCCGCCGGTTGTGACAACGGGCGGGGCATCCGGAACGGCCGCCTCCCTGCGGTCGTCGCGTGTGCCCGGTGGCAGTGATGCCCGCAAAGGCCCGGCCTGTCGCCCAGGCCGGGGCTTTGTGCGGCACTCCGTCAAGTCTTGCAGCTTGGCCGTGATGTGGCAAGCAAGGCGCGACGGCGGAGCGCCGGTCAGGGCTTGAGCAGGATCTTGCCCGCGCGGCCCGGCGTCAGCGATGCCTTGACCGCGTCCTTGATGTCGGCAAGGGTATATTCTCCGCCCGAGGACAGCTTGAGATCGCCGCGGACGGTGAGCGTGACCAGTTCGGTGATCAGCCGGGTGCGTTCCTCGGGCGCCATCTCGCTGATCACGCGGGAGCCCCAGAAGCCCTTGACCACCAGATGGTTGGTGATCATCGATCCGGCATTGAGCTGCAGCGGGATGCCGGTGGCGGTGCCGAACACCACGAGCAGTCCTTTGAGGCCGAGCAGGTCGGCGATGTCGGCGACGATCGGGCCGCCGACCGAATCGATTGCCGCCTGTGCGCCGGTCTCGCCAAGGATCGCCCGGGCGCGCGTCTTCCAGTCGTCGGTGTCGGTCGACAGCACGTTTTCCATGCCGAGCGCCTCGAGTTCGGCCACTGCATCGGCGCGGCGCACGAGATTGATGGTGTGGATGCCGCGGGCACGGGCAAGGTCGGCGAAGATCTTGCCGACGGCGCCGTTGGCAGCGGTCTGCACCACCCAGTCGCCGGCCTTGACTTCGAGGGATTCGAGCAGCGCGAGCGCGGAAAACGGCATGGCGATCAGCTGCGCGCCGGCCTCGTCGGCGATCGCATCGGGCAGCGGCAGCACGCCCTTGGCGGGGGCGGTGAAATATTCGGCCCAGACGCCGACCTTGCCGGCATTGACGACGCGCTTGCCGATCAGGCCCGCATCGACGCCCTCGCCGACCGCCTCGACGATGCCCAGCGCCTCGCTGCCGGCGAGCGCGGGAAGTGTTGGCTTGTAGCCATAGGTACCGCGCACGGTCCACAGATCGTGATTGTGGATCGGCGACAGCACCATGCGGATGAGAACTTCCCCGGCTTTCGGCTCGGGCCGGGGGGCGTCGATCAGGTCGAGAACGTCGGCGGGTTCGCCGAAGGTGGTGTGGCTGACAGCTTTCATGGTGAAGTCCTTTGTTGCGCCCGTCGGGCGGTGTGGGGGAGGAAGGCCCAGGGTAGGGCCTGGCTAGCGACAGAACCGGGCGCGGGTGTCGGCCAGCGCCTGTTCAAGGGGAGTGGAATTGCGCGACAGCTTGGCGACGATGGCGGCACCCAGCCATTGCGCGTAGAGTTGCGCGGCGGCGCTTTCGGGGTCGGCCTGCGGGACGAGCGAGCCATCGGCTTCGCCATCGCGCAACAACACCGCCAGCCGAGCGGCGACCAGGGCCACGCCATCGGCGAGGATCGCGCGCATGTCGTCGGAGAGATCGGCGATTTCGGCGGCGAGCTTGACCACCAAGCAGCGGTCGGCCATCGATCCCGCATCGCTGTCAAGCGCTGCGGAAAAGAACCGGTCGAGCCGCGCCGCCGCCGGCTCGGGAAGCGCCAGGACCGCGTCCATCGCGGCGAGATAGCCGGTGACATAGTCGGCCAGCATGGCGCAGCCGAAAGCCTCCTTGGACGCGAAGTAGTGATAGAACGAGCCTTTCGGCACGCCGGCGCCGGCCAGCAGCGTGTTCAGGCCGAGGCCGCCGAATCCTTGCGCGAGCACAAGGGTGCGGCCCTTGTCGAGGATGCGGGCGCGGGTCCGTTCGGATTTGGTCAGTGTGGTCATGGCGGAGAGATAGTGCCGGAATAGACCAGTCGTCTAGTAACGTTTTCGTGTGGATTGTCGCGCCGGTTCGGCGATGCTCCCGCGGCTCGGCCGCGGCAGGACGTCGCAGGCGCCGCGTCGCAACGGGCAAAGGCGGAGTAGGGGAGCCCGCGAAACCCGGGTCGGGCATGCGCTCGGCAAAATCCGAACCCGGCTGTGCAAAAGCCGCATTTGCCGCGAAAGAAGGGGCAGGGCCTGGCTCTCGTCGCCGTCGGAAACCGACGTGAAAGCAATCGGCATTCCGGCTCCGGCGACGACGTCAGCAAGCGGATCCGGGCCGGTTGACATCCGCCGGGAGCGGAAATAAACATGACCGCGTTAGTCATATTTAATCCAGCAGCCCCAACGGAGTGCTCCATGTCGTTTCAACCCTCGCGCCTTCTCGCGCTTCTCGCTTCGGTGACCGCGTTTGCCGCTCTTGCCGCACCTGCCCATGCGGATGGCGAGGTCAACATCTATTCGTCGCGGCACTACGACACCGACGAGCGGCTTTACAGCGACTTCACCGATGCCACCGGCATCAAGATCAACCTGATCGAAGGCAAGGAAGACGAACTCATCGAACGCATGAAGGCCGAGGGCGCCAACAGCCCGGCTGACGTGTTCATCACGGCGGATGCCGGGCGTTTGTGGCGCGCCGACCAGGCGGGCCTCCTGTCCGCGGTCGAGTCCGAGGTCATCAACAGCCGCGTTCCCGAAAGCTTGCGTCATCCCGAAGGCCACTGGTTCGGCATTTCCAAGCGCGCCCGCGTGATCTTCTACAACAAGGACAAAGTGAGCGAGCCGCCGCAGACCTATGCCGCGCTGGCGGACCCGAAATACAAGGGCCTGATCTGCACCCGGTCCGGCACCAATATCTACATGCTCTCGCTGCTCGGCGCCTATATCGCCCACAATGGCGACGAGGCGGCCAAGACCTGGGCGCAGGGCCTCAAGGACAACCTGGCGCGCGACCCGCAGGGCGGGGATACCGACCAGCTCAAGGGCCTGGTTTCGGGTGAGTGCGGCATTGCCGTCGCCAACACCTACTACTTCGCGCGCGGCGTCGCCGGCCAGGTCGACGGCCTGACCGAAGGCGTCGACAAGATCGGCATCGTCTTCCCCGACCAGGGCGGCAACGGCACCCATGTCAACATTTCCGGCGCGGGCGTGACGGCCCACTCCCCGAACCGCGACAACGCCATCAAGCTGCTCGAATACTTCACCTCGGAGTCCGCGCAGTCTTACTTCGCCAACGGCAACAACGAGTATCCGGTGGTCGAGAACGTCGCCGCCTCCTCGGTCGTGGAAGGGCTCGGCAGCTTCACCGCCGATACGCTCAACCTGAACGAACTCGGCAAGAACCAGGCGCGTGCCCAGGAGATCTACAACGAGGTCGGCTACAAGTAAGCCTGATCGCTTGTGCTTCACGCTCCGGGGAAAGGACCGCTTCCCCGGCGCACGGAAAGGTCCGGACATTTGGCGTCCGGGCCTTTTCGCGTTTTGGGTCCCGCTCACCGCGCCGCGAAGGCCCGACTTCGCCCGAACCCGAAAATCGCCGTTGCCAAACCGCCCCGCATCGGGCCAGAAAGGTGGGGAGACTGTTTCGGGGAACCGGAAGGGCGGGGATCTTCCTTCATCATGCAGGACATGCTTTCGCATTCGGACCGGTTGTTGAACCTGCTCGACAAGGCCTATGACGCCCCTTTCAGGCCCGACAGCTTCGACGATCTGATGCGCGCTGCGCATGAATTCTATTTCACGCGGGCCGACGCGGCGGCGCCGCATGCGCTTGAAGCCGGGGACTACGACAACAACCGGATGATCACCAGCCACCTCGACCGGATCGAGCGGCTGCTCAACGAGCGCGAACTCGAAAACCGGGCGCATCCGGGCAACATCGCCAGCCCGGCGCTGAGCACGCTGCTCATCGATCCGGCGACGGGCGAGGTCGAGGGCAATCCCAATGCGCGGGAGTTCTTCGGCCACGACTTCCCGGTCCATATCCGCAAGCTCAATCTCGATCCGGCCTCGCGCACGGACCTGATGCAGATGGCCAGGCAGGCGGTGGGGCAGGAGGGCTTCACCACCGACATCCGCCTGGTCAAGCGGCGCCAGGATGACGCGGCGCATCTGGCGAAATGCGGCCGGTGGGTGAGTGCGCAGTATTCCACCGGCGGCGAGACCCGCGGGCTCGCGGTCTCGATCGTGCATTTCCAGTGGAGCGCGCAGGCGCTGGCCTTCTGCCGCTCTATGTTCGACCTGTCGGCGTCGGAGACGGATGTGCTTGCGGCCCTGCTCAACGGCAAGTCCCAGACCGAGATCGCCGAGGACCGCTGCCGCAGCGTCGAGACCATCAAGAGCCAGTCGAAGGCGATCCTGCGCAAATCGGGTTGCCGCAGGATCACGGATCTGCTGGTGCTCGCCACCACCTATGGCCTGATCGCCGATGACGGAAGCAGCCTCCCGCAGGGGCGTGCCGCAACCGGCCCGGCGATCGCGCGGCCGGACCGCATTTTCACCCGGGCCGACGGGCGCAAGGTGAGCTATGGCCTGTTTGGCGATCCGGCAGGCAAGCCTGTGCTGTTCGTGCACGGGCTGGTGCAGGGGCCGTTCTTCCCCGCCGACATGATCGAGCGGTTCCGCAAGGACGGCATCCGCGTGATCGCGCCGTCTCGGCCGAGCTTCGGGCGGACCGACCCGCCGCGCGACTGGAAGGACTTCGACCGCACCGTCGTCGAGGATGCGCGGCTGCTGGTGGCCGAACTGACCGGCGAGCCGGTGACGGTGGTGGCCCACCAGGGTGGCGTCAGCCATGCCTGCCGGATTGCCGCAGCCCTTGGCAGCCAGGCCAAGAACATGGTGATGGTCAGCGCCGGGGTGCCGATCGACGAGGAAAAGCACATCGCCCATATGGGCATGCAGACGCGGATTGCGGCGCTGGGCGTGAAATACACGCCGCGCATCCTCGAAACCATGATCCATATCGGCATCGTTACCTGGCTGCGCAAGGGCCTCAAGCCCTATGCCCAGAACCTGTTCTCCAATTCGCCGACCGATCTCGCCCATCTCGAGGACCCGCGCATCTATCCGATCTGCGAGGCGGGGATCCTGCACATGATCGAGCAGGGGGCGAAGGCGCTGATCCATGACGGCAAGGCAGCGATGGCCGACTGGGAGGCGGATTATGCCGGGCTTCGCTGTCCGGTACGGTGGCTGCATGGCGGTTGCGATCCGATCATCCGGCCGGATTTCGTCGAAGAATTTGCCGCCGCCCATGGCGGTGCCCCGGTGGAGATCGTCGAAGACGGCGGCAACACCATGCATCTGTCGCACAGCGAGATTTTTCACCGCGTGATCGCCGAGGCGGCCTCCTCTTGACGCCCGCCGGCATTTACCCGCAGGCGGCGACGCGCTACCACTCCGGGATCGAAATGCGCCGGTCTGGAGCGGCGCGACGGGAAGATCCCGGCAATCCGAGGGAGAGGACATGTCCGACACGAAATTCGATCCGGCTTTCACGATCAGCGATGAGGTCGCACTCCGGGAGTTGTTCGGCCCGACGCATGACCTGGCCTCCCAGAAGGTGATCCGCTCGCTCGACCGCCATGCCCGGGATTTCATCTCCCGCGCGCCGTTCCTGTGCCTTGGCACGCAGGACATGAACGGCCGCGCCGATGTCAGCCCGCGCGGCGACCAGAAGGGTTTCGTGCAGATCCTCGACGACCGCACCTTGGCGATCCCCGACCGGCCCGGCAACAACCGGCTCGACAGCCTGAGCAACATCATCGCCAATCCCGCCGTCGGCCTGTTGTTCATCGTGCCGGGCTATGACGACACGCTGCGGATCAACGGCCGGGCGACGCTCGTCACCGATCCGCAGTTGCTCGAGAGCATGAGTGTCGGCGGGCGCGCGCCGAGGATCGCGATCGTGGTCACGGTCACGGAAGTGTTCATGCACTGCGCCAAGGCCTTCCGCCGGTCGCATCTGTGGGACCCGGCCCATCTTCAGGACCGCTCGGAGATGCCTTCGCTGATCAACATCGTGCTCGACCAGACCACCGGCGCCCCCGACGATGCCGAGGAAATGCGCAAGCTCGACGCGAACCTGGAAGAGGACTACAGGCGGACGCTTTACTAGAGACGGTCGCGCCCCCAGAAGCGCCCCCAGAAACGCCCCCAGTCCTGCACCTGAAAAACGGGATCAGGCCTGCGCCCGAGAGAAGGCGTGCCGCATCCAGGGACCCGATCGGACGCGGCACGCCGGTCGTGTCTCCTGGCAACGGAGCACGAAAGCGGTGGTGGCCGCTGCCGGCGCTCAGCCGGCGCGGCGCCACATGGTGACCGGGGTTCCGTCCGCCAGTGTTCCCGAGAAATAATTGATGCCGTCACGCTTCATTTCGGCGACCGGCCGGCCATCGCCGGCTTCGATCGCCAGCGTCGCGTCATAGCCCGTGAAACTGTATCCCAGCGCGAACCGCGCCGCGTTCGCAAGATGCGGATTGGAGCAGGACATGTTGTTGATGTTTCCGCCTTTGGCATCCTTGAGCCGGTAGCCGCTGGTCCGGCCGAAACCCTGGGCGATGACACCGGCGCCGGTGCGGATCTGGATCTCGCAACCGCAGTTCGAGGATCCGTCGGTCACCATCCATTTGCCGGCCAGATCCTGCTCGGTGCGAACCACCTGGCTTGCCACGGTCGCGCCCAGCATGCCACCGCCGATCATGTTGCCGAGCACGTTGCGCCCGACATTGCGGACCAGGTTCTTGCCGACCGCATTCTTGGCGAAGTCCGCCCCCTTGGCCGGCTTCGGCGGCGGTCCGCTGGCCAGGGCGATGGCGCACATCGCCGGGTTCGCGGGCGTCGCGGCGAAGGCAGTGACGGCAGAGGCCGGCGCGGCCGCCGCGGCGGCTGCGGACGGGGCAGGGGGCGCGGCGGATATTGCTGCCGGGTTCGGCGTCTGGCAGGCCGACAGCACCGTGAGGAGGCCGATCAGGCCCGTTGTCTTCAGTTTCATCCGCATCCCCCTGTGGTCCGTGCCCTGCCGTGTCGCGCGGAATGTCCCCTGCCGCCGTGTGGAGGCAAGACATGCGCCTGTCCCGAGCCTTCAACGATCACGCGCGTTTGTGATCCGGGCAGCAGTAAGCCGTCCGGGCCGTGGCCGTGCAATCACCTGACCGGGGGATAGAGGCGAGAAATCTGAAGGAGAGGCTGGTCTCAGGCCGCCGGCACCAGCGCATCGACCTTGGGCTTGACCACCTTGTGCGGGCGGCCGGACTTGCCGATGGTGTGGCAGAGCAGGACCACCGGCAGGAGCCCGAAGCCGACGATCATCAGCGAGGGCAGGGCCGCCTGCTGCAGGCGCTCGTCGGAGGCGAGCCGATAAGCCTGGACGGCGAGCGTGTCGTAGTTGAAGGGGCGCATGATCAGCGTCGCCGGCAGCTCCTTCATCACGTCGACGAAGACGATCAGCAGCGCGGTCAGCAGGCTGGTCCTGAGCAAGGGCAGATGCACCTCGATCAGCATGCGGCCCGAGGTGCGGCCGAGCGTGCGGGCGGCGGCGTCGATATTGGGCTTGATGCCGGAAATGCCGGTGTCGAAGGCGCCGAGCGCGGCGGCGATGAAACGCACCATGTAGGCCACCACCAGAAGCCCGATCGAACCGGTGAAGAACAGGCCGGTCGCAAAGCCGAGATGGGTGCGCGCCCAGGCGTCGACCGCATTGTCGAGCGCGGCGAAGGGCACCAGCAGGCCGACCGCGATCACCCCGCCGGGCACCGCATAACCGATGCCGGCTGCGGCTGCGGAAAAGCGCGCGGCCAGGCTTGGGGCGATGCGGGCGCAAAAGCCGATGACGATGGCGCAGGCGACGGTGACGAGCGCCGTGATCGCGGCGAGCGTCAGTGAATTCTGGACATAGCCGAGATAGCGCGGCGAAAACGGCGAGGCGCCGACGCCGATCGCCATGCGCGACAGCACCGCGAGCGGAATGGCAAAACCCACCGCCACCGGCAGCGCGCAGGCGGCAAAGGCCAGGATGGCGCTTACGCCCCGCAACTGGTGGCGCGGCATGGTTTCGAGCCGCGAGCCCGCGGGAAAGCGCTTGGCGGCACCGCGCTGGGCGCGTTCGAGCAGCGCGAAACTGAGCGCCACGACCAGCAGGCAGAGCGCGAGTTGCGAGGCCGCCATGCGGTCGCCCATGGAAAACCACGCCGAATAGATACCGGTTGCGAATGTCTGCACGCCGAAATGCGCGACCGTTCCGAAATCGGCGATGGTTTCCATCAGTGCCAGCAGCACGCCGCCGGCGATTGCCGGGCGCGCCATCGGCAGGCTCACCCGCCAGAAGGCCGACCATGGCGTGTGCCCGAGCGTGCGCGCGGCGAAATAGGCCGTCGGCGACTGCTTGAGAAAGGCCGCGCGGGCGAGCAGGTAGACATAAGGGTAGAGCACGAAGATGAGCATCGCCGCCGCGCCGCCGAGCGAACGGATTTCCGGGAACCAGTAGTCCTTCGGGCCCCAGCCGGTGATGCCGCGCAGCCAGGTCTGCACCGCACCGGGATGGTCGAGCAGGTCGGTATAGGCATAGGCCAGCACATAGGCGGGGAAGGCGAGCGGCAGCGCCAGGACGATCTCGAAGGTGCGCCGGAACGGGAAGGCACAGGTGGTCACCAGCCAGGCGGTTCCGGTGCCGACCACGCCGGTGCCGATGCCCACCAGCACCACCAGTTCCACCGTGGTCCAGGCGTAGCGCGGCAGCACCGTGGCCATCAGCGAATTCCAGGTGTCGAACGTGCCTGATGCCGCCGCAAACCCCACGGCCACGATTGGCGCCAGGCACAGAAGCGACACGATCCAGGCGGCAATCTTGAGTGCGCGTTCGCCCACTGTCCGTCTCATTCCTTGGCTCTGGCGCCCTTCCCGGAGAGGGGCGTCCGCATGCGTCCGGCCTGCGCGTGGTCCCCGATATCCGGATCCGGTTTTCGGGGTTTGACAGCGCGCCCGCCTGGGTCAATGATTGTGGAGTAATTCATACAGGTTTTAGCGTCAACCGGCTCGCGCGTCCGAGGAAGGAAGCATGATCGTCTGCCAGTGCAACCTCCTGTCGACAGCCGAGATCGAGGCGGCGGTGGAGCGCCTGCTTGCCGAGGATCCCTGGCGCCTGATCGTGCCGTCGACGGTCTATCATGCCATGGGGCGGCGCGGGCGCTGCTGCGGCTGTTTTCCCGACGTGGTGGCGCTCATCGCCGAGGTCACGGCGCGGATGCAGCCGTCGCGCGCAGCAGCGGGCGGCAGGGCCCCGGCGGCGGACCGGGCCGGATTGACGGCGCCGCGGCCATTGCCTAAATCAGGTGTGGATACCCGGTCACGGCGCGCCCGGCAGGTTTGAGCGCCGCTTCATTCAAGGCAGACGACACCATGGACCTTCGCCCGATCACGCCGACCTACTCCGTAACGGGACAGATTTCGCTCGACGATCTGGCTGCGATCAAGGCCGCCGGGTTCCGGTCGATCGTGTGCCATCGCCCGGATGACGAGGCCGCCGACCAGCCGAGCTTCGCGAGCATCAGCAAGGCCGCGGCCGCGCTCGGCCTCGAAACCCGGCACATCCCGGTGGGGCCGATGGGCGTGACTGCCGAAGCCGTGCGCCACATGGTGGACGCGATCGAGGAAATGCCGACGCCGATGCTCGGCTATTGCCGTTCGGGCGCGCGCTCGACCGCGATCTACCAGCACACCGCGCATATGCGCGGCTGAGCTTTTTCCGCTCAAACCGGCCCCGGACCCGCCGTCCGGGCCGCTTGCACGCCGCCCGATCCGGCCGCTGACAAACCACGCGGCGAGGCGGGTGCCTCCCGCCGCCGCGCAAGGCCTGCGGCCGACGCTGCCGCTCCAGTTCCATCTGCTTTATCGTGACGCCCGCGCCAGTGCTGCCGCGGGTGCGTTGGCGCATGTCGCGCGCCTCGGCCGGACCGTGGCCAAGCCCAGTTTGCCGGTGTTTTCCCCCGACCTCCTTGGCCGTGCGGTCGATTGCGTGGCGGCCTTCGGGAACCTTTCCGATCGAAGCGGCGTTTAGCCCTCGCCTGCCGGGAGAGCCCGGCCAATCAACTGACGAAAGGACTTGTCCATGCGTGCGATCGGACTTTGGCTGCTCGGTGTTCCTCTGTGGATCGTCATCCTGCTTGCCATCTTCACCAACTGGGTCTGATGGCGCGCGCGATCCTTGCGTCCCGTCACTCCAACACAGGGAACAAACCAATGAACGGTATCATCTATCTCGTCGGACTCGTGGTGGTCGTGATGGCCATCCTGTCCTTCCTCGGTCTCGGCTAGGAGCACCCCCATGGCACAGCTCGATGACGTCGCGATCGTGACCGCGGCCCCCACGGATCACGAAGACCATTCCTCCTATGTCGACTGGCCGGCCATCATCGGGGGCATCGTGCTTGCTTCCGGCGTCTCGGTTGTGCTGTTGAGTTTCGGTGCGGCGCTCGGCCTCACCTTCACGGCGGCCGCCGACCGCCCCTCCGCCCACATGGTCGGCATGGGCATCGGCGTCGGCCTCTGGTTCATCTGGGTTCAGGTGTCGAGCTTCATGGCCGGCGCCTATCTCACCGGACGGCTGCGGCGGCGCTTTTACGACAGCACGGCCCATGAGGTCGAAGTGCGCGACGGCGCCCACGGGCTTCTCGTCTGGGGCGGCGCCATCATCGTCGGCGCGCTGATTGCCTCGAGCGGCCTGGGAGCCGTGACCACCGCCGTCGGCACCACGGCCGGTGCGGCGGCGACGGCCGTGGGCCAGGCGGCGTCTGCCGGCATGAGCGCAGATGGCGACAGCTATTTCGTCGATACGCTGCTGCGGCCTGCGCCGGGTACCCCTGCGACCTCCGAGGACAGGGCGCCCGTCACCGGCGAAGTCCTGCGCATCCTCGCCAATGCGGGATCGGGCGACGTCTCGGCCGATGACCGGGCCTATCTCGGCTCGCTGGTGGCGGCCCGCACGGGGCTTGACGAGGCGCAAGCCACCGCTCGTGTCGACACGGTGCTCGAGAGCTACGACCAGGCCCGGACCGAAGCCGCGGAGGCGGCGGAGACCGCGCACCGCGTGGGTATCATCTCGGCCTTCCTGATCGCGGCCTCCCTGCTGGTCAGCGCCGCGGGAGCCTATTGGGCCGCCACGGCCGGAGGACGGCATCGCGACGAGCGCGTGGAATTCGACCCGTTGTTCCGCCGCATTGGCTAACCCATGCCCTTCCCAGGCGGAACCGCCCGGGAGAGGCACGGTGCTCTGCAACAAGACGCGAACGGCTTGCCATCGCTGTTGAAACAGAAAGGCGCGGGATTTCGGTCCCGCGCCTCCTTTTTGCCGTCTGCCTGCACAGGAGGGAGCGGGCGGGTGGGCCAGGGCCGGACCGGTTGGGCTTGGCGTGGCTCAGGCGGCGAGGCTGTGGACAATGCCCGCGCCCTGCCGCATGTTCCGCGCGGGGGCAACGCCGGGCGGGCGGCCCCGGTTTGACGCGTGAGGGACGCCGTTTGGTGCAAGGCAGCAGGAAACGAGCCGGCATGCGCCGCCGGATGGCGGTGGCCCTGATCGTCCTGCCGGTGCTCTATGCGGCGGCGGCCTATGTGCTTGCCCCGCTTGCCTGGGATTTCATCGATCGCAGCTCCCCCGTGCCGGACACCAGCCCGCGTCTGACCGAGACCGCCGACCATCGGCCCGGCGATCCGCTCAATGTGATGCTGATCGCCGACGAGGCGCGGCTGACGGCGGCGATGCTGGCGGCGGGCTGGACGGCTGCCGATCCGCTCGGAGTGCGCAGCGCGCTCGATATTGCCGCCGACATCATGCTCGACCGGCCCTATGCGGCCGCGCCGGTGAGCCGGCTCTATCTGTTCGGCCGCGCGGAGGATCTGGCCTTCGAGAAGCCCGCAGGCCCCGACCCGAAGACCCGGCATCATGTCCGGCTGTGGCGCCTTGCCGAGACGGCGGGCGAAGGCGCCCCGCGTTTCATCGGCGCGGTCTCGTTCGACAAGGGGATCGGCTTCAGCCGCGAGACCGGGCAACTGACCCACCATATCTCCGCCGAGGTCGATCGCGAACGCGACGGGCTGCGCAACGACCTCGAACGCACCGGGCTCGTCACCCGAAGCGTCCTCGAGCCCGGCTTCCACCCGGTGCTGTCCGGCCGCAACGGCGGCGGCGACAGCTGGGTCACCGACGGCGCATTGTGGATCGGCACACTCGCCGCCACACCCTGAGGCGCCGGGGCGCACGGGCCTAGCGTTTGACGCCCGTGCCGGAGATCTGGTCGAGCGTGCGGGTGGGCGTGATCGCCTGCGGGTCGAGCTTGAGTTCGAGGATCGCCGGCATGCCGCTGTCGCGGGCACGCTCGAAGGCGGCGGCGAAATCGGCGGTCTTCTCCACCGTTTCGCCATGGCCGCCATAGGCGCGGGCAAGGGCCGCGAAATCGGGATTTGTCAGTTGCGTTGCGCTGACGCGGCCCGGGTAATCGCGTTCCTGGTGCATGCGGATGGTGCCGTACATGGAATTGTTGACGACGATGACGATGATCGGCAGCCGGTGCTGCACGGCGGTCGCGAATTCCTGGCCATGCATCATGAAGCAGCCGTCGCCGGCGAAGGCCACCACGGTTCGCTCCGGGAAGGCCTGCTTGGCGGCCACCGCCGCCGGCACGCCGTAGCCCATCGAGCCGGAGCAGGGGGCCGCCTGGGTGGCATAGCGGCGGAAGCGGTAATAGCGGTGCACCCAGGTCGCGTAGTTGCCGGCGCCGTTGCTCAGGATCGTGTCCTCGGGCAGGTTTTCGCGCAGCCACGTGATAATCGGGCCCATATGCAGGTCGCCCGGACCGGTTTCGGGGGGCGTGGACCAGTCGAGATAGCTTGCGTGCAGCGCGGCCACATGGGCGGCCCGCTCCGGCATCGGATCGATGTCGAGGCCCGACAGCGCGCGGGCGAAGGAGACGGCATCGGCGTTGATCGCGAGATCGGGGCGGTAGACCCGGCCGAGTTCTCCCGCATCCGCATGCACATGCACCAGCGGCTGGGCGGGGAACGGCACGTCGAGCAGCGTGTAGCCCGACGACGGCATTTCCGAGAACCGGCCGCCCACCAGCATCACCAGATCGGATTTCCGGATCTCTTCGGCGAGTGCCGGGTTGATGCCGATGCCGACATCGCCGGCATAGCAGGGGTGAAGATGGTCGAACAGCATCTGCCGGCGGAACGAGCAGCCGACCGGGATCTGCGCACGTTCGGCGAAGCGCTCGACCTCGCGCACGGCATCCTCGGTCCAGCGGGTGCCGCCGAGGATCATGATCGGGCGTCTGGCGTGGGAAATCCGCTGCGCCAGGTCCTTCATCTCGCCCGCGCCGGGATGGTTGGCGGGCACGGGGTTGGGCGCGATGCGGGCGGGTGGCGTGGCCACTTCGGCGCGCAGCACATCCTCGGGCAGGGCTAGCACCACCGGGCCGGGACGGCCTGACATCGCCACCGAGAAGGCGCGGTTGACGAATTCGGGAATGCGCGCCGGATCGTCGATCTCGCCCACCCATTTGGCGAATTCGGTGAAGGCGCGGCGGTACTCCACCTCCTGGAAGGCTTCGCGCTCGCGCGCGTCGCGCTGCACCTGGCCGATGAACAGGATCATCGGGATCGAATCCTGGCGGGCGACGTGCAGGCCGGCGGTGGCGTTGGTGGCGCCGGGACCGCGGGTGACGAAGCAGATGCCGGGCTTGCCTGTGAGCCGGCCCCAGGCATCCGCCATCATCGCCGCCCCGCCTTCCTGGCGGCAGACGGTGACATTGACGTCGGAATCGACCAGCGCGTCGAGCACGGCGAGATAGCTCTCGCCCGGCACGCAGAACAGTTGCTCGACGCCATTGGCCTTGAGCGTGTCGACAATCAGTTGGCCACCGGTTCTCATGGAATTTTCCTCGTGTCTTTCGTGTCTCAGGTCGCGCTCTTGCGGTACATGGCCAGGGTGCCTGCCAGCAACAGCATCACCCCGCCGCAGAAATGGTCAAGCCGGGCAAGGCCTTTCCGCGTCAGCAGTTTCATCGCCTGCATGCCGAGCCCGGCATAGACTGCCATGGCGAGGAAATCGACTGCTGCGATCGCGACCGCAAGGATCGCGTATTGCGGCAATTGCGGGTCGGCAACGGTGATGAACTGGGGCAGGAAGGCGGAAAAGAAGATATATCCCTTGGGGTTCGTCACCGCCACGAGAAAGCTCTTCAGGAACAGGGCCTGAGCGGTGCTGTCAGGCGCCGCTGCGGCTTTCGGTCCGGACAGGTTCGCATTGCCTTTCGAGCGGAGCATCTGCACGCCCAGATAGGCAAGATAGGCGACGCCGACCCATTTGAGCACGCTGAACCAGAATTCTGACGCGGCGAGCAGGGCGCCCAGCCCGATGGCGACGGTGCCGATGAGAACCAGATCCGACATCACCGCGCCGAGCATGCCCCAAACCGAACGGCGAAACCCGGTGCGGCTGCCGTTTGCGAGGGCGAGAAGAACGGTCGGGCCGGGCGTGACCGCACTGATGAACGCCACCGCGGCGACTGCTGCAACGGTCCAGAATGTCATGACTTGCCGTCCTTCATGGCCTTGAGCTCTGCGAGCACGTCCTCGGTGTGTTCGCCGAGCCGCGGGCTCGGCCGGTCGTAGTCGAGCGGCGAGGCGGGCAGCAGGATCGGCGCGCGCACCGAGGGGATCGCGGTTCCGGCCGCATCCGCAAGGTCCATGCGCATGCCACGCGCTTTAATCTGCGGATCGGCGAACATTTCGGCAATCGTGTTGATCGGCCCGGCGGGCACCGCATTGGCCTCGCAGGCGGCGAGGATGCCGGCCTTGGTCCAGCTCGCCATGGCGGTGATGATCTCCGCGCGCAGCCGCTCGCGGTTGGCGACACGGGAAGGATTGGTCTGGAACTCCGGATCGGCGGCCATGGCGTCTGCGCCGAGCAGCTTGCAGAAGCGCTGGAACTGGCCGTCATTGCCGACCGCGATGATCACATGGCCGTCCGAGACCGGAAACACCTCGTAGGGCGCGATGTTCATGTGGGCATTGCCCATCTGCACGGGCGCCACGCCCGAGACGAGGTAATTGAGATTCTGGTTGCCGAGCACGCCGGCTTGCGTGTCGAACAGCGCCATGTCGATCATCTGGCCCTGGCCTGTCTTCTCGGCGTGGCGCAGGGCTGCCTGGATGGCGATCACCGAATAAAGTCCGGTGAAGATATCGGAAATGGCAACGCCCGCCTTTTGCGGCTCGCGTCCGGCCTCGCCGGTGATCGACATCATGCCGGCCATGGCCTGGATGATGAAGTCGTAGCCCGCGCGCGGCGCGTAAGGCCCGGTCTGGCCGAAGCCGGTGATCGAGCAATAGACGAGCCGCGGGTTGGCCTCCTTCAGGCTTTCGTAGTCGAGGCCGTATTTCCGCAAGCCCCCGACCTTGAAGTTCTCGATCACCACGTCGGCGGTGGAAATCAGCTCGCGCGCGGTTTCCGCCCCTTCGGGGCTCGCGATGTCGAGCGTGATCGAGCGCTTGCCGCGGTTGGCGGCATGGTAATAGGCGGCCGAGAGGTTTTCGCCGTCCGCGCCGGTGACGAAGGGGGGCCCCCAGCGGCGGGTGTCGTCGCCGCCTTCGGGATGCTCGATCTTGATCACGTCGGCGCCGAGATCGGCGAGCAGCTGGCCGGCCCAGGGACCGGCGAGAATGCGGGCGAGCTCGATGACGCGAACCCCCTTGAGCGGTGCCTCAGACATCGCCGCAAGCTCCCTCGATCCGTTGCGCGGGAACGGTCACCGGGTGCGGAAGAGGCAAGACAGGATAAGCGGTCATGAACGGGGTTCCGGTTGGCAATGGAGATATCAGACCCGGGCGCGGGCTGTCACGTCGGGCGCGCTGTCGCAGGCGGCCGGGAGGTCCGGCTCAGGGGAAGGCAGGGGGCCTGGTCAGCACTTCATCGAGCCAGCCGGCAAAGTCTTCCATCGACTGGTCGCGGTTGATTTCGTTCAGGGTCTCGTGGCGGGTGTCGGGCAGGATCTGCAGGGTGACGTCGGGGTGGCCCTGCTCGCGCAGCCGTTCCGCCAGCCACTCCACCGCCTTGCCGCCGTCGGTGGCTGGGTCGCGGGCGCCGCCCAACAGATGCACCGGCAGGTCATGCGGGACCTTCGCGAGGTTTTCGGGCATGCCGCCCGCATAGATCAGCGCGAAGATGTCCTGCCACATGCTGACCGTCGCATCCCAGCCGCACAGCGGATCCTCGATATACAGGTCGACCACCGCCTCGTCGCGGCTGAGCCAGTCGAAGCCGGTGCGGCGGTCGGGCATGGCCGCGGCCCAGGCCCGGAAGGTGAGCCGCGGCAGCACCGCGCTCGGCGTGTCGGAGCCCTTGAAAAAGGCCTCGATCGCCAGAATCGCCTGGCCGGCGCGGCCGGCGGCCCCGGCATTGAAGTTCGAGTTCCACACGGCGAGCGCGGCGCTGGCATCGGGATGGGCTTGAGCGAAATTGAGCGCGATCAGGCCGCCCATCGAATGGCCGAAGGTGACGACGGGCAATCCGCGATGCTCCTCTGCGATCAGCGCATGCATCGCCGCGACATCGGCGATCACCTTTTCGGCGCCGTCCCGGTCGGCAAAAGCGCCGGGGATGGCGTCTGGGGCGCGCGTTTCGCCGTGGCCGCGGTGGTCGTGGGCATAGGTGTGATAGCCGCGCCCGGCCAGGAACCCGGCGAATTCCTCATAGCGCGCGGCGTGTTCGGCCAGGCCATGGTTGATCTGGACAACGCCGCGCGTCCCGCCCTGGGCCGGCATGTGGCGGACCGCCAGCGTGGCGCCGGTGGGGCTGTCTACGGAAAAAGGGGTGAAATCGCTCATGCCCCATTGGCCATGGCGACGGCCGTAAAATCAAGGGGGTGCGTGGCGGTGCGGGCAAAAAGCCGGGCGCATGCTCCGGGCTGGCGGGCCGGGCGGCTTGCCCTTGCGGCAAAAATCGCTAGGTGAGGGGCAACAAGCCATGGAGTGCGAAGCGTGAGCGACCTGACCCTGACCCAAGCCATCGACAACATCTATGCCTCGATCAACAACGACAACGAGGAAATCGACCTCCACATCGCCCGGCTCAAGGCCGCCATGGCCCGTGAGGGGGTGAAGGAGGCGGTGTTCGATCCGGCGCGGCTCGCGCAGTCGAACCGCCAGGGGCGCAAGATGATGCAGGCCTATTTCCGCCAGAAGGGCGTGCGCGTCGGCTTCTCCGCCTGACGCCCAAATGCCCGGCCGGGAGCGACCGTTCCGGCACGTCTTTCCTTTTGCCGTGCTTTGGCTCATCTTCCGCAAGTCGCGGGGATCTTGGATCCGCGCCTGACCAGGGGGACGGGCCAGGTGAGCAATGACGATCGGATGGACGCGGGCGATCTCGACGCCGCGCTGGGCGATGACGAGACCGGTCGCGCCGCGGTGACCGTGAAGCCTGCGCGCGATGGCGGCTTTGCCGGCGCATCGGCGTTGCTGGTGTTCGTGATCGGGCTTGCCTGCGGCATCCCGGCGGCGATCTTCATGCCCGGTTTCCTGACCGATCACGGCTCGGTGGTGCTCGGCATCGTGCTCGGTGCCTTCCTGTTCGTCACCGTCGTGCTGTCGCTGGTCTTCGTGTTTCGCCAGCCGCTGTGGCGCTGGGTGTTCAAGCGCACCGAGATCGAGGTGACCCGTTTCGCCGGGCCGCTCGCCGATGTTGCCCGCCACGCCGCCGGCCAGAGGGTGGAGGAGGCGACCGCTGCCGCGCGCGATTTCGCCGAGATCGTGCTGGCGCGCTACGCCTGGGTGACCACGCGCCGCTGGCTGGTGGCCTCGATCACCGGGCTGATCGCCGCGATGGCGGCGCTGGCGGGCTCGGCGCTGTTGTTCGAGCAGAACAAGCTGTTGCGCGCGCAGTCGGGCCTGCTCGTGGAGCAGAACCAGCGCATCGATTTCCAGAACGCGCTGATCGACACCCAGATCCAGCTCGCCGAGGCGGAACGCAGCGCGCAGATCGGGCCGGAAGTGGTCGAGATCGGGGCGCTGATCGGAGCAGAGCGCCAGGCCTTCCTCGATGCCGGCGGCAAGATCGATTTTTTCGGGCTGTCGAACCTCACCAGTTCCACCCGCGGCCGCATCGTTGCCGCGAGCCTGGTCGCCCGGCCTTACCGCTATCTCGCCCCGGCAAACGCCAATCCGCGCGACAGCGATGGGCTGATCCGCACCGCGCTCGCGCGTCGGCCCGATGCACTCGCCAATCCCCATGTGCTTGAAAGCCGTGGCTCGCGGCCTGATGCCGAGCGGCTAGTCGACCGGCCGGTGAGCCCCGAGCGCGGCGACCTTCTGACTATGCTGACGGCCAATTCGATCCTCGACACCGAGGCGCTGACCGCGTTGGGCGCCGATTTCTCCTTCGCCGAATTCCGCCGCGAACTCGCTGGCGGGCTGTCGATGCGCCATGCCCGGCTGGCCTACGCGGATTTTTCCTGGACGCGGATGGTAGGCTGCCGCTTCGGCGCGGCCCAGCTCGACCATGCCCGGATCGAGCATGCGGTGGTGCGCCAGTCGGATTTCTCGTCGCTGCCTGCACGCGAAGTGGAGCCGCCCTTCTCCGCGGACGATTTCGGGGTGCTGCCCACCAGCATGGCCGGGATCAGCTTTCGCGGCAGCGTGATCCATGCGAGCCGTTTCGTGGGCGTCGAGGCGATTGCGCCGGTGTTCGACGAGGCGGTGGTGGCGATGGCGGATTTCTCCGGTGCCTCGATCGGGGCGGCGAGCTTTCGCGGCGCGATGATCATCGACAGCCGGTTCGACGGCGCGAGCCTGCTCTCGGTCGATCTCGAGGGCGCGATCGTGTTCGAGCAGGGCTTTGCCGAAAAACTCGCGCAGGTCGCAGAACCCGGCAGCTTCGTGGCCGGGCGCTGGCGGCTCGAGCCGGTGCCGGCGGACGAAGTGGCCCGGCATCCGGGCTATATCGAAATGACCAACCATGTGCCCGAAGCCGCCTATGCCGGCGTTCAGGCGTGGCGAATCGTCCGCGCGGAGCCGGTTTCGCAGCCTTAGGCCGGGATCAGGGCGCCCGCATCATTGCCCTTGCCGCCCATTTCGCATAGACAGCGGGCAACAATCCAAATCATGTCTGGAGCGCATCGTGGCACGGCAGTTCATCTATCACATGGCGGGGCTCAACAAGTCCTATGGCGCCAAGAAGATCCTCGAAAACATCCATCTCTCGTTCTACCCCGACGCCAAGATCGGCATTCTCGGCCCCAACGGCGCCGGCAAGTCGACGGTCCTGAGGGTGATGGCCGGGCTCGACACCGAGTTCACCGGCGAGGCGTGGCTGGCCGAGGGCGCGACGCTCGGCTACCTGCCGCAGGAGCCGCAGCTCGACGAGGCGCTCAACGTGCTCGGCAACGTCAAGCAGGGCGTGGCCGAAAAACAGGCGATCCTCGACCGCTACAACGAACTGATGATGAACTATTCCGACGAGACCGCCGACGAAGGCGCGAAACTCCAGGACATCATCGACGCGCAGAACCTGTGGGACCTCGACAGCCAGGTGGAAATGGCGATGGAAGCGCTGCGCTGCCCGCCGCCGGAAGCCTCGGTGGACGCGCTGTCGGGCGGCGAGAAGCGCCGCGTGGCGCTGTGCGCGCTGCTGCTCCGGCAGCCCGACCTGCTGCTGCTCGACGAGCCGACCAACCACCTCGACGCCGAAAGCATCGCCTGGCTCGAAAAGCACCTGAGGGAATATCCCGGCGCCGTGATCATGATCACCCATGACCGCTACTTCCTCGACAATGTGACGGGCTGGATTCTCGAACTCGACCGCGGCCGCGGCATTCCCTACGAGGGCAACTACACCGCCTATCTGGAAGCCAAGGCCAAGCGCATGAAGCAGGAAGGCCGCGAAGAGGCTGCCCGCCAGAAGGCGCTCTCGCGCGAACAGGAATGGATCGCCTCCTCGCCGAAGGCGCGCCAGGCCAAGTCGAAGGCGCGTATCCGCGCCTATGACGAACTGGTCAAGGCCGCCAACGACCGCCGTCCCGGCGAGGCACAGATCGTGATCCCGACCGGCGAGCGGCTCGGCAACCAGGTGATCGACGCGGAAGGCCTGTCCAAGGCCTATGGCGACCGTCTGCTGATCGACGACCTCACCTTCAAGCTGCCGCCCGGCGGCATCGTCGGCGTGATCGGCCCCAACGGCGCCGGCAAGACCACGCTGTTCCGCATGCTCACCGGCCAGGAAAAGCCGGACCAGGGCTCGATCACCATCGGTGAGACCGTGCAGCTTGCCTATGTCGACCAGAGCCGGGATTCGCTCGACGGCAACAAGACCGTGTGGGAAGAAATCTCCGGCGGCAACGACATCATCAAGCTCGGCCGGCACGAGATGAATTCGCGCGCCTACTGCTCGACCTTCAACTTCAAGGGCGGCGACCAGCAGCAGAAGGTGGGCACGCTCTCGGGCGGCCAGCGCAACCGCGTGCACCTCGCCAAGCTGCTGAAATCCGGCGGCAACGTGCTGCTGCTCGACGAACCGACCAACGACCTCGACACCGAGACGCTGGGCGCGCTCGAGGAAGCACTCGAAAACTTCGCCGGTTGCGCCGTCGTGATTTCGCATGACCGCATGTTCCTCGACCGGCTCGCCACCCACATCCTCGCCTTCGAGGGCGACAGCCACGTGGAATGGTTCGAGGGCAACTTCGAGGACTACGAGGCCGACAAGATCCGCCGGTTGGGCCCGGAGTCTGTCAATCCCCGCCGCGTGACCTACAAGCCCTTGAAAAGGTAAGACAAAAAATATCCCCCGGACATGGAACCTTTTGGCCTCTGGCGCGTTTTCGCGTCTGAGGCAATGTCCGGGGGTATCATCCTTGCTGATGAATAATGATGGCCGCAAGGGTGCGATCGATTTCGGTGACGTTTTCGATCTGCTCCCCAGTCCGCACATGGTGCTCGACCGGAACCACTGTTACGTGGCTGTCAACAAGGCCTATGAGGCGGCGGTGATGCGCGGCCGCGACGAGTTGATCGGCCGCAACCTGTTCGATCTGTTTCCCAATGACGGCGAGAGCGGCAAACGGCTGCTGGCGTCGCTCGACCGTGTGTTCGAGACGGGCGAGGCCGATACGCTTGCCTATATTCCCTATGACATCCCGCGGCCGCCGGAGATGGGCGGCGGCATGGAGCAGCGCTACTGGACGGCGGTGCACACAGCGATTTCCGACAGGGACGGCGTCGAGCGATTCGTGTTGCAGAACACCGTCGACGTGACCGACATCGTCCGGTTGCGCCAGGCAGCCAGCCTGCCGTTCCGGCGGGGCGAGACGCAACTGCTGGAGCGCGCCCGCGAGGCCGAGGAGCAGCATCGGGCACTGATGTCCGAGAGCGCCGAGTTTCGCCGGCTGTTCCAGCTGGCGCCGGGATTCTTCGCGGTGCTGTCGGGCCCGGACCACGTCTTCACCTTCGCCAACGATGCCTATATGCGCCTGGTCGGCGACCGCCAACTGA
>NZ_LQZT01000005.1:0-106862 GCF_001703635.1 Parahoeflea olei | reverse complement strand
CGTGGCGATTCCCGAGGTCCGCGAGCAGGGCATTCTCGATCTTCTCGACGAGGTCTACCGCACCGGGCGGCAATACCAGGCCGAGGCGCGACGGGTGATGATCCGCAAGCCTGGATCCGACGACTTGCAGGAGACTTATCTCGATTTCTCCTATGATGCGATCCGCGACACCGACGGCACCATCACCGGCGTGTTCGTCCAGGGCAGCGACCGCAGCGAGGACGTCAAGCGGCAGCACCGGCAGCGCCTGCTGCTGGAGGAACTCAACCACCGGGTCAAGAACACGCTCGCATCCGTGCAGTCGATCGTCGCCCAGACGCTGCGGTCGGCCGCCGATCCGGCCTCGGCGAAGCAGGCCATCGGCGCCCGGCTCGCGGCGCTGTCCAAGGCGCACAATCTGTTGAGCGCGCAGGAATGGACCAGCGCCGATCTCGGCGAGATCATCGGCCAGGAAGTCGCTGTTTTCGACCCGGAGCGCATCAGCCTCGACGGGCCGCGCTTCACGCTCTCGCCCCGGGCCTCGATTTCGCTGGCCATGTTGGTGCACGAGCTTGCCACCAATGCCGTCAAATACGGCGCCCTGAGCAGCGAAACCGGAACCGTCGCCATCGTCTGGCGCGAGGAGCCGGAAGGACACCTCACGCTTGCCTGGCGGGAATCGGGCGGTCCGCCCGCCGTTCAGCCGGACAGGAAGGGCTTCGGCACCCGCCTGATCGAGAGCATCGTGGCGGGCGAGTTCGGCGGCTCCTACGCCCCCTCGTTCCGCGACCAGAGGTTCTCCTGCATCGTCACCCTCGAAGCTGCCGTGTTGCGCGGCGAGAAAGCCCAGCCATGATGTCCGACACGCCGAAACCGATGTCCGTTCTCATCGTCGAGGACGAAAGCCTGATCGCGATCAATCTCGAAATGATCCTGGAGGATCTCGGCTATGCGGTGATCGGCCCGGTGATGACGCTGCGGGACCTGGACAAGATGCTCAGCGGCGACTTCCGGGCGGATGCGGCGATCCTCGATGTCAACATCGCCGGCGAGCGCATCTTTCCCTACGCCCGCCGGCTCGATCAACTCGGCATCCCGCTCGTCTTCGCGAGCGGCTACGGCGCAAGCGGCCTCAGCGACGATCTGGCCCACCACCCGGTGGTCGCCAAGCCCTATACCGAACAGGACATCGCCGGCATGCTCGGACGCATCTGCCCCGCGTGAGGGGGGGCTACTCGATCCGGCAGCAGAACGGATAGAATGGTTCGGATAGCCCCGGCGCGCCGGTGGGGGTGAAGGTGAAGTCGCGCACGGCGTCGCTCTCGTCGGTGCAGCCTCCCGGCGTATAGGCAAGGGAACCGGTCACCGGATGGCTGGTTTCGAGCCGCCAGGGATTTTCGGTCGCGAAACCGACGCTGCCCGGCGTCGTCTGGATGCCGTCGCCGGAAAACGCGTCGATGAAGCTTGAGCTCATGCTGCCATTGCATTCGAGCTTGAGCGCCCAGTTGGGCTCGAAGCCGGAGCAGATCATGGTCTGCCCGGGCTCGAGCAGCCCGTTGCAGGACAGATCGGCCGCAGGCGCCGCGGTGGCATGCCCGAGCGTCAGCCCGAGCGAGAGGCAGAGAGCGCTGGCGGGTATCCGGTTGACACGACGGGCAGACATCATCAGCGCTCTCCCTGTCCGGCGTCTGCGCGGTAGTCGAGCTGCCGACCCTACCACACTCGGCAGGATTGGTGAATTGCCATCGCCATCCGGGGTTGCGGCGCCGGTTGCGGGGCTGTCATGGGACTGTTATCAAGCGTCGCTATGGCTCGGCCGTCCTTGTCCCGACCACGACCGGAGTTTCCCATGACCAGATCGATCCCGCTTTCGCTTGGCCTCGCGCTGTCGCTCGCCCTTCTTGCCGGCCCCGCGCGCGCCGTCGAGGGCACGCTGACGCTCTACACCAGCCAGCCCAACACCGATGCCCAGCAGTCCGTCGATGCCTTCATGGCGGCCTATCCGGATGTCACGGTGACCTTCGTGCGCGACGGCACCACCAAGATCATGGCCAAGCTTGAGGCCGAGCTGGCCGCGGGCTCGACCCCTGCCGATGTGCTGCTGATCGCCGACAGCGTCACCATGGAAGGGCTGAAGGCGCGCGATCTCCTGATGGCCCACCCGGAAGCGGACACAGCGGCCTATGCCGAGGGCATTCATGACCCGGACAAGACCTGGTTCGGCACCAAGCTGATCACCACCGGCATCATCTACAATACCGCCGCCACCATGGTCCCGTCCTCCTGGGAAGACCTGCTCAAAGACGAGGCCAAGGGGCAGGTCGCCATGCCGTCGCCGCTGACTTCGGGCGCGGCGCTGATCCATACCGCGACGCTGGTCGACAATCTCGACGCCGGCTGGGGCTATTACGAAGCGCTCGCCGCCAATGGCGCGCAGGCCTCGGGCGGCAATGGCGGCGTGCTCAAGCAGGTGGCCGGCGGCGAGAAGCTCTATGGCATGGTGGTCGACTTCCTGCCGATCCGCGAGAAGGCCAAGGGCGCGCCGGTCGAATTCGTGTTCCCGGAAGAGGGCGTGTCGACGATCTCCGAGCCGGTGGCGATCCTGGCTTCGACCCAGAATCCCGAGGCGGCCAAGGCCTTTGTCGACTTCCTGATTTCGCGCGAAGGCCAGGAACTGGCGCTGAGCCAGGGGTATCTGCCGGCCCATCCCGACGTGGCCGTGCCTGCAGGCTTTCCGGATCGCGCCAGCATCAAGGTGATGCCGTTCGACGCCGCCAGGGCGCTCGGCGAGGCTGACGCCAACACCAAACGTTTCGCCGAGATCTTCGGCCAGTAAGGGCAGCCCGTGACGGCCCAGGCAGAACAGGCTCCGCGCCTTCGGCGGTTCGGAGCATCCACCGGATGGCGCCAGCGCGAGGGACGTGGCCTCACGCTGGCGCTTGTGGTTTTCATCGTGCTGTTCTCGGTGTTGCCGGTGGGGCGGCTGCTCCTGGCCGCCTTCGACGACGGCCTCGCCGGGTTCTGGCAGGTGATCGATGCGCCCGATGTCTGGCGCGCCACCCGCAACACCCTGGTCGTCGCGCTCGGGTCGGGCGGTCTGGCGATGCTGGTCGGCACCGGCTTTGCGCTGGTGCTGTCGGTGACGACGATCCGTGCGGCCACCGCGCTCGCCTTTCTCATGGTGCTGTCGCTGATGATCGCGCCGCAGATTTCGGCGCTGGCGTTCAAGACGCTGTTCGGCCCGGCGTCGCCGCTGCTCAAGCTTGCCGGTCTGGCGCCGGCGCCCGGCACGCCGAACCCGATGCTCGGCCAGTTCGGCATCATCCTGGTGATGGGCCTGCACCATGCGCCGCTGGTTGCCATCACGCTCGCCTCCGGGCTCGCGTCGATCCCCCGGCCGCTGATCGAGGCGGCGCGGCTTGAGGGCGCCCACCCCCGTCAGGTGGTGGCCTGGATCCTCCTGCCGCTGCTCAGGCCGTTCCTGCTCACCGCGGCGCTTCTGGTCTTCGTCGCCGGCGCGGGCAATTTCGGGATCCCGGCCATGCTCGGATTGCCGGTCGGATATGTCACGTTGCCGACGCTGCTGTTTCGCAAGCTCGCGAGCTTCGGGCCTGGCGGGATCAATGACGCGGCGGCGATCTCCGTGCTGATTGCGGCGATCGCTTGCGCAGGCGTTCTTGCCGCAGGGGCGGTACTGGCGCGCGCCACCAACCGGCTCGAAGCCGATCACCGGCTGGAGCCGTTCTGGGAGCTTGGCCGCTGGCGCCCCGTTGTCGAGTTCGCGGTCTGGGCCTTTGTCGCGCTCACCATCCTGTTGCCGCTCGCCTCGCTCCTGGCGACGTCGCTGGTGCCGGCCTATGGGGTCCGGCTCTCCTGGGCGAGCCTGACCTTCGCGCAATATGCCGAGGTCCTGTTCCGGCAGGACCTGACCGTCAGGGCGTTCCGCAATTCGACCCTCCTGGCAGGCGGGACGGCGCTGAGTCTCGCGGTCATCACGCTGGTTTCGGCGCATGTGCTCGACCGTCTCAAGCCCAAGCCGCGGACACTGGCTTTCGCGCTGATCGAGCTTCCCTATGCGGTTCCGGGCATCGTGCTGGCGATCGCCTGCATCCTGTTGTTCATCAAGCCGCTGCCGCTGATCGGCATCTCGATCTATGCCACGCCCTGGATCATCCTGTTTGCCTATCACGCCCGCTTCTACGCCATTGCCCTGAAACCGGTGCTGGCGGCGATGGCGACGCTGGACGAGGCGGTGCAGGAGGCGGCGGTCTGCGACGGGGCTGGGCTGCGCCACAGGCTGCGTCACATCGTGCTGCCGCTCGTGTTTCCCGCCGTGTTCGCGGGCATGCTGATGGTGTTCCTGCTCGCCTTCAACGAACTGACCGTGTCGGCCCTGTTGTGGTCGGCGGGGACGGAGACGCTGGGCGTGGCGCTCCTGAGCCTCGAGGATTCGGGGCTCGGTTCGGAAGCTGCGGCGGTGGCGGTGTCGGCAACGCTGATGGTGCTCGCGCTTATGCTGGCGATGCAGGCGCTGGCGCGGCGGTTGCCCCCCGACGCCTTGCCCTGGCAGGCGCTCGCCGGACGCGGCCAACGCCGGTCGTGAGCGTTCACGGATTTTGATTGGCCCATTCGCGGACGACCCGCTAAGTCTGGGGTCCCGACCCCTGTTGCCCGGAGCCACCGATGAGTCTGCCGCTGTTTCCCGATGCCGCGCCCGTCCTGCCGGAAATCCGTCCGGCGCGGCGGATCAAGGGCAGCGTCTCGCAGGTGCTTGCGGCGCTTGGCGGGGATTTTCCAACCGGCGAGGTGGCGCGGCTCGAAACCGGGTTCGACGGCATCCCGGGCGATTACCACGCCGGTCCCACGCGCAAGTCCGGCAGCCGCGAGCCCTGGTATCCGCGCGGCACGGAAATCCGCAACGAGCGGCAGATCTCGATCGTGGCGCCGGACGAGCTGGCCCTGGCGGCAGGCGAGATGGGGATCGAGCGGATCGATCCGGCCTGGATCGGCGCCAATCTGGTCATCACCGGCATTCCGATGCTGTCGATGCTGCCGCCGCGCACGCAGCTGTTCTTCGAGGGCGGGGTGACGCTCAGGGTCGATGGCGACAACGCGCCCTGCCGGCTTGCGGGTGGCTCGATCGCCAAGAATTTTCCCGACATGGACAAGACCCAGCTGGCGCTTGCCTTCGTCAAGGCCGCCAAGCGCCGCCGCGGCCTCGTCGCCTGGGTGGAAAAGCCGGGCGTGATCGCGCCGGGCGAGGCCGTCACCGCCCATGTCTGGGAACAGTGGATCTATCCGGCCGGGTGATCCGCCAAGGCGCTCCGACTTCAATCCTCAAACGGCGCATCTTGCCGCCGAAGCCCGGATCCCCTCGGTCCGGGTGCCGGCGGCTGCCGTGTGAAGGCGGGAAGCGACATTTTCTGGCGCGCAGACGACATGGGGCTTGCATCACGTTCGGAAATGACATAAACATATCTTTATATCATTTCCGAGGGTTTTCATGTTGTCTCTGTCTCCCCTGTCCCTGGAGGAATGCGTCGAGGTCTTGAAGGCCGCGGGCGAGCCCACGCGGCTGCGCCTGATCGCGCTTCTGAGCCAGGGCGACCTGACGGTCAGCGAAATGACGGAAGTGCTGGGCCAGTCACAGCCGCGAATTTCGCGCCATCTCAAGCTTCTGGGCGAGGCGGGACTGGTGGAACGCTATCAGGAGGGCGCCTGGGCCTATTTCCGGATGACGCGCGACGGCGTGCGCGCCCGGCTGGTGCAGCAGGCGCTCAATGCCGCCGCACCCTCGGACCCCTCGCTTGCACGCGATGGCGAACGGCTGGCGAGCGTCAAGCAGGCGCGGGCGAGCCGTGCGGAAGCCTATTTCTCCGCCAATGCGGAAAGCTGGAACGATCTGAGAAACCGCCATGTCGCCGACGAGAAGGTGGAGGCGGAAATCCTCGCGCTGATCGGCCGGACACCGTTTGACGGGCTTCTCGATCTCGGCACCGGCACCGGCCGCATGCTCGAACTGCTCGCCGACCGCTACCGGCGCGCGATCGGCATCGATTCGAGCCGCAACATGCTCTCGATCGCCCGCGCCCAGCTCGACGAGGCCGGCATCACCCATGCCTCGGTGCGCCAGGGCGACATCTTGAACCTGCCGCTCGACCGCGAAAGCTTCGACGTGGTGACCATTCACCAGGTGCTGCATTTCCTGCACGACCCGCGGCCGGCGATCGCCGAGGCGGCGCGCATGCTGCGTCCGGGCGGCCGCGTGGTGGTGGTCGATTTCGCGCCGCACGACCACGAGGAACTGCGCACCGAACATGCCCATGCGCGCCTCGGCTTCAGCCACGATCAGATGGCCGAATGGCTCAAGACCTGCGGATTGACGGTGGAAGAGATCGTCGACCTTCCCGCGGGTTCCGACAATGACCGGGCCCTTACCGTGACGATCTGGCTGGCGCGCGACCCGCGGCTGCTGATTGCCGCGGACCCGACCCTTCCAAGCACAGGAACAGCCTGACATGAACAGTTCATCCCGCGCCAACGCGGCCGGCTCCGCCCAGCGGATCAAGGTGTCCTTCGAGTTCTTTCCGCCCAAGAACGGCGACATGGAAAGCCAGCTCTGGGACAGCATCACCCGTCTTGCCCCGTTCCAGCCGGATTTCGTGTCCGTCACCTATGGCGCGGGCGGCTCCACCAAGAAGCCCACGCTCAACACGGTGGCGCGGATCAGCCGGGAGACTGCGCTTGCGCCGGCCGCGCACCTGACCTGCGTGGGATCCGACAAGACCGACGTCGATGCGGTGGCGCGCGAGTTCCAGGCGGTCGGCGTCAACCATTTCGTGGCGCTGCGCGGCGATCCGCCGGAGGGCGTGGGCGCGGCCTACAGGCCGCATCCGGGCGGCTATGCCAATGCGGCGGAACTGGTGGCGGGGCTGCGGGCGATTTCGGATTTCGAGATTTCCGTGTCGGCCTATCCCGAACGCCATCCCGAAAGCCCGGATTTCGCCACCGACATCGACATGCTCAAGCGCAAGGTCGATGCCGGGGCCACCCGCGCCATCACCCAGTTCTTCTTCGACAACGACGTCTACGAGCGCTATGTCGAGCGGGTGCGGCGTGCCGGCATCTATGTGCCGATCGTGCCGGGCATCCTGCCGGTGCACAATTTCGCGCAAGTGGCGCGGTTCTCGAAACTGTGTGGCGCGAGCGTGCCCGAGCGGTTTGCGCGGCGGTTCGACGGCCTGGAAAAGGACCCGGAGACGCGGGCGCTGGTGGCCGCGGCGGTGGCGGCCGAACAGGTCAACGACCTGGTCGAGCGCGGCATCGACGATTTCCACTTCTACACCATGAACCGGGCGCAACTGGTCTATGCGATCTGCCACATCCTGGGCCTGCGCGGCCAG
Source organism: Parahoeflea olei (assembly GCF_001703635.1). GTDB lineage: Bacteria > Pseudomonadota > Alphaproteobacteria > Rhizobiales > Rhizobiaceae > Hoeflea > Hoeflea olei. Next base: position 99,480 of record NZ_LQZT01000005.1, on the reverse strand, counting down.
GAGCGGACGGCCGTGGGCGCGGCGGCCTGAGCCAATCCCCGACGCATATCCTTGAAGCGGGGCCCGGCCCCGACAGGGCGCTCCCCTTCCTTGGGCAGGGGCAGCGCCCTTTTTCGACCGGGCCCGCGGCGGAGCGGCGATGGCCCTTGCCCAAACGAAAACGGGAACGCCTGTGCGCTCCCGTCTTCAAACTTTTGACTGTTATTCAATGCTCGTCGAGGTCAGATAAAGAGCATTGCACCAACAAAAATGAACGCTGCACAGATCACAAGGGCGTTGAGCGATTGCGTAAATCCCATGGTGGTCCTCCATCGCGTTTACCATCAAATGATAGTCACGCCTGTGGCTCCATGAAAAGCGAAATCGTTGCTGCAGTGCAGCTAAGAGCGGGGCGAATTGTCGCAATTCCCAATTTAAGCCTTTGAATTTCAAAGGTTAAATTTGTATTCATTATTTGTTAACAAACTGCCGCTTGCAGCCTGTGCGTGTCCATTTGCGGGCTGCACCCGGTTGCGGGAGGCCCCACGGGGCCTCGTTTCAGGGTGCTGGCGGTGCGCCTTTCGAGCGGCCTTTCCAGCCCAGCCGGTTGTCGAGCGACATCAATCCCAGGGCGATCAAGACGAGGCCCATCGCCTCGGTGAACGAGAGCGTTTCGCCCAGAAAGAGGATGCCGAGCAGGATCGCCGAGGGCGGCACCAGCAGCGTCACCAGCGAGGCGGAGGTGGCGCCGGCCTGGCTCAGGATGCGGAAATAGAGCACATAGGCGAAGGCGGTGGACACCAGCGCCAGCGCCAGGATGGCGGCGATCACGTCGACGGGCGGGACGGGCAGCGTCCAGGGTTGGTCCACGGCAAGGGCCAGCGGCAGCATGATCAGGCTCGAGGCGGTCAGCTGTCCGGTGGCGGTCACGCGCGGGGAGACGCCCTTGAAGCGCTTGCCGAAGGAGGCGGCGAAACCGTAGGAAATCGCTGCGCCCACCACGGCGAGCTTGGCCCAGAGCGGGGAGTCGGCGATGCCGAGCGCGGCGGGGCCGATCAGCAGCACCATGCCGGCAAGGCCGAGCGCGCAGCCGATCAGCTTGGCGGCCGAGATCTTCTCGTCGGTGGTGAGCATCTGGGCGACGATCACGGTCCACAGCGGCGTGGTGGCATTGAGGATGGAGGCGAGGCCGGCGCCGATCCGGGTCTGGCCCAGAAAGATCAGCGTGAAGGGAATGGCATTGTTGATCAGGCCCAGAACCAGCAATTGCCGCCAGTTCGCGGCGAGGGTGCGGTAGAAGTCCGGCAGGCGGAAGAAGATCAGGTGCAGCGCAAGGGCCGCCAGGCTCACCCGCACCAGCACCAGCGTCATCGGCGGCACGTGCTGGACGGCGATGCGGGCAAAGAAGAACGATCCGCCCCAGATCAGCCCCAGCAGCATCAGGAAACCCCAGGTGGCGGCGGACATCGAGGCGGCGGGGGCGCGGGGCGGTGCGGCGGTGGTCATCGGGAAGCTCCGGTGGCGGGACTTGCTCAGTGCCACGCGGCCGCGCCGAACGCCACCCGAAAGTGGACGCGCCCGCGCAAAGCCGCCGCATTTGCCGGTCATGTGGTGGGTTGATAGGGTCGGAGGTCAATTGAGGGATCACTTATGCAACGATTCGCCACGGGAACGGACGCAGCACTCAAGCTCAGGCCGGACCATCCGCTCTATTGTTTCCGGCCCGCCGTGCTCCGGCAGGATGCGCTCGATTTCATGCGGTTGTTCCCCGGTGAGACGGCCTATGCGGTCAAGACCAATGGCGAGCCGATGGTGCTCAAGGCCCTGGTCGAGGCGGGGGTGAAGATCTTCGACGTCGCCTCTCCCGGCGAGTTCGAGGCCGTGCGCGCGGCGTCGCCGACAGCGGAAATGCTCTATATGCATCCGGTCAAGGCGCAGTCCGACATCCGGCTCGCGCTCGAAACCTATGGCATCCGGGTGATGTCGCTCGACCATGAGGACGAGATCGCCAAGGTGCTCCGCATCGTGCGCGCGCTCGATCTCGATCCGGCCTCGATCACCATTTTCGTGCGGCTGCAGACCAAGGGCCATGCGATGTATGAGCTGTCGAAGAAATTCGGCGCCGCGCCGGGCCATGCGGTGGAACTGGTGCAGCGGCTCGACAAGATCGGCTTCAAGGTGGGCCTGTGCTTTCACGTCGGCAGCCAGGTCGAGGAAGCGGACTCCTACGAGCAGGCGCTCAAGTCCGCCGACTGGGTGCGCAACCGCGCGGGCGTGCAACTGGTCGGGCTCGATGTCGGCGGCGGCTTTCCGGCGGTCTACGGCCACGATCCCAACCGCAAGGTCCGGCCGGTGCCGCCGCTCGAGGAGCTGATGGGCAAATTGAAGGACAACATCACCGAATGGGCCTTCGACGACATGCCGCTGGTCGCCGAGCCCGGACGCGTGGTGGTGGCGCGCGCCTTCTCACTGATCGTGCGGGTGCTGCTCCGGAAAGGCCGTCGGCTCTACATCAATGACGGCATCTGGGCCTCTCTGTCGGACAGCTGGACCGGCAAGATCACCCTGCCGGCGCGGTTCATTCCCGATCCGGCACGCCGGATCCGCAAGGGCGACGCCGAAAACGTGGTGCCGTTCCGGGTCTGCGGGGCGACCTGCGATTCGGTCGACATCCTCTCGCGGCCGTTCTGGCTGCCCGAGACGGTCGACACCGGTGACTGGATCGAGATCGGCCATATCGGCGCCTATTCGCTGTCGCTCAGGACCCGCTTCAACGGCTTCTATCCCGACGATTTCGTGGAAGTGACGACCCCGTTCGGCGACGAGGGCGCGCCCGACGGCTATGCGAGCCTCGAGACCATGGCGACCTGACGCGCGGGCCTGGCCACGGATCTGTCCGACCGCCGACCGCCGACCGCCGAACGCCGAACGGGGCTGCGCGCATCTTTCACGCGACCCCGCGCCCGGTTTGGGATAGGATGGGCGCACAACCGCAGCCGCAGGGCTGCAGCGGAGTTTAGACCATGCCCAAACTGATCCGTTTCGTGCTCATCAACTCGGCGCTCGGCGTGCTGATCGGCTGGTTCGTCGCCGCGGGCGTGGTCTATTTCAACATCAACGGCTTCGGCGACCTGATCCTGCATTCCTCGAGCCGCGTGGCCGGCCTGTTCATCCTGCTGGTCTCGTTCGGCTCGACCTTCGGCTTCGCGGTGATGGCGACCGCGGTCATGCTGATGCCTGTCGACAAGGACGAGTTCGACAAGCTCTGACCGGGCCGCCGGGTCTCCCCGCTCACCGGTAGATCAGCGTCGGCAGCCACATGGTGAAGACCGGGAAGAACGTCACCAGCAACAGCACCGCGAACAGCGGCACCAGGAAGGGGGCCGTGGCCGAAACACAGCGCTCGAACGGCACCTTCGCCACCCGCGAAAGCACGTAGAGCACCATGCCCACCGGTGGCGTCAGCAGCCCGATCATCAGGTTGAGCACCAGGATCACGCCGAAATGGACCGGATCGATGCCGACATGCAGCGCGATCGGCAGCAGCACCGGCACCAGGATGGTGATGGCCGCCACCGTTTCCATGAAGCAGCCGACCACCAGCAGGATCAGGTTGATCAGCAGCAGGATGATGATCGGGTTTTCCGAGACGCTGAGGATCAGGGCGGCGAAATGTTCGGGCACCCGGTTCGAGGTCAGGATCCAGGCGAAGATCGAGGCGGCGGCGACGATGAACAGCACCACGGCGGTGGTCTCGATCGTGTCCATTGACACCTTGAGGAAGCGGCGCAGCGTCAGCGTGCGGTAGACGAAGAGGCCGAGGATCAGCGCCCAGACGCAGGCCGCGATCGCAGCCTCGGTGGGCGTGAACGCGCCGGTGAGAATGCCGCCGACGATGATCACCGGCGTGAGCAGCGACAGGAAGGCGCGCAGGAAGGCATGGCCCAGGATCCGCAGCCGGAAGGCCTGGTCGCGCGGATATTTGTAGCGATGGGCATAGAAGGCGACCATCAGCATCAGCGCCGCGGCCATCATCAGCCCGGGGATCAGGCCGGCGGCGAACAGCTGGCCGATGGAGGCGCCGGCGACGACGCCGTAGATGACGATCGGCAGCGAGGGCGGGATGATCGGGCCGATGGTGGAGGAGGCGGCGGTGATGCCGACCGCGAAGCCGGGATCGTATTTGGCGTCCCGCATCGCCTTGATCTCGATGGCGCCGAGGCCTCCGGCATCGGCAACGGCCGCGCCCGACATGCCCGCGAAGATCACCGAGGCGCCGATATTGACGTGACCGAGCCCGCCGGGAAGCCAGCCGATCAGCGCCTTGGCGAAATCGAAGATGCGTTCGGTGATGCCCGAGGTGTTCATCAGGTTGCCGGCCAGGATGAAGAAGGGGACGGCGAGCAGCGGAAAGGAATCGACGCCGTTGATCATCCGGTGGGCGACGACGAGGCCGGGGACATGGCCGTCGAGCAGGATGAAGACCAGCGACGAGCCGGCCAGCGCGATGGCCACCGGGACGCCGAGTGCGATCAGTGCGAACACCAGGACGAAGAGAAGAGTCAGGAGCATGGCATGCCTTCGATTACAGCGACGGGCCCTGGGACCTGGCGGTTTCGGGGTCGATCAGCCGGCTGCTGCCGGTGCGCAGGTGGCGCCAGAGCACCATCAGCCCATAGAGGGTCATGACCGCGAAACAGGCGCAGATGAACCAGTAGATCGAGGATTTCGGGAAATCGATGGACACCATCTTCTGCTGGGTCCGGGCCGCCACCTGGGAGCACAGATATCCCATGAACCCGTAAAAGACGACCGCGACGATATCGATGAAATATTGCAGCGCCTGGCGCACCGGCCGCGACAGCCAGCGGAAGGCAAGCTCCATGGCGATCTGGCTTTCGCGCCGGACCGCCATGACGGCGCCGAGAAAGGTCACCGCGATCAAAAGGAAGCGGGCGATCTCCTCGGTCCAGCCGAGCGAATCGTTGAGCACGTAGCGGGTGAAGAACTGCAGGAAGACCACGAAAGCCAGCGCCCAGAAGACAACCAGCACGAGGCCGTCGTCCCACTGGAATCCGGTCAGGTCTTCGTCTTCCTCATGGATCAGGTCGGCGATCGAGGCGGAATTCTTGGTGTTGTCGTCGGGCGACATCGGGCAACCTCCGAAGCAAAGGACACGCGACGGCCCGGAAGCCGCCGCGCAACGCAGTTATCCGGCGTGTCCGGTTACTCGATGGCCTGAAGCCTGTCGTAGGTGGCCTGATCCCAGGTGGCATCGGCGCCGTTGTGCAGCTTCATCGTGGCTTCGCGGAACGGCGTGCGGTCAACCTCGTTGACGGTGACGCCATTGTCCCTGAACCACTGCACAAGCTCCTTTTCCTTCTGGATGATCTGCTCGCTGGCGCATTCGGCGGTCTGGTCGAGCACGCCTTCGAGCGCGGTCTGGTCCTCCGCGCTGAGCGATCCCCAGGTGGGGCCGCCGACGATGGTCATCAGCGCGTCGCTGATATGGCCGGTGAGCGTGATGTATTTCTGTACTTCGTAGAATTTCTTGGCCTGGATGGTCGGCAGCGGGTTCTCCTGGGCGTCGACCGTGCCCTGCTGCAGCGCCAGGTAGACCTCGGCGAAGGCGATCGGCGTAGGGTTCGCGCCCACGGCCCGCGGGAACATCATGTAGAGCGGTGCGTTCGGCACGCGGATCTTCAGGCCCTTCATGTCCTCCGGCGTCTTGATCTCGACATTGGAGGTGGCATGGCGCTGGCCATAATAGGTCATCGAGGTGATGTGGTTGCCCGAGGCGTCCTCGTAGGCCTTCGCCATTTCGTTGAAGAGGTCGGACTTGCGGTATTTGTCCCAGTGATCGTAGTCGCGGAACATGTAGGGCGCGCCGCCGATGGCGATCGGACCGTAGGAGCGGCCGGCAAACAGCTGGCCGGTATAGATGATGTCGACGGTGCCGAGGCCCAGGCCTTCGTTGATGTCGACTTCCTTGCCGAGCGACGAGGCCGGGAAGACCTCGATGTTGTAGCGCCCGTCGGTGGCCTCGGAGAGCAGATCGGACGCTGCGACCGCACAGGTGTGATAGGGCTCGCTGGCCTCGTAGACATGCGCCCATTTGAGGGTTTGCGGTGCGGAAAAGGCCGGCCCGGAAACGGCAACCAGCATGGTCGACGCGAGCGCTGCCAGCGCCAGCTTATTATTTTTCATGGATAGTTCCTCCCAAAACTAAGATGACCCACTCAAGGCCGTACTGAAATCCTCCTCGGTACCATACGGACAGTGAACCATATGATTTGGTTTTCATACTAACATTCTAGCATAATCACAAGGCATAGCTGTACCGGCCCGAGAGCGCCCGCCAAAAGGCTGCAGGCGCGGGCGGTCGGCCGGCCGGCCGGCCAGAGGATGCGGCCGGGCCTCCCTGCCGCGACGCTCGCCCGGCGGTCTCCCGACTTTTGAAGTCTCACTCTTGGCCCGGTGGCGGGGGGCGCAATTGCCCGGCGAATGACGGGTTTGACCGCACGGCGTGGCTCTGACAGCCCGGGCAAACCGAAACGCTCCCAATCGCCGCCGGCATGTATTAGGCTGGCGTCAAGAAGGAGTCGTGAATGGAAGAACAGATCTCCGGCGCGGTCGAAGCCGTGGGCGAGGTTGTCGAACAGGCGGTCGCGCAGGTGGTGGAACAGGCTGCCGATCATGGCGGCCATCACGGCGAGGCGATGGTGGCGATCGCCATTGCGGTGGCCGTGGCGGCGCTGCTGGGCCTCGGCTTCATGCGGCTGAGGCAACCGCCGCTGGTGGGCTTTATTCTGGCCGGGCTGGCGCTGGGGCCCACCGGGCTCGGGGTGATCTCGACTTCGGAAAATGTGTCGCTGCTCGCCGAGTTGGGTGTGGTGGTGCTGCTGTTCTTCATCGGCATGGAATTGTCGATCAAGGCCTTCGTGCTCAGCCTCAGGCAGGCGGCGCTGGTGGCAAGCGGCCAGCTCGTGGTCTCCATGGTGCTTGCGGCGGCGCTGGCCTACGTGCTCGATGCCAGCCCCTCGGAAGTGCTCATTCTCGGCTTCATCATCGCGCTGTCGAGCACGGTGGTGGCGATGAAGATGCTCGAGGAAATGGGCGAGTTGCGGCATGCCGCGGGCCGGGTCGCCGTCGGCGTGCTGATTGCCCAGGACATCGCCGTGGTGCCGATGCTGATCATGGTTTCGAGCCTCGGCGGCGAGGCCATCGATTATGGCGGCGTGGCCTTCAAGGTGGTGGTGGCGGTGCTGCTGCTGGCAGGGCTGCTGTGGTGGTTCGGTCGTCATCCCAAGCTCAAGCTGCCCTTTGCCGAGGCGATCGAAAGCATCCTCGCGCTTGATCTCTCCGTTCTCGAGGCGATCGAAAGCAATGTCGACCTGCTCGCCATCGGCTCGCTGGCACTGTGCTTCACGGCGGCGGCGCTGTCGGGGCTGGCCGGATTGTCGCCGGTCTATGGCGCGTTCCTGGCGGGCATCGCGGTTGGCAATTCGACGCTGCGAAGCCGGGTGATCCCGGTGGTCGAGCCGATCCAGAGCATTCTGCTGGTGGTGTTCTTCCTCTCGATCGGGCTGCTGATCGATCTCGACTTCATCTTCGCCAATATCTGGCTGGTGCTCGCCGCGGCGTTCCTGGTGATCGGCATGAAGACCATCCTCAACATCTTGCTTTTGAGACTGACTGGCTCGGACCCCAAGACCGCGCTGATCGGCGGATTGTCGATGGCGCAGATCGGCGAATTCTCCTTCGTGCTGGCGGCGGCGGGCTTTGCCTCGGGCGCACTCGGTGCCGATATCTACCGGCTGGCGATCGCGGTTACCGCGATCTCGCTTCTGGTCTCGCCGATCTGGTTCAACCTGATGCAGCGCGTGGGCGATCTCGCGAGCGAAGGGCTGGTCTCCTACAAGCAGGCGCTGTCGCGCGCCTATGAGGACGAACTCGACGGCGTGGAGAATGTGATGTGGGCGGTCCGCGCGCGCTACCGCGCCCTGCGATTTGCGCTCTACCAGCGCCGCATGCGCCGGCAGGCCGCAAAGCGCGAGGCGGATGCCGACGCGCACGACAGCGGTGTGAGCCCCGAGGCCGCCGCCGCCGCATCCATCGCGCACCCCGAGGCCTCGCCCGGGGCAGCGGGCAGGCCGGAGGCGGCCGATCCGCAGGAAACCCGACCAGCGGAGCCCGGCAAGCCGGTTACAGGCGGTTGAGCAGGTCCTGATCCGGCCAGCCGTCGGCGGGCAGGCCGAGGCGGAGTTGCTCGGCGCGGACCGCGGCGCGGGTGCCGCCGCCGAGAATGCCGTCGATGTCGCCGACATCGTGGCCGAGGGCTGCGAGCTTCTGCTGCAGCTGCTTCATCGCCGCGTCGCCGAGGCCTTCGCCCGGATTGCCCGCGTCATAGGGCTTGGCGCCGGCGAGCCGGGTCGCGAAATAGGCGGCCGAGGTGGTGTAGATGAAGCTCTGGTTCCATTCGAGATAGATCGCGAAGTTCGGAAAGGCCAGGAAGGCCGGGCCATGGCGGCCCTGCGGCAGCAGTAGGTCGGCGGCAAGGTTTTCGGAGGTCGGCGCGCCGTTTCGGAAGGTCACGCCGGCGGAAATCCAGTCATTGAGCTTCATGCCGCTGTTGAGGCCGGACTTGTCGAAGGGGAAGGAGCCCTGGGGCAGCGAGACTTCCGCAAGCCAGGGTTCTCCCGCGCGCCAGCCAAGCGACTTGATGAATTTCGCCGCGGTCATGATCGCATCGGGCGCGGAGGTCTTGAGGTTGACGTGGCCGTCGCCGTCGCCATCGACGCCGAATTCGATGATGTCGCGCGGCAGCATCTGCACCTGGCCGATTTCGCCGGCCCAGGCGCCGGTGGTGCCGGCGGGGTCGAGATCTCCATGGCCGACCATCTCGATGGCGGCGATCAGCTGCGGCCGGAACAGCTCCGGCCGGCGGCAGTCATGGGCGAGCGTGGCGAGCGCGTTCATGGTGTTGAAGTCGCCCTGGACCGCGCCGAAATCGGTCTCGAGCCCCCAGAACGCGGTGATCACGGCGGCAGGCACGCCATATTCGGCCTCGGCACGGGCGAAGGTGTCGGCATACTGCTGCATCTTCTTGGCGCCGATCTGCATGCGGTTCGAGCTGACCGAGCGCTTGGAGAATTCGAGGAAGGTCTGGCGGAACACGCCCTGCGCCCGGTCGCGCGACAGCACCTTCTTGTCGATCGCGGCATTGCGCACGGCCCGGTCGGCCACTTCAGGGCTCACGCCCTTGGCGATCGCCTCGGCTTTGACGCCCTCGAGAAACGGCCCGAAATCGCCGCCGCAGGCAGGCGCCTGGGCAAGCGCCGGTCCTGCCATGAGGCTTGCGAGCAGAAGGGCGAAGGGGATCGTGCGTGTCATGATGGCGTCAACTCCTGATGGGGCGGCGAACCCAGCGCAGATTTGTGGCGATGATGAGGTGATTCACCGGATGCGCCAAGTATAGTGCGGTCGACGGACCCGGATGCCCGTCGAACACAGCTCTTTCTCAGGGCTCTCGTGTGGCGACGGGCGGAGCGAAGCCCGCCCACGTTACCGCGCGTATTTCTGCAGCCATTCGCGCCATTGCTGGTGGGTGCCGGCGAAGGCGTTGATGTCGGTGTCGCCGCGGATGCCCGGGACCATTCCGGTGCCGGTGTATTGCCACATCGTCCAGGGATGGTCGGGATAGATGTCCTGCGGGTGGGCGGCGACCGAGCGCAGCCAGAACTGGTAGCCTTCGAAATGGCCGTCGAGGTTTTCGCGGTGGAAATCCACCGGCGTGTAGATGATCGGCCGCTTGCCGTAATGGCGACCGACGATGTCCATCCAGATCTTCATCTCCGCGCGCACGGTTTCCGGATCGGGCCGGTGCCGGCAGGTCTTGGACGCATGGTTCCATTCGACGTCGAGCACCGGCGGCATCTGCACGGCGGTGCGCGGCACATTGGCGATGAACCATTCGGCCTGCTCGCGCGCGGGGCGGCAGAAGTAATAGAAGTGATAGGGCGCATGGGCGATGCCGGCCGCGCGCGCGCCGCGCCAGTAGCTGTCGAAACGGTCGTCGGTGTGGTCGCCGCCTTCGGTGGCCTTCATGAAGGCGAAGGCGATGCCGGCCTTGCGCACCTCCTGCCAGTCGATGTCGCCCTGCCATTTCGACACATCGATGCCGTGCACCGGATAGCGGTCGGGGTGGCGCTTGCCGAAATCGACCGGCTTGCGGTCGCCATAGCGGCCGTTGCCCGGCGCCTTGAGCTTCTTGACTTCCGGCACCGCGGCCTTCTGGGCGCGCGCGGTCTGCTTGCCGCTGCCGATCGGCTCGAGCCCGTCGGTCAGGTTCGAGGAGGTGCAGGCCGACAGACCCAGGGCCGCGACCGCGAGCAGCACGGCCAGGCCCCGGCGCGGACCGAAGCGGGGCTGTGTCTGCGGCGGCTCGCGGCGCGGTGCGTCCGGGCGTGAGGGCGTCCTGTCGAGGGGCGTGGAAGGGCGGGGCATGGCTCGGCTCGGGGCGGTTGGGAGATGGGACATCAAGGCGCTGCAGCTTGGGCCCACCGGACGGAGTCCCGTCTGGCGGCACGGAGGTGAAGGGCTTCGAATCCACTCTTCTAGCGGCAAAAGCTTAAAGTTTGAGAAACATCGTAAAGCAAATGTTCACCACAAAAGATGCAGGTGACCATTTGTTAAAACCTGGGCGCGCATGATCGGCGGCGGAACATGATGTTCTGTTGTCAGGAGCCTATGCATGAAGCCTAGTTCTTTTGTGCCTGGCCCGTTCGCGCGATATGCTTTCGCGGGGATGTGCGCCGTTTCCATTCTGCCCTTGGCCGTGTTCATCCGGGCCTTGCTGGCGGAAGCCGGTGGCAGCCTGTGGGCGATGGCCACCCCGGTGAACCTTGCCCTGGCCGCCGTCCCCCTTTGTTTCCTCGCCCTGGTGATCGGGCTCGAACGGCGCCACGTCCGGCTCGCGCAGCGCCTTGAGAGCGAACGGATCAAGGCCGACCGCCTGCATTACGCGGCCTATCACGACAACCTGACCGAACTGCGCAATCGCCACGCCCTGAACGCCGATGTCGATGAGATCCTTGCCGGCAGCGACGCAGGGGCGAAACGGCTGGCCTTGCTGCTGTTCGACCTCGATCGCTTCAAGTTCATCAACGACACGCTCGGCCATGCGGTGGGCGACGCCGTGCTCAGGTCGCTTGCCCAACGCCTGCAGCGCCATGCCAGCGCGCGGCGGCGGGTGTACCGGCTCGGCGGCGACGAATTCGTGGTGCTGTGGGACGGGGTGCGCGACGACGCGGAGATTTCCGCCTTTTGCGCCATGCTGTCCGAAACCGTGTTTCAGCCGGTGCTGCACGGCACCGGGTCGATCAGCACCGCTGGCAGCATCGGCATCGCCACGGCGTACGCGCCGGAGGCGCAACTGGCGGACCTGCTCAAGCAGGCCGACCTTGCGCTCTACCGCGCCAAATCGCTGCCCGGCATCAGCCACTGCTTCTTTTCCGAGGACATGGATGTCGAATACCGGATGCGCCGTGAGCTCGAAGTGGCGATGCGTGACGGCATTGCCCGCGACGCCTTCGGGATCGAGTATCTGCCGGTGATCCGGACGGACACGCTGACGCCGTCCGGCTTCAAGGCGCGGCTCAACTGGCACCGTTCGGGTCATGGCGATGTCGCCCATGACGTGTTCATGCCGATGGCCGAAGACAGCGGCCTGATCGTGATCCTGGGCAAGTGGATGCTGCGGCGGGCGCTGATGGATGCGGCCTCCTGGGGCGTTGACGCGGAGCTCACCGTGCCGGTGGCCACGCTGCAGTTCCGCGACCCGTGCTTTGCGGCGCTGGTGCTGGCGCTTCTCGACGAAACCGGCGTCGCTCCCGGACGGCTGGTGCTCGAGGTGCCCTCGACCGCGGGCGTCGGCGACTGCGCTGCCTCGCTCGAAAACATCGCCAGCCTGCGCGCCGGCGGGGTGCTGGTCGCGGTGAGCGAGATCGCCGCCAGCGTGGCGGGCCTGTCGATGACGCGGCTGCACGAAGTGGACCGGGTGCGCATCGACCTCGTGCGCGTCCGCGCGATCGCGGGCGAACGGCGGATGTCGCAGATGCTCAAACTGTTCCTGCAGCTGGCCGCCACCGTTGGAACCCCCGTCACCCTGACCGGCGTGGACACGGAGGAAGACCTGCAACTGGCATGCGAAATGCAGCCCGCCGAAGTGCAGGGCGGGTTCTGCGGCAAGCCGCTTTCGGCCGCGCAGGCGCGCTGCCTCTTCACCTCGATGGATCAGGAGCGTGCGCAGGTCACCGGTTCCGGCCCCCGCGCCCTGGCCCATTTCGGCTTTCTCAAGGCCTGCTGAGGGGAGTCCGCTCCGGTCTGTCAGCCCTTGCCCGCGCCGCCTGCCGTCGGCGTGGTCAGGATCACCGCGTCGCCGGCCTCCAGCACCGTCTGGTCGCAGGCCTTCAGCGTCTCGATGCGGCCGTCCTTGCGCCGGACCTCGGTCTTGCCGACCTCACCCTCGCCGCCGCCGGCAATGCCGAGCGGCGGGCGGTTGCGGTGCGATGAGAGAATGGCCAGATCCATGCGCTCGAGGAAGCGGATGGTGCGCCGCGTGCCGTTGCCCGCGCTATACCGGCCCTTGCCGCCAGAGCCGTCGCGGATGTGGAAATCCTCGAGCAGAACCGGAAAGCGCATTTCCAGGATCTCGGGATCGGTCAGCCGCGAATTGGTCATGTGGGTGTGGACGCCCGAGGTGCCATTGAAGCCGCGGCCCGAATTCTCGAAGCCTGCCGGTGAGCCCGAGCAGATGGTCTCGTAATACTGGTAGGTGGCGTTGCCGAAGGTCAGGTTGTTCATCGTGCCCTGGCTGTTGGCGAGCGCGCCGAGCGCGCCGAAGATGGCATTGGTCACGTGCTGCGAGGTCTCGACATTGCCGGCCACCACCGCGCGCGGATAGGCGGGCTTGAGCATCGAACCCTCGGGGATGACGATGCGGATCGGCCTCAGGCAGCCGGCATTCATCGGGATCGGCTTTTCCACCATTACCCGGAAGCAGTAGAGCACGGCCGCGCGGGCCACCGGTTCGGGCGCGTTGAAGTTGTTTTCCATCGCGTCCGAGGTGCCGGTGAAGTCGACGGTCGCCTCGCGCCGCTCGCGGTCGACCGAGATCTTCACGCGGATCACCTGGCCGGTGTCGGTCGGGTATTCGTACTCGCAGTCCGACAGGGTCTCGATCACGCGCGCGACGCTCTCGGCGGCGTTGTCCTGGACATGGCCCATATAGGCCTCGACCACGTCGAGCCCGAAGTCGGCGACCATCTTGCGCAAGTCGGCCACGCCCTTTTCGTTGGCGGCGATCTGGGCCTTCAGGTCGGCCACGTTCTGGACGACGTTGCGGACCGGGTAGGGGTGGTTGGTGAGAAGCTCGACCAGCTCCTTCTCGCGGAAGCGGCCGCGCTCGACCATGCGGAAATTGTCGATCAGCACGCCTTCCTCGTCCACCGTGGTGGCAAGTGGCGTCATCGAGCCCGGCGCGGAACCGCCGACATCGGCATGGTGGCCGCGCGAGGCCGCCCAGAACAGGATTTCCGAACCGTCATTGGAGAACACCGGGGTGACCACGGTGATGTCGGGCAGGTGGGTGCCGCCATTGTAGGGCGCGTTGAGCGCAAACACGTCGCCGGGATGGATGTCGCCTTCGTTGAGGCGGATGATGGTTTCCACCGACCGGTCCATCGAGCCCAGATGCACCGGCATGTGCGGCGCGTTGGCGACCAGCCTTCCCTCGCGGTCGAACACCGCGCAGGAGAAGTCGAGCCGTTCCTTGATGTTGACCGAATAGGCGGTGTTCTGCAGCGTCACGCCCATCTGTTCGGCGATCGACATGAACAGGTTGTTGAACACTTCGAGCAGGATCGGGTCGGCTGCGTCGGCGCCGATGGCAAGCGCCCGGTCGAGCTTCTCGAAGCGGGTCAGCACCACATGGTCGCGGGCGTTGATCGTGGCTTCCCAGCCCGGCTCGACGACGATGGTCTGGTTGGGTTCGATCACCAGCGCCGGGCCCTTGAGGCGCTGGCCGGGCTTGAGGCCCTCGCGGCGGAACACCCGCGCCTCGCGCCAGGCGCCGCCGGAATAGAATTTCCGGGTTTCGCCCGCGTCCGGAGCCGTGTCCGCGAGCGCATGCTCGGCTTCGGTGCGCCCGTCCTGGCGGTCGTCGACGCCCTCGACCGAGATCGCCTCGATGATGACGGTCTTGTTGTCGTAGATGAAGCCGAACTGGGCCTTGTGCGAGGCCTCGAATTCGGCGCGGGCGGCGTCGAAGTCGAAATCGGAAAAGGCCACGGGAATGGTGGTGTCGGTGCCGTCATAGCGCAGCTGCAACAGCGGCCGCCAGCCGATCGCGTCATCGGGCACGCCCTGGGCGGCGAGTTCCTCGAACACGCCCTTCCGGAGTTCGTCGACGAGCATCTTCACGTCGGTGCGGCTGTCCTCGCCGAGCGGCTTGATCAGCGCCTGCTGGCGGCTCGCGAACACGCTCGCAAGCCCGATGCCATAGGCCGACAGAAGCCCGGAAAACGGGTGGATCAGGATCGATTCCATGCCCAAAGCATCGGCCACCAGGCAGGCATGCTGGCCGCCGGCGCCGCCGAAGCAATTCAAGAGATATTTGGTCACGTCATAGCCGCGCTGCACCGAGATCTTCTTGATGGCGTTGGCCATGTTCTCGACGGCGATGGTGACGAAGCCCTCGGCGATGTCTTCGGCGCTCTTGCCGGGTTCTTGCGCGGCGAGTTCCGCAAAGGACTGGCGCACGGCCTCGGTGTCGAGCGGCTGGTCCTGGCCGGGGCCGAAGATCGAGGGGAAGAAATCGGGCTGCAGCTTGCCGATCATCACGTTCGCATCGGTGACGGTGAGCGGGCCGCCGCGGCGGTAGCAGGCGGGGCCGGGATTGGCGCCGGCACTGTCAGGGCCTGCGCGGAAGCGACCCTCGTCTGCATGCAGGATCGAGCCGCCGCCGGCGGCGACCGTGTGGATGCGCATCATCGGCGCGCGGATGCGGACGCCTGCGACTTCTGTGTCGAAGGCGCGCTCATAGTCGCCGTCATAATGGGCGACATCGGTGGAGGTGCCGCCCATGTCGAAGCCGATCACCTTGTCGAAGCCGGCGAGCTTCGCCGTCTCGACCATGCCGACCACGCCGCCGGCCGGACCCGACAGGATCGCGTCCTTGCCGCGGAACATGTCGGCCGCGGTCAGCCCGCCCGAGGACATCATGAACTGCAGCGTCGGGCCGGGTTCGCCGGACGGCGTGGCGCCGAGCACGCTCGCCACCCGGTCGACATAGCGCTTGAGGATCGGCGAGAGATAGGCGTCGACCACGGTGGTATCGCCACGGCCGACGAGCTTGGCGAGCGGCGAGACCTGGTGGCTCACCGAAATTTGCGCAAAGCCCGCGCGCTCGCAGGCGCCTTCGACGATCGCCTCGTGGATCGGGTTCTGCCAGGCATGCATCAGCACCACGGCAACGGACTCGATGCCGTCCGCGCGGGCCGCCGCGAGCGCGGGCTCGAGGGCGGCGAGATCGGGGCCGCGCACCGCCTTGCCGTCGGCCATGACGCGCTCGTCGACCTCGATCACGCGCTCATAGAGCTGTTCCGGCAGGATGATTTCCTTGGCGAAGATGTCGGGGCGGGCCTGATAGGCGATCCTGAGCGCGTCGCGGAAGCCTTTGGTGATGACGAGCAGCGTGCGGTCGCCCTTGCGCTCGAGCAGCGCGTTGGTGGCGACCGTGGTGCCCATCTTCACATGGCCGATGCGGGCGGGCGGGATCTGCTCGTCGGCGCTAAGGCCGAGCAGGTCGCGGATGCCCTGGATCGCGGCATCGGGATAGGCTTCCGGGTTTTCGGACAAGAGCTTGCGCTGGTGCAACGTGCCGTCCGGCGCGCGGCCGATGACGTCGGTGAAGGTGCCGCCGCGGTCGATCCAGAAATCCCAAGCCTGTGCCATGATCAAATCTCCCGTCGGTGCGCGTCCCGGCAGCTTGCCATGGACAGTCGTGTTTGTCCGCGTATAATGCCGATTGTTGGCATTACGTCAACATTATGTTGATAAAATGTGAGTGTTGCCGATGGCGCCCAAACCCTCCAAGCCCGCCCAATCCCTCGGTCCGGTCGTCTCCGCCTCGCATCTGGCCGATGGCGGCCTGCCGGCGCTGTCGGAAATGGAATTCGCGCTGGTGATCCTGTCCAACGCCTTCCAGCGCTGGATCACGCGCTGCACGGCGGCAGCAGGTGGGGCCGGGTTGTCGAGCGTCGAGGTGCAGATCCTGCACGCGGTCAATCACCGCGAACGCGACAAGAGCCAGGCGGAACTGTGCATGATGTTCAACATCGAGGACACCCATGTGGTGGCCTATGCGCTCAAGAAGCTCGAGGGGCTGGGGCTGGTCGAACCGGGCCGGCGCGGCAAGGAAAAGACCGCGCGCATCACCCGGGCGGGCGCTGAACTCTGCCTCACCTATCGCGACCTGAGGGAGAAGCTGCTGATCGAGTCGGTGGCCACGCTCGGGCTCGACGAGGCCCGCATCTCCGAGCTTGCAGGCCTGATGCGGGTGATGTCGGGCCAGTATGATCAGGCATCGCGCTCGGCCGCAAGCTATTGACCGCACGGGGGGCGGCTGCCTATCGTCGCCCCGCGCATGCAATTCGGGAGAGATCGCAATGCAGTATGTCCGGCTTGGCAAGACTGGCCTCAAGGTGTCGCGGCTGTGCCTGGGCTGCATGAGCTTCGGCACGCCCGGCGGGCCGACCCATCCCTGGGTGCTCCCCGAAGACGAGGCGCAGCCGTTCTTCCGCACCGCGGTGGAGGCGGGCATCAATTTCTTCGACACGGCGAACCACTACAATTACGGCGATTCCGAACGGATCACCGGCAAGGCGCTCAGGACTTACGCGAAGCGCGACGAGATCGTGGTGGCCACCAAGGTGGGGCTCCGCATGGGCGACGACCGGCCCAACGACCGCGGGCTGTCGCGCAAGCACATTCTCGACCAGATCGACCAGTCGCTCACCCGGCTCGGCATGGATTACGTCGACATTCTCTATGTCCACCGGCTCGATCCGGACACCGAATTCGACGAAATGCTCGACGCGCTCGAAACCGTGGTGCAGTCCGGCAAGACCCGCTATGTCGCCGCGTCCTCGATGTGGACCTGGCAATTCGCGAAGCTCAGGGAAATGCAGAAGGCGCGCGGCTACCAGCCCTTTGCCGCCATGCAGAATTTCTACAATCTCGCCTATCGCGAGGAAGAGCGCGAGATGATGCCTTATTGCGCCTCCGAAGGCGTGGGCGTGGTGCCTTGGTCGCCGATCGCGCGCGGGTTTCTGGCCGGCAACCGCCCGAAGGACGGCCAGGCGACGAAGCGCGCCGCGACCGACAAGATGGCGCAGGGCTATTTCGGCTCGCCGCAGGATTATGCGATCCTGGCGCGGGTGGAAAAAGTGGCGGCGAAGCTCGGCGTGAGTGCGGCGCAGGTGGCCTATGCCTGGGTGCTGTCGAAGCCTTTCGTGACTTCGCCGATCGTCGGCGCAACCAAACTCCGCCAGCTCGAAGAGGCAATCGGGGCACTCGACGTCAAGCTCGATGCGGCCTCGATCCGGTCGCTGGAGCAGGCCTACAAGCCGCGCGCCGTGACCGGCCACAGCTAAGCCGGCTCTCAGCCGACCTTGGCCTTGCGGCCGCACCAGACGACGACGCCGACAGCGACGGCGAAGCCGAGCATCACCGGCGTGATCGTTTCGCCCAGCAGCAGCGCCGAGACGCCGAGGGTCACGAAGCTCTGCAGCAGTTGCACCTGGCCCACGCGGGCGATGCCGCCGATGGCGAGGCCCCAGTTCCAGAACACGAAGCCCAGGAACATCGAGCCCAATGACAGATAGGCGAGGGCGGCTAGTTCGGGGGCTTGCGGCGTCGTGATTCCGGTGCGCCAGCACAGGAGCGTGCCTGCGAGCGAGACCGGGGCCGTCAGCACCAGCGCCCAGCTGATCACTTCCCAACCGGGCAGGATGCGGGCGAGCTTGGCGGACATCACATAGCCGCAGGAGGCCGAGAGGGCCGCGCAGGCAAGCCACAGATCGCCGATGCCGGGGGCGATATCGGCACCCGACAGCGAGAAGGCGGTGACCAGGCACGCGCCGGCGATGCTCCAGGCCCAGAAGGCGAGGCCCGGCCGCTCGCCGCCGAACAGCGCTGCGAAGGTGGCCGTCATCAAGGGCAACACGCCGAGCACCACGCCGCCATGGGACGCGGGCACGGTCTGCATGGCGACACTTGAAAACAGCGGAAAGCCGTAGACCAGCAGCACGCCGGCGCCCAGCAGGGTGAGCGCGTGGCGGCGGGGAAACCGCTTGCGCCTCATCACGAGCGCGATCGCCGCGACCACTGCCGCAATGGTGGCGCGGCCGAAGGTGATGAAGGCGGGCGAAAAGCCTTCGAGCGCGATCCGGGTGGCGGGCAGGGTGGCGCCGAAGATCACCACCCCGACGAAACCGATCGCCAACCCCGCCAGCGGATGCGCCGGTTTGGGGAGTGCCGGGGGCAGGGGACTGGCGGTCGCGGTCCGGTCGGGCGTGTGGTGGTCGGAGCTGTGGGGCATTCACCCGCCATAGCCGCCGGCCCGGGGCCGGTCCAGTCAATTCGGGAAATGGCTCGGATCGTCCGGTGTGATGGATGAGCTTGCGATTGTGCCGTGCATCACGCTCGATTTTCGAGGCCGGATCGGCTAAAGACAAATCATGTCCTTGTTCAGCCGCCTGTTCGATTTTATCGGGGAGACCGCCTCCACAGCCTTTTCGGGGGTTGTCGAAGCCGTCTACACCGTGTTTGCGGGGGATCCCGAGACGCGGCGCAATGTGGCGTTTTCGGTGGCCGTGATCGCGCTCAGCGCGAAGATGGCGAAAGCAGACGGCATCGTCGCGCCCGAAGAGGTGCGCGCCTTCCAGGATATCTTCACGATTCCCGAGGCCGAGGCGCAGAATGTCGCCCGGCTCTACAATCTCGCCAAGCAGGACGTCGCGGGCTACGACGTCTATGCGCAGCGGGTGGCCGGCATGTGCGGCTCGGGCCATGCCAATTGCGCCATGCTCGAGGACGTGCTCGACGGGCTGTTCCATATCGCCAAGGCCGATGGTGTCATTCACGAGAAGGAACTCGATTTCATCGCCCATGTGGCGGAGATCTTCCGCATCGACGAAACCCATTTCGCCCGCATTCTCGCGCGCCATGTCCATCCCGACGGGATCGACCCCTACGCGGTGCTGGGCCTTGCCCCGGCGACGCCGTTCGACGAAGTCAAGAAGCGCTATCGCGAGCTTGCCTCGGAAAGCCATCCCGACCGGCTGCGCGCCCGCGGCGTGCCCGAGGAGTTCCTGAGGCTGGCCAATGACCGGATGGCCGCGCTCAACGAGGCCTATTCTGTGATCGAGAAGGCCCGCGTCGCCGCATGACCGATTTGTGCGCCGGTTTTTCGCCCGACTTCGCTGGAGCCTCCGTGCGCCCTTCGCCCAATCACGGCGAACGCCGCGAGGGGCGCAAGCCCGACATGCTGATCCTGCACTATACCGGCATGCCGAGCGGCGAGGCGGCGCTCGACTGGCTGTGTGCGGAGGAAAGCCAGGTTTCCTCGCATTATTTCGTCCATGAGGACGGTCGGATCGTGCAGATGGTGCCCGAAAGCCGGCGCGCCTGGCATGCCGGCCAGAGTGAATGGAAGGGCGAGACCGACCTCAATTCGGCCTCGATCGGCATCGAGATCGCCAATCCCGGCCATGCGGCGGGCTCGCCGCCGTTCCATGAGGCGCAGATCGAGGCGGTGATCGGGCTGTGCCGCGACATCGTCGCCCGCCACGCGCTCTTGCCCGAGCGGGTGCTTGCGCATTCCGATATCGCGCCGATGCGCAAGCAGGACCCGGGCGAGGCCTTTCCCTGGGAGCGGCTGCATCGCGCCGGGATCGGCCACTGGGTCGCGCCGCTGCCGGTCGGCGGCGGGCGCTTCTTCCAAGAGGGCGATGCCGGCCAGCCGGTCGAGGCCTTGCAGACCATGCTCGCGCTCTATGGCTACGGTGTGCGGGTGGATGGCTCCTATGATGCGCAGACCACCGCCGTGATCGCCGCCTTCCAGCGCCATTTCCGGCCGGAGCGGATCGACGGCATTGCCGATGCATCGACCATCGGCACCCTGCACCGGTTGCTGACCGACCTGCCTCCCGCCGTTTGATCTTGCCCGTTGATGTTGGTCTGGCCGGAGGATCTGGCTGGACCGGACGCCCGTGCCGACCTGGCTGCATGCGGGGCTGGACAGGGTGCAGCACGGGCCGGGCGCGGACGAAATGTTACAGTTTGACATGGAAGTTTATTGCGGCGCGGCATTTTTTTCTTGCCGGGTCACAAAACTGCCAGCCTGAGCCCTGATTGAGACGGCTCCAACGTACGGGCAGAGCGGAAGAGCGCACAGTTCACCGCAACCCGTACCGACTTGAAACGCGCCAGCAACGATCCGGTTCCATCCTTCTTGCGGATGGACATGGCGCCATTGGAGACGACCACAATATGCGTTTGACTTTTACGGCTGCCGCGGCGGCCCTGCTGTGCTTTGCGCTCTCGGGATGCGAAACCACCGGCGTATCCGGCGAAACCACCGGTTCCATTTCCTCCAGCACGATCAAACCATCCAGTCTGAACATGGGCTATGCGGCCCGCCCCTATGGCAAGCTGATCTCGTCCTACGCCAAGCAGCAGGGCGTGCCGGAGTCGCTTGCCCATGCGGTGATTTCGGTCGAGAGCAACTATCGACCCAATGCCCGCGGCTCGGCAGGCGAGATCGGCCTGATGCAGATCAAGCCCGGGACCGCACGGATGATGGGCTATAGCGGCTCGACCAAGGGGCTCTACGATCCCGAAACCAATATCAAATACGGCATGAAATATCTCGCCATGGCGCACAAGCTCGGTGGCGGTTCGACCTGCGGCACGATCCTGAAATACAATGCCGGCCATGCCGCCAAGCGCATGAACCCGGTATCCAAGCGCTATTGCGGCAAGGTCACGCGGCTGATGAAATAGGGGGGCTGCCGCTGCCGGGGGTCAATCGACCAGGCGGACATCGCCGGTAGCCCCGCTGCCGCCGGGACCCGGACCCTGATAGGGGTCGAGCTTCCAGTTGGCCGAATTCATGATCAGGGTGTTGACCACGAGCGACAGACGGTTCGTCTGGTTGGTGGTCGAATTGTAGACGGCGTCGCGGTTGGGCAGGTGGATGATACCGGTCAGGGTCTCGCCCACCGAGCCGTTGAAGACATATTGCTGCTTGCGGGCGTTGTTGGCCGGATCCGAGGTCTTCTCGAACATCAGCACGCCGGCATAGGCGCCGGTGGCGGGTGCGGAGGCGGTGAACCTGAGGCCGCCATTGGCGCGGATCTCGCTGTCGACATCCGGAAAATAGAAGGTCACGCCCTCGGCGATCACGGTCGAGCCCGAATTGAGGATCATGCGGCCCTTGATGATGTGCAGGCCCGGCTTGAAGGTGACCTTCGGGTTGCCGTTGAAGGTGGTGGCGCAGTGCACCCCGGGCTCGAGCGTGAAGCTTGAGCCGCTGAGCGCGCCCTGGGTGGTGCAGCTTGAACTCACCGCCGGTTCCGGGATCTTGCCGGCATAGGGGTCGGCCTCCGCCGCGCAATTGGTCTTCAGGTTGCTCAGCGCACCGCCGTTCTGGATATAGCTGCCGCCCTTGACGCAGAATTTCGCCGTCTCGATCGAAGCCCCTGCATTCATGATGAAGGCGGGCGAGGCGGTCGAATGGACATTGACCTCGCAGGCTTTGGCGTCGAGCCTGGCGCCCGAGTTGATCAGCACCGCCTGGCTCTTGTTGCCGAGCACGTAGATGCAGTCCGGTGCCGGCGCGGCGCCGCCGGCCTTGATCGCGGTCGCAGACACGCTGATCGGGATGGCGTTGAGATGCACGAGCTTCAGGAACGCCGTCGGATGCGGCATGTGCAGCGTCCCCGTCAGGCTGCCGTCGGGATTGGTGGCGAGTTCCAGCGAGATGCCGGCCTGCTGCAACTGGGCGGCGGAGAGACCGGAATCGGACAGGCTGCGAATATAGGATCTCGCGGTGCTGAGCTGCGCCTCGGCGTCGCTCTCGTGCACCGCGGCAAGCACTGCGGCATCGAGCTGGTCCTGGTACATGCTCCTCTGGCCGAGCGCATGAACCACATCGACCGCACCTCCGGCCACCAGGAGCAGGAGCGGGATCAATAGTGCCATGATGATGCCGAAATTGCCGGAGCGATTGCCGGCAAGATGGGTGATCACAGCCCTGGGCAGGCCTGGTTGAAGCCGGAAAGTCATTCGCATCTGCTCCTGGCGCAATTCCAAGCGAGCTTTAGCGCATATTTCGAAATTTTCCGTGAAGCGGTCGGTCAGATTCAGCCGATGCCGGCTCATTCTTTCTTAATGTTTGGCTCTCCGGCATCCGGGGCAAGCGATGGCGTGAGCCCGCGCCGCCAGGCTTGCGGCGGCGCGGGCCGGCATCACGCCCCGGCGCGGGTTTCGAAAAGCCCCCATGCCCGGCCGGTTGAGATGCGCCGTTGGCTCAGCACCGCCACGGTGAGGCCCAGCATCAGCAGTTCTGCGACCGCGCCCGCATACCAGATGCCCGGCTCGCCGAAGAGAAACGGCAGCAACGCGGTCAGCGGCAGTGCGAACAGATAGGTACGCGACAGCCCCAGCAGCGCCGCCCTCCCGGGGTCGCCGATCGCCTGGAAATAGGCCCCGATCATCATCAGCGGACCGAGCAGGACCATGGCGATGACCGCATAGGGCAGGATCCGGCCGATGTCGGCCGCGATCGCGGGATCCTCGACAAAGACGAAACCGATCCGGTCGCGCGCGAGCAGGAGCGTGAGTTCGACCGCGGCGCAATAGCCGAGCGCGAGAAGCACCGCAAGGCGCGTGGCCTGATCGGTGCGGGCGCCGAGCCGCGCGCCGAAATTGTTGCCGGCGATGGTCTGGAACGCCATGCTCAGCCCCAACAGCGGCAGGAAGGTAAAGGTCATCAGCCGGGTGATGATGCCATAGGCGCCCGCGGTCGTGGCATAGCTCTCGCCGGCCCAGATCTGCAGGCAGACCAGCGTCAGTCCCGCCGACAGCGACAGCCCGATATAGCCCAGGCTCGAGGGCAGGCCGAGTGCGATCAGCGTGCGCCAATGGTTGGCGCCGCACCAGAACCCGGCCCCGGCGGGACCCGCGTGTTTGTGGCGGCGGCGATGGAGCCCCACCACCGCAAGCGCCAGCACCTGGGCCAGCACGGTACCCCAGGCCGATCCCGCGACGCCTGCACCAAACCGGACGATGAACAGGTAGTCGAAACCGATATTGAGGAGCGTCGTGAGCAGCGAGATCGCCGTCAGCGCCGCCAGCAGGCCCTCGCTGCGCAGCGCCGCTGTGGCGATGGCGAGCACGAAAACCACCGGTGAGCAGAAGACCAGGATCGAGATGTAGCGGTCGCCGAGTGCTGCAAGCCCGGCCTCGCCATTGGCGGCCATCAGGCTCAGGCGCTGGCCGAACGCCAGGAACAGCGCCATCAGCGCGACCGAAACGACAAGGGCGAGCTGCATTGCCTGGAGATGGACCGTGCGCGCCTGCTCACGCTCCCCGCCGCCCAGGAACCGGGCGTAGATGCTGGCAAACCCGTTCGACACGAGCGTCGAAAGCGCGACCAGCAGCATGTAGAGCGGAAACATCAGGGTGACTGCGGTCAGGGCCTCGGCACCGACATAGGCGCCAAGGAACCAGGCATCGACCACCGTGAACAGGCCGCTCACGCCCATGACGGCGATGATCGGTGTGGCGGTGCGGACGAACAGGCGCGGCAGCGAGCCGCTCAGATAGATATTGGGCGAGGAGACTCCGCTCATCACAAACCTCTTTCAGCGTTCGGATGCGGATCAGGAAGGTGCTCGCATTGCCATCGGACCGCATTCGACTGAAATCGGTGGATGAGAGAAAATCGTGAAGGGCTTCACCATGGACGAGCCAGCGAGCGGCAGGGGCCTTCACCCTGGGCGCTTGCTACTGCGCGCCGCTTGTCGGTGTCAACCGGATTGTGCCGCCCGGCGCGCTGGTAATCTTTCGGCGGGTGGTCTAAGGAGGGCGCGCCAGTCGGCCGGGCAGCCGCGCCTTGCACCGTCGAAAGACAGCAGGGGGAGGAAAGTCCGGGCTCCACGGAAAAACGGCGCCGGATAACGTCCGGCGGGGGCGACCCCAGGGAAAGTGCCACAGAAAGCAAACCGCCCCGCCACCTGATTGCCGGCGCCCGATGACGGGTCTGTCGGCCATGAGGCGGCGGGGTAAGGGTGAAAGGGTGGGGTAAGAGCCCACCGCGCGACCGGCAACGGAAGCGGCAAGGTAAACCCCGCCGGGAGCAAAACCGAATAGGGATGACGCAGGGCGCAAGCCCGGCCCTTTTCCGGGGTTGTCATCCGGGTAGGTTGCTTGAGGCGCGCGGCAACGCGTGACCCAGAGGAATGGCTGCCACGTTTTCGTCCTCGGGCGAAGGCCATACAGAACCCGGCTTACAGGCCGGCTGGCGATTGTTTTCCCGGTGCAGGCCGCCGGGTGCGGCCCGGTCTCCGGTCCTGGTTGGCGGTGCGCCGATGGCGGCGTCTGTCGGGCCGCGGGACCCGCCCGACTTGCGGTCCTGCATGCAGGACCGCTAGACTGGGCGCTTCTGACGCAAGCGACGGATCAGCACCATGTCCCAGCCCGTTCCCGGCATCCCGTCCAGAAACCCGCGCCGCGGCATGAAGAAGATGTGCCGGGCGGCCCCCGCAGCGCGCGTCCTCCTGGCGCTCGCCCCGCTTGCGGGTGGCGTGTCGGCGGCAGCCGCTGCGGAAAGCACGGTCTATACCTGCGAGTCCGAAAGCGACGTCCATTACAGCGTCACGGTCGAGCGGGCCGAAGACGGCAGTTCCATTGCCCGGATCGTGCCGCAAAGCGCCTATCACACCGCCGCCCGGTCGGCGGCGGAAACGCAGACCGCGCGGGCCGAGCCGGTGGCGAGCGGTTTCCGCTTCTCAAGCCCCGGCTTCACCTTTTCCGGCAAGGGCGAGGATGTCCAGCTCGGCTTTCGCGATTATCCCGATGGTGCACCGTTTCGCTGCACGCGAAAGGTTGCGGCCGGGGAGGGCGCGGAGATCAACCAGGCCGGGCGCTCGCTCGGCGGCCGGTTGCGCAGCGGACCGGGCACGGAGTATCCGGCCGCGGGCAGCCTCGCGGAAGGCACGCCGGTCAAGGTGATCCGCAATGCCGGCATGCGCTTCAACGGTTACGACTGGTTCGAGGTCATGCAATCCGGGAGCACGGCCTTCCAGTGGGGCGGCATCCTATGCTGGGACGGCGTTCCGATCGACGGCATGTTCGGCGACTGTGCCGCCACATTGTCGGGTGGCTAGGCGGCCCGCCTGATCACCGGCTTCGGATACCAAAGATAGACGAACACGAAGAACGCGGCCGAGAGGTCAGCCGCCAGCAGCAGCATCCACCAGTCGTGCCGGATGCTGCTCGGCCCCACCGAAAGGGCCAGTGTGGCAATCGCCGCGGCAAGCAGCGCGTAGAAGGTGAGCCAGGCCATGAAGCGGCGGTTGGGCAGCATCAGATAGCCCATCACCGCCAGCACCAGCGCCGGCGGCACCAGCCGGAAGGTCTCTTCCGAAAAGCCGGCGATCGCCGGGGTGGACATGTGCAGGATCGCGGAGATCCAGATCAGCAATGCGGCAAAGCCCAGCGATTTCGAAGCCTTGAACATCGGGATACCTCACTCCTCGGGGCAGGGCGTGCCCGCCGCCGCCCAGGTCGACAGCGCGTCGATCGCTTCCTGCTTCGAATGCGGCGCGGGCTCGCGTCCGCCGCCCGGGTTCCAGGCCCAGGTCTGGAACGCGCCTTCCTCGACATGGGCGATCACTTCCTCGATGGTGCGTTCGCCATTGCGCGCGGGATCCTTCACCTGCGCGCAGATTTCGGCCGAGGACTTACCGAACCATTCGGTCTCGACCGGCGCCAGCATCCAGGGCGTGGCCGCGCGCGGGGCGGCATGCGGCAGCGGATCGGGTCCGCCGTCCGCCGCGCTCAGCGTGACATGGCAGGTCGAGCACACCAGCGCCTCGGCGCCGACGCGGCTGTCGCCGGCATTGATGTTCATGCCGTGCCGCTGTGGCTTGCCATAGCTCGGGCCGGACCACATCGGCCAGTTGTCGGCGCCGGTGTGGCAGTTGGCGCAGCGCGGGTGGCTCGCGACCTCGTAGAACAGCTGCCAGCCCGCGAGCCCTTCCTCGACCGACGGGGGCGGGGCGGGCGGAGCTTCCGCTTCACCTGTCGCCACGTCTTGGGCCACTACCGGTCCGGCGGTCACCACGCCCAGAAGGAAGGCCGCTGCGATGAGGCGTGATCGGATCATGGGGCGCTCCTCAGACGAAATCGACGTGCTTGTTGAACGGCATCTCGCGCAGGCGCTTGCCGGTTGCGGCAAAGATCGCGCCGGCAAGCGCGGGTGCGGTCGGTGGCACCGGCGGTTCGCCGATGCCGCGCACGCGCTCGCCGTTTTCGAGCCCGCGCACCTCTATCTCCGGGCACTGGTACATCCGCATGCCCTCGAAGGCGTGGTAATTGTCCTGGTCGGCAATGCCGTCGGTGTAGGTGATCTCGCAATTCATGGCGTGGCCGAGGCCGAAGATCACGCCGCCCTTGACCAGATTGTCGAAATTGACCGGGTCGATCACGGTGCCGACTTCGGCGGCGACGAACACTTTCTCGATGCGGATACCGCCCTCGGTGGCGGCCACTTCCACCACCATCGCGCACTCCACCCCGAAGGAGCGGGTGAAGGCCACGCCGCGGCCGCGGCCTTCGCCCGCATCGCTGCCCCAGTTCGACATCTCCGCCACCGTCTCGAGCACCTTGCGCGCCTCGTCGTTGCTGCAGAGCCGGATGCGT
Organism: Parahoeflea olei; assembly: GCF_001703635.1. Lineage (GTDB taxonomy): Bacteria > Pseudomonadota > Alphaproteobacteria > Rhizobiales > Rhizobiaceae > Hoeflea > Hoeflea olei. The sequence goes on along the minus strand of NZ_LQZT01000005.1, from coordinate 72,450 downwards.
TCGGCCATCGGATCGGCGCCGGCGGCATGGATCAGTTCGTCGAGGCCGAGATTGTAGAAGAAGCCGTTCGAGGAGGCACCGACGGAGCGCCAGGAGCTGATCGGCGCCAGTTCCCGCGCCCGGTAGCCGGTGACGCGGTGGTTGGGGATGGCGAAGGGCTGGTCCCAGGCGCCGGCGACGATCTGGCTGTCGGGACCGGTGCCGGGCAGGCTCTGGCGTCCCATCTGCGAGGCGATCACGGACGGCATGGCGATGCCAAGCTCGTAGCTGTCGACCTGGCCATTGCGGACCGTGCCGCGCATCCGCGCCATGGCGATCTGGCGCGGGAAATCATGGGTCATGTCCTGCTCGCGCGAATAGGTGAGCTTTATCGGCGTGCCCCTGAACAGGAGCGCCACCTCGGTCGCGCGCTTGACCACCTCGTCCTCGAGCCGGTGGCCGAAGCTGCCGCCCATGACGAGCACATTGACCTTGACCCGTTCGGTGTCGAGGCCCGCGAGCCGCGCGACATTGGACTGGACGAAGCGCGGGATCTGGGTTCCGGTCCACACCTCGGCCCGGTCGTCATCGACGCGGACGATGGCGCTGATCGGCTCAAGCGGCGCATGCGCGAGATAGGGCGCGCGGTACTCCGCCTTGATCAGGCCCGGCATCTCCGCGAAGGCGAATTCGACATTGCCGTCGTCGCGCACGCGGCTGTCGCGCAACTCCTCGGTAAAGCTGTCGGCAAGCGCCTGCCAGTGCTCGTCCATGGTCGCGGGAAACGCCGCCGGCCCCCAGTCGAAGCTGATCTTGCGGGCCGCCTCGAAGGCGCGCCAGGTGTTGTCGGCGACGACGGCGACGCCGCCGGTGACTTCGACCACGTCGCTAACGCCGCGCATCTTCAGCGCCTCCGTGGCGTCAAAGCCGTTGAGGGCACCGCCTTGCGCGGGGTTGAGCACGATCGCCGCATGCAGCATGCCCTCGACGGCGATGTCGATGCCGTATTTCATCGCCCCGGTCGACTTGGCGACGATGTCGATGCGCTGCATCGGCTTGCCGATCAGCCGCCACCCGGACGGGTCGCGCAAGGGCACATCCTGCGGCGGGGTGATGCGCGCTGCGAGCGGGGCCAGTTCCGCGTAGCTCAGCTCGGTGCCGTCTGGCAGCAGCACCCGGCCGGCTTCGGTCCTGAGGTCAGTTATCGCAATGCCGGATTTTTCCGCCGCCGCCAGTTTCAGCGTCTCGCGCGCCACCGCGCCTGCCTCGCGCAGCTTGACGAAGCCGTCGGGCACGGTGGTCGAACCGCCGGTGATCTGCACGCCGAAGGTCTTGATGGCCGCCGAGATCGCGCCATAGGCGAGCGACTCGCCAAGCCCGCCGCCGGGCGCCATGAAGGCCGCGGCCTCGTCGGCGAAGGCGGTGTTCCAGTAGGCGGGCGAGGGCGGGCCGGGATCGACGCGGATCTGGTCGAGTTCGACATCGAGTTCTTCGGCGATCAGCGCCGCCTGCACCGAATAGGCGCCCTGGCCGAGATCGGCGCGCGGCGTGATCAGCGTCACGCCCTCGGCGTCGATGCGCACATAGGGCGTGATCGCCGCCTCGCCGTCGCCGAGCCCTGTGAGCAGAGGGTTGTCATGCGGCTTGGCGACCGTGTAGGCGCCGAAGGCGACGCCGCCGGCGACCGCGACCGAGCCGATCAGGAAGGTGCGGCGGGTGATGGTTTTCAGACGTCCCATGTCATGCGCTCCGCATCGTTGCCGCGGCCGACTTGATGGCCGCGCGGATGCGCGGATAGGTGCCGCAGCGGCAGAGGTTCGCGCTCATGACGGCGTCGATGTCCTGGTCGGTGGGCTCGGGGTTGAGAGCGAGAAAGGCAGCCGCCGCCATGATCTGGCCCGACTGGCAATAGCCGCACTGGGCCACCTGGTGCTCGATCCAGGCCTGTTGCACCGCATGCAGCGCACCGGGCTGGCCGAGCCCCTCGATGGTGGTGACCTCACCGGTCAGTTCGCCCACGGGAAGCTGGCAAGAGCGCACCGCGGCGCCATCGACATGCACCGTGCAGGCGCCGCACTGGGCGATGCCGCAGCCATATTTGACGCCGGTGATGCCGAGTTCGTCGCGGAGCACCCAGAGAAGCGGCATCTCGGGCTCGACATCGACCTCATGGGTCTGTCCGTTGACCGTCAGTCTCATGCAAATACCTCTTCCGCATTTCCGGGGTTCGTCCGGATGGGCGTCCGTCCCTGGCCGGAGCCGTGACGACGACATCTACCGCGCACGGGGCGCAATTCAAGAATTGACAAAATGACATAATTTGTCAAGTTGTCATACATGGATGACAAGGACCACCGCATTCTCGAGGCCGCCATCGCGGTGTTTGCCCGCTATGGCGTGCGCAAGGCGACCATGGGCGATATCGCCGACCATGCAGGGGTCTCCCGGCAGACGCTCTATGCGCGCTATTCCGGCAAGGGGGAGATCATCGATGCTGCGCTCAGGCTGGTCACCGAAAAGGTTGTCGGCGAGGTCAGTGCGGCCTGGAAGAAGGCGGACTCGACCGGCGACCGGCTCGACATCTTTTTCGACCGGGCCATCGTGCAGTTTTTCGAGCAGACCCGGCAGATGCCCGATTCCGGAGAGTTGATGGCAGTGCTCGGCGGCAACCCGGCGACGGGGGAGGCCGGTGGCGGGACGGCCGAGCAAGGCAAGATCGACCTTCTCGCGGGGCTGTTCGCGCCCTACGAAAAGGTTCTGTCCGCGTCCGGAGCCACGCCCCGGGACCTGGCCGAGTTCGTCTATCGAAGCTCGACCGGGTTCAAGTTCACCGCCCTTGATTCCGACCATTTGGGTCGCCTGCTTGCGGTGCTGAAACAGGCCACACTGAAGATGCTCGGCGAGGCGTGAGAACGACCGCCGTCAGGCTGGCGCCCCGGTGCCGGAAGCCGCGTCGCGGCTGCGCCAGCGCTTTCCGATGAGGGCGATCAGTGCCCGGGCCTCTGCCGGCGGGGTGAGCTCGCGCCGGCAATAATCCGTGCCGTCGGGGTTGCGGGTGAGCATCCCGAGCGTGACCATGGTCCGGCGCAGGATCGCGGGATCGTCGAACAGGTGGGCCGCGCGCAGCCTCGTGTTGACCTCGCGCTCATTCATCAGCTTCCGCGCCGGCAGCGCCGCCCAGAGCGCCCACAGGCACAGGTCCTGGACAGTGCGGCGCGACGGCCATTGCCTGAGCCTTCCGTCACTGTCGAACTGGTGGAGCGTGCGCTCGACCAAGAGGTGATCGACGGGGGCGGCCTCCGGCTGGTTGGCCAGCCGCTCGCCCGCGCGCCGGGCTGCGCGCAGGTGCTGGAAATTGCGGAAACCCGCGGCGCGGGAGACCATGTTCATGAGGGCGAGGTGGGACGGCGGTTCGCTGCTCGACCCGATCTGGCGGGCAAGCGCGCGGGCAAAGGGGGAGACATCCTCCACCACAAGCGGAATCATTTCATTGGACATGTCACATCCATGGCGTGTCCGCGAAACAGATCGCTGGTCGCTGGCTTGGCGATGCGGACACTGGATGAAAACAAACCAGGGGTTCCGATCAGATGGCAGGTTTAGCTTCCCTTGAAGGGACAGCGACGCCTCGGTGACTGCCGACCGTGACGCGGGATTTACCACGGCCTGGCGCGCGCGGCAATCGGCGCGGCGAGCGACCGGTCAGCGCAGCCCCGCCAAAAAGCGGCGCAGGGCCGCCTCGGCCAGATCCGAAGAGACCGCAAGGCCCGCACCGCGGATGGTCACCTCGAAGCGGGTGACCGACTGGTCGACGCTGTCGATCAGCTCGTCGAACAGCCAGAGCCCGGTCTCTGCGGCGGCCGCGTCCCGGGCCCCGGAAGCCTTGCTGCGGTCGCCATTGACGCTCACGTAAAACGCATTGGCATGCGGCGGGTTCGGCGAGACGCTGACGCCGGGCAGGCCCGCGAAGCGGTTGGCCAATTCAGCCGCCTTGCCGTGAAAATCCGGCATCAGCGGCAGCCGCTCCTCAAGCCCCTTCAATGCCGAGAGCAGGGTGGGGAAGCTGCGCAGCGCCCGGCCGCCCGCGCGCCGCTGCCAGATCGTCGCCTGGTCAAGGACCGATGCTTCGCCCAAGAGCGCGCCGCCCGAAAGCCCGCCGAGGCCCTTGTCGAAAGCCACATAGACGCTGTCGAACAGGGCCGCGATCTCGGCGAGCGGCCGCCCATAGAAGGGCTGGCTTTCCCAGATCCGCGCGCCGTCGAGATGAACCGCGATGCCGCGCTCGCGCGCAAGCCCGGCCAGCGCGCGCAGGTCCTCCCATTCTGGCAGCAGGCAGCCGAGCCGCCGCAGCGGCAGTTCCACCACGATCGCGCCCAGAGGCTCGCGGATCGCGTCGAGATCGGCGGCGGTCGGCAGCCGGTCGTAGCCGCCGAGCTGGACCGCGCCCAGGCCCCACAGCTCATGGTAGGCGCGGGCCTCGTATTCCTCCATGTGGGAGCGCGGATGCAGTGCGATGCGGCTGCAGCCGGCGCGTTCGGCATGGGTTTTCAACGCCATCATCTGCGCCATCTTGCCGCTCGGAACAAACAGCGCGGCCGGTTTGCCGAGCAGGTCGCGGAGCCTTCCGTGGAGCCGGTCGAACAGCTCTCCGGACATGTATTTGTCGGCCGGGGACGATCCCGCGAAGGCCGCAAGCGCGCGCAAGGTCTCGGCGGGCGAGGGGTCGTCGTCAAAGGAAAGCTTCTGCATGGGCGGTGCGCTCCGATTCGTCGGGCCGAGTTTGGGATGCGCCGGCCGGGCGCCGCAACCGCCAGAGCTTCAGTTTTCATCCATCATTCCTAACCCTTCGTTAATCTTGACGAGGTATTAACGGAGCATTCTCGCGGTCGAGATGGGAGCTGTTCCCATTGACGCCCATATTGGCCCATGATATCCCAAATGCCCAAGAACAGCAGGCGGGCATCCGCCGTTTCATCTTCTTTTGGACCGCGGTTCCGCGCCGGACCCGCAAAGGCGGTTGTCGCTGCCTTTGGGAGCCCTTGCGCGAAAATGTGGCGGCAGGACGGGGAAGGGATGGCATGGCGTCAGCGGGCGGAAACGGCGGTAGAGCGTGATGAACCGGTTCCTGTCGCATGCGACAAACAGGATCGATGCGAAGGGGCGCGTGTCCGTGCCCTCGATGTTTCGCACGGTGCTGGCGCGCGCGGCGGTGGACGAGCTCTATGCCTGGCAGGATTTCGTGTTTCCGGCGGTCTCGATGGCCGGTCCGGACGTGCTCGACCGCTTCGAGCGGATGATCGGGTCGCAGGATCCGTTTTCGCCCGAGGCCAACAAGATGTCGCTGCTCATTCACGGCGGCGGCGTGTTCATGAAGCTGGATGGCGAGGGCCGGCTTCTGGTGACGGATTTCATCCGCGATTTCACGGGCATCACCGACCGGGTGACGTTCGCGGGGCGGGGGGATCATTTTCAGCTCTGGGAGCCGACGGCATTCGAGGAAATGCAGTCGCAGGCCCGGAAGGAACGAACGGCCGCTTCCTGACCGTTCGCAATGGATGGAGAAACGGAATGGCGGCGGACATGGGCGACGGTGCGACTGACGCCCAAGGCGGACCTGTCCGCCACATTCCGGTTCTTCTCCATGAGGTCATCGATGCGCTTGCGCCCGCCCCGGGCGAGACGATCGTTGACGGCACCTTCGGAGCCGGCGGCTACACGACGGCCATCCTCGGTGCAGGGGCCCGCGTCATCGCCTTCGACCGCGATCCCGACGCCATCGCCGCCGGCGCCGCACTCGTCGACGCCTCCGGCGGCAAGCTCACGCTGATCCATGCCCGTTTTTCGCAACTGCTCGACCATGTCGAGGAGGCGAGCCTCGACGGCGTGGTGCTCGATATCGGCGTCTCCTCGATGCAGATCGACGAGGCCGAACGCGGCTTCTCCTTCATGCGCGACGGCCCGCTCGACATGCGCATGGCGCAATCCGGCGTCAGCGCCGCCGATGTCGTCAACCGCGCCAAGGCCTCGGACCTGACGCGGATTTTCGGCATTCTCGGCGAGGAGCGCCATGCCGGCCGCATCGCCCGCGCGATCGAGGCCGAGCGCGCCAAGGCCCCGTTCTCCACCACCCGGCAACTGGCGGGCCTGATCGAGAAGGTCTCGCCGCGCCGGCCGCAGGACAAGATCCATCCGGCCACGCGCGTGTTCCAGGCGCTCAGAACCTATGTCAACGACGAGCTGGGCGAGCTGGCGCGCACGCTGTTCTCAGCCGAGCGCGCGCTCAAGCCCGGCGGCCGGCTGGTGGTGGTGAGCTTCCATTCGCTCGAGGACCGCATCGTCAAGCGCTTCTTCCAGGATCGTGCCGGCAAGGCCACCGGCTCGCGGCACCTGCCGATGGCAGAGGAGCGCGCGGCCGGCTTCACGCCGATCGGCAAGCAGCCGGTGACGGCGGGCGAGGCCGAATGCGCCGCCAATCCGCGCGCCCGCTCGGCCAAGCTCCGGGCCGGCCTGCGCACCGCGGCCCCCGCCGGCAAGGCCGACGACGATATCCTTCCCGTTCCCACGCTTGCCGCGCTGTCGGCGCTAGGAGGCTAAGCCATGCTGCGAACACTCGATTTGGTGCTTGTCGGCGCGATGATCGCAGCCGCCACCGTCACCTACCAGATCAAGCATGCCGCCGAGATCAAGCTTGAGGAAGTCGCCGACCTGCAGGCCAAGATCAAGCTGCAGGAAGAAACCATCGATCTGCTGGAGGCCGACTGGAGCCTCCTGAACCAGCCCTCGCGGCTGCAGCGCCTGTCGACCGCCTTCGAGGCGGAGCTGGGATTGAAGCCGATCGACGCCACGCAGATGGCCCAGCCCGATGAATTGCCGGGCTTTGCCAGCGATTTCGCGCCGAAGATCGCCGAAGGCGAGACCGACGCCACCCTCACCACGGGATCGGTGCAGCCATGAGCCTGTTGAGACGCATCCTGCCCGGTCGGCACGCCACTTCCCGTCCCAGCGGCGGCTATGGTCCGGGGCCGCGTGAATTCGAAGGGCTGCGCAAGGCACAGGACGCCCAGGCCAAGAACCGCATGGTGATCGCCATCGCCTGTTTCGGGGTGTTCTACGCCCTGCTCGGCGGACGGCTGGTGGAATACGGGCTGCGCTCGCCCGAAACCGTGTCGTCGATCGGGCGCCCCGACCAGTTGCTGGTCTCGCGTCCCGACCTGCTCGACCGCAACGGCGAGGTGCTGGCGACCGACATCCGTACCGTCTCGCTGTTTGCCGAGCCCAACAAGATCATCGATGCCGACGAGGCGGTCGAGCTGCTCGCCACCGTGCTGCCCGATCTCGACATGCGCGGCATCCACCGCAAGCTGTCGTCGAAATCGAAATTCCAATGGCTCCGCCGCCAGTTGACCCCCAAGCAGCAGAGCCAGATCCTGGCGCTCGGCATCCCGGGCATCGGCTTCCGGCCGGAAACCCGGCGGTTCTATCCCGGCGGCCCCACCGCCTCGCATGTGGTCGGCCACGTCAATATCGACAACCGCGGCATCGCCGGCATGGAAAAATATGTCGACGGCCAGGGGCTCGGCGATCTCGCCGCGGCGGGCATGACCGTCAACGAGGATTTGAAGCCGGTGCGGCTGTCGCTCGACCTTCGCGTCCAGCATGTGCTGCGCGACGAGCTTGCCGCCGCCATGGACCGCTACAAGGCGATCGCGGCCGCCGGCGTGGTGCTCAACGTGCATACCGGCGAGGTCGTCGGCATGTCCTCGCTTCCGGATTACGACCCCAACAACCCGGTCGAAGCGCTGCAGAAGGACCGGCTCAACCGGATGTCGGCGGGCACCTATGAAATGGGCTCGACCTTCAAGGCTTTCACCACCGCGATGGCGCTCGACTCGGGCAAGGTGAAGATGACCGACTCGTTCGACGCGCGCGGCTCGATCCGCATCGGCGGCTTCACCATCCGCGATTTCCACGGCAAGAACCGGGTCCTCACCGTTCCCGAGATCTTCATCTACTCGTCCAATATCGGTACCGCCCGGATGGCCGACCTCGTCGGCATCGAAGGCCACAAGGAGTTCCTGACGCGGCTCGGCCTGCTCACGCGCATGCAGACCGAACTGCCGGAAGTGGCCATGCCGAGCCAGCCGGCGGAATGGAAGAAGATCAACTCGATCACCATCTCCTTCGGCCACGGCGTTGCCACCACGCCGCTGCAGACCGCGGTCGCCGCGGCGGCACTGATGAACGGCGGCAAGCTGATCGAGCCCACTTTCCTGCCGAGGACCGCCGAAGAGGCCGACAAGCTGGCGGTCAGGGTCATCGAGCCGTCGACCAGCGACAGCATGCGCTACCTGATGAAGCTCAACGCCACCAAGGGCACCGGAGGTTCCGGTTCGCGCGCGGCAGTCGAGGGTTTCCGTGTCGGCGGCAAGACCGGCACGGCCGAAAAGGTGGTCAACGGCCGCTACAATTCGTCGGTGCGCTTCAACGCCTTCCTGGCCTCCTTCCCGATCGATCATCCCGACTATGTGGTGCTGGTGGTGATTGACGAGCCGAAGCCCGAGGAAGGGAAATCCTCGGCCACCGCCGGCCTCAACGCCGCGCCCACGGTCGGTGCGATCATTCGTCGCTCGGCGGGCTTCCTTGGGGTCAAGCCGGAATTCGGAAATGGTACACAGGAATTGTCATTGACCTACTGACGTGAGCCATACTGATAACACAAGTGACAGGCAGGGGATCGTCACGCACACCTGATTTCGCCTTTGCTCAGACAACCAAACACCCGGGAAATTCATGAAACTGTCCGCGTTGATTGCCGCTCTTCCGCCCAAGACCATCGTCACGCCGGCGCCGACCGAATTCGACATGCCGGTGACCGGACTGACCGCCGACAGCCGCATCGTGGAGCCGGGCAATGTGTTCTTCGCGCTTGCGGGTGTGAAGACGGACGGCGCGCTTTTCGTCGAGCAGGCGATTTCGCGCGGGGCCGGCGCGGTTGTGGCCGGCGCCGGTGCCGGTCTTCACGGGCTGTCGGTTCCGGTGATCACGGCCGACGATCCGCGGCTTGCGCTGGCGCGCATGGCGGCGGCCTTTTTCGGGCCGCAGCCGCGGGTGATCGGCGCCGTCACCGGCACCGCCGGCAAGACCTCCGTGGCCTCGTTCCTGCGCCAGATCTGGGCTTCGAGCGGCGAGCAGGCGGCGATGATCGGCACCACCGGGGTGGTGGCTCCGGGGCGCGTCGATTACGGCTCGCTGACCACGCCCGATCCGGTCGCGCTGCACCAGTTGCTCGCCGATCTCGCGAGTTCCGGCGTCACCCACGCGGCCATGGAAGCCTCGAGCCACGGGCTGATCCAGCGCCGGCTCGATGGCGTGGCGCTCAGCGTCGCCGGCTTCACCAACCTCGGTCGCGATCATCTCGACTACCACCCCGACATGGATGACTACATGGCCGCCAAGATGCGGCTGTTCGACACGCTGTTGCCCCGCGGCGCGCCGGCGGTGATTTATGCCGACGACGCCTGGTCAGGCCGCGCCGTCGAGGTGGCGGAGCGGGCCGGCGCGGAAGTGATGACCGTCGGCCGCAAGGGCGGGTTCCTGAGCCTCAAGCGGGTCGAGCACCTGCGTCACAAGCAGATCGCCGAAGTGCATCTGGACGGTCGCATCTTCGAGGTGGAGCTGCCGCTGGCCGGCGATTTCCAGATCGCCAACGCGCTGGTCGCCGCCGGCATGGCGATTGCCACCGGCACCTCGCCCGACCAGGCGATGGCGGCGCTTGACCGCCTCACCGGCGCCTCGGGCCGTCTCGAACTGGTCGGCTCGACGCCCGACGGTGCGCCCGCCTATGTCGATTACGCCCACAAGCCCGATGCGCTGCGCAACGTGCTCGAAGCGGTGCGGCCGTTCACCACCGGACGCGTGATCGTGGTGTTCGGCTGCGGCGGCGACCGCGATCGCGGCAAGCGGCCGATCATGGGCGCGATCGCGACGGACCTCGCCGATGTGGCGATCGTCACCGACGACAATCCGCGCTCGGAAGACCCCGCGGCGATCCGCGCCGAAATCCTTGCCGCGGCCCCCGGCGCCACCGAAATCGGCGACCGCGCCGAGGCGATCGCCACCGCGGTGGGGATGCTCAAGCCGGGCGACACGCTGATCGTGGCCGGCAAGGGGCACGAGCAGGGCCAGACCGTGGGCGCCACCGTGCTGCCGTTTTCCGATCATGCGGAAATCCGCAAGGCTCTCAAGGAACGCACGGCATGAGCCTGCTGTGGACCTCTCAAGACATGGTCGAGGCCATGGACGGGCGTCCGCTGGGCATGCTGCCCGAGGGCGTCACAGGCATCTCGATCGACAGCCGCAGCGTGAGCGAAGGCGACGCCTTCTTCGCCATCAAGGGCGACCGCTTCGACGGCCATGATTTCGCCAGCGTCGCCGTGGCCAATGGCGCAAGCCTGCTGGTCGTCTCGGAAGCCAAACTGCCCGCGCTCGGCCGCGTCACCTCGCCGATGATCGTGGTCAACGACGTGCTCGCCGCGCTCGAGGACCTCGGCCGCGCCGCGCGTGCCCGCTCCGAGGCCCGGATCGTCGCGGTCACCGGGTCGGTGGGCAAGACTTCCTCCAAGGAAATGCTGCGCCATGCGCTCGAAGGCAGCGGCGAGGTGCATGCCTCGGTGGCCTCCTTCAACAATCACTGGGGCGTTCCGCTCACGCTCGGCCGGATGCCGCAGAGCGCTGCCTTTGGCGTGTTCGAGATCGGCATGAACCATCCCGACGAGATCCGGCCGCTGGTCAAGATGGTGCGTCCGCATGTGGCGATCATCACCACCATTGCCGCCGCGCATCTGGGCAATTTCAAGAATCTGGGCGAGATCGCCGCGGCCAAGGCCGAAATCATGGAAGGGCTTGATGCGGGCGGCCATGTGCTGCTGAACCGCGACAACGAGAAATTCGCCTGGCTCAAGAAGCGCGCCGGCGAGCTCGGCATCAAAAACGTCCATTCCTTCGGCGAGAACGCCAAATCCGGTTACCGGCTGCTCAACTGCGAGCTGGAGCCCGATGGCTCGACCATCACCGCCCGCGTCGGTGGCAACGACCTGGCCGTCAGGATCGGCGCACCGGGGCGGCATCTGGTGCAGAACGCGCTGGCGGTGCTGGGGGCCGTGCACCTGCTGGGCGCCGACCTCGACAAGGCGGTGCATGCGCTTGCCGGCATCTCCGCAGAAAAGGGCCGTGGCGCCCGCCACCGGCTGGCGCTCGACCACGGCGGCAGCTTCCTGCTGATCGATGAAAGCTACAATGCCAACCCGGTCTCGATGCGGGCCGCGCTGGAGATGCTGCGCGACACGCCGGTGGGGCCCGGCGGACGGCGCATCGCCGTGCTCGGCGACATGCTGGAGATGGGCGCCTTCTCCGAGCGCGTGCATCGCGACCTGGCCGCGCCGGTGCGCGAGGCCAAGGTGGATCTTCTGTGCCTGGCCGGTCCCGAGATGCAGGCGCTGCGCACCGCGGTCGGCTCGGAGATCGAAACCGTCCACCGCGACGATGCGGATGCGCTTGCCGGCCATCTCGCAACCGTCATCCAGGACGGCGACGTCGTCATGATCAAATCGTCGCTCGGCATCGGCTTCGGGCGCATCGTCAAGGCGTTTCTTGACAAGTATCGGGCTGTGTCTGACAGCAGCACGCAAGAATAAACGACGCTAAGAGGTCGCATAATATGCTCATCTGGTTGGTGGATCTGGCGGATCAAGTCCAGTTTTTCAATCTTTTCAGATATATAACCTTCCGGACCGGGGCAGCTATGTTTACCTCGGCGCTGATTGTGTTTCTGTTCGGGCCACGAATCATCGCCTCCCTTCGGGTGCGCCAGGGGCGCGGACAGCCGATCCGCGCCGATGGACCGCAGACCCATTTTCTCAAGGCCGGCACGCCGACCATGGGCGGGCTGATGATCCTGGCGGGCATTGTCGGCTCCTCGCTGCTGTGGGCGGACCTGTCGAGCGTCTATGTGGTCACCACGCTGTTGGTCACGCTCGGCTTCGGCGCGATCGGTTTCTATGACGACTATCTCAAGGTCACCAAGCAGAGCCACAAGGGCTTTTCCGGCCGCGCCCGGCTCGGCTTCGAATTCCTGATCGCCGGAATCGCCGTGTTCTTCATCATGCAGGCCTCGATGGCGGCCTCGCCCGCCAATGGCGCGAGCTTCGGCTCGTCGCTGGCGTTTCCGTTCTTCAAGGACCTGCTCCTCGATCTCGGCTGGTTCTTCATCGTCTTCGGCGCCTTCGTGATCGTGGCCGCGGGCAATGCGGTCAATCTCACCGACGGTCTCGACGGTCTCGCCATCGTGCCGGTGATGATCGCGGCCGCCTCCTTCGGCGCCATTGCCTATCTCGCCGGCAACGCGGTCTTCGCCAATTACCTGCAGATCCATTTCGTCCCCGGCACCGGTGAACTCGCGGTGATCCTGGGCGCGGTGATCGGCGCCGGCCTCGGCTTCCTGTGGTTCAACGCGCCGCCGGCGGCAATCTTCATGGGCGACACCGGGTCGCTCGCGCTCGGCGGGCTGATCGGCACGGTGGCGGTCGCCACCAAGCACGAGATCGTCATGGCGATCATCGGCGGGTTGTTCGTGATGGAAGCGCTGTCGGTGATCATCCAGGTCGCCTCGTTCAAGCTGACCGGCAAGCGCGTGTTCCTGATGGCGCCGATCCACCACCATTTCGAAAAACTGGGCTGGACCGAAAGCCAGGTCGTGGTGCGGTTCTGGATCATTTCCGTGGGCCTCGCGATGATCGGGCTCGCGACGCTCAAGCTGAGGTAAATCATGATCGCGGCATCCACCTTTCGCGGCAAGCGCGTGGCCTTGTTCGGTCTGGGCGGTTCGGGGCTCGCCACCGCCCGATCGCTGGCGGCCGGCGGCGCCGATGTGGTCTCCTGGGACGACAATCCCGCGCAGGTGGAGGCGGCGCGCGCGGAAGGGCTCGCCGTGGGCGACCTGCGCGCGCTCGACTGGACCGCGATTGACACGCTGGTGCTCTCGCCGGGCGTTCCCCTGACCCATCCCAAGCCGCACTGGACGGCGGAGCTTGCCACCGCCAACGGCGTCGAGATCATCGGCGATGTCGAGATTTTCGCGCGCGAGCGGCGGGCGCTGGCGCCGGATGCGCCCTTCATCGCGATTACCGGCACCAACGGCAAGTCGACCACCACCGCGCTGATTGCCCATCTCGTCGCCCATGCGGGCCGCGACGCCCAGCTGGGCGGCAATATCGGCATCGCCGTGCTCACGCTCGCGCCCCCGGCGCCGGACCGTGTCTATGTGGTCGAATGCTCGTCCTACCAGATCGACCTCGCCCCCTCGCTCAACCCGAGTGCGGGCCTGTTGCTCAACCTGACGCCGGACCATCTCGACCGGCACGGCTCGTTCGAGCACTATGCCGACGTCAAGGCGCGGCTGGTGGCCCGCAGCGAAACCGCCATCGTCGGCGACGACGACGACTTCTGCCGGACCATCGCCCGACGCATCGAGGCGGGCGGGCGCCGGGTCGTCCGGGTCTCCAAGGACCATGCGCTCGCGGACGGGGTGTTCGCCGACGGCGCGATGATCCGCGAGGCGCGCGATGGCGTGGTCACGGATATCGCCGACCTTTCGGGCGTTGCCACGCTGCGCGGCGCGCACAATGCGCAGAACGCGGCCGCCGCCATCGCCGCCTGCCGCAGCGTCGGATTGAGCGACGCGGAGATCCGCGCCGGGCTTGAGAGCTTTCCCGGCCTCAAGCACCGGATGCAGCCGGTCGCGCGCCGGGGCAGGGTGGTGTTCGTCAATGATTCCAAGGCCACCAATGCCGAGGCCGCGCTGCCCGCGCTCAAGAGCTACCAGCGCATCTACTGGATCGCCGGCGGCCTGCCGAAGGACGGCGGGATCACCGCGCTCGAGCCGGAATTCGGACGCATCGCCAAGGCCTATCTGATCGGCGAGGCGGCGGCGGGGTTTGCGGCCACCATCGGCACGCATTTGCCCTACGAGATCTCGGGCACGCTCGAGAACGCAGTGACTGCTGCGGCGGCGGACGCGGCCCACGACGGCGACGCCATGCCGGTGGTGCTGTTGTCGCCGGCCTGCGCAAGCTTCGACCAGTTCCGCAATTTCGAGGTCCGCGGCGACGCCTTCGTAAGCCTGGTGTCTGCTTTAGACGATATTGATATGCTCATCGATGTCGAACCCAAGGGAGAACAGCATGGTTAGCCGCGTCGAGCGCGGACCGGTCGCCGACTGGTTCTGGACCATCGACCGCCTGTTTCTGGCGGCCTTTATCGGCTTGATGGGCATCGGGCTGATGCTCTCGTTCGCGGCCAGCCCGGCCGTGGCCGAGCGTCTCGGTCTCGACAGCTTCCACTTCGTCACGCGCCACGGCATCTTCCTCATTCCGGCGCTGGTGGTGATGTTCGCGGTTTCGTTCCTGAGCCCGCGGCAGGTGCGGCGGATGGCGTTGCTGCTGCTCGCCGGATCGATCCTCCTGATGGTGCTGGCGCTGTTCTTCGGCGTCGAGATCAAGGGCTCGCGGCGCTGGGTCTCGATCCTCGGGATTTCGATCCAGCCGTCGGAATTCATGAAGCCCGCTTTCGTGGTGATCTGCGCCTGGCTGTTCTCGGAACGCTCCCGGCATCCCGAAATCCCCGGAAACCTGTTCGCGATCATCCTGTTCGGCATCGTCGCAGCCCTTCTCGTGGCGCAGCCCGACTTCGGGCAGACCATGCTGACCACCGCGATCTGGGGCGGAATGTTCTTCATGGCCGGCATGTCCTGGTTCTGGATCGTGCTTCTGGGCGGTGCCGCCACCGCCGGTGCGATTTCGGCCTATTTCATGTTTCCGCACGTGGCCGAGCGCATCAACGGCTTCCTGTTCGGCGAGGGCGACAGTTTCCAGGTCGACACCGCGCGCGAGGCGATCATCCGCGGTGACTGGTTCGGCCAGGGGCCGGGCGAGGGCACGATCAAGCGCATCCTTCCCGACAGCCACACCGACTTCGTCTTCTCCGTCGCGGCCGAGGAGTTCGGCATCGTCTTCTGCATGGTGCTGGTCCTGCTGTTCGCGCTCCTGGTGATCCGCGGACTTGTGCGCGCGAGCCGCGAGCAGGACGATTTCACCCGGCTGGCGGTCGCGGGCCTGTCGCTTTTGATCGGCTTCCAGTCCTTCATCAATATCGGCGTCAATCTCGAACTCTTGCCGGCCAAGGGCATGACGCTGCCGCTGATTTCCTATGGCGGATCGTCGATGGTGGCGGTGGCGATCACGGCGGGCTTCCTGCTCGCGCTCACGCGGCGGCGGCCCGAAACCCGGGCCAAGCCGCGCGTGATGTACCGGCCGCTGGCGGGCGTAGCGGCGGAATAGCATCATGGAGCAGAGCAAACTCTTCCTGCTGTCGGCTGGCGGCACCGGCGGCCACCTGTTTCCCGCGGAGGCGCTGGCGCATGAACTCATCGCCCGCGGCCACCGCGTGCATCTCGTCACCGACAGCCGCGCCGAGCGCTTTGCCGGCAAGTTCCCGGCTTCCGAGATCCATGTGGTCCGTTCAGCCACCATCGGTTCGAAGAATCCGCTCAAGGTCGTCAAATCGCTGTGGACGCTGTTCCAGGGCGTGCGCGAGGCCGGTGCGCTTCTGCGCCGGATCCGGCCCGACGCGGTGATCGGCTTCGGCGGCTATCCGACGATCCCGCCGCTGATCGCGGCGTCGAATGCCGGCATCCCCTCGATGCTGCATGAGCAGAACGCGGTGATGGGCCGCGCCAACAAGGCGCTCGCGTCACGCGTCAAGGTGATCGCCGGCGGCTTCCTGCCGGAAGGCAAGGGCACGCATGCGGCCAAGACCGTGATCACCGGCAACCCGGTGCGCCCGGAAGTGATCGCGGCGGCGGCCATTCCCTATCAGCCCTCGATGGACGGCGAGCCGTTCCGTCTGGTCGTGTTCGGCGGCAGCCAGGGCGCGCAGTTCTTCTCGGACGCCATTCCGGCGGCGATCGCGCTTTTGCCCGACGATCTGCGGCCGCGGCTCGAGCTCACCCAGCAGGCCCGGCCGGAAGACGAGCCGCATGTGCGCGCACGGCTCGAGGAGCTCGGCGTCAAGGCCGAGGTCTCGCCGTTCTTCACCGACATGGCCGCGCGCATCGGCGCCGCGCATCTGGTGATCTCGCGCTCGGGCGCCTCGACCGTGTCGGAGATCGCGGTGATCGGCCGCTCGGCGATCCTGGTGCCCTATCCCTATGCGCTCGACCACGACCAGGCGGCGAATGCGGCGGCGCTGATGGCCAAGGGCGGGGCCAGCGTCGTGCGCCAGGCGGATCTCAGCCCGCAGCTTCTTTCGGAGATGATCGCCGACCGGATGAACGATCCCGCCGGCCTTGCCGCCACCGCCGCGGCCGCCCAGGCGACGGGAAAACCCGACGCCGCGCGCTTGCTTGCCAATCTCGCAGAAGCTATTGCGGAGGGGATCAGCATCGACCAGTTTAGGAGCACGTCCGCATGAAAATGCCGCAGACCATCGGCCTTGTCCATTTTATCGGCATTGGCGGCATCGGCATGAGCGGGATCGCCGAGGTGCTCAACAATCTCGGCTACAAGGTGCAGGGCTCGGACCAGTCCGACAGCGCCAATGTGCAGCGGCTGCGCGACAAGGGCATCGAAGTCTTCATCGGCCATTCCGCCGCCAATCTCGGCGAGGCGGAAGTGGTGGTGGTCTCGACCGCGATCAAGAAGACCAATCCCGAGCTGGTGGCCGCGCGCGAGCGGCTGCTGCCGGTGGTGCGCCGCGCCGAGATGCTGGCCGAGCTGATGCGCTTCCGCAACGCCATCGCGATCGGCGGCACCCACGGCAAGACCACCACCACCTCGATGGTGGCGACGCTGCTTGAGGCCGGCGGGCTCGACCCGACCGTGATCAATGGCGGCATCATCAATGCCTACGGCACCAATGCGCGCATGGGCGAGGGCGAGTGGATGGTGGTCGAGGCCGACGAGAGCGACGGCACCTTCCTGAAGCTGCCCGCCGACATTGCGATTGTCACCAATATCGACCCGGAACATCTCGACCATTACGGCAATTTCGACGCCGTGCGGGCGGCGTTCCGCCAGTTCGTCGAGAACGTGCCGTTCTACGGCTTCGGCGTGATGTGCCTGGACCACCCGGAAGTGCAGGCACTTGTGAGCCGCATCGAGGACCGCCGCGTCATCACCTATGGCACCAACCCGCACCGCATGGACGGGCCGGTCTCGGTGTTCGACGTGGTGATCCACAGCCGCAAGACCGGCGCCAAGGTCGAGCTCAAGGACCTCAGGCTGCCGATGCCGGGCAAGCACAATGTGTCGAACGCGGTGGCCGCGATCGCGGTCGCCTATGAGCTTGGGCTCACGCCCGAACAAATCGCCCGCGGACTCGGCCAGTTCGGCGGGGTCAAGCGCCGCTTCACCCATACCGGCACCTGGAATGGGGTCGAGGTGTTCGATGATTACGGTCACCATCCGGTTGAGATCAAGGCGGTACTCGCCGCCGCGCGCGACGCCTGCGCGGGCCGGGTGATCGCCGTCGCCCAGCCGCATCGCTACACCCGCCTCGAAAGCCTGTTCAGCGATTTCGCCGCCTGCTTCAACGATGCCAACACGGTCATCATCGCTCCGGTCTACGCCGCGGGCGAGGACCCGATCGAAGGCATCGGCGCGGCCGAACTCGTCTCCAGCATCAAGGCCGGCGGTCATCGCGACGCGCGGCTGATCGACGGACCCCAGGCGCTGGCGCCACTGATCGCCGAGATCGCCAAGCCCACCGATTACGTCGTCTGCCTGGGCGCCGGCACCATCACCCAGTGGGCCAACCAACTGCCCAAGGAACTCGCGGCGCTCAAGCCCGAACCGGATCTCGGGAGCAAGGCATGAAGCCGCTTCAGGTCGATGGCGAGCGGCTGCTCGCGACGCTCGAAGGCCGGCTCGGCGATGTGCGCGGCCGGCTGACGCCGAATGCCGAGATGTCGAAGATCACCTGGTTCCGCACCGGCGGACCGGCGGAACTGCTGTTCCAGCCGGCCGACGAGGACGATCTTGCAGGCTTTCTCGCCGCGCTGCCCGAAGACGTGCCTGTGCTGCCGGTCGGCATCGGATCGAACCTGCTGGTGCGCGACGGCGGCATCCCGGGTGTCGTCATCCGGCTCTCGGCCAAGGGCTTTGGCCAGGCCGAGCAGATTTCCGACACCCGGATTTCGGCCGGCGCCTCCTGCCCGGACAAGCATGTGGCCGCGGTCGCGCTCGAAGCAGGCATCGCCGGCTTCCACTTCTATCACGGCATTCCCGGCGCCATCGGCGGCGCGCTCAGGATGAATGCCGGCGCCAATGGGGTGGAAACCCGCGAGCGCGTGGTCGAGGTGCATGCGATCGACCGCAAGGGCGCCCGACACGTCTTTTCCAATGCCGAGATGGGCTATGCCTACCGGCATTCCTCGGCGCCCGCCAACTTGATCTTCACCCGCGCCATCTTCGAAGGCGAACCCGGCGAACAGGACGACATCCGTGCCGCGATGGACGCCGTGCAGCACCACCGCGAGACGGTGCAGCCGATCCGCGAGAAGACCGGCGGCTCGACCTTCAAGAACCCGCCCGGTCATTCCGCCTGGAAGCTGATCGACGACGCCGGCTGCCGCGGGCTCACCATCGGTGGCGCGCAGATGTCGCCGATGCACTGCAACTTCATGATCAACACCGGCACCGCGTCAGGCTACGAACTCGAGCATCTCGGCGAGACCGTGCGTGCGCGGGTGCTGGAGAATTCGGGTGTCCGGCTCGACTGGGAAATCAAGCGGCTCGGCCTGTTCGAGCCCGGCCAGTTGGTGCAGGAGTTCCTGGGCCAGATGGTCTGAGGCCGCAGCCGCCGGGCGTCCTTTGTGCCGACTTGCACCGGCCTTTCAAGACCGTGCCCACGCGGGGGCGTGATGCCGCATCCGGACCCGCGTGCGAGCATCCTCGCGCGGGGTGCTGCCGCGCCTTGCGCCAAGTGCCGCAAGGCCGGTCGTTTACCGTCTCTTCACCATAGCATCTGTTTCAAGCTTGAATTATGTCGATCCGGCCCAAGGGCTGCGCTTCCCTTGCCGGGTGTCAGGACAATGTTAAGGCGACCGGGCCTACCACTGTGTGCCTGAAGGAGCACATGTATGGTCGGCATCGTCCGGAACTGGATTCTCAAACAATTGATGGTGGGCGAGTTCCGTTCCTATCGGGACGTGGGCCGCAAGTCGGTTTGGGTCGCGCTGAAGGTTTCCGTTCTGGCCCTCATTCTCAATCTGGCGGCACATCTGCTGCTCTATAGCGTCGGCCTTCTTCAGTACGATTTTCGAGCCGCGCTGATCCTGGCCATCGTGCTGACGCCGCCGATCACGTTCATCCTCTCCGTCGGAGCCTATCTCGTGGTCGGCTTCGCGATCCACGATCTCGGCGTCTCGCGCGCGGAGTTCGAACGGCTGAGCCGAACGGACATGCTGTCCGGGCTCGCCAACCGGCGCGCGTTTCACCAGACCTTCGATAGCTGCACGCGTGACAGGATGCTGGCCGTGTTCGACATCGACCGGTTCAAGGCCATCAACGACACCCATGGCCACATCACCGGCGACGTGACGATTGCCAGCGTGGCTGCGGTTCTGGTGGAGGTCTTTCCCGCGCCGTGCCTGTGCGCCCGCATCGGCGGCGAGGAATTCGCGGTGTTCGCCGCCGACATGGCGGCAGACGAGTTCGCGGTGCTCGCGGAGCGCGCCCGCTCTCGGGTGGAAAGGCTGCGGATCGGCCCGTCCGGTTTCGGAATCACCGTCTCGGGCGGGATCGCCCGGGGGCCGAGCGGGAAGAGCTTCGGTGAAACCTTTTCCCTTGCGGACAAGGCGCTCTATGCGGCCAAGTTCGGCGGGCGCAACCGCATCGTCGATTCCGCCCTGGAGGAGCCGGCCGGGCCGGTCCCGATTTCGGTGACGCTGGCCGTCTGGCCGGAGACTGTCCGCGCCGGGTTTGCCTGATCCGTTCCGGGCCGGTGCCCGCGACTGGCCGTTTACCCCGGGTTCACCATCGCAGCCGTTTCAATCCCAAAAGCCGCGTTGTCGCGTAAAAGGCTCCAGGACGCCGGATTCGCCGCAGCATTATATTAATCCGCTTGTTCTAATATTGTGCCGATGAACTGGATCGATACCATCGTGGCGGGAGCCCAAAACTGGATTATCCGTCAGCTGACGCTGGGTGAATTCGAATCCCCGCTCCAGGTCTGGCGCAAGGCGACGCTGATGGCGTGCAAGATCGCCGTGCTGGCCTATGCCATCGACATTTCCTCCCAGGCGCTTCTCGCGCAGGTGGGGTTGCTTCCCTACACGTTGATGGATGGCTTCATCACGGCCACGATGCTCACGCCGGCGATCGCCTTTTCGGTCGCGGTCGTGGCCTATGCGGTGATCGGATTTGCGATCTACGATCTGAGCGTGTCGCGCGCCGAACTCGAGCTTCTCAGCCGCACCGACGTGTTGTCGGGGCTCGCCAACCGACGGTCCTTCCTGGAACAGTTCGAAGCCTGCGACCGCGACAAGGTGTTGATGGTGGTCGACATCGACCGCTTCAAATTCGTCAATGACCGCTACGGTCACGCCGCCGGGGACGAGGTGATCGTCAAGGTCGGCGCGACGCTGTCCTCGGTGTTTGCCGGGCGGGGCGTCTGCGGCCGTATCGGCGGCGAGGAATTTGCCGTGTTCAGCGCCGAGCTGGGATTCGCCGAATTCACCGCGCTCGGCGAACTTGCCCGGATCCGGATAGCCGGGCTCAAGGTGAGCATCGACGCGGCCGCGATCAATGCCACCATCTCCGGCGGGGTCACCCGTGCGCTTCCGGGGCAGAGTTTCCGGGAAACCTTCTCGCGCGCCGACAAGGCGCTCTATGCCGCCAAGGCGTTGGGCCGCGACCGGATCGAGCTGTGCTACGACACCGGATCGGTGCCGGAGCGGGAGGTTGTCGCAGCCGCCGCGCCCCGGGCCTCGGCGGGCTGACACGGCCGACGGGCATGATCTTGGCTCATGGCTGAAGCCCGAATGCACGGCGCACCGCCGCATGCGGCAGCGCCGGCACGAAATTGCCGTCCCGGCCGGTCATGTCCGCATTGGCGATCATGGCATTCAGGATGGCTTCCTCGGTGGCCTGCACCACCGCTTCGAAGAACGGATCGATATCCTCGTCAGGGATGAAGCTCAGGCTGCGCAGGGCGCCGCCGCCCGGATCGTCATGGGCGGTGGAAAAGGCGAGGAACAGGTCGCCCGATCCGTGGTTGGCCATGCCGCCGGTGCGGCCGATGCCGAAGGTCGCCCGCCGCGCCAGACGCTTGAGCTGGTGCGGCAGGAACGGGGCATCGGTGGCGATCACGGCGATGATCGAGCTCAGTTCGGTGTCGGCGGTGTTCTCGCGCATCTGCGGAAGCTCCGGATCGGTGCCGACGGGCCGGCCGAGAATGGTCAGATGCCGTCGGGTGCCGAAATTGGCCTGCACGAACACGCCGACCGTATAGTCCGCGCCAAACTGACTCACCCGCCGGGAAGCGGTGCCGGAGCCTGCCTTGAAGCCGAAGCACTTCATGCCGGTACCGCCGCCGACGCTGCCTTCCTCGATCGGGCCGCCCCGCGCATTTTCGATCGCCTCGAGCACGTGCCCGGTTTGCACGTGAAAGCCGTTGATGTCGTTGAGGAAGCCGTCATAGGTTTCCGCCGCCACCGGCAGGGCGAAGTCGTCATGGAAGCGGTCGGCCAGGCGATCGACCGCCCAGCGGATGGTGGCATCACGGGCGATCCCGCAGGAATGGGTGTTGGTGAGGGTGATCGGCAGCCCGAACTTGCCGGTTTCCTCGATGTAATGCGTGCCGCTGAGTTCGCCGTTGCCGTTCAGGCTGAAGAAACCGGCAAACAGCGGCTCGTGCATCCGTTCCGCTTCGCGCGGGACGATGGCCGTCACGCCCGTGCGCACCGGACCCTTGCCGGGCTTGAGAGGCCCGTGCCCCTCGATGAGGGTGACGTAGCCGACGCGGACGCCGGGCACGTCGGTGATGGCGTTGCACGGCCCGCAGAGGCCTTCGAACGGCAGCCCGAGCCCGCGCGCGCGAAGCTTGCCCGAAGGCGTGGTCGACCAGGCGTCGGGCAGGGGATGGCTTGGCATGGGCTTTGGTCCTTGTCGGCTCGGGATGATTGCGCGGATCCTATGGATGCCATGCTGGTCCGTTGCGGCGCAAGCCGATGGGAAGGGCCGCGCGGGTCATGCAAGCTTCCGCACGGTCGAAGTTTGTCCGCCTTCGCCGCAAAACGGCCCGGTCCGCGATGCAACAGGATGGCTTGGCGCAACCTTCGCCGGTTATTCTGGCCTGTAACTGAGTGCTTTCAACGTGGTACGGGTTAGGCCGAATCACCACAAGCGCGACCGGAATGGCGATCAGCGGACCCGGAACCGGGACGGAACGAGGACCTGAATGACTTCAGAGGCAGCGAAAAAACATGTGGCCGTGCTGATGGGCGGCTTTTCCTCGGAGCGGCCGGTCAGTCTCGCCTCGGGCAATCCCTGCGCCGATGCGCTCGAGCGCGCGGGTTACCGCGTCACCCGCGTCGATGTGGGACAGGACATCGCTGCGGTGCTGACCGACCTCAAGCCCGATGTCGCCTTCAATGCGCTGCATGGCCCCTTCGGCGAGGACGGCACGATCCAGGGCGTGCTTGAATATCTGGGCATTCCCTATACCCATTCGGGCGTCACCGCCTCCGCGCTCGCCATGGACAAGCGGCTGTCGAAGATCGTGGCCAAGGGCGTGGGCATTCCGGTGGCGGAATCGAAAGTCATGAACCGCCACGACATTGGTTCCTCCCATCCCATGGCGCCGCCCTATGTGGTCAAGCCGGTCCGCGAAGGCTCGAGCTTCGGTGTGGTGATGGTCCAGGAAAACCAGAGCCATCCGCCGCAGATTCTTGCCTCCTCCGAATGGCACTATGGCGATGAGGTGATGGTCGAGCGCTACATCGCCGGGCGCGAACTGACCTGCACCGTCATGGGCGACGTGGCGCTGGCGGTCACCGAGATCGTGCCGCAAGGGCACAACTTTTATGATTACGATTCGAAATATGTCGCCGGCGGCTCCAAACATGTCTGCCCGGCAGAAATTTCACCAATTGTTTACCAAAAAATACGACAATTGGCGTTGAAGGCGCATCAAGCGATCGGCTGTCGCGGCGTGAGCAGGTCAGATTTCCGTTACGATGACCGATTTTCCGAGAACGGGGAGGTCATCTGGCTCGAAATCAACACCCAGCCCGGCATGACACCGACATCTCTCGCGCCCGAAATGGCCCTGCAGGCGGGCCATTCGTTTGAAGAATTTGTCAGTTGGATGGTGGAGAACGCGTCGTGCCGTCGATAAGGGAAAACAAAGGCAGAGCCGCCCAGGTGGTGTCGGCGTCCGGACGCGAAGCGTTCCCGGGCGCTTTTGTTCTGCCGCGTTTTCTGCGTCGTCCGGCGCGCTATTTCACCGCTCTCGCGACCGGCCGTGTCGGCATCCGCCCGCATACCGGATCGGTGGCGGCTTGCGTGTTTCTGGCCGCAACCGGCGTTTACGGCATGGCGCTCGGTGGCCACACCCACTCCGTCACCCAGGCCGTGACCACGGGCGCGGGTTTCGCGCTCGAGGATGTGCGGGTCAGCGGCAATGTCGAGACCTCGGACATCGATATCCTGCAGCAGCTCGGCCTCGACGGCTCCACCTCGGTGGTCGCCATCAGCGCCCATGCCGCGCGTGAAAAGCTGCTCGAACTGCCGTGGGTGACCGATGCGCAGGTGCAGAAGATCTATCCGCGCGGCCTGTCGGTGGTGCTGACCGAGCGCAAGCCGGTGGGCATCTGGCAACATGGCGACATGCTCTCGCTGATCGATGCGCGCGGCGACGTGATCGCCCCGCTCACCGGCGCCCGCCATGCCGACCTGCCGCTCTATGTGGGGCTTGGCGCCGACCGCGCCGCCGACGAACTCGAAGCGCGGCTATTGTTCTACCCGGAGCTGCGCGCCCGGGTGAAGGCCGCCATCCGCATCGCCGACCGGCGCTGGGATCTCAGGCTCGACAACGGCGTCACGCTCAGCCTTCCCGAGGACAATATCGGTGCTGCGCTCGACCGCTTCGCCGCCTTCGATGCCGGCCGGGACGTGCTGTCGCGCGACATCACCGCCGTCGACCTGCGGCTTGCCGACCGGGTGACGCTGAAGCTTTCCGAGGCCTCCTTCGAGCGTCGCAAGCAGGCGCTGGAAGCCCGCGCCAAGGCCATCAAGGCGGAGAGCAGATCGTGAGTTTCTTCCGCCCCTCGTCCGTGCTGCCCCGGCTCAAGCCGCTGTCGAACAAGCGCGTCAGCATCGTCACCGTGCTCGATATCGGCTCGTCCAAGGTCGTCTGCATGATCGGCCGGCTGACGCCCGTCGAAGGCAGCGAGCTGCTCGCCGGCCGCACCCACCGGATCGAGATCATCGGCCTCGGCCACCAGAAGTCGCGCGGGCTGAAAGCCGGCGTCATTTCCGACATGGACGCGGTCGAAAGCTCGGTCCGTCTCGCCGTCGATGCGGCCGAGCGGATGGCCGGCGTCACCGCGGAAAGCCTGATCGTCAACGTCACCGCCGGCCGGCTGAAGAGCGAGATCCACTCGTCCTCGGTCAATCTGGGCGGGCATGAAATCGCCGCCGGCGATCTCGCGCGGGTGGTCAATGCCGCCACGCGCCTCGGCCAGGGCAGCGAGCGGGCGATCCTGCATTCGCTTCCCTCGAGCTACACGCTCGACGGAGAGCGCGGCATCGCCGATCCCGCGGGCATGTATGGCGATGTGCTCGGCGTCGACATGCATGTGCTGTCGGCCGATCGCGCACCGCTCAAGAATCTCGAACTGTCGATCAACCGCGCCCACCTCACGGTCGAGGCGATGGTCGCCACGCCCTATGCCTCGGGACTGGCCGCGCTGGTCTCCGACGAGGCCGAAATGGGCTGCGCCGCCATCGACATGGGCGGCGGCACCACCACGATTTCCGTGTTTGTCGAGGGCAAGCTCGTGCATGCCGACGCGATCGCGCTCGGCGGCCACCATGTGACCATGGATCTGGCGCGCGGTCTGTCGACGCGGCTCGACGATGCCGAGCGCATCAAGGTTGTGCACGGCTCGGCGCTGCCGCAGGCCGGCGAAGACCGGGACGTGATCTCGATCCCGCCGATCGGCGAGGACGAGCGGGACCTTCCGACCCATGTGCCGCGCGGGCTGGTCTCGCGCATCGTGCGGGCACGCGTCGAGGAAACCCTGGAAATGCTGCGCGACCGGATCCAGCAGTCGGGCTATTCGGCGCTCGTGGGCAAACGCATCGTGCTGACCGGTGGCGCCAGCCAGCTCACCGGCCTCAGCGAATCGGCGCGGCGGATCCTCGCGCGGAATGTCCGCATCGGCCGTCCGCTGGGGGTCTCCGGACTTCCGGCCGCGGCCAAGGGACCCGCATTCTCTACGGCAGTCGGCCTGATGATCTATCCGCAGGTCGCCCATCTCGAATCCCACGGCGCAGGCGAGGGCGGCTTTGCCGCCATGGCCGGTGCGGGGGGCCGCCTGTCCCGGATGGGGCAGTGGCTCAAGGAAAGTTTTTGAATCTATCGAATTGGCCCACGCGGCGGTGCGGCCATGTGACAAGGAAGGAACGGGTGCCATGACCATCAATTTGCAGAAGCCGGATATCACCGAGCTGAAGCCGCGCATCACGGTGTTCGGTGTGGGCGGCGGCGGCGGCAACGCCGTCAACAACATGATCAATGCGGGGCTCCAGGGCGTCGACTTCGTCGTCGCCAACACGGACGCCCAGGCGCTGACCATGTCCAAATCCGATCGCCTGATCCAGCTCGGCGTTGCCGTGACCGAGGGCCTCGGCGCCGGCTCGCAGCCCGAAGTCGGCCGTGCGGCCGCCGAGGAATGCATCGACGAGATCAACGATCACCTGAACGGCACCCACATGTGCTTCGTCACCGCCGGCATGGGCGGCGGCACTGGCACCGGGGCTGCTCCCGTGGTCGCCCAGGCCGCCCGCAACAAGGGCATCCTGACCGTCGGCGTCGTCACCAAGCCGTTCCACTTCGAAGGCCAGCGCCGCATGCGCCTCGCCGAATCGGGTATCGACGAATTGCAGAAATGCGTCGATACGCTGATCGTCATCCCGAACCAGAACCTGTTCCGCATCGCCAACGACAAGACCACCTTCGCCGACGCCTTCGCGATGGCCGACCAGGTGCTCTATTCGGGCGTGGCCTGCATCACCGACCTGATGGTCAAGGAAGGCCTGATCAACCTCGACTTCGCCGACGTCCGTTCGGTGATGCGCGAGATGGGTCGCGCCATGATGGGCACCGGCGAAGCCTCGGGCGAAGGCCGCGCAATGGCCGCTGCCGAAGCCGCGATCGCCAACCCGCTGCTTGACGAAACCACGATGAAGGGCGCGCAGGGCCTGCTGATCTCGATCACCGGCGGCCGCGACATGACGCTGTTCGAAGTCGACGAGGCGGCAACCCGCATCCGCGAGGAAGTCGATGCCGACGCCAACATCATCCTCGGCGCGACCTTCGACGAAGCGCTCGAAGGCCTGATTCGCGTCTCGGTCGTCGCCACCGGCATCGACCGCGTGGAAGGTGCCGTCGAGCAGCGTCCGACGATGACGGCGCCGCGCCCGGCTGTCCGTCCGGCCGCTGCCCCGCAGCCGCAGGCCGCCCGCCCGGCCGCGGCTCCCGTGGCGCAGGCCGCTCCGGCCCCGGCTCCCCGCGATCCGGTTGCCGACACCATCCTGTCGGCGGAAGCCGAACTGGAGCGCGAACTCGACATCGCCACCCAGGCCGAGATGGCCCGGCCCCAGCAGGCAGCCGCCCAGCCGGGTTTCCAGCCGCAGAGCCGCCTGTTCACCGGCACCGCTGAAAGCGTCGCCGCCCCGCAGCCGGTTGCTGCCGCACCCGCGATGGCCGCTGCCCCGCGCCCGGCCGCACCCGCCCCCGCCCCGCAGCCTGTTCCGCAGGCGCCAGTGATGCGCGCCGAGCCCGAGCCCGTGCGCATGCCCCGGGTCGAGGACTTCCCGCCGGTGGTCAAGGCCGAGATCGAGCACCGCCTGCAGGCCCATGCCCAGGGCGACGAACGCGGTCCGATGGGTCTGCTCAAGCGTCTGTCGAATTCGCTCGGCCGCCGCGAGGAAGACGATCATGCGGCTGCGGCCCAGGCCGCTCCGGCCCCCCAGGCACGGCGTCCGCTGTCGCCCGAGGCAAGCGTCTATGCACCGCGTCGCGGGCAGCTCGACGACCAGGGCCGGGTGACGCCGCAGGCGCGCACGAGTCACGACGACGAGCAGCTGGAGATTCCCGCGTTCCTGCGCCGGCAGAGCAAGTGAGCAGCCGGTAACAGTGTGTAACATTTCCGGTGTGGCGGCTGCGAGGTCGCCACGCCGTTTTTCTAACTCATTGTTAAATTTGGAGTATTCCGGGAGGCGTCACGTTACAGTGTCGTAACAGAAGGAAAAAAAGCGTGATTTGGAAACTCCGGACTGACATCATATCTTGCGGATCGACAACAAGGGGTTGGGGCAGTCGGTCACGTGGGGGTAACGTGCGATTGCTCTGGAATTTCGGGGGCAACATGGCCATGAGTGGCCGTGCCAAAACATGCGGGAAATGGCGGGCCTTATGAGTGGCAATATAGTTGGTCTTCAAACCACGATTTCGCGGTCCGTTTCGCTGTCCGGTATCGGGGTTCATTCAGGCGAAAACGTCTCCATTTCCTTCCATCCCGCCGATCCCGACACCGGGATCGTTTTCAATCGGCACCATTCTTCCGGTGAAGTGATCAGCGTCCGCGCCGTCTCTTCGCAGGTCGGCTCCACCGATCTGTGCACGCTTCTCGGCCGCGCACCCGACCGTTCGGTGGCCACCGTCGAGCACCTGATGGCTGCGCTCTATGCGCTCGGCGTCGACAATATCTCGATCGATCTTTACGGCAGCGAAGTGCCGATCATGGACGGCAGCGCCGCCGTGTTCATCGAGGCACTCGACAGCGCCGGCCTCATCAATCATCCGGTCAAGCGTCGCTATGTGCGCGTCATCAAGCCGGTCCGCATCGAAATGGGCGGATCCTGGGCCGAATTCACGCAGCACAACGGCACCCGTTTCGAAATCGACATCGATTTCGACACGCAGCTGATCGGACGCCAGTCCTGGAAGGGCGAAGTCACGGCCGACACTTTCCGCCGCGAACTCGCCCGCGCCCGCACCTTCGGCTTCATGCGCGATGTCGAGCGGCTCTGGGCTTCGGGCCACGCACTCGGCTCCTCGCTCGAAAACTCGGTGGTGATCGGCGACGACGGCAAGGTCATCAATATCGAAGGCCTGCGCTACCGCGACGAATTCGTCCGCCACAAGACGCTCGACGCCGTGGGCGATCTGGCGCTCGCCGGTGCACAGTTCATCGGCTGCTACCGCAGCTACCGCGGCGGCCACAAGCTCAATGCGCTGGCGCTCCGGGCGCTGCTGGCCGATCATTCGGCCTATGAGGTGGTCGAGGCACCGGCGCGGCGCAACACGGTTCGCCATGGCGAACTGGTGGCCGTCAATGCCGCCACTTTCGCCCCCTGGGACATCTGAGTCCACCGGCGCCGACAGGCCTGCGCAAATCATTTCCATGCGGCTGTTTTCGACCGCGGCTCTGCCACAAAATTGCGGCAAAGCGCGATCATGACGTTGCGAAGTCCGGTCTTTTCCGAGTAGAAACGCGGGTCTGGTTCCGTGGGGTGAATGCTTCAGCGGCAGTTGAAAGGTTTTGTACGATGTTGTCTTCCGTCATGGGCGAGCGCGGGCGCGCGGTAAGGGTTGCGTTCTTGGTCGCCGGGCTGGCTGGTGTTTCGTCTCTGCTTGGCGCGTGCCAATCGGATCAGGACATCGACATTACCGCCTATGCGCAGTCCGTGGAGCCGGCCGACGTGCTCTACAACCAGGGTCTGGCCAACCTGCAGGCCGGCCAGCTGACCGAGGCCAGCCGCAAGTTCGAGGCGATCGACAAGCAGCATCCCTATTCGGAATTCGCGCGCAAGGCGATGGTGATGAACGCCTTCGCCAATTATCGCCAGGGCCAGTATACCGAGGCGATCAACACCGCTTCGCGCTATTTGAGCCTCTATCCCAATGACGAGGACGCGGCCTACGCGCAATACATCGTGGGCCTGTCCTACTACCGGCAGATCCCGGAAGTGACGCGCGACCAGCGCACCTCGCAGCGCGCCATCGCCGCCTTTACCGAGGTGATCGAGCGCTACCCCGATTCGGAATATGTCGAGGACAGCCAGGCCAAGCTCCGCTATGCCCGCGACCAGCTCGCCGGCAAGGAAATGCAGGTCGGGCGCTACTATCTCGAACGCAAGGAATATGTCGCGGCCGCAAACCGCTTCCGCCAGGTGGTGGAGACCTATCCCAATACCCGTCAGATCGAGGAGGCGCTCGCGCGTCTGGTCGAGACCTATTATGCGATGGGGCTCGAAAGCGAAGCACAGACGGCGGCGGCCGTGCTCGGGCACAACTACCCCGACAGCCAGTGGTATGCGGATTCCTACAAGCTCCTGAAGACCAAGGGCCTTGAGCCACGGGAAAACAAGGGCTCCTGGATTTCGCGCGCCGGGGCCCGCCTCGTCGGCGCCTGAAGCGGGCCGCGATGCTGGTCCAACTGTCGATTCGCGATATCGTCCTGATCGAAAAGCTCGATCTCGAGTTCGACGCCGGCCTGTCCGTGCTCACCGGGGAAACCGGCGCGGGCAAATCCATCCTGCTTGATTCGCTTTCGCTGGCGCTCGGTGGCCGCGGCGACGGCGGGCTCGTGCGCCATGGCGCCGACAAGGGCCAGGTGACCGCCGTGTTCGACGTCGGCATCGACCATCCGGCGCGCAAGCTGTTGCGCGACAACGGTATCGATGACGACGGTGACCTCGTCTTCCGCCGCGTGCAATCGGCCGACGGTCGCACCCGCGTGTTCCTCAACGACCAGCCGGCAAGCGTGGCGCTGATGCGTGAGGCCGGGCTCACACTCGTCGAAATCCACGGCCAGCACGACGACCGGGCGCTGATCGAGACCGACGCGCACCGCGCGCTGCTCGATGCCTTTGGCGGGCTCACCGACCGCACTGCCGATGTCGGCCGGCTCCATGAGATCTGGCGCGAGGCCGAGCGCGCGCTCAAGACCCACCGCGCCAAGGTCGAGGCCGCGCGCCGCGAGGCCGATTTCCTGCGCTCCTCCGTCGACGAACTCGAAAAGCTGCATCCCGTCGAGGGCGAGGAAGAGGAGCTTGCCGAACGGCGTGCGCGGATGATGAAGGCCGAGAAGATGGCGAGCGACATCAACGAGGCCAACGAGGTCCTCAATGGCCAGGCCTCGCCGATGCCCACCATCAGCGGGCTGATGCGCCGGCTTGAGCGCAAGGCGCAGGAAGCGCCGGATCTGCTCGGCGAGACCGTGGCTGCGCTGGACACGGTGCTGAACGCTTTGGCCGATGCGCAGACCGCGGTGGAGGCCGCGCTGCGCGCCGCCGATTTCAATCCGCGCGAGCTTGAGGAAACCGAGGAGCGGCTGTTCGCCCTTCGCGGCGCCGCGCGCAAATACAACGTGACCGTCGAGCAACTGCCGGAGCTGGCCGCAAAGATGGTGGCCGATCTCGGCGATCTCGACGCCGGCGAGGAACGGCTTGCGGCGATGCAGGCCCGTGTCGGCGAAACCCGCGCGGCCTTCATGCAGGCCGCCGAGCAATTGTCCGTGCGCCGCCACGAGGCGGCCGAGGCGCTGACCGCCGCAGTGATGGCGGAACTGCCCGCGCTCAAGCTCGAGCGCGCCGAATTCATGGTGGCGATGACCACCGACGCGGAGTCTGCCGGCCCCACCGGCATCGACAGCGTCGCCTTCCATGTGCGCACCAACCCCGGCTCGCGGCCGGGGCCGATCATGAAGGTCGCCTCGGGCGGGGAGCTGTCGCGCTTCCTGCTCGCCATCAAGGTGGCGCTCGCCGATCGCGGCTCGGCGCCGACGCTGGTGTTCGACGAGATCGACACCGGGGTGGGTGGCGCCGTGGCGGACGCCATCGGCAAGCGCTTGAGACGGCTTTCGGCCGGCGTGCAGGTGCTTTCCGTCACCCATGCGCCGCAGGTGGCCGCGCGCGCGGCCACGCATCTTCTGATCGCCAAGGGGCCATCCTCGGCCGGTGCCGCGACGGTTTCCACGCGCGTGAGCACCATGGGCGCCGACCAGCGCCGTGAGGAAATCGCGCGCATGCTTGCCGGCGAGCACGTGACCGACGAGGCCCGCGCCGCCGCCGCCCGTCTGCTCGACGTGGCCGATTAGGCCTTTTCGGAGTTCGGTTCCGAAGCTTGGCTTGCTAGCGCGGCAGATCCGCGGCCATCTGCGGCGTTGCAAGACGCGCCATCAGGTCGACGACGCGCGAAGTTGACTCGCGCGCGCCCTGGGCGGTGTCGGAGGGGGTGAAGCGGTCGCCGTGGGCGTCCTCGGCCAGGTCCACGACGAAGCGCAGCCGGCGCGCGGTGTCCGCGAAGCTGGCCGCGGTCTCGGCATCTTCGGCTTTCATCACCAGCGGCGCGGGCGCTTCCGCATCGATCACGTCGAGATAGGCCGCGGGCAGGGCAGGATCGGCGAACAGCTTGGCGAAGACCGCGCCGATCATGGCTTCGGCGCCGAGATCGGACAGCGTCTTGAACGAGCTTGCGAAATCGCCGGCGGCGGCTTCGAGCTCCTTGGCCATCCGTGCCGAATGGCCGGCGAGAAAGCCCGGCGCCAGATTGAACAGCGCCAGCGTGTTCATCTGCTCCTTGAGATGCTTGAGCCGCTCCTCGGCAAAGGCCTTGCGGCTCTGGGCCGCGGATTCGACGAAATTGGCAAGGGACGCGAGCGGATCGGAGGCGTCGCCTGCGGCTTCCGGCGCCGCCGGCTGCGAGGCCACGGGGGCGGATGTGCGCGCACTGCGGTCGATGGGAGTGCCGGAGAGTAGGGAAGAAGCTGCGCCGATGATCATTCGTCTGTCCTTGTCGCGGCACAGGACCCGCGCGAGAGCAGAGGATAGAGGCAAATTCCTAATCGCTGATTGATCCGCCCGCGCGGACCCGGCCCGAAAGGGGACAGCCCCGCGCGCGGGCGCTTTTCATTCGCGCCGTATGCGCTAAAACCACTCTGCGATTCCGGAGTGCCGCCATGACAGACGAGATGAAGCCCGTTGACGCCCTGAGCGAGGCAGAAGCCCGCGCCGAACTCAAGCGGCTCGCCGAGGAAATCGCCCGCCACGACGAGGCCTATCACGGCAAGGACGCGCCGCTCGTCGACGATGCGGTCTATGACGCGCTCAAGCGGCGCAACCTGGCGATCGAGGAGCGGTTCCCGCATCTGAAGCTTGTGGACTCGCCGTCGGACAAGGTCGGCGCGGCGGTCGCGGAAGGCTTCTCCAAGATCACCCACACCGTGCCGATGCTGTCGCTTGACAACGCGTTTTCCGACGAGGACGTGCGCGACTTCGTCAATTCGGTCTACCGCTTTCTGGGACAGTTGCCCGACAATTCGATCGCGTTCACCGCCGAACCCAAGATCGACGGGCTGTCGATGTCGATCCGCTACAAGAACGGCGAACTCGTCAGTGCGGCCACCCGCGGTGACGGCACCACCGGCGAGAACGTCACCGCCAATGTGAAGACGATTGCCGAGATCCCCAACAGCCTGCCTTCCGGCGCGCCTGATACGGTGGAGATCCGCGGCGAGGT
Organism: Parahoeflea olei; assembly: GCF_001703635.1. Classification (GTDB taxonomy): domain Bacteria; phylum Pseudomonadota; class Alphaproteobacteria; order Rhizobiales; family Rhizobiaceae; genus Hoeflea; species Hoeflea olei. Next base: position 39,606 of record NZ_LQZT01000005.1, on the reverse strand, counting down.
CTACATGGCGAAAGAGGATTTCCTCGCGCTCAATGCCCGCATGGCGGCCGAGGGCAAGCCGGTTTACGTCAATCCGCGCAACACCGCGGCAGGCTCGCTCAGGCAGCTCGACGCCTCGGTGACGGCGAGCCGCAAGCTCCGCTTCTTTGCCTATTCCTGGGGCGAGATGTCGGCGATGCCGGCCGACACCCAGCACGGCATGATCGAGGTGTTCAAGTCCTGGGGCTTTCCGGTCAACGACCTCACCAAGCGGCTCGACAGCATCGAGGCGCTGATCGCCCATTACAACGAGATCGGGCTTGCGCGCGCCGATCTGCCCTATGACATCGACGGCGTGGTCTACAAGGTCGACCGGCTCGACCTGCAGGGCCGGCTCGGCTTCCGCTCGCGCAGCCCGCGCTGGGCGATCGCGCACAAGTTCCCGGCCGAAAAGGCCGCCACCCGGCTGACCGCGATCGACATCCAGGTCGGACGCACGGGCGCGCTCACGCCGGTGGCACGGCTCGAGCCGATCACGGTGGGCGGCGTGGTCGTCACCAATGCGACGCTGCACAATGCCGGCGAGATCGAGCGGCTCGGTGTCAGGATCGGCGACATGGTGCAGATCCAGCGCGCCGGCGACGTCATTCCGCAGGTGCTCGGTGTGGTGGACTCGCCCGACGATGCGGTCGCCTTCGAGTTTCCCACGGTCTGCCCCTGCGCCTTGCAGACCCCAGTGATCCGCGAGGAGACCGCGGGCGGGGTGGAAGGCGCGATCCGCCGCTGCTCGGGCGAATTCGCCTGTCCGTTCCAGCGCAAGGAGCACCTGAAGCATTTCGTCTCGCGCAAGGCCTTCGACATCGACGGCTTGGGCGAAAAGCAGATCGAATTCTTCTATGACGACACGCTGCTGCCGATCCGCCAGCCGGCCGACATCTTCACACTGAAAGCGCGCGACGAGGCCAACGGCCTGCAGCGGCTCAAGAACCGCGACGGCTACGGTGAGACCTCGGCGCAGAAACTGTTCGACGCCATCGAGGCGCGGCGCGAGATCGCGCTCGACCGGCTGATCTTCGGGCTCGGCATCCGCCATGTCGGCGAGCAGACGGCGAAGACGCTGGCGCGCGCCTATGGCGACTGGGCCTCGCTCTACGAGGCGGCCAAGGCGATCGCCGCGGGCGACACGGCGGCGGCGGAAGAGATGGACGCGCTCGACGATATCGGCCCCGCCGTGGTCGAGGCGGTCGGCCGCTTCTTCGGCGAGCCGCACAATCTCGACATGGTCGACCGGCTCACGGCGGAACTCGATATCCGCGAAGCGGAAAAGCCCGCGCAGGATTCCCCCGTCGCGGGCCTCACGGTCGTGTTTACCGGATCTCTCGAAAAGATGACCCGCGACGAGGCCAAGGCCATGGCCGAGCGGCTCGGCGCCAAGGTGGCGGGGTCGGTGTCGAAAAAGACCGATATCCTGGTGGCGGGCCCCGGTGCCGGCTCGAAGCTCACCAAGGCCCAGGAACTCGGCGTGCGCACCATGGACGAGGACGGCTGGTTCGAGCTGATCGGGGCAACGCCGGGCGGGTGAGGGGCGGACCGGCCGCGCATCTCGCGCAGGCCGGCCGGACCGGATGTTCCCCTCGCGCAGGGCAGGCCCTCGGTTCAGGGAGCGAGCGACCGGTCGAGCTCCGCCTTGATCAGGTCCACCAGTTCCCGGTGCAGCTCGGCGCGCGAGCGCGTGCCACCATCGTCGCAGATCGGGTCGGTGTCGCCGACCGAGGCGAGAAAGGCCTTTGCGTCGGGCTTGCATTCGGCCAGGAAGCTGTAGTGGATCGCGCCGGCGACAGTGGCATGCGTTCCCTGTGGCGTCAGGGCAGCGAGGCCCTGCGCCTCCACGGCGACCGGAACGGAGCCCGGCGCGCCCAGATTGATGAAACTCATCGGGATGGCGATCCGCTCGAGGCTTTCCGGGGTAAAGGCGCGCGCCAGCGCCGGGTCGACCAGCACGGCGGCCTTGATGCGCGGGTCGCGGTTGTCGCGCTCGAACAGGTCTCTGTCGACCTGGCGCAGATCGACCGGGTCGACCGCGACCATCTCGCCGTCGACAAAGGCGCGTCCGCCCCTGTACCAGCGGCAGTCGGCCATCGACGGGTTGGCGTCGCAGTAGCCGGCATAGGCCTCGAGATCGGCCCGGGCGCCGGCCATCTCCATGGCCGTGGCGCCGCCGAGCGAAAACCCGAGCACGCCGATCCGGTCGGCATCGATCGACCCGCTCCAGCCGGGGTCGGCGAGAAGGGCGCTCACCACGGTCGACAGGTCGTCGACGCGTGCCCAGATTTTTGCCGTGTCGGCCGGGCTGGAATCGCCGCTGGTGGTGCCGGGATGATTGGGGCCGGCGACGATATAGCCGGCCTGCGCGAGCCGCGCGGCCAGCCAGGCCATGGCCTGCACCGTCGATCCGGAGCCGTGCGAAAGCACCACGAGCGGATGGCGGCCTGCGGCCGGCTGGGCATTCTCGGAGGCCGAAGTGCCGGCAAACACGCGATTGTCTCCGACCGCGACCGTTTCTCCGTCTCCCTGCGCCGGATACCAGAGGGTGACGGCCAGGTCCCGGCCACGCGCCGCTGACGGGATGGCGAGCGTGCGGGTGCCCGCTTCCGCAGCGAGCGCGGGGCGGGCGGTCGCGGGCGCCAGGGAGAATGTGGCCGTCGCCAGCGCGGCGGCAAGGAAGTTCAGGGCTCGTTTCATGGTCGGGGTGCCTTCCGGGTGGGTGTCGATGCCGGCAAGCTTCGCGCCATCACCCGCCCGCGGCGTCCTCGATCATGATTGAGGTCGTACGCAATCGCGATTTGGGTCATGATGCGGCGAGATCCGATCCTTCCCGGGAGATGCCGTTTGCTGTTTCTGCCGCTGCCGTTCGTGGTTGCGCTCTTCCTCCTTGCCCTGCTCGCAGCCCTGCTGCGCGGCCGGGACGAGCGCCCCAATCCGGTCTTCGTCGCGTTGATTGCGCTCTGCGCGCTGCAGTCGGTGATGGTCGGCCTGCGCTGGGGCTATGGCGTGACCGGGGTGGGCTATCTCATGCCGGTTCTCGCCGCCTGTCTGCCGCCGCTTGTCTATGTCGGGTTTCGCAGCCTCGTGCATCGTGACGAGGCCGTCCACCGGCTTGGCACTTCGGTGCATGCCGTGCCGCTTGCCTACATCCTCGTGCTGATGGTGTTCGCGCCGAGGCTGATCGACGGGGCGCTTGTCGCGCTTTTCGTCGGCTATGCGCTGGCGCTCCTCGCCCTCGGCAGGGCCGGTCCCGATGCGCTCGACGAGGTGCGGTTCGACAGCGTTGCCGGCGCCCACCGCGCGCTGCGCATCGCCGCCGGCGCCTTGCTGGTGGCGGCAGCCTTCGATCTGGTGATCCTTGCGGATTTCGAATGGTCGATCGGGGTCAATGTCGCAGCGCTTGCCGGCAACGCCAATGTGCTGATGCTCCTGTTCATCGGCTGGGCGGCGATGGCGACCTCCCGGGTCCGGGCGACAGTTGCGCCTGCGCCAGCGCCCGGGCCGGACCCGGCGCTGGCCGCGGCCGACCGCGATGTGCTGGCGCGGATCGAGGCTCTCTTTTCCGAACAGCATCTCTATCGCGACGAAAATCTCACGCTCTCGCGGCTGGCCCGGCGCGCGGGCGTGCCGGCGCGCACGCTGTCGGGCGCGGTCAACCGCCTGACCGGCGGCAATGTCTCGCAATTCGTCAATTCCCACCGCATCGCCGAAGCCTGCCGGCTGCTTGCAGAAACCGATCTGTCCGTCACCCAGGCCATGTATCAGGCCGGGTTCCAGACCAAGTCGAATTTCAACCGGGAATTCCTCAGGATAACCGGCCTAAGCCCTGTCGCGTGGCGGCAAGGCCACGGGAAAGAAGAGTCCGGATCCTAGGATCCAGGCTGCCGCGTCATCCCATGTAGACGATCACGACGGCGACCAGGCAGATCAGTGCCAGACCGAGCGAGATGAACAGCACCCGGCGGGCGGTGCCGTTGCTGGTCGAGCCCTGGCGGGCTTCGGTCGTCGTCTCCTCGACGGTTCGGGTGCCGGCGGCCCGGGTGCCGGGAGCCATCGTCGCGGTCGGCGGCGTTTCGGGAGCCGGCGTGGGGCGGGCGATCGGGTCGGAAGTCATGGTGTCGCTTGCCATGGTGTCGTCGGCCATGGGCTTCGGGGGCGTGTTTTGAATGGTCATCGGGGGCGTCCTTTCCGGTATCGGCAGTGTACGCAGAGTGAACGCGGGGCGGGGATGGTTGTTCCGTTGCCGGCTGTCAAAGCGACACGGCTTGGCGCCGGTGCCCGGCGGCCGCCGACACAGAACTCGCGGCGGGCCGGGCTGACGCGACTGGCGGGGAGGGGAGGGCGAGCGCCGGCGGGCGGCTCAGATCAGGACGGCGCGCAGCACCACGAACAGCACGCCCGAAAGCACGGCGGCGGCGGGGACGGTCACCACCCAGGCGGCGATGATCTGCAGGAAATGCGCCCGGCGCACCAGCTTGCGGCGGCGTTGCTCGGCGATCTTGCCGTTGGCCGTGGTGCGCGATGGCGGATTGATCTGGTGGCGGGCCACATAGTCGGCGCGACGGGCGGAATTCTCGGTGTACCATTCGCGGAAGAAGCCCACGCCGAACACCGCGCCCACGGCGATGTGGGTGGAGCTTACCGGCAGGCCGAGCCAGGAGGCGAGGATCACGGTGACGGCCGCCGACAGTGCCACGCAATAGGCGCGCATCGGGTTGAGCTTGGTGATCTGGTTGCCGACCATGCGAATGAGCTTCGGGCCGAACAGGATCAGGCCGAGCGAGATGCCGGCCGCGCCGACAGCCATCACCCACAGCGGGATCGTCACATTGCTGGCGACATCGCCATATTCGGCGGTGTGCACGATCGCCGCCAGCGGCCCCACCGCATTGGCCACGTCATTGGCGCCATGGGCGAAGGACAGCAGCGCTGCCGAGCAGATCAGCGGCAGGCCGAACAGCTTTCTGAGCGACTGGTTGCGGTTTTCGAGCCCGCGTGCCTGGCGGGCGATCACCGGCCGGGCGATGATCCAGCTCAGGATGCCCGTTGCCAGGCCGATCAGGGCGGCCTGGCCGAGCGAGATTTCGACGAGCGTCTTGAGCCCCTTGATCGACAGGTAGGCGGCAAACGCGCTGGCCATGATGGCGATCAGCACCGGCACCCAGCGGCGCGCGGCGGCGATCTTGTCGTCCTTGTAGATGATGGCGGCCTTGATGAAGGCCAGGCACAGGGCCGCGATAATGCCGCCCATGAAGGGGGAGATCACCCAGCTTGCGGCGATCGAGCCCATGGTCGACCAGCTGACCGCATCGACGCCGGCGGCGGCGATGCCCGCCCCCATCACCCCGCCCACGATCGAATGGGTGGTCGAGACCGGCGCGCCGATGAAGGTGGCGAGGTGGATCCACATCGCCGCCGCCACCAGCGCCGCCATCATCGCGGCGACGAAGATGCTGGGATCGGAGACGGCGGCCGGGTCGATGATGCCCTTGGAAATGGTGTCGACCACGTCGCCGCCGGCAATCAGCGCGCCCGCGCTTTCGAACACCGCCGCGATCGCCAGCGCCATGCCAAGCGTCATCGCCTGCGAGCCGACCGCCGGGCCGACATTGTTGGCGACATCGTTGGCGCCGATATTGAGCGCCATATAGGCGCCGATCATGGCGGCTGCGATGATGGTGACCGCGCCGGGCTGGCCGGTCACGAACACGCCGGCGATGATCGCGCACAGCACGATGAAGACCAGCGCCAGACCGGGGGTGACGAAGCCGCGATTGATGAGGCCGGTGGCCTCTTCCATGGTCGCGAGCTTGTCCAGGTCCTTGTCGAGCGTGGGCTTGCGATAGTTCTCTGCCATGGCTGGTGCTGCTTCCCGTGGTCCGGTTCAATGTGGCAAAGGTCGAGAATGGCAGTTCTGCGACGGATCTCCTCCGTCGATGGACGCCATGGGCCGATCCGTCAAGGTTGAGACCGGTGTATCAACGGGTTTTGCGCAATCTTGATGCGCCGGACGCCGGCCGGCCCGCAAAGGCGGCCCGATCCGGCCGCAGTTTCCGGGTTTCAGGACCCTGCCTCACAAAACACGCGCGCGCCCCGCATCCATCAGGTTGCGGGGCGCGCGCACTGTCCGTTCGGCGGCTTCGATCAGAACTTGACCCGGAGGCTCGACGACACGGTCTGGTCTTCCAGCCCGTCGGCGAACTGGCCGTCATAGCGCAGGGAGACGGTGGCCTTGTCGGTCAGGTCGAAGGAGATGCCGGCATTGACCAGCGCGGTGTCACGGGCGAGCGCGGCGCCGGCGACCGTGAAGCTCTGCGATCCGCTGAAGGCCAGGTTCGTCTGCGGCGACAGGTCGCCATAGCCATGGCGCCAGCCGAGCCCGCCGGAGAGTTTGCCGAGCATGTTGTTGAAGGCGATGTAGCGGTCGAAGCGGACGCCTATCGTGCTCGACAGCTGGTCGTAGGAGTTGCTGCCGGAGGTGAGCGCGGTGGCGCTGCCCTGCTCGGTAAATCCATCGGTGTGGAGATAGGTGTAGGTCAGGTTGGCATAGGGCTCGACATGGAACAGATCCCGCTCGAACCGCCACGCCCCTTCGACGAAGGCCTGCGAGGTGGAGCCGTCATAGCTCGCCGTCAGCGTGTCGTTGTAGGACGAGAGGCTCACCACGCGGCTGGTTTCGACTTGCTGGAACGCGTGCAGGGCGCCGAAGCTGATCGTTGCCGGGCCGATCTGCCGCCCGCCATAGGCGGAGAGATAGTAGCTGTCCACCTTGGCCAGGGAGTTGACGGCAAGGCTCTTGATGTCGTCGTGGCCATAGCCGCCGGCAAGGCCGAGCCGCCAGCCGTCGCCCAGCGGCGCGTCGGCGCCAAACAGCACCCCGCCACCCTTGGCGCTCGAAGCCGCCGCGTTGCCGTCGCCGTCATGGTCGGACCAGGAGCCGAAGCCGCTCATCCAGGCATTGGGGTGAAGCGTCCTGGGCAGCAGATCGCCGAATGCGCCCTCGCCATAGGCGGTGACGGGGCCGGTCGTCGTGCCCGAGCCGTCGAAGGCGCCGCGGATGCGGTTGAGGATGGTCTGCCGGCTCGCGCCGCTGCGTTGCATCAGGCCCGCCATGGTATTGGCGTGGATGTCGCCGGAAAGCTGGGCAAAGGCGCTCTCGGTCTCGCCGTCCTGAAGCGTGAGGGCCGCGTTGTAGAGGGCCGAGGCCGGATCCATCGCATCGATGGCATTGGCAGCGTTCTTGCCGTTGCGGGTGGAAACCTTGTCGGCAAAGGGAACGGGCCCCGGGCCAACGGGGGTGCGCGTCAGCGTCAGCGTCACGTCGTTGCTGCCATAGGCCAGCATCGCATCAAGATAGGCGAAGGACTCCGTGACCGCGGCGAAGGTGCCGGTCACGCCGCCGGTGCTCGAGACAATGGTGTAGGGGGTGGACGGCAGATAGGTGGAACCGTCATCGATGCCGTTGGCAGGCGTCACCACCACTCTCGCGGTGGAGCCGATGGTGACCGTGCCGTTGACCACCAGCTTGTCCGACGCACCGGCATCGTTGACCTCGACGGCATAGACCGAGCCATCGGCGAAGGTCATATCGCCCGTGGTGAGTGTGCCGATCGAATTGCCCGGCGCCAGCGTTGCGCCGCCCTGCACGACAAGGGTGCCCAGCGTACCGGTGCCAGAGAGAACGCCGCCGTTCTCGATCGTGGTTGCGCCGGTGACCGAGCCGTTGACCAACAGGTGTCCGCCCTTGACGGTGGTTCCGCCGGTGTACGTGTTGGTTCCCGTCAGGATGGTGGTCCCGCTTTCGAGCAAGAGCGACCCGGCGCCGGATATGTTGGCGCCGAACTGATAGGCCGTATCGGTGTGGTTGAAGACGATCTTGCCGTCGCCTGCGCCGAAATTGATGGCCGCGGCGTTCAGCGTGCCGGCGGCTGCCGCGGGATCGCCTGACGCCGCGCCGATGTTGATCGTGCCGGTCGAACCGGCGGCGGTGGCGACATGGACCGTGCCCGTTCCGCCGCCGATGGAGACCGCGCCGGCCGTGGCAAGCGTCATCGTGCCGCTGCCCGTCGCGTTGTAGCCGAGCGACAGTGAGCCCGCGGTGGTGACCGAGCCGCCGTCGTCGACGGTCAAGACACCGGCATCGTTCCAGCCGACATTGATCTCGACGGCCGATATCTGCGATCCAGTGCCGCTGACGGTCGCAAAACCCTTCCCCGCGGCCGTGTTGCCGAGATAGATCTTGCCTGTTCCCGTGGCGGTGACCGAGCCGCCGTCGAGCACGTTGAGCGTGCCCGATCCGCTGTCGCCGAGATAGATCCGGTCGGCGGTCAGTGCCGATCCGGACCCGGTGACCGTCAGTGTGCCTGTGCTGGGGCCATAGGTTCCGACATAGACATCAGCCGCGATCGTTGTCGTTGCCTTGTCCGAGATGGTCATCTCGGCCGTGCCGTTCCAGCCCACGAACAGGAGATTTGAAGCAAAGGACGAGCCGTTGCCGGTCACGTTCACCGTGCCGCGGCTGCCGGCCGTGTTGCCGATATAGGCCCTGCTGGTGCCCGTTACTTCAAAAGCCCCGCCGTTCTCGATGGTGAGCGTGCCGTTGCTCGCGCCCAGTTCGCCGACATAGAGGCGGTCGGAGGAAACGCGTGATCCCGTGCCGGTGATGGTCAGCGTCCCCGTGGTGTAGGGGTTCTTGCCGATCGTGACATCCTGCTCGATCGTCGCGGTCGCCCCGTTGGACAGCGTCGCGTTTCCGGTCGAGATCCAGGCGACGTTGAAGTCGTAGGCCGTCATCGTCGTGGCCGGGCCATCGAGGTTGAGGGTGCCGGTGCTGCCGACGAAATAGCCGACATAGACTTTGCGGTCGTCACCGCGGGCCGTCATGGTGCCGCCGTTGTTCACGGTCAGCGTGCCATTGCCGCCAAGGCCGATATAGAAGCGGTTGGCAACCAGGCTGGTGGCGCCATTGGTCGTGATCGTTCCGTCACTGCCGACCGCGTCCCCCAGGATGATATCGCCAGCCGTCGCCGAGGTGGTGGTGAAGGAACCGGGCGTGTCGAGCGTGACGTCGGCCGTGCCGTTCTGCCCGACGATGAAGTTGTCGGCGATCACGGCGGTGCTGATGGTTTGCGGACCGGCATCCGAAACGAAGTCTGCCGCATGGGCGGCCGGAAAGGCGATGAAGGCGAGCGAGGTCGCCGCCATCAGCCGGGCGATCGCCGAGGAACGGTTGGCGCGGGCGGTGTGCGGCAAGCGGGCGGCGGTCATGTGGCGGTCCTCGGCTGGAGCGGCGCCTCGGCATCGTGCAAGGCGCATGTCGGAGAAAGGGGTCGGTGGTCACCATACGAACGGGGCGCGGCTCTGCGACACGGAGTTCGGCATGCGAAACGCACGGTCCCTGTCTTGCACGTTTTTCGCTGCTGTAAAATTCGCAAATGCCGCACAGGATTGGTGCAGGGGACGGCTTGCCGATGCCCCACCCGGACAGGACAACGCGGCCGTGTGGGCCGCGCAGGTGCCGCCCCTGGCAAAGCTCAGTCAAATGCCCGCCATACGGCACTGTCCACTGCGACCCCTGCTTGAATACGCTGGGCCTGTATTAGGAATCCCGACCGGGCGGCGCGGCCGCATTGTGCCGAATAAACCGCCGTCTGTGGCCGATTTGTCACGCCCCGCGGCGTCGAAAATCGTCCCGCGGGCCCGCCCGGTGCTGCGCCCGGTGGACGCGAATCACGTCTGCCATCGCCTCGGCTTTCGCAACGGTCGCGGGTTTCGCCAAGGCGAGCCCGGGGTTGACTTGCCTGCCCTCATGTATCATTTAAAGTTACATGAAAGCCCGTGGGCGGTTTTGTGTGCGCCCAAGCCGTGGCGGCACCGGAAAGGACAAGCGGAATGCAGGATGTGATTGTTATCGGGGGCAGCTATGCCGGAATGGCCGCGGCGCTCCAGCTGGTGCGCGCACGACGGGCGGTGACGGTGATCGACGCGGGCGAGCGGCGCAACCGGTTTGCCGGGCCGTCGCACGGCTTCCTCGGCCAGGACGGCATTGCCGCCGCCGAAATCGCCGCGACGGCGCGGCGCCAGCTTGAAGCCTATCCGACACTGTCATGGATCGATGGCCGGGCGGTCGCGGTGAACGGCGGGAAGGACGATTTCACGGTGACCATGGCCGATGGCCGGCATCATCATGGCCGGCGCCTGCTGTTTGCCACCGGGCTTGCCGACCAGCTGCCGGAGATTCCTGGCCTTGCCGAGCGCTGGGGCACGTCCGTGTTCCACTGTCCCTACTGCCATGGCTACGAGCTCGACCGGGGCAGGATCGGCGTGATCGCGACGGGGCCGATGTCCGCTCACCAGGCCGAGATGGTCTCGGACTGGGGGACGGTGACGTTTCTGACCAACGGTGCGGTGGAGCCCGATGCGGCCACACGGCAGGCGCTGGCAGGCCGCGCTGTCAGCCTCGAGCCGGTGCCCATCTCCCGCATCGACGGTGTCGCGGACGTGGTGCTGGACGACGGCCGCCGGCTTGGTTTCGCAGGCCTGTTCACGGCTCCGCACTGCGTTCCCTCGAGCCCGCTCGCCGCAGAGGCCGGCTGCGCGCTGGAGGAGACGCCGATGGGCGTGCAGATCCGCACCGATGCCGCCAAACAGACCTCGCTTGCGGGCGTGTTCGCCTGCGGCGACGTGGCCCGGATGCCGCATTCGGTCACCCTTGCCGTGGCCGATGGCGCCTGGGCCGGCGCCCAGTTGCACCGCTCGCTGCTGTGGCCGGATGCGTAACCTGCGCTTCCGCTCAGGGGAGGGGACATGACCGGTTTTTCCGATCCCGGGGCGGTTGCTTCCTACCGGCAGCGGACCGCGCAACTGGTGCCCGGCCTGCACGACCTGCACAGGATGTCCGGCGTGCTGCTGGCCGAGCGGGTGTCGGGCGACGCCCGGATCCTGGTGCTCGGCGCCGGCGGCGGCATGGAACTCGGGATGCTGTCGCGGATGCAGCCCGGCTGGCGCTTCGTGGGCGTCGATCCCTCCGGGCCGATGCTGGATCTCGCCAGGTCCAACCTCGGCGCGGCCGCCGCGCGGGTCGCGTTCCACGAGGGCTATGTCGACACGGCGCCCGAGGGGCCGTTCGATGCGGCCGTGTGCCTGCTGACGCTGCATTTCCTGCCGGCGCCGGAGAGGCTCGCCACGCTGCGCGCGCTCGCAGGCCGCCTGAGGCCGGGCGCGCCTTTCGTGTGCGCCCATTACAGCTTTCCAGCCGAGGGAGCCGCGCCCGACCGATGGCTCGGCCGCGCGGCCGGGTTCGCGGCAGCCTCCGGGGTTCCGGCACCGCAGGCGGCCGGGATCGTCGCAAGGCTCAGGCAGCTGCTCCCCGTGCTGTCGCCCGCGCAGGACGAGGCCCTGCTCGAGGATGCGGGGTTCGCGGATGTCGAGCTGTTTTATGCCGCGCTTGCCTTCAGGGGATGGATCGGCATCCGCTCCGGGCCCTCCGTTGCCGCGCGCGCTGCGCTTCCGCGCTGACCGTCCCGCCGCGGCAGTCCGGAGTGCCGTCCCGGCTTGCCAGCCCCGGGCAAAACGCCGATAAGGCCTGAGCATGCGGCGTCCCTGCCTCATATGCACTGAACGCCCGCTCAGGGCGCGGGGATTGGATGAGACTGTTCGAAGAACTCGATTACCGCCCGACGCCGATCGGCCCGCTGGTGCTGCGCCGCCGGCGCGAGGCGCGGCTCGATGTCGATGTCATCGAGATCAAGCTCGGCGAGGAGCACCTGATGTCGGACCTGTTCACGGTTTCCGAGATCGCGCTCGCCGAACTGGGCCTGGCCGCGTGTGAAGGCGATGCGCTCGATGTCGTGGTCGGCGGACTGGGCCTCGGCTACACCGCCCGCGCAGCCCTTGCCGAACCGCGCACGGCCTCGCTGATCGTGGTCGAATATCTCGAAGCCGTGCTCGACTGGCACCGCACCGGCCTGTTGCCGCTCGGCCCGGAATTGACCGGCGATGCGCGCTGCCGCCTGACCGAGGGCGATTTCTTCGCGCTGGCGCGGGGCACGGACGGGTTCGATCCCGAAACCCCCGGCCGGCGCTTCGACGCGATCCTGCTCGACATCGACCATTCGCCCGATGCGCTGCTCGACGCCCGCAGCGAAAGCTTCTACCAGCCCGACGGGCTCAGGCGCCTGTCCGCGCATCTCAAGCCCGGCGGCGTCTTCGCGCTCTGGTCCGACGCCCGCCCCGATCCCGCCTTCACCGAGCGCCTCGCCTCCGTCTTCGCCGAAGCCCGCGCCGAGCCCGTGACCTTCCCCAACCCGCTCACCCACCAGCCCTTCACGCAGACGGTCTATGTGGCGCGGAAGGGGTAGGTGTGGAAGCGGCGGACGACCAAGCCGCTTCAACCTCCACTTCAATCCTATTGATTTGACTGGTCAGCAGGGCTGACCTATCCATCGGGGCAGGAGAGCTTTCCATGTCCCCATCCCGAACGGATTTTCTGACAGGCGTTCGCGCCAGCGTGCCCATTGTTGCCGCCTCGGCGCCGTTTGCGCTTCTGTTCGGGGCGCTTGCGGTCGACAACGGGCTGAGCGTCGGCGAGGCGGTGCTGATGAGCGCGCTTCTGTTTGCCGGCGCAAGCCAGATGGTCGGGCTCGAATTGTTCAGCTCCGGGATCGCGCCCTGGATCATCGTCTTCTCCGTGTTTGCGGTCAATTTCCGGCACGTGCTTTATTCTGCGGCGCTCGGCCGGCGCATGGGGCTGATGCCGGGGTGGCGCAAGGCGGTTGCCTTTTTCTTTCTCACCGATCCGCAATACGCCTCTGCCGAGACGCGGGCCGACGGCGGCAAGCCGCTCAGCTTTGCCTGGTACATGGGCATGGCGGTGCCGATCTATCTCTTCTGGGTGCTGGGCGGGTTTCTCGGCGCCGTGTTTGGCCGGCTGATCACCGATCCCGAAGCGATCGGGCTCGATGCGCTGCTGCCGATCTATTTTCTGGGCCTGGTGCTCGGGTTCCGGCAACGCTCGGGCTGGCTGCCGGTGGTCATCGCCTCGGGCCTGGCCTCGATCGCGGCCTATCATACCGTGGGTTCTCCCTGGCATGTGAGCCTGGGCGCGCTTGCGGGCGTGATCGTGGCGGTGCTGCTGCCGCCGGTGCCCGACACCGCCGGTTCCGCCCCGGCGGCCCGGGAGGAGGCGTCGTGAACGGGGATTTCTGGGGCCTGCCGGTCAATGTCTGGATCATATTCGCCGCCGCGGTGGTCACCTATGCGACGCGCGTCGGCGGCCACATGATGCTGTCGCGGATGCGCAGCATTCCGCCCCGGGTCGATGCCGCGCTCAACGCGGTGCCGGCGGCGGTGCTGGCCACGCTGGTGGCCCCGGCCGCAGTCTCCAACGGCTCGGCGGAGGCGATCACGCTCGCCGTCTGCCTGGTGATCGGCCTGCGCCTGCCGATGATGGGCATGTTCGCGATCGGCTGGGCGCTGGTGGTGGCGCTCCGCGCGTGGGGGCTGTAGCGCGCACGCGGCCCGGCTTCAGGCCTCCACCGCCTGGCCGAACAGCACGATCATGAGGCCGAGCAGCGCAAGCGCTGCAAAGCCCGCGGCACGGCCGGTCTCGCGCTTCCGGCGGGCGTAGAGCATGGCAATCGCCGCCTGCACCGCATAATACAGCGCGAAGGCGCACGAGGCGTAGCTGATGATCTCGAACACGTTGGCGGTCCAGGTCAGCCCCAGCCCGATCGCGCTCAGCCCGGCATAGGCGAGCTTCGGCGTGATCCGGTTCGCCGTCAGTTCCGCAAACAGCCCGCCCGAGCCGGAGGTGTCGGCGATCGCGGCCGAGAACTGTGCGGCGAGCGCCGCGGCCACCAGCATCGCCGGCAGGATCGGCGAGACCACCGCCATCATGTCGACGATCGCGGTCTCGGAGAGCTTGACCTCGCCAGCCGCGAACACATAGGCGGTCAGCACGATATAGACCATGTAGATGGCGGTGGAGACCCATTGCGCCCACTGCATTGAGCGCACGCGCGTGCGGCGGTCGTAATTGGCGCCGAGATAGCGCGAGGTCTCGAAGCCCTGCACCGTCACGATCAGGCCGAAGGCCAGCGTCAGCGCCGACAGCCCGGTTACGGTGGGGGCGTTGAAGACCAGTTTTCCGGCGGACGCCGTGCCCCAAAAATAGTCCGCGAGCCCCACCAGCAGCCCGGCGATGATCGCAAGCTTCACCGTGACGGAGACATACTCCATGCGTTCGAGCGACTTGAAGCCGCGGGTCCAGCCGACCGCGAGGATCACGCCATAGACGGCGGAGGTCAGGAGTTTCGCATAGAGCGGCTGGTTGAAGGGCGTGAGACTGACCCCGAAGGCGCCGAGCAGGTTGAGGTAATAGGCGACCGAGATCACATAGGCGAAGCCGAGCAGGGCCGAGGAAGCGGTTTCGAGCCTGGGTACCGCGGCAGGCTCTGCGCCGCCGCCCGCTTCGGCGACCTCGATCGCCGCCATGTTGTAGCGGATCGCGGCGCCATAGAGATAGGCGCCCGCGCACAGCGCCACCATCGCCAGCGGCGCGTATTTGCCGTAGGAGAGGCTCAGAAGCGGCCCCAACACCAGAAAGCCGCTGCCGATGATCGAGGCGAGCGGCGTCGACATCGCCTTCCAGGTCTTCACGCCGCGCACCCGCGGCGAAAACAGCACCGCCGCCACGGCCAGCGCGGAGGCCAGGATCAGGATCTCGAGCACCATCGCAAGGTCCTCCTGCCGGGCGCGGAGCAGGGCGGGCGGAGAGCCGTCATAGGGCGGCCGTGGCCTGCTCCAGCCAGGCGAGCGCCGGATCGCCCGCGAGCAGCGGCGACAGTTCCGCGCGCACCCGCGCGTGATAGGCATTGAGCCAGTCGATTTCGCCCGGCTCCAGCAGCTCCCTTTGCACCAGCCGCGTATCGATCGGGCACAGCGTCAGCGTCTCGAAGCCGAGCATCGGGCTGTCGCCGCCCTCGATCCCCCGCGCTTCATGCACGGTGACGAGGTTTTCGATGCGGATGCCAAAGCCGCCGTCGCGATAGTAGCCGGGCTCGTTGGACAGGATCATGCCGGGCTTGAGCACCTGCGCGCCGCGCCGCGAGATCGATTGCGGGCCTTCGTGCACCGAGAGATAGCTGCCGACCCCGTGGCCGGTGCCATGGGCGAAATCGGCGCCGGCCTGCCACAGTGCGATGCGCGCGAAGGCGTCGATCTCGAGCCCGCGTGTGCCCTCGGGAAAACGCAGCCGGCTGATCGCGATCATGCCCTTGAGCACCAGCGTGAAGAAGCGCTTCTGCTCCTCCGGTACCGCGCCGACCGCGACCGTGCGGGTGATGTCGGTGGTGCCGGCCACATATTGCCCGCCGGAATCGATCAGCAGCATCTCGCCGGCCTCTACCCGCCGGTTGGTGGCGGTGTTGACCCGGTAATGCATGATCGCGGCATTGGGCCCGGCGCCGGAAATCGTGTCGAAGGACAGCGCCTTGAGCGGCATCTGCAGGCTCTCGCCCGTTGCCACGCGGAATTTCTCCAGCGCCTGCGCCGCCGAAATCTCGTCGACCGTGCCGGGCTCCTGCTCATCGAGCCAGGCGAGAAAACGCACCATCGCCGCGCCGTCCTGGACATGCACTTTGGCACTGGCCGCGATTTCCGCGCGGTTCTTGCAGGCGCGCGGCAGCCGGGCCGGGTCGGGCGCCTCGATCACCTCGCCGCCGGCCGCCTTGACCTGCAGGGCGATCGCATGCGGCGCGACCGCCGGGTCGACCATCAGTTTTGCACCGGCACGGCCGAGTTCCGCAAGCGCATCGTCGAACTGCGACGGCGGTTCGAGATCGGCGAGTTGCGTCAGATAGGCTTCCGCCTCAATGCCGGTCTTGCGCTTGTCGATGAACAGGCGCGGGCGGCCGTCGGCGGGAATGATGGCGCGCGAAAGCGGATGCGGCGTCGAGGGCAGGTCCTGGCCGCGGATGTTGAAGCTCCAGGCGACCGAGGACGGGTCGGCCAGGATCACCGCGTCGGCCCCGGCCTCGGCGGCGGTGCGGGCGATCATCTCAAGCTTCTCGTCGGCCTGGACGCCGGCGAAGTCGAGCGGCTGGATGCTGACCGTGCCGAGCGGTTGAGCGGGGCGGTCGTCCCAGATCGCATCCACCGGGTTCGACGCAAGCAGCACCAGTTCGCCGCCGATCTTGTCGAGCGCCGCCGCAAGCCGCTCGACCTCGCTGCCCGGCCAGGTCCAGGGATCGATGCCGAGCTTCAGCCCGGCGGGTGCGGCGGTGGAGAGATAGGACGCAAGCGGGGTGGCGATCAGGTCCTGGTAACCGAACACCTGCGGATCGGTCTGCACCCGCACCTGCGCCGCGTAGCGGCCGTCGACGAAGATCTGCGCTGTGTCCGCGAGCACCAGCACGAGGCCCGCAGAGCCGGTGAAACCCGTGAGCCAGGCCAGCCGCTCCGCGCAAGCCGGCACATATTCGCCCAGATACTCGTCCGAGCGCGGCACGGCGATGGCATCGACGCCGAGGGAGGCAAATGTCGCGCGCAGCCGCGCGAGGCGCCCTGCCGCCTGGTCGGGAGAGGAGAGGACTTCGAAATTCTGGAACATGAACTGATCTTTCTGGCGGCTGTCGGGCATTTGCGGTTGGTCGGGCCACGGTGCGGGCCGTGGCAAGCTTACAGACTTGCGCGGCAAAGGAAAATCGCGCGCTGCAGGCGAGGGCGTCTTATTGTTCGCCGCCGCGCGCGGCGTCCCGCGCCCGGTTTTGCCCGCGCAAGGCGCACCACGCACAAGGCCGCGGAGGTCTATGCACAAATTCACGGCATGGCCCGTTCATGCATGCAGCTTGTGCATAGCTGCACTGCAACATAAGCGCTGTCTTTCGCCGCCGGAATCCCTATCTTGAAGATGCAGGAGGACAGAGCAATCACTTACCCAAAGGGGATACACATGTCCGGTAACATCTTTCAGACCGCCTTCGACCGCCTCGTCAGTGCCCGTGAACGTCAGGTCCGCCGCTATGTCAACGGCGCCCTTCTGAGCATGGACGACGCCCAGCTCAAGGCACTCGGCCGCACCCGCGAAGAGCTCAAGCGCGAAGGCGCACAGGCCTACTTCTTCTAAGCCGGGTCGTCGCAACCCGCATCTTGCCGGGCCGCCCCACAAGGCCCGGACTGATCGCTACGGCTCCCTCGCGGGGGCCGTTTTGCGTTTCGGGGCGACATGCCGGTTGCTGGTGCCGGTCGCTGGGGCCGGTCGCCGGAGCTGGGCGACGGACGGCGCCGGGCCGACCCGGGTGTCCACTGCTGCTGCCGGCATCATTTCAGATGTATCGTCACCCAGCCGTTGCGCCAGAGCGTGCTTACATGGCGCAGGCCCTGGCCGGAATAGGCCGCAAGCACCTGGCGGCGCTGTTCGGCGAGGATGCCCGACAATATCACCGAGCCGCCGGGGGCGAGATTGCGCCGGATATCGGGCGCCATGCGCATCAGCGGCCGGGCCAGGATATTGGCGATGATCAGCTTGAACGGCCCCTTGCGGGCGAAGGCGGTGGAGTGAAACCCCGGCGCGGTCACGCAGGCGATGCGGGCGGTGGCGCGGTTGCTCTTGACGTTCTCGCGGGCGACGCGGATCGCCACCGGATCGATGTCGGTGGCAAGCACCCGCACCGGACCGAGCTTTGCCACCGCGATTGCGAGCACGCCGGACCCGGTGCCGAGATCGAGCACGGGATCCATGGCGCGCGGCCCGCCGGGATAGGCGCGCATGACCCTGTCGATCATTTCGAGACATCCCGCCGTGGTGCCGTGGTGGCCGGTGCCGAAGGCCTGGCCGGCTTCGAGCTCGATGGCGAGGTCGTTCGTGCGCACCGCGGCGCGGTCATGGGCGCCGTGGACCAGGAAGCGCCCGGCGCGCACCGGCTTCAGGCCTTCGAGTGACTTGGCGATCCAGTCGGTGTCGCCGAAGGTTTCGATCTCGATCGGAGTGCCGGCGAAATCTTCGCCCAGGCATGCGGCGATGCGCTGCTTGAGCGCCGGGTCCGGCTCGCCGCTGGCATAGACGGAGGCTTCCCAGATCTTGTTGGCCTCGTCGGTCTCCATGGTGGCGATCGGCAGACCGTCTTCCTCGAACAGCACCGAGAGCAGGTCGAGGGCGCGGCTGGCGCCGGCTTCGTCGGTGACAATGTAAAACCGGTGATCGCTCACGATTGCGTCTTTCCTTCGTCAGTTTCGTCCCCCTTGGGCAGGGGTGTTGGGTCCTTGGCGGTCTTGGCCGCGGGCGTCGCCTCGGCCTTGCGCGCGGTCTTGCTTGCCGCCTCGGCCCGGGCCTCGTCCTTGGGCATGGCAAAACTCAGCACCCGGTCGTTCGGCCCCGGCGTGTTGGCGGTGGTGGCGGCAAACACGATCGCACCGGAGGGCTTGATCCACAACAGGATCAGCGCGCCTTCGGGGCGCGAGGATTCGTAGGCGTCCCAGCCATATTCCTCTGTGAGCCGTGTGAGCTGGAAGGTCCATCCCTGCAAGAGTTTTTCGCGCAGGTCGTGAAAGCTCACGGGCTCCTTGGTCAGCGCGCGCCCGCCGAGCGTGAAGCTCAGCGACTGACGCGCCTTCTCGTCGATGCGGCCGATCTGGAACACGTTGCCGCGTCCGAGTTCCGGACCGAAATCGGTGCAGACCAGCGCGTTGTAGGCGTCGTTGTCGCCGGTGGCGATCAGCGAGGAGAAATGCTTGGGGTCGATCACGTGGTGCGCGTTTTCGGACAGCACCTCGCCGAAATAGACCGGGATGCTCGCAAGCCGCGCCTCGGCGAGATGGTTCCAGTTCTGGTCGGCCAGCATCACCGGCACTTCGGCTTCGGTGAGCTTCTTGGCAAGCGCGGTCGACCAGCGCGAGCCGCCGACGATCAGGATGCCGGGGCGGGTCGCCTTCTTGAGCTTGAGCAGGCGCGCGAGCGGCGACAGCGTGAAGCCGTGGAGCACGATGGTGGTGACCACGACGGCGAAGCTGAAGGCCACCATCCGGCCCGCGTCCGCAACCCCGATATCGGCCAGAAGCGTGCCGAACAGGCCGGAGACGGCGACAGCCACGACGCCGCGCGGCGCGATCCAGGAGGTCAGGATCCGTTCCTGCAGGGTGGCGCCCGAGCCGATGGTGGCGAGCATGATCGCTATCGGCCGGATGATCAGCAGCAGCGTCGCCACGAATGCCGCCGCGCGCCAGTCGAGCGAGCGGATGTCCTCGAGGCTCAGCGATGCCGTGAGGATGATGAAGATGCCGGAGACCAGCAGCGTGGTGACGGTTTCCTTGAAGCGGCGCATGTCGGTCAGCGAGGCGATGCGGCTGTTGGCAAGCACCACGCCCATCACGGTGACCGTGAGCAGCCCCGCCTCCTCAAGCACCATGTTGGTGGCCGCATAGGCCGCCACCACGGTCGCCAGCAGCACCGGCGCCTTGAGATATTCGGGCACGTGGCCGCGCACGAAGGACCAGACGAGCAGCCGTCCCACCGCCCAGCCGCCGCCCACCGCCACCACTGCGCCCATGACGATCAGCACGAACAGGTTGTCGGCCTCGTGCAGGCCGATATAGACCATGATGACTTCGAAGGCGACAACCGCGAACAGCGCGCCGATCGGGTCGTTGACGATGGCTTCCCAGCGCAGCAGCGAGGCGGGGCGGGCATCGAGCTGGGCCTGGCGCAACAGCGGGATGATCACGGTCGGGCCGGTCACCACCAGGATCGCGCCGAGCACGGCCGCCGTCGGCCAGCTCAGCCCGCCGATATGATGCGCGGCAAAGGCCGCCATGCCCCAGGTCAGCGGTCCCGCATACATGATGATGCGACGCACGGCGGTGGAGGTGTCGCGGATTTCCGCGTAATTGAGCGTGAGCCCGCCCTCGAACAGGATGATGGCGACCGCGATCGAGACCATCGGCCGGTAGGCGGTGCCGAAATCGGCGGCGGGATCGAGAAAGCCGGTCGCCGGGCCTGCGGCGAAGCCGGCTGCAAGCAGAAGCACGATCGCCGGCAGGTGCAGCCGCCAGGCAAGCCATTGCGCGCCGATGCCGGCCGCCCCGATCACCGCAAGCTTGAGAACGATGTCGTCCATGCCAGTTCCCCTCGCGTCCGGTTCGCCGTGTCCCGGGCCTTGCTGCAGCCATGTGTTGGCGACAGCCCCCTGTCGCCGTCCGGTTGCCGGGCCGTCAAGGTCCGCAGCCGGCCGAAGGCCCGGGCGCCGGTGTCGCGCCTAAACTACTCCCGGACGGGATTGTTCCCAAGCCCGGTCACGACTTCAGCAGATTTTCGAGCTTCTTGACCGCGATTTCCGGATTTTCGCCATAGGCGATGGTGCCAATGAAGCGGCCTTTTGCGTCGAGCAGGAACACCGAGGCGGTGTGGTCCATGGTGTAATCGCCGTCCGTCCCTTCGATCGGCACCTTCTTGGCGTAGATGTTGAAGCCCCGGATCACGTCGCCAACCTTGTCGGGGGAGCCCGAAATGCCGGTGATGCGGTCGCTGACACCGGAAATATAGGAGCCCAGAAGCTCCGGCGTGTCCCGTTCCGGGTCGACGGTGACGAAATAGGCGCCGATCTTTCCGCCGTCCGGATCGACCTGCTGGAGCCAGCCATTGAGTTCGTAGAGCGTGGTCGGGCAGATCTCCGGGCAATGGGTGAAGCCGAAGAACAGCGCCGTCGGCCGCCCGCGGAACGCGGCTTCGGTGATCGGCGCGCCCGACTGGTCCACCAGTTCGAACGGCACGCCGAACGGCTCGCCCGCGATCCTGTTCTGGTTGACCTGCCATTCATAGGTGAGCCAGCCGAGCATCCCGGCCATGATCGCGATCAGGACCCACAGGGCAATGCGGAAGGTTTTCATCGACGTCTCCAGATGGGCGCGGGCGGCGGCCGGCTCAGAACCGCGCCACCGGGGCCTGAAAAATCATGGGCGGATCAGAGGCACCAGGCCAGACCGCTGGCGGCAAGCGCGTACAACAGCGCCGGCCCGTTGCTCTGCCAGGCGGCAAAGACGAGCCCGGTCAGCACTGCAGCGGCGACCAGCCCCAGGGCAAGCGGCGCCTGGTGTCGCAGGGAGGAGCGGCGGCGGGGTGCGTCGGGCAGTGTCATGGGTTCTATCTAACCCGCGGCGCGGGCTCTGCCAAGCCGTCGCGGGCGGGCTTGTTGGCTTTCCGCACAGCCCGTATGGCCGGCATTCGCCGCCCGCCTTTTCCGGCTGCGACCACAGGCATCTTTGATTTGTCACGGGAAAGCCCCATATCCTTGGCGTCGGATTCACGCGAGCCGCACCGGAGCCTCCGGATTTGCGCCGCCCTCAAGGAGACTGCAGATGTCATTTTCTACCCGCATGCTCACCGCGGCCTCGGCCGCGCTCGTGGCCACGTCGTGCCTGATGGCGCCGGCGCGGGCCGAACAGGTCGGCGAAGTCGGCGTCGACTGGCTCGGCAACGATATCCTGATCGACGCGGTCAGCGACCCGAAGGTCAAGGGCGTGACCTGCCATGTGGCCTATTTCGACCGCGGCGTGATCGACCGGCTGCAGAAGGGCAACTGGTTCGAGGATCCCTCCAATGCCTCCATCGCCTGCCGCCAGACCGGCCCGATCAGCATCGGCAAGATCGATCTCGACGAGGATGGCGACGTGGTCTTCAAGGAATCGCGCTCGCTGATCTGGAAGTCGCTGGTGGTGCACCGGATCTACGACAAGACCAACGACACGCTGATCTATCTGGTCAATTCGCAGCAGGTGCAGGACGGCTCGGCCAAGATGGCGATCTCCACCGTGCCGCTGTTCGGCCAGGATGTGACCTGGGAGAACGGCAAGCCGTAAGGCGGCGGGCGGCCCGGCTTCCGGCCGGGCCGCCTTCCACGGCTAGAACTTGACGCCGAGATTGGCCTTGAAGGCGTGATCGGACAGGCCGGAGCCGATCAGGCCGGAATAGCTCAGGCCGAGGCTCGCGCTGGCGCTCAGGTCGAAATTCATGCCGGTTTCGAGCAGCAACGCATCGCGCCCCACCGGAGCGCCGAACACCGTAAAGCCGGTGCCGCCGGCAAGGGCCAGGGTCTGGGCGGGCGTGATCGTGCCAAAGCCGTGCCGCCAGCCGATCATGCCGGTCAGGTGCGCGGTTCCGGCGCCGCCGATCGCGAGTTCGGTTTCCCCGCGAATGCCAAGGGTCGTGAAGGTCAGGCTGGCGGTGTCGTTTGTGCCGGCAAGCGCAGCCACCCCGCCGCTTTCCTGGAAGCTTTCGGTCGAATGGCTGACATGGGCGAGATTGGCGAAGCCTTCGAACCGGGCCTCGCCCAGCCTGAACTCATATCCGAGTTCGCCGAAAACCTGGCCCGTGGCGGCGGAATAGGAGGACGCAAGACTGTCGCTGAAGCCGGTGAAGGCAACGGTTCTGTTCACATCCACGCTGTGCCAGCTATAGGCGCCACCGACGCGGAGTGCGAAATTCTGCCACCGCGTTCCGCCATAGGCCGCCAGATGATAGCTGTCGACATCGCCAGATGAAGCGCGCGCTGCGGCGTCGAGGGAGGAGCGGCTGTAGCCGGCCAGAACGCCAAGTGCCCAGCCGTCGAAGGCCTCGCCGTCCGCGCCGATGAACAGGCCGCCGGTCGAGCGGTCGAGTTCGGCCGCGTTGCCGTCGCCTGCGGTGCTGCCATAGGCGCCAAAGCCCTGCGCCCAGACGCCGGCTGATCCTGTCGCTTCCCCGTCCGCTCCGGCCGTGCCGAGAACCGAACGTGTGCGGTCATTGGCGGCTTCGCGTACGAACCGGCTGGCTTCGATCAGCGCCGTCTTGGCCGAGGCGTGCATTTCGCCCGAAATCCCGTCGAAGGCGGCCTGGGCCTCGGCCTGGCTGCCGAGCATCACCACCGCATCGTAAAGCGCGTTGCCGCCGCCCAGGCTTTCGGCGCCGCCCGCCGCCGCCTTCTGGTTTGGCGTCAGCGCCGCGCTCTCGAACCCCGCCGTCTTTTGCAGCTTGGCGTAAACCGAGGTGGCGTCGTAGCTCAGGAATGGCGAAATGAAGAGGGAGCCGCCAAAACTGGCGCTGTCAAAGCTTCCGGCCACGCCGCCGGCTGCGGTGAGGATCGTATAGGACGTGTCCAGCGCATAATCCGGATAGGCGATCAGATTGACCGTGCCGCCGTTGAGGGTCACGGCGCCCGAGGCAGCGATCCGGTCGGAACTGCCGCCGCTCTCGACCTCGACCGCATAGACCGAGCCCGGGTCGAACACCGCCGTGGCGACATGGAGCGTGCCGATCGAGTTGCCCGGCGCGATGGTGCCGCCCGAGGCGATGGTGACGTCCTTGAGGTTTCCCGAGCCGCCAAGCGTGCCGCCCGTCACCGCGACCGTGCCGCCGAGCAGGCTGTCGACGATCAGGCTGCCGCCGGACACCGTGGTGGCGCCGAGGAAGCCGGAATTGTTTGCGGTCAGCCTGGTCACGCCGGCGATCTGGTTGATGGCGCCGGTGCCCGCGGCTTGAACGTCAAAGGCGAAGTTGGTTTCGGTGTGATTGAAGTTCAGCGTTCCGGCGCCGTCTCCGAAAATCACCTTGCCGAGATTGAGCACGCCTGCCGCTTTCGCGGCATCGCCGGCCGCGGCGCCGATATTGAGGGTCCCTTCTGAGCCCGCAATGTTGGCCAGATAGAGAAGCCCGGTGCCGCCGTTCAGCATCAGCTTGCCGCCATCGGCAAGGGTCGCCGCACCCTTGCCGTTGCTGCCGACGAGGAGCGTGAAGCCCGCGAGTTCCGCTCCCGGACCGGTGATTGCCACGGAGCCGGCGCCGGTGACAGTGTTGCCGATGGAGCCGGTGTCGAAGGTCACCGTGCCGCCCGCGGCAATCGAAAGGCTGCCGCTGCCCGAGTCCCCGACGACCACGGAATTGGTCGCGATCAGGGCGGAACCGGCGCCGGTCACGGTGGCGGTGCCGGAACTGTCTGCCGCTTGCGCGACGATCAGGTCGTCGCCGAAGCTTGCCGTGGCCCCGCCGGACAGCGTGAAGGTTCCGGTGCCGAGATCGCCCACGACCAGATCGCGGACGCCCGTCAGGGATGAGCCGCTGCCGTTGATCGTGACCTCGCCGGTGCCGGACGAAACCGCACCCAACAGCAGGTCCCGGGCGAGCGTGACCGCCCCGCCAGCCGTTACCGCCAGCGTGCCGGTGCCGGCCGCCCCAACCTGGATGTCTTGCGAGCCTTTCCAGAGAGAGCCGGCTCCGCTGACGCTCAACTCGCCGGTGCCGCCGGCCAATTCGCCGAGATACGAGGTAAAGGCGCCATTGCTTCCGGTATCGAGCACGCCGCCGCTCAAAATGGTGACCGTACCGGATCCGAAGCTGCCGACATGGAGTTCGTCTGCCGTGGTCCACGTCGAACCGCTGCCGCTGACCGTCGCGGTGCCTTTGCCGGTGGCGTTGACACCGAGATAGGTTGTCGTGCTCGTGACGGCGCCGCCGTCGAAAATGGAAAGCGTGGCGGTGCCGCCATAGCCGACGGATAGGGCATCCGCCGAGTTCCATCCGGACCCCGCACCGGTCACGGTCACGGTCCCGCTGCCTCCGGGCAAGGCGCCGATGACGCCGTTGGTGTCGGAGACCAGGCCCTTGTCGGAAATCGTCAGGTCGCCTGATCCGCCATGGCCGACAAAGAACTGGTCTGCGGACACCGTCGAGCCCGGTCCGCTGACTGTCGCCATGCCCACACCGGCGGCGAGGTGACCGATATAGCCGTTGTTGAGGAGAAGGACACTGCCACCGGACACCGTCAAGGTGCCGGTCCCGCCGCCGCCGACGCGCAACGTATCGGCAATGCTCCAAACCGAACTGCCGCTCAAATCCACCGTTCCGTTGCTGCCGGCGGTGTTGGCGATATAGCCCTGTTCGCTGGCGGCGATCCCGCCGTTGGTGAAGGTCAAGGCGCCGGTGGCGCTGTCGCCGACGATCAGTTCCTTGGTGTTTGCCAGGGCGCCGTCGATCACCGCGGCGTTCGGCGTCTGCGTGTCGATGATCGCAGCCACGCCCGCGTTCGGCACGCCGCCGTTCCAGTTGGGGGCCGCAAACCAGTCATTGTCGAGCGTGCCGAGCCAGTCGACGGCCCCGGCGGGTCCCGGCATGGCTGCGGCGACGGCCAGGACAGAGATCGAGAGGGCCAACCGGCCGGATCGCAATCCCGGCACCGCCGCCGTTGGCTTGTGCACACCCGCGGCCGGCTGCGCGGGAACACGATGGGCTTTGGCGGACACTGGAGATTTCGGCATGTCATCCTCGGATTTCGGCGTCCGGCAGGCATGGTTTGGCCATGTCCGGACGGGACTCTTCTTGCGTCTCCAGGTTTTAGGAAAGGTCGATTGGGCTGACCACATGCGAACGCATGTCATAAATCGCAACGACATAGCAAAAACGGAGAGGAACTTGCCCGCAGGTGCTGCATCCTTTAATTTTGACGATGTTGTTCGTGTAAATTACTTTTCATGCGCGCAGGCGGTGTGCTTTGATCGATTGGCTGCAGGAGCCGGCAACGTCGGTTTGGATGAGCAAGGACAGCGCTGTCACGGTGGAAGCCCCCGGCATGACCGTGACCGCGCGTCTCGGCCAGTTTTCCAATTCCAAGATGTTCTGGGTCGACGGCACCGTCGATGTCCGCAGGCCGGGCGTGATGGAACCACGCATGCCGACAGAGGCCTTGCAGCCGCTGATCTTCATTCCGCTCACCTACAAGGGGGAGGGGCGGATCATCATCTCCGACCTCGGGCCCGAACCCTATGATTCCAACCTTGCGCCGCGGGCGCTGCGGCTGGTGCCGGGTGCCCCGCTTTACGATTTCACGGGGCCGACGCTCAACCGCTCCTTCGTTCCCTTCGTGGCGGTCGAGACCCTGGCCGACTGGTTCGG
Organism: Parahoeflea olei; assembly: GCF_001703635.1. Classification (GTDB taxonomy): domain Bacteria; phylum Pseudomonadota; class Alphaproteobacteria; order Rhizobiales; family Rhizobiaceae; genus Hoeflea; species Hoeflea olei. The sequence goes on along the minus strand of NZ_LQZT01000005.1, from coordinate 13,670 downwards.
CGGACGCCTGCCCAAGGCCTTGTCCCCCTTCACGGCCGACACGATCAGCCAAAGCCTGCAGGCTCCGATCAAGAACCGGAGCCTGATGCATATGCTGGTCATGCAGATCAACACCTATGAGGAGCCCTTGCGCTCGCTGGCATTCGAAAGCCTGACGATCCAGCTGATGACCATGTTGCGGCTCGGACGCGCGCTATGGCAGCCTGTCGTCGAGCGAGGTCCGCTCAGCCAAGGAGGCCTATGAGCAGCTTCTGACGGATCTGAGGACGCCGCCATCGACGAGCGACCTTGCCCGAACCGCCGGGATGAGCGAGCGTCGGCTCGACTATGTGTTCCAGGAGCTGTTCGGCGCCAGCATCTTCAAGACCCTGACCAATGCCCGGCTGGACCATGCCTACAAGGCGTTGCAGACCGGGCAGGTCTCGGTCAAGGAACTGTCGTTCCGCCTTGGCTACAAGCATGCCTCAAGCTTCAGCCGCGCCTTCTATCTGCGCTTCGGCGTCTACCCGTCACAGGTCGGTTCGCGCTGAGGGGGCAGCCGGGAAAGACCGGCGCCTCCTTAATACCCCACCGTCGCCGAGCCCGTTCGCCTCGGGTCCGAAGCGCCGAGCAGCAGGCCGCTTTCCGCGTCGACATGGATCGACTGGGTCGAGCCCATTACCGAATTGACCGAGATGGTGTGGCCCTTTTCCTCAAGCGCCGCCACCGTGTCGCGGCTCAATCCGCCCTTCTCGACGCGGATCTCGTCGGGCAGCCACTGGTGATGGATGCGCGAGGCATAGGTGGCCTCCGCCACGTTCATGCCGTGGTCGATCATGTTGGAGATCACCTGCAGCGTGGTGGTGATGATGCGCGAGCCGCCCGGGCTGCCGGTCACCAGATAGGGCTTGCCGTCCTTCAGGACGATGGTGGGACTCATCGAGGACAGCGGCCGCTTGCGCGGCTCCACCGCATTGGCGTCGCCGCCGATCAGGCCATAGGCATTGGGCACGCCGGGCTTGGCGGAAAAATCGTCCATCTCGTTGTTGAGGAGCACGCCGGTGCCCGCCGCGGTGATGCCCGAGCCGTAGGAGAAATTGAGCGTGTAGGTGTTCGACACCGCGTTGCCGTCCTTGTCGACGATCGAGAAATGCGTGGTCTGGTCGCTCTCGTAGGGCGCGAGGTCGCCCGGCTTGATCGAGGCCGAGGGCGTGGCGCGGTTGAGGCTGATGCCCTCGCGGATCTTCTCCGCATAGGCCTTCGAGGTGAGCGCTGCGACCGGCACATCGACGAAATCCGGGTCGCCCAGATAGTCGGAGCGGTCGGCATAGGCCCGCTTCATGGCTTCGGCCATCAGGTGGATCGTGTCGGAGGAATTGTGCCCGAGAAAGCCGATCGGATAGCCCTCCATCACATTGAGGATCTGGATGATGTGGGTGCCGCCCGAACTCGGCGGCGGCATCGAGACGATGTCGTAGCCGCGATAGCTGCCTTTGACCGGGTCGCGGATCACCGCCTTGTAGCCTGCCAGGTCCTCGAGGCTCATCGCGCCGCCGGCGTCGGCGACCGCGGCCGAGATCCTTTCGGCCACTTCGCCCTTGTAGAACCCGTCCGGACCTTCGGCCGCGATCTTCTTCAAGGTCGCGGCCAGATCCGGCTGCTTGAGCACATCGCCGGGCTCATAGAAGCTGCCGTCTTCCTTGAAGAAGATGCTGGTCGAGGCGGGCGAAGCTTTCAGCCGCTTTTCGAGCGCTTTCAGGCTGTCGGCCAGGTCGGCGGTAACGGTGATGCCGTCCTCGGCCAGCCTGATTGCGGGCGCCGCGGCTTGGGCGAGCGTCATCGTGCCATAGGTGTCGAGCGCGAGCTTCATGCCCGCCACGGTGCCGGGAACGCCGACGGCGAGGCCCGAATAGCGCGACAGCTGGCTGTCGGCATTGCCCTCGGCATCGAGATACATGTCGCGCGTCGCACTCGCGGGCGCCATCTCGCGGTAGTCGATGGCCTTGGTCTCGCCGCTCTTGGCGTCATGCACCAGCATGAAGCCGCCGCCGCCGAGATTGCCCGCGCGCGGCAGCGTCACCGCCAGTGCGAGCGCCACGGCGACTGCGGCATCGACCGCATTGCCGCCGTCCTTCATCACCTGAAGCCCGACTTCGGCCGCCACCGCCTCCTGCACCGAGACCATCGCCTCCCTGGCCCAGACCGGATGCACCGCATCCATGGAACTGTAGATCGCCGCTTCCTGGGCAAAGGCTGCGGTGGGCGCGAGGCTGAGGGAAAGGGCGCAGGCGAGCGCTGCCATGCGGTGGGGAAGGCGGGCGGGATGGGGCATCGGGTCCGTTCCTTTCTGGTGTCCTGGCCTCCGGATGTCCGGGAGGCCGGCAGCACCTAGAACAGGACAGATCGGCCGGGGCGTCAACCCTTCACACGGAGGCTGTCGGTCGGAGAGGCGGGCGTGACGGCCGGGAGCCTGCGTGCCCGCCCGGGTCGGTGCAGCCGCGGAGATGGTTTGATCGCCCTTTATCGCGCGCGGGAATCGCCTATCTACACGCCATGATCCCTCTTCTTGCTCACGGTGCCTGACATGGCCTTTCTCGGCATCATCGCGCTTCTCGCGGTTCTGGCGCTCATCTACGGCCCGCAATTCTGGGTCGGCCACACGCTGCGCAAGCACAGCGCCGCGCGGCCGGATTTCCCCGGGACCGGCGGCGAGATGGCACAGCATCTGGTCGAGCGGTTCGCGCTCGACGGCGTCCGGGTGGAGCGCACCGATGCGGGCGATCACTACGATCCCGAAGCCCGCACCGTGCGGCTGTCGGCGGACAACTATGACGGGGCCAGCCTGACGGCGGTGGCGGTCGCCGCCCACGAGGTCGGCCATGCGATCCAGCATCACCGCGGCGAGCGCGGGCTCAGGCTGCGCCAGACGCTGGCGCGGCTTGCGATGACCACCGATCGCATCGCCTCGGTGTTCTTCATCGCAGCCCCGGTGCTGGCGATCGCGCTGCGCACGCCGGCCGCGATGCTCGCGCTCGCGGTGATCGGCATCGGCCTGCTCGGCGTGCGCGTGGTGGTGCATCTCGTCACGCTGCCGGTCGAGTATGATGCAAGCTTCAACAAGGCGCTGCCGATCCTGCGCGAGGGCAATTATCTCGGCGAAGACGATCTCGCCAGCGCCCGCAGCGTGCTGAAAGCCGCGGCGCTTACCTATGTCGCCGCGGCCCTGACGAGCCTGCTCAATCTGGCGCGCTGGGTGCGGGTCTTGAGGTGACGGCCTCTTGAATTCCCGGCGCGCGGCCGCATTTAGCTGAACAACCCGATACCCCAACCGCAACGATGCCGAAGGAGATTGCCATGACCACCAGACGCAGCTTTATCGTTGGCGGCGCCGCCGCTGTGGGAGCCATCACGCTGCTGCCGTCGCTCGGCCAGGCGGCCGCGAATGCTGCCAGCCTCGACCTGATGGACGGCAAGATCACCATCCACCCCGTGGAGCACGCTTCCTTCGTCATGGAGAGCCCGGCAGGCACCATCTATGTCGATCCCGTCGGCGAGGCGTTGGCCTATGAAGCACTGCCCAAGCCCGACCTGATCCTGATCACCCACCGCCACGGCGACCACTACAATGCCGATCTTCTGGCTGCGCTCGCTCCTGCACCGGTCCTGACCAATGCTGATGTGAAGGGCATGATGCCGGAGGATCTGCAGGGCCGCGCCGATGTCATCGCACCGGGCGAGAGCACCGAGAAGATGGGCGTCGCCATCGAGGCGATCGCCGCCTACAACACCTCGGCCGACCGGCAGGACTTCCACCCCAAGGCGCGCGGCGATCTCGGCTTCGTGCTGACCATCGACGGCAGCCGCATCTATATCTCCGGCGACACCGAGGGCACGCCCGAAATGCGGGCGCTCGAGGATATCGATCTCGCCTTCGTCTGCATGAACCTGCCGTTCACGATGGATGCCGAGCAGGCAGCCGGCGCGGTGGCGGAGTTCGCGCCGGCCATGGTCGTGCCCTATCACTATCGCGGCCGCGACGGCGGAACACAGGACCCGGAAGCCTTCGCCAGGATGCTGAGCGACGCCGGCGGCTCGACCGAGGTCAAGCTGCATGACTGGTACAACGGCGCGCTCGGCTGATCCCGCGGCGCTCTTGCAGAGATGAGACGATCAAGCCGGGCCCCTGCTTCAAGCATGGGCCCGGTTTGCTTCTTTGCGCAGGAGAGGTAGAAGAACCGTCAAATGCCGGAGTTTTCCGGCTCCATCCCGGATCTCCCTGAAGGACGTGCCCGTGACCCCGCCCGACCGTATCGCCGAGCTGCTTGCCGCCACCGCCGAGGCCTTCGCGGACGGCACGCTCGTCCGGCTCAGGCTCGGCGGCTATCACGGCGACGAGCCGGATCTGAAATCGGTCGAGATCAAGAAGATTTCGACCAAGGCGGGCGAGCGCTACTCGTTCACGTACAAATACAAGACCCGCGACACCATCAAGAATTACGATGAGGCCGAGGCCTTCGACCTGCTGCGCGAAGGGCTCGCGACCGCGTTCCGCAGCGCGCGGCTGTCGACCACCGGCTTCGATCTCATGTTCGAGCGCAACGGCGCGAAAATGCGCCTGAAGCGCACCGAGGTCGAAGCCCGCGAGGCACCCTCGACCGAGCACAACCGCGCCAAGAACCGCCCGCTCGCCGAGACCGGCAAGCCTTGGCTCACGGCACTTGGCCTTGCCGGCAAGGACGGCCGGATCCGCCATGACGCGCAGGACAAGTTCCGCCAGATCAACAAGATGGTGGAGATCTTCGCGCCGCTCGTCGCAGCGCTCAAGGCCCAGCCGCCCCGGATCCTCGACATGGGGGCGGGCAAGGGCTATCTCGATTTCGCGCTCTACGACTATCTCGCGACCGTCGTGAACCGCCCGGTCCGGATCGTGGGTGTGGAAATGCGTCCGCATCTGGTCGAGGCCGGCAATGCCACCGCGCGCGCCTCGGGCTTTTCGGGCCTCTGCTTCGAGGCGGGCAGCATCATGGAATTCGACGCCGCCGGCGCCGACGCGGTGATCGCGCTGCATGCCTGCGACACAGCCACTGACGACGCCATCTTCAAGGGGATTGATGCCGGCGCCGCGCTGATTGCGGTGGCGCCGTGCTGCCACAAGCAGATCCGCCGGGCGATGAGCGAGGGCGAGGCCGATCGCCGGCTTGAACCGCTGCTCCGCCACGGCATCTTCCTCGAACGCCAGGCCGAGATGGCGACCGACACGCTTCGCGCGCTGCTGCTCGAACTGTCGGGCTACCGCACCCGCGTGTTTGAGTTCGTCTCCGACGCGCACACGCCCAAAAACAACCTGATCGTCGCCGAAAAAGACGGCCGCGCCGGCCGCGACCGCGCCGCGGTGCTCGGCCAGATCGCCGAGATCAAGGCAATGTTCGGCATCGACCGGCACCATCTCGAGGACCTGCTGGGGGTGTGAGGGGGCGAAGTTCCTGCGTCAGCCGCCCCGCCCGTTCCCTTAGCGGAACAGCTGCAGGATCGAGTCCGCCTGGGTGTTGGCGATCGACAGGGACTGGATCGCCAGCTGCTTTTGCGCCTGCAGCGCCTTGAGCCGCGTCGATTCCTCCGCCATGTCGGCGTCCACCAGTCGGCCGAGCGCCTTCTTGGAGACCTCGATCAGCTTCTTGGTGAAGGCCTCCTGCCGCTCGATGCCCTTGGCCTTGACGCCGATCAGCGCGTTGGCGTCGATCAGGTCCTGCTCGATCCTGTCCATCGCCCGCATCATGCCGGTCAGGTCGTCCGCCGTGGTGTTGGCGTCAAGCGCGATTTCCCTGGCCGTCGGCGAGGTGCCCGCGCCGAGCAGGTAGAAGGCTTCGGCCGATCCGCCCTGGGTCGTGACGTTGCGGTCCCTGGTCAGGATCCCGTTGGCGTCGTCCGCGGGGTCGATCAGGACAGTCTGTCCCTTGTCGATCTCGATATAGCCGACGCTGACGAAGCCGCCGTAATCCTTGATCGAGGCCGGCATGCTGACGGTCCCCGGCGACCCGTAGAGCCAGTTCTGGCCGTTGAAGGAGGCGCTTTGCGCGACATTGCCGAGCTGTGCCTTCAGTTCGGCAAGCTCCTTGTTGATCTTGGTCTTGTCGACGCCGGGTTCGCTGGCAAGGGCGAGCTTCGACTTGATCTCCGCGGCGATGTCGACCGCCTGGCTCATCCCCGCCGAGGCGATGTCGGCCATGGCGCGCGACAGGCCGAGCGCGTCGAGGACCGTGTCCTTGGCCTTGATGTCGGAGCGCAGCGTGGTTGCGATCGACCAGTAGGCGGAATTGTCCGAAGCATCATTGACCCTGAGCCCGGTCGTGACCCGTTGCATCGTCGTGTCCAGCTGCGCATCGATCAGCCTCAGCGTGGCAAGCGCCGTCATCGCTGAACGGTTGGTGTGAATGCTGAACGACATCTGCGCAATCCGGCATGAAAAAGGTCAAAGGCAATAATCTACCTTCGATTGTAATGCCCGGATTGTTAAAGGTGTCTTAGTGCCACCGCCGGGGCCGGCTGTGCCGGATTGCGGCACGCCGCGCGAGCGGTTGGCCCGGGGCTTTCCCGGAGCGACAGGCGATGGCTCGCATTTCCGCGGGCAGGGCGGTTGCGGGCACGCGGGGGCGACCTTGCCTGCGAACAGGGCCAGGCCTGCGCCGCGCCGGGCGCGAGCCCGCCTGCGCGCTAGCGCAATCGCTCCAGCACCGCCTTCAGCGACTCGTCGGAATAGGGCTTGGTCAGCAGCATCGCGTCCTCGTCGGCGCCTTCGGGGACATGGGTTTCGCCGGTGGCGAAGACGATGCCGACCCTGGGCTTGAGGCGCCGGACACGGCTTGCCAGTTCGCCGCCCTTCATGTCGGGCAGGCCGACATCGGTGACGAGGATGTCGAACTCGCTGGCTTCCGCCGCCTTCAGCGCCTCGGCCGCCGTGCCCGCCTCGATGACGGTGTAGCCCATGTCGCCGAGAATGTCGGCGGTGTTGATGCGGATCAGCGCCTCGTCCTCGACCAGCAGGATGGTCAGCGGCCGCGGGGGCGTGGTCGCCTCGCCGGAGGCGGCGGGGCGATCGCCGGAGGAAGCCGTCGCGCGGGCGCTGGCGGCCTGCTTGCGGTTGGCGAGCAGGTGGCGGATGCGGCCGTCCAGCGCCTCGCGGGTATAGGGCTTGGACAAAAGCTCCACCCCGGCGTCGAGCTTGCCGCCATGCACGATCGAGTTTTCCGTGTAGCCGGAGGTGAACAGCACCACCAGGTCCGGATGGTTGGCCTGCGCGATCTTCGCCATTTCCGGGCTCTTGAGCGTGCCGGGCATGACCACGTCGGTGAACAGCACATCCACCTCGAGGCCGCTTTCGATGACGGCGAGGCCTGCCTGGGCGTCGCGCGCGGTCAGCACCCGGTAGCCGAGGTCGGTGAGCGTCGCCACCACGGTGGCGCGCACGTCATCGTCGTCCTCGACCACCAGGATCGTTTCGGTGCCGCCCTTGGCCGGGCCGGCGACCGGGGTGGTGTCCGCCTCCTCCTCGCCGTGCACGCGCGGCAAGTAGAGCTTGACGGTGGTGCCGTGGCCGGGCTCGCTGTAGATGTTGATGTGGCCGCCCGACTGCTTGACAAAGCCATAGACCATCGACAGCCCCAGGCCCGTGCCCTTGCCCTCCGGCTTGGTGGAGAAGAACGGTTCGAACACCTGCTCGAGCGTGTCCTCGTCCATGCCGGTGCCGGTGTCGGTGACCGCGACCAGCACATACTCGCCGCTCATGACATCGTCGAAGAAAGAGGTATAGGTGTCGTCGAGCCGGGTGTTCGACGCCTCGATGGTGAGCTTGCCGGCGTCGCCCATCGCGTCGCGGGCATTGATGGCGAGGTTGAGGATCGCGTTCTCCACCTGGGTGGGGTCGGCCGAGGTGTTCCACAGGCCTTCGGCGACGATCACCTCGATGCCGATCGACTCGCCGATCGAGCGGCGCAGCATGTCTTCCATGCCGGTCACGAAACGGCCGATATTGATGACCTTCGGTTCCAGCGGCTGGCGCCGGCTGAAGGCGAGCAACTGGCTGGCGAGCTTGGCGCCGCGGTCGACGCCGGCCAGCGCGTTCTTGACCCGGGTCTCGGCGCGTTCGTTGCCGGCCACGTCCTTGGCCAGCAGCTGGAGATTGCCGGCCACCACCTGCAACAGATTGTTGAAGTCGTGGGCGACGCCGCCGGTGAGCTTGCCGATGGTTTCGAGCTTCTGCGACTGCTGCAGCGCCTTTTGCGATTGCAGCAGCTCCTCGGTGCGCTCTGCGATGCGCTGTTCGAGATTGGCGTTGAGATCGGCCAGCGCCGCCTCGTTGAGCTTGGCGTGCTCGATGTCGGTGTTGGAGCCGACCCAGCGCCGGATCGCGCCGGTCTCGGTGCGCACCGGCGTGGCGCGGACCACGTGCCAGCGATAGGCACCGTCATGGCGGCGGATGCGGAACTCGGTCTGGTAGACCTCGCCGGTCTCCACCGCGCTGGCCCAGGCCGCACGGGCATCCGGCAGGTCCTCGGCGTGGACGAGCGTGGTCCAGCCGTCTCCCTTGAGCGCGTCGATCGATACGCCGCTATAGGTGATCAGCTGGTCGTTGACCCATTCGATGCCGCCGTCCGCGCTGGCGGTCCAGATGTGGTTGAGCAGCGACTGCGACAGCGAGCGGAATTCCTCCTCACTGGCCACCAGCGCCAGTTCCGCCTGCTTGGCGGAGGTGATGTCGGTGAACAGGATCGCCACATTGTTGCGCTCCTGCCCGTCGATGGAAAAGGCCTGGACCTCGAACCAGCGATTGCCCAGCCGGCTGGCCTCGAATTCGTCGTGGATCGGCACGCCGGTGCGCGCGACCTGGCCATAGATGTCGAACCAGTGCTGTTCATGGCCGGCGGCGATGTCGCGGCGCATCCACTTGCCGACCGGATCGACGATGCCGGTGTGGCGCTCGAAGGCGGCATTGGCCTCGATGAATTCGTAATCCACCGGCTTGCCGTCCTCGTCCCAGATCATGCGGATCACGCAGAACCCGGATTCGAGGTTCTGGAACAGGTTGCGGTAGCGCTCGCGCTGGGCCTGCGCCTCGGCCTCGGCGCGCCTGCGCGCGGTCACGTCGAACAGCACGCCGGGGAACCTGTCGGGCTTGCCGGCCTGGCCCTTGACCAGCTTTCCCTGCGCCAGCACATGCGAGACCGAGCCGTCGGGCCGCATCAGCCGGAACTCGCTCATATAGGCGTCGCCGGTCTCGATGGTGCGGACGATGTCGGAGGCCACCCGCGCGCGGTCGCCCTCGTGGATGCGGTCGAGGAACACCTCGAGCGGCAGCCCCTCCTGGGCCAGCTTGGCATCGAGCGCCAGGATCTGCGCAAAGCGCTTGTCGGCGAAGATCCGGTCTTCCGAGACGTCCCAGTTCCAGGCGCCGAGCACGTCGGCATTGGTCATGGTCAGGTCGAGCCGTTCCAGCAGATGCGTGGTCTGCGAGCTGCGCAGCGCCACCACGCGGCCGTCGTCCGGCGTCGGCACCGACACCGAATCGAGATCCACCGGGCCTGTGGCGCTCATGAAGAAGCCCCGGTCGTCGTAAATGTCGCTGAACGGGCGGCCAATGGCCTCGTCGGCCTTCCAGCCGAGCAGTCGGGTGGCACCCTCGCTCCAGCCGTTGATGACGGCTTCGGAATCAAGGAAGATCAGCGGGGCGGAGAGGGTGGTGTCCATTGAGCTCTGTTCGTTCGGGAAAATCCGGCTGCGGCGGCGGAACCTAGACCGGTGCAGGAATTTTTTCCATAACATTTATTAGCATATCTGGCGACCAAACCCAGATTGTTTCTCGCATGCGGACAAGGGAATAGGCCGGCGGCCGGATACAGGCCGCGGCGGGCAGGAGCAGGGGGCTGCGCAAGCGCCCGCCGGGCCCGCGCGGGGCGAAACCTGCCTGTTGCTGCTGACACCTGTTGTCAGCATGCCGCCACGGCGCCGGGCAATTGCCGCGCCGCCCCTTTCCTTCGCCTTCGACTCCTCCCATATTGCCGGAATGGCTCAATCCTCCGAAAAAGGCGCCCGCTCGCGCGGGCCGCAGTCCCACGACACCGCTCCAGACGGCTTCGGCGAAGCGCCGCAGCGCGCGCTGTCGGGCGTGCCCGCATCCGCGCCCGGATCGATCGCCGACTGGGCGGCGGAGCTGGCGAAGGAAGCCGAGCGCGACGCGGTCAAGGCCCGCCGCCAGGCGGAAAACCGCGAGATCCGCTCCGCGGCCGGCAAGCATCGCAAGAAGGCTGGCGAGTCGCCCGCCGAGGCGGAGAAGGCGGAGGCCGATCAGCTCAAGGCCAAGAAGACCGCCCGCGGCACCTCGATCGGGTCGAGCAACGATCCGCGCGCCCGCGCCGCCGCCGGGCTCAACGCGGTCGCCGGCCTCGACATCTCGGTCGAGGAGGCGGAGGCTTCGGGCGCCACCAGTGCCAACACCGCCACCGTGAAAGCGCTGTCCGACCTGATCGAGAGCGGCAATCCGCTGTTCAAGAACGGCAAGACCTGGACCCCGCACCGCCCGGCGCGGCCGGAGAAATCCGAGGGCGGCGTCCGGCTGAAGATGGCGACCGACTACAAGCCCGCCGGCGACCAGCCCACCGCGATCGCCGATCTCGTCGCCGGCGCCAACGAGAACGAGCGCAACCAGGTGCTCTTGGGCGTCACCGGCTCGGGCAAGACCTTCACCATGGCCAAGGTGATCGAGGAGACGCAGCGCCCCGCCGTGATCCTCGCGCCCAACAAGACGCTCGCCGCCCAGCTCTATTCCGAGTTCAAGAATTTCTTCCCGGACAACGCGGTTGAGTATTTCGTCTCCTATTACGATTACTACCAGCCCGAGGCCTATGTCCCGCGCACCGACACCTTCATCGAGAAGGAGTCGACCATCAACGAGCAGATCGACCGGATGCGCCACGCCGCCACGCGCGCGCTGATGGAGCGGGACGACGTCATCATCGTCGCTTCCGTCTCCTGCATCTACGGTATCGGCTCGGTGGAAACCTACACCGCCATGACCTTCCAGATGCAGGTCGGCGACCGCATCGACCAGCGCCAGCTCTTGGCCGACCTGGTGGCGCAGCAGTACAAGCGCCGCGACATGGATTTCCAGCGCGGCTCGTTCCGCGTGCGCGGCGACACCATCGAGCTGTTCCCGGCCCACCTTGAGGACGCGGCCTGGCGGATCTCGCTGTTCGGCGACGAGATCGAGAGCATCGCCGAGTTCGACCCGCTCACCGGGCAGAAGACCGGCGACCTGAAAAGCGTCAAGATCTACGCCAACTCGCACTATGTGACGCCGCGGCCGACGCTCAACCAGGCGATCAAGTCGATCCGCGAGGAACTCAAGCACCGGATGGCCGAGCTCGAAGCCGCGGGCCGTCTGCTCGAAGCCCAGCGGCTCGAGCAGCGCACCCGCTTCGATCTGGAAATGCTCGAAGCCACCGGCGTCTGCCAGGGCATCGAGAACTATTCGCGCTACCTGACCGGCCGCGCGCCGGGCGAACCGCCGCCGACGCTGTTCGAATACATTCCCGACAATGCGCTTTTGTTCATCGACGAGAGCCATGTCTCGATCCCGCAGATCGGCGGCATGTACCGGGGCGACTTTCGCCGCAAGGCGACGCTCGCCGAATACGGCTTCCGGCTGCCCTCCTGCCTCGACAACCGGCCCTTGCGCTTCGAGGAATGGGACGCGATGCGACCCTCCACCGTCGCCGTCTCGGCCACGCCCGGCGCCTGGGAGATGGAGCAGGCGGGCGGCGTCTTCGCCGAACAGGTGATCCGCCCCACCGGGCTGATCGATCCGCCGGTCGAGGTGCGCCCCGCGCGCGCCCAGGTCGACGACGTGCTCGGCGAGATCCGCGCCACCGCCGAGGCCGGCTACCGCACGCTCTGCACGGTGCTGACCAAGCGCATGGCCGAGGACCTGACCGAATACCTGCACGAGCAGGGGGTGCGCGTGCGCTACATGCATTCCGACATCGACACGCTGGAGCGCATTGAGATCATCCGCGACCTGCGGCTCGGCGCCTTCGACGTGCTGGTCGGCATCAACCTGCTGCGCGAGGGCCTCGACATCCCGGAATGCGGCCTCGTCGCCATCCTCGACGCCGACAAGGAAGGCTTCCTCCGCTCCGAGACCTCGCTGATCCAGACCATCGGTCGCGCCGCGCGCAATGTCGACGGCAAGGTGATCCTTTATGCCGACAAGATCACCGGCTCGATGGAGCGGGCGATGGAGGAGACCGAGCGCCGCCGCGCCAAGCAGGAAGAGTACAACAAGGCCCACGGCATCACCCCGGAATCGGTCAAGGCCCACATTTCCGACATCCTCGATTCGGTCTACGAACGCGACCACGTCCGCGCCTCCATCGCCGCCCCCGGCGGCAAGGGCGGCAAGGCGGACGAGGGCGCGCTGGTCGGCGCCAATCTGTCGGCGCATCTCGAAGCGCTCGAAAAACAGATGCGCGACGCCGCCGCCGACCTCGACTTCGAAACCGCCGCCCGCCTGCGCGACGAGATCAAGCGCCTGAAATCGGTCGAGCTCGACCTGATGGACGACCCCATGGCGCGCGACACCGGCGTCGAGAACACCCGCGCCTCGCGGAAAGCCGCGGCCACCGGCAAGCCGGTGAAGGGCAGGGGCAAGGATGGCGGCCGCGATGGCGCCGCTGGCTCAATCTCCCCCCTTGCGGGGGAGATGCCCCGACAGGGGCAGAGGGGGGTATCGTCCCCCACCCGGGATGCCGCAGAACACCCCCCTCTGTCGGCTTCGCCGACATCTCCCCCGCAAGGGGGGAGATCTGGGGAGGGGACCTCCTACTTCCGCAAACCCGACCTCGACAACATGGGCCCCGGCACCGACCTCGAAAGGCCGGCCGGCACCTATTTCAGGAAGAACGATCGCGCGGATGCCTTGGAAGGCGCAGCCGACCAAGACAGCGAATCCGCGCAGGAAAGACCAAGCTATTTTCGAAAAAATAGCTTGGACGAGATGACCGTCGGTCGCACCGAAAAGCCGATGCCGGGCAAGACCCCGCAGAAGCCCGACGACCCCGGCCCCGTCCGCCGCGCCAAACCCGGTGCCGGCTCCTACGAGGACCCCGCCGAGGAAGCCCGCCGCAAGCGGAGGCCCGGCAAGACGGGACGTCCGGGGCGGTGACCAGAAGGGCGAGATCCCGGCAGCATACGATCTCCCCCCTTGAGGGGGAGATGTCACGAAGTGACAGAGGGGGGTAATCCCTCCCTTCGCGCCGGCCTCACGTTCACCCCCCTCTGTCGGCTACGCCGACATCTCCCCCGCAAGGGGGGAGATCGGTGGTCCCCGCCGTCGTGATTCTCTGCCCTCTCGGTTCGTCATCCTCGGGCACCGACCCGAGGATGACGAACCGCAATGTCTCCACCTTCTGCGGTCGGGGATGGATCACGGTGTGGATCCCCGGCTCGCGGACGCTCGCCTGCTGGATGCCGGATCAAGTCCGGCATGACGGCGTCTGTGGTCCCCTTCCTCGCCCCTTCGGGGAGAGGATAGCAAGTCCGCATGAGGCGCAGCCGAATGCTTGGACGCGCTTAGTGAGGGGACCTGGGGTAGTGTGCGGAGAGTTCTGCAAAATGGCTGAGATTGGGCGGTCATGGCAGGC
>NZ_LQZT01000004.1:65464-149159 GCF_001703635.1 Parahoeflea olei | reverse complement strand
AAGCCGCCGCTGTTGCCCGACAGCACCAGCGTGCCCGCGCCGGTCTTGGTGAAGGTACCGCTGCCCGACACCACGCCCGAGGCGGTAACCAGCGCGCCATCGGCGATGTCGAGCCTCCCGGACGTGCCGGCAAACCCGATCGCGTTGGCGAGGGTGGTGCTGCCGGTCACTTTCAGGGTGGCGTCTGCCACGGTAACCGCACCCGAGCCGAGATTGCTGCCGCTTGCGACCGACAGCGTGCCGGCATTGACCGAGGTTCCGCCGGAATAGGTGTTGGCTCCCGCAAGCACCAGGGTGCCGTCGCCGGCCTTGACCAGTGAAGCACCGACCATGGGTGGGGGCATCATCGTGTAGATGGTGTAGGAATGGCCGTCGGCGATGACGGATCCGATCGTCGCGGTGACGCCGGCATCGACATTGACGGTGCCGGCCGTGCCGGTGGCGGGAGTGATCTGCAAGCTGTCGCCGCTCACGGTGTAGCCGTCGGTCTTGAACTGCAGGGTGTCAAACGACTGGGTTCCGCTCACCGTGACCGTGCCGCTGGTGCCGGCGAAGACCGCGACGGAGCCGGCATAAGGACCGTTGATCTCGGCGGTGCCGGGCGCCCCGGTCCAGTTGGTGCCTGCGCTCGACCATGTGCCCGCGCCGCCATCGACGGTGCCGTTGCCGGTGGCATCGGCGCCATCCCAGAACTGCACGACCTGGCCATCGGAAAGAACCAGCATGTTGACCTGGCCCGGGATGGCCGTCTGGATCGTTCCGGTGGCGTCAGCGACGCCCGACACGTTGATTGAGTTATAGCTGCCGGCGAGGGTGCCGCTATACTGGTAGAGCTGATAATAGCCCGCCGAGGCGGCGTCGGCGTTGAGCGTGCCGCTGAGCGTGAGATCGCCGCCGACCTTGACGAGGTCGTTGGTCACCCCGCCGACCACGCCGGCCGTGCCGAGTTCGAAGGTGGAGGTGGAGCCCATCTGGAGCGTCAGGTCGCCGTTCACGGTCAGCGTGCCGGGGCTGTTGCCCGCGGACAGCGTGCCGCCATTGGCGATCGTGACATTCCCGCCAAGCGTGCCCGAGCCACCGAGCGTTCCGCCGATCACGGTCGTGTCCCCGGTCAGGCCGGAGCCGTCGCCGTTGAAGAGAACGGTGCCCGAGATCACGCTGACCGCGCCCTGGCCGCTCAGGTTGCCCGCGAGCGTGAGCGTTTGGCCCAGCGCGCTTGAGAGCACCCCGGTGGCGCCAGACGCAATCGTGACGTTGTTGGAAAAGGAGGCAGAGCTTGCGACGTGGAGCGAGGCGCTGCCTGCGAAATCGATGGAGCCTATCCCGAGATTGGCGTTGCCACTCACCACCAGCCCGCCGCTGTTGATCGTCGTGCCGCCGGCGTAGGTGTTCGCGCCCGACAAAGTGAGGGTGCCGTCGCCGGACTTGTTCAACCGTCCGGCTCCGCTGATGCTGCCGGTGAACTGCGCGTTGAGCGAACTGGCGACGTTGATCGTGGCGGATGTGCCCAGTACCGAGGTGGCATTGTCGATTGTCGTGTTGCCGGTGACGGCGAGGGTGGCGTTGCCGATCGTCAAGGAGCCGGCGCCGAGATTGCCGTCGCCGGCAATCGACAGCGTGCCGGATTCGACCGAGGTGGCGCCGGAATAGGTGTTGGCCCCCGAGAGCGTCACGGTTGCTGTGCCGGCCGCGACGCTGAGAGCACCGTTGCCGGAGATCACGTTGTTGATCGTGACATCGGTTGTCTGATTAAGCTCCAGCAGGCCGCTTATATCGATGCCGCCATTCAGCACGGATCCAGTGCCGAGCGTCAGCGAATTGTTTCCGCCGGTGAATTCGAGGGCGAATCCACCTGTTCCACTACCGGCGGCAATGGTGCCGTTGTTGGTGATGTTCAGGTCTGCTCCCTTGACGCCGGACCCGCCCCTGCCGAGCGTGCCGCCGGCTCCCCCAGCGCTTCCGCCTGTGATGGTGCCATTGTTGAGTAGGTCAATGCTGCCAATGTCGGCGAAAAAGCCCGCGCCGCCACTGCCGCCCATGCCTTGGCTGCCGGCGCTGCCGTTAAGGTATCCCGCTCCTCCGGCGCCGCCATCGCCACCTGTGCCGCCAGATACCGTGAAGCTGGCATCGACGGTGACCGCCGTATTCACCGCCATCACGAGGCCATAACCACCTTCGCCGCCGCCGCCGCCGCCGCCGCCGCCTTTAGATGCGCCGGGGCCTGACGCGTTGCCGCCATTCGAGCCAACCGCGCCGTTGCCGCCTGTGATATTGCTTCCCACAAACAGCGATCCTGTTGGAATTGTCCAGACTTGGCCGTGCGCTCCGCCGGTTCCGCCGGCACCGCCCGATCCTGCTCCTCCATTGCCGGCACCGCCACTGCCTCCGGCTAATCCGCCGGCGCCGCCGCCGCCACCGCCGCCTCCGGAATCGAAGGAGCCGCCGGACTGTCCGCCGTTGCCGGTCTGTCCGACGCTGCCTCCAGCGCCGCCGTCGCCGCCATAGACGCCGAAAGCAGGTCCGCCCCGGCCACCTTTTCCGCCATCGGCAAGGGCCGGCGTCGCGGCGATCATGGTCGCAAGGGCTACGGTCGCCAGCAGACCGTGTCGGACATCGCGTGCGCTTTTGATGTGGGGATGGATGGAATCGGAAGCTCGGGACGAAAGCAGGGCGTGGGGCATGGAAATTCCTGAAATTTCAAAAAACAGGCATGAAAACCGGATTGCTTGAAAGCTGTCGGGCTTGAGATGGACAATTCAAATGCGTTCGGCTTCACGGATCATTTTATACATCGACTGGCCTGACGTCTCCCGCAAAATGGAGCAGAATGACTATTTTTCTCAAAGACTTGATCATTGGGTGGGGCGCGGCGCCTGTCATGTAACCGGCGCCAATACGTAGCGCCCCGAAATATTCCTTGCTGATCAGGGCGTTCCAATGTCTTTATTGAGTGTATTGAAGTCCCAGGCACGCAGATAACACTTGTGGTTTCGTTCGCGACGTGAGGGGCTTCGTTCATGAATGGCGGATCTGGTATTTGTTTCGCCGAATTTGGTACGCTCTCTTTCGGAGAATCTTCCAAGATCAAGGTTCAAGTGAGCGAAAGGCCCCGGTTGAACTTCCGGAAACCCTCGGCAAAAGCCTGTGTGATGGCGTGTCGCCGTTCAAGTCAAGCCGGTGTGTTGCCGCGCTTTCATCCGGGAGCGGGTGCTGCCGGCGTCCGGATCACCACTGATTCGCGCCGGATACGGGAGGAGCACAAAGCTGTGCCAGGCATCTGGCGCGCCGATCGAGGGGCGGCACGCACTTGTGCTCGAGCCGGGCAAATCGTCGGTGCCGCGTCCATGTGGCCGCGGCAGACAGGCAGCCGAGGCCGTCGCTTTCAGAGCCTGTGGGAGGAGAAGGTCGGTCCTACTGCAGCGAGCCGGTCTTGATCTGGTCGGCGCCGCGCTTGAGAGTCATGCCGATGACCGGAACCATTTCCTCGCCGACCTTGACCGAGATCGTCACGTTCATGGTCTCGGAATCATTGAGCCGTGCGATCATCGCGCCGTTCAACGTCTTGCGGTTGATGCCCATGACCGCGCGGTCGCCGGCGACCTTGCCGGAGATGATGTCGAGGCCGTCGCCGGCCGCTCCATCGAGGAACTTGCCGGTATAGGTTTTGCCCTTGCGGGTGATGACGGCGGACATTTTCTGGTTGAAGACGCCGACGCGGCAGGAGCCGTCCAGGGTGATGCCCACGGCCTTGCCGGCATGTTCGCCGCCGGTGAGGTTGCAGACGAACTTGGTGCCCTTGTACTTGCCGGCGACGATTTCGCCCGGACCCTTCCAGGCGCCGGCCACGGATTCGAAGAACACCAGGTCATTGTCGCGCGACAACGCCGGCTGAGCACCGGCAAGAAGGGCGGCCGCAAGACTGCAAGCAAGGATGCGGAACTTCGGGAACATGGGACACCTGTCGAGGCTGAAACGAAGCCCGAAATTGACCGAGAATGGTTAACGGACCGTAATCGCGGCCGATATATGCATATTTCCGGCGGAACTCATAGCCCGCCCGTGGACTTTTCCCGGTCGGCCTGACGGCTGGCAAAACCGGTCAGGTCGGTCATGAAGCCGCTGATGCCGGGGCGCTTGAGCGCGACGAAGGGCATCGGCCGGCACAGGTCCATCGCGGATATGCCGATGCGTGCGGTCATCAGGCCGTTGATCACGCCTTCGCCGAGGCGGGCGGAGAGCCGGGCGGCGATGCCGTGTCCCACCACCTGCTGGATCAGGCTGTCGCCGGCGGCGATCGTTCCGGTGACGGCCAGATGGGCGATGACGTCGCGGAACAGCCGGATCATGCCGAGCGTGCCGGGCCGGCCGCCATAGAGTTCGGCCATTGCCCGGATCAGCCGGACCGATTCGAAGCCGACATAGAGAAGGTCGACGATGGCGCGCGGGCTCACGGCGGTGACGACCGACACCCGGCGGGCGGCATTGACGATCAGCTGGCTTGCCTGGCGGTCAAGCGGCGTCATCAGTTCGCGCTCGGCGAAAGCGAGGTAGTGCGGACCGTCGATGATTTCCCCGTCGAGCGCCTCCAGGCTCTTGCGCCCGCGCGCGGTCAGCGGACTGGCGGCGGTCAGGGCCGCGACCCGGGCGGCGAGCGAACGGGCCTCGCGCGCCGTCGCGGTTGCGGCGCCTGCGGCGATGCTGGCATTGAGTTCGGCCACCCGGGCGAGCCGGCGCAGCCCCAGATATTCCCGGACCACGAGCGCGAGCAGGGCCAGCACCGCGACCCCCGCGGCGCCCAGCGCCACCCAGCCGAGCCAGGGCAGGCGGTCGAACAGGTCGCGGATCAGGCGGTCGGTCCACAGCCCGAGCGCCAGCGCCACCAGCATGCCGAAGGCGGT
The DNA here is from genome assembly GCF_001703635.1 of Parahoeflea olei. Classification (GTDB taxonomy): domain Bacteria; phylum Pseudomonadota; class Alphaproteobacteria; order Rhizobiales; family Rhizobiaceae; genus Hoeflea; species Hoeflea olei. The sequence goes on along the minus strand of NZ_LQZT01000004.1, from coordinate 144,261 downwards.
GCTGAACACCTTGCCGATGGTCAGCCGGCGGCGCCGCGGCTTGGCGGGGGGCGGCGTCAGCTGTTCGAGGTCGTCCGGGGCCAGGAACGGGTCTTCCTGCTCCATGGTCAGCGAGTCGGTGACGGGCAGGGCGGTCGGCTTGCGCGTGGCGCGCGGCGGTTCGCCCGGGCCTTGCTGCCTCGTCTGTCGGGCGGGGCGGGCGGGCTTGTCCGGCTTGGCGGACGGCCGCTCGCCGTCGGGGTCGTCGACCGGGAAGGCGCGGGGTTTGCGGATCGGAAAGGCGTCATTGCCGTCATTCATGCGAGCCTGTCTCCCAACAGATATTCCATTGCCCGGTCGAGGCGGATGTGGGGCAGCGACAGTTTCATCCCGGTCTCGGTCTGCTCGATCAGCGGCGGGCGGAAGCGGACGATGTTGATCTCGGGCGCGACCAGCCGAGAATCTGAATCAACGGCTTTGAAGAATGAATCCGGATTCTTCGGCAAGTCCCCGGGAAATATGGCTGTTTTCCGGTTTCCGTCAAACAGTTCGCCGTCGATCCGCTCACCCGCAAGCGGGGTGCCGACGATCACCGGCAGCTCTTCGCCATCCTGCCGCGCGGTGGCCTCCTTGGTGGCGCGCACGGCGGCCATGGCGAGCACGTCGATATCCGCACCCGAGGCGCCGATATTGGCGGAGGCGCGCTCGACGATGCGGCGGGCGATGGCTTCGAGCCGGTCATGGCTTTCGTGATGCAGGTGGTCGGCCTTGGTGGCGGCGATCAGCACCTTGTCGATCCGGCGCGAGATCAGGTTCGTCAGGAAATTGCCGCCGCCCGGGCGGAAGCAGGACAACACGTCCGACAGCGCGCGTTCGAGATCGATCACCGCCTCGCGGCCGGCATTCATCGCCTGCATGGCGTCGATCAGCACGATCTGCCGGTCGAGGCGGGTCACGTGCTCGCGGAAGAACGGCTTGACGACGACCGACTTGTAGCTCTCGAAGCGACGCTCCATCATCGCCTGGAGCGATCCCTTCGGCGCCGGGCCATCCGGCAGGTTGGGCAGCGGCGCGAAGGTGAGCGCCGGCGAGCCGTCGAGATCGCCGGGCATCAGGAAGCGCCCTGGCGGCAGCGTGGAGAGCGCGCGGTCCTCGGTCTTGCAGGCCCTCAGATAGTCGGTGAAGAGCTGCGCCAGTTCGCGCGCGCTGGCCTCGTCGGCGCGGCTGTGCGGATCGATGCTCGCGGCTTTCTCAAGCCAGGGGGCGGCCAGGTCGTGGCGCCCGGACGAGCGCGCGAGCGAGGCCGCGTTGTGGGAAAACTGTGCGTAATCCTGGGCGAGCAGCGGCAGGTCGAGCAGCCATTCGCCGGGATAATCGACGATATCGAGGCACAGCCTGCCGCCGGAGAAGAACCGGTTCCAGCCACTGGCCGATTCATATTCGATCACCAGCCTGAGTTCCGAGATCGCCCGGGTCGAGTCCGGCCAGATTCGGTCGCCGATCATGCGCGCGGTGTGGTCCTCGTACTGGAAGCGCGGGACCGCGTCGTCGGGCTGGGGCTCGAGATAGGCGCGTGCGAGACGGCCCGTATGGGCGGCGCGAAACATCGGCAGGCGGCCGCCATGCAGCAGGTTGTGGACCAGGGCGGTGATGAACACGGTCTTGCCGGCACGCGACAGGCCGGTGACGCCGAGCCGCAGGGTCGGCTGGATCAGGTTGCTGGCGCGATCGGCAAGGGTGTCGAAAGCGATCAGCGCCTCATCTGTGATGCTGGTGATGGGTGATGACACGTTGCGTCCGCTCTGTTTGCTCCTGCCGATATAGGCGAGGCGGACGGCGATTGAAAGCGCGACATCTGGCCCCGGCGGGGCCTTAGGCGTCGACCGGGGAGAGCAGGGCCACGAAACGGGCGCTGCCGTCGATGGCTCCGTCGCCACGGTTGCCGCAGTCGAAGATCGCCAGTCCGGCGGTCGGAAACCCGTGCCCGAGCGCCTGCAGATAGGCCACGGGGTCACGCAGCACCAGGCTTTTGCCGGTGTCCTCGACCATGGGATTGTGCCCCACGATCATGATCGAGCGCACGGCTTCGTCGCGGACGGCCGCGATCTGCTCGAGATACGACTCTGCGCCGTCGGCATAAAGCTCGGGGGTGTAGTCGACCGCAGGCCAAGCGGCATCCGGGGGCAGCAGCAGTTCCAGCGTCTCGACGCAGCGGCGCGCCGACGAGCAGACCACGCGATCGGGCTGGTAGCCGTTGACCAGGAGCATCGCGGCGAGCCGTGCGGCCTCTTCCCGGCCATGCGCATCGAGCGGGCGGTCGAAATCGCGCATGCCCGGCGCCGCCCAGCCCGAATGGGCATGGCGGACGAGAAACAGGCGCAGCACGGTCGGCGAAGTCGAACTCATCCACTGAATTTAGTCATTTGCGCGCCCGCCGCAATTCACCGAAAGCACAAAGTGCGCTGCAACATGAGCGGTCTTTGTTTGCGCCGGATGCCGATTTTGCCCGTCGCGGGGACGAAACCGACGGATGAGCGGGCCAAAACCACCCGAAAGCGGGTCGAAAGCGGGCCGCAAGCGGCCAAAAGCCGGATGAATGCTTATACTTCAGCCCGATCAACAGATTAACAAAGTTGTCCGAAATTACTGCGGCGCCCTACATTAGCGCTTGTACCGCTGCCGCCGTCTGGCTATACAGCCCGCGGAATGGCTTAGCCGGGAGAATCTTAATGAGCGAAGAGTTCGATTTTTCCTCTTATGTCCCCTCGGAAGACGAGGATTTCATGAACGCCAACCAGCGGGCCTATTTCAGGGCCAAGCTGACAGCCTGGCGAAATGACATCCTCAAGGAAGCGCGTGAAACGCTTGACCATCTCGCCGAGGAAAGCGCAAACCACCCGGATGTCGCGGATCGGGCCTCGTCCGAAACCGACCGGGCGATCGAATTGCGCGCCCGCGACCGTCAACGCAAGCTGATCGGCAAGATCGACGCGGCACTGGCCCGCATCGATGACGGGACCTACGGCTATTGCGAGGAAACCGGCGAGCCGATCAGCCTCAAGCGGCTCGACGCCCGGCCGATCGCCACCCTGTCGATCGAGGCCCAGGAACGCCACGAGCGTCGCGAAAAAGTCTACCGCGACGAATAGCAAGGCCCGCCCGCAACGAACCGGAACGGGGTTGCGGACCGCGGCACCCTCCCACAGCTGACTGGCCATGCCGGTCCGCGTTTTCCAGATTGATACCTTGAGTTTTGCCGTCGCGCGAGGCCTTCCGGCCTTGTGAGCGCGCCTGCGTGCCGCTTTGTCCGCACGCAACGCCGGATGCCCGCACTGCCGGCTGCCCGCTCGCCACGGATGCCTTCGCGGCTGCCATGTTTCGCAACGGTTCGGGCATTCCAATGATCGATATTGCCCGGCCGCCGGCCGGCTTTGCGCCAGCGGCCGGGGTCGCCGATCAGGGCTTGCTGCGCGACAGGTCGCCGAGCAGGCGCTCCATTTCGGCTTCGAGCGAGTCCCGCGACGGTTGGCCGTCGGCCGTGACCTCGGGAGCCTCGTGGCGGCGTTCGGGCTCCGGGGCTGCTGTATCCGGCTTCGCCGTTTGCGGACCGTCCTCCAGAGGGCTGAAGTAGCCGTCGTCGAGCGTGAAGTCGTCGGAAAGTTCTGCGGCCAGCACCGACTCGAAATCGCCGGCGACGGCATGCCGCGCCGGCGAGGGGGCCGGTGCCGGCGACGGGGCGCTCGTGGCGGGGGCGAATGTCGCGGGCCGGGCGGCGGAAGTTGCCGCAGAAGTTGCCGGGGGGGCTGGCGGGGCAGACTGTGCCGGCCGCGGCGCCGGTTCCGGCCGGCGGGCCGGCGGCGACGTCAGCTCATCGAAGGCTGCCTCGTCGAAACTCGGCTCCTCGAACACGCGCGCCCTGGCACTCTCGAGCACACCGAAGGCGTCGGCCGGGATCGTGGCCGGCGCGGCGGCGGCTGCGGCCATTGCCGGGCGGGCAGCGGGCGCCGGCGGCGCGGCAAGCGGCGAGGGCGGGGGTGGCGTCTGCCTGGCGGCCGCAGCGGGCTCGGCCTCGGCACGACGCGGCTGCGGCCGCGGCTCGGCCGGTGCCGGCTGCGCGGCATGCGGTGCGGGCCGCTCCGTGGCGGCGAGGACAGGGCGCGCAGCGGCAGCGGCGCCCGGACGCTGGCCCGGATCCGGGGCAATGCGGCTTTCGATGACGATGTCGGTCGGGCCGCCGATCATGATCAGGTGCTCGACATCGTCGCGCCGGATCAGCACCAGCCGCCGGCGGGTGTCGATGGCGGTGGCGTCGAGCACGGCAAGCCGCGGCTGGCGGTTCTTGCCGCCGCGGATGAAGGTGGAGGAGGCGCGGGCGCGGATGATCCAGAAGACGCCCGCGAGGGCCGCCAGCGCCACCGCGACGATGACGATGGCCATCAACAGGGTTGCGCCCTGGCCATCAAGAATGCTGTCGGGCATGGGGTATCCTTCCGTTTCCTGCCAAACGCGGCGACCGGCCGGCAGTTCCGCCGGGTACGCGTGACGAGCCCGCATTTGACGTTTTTTCGGCCCGGACCACAACCCGGCAGCACCGGTTATCCCGTCCAACGTCGCCGGCATGCGTATCCCCGTACGGCATGGATGTGACACCGCTTGCCGAATCGACGCACAAAGCCGCAAACCACTGGAGATATCGGGCTTTGGGCTTTCCATGAGCGGCGGAATGTGATCCAAACCGGACGGATCTGTGCGGGACGAAAGAGCGATTCATGACTGACAGGACCCCTGCGGCTTCACCCCCGACGGCACTCGTCGACAGAAGCGCGAAGCCGCGTTCGGTGTCGAGGCTGATCTTCCTCGCGCTCGTCATGATCGGCGCGTCGATCGTGTTCTTCCTGTTCAAGGACCGGCTCAACAACGACATCATGCTCGGCATTCTCGGGGTGATGGCGGTGGTCGGGATCTTCTTCCTGGTCTCCACCGTGATCGGTTTCGTGGCGGTGATGCCCAAGGCCACCGCAGACCCGCTGGCGCGCGCCTTCATCGACACCCATCCCGAGGGTACCCTCGTCACCGACGACAAGGACCGGGTGGTCTATGCCAACCATGCCTATGGCGTGCTGACCGGCTCGACCAGTGCGAGCGACGTGCAGTCGATCGAGGCGATCCTGTCGCGCCACCGCGAATCCGCCGAAGCCGTCTACCGGCTCACCAATGCCATGCGCAACGGGCAGGAGGGGCAGGAAGAATTCCGCATGACCCAGCCGCTGGGGGCTGCGCGCGACAATGGCGGCGCCGGGCACTGGTACCGGCTCCGGGGCCGCCCGATCGCGCCGATCGAAGGCGAGGGGCAGCTGATGGCCTGGCAATTGTCCGACATCAGCCACGAGCGGACCGAGCAGGAACTGGTCTTCAAGGAACTGCAGAACGCGATCAACTATCTCGACCATGCGCCGGTGGGGTTCTTCTCCGCCGGCCGTGGCGGCGAGATCGTCTATCTGAACGCCACGCTCGCCGACTGGCTCGGCATCGACCTGACCGCGTTCCTGCCGGGCAAGCTGATGCTGCGCGACCTGGTGGCGGGCGCCGGCATGGCGCTGGTGGAATCGGTGCAGGCCGAGCCGGGGCTGAACCGCACCGCCCAGCTCGATCTCGACCTGTTGAAGTCCAACGGCCAGAGCCTGCCGGTCCGGCTCGTGCACCGGGTAACGGCCACCCGCGACGGCTCGCCCGGCGAAAGCCGCACCATCGTCATCAGCCGCGAGGGCGGCAGCGCGGGCGCGCATGACGCGGCCAGCGCCGAGATGCGCTTCACGCGGTTCTTCAACAACACGCCGATGGCGATCGCCTCGGTCGACGCGCGCGGCAAGATCCTGAGAACCAATGGTCCGTTCCTGCAGATGTTCCACGGGCTCGTCACCCGTGACGACATGGAGCGCGGGGCGCTGCTCGAATCGATCCTGCGCGAGGACGACCGCGCCGCCTTCCAGGACGCGCTGAGCCAGGCCGCCGACAAGCAGGGCACGATCACGCCGATCGACAGCCGCCGCGCCGACAATGACGATCGGCATTTCCGCTTCTACGTCAATGCGGTGATCGAGCATTCGGAAGAAACGCCTGAAGAGACCGCGATCATCTATGCGGTCGAGACCACCGAGCAGAAGGCGCTCGAGGCGCAGATGGCGCAGACCCAGAAGATGAACGCGGTCGGCACGCTCGCCGGCGGCATCGCCCACGACTTCAACAACGTGCTGACCGCGATCCTGCTGTCGGCCGACCATCTGCTGATGTCGCTCAGGCCGTCGGATTCGAGCTTCGCCGACCTCATCGAGATCAAGCGCAACGCCAACCGCGCGGCGGTGCTGGTCCGGCAGCTGCTCGCCTTCTCGCGCAAGCAGACGATGCGCCCGACGGTGCTGTCGATGACCGACGTGATCGGCGACCTGCGCATGCTGGTCGACCGGCTGACCGGTTCCAACGTCAAGCTGCAGCTCGAATTCGGCCGCGACCTGTGGCCGGTCAAGACCGACCTGGGCCAGTTCGAACAGGTGCTGATCAACCTGGCGGTCAATGCCCGCGACGCCATGCCCGAGGGCGGGGCGATCACCATCCGCACCCGCAATGTCCAGGCCGAGGAGATCGCGCGTCTCAATCACCGCGGCATGGAGGCGGGCGACTACGTGCTGATCGAGATCGCCGACGAGGGCACCGGCATCGCGCCCGACGTGATGGAAAAGATCTTCGAGCCGTTTTTCACCACCAAGGATGTGGGCAAGGGCACCGGGCTCGGCCTGTCGATGGTCTACGGCATCGTCAAGCAGTCGGGCGGCTACATCTATCCCGAGTCGGAACTCGGCCAGGGCACCACTTTCCGCATCTATCTGCCGCGCCATGTCGAGGACGAGGCCGAGAAATCTGCCGTCGCCGCCGATGCCGCAGCCGCGCAAGGCGGCGCCACAGACAAGCCGGCCAAGCCCGCCGACGGCCCCGAGGATCTCACCGGCGGCTCGGCCGTGGTGCTTCTGGTCGAGGACGAGGAGGCGGTTCGCCGCGGCGGCAAGCGCATGCTCGAAGCCCGCGGCTACGAGGTGCACGAGGCCGGCACCGGCGTTGAGGCGCTAGAGGTGCTGGCCGAGCTCGAAGGCCGCGTCGACATCGTCGTCTCCGACGTGGTGATGCCGGAAATGGACGGCCCGACGCTGCTTGCCGAATTGCGCAAGGACTATCCGGACATGAAGTTCATCTTCGTTTCCGGCTATGCCGAGGACGCATTCGCGAAAAACCTGCCCGCCGACGCCAAGTTCGGCTTCCTGCCGAAACCGTTCTCGCTCAAGCAGCTCGCCACTGCCGTGCGCGAGATGCTGGACGCGTGAGGCGGGTTGGTTTGCTTTCGACGCGCGCGGTGCGACCGGGGGGGCGATACCGGCGGACAAGCGGAAACAGTGCCGATCTGGCCGTCTCTCGCCCGCCGCAACCGTCCGGCACTCGCGCCAACAGGGTTAATTCCGCGGTGACAGAAAATTCATCATCCTGCCGCAATTTCCGCTAGAGTTCGCATATCCATTTTCCAAGAGGGGCCCTCATGAGAACCAAGATCCTGATTGCGGCGACTGCCGCCATCTTCGTTTCCGCCTGCACGACCGACCCGTATACCGGGCAGCAGAAGGTGTCGAACCTGGCCGCGGGCGCGGGCCTGGGTGCGCTCGGGGGGGCGGCGCTCGGCACGCTCGCCGGCGGCGACGACCGCAAGAACGCGCTGATCGGCGCGGGCATCGGGGCACTCGCCGGTGGCGCCATCGGTGGCTACATGGACCAGCAGGAAGCGCAGCTTCGCGCGCAGTTGCAGGGAACCGGCGTGTCGGTGACGCGCGTGGGCAACCAGATCATCCTCAACATGCCGTCCAACATCACGTTCGACACCGACCAGTCCGCGGTCAAACCCGAGTTCTACGCGACGCTCAATTCCGTGGCGCTGGTGCTGCAGAAATTCAACCGCTCGCTGGTCGACGTTGCCGGCCATACCGATTCCACCGGATCGGATAGCTACAACCTGACGCTGTCGCAGAAGCGCGCGCAGTCGGTGTCGAGCTACCTGATCTCGCAGGGCAACGACGCCCGCCGCTTCTACACCCAGGGCTTTGGCGAAAGCCGTCCGATCGCCGACAACTCGACGGAAGCCGGCCGCGCCGCCAACCGCCGCGTGGAAATCCAGATCTCGCCGCTGAGCTGACGCGCGGCACGACATCGTTGGAGGCAATATCAGGCCCGGCCGCGAAAGCGGCCGGGTGTTTTGTTTATTGGGGTTGGGGGCAAGGTTGGCCGCCGGGAGCCACAGTCCTCTCCCTCCGTCATGCCGGACCTGATCCGGCATCCCGCAGGCGAGCGTCTGCGAGCCGGAAGACTCCCCTCAGCCCGTGAACCCGGGCGCACCTGGATCCCGGCTCAAGGCCGGGATGACGGAGGAAGATGAGGGGCCGGGATGACGAGGGAGACGTGACGCATATGGGCGATGGAAGAGGGGGCCGGCGGTTGAATTGCGATAGCGGCGACGTCGGCACCGGCATGCCGGCGACAAGGCACTCCGCTTTGGCGGGCTTTCCGTTGGCCTGCCAGCGTCTACGCTTCGTCCAGCCCCGCCGCCTGCCGCAAAGCGGCATTGATGCGATCCTGCCAGCCGGGGCCGTCGTCCTGGAAATGGGCGAGAACCGAGCGGTCGAGCCGGATCGAGACCATCTCCTTGCCTTCGGGCACGGCGGCGGGCTTGGGCGCAGGCGCGGCCGGCTTGGTGGTCACGGACTTGAAGGCGGCTTCGGCCTGCTCGAAGGCGCTGCCGGTGCGGCGGGGTGGTTTCATCGAACTCTCCTTCGCTTTATCGGCGCTCAGTCCGCCTGGGCCGCAAGGGCTGCGGCAATGCGGGCGGCAAGACGGGCATTGTTGAGAACCAGCGCGATATTGGTCTTGAGGCTCGCGCCGTCCGTGAGACTGAGCATCTCGCCGAGCAGGAAGGGCGTGACCGCTTTGCCGCCGATGCCCTTTTCCGCCGCGGTGGCAAGCGCCGCCTCGATATGACGGTTGATCTCGGCCGCGGGGATTTCGTCGGCCTGAGGCACCGGATTGGCGATCAGCATGCCGCCATGGCCGCCCATGCGTCGGCGCATGGCCTCGAAACGGGCGATCGCCGCCGGATCGTCGAGCCGCAAGGGCGCCGAAAGACCGGAATTGCGCGACCAGAAGGCCGGCATCTCGTCCTGGCCATAGGCCACCACCGGCACGCCGCGGGTTTCGAGCGCCTCGAGCGTCTTCGGGATGTCGAGAATGGCCTTGGCGCCGGCCGAGACCACGATCACCGGCGTGCGGCCGAGCTCGTCGAGATCGGCGGAGATGTCGAAGCTCGTCTCCGCGCCGCGGTGGACGCCGCCGATGCCGCCGGTGGCAAACACATGGATGCCCGCGAGATGCGCGGACATCATGGTGGCGGCGACCGTGGTGGCGCCGGTCAGGCCTTGCGATAGCGCGAAGGCGAGATCGGCGCGCGACAGCTTCATAACGTCCTTGGCCTGGGCGAGCGCGGTGATCGCCTCTTCGTCGAGGCCGGCGTGCAGCCGGCCGTCGATCACGGCGATGGTGGCTGGCACGGCGCCCTCGGCGCGGATCGTGGCCTCGACCTCAAGCGCCATGTCGCGATTGCCCGGCCAGGGCATGCCATGGGTGATGATGGTGGATTCGAGGGCCACCACCGGGCGGCCGTCCTCAAGCGCGGCAGCCACCTCCCGGGTGGTTTCGATGGTGATGGATCCGGTCATGCGGGCCTCCTGGGCTCGGAATTGGCAATTGGTGCGGGCTTTGGCATGGCAGCGAGCGCGCTGGCAAGCAGATCCGGCGACAAATCACTGCGGACCGGCCCGTCGACCTCCGCCGTGAGCCGCGCCAGCGCAATGCCGCGGGTGAGGTTGGCCGCGAGTTCGCCACCACCGAGCCAGCCGTCGAGATATCCCGAAACCAGCGCGTCGCCGGCGCCGGTGACGTCGGCGATCCGCTCAAGCGGGGGCGGGACGAGCACTGCTGCGGTCCCGCCGGCAAAGCCTGCGACAGGGCCGCCGCCGGCGCTGACGAGGCCTCCGGCGAGGCCCGCGCGGCCCAGGATTGCGGGCCAATCGGCCGGGGTGGCGGCCGGCACGCCGGAGATTGTCGTGGCTTCCGCCGCATTCATGGCAAGGCAGGCGAGTTTCGCCAGGCTCGGCTTCCAGCGCACCACCTTGGCGGGCGACACCGCGATCGCCGCCAGCGGCAGGCCGCGCATCGCGGCTTGGTCGGCAAGCGCCGAAAGCGCGCTCTCGGGCAGGTTGGCGTCAGCGAGCAGAAGCTCGGCCGCCTCCAGCCGCCGCCGCAGCCGCGCGGTAAGCAGCCGCCGCGCCGGCACCATCTCGTAAAGCGCCATGTCGGCGAGCGCGGTCACCAGATTGCCGTCGGGCTCCAGGATCGCCGAATAGCTGGGCGTTGCGCGGTCCAGAAAGGTGATCGGGCAATCCTCGATGCCCGCGTCCTCCGCGGCCCGTTCCACCATCGCGGCGGCGGCATCGCCACCCCGCGGGGCGACGAGCGTGACGTGGTGGCCGAGCCGCGCCAGATTGCGCGCGGCGTTGAACGCGCCGCCGCCTACGCCGATCTCCCAGCGTCCCGGGTTGGACGCGCCCGGCCGATGCGGCGCCTCGAGCCGGCCGGTGCGGTCGACATGGGCGCCGCCGATCACCAGAATGCGCGCCATGGCCAACCTCCCGCGCAGTTGCGCCCGCTCCGAATCGGCGCCCGGCCGGACCCGGTGCCCACCCGCCTGCCGGCGCCGGCGGACGGGAAAAGGGCAGGGGCAAAACAAAAAACGAACATGAGTCGAATTCCTATGCAATTACAACGCGTTGATAGGGTCTTGCGCAAATGGAACAAATGGGGTACAAACATCCAACTCGAGCACACATTGCTTGCGGCGGCACGATAACCTAAAGGTGGATGAAATGGCACAGAACACTTTACGGCTGGTAGAGGAAAAATCCGTGGACAAAAGCAAGGCGCTCGACGCCGCACTCGCCCAGATCGAGCGGTCGTTCGGCAAGGGCTCGATCATGAAACTCGGCGCCAATGAGGGCGTGGTCGAGATCGAAACCGTTCCCACCGGCTCTCTGGGGCTCGACATCGCGCTCGGCATCGGCGGCCTGCCGCGCGGCCGCATCATCGAGATCTATGGTCCGGAAAGCTCGGGCAAGACCACGCTGGCGCTGCAGACCATCGCGGAAGCCCAGAAGAAGGGCGGCATCTGCGGCTTCATCGATGCCGAACATGCGCTCGACCCGGTCTATGCCCGCAAGCTCGGCGTCGATCTCGAAAACCTGCTGATCTCGCAGCCCGACAATGGCGAGCAGGCGCTCGAAATCACCGACACGCTGGTGCGCTCGGGTGCGCTCGACGTGCTGGTGGTCGATTCGGTGGCGGCGCTGACGCCGCGGGCCGAAATCGAGGGCGAGATGGGTGACAGCCTGCCAGGCCTGCAGGCGCGGCTGATGAGCCAGGCGCTCCGCAAGCTCACCGCCTCGATCTCGCGGTCGAACTGCATGGTCATCTTCATCAACCAGATTCGCATGAAGATCGGCGTGATGTTCGGCTCGCCCGAAACCACCACCGGCGGGAATGCGCTGAAATTCTACGCCTCGGTGCGGCTCGACATCCGCCGCATCGGCTCGGTCAAGGACCGCGACGAGGTGGTTGGCAACCAGACCCGCGTCAAGGTGGTCAAGAACAAGATGGCGCCGCCCTTCAAGCAGGTGGAATTCGACATCATGTATGGCGAGGGCGTCTCCAAGATGGGCGAACTGGTCGATCTCGGCGTGAAGGCCGGCATCGTCGAGAAATCCGGCGCCTGGTTCTCCTACAACAGCCAGCGGCTGGGGCAGGGGCGCGAGAACGCCAAGCAGTTTCTGCGCGACAATCCGGCCCTGGCTGACGAGATCGAACTGGCCTTGCGGCAGAATGCCGGGCTGATCGCCGAGAAGTTCCTCGACGAGGACCGCTCGATGGGCGAGGACGACGGCGCCCCGGACAGCGCTGAAATGTGAGGCTTCGGCGGGGCCGGCATCGATCCGGCCCGACCTGCCGGCCTTGCCGCCCGAAGCGTCGGCCTTGCCGGATGCGACATCGGACCGGTCGTCCGCCCTTTCGGGGCGCGGGCGGCCGGTTTTGTCTTGTGTGCGGGGGCTGGCGTCTGGACAGGCACCCGGGCGGGCGATAAAAGCGGCGGTCCGCCGGTTGCAGGACGGATCCGACATTGGCGCCCGGTTTCAGACATCAGGCGCAGTTTTTATCTGACAAAGGGTTGACCATGAGTGGCGTGAACGAAATCCGGTCGGCGTTTCTCGACTATTTCAAGAAGAACGGACACGAAGTCGTGGCGTCGAGCCCGCTGGTGCCGCGCAATGACCCGACGCTGATGTTCACCAATGCGGGCATGGTGCAGTTCAAGAACGTGTTCACCGGGCTGGAAAGCCGCCCCTATTCGACCGCGGCGACCTCGCAGAAATGCGTGCGCGCCGGCGGCAAGCACAATGACCTTGACAATGTCGGCTACACCGCGCGCCACCACACCTTCTTCGAAATGCTCGGCAATTTCTCCTTCGGCGACTATTTCAAGGAGCGCGCCATCGAGCTTGCCTGGAATTTGCTGACCCGCGATTTCGGCATCGACAAGAACCGGCTGCTGGTCACCGTCTACCACACCGACGATGACGCCTTCGAGCTGTGGCGCAAGATTGCCGGTCTGCCCGAAAGCAAGATCATTCGCATCCCGACCAATGACAATTTCTGGGCGATGGGCGACACCGGTCCCTGCGGGCCGTGCTCGGAGATCTTCTACGACCATGGCGACCACATCTGGGGCGGACCTCCCGGTTCCGCGGAAGAGGATGGCGACCGCTTCATCGAGATCTGGAACCTGGTCTTCATGCAGTTCGAGCAGACCGCCGAGGCGCGGCTCGACCTGCCGCGCCCGTCGATCGACACCGGCATGGGGCTCGAGCGCATCGCCGCGCTGCTCCAGGGCCAGCACGACAATTACGATATCGACCTGTTCCGCCGCCTTATCACGGCTTCCGAGGACGCGACCGGCGTGCCGGCGGAAGGCAAGAACCGCGCGAGCCACCGGGTGATTGCCGACCACCTGCGCTCCTCGGCCTTCCTGATCGCCGACGGCGTGCTGCCCTCGAACGAGGGCCGCGGCTATGTGCTGCGCCGCATCATGCGCCGCGCCATGCGCCACGCGCAGCTGCTCGGCGCGCGCGATCCGCTGATGTACCGTCTGCTGCCCACGCTGGTGGCCGAGATGGGCCGCGCCTATCCGGAACTGCAGCGCGCCGAGGCGATGATTTCGGAAACCCTGAAGCTCGAGGAAACCCGCTTCCGCAAGACGCTTGAACGCGGCCTGAGCCTGCTTGACGAGGCCAGCGCCGATCTGGGCCAGGGCGACCGGCTCGATGGCGAGACCGCGTTCAAGCTCTACGACACCTACGGCTTCCCGCTCGATCTCACGCAGGATGCGCTGCGCCAGCGCGGCGTCGAGGTCGACACCGAGGGCTTTTCGGCCGCCATGGAGCGGCAGAAGGCCGAAGCGCGCAAACACTGGTCCGGCTCGGGCGATGCCGCAGCCGAGGCGATCTGGTACGAGATCCGCGACAAGGTCGGCGCCACCGATTTCCTGGGCTATGACACCGAATCCGCCGAAGGCGTGATCCAGGCGCTGGTGCGCGACGGCGCCGCGGTGGAGTCCGCCGGGGCCGGCGAGCGCGTCGATGTGGTGGTCAACCAGACCCCGTTCTACGGTGAATCCGGTGGCCAGATGGGTGATCAGGGCACGATTTCGGGCGAGGGCTTCACGCTGCAAGTGAGCGACACGCAGAAGCGCGCCGAAGGCGTATTCGTGCATCGCGCGACCGTAACCGAGGGCCAGGTCAGGCGTGGCGCCGAGGTGGAGCTTGAGGTCGATCATGCCCGCCGGGCGCGCATCCGCGCCAACCATTCCGCCACGCACCTGCTGCATGAGGCGCTGCGCGAGGTGCTCGGCACCCATGTGGCGCAGAAGGGCTCGCTGGTCGCGCCCGAGCGCCTGCGCTTCGACGTCTCCCACCCCAAGCCGATGAGCGCGGAGGAACTGCGCGAGGTCGAGGACATGGCCAACGAGATCATCCGCCAGAACAGCCCGGTCACGACGCGGCTGATGGCGGTCGATGACGCCATCGCCGAGGGCGCGATGGCACTGTTCGGCGAGAAGTACGGCGACGAGGTGCGGGTGGTGTCGATGGGCACCGGCCTGCGTGGCTCCAAGGCCAACCGGCCCTATTCGGTCGAGCTGTGCGGCGGCACCCATGTCGGCGCCACCGGCGAGATAGGGCTGGTGCGGGTGCTCTCCGACAGTGCTGTGAGCGCCGGCGTGCGCCGCCTCGAGGCGCTGACCGGCGACGCTGCGCGCCAGTACCTGATCGAACAGGACGAAAAGCTCCGGCAGGCCGCAGGGCTTCTCAAGGTGCAGACCGTCGATGTCGCATCCCGCATCGAGGCGCTGATGGACGAGCGCAAGAAGCTCGAACGCGAGCTGATGGAAGCGCGCAAGAAGCTGGCGCTCGGCGGTGGCGGCGCGGGCGGCGATGAAAGCCGCAAGGTCAACGGCGTCGCCTATCTCGGCAAGGTGGTGAGCGGCGTCGCGCCCAAGGATCTCAAGGGGCTGGTCGATGCGGCCAAGGCCTCGCTCGGCTCGGGCGTCGCCGCCTTCGTCGCCGTCAGCGAGGACGGCAAGGCCAGCGTCGTGGTCGGCGTCACCGAGGATCTGACCGCGAAGCATTCCGCGGTCGATCTTGTGCGTGCGGCCTCCGAAGCGATCGGCGGCAAGGGCGGCGGCGGACGGCCCGACATGGCCCAGGCCGGCGGCCCGGACGGCGCAAATGCCGAAGCGGCGATCGAGGCGGTAGCCGCAGCGCTCGGCTGAGGCTGCGGAGGGGACGCGGATGGCATCCGCTCCGCCCGCAGGGCCTCACACGACCCCGCAGGCGCCGGAGGAGCGGGAACTCGCCTGCGGTGCCTTGCACGGAACGCTGGCGCTGCCGCGCGGTATCGATCCGACTGCCGCGGCACTCATCATCCCCGGTTCCGGTTCGGTCGATCGCAATGGCGACCTGCCGGGGCTCGCTTCCGGCTTTCTCCGGCAACTCGCGCACGAGCTTGCGCGTCAGGGTGTCGCCACGCTCAGGATCGACAAGCGCGGGATCGGCAAGAGCGCCGGTTTTGCCGAGAACGAGCTGCGGTTCGGGCAGATGGTGACCGACGCGGTGGCCTGGTCGGTGCGGCTCAGGGCCGAAGTTCCGGCCCGGCCGCTGCTTCTCATCGGCCACAGCGAAGGCGCACTGGTGGCGACCATGGCCGCGCGAACGGCTGCGGTCGATGGTCTGGTGCTGCTCGCGGGCGCCGGTTCTCCGGCGCATGAGGTGATCCTGCGGCAGCTCGACGAGGCGGGCCTGCCTTTGGAACTGCGCGACCACGCTCAGCGGATCATCGGCGAGTTGTTGCGCGGCGAGCCGGCGGCGGATGTGCCGGAGGCGCTGGCGCCGTTGTTTCGCGACAGTGTCCAGCCCTATCTGATGTCCTGGCTGCCGCTCGATCCGGCCGCGCAGCTGGCGCAGGTGACATGCCCGGCGCTGGTCGTGCAGGGCACCACGGACCTGCAGGTGGGCGTCGCCGATGCCGAGCGGCTGGCGGCGGCGCGCGACGGGGTTCGGCTCGTGCTGGTCCCGGCCATGAACCATGTGCTCAAGCAGGCGCCGTCGGATCGCCAGGCCAATCTTGCCACCTATGGGGATGCGCAAGCGCCGCTGGCGCCGGAGCTTGTCGGGACACTCGCGGAGTTCGTCGCGACGGTGCGGTGACGCGGCTCAGGCTGTGGCGCGGAGCTTGTCGAGCCAGGGCTGCATCCAGTTTTCCTCGGCAAATTCCATGCGGCGCTTGAGCTGGATGCCGGATTCGGCGTTGCGGATCGCCTCGCTCGGGCGGATGCCGTAATATTGCTGAAAGGCGCGGGAGAAAGCGTCTTCGCTGGGAAAGCCGGTGGCGTAGGCGAGCCGGGCGACGGAGCCGCGTCCGGTGCCGACGGAGGCGAGCTTCAGCTTGGCGAGCAGCAGGCGCCGCTCGCGAATGTAATTGGCAATCCCGCCGATCGGCTCGAACAGGCGGTACACGACCGAGCGCGACATCGCGAACTGGCGCAGGATCATGTCGGTGGAGAGCGCGGGATTGGTGAGATTGCGCTCGATGAAGACCTGAATGGCCTGCAGGTTGCTGTCCATCAGCGTGCCGTTCTCCGCCGCGATCGCCGCCGACAACGCGCTTGAGACCAGAACCGAGGCCACTTCGGCCGCCAGGCTTCCGTCGGGGCCTGCCAGCCGCGGCGCGACTTTCGCCATGGAGTGCATGTGTTCGCCAAGCAGCACCCCGAGCGGCGTCGCTCCGTCAAGCCGGGCGCCGTGCAGGTCGTCGATCGTGCGCGGCATCAGCCGGATCATCGCGCGGGGCAGGATCAGGCTGATGATGTCCATGTCGGTGGTGCGGCTGCGCATCGGGCGGCTCAGGTCGAAGCAGACGATATCGCCGGCAACGCCCTTGCCGATGCCGCCGTCGGCGTCATAGGCGCATTCGCCTTTCACATAGAGCTGGATGAGCAGGTGGTCCACGCCGGTGGCGGCCACCAGCTCGGGCGAGCGGTTGAAGTTCTGCGCGGTCGCCGAGGAGGCGCCGATCAGGAAATGGCCGAGATTGTAGCTGGCGAGATCGGCGCTGAAGCCGTCGAGATCGCCATTCGCAGGCGTGGCCTCGAACAGGCTCGCAACCCCGTTGCGCCAATGCTCGAAATTGGCCGTCCGGTCGAGCCCGGACGACAGCAGGATCTGATGCTCGATATCCGCAGTGGTCATGGCAAAAGCTCTCACCACCATGTCCGGCCCGCCCGCCTGCTGCGGCCGGCAGGACGGCGCCTCCCTTCAACCCCCGTCGGTCGCCCGTGTCGCCGGGATGTCGGTGCCGCCCCGTCAGGCGGCACTGTGCTTGCGGCACGCATCCCGGCGCCACCGGCTGCCGACCTTCGCCTTTCGGGATAGGGCCGGGCTTTTGCGCTGTCAATGGCGCAGGCGACGGAGCGGGAGCCGGGGCGCGCTGCCATCACGCGCAGAGACCCGCGGCGTGCAATGCCGCGGGCCTGTCGTCTCGTTGCTTGCCTGGCCGCATTACCAGCGCAGGGAGAAGGAGCCGGACAGACGGTGCTGCTGGGCGCCTTCGCGAAGGTCGACATCATAGCCGGTGGCAAATGTCAGGCCATGGCCGTTGCTGGCCTGCAGCTTGATGCCGCCGACAAACGCGTCCCGGCCGATCGCCTGGCCCTGGCTGGTGAAGCCGGTGCCGAGCACGGAGGCGGAAGCATGGTCGGCGATCTCCAGGAGGTCGCGGCGGTAGCCGAGCGTGGCCTGCGGCGTGAGCTGGTAGCCGTTGTCGAGATCGAGATTGCGGGCGACGGTGACGGCGGCGGTGACGTGACCTTGCTGGTAGGTCTGGCCCTGGGTGACGAGCGGCAGCACGTCGCCGGTTTCTGTGGTTCCGTCAAAGCCGAATGCGCGGTAGCCCAGGGTGAGCGAGGGCAGGACCTTGGTCTCGCCCAGGTCCATGCGCTTTTGCACCGTGGCTTCGGCAAAGCCGCCGAAGCCGTTGTCCTTGCCCGTCAGCGGCGATGCGCCGCCCGCGCCGAAACCGATCTGGCGGGAGACATCCAGACGGCCGTAGCTCAGGCCCGCGCGGCCGGACAGCTCGACGTCCCCATAGGCGACCTGGCCATGGGCCGCGGCCTGGTAGGCGTCGATACTGGCCTTGCCGTCGCTGCCGGCGGAGACACTGGAGCCCTCGTAGCGGACCACGCCGCCGACCCATCCGCGATCGAGCGGAATATCCATGCCGAACGAGGCGCTGGCGCTGTCCGATTTGGTATCGCTGTTGCGGCCGAACCAGACATCGCCCTGGGACCAGAAGCGGGCGGCGACCCCGTCCGTCGTGCCCGACAGCGACAGCTCCGTCTGGTGCTGCCAGAGCGCGTCGGCGAAGCGTCCGACCGAGAACACCATGGACTGGCCGCTGTCGACATAGATGCGGCCGGTGGCCTGCTCGAGACCGGAGGCGACAGCATTGGCATCGCCGCGATAGAGGCTCGAGAACAGCGCCGCCAGATCGGCCCCGGGTCGGGTGCCGGCCGCCGGCCGCGCCGCATCGATCGCGCCGCCGATCACCTTGGCCGCAGCGCTCTGCGAAACGCCGAAGCCCTGAAGGTCGGCATAGCTCAGCGGCGTTGTCGACAGCATCAGGCTGTCGGCGCCATAGACGACGTCGAAGCGGGTGTTGGCGGCCAGGCCTGCGGTCGGCTGCAGCAGGCTCCCGAAGGAGCCGACGATCTGGCCGTCGGACAGGGTGAGGAACCTGAAATTGTCGCCCAGCGACGGCGTGAAGCTGTTGGTGGCCGAGCCGGAAATGCCGCGCAGGGTGGGGGCCAGAACGCCGTCGAGGCTGACCGTGCGGCCGGTTCCCTCGACGGAGATCCGGTCGAAGCCCCCGGCGCCGACCTGGGCCGCGGTGCCGTCGACCTCGATATTCGTCTGGCTGCCGGAGATCAGCGTCAGGTCGCCGTTGATCGTCAGCAGGCCGGGCGACTGGCCCGGGGCGAGGGTGCCGCGCGATGTGACATTGGCCGCAACGGTGCCGTTGCCGGACATGGTGGCGCCCGCGCCGACGGTGACGGCCCCGCCGGTCAGATTGCCGTCGATCCGCAATTCGCCCTGGTCGACGCTCACGCCCTGCTCGAAGCTCGCATTGCCCAACAGCACCAGCGTGCCGTCGCCCTGCTTGGCGAGAGAGCCGGAACTGCTGACCTGGCGGGTCCAGACCAACTTGTCGTCCGCGGTGCCGCCGGCGCCGGCGACATAGGTGCCGGTATCGGCGGAATCGAGCCCGGCCGGCCCCGACTGAAGCGCGAGGTCGAGGCGCAGGAAGCCGCGGCCATAGACTGCGTCGGTGCCCGGATCGCCCAGATCCTCGGCGGTTTCGAACAGGATGTTGGTGATCTGGGCCGGCGTGTAGGTTGGGAAGGCTTCGATCAGCACGGCGAGCGCGCCGGCGACATGGGGGGCTGCCATCGACGTGCCCTGCAGCGCCTTGTAGGTGCCGTCGGTATAGGTCGACAGGATCGGCCGCTCGACGCTGTCGTCATCGGTGCCGCCGGGGGCGGCGATGCACCATTCGGCGGCAACGCCGCAGGCGTTGGAATAGTCGGCGAGCACTTTCTGCGAATCCGTCGCCACCACCACGATGATCCGGCCACGCTGGATGCCGTCGGCGGCTTCCGCTGCCGTCAGGGCGGCGTCGGTCATGTCGGAGAAATCGGCGGTTTCCGAGCCGGAATAGATCAGCTGCCCCGCCGAGTTGGTCCTTACCGCATTGGCCGGATTGATGAACGGGAACAGGCCGATGCCCGAGGGGTTCTCGCCGTAGATCGGGGCCTTGGCCCTTTCGTTGCCGGCCGCGATCGTCAGGATCTGCCCGGCCATCAACGAGGCCCGCACGGCGGTGGCTTCCGCCGTCAGGTCGCCGGTCGCCCAGGACGTTTCGCCTTCGGCCGCATCCGGGCCGAACGAGCCGTTGATGATCCGGACATCGCTTTGGGTTGCCAGATAGGCAATGGCCGCGTCGGTGCCGATGCCCACCGGGTTGGCCTGGCTGCACTGGTTCTCGTCCGTGAGATAGACCGCGCTGCCGCAATAGGTGAGGGCCGTGGTGTTGTAGGTGACGCCGTCGATGACGAAATTGCCGCTTTCGTCGACGTTTTCCGAAGGCATGACCGAGGGGAGGGCCTGAATGGCGAGGATCGTCGCTCCCGGCGCCACACCCTGCATGCCGTTGCCGTCCGCGGCCGCGGCGATGATGCCGGAGACATGGGTGCCATGGCCGTTGCCGTCGGACGACGCGGTCTCGGGCCGGACGAAGCCGGCGTTCACGTCGCCCGCGGCAATCGCCAGGTTCGGGTCATACCAGTGGAACAGCGACGTCGACCGCTCGTCGACCCGGCCCGTGAATTCGGAGTGCGGCGTGCCATTGGCGCGCATGTCCAGTCCGGTATCGACGACGGCCACCACCACGCCTGCGCCGGTCAGGTTGCGGTTCACGGCTTCCTCCGCGCCGATGGCGCCGAGGCCCCAGTTGCGCTGGAACTCGGTCATGCTGCCGAGATCGACCGCATTGTCCGCGCCGGGCGGCAGGGCCAGGGCCGCACGCAGGCCGTTGCCGGATGCGGTGCCGCTTAGACCCGCGTCAAAGCCCGCGTTCCGCGCCTGACTGAGCGCCAGATCGGTCGCCAGCCTGATTTCGCGCGAAAGGCCGGGCGCGATGGCCAGCGCCCGGCTTGCCACCGCTTCGGCCCGGAACGGGGTGATCCGCGCATTCTCGTAGACAGAGGCGATCAGCGAGGACTTGCCGTAGGAGGCTGCCAGGGCCAGGGCTTCGGCCAGTTCCGCGGTGTCGAGCTGTGCCGAGTCCTGCTGCAAGGGCGCGGCGGCGGCGCCCGCCGTCTTCGCCGTCGCAATTGCAGGCGTGGCGGTGCGCACGGGTTCGGCCGCCATCAGCGGGCTCGACGCCAGAGCGGTCGAGGCAAAAAGCGCGGTCAGAAGGCAGGCGCAGTGCAGGCCCGTGGTCCGGTTGCGCTGGCTGGCGTTGCTGGTCGAAGAAAAGTCCATGGATGGTCCCCGCATGGTCGCACTGTAAAAATCGGTGTTTCGGAGCAACAGGCCGCTTGCGAACGGTCCGGCTCTCCTCGAACTCTCGGGATGGCTGCCCTGTCGGTTCCGGTTGATCCGCGATCCGAATCTCAAACTGAAGATGATTGAAATCATTACGGTTTTTGTTCGTGATCGGTCCCGGCCGGTCATGCATGACGGCGCCTCTCCCGCGAAATTTTATAGGTGAAGGAAAATCGCGGGGATATATCGGCTAACGCCGCGTTCGTCCCGGAATGGCCGCATTTTGTACCAGTCGCGCGTTTGTCGGGCCGGGCTTCGCGATTTTGTCTGAATTCGGCCGCAGACTGGGCGGGAGAGGGATCATGTGTCCAGGGTATCGGCCCGGGGCCTCATTTGTGAGATGGCAGCGCGATGCCTTGACGGCCTGCATTCCGAGACGCGCGCAGATAGACTGGATCCGGCCGCCGGCGCGGCCACGCAACTCAGCAAGATTTATGCGGTCGGGATGTGCTGTTACGTCTGTCGACCGACGGAGGGACCGGCATGGCAGGCAGCGCAGGCATCAGGGATTACCGCAAGCGGCTCGAGCGGGTGCGTGACCACATTCGCGCCCATCTCGACGGGCCGCTCAATCTCGACGAGCTTGCCGATATTGCCTGTCTGTCCCGCTTCCACTGGCACCGCACCTATCGCGGCCTGACCGGGGAAACCGTGTGGCAGACCGTCAGGCGCCTGAGATTGCACCGGGCTGCGGCGGACCTCGCCACCGGATCGGATCCGGTCGAGGCCATCGCCAGGCGTTCGGGCTACACCAATGCCCGCGCCTTTACCCAGGCCTTCAAAAGCGATTTCGGGCTGTCGCCGCTTCGCTACCGCGCCGAGGGCGGTCACCGGCGCTATGACAATCCTGAATGGCAGGAGACAGACATCATGTATGACGTCCGCATCGAAGAGCATCCGGAGACCACGATCGCCGGGCTGATCCACAATGGTCCCTATATCGACATCGGCGCGACCTTCGACCGGTTTGGCTCGATGCTTGCGGTCAATGGCGGCTGGGAAAAGTCCGCCGGCATGGCCGCGGCCTATTATTGCGACCCCGACATCACCCCGCCCGACGCGTTGCGCTCGATCGCGGGGATGGTGCTGAGGCCCGGCACGAGCGCGCCCGATGGCCTTGAGACCTGCGTGCTGCCGGCCGGGCGCTATGCCGTCCTCACCCACAAGGGGCCCTATGGCGAACTCGGCAAGGCCTACAAATGGCTGTTCGGGCAGTGGCTTGCGGAAAGCGGGGAGGCGGCGGGGCCGGCTCCTGCGGTGGAACGCTACCTCAACGGCCCGGTCGACACGGCGCCGCCCGACCTGATGACGGAAATCCACATGCAACTGGCCTGAGCCGGCCGGCCGCGCCGGGGGCGTGCGAAAGCCCGTTGCGCCCTCGACGCGGCCCGCCGCCTGCGCCATACTTGACGCCGTCCATCCGGAGCTCTTCTGGAATTTGTTGTGGGACAGTCCAGACTTCTCATCGCTCCGGATGGACGCCATACCCCTCTCTCGTCAGCGGCAACCGGGCCTCGGCATGGGACCACCAGGCCGCAAGCCGGGGGCAGCTTTGCGTCACGGCCGGTGCCGCGGGACTTTCGAGCACGTAGCCCATTGCGCCGGCGAGGTAGCAGTCGGCGAGCGTGGGCCTGGGGCCCATGAGCCAGGGCGCGCCCGCAAGTGCCTCGAGCGCGTCGAGCACGGTTTGCGCGCGGGCCATGCTTCCTGCGGCCGGCTCCCGGCCCTCCGACACGGGCACGTGGAGGCCCCAGACGATCGCGGGATAGACGCCCGTATCGACGATCGAAACGATCTGGTTCATGCGTGCACGATCGGGGGGCGAAGACGGCTGCAGCGGTGGTCCATCGAAGGCCTCGTCCACATAGCGGGTGATCGCCAGCGTTTCGTAGAGACGCAGCGCACCGTGCCTCAACACCGGGATCCGCCCGAAAGGCTGGCCGGCCGCGCGCGCCTTGTCCGCGCCGCCGGGGCCGAACACGTCCAGCTGCTCGAACGCGTGGGGCACGCCCTTCAAACGAAGCGCCAGCCGGCAGATGCGCGTATAGACGCTGTAATCCGCCCCAATCAGCACCGGCAGGCCCGGGTCGGCTGGTGCCTGAGGATCAGACATTCCTGTCGTCCTTTCCGGTCGGGTCGTGGCGCGCCCTGGCCTTGCGGATGGTTTTGAGCAGCAGCCAGCCGAGCCAGGCTGCAAGCGCGAGCAGCGCCAGTGCCATCGACATGTTGCCGAGGATCCCGCCAAGGGTCTCGATGTTCGAACCGAAGCTGTGGCCAAGGGCGATATAGATCGACACCCACAGAAGTTCGCCGGCGACGCTCCAGAGCGTGAACACGCTCCAGTTCATCCGGGCGATGCCGGCGGCGACATTGATGGCCGGGCCGAGCGCGGTGAACAGCCAGCGCGACAGGAACACGCCCGACGAGCCCCAGCGGTCGATGAAGGGCCTTGTGGCGGCCGCCTTCTGCGCCAGCGCCCCGAGCGCGCCCTTGCGGTCCTCGGCCGACCGGGCGATCGCCCAGCCGATCAGGTACCCCAACTGGTCTCCGGCCAGCACGCCGGCGGTCGCCCAGAGGAAGGCCTGCGCGATGTCCGCGTCGCCATTGGCGGCGAGCGCGCCGAGCATCAAGAGCGCCAGCGACGTGGGCAGGGGAAAGCCAAGCTGCCCGATCGCCAGGACAAGGGCGGCGGCGGGCAGCCCGTAGACGGTGAGCAGTTCCAGCACCTGCTCTGTCATGGTCGCGCGGGGGCCGGGGTTTCCGACGGGGGCTGCGGCTCATGGGGCGGGGGAGCCTGGCCACGGTTGCGCCGCACCCGGTCGACCGCGGCCAGAATCTCTCCAGCCAGCGCCTCGACGCTGCGTCCCTGCTGCTCGGCGATCTTGATCAGCGGCCGGCGGTCCGGGCCGGTCGGCGGCAGGCCGATCGCGTCATGGACCAGCCCGGGAGCGACCCGGTAGGACTTGGCGACATAGCGCACCGTCATCCAGCCCTCGATCGGCTCGTCGGCATGGGCCTGCCAATAGACAAAAAAAACGCTGGCGCGGATGAGAAACACCAGCGCCAGCGTGATGGTCAGGATGAACCCGAGAGTGAGCCACCGGTTGGACCGCCACAGCCTTTTGAGGGTCGCGACGGGGCCGGCGGCCATGCGTCAGCCCATGGCCTTCTGCAGGTTCTCGTCGATCTTGTCGAGGAAGCCGGTGGTCGACAGCCAGGGCTGGTCGGGGCCGATCAGCAACGCCAGGTCCTTGGTCATGAAGCCCGATTCGACGGTCTGCACGCAGACCCGCTCCAGCGTTTCGGCGAAGGTTGCGAGCTCGGCATTGTCGTCGAGCTTGGCGCGGTGGGCGAGACCGCGGGTCCAGGCGAAGATCGAGGCGATCGAGTTGGTCGAGGTTTCCTCGCCCTTCTGGTGCTGGCGGTAGTGACGGGTCACCGTGCCGTGGGCGGCTTCGGCTTCCACGGTCTTGCCGTCCGGCGTCATCAGCACCGAGGTCATCAGGCCGAGCGAGCCGAAGCCCTGCGCGACGATGTCGGACTGGACGTCGCCGTCGTAGTTCTTGCAGGCCCAGACATAGCCGCCGGACCATTTCAGCGCAGAGGCGACCATGTCGTCGATCAGGCGGTGTTCGTACCAGATCTTGGCCTCGGCATACTGCTCCTTGAACTCCGCCTCGTAGACTTCCTCGAACAGGTCCTTGAAGCGGCCGTCATAGGCCTTGAGGATGGTGTTCTTGGTCGACAGGTAGCAGGGCACGCCGCGCATCAGCGCGTAATTCAACGAAGCGCGGGCGAAATCGCGGATCGAATCGTCGAGGTTGTACATCGCCATGGCGACGCCGGCCGAAGGAGCGTCGAACACGTCGTGCTCGATGGTCTCACCATCTTCGCCCACGAACTTGATCGAGAGCTTGCCCTTGCCGGGGAACTTGAAGTCGGTGGCGCGGTACTGGTCGCCGAAGGCGTGACGGCCGACGATGATCGGCTTGGTCCAGCCCGGCACCAGGCGCGGCACGTTCTTCATGATGATCGGCTCGCGGAAGATCACGCCGCCGAGGATGTTGCGGATGGTGCCGTTGGGCGACCGCCACATCTTCTTCAGCCCGAATTCCTCGACGCGGGCTTCATCGGGGGTGATGGTCGCGCACTTGATGCCGACGCCGTGCTTCTTGATGGCGTTGGCCGCGTCGACGGTGACCTGGTCGTCGGTCTCGTCGCGGTACTGCACCGAAAGGTCGTAGTAGTCGATGGGCAGATCGAGGTAGGGCAGAATCAGCTTTTCCTTGATGAACTGCCAGATGATCCGGGTCATCTCGTCGCCATCGAGATCCACAACCGGATTTGCAACTTTGATCTTCGCCATACTTTATCGACCTTTTGAGAGCGTTGTCGTGGGGGGAGGCGCGAAGCCGTCCGTTGAATTTGCGCCTCTCTTAACAAAAGCCACGCGGGCGCACAACACGCACGCGCGGCCACGGGAGCGGCCTGTGGGTAGTCGCGATCTGCGGAGGCAAGACCGGGCAGGCGGGCCCCGGCGCAGGGGCTTGGGCGCTGGCGTGTGGTTGACAAGGTGTAGATACACGGTAGGGTGCGCGAATGGCATATGACTTTTCCGACTGCGTGTTGCTCAACACGGTGATGGCCGCGCGGGCCATGACCCGCCGATACGATGCGCGGTTGCAGCGTTTTGGCGTGTCCGTGGTGCAGTTCTCGGTCCTGATGGTGCTGCGGCAGGGACGCGATGAACCGGTGAGCCACATGGCCGAGCGCATCGCGATGGACCGGACGACCCTGATTCGCAATCTCGACCTGCTTGAGCGCAAGGGGCTGGTCCTGGCGGCGCCGGCGGAGAAGGGCAACGGCCGCAGGTTCCGGCTGACGCCGGAAGGCGAGCGCCTGGCCGACGAACTTGTGCCGCATTGGCAGGCGGCGCAGGCCGAAGTGAGGGGACTGCTCGAACCCTTGCAATCCGACCATCTGCTGTCGGCTCTCAAGACCCTGACGGCCGGCTGACATCGCGTTCTTCCGGCCTTTTTTCAACATGCATAGTGTAGATACACCCGTGTAATAGCAACAGAAGGCAAATCAAATGAATCTGGATCCGATCGTGGTGACGGGAATGGGCGTCGTCAGCCCCCTGGGCGTTGGCGTGGAGACGGCCTGGACGCGGCTGATTGCCGGCAGGAGCGGCGTGGTGGCCAATACCCGCTTCGATGTCAGCGCCTTTGCCAGCACCATCGCCGGGCTGGTTCCCTCAAAGGCCGATGATCCGGACGGGTTCGATCCGCGCGACTGGATCGAGGCCAAGGACATCAAGAAGATGGACTGGTTCATCCAGTACGGGATCGCGGCGGCGACGCAGGCCCTGGCGCAGGCAGGCTGGAAGCCGGAAAGCGCCGCCGAGCGTGACGCGACCGCCACCATCGTCGGCACTGGCGTTGGCGGCTCCCCGCTGATGGCGCAGACGGCGACGACGATCCAGGAGCGCGGGCCCGGGCGGCTGTCGCCCTTTACCGTGCCGGCGTTCCTTGCGAACCTGGCGGCCGGGTGGATCTCCATCCGCGAGGGGTTCACCGGCCCGATCGGGGCGCCGGTCACCGCCTGCGCGGCGTCGGCACAGGCGATCGGGGATGGCATGCGGCTGATCCGCACCGGCGAGGCGGAGGTGGTGGTCTGCGGCGGGGCCGAAGGTTCGGTCGATCCGATTTCGATCGGCGGTTTCGCGGCCGCACGGGCGCTGTGCACGAGTTTCAACGACGACCCCGCACGAGCCTCGCGGCCCTTCGATCAGGCGCGCGCCGGCTTCGTGCTGTCGGAAGGCGCCGCGATGCTGGTGATCGAGCGGCTGAGCCATGCCCGCGGGCGCGGCGCCACACCGCTGGCGATCCTGTCGGGCTACGGCACGTCGGCGGACGCCTACCATCTGACCGCCGGCCACCCGGACGGCATCGGCGCCCAGAAGGCGATGCGCAGCGCGCTGGCCATGGCCGGTCTCGCGCCCGGCGAGATCGACTACATCAACGCCCACTCGACCTCGACCGGGGTCGGCGATGCGGCCGAGATTGCCGCCATCGGCCATGTCTTCGCGGGACGGGGGCAGGACTTGCCGATGTCGGCGACGAAATCCTCGACTGGGCATCTGCTCGGCGCGGCCGGCGCCATCGAAGCGGTGTTTTCCATCATGGCACTGCGCGAAGGGATCATTCCGGCGACGATCAATCTCGATCACCCCGACGAGGCGGCCGCCCGCTTCGACCTGGTTCCGAAGGTGCCGCGACGCAAGAAGCTCACCCATGTCCTGTCCAATGCCTTCGGTTTCGGCGGGGTGAATGCCTCGCTGGTGTTCAGCGCAGTGTCCTAGCGCGAACCTTGATTGTCGGCCGATGCGGCAGTAGTGCTGTCGCCCCTGACCACCGGATGGCCGCCATGACAGATTTCCTCGACACAGCCCGGCTGCGGCTGCGCCCGTTTTCTTCCGCCGATGTCGACGCCGTTCATGCCTACCACCGGCTCGACGCGGTGGCGCGGTTCCAGTTCTGGGAGCCGCGCACGCGCGAGGAGGTGGCCACGGAAGTGGACGACTGGGTGCGTCAGCACATGGCAGCGCAGGGCGAGGACTGCGCCGTGTTTGCCGTTACGCTCAAGCAGGACGGAACCCTGATCGGCGACATGGTGTTGTTTTTCCGGGACAGGGAGGCGCGCCAGGGCGAGATCGGCTTCACCTTCCATCCGGGCTTCGGCGGGCAGGGCTATGCCACCGAGGCTGCGCGCGCGGTGCTCGGCTTCGGCTTCGGCCCGTGCGGGCTGCACCGCATCTTCGGCCGTTGCGATGCGCGCAATGCTGCCTCCTGGCGGCTGATGGAACGGCTCGGCATGCGCCGCGAGGCGCATTTTCGCGAGCATGCGCTGTTCAAGGGCGAGTGGGACCAGGAATATTATTATGCCCTGCTTGCGCGCGAATGGGCGGAACAGGACCGGGAAGAAGCTTAGATGGCGGGAACCGACAGAAACCGGGAACTGATCACCGGCGGGCCGGCCATCGTGCTGGTGGAGCCGCAGCTTGGCGAGAACATCGGCATGGTGGCGCGCGCCATGGCCAATTTCGGGCTGTCGAATCTCAGGATCGTCAATCCGCGCGACGGCTGGCCCAACGACAAGGCGGTCAGCGCCGCCTCGCGCGCCGACCATGTGATCGAGGGCGCGGTGGTGTTCGAGACCCTCGAACAGGCGCTCGAGGATCTCAATTTCGTCTATGCCACCACGGCGCGGCCGCGCGACGGGCACAAGCCGGTGGTGGGGCCGGTCGAAGCCGGCGAAGCCCTGCGCGGCCGCGAAAATGCGGGCGAAAAGACCGGCCTCCTGTTCGGGCGCGAGCGCATCGGCCTGCGCAACTGGGAGGTCGGACTTGCCGACGCGATCGTCACCTTTCCCGTCAATCCCGCCTATGCCTCGCTCAACATCGCCCAGGCGGTGCTGCTGATGTCCTATGAATGGATGAAATCGGGGCTCGCCGATCCGCACCAGACCGCCTTCGCGAGGCCCGAGGTCACGCCAGCCCCCAAGGCCGACCTGCACGGGCTGTTCGGCCAGATCGAGCGCGGGCTCGATGCCCGCGGCTATTTCCGCTCCGAAACCAAGCGCATGAAGACCGTCGACAATCTGCGTGCGGTGCTGACCCGGCCCGGATTCTCGACCGCGGAAATCAATCTGCTGCGCGGTCTTTTCGCCTCATTTGAGAAGTTTGATCGCACACGACAGCCGGACGAGGGCGACGCGCTGCGCGATCACGGGGAGACTGAGGAATGAGCGACGGACCGGTCCTGGTTTTCGACAGCGGCATCGGCGGCCTGAGCGTGCTGCGCGAGGCGCGCGTGATCATGCCCGGGCGGCGCTTCGTCTATGTCGCCGACGATGCGGGTTTTCCCTATGGCGCCTGGGAGGAAGACGCCCTGCGCGACCGCATCGTCGCGCTGTTTTCCGGCCTGATCGAAACGCACCGGCCGGCGCTGGCGCTGATTGCCTGCAACACCGCCTCGACCATCGTGCTGTCGGCGCTCAGGCAGGCGTTTCCGGAGGTGCCTTTCGTCGGCACCGTGCCGGCGATCAAGCCCGCCGCCGAGCGCACCCGCTCGGGCCTGGTTTCGGTGCTGGCGACGCCTGGCACCGTCAAGCGGCAATACACAAGGGACCTGATCCGCGACTATGCCGGCAAGGTGCATGTGCGGCTGGTGGGGTCGGAAAATCTCGCAGGCCTGGCCGAGACCTATATGCGCAAGGGCTTTGTCGACGAGGCGGCGGTGAGCGCGGAGATCGCGCCCTGCTTCGTCGAGCAGGACGGCCGCAAGACCGATATCGTGGTGCTGGCCTGCACGCATTTCCCGTTTCTGGTCAACCGCATGCGCAAAATGGCGCCGTGGCCGGTCGACTGGATCGATCCGGCCGAGGCGATCGCGCGCCGGGCGCTCGCGATCGTCGAGACGCTGCCGGGCGGCGACGCGCTGCCTGACGACAAGGACACGGTGGTGTTCACCTCGGGCAACCCGGACCAGAACGTGCAGCGGCTGATGCACGGCTTCGGACTGAGCGCCGGCTGAGGCCGGCAATCAACGCGGCGGCGCCAGCAGATCCAGCGGAAGGCCGAAGGTTTCGTGAAAGCCGCGCTCGCCGTCGCGGGTGATGCCGAGCGCGCGGCTGTCGGTCAACGGGCGGACCCAGTGTCGTTTGAGGGACTGGTCGAGCAACTGCGCGCCGAGCCGGCCGCCCAGATGCATGCGCCGTTCGCTCCAGTCGAGGCAGGTGCGGCAGAGCGGCCGGGCGGATTTCGGCTTCGGATCGAGCTCGATGCCGAAATCGGCGAAAAACCGCCGGCCGTCATTGGTGACGAGGCCGGAGCGGTCCTCGACCACGATCAGCCCGCGCGCGATCAGCGCATCGGTCATGGCAACGGCCAGTCGCCCTGCCATGTGGTCGTAGCAGGTGCGGGCCTGGCGCATGGCGAGGTCGCGCGGGCCGGTGGGCCGGTGACGTTTCGGGCCGATGGCTGCGAGATGGGACAGGCTTTCGAAGGCGTCGGCGACCGCAGACGATGCGATCCGGTAATAGCGGTGGCGGCCCTGTTTCTCGACTGCGATCAGATGGCCGTCGACCAGCCGCGCGAGATGGGCGCTGGCGGTCGGGGCGCTGACGCCCGCGTGATGGGCGAGTTCCGTCGCCGTGAGCGCCTTGCCGCTCATCAGCGCCGAAAGGATGTTGGCCCGGGCCATGTCGCCGATCAGGGCGGCGATGGCGGCTATCGTGGTTGCGCTTGCCTGGTTTGTCATGCCCGGACCCTAGCGGCTGCAGCTTGCCGCGTCATCCTCCGATGCTTCGGCCACGGCCGAAGCATCGCCCGCATGCGCCGGGCTAGGTGGTCGCTTCAGCCAACGGAGCGACATCATGACCAGCGAGACCCGACCCACCGCATTGCCCCTGTGCCAGCAGACGAGCCAGGAGGGCGCCGCCAGGCCGGAGGCGGGCTTTGCTGCGGGGGCACGTGTGGTATGGTCGCTCGGACGGTGGTTGGCCCGCGCCTGCGACCGGCGGCGGCAACGGCTGCATCTCGGTGAACTTGATGACCACCTGCTCAAGGATATCGGCGTCAGCCGCCGGGAGGCGCGGCGGGAAGCCAGCCGCTGGTTCTTCTCCTAGACGACCCCTCGAAATTCCTCGAATTTCTGTGTATTTCCCGGATCGCCGCAATCGTGGCGGATAATTTCTGCTAGGGAGTGCGGTGGCCGATTTTTATGGGCGACCCGGTTGCGGGCCGTCCCGCGTTCAATCTTGGGAGTGAAGCCGGAGTGAAGGTCGGAATTGACATGGGAAGCCTGACCAGCGGACAGCCGGCCAAGCTCGACATCGAGGAACTGCTCGCCACCCGTCTTCTGGTGCAGGGCAATTCCGGCTCCGGCAAGTCGCATCTGCTTCGCCGCCTGCTCGAACAATCGGCGCAGTGGGTGCAGCAGGTGATCATCGATCCCGAGGGCGACTTCGTCACGCTGTCGGAGAAATACGGTCATCTGGTGGTCGAGGGCGAGCGCAGCGAAGGCGAGATCGCCGGCATCGCCAGCCGCATCCGCAAGCACCGCGTCTCCTGCGTGCTCTCGCTCGAAGGCCTGGAAGTCGAGCAGCAGATGCGGGCTGCGGCGATTTTCCTGAACGCGATGTTCGATGCCGAGCATGCGCACTGGTATCCGGTGCTGGTGGTGGTGGACGAGGCGCAGATGTTCGCGCCCGCGGCCGGCGGCGACGTCTCGGAAGACGCGCGCAAGATGTCGCTCGGCGCGATGACCAACCTGATGTGCCGTGGCAGAAAGCGCGGGCTCGCCGGCGTGATCGCCACCCAGCGGCTTGCCAAGCTCGCCAAGAACGTGGCCGCGGAAGCCTCGAACTTCCTGATGGGCCGCACCTTTCTCGACATCGACATGGCGCGTGCGGCCGATCTCCTGGGCATGGACCGGCGCCAGGCGGAAATGTTCCGCGATCTCCAGCGCGGCAATTTCGTGGGTCTTGGCCCGGCGCTGTCGCGGCGGCCGCTGCCGATCGCCATCGGCGCGGTCGAGACGCAGGCACGGTCCTCGAGCCCGAAGCTGATGCCGATGCCCGAAGCGCCCGCCGATGTGGAGGATCTCAAGGACCTGATCTTCACGCCGGATCCGGAGGAACTCACGCGTCTGGCCCAGCGCCGGGTACGGCCGGCGCCGCGTCCCACCACCGACATTTTGGCGGAACTGTCCCGCGCCACGCCCCTGAGCGACCAGCCGTCACCGCGGCCCGGCCGCGACGCCTCGGCGCCCGAAATGGATGCGGACGAGCGCGAGCGGCGGGTGGACGCGGTGTTGACCGAAATTCTCGCCGATCCGCAATCGGGCTACCGCACCGATGCGGCGCTCTACCAGGATTTCATGGTGCGGCTGAGGATGCGGCGCGTGCCGGGCTCACCGATGCCGCTTGGCGAATTCCGCCGCCGCGTGGCCATCGCCCGCTCCGGGGTCGATGCCGAAACCGCGGAAACCGAGGTCTGGGCCACGGCGCTCACGCTCTCGGCCACCGTCACGGAAGACCTGCAGGGCGTGTTCCTGATGCTCGCGCATGCCGCGATCAAGGGCGAGCCCTGTCCGTCGGACGCGCGCATCGCCCGCGCCTATGGCACCCACTCGGCCCGGCGCGCACGTCGGCTGCTCGGCTATTTCGAGGAGCAGGGCCTGATCATCGTCCATGCCGACCATTCCGGAAAACGCATCGTCGGCCTTCCAGACTTGCAGGCCGAAACCGCGCCGGGCGCCGCGGATGCGCCGGACGACGAGGCCGGGAATGCGGAAGCCGCGGAGTAACGTCCGGCTTCCAGGCTTGAGGGTGAGCGATTGGCCCGCGACAAACGACAGACCCGGCTGCCGGCGCCATTTCTGAAGCGGTTGACGCTTGTCGAGGACAAGATCGCGGGCAAGACCGGCTATCCGTTCGATCTGCCCTGGTTGCGCGACGACAGCTTCGATCTTCGCTTTTCCACCCCGGTCACCATTCTCATCGGCGAAAACGGCACGGGAAAATCAACCCTGGTGGAGGCGATCGCTGCGCTCTGCGGCTTCGACGAAGCCGGTGGCGGCAAGGGCTACCGCCCTGTCGATCACGAGCGGGCGCTCGACAGAAGCGGCGCGGCATTGGCCGACGTGCTGCGCGGCGCCTGGCTGCCAAAGGTGACCACCGGCTGGTTCTTCAAGGCCGAGACGTTCTTTTCCGTCGCCCGGTATCTGGATGTCGCCGCGCTCGATGACCCGATGTCCGGGCCGCCCCCGGATTTCCTGTCCTGGAGCCACGGGGAGGGGTTCGTCCGGTTTTTCGAGGAGCGGATGTCGCGGCAGGGCATCTATTTCATGGATGAGCCGGAAAGCGCCCTGTCGCCCAAGCGGCAGCTGGAGCTGCTGCGCATCCTGCACGGCATCCAGGAGCGCGCCGCGGCGCAGGTCATCATGGCGACCCATTCGCCGATCCTGATGGCCTTGCCCGGGGCCCGCCTGCTCGAGATCACCCGGCACGGCATCGACGAGGTGAACTACCAGGACACGGAGCATTTCAGGCTCTATTGGACATTTACGTCCGATCCCGACCGCTTCATCGCCGACGCGCTCGGCGAGGATGGCGAGGTCGGTCTGTAGCGCTGCCGCCGGGCGCCACTGGCTGGCCTGCAGAAGCGGCCTGAAGGCTTTCTGTCCGGTCGCAATCACCGCGTCAGCGGGGGATGCTGCAAGCCGTCGGTGCCCCGATCCGTCAGTCCAACGCAGAGGCCGGCAAGCGCCGGTCGCCGGCGGCACTCACAAGGCGGCTTTCGCAAGTCGGGATCGACGCGCAAGGGAACCATTCAAACCTGCCCGCGTTGAGACGTGCCGATCCGGGTCCTGGCCCCAGTTCTTGTCGAGGTCGGCGCCACGCACAGGAGAAAATCGCATGACGCTCGGCACCATTCTGCTCATCATCCTTATCATCGCGCTGCTTGGCGGCTTCAGCGGCCGCTTCGGAGGCTACGGCTACGGCTTCGGACACGGCGGCGTCGGCGTGCTCGGCCTTCTTGTCATCGTGCTGCTCGTTCTCGTGCTCATGGGACGAATCTGACGGCCTGGCGGGACTGCGCCAGCGCTCTGCCGGTGCGGTCCCATCGTCCTGTTGCAGAAGGGATGATGCGGCCAGGCTGCGCGCGTAGCGGCGACGCACCCGATCATGAACACCGGGTGGAGGCGCGATCCTCATTGAGATCGGTTGATGTCCTTGCATGGCGTTACTGCGCAGCTTCCATGTATTCCCTTTTGGCGGCTAGCCAGGCCTCGTACACCGCCTGAATCTCAGAACTGTCGCCACCCGATCGCTTAAGTTCATCAAGTCTGGCCCCCAGTTCCTTCACGCGGCTGCCCAATTCGGTCATGCTCTGATCCCCTGAATGGCCGCTCGGAGACAACTGGTTCGGCTGGCTCGGAGACGAAGCTGGTGCGGCTGTTTCGGCGACGGGTTCGGGCTCTTCGCCTGGCCCGCCCCACTCTTTCCAGGATCCTGGATATTCGGGCAGATCCTCATACAGGATCCCCGTCTTCTGCTGCATCTGCCAGAGGCCTTGACCTTCGTTCACCACCACCTGGATGCCATTGGTCTTGTCAAAATAGATCTTCAGGATACCGTGTGCATAGCCTTGCTCGGCGTCTGAATTGTAGACGGCAGGCAGGATTGCGCCTGAGAATTGAGCGACCCATATCGCGCCCAGTTCCTCATTGTAGACGCGTGTGAGCCCCTCGACCTTGGTCCGCACCGAGAAATCATTGCTGCCCAGCTTGCTCCGTCCGAAGGATTTCTGCGCATCGACGAACCTATCAATGAAGTCTTGGATCTCCCGCTGTGCCTGCCAAGGAGTGACGCCCTGGACAGTTTGAGATTCTTGTGAAAACGCCGGCTCGTTGGCTGCGAACGTGCCGCCGGCCAGAAATGCGGCACCAAGTATCGTCGCCGCAAACAGATCGCGCAGTCGCCTTCCTGAAACAGGTTTTGTCATGGTGTTCAAGCCTCCCTGTTGGAATAATACGCAATCGTCTTTCTTGGAAAGTACGATTGCAGGAGAGCATCCTCAGGTTGACGTGAGTATATTTGCCTTTTTTTACATGAAATCCAAGTTGCCGGGCGGGCGCTTGGGCGTGGCACGCGGTCGCAGGACGTGGGTGTCTTTCTGACTGTTGTGGTATCAAGGCCTCAGCCGGCGCCGCATAATCCTGCCGTAAATTGGGGCAGTCAGCTTATAGGGCCGAGAAGAAGGTTTATCCGGTCCTCGGCATCAACACCTGGTGCGCTATACTAGAGGGGAGAATGCGTAAGCTGCAGCAGGCCATGTCGACTAGTTCCTCATTTGGGCTTGGTTCTGGGCGGTCCGGCTCACGCCCGCTCTTCCCAGACCTTTGCCAGTTCGACGATGGTGGCCACGGATTTTTCCATGTCCTGGACGCTGATCCATTCGAGCGGCGAGTGGTAGGAATGGCCGCCGGTGTAGATGTTGGGGCAGGGCAGGCCCATGAAGGACAGGCGTGAGCCGTCGGTGCCGCCGCGGATCGAATGCGTGACCGGCTCGAGCCCGACGCGGCGCACGGCTTCCATGAGATTGTCCATCACCTCCGGGTGGCGGTCGAGCACTTCCTTCATGTTGCGGTACTGCTCGGTCACGGCAAAGCGCATGGTCGAGCCGGGATAGGCGGTCATCACGTCCTCGGCGATGGTCTTGAGCAGGTCTTCCTTTTCGGTGAGGCCTTCGTTGACGAAATCGCGGATGATGAAGCCGAGCCGCGCCCGGTCCATGGTGCCGGAGATGCCGGTCGGGTGGATGAAGCCTTCGCGGCCTTCGGTGCTCTCCGGTGCAAGGTCCCTGGGCAGACGCGCGACGATGTCGGCCGCGATCTTGATCGCGTTCTCCATCACGCCCTTGGAGGTGCCCGGATGCTGGGCGACGCCGACAATCTCGATTTCGACGCCGTCGGCGGAGAAGGTTTCGTCCTCGACCTCGCCGATCACGCCGCCATCGAGGGTGTAGCCGAAGGCGGCGCCGAGCTTGTCGAGGTCGACCTTGTCGGCGCCGCGGCCGATCTCCTCGTCGGTGGTGAACAGGAGCCGGATCGCGCCGTGGCGGATCTCGGGAGTGGCGAGAAGCGTGGCGGCGGCACTCACGATTTCGGCAATGCCCGCCTTGTCGTCGGCGCCCAGAAGCGTGGTGCCGTCGGTGGTGACGATGTCATGGCCCATCTGGTTGGCGAGATCGGGATGCTCGCTCATCCTGATGATGCGACTCGGGTCGCCCGGCAGCGTGATGTCGCCGCCCTGGTAGTTCCTGAGCACCTGCGGGCGGACATTGGTACCGGTGAAATCCGGCGCGGTGTCCATGTGCGAGCAGAAGCAGATCACCGGCACGTCCTTGTCGGTGTTGGCCGGCACGGTCGCGTAGATGTTGCCGTGCTCGTCCATATGCGCGTCCTTGAGCCCGAGCGCCAGCAGCTCGTCCACCAACAGGCGGCCGAGATCCTTCTGCTTGGCGGTCGAGGGCTGGGTCGAGGAGGAGGCGTCGGACTGGGTGTCGATGACGACATAACGCAGGAAACGGTCGAGAACGGTATCGGTCATGGAAAACTATCCTTCTGGCGGGAACCCAAGCTATAACGAAGCGCGCAGGCCACGGGAATAGGTGCCGTTACCGCAGCTTTGAGGCGACAGGCGGACGGCGGCGTTGACAGCTGCGGCCCGATGCTCTAGACACCCGGCCAGCGCGAGGGCCGATCGGTTCCCGCGTTTTCTTACGTGTCCCGTGGACGGTTTGTCACAATGCGTGCGTGAACCGTTCTGTCAGGTCCCGAAAACGGGGGCCAGAGGAGGGCGCGTTTCCTTCATCCGGTTTGGCAACAGGCCGGAGCAACCTTTTGAAAGGAAATGCGATGAGCAAGCGCGAATCGTCCAAGTACAAACTCGACCGCCGCATGGGCGAAAACATCTGGGGCCGTCCGAAGTCCCCGGTCAACCGCCGCGAATACGGTCCCGGCCAGCACGGTCAGCGCCGCAAGGGCAAGCTCTCCGACTTCGGCGTGCAGTTGCGCGCCAAGCAGAAGCTCAAGGGCTATTACGGCGACATTTCGGAAAAGCAGTTCCGCAAGACCTATGACGAAGCCAACCGGATGAAGGGCGATACGCCCGAGAACCTGATCGGCCTTCTCGAGCAGCGCCTGGACGCCATCGTCTACCGCGCCAAGTTCGTGCCGACCATCTTCGCTGCCCGTCAGTTCGTCAACCACGGCCACGTCACCGTCAACGGCAAGCGCGTCAACATCGGTTCGTACCGCTGCAAGGCCGGCGACGTGATCGCGGTCAAGGAAAAGTCCAAGCAGCTGGCTCTCGTGATCGAAGCCTCGCAGCTCGCCGAGCGCGACGTGCCGGAATATATCGAAGTTGATCATCACAAGATGAGCGCGACCTTCGTGCGCATCCCGACGCTGAGCGACGTGCCCTACGCCGTCGTCATGGAACCGAACCTGGTCGTCGAATTCTATTCGCGCTAACCGGCTTCCACCCGGATTTCCAAGTTCAGGGCCGCCCTTCGGGGCGGCCCTTTTGCGTTGGCGGGGCGGCAAGAGCCGGGGCCCGCCATGCTTCTCACTGCTCTTCGAGATGCAGGATTCTGTCGGGCTGCAAGGCGGCCAGGAAGGCCTGGTCGTGGCTGACCGCCAGCACGGCCCCGTCATAGCCCGCCAGCGCGGCTTCGAGCGCCT
Organism: Parahoeflea olei; assembly: GCF_001703635.1. Classification (GTDB taxonomy): domain Bacteria; phylum Pseudomonadota; class Alphaproteobacteria; order Rhizobiales; family Rhizobiaceae; genus Hoeflea; species Hoeflea olei. The sequence continues at coordinate 107,060 of NZ_LQZT01000004.1, read as the reverse complement.
CGATTCCCGCAAGATCGAGATGGTTGGTCGGTTCGTCGAGGATCATAAGCTGCGGCGGCGGGGTGCCGCCGAGGACACAGGCAAGCCCGGCGCGCAGCCTTTCGCCACCGCTGAGATCGCGGGCGGGGCGCAAGGCGTCGCACGCGCGAAAGCCGAATCGGGCAAGGGCCATATGCGCGCCCTGTCCGGTTGCGCCGGGATTGAGGCGCATGAAATTGTCGCGCAGGGTGGCGCCGCGGTCGAGCAGATCGACATGCTGGTCGAGCAAGGCCCATGTGGCGGGAACCTGCACCCGCCCGCCCAGCGGCTCGATCTGCCCGGTGATCAGGCGGATCAGCGTGGTCTTGCCGCTGCCGTTCGGGCCGGCGATGGCGATCCGTTCGGGACCGGTGACGGTCAGCGACAGGTTTCGGATTGCCGGGTGGTCCGGATCGTGACCGCCGGTGAGCCGATCGAGGCTGAGCACGAGCTTGCCGGAGGCAAGGCCGGTCGGCGCCACCTGCATGCGCAGCGGGTCGAGCACCTCGACCTTCTCGCGGGCGGCGGTCAGCGCACGCTCGGCGTCCTCGCGCCGGGCGTCGCGCAACCGGCTGCCGGCGCCGCCGGACGCCTCCGCGCGGGCCTTGGCCGCATCCAGCAGCATCTTGGGCTGGTCAGCCTTCGCCCGCGACTTGCGGCCCGCGCTGTCCTTTCGCGCCTTGCGCTCGGCGGCCTGCTGCGCCCGTCGCGCAGCCTCGGCGCGGGCCTTTTCCGCGTGGGCCAGGTCCACGGCCGCGGCCGTGAGCTCGCCGGCCTTCTGCTCCCGGTAGGCGGTGTAGTTGCCGCCATATCTGGAGGCGCCGAGCGTGGTCAGTTCGACGATCGCGTCCATCTCCTCGAGAAGCCCGCGATCATGGCTGACGATGATCGCGCCGCCCCGCCAGGTGCGCACCAGTTCGATCACCGCGCGGCGTCCGTCGCGGTCGAGATTGTTGGTCGGCTCGTCCATGAGCAGGATGTCGGGTTCGGCCAGGATCAGGCCGGCGAGTGCTGCGCGGGTGCGCTCGCCGCCCGACAGGGTGGCAAGGGGCGTGCGCGGCCCGGCCCTGAGGCCGCTGCGGGCAAGGGCCGCCTCGATCCGGGCGGGCAGGGTCCAGTCTACATCGGCGAGTTCCCCGGCCGCCGCCTCGCCGCGTCCGGCGCGCTCGATCAGGTCGAGCGCAAACGCCGCGCCAAACAGGTCGGCGATGGTGTCGCCGGGCCGCTCCAGCGCCTCCTGGCGCATCAGCGCGCATGTTCCGGTGGCCGTGATCTGGCCAGCCGATGGGGTCAGTTCTCCTGCAATCAGGCGCAGAAGCGTGCTCTTGCCGGTGCCGTTGCGGCCGACGATGCCGGTACGCCCGGGGCCGAAACTCAGATCGAGTTGGGTGAAAAGCGGGGTGCCGTCAGGCGTGGACCAACCGAGATTGGAAAGGGAGATGGATGATGGCATGGGACAAGACTTCTCGCGGCAAAGGCAAAGGGGTGAGGGCTGCGAGGGACTTGTTCATGACAAAAGCATCTCCTGTTCGGGATCCCCTCAAAGATAGGCGCGTTGTCGCCCTTGCGCAAGTTTACGCGGGCACGGATGCGTGTTCGGGCTTGACGGATACGCGCAAAGTGCTCATCCCCAACGCCATGAACCAAATGACGCCTCCCTCAGAGATCACAGAACCGGATGCCGGCGCCGGGCCGTCGGTCTATGCGCATGCGCCATCAAGCGTCAGCTTCAACAAGCTGCGCAAGCGGCTCATCCGCAATGTGCGCCAGGCGATCGAGGATTTCGGCATGGTCGACCATGATGCGGCGGCATCGGGTGCGCGGCCGCGCTGGCTGGTGGCGCTGTCGGGCGGCAAGGATTCCTACGGCCTCCTGGCACTGCTGATGGATCTGAAATGGCGCGGGCTGCTGCCGGTCGACCTGATCGCCTGCAATCTCGACCAGGGCCAGCCGAATTTCCCGAAGCACGTTCTGCCCGACTATCTCAGTGCCCACGGCATTCCGCACCGGATCGAGTACCGCGACACCTATTCGGTGGTGACCGAGAAGGTGCCCGAAGGAGCCACTTATTGCGCACTGTGCTCGCGGCTCAGGCGGGGCAACCTCTACCGCGTGGCGCGCGAGGAGGGCTGCGAGGCGCTGGTGCTCGGCCACCACCGCGACGACATTCTCGAGACATTCTTCCTCAACCTGTTTCATGGTGGACGTCTCGCGGCGATGCCGCCGAAGCTTTTGAACGACGAGGGCGACGTGCAGGTGCTTCGGCCGCTCGCCTATTGCGCCGAGGAGGATCTCGTCCGCTTCGCCGAGGCGCTTCAGTTTCCGATCATCCCCTGCGACCTCTGCGGCTCGCAGGACGGCCTGCAGCGCAACGCGATGAAGGCGATGATCGCCGATATCGAACGGCGCATGCCGGGCCGCAAGGACACGATGATCCGCGCGCTCGGCAATGTGCGCGCATCCCATCTTCTCGACAGGTCGCTGTTCGATTTCGCGAGCCTGTCGCTCACTGAGGAAAAGGCAGAGGCATGACATCGCTTGGCGCAAACGACATCGACTGGCTCACGGATCTTCTGGCGCGGGCCGGGAGCGAACAGGTCATGCCGCGGTTCCGCAATCTGGGTGACGGCGCGGTCCAGCAGAAGACGTCGGCCGCCGATCTCGTGACCGAAGCCGATGTCGCGGCAGAACGGATGATCACGGCTGAGCTGCGCGCGCGCTTTCCCGGCGCCGTCGTGATCGGCGAGGAAGCGGTTGCCGACGATCCCACGCTGCTCGACGGCTGGTGGAAGACCGATCAACTCGCCTTCGTGATCGACCCGATCGACGGCACCTTCAATTTCGCCTCCGGCGTGGCCGCCTTCGGCGTGATGCTGGCGGTGGTCAGGGATGGCGAAACCATCGCCGGCATCATCCACGATCCCGTCGGCCGCGACTGGATCCTGGCCGAGAAGGGCGCGGGCGCGGCCCTGAGGCGCGGCGACGGGCGCGAAAGCGCGCTCAAGGTGGCGGAGCCCGCCGGTTCGATCGGCGCGATGATCGGCTCGGCGTCCTGGCAATACATGGCGGAGCCCGAGCGCAGCCGGGTGGCGCGCAACCAGGGCCAGTGCCTGGGCAGCGTCGCCTATCGCTGTGCGGCGCAGGAATACCGGCTGCTCGCCGGCGGTCACATCCACTTCGCGCTCTACAACAAGCTGATGCCGTGGGATCATCTGGCCGGTGCGCTGATCACGCAGGAAGCGGGCGGGCATGTCCGCCGCTTCGACGGCGAAGCCTACCGGCCCGACCATGTCGAGGGCGGGGTGCTTGCGGCCACCGATCCCGACAGCTGGCAGATCGTGCGCGAGGCGCTTTGGCGGGCCTAATGCTTGTCGCGTTCAAACGGATTCATTTGAACGCCAACGCCAGGCATTCATTCAAGGTTTTAAAGCGCCGCGCATCCGAACGGGTGCGCGGCGCGGCAGTTCATCGATCGCTGATCTGATCACCGGAACAGGGCGAGGATGCTTTCCGCGTTTGAATTGGCGATCTGAAGCGACTGCATCGCCAGTTGCTGCTGTGTCTGGAGAGCCTTGAGGCGGGTCGACTGCTCATTCATGTCCGCATCGACGAGGCGTCCGATGCCCCTGTCGATCGAGGACATCAGGGTCGTCGTGAATTCACTCTGGAGATCGATGCGGGACTGGAGCGAGCCGAGTAGGCTGGCGCTCGCAATGGACCCCTTGAGCATGAATTCCACGCCGCGGATATATTCGTCGAGCGTGAAGTCGTCGCCCGTGATGTCGACCTCGTCAAGGTCGAACTCCAGAGCCCAGCTCGGATTCGACTGCACATTGCCGACATTCACCCGGGCGGCGCGATTGCCGGCCTCCGGATAGACCGAAAGATCCGCTGAAAAGGTGATCTCGGTGCCGTTTGCGGTCACCGCCAGATTGCTCGGCGCCGCCACATACGCGAGCACCGTGGCAAGAGCGGTCGCATCGGCGATATATCCGTCTGTCGTGCCGAGGGCGGCATCCACCACGCTGCGATCGACGGTGTGGGTGGTCAGCGCGCCGGTCCCAACCTGGACGTCAAACCAGAAGGAGCTGGTCGGCGAAACCGTGAACGGTTTGCTGAACGTGATATCGGCCGACGGATACATGTTGTCATGATCCCTGTAAGGCGGGTTCTCCAGGCCCAGGGCATAGCCTGGCGGGTAGGCGCCTCCAAAACTGGAATTGACGTTCATGACCTCGATGCTCGAACCGGGCTCGCCGGATGTCTCGAGAGAGCCGATCTCGAATTTGGAGGGATCGGTGCTGGAAAACATGGTCTCGTAGGCTGTCGCGGGAATGGAGTTGTCGACAAAGAGCTTCTCGAGCACCGTCCTCATTTCGGCTCCCGTGCTGATGGTGCCATCGGACGTTCCGAGCGCTGCATCGACCAGGGCCTTGTCGATCCGCAGTCCTGCGAATGTCTGGCCGGCCGACAAGGCCCCGGCATCGACGAGGAGATCGAACTCGACATAGTCCGTCGCGCCGAAGCTCGCCGGCCCGGTGAAAGTGCGGGCCTCATGGCCCTGATGCGCGATCGAATTGGCGTTGGTTCCCCGGAACCCGCCGATGTCTCCGATCCCGCCCAATTCCTTTTGCAGAATGCCGCCTCCGCCGTCATTGAGCATGCTCGTCATCTTGAGGTTCAGCTCGGTTGTTTTTGCCGCGACAGAACCGCCGGCTGACCGCACGAAACCGGAGACCACGGAGGTGTGCAGATCCGGCGTGTTCATCAAATGCGAGGGGGCGGAGGTCTCCAGCCAGTTGACGCCGCCGAAACTCGCCGCACCCACCACGCTCCGGGTCTGCTTGACGAGTTCGGAGAGTTCCGCCTGGATTTTGGATTTGTCTATTCCGTCTTCTTTCGCAGCGACCAGCCGCGCCTTGAATGTCGTCAGGACATCCACGATCGAATCGGTTGCCGTGTAGGCCACTTCGGCTGCAGCGGCGCCCAGTCCGAGCGCGTCCGTGACTGTCGAGAGCGCCTTGTGGTCCGAGCGCATCGTCGTGGAAATCGACCAGTAGGCCGCGTTGTCGGCAGCTGTCTGGACGTCGAGGCCGGAACTTATGGCCCTCTGCGCCGTCGTCAGGCTCGCGCCGATCGAGCGCAGCGTCTGGAGCGCCGACATGGCGCCGGCATTGGTATGAAGACTGGTCATGAAATCTGCGGTCTAAAATTCTTTGGCAACAAAGAAGGGGCTGCGTAATTCAGCCCATAGAGCCGGTCGATGGTTAACGGGCGCTTAACGTCCGGCTGAAATCCGAAGAATGCAACATGTTGAATTTAAAGGCTTATGTGCAGGCGCGCCAACCGTGTCACCGGTGCTGCGCGCCAGGCAGGTTCCGGTGATCCGGCGATGGCTCAATCCTGGGTGCCGACGCCGAACAGGCGGCCCTTTTCTGCGATCAGCACCATCACCAGGGCGATGCCGGAAACCAGCGCATAACCGGCGGCGAGCGGGAACACGGAGCCGTTGTAAGCCTGGCCGATCGCTGCCCCGACCAGTCCGCCGCCCACCGTCTGGGCAAAGCCAAGGGTCGATGAAGCGGTGCCGGCGATCGCGCCGAGCGGCTCCATGGCGAGCGAGTTGAAGTTCGAGCCGACGAAGCCGAACAGCGGCATCATGAACAGCGAGATGCCGAAGAATACCCAGAACGGGATCGGCCCCATGGCGGTGAGGCCGGCGAGAATGGTGGCGAGAACCAGATAGGCGATCAGCGCCCCGTGCGAGAGCCGGCGCTGGCCCAGGCGGCCGACGAGGCGCGAATTCAGGAACGAGGATCCGGCCATGACGACGGCGACCGCGGCAAAGGCGATCGGGAAATACTCGCCCAGGCCATAGATCTCGACATAGATCGGCTGGGCGACATTGAGAAAGCCGAACAGCGAGCCGAAATAGAAGCTGGTGGCCAGCGTGTAGAACAGCGCGATGCGGTTGGTCAGCACGATGGAAAAAGCCTGGCCGATGCTGGCGATGGTGAGCGGCCGGCGGCGTTCGGGCTTGAGCGTCTCGGGCAGGCGCATCGCCGCCCAGAAGCCGACGACGAGCGAAACCGTCGCCATGAAGATGAAGATGAGATGCCATTCTCCGCCAAGGATGATCACCTGGCCCATCATCGGCGCGAACACCGGGACCACCATGAACACCATCATCACCAGCGACATGGTTGCCGCCATGCCGCGGCCGGAATGGGTGTCGCGCACCACCGACAGCGCGATCACGCGGGTGGCCGCCGCGCCGATGCCCTGCAGGAAGCGGGCCAGCAGCAGGAATTCGAAGCTCGGCGCCAGCGCCCCGGCGATGCAGCAGGTCGCATAGAGCGCGATGCCCACGAACAGCGGCTTGCGCCGGCCGAAGCGGTCGGAAATCGGCCCAAAGATCAGCTGCGCGCCGCCGAAGCCGATGATGTAGGACAGAAGCACGAACTGGACGCGGTTGGCATCGTCCACGCCGAGGCCCTCGGCGATATTGGGGAAGGCCGGCAGCATGATGTCGATGGCGAGCGCGTTGAGCGCCATCAGCGAGGCGACGATGGCGATGAATTGCGGGCGGCCGATGCCTCCGATGGTCGCGGGCTGGCTTGCGGCTGGCGCCGATGTTCCGTGCATCAAATATCCATCCTGTCGGGAACAGACCGCGCTCTGATATCTGTTCGTTGCAAAAACTCTCCCCACAGGCACCATCTTCAAGGCGCCATGCCTGGACCATTGCGGTCTGGGGAGTAAGGAGCCGGCTGAAATGCGCACCACCAGAGGCTTTCATAGACCCGGAGGCAGGATCGGGCAAGACGGGGAAAGGTGCGCGAAAGCTGACATCTGCGTGATCGGGGCATACAAAATCCTGTGCGCGGCATGCGGGAAATGGTTTCATGCCGGGGTGGCGCGGGCGGGCGCGAACGCGGAGGAGACAGGTGATGAACGACATCAGACCGGTGCGTCTGGCCCTGATCGGGCTCGGCATGGCGACCAGGCCGCATCTGGCCGCGCTCGGGCTGCCGCTCGACGGGGTGGAGCTGTCCGGGGTCATGAGCCGCAGCCGCGCGACCGCCGACGCCGTGGCGGGACCGGCCGGCCTGCGCCGTTACGACGGGATCGGGGAGATCTGCGCGGATGCATCGATCGACGGCGTGATCCTCGCCACGCCGCCGGACCAGCGGCTGGACCTCGTCGAGGCGCTCGCGCGGGCGGGCAAGCCCATTCTCATGGAGAAGCCGGTCGAGCGCACCTATGCCGCGGCACGGCAACTGGTGGAGATCTGCGACCGCGCGGGCGTTCATCTCGGCATCGTGTTGCAGCACCGGTTCCGGCCCGACATGCAGCGGCTGCGCGAGCTGCTCGACGCCAGCGTGCTGGGCGAGATCGTCGCCGTGCGCGTCGACCTGCCGTGGTGGCGCGACCAGGCCTATTACGACCAGCCTGGGCGCGGCAGCCATGACCGCGATGGCGGCGGTGTGCTGATCACCCAGGCGATCCATATCCTGGACCTGATGCTGAGCCTGGTCGGGCCGGCAGAAAGCGTGCAGGCGTTTTTCGCGACCACGCGGCTGCATGCGATGGAGGCCGAGGATTTCGTTGCGGCGGGCATCCGCTTCCGCTCCGGGGCGGTGGGATCCGTAACCGCGACGACGGCGGCCTTTCCCGGCGGCGCCGAAACCATCGCGATCGACGGCACGTTGGGGTCGGCGAAACTCTGCGGCGGGGAACTCGTGGTCACCTGGCATGACGGGCGGCGTGACACCTTCTGCGCGCCCTCGGGCACGGGCGGCGGCGCGGATCCGATGGCGTTTCCCTGTGACTGGCATGCCGCGTTGATCACGGATTTCGCCGACGCGGTGCGCCGCGGCCGGCCGCCGCGCGTGACCGGCCGCGATGCGCTTCACGTGCATGCGTTGATCGACGCCATGACCCGGTCGGCGCGCGAGGGCCGGATCGTCGCCGTGCCGCCGGTCGGCTAGCGGCTTTCGTAGACCAGCGGGAACTCGGCAGGCTCGGTCGCCACCCCGTCGCAGACGGCTTTGGCGCGAAACTCGCGGAGTTCGAATTCGACCACTTCGCCAGGGGCGGCCACGAGCTGGTGCCGTGCATAGGTGCCGCAATCGCCGCCGCTGTCCAGAGAAGCCGATTCCACGGTTGCCGATTGAGGCGTGACCACGGCATCGACGATCTCGATCATGTCCGCCTCCGTCGATCCCGGTTCGCGCGGAAAGGACAAGACCTGGGCGACATCGGGCGCGGAGGCGTAGCTCGCCACGAACACGCTGGAGGCGCTGCTGGCGAAGAGATTGCAGGGCACCTGCCAGAGCGTGATGTCGTCGGAGACCGGGTAGGCCGAGGAATAGCCGGCCGTGCTCTGGGGATCGCAGAGCGAACCGTATTCGGCGACGGCCTTCATCACCGCGGCGGGGATCTGGTCCAGTCCGTCCAACTGGCGCTCGGCGCCGAGCGTGAGGCCCAAGCCGTCACCGGCGCTGTCCCCGTCCGCGGACTCCATGCCGGCCGGGCAGCCATTGAGGCCCTTGACGCGCACCGCGAAGGGAAATTTGTCGCTCTCGAGAAAGGTGAGGCGCCCGCTCGACACCTCGATACCGCGATCGGAGCGGGCCTGCTCGAAGATTTCCATCATCACGGTCAGACTGCCGTCCTGGCCGCGGTAGAGGCGGAAGGGTTCCAGCATGCCGGTTTCCGCGGAGCCGATGTCGACAGGAGAGACATCGGTCACCTCGTCGCCGATCTTGACCCAGGCGGGCAGAGCCTCGCCATCCGGAATTGGCGCGAAAAAGACATAGGCGTAGCGGTCCTCGGTGGGATCGCGGTCCTGTTGCCAGAAGGCGAGCCGACACCCCTCCCAGCCGTCGGTGACGTCGTCGCCGAACAGTTTCAGGTCGATGTCGTTGGCGTCGGCTGCGTGCGAGGTGGCCGGCAAAAAGGCCAGGATACCGGCCATCAGTCCCGTCATCAGTCGTTTCGGCATGGTGCACCCTTTCAGCGGCTTGCTTCATCCCGGGCGGCGCGGACCGGATCGATCGCCCGCCAGCCGAACCCGAGGAATGGCTGGGCTGCCCGTGCCAGTTCGACGAGATCGTCGAGCAGCAACCTATCCCTAAGCCGGTCGGGTGAAAAGCGCCGCGACAGCGTCAGGTGCCGGAGTTTGACGAGATCGAGGGTCCCGGGGTCTGTCACGTGTTCGAAACCGCGCGGTGTGCGCTTGAGCGCGTCTTCGCGGTCGAAGCTGAAGCCGAGTGCAACGAGCGGCGCGACGGCTGCCGCGAACTGCTGCGGGCGGGCGACGATGGCCTCGCGGAACGCCCGCAGTTCGTCGGCTTCCATGGCGTAGAAGCCAGTCGATAGGAAGCTGTCGTCGGGCGAGACGTGGACATAGAGCAGGCCCTGGTCCTTCTTGGTGCCCGAGCGGGTGATGACCGCGCTCACATGGGTGTTGTCGGGATGTTTTTCCTTGGTGAAGCGGACATCGCGGTTGATGCGGAAGGTCGAGGTTTTCGGCGAACAGGTGAGCGGGATCTTCTCGCGGGCGAGACGTTCGGCGAGATCGTCGAGCAACCGGGCGCGCGGCGCGTTCAAATGTTCCTCGAACAGATCCCTGTTGTCCTGAAACCACTCGCGGCTCTGGTGGAAGCCGAGTGCCTTGAGAAAGGGCAGGGCCTTGTCGCCGAAGCCCGAATAGGACGGCGTCGTCATCGGGCGGCGTCCTTGCCATCGGTGTAACCCTCGAGCGCGCCGTCGATGACATAGCGCAGGATGGCGACCACCTGCTCCGGGGTCTTGGCGACGGCGAGCGCTGCCGCATCGACCTCCTTGAGCGCGTGGGCGTGCTCGTCCTGGTGCATGACGATCAGTGGCTTGCCGAGCGCTGCCGCGTAGCCCGCGTCGAAAGCTGCATTCCACTGCTTGTATTTCTCGCCGAAGCGGACGACCACGATGTCGGCCTTGCCGATCAGGGTGCGGGTGCGGATGGCGTTGACCTGCGCGCCCTTGTGGTCGTGCCAGAATTTTTCGGCTTCCGCGCCGAGGATCGCGACGCCGGCGTCGTCCGAGGCTTCGTGATGCGTGACCGGTGCGGTGAAGCGCACGGCGAGGCCCGCCTCCGCGGCGCCGGATTCGATCCGTTCGCGCCAGTCGGTGTGGATTTCGCCCGACAGGTAGATGGTCCAGGTCATGAAGAGACTCCCGTCAGTGATGGCAATTGCCGTTTCCTGAAACGAAAAGAGGCGGAAAATCCGCCTCTTGCCGTCTGTTTTTCAAGTGAGCATCAGGCTGCCTTGACGGGCACCCCGGCCTGGGCCATGTGCTGCTGCAGTTCTTCGGACTGGAACATCTCGCGGACGATGTCGCAGCCGCCGATGAACTCGCCCTTGACGTAGAGCTGCGGGATGGTCGGCCAGTTCGAGTATTCCTTGATGCCGTTGCGGAGATCGTCGTCGGCGAGCACGTTGATGCCCTTGTAGGGCACGCCGAGGTAATCGAGGATCTGCACGACCTGGCCCGAAAAGCCGCACTGCGGGAACTGGGGAGTGCCCTTCATGAACAGGACCACGTCATTGCTTTTGACTTCGTTGTCGATGAATTCGTTGATGCCTGACATCGTTGTATCCTTTCAAAACGTGTGGCCACGATATTTCTTTGCCTTCAGATAACGCGGCCGGCATGACAACACAAGAAGCAGCCCCTTTTAACCGGAGACTATGTCGATGCGTCGCACCGTCATCTTTTGGATCGCGCTCATCGTGGTGGCGGCGGCGACAGCACTTCTGGCATGGCACGGGCCGCGCCGCGATCGTGCCACCGGCACTGGGGAGGCACCGCCGATGACGGCAGCGGTCCGCCCCGACATCTGTTCCGAAACGACCTTCGAGGGCGCGCGCGCGATCCTGTGCGTGGTCGATCCGGCCGATCATGCAACGAGGCTCGTCTACCGCGGCGAGAGCGGCAAGCCCCATGGGCGGGTCCGCTCCGCCGTGGCCGCGCTCGCGGCCGAGGGCAGGACACCGGTGCTCGCCATGAATGCCGGGATGTATCACGCCGACATGACGCCGGTCGGGCTCTATGTCGAGGACGGGGTGGAACTGTCGCCGCTCAACACCGGTGGCGGGTTCGGCAATTTCTACCTCAAGCCCAACGGCGTGTTCTTCTTGCGCGCCGATGGATCGGCAGGGGTGATGGAGACGGAGGCCTACCGCGAGGCGGGGATCGCGCCTGCCTTTGCCACCCAGTCCGGGCCGATGCTGGTGATCGGCGGCGAGATCCATCCGCGCATCCTTCCCGACGGCACGACCCGGTATATCCGCAACGGTGTGGGCGTGCGGGCAGACGGCAAGCTGGTGTTCGCGATCACGCGCGACCCGGTGAGCTTCGGGGCGTTCGCGCGGCTGTTCCGGGACGTGGCGCAGTGCCCCGACGCGCTCTTTTTCGACGGCAGCGTTTCAAGCCTCGCCTGGGGCACGGACATGGAAATCGACCCGGGCGAGCCGGCCGGTCCGATCGTGGCGGTGTTCGAAAAACCCAGCTCGCCCGAAAGCTGAAGCCGTCGTTCCAAATGCCGACCACAGCAGCAGATTCCCGCCGTGGGTCTGCCGTCAGGCTGGCGTCCGGGGCTTGCGTGGAGTCCGGGCACGGGTGGCCTTGGCGCGTCGCGTGGCTCGTGTCGCCAGCTTGCGGGTCCTGGTCCGCTTGCTGGCGGTCTGGGTTCCAGACAGAACCTCCGTCAGCGCCTTTTCAAGCGTGGTCTTGACCGATTTCTTGCGCCGGGCCGCCTGTTTCTTGCGGCTTGTGCTGGTGCGCGGCGTGCGCCGCTTCGTGGTCTTTTGGGTCAGGCCATCGACCACGCCTTCCATGACCTGTGAGACGAGATCTTCGAGAAATCCGGCCATGGGGTGAGCCTATTCGGGAATGCTCGTCTGCAGCGCGAGCGCATGCAGCGGGCCGCCCATATTGCCTTGCAGTGCCTGGTAGACCATCTGGTGCTGCTGCACGCGGGACTTGCCCCGAAAACTCTCGGCGACCACTTCGGCCGCGTAGTGATCGCCGTCGCCGGCCAGGTCGCGGATCGTGACCTGGGCGTCGGGAATCGCAGCCTTGATCATCTTCTCAATGTCATTCGCACTCATCGGCATCGGGCAGGGCTCCTGATCGGGCTATTCGGCGGCAAGTGCCGCCGGGGTGTCCATGAAGGAAGGGAACCACGATTCATGGGCGTTGCGCAATGCGCCAAGCGGCACGGACAGAATCCCCTCGATGTGCAGGCTGCTGCCTGCCACCGTGCCGAGCTTGCGGAACGGCACGCCCGCGCCCTCGGCGCTGGCTGTGACATAGGCCGCGAGATCGGCTGGCACGGTGATCACATAGCGTGCTTGGTCCTCGCCGAACAGCAGCGCATGCGCCGGCCCCTGGCAGTCCGACAGGTCGAGTTTCAGGCCGAGATCCGACGCCATCGCCATTTCGGCAAGCGCGATCGCCAGCCCGCCCGACGAGATGTCGTGGCAGGAAGTGACGAGATCGTTGCGGATCGCCGAGCGGATGAAATCGCCGTTGCGGCGTTCGACCATCAGGTCGACCGGGGGCGGCGCGCCTTCCGCACGCTGGAGGCAATCGCGCATCCAGGCCGACTGGCCGAGATGGCTGCCGTCGCCGCCGATCAGGATCACGGCGTCGCCCGCCTTGGCGCCGCCGATGCGGGCCATGTGGCCCCAGTCCGGGATCAGCCCGACGCCGCCGATGGTGGGGGTGGGCAGGATCGCCTCGCCATTGGTCTCGTTGTAGAGCGAGACATTGCCCGACACGATCGGGAAATCCAGCGCGCGGCAGGCTTCGCCGATGCCCTGGATCGCCATCACCAGCTGACCCATGATCTCGGGCCGCTCGGGATTGCCGAAATTGAGATTGTCGGTGGCGGCGAGCGGCTCGGCGCCGGTGGCGGTGAGGTTGCGCCAGCATTCGGCCACCGCCTGCTTGCCGCCTTCGAACGGGTTGGCCTCGACATAGCGCGGCGTCACGTCCGAGGAGAAGGCCAGCGCCTTGGTGGCGTGTCCGTCGACGCGCACCACGCCGGCGTCGCCGCCCGGGATCTGCAGCGAATTGCCCTGGATCAGGGTGTCGTACTGTTCCCAGACCCAGCGCCGCGAAGCATTGTTGGGGGAGCCCAGAAGATCGAGCAGCGCCTGGGCGTAATCGTCCGGCTCCTCGACATCGGATGTGGCGAGCGGCGACAGGCCGCCGAGCTCGCGCCATTCGCGGTCATATTCGGGGGCTTCGTCGCCCAGCTCCTTGATCGGCAGGTTGGCGACTTCCTCGCCCTGGTGCAGCACCCGGAAGCGCAGGTCGTCGGTGGTCTTGCCGACGATCGCGAAGTCGAGGCCCCATTTGACGAAGATCGCCTTGGCGACCTCTTCCTTGGAGGGTTCGAGCACCATGAGCATGCGCTCCTGGCTTTCGGACAGCATCATCTCGTAGGCGCTCATGCGCTCTTCGCGCACCGGCACCTTGTCGAGATCGAGCTCGATGCCGAGATCGCCCTTGGCGCCCATCTCGACGGCCGAGCAGGTCAGGCCTGCCGCGCCCATGTCCTGGATGGCGATCACCGCGCCGGTCTGCATCAGTTCGAGGCAGGCCTCCAGCAGGCATTTTTCGGTGAACGGGTCGCCCACCTGCACGGTCGGGCGCTTTTCCTCGATCGATTCGTCGAATTCGGCCGAGGCCATGGTGGCGCCGCCAACGCCGTCACGGCCGGTCTTGGCGCCGAGATAGACCACCGGCAGGCCGACGCCCTTGGCTTCGGACAGGAAGATGCCGTCGGTCTTGGCAATGCCGGCCGCAAAGGCGTTGACCAGGCAGTTGCCGTTGTAGCGCGCGTCGAACTCGACTTCGCCGCCGACCGTCGGCACGCCGAAGGAATTGCCGTAGCCGCCGACGCCTGCCACCACGCCCGAAACCAGATGCCGGGTCTTGGGATGGTCGGGGGCGCCGAAGCGGAGCGCGTTCATCGCCGCGATCGGGCGGGCGCCCATGGTGAAGACGTCGCGCAGGATGCCGCCGACGCCGGTGGCAGCGCCCTGGTAGGGCTCGATATAGGAGGGGTGGTTGTGGCTCTCCATCTTGAAGACCACGCAATCGCCGTCGCCGATATCGACCACGCCCGCGTTCTCGCCCGGTCCCTGCAGCACCCGCGGACCGGTGGTCGGCAGGGTCTTGAGCCACTTTTTCGAGGACTTGTAGGAGCAGTGCTCGTTCCACATGGCCGAGAAGATGCCGAGTTCGGTGAAGCTCGGTTCGCGACCGATCAGGTCGAGGATGCGCTGATACTCGTCAGGCTTGAGCCCGTGGGCGGCAATCAGGTCTTCGGTGATCGGGAACGTGTTGGAAATGCTCATGGCGGCGGTCGCCCTTCTGGTCATACGCGTTGTCGAGCCTATAGCGCACTGGCGCGCCGGATGGCACCTTGAATTTCGCCTCAATCGTCGATCTGCGGGCAAATCTGTGGATTCGGCCTGTGCAGTCCGCCTGGGGACAGGATGCCGCTAGCAGCCGGCCCGGCCCGCCGCCCAGCGCGAAATGTCGGAGTTGATCCGGGTGGCGATCGGCGCGGAGGAGAGCGGCCCGTAGAACTGGGCACGGTCGGCGGAGGCGACGATCACCGCCTGCGGCAGCGATTGCGGCTTGCCGCGCGGCACCACCAGGAGCCGCGGCGTGCCTGCGGTGTCGAGTTCGGGGACGATGCCGTAGCCGGAAAACGCGCTGTCTTTCAGCCAGCAGGCATGTGCCTGGGTGTTGACGCGCTGCAGTGTGGCGACCGCGGCCGCATGCGCGCCCGAGGCCGAAGGGGGCTTGGAACTCGGGCCGCAGCCCGAGAGCGCCAGCGCCAGGGCCACGACATGCATTCGCCAAAATCGCTTCATCGCTGTCTCCCGATAGGGCCGGGCAAGGCTCCGGACCGTTCATGCCCGTGCCTTAGCACGATTCCCGATGCCGCGAAGCGGGCGCAACCGGCGGGGCGCCCCGAACCGACAAGCGTTACGACGCAAGCGAAGCGGCGTCGCCATCCGGCCGGAGACGGGTGGCGCCCCTGTCAGGCCCTTTCAGGCGCGACGGGTGAGCGGCCTGCTGCATCGATGCCCTCAGGCGTCGACGAGCCCGAGGGCCGCTTCGAACAGGGCGCGCCCGTCGGCGCCGCCATGGGCGGATTCGATCAGGTTTTCCGGGTGCGGCATCATGCCGAGCACATTGCCGGCCTCGTTGACGATGCCGGCAATGTTGTTGACCGAGCCGTTGGGGTTGGTCTCGGCGGTGTAGCGGAACGCCACCTGGCCGCCGTCCTCGATGCGCTTGAGCGTGTCGGCCTCGGCGAAATAATT
This sequence comes from Parahoeflea olei, assembly GCF_001703635.1. Classification (GTDB taxonomy): domain Bacteria; phylum Pseudomonadota; class Alphaproteobacteria; order Rhizobiales; family Rhizobiaceae; genus Hoeflea; species Hoeflea olei. The sequence continues at coordinate 91,644 of NZ_LQZT01000004.1, read as the reverse complement.
GCCGTCGTGATGGGCCACCGGGCAGCGGATGATCTGGCCCTGGCTGTAGCCGCGGGTAAAGGCGGTGTCGGCGTTGGCGACCTCCAGCCGGACTTCGCGGCAGACGAATTTGAGCGAGGCGTTGCGCATCAGCGCGCCGGGTAGCAGGCCTGCTTCGAGCAGGATCTGGAAGCCGTTGCACACGCCGATCACGCGGGTGCCCCTTTCGGCCTTCTCGCGCACCGCCTGCATCACCGGCATTCGCGCGGCGATGGCGCCGCAGCGCAGGTAGTCGCCATAGGAAAAACCGCCGGGAATGACGATCAGGTCGACATCGTCATCGATGGCGGATTCGGTTTGCCAGACCGTCTGCGGCGCCTGGCCGGAGATCTTGGTCAGCGCCGCGATCATGTCGCGATCGCGGTTCAAACCGGGGAGCAGGACGACTGCGGCTTTCATGGCTCAGAGCACCTCGACCGAAAAATCCTCGATCACCGTGTTGGCGAGGAGCTTGGCGGCCATGTCCTTGAGTTCGGCTTCGGCCTTGGCGCGGTCGGACGTCTCCAGCACCACGTCGAACACCTTGCCCTGGCGGACCTGGCCGACGCCGGAAAAGCCCAAGCCTCCGAGCGCGTGCTCGATGGCCTTGCCCTGCGGGTCGAGGACGCCGTTCTTGAGCGTCACTGTCACGCGTGCCTTGATCATCTCCGGTTACTCCCCAGGCTTACTTGACGAGAACCGGTCCGGAGGGACGGTTCATCTCGTTTTCATTCATGATGCCGAGCCGGCGGGCGACTTCCTGGTAGGCTTCGACCAGGTTGCCCAGGTCGCGGCGGAAGACGTCCTTGTCGAACTTGGCCTGGGTGTTGACGTCCCACAGGCGGCAGGAATCGGGCGAGATCTCGTCGGCGACGACGATGCGCATCATGTCGCCTTCGAACAGCCGGCCGCATTCGATCTTGAAATCGACCAGCTGGATGCCGACGCCCAGGAACAGGCCGGTCAGGAAGTCGTTGACGCGGATGGCGAGCGCCATGATGTCGTCGATTTCCTGGGGGCTTGCCCAGCCGAAGGCGGTGACATGCTCTTCCGACACCATCGGGTCGTCGAGCGCGTCGGCCTTGTAGTAGAATTCGATGATCGAGCGCGGCAGCACGGTGCCTTCCTCGATGCCCAGCCGCTTGGACAGCGAGCCGGCGGCGACATTGCGCACCACCACCTCGAGCGGGATGATCTCGACTTCCTTGATCAGCTGCTCGCGCATGTTGATGCGGCGGATGAAGTGGGTGGGGATGCCGATCCGGTTCAGATGCGAGAAGATATACTCGGAAATCCGGTTGTTGAGCACGCCCTTGCCGTCAACGACATCGTGCTTCTTCTTGTTGAAGGCGGTGGCGTCGTCCTTGAAGAACTGGATCAGCGTACCGGGTTCGGGGCCTTCATAGAGGATCTTGGCCTTACCCTCATAGATACGGCGGCGACGGGTCATGTGGGGATCTCTGTCAGTTGAGCCGGCTGAAGCCGCGGCAACTCGGCTTTGGGTCGATTTTGAGCCGTGCTTTAGCCGATTGTCCGGCGTTTCACAACGCCGTTATCGGCAGTGTCCCCCGATTTGCGCGCGCAGTGCGGGTTTAGATTGCACTTTCGCCGCTCTTTTGTTTTATGGGGCCAACACCCATATGGGGTCTGTCGATTCAAAGCCGGGAGCCAACCATGAGCAGCATGAATGATCGCGAAAAGGCATTCGAAAACAAGTTTGCCCACGATGCGGAGCTGAAATTCAAGGCGGAAGCCCGCCGCAACAAGCTTTTGGGCCTGTGGGCTGCCGAACTGCTCGGCAAATCCGGCCAGGAAGCCGAAGACTATGCCAAGTCGGTGGTGATGGCCGATCTCGAGGAAGTCGGCGACGAGGACGTGTTCCGCAAGGTGCGCGGCGATTTCGATGCGGCGGGCGTCGAGCAGTCGGATCACCAGATCCGCCGCCACATGCAGGAACTGCTGGCCGTCGCGGTCGACCAGGTCCAGAACAGCTGAGTCGGGCGCGGCAGCGCTCCTGAAAAACCGCCTTCGGCTTGCCGTGGGCGGTTTTTTGTTGTCTTGAAGGAGGGCCGGGTCGCGGGGCGGGGACACAGCCGCCGCATGGGGACCCGCGACAGGGAGAGAGAGTGACATGTATTTGAAGAATTTGCTGGATCAGGACAAGATGCTGATCACCGCCTGGTCGGGTTCGGCCTCGCCGGAGATGGCGGGACTCATGGCCGCGTGCCCGTTCGATACCGTGACCATCGACATGCAGCACGGCGCCCACAGCGAATCGACCGCCTTTGCCTCCGTCCGGGGCATCGTGGCGGCGAACAAGCCCGCGATCCTGCGCATTCCCGTGGGACGCAACGACCTTGCCAGCCGGGGGCTCGACATGGGCTTCGAGGCGGTGATCGCGCCGATGATCAATTCGGTGGCCGATGCGCGGGCTTTCGGTCGCGCGATGAAATACCCGCCGCTCGGCGAGCGCTCCTGGGGGCCGACCAAGGCGCTGCAGGTCTATTCCGATTTCACGCCCGCGCGCTATTTCGCCGAAGCCAATGCGCGCACGGTCTCGCTGGCGATGATCGAGACCCGGGAAGCCTTCGCCGTACTCGACGAGATCCTGGAAACCGACGGCATCGACGGGATCTTCGTCGGTCCGTCCGACCTGTCGATCTCCTGGTTCAACGGGGCGGGGGTCGATCCGCACAATGCGGAACTGCAGGACGTGATTGCCGAAATCGGCGGCAGGGCCCGCGCCGCCGGCAAGCATGCGGCGATTTTTGCGGTCGATCCCGCGGACGTGCCGCGCTTTGCGTCCATGGGCTACCGGCTGGCCGCACTTAACACCGATCCGGGCCTGATGCAGGCCGGGGCTGCGGTGATGCTGGGCAAGGCCCGGGGCTGAGCCTGAAGGCGCGCCTGGCGCGCGCCCCGCGCAGGCTCAGCGGGTGAGCCGGGCCAGGAAATGCGCGAACACCATGATGCCTTCCGGCCAGGGACCATGGCCGGATTCGGCGTTGATGTGCCCGGCTTCGCCGGCATCGACGAGCATCGCGCCCCAGGCATTGGCCATGTCGCCGGCATGGGTGAAGGAGCCGAACGGATCGTTGCGGCTTGCCACCACGATCGAGGGAAACGGCAGCGGATCTTCCGTATAGGGGCCGAAGGTCATCAGGTGACGCGGCCTGATCTTGGGATTGTCGACTTCGGGCGGCGCCACCAGAAACGCGCCGGCGATCTTGTCGCCGCATTGCGGCACGGCCTTGAGCACGGTGGCCACGCCGAGCGAATGGGCGATGACGACCACCGGCCGCTTGGCCTTTTCCACATAGTCGGCGAACCGGGCGGTCCAGTCTTCGCAGACCGGCTTGGCCCAGGCGTCCTGTTCGACGCGGCGGGCGGTGGAGAGGCGCGCCTGCCAGCGCGATTGCCAGTGGTCAGGGCCGGAATTGGTGTATCCGGGGACGATCAGGATGTCTGCTTCGGCGGCTTTCATGCGGCCGAGGTGGCGGAGTGCCGCACAAATGTCAACCGCCGAATGCCGTCAGAACCGGTGAAACCGGGTCCGGAACCGCCGTCACTGCACGGCGGACAAATGGTCTCCAGCCTGCGGCGAGGGCGTGATCACGAACGGCGCGCCGCCATTGTTGAGCCCGTTGTGGGCGAACAGGGACAGGCCGGCGATGATCAGTATGATGGCGGCCAGCGCCACCCAGAGCGCCGCGCTGGCTTCCGCCATGTCGGGGGGCTCATAGCCCCGTTCCTGGTTCTTCTGCCGCTGGGCGGTCGAGAAACTGCGAATGTCGTGCATGAAACTCTCCATCTCTCACGGATGAAGCGATCATGGCCGAGAACAGGGGCGGTAACGCGGCAGCAAATAGGCGAGAGCGAGGCGGAGCGCTCACGCTTTGTGACAGACTTGATTCAGGCGGGCCGCGGCTGTCTTCGCGACCCGCCACCCTGGAAGGATTTCAGCCGAAGACGCGATTGAAGATCGTGTCGACATGCTTGGTGTGATAGCCAAGATCGAAGCGGTCGCGGATCTCCGTTTCAGAGAGATACTTGCGAACATCTTCGTCATTGAGCAGTTCGGTCAGGAAGTCGACTTCGGAGTCACCCGAGACCTGGTAGCTGTTCCACACCTTCATGGCGTTGCGCTGCACCAGGCGATAGGCGTCCTCGCGGGAGGAGCCGGCCTGGGTGAGCGCGAGCAGGATGCGCTGGGAATGCACCAGCCCGCCGAGCCGGTTCATGTTGCCGGCCATGCGCTCGGGATAGACCACCAGCTTGTCGATCACGCCGGTCAGGCGGTGCAGCGCGAAATCGAGGGTGACGGTGGCGTCCGGCCCGATCATGCGCTCGACGGAAGAGTGCGAAATGTCGCGCTCGTGCCACAGCGCCACGTTCTCCATCGCCGGGGTGACCGCCATGCGCACCAGCCGGGCGAGGCCCGTGAGGTTTTCGGTCAGCACCGGATTGCGCTTGTGCGGCATCGCCGACGAGCCCTTCTGGCCCTTGGAGAAGAATTCTTCGGCCTCGAGCACCTCGGTGCGCTGCAGGTGCCGGATCTCGGTGGCGACCCGCTCGATCGAGGAGGCGATCACGCCCAGCGTTGCGAAGAACATGGCGTGGCGGTCGCGCGGGATCACCTGGGTCGAGACCGGCTCGGCCTCGAGCCCCAGCGCCTTGGCGACATGTTCCTCGACGCGCGGATCGATATTGGCGAAGGTGCCGACGGCGCCGGAAATGGCGCAGGTGGCAATCTCGGCGCGGGCGTTCACGAGCCGGGTGCGGCAGCGGTCGAATTCGGCATAGGCCTCTGCCATCTTCAGGCCGAAGGTTACGGGTTCGGCATGGATGCCGTGCGAGCGGCCGATGCAGACGGTGTCCTTGTGCTCGATTGCGCGGCGCTTGATGGCGGCCAGAAGCGCGTCCATGTCGGCAAGCAGAAGATCGGTGGCCTTGACCAGCTGCACCGAGAAACAGGTGTCGAGCACGTCCGACGAGGTCATGCCCTGGTGCACGAAGCGCGCGTCGGGTCCGACGATTTCGGCGAGATGCGTTAGGAAGGCGATGACGTCGTGCTTGGTCTCGCGCTCGATCTCGTCGATGCGGTCGATGTCGAAGGTGGCCGCGCCGCCCTTGTCCCAAATGGTGCGCGCCGCTTCCTTCGGGATCACGCCCAGTTCGGCGAGCGCATCGCAGGCATGCGCCTCGATCTCGAACCAGATCCGGAACTTGGATTCGGGCGACCAGACGTGGACCATTTCGGGGCGGGAGTAACGCGGGATCATGTCGGGTTCCGTCAATTGGTTGGCTGTGCGGCCGGTCTAGTCCATTTTGCCGCGGAATCAAATGCACGATCGGCGTTGTTCAGGGGACAACGGGTCTGGACGGCAGTTTCTCCTGCCTGTGGCTGCGCGCCAGCAGCCAGGAGGCGCCGAACAGGAAGGCCAGGCCGAGCGGCAGGTAGAGCCTGAGGCCGAGCACTGCGAACTGGTAGAGCGCGGAGGCGGTGGTGAAGGCGAGCTGCAGCAGCCACAGCTTGGTGAACGGCTCGCCATGCCACTGGGCATAGAAGTTGCGGTAGATGATGGCGAAGATCGCGGCGGTGATGCCGATGGTCAGCACGCTCAGGCACAGGAAGGCGGCGGCGAAGGCGGTCTCGCGCGACCGGCCGAAGGCGAGGAAGCGGATCAGCGCCAGGCTTGGCGGCCAGGCGAGCGCCGCGCCGGCAAACACCAGCGCGGACAGGCTCCAGTAGTGGGAGGTGAGCGCGGCCATCGACAGCCACAGCGCGAGCTGCGCGGACAGGCTCATCGCCGCACCCCAGCCGATGGCGCCGAGAATGGCGTCGCGCCAGCCCGGCCGCGCGGCCCGCAACCGGTCGGCAAAATCGGAGTTGTCGTTGGCCGGTCTGGGCGCCGGTCCCTTGTGCCGTTTGATGGGCGTGTTCATTCAAGGCGACGGGTGACGGCGGTCCAGCGGGCGCTTTCGCCCTCGAAGCCGGGGCTGAAGACCAGCACCAGCACGGCATGGGTGATCGCGCCGGGGGACATGTGGGTGACGACGCCGCCGATGCGGTAGCCGAGCGGGCAGCCGCGGCTTTCCGGGATCACGGTGTCGTCGTGCAGGGTGATGCCGGCGGGTTTGCCGTTGACGCGGGTGAAGGCGAGGTGGAAGCCCGCGGCGCTGCCGTTCATGGAGCGGCAGGGCCTTTGCGTCGGCAGCTGCTTCTCCTCGAGCGCCAGTTCGTAGGTCCCGAACGGTTGCGGCCCGAGCGTGACCGACGCGTAGCTCAGGCGACCTGCGTCAGCCCCCAGTTCCGTGAGCGGGTTGAAGGCGGCGATCACACCGGGATTGGCGTCGAACGCATAAGCGGTATCGAACGCCGCCGCCTGTGCCTTGGCTGCGGCGCGGGCATCGCCCACATGCTTTTGCTCGTCCTTGAGAATCACCTCGACGGGTGAGCCGGGCAGGAAGGTGTCGCTGGTGGTGTCGATGTAGAAGCGGTTGGCGAAGGGAAAGCCGGATCCGTCCTGGACGCCGAATTCCTCGAAGGCGAACACCTTGCCGTCCGCGGAAAAGCCGATCGGGCGCAGCTCGGAAACCTCGCCGGCGAGGGCCGGTCCGGAAAGCAGGAGCGAGGCGCAAAGGGCGCGGAAAAGATGGCGGACGATCGGCATTCGGACTTCTTTCATGGCGATCCCGACCCGGTATCACCACGCCGCGGGCCGGGCAACCGGGATCGGGCTCAAACTTGGTCGCGGCCCCAGGCGGGCTTCAGGTCGCGCGGGTCGGGCGTGGCGGCATGCACGCCGCGGGCGATGGCCCGGCACATGGTCGAGGCGGCCGCCGCGCAGAGATCCAGGAAGGCCTCCGGCGCAGGCCTGCGGCCCGAAGCGCCGGTCGCCAGCGCGAACACCAGATCGCCGTCGAATGGCGTATGGCTCGGCCAGATCGCGCGCGCAAAGCCTGCATGGGCCGCGATCGCCAGGCGCTTGGCCTCGGCCTTGGAGAGAACCGCATCCGTGGCGATGACGGCGATGGTGGTGTTGGCGACGGCGCGCGTCCGCTCCCGGAACTTGATCCGGAGGTCGCCCGCATCGGCGGGGAAGGGGACCGGCAGGCCGAGGCCACCGAATTCGTCGCCGATTTCGAACGGCGCGGCCCAGAAATGGCGGGTGTCGCCGATCGTGGCCGAGCCCACCGGGTTGGCGGCGACCAGCGCGCCGACCACATGCTCTCCCGCGACGACGGTCGAGGCCGAGCCAAGCCCGCCCTTGAACGTCGCCGTCAGCGCGCCGGTGCCCGCGCCGGCGGTGCCGATGGAAAAGTCACGCGCCGCGGCGGCGGCGGCCTGGTAGCCGAGATCGCGATAGGGCGGGTATCGGCCCCAGTCCTTGTCCCCGCCATTGACGAGATCGAACAGGATTGCCGCCGGCACGATCGGAATGCGGTGCGGGCCGACCTGAAATCCCTGGCCCCGCTCGCGCAGAAAAGCCTGCACGCCGCTCGCCGCGTCGAGCCCGAAGGCTGATCCGCCGGACAGCACCAGGGCGTTGACGCTTTCGACCGTGTTGTGCGGCTCGAGCAGGTCGGTTTCGCGCGTGCCGGGGGCTCCGCCGAGCACCTGCACGGCGGCGGTGGCGGGCAGATCGCACAGGATCGCGGTGGTGCCGGAATTGACGGCTTCGTGCGAGGCATGGCCGACGGTCAGCCCGGCGACATCGGTGATCAGGTTGCGCTCGCCGGTCCGGCCCGTCTGGCTTGGCTGTGCAGTGGTCATTGGGATTCCCCGGTCAGTCGGCTGGCATCGTCGACGCTCAGGCGCCGGAACTTTCCGTCCTCAAGGATGGCAAGCACGAAGCCCGGCTCCTGGCGCTCGCCGGTGGCATCGAAGGTGACCGGACCGAGCGCCGTCGAAAACGGGGTGCCGGTCAGCAGGTCGACGAGATTGGTCTGCCCATAGTCGCTCCGGTTGGCGGCCGCGCCGATGATCTCGGCGGCCGCATAGGCGGGAATGCGCAGTCCCTCGGCGATCATGTCGTGGGCTGCGAAGGCCTGGCGCGCCGCCTCGGCCTCCGGCCCCGGCACCACGCCGGATGCGAGCACGGCCATGGTGCCGTCGGGAAGCGGCAGTTCGCCCTCGGGCGCGTGCAGCGCATCGCCGCCCATGAAGCTGAGTGCGACGCCCTGATGCTCGGCTTCCGCTGCGATCACGGCGAGGTCGGAGCGGTCGCCGCCGACGAAGACGCGGCTGACGCCAGCCGCCTTCAGCCGTCGCACCAGGCTTGGCTGGGTGGCCTGGCCGGGGCGGTAGTTGTCGACGAAGTTCGGCTTGAGCGACCGCTCCTCGAGCCGCGTGCGGACCGCCTCGACCAGCTCGCGGCCGGAAATCGCGCCGTCCTCGATCAGGGCGAAGGGCTTGTCCGCCCAGAAGCGGTAGATCGCGTCGGCGGCAATCTCCGCCTCGCTTCCGGCGCGCGGCGCCAGGCGGAAGAAGCTCCAGCCAAGCCGTGCCGCTTCCTCGCCGATGATGTCGGCGCGCACCGTGAGCGTCATCACCGGGATCTTCTCGTTCGACAGGATCGGCAATGCTGCGGCGAGGCTTTCGGTGCACAGGAAACCCACCACGATGTCGACGCCCGCCTCGATCATGGCCGCGGCCGCATCGACACCCGATTCGGGGGTGCAGCCGTCGTCGCCTTCAACGATGTCGCCGAATGCGCCGGGATTGTCCGCGTCCCAGACCTGGAAGGCCTCGCGGACATGATCGCCCAGAAGCCTGAACTGGCCGGATTGGGGGATGACGAGGCCGACGTGAAGGGCGTCTGCGCGCGCAGGCGAGGGGGCGGCCGCAAGGGCCGCGACGAGAACCGGAAGACAAAGCAGGGCGCGCAAGATCATGCGCGACATTTAGCCCGTCCGCGTTTGAAATACCAACCGAATTCCGGGCCGCTCCGGTCCGCGTGCCGGTTGCGGAAGACAAAAAGTCGTGGCCGCGGGTTTCAAATTCGGCGCCAGTCTTTATGTATGACCCGATATGAGTGCGTAGGGTGAGGCCAGGGCGTGTTGAAACGGCAGACCATCGATTCCAGGGACTATCGCGATGCGATGGCGCGCTATGCCGGTCATGTGCAGCTTTGCACGACCGCGCATGAGGGCGTGCGGCGCGGTGTGACCGTGACGGCTGCTTGCTCGGTCTCCGACAATCCCGGCACGCTGCTGGTGTGTCTCAACCATTCCAATCCGCTCAACGAGATCTTCACGCAGGCCGGCGTGTTCGCGCTCAATACGCTCAAGCGCGCCCATGAACCGCTGGCGGTGGCGTTTTCCGGGGTCGACCATCTCGATGTCGACGCCCGCTTCGCGCTTGCCGAATGGGACACGATCACCACCGGGGCGCCGACGCTCGTGGACGCGCGCGTGGTGTTCGACTGCCGGCTGATCGAGGCCAAGCCGGTGGCCACCCACACGATCCTGATCGGCGAGGTGGTGGGACTGCGGCTCGGCGAGACCGCGCCGCCGCTTTTGTATATGGACCGCGCCTACCATTCGATCTAGCCTTGAGGCGGATGCGACCGCCGATGGAGCCATGATGTCGATTACCAATCCGCTGCCGACTTCCATTGAAGAGACGCTCGACATGCTGGCGGGCCAGGATTATGTCGCCGGCCGTGCGCTCGCGACCGTGCTGTTCCTGGCACTCAGGATGCAGCGGCCGTTGTTCCTCGAGGGCGAGGCGGGCGTCGGCAAGACCGAGATCGCCAAGGTGCTCGCCAAGGCGCTCGACCGCCCGCTGATCCGGCTGCAGTGTTATGAGGGGCTCGACGTCTCCTCGGCCGTCTACGAGTGGAACTATCCCGCGCAAATGCTGGAGATCCGGCTTGCCGAAGCCACCGGCGAGGACGACCGCTCGGCGATCGAGCGCTCGATCTTCTCCGAACGGCACCTGATCCGGCGTCCGGTGCTGCAGGCGCTCGACGGCTCCGGCGGCCGCGCGCCGGTGTTCCTGATCGACGAGCTCGACCGCACCGACGAGGCCTTCGAGGCGTTCCTGCTGGAGATCCTGTCGGATTACCAGGTCACCATTCCCGAACTCGGCACGATCGTCGCGCAGGAACCGCCGATCGTCATCATCACCACCAACCGCACCCGCGAGATCCATGACGCGCTCAAGCGCCGGTGTCTCTATCACTGGGTCGATTATCCGAGCGCCGAGGTGGAGCTCGAGATCATCCGGCTCAAGGTGCCCGGCTGCCATGAGGAGCTGTCGCGACAGGTGGTGGCCTTCGTGCAGAAGCTGAGGCAAATGGACCTGTTCAAGAGCCCGGGCGTGGCCGAGACCATCGACTGGGCCACGGCACTCACCGAACTCGACCGGCTGGCGCTCGATCCCGAGACCGTGTCCGACACATTGGGCACGCTGCTCAAGTACCAGGACGACATCGCCCGGATCGAGGGCGGGGCGGGGCGCGAAGTGCTTGCGGACGTGAAGGCCGAGCTGGCCCGGGCGCTGTGATGGCGGAGGCCGGCAACGCCATCGTCTTCCGCGACGGCGACGGGCGCATCGTCGACAACATCGTCTATTTCGCCCGTGTGCTGCGCAAGGCCGGCATGAAGGTCGGGCCGGCGGCGGTGCGCGACGCGGTGGAGGCGGTTCAGGTCGCCGGGATCGGCAGCCGCGAGGAATTCTACTGGGTTCTGCATTCGGTCTTCGTGAAACGGCGCGAGGACCACCAGGTGTTCGACCAGGCGTTCCGGCTGTTCTGGCGCACGCGCGACCTGATCGAGAAGATGATCGCCATGTTCTCGCCGGTGGCGATGGAGAACAAGCAACGCGAGAAGCTGAAAGCCGGCGAGACCCGTGTGAGCCAGGCGCTGTTCGAAGGCCACGAGAAGGCGCGCCCGCCCGAGGACAAGCCGATGATCGACGTCGACGCGCGCGAAACGGCGTCGGGCAACGAGGTGCTGCGCGCGCAGGATTTCGCGCAGATGACGGCCGCGGAACTGGATCAGGCCAAGCGGGCGATCGCCGCGCTGTCGCTGCCGTTCGATCGCGTCAAGACGCGGCGCTATCGGCCGTCGAATTCGGCCCGGCGGATCGATCCACGCGCCACCATGCGGGCGGCCATGCGCACCGGCGGAGACCTGATCCTGCCGCGCTTCCGCACGCGCCGCGAGGTGCAGCCGCCGCTGGTGATCATCGCCGACATTTCCGGCTCGATGAGCCAGTATACGCGCGTCTTCCTGCATTTCATGCATGTGATCAGCGAGACCCGGCGCGGCGTGCACACCTTCCTGTTCGGCACGCGGCTCACCAACATCACCCGGCAGATGCGCCACAAGGACCCCGACGAGGCGGTCGACCAGTGCGCCGGCGCGGTGAAGGACTGGTCGGGCGGCACCCGCATCGGCGCGGCGCTGAAACTGTTCAACCGGCACTGGTCGCGCCGGGTGCTGGGTCAGGGAGCGGTGGTGATCCTGATCACCGACGGGCTTGAGCGCGATTCGATCGACGAGCTCGACGCGGAGATGGACCGGCTGCACCGCTCCTGCCGGCGGCTGATCTGGCTCAACCCGCTGCTGCGGTTCGACGGCTTCGAGGCGCGCGCGCGGGGCGTGCGCACCATGCTCGCCCATGTCGATGAGTTCCGCGCCGTCCACAACATCGCGGCGATGGCCGACCTGGTGGCCGCGCTCGGCGCGCGCAATGCCGCCGGCGCCGATCCGCGCAGGTATCTTTGAACGAAGCTGCGGTTGTGTCTTGAATTCGTCGCGGAGCCGCGACCATACTCGCATTAAGGGAGTTGGAGGCAGGCATGACGTCCATGGACATGGAGACTGGTGCGCCGGGAGACGAGCGGCTCGATCCGCTGGCGGTCGCCGAACGCTGGGTGGATGAGGGCCGCAGCGTGGCCGTCGCCACCGTGATCGAAACCTGGGGCTCGGCGCCGCGACCGGTCGGAAGCCATCTGGTGATCGACGGCGAGGGCAATTTTAGCGGCTCGGTCTCGGGCGGCTGCGTCGAGGGCGCGGTGATCGCCGAAGCCTCCGAGGTGATCTCGGCCGGCGCGCCGCGCATGCTCGAATTCGGCGTGGCCGACGAAACCGCCTGGCGGGTGGGGCTCTCCTGCGGCGGCCGGATCAGGGTCTATCTGGAGCGCGTCGGCTGATGGATGCGGAGCTGCTCAAGGGCCTGAACGCCGCGCGGCGCAACCGGCAGGCCGCCGTTCTCGTCACCGATCTCGCCACCGGCGAAGGCCGTCTGGTGATGAAGGGCGACGTCGCGCCATCTGACCCGGTGCTTGCCGAGGCGGTCGCCAAGGCATTCGTCACCGGCAAATCCGGGGTGGTGGAGGCCGGCGAAAGCCGGCTGTTTCTCAATGTGCATCTGCCCGCGCCGCGCATGGTCATCATTGGCGCGGTGCATATTTCCCAGGCGCTGGCGCCGATGGCGGCGATGACCGGCTTCGATGTCCGGCTGATCGATCCGCGCACGGCCTTTGCCACCGAAGAGCGGTTTGCCGGCATCGATCTGCGCGCGGAATGGCCGGAGGAAGCCTTGGCGGATCGGCCGATCGACGCCTATACGGCGCTGGTGGCCGTGACCCATGACCCGAAGATCGACGACTGGCCGCTTGTTTCGGCGCTGAAAGCCGGCGCCTTCTATGTCGGCGCGCTCGGCTCGCGCAAGACCCACGCCAGGCGCGTGGAGCGCCTGACGGAAGCGGGGCTTTCCGCGGAGCAGATCGGCAGGATCGCGGCGCCGATCGGGCTCGATATCGGCGCGCAGAGCCCGCAGGAGATCGCGGTGGCGATCCTGGCGCAGGCGGTGGCCGCCTTGCGCAAGCCCGCCGACGCCGCGGGGGCCTAGGCCATGCGGTTCGGCCCGGTCGCCATCGCCGATGCCGAAGATGCGCTGCTCGCGCATTCGCTCGCTCTGGGCACGCTGAAACTGAAGAAGGGGCACAGGCTCACAGCCTCCGACCTGATGATGCTGGAGCAGGGCGGCGTCACCGAGGTGATCGCGGCGCGCCTCGATCCGGGCGATGTCGCCGAGGACGCAGCGGCCGAAGCGCTGGCGCAGGCCTTCGGCGGCGCCCATATCCGCGCCGCCAATGCGTCCACCGGCCGGGTCAACCTGCATGCCGAGCGCGCCGGGCTGTTCCGTGCCGAACGCCTGCTGGTCGATCATTTCAACGCCATCGATCCGGCCATCACATTTGCCTGTTTGGCCGACCAGACGCCGGTTCAGCCCGGGGAAATGGTGGCCACCATCAAGATCATACCGCTCGCGGTGCCCGGTGCCTCGCTCAAGCGCGCACAGGCGGCGATCGAGACGCGAACCATGGCGCGGATCCTGCCGTTCCGGCGCCTGCGCGTGGGCCTGATCGCGACCACGCTGCCCGGGCTCAAGGCCTCGGTGATGGACAAGACGCGGGCAATGCTCGACAGCCGGCTCGCGCTTACCGGGCTGAAACTGTCGCAGGAGACCCGCGTGGCCCACGCGGAAGCGGATCTGGGCGCCGAACTCGCCCGCATGGCGGCCCGGGAGGACCTGATCGTGGTGTTCGGCGCCTCCGCGGTGATCGATCCGGCGGACGTGATCCCGGCCGCGATCCGTGCCGCCGGCGGGATGGTCGAGCGGGTCGGCATGCCGGTCGATCCGGGCAATCTTCTGGTGCTGGGCAGGGTCGGCGATGCGACCGTGATCGGCGCGCCGGGCTGTGCGCGCAGCCCCAAGGTCAATGGCTTCGACTGGGTGCTTCACCGGCTGCTGACAGGCCAGCAGCTGGCCTCGCAGGATATTTCGCGGATGGGCGTGGGCGGCTTGCTGAAAGAAATCCCGTCCCGTCCGCATCCGCGCCAGGCGGGCGAGAGCGATGTGAAGGTGGGAGCCGAAACGGAGGTGGGCGTGGTGCTGCTTGCCGCCGGCCGCGCGAGCCGCATGGGCGAGGCCGCGGGCCACAAGCTGCTCGCCACCTTCGGCGGCGAGGTGCTGATCCGCCGCATGGCCGAGACCGCGCTCGCGTCGCAGGCGACCCGGACCGTCGTGGTGACCGGCCATCGCGGCGCGGATATCGCGCGCCAGCTTGAAGGCCTCGATGTCGAGCTGGTCTCCAACCCAGATTATGCCGCCGGCATGGCGACGTCGCTGCGCTGCGGGCTTGCGGCGCTCGACGGGCGCATGGCGGGCGCGCTGGTGCTGCTCGGCGACATGCCGGCGATCGAGGCGTCCCATCTCGATGCCTTGATCGAACGCTTTTCAAGCCATGGCGGGCAGGCAATCGTCAGGGCCTGCGATGGCGCGCGGCGCGGCAATCCGGTGATCCTGCCGCGTGCGGCCTTTGCCGAGGCAATGCAGCTGTCGGGCGATGTCGGCGCACGCGCACTGATCGAAAGCGGCGCCTGGTCGGTGGTCGATGTCGAGATCGGCCCGGCCGCCCGGCTCGACGTTGATACGCCCGAAGCCGTGCGGCGCGCCGGTGGCGCGACGGAAATCACCTGACCCGGTTCATGCAGGCGGGCGTTTGCGGCGCGCCTCCGTCCGGCAGCGGTCCGAACAGTAGCGGACCTCGGTCCAGACTGCGGCCCATTTGCGCCGCCAGGAAAACGGCCGGCCGCAGTAGGCGCAGGGTTTTTGCGGAAGATCGGATTTGCCTAGGCGCTTGGGCATGGGCGGGATATGGCGCGGGGCGGCTCAGCGGCAAGGCGCCGTCGACGATGGGCAGCAGAAGTTGATCTTGCCGTGGGTGCGGCGACAGGGCGGGAAAGGTGGAGCCGATGGACAACGAGGCGATCTGCGAGATGTTCGACAGTCTCGGCGAGGTGACGATCAAGCGCATGTTCGGCGGCAAGGGGATCTACCACGAGGGCGTGATCCTGGCGCTGGAGGTGGGAGGCGACATCCTGCTCAAGGCGGATGCCGAGAGCGCGCCGGTCTTTCGCGAGGCGGGGGCGGGCCAGTGGGTCTATGAGGGCAAGGCACGCGCGCGTCCGGTGGCGATGCCCTATTGGTCGATCCCCGATGCGGCGCTCGACGATGCCGTCGAGATGGCGCGCTGGGTCCGGTTTGCCTGGGAGGCGGCGCTGCGGACCAGGAAATAGCCGCGGGCCGCCAAGAACGTGGCTTTCGCCCAGGCTCCGCGCGAAGTCAGGCCCTGTGGAACCGGCCCATGAAAAAAACCGCCGGCATTGCTGCCAGCGGCTTGAACTTGTGTCGATGCGGCAGGTTCAGCTGCCGATCATCATGAAGGCGGGGATCTCGTCGCCGAAGCCGACCGGGGTCGGTTCGCGGTCGTCATTGTCGCGGTTGTGGCGGCCGCGATTGCGGCTGCGGTCGTCATTGGCGTTGGCGGGCTCGGGTGCGCGCTGGCGCGACGAGCGGTGGTCGCGCTCCTGCCGCGGCTGGCGCTCGGCCCTGGCGGGACGGGTATCGGCTTCCTCGCGCGCGGCAATGGGGTCGGCATCCACGGCCATGTCGTTGGCGGCGGTGTCTTCCACGCTCTCCTCAGTGGCCTGGGTCTCGACCTTGTCGGCGCGAGCCTGCTTGGCGCCGCGGCTCGAGCGGCGGGCGGTGCCCTTGCTGTCGCTGCGGCGGCCGCGGGCCGGCTTGTCGTCGGCCTCGTCGGAGGAGGCATGCAGGGCGGCGTCGCCGTCGAGCCAGTCGATCTCGCGATCGATCAGCTTGGTGATGGCGTCGACATATTTGCCGTCGCGGCGCGTGACCAGCGTGAAGGCGGCGCCGGCGCGGCCCGCGCGTCCGGTACGGCCGATGCGGTGGACATAGTCCTCGGCATGGATCGGAACGTCGAAGTTGAAGACGTGGCTCACGGCGGGAATGTCGAGGCCACGGGCGGCGACGTCGGAGGCGACCAGCAGCGTGATCTCGTTGTCCTTGAAGCCCTGCAGCGTGTTGGTGCGCGAGCGCTGGTCCATGTCGCCATGCAGGGCGCCGACCGAAAAGCCGTGCTTCTGCAGCGATTTGTAGAGATCCGCCACGTCCTTCTTGCGATTGCAGAAGATGATGGCGTTGGTCAGTTCCTCCTGCGAGCGGATCAGGGTGCGCAGGGTTTCGCGCTTCTCGAAATCCTTGCTGCCGCAGGCGACCAGGCGCTGCTCCACGGTGGCGGCCGTCGAGGACGGCGGTGCCACCTCGATGCGGGCCGGGTTCTGCAGGAAGGTGTCGGCGAGCTTCTGGATTTCCGGCGGCATGGTGGCCGAGAAGAACAGGGTCTGGCGGGTGAAGGGGATGAACTTCACGATCCGCTCGATGTCCGGGATGAAGCCCATGTCGAGCATGCGGTCGGCCTCGTCGATCACCAGCAGTTCGACGCCGGTCATCAGAAGCTTGCCGCGCTCGGTGTGGTCGAGCAGGCGGCCCGGGGTGGCGATCAGCACGTCGGCGCCGCGCTCGAGCTTCCGGTCCTGTTCGTCGAACGACACGCCGCCGATCAGGAGCACGATGTTGAGGCGGTGGTTCTTGCCGTATTTCTCGAAGTTCTCGTGGACCTGGGCAGCGAGTTCGCGCGTCGGCTCGAGGATCAGCGTGCGCGGCATGCGCGCCCGGGCGCGACCTCTTTCGAGCATGGTCAGCATCGGCAGGACGAAGCTTGCTGTCTTGCCGGTCCCCGTCTGGGCGATGCCCAGAATGTCGCGCCGTTCGAGCGCTGGGGGGATTGCGCCAGCCTGGATCGGGGTTGGCGTCGTGTAGCCTGCGTCGGCAACGGCGGACAGAACTTTTTGGCTTAGGCCAAGGTCAGCGAAAGTGGTCAATTGGGAGTGTTTTCCGTTTCGGAGTTGCGTCAATGCGCGAGCGCGCGGTGCAAGTGCGTGCCCTTTGTGCTCCGCATAGTCGGTGCAGTGCGGGAAGTCAAGGAAAAGCCCGGTTTCGCGGTGTCGCACCCCCGTCCGCATGCCGCCGCGGGTGGCCGGTTTTGGGTCAGGGAAGGGCGGGCCCGGGGCTCCGCCGTGGCTCAGTTGGAGGCCAGCAGCGGCTTCAGTTCGCGGGCTGCCTTCAGGTAGCGCATCGGGTCGACGGCGTTGCCGTTGCGGCGGACTTCGTAGTGCAGGTGGGGGCCGGTGGAGCGACCGGTGGAGCCGGATTTGCCGATCCGCGTGCCGGGCGCGACACGGTCGCCTTCGGCCACTTCGACGGCGGAAAGATGGGCGTAGCGGGTGGTGATCCCGTTGCCGTGGTCGATCTCGACCATCTTGCCGTAGCCGGCATTGCGCCCGGCATGGGTGACCACGCCGGCGCCGGTGCTGAAGATCGGGGTTCCTGTCGGTGTGCGGAAATCGATGCCGCCATGAAAGGCGAGGCGCCCGAGAAACGGGTCGGGACGGTTGCCGAAACGCGAGGTGATCTCGCGGCCGGGGGCGGGAATGCCGATCGGCAGCGCGCGTGCATGGCGTTTGACGGTGTCGAGCCGGTTCAGGGCCTGGTCGAGATCCTCGAGGGTGGTGTCGAAGGCGTTCGGATCGTTGGGCCTGACGAAGGGGCCACCGACGGCGGTGTCGTCGACCGAGGCGCCGGGAAGGCCCGTCGCGCGGATGATGTCGTCGATCTCCGATGCGGTCTCGTAGGCTTCGACCGCAAGGCCCTGCATGCGCGCGATCTGGTCGCGCTCGATCGACTTGAGCGACAGCGTCACCGTCGAGAACACGCGGTCCGCGCGCTCGCTCACGGATTCGCCGGAACCTGTGCCGGGCGTCGGGGCATAGGCCAGCGGATTGATCGGGTTGGTGGCCGGATTGGACAGTGTCTCGGGCATGGCCGCAAGTGCCGCGAGGCGGCCGGATTTGCCGGTGCCCGGCGACAGCGATGCCTGGGTGTTGGCGGTATCGGAGGCTTCGGGGGCGGGGGTCGGCAGTGCGGCCGCGCGATCGAGCAGCGGGCCGAGCTTGCCGTGGCGGGTGCTCAGCGCGTTCTGGCGCGCGATCAGTTCGGCAACCTTCTCTTCCATCAGCTGCTGATCGAGCAGTTGCCGGCTGGTCACCCGGTCGACTTGCGAGCGCAGCGCCGCGATCCGGTCTTCATAGGCATGCTGCATGCGCGCCTGGCGCGCCATCGAGGCGCCGATAAGGTCGTCGCGCAGCACGAGATAGGAGGTGGCTGCCAGATAGCCGATCGCCATCACGCCCAGCATCGACATGCACACGCCGGCGACCCAGGGGCGCACCGTCATGTGGCGGACGGTGTCGCCGCTTGCGAGGATAAGGGTGTGCGACTGTTTCGGCCGTTTGCCGAAGACGCGGCTGTCCTGTCTGTGCGCCACTGAATACCACCTCGTCAGAACGGTTCACCGTTGCTTGATCGAGCGTGATTACACCCTGTTAAGGTTAACAAAGCTTTGATCGCGGCCGGTCCGGCAGCGATTTGCCCGCGCTACGACATGCTCTGGCTGGACAGCGCGCGGTAGAAGGTGGGGGTGAGGCCCGCGGCCGCGCGGGCGAGATCGTTGAAGGGCGGCTTGGGCGCGCCGCGGAAATTGGCCCGTACCAGCAGCCGGAAGGTTTCCGCCGCATCCTTGCCTTCCCGGGCGCACAGGAAGCGGAACCACTTGGCGCCGATGGCGACATGTTTCTTCTCGTCCTCGTAGATCACGTCGAGCACCGCGGCACTCTCCTCGTCCCCGGCCTCGCGCATCTTGGCGCGCAGCGTGGGCGTGACGTCGAGCCCGCGGGCTTCGAGGATGAGCGGCACTATGGCGAGCCGCGCGGTCAGGTCGTTGCGCGTGTCGTGGGCGGCCTGCCACAGCCCGTCATGGGCGGGCATGTCGCCATAATCGGCGCCGAGCGCATGAAGACGCTTGCGTATCATGTTGAAATGCTTGGCTTCCTCGAAGGCGACCTGCATCCAGCCGTCGAAGAAGCTCTGCGGCATCGGTGCGGCGGCGAAGCGGGCGACGATATCGAGCGCCAGATCGACGGCATTCAACTCGATATGGGCGAGCGCGTGCAGCAGCGAGATGCGGCCGTGGGTGGAGTGCAACGACCGCCGCTTGACCTGGGTCGGCGGCACCAATTCGGGCCGCGCCGGCCGGCCGGGCCGCTCGGGAGCAAGCGTGTCGAGCGGCGAGCGCAGCGACAGCCGCCGGGAATGCCAGCGGCTCGCCACGTCCTGGGCGAGCCGGGTCTTGAGGTCGAGATCGTCCGCACGGATCGCCCGTGCCGCGCCGTCGCGCAGCGACAGCACCGGGCGGTTGAGCGCGGCGGGACTTGCCTGGTCGGTCACGCTCAGAGCGCCCGGACCGCGTCGAGCACCTCGGCGGCGTGGCCCTTGACCTTTACCTTGCGCCACACCCGGGCGATCTTGCCGTCGCGGTCGATCAGGAAGGTGGAGCGCTCGACGCCCATATAGGTTCGCCCATACATGCTTTTCTCGGTCCAGACACCATAGGCCTCGAGCGTGGTCTTGTCCTCGTCAGAGGCGAGGATCACGCCCAGCCCGTGCTTGGCCACGAATTTGTCATGCGCCTTGACCGAATCGGGAGACATGCCGACCACGACCGCGCCGGCCTTGGCGAAATCCTCCGCCATTGCCGTGAAATCGACGGCTTCGGTGGTGCAGCCGCTGGTGTCGTCCTTGGGGTAGAAATAGAGCACCACGATTTTGCCTGCCAGATCGTCAAGCGACACGTTTCCGCCGCCATCGCGTGGCAGGTCGAATCGGGGGGCTGTCATGCCTTCGCCAAGTTCACTCATCATCCAGACCTTTCATCGTCACTCGAATTGGTTTTGCAGGTGACCCTGTCCCGGGGCGATATATAAACGCAAGGGTCGCAGTCCACAGAATCGTCAAAAAAAGAAAGCGGACATACCAGAACCCATGCCGGAAAACCGCATCGACAAGGTCCAGTTCAGGAAACGCGACATCGTCGCGCTGCACGAACTTCCGTCGGCCCAGGGCGAAGACCTGATTGTCGTGCGCGGTCACCACCCGCGCCGCTGGACGGGGCGGCTCATGCGCTGGGTCGCGGTTCCGGTGCTGGGGCTGGCGCTCCTCGCCGCCGTGCTGTTCCTGCTGCTCGAGGCAGGCGTCGTCGACGGGCTGGTCAGGAGCCGGGCCGAGCATGCGCTGGCGCAGGCGGTCGGGCCGGGATACCGGGCGGAACTGAGTTCGGCTGCGGTGCGTCTGACCCGCCGGGGGCATCTCGCGCTCGAGGCGCGCGGGGTGTCGGTGGCCCCGCGCGAGGATCCCTCCAAGGCCAATTCGATCAAGAGCGTGCTGATCGGGCTTGATCCGGTGGCGCTGCTGACGGGGCGGCTGTCGGTGAAATTCGTCGATATCAGTGGCGTCAGCGTGGCCGCGCCGCAGGGGGGTGGGTTCAACCTCACCGATCTTGCGAGCTTCCGCATCGATGCCACTGGCGCGATGATCGAGCAGGCCTTCCTGGGGCTCAACCAGGTTGTAAGCCAGATCGATGCGATCGAGGCCGGCGCCTTCCGGTTCACCGACATCACCATGACGGGGCCGGGCGAGGGGATCGTGATCCGCAATGCCGAGGTGCGCAGGATCGACCGGCGACACTACCAGATCGGCGTGGAACTGGAGCGTGCGGGCCATGGCATCACCTTTGTCGGCAGCGCCGCCGGGCTTGCGGGCGAACGCGGGCTGTCGCAGATCTCCGGCAGCGTCGAGGGCTTCGCGCTCAATTACATGACGGACGTGGCGCCGGATCGCCGCAACGGCGTGTCCGCGCCGTTGGCGATCTCCTTTTCCGCAGCGCGGGCCCAGGCCGGCAAGCCACCGGAACTGGCGGTCGACGTCAAGGCCGTGGATGGCACCATCACCATGGGTGGGGTCGAGGCGATGCTGCGCGATGCGCGGGTCAAGCTGGTCTACATGCCGCTCCAGAACAAGATCGAGGTCACGCGCTCGCTGATCCGGGTCGGCGAGACGGTGCTGCCGTTCACCGGCGGCCTGATCGACGCGGACAGGGTCGAAGAGGTCGAAGGGGCGGGCATCGCCTTCGACTTCGTCATCAAGGAGGGACGGGCGGCGCCGGGCGATTCCGACGAGGCGCCGATCTCGTTCGATGGCAAGGCGCTCGGCCGTTTCGATGCCGCCAAGCGGCTGCTGGTGGCCGAGGAACTGGCGCTGGCGACGCCGCAGGGCGACATGGTCGGATCGGCCTCCTGGCGCTTTGTCGAGGGCATCTCGCCGGAGATCAATCTGGTCGCGCAGTCGCGGCGCATGTCGACCACCGCGGTCAAGCAGTTCTGGCCCTACTGGGTGGGCAAGCTCGCGCGCAAATGGGTGCTTGAAAATCTCTATGGCGGCACGGTCAGCAATGCCCGCATCCAGCTGGCCGCGCCCGCGGGCCATTACAAGCCGTTCGGCGACGTCAGTTTCAGCGAAGACCAGTTGCAGATCGATTTCGACGTCGAGCGCGCGCGGATCAATGTCGCGGGCAACATTCCGCCGCTGCGCGACACGGTGGGCCACATGCGGCTGCGCGGTTCGCGCGTCGATCTGAGCATCGATACGGCCACCGCCTTTTTCCCCACCGGTCGCACGGTGGAGCTGTCGGACGCGCTGTTTTCGATCCCGGCCACCAACCAGCAGCCGCTGATGGCGGACCTCTCCATGGCGGTCAAAGGCCATGCCGATGCGGTGGCCGAACTGATCAGCTACCATCCGATCAACGCGCTCGACCAGATCGGCTTCAAGCCCTCCGAACTCAGCGGCGAGATCTCGTCCAGGGTGACGGCGCGGTTCGGCCTGATCGCCGACCAGTCGCCGCCGCCGCCGGACTGGACGGTGGATCTGCAGATGAGCGGCGTCGATCTCGGCAAGCCGGTCGAGGGTCGCACCCTCACCGACATGGACGGCAGCCTGTATGTGACGCCCGACCGTGCGGAACTCAAGGCGGATGCGCTGGTGGACGGCGCACGGATGACGCTCGATGTGCTGCAGCCGGTCGGCGGATCCGGCGTTGCGGCCCGGCGCAAATTCTCGGGCACGCTCAGTGCCGAGATGCGGGAAAAGATGGCGCCGGGCTCGGGCGTGCTGATCAGCGGTCCGGTCGGGTTCCGGCTCGAGACCCAGGCCGACGGAGTGCAGAAGGTCAGCCTCGATCTCAAGCCCGCGCGGCTGACGGTTCCCGGCATCGGCTGGACCAAGGACAAGGGCATCGCGGCGAACCTGACCTTTGCGATGCAGGCCAAAGGCGACGAGACCCGGCTGTCCGACCTTGCCCTTTCCGGCAAGGGATTTGCGGCAAGCGGGGCGGTGACGCTCAAGGGCGGGCGGCTTGCGACGGCGAGCTTCGACCGCGTCGCGCTCTCGGCGCGGGACGATTATCACGTCGACATCGCCTATGACGGCAAGACCTACCGGGTCCGGCTCGGCGGCGCCTCGATCGACACGCGCCCGGTGATCGCGCTGGCCAAGGCCGCAGACGGCCCGTCCGCCCAGGGCGCGGACGGGGGCGGGGCGGCGCGGGTCGAGCTCAGCGGCGAGGTTGCCACCATGCACGGCTATTCCGACGAGCGCCTGACTGCGGCCACGATCAGCTATGCGGGCCAGGGCGCGCGCACGGACCTGCTCGACGTCAAGGGCGTCACCCAGAGCGGCCAGGCGGTGGTGATGAAGGTGTCGACCACGACGGGTGGCGAAACGGTGACGATCACCAGCGGCGACGCGGGCGCCTTTGCCCGCTTTGCAGGGTTTTACGCGCGCATGCAGGGCGGATTGCTCAATCTCCGGCTCACCCGCACCGAGGGGCCGTGGCGGCGCGGCGTGATCGATGTGCGCAATTTCGTGGTGGTGGGCGAGCCGCGGCTTGAATCGCTGGTCTCGACGCCGAGCAGAAAGGACGGCCGCAGCCTCAAGGACGCGGCGCGGGCGAATGTGGACGTCTCCCGCGCGAGCTTCGAGGTGGCCAATGCCAAGGTGGTTTCGGGCCGGGGCGAACTCCGGGTTTCGGAAGGGATCATCCGCGGTCCGCAGATCGGCGCCTCGTTCCAGGGGACGGTGAGCGACGCCAAGGGCAATATCGACATGACCGGAACGGTGATGCTCGCCTATGGCATCAACCGCCTGTTCGCCGAGCTGCCGGTGATCGGGACCCTTCTCGGCAATGGCCGCGACCGCGGCCTGTTCGGCATCACCTTCCGGCTCGCGGGCAAGTCGGAGTCGCCGCTCCTGCAGATCAATCCGCTGTCGGTGATCGCGCCGGGCGTGTTCCGCTCGATCTTCGAATACCGGCCGTAACGCCATTCCCGCAGGCAAAGAAAAAGCCGCAGGACCTGCTGGGTCCTGCGGCCTGATCTGGGTGGACCAGTGCTGCGGTCCTTAGGCTGGGCGCACCAGCACGTGCTTCTTCTTGCCCATCGACAGCTTGACGACACCGTCGGCGTTGAGATGGTCTGCCGTGATCAGCGTCTTGTCGTCGGAGACCGGCGTGTCGTTGACGCGGATCGCGCCGCCCTGGACATGGCGGCGGGCTTCGCCGTTGGAGCCGGCGAGCCCTGCGCGCACGAACAGGGCGAGCAGGCCGATGCCGGCGTCGAGTTCGCCCGCCTCGACCTGGATGGTCGGCAGGTTTTCCGAGATCGCGCCTTCCTCGAAGGTCTTGCGCGCGGTCTCGGCGGCCTCGTCGGCCGCCGCACGGCCGTGCAGAATGGCCGTGATCTCGGTGGCGAGGATCTTCTTCGCTTCGTTGACCTCGGAGCCGCCAAGCGCCGCAAGACGCTTGATCTCGTCCATCGGCATCGTCGTGTAGAGCTTCAGGAAGCGCTCGACATCGGCATCCTCGGTGTTGCGCCAGTACTGCCAGAAATCATAGGCGGACAGCATGTCGGCGTTCAGCCAGACGGCGCCGTTGACAGACTTGCCCATCTTGGCGCCGGACGACGTGGTCAGCAGCGGCGAGGTGAGTGCGTAGAGCTGCGGCGTGCCCATGCGGTGGCCGAGATCGATGCCGTTGATGATGTTGCCCCACTGGTCGGAGCCGCCCATCTGCAGCCGGCAGCCGTAACGCCGGTTGAGCTCCACGAAGTCGTAGGCCTGCAGGATCATGTAGTTGAATTCCAGGAACGACAGCGACTGCTCGCGGTCGAGGCGCGTCTTCACGCTGTCGAAGGACAGCATGCGGTTGACCGAGAAGTGCCGGCCGACATCGCGCAGGAATTCGAGGTAGTTCAGGTCGCGCAGCCATTCGGCATTGTTGATCATCAGCGCGCCGCCCTTGGGGCCGGCTTCGTAGTTCAGGTAGTTCGAGAAGCAGCGCTTGATCGAGGCGATGTTGTCCTCGATCATCTCCACCGTCATCAGCTTGCGGGCTTCCTCCTTGAAGGAGGGGTCGCCGACCATGCCCGTGCCGCCGCCCATCAGCGAAATCGGCTGGTGCCCGGTCGCCTGGAACCAGTGCAGCATCATGATCTGGATGAGACCGCCGGCATGCAGCGAAGGCGCCGTCGGATCGAAGCCGATATAGGCCGTCACGCTTTCCCTGGCGAGCAGTTCATCGAGGCCGGTTTCATCGGACATCTGATGAATGAATCCACGCTCGCTGAGCGTGCGCAGGAAATCGGACTTGAAGGCTGACATATCACTGTCCTCGGGGTTTCGGCAGATCCGGAAAAACTCTGGGCAGTGCATCATGCGCCTTGCCCGCGCGGGCCTTTAGCACTTGCCGCAGGCGCATTCAACCGAAGCCGGGCCACGCCGGTGCTGACGCGGCCGCCGCTCGCATGCTAGGTCACTCCCGCACCCCGATTCCGTCTGGAAGCGGAACGACACGAGCATCGAGGACGAACAGGATGGCAGAGCTGACACGGGCGATCGGGCTGATGAGCGGCACGTCGATGGATGGCATCGACCTGGCGATGGTCGAAACCGACGGGGACTGCGTCGTCCGCCGCGGCGCCAGTTCGTTCACGGCCTATGAGCCGGCGTTTCGCGCACGGCTTGAGCAGGCTCTGGATGCGGCCAGGGAGATTGGTGCGCGCGAAGAGCGTCCCGGCGATCTGGCCGCGCTCGAGGCAGAGCTCACGGACCGGCATGCCGCTGCGGTCGAGGCATTCCTCGCGCGCGAAAAGCTCTCGCCGGACGCGATCGGCGTGGTCGGCTTCCACGGCCAGACGGTGCTGCACCGGCCGCACGAGGGATTGACGGTACAACTGGGCGACGGCCAGCGGCTTGCCGACCGGCTCGGCATCGACGTGGTGCATGACCTGCGCGCCAACGACATGCGGCTCGGCGGGCAGGGGGCGCCGCTGGTGCCGGCCTATCACCGGGCGCTGGCCGCAGGCCTTGAGGGCGACTGGGCCGGGAAGACGCCGGTCATCTTCGTCAATATCGGCGGCATTTCCAACATCACCTATATCGGCGAGGACGATACGCTGATCGCCTTCGACAGCGGGCCCGGCAACACGCTGATCGACCGCTGGGTCAAGCGGCATGCGGGGGTTCCCTACGATTCGGACGGCACGATCGCGTCCGAAGGCCGGGTGCTAGCGGGCCTCGTCAACCGCTATCTCGACCATCCGTTCTTCACCGCGCCCGAGCGGATCTCGCTCGACCGCAACGATTTTCCGCTGCCCGACGACAGCGAGGCGAGTCTTGAGGACGGAGCCCGCACGCTTGCCTTCGTGACAGCGGCGGCGATCGCCAAGTCCCAGGCGCACCTGCCGGTCAAGCCGAAGCTCTGGATCCTGTGCGGCGGCGGACGGCACAACCGCCGCATCGTCGAGGACCTGACGGTGGCGACGCGCCACACCGGACAGCTGATCCTGGCCGAGGACGCCGGCTTCAACGGCGATTCGATGGAGGCCGAGGCCTGGGCCTGGCTCGCCGTGCGCTCGCTCAAGGGGCTGCCGCTCACCTATCCCGGCACCACCGGCGTGCGCGAACCGGCCACCGGCGGCGTGCTCGCCCGGGCTCGCGCCTAGCACGGCATTCGGCCGCGGTTGCGCGGTCAGAGATCCGCTGTGAGCAAGGACGACTGCCACTGGTGAATGTTTTATACATTTGCCAGTGGCGTTGACATTTGCCTATTGTCGCGACATGGTCACCCCAAACAGGGAGGCATCCGTGCGCAACGACCGTTCCACCGAAGACATCGCCATGGGGATCCGCAGACGGGTGTTCGAGCACTCGATGCGCAACAATGGCGGCTATCTGAGCCAGGCCTGCTCGGCGGCCGAGCAGCTGGCGT
>NZ_LQZT01000004.1:0-65448 GCF_001703635.1 Parahoeflea olei | reverse complement strand
CGGCGCGCCGGTGCTGCCGGCCGTGCCGCAGCCGTTTGCGGGCGTGCCGTCGGCCGACAATCACGACTACGTCACCGGCGCGGGCTACAACGGCCCGTTCGAGCCGCATTACGACCGGCTGTTCATCGCGCCGGCACATTATGCGCTCGTTGCCTATGCGACGCTGATCGAGACTGGCCGCATGGCGCCCGAAGGGCTCGAGATGTTCAACCAGGACGGTTCCTCCGTCGAGATGATCGGCGCCGAGCATTCGCCGGGCATGGAAGTGCACAACGGCACGCTCGGCATCGGCCTGTCGACCGGGGCAGGGCTTGCCTATGGCCGCAAGCGCCGCGGCGACACCGGCCAGGTCTGCGTGTTCATGTCGGACGGCGAGGTCCAGGAGGGCCAGACCTGGGAAGCTGTGCAGGCGGCAAGCCACCACGGCATCGACAATCTCTGGGCGCTGATGGACGTCAACGACCAGCAGTGCGACGGGGCCATGAGTTCGGTGATGGAGGTGCGCGACATCGCCGCCAAGTTCCGGACCTTCGGCGCGGTCTGCGTCGAGATCGACGGCCATGACCTCGAAGCCATGCGGCAGGCGAAGCAGGAGCCGCATGACGGTCGCCCGCTGATCATCCTCGCCCGCACCTCGCCCACGCAGGGCATGAGCTTCCTGCAGAAGCGCTTCCCCCGGCTGCACTATGTCCGGTTCAAGAGCGAGGAGGAACGCGCCGAGATGAATGTGTCGATCGCCGCCGAACTCGGCATCGACCCGATCGAACTGGAGACGCACTGATGGTTGAGATGGTCAATCGCCCCTACGCATCGGCCTTCGAGGCCTATGCGGTGAAAAATCCCGACGTGCTGTGCCTGTCGGCGGACCTCACTTCGTCCTGCGAGATCGACGGTTTTCGCGACCGGCATCCCGACCAGTTCCTCTCGCTCGGCATGGCCGAGCAGAACATGATGAGCTTCGCGGGCGGGCTCGGGCTCGCCGGCTACCGGCCGTTCCTGCATTCCTTCGGCGTGTTCCTCTATCGCCGGCCCTACGACCAGCTGATGGCCTCGGTCGCCTATCCGCGCCGCAAGGTCAGGCTGATGGGCTTCCTGCCGGGCATCACCACGCCGGGCGGCATGACCCACCAGGCGATCGAGGACGTGGCCGTGATGCGCTCGATCCCGAACATGTCGATCCTGGAAACCGGGGACGCGACTGAGGTGGAGAGCATCTGCGAAGCTGCCGATTCGATCGACGGCCCGGTCTATTGCCGGGTGCTGCGCGGCTCGGTCCCGCGGCTGTTCGACAGTCCCATCAAGGTGGGCGAGATGCGCGAACTCTCCCACGGCGCCGATATCCTGGTGGTGACCTCCGGGATTGCCACCGAGGAGGCGCTGCGCGCGCGCGACGCGCTCTCAAAGGCCGGCGTGTCGATCCGGCACCTGCACATCCACACCATCAAGCCGTTCAACGAACAGGCGCTGCTCGACCATATCGGCTCGGTCTCGAAGGGCGTGGTGGTGCTCGAAAACCACGTGATCACCGGCGGCGTGGGCTCGCTCGTGGCCGAAATCATGGCCGACAACGGCGTCGGCAAGCCGCTGGTGCGGCTCGGCCTCAAGGATACCTATGCCCATGGCGGCTCGCGCCCGTATCTGATGAAATATTACGGTCTCGACGCCGGCGCGCTGGTGCGCGGGATCGAGCACATTCTCGGTGCCTCGACCGGCATCGACGAGCAGGCGCTGGCGAGCGCACGGGTCGAGGCGGTGCATTCCGCCGTCAAGGCGGAGGCTCTGTAGAGATGGCGCAGGATACACGGTTCCGGGTCCGCTACCGGCTGCTGGCGGACGACGCCCGCGATGCGGAGCAGCGGGCCAAGGGCATTGCGCTTGAGCAGACGGTCGAGATTCCCGGCGACATCGTGCCGGCGGGTTACATCGCCGAGGAGATCCTCGGTCAGGTCGAGGAGATCACCGCTGTGGGCGGCAAGGCCTATGAGGTGGTGGTCTCCTACAGTCCCGACAGTGCGGGCTCGGAAGTGATCCAGCTCATCAACGTGATCTTCGGCAATTCCTCGATCCAGCAGAACATCAGGGTGATCGGCTTCGACCCCGGGCCGGTGATCCGGGAACGCTTCGCTGGAGCCCGGTTCGGCATCGCGGGCCTGCGGGCGCGGACGGGCCGCACCCGGGGCGGGTTGATCTCGCCGGTGATCAAGCCGCAGGGCTCGACGGTCAAGCAACTGGCCGACATCGCCCGCCGCTGCGCGCTCGGCGGCGCCGACATCGTCAAGGACGATCACGGGCTCGCAAACCAGGCCTTTGCCCCGTTCGAGGAGCGCGTGAGGGCGGTGAGCGACGCGGTGGGCGAGGCCAATGCGCAGACCGGCGGGTCCTCGCTCTATTTCGTCAATGTCACCGGCTATTCCGGCTCCCCGGTGGAGGAAGCCTTCCGCGCCAAGGAAGCCGGCGCCGGCGGCGTGTTGCTGATGCCCGGCCTGATGGGCTTCGGCGTGGTGCAGGCGCTTGCGCGCGATCCCGCCTTCGACCTGCCGATCATGACCCATCCGAGCTTCACCGGCGCCTTCGTGCTTACACCCGAAACCGGGCTCAGCCATGCGCTGATGTATGGCGTGCTGCAGCGACTTGCGGGCTCGGACATCTCGGTGTTCCCGAATGTCGGCGGCCGCTTCGGCTTCAGCGCCGAAGAGTGCCGGTCGATCGCCGAGGCCTGCCGCGCGGATGACGGCATCGGCCGGGCGATGATGCCGAGCCCGGGCGGCGGCATGAGCGTCGAGCGCGCGGGCGACATGGTGGCGATGTATGGCGAGGACGTGGTGTTCCTGCTCGGCGGCAGCCTGCTGCGTGCGGGGGATGCCATGGCGGACGCCGTGCGCGCGATGCGCGACGCGGTCGACAGTGCAGGAGACACCGCAGGCGGCTGACCCGGGTGGACGCAAGCTCCTCCCAAGACCCATCCGGGCTACCCCGGCGAATGAGGGTCCGGCCGAGAGGTCGGGCCCTCTTTGCATTCCGGGCTTTTTCGCGCCGGCTTGTTGTCGAGCAGGCAGGCAGTGGAAGGGCAGGGCGTTGATGCCGATGCGGCAGCCGCACTCCGGCGCCGGCTGTCCAATCCCCATCGACCGGACCGACATCTCCTCGCAAAGAGAAAGGCCGCCTCCGGAGAAGCGGCCTCTGGTTCGGTTCGCCTGTAGGGTCGGCTCAGCGGTCCGGCAGCGGCATCCAGTCGGTCATGGCGACGTCGGCATGGGCGAATTGCGGCATCTTGGCCGAAAGCTCTTCCATGTTCTTGATGTCATTGTCGACCAGGAACGTCTGGGTGATCAGCGTCGGCGGCACCACCACCTGCTTGCCGGGATCGCCGCCGGTCAGCATGATGGCGAGCGCGCGCACCGAAACCTCGCCGACCACGGCCGGGTTGGTGGCAACGGTGGCTGCCCAGGCGCTGTCGGGCTCACGCATGGCGGAGATGTCGGCAGTCGACACGTCGGCCGAGTAGATCTTGATGTCCTGCGACATGCCGGCTTCGTCGACGGCGATCTTCACGCCCTTGGCGAATTCGTCATAGGGGGCGAAGAACACCGAGATGTCCGGGTTCGCCTGCAGCACCGAACGGGCCTGGTTGGCGTTGGAGTTGGCGATCGGGTTGTCGAGCGTGCCGATCTGGGCGACTTCCTCGATGCCCGGATTGGCCTTCTTGACCTCTTCCCAGGCGACGTGGCGGCGGTCGAGCGGGGCGATGCCCGGCACATAGACATAACCGGCCTTCCATTCGGTGCCGTTGTCTTCGATCGCCTGTTCAAGCGCGAGCTTGCCGAGCAGGTAATCCGACTGCTCGATCTGCGGCACTGCGGGGTTTTGGACATCGACGTCGAAGGCCACGACCTTAATGCCGGCATCGACCGCGCGCTGGGCCGCTTCCTTCATCGATTCGGTGAGACCGTGCTGGATGATGATGCCGTCGACGCCGAGCGCGATCGCCTGGTCGACCATGTCGGCCTGGAGCGCCGCGTCCTGGCGGCTGTCGAGCACGCGCAGGTCGACGCCGAGCGCAGCGGCCTGCTTTTCCACGCCCGACAGATAGGCCTGGAAGAAGTCGCCGGTCGACAGGTAGCGCACCAGCGCGATCTTGACGTCGCCGGGCTTGTCGAGCGGCGCCGGCATGTCGGCTGCCTGGGCGAGGCCCGCGGGCAGCGTCACGGCTGCCGCCGCCAGGCCCGCGAACAGGGCCAATGCTTTTCTGCGTATGATCTTCATGCGTTCTCCTCCATTGGAACGAGTGGGTGTCTAGTGGCCGCCAGACTTGCGGGCCGAAAGCGAAAAGGTGAAGACCAGCGCGATGACCAGCACCAGCCCCTTGATGAAATCCTGGGTGTAGTAGGGCGCGTTCATCATGGTCAGCCCCTGCAGCAGGATGCCCACGAACAGCGCGCCCATGGAGGTGCCGAAGGCGTTGGGCTTGGCGGCGCCGAGCACGGCAAAGCCGATCAGCGCAGCGGCAACCGCATCCAGCAGCAGATTGGTGCCCGAGGCGATGTCGCCGCGGCCGAGCCGGGCCGCGAGCAGCATGCCGCCGATCGAGGCGAGCACGCCCGAGATCATATAGGCCACGATCTTGTAGCGGTTGACATTGGTGCCCGTGAGGCTCGCCGCGCGCTCGTTCGAGCCGATCGCATACATCAGCCGGCCATGGCGGGTGAGTTCGAGAAACACCCACACCAGGAGCCCGATCACCACCAGGAACACCACCGGCGCGGGCAGGAGGTTGTCGAGCATGAAGTCGAAGCGGTGGCGGCCAAGCTGCAGGAACAGCGGCGAGAAGCTGCCTTCGGCGGTGGAGCCGTCGGGCAGCGTCATGCCGGTGGCGATCGAGCGGCCTTCGGTGGGAATGCGCTGCAGGCCCACGAGCAGGAACATCATGCCGAGGGTGGCGAGCAGGTCGGGCACCTTGGTCTTGACGATCAGCAACCCGTTGATGAGACCGATCAGCGCGCCCATCGCCAGGCAGGCGATGATGGCCACGAAGGCGGATTGTTCGAGCACCACCATCATGTAGGCGGCGAGCATCATCGAGGAGGTGGCGACCGAACCGATCGACAGGTCGAAGCCGCCGACCACCAGCGTGCAGGTGACGCCAAGCGCCAGAATGCCGGTGATGGCCACCGACTGGAAGATGAAGACGGCGCTGCGCGGCCCGGCAAAGCCGTTGGCGAAGACCGAGAAGAACACCACCAGGCCGACGAGCAGCGCCAGGAAGCCGTAGCGGATGGCGAGGTCGATCGGGCCGGAGGCCCGGCGTCGCGAATGGGCGCCGGCCGGGGCTGCGGCAGGCGATGTCTCTGTGTTGTCGAGGTTCATGCTCATGCGTGTGCTGTCCTTGCGGCGCCGGCCGGCGGCACGGCTCCGGTTACTGCGGTCAGGATCTCGTTGAGATCCACGTTCTCGTTTCTGAATTCGGCGGCCACCGAATGCTCGCTCATGACGATGATCCGGTCGGCAACCTCGAGGGCCTCGTCGAGTTCGGAGACGAACACGAGCGTGCCACGGTTCTTCGCGGTTTCCCGGATCTTGCGGCCGATGTCGCGGCGGGCACGGATGTCGACGCCCTGGAACGGCTCGTCGAGCAAGAGCAGCCGGCACTCCTCGGCGAGCCAGCGCGCGAGCATCACCTTCTGCTGGTTGCCGCCCGAGAGTGTGCCGATGGAATCGCTTTCGCCCTGGCAGACGATCGACAGAGCCTCGATCATGTCGTTGGCGGTGCGGCGCTCCTTCGCGCGGCTGACGAAGGAAAGCTTCGCGTAGCGCGACAGGAAGGGGAGCGTCATGTTGCGGGTTATGTCGAAATCGGCCACCACCGCATTGTTGGCGCGGTCCTTGGCCGACATGAACACGCCGCGCGCAATCGCCGCCTGCGGCGTCCGCACCCGGTAATCCTGGCCGTCGATGCGGATGCGCCCGCTCACGGGCTGGTCGAGGCCGAACAGGCTTTGCGCGAATGCGCTCTTGCCGCTGCCGAGCAGGCCGGTGACGGCCACCACCTCGTTTTCTGCGAGGTTGAAATCGAAGGGCCGCGCGCCCTCGATCAGCTGCAGGCCGGAAATCTCCAGAACCCGCTTGCCGGGCGCGGGAATGGAAATGACGGCGTCGCTCATGCGCTGGCCGAGCATGGCGTTGACCGCGCCTTCGTAATCGAGGGTGTCGCCCTCGAACAGGCCGGAGATCTCGCCGTCGCGCATCGAGACGATGCGGGTGGCGATGCGGCGAATGTCGGACATTCGGTGGGAAATATAGAGCACCGCCACGCCCTTGGCCGAGAGCCGCTCGATCAGCAGGAACAGCCGTTCGGCCTCGGACGCTGAAAGCGAGGAGGTCGGCTCGTCGAGGATCAGCAGCCGCGGATCGTGCGCCATGGCCCGGGCGATGGCGATCAGCTGGCGGTCGGCGACGCCGAGCTCCGCGACCGGTTGCCGCACATTGAGCGCCAAGCCCATCTGGCTGGCGATGCGTTCGGCCTCGGCATAGTTCTGCCGGCGCTTGAGAAAGAAGCCGTAGCCGGGTTCGGCCAGTCGGTCGATCAGCAGGTTGGAAGCGACGTCGAGATCGGGGATGACGCCGTCATTGATGTTCTGGTGAACGGTGACAACGCCGGCCCGGATCGCCTCGGAGGGCGACGCGGGAGCGAATTCGCGCCCCATCAGCGTGATCGAGCCCCCGTCGCGGGCATGCACGCCGCTCAGGATCTTGACCAGCGTCGATTTGCCGGCGCCGTTGGCGCCCATCAGCACGGTCACCGATCCGGCGGGCAGGGAGAGGCTCAGCTGCTTGAGGACACGGTTTTCCCCGAAGGATTTGTCCACACCGCGCAGATCGCAAAGAGTTTCGTTCATGTCGTCCTCCCGATATGATGAAAACAGCCCCGGTGACAAAAGTCAACATGCATTGACAAATGATTGAAATGGACATTAGGCTTGGTCAAACTACGGCCTGATCATTCAGGAGGGAGGATCATTTTGAGCAACGAGTACAAACCCTTATCGCCCGAAACCCTGGGCGCCCGGCTGGGCGGCCTGGAGGCTGTGACCCGCGCCGTCGGCGGCAATCCCGAGGCCTGGAAGGTGCGCGAAGTCGGCGACGGCAACCTTAATCTCGTCTTCATCGTGGAAGGCGAGGCGGGCAGCGTCATCGTCAAGCAGGCGCTTCCCTATGTCCGGCTCGTGGGGGACAGCTGGCCGCTGCCGCTCAAGCGGGCTTTTTTCGAATATCATGCCCTGATCCGCCAGGAGGCGCGGGACCCGGGCAGCGTGCCTGAGGTCCTGCATTTTGATGAGACCCAGGCGCTGATAGTCATGGAGCGCCTGCAGCCGCATATTATTCTGCGCCAGCAGACCATGGAAGGTCGCAAGGTTGCGGGTCTCGGCAGGACCTTGGGACTTTTTACCGCGCGCACGGCGTTTCGCGGATCGGATTTGTCGATGGCGGCGGCCGACAAGAAAGCCGACGTCGCGCTGTTCGCCGGCAATGTCGAGCTTTGCGACATCACCGAGTCGCTGGTCTTCACCGATCCCTATTACGACGCCAAGCTCAACCGCCACACCACGCCCGAACTCGACGGCCTCGTTGCCGATCTGCGCCGCGACGAGGCGCTGAAGATCGAAGTCCAGCACATGAAGCGCGCCTTCACCTCGCGCGGCGAAACCATGTGCCACGGCGACCTGCATGCCGGCTCGATCATGGTGACGGAGGACGAAGCGCGCATCATCGATCCCGAATTCGCCTTCTACGGCCCGTTCGGCTTCGACATCGGCATGCTGATCGGCAATTACCTGATGGCCTATCACGCCATGCCCGCGCATATCGCCGACAAGGCGGCCTGCGCCGATTTCCAGGAGTGGATCCTGTCGGTGATCGAGGAAACCTGGTCGGTGTTCCGGGCGGAATTCCTGCGGCTCTGGCGCACCGAGCGCACCGGTATCCTCTATCCGAAGGCGCTTTACGAGGACCAGGGCCACGGCTTTGCCGCCGAGGGCGCTGCCGAGCAGCTGCTTGGCGAGATTTTCCGCGATCTCGTCGGCTTTGCCGGCATCGAGATGCATCGCCGCATCCTCGGGCTCGCGCATGTGGCCGAACTCGACACCATCGCGGATGTGAAGACGAAGGCGCGCTGCGAAAGCACGTGCCTCAAGCTTGGCCAGTTCCTGGTCATGAACAGAAACCGGCTGACGGGCATGGATGCCGTCATCGCCGCGGCGCGTAGCGCCGAAACGGGAGCACAGGCATGAAGGTAGGCGACACCCATTACCGGTCGATCTGGTACGACAGCGACAAGGCGAAGACCATGATCATCGACCAGCGCTGGCTGCCGCACGAGTTCCGCGTGGTCGAACTCGACACGCTCGACGAGTTCGCCACGGCGATCCGCGACATGTGGGTGCGCGGCGCGCCGCTGATCGGCGCCACCGCCGCTTACGGCATCGCCGTGGAAATGCAGCGCGACGCTTCCGACAAGGCGCTAGATGCCGCCTGGGAGCTGTTGCACGAAACCCGGCCCACCGCGATCAACCTGCGCTGGGCGCTCGACGAGATGCGCCAGGCGCTGGGCGGGCTCTCCGAGGGCGATCGGCCGGCCGCTGCCTTCCGCAAGGCCGAAGAGATCTGCGACGCCGATGTCGAGACCAACCGGCTGATCGGCGTGCACGGGCTCGAGATCATCCGCAAGATCGCCGCCACCAAGAAGCCCGGCGAGCCGGTCAACATCCTCACCCACTGCAATGCCGGGTGGCTCGCCACCGTGGACTGGGGTACGGCCACCTCACCGATGTACCACGCGGTCAAGGACGGCATCGAGATCCATGTCTGGGTCGACGAGACACGGCCGCGCAACCAGGGTGCGCAGCTGACCAGCTGGGAAATGAACAGCCACGGCATTCCGCACCACCTGGTCGTCGACAATGCCGGCGGGCACCTGATGCAGCACGGCATGGTGGATGTGGTGATCGTCGGCACCGACCGGACGACGGCGACCGGCGACGTCTGCAACAAGATCGGCACCTATCTCAAGGCGCTGGCCGCCCATGACAACAATGTGCCGTTTTACGTGGCGCTGCCGTCGAGCACCATCGACTGGACGGTCGAGGACGGCGTGCGCGAGATCCCGATCGAGGAGCGCAACGACCGGGAGGTCACGCATGTGTTCGGTCGCCTCGAAGATGGCACCGTCACCTCGGTGCAGATTTCGCCCGATGGCACGCCCGGCGGCAATCCCGCCTTCGACGTCACGCCAGCGCGGCTGGTGACCGGCCTGATCACCGAGCGCGGCGTCGCCGAAGCCTCGCGCGAAGGGCTGCTGGGGCTGTTCCCTGAACGCCGCAGCGCGGCCTGATCCGCATCTGTACCAAGACTGAAGTCAGGCGCGGCCCGGGCCGCGCCTGAACGCCTTGTGTCAGGCGTGGTCCATCATCGCGGCCGCGCAGCTCTGGTTGGTGACGACGTGGGTGGCATAGCCGCCGCGGATGGCGGCCACGGCTGCGGGAACCCGTTCCTCGCCGATCGAGACGAGAATGCCCATGTCGCGGTGGCGCAATTCGTGCAGCTCGATCCCCATCATGCGGTTGTCGAGCGGGCCGCTCACGGGGTTGCCCTCGGCGTCTATGAAGCGGCCGCAGAGCACCCCGACGGCGCCCCTGGCGATGTAATCCTCGAGATCCTGGAGGGTCGCAAGGCCGCTTGAGGCAATGTGGCTGTCGGGATTGCACGAGCCCACGGCAAACAGCGTCTTGTTGCAATGGCGGATCGCGTCGAGCTGTTTGCTGATCAGCGATTCGGCACGCAGCGTGGACGCGATCTCGGCGGTGCTCAGGATCGCCGGAACGTGCAGGTTGATGCATTTGGCGGAGAACTTGCGGGCGACGTTGGACGAGCAGACATCGGCGGAAAAACCGTAGGGCGTCGCCATCGACCCCACCAGTTGCAGCACGACGAGATCCGGGATGGTGGTCTGTTCGAGCCGTTCGGCGACATCGTAGATGGTCTTGCCCCAGGCCACGCCGAGACGGTCGCCGGGCTCCAGGAGGCTCGGCAGCCAATCGGCCGCGCCGCGGATGATGCGGCTCGCATGGTCGTCGCTGCCGCCGGTGCCGTCGGGCAATATATAGGCCGCCTTGAGGCCGAAATGGTCGCGCAGTTCGAGCGCCGCACGGTGGGTGTTGAAGGCCTCGGGCGCGAGCTTGGTGTGGATGTAGCCCCGCTCGCGGGCTTCCTGGAGATAGTTGACGACGGTGGCGCGCGAGACCGACAGGCGGCTGGCGATTTCGCTCTGGTTGAGGCTGTCGTGATAATAGAGCCAGGCGGTTTCGACGACGATGTCCTCGCCGCTGATCTGCTTGCTCGAGCGCCGGGTTGAGTTCTGCCCCATAGATCCCTCCATCACCAAATATATACATTTGACAACGGCATATGACTTTTGTCAAATAATGCAATTCATACGGCAGGAGAGACGGTAATGCGGCAAAACAGGTGGAATGACAAGGATGCGCAGGCGCGGGTCGAGGCGGCGGGCGCAGACCCTGCCGACCAGGCGCTGGCGCTCAGGGTCTACTCGTCGCGGCTGATCGGTTCGGATCCGGATCTCGTCATGCATGGCGGCGGCAACACCTCGGTCAAGGTCGAGCGGCCGGACCTGTTCGGCAACAGGCAGAAGGTGCTGCATGTCAAGGGCAGCGGCTGGGACCTCGACACGCTCGAGGCGCCGGGCCTGCCGGGCGTGCGGCTCGAGCCGCTGTTGCAGACGCGTCGGCTCGAGGCGCTGTCCGACGAGGACATGGTCAACATGCAGCGCTCGAACCTGCTCGATTCGACCGCGCCCAATCCCTCGGTCGAGACCCTGCTGCACGCCTTCCTGCCGCACCGCTTCATCGACCACACCCATGCGACCGCCTTCCTGGCGCTCGCCAACCTGCCCGACGCGGAAGCGGCGATCCGCGAGATCTTCGGCGACCGGCTCGCGGTCGTGCCCTACATCATGCCCGGCTTTGCGCTCGCCCGGAAAGCGGCGGACGTGTTCGACGCCAACAGCGCCTGCGAGGGGCTGGTGCTGCTCAAGCACGGCCACTTCACCTTCGGCGCGACCGCGAAGGAAAGCTATGACAAGGTGATCGAGCACACCAACATGGTCGAGGAGTGGCTCGCATCGCGCGCCGGCGGCCGCACCTTCTCCGCCACCGTCAAGCGCGAGCGGGCGCCGGCAGACGAGGGGACGGCCGAATCGGTGCTGCCGGTGCTGCGCGGCGCCGTCGGCCGGCTGCGCGGCGCCCATCACGGCGGGGCTGCGAAGCTGCTGGTGATGGACATTCGCGGCGGCGGCACGGTCGAGGACTTCCTCGGCCGCACCGATCTCGACGAGCTCGCCACCCGCGGCGTCGGCTCGCCCGACCATGTGATCCGCACCAAGGGCCGCATGCTGGTGCTGCACAAGGACGATCTCGCCAATGGTGCCGCCGGCATCGAGGCCAAACTGGACGCGTTTGCAGCCAGTTACCGGGCGATGTTCGATGAGCAGTTCAGCCGTGTCGGCGGCGGCAAGATCATGCTTGAGCCGCATCCTTGCGTGGCCTGGATCGAGGGCGTGGGCATTGCCGGCATCGGCAAGGATGCGGCTGCGGCCTCGGCCGCGGCCGATATCGCCGAGCAGACCGTCGAGGTGATGACGCTCGCCGAGGCCGCCGGCGGCTTCCACCCGATCGGGCCCGACGACCTGTTCGACATGGAATACTGGTCTCTGGAACAGGCCAAGCTCTCGAAGGCCGCGGACAAGCCGTTCGGCGGGCGCATCGTCGCCGTGACCGGCGGCGCGGGCGCGATCGGGCTTGCCACCGCCAAGGCCTTTGCCCGCGAAGGCGCGGCCGTGGCGCTGATCGATCTCAATCCCGAGGCCTGTGCGGCCGCGGCCGCCGCGATCGGACCCAACTGCCTGGCGGTGACCGCCGACCTCACCGAGGAAGGGGCTGCCGAGGCTGCGATCGCCGCCGTCGTGCGCCGATTCGGCGGCCTCGACATTCTCGTCTCCAATGCCGGTGCGGCGATCCAGGGGATGCTGCTCGATCTCGACGAGGCCACGCTGCGCAAGAGCTTCGAACTCAACTTCTTCTCCCATCTCGCCATGGCGCGGGCGGCGGCGAAGGTGTTTGCGGCGCAGGGCCATGGCGGGCAGATGCTGTTCAACGTCTCCAAGCAGGCGGTCAATCCCGGCAAGGGGTTCGGCGCCTATGGCCTGCCCAAGGCCGCGACCTTCTTCCTGCTGCGCCAGCTGGCGCTCGAACTCGGCGGCGCGGGCGTGCGGGTGAACGGGGTCAATGCCGACCGGATCCGGTCGGGGCTGCTGACCGACGATTTCATCAAGTCGCGCGCGGAGGCGAGGGGGGTGTCGGCCTCGGACTACATGGCCGGCAACCTGCTCAAGGCCGAGGTGGAAGCCCATCACGTCGCCGAGGCCTTCGTGGCGCTCGCCCGCTCGGAGCGCACCACCGCCCATGTGATCACCGTCGATGGCGGCAATATCGAGGCGGCGCTGCGCTGAGCCCTGTCGCAGCCTGCTTGACGGGCGCCTGCGCGACGCGGCCCCGGCAAGCCGGACGGGGCGTCGCGCGGGCACTGAACAGGCGACCCGCGGTCGCCAAGCCTGAAACCTCCAGTGACCGGTGGCGGAACCATCGGGCGTGGCCGGCGTTTGATTGCACGCACCGGTTACAAGGAGATTTTCATGCCCGACGTGAACCTGATCATCGTCCTCGCCCTCGTCACTTTCGCCATGGCGGTGGGCTTCATGCTGTTCTCGCTCTATCGCACCCGCCGCGACAAGCGCGACAATGTCAAAAGCGCAGTGCCGCGGGAGGATGTGGCCGAGGCCCGAAAGCGGCCCGGCAACGCGTCCGGCCTTTAGGAGCGCGCCTCGCAGGCGGATAGGAGCATGGCTGGCAGGCGGGATCGCTGAAGCCGCGAAACCCCGTCCCGCGCGCCTCCGGCAAAGGCCGCAGCCCTTCCTTCGGACTTGCCTCCGTCCGGGCGCCTGAGCGGATCAAGGGGCCGGCCCCGCATCGGACCGCTCCCGTCCAAGGCGCACACGCCGGCCGCCCCGGCCTCCGCAGGCTTTCATCCTGCGCGCCACCAGCGTTCCGGCGGAGACGTTTCGATCCACGCTCCCGTGAGGGAGCGACGCGCGAGCGAGCCGCTGCGGACCGTGACCGGGGCGTTTCGATCCACGCTCCCGTGAGGGAGCGACGTCCAACTGAGGAGGCTCCTAGCCGCTCTTTCGCGTTTCGATCCACGCTCCCGTGAGGGAGCGGCGCGGATGACGGCGCGGCTTTTTTCAAGGCGTCTTCGTTTCGATCCACGCTCCCGTGAGGGAGCGACCCGCGAAAAATATTCCCTGGGCGGCGGTTACTACCTGTTTCGATCCACGCTCCCGTGAGGGAGCGACCGTCAAGGTCGCCGTCGATGAGATCGAGGGGGTTTCGATCCACGCTCCCGTGAGGGAGCGACTGTCTTCCGGTTTTGGAGGTCGCGTCATGGGCAGGGTTTCGATCCACGCTCCCGTGAGGGAGCGACATTTTTCCGCTTTTGGTGTCGGGTGATGTCGGCCTGTTTCGATCCACGCTCCCGTGAGGGAGCGACCGCGCAGATCCTGCAGCACGATATTGGAGATATCGTTTCGATCCACGCTCCCGTGAGGGAGCGACTCAAGAAATCCGATGCGATCTACCGCCCAGGCAGGTTTCGATCCACGCTCCCGTGAGGGAGCGACATGTTCAGGGGCTTATCGATGCTGACCACGCCGTTGTTTCGATCCACGCTCCCGTGAGGGAGCGACAGCATGGCCTTGGCGCGCTTGAGCGCGTCCAGGGTGTTTCGATCCACGCTCCCGTGAGGGAGCGACGACCTCATCGGGATCGCCCGAGGGTATCCAGTCGTTTCGATCCACGCTCCCGTGAGGGAGCGACCGAGGCCCGGCGGCTTGAGGCGTGGATTCGCGAGGTTTCGATCCACGCTCCCGTGAGGGAGCGACCACTACGGGTCAAACATGCCGGGCGATCCGCTTTCGGTTTCGATCCACGCTCCCGTGAGGGAGCGACATCACGATCGACCCCGCCGCTCTCAATGCGCGCCATGTTTCGATCCACGCTCCCGTGAGGGAGCGACCCTTGATCCCGATATCCTCGGGCAGCGGCCGCGGGTTTCGATCCACGCTCCCGTGAGGGAGCGACGACCTTGATGCGGGCTGCGGTGCCCGCATGATCGTAGTTTCGATCCACGCTCCCGTGAGGGAGCGACGGTGCTCGACTGGAAAGCCGCCAGCGAGCGAGGCGTTTCGATCCACGCTCCCGTGAGGGAGCGACCGAGGCGCCCGGATCAGCTCGTTTGCTGATGATTGTTTCGATCCACGCTCCCGTGAGGGAGCGACATGTGGTGGGCGTGGCCAAGGTGCATGCGCTGATGTTTCGATCCACGCTCCCGTGAGGGAGCGACGCTCCGCGTCAAGGAGGAGGCGCGGGCCAGGGTGGTTTCGATCCACGCTCCCGTGAGGGAGCGACCTTTGCCCTCATTGTCGAGCGGCCCCCAGGTGCGGTTTCGATCCACGCTCCCGTGAGGGAGCGACCCGATCAGCGCCCAGATCAACGCACAGTGGCGAAGTTTCGATCCACGCTCCCGTGAGGGAGCGACGAAGGCCGGGATCAACGATCAAAATGTCGAGCCAGTTTCGATCCACGCTCCCGTGAGGGAGCGACCGGCTGCCGCTCGGCAAAGCCGACATTGAGCGACGCGTTTCGATCCACGCTCCCGTGAGGGAGCGACGTCAGGGTGCAGTAGGTGGTATCCCCACCCAACCGGGTTTCGATCCACGCTCCCGTGAGGGAGCGACTGTCGTCTTCTAACCCATTGTGGAGAAGGAGAGAACCGCTGCGATGGCGCGGTCCCGTGCGTGCTGGCAGGTTTTTTGGCCGGATGCTGATCCGGTTTTGCGGGATTGCATGCGATCTCAAAGCGTTCAGGCGGGTGCGAACCTGTCGGGATCTGGCGGCACGCTTGCGGTTCGCACCGGTTCCGCCTGATTCCCGGGGTGCGAGCCGGAGTATCGGCTGCGCCGGATATCGGCGCGACACCGCCAAAGCCCGAAAAGGACTCACTCAGTCCATGTGAAGATTTCGGGGGACAGGAATGGTGGGCGATGAGAGACTCGAACTCCCGACATCCTCGGTGTAAACGAGGCGCTCTACCAACTGAGCTAATCGCCCCCAGATCGGTGGCGCCTGATTTAGGGGGTTCGGGACCGTTCCGCAAGCCAAAATCGGCTTCGCCCCCCATCAAATCGCGCTGCAGCGGGGTTCGCGCAGGCCGGAGCCGGGGGCGGGCGGACTGCCATTTTCAAACAAGTTTGCACATTGTCGTTTTTCCTTCGCAAACTCGCTTGACACCCACCGTCGAACCCCTTAATCAGCCGCTCACGGAACGGCGCTCACACACTGTTCCGTCTGAAAAATGCGCGGGTGTAGCTCAGTTGGTTAGAGTGCCGGCCTGTCA
The DNA here is from genome assembly GCF_001703635.1 of Parahoeflea olei. Classification (GTDB taxonomy): domain Bacteria; phylum Pseudomonadota; class Alphaproteobacteria; order Rhizobiales; family Rhizobiaceae; genus Hoeflea; species Hoeflea olei. The sequence goes on along the minus strand of NZ_LQZT01000004.1, from coordinate 49,872 downwards.
CGCCGGAGGTCGCGGGTTCGAGCCCCGTCACTCGCGCCATTTTTCAAACCGCCAGCCCTTCGGGGCGGCATCAAGATCACCAAAAATTGCAAATTCGATCCGGTGCTTACGCGCTGCATGCACGCGTCCCGGCCGGCGCGCGCGTGCCATCGCTTTGGCGTCCGTACGCGGGCGATGCGGGCGGCTGATTCTGCGTCTGGCCGGCGGTCGGGGCGCGCCACCCGGTCCGGCTGCCTGCCGGGTCTCCCGGGACGGTGCGCGGCCCGCCTGGTGGCGAGGGACTCAGTGGCCGGGGAGTGGGGCCGCCGGGGCGGAGCGGACGGCGCATCGGCATCCTTATTTCTCGTTAACCCAGTCCGATTTTCAGCCGATTCGACGGGCCGAACGGCAAGTCTTTGAAAAGGCTCGCCGGCTGTTTCGCCGCCGGGGGAGGCGCGAAAGCCCGAAAGCTGGTACTAATGCGGCAAATCCTGCGCATCCTCTTGCTATGGGTGGCAGGCTGCGCTAACCACGCCGCGTTGCAACAAGATTAGCCGCGCAGGTTGAGGGACCGGCACCATATCTTTGGAACCACGCCGGGGCTTCGATTGCAGCGGGTACAGGAACAAACGCCATGACTGAACTTCTGGGCGCATATGTACCGATCGCGATCTTTATCGGACTGGCTTTGCTCATCGGACTGGCATTGCTGATCGCGCCCTTCGCCATCGCCTACAAGAATCCCGACCCCGAAAAACTCTCTGCCTATGAATGCGGCTTCAATGCGTTCGACGACGCGCGCATGAAGTTCGATATCCGCTTTTATCTGGTCGCGATCCTGTTCATCATCTTCGACCTCGAAGTGGCCTTCCTGTTTCCCTGGGCGGTGGCGTTCAGCGAGATCGGCTGGATGGGTTTCTGGTCGATGATGGCGTTTCTCGGCGTGCTGACCGTCGGCTTTGTCTACGAATGGAAAAAGGGAGCTCTCGAATGGGAGTGAGCAACACACCGGTGGTGGCACCTCAGCCAAAGGGAATCATCGATCCCAATACCGGTCGGCCGGTGGGCAGCGACGATCCGTTTTTCGGCGAGATCAACAACGAGCTTGCCGACAAGGGCTTCCTGGTCACCTCGACCGACGAGCTGATCAACTGGTCGCGCACCGGTTCGCTGATGTGGATGACCTTCGGTCTCGCCTGCTGCGCCGTCGAAATGATGCAGATGTCGATGCCGCGCTATGACGCGGAGCGCTTCGGGTTTGCGCCGCGCGCCTCACCGCGTCAGTCCGACGTCATGATCGTCGCGGGCACGCTCACCAACAAGATGGCGCCGGCGCTCAGGAAGGTCTACGACCAGATGCCCGAGCCGCGCTACGTCATCTCGATGGGCTCCTGCGCCAATGGCGGCGGCTATTACCATTATTCCTACTCCGTGGTGCGCGGCTGCGACCGCGTGGTGCCGGTCGACATCTATGTCCCCGGATGCCCGCCGACGGCCGAGGCCCTGTTGTACGGCGTGCTGCTGTTGCAGAAGAAGCTGCGCCGCACCGGCACCATCGAGCGCTAGGAGTTGAGATCATGAGCCAAGCCCTCAAGGACCTTTCGGACTATCTCGGCGAAGCCAAGGGACGCCTGATCGACCGCGCCGAGATCGCCTTCGGCGAACTCACGCTTCTGACGCAGCCGGCGAAGCTGATCGAGCTGATGACCTTCCTGCGCGACGATGCGCAGTGCCAGTTCGTGAGCTTCATCGACATCTGCGGCGTCGACTGGCCGGGCCGGCCGGAGCGATTCGACGTGGTCTATCACCTGCTGTCGCCGCGCCAGAACCTCAGGATCCGGGTCAAGGTGATGACGGCGGAAGATGCGCCGGTGCCGTCGCTGACCGCGGTCTATCCGGGCGCCGACTGGTTCGAGCGCGAGGCCTACGACCTCTACGGCATCCTGTTCACCGGCCATCCGGACCTGCGCCGCATCCTCACCGACTACGGTTTCGAGGGGCATCCGCTTCGCAAGGATTTCCCGCTCACCGGCTTTGTCGAAGTGCGCTACGACGACGAGGTCAAACGGGTGGTCTACGAGCCGGTGGAACTCCGGCAGGAATTCCGCAATTTCGATTTTCTCTCCCCCTGGGAAGGCACCGACTACGTGCTGCCGGGCGATGAAAAAGCCAAGGGGTGAGGACGGGAACCATGAACGAACACAACGTCCGCAACTTCAACATCAATTTCGGCCCCCAGCACCCGGCCGCGCACGGCGTGCTGCGCCTCGTGCTCGAGCTTGACGGCGAGATCGTCGAACGGGTCGATCCGCATATCGGGCTTCTGCACCGGGGCACCGAAAAGCTGATCGAGGCCAAGACCTATCTGCAGGCCGTGCCCTATTTCGACCGGCTCGACTATGTCGCGCCGATGAACCAGGAGCACGCCTTCGCGCTGGCGGTGGAAAAGCTCGCGGGCGTCGAGGTGCCCAAGCGCGGCCAGCTGATCCGGGTGCTCTATTCGGAAATCGGCCGCATCCTGTCGCATCTTCTGAACGTCACCACCCAGGCGCTCGACGTCGGCGCGCTGACCCCGCCGCTGTGGGGCTTCGAGGAACGCGAAAAACTGATGGTGTTTTACGAGCGGGCCTCGGGCGCGCGCATGCACTCGGCCTATTTCCGGCCCGGCGGCGTGCACCAGGACCTGCCGGCCGAACTGGTCGAGGACATCGGCAAGTGGTGCGATCCGTTCCTCAAGACCTGCGACGACATCGAAGGACTTCTGACCGACAACCGCATCTTCAAGCAGCGCAATGTCGACATCGCGCTGGTCAAGCTCGACGATGCCTGGGCCTGGGGCTTCTCCGGCGTGATGGTGCGTGGCTCGGGCGCTGCCTGGGACCTGCGCCGGGCGCAGCCCTATGAGTGCTATTCGGAGCTCGATTTCGACATTCCGATCGGCAAGAACGGCGACTGCTACGACCGCTACCTGATCCGCATGCAGGAAATGCGCGAATCGGTGAAGATCATGAAGCAGTGCGTCAACCTGCTGCTCGGCAAGGAAAAGACCGGTCCGGTGTCCTCCACCGACGGCAAGATCGTGCCGCCCAAGCGGGGCGAGATGAAGCGCTCGATGGAAGCGCTGATCCACCACTTCAAGCTTTACACCGAAGGCTACCGGGTGCCCGAAGGCGCCGTCTATGCCGCGGTCGAGGCGCCGAAGGGCGAATTCGGCGTCTATGTGGTCTCGGATGGCTCCAACAAGCCCTACCGCTGCAAGATCCGCGCACCCGGATACGCGCATCTTCAGGCGATGGACTTCATCTGCCGCGGCCACCAACTGGCCGACATTTCCGCGGCTCTCGGTTCGCTCGACATCGTGTTCGGGGAGGTGGACCGGTGATGCGGCGGAAACTTCACACCCTTGCCCTGCGCCGTAGCGCCAAGACCATGACCCTGTCGCCCTGCGGCGAGATCATTTAGGCCGGAAGAAAGACAAAGAGCTTACCATGTCCGTTCGTCGACTTGCCGAAGACAGTGTCCAGCCAGCGGAATTCGCCTTCAACCGCGAATTCGCCGCCCAGGCGAAGGTCTGGATCAAGAAATATCCCAAGGGCCGCGAACAGTCGGCCGTGATCCCGCTCTTGATGCTGGCGCAGGAGCAGGATGGCTGGGTGACCAAGCGCGCGATCGAATCGATCGCCGACATGCTCGGCATGCCCTATATCCGCGCGCTCGAAGTGGCGACGTTCTACACCCAGTTCCAGCTCAAGCCCGTGGGCAAGCGCGCCCATGTGCAGGTCTGCGGCACCACGCCGTGCATGCTGCGCGGCTCGGAAGCGCTAATGGAGGTGTGCCGCACCAAGATCCATCCCGAACCCTTCCATTTGAACGAGAGCGGAACGCTGTCGTGGGAAGAGGTCGAGTGCCAGGGCGCCTGCGTGAACGCGCCGATGGTGATGATCTTCAAGGATTCCTACGAGGATCTGACGCCCGAGCGGCTCGCCTATATCATCGACCGCTTCGAGGCAGGCCGCCCCGAGGACGTGACGCCGGGACCGCAGATCGCCCGGACCTATTCGGCGCCGGCAGGCGGCTTGACGACGCTCACCAGCGAGATCAAGCCCGGCGGCAAGGGCGGGGCCAAATCGGCTTCGGGCAATGCCAAGTCGCCGGAAGCGACCAAGGCCGCGCGGCCCGAGCGGGATTCGACCGAGACCGACACCAAGTCGCCGGAAAAGGCGAAGGCCAATGTGAAGGCCGACGCCAAGACCGCCGAGACCGCCACGGACGCGCCGAAGATGAGTGCTGCGCGCAAGGCGTCGGACACGGCCAGCGACGCCGAGCCGGCAGCGGCCAAGGCCGCGGATGTGCCGTCGCTCGACGACAAGAACCGGCCGGCCGGCATCGACAAGCCCGAAAATCCGGATGACCTCAAGTTGATTTCGGGCGTCGGCCCGAAGATCGAGGGCATCCTGCATTCGCTCGGGATCTACACCTATCAGCAGGTCGCCTCTTGGAAGAAGGCCGAGCGCGACTGGGTGGACGGGTATCTGAAGTTCAAGGGCCGGATCGACCGCGAAGACTGGGTCAAGCAGGCCAAGGCGCTGGCCAAGGGCGGCGAGGCCGAGTACATCAAGGTCTTCGGTAAGAAGCCGCGATAGAGGTGAATGATGCTAGCTGACAAAGACCGGATTTTCACCAATATCTACGGCACCTACGACAAGTCGCTCAAGGGTGCGATGGCGCGCGGCCATTGGGACGGGACCAAGCAGATCCTGGAAAAGGGCCGCGACTGGATCATCAACGAGATGAAGGCCTCGGGCCTTCGCGGCCGTGGCGGGGCAGGGTTCCCGACCGGGCTGAAATGGTCGTTCATGCCCAAGGAAAGCGATGGCCGGCCGCATTATCTCGTGGTCAATGCCGACGAATCCGAGCCCGGCACCTGCAAGGACCGCGACATCATGCGCCACGATCCGCACACGCTGATCGAGGGCTGCGTGATCGCCGGCTTCTCGATGGGCGCGCATGCGACCTATATCTATGTGCGCGGCGAATACATGCGCGAGCGCGAGGCGCTGCAGGCGGCGATCGACGAGTGCTATGACGCAGGACTTCTGGGCAAGAATTCCAAGCTCGGCTACGACATGGACATCTATGTCCACCACGGCGCCGGCGCCTATATCTGCGGCGAGGAAACGGCCCTTCTCGAAAGCCTCGAGGGCAAGAAGGGCCAGCCGCGGCTGAAGCCGCCGTTCCCGGCGAACATGGGCCTCTACGGCTGCCCGACGACGGTCAACAACGTCGAATCGATCGCGGTGGCGCCGACCATCCTGCGTCGTGGCGGCGCCTGGTTCGCGGGCATCGGCCGCCCGAACAACACCGGCACCAAGCTGTTCTGCGTGTCCGGCCACGTGCAGACGCCGTGCACGGTGGAAGAGGCGATGTCGATCCCGTTCCGCGAACTGGTCGACCGCCATTGCGGCGGCATCCGCGGCGGCTGGGACAACCTGCTCGCCGTCATTCCGGGTGGCTCCTCGGTACCGATGGTGCCGGCCGCCGACATCATCGACACGCCGATGGATTTCGACAGCCTGCGCGACCTGAAATCCGGTCTCGGCACCGCCGCCGTGATCGTCATGGACAAGTCCACCGACGTGGTCAAAGCCATCTGGCGGCTTGCGGCCTTCTACAAGCACGAAAGCTGCGGCCAGTGCACGCCGTGCCGCGAAGGCACCGGCTGGATGATGCGGGTGATGGAGCGCATGGTCAAAGGCAACGCGCAGAAGCGCGAGATCGACATGCTGTTCGATGTCACCAAGCAGATCGAGGGTCACACCATCTGCGCGCTCGGCGATGCCGCCGCCTGGCCGATCCAGGGCCTGATCCGGCATTTCCGTCCGGAGATGGAAGCGCGCATCGAGCAGTACACACGCAATGCCGTACAAAGCCGAAACGAACGGCTGGAAGCGGCGGAATAAGAGGCCCGCAACGCCGGGCCCGGACGAAAGGAAACGTCACGAGGGACGAGAGCCAACAGACGACGAAGGAGAGACTGATGTCGATGTTTTCTTTTCCCCAAGACCTGACTGCAAACGAGATGATGAAATCGATGACCGCCATGACTGAAAGGGCCATGACCGACTGGGGCCGGAGGGCAGATTTCGCCATTCCGCCGCTGATGGTCTATCCTCTCGGCGCGGCGGCCGCGGCCACGGCGGTGGGCTTCGGCATTGCCGGGCAGATGACCGGCCTGGCGATGGGAACCATGCAGGGCGCGATGGCCTCGCAGGCAGCCTTGATGGGCCGGCGGCCGGATCTGAGCTGGATCATGCCGACTTTGGCCGAGGACCTCGCGCCCGAAGATGCGGCGGACGAGCCCGAAGTTGCGGTAGCGGCCACGGCCAAATCGGCCGATGTCGTCACGCTCAAGGCTGTTGATCAGCCAGCGCCGGCAAAGGCGAAGGCCAAGCCGGTCGCTACTAAGGCGAAGCCCGTCGAAAAGCCGGCCAAGAGCGCTGCCGCGGTCGAGAAGCTGAAGGCGGACGCAGAGGTTGCCGCCGCCGGCGCCAGCGAAACCGCGCCGGCACCCGTGAAAGAAGGGATTGCGCCCGCGCTCGCGCCGGAAGATTTCGTCCGTCCGGCCGAAATCGACAAGCCTGCGACGCCCGACGATCTCAAGGCGATCTCGGGCATTGGCCCCAAGCTCGAACAGGTGCTGAACGGCCTCGGGGTCTGGACCTATGCACAGATCGCCGCCTGGACGCCCGAAGAAGTGGCCTGGGTCGACGATTACCTGCAATTCAGCGGCCGGGTCGAGCGGGACGACTGGATCGCGCAGGCCGACGCGCTCGCCAAGGGCGCGGCCACGGCCGGTTAAACCATAACGCCGGGCGGCGCGACCGCCGCCCGGCAAACCACACTCAGGTCCCCGAAAGGGACGCCACGCGGTCGTCATGACCGTTCGCAAAGGTAGGACTGCTTGCATGGCCAAGATCAAGGTTGATGGAAACGAGATCGAGGTGCCGGATCACTACACGCTGTTGCAGGCGTGCGAGGAGGCCGGCGCGGAAGTGCCGCGGTTCTGTTTTCACGAGCGGCTGTCGATTGCCGGCAACTGCCGGATGTGCCTGGTCGAGGTGAAGGGCGGGCCGCCCAAGCCTGCGGCCTCCTGCGCCATGGGCGTGCGCGACATGCGTCCGGGCCCGAATGGCGAGCCGCCGGAAGTGTTCACCAACACGCCGATGGTCAAGAAGGCGCGCGAAGGGGTGATGGAGTTCCTGCTCATCAACCATCCGCTCGATTGCCCGATCTGTGACCAGGGCGGCGAATGCGACCTGCAGGACCAGGCCATGGCCTTCGGCATGGACAGCTCGCGCTACCAGGAAAACAAGCGCGCCGTCGAAGACAAATATATCGGCCCGCTGGTCAAGACGATCATGAACCGCTGCATTCACTGCACGCGCTGCGTTCGCTTCACCACGGAAGTCGCTGGCATTTCCGAACTCGGCCTGATCGGTCGGGGCGAGGATGCCGAGATCACCACCTATCTCGAGCAGGCCATGAGCTCGGAGCTTCAGGGCAATGTCATCGATCTCTGCCCGGTCGGCGCGCTCACCTCGCGGCCCTATGCCTTCCAGGCGCGGCCCTGGGAGCTCGGCAAGACCGAATCGATCGACGTGATGGACGCCGTCGGCTCGGCGATCCGGGTCGACACCCGTGGTCGGGAAGTGATGCGGGTGATGCCGCGCGTCAACGAGGCGGTCAACGAAGAATGGATTTCCGACAAAACCCGCTTCCAGCACCCAGACCCGCTTCATCTGGGACGGCCTGCGCACGCAGCGTCTTGACCGGCCCTATGTGCGCCGCAACGGCCGCCTGGAAGCCGCGTCCTGGAGCGATGCCTTTGCCGCGATCGCCGCTGCCGTCTCCGCCGCCAAGCCCGAGCGCATCGGCGCGATCGCCGGCGACCTCGCCACCGTCGAGGAAATGTACGCGCTCAAGAAGCTGATCGGCGCGCTCGGTTCGGCCAATATCGATTGCCGCCAGGACGGTGCCGCCCTCGATCCGGCGCTCGGACGGGCGAGCTACCTGTTCAATCCGACCATCGAGGGGATCGAGGACGCCGACGCGATCCTGATCATCGGGTCCAATCCGCGCCGCGAGGCCGCGATCCTGAACGCGCGGATCCGCAAGCGCTGGCGCATGGACGAGTTGCCGATCGGCCTGATCGGCGAACAGGCCGACCTGCGCTACGACCACGAATATCTGGGCGCGGGCCCCGAGACGCTGCAGGAGTTGATCGACGGTTCGGCCAAGTTCGCAGCCAAGCTGAAGCGCGCCAAGAAGCCGATGATCATCGTCGGCCAGGGCGCCTTGGCCCGCAAGGACGGCGCCGCGGTGCTCGCCAGCGCCGCCAAGCTTGCCGATGCGGTCGGCGCGGTGACGGGCGACTGGAACGGGTTTGCGGTGCTGCACACGGCGGCCGCGCGCGTGGGTGGCCTCGATCTAGGCCTGGTGCCGGGCGAGGGCGGTCTCGACGCCGCAGCCATGCTCACCGACACCGACGTGCTGTTCCTGCTTGGCGCCGACGAACTCGATTTCACCAAGAAGACGGCCGGCTTCACGGTCTATATCGGCACCCATGGCGACAACGGCGCGCACCATGCCGATGTGATCCTGCCGGCGGCGGCCTATACCGAGAAATCCGGCACCTATGTCAACACCGAGGGCCGGGTGCAGCTGTCGAGCCGCGCGGCCTTCGCGCCGGGCGAGGCGCGCGAGGACTGGGCGGTGCTCCGGGCGCTGTCGGATGTGCTCGGCAAGAAGCTGCCGTTTGATTCGCTGGCCGCTCTGCGCGCCGCGCTCTATGCGGAGTATCCGCATTTCGCCGAGATCGATGTGATTTCCACCGCCGACGGCGGCGCAATTGCGGATATCGCCAAAAAAGCGGGCAAAATGGCCAAATCGCCGTTTGCTTCAACTGTCAAAGACTTCTATTTGACCAACCCGATCGCACGCGCTTCGGCGGTGATGGCCGAATGCTCGGCCCTGGCCCGGACGGCCAGGCCGGTGGCGGCGGAATAGGGCGGGGGAGTATCATGGACGGCTTCATCTCAACATTTGTTTGGCCCGCGGCCATCATCCTGGGGCAGTCGCTGCTCCTGGTGACGGCGCTGCTGATCTTCATCGCCTATATCCTTTATGCCGACCGCAAGATCTGGGCCGCCGTGCAGTTGCGCCGCGGTCCCAACGTGGTCGGCCCTTGGGGGCTGTTCCAGTCCTTCGCCGACCTTCTGAAGTTCGTCTTCAAGGAGCCGGTGATTCCGTCGGGCGCCAACAAGGGCGTGTTCCTGATCGCGCCGCTGTTGGCGGTGACGCTGGCGCTGTCGGCCTGGGCGGTGATTCCGCTCGATGCCGGCTGGGTGATCGCCGACATCAATGTCGGCATCCTGTTCGTGATGGCGATCTCCTCGCTCGAAGTCTACGCCATCATCATGGGCGGCTGGGCGTCGAACTCGAAATACCCGTTCCTGGGCGCACTGCGCTCGGCGGCGCAGATGGTCTCCTACGAAGTCTCCATCGGCTTCGTGATCGTCGCGGTGCTGCTCTGCGTGGGCTCGCTCAACCTGACCGACATCGTGATGGCGCAGGCTTCGGGCGTCGGCACCCGCATAGGCCTGCCGGGCTCGCTGCTCGACTGGCACTGGTTCGCCCTGTTCCCGCTGTTCATCATCTTCTTTATCTCGGCATTGGCCGAAACCAACCGCCCGCCCTTCGACCTTCCCGAGGCGGAATCGGAACTGGTCGCCGGCTTCATGGTCGAATACGGCTCGACGCCCTACATGATGTTCATGCTCGGCGAGTATGCGGCCATCGTGCTGATGTGCGCGCTGACCACGATCCTGTTCCTGGGCGGATGGCTGCCGCCGCTCGACGTGTGGTTCCTCAACTGGGTCCCGGGCATCATCTGGTTCGTGCTCAAGGCCTGCATGGTGTTCTTCATGTTCGCCATGGTGAAGGCCTTCGTGCCGCGCTACCGCTACGACCAGCTGATGCGCCTGGGCTGGAAGGTGTTCCTGCCGATTTCGCTGGGCATGCTCGTGATCGTGGCCTTCGTGGTCAAGCTGACGGAGACGGCGGCGTGATTGCGACCTTCATCCCTTCATTCATCCGGCCGGCTGTTCCGGCCAGACGCGGAGACTGACCATGGCTCTGGCTCAAGCCGCAAAATCGCTGTTCCTGAAGGAATTCGTCGGCGCGTTCGTGCTGTCGATGCGCTATTTCTTCGCGCCCAAGGCGACCGTGAACTATCCTTATGAAAAGGGCCCGGTGAGCCCGCGCTTCCGTGGCGAACATGCGCTCCGGCGCTATCCGAACGGTGAGGAACGCTGCATCGCCTGCAAACTTTGCGAGGCCATCTGCCCGGCGCAGGCGATCACCATCGAAGCCGGCCCGCGCCGCAATGACGGCACCCGCCGGACGGTGCGCTACGACATCGACATGGTGAAATGCATCTATTGCGGCTTCTGCCAGGAAGCCTGCCCGGTGGATGCGATCGTCGAGGGACCGAACTTCGAATTCGCGACGGAAACGCGCGAAGAACTCTACTACGACAAGGACCGGCTGCTCGCCAATGGCGACCGCTGGGAACGCGAACTCGCGCGCAACATCGCGATGGATTCGCCCTACAGGTAAGACACCGGAACGGCGCCCGCGCGCGGCGCGCCGTTTATCATCAGACGCGGGGGCAGGGGCGGCCGAGGCCAAACCTTCCCTCAATCGGGTCAGGAATGTGCATTCCTGCGGCTCGGGGGAAAGACGAAAAGGCGCCGATCATGGGTCTGCAGGCTCTGTTTTTCTATTTGTTTGCCTTCGTGGCAGTGGCTTCCGCCTTCATGGTGATCGCGGCGCGCAATCCGGTGCATTCCGTTTTGTTCCTGATCCTGACCTTCTTCAACGCGGCGGGGCTGTTCCTGCTGACGGGGGCGGAGTTCCTGGCCATGATCCTGCTGGTGGTCTATATCGGCGCGGTCGCGGTGCTGTTCCTGTTCGTGGTGATGATGCTCGACGTCGACTTTGCCGAAATGAAGGCCGGCGCGCTCGAATATGCGCCGATCGGCGCGCTGATCGGCATCATCCTGGTGGTCGAGCTGATCGTGGTGCTGGCCGGCAACTCGTTTCATCCGGCCGCGGCCGGCACCGGGGCGAGCCTGATCCCGCCGGTGACCGAGCGCACCAACACCGCGGCGCTGGGCGACGTGCTCTACACCGACTTCATCTTCTATTTCCAGATCGCAGGCCTCGTGCTTCTGGTCGCCATGATCGGGGCCATCGTGCTCACCCTCAGGCATCGCGAAAACATCAAGCGGCAAGACATCTCGCGTCAGGTCGCCCGGACCCCGGAAACCGCCGTCAAGGTGGTCAAGGTCAAGCCCGGGCAGGGCATTTGAACGCAGGGATGTGAAGGATAACAGAATGGAAATCGGACTCTCCCACTACCTGACGGTCAGCGCGATCCTGTTCACGATCGGCATCTTCGGGATCTTCCTGAACCGCAAGAACGTGATCGTGATCCTGATGTCGGTCGAGCTCATCCTGCTCGCGGTCAATCTGAACATGGTGGCCTTCTCGATGCATCTCAACGACATCGTCGGCCAGGTGTTCGCGCTGTTGATCCTCACCGTCGCCGCAGCGGAAGCGGCGATCGGGCTTGCCATTCTCGTCGTCTTCTACCGAAACCGCGGCTCGATCGCCGTGGAAGACGTCAACATGATGAAGGGCTGAGACAGCCATGTACCAAGCTATCGTCTTTCTTCCTCTCATCGGCGCCCTGATCGCCGGCCTCGGCGGCCGTGCCATCGGCGCGAAGGCGTCGGAATACGTCACCACGCTGTTCCTGATCGTTGCGGCCCTTCTGTCCTGGGTGGCTTTCTTCTCCGTCGCCTTGGGTGACGGCGAGGTGGTGCGCATCCAGGTGCTGCGCTGGATGGACTCGGGCTCGATGACCGCCGACTGGGCGCTCAGGATCGACACGCTGACCGCGGTGATGCTGGTCGTGGTCAACACCGTGTCCTGCCTCGTCCATGTCTATTCGATCGGCTACATGCACCACGATCCGCACCGGCCGCGGTTCTTCGCCTATCTGTCGTTCTTCACCTTCGCCATGCTGATGCTGGTGACCTCCGACAACCTGTTGCAGATGTTCTTCGGCTGGGAAGGCGTGGGTGTCGCCTCCTACCTGCTGATCGGTTTCTGGTTCAAGAAGCCGTCGGCCAATGCGGCCGCGATGAAGGCCTTCATCGTCAACCGCGTCGGCGACTTCGGCTTCCTGCTCGGCATGTTCGGCCTGTTCGTTCTGTTCGGCTCGATCTCGTTCGACACCATCTTCGCATCCGTTGCCGACTATCTGCCGGCCGAAGGCGGCGAAGCGGGGAGCGCGGTGATCACGCTGTTCGGCATGGAACTCGACAAGGCGCATGCGCTGACCGCCGTCTGCCTGCTTCTGTTCATGGGCGCGATGGGCAAGTCGGCGCAGTTCCTGCTGCACACCTGGCTGCCCGACGCCATGGAAGGCCCGACCCCGGTGTCGGCTCTGATCCATGCCGCCACCATGGTGACGGCGGGCGTGTTCCTGGTCGCGCGCATGTCGCCGGTGTTCGAGCATTCGCCCGATGCGCTCACCTTCGTCACCTGGATCGGTGCGATCACGGCCTTCTTCGCCGCGACCGTCGGTCTGGTGCAGAACGACATCAAGCGCGTGATCGCCTATTCGACCTGCTCGCAGCTCGGCTACATGTTCGTGGCGCTCGGTATCGGCGCCTATGGCGGCGCGGTCTTCCACCTGTTCACGCATGCCTTCTTCAAGGCGCTGCTGTTCCTCGGCGCGGGCTCCGTGATCCATGCCGTCTCCGACGAACAGGACATGCGGCGCATGGGTGGGCTGCGCAAGCATATCCCGCTCACCTACTGGATGATGATCATCGGCACGATTGCGCTCACCGGCGTCGGCATTCCCGGAACGATGATCGGCACCGCCGGCTTCTTCTCAAAGGACATTATCATCGAATCCGCCTATGTCGCCCACAACTCCGCAAGCGGCGTGGCGTTCGGCCTGCTGGTGGTCGCGGCGCTGTTCACGAGCTTCTATTCGTGGCGGCTGATCTTCATGACCTTCCACGGCAAGCCGCGTGCCTCGTCGGACGTGATGCATCACGTGCATGAATCGCCGATGGTGATGCTCGTGCCGCTGTTCATCCTCGCGGTCGGCGCCTTGTTCGCAGGCGTGCTGTTCGAAGGCTATTTCTTCGGCCATCACTATGCCGAGTTCTGGAAGGGCGCGCTGTTCACCGGTCCCGAGAACGAGATCCTGGAAGAGTTCCACCATGTGCCGCTGTGGGTGAAGCTGAGCCCGTTCGTGGCCATGCTCTTGGGCCTCGTCACCGCCTGGTTCTTCTACATCCGTTCGCCGGAGACCCCGAAGCGGCTCGCGGAGGATCACCAGATGCTCTACCGCTTCCTGCTCAACAAGTGGTACTTCGACGAGCTCTATGACTTCATCTTCGTCCGCCCGGCCAAGGCGCTTGGCAGGTTGCTCTGGAAGCAGGGTGACGTGCGGATCATCGATGGCTTCGGTCCCAACGGCGTTGCCGCCCGGGCCCAGGACATCACCGGCTGGGTCGTCCGGCTCCAGACCGGCTATCTTTACCACTATGCCTTCGTGATGCTGATCGGAATTGCAGCGCTTGTCACATGGATGATGCTCGGGAGTGCATTCTGATGACCGATTGGCCCCTTCTGTCAGTTGTCACCTTCATACCGCTCGTATGCGTGCTGTTCCTCCTGCCGATCAAGGACGATACCGAGATCGGCCGGCGCAACATCCGCCAGGTGGCGCTGCTCGGCACCACGGCGACCTTCATCATGTCGCTGCTGATCTGGGCGAATTTCGACTTCGTCGATCCCGGCTTCCAGATGGTTGAAAGCATCGAGCTCGCCGGTTCCGGCTTCTCCTATGCGATGGGCGTGGACGGCATCTCGATGCTGTTCGTGATCCTGACCACCTTCCTGATGCCGCTGTGCATCCTGGCAAGCTGGAACTCGGTCGAAAGCCGCGTGCGCGAATACATGATCGCCTTCCTGGTGCTCGAGACCATGATGATCGGCGTGTTCTGCGCGCTCGACATCGTCTTGTTCTACGTGTTCTTCGAGGCGGGCCTCATTCCGATGTTCATCATCATCGGCGTGTGGGGCGGCAAGCGCCGGGTCTATGCGAGCTTCAAGTTCTTCCTCTACACGCTCGCGGGCTCCGTGCTGATGCTGCTTGCGATCATGGCGATGTACTGGGATGCCGGCACCACCGACATCCGGCTGCTGCTCGCCCATGATTTCCCGGCCGGCATGCAGACCTGGCTGTGGCTCGCCTTCTTCGCCTCGTTTGCGGTGAAGATGCCGATGTGGCCGGTCCACACCTGGTTGCCCGACGCGCATGTCGAGGCGCCGACGGCGGGCTCCGTGATCCTGGCAGGCATTCTCCTGAAGCTCGGCGGCTACGGCTTCCTGCGCTTCTCGCTGCCGATGTTCCCGCTCGCATCCGCCGATTTCGCACCGTTCATCTTCACGCTCTCGGTGGTGGCGATCATCTACACCTCGCTGGTCGCGCTGGTGCAGGACGACATCAAGAAGCTGATCGCCTATTCGTCGGTCGCGCATATGGGCTTCGTCACCATGGGCATCTTTGCCGCCAACCAGCAGGGCGTGCAGGGCGCGATCTTCCAGATGCTCAGCCACGGGCTTGTGTCGGGCGCCTTGTTCCTGTGCGTGGGCGTGGTCTATGACCGGATGCACACCCGCGAGATCTCCGCCTATGGCGGTCTCGTCAACAACATGCCGAAATATGCCGTGGCCTTCATGATCTTCACCATGGCGAATGTCGGTCTGCCCGGCACCTCCGGCTTCGTCGGCGAGTTTCTGACCATGGCTGGCGTGTTCCAGGTCAACACCTGGGTGGCGCTGTTCGCGGCAACCGGGGTGATCCTGTCGGCGGCCTATGCGCTGTGGCTCTATCGCCGCGTCGTGTTCGGCGCGCTCGAGAAGGAAAGCCTCAAGGCGCTTCTCGACCTGTCGACCCGCGAGAAGACGATCCTGTATCCGCTCATCGCGCTGACAATCCTGTTTGGCGTCTACCCGGCGCCGATCTTTGACGTGACGGCAGCGTCGGTCGACGCGCTGATCAACAATTACTCGGCTTCGCTGCAGGCAGCGCGCGATCTCGCGCTGTCGGTCAACTGAGCTACGGAGACTGCGGACCATGACGCCAGAAATTCTTACTTCCAGTCTACAGCTTTCCGTACCTGAACTGATGCTCGCCATCGGCGCCATGGTGCTTTTGATGGTGGGCGTGTTTTCCGGCGAAAAGTCGGTGACGCTGGTCAACGGCCTTGCGGTGGCACTGCTGATCATGGCGGGGCTGGTGCTGGTGCTGGTCACCGGCTACGGCGAGGCCTTCAATGGCGCCTTCCTGTCCGATCCCTTCGCCCGTTTCATGAAGGTGCTCACGCTGATCGGCTCGATCACGGCAATGGTGATGACCGTCGGCCATGCCAAGGCCGAACGGATCGACAAGTTCGAATTCCCGGTGCTGATCGTGCTGGCGACGCTCGGCATGATGCTGATGATCTCGGCCAACGACATGATCGCGCTCTATATGGGCATCGAGCTGCAGTCGCTTGCGCTTTACGTGGTGGCCGCCATCAACCGCGACAGCCTGCGCTCGACCGAGGCGGGGCTCAAGTATTTCGTGCTCGGCGCGCTGTCGTCGGGCATGCTGCTCTACGGCATGTCGCTGGTCTACGGCTACACCGGCTACACCGGTTTCGACGAGATTGCCGCTGCGGTCAGCGAAGGCGAGCGGTCGCTCGGGCTGATCTTCGGGCTGGTGTTCGTGCTGGCGGGCGTGGCCTTCAAGATCTCCGCCGTGCCGTTCCACATGTGGACGCCCGATGTCTACGAAGGTGCGCCTACGCCGGTCACCGCGTTCTTCTCCGCGGCGCCGAAGGTCGCCGCCATGGCGCTGTTCATCCGCCTCGTCATCGTCGCCTTCGAGCCGGTGACGCTCGACTGGCAGCAGATCGTCGTGTTCATCTCGATCGCCTCGATGGTGCTCGGCGCCTTCGCCGCGATCGGCCAGAAGAACATCAAGCGGCTGATGGCCTATTCCTCGATCGCGCATATGGGCTTTGCGCTGGTCGGGCTTGCCGCGGGCAGCCAGGCCGGCGTGCGCGGCGTGATCCTGTACATGCTGATCTACATGGTGATGACGCTCGGCAGCTTCGCCTGCATACTGGCGATGCGCCGCAAGGAAGACGGCAATGTCGAGAACATCGACGATCTCGCCGGCCTGTCGTCGACCAATCCGTTCATGGCGCTGATGCTGACGATCCTGATGTTCTCGCTCGCGGGCATTCCGCCGCTGGCAGGCTTCTTCGCCAAGTACATGGTCTTCGTCGCGGCCATCGAGGCCAAGCTCTACATGCTGGCCATCATCGGTGTTCTCGCTTCCGTGGTCGGTGCCTACTACTATCTGCGCATCATCAAGGTGATGTGGTTCGACCAGCCGTCGGAATCCTTCGTTCCGGTGGCCGGCGAGCTCAAGCTGGTCTTCGGCGTCTCCGGCATGTTCGTGCTGTTTTACGTTCTGGTGTCCAATCCGCTCGGCCTTGCCGCCGATGTCGCCGCAAAGACATTCTTTTAAGATGTCGCGGCGGGCGGCATGAAGGGACCGGAATTCCGGCATATCGAGCTGGGGGACGTTTCCTCCACCAATGTCGAATGCATGGAACGCGCCCGGGCGGGCGATCCGGGACGGCTGTGGATCACGGCGTCCCGGCAGACCGGCGGCCGCGGGCGCCGCGGCCGCACCTGGGTCTCCGAGCCGGGCAATCTCTATGCCTCGCTGTTGCTGATCGATCCCGCGCCCTGGGACGGCATGGCGAGCCTGCCGCTTGCCGTCACCATCGCCGTCCATGATGCCGTGGCGGCGGTGTTGCCCGACGCCCCGGAGCGGCTCCGGATCAAGTGGCCCAATGATCTGCTGATCGGCGGCGCGAAGACCGCGGGCATCCTGATCGAGGCCGAAGGTCTCGAAAACGGACGCCGCGCCGTGGTGATCGGCTGCGGCATCAATATCGCCCACAAGCCCGAGGCCGGGCTCTATCCCGCCACATGCCTGGCCCAGGAGGGCAGTTCCGCGACTCCGCAGATGGTGTTTGCCCATCTTGTGGGCTCGATGCAGCGTGTGCTCGATGCCTGGGACCAGGGGCGGGGGCTTGCCGCCATCCGCGACGCCTGGATCGAGCGCGCGCTCGGGTTCGGCGCGCCGGTGACGGTGAATTTGCCAGACCGGCAGATCCATGGTCTCTTCGATGGAATCGATGGTGACGGCCGGCTTGTGCTTGTCCTGCCGGATGGCAGAAAACAGATGATCGCCTCGGGCGACGTCTTCTTCGGTTGATGCTTCACGGTTTTTGCCCCGGCGCGTGCCGCGGCGAAAATCATGCAGCATCCGGTATTTTCCCATGGGGGTGGCGCGGCTCGTAGTCCGCGCCGCCGCCATGACAGCAGTTTGGACGGGACACGTAGATGAGCAAAGACCACGACCTCGTATTCCTGCCGCTTGGCGGCGTCGGCGAAATCGGCATGAATCTCGCCCTCTACGGCTATGGCTCGCCCAAGAAGCGCGACTGGATCATGGTCGATTGCGGGGTGACCTTTCCGGGCCCGGAACTGCCGGGCGTCGACCTGGTGCTGCCGGACATCGAATATGTCAAAAGCCTCGGCAAGCACCTCAAAGCGATCATCATCACCCATGCCCATGAGGACCACTATGGCGGCCTGGCGCAGCTTTGGCCGCATATCAAGGCGCCGGTCTATGCCTCGGCCTTCACCGCCGGCATGCTGGAGGCCAAGCGCACCTATGAGCGCACCCGCGCGGAAGTGCCGGTGACGGTGTTCAAGGCCGGCGAGCGCTTTACCGTCGGGCCCTTCGAAATCGAGCCGGTGGCGGTCAACCATTCGATCCCCGAACCGTTCTCGCTGGCAATCCGCACGCCGCTCGGCAACCTGGTCCATACCGGCGACTGGAAGATCGACCTGACCCCGTCGCTCGGACCGCTGACCGACGAGAACCGGTTCCGCGCCCTGGGCGAGGAGGGCGTTCTCGCCATGATGTGCGATTCCACCAACGCCATGCGCGACGGCATTTCTCCGTCCGAGAAGGAAGTGAGCCAGGGTCTGCGCGAGGTGATCGAGCAGGCCGAGGGCCGGGTGGCGATCACCACCTTCTCCTCCAATGTCGGCCGTATCCGCTCGATCGCCGAAGCCGCGCGCGATGCCGGCCGCGAGGTGCTGCTGCTGGGCAGTTCGATCAAGCGCGTGGTCGCCGTCGCCTCCGATCTTGGCATGATGGAGGGCATTCCCGAATTCCTCGCCGAGGACGAATATGGCTATATCCCGCGCGACAAGGTGGTGCTGATCCTGACCGGCAGCCAGGGCGAGCCGCGGGCCGCGCTCGCCAAACTCTCGCGCGACGAGATGCGCAATGTGGCGCTCGCTTCCGGCGACACGGTGGTGTTTTCCTCGCGCACCATTCCGGGCAATGAGAAGGGCATCATCGAGATCAAGAACGGGCTGATCGAGCAAGGCATCAAGATCGTCACCGATTCCGACGCGCTGGTGCATGTCTCCGGCCACCCGCGCCGCAGCGAGCTGGTGCAGATGTATGAGTGGGTCAAGCCGAAGATCCTGGTGCCGGTGCATGGCGAGGCGGCGCACCTGACCGCGCAGGCTGAGCTTGCGCAGGCGTCCGGGATCACGCTCACGCCGCGGGTGCGCAACGGCTCAATGCTCAGGCTCGCGCCGGGCGAACCGGAAGTGATCGGCGAAGTCACCCATGGCCGCATCTACAAGGACGGCAATCTGCTCGGCGATTTCGACGAGATGGGCATTTCCGAACGGCGCAAGCTGTCGTTCGCCGGGCATGTCGCCGTCAATGTGGTGCTCGACCAGCGTTTCGAATTCCAGCGCGATCCGGTGGTCAGCGCCATCGGCCTGCCGGCCTTCGACGGCGAGGGTGACGAGATGGAAGACATTCTCTATGATTCCGTGCTGGGCGCGGTCGAGAGCATTCCGCGCGGCCGTCGCAAGGACATCGACGGCGTGCGCGAGGCGATCCGCCGCTCGGTGCGCGCCGCCGCCAACGAGGTCTGGGGCAAGAAGCCGGTCGTCACGGTTTTCGTCAACAAGGTGTAGGGAAGCGATCATGCTGGGACGCCTGAACCATGTCGCCATCGCCGTGCCGGATCTCGCCGCCGCGACGGCGCAGTACCGGACCATGCTGGGCGCGGATGTGACCGCGCCGCAGGCCCTGCCCGAACACGGGGTCACGGTGGTGTTCGTGAACGTTCCCAACACCAAGATCGAACTGCTCGAGCCGCTCGGTGAAGGGTCGCCGATTTCAGCGTTCCTTGCCAAGAACCCCTCTGGCGGCATGCATCATGTCTGCTACGAGGTCGACGACATCCTGGCGGCGCGCGATCACCTCAAGACCCAGGGCGCGCGCGTGCTCGGCGACGGCGAGCCCAAGACCGGCGCGCACGGCAAGCCGGTGCTGTTCCTTCATCCCAAGGATTTCAACGGCACCCTGATCGAACTCGAGCAGGCCTAGGGCGGTTCGTCGTCCGATGGAACCCCGCACCCGTTTGATCTTGGTGTCCTGTCGTTTGCCGGCGAATTCCAGGTGAGACTGCCGGACTGGAAACTGTTTTAGGAGCGCGACCATGGGAATTGGCACCGGCTTTGCCATCTATTTCATCATCTGGTGGGTGGTGCTGTTTACGGTGCTGCCGTTTTCGGCGCGCAGCCAGGCCGATGAGGGCGAAGTCACTCTCGGCACCACGCACAGCGCGCCGGCGAATTTCCGCTTCTGGCCGATCTTCTGGCGCACCACACTGATTTCCGGCGCGGTGTTCGGGCTTTATCTGCTGGTCACCGTGGTGGGCGGCTATACGCTCGACGACCTGATCGCGATCACGCCGGACTTCAAGCCGGCCGCAAACTGAGCCGCGACCGGGCCGGCAGCACTGTCGGCGTCTCTTGGAACATTGCCTGTCGCCCCGCGTTGGGGTGGCACCAGCAAACGATCCACGGAGGTGCACCATGCCCAGAAACCTGAAGACCACCGACCGCTTGACCGAGACCGACCTGGCCCAGGACAAGATGGGCGACAATGCGCTCCAGGGCGACGACCAGGCCAATGTGCACAACCAGCGCGAGGCCCAGGCTGGGGTCAGGCAAAAGCCGGACGACGGCGTGGTCGAGAGCCTGAAGAAGATGGACAAGGACGTGCGCGCCGAACGCGAACTCGGCAAGGGCGCGCGCAAATCCGGCTAATCCGCCACAGCTTTCCCGCGCGTTCGGTTGATCTGCGCCCCGGTTATCGGCCCCCGACAGGCGGGGCATGGCCGGGGCGTATCTGCGGCTTGGCGGAAGGCGCCAGCAACGGGCAAACAACAAGCAAAAAAAAACAAGGCACTTGGCCTTGTTGTTCAGGTGTCGCGTGATCTGTTTCCCGGTTTCCCGGGGGCTGCGAGCAAAGCGCGCCTGAGATCCTATCCTCCCAAGACTTTGACCGCGAAATGAGCATTAACCCGTGGTAAATGCCTCTTTGGTGAGCTTTATTTATCCCAATAAAAGCGGCTTGTCACGCATTTTGTGACAGTTCGTGATCGGAGCCGCAAACAAAACGCGCATTGTCATTTCGTCGCCCCCGAAGCGGGTGCCTGACGGGTTTTCTTTGACGGGCGAAGCGGATATGAACGCTTGTCACACCGTCCCTCATTTTGCCTGATTCAGCCTTCAAGGCTCACAGCCGAACCGGATCCTCCCATGCGCCTGTCCAAGTATTTTCTGCCCATTTTGAAGGAAAACCCCAAGGATGCGGAAATCGTCTCGCACCGCCTGATGGCGCGCGCGGGGATGATCAAGCAGCAGTCGGCGGGGATCTATTCCTGGTTGCCGCTCGGCAAGCGCGTGCTCGACAAGGTCTGCGATATCGTGCGCGAGGAGCAGAACAGGGCAGGGGCCATCGAGATCCTGATGCCGACCGTTCAATCCGCCGACCTGTGGATCGAGAGCGGCCGCTACAACGACTATGGCGACGAGATGCTGCGCATCAAGGACCGCCAGGACCGGGCGATGCTGTTCGGCCCGACCAACGAGGAGATGGTCACCGACATCTTCCGCTCCTACGTGAAATCCTACAAGGACCTGCCGCTCAACCTCTACCACATCCAGTGGAAGTTCCGTGACGAGCGGCGTCCGCGCTTCGGCGTGATGCGCGGCCGCGAGTTCCTGATGAAGGACGCTTATTCCTTCGACCTCGACTACGAGGCCTCGAAGGCCGCCTATAACCGCATGTTCGTCTCCTATCTGAGAACCTTCGAGCGCTGCGGCCTGAAATCGATCCCGATGCGCGCCGACACCGGCCCGATCGGCGGCTCGCTCAGCCACGAATTCATCGTGCTGGCCGAGACCGGCGAAAGCCAGGTGTTCTGCCACCGCGACTTCGAAGGCTTCGCGGTGCCGCCGGCTGACCTCAATTACGACGACGACGCGGCGGTTGCCGGCATCGTCGAGAAGTGGACCACGCCGTTCGCCGCCACCGACGAGATCATGGAAAAGGAAGACTGGGCGCGCGCGGCCTGGGACGGACTTGCCGAGGAGGCGCGCGTCTCCGCCCGCGGCATCGAAGTCGGCCACATCTTCCATTTCGGCACCAAATATTCCGAGCCGATGAACGCCTATGTGCAGGGCCCTGACGGCAAGCAGCATTTCGTCTCGATGGGCTCCTACGGCATCGGCCCGTCGCGGCTCTTGGGTGCCATCATCGAGGCCTCGCATGACGAGGCCGGGATCATCTGGCCGAAAAGCGTGGCGCCGTTCGATGTCGGGCTGATCAACATGAAGCCGGGCGATACCGCCTGCGACGCAGCCTGCGAGAAGATCGAGGCTGCGCTCGAAAATGCCGGGCTCGACGTGCTTTACGACGACACCGACGAGCGCGCCGGCGCCAAGTTCGCGACCGCAGACCTGATCGGCCTGCCGCTGCAGGTGATCGCCGGTCCGCGCGCGGTGGCCGAAGGCAATGTCGAGATCAAGGTGCGGGCTACCGGCGAGCGCGAGACGCTGTCGATCGAGGCCGCCATCAACCGCCTCGCCGAAGCCCGTTAAGTCAGGGTCCGCCCGGAAGGAACAGCCTCATGAGCGATACCGACGCCGCCGTGAAACCCTCTTCGGATGCGCCCACCGCGCGTCCGTTTTCGGCCTTCGAGCGGATGATCGCCTGGCGCTATCTCCGGGCGCGGCGCAAGGAGGCCTTCATCTCCGTGATCGCCGGCTTCTCCTTCGTCGGCATCACGCTTGGCGTGGCCACGCTGATCATCGTCATGGCGGTGATGAACGGGTTCCGCGGCGAGCTGATCACGCGGATCCTCGGCATCAACGGCCATATCGTGGTGCAGCCGATCGACAAGCCGCTCGACGATTATGACGCGCTTGCCAGCCGCTTCAAGGCGGTCGACGGCGTCAAGCTCGCGATCCCGCTGGTCGAAGGCCAGACCTTCGCGTCGGGCGTGGTCGGTGCCGGCACCGGGGCGCTGGTGCGCGGCATCCGCGCCGAGGACCTGCAATCGCTCAAGATCGTGTCCGAGAACATCCGTTCGGGCGACATGGTCGGCTTCATTGCCGGCGAGGGGGTGGCGATCGGCTCGCGCATGGCGCAGTCGCTGGGGCTGAGCGCCGGCGACAAGATCACGCTGATGGCGCCCGAAGGCGATGTGACGCCGTTCGGCATGACGCCGCGGATCAAGGCCTATCCGATCTCGGCGATCTTTGAGATCGGCATGTCGGAATACGACGCCTCGATCATCTACATGCCGCTGCAGGAAGCGCAGCTGTTCTTCAACGCCGAAGGGCTGGTGCAGTCGATCGAGATCTTCGTCGACCGGCCCGACGAGATCGACGCGATCCGGCCGAAGATCGAGGCGGCGGCGGAGCGGCAGATCTTCATCACCGACTGGCGCCAGCGCAACCAGACCTTCTTCTCCGCACTGCAGGTCGAGCGCAACGTGATGTTCATGATCCTGACGCTGATCATCCTGGTGGCGGCGCTCAACATCATTTCCGGGCTGATCATGCTGGTCAAGGACAAGGGCCACGACATCGCCATCCTGAGGACCATGGGCGCGACCTCGGGGTCGGTGATGCGGATCTTCTTCATGACAGGGGCTGCGATCGGGGTCACAGGCACGCTTGCGGGCTTCCTGCTCGGCGTTGTCGTGTGTCTCAATGTCGAGAGCATCCGCCAGTTCTTTTCCTGGATTTCGGGGACGACGCTGTTCAACCCCGAACTCTATTTCCTGAGCCAGCTGCCTGCCGACATGGATTCCGGCGAAACCGTGGTGATCCTGGTGGTGGCGCTGGGGCTGTCCTTCATCGCCACGCTGATCCCGTCGTGGCGGGCCTCCAGGCTCGATCCGGTGCAGGCATTGCGGTATGAGTGAGGCTGAAGGTAGCAAGGTGAACACGGTTCTCGAACTGGCCGGGGTCGGCCGTCATTTCGTCCAGGGCGACAACCAGATCTCGATCCTCGACGGCGCCGACTTCGCGCTCAATGCCGGGGAGACGGTGGCGCTGGTGGCGCCTTCGGGCACCGGCAAGTCGACGCTGCTGCATCTGGCGGGCCTGCTCGAACGCCCCGACGAGGGTGAGGTGATCATCGCCGGCGAAAGCTGCAGCCGGCTGTCGGACGACCGGCGCACGGCGATCCGCCGCTCCGAGATCGGCTTCGTCTACCAGTTCCATCATCTGCTGCCGGAGTTCTCCGCGCTCGAGAACATCATGATGCCGCAGCTGATCATGGGGCTTTCCAAGGCCGAGGCGCGCGACCGCGCCACGCAATTGCTCGACTACATGCGCATCGGCCACCGCGCCGACCACCGCCCGGCGGAACTGTCGGGCGGTGAACAGCAGCGCGTGGCGATCGCGCGGGCGGTCGCCAACGGGCCGCTGGTGCTGCTTGCCGACGAACCGACCGGCAATCTCGACCCCGAAACCGCGGGCTACGTGTTCGAGGCGCTCGACGCGCTGGTGCGCCAGTCCGGCCTCTCCGCCGTCATCGCCACCCACAACCACGACCTCGCCGCCCTGATGGACCGGCGCGTGACGCTGGATGACGGCAAAGTGGTTGAGATTTAGGGCTCTAAAGTAGCCCCGTTTTTGCTGCTTGTACCAAGCCTCAATGCAACGAATATGGTTGCTACGTCTTTGGTGTACTTTGTTTCTCCCCGTACTTCAGTTGGTCAAGCAAGTTCGTACTTTTTTGCTATATCATTCGCTGCCTTCTCGATGCCGGGATATATGGTGCTGGCCATGATGTTTAGCTTCGCGAGTTGCGTGAGGATCGCCGATTTATTCTTGATGCGAATTCGGGATACTTTGATGTTGCTGTGACCTGTTTCGGGGAGAATTGCATCTTTTCCAAAGAGTAGAAAGGCGCCTGATTGTGAAACCATCCGTTCATGTGTATTTCGCGCCCGGACAAACACGATCTTACGTAGATCATCTGGCTGAATTCGGCCCTCAAAATATGGCTTTTCACGCCGGATAAAGTGAAGAAGTTTTTGAACAGCCGGCTCCTTGTTGAAGACGGTATTCTCTAAATTTAGGTCCATGGCGTTTTTCTCCTCCTCCTTCATTAGGCATAGGTTTGTGATGCAGCTCACGCGGTCTGAGTCGAAATGAAGTACGTCTTGGCTTGGTGAGCGGAGAATTACGACCTCTCCCTCTATTTCATTTCCATTGCTGTCTCTTTTAGACGTGGAGCAACAGAAATAAAGCGCGACCAGGGGGTTGGAACTGACGTCGAGCAAGCGGGTCGGGAGTCCAAAATGCTGCATACGCACCAGCCTGTCCAACATCGAACGGTCGTTTGAGAATTGAGCGTCCTGAACGCTTAGCAATTCACGAACCATAACTTCCTCCTTCGGGAGGTATTTGTAGCCGCCAGCCGGATTGCGACGAAATAATGATGGTACTAGTTGGTAATTGAAGTCCGAGTGCCCACGATAAAAAATCTCTTCGCCGGATCGCTCTTCAAGTGCGAGGACACGCGTCATAAATTCCCGCAAAGTGCCGACGGGCTCGATCGGCTCTTGTTCTTGCGCAGGTAGCGTCTGGGGCACCGCGGTATTGTCTAAGTTTGGCGGCTGCTGGACGATGTTCGGGAGAACGGTGTTCAGATCGACAGATTTGATCGCCCAGTGGGTTCGGTATAATTCAAAGGCATCCAGTCGAAGAGCACTGCGGAAGTTTTCGCGATTGGGAACGGGAACCTTTCCGAAATCATGTGATAGTGTAAATGTGAATTTGATATCGCCACTATCTACAGAGAGGGCCGAAACACTACCGAGCCGAATGCGAAAGAATTCACTGCCGTCGCTCTCGCGTTCGAGTTCGCTCATGAATAGTGTGGGAAGCCCAGCGAGATAATCGAGGCTGGTTTGCGTAACAGGCTTAAAACTCGCTGCTATTGACGGGTCCGTGTATTCTAAGAAGCGTGACAGCGGAAACCTATCGGAGTGAGACTCACCCGGTGGGACGTTCCAAGAAGAATCATTGCTCGCCATAATTATACTGAACAATTTTTATTTCCTTCGAATCGAAATGATCGGCAACTCGTCGACACGATCATATTCGGTAGGGAGAAGGCTTAACGCCATAATTTTTTAATTTTCATCAGAATTTATTTATAATACTAATTTATTTATTTTTAATTGTATGGCATCTGATACGCTGCTGTCGTTCAGATGTTTGAGGGAGTGAGTTAGGCTTTATTTGGGAGCAATTCGCCCAGCCCGCTCACGCACAGTCTTGATATCGGCTTTTTGAGGCAGCCTAAATTAGTTTGGAACACCAGCTCTACCCGTGTGTTGACACGAGTGTACATCTGCCGCCCAGGTCCCACCCGCGCGCGTCACCAAAAGGAGCACCCGCCATGACCGGCCAGTTGCTTGCAATCCTGCTCGTGCTGCCATTCGCGCTGATGTTCCTTTATGCCGGATTTCATGAGTTCCAGCGCTACAAGGCCGAGGGGCGGGCGAAATATGGGCTTGTCTTCAACGAGGAGACAGGAACCACGCATGTGACCGGCATTCCCGAGCATGAGGACGGCTACGACCCGGCGGAATTCGATCCGGGCGCGTTCAACGAGCGGGACACGGACGGGGACGACGCCGCGGAAGATGCGGACGACGACAAGAGCGGAAACAGGGCCTAGCGCAGGGCGCTGGCCGGCGCGGCAGCGGGCATGTTCCGGCCACCAATCTGGTTCCGGCCCACGGCATGATCCCTGCGTCCCCGATGACCGCGCAACAAAAAAAACACGGCAGGTTTCCCTGCCGTGCCTGTTGCAGTCGATTCGGACGGCTGCGTCTAACGCAGGCGCTTGGCGGCCGTTTCCGGGACCAGTTCGCCGGCGAGACGGCGGTCGAGATAATCCTCGCATTCGGCCATCAGCTCGTCGACCTTGCCGGTGAAGAAATGATTGGCGCCGGGCACGGTCTTCTGGGTGATCAAAATGCCCTTTTGCAGCTTGAGCTTCTCGACCAGCCCGTTGACGTCCTTTTCCGGGGCCACGCGGTCGGCGTCGCCGTGGATGATCAGGCCCGAGGAGGGGCAGGGAGCAAGGAAGGAGAAGTCATAGGTGTTGGGCTGCGGCGCGATCGAGAAGAAGCCCTCGATCTCCGGACGGCGCATCAGAAGTTGCATGCCGATCCAGGCGCCGAAGGAATAGCCCGCGACCCAGCAGCTTTTCGAATCCGGATGCAGGCTCTGCACCCAGTCGAGCGCGCCGGCGGCATCCGAGAGTTCGCCCGCGCCGTGGTCGAATTCGCCCTGGCTGCGGCCGATCGAGCGGAAGTTGAAGCGCAGCGTGGTGAAGCCGCGCTGCTGGAACATGTAGAACAGCTGGTAGACGATCTGGTTGTTCATGGTGCCGCCGAACTGCGGATGCGGATGCAGGATGATCGCGATCGGCGCGTTCTTTTCCTTGCCCGGCTGGTAGCGGCCCTCGAGGCGTCCGGCGGGTCCGTTGAAAATGACTTCAGGCATTGCTACTCCATACATCGGCTGGGTTCATGCGGGCCGCGCGGGCGCCGTCAGGCAGCGTATCGGGCGCCGGGATAGTGCTATCCGCCCTTGACGGGGGCGGGGAGGCTCCCTAGAACCTAGTTTAGAATCGTTCGAAACTGCAGCGGGATCGCTGAAAGTGTCTGTGTCTTACGGCATCGGACACTGAAAATTCAAGAAAAATGCGTCCGGCCCAAGTTGAGCCGCCGCATTCGGGAAACAAGGGTCGTCATGGCGAGCGAGCGCCTCTATCTCGATTACAATGCCACGGCCCCGCTGCTTGAAGAAGCGCGGGCCGCGATGCTTGTCGCGATGGAGCTTGCGGGCAACCCGTCCTCGGTGCATGCCGAGGGGCGCAAGGCCCGGGCTGTGGTCAGCCGCGCACGCGATGCGGTGGCCCGGCTTTGCGGCGTGCCGACCGCGCAGGTGACCTTCACCTCCGGTGCCACCGAAGCCGCCAATCACGTCCTGACCCCGGAATTCCGCATGGGCCGCGCGCCGCTCAGGGTTTCGCGCCTGTTCGTGAGCGCGGTCGAGCATCCCGCCATCCTCGCAGGCGGCCGCTTCGCGCCGGACCAGATCACCGTGCTGCCGGTCGATGCCCAGGGTCGGCTCGATCTGGGCGCGCTCGAGGCGGCGTTCAGCGGCCACGACGTGTCCACGGGACAGGCGATGCTGGCGCTGCAACTGGCCAACAACGAGACCGGCGTGATTCAGCCGGTGCGCGAGGCGGCGGCGATCGTCCGGGCGCACAAGGGCCTCATGGTGGTCGATGCGGTGCAGGGCGCGGGGCGGCTCGACCTCTCGATTGAAAACCTCGGCGCGGATTTCCTGATCCTGTCGGGCCACAAGATCGGCGGCCCCAAGGGCGTTGGCGCGCTGGTGAGCGCGGGTGAAATGCTGATGCCCGTGCCGCTTTTGCGCGGCGGCGGGCAGGAAAAGGGCCATCGCGGCGGCACCGAGGATCTTGTCGGGATCGCCGGGTTCGGTGCGGCGGCGGAGCGGGCCTTGTCGGCGCTTGCCGAGATTGCCGCGCTCGAAGCGCTGCGCGACCGGCTCGAGGCCGGGATCCGCGCGATCGCCCCGGACGTGATCATTCACGGTGCGGATGCAAGCCGGATCGCCAATACCAGTTTCCTCACGCTGCCTGGCCTCAAGGCCGAGACCGCGCAGATCGCCTTCGACATGGAGGGCGTGGCGGTGTCGGCGGGTTCCGCCTGCTCGTCGGGCAAGGTCGGCCCGAGCCATGTGCTGGCGGCGATGGGAGCGGATGCCGATGCCGGAGCGATCCGGGTCAGCTTGGGCCGCGTACACACGATGACCGACGTCGAGCGCTTTCTCGATGTCGTCAAAACCATCAATGCCCGACGGCTTGCGCGCCGGGCTTCGCAGCCCGCGGCATGAGCCGCGACGAAATTGCTGTCGTGAAATGTGGATTTTTCGCGATAGTCATGGCGTGAACGGCATTCACGTCCTACATAGTGCGGTAATCCCTTCGGGATGATCCACACGACGTTAACAAGCTGCCGGCCTTGACCCGGCGAGATTGGAGAGCGCCATGCCTGCTGTGCAGGAGACCATCGATCAGGTCCGTCAGATCGACGTTGACCAGTACAAATACGGTTTCGAGACCGTCATCGAAAGCGATACCGCGCCCAAGGGCCTGACCGAAGACACCATCCGGTTGATCTCGGCCAAGAAGAATGAGCCCGACTGGATGCTCGAATGGCGTCTCGACGCGTTCCAGCGCTGGCTTCAGATGGAAGAACCGAGCTGGGCGCGCGTCGACTATCCCAAGATCGACTTCCAGGACATCCATTATTATTCCGCGCCCAAGAGCACGGTCGGCCCGAAATCGCTTGACGAGGTCGATCCGGAACTGCTGCGCGTCTATGAAAAGCTCGGCATTCCGCTGCGCGAGCAGGAGATCCTGGCGGGCGTCCAGACCTCCAAGATCGCGGTCGACGCAGTGTTCGATTCCGTCTCCGTGGTGACCACCTTCAAGAAGGAACTGGCCCAGGCCGGCGTGATCTTCATGTCGATCTCGGAAGCGATGCGCGAGCACCCCGACCTGGTGCGCAAATATCTCGGCACCGTGGTGCCGGTCACCGACAATTATTACGCCACGCTCAACGCCGCCGTGTTCACCGACGGATCTTTCGTCTACGTACCCAAGGGCGTGCGCTGCCCGATGGAGCTGTCGACCTATTTCCGCATCAACGAGAAGAACACCGGCCAGTTCGAGCGCACGCTGATCATTGCCGAGGAGGGCGCCTATGTGTCCTATCTCGAAGGCTGCACCGCGCCGCAGCGCGACGAGAACCAGCTGCATGCCGCCGTGGTCGAGCTGATCGCCATGGACGACGCCGAGATCAAGTATTCGACGGTGCAGAACTGGTATCCGGGCGACAAGGACGGCAAGGGCGGGATCTACAATTTCGTCACCAAGCGCGGCGACTGCCGCGGCGACCGCTCGAAGATCTCCTGGACCCAGGTCGAGACCGGCTCGGCGATCACCTGGAAATACCCGTCCTGCATCCTGCGCGGCGACGACAGCCGCGGCGAGTTCTATTCGATCGCGGTGTCGAACGGCTACCAGCAGATCGATTCGGGCACCAAGATGATTCATCTGGGCAAGAACACCTCGAGCCGGATCATCTCCAAGGGCATTTCCGCCGGCCATTCGTCCAACACCTATCGCGGCCAGGTTTCGGCCCACCGCAAGGCGACGAACGCCCGCAACTTCACCCAGTGCGACAGCTTGCTGATCGGCAACGACTGCGGCGCGCACACGGTGCCCTATATCGAGGCCAAGAACTCGACCGCGCAGTTCGAGCACGAGGCGACCACGTCGAAGATCTCCGAGGACCAGCTGTTCTACTGCCTGGCCCGCGGCATTCCCGAGGAAGAGGCGATCGCGCTGATCGTCAACGGCTTCGTCAAGGAAGTCATCCAGGAACTGCCGATGGAGTTCGCCGTCGAGGCGCAGAAGCTGATCGGCATCTCGCTGGAAGGCAGCGTCGGCTGACGACACGTCCTGAACAGGAGTTCATCCCGACATGACCGGCTTGCCCACCCATCTGATCGTCCAGGGACTTGCGCTGTTCGCGTGGGTGGCGCCGGTTCACGCCGACATGGTGGTCGTGAACGGCCGTAGCGTTGTCAATC
Source organism: Parahoeflea olei (assembly GCF_001703635.1). Lineage (GTDB taxonomy): Bacteria > Pseudomonadota > Alphaproteobacteria > Rhizobiales > Rhizobiaceae > Hoeflea > Hoeflea olei. The sequence goes on along the minus strand of NZ_LQZT01000004.1, from coordinate 19,503 downwards.
AGGACAGGCTGTCTCTTGAGGTCTACAAGAATGACGGCTGCCCGATCTCGATGCAGTTTCTGCGCGACAACTCGGTGGACCGGTTCTTCACCTGCGAGGGCGACTGGGACTGGGATGATGTCAAGGCGCTGACGCGGTACTATCGCGACAGGGTGAATATCGAGCGGGAAGTCGACTACTTCGATGTGGCAAACAGCTTTCCCAATGCCTGCAAGGCCGTCGATTACAGGCCCGGGGGCTCTTGCTGACACCGGTTTCGGCTCGCCAGCAGGGAAACGCGGTGTTCGGCAGTCAAGGAACCGAATGGATGAATGGTGTGAACCTGAAAGCTGAAACAAGGATCGAGATCGACAAGCTGAAGAAGCGCTACCGCGATCTCGGCGGGTCGATCGAGGATCTCCTGGAGGCGATCTCGCGCGGATCGACCACCAGCGACGCGGTGCTGAGCCGGGAGCTGACCAAGGCACGGATGGAACTTGCGTCCATCGCGCGCCGGCTGCAGGGCCTGCAGAACGACGATGACTGAAGGCGTCGCCATGGGGGCAAGGTCCGAGAAGGGACTGGCCCGCCTGGCGGCAGCCGATTGAGACAGATTATGAATTCGAGTTGGGAAACAACGCTATGCTAGAAATCAAGAACCTTCATGCCCGGATCGCCGAAGACGGCACGGAAATCATTCGCGGCCTCAACCTGACCGTCAAGGCCGGCGAAGTCGCCGCCATCATGGGGCCGAACGGCTCCGGCAAATCGACGCTGTCCTACATTCTCGCCGGTCGCGACGACTACGAGGTGACCGAAGGCGACATCCTCTACAATGGCGAGAGCATTCTCGAGCTCGATCCGTCCGAGCGCGCCGCCAAGGGCATTTTCCTCGCCTTCCAGTATCCGGTCGAGATTCCGGGCGTGGCCACCATGCAGTTCCTCAAGGTGGCGATGAACGAGCAGCGCAAGGCGCGCGGCGAGGAAGAACTGAAGACGCCCGACTTCATCAAGCTGGTCAAGGAAGCGGCAGCCAGCCTGCAGATCGATATGGACATGCTCAAGCGTCCGCTCAATGTCGGGTTCTCCGGCGGCGAGAAAAAGCGCGCCGAGATCCTGCAGATGAAGCTGCTCGCGCCGCAGCTCTGCGTGCTCGACGAAACCGACTCGGGCCTGGACATCGATGCGCTCAAGATCGTTTCCGACGGGGTCAACGCGCTTCGCTCGCCCGACCGCGCGGTGATCGTGATCACCCACTACCAGCGCCTGCTCGAATATATCGTGCCCGACAGCGTGCACGTGCTCTACAAGGGGCAGGTCATCAAGTCCGGCAGCAAGGAGCTGGCGCTCGACCTGGAAGCCAACGGCTACAGCCAGATCATCGAAGACGCCGCGTGAACCGACGCCGTAAAGACGGGCCGCAAGGCCAGGAGAGACAGGCATGAACATGCAGACCAAGCCGCCACGCACCGCCGCCGAACAGGCGCTCCTCGACAGTTACGCCGAAATGGTCGGCCAGTTGCCGGGTGACGCCAGGGTGACGGTCGCGCGCGACCGCCTTTTGAGCGCGATTGCCGAAAAGGGCTTGCCCACCAAGCGCATCGAAAGCTGGCACTACACCGACCTGCGCGCCGTGCTGCGCGCGGTTCCGGTCAAGGCGGGCGGTTCTGCCCGTGCGGCCGAACCGCTGGTCAGGGACGCACTGGTATGCCCGGTGGTGCAGGGCCAGGCACTGATGCCCCGCGTCCCCGAGGGCGTGGAGCTGAGCCCGTTCATGGAGCTTCTGGTGTCGGGCGAGGCTGCGCCGCTGCTTTCGAGCCGCGGGGCCGACGACCTGGTCGGCGAACTCAACGGCGCCTTCGTGTCCGACGGTTACCGCCTGGCGATCGAGGCAGGCCGCGAACTCGACGAGATCCTTGAACTGCAGTCGGTGCAGGCGGGCGGGCAGGCACATACGCGCTTCTTGGCCGAGATCGGCGCGGGCGCGAAGGCGACGGTGGTCGAACGGCATCTCGGCGAGACGTCGAACGCCGGATTGTCGAGTTCCGTGTCCACGCTCGACCTCGGCGAGGGCGCCGAAGTGACCTGGATCCTGGTGCAGGGAGCCGGCGAGGCCGACCAGCATCTGGGCCAGACCATCGCCCGGCTCGCGGCGGGCGCCACGCTCAAGCTGTTCGTGATCAATGCCGGCGGCAAGCTGGTGCGCCGGGAGGTGCATGTGGATGTGGCCGGCGAGGGCGCCCATTTCGACCTGCGTTGCGTCAATCTGCTTGCCGGCGACAGCCACACCGACGTGACCATGACGCTCGGGCACATGGTGCCTGAAACAACCTCGTCCGAAATCGTGCGCAACGTGGTGCTCGACCGTGCCCGCGGCGTGTTCCAGGGGCAGATTCGGGTTGCCCAGGTGGCGCAGAAGACCGACGCCAAGATGTCCTGCAACACGCTTCTGCTGTCCGACGAGGGCGAGTTCGCGGCCAAACCAGAACTCGAGATCTTCGCCGACGACGTGGTCTGCGGCCACGGTGCGACCGTCATCGACATCAATGCCGACCATCTGTTCTACCTGATGGCGCGCGGCGTGAGCGAAAAGACGGCGCGGGCGCTGCTGGTCAACGGCTTTGTCGATGAACTGATCGACGAGCTTGAAGACGAAGCGCTGGTCGAGCCGCTGAGATCCCTGATAGAACAATGGCTTGTCGATCATGGCTGATATTCTGAATCAGGCCTATGACGTCGAGGCGCTGCGGCGGGATTTTCCGATCCTGTCGCGCAGCGTGCATGGCAAGCCGCTGGTCTATCTCGACAACGGTGCCTCCGCGCAAAAGCCGCAGGTGATGCTCGACGCCGTCGCCCATGCCTATTCGAACGAATATGCCAATGTGCACCGCGGGCTGCATTTCCTGTCGAATGCGGCGACTGACGCCTATGAAGCCGCGCGTGCGATCGTGCAGCGGTTCCTGAACGCGCCGTCGCCGGACAATGTGGTGTTCACCAAGTCCACGACCGAGTCGATCAACACCGTCGCCTATGGCTACGGCATGCCGCACCTGAAGGCGGGCGACGAGATCGTGCTCAGCATCATGGAGCATCACTCCAACATCGTGCCGTGGCATTTTCTGCGCGAGCGCCAGGGCGTGAAGATCACCTGGGTCGGCGTCGACGACCAGGGCAATTTCGATCTCGACGATTTCCGCGCGGCACTGACCGAGCGCACGAAGCTGGTGGCGATCACGCAGATGTCGAACGTGCTCGGCACGGTGGTCGACATCAAGGAAGTCTGCCGCATCGCCCACGAACGCGACATCAAGGTGCTGGTCGATGGCAGCCAGGCGGCCGTGCACATGCCGGTCGACGTGCAGGCGCTCGATTGCGACTGGTATGTGATGACCGGGCACAAGCTTTACGGTCCTTCGGGCATCGGCGTGCTCTATGGCAAGACCGACGCGCTCAAATCGATGCAGCCCTTCATGGGCGGTGGCGAGATGATCATCGACGTGAGCGAGGAGGCGGTGACCTACAACGATCCGCCGCACCGCTTCGAGGCCGGCACGCCGCCGATCGTGCAGGCGATCGGGCTTGGCGCCTCGCTCGACTACATGCTGAAGATCGGGCTTGACCGGATCGCCGCCCACGAGGCGGATCTCGCATCCTACGCCGCCGAGAAGCTGTCGGCCGTCAATGCGCTGAGGCTGATCGGCACCGCACCGGGCAAGGGGGCGATCTTCGCCTTCGAGATCGAGGGTATTCATGCCCACGACATCTCGATGCTGATCGACCGCTCCGGCGTGGCGGTCAGGGCGGGCACCCATTGCGCCCAGCCGCTGCTCAAGCGGTTCGGCGCCACCTCTACCTGCCGGGCCTCGATGGGGCTCTACAATACCCGCGCCGAAATCGATGTGCTGGTCGAGGCACTCGGAAAGGCGCGGGAGTTTTTCTCTTGAAGGAGCCAAGCCGATGAGCGACGCATCCGAAACCGACACTGCCCCCGTGACCGATCCGGCTGCCGAATCCGCCATTCCGAAGGAAGAGCTGGCGCGGCTGAGCGACGACATCATTGCGGCCCTGAAGACGGTCTACGACCCGGAAATTCCCGCCGATATCTACGAACTCGGGCTGATCTACCGGATCGACATCGAGGATGACCGGCTGGTCAAGATCGAGATGACGCTGACCGCTCCGGGCTGCCCGGTGGCGGGCGAAATGCCGGGCTGGGTGGAAAACGCGGTCAACACGGTCGAGGGCATTTCCGGCGTCGAGGTCTCGATGACCTTCGATCCGCCCTGGACGCCCGACCGGATGAGCGAAGAGGCGCAGGTGGCGGTCGGCTGGTACTGACCCGCAAGCCGGACCGGTCTGTGGTGCGCTTGTTAACCTGACCGTTTCACACTACATTCATGGAACGAAGCAGCGGGCCTTGAACCCGTGTAGCCGAAGGAGACCGTGATGGGTTTTGCCGTAATGACACTGACGCCGGCCGCGGCCGAGCGCGTGAATGCGATCGTGAAGAATTCCGACAGTGCCGCGGGAATCCGCGTCAGCATCAAGAAGGGTGGCTGCGCGGGGATGGAATATGCCATCGACCTCGCCACCGAGATCAATCCCAAGGACGACCGGATCGAGCGCGACGGCGCTTCGGTGTTCGTGGCGCCCGAGGCCGTGCTCTACCTGCTCGGCACCGAGATGGATTACGAAGTCACCAAGCTGCGCTCGGGTTTCGTCTTCAACAACCCCAACCAGACCTCGGCCTGCGGCTGCGGCGAATCGGTGGAGCTGAAGCCCGCCGATCTCGCGCGCCTTGCCGCCGAAGGCAATGCCGTGGTGCGGGCGGAATAGGTTCGTACGCTGAATCAAGCGGTTTTGAAATTGAATCCGAAGACGCCCGCAAGTCCCTGACTTTGCGGGCGTTTTTGTGTCTGTCGCGATTTCGTTGAAGGGTTATCGGATAGGGCGCGGTGCCGCTTTTTCCGTCATGCCGGACTTGATCCGGCATCCAGCAGGCGAGCGTCCGCGAGCCGGTAGACCCGTCTTATCGCCCTACAAAGGAGTCATTCACCGCGCCGACGCGCGGTGGCTGGATGCCGGATCAAGTCCGGCATGACGGGGATAAGGCGAGCCTAACCCCGCATCTTCTCGCCCGCCGGGTCAAACGGTGCCTCAAGTGCGATGCGCGCCCCGCGGCGGATGCCGAGGATTTCGATTTCGAACATGCCTTCGTCTCCGTTCGAGGCGAGTGCGGCGGGGATGTAGCCCTGTGCCATGGATGCGCGAACCGTGTGGGCGTAGCCGCCGGAGGTGATCCAGCCGACGACGCGCCAGTCGCCGTCGCGCAATGAGCCGCCTTCGGGTTTGGCGATCTCCTTGCCGTCGCCGTCAAACCGCGGCGCGCCGTAGCCGTGCGGCGGCTCGACGGTGCCGTAATCGGTGTCGCCGACCTTCGCCCAGACCGGTTCGTCGCCCATCACGTCGGCGTCCTCGGCGTCGACCAGGAACGAGGTGCGCATCAGCTTCGGGCCGTCGGCGTGCTCCTTCGCAGCGGCCTCGCGGCCGATGAAATCGTTCTTCGAAAGCTTGACGAAGCGCTCCATGCCGCCCTCGAACGGGCCGTAGATCGGCCGGAGTTCCCGGAACCAGGTGGGGAAATTCTTCTCGAGCCGCATCGACAAGAGCGCGCGCATGCCGAAATCGACGATGCCGAATTCTTCGCCCGCCGCCTTGATCGCGCGGTAGACCGCCTGCTGGTAGCAGGGCTCCATCCAGATCTCGTAGCCGAGATCGCCGGTATAGGTGATGCGGCCGACCACGCAGGGCGCGCCGCCCACATCCATGGTGCGGATGTCCATGAAGCGGAAGGCGGCGTTGGAGACATCGGTATCTGTGAGTTTGGAAAGAACATCGCGGGCGCGGGGGCCGGCGATCGAAAGCCCGACCAGCGTCATGTCGTAGCGGTGGACAAGCACGCTGCCATCCTTGGGCAGGTGCCGCTCGAACCAGCGCATGTGGTAGCGCTGCGCCGCCGACGAACCCCAGACCATGAAGACCTCGTCCGACAGCCGGGCGATGGTGAAATCGCCGATCAGCTTGCCGCGCTCGTTGAGCATGGGGGTGAGCACGATGCGGCCGGTCTTGGGCATGGTGTTGGTCATCAGATGCGACAGCCAGGCCTCGGCGCCGGTTCCGGAGACGCGGTACTTCGCGAAATTGGCGATCTCGGTCACGCCCACGCGCTCGCGGGTGGCGCGGACCTCGTTGCCAATGTGGTCGAAATCACTGGAGCGGTGGAAGGAAAGCACGTCATGGGCTTCCTCAGCCGAAGGCGCGAACCAGAGCGGCGTCTCGAGCCCCCAGCTGTCGCCCATCACCGCGTGGTTGTCGCGCACCATCACGTCGTAAAGGGCCGTGGTCTGCTGCGGGCGGGCGGCCGGCAGTTCCTCGTTCGGGAAGCGGATCGAGAAGCGGCGCGAATAGTTCTCGCGCACCTTGGCATTGGTGTAGCGCAGCGTCGCCCATTCGCCGAAGCGGGCGACATCCATGCCCCAGATGTCGGCGCCGGGGTCGCCATGAACCATCCAGTTCGAGAGCGCCAGCCCCACGCCGCCGCCCTGGGAGAAGCCCGCCATCACCGCGCAGGCGGTCCAGTAATTGGTGAGGCCCGGGACGGGACCTACCAGCGGATTGCCGTCGGGCGCGAAGGTGAAGGGACCGTTGATCACCTGCTTGATGCCGGCGTTTTCGAGCGCCGGGAAATGGCGGAAGCCGACCTCGAGCGAGGGGGCGATGCGGTCGAGATCGGGGGCGAGCAGTTCGTGGCCGAAGTCCCAGGGCGTGTTGACCGGCGACCAGGGCTTGCAGGCCTTCTCGTAGGTGCCAAGCAGGATGCCCGAGCGCTCCTGGCGCGTGTAGATCTCGCCCTTGAAGTCGATCACGCCGATCAGTTCGCGGCCGGTCCTGGCGTTGAAGTCCAGAACCTCGGGCATTTCCTCGGTGAGCAGATACATGTGCTCCATGGCAAGCAGCGGCAGTTCGAGGCCGACCATGCGGCCGACCTCGCGCGCCCACAGCCCGCCGGCATTGACCACGTGCTCGGCCTTGACGGTTCCCTGTTCGGTGACGACGTTCCAGGTGCCGTCGGGATCTTGCGTCAGTTCGGTCACGCGGTTGCGCAGGACGATCTCGGCGCCGAGCTTGCGCGCGGCCTTGGCATAGGCATGGGTGGTGCCCGACGGATCGAGATGGCCCTCGACCGGATCCCACAGCGCGCCCACGAAATTGCTTTCGTCCATCAGCGGGAACATGGCTTTCGCCTCGGCCGGGGTGATGAGTTCGGTTTCCATGCCGAGATAGCGGCCCTTGGCGTGCACCAGCCGCAGGAAATCCATGCGCTCGGGGCTGTCGGCCATCATCACGCCGCCCGTCAGGTGCAACCCGCAGGACTGGCCGGAAAGTTCTTCGAGCTCCTGGTAGAGGCTCACGGTATAGGCCTGCAGCTTGGCGACGTTGGGGTCGCCGTTCAAGGTGTGGAAACCGCCGGCGGCGTGCCAGGAGGAGCCGGAGGTGAGTTCCGAGCGTTCGATCAGCATGACGTCGGTCCAGCCGGCCCTGGCCAGGTGATAGAGCACCGAGCAGCCGACCACGCCGCCCCCGATGACCACGGCTCTCGCATGCGATTTCATTGACGCTCTCCCGGCTCCCGAAACCGCGGCAGCTTGCGAAATCGGAAACCCACGCACAAGGGGCAAATGCGACATCGCCGCACAAAGATTTTCCGCGCCCCGGGCGGTCGCCGCTTGTGCCGGCGCGCTCGGCTCTCCACATAGGTCCGCACGGCCTCGTCCCTGCCGTTTCACACCAAGCGGAGAAGTCCGATGACGGTTTCCATGCATGCTCTCTCGGTGCCGTTCTATACGGCGGCGCTCTCCAATCTCGCGCATGTGCTCACCAGGGCAGAAGCCTGGGCCGCGGAGCGCAAGATCGATCCGGCTGTTCTTCTCAATGATCGCCTGGCGCCCGACATGCTGCCGCTCAAGCGGCAGGTGCAGATCGCCACCGATCATGCCAAGGGCGCCGTCGCCCGCCTCGGCGGTGTCGAAGTGCCGTCCTTCCCCGATGTCGAGGAGAGCTTTGCCGAACTGCAGGCGCGGATCGCCAGGACCCGCGACTTCATCGAGAGCGTTGCGGAGGCCGGCTTCGCCGGTGCGGAGGACAGAAACATCACGCTGAAGATCGGCGCGCAGGACATGAGCTTTCCCGGCCTGCAGTATTTCCAGGGGTTTTCCGTGCCGAATTTCTATTTTCACGTGACCACGGCCTACGCCATCCTGCGGCACAACGGTGCCCCTCTGGGGAAGCCGGATTTCTTCGGGCGCGCATGAGGTCGCAAAGGGCTACACTTCGCCTCATTCCGCTATATAAGGGAACGATCGCGCCCATGCCGGCGTTGCCAGATTGACACGTTGATTCAGGAAGCGTTCACCGCATCCTGCTAGATTGGTGAAGATGAGAGACCCGCGGGACAGGACATCCGGAACGGGCAGCCGCATCTGGCTGCGCAGGCTTTCCGCCGCCCTGTGTCTGGGCGTGGCGATCGCGGCCGTTCCCGCACCCGCGGGCGCCTTCGAGATTTTCGGCATCAAGCTGTTCGAGGACGACGAACCCACGGCGATCGAAATCGCCGATCCTTTGTCCTATAGCGCGACACTCGAAGTCGAGGGCGCGGGCCCCGACGATCCCTTGCGCGAAAAGCTTCAATCGGCTTCGGAACTGATGCGCAACATGGACAAGCCGGTTCCGGGCTCGATCGGCCTGATCCAGCGTGCCAACAGCGATTTCGAGCAGCTGGTCGCAGCCCTTTATGAAAACGCCCGCTATGCGGGGGAGGTGCGGATCTTCATCGCCGGCCGGCCGCTCGCCGACCTTCCGCCCGACGCGGACCTGAGTGCGGCCGCACCCGTGCCGGTGCGCATCCAGGTGGTGCCGGGCAAGCCGTTCCGGTTCGGCAAGGTCGATATCGTCGATGCCGCGGGCATTGCCTATGCCTCGCCGCTCGACGAACTGGCGCCAGGCGAACCCGCGAAGTCGACGGTCATTCTCGATGCCGAGACGAAACTGGTGCGCTCGCTCGAGGATGTCGGGCACCCGTTTGCGGAAGTCTCGAGCCGCGATATCGTCGCCGACCATGCCCGCGGCGTTCTCGATGTCACGCTGCGCGTGGACCCCGGCCCGGTGGCGCCGTTCGGGACGACCTCGGTCGAGGGCGCCGAAAGTGTCGATTCGGCCTTCATCGCCCGCATGGCGGGCATTCGCGAAGGCAAGCAGTATGATCGCGCCGACCTGGCGGCAGCGGAGAAGCGGCTGCGCGCGCTCGAGGTGTTTTCGAGCGTGACCGTGCGCGGCGCCGACAGCCTCACGCCTGCGGGCGCGGTGCCGGTAGAGGTCACGGTGTCCGAACGCAAGCATCGCTATCTCGGCGCGGGCGCGACCTTCTCTTCCACCGATGGCGGCGGGCTCGAAGCCTATTGGGGCCACCGCAACCTGTTCGGTCGCGCCGAAAAACTGCGCATCGAAGGCTCCGTGAGCAGCCTCGGCGATACCGCCGAAGCCAAGGACATGACCTGGCGCGGCGCGGTGCTGTTCGAAAAACCGGGCGTACTCGGACCGGCTTCCAAATTCACCTCGCAGCTCAAGGTCGAGCAGGAAAACCCCGATGCCTTCCGCCGCTTCTCGGTCGAGGGCAAGGTCGGCGTTTCCTATGAGCTCACCGAAACCCAGACGGTGTCCGCCGGGGTGGATGTCGAATATGCGAAGCTGACCGACAGCTTCAACGTCGATCTGGAAACGATCACGGTGGCGGTGCCGCTAGAATATGTGCGCGACACCCGCGACAACAAGCTCAACCCGAGCAGCGGCACGCGGCTGTCCTTGCTGGTCGAACCGGCCTACGAGATCAATTCCGGGGCGACTTTCGTCAAGCTGCGCGGCGAGGCCTCGGCCTATCGAGCCTTCGATGAGCAGAAACGCTTCATCGCCGCGGGCCGTATTGCCGCTGGCTCGATCGTCGGCGCCGATCTGGCGTCGATTCCCGCAAACCGGCGCTTCTATGCCGGTGGCGGGGGTTCGGTGCGCGGCTATGGCTACCAGGACATCGGCCCCGTCAATGCGCTCGGGCAGCCGACCGGCGGCCGTTCGCTGCTCGAAGCCTCGGGCGAGCTGCGCATCGGCATCACCGACACGATCGGCCTCGTGCCCTTCGTCGACGCGGGGCTCGTCAGCGCCAACGAGGACTTTTCCGATTCCGAGTTCAAGGTCGGCGCCGGTGTGGGCCTGCGCTATGCGACGCCCTTCGGCCCGCTGCGCATCGATGTCGCGCTGCCGCTGAACAAGGGGCCGCTTGATCCCGATTACGGAATCTATGCCGGGATCGGTCAGGCGTTCTGATATGGCAGGGTCCGGAAAAGCCAAATCCCGGGCGGGTGCTGTACGCTATGCGTTGCGGCTGTTCGCCATCTTGATCCTGGCGGTGATCGCAGGTCTGGTGATCGTGTTCGTGACCACGCCCGGCGGCCGGCTGATCGCGATTACGCTCAACCGGCTTGGCTCGGGGCCGGCGCAGACCGTCGAGATCGACCGCGTCGACGGGCTGTTTTCGGGCTCGACCCGGATCGGCCATGTCATGCTCAGCGACGGGACCGGCGAGCCTTGGCTCCTGCTCAAGGGCATCAAGATCGATTGGTCGCCTTTCGCGCTCGTCAATGCCGCCTTCGACGCCGACAGCGTCAGCATTGACCGGGTGGAACTGGCGCGGTTGCCCGAAGCGGGCGAAGATGCCTCCGAAAGCGGCGCGGTGTCGCTGCCGGTCGCCTTCGACATCCGCCGGATCGTCGCCGGCGACATCGTGCTCGGCGAGCCCGTGGCCGGCCGCGTCGCCCGGTTCGAGGCGCGCGGAAGCGCCAAGGTCAATGCGTCGCTGTCGACCGCGCTTGCCGATCTTGTTGTCAAGCGCACGGACGGCGTGGGGGGCGAACTGACGCTCGATGCCGATTACGAAGAGTCCGAAAACCGTCTTGATGTGTCGGCGAAGCTGAGCGAACCGGCCGGCGGCGTGATGGCCAATCTTGCCGGGCTGTCGCCCAATGACGCGATCACGCTCACGGCCACCTCGCAAGGGTCGCTGGCCGATTGGCAACTCACCGCGAACGGTCTCGTCAACGATGCCCTGGTGGCCGAGGCAAAGCTGCGGCTCAACAGGAGCGACGCCGGCGAGGCGGTCTCGGTCGAGGCCGGCGGGGAGTTCGAACGCTTCCTGCCGCCGGACCTGCGCCAGGTCGTGGCCGGGCGCAGCCAGTTGCTGCTCGAAGCGCTGGTCGAGCCTGACCGAAACGGCGCGGTGATCGACCTGTTCTCGTTCACTTCAGGGAGCGTCAGCGCCGAGGGGCGTGGCCGCGTGGCGCGCGAAGGCGCGGTCGACCTGACCCTGACGGCGGGCCCCCGGGACGGGGTCGCTCCTTTCGTCTTCGGGGAAGGCGATGGGCGGGTGAGCCTTGCGGTGCCGCAGCTCAGCGTCGGGGTCAAGGGCAATGCCGAGGAAGCCGCGGTCCGGGTCGAGGTCTCGACCGACCGCGTGGCGGCCACCGGCTACAGCGCCGACGCCATCCAGGCGACGGCAGATTTCGACCGGTTCTCATTGGCGACGCGCAGCGGTGCGGGGTCGTTCGAGGTCAAGCTCGGCGCAGCCGGCTCCAGCAACGAGATCGTCGCACGGGCACTTGCGGGTGGCGTGTCGGTGACGGGCGATGTCGCGCTGGCGGAAGACGGCGCGGTATCGAGCGACAAGGTCACGCTCCGCACCGGCGTGGCCGAAGTCGTATTGGAGAATGCGTCCTATGACGGCGCCGGCGGCGTTGCCGCCAGGATCGCGGGTTCGATCCGCAACGCGGTGCTGTCCGAGCAAGCGCCCGACATCCTGGGGCCCGAAACGCGGTTTGCCGCGGAGGTCTCGCGCGATGCGGCGGGCGCCGTTGCCGTGCGCGACTTTCAGCTCGCCTCCGACCATGCGAGTGCCGCGGGCGGCGTGGCGCTGTCCGACGACGGCGGGATCGAGGGCGATATCGAGGCAAGCCTCAAGCAGCTTGCCGGGCTCAATGCCGCTGTCAGCGGTGGTCTCGATCTCACGGCCTCCGTCTCCGGGCAAAGCTCCGCGCCGGGTTTTGAGGCGCGGATCACCGGCCAGGGGCTGAGCGTCGAGGGGCGCGATCTGTCCGACCTGGTGCTGAGCGCCAAGGGCGTCGCCGATCCGGCCGCGCCGCAGGCCGACTTGGACCTCTCCGGCACGCTGGAAGGCCGGCCCGTCAAGGGGCGCGTCGTGGTGGCGCAATCGGATGGCGCGGTGCGCGTCGATCCGCTGCGGCTCGAGGTCGCCGACAACCTGGTGTCGGGCGCCCTGGTGCTGGACCAGGCTTACCGCCCCACCGGCACGATCGAACTCGATCTCAAGGATCTCGGATCGCTTTCGGCGCTTGCGCTGCAGACGGTCAAGGGCAAGGGCGCGGGCAGCATCCGCTTCGAGGTACGCGACGCCAAATCGGTGGCCGACATCGCGCTTGGCTTCCCCGAGATCCGCGATGACGGCTATTCGGTGCGCGATGCACGGCTGAAAATGACCGTTGCCGATCTGATGGGCACGCCCGCGCCGGTGGGCACGCTCGATGTCGCACGGCTCAGCGCCGGCGGTACCGATGTCTCCGGCCTCACGGCCGGCTTCTCGCAGGAGCAGGGCTGGACCGCGATCGAGGCCAAGGCGCAGGCCGCCGGATTTCCGGTGTCGCTCGACGCGCGGGTGCGGCAGAGCGAGGGGCAGACGGAAATCGAGGTCGCGAGCGCGCGCACGAGCTACCAGGGCCTGAAGATCGACCTCCTCGAACCGGCCCGGGCGGTGATCCGCGACGGCACCACGCGGATCGAGCGGCTGGTGATTTCGCCCGGCGGCGGACGGGTGGCGGTGACCGGCTCAGCCGGACAGCAACTCAACCTCGATGTCGCGCTCGCAAACCTGCCGCTGACATCGGTCAATGCGGTTGCACCCGGGGCAGGGCTGTCGGGCTCCGTGTCCGGCAAGGTCACGGTGAGGGGCACGGCCTCCGCACCGGTGGTCGACTACACGCTTGATGCCGGCAATGTGCGCGCGGCGGCGGCCTCGTCGGTCACAGATGTTCCGGTGTCGCTCAAGGCAAGCGGTGGACTGCGCAGCGGGCGCCTGAGCTTTGACGCGCGCGCGAGCGGCGGGGGGCTGGCCTTTGCCGCCTCCGGCGGGCTCGACACCGGCGGATCCAAGGCGGTCTCGGCCAAGATCGACGGCAGCGTGCCGTTTTCGCTGCTGTCGGCCCCGCTTGCCCGGCAGGGGATCGCGCTGTCGGGCGCAGCCCAGGTCAACATGGATATCGGCGGCACCGTGGGCGGGCCGCGCATTTCCGGCACGGTCCGCACCTCGGGCGCGCGGCTGGTCGATGCGCGCACCGGCATCGCCGTCAACGACCTGTCCGCCGAAATCGGGCTTTCGCCGCAGCAGGCGTCGATCCGCTCGCTGTCGGGCACGCTGTCCTCGGGCGGACGCATCAGCGGTTCCGGCACCGTAGGGCTCGATCCGGCGGCCAGTTTTCCCGCCGATCTCAACCTGAAGGTCGAACGCGGCCGCTATGCCGACGGCAGAACGGTGGCGACGCGGTTTGACGCGGATCTCGGGCTCTCCGGCCCGCTGACAGGTCTGCCGCAGCTGTCCGGGACGGTCGTGCTCGACGAAACCACGATCACCGTGCCCGACACGATTCCGAGTTCGATCGCGCAATTGAACGTCACCCATGAAAACGCCTCCGCCCAGGTGCGCTCCCAGGCCGAGCGCCTGTCGGGCGGCGGCAGCGAGGGTGCCTCCACCGGGGTGGGGCTCGACGTGCAGGTGCGCGCCAGCCGGATCTTCGTGCGCGGGCGCGGCATGGACGTGGAACTTGGCGGCTCGGTGCGGCTGACCGGCACCACCGGCGCGCCGGTTGCTGCCGGGGGCTTCGATCTCAGGCGCGGCCGGCTCAGCATTGTCGGCCAGACGCTCGATTTCGACCGCGGCCGGCTCGGTTTTGCGGGCTCCGTGGTGCCGATCCTCGATCTCGCGGCCTCAAGCCGCTCGGGCAGCACCACCGTCACCATCGCGGTGACGGGACCGGCGGATGCGCCGGAATTCAAATTCTCCTCGAGCCCGACCCTGCCCGAGGAAGAGGTGCTCGCGCAACTCGTGTTCGGCCGCTCGATGAACAGCCTGTCGGCGCTGCAGATTGCCCAGCTTGCCGAGGCGGTCGGGCAGTTGACCGGCGCGGTCAAGGGCGGCGGGCTGGTCGAGCAGCTGCGCCGCGCCACCGGTGTCGACGACATCGACGTGCGCACCGACGAAGAGACCGGCGACACCTCGCTGGGCGTCGGCAAATATCTGAACGACCGCACCTATCTCGGGATCGAGAGCGGCGGATCGGCCGGAGCCGGCAAGGCGCGCATCGATCTCGATGTCGGCAAGGGCATCAAGCTGCGCGGCGAAGCGAGCTCTAGCGGCGAAACCAAGGGCGGCATCTTCTTCGAACGCGAATACTGAGGACGGGCGCCGCTTTGGCGGCCAAGGGTGCGTTGTCTGCCGGCAGTCCGGGCGTCCTGGCTCGGCCAGACGGTTCGCTTGCGCCGGTTGCTCGCGCCGCATCTCACCACAAATTCATCCGGCGTGAGGCCAAATCCGGCGCCGTGAACGCCGCCGGCGATTGAAAACCGGCGCGGTGTGGCCCATGTCTGTGGGACAACCAGACAGATTTTCAGTCAGGAAGATGCGCCCCATGTCAAAAACCTATGTCCGCAGCGATGATGCTCTCTCGAAACTGACGCCCGAACAGTTCCGCGTCACCCAGCAGAACGGCACCGAGCGGCCGTTTACCGGCGAGTACAACGACAACAAGGCCGCCGGCATCTATGTCGACATCGTTTCCGGCGAGCCGCTGTTCGCTTCGTCCGACAAGTTCGAAAGCGGGTGCGGCTGGCCGAGCTTCACCAAGCCGATCGAACCCGCGCATGTGAAGGAACTGCGCGACGTGAGCCACGGCATGATCCGCACGGAAGTCCGCTCCACCCATGGCGACAGCCATCTGGGGCACGTGTTTCCCGACGGGCCGCGCGACCGCGGCGGGCTGCGCTACTGCATCAATTCCGCATCGTTGCGGTTCGTACCCAAGGCCCAGATGGAGGCCGAGGGCTATGGCGACTATCTTGACCAGGTGGAGGATATCTAGATGAGCGAACGCGCAGTACTGGCCGGCGGATGCTTCTGGGGCATGCAGGACCTGATCCGCAAGATGCCGGGCGTCGAGAAAACCCGCGTCGGCTATTCCGGCGGTGACGTCAAGAACGCGACCTACCGCAATCACGGCACCCATGCCGAGGCGATCGAGATCATCTTCGATCCGTCGAAGCTGAGTTATCGCCGACTTCTGGAGTTCTTCTTCCAGATCCACGATCCCACCACGCCCAACCGCCAGGGCAACGACCGCGGCCCGTCCTACCGCTCGGCGATCTATTATGTCGACGAGCGGCAGCGCGAGATCGCGCTCGACACCATTGCCGATGTCGATGCCTCGGGCCTGTGGCCGGGCAAGGTGGTGACCGAGGTCGAGCCGGTGGGCGATTTCTGGGAGGCCGAGCCGGAGCACCAGGATTATCTCGAACGCATTCCGAACGGCTATACCTGTCATTTCGCCCGGCCGGGCTGGGTTCTGCCCAAGCGCGACGCCGCGGAATAGGGCAGGCGCCCGACGCCCCGCCGGCACCGCCGCTGCAGCGGCTTGCGTCTGCAAGGCAGCGATGCCCGGCAGACGCCCCATAACCTCAGGATTTGACCATGAGCACCGCCCCCTTCCGGTTCGACAACAGCTATGCCCGCGACCTCGAAGGCTTTTATGTGCCGTGGAAGGGGGCCGAGGTTCCGGCCCCTGAGATGATCCGCTTCAATCGCGCTCTGGCCGCTGAGTTGGGTCTCGACGCCACGGCGCTCGACAGTCCGGCCGGGGCCGCTATCCTTGCCGGCCACACCGCGCCGGAGGGCGCAACCCCGCTGGCGATGGCCTATGCCGGCCACCAGTTCGGCGGCTTCTCGCCGCAACTCGGCGATGGGCGTGCGTTGCTTCTGGGCGAGGTGATCGACCCGCAAGGCCGGCGTCGTGACCTGCATCTGAAGGGCTCGGGCCGGACGCCGTTTTCGCGCGGTGGCGATGGCAAGGCCGTGATCGGCCCGGTCTTGCGCGAATATCTGATCGGCGAGGCGATGCATGCGCTGGGTGTGCCCACCACCCGGGCGCTTGCGGCGGTGGCGACCGGCGAGCGGATCCTCAGGCAGGACGGACCCGCCCCCGGCGCGGTGCTGGCGCGGGTTGCGTCGAGCCATTTGCGGGTCGGCACCTTCCAGTTCTTCGCCGCCCGCGGCGAGACCGCCAGGCTGCGCCAACTCGCCGACTACGCGATTGCCCGCCATTATCCGGAGCTCTCAGGCCAGCCCGACCGCGCTCTCGGGCTGCTGTCCGCCGTCCTCGAGCGCCAGGCCAGGCTGATTGCCCAGTGGATGCATCTCGGCTTCGTGCACGGGGTGATGAACACCGACAACATGACGATTTCGGGGGAGACCATCGACTACGGGCCGTGCGCCTTCATCGATGGCTACAGTCCCGATGCGGTGTTCAGCTCGATCGATCACCAGGGGCGCTATGCCTTTGGCAACCAGCCGCAGATCGCGCAGTGGAATCTGGCGCGTTTTGCCGAAACCCTGCTCGATCTCATCAATCCCGACGACAGCGAGGATGCGGTCGCACGCGCGAGCACGGTGGTCAACGGATTTCCCGCCGCCTATGAGAGTGCCTGGCTCGAGGGTCTGCGCCTGAAGCTGGGGCTTGTGTCGGCGGAGCCCGAAGACCTCGATCTCGGCGTGGCGCTGCTTGTCGCGATGGCGCAATCGCAGGCGGATTTCACCCGCGTGTTCCGCAGCCTTTCCGCCGCCGTTGCGGGCGACGAGGAGCCCGTGCGGTCCCTCTTTGCCGACCCCGCCGCCATCGACGACTGGCTCGATCGCTACCGGGCGCGGCTTGCGCGCGACAGCGCTGCGCCCGAGCAGCGGAGGGCGGCAATGGACCGTGTCAATCCGGTTTACATCCCGCGCAACCATCTGGTGGAGGCGGCTCTGCAATCGGCTGCCGCGGGTGATCTCGGTCCGTTCGAGAAGCTGCTCGGGGTGCTTGCCGATCCCTTCACCGAGCGCGCGGGGCTCGAGGCTTTCGCGCGCGGCGCGCCGCCGGAGTTCGGACCCTACACGACCTTCTGCGGCACCTGACACGCGCCCGGCTGCCGGACTTTTTCCCGGCGTGAGGCCTGCCTGCCGCTGGGATCGGCCAACAAGTGGCTTGAAGACCGGGCAAGGGGGCTTATATGCTTGCGCCATCAAGTCAGGATAATGCCATGCGATCCGCCCCACATTCGCAGCGCCGCAACCGAGGCCAGGTTGCCCGTGGAGGCTGGCTCGGGCGTTCGCGGGGAGGGCGGTTGTGAGCGGGATGGGCATCGACGAGCGGGCGATGCGGGAGCGGCTGTTCGAGGCGGCGCTGAGCCCGGAGCTTTGGACCGACTGCCTGATCTCGCTGTCGGACTATGTCGGCGGCTCCTCGGTCAACCTGATCGTGCTCGACCGCCCCGGCGAGCGGCCCTATCTCGAACATTTCGTGCGTGGCGACGACCACACCTATGCCTCCTATATCGAAACCTATATCGCCATCGATCGCCGGGTTCCGCGCGTCGCCGAAGCGCCGGTGAACACGGTCCTGCTCGAGCACCAGGTGCTCACGGAGGAGGAAAGGCGCACCGATATCGTCTACAACGAGGTGCTGGCGACCGGCGGCATGCGCAACCTGATGCTGACCAACCTGTCGGCCGGCCCCGCCTATATGGGCGTGGGCGTGGCGCCCCATGACGACGCGGTGCCGTTCGAGCCGGAACAGGTCGAGCGCCTGACCCGCATCCTGCCCGATTTCCGCCATGCGCTGCGCTTCTACATCGCCAATCGCGATCTCGAATTGCAGCGCAGCGCGCTCGGAGATCTCTGGGCCTATGCGGGCAAGGCGGTGGTGATCCTCAATATTCATGGCGCCGTGCTGTTTGCCAACCAGCGGGCCGAGGAGATGCAGCGGGGCGGGCTGATGCGCATGAGCGCAGGCCGGCTGCGCTTTGCCGAGCGTGCCTCCGAGCTTGCCTGGCAGCAGCAGGCCGGCCGGCTTCACGGCGACGCCGCCGAGCCTTTCGGCGCCTTCCTGGCCGAGCATCCGGTCACGCGCGAGCAATACAGCGTGCGGCTGGTGGGTGCCGCGCCGATCGTCTCAAGCCTGCCGTCGTTCAAGTCGCCGGCCGTGATCCTGACGCTGGAGCCGCTGTCGGAAGCGCTCAGCATCGGCACCCGCGAGATCGACCGCTTCTGCCGCCTGTTCGGCGTCACCGCCGCCGAAAGCCGCGCGGTGGCCGCGGTGGCGGCCGGGCGCCCGCTTGACGCGCTTGCGGAGGAGGCCGGTGTCGCACTCGACACGGTGCGCAAGCAATTGAAATCCGCCATGCTCAAATGCGGCGTGTCGAGCCAGAAGGCGCTGATCTCCCGACTTGAGCGCTTCTGCTTCGTCTGTGCCGGCTAGGCGTGGCGCGCGGCCGTGCCGGCTGGCGGCCGGATTAATTGTGTCGCAAGGGTTGTGTAATTGCCGCCGGAGCGTCACATAGACGGCGGATCGCCGCATTTGGCGGCTTGCCCGAGCGGCATTGATCTCCACAAGGACGAATTCAGTTTGAAAAAGCAAGTACGCACCTCCTTCACCGACCGCCGTCAAGACGCCATGGAAGCCAAGCAGAAGCTTCTCGACAAGATGAAGGCCGCGCCGAAGCCGGATGACCCGGAAATGATTGCCAAGCGCGCCGAACGCGAGGCGGTCGCCAGGGCGCGCGAGGAACGCCGCGCCGAGCGCGAACGCCTGAAGCGCGAGCAAGAGGCGCAGAAGGCCGCGCAGGACGCCGCCGAGGCCGAAGCCGCCTATGCCGCCGAACACGCCGAGCAGATCGCCCGCGAGGCCGAGGAGAAGGCCCGCGCCGAACGCGCGGTCGCCGACATGGCCGCCATGAAGGAAAAGCGCGACCAGCGCTACGCCGCCCGCAAGGCGCGGCGCTGAGATCGGGCGGACTTGCTCGCTCACGGTGGGTGAGAGGATGCGATCCTGATGATCGGCTTTGCCTTCCCCTTGAGGGGAGGTCGGAGAAGCGAGCGGCAGCGAAGCTGATCCGGGAGGGGGGCTTCGCGCTCCGTGAGCCGCGGAGCGATCGGCACCCACGTTGCCACCGCCGGCTCGTCGGCCTTTGCTCGGTCAATCGCGGCCTGTGGCTCGATTGTGTGCGTCAAGTTCTGCAAATTGGGCGGCCATGAAGCTGGTCATGCGG
>NZ_LQZT01000003.1:29675-161934 GCF_001703635.1 Parahoeflea olei | reverse complement strand
AGCCTGCCATGACCGCCCAATCTCAGCCATTTTGCAGAACTCTCCGCACACTACCTGTGGCTCCCTCAAGCGGGAGGCAAAGGGCGGCCCTCTCCGTCGTCATCCTCGGCTCGGGGGCCGAGGATGACGAAGATCGAGAGCCGTTCTCTGCCGTGCTTGTCCCGGCCTATGGATCATCGGTGCACGAGCCGCGATGGTCGCATTGCCTGACCTGTCGGGCGAGGGTGTTGCTTCGCGGTGGTGCGCCGGTTGCGGTGGCATCACGGAATGGATCCTCGGCTCGGGGGCCGAGGATGACGAAGATCGAGAGTCGTTCTCCGCCGTGCTTGTCCCGGCTTATGGATCATCGGTGCACGAGCCGCGATGGTCGCATTGCCTGACCTGTCGGGCGAGGGTGTTGCCTCGCGGTGGTGCGCCGGTTGCGGTGGCGTCACGGAATGGATCCTCGGCCCCCGAGCCGAGGATCCATTCCGTGATCCTGATGCCCGGGAACCGGTGCGGATCAAAGCGGCGTGGAGCCCACACGGAATCGAAAGAGGCGGGCCGTGTCCGGCCCGCCTCTTTCAGTCATTCGTGACCAGCTTCGCAGCCGTTCAAGAACACCCGCTCGTCGCCCCGCAGGTGTCGCACTTTTCGCAGGTGCCGTTCCGGACCATGGTGAAGTTCTGGCACTCGGAGCACATGTTGCCGGTGTAGCCCTGCATGATCGAGCGGGCGCGGCGGTCGGCGGCCTTGGCCTTGGCTTCCCGGGCCTCGGTTTCGGCGGCGTCGGAGAACAGGTCGTCCGCCTGGGCCTCGTCCATCTCGATCTCGATGGCGAGTTCCTCGGCGCGTTCCTCGTAGTCGCGCTTGAAGGCGGTGGCTCCGTCCGAGGCGAGCGTTTCGGGCTGCGCCTTGACCGCCAGGCTCGCGCCGGCTCCCTTGCCGGAGAACGAGGCGGTGATCACCGAGGCGCCGGAGGAGGGCGCCTTGGCGGGTGCTGCCGCCTGGCCCTTGGGCTCGCCCGCGCCGAGGCTCGCGCCGGTGACGACCTTGAGCGAGGCGCCGCGGGTCAGGCCCTTGGAGAAGGGCTGTGCCTTGCCTTCCGAAATCCCCTTGCCGAGCGCGGTGTTGGTGAAGTCGGAGGTGTCGACATGGGCGAGGTCGTGGCGCGCCAGGTAGGAGACCGCCAGTTCCCGGAAGATGTAGTCCAGGATCGAGGTGGCGTTCTTGATCGCGTCATTGCCCTGGACCATGCCGGCGGGCTCGAACTTGGTGAAGGTGAAGGCCTCCACATATTCCTCGAGCGGCACGCCATATTGCAGGCCGAGCGAGATGGCGATGGCGAAATTGTTCATCATCGCGCGGAAGGCGGCACCTTCCTTGTGCATGTCGATGAAGATCTCGCCCAGACGCCCGTCATCGAACTCGCCGGTGCGCAGGTAGACCTTGTGGCCACCGATCACGGCCTTCTGCGTGTAGCCCTTGCGGCGGTTCGGCAGCTTCTCGCGGTCGCGGTAGAGCCGCTCGATCACGCGCTCGACAATCTTTTCGGTGACCTGCACGGCCTGGGCGGCGGCGGGCTGGGCCACCAGCGCCTCGATGGCCTCGTCCTCGTCCTCGTCGTCCTCGATCAGCGAGGCATTGAGCGGCTGGGAGAGCTTGGAGCCGTCGCGGTAGAGCGCATTGGCCTTGAGCGCGAGCTTCCAGGACAGCATGTAGGCGTTCTTGCAGTCATCGACGGTGGCATCGTTGGCCATGTTGATGGTCTTCGAGATCGCGCCGGAGATGAACGGCTGGGCGGCTGCCATCATGCGGATGTGGCTGTCGACCGACAGGTAGCGCTTGCCGATCTTGCCGCAGGGATTGGCGCAGTCGAACACCGGATAGTGCTCGGTCTTCAGGTGCGGGGCGCCCTCGAGCGTCATCGCGCCGCAGACATGGATGTTGGCGGCCTCGATGTCCTTCTTCGAAAAGCCCATGGCCGAGAGCATGTCGAAGGAGAAATCGTTCATCTGCTCGTCCGTGAAGCCGAGCACCGACTTGCAGAATTCCTCGCCCAGCGTCCACTTGTTGAAGACGAACTTGATGTCGAAGGCGGCCTTGGTGGCGCCGTTGATGGCCTCGATCTGGGCATCGGTGAAGCCCTTGGCCTTGAGCGAGCCCGGGTTGATGCCGGGTGCCTGGTTGATGTTGCCATGGCCGACGGCATAGGCCTCGATCTCGGCGATCTGGTTTTCCGCGTAGCCGAGCGTGCGCAGCGCCTCGGGCACCGCGTTGTTGATGATCTTGAAGTAGCCGCCGCCGGCGAGCTTCTTGAACTTGACCAGCGCGAAATCGGGCTCGATGCCGGTGGTGTCGCAGTCCATCACCAGGCCGATGGTGCCGGTGGGCGCGATCACGGTGGCCTGCGCGTTGCGGTAGCCGTGCTTTTCGCCGAGTTCCAGCGCCTTGTCCCAGGCGGCGGTGGCGTGGGTGATCAGATCCGGATCCGGGCAGTCGCCGGCGACCAGCGCCACCGGGTTGACCGACAGGCCCTCATAGCCCGTGCTCTCGCCATGGGCGGCGCGGCGGTGATTGCGGATCACCCGCAGCATGTTCTTCTTGTTTTCCTTGTAGCCCGGGAAGGGGCCGATCTCGGCTGCCATTTCCGCCGACGTCGCATAGGAGACGCCGGTCATGATCGCGGTCAGCGCGCCGCAGATGGCGCGGCCTTCGGCCGAATCGTAGGGAATGCCCGAGGACATCAGCAACCCGCCGATATTGGCGTAGCCGAGACCCAGCGTGCGGTACTTGTAGGACCGCTCGGCAATCTGGTGGGAGGGGAACTGCGCCATCATCACCGAGATTTCGAGCACCACGGTCCAGAGGCGGACGGCATGCTCATAATCGGCGATGTCGATGCGCTTGGTGTTCGCATCCTTGAACTGCAAGAGGTTGAGCGAGGCCAGATTGCAGGCCGTGTCGTCCAGGAACATGTATTCCGAGCACGGGTTGGAGGCGCGGATCGGGCCTTCGGCCGGGCAGGTGTGCCAGTCGTTCATGGTGGTGTTGAAATGCAGGCCCGGATCGGCAGACGCCCAGGCGGCATGGCCGATCTGTTCCCACAGGTCGCGGGCTTTCAGCGTCTTCATCACCCGGCCGTCCTTGCGGGCGGTCAGCTGCCACTCGCCATCGGCCTCGACGGCGCGCAGGAAGTCGTCCTTGATCGAGACCGAATTGTTGGAGTTCTGGCCCGACACGGTGAGATAGGCTTCCGAATCCCAGTCGGTGTCATAGGTCGCGAATTCGATGTCGGAATAGCCCTGGCGCGCGAACTGGATGACGCGCTTGACGTAGTTTTCCGGAACCTGGCTCTTCTTGGCGGCCTTGATCTCGCGCTTGAGCGCGGGGTTCTGCTTGGGGTCGAAGCAGGCGTCGTTGTCGGCCTCGCAGTTGACGCAGGCCTTCATGATCGCCTTCAAATGCTGGGAGACGATCTTCGAGCCGGTCACCAGCGCTGCGACCTTCTGCTCTTCCTTCACCTTCCAGTTGATATAGGCCTCGATGTCGGGGTGGTCGATGTCGACCACCACCATCTTGGCCGCGCGGCGGGTGGTGCCGCCCGACTTGATGGCGCCGGCCGCGCGGTCGCCGATCTTGAGGAAGCTCATCAGGCCCGAGGACTTGCCTCCGCCCGACAGCTTTTCGCCTTCGCCCCTGAGATAGGAGAAGTTGGAGCCGGTGCCGGAGCCGTATTTGAACAGGCGCGCCTCACGCACCCACAGGTCCATGATGCCGTTTTCGTTGACGAGGTCGTCCTCGACCGACTGGATGAAGCAGGCATGCGGCTGGGGATGCTCGTAGGCGGATTTCGACTTGACCAGCTTGCCGGTGAAGGGGTCGACATAGAAATGGCCCTGGCCGGGGCCATCGATGCCATAGGCCCAGTGCAGGCCGGTGTTGAACCACTGCGGCGAGTTGGGGGCGACGCGCTGGGTGGCGAGCATATAGGCGAGTTCGTCCATGAAGGCGCGGGCATCGGCCTCGGAGGAGAAATAGCCGCCCTTCCAGCCCCAGTAGGTCCAGGTGCCGGCGAGCCTGTCGAACACCTGGCGCGCGTCGGTTTCGGAGCCGTAGCGTTCGTCTTCCGGAAGCTCTGCCAGCGCCGCCTCGTCGGCGACCGAGCGCCACAGCCAGGACGGGACCGAGTTTTCCTCGACCTTCTTCAGCCGTGCAGGCACGCCAGCCTTGCGGAAATATTTCTGCGCGAGGATGTCGGCAGCGACCTGGCTGAACTGGACCGGGACATCAATGCCTTCAAGCCGGAAGACGATCGAACCATCCGGATTGCGGATCTCGCTCGTGGCCTTGCGAAACGCGATGTCCGCATAGGCTGACTGCCCTTCCTTGGTGAACCGACGTTCAATGTGCATTGTCATCCTCTTTAAAATTCGCGGCCGAACGCGTTTCTCGCGTGACGGCAATAACTTGTCCCCAAGGCGGCGCAGTCATTGCGCAGCCAGCTCGCTACTCGCTCACTCGGTATGATTCCCGTGGTTGGGAAATCCTGTATCTTGTGGTTAGCGTGGCTGCAAACACTAAATATAGTATTAACAGATTATTGCCGCCAGCCATTTTTTCACTCTGTCCGACGTCTCTGGACGGCAGAACACACCCCACAGACGACCGCGCAAAACTGCCCGGAAGTCAGTCGAATTGAACGCAATTTTCAGGATTTGACTGGCCTCGAAACACTCCAGTCGCGCCGCCGCCGCAACGTGGGTCCTATAAGCATCGACTCGTCCGGGTGCGTCAAGAGGTTGATTGTGACGGATTCATGTACACCACATCTAGTGCCCGGCGATTGTGGAAAACGAGGACAAACCGGCTTTTGATCCGATCCGCCATTGCCGGGCAATAAGTGCCTGAATTGCAAGGCCTTGTGCTATCGCAAGCGGCGCGACCGAAAGCCATCGCGGCGGTGTTCCGAAACGGGATTGAAATTCTCACCTGTGAGAACTGAGAGCATCGGCGCCGGCGAGCGTCAGGCCGCCTCAACCGGCGCCGCCAAGGGGATGAAAATGGCCCGGAATTGGCTCTCACAAAAGCCGCTGGCGGGTCGTCGCGCGGCTTGTCAAATCCTGGCGGACGGGAAGGATCAGGCGGCCTTCATCGCGTGGAAGGCGTCGCGAATCACGTCCTTCAGGCCTTCTTCGCCGATCAGGCCGATCGCGCTTGCCACGGGGAACCACTTGCGGCGGCGCTCGCCCTTTTCCGGCCAGTGGCCGCTCTGCTCTCCGAGCAGCACCAGATAGACATCGACGTCGCAGACCGCGTCGCCGCGGCGGGGCCGTTGCTTGACGTAGCGGTAGTGCCCGACCGGCCCGCCGGTCATGATCCGGCCGGTCACGCCGGCCTCTTCCCAGGCTTCGCGCAGCGCCGCGGCGGCGCCGTCCTCACCGCGCTCGATCCATCCCTTGGGGACGATCCAGCGCCCGGTGTCGCGGCTGGTGATCAGCATCAGCTCGCGCGAATCGCCCGAGCCGCGGAACACCGCGGCCGCGGCCTGACGCTTGCGCTTGCCATCGAGGCGCGCATCGGCGTCGTCCGGATGCCTGAATAGATCCAGCAAGCTCCTGATCCTGTCGAAAGCGGTGATGGTCAGCGAATCGCCTCCTCGAAAAAGTCTCCCACGCCAATATGACATGCATGCAACGGAAAAGCCCGTCGGCCCGGGCCGCCGGCGCATGCTGCCATGAGCGGGTGCAAGGGCAAGATATAGCCCGGCCTTGCAAAGATTCAATCGGCCCGTGTGCTGCTGCCTGCTCGCCCCGGCCTCGGGCCATGGCTATGTCGCGGCGCGGGCGCGGCGGAACACAACGAAGGCGAGCAGGAACAGCCCGCCGCCGAACAGGAACCAGGCGCCCGGAAGCGGCGCCAGCGGTGTGGGGCCGGAGACATTGGCGAGCACCAGATTGGCAAGCGCCGGCGCCAGGATGATGACGAGACTGTTGACGGAGGCGATCGCGCCTTGCAGCAGGCCCTGCTGGTTGGCCGCGATAAGCTGGGTGGCGAGCGACTTGAGCGCGGGCTCGGCGATGGCGGCCCCGAGGATGAAGCTTCCCACCAGCACGATGGCCGGACCCCCGCTATCGACGAAGGCAAAGGCGATCAGGCTCACCGCGGCGAGCAGATAGCCCGCCCCGATCACCCGCGGCTCGCCGAAGCGGCGCACCGCATGGCCCACCAGGAAGCCTTGGACGATAATGTACATCAGCCCGACGAAGGCGAGCGAGAAGGCTGCCTCGCGAATGCCCCAGCCGAAGCGGAAATCGGCATAGAGCACCCAGATGCTTTCAAGCCCGCGCTGCGCCATGAAGACGAGGAAGAAGCAGGTCAGGTAGGGCGTGAGCCGGGGCAGGCGGGTGAGCAGCCGCAGCGCCGCGAGGGGATTGCTCTGCCGCCATCCGGCGAGCGGCCTGCGGTCGCGCGGGGCAAGCGATTCGGGCAGCACCACGCAGCCGAACGCCACGTTCAGCGCCACCAGGCCGGCGGAGACGAAGAACGGCAAATGGATGTCGATCGCACCCAGCAGGCCGCCCGCGAACGGACCGATCACGAAGCCCAGCCCGAAGGCCATGCCGATGAAGCCGAAATTGCGCGCCCGGTTTTCCGGCGTCGAGACATCGGTGACATAGGCGCTGGCGGTCGAGACGGTGGCGCCGAACATGCCGGACACGAGGCGCGCAGCGGCGATCCACCACAGGTTCGGCGCCAGCGCCATCAGCAGGTAGTCGAGCGCCAGTCCCGTCTGCGCGATCAGCAGCACCGGCCGCCGGCCATAGGCATCGGACAGGTTGCCCACAAGCGGCGAGAACGCGAACTGCGCGAGCGCATAGAGCACGGCGATGGCGCCATTGAAGAAGGCGGCCTCTGAAATGGTGAAGTCGCCGACGCCCTGGATCAGCTTGGGCAAAAGCGGAAAGGCCAGCCCCACGCCCATCATGTCGATGGTGACCACCAGGAAGATGAACGCAAGCGCGTGCGGTGAAGGCTCCTGTGGGCGCTCGGCCGTGCCGTCGGGCCCGGTGCTCCGGTCCGGGGACGTCACCGGCCGGCGCCGGCTCAGCCGCGGGTGTCCTTGGCGATCGGCTCGACATAGGCAAAGCCCATGTCCCAGGGGAAATAGATCCAGGTGTCCTGGCTGACTTCGGTGACGAAGGTGTCGACCAGCGGTCGGCCCTTGGGCTTGGCATAGACGGTGGCGAAATGGGCTTTCGGCAGCATGGCGCGGACGATCGCCGCGGTCTTGCCGGTGTCGGTCAGGTCGTCGACGATCAACACGCCTTCGCCCTCGGTTTCGAGGATGTCGGCGTTGATCTCCTTGAGCACCTTCATGTCGCCCTGGGTCACGTAGTCGTGGTAGGAGGCGACCGAAACCGTGTCGATGCGGCGAATGTCGAGCTCGCGCGAGATGATGGCGGCGGGCACCAGGCCGCCGCGGGTGATGCAGACGATCGCCGCCCAGGCCTGCCCGGTGCCGCTCAGCCGCCAGGCAAGCGCCCGGGCGTCGCGGTGGAACTGGTCCCAGGAGACGGGAAAGGCTTTGTCCGGAAGCGACATGGGATGTCCTTGGATGGCGGCGCGGTGGCTCGGGTTTGAGAAATTGAATGCCGCAATTAGCCGAAGACCGGTGCCAAAAGCAAGCGCAGAGCCTGTGAGGCGGGCGCGGACCGCCCGTCTTTCAACGGGATTCAAGCAAACCTGCGGGGACCGCGCGGCCCCGGGGACCGCGCGCTGCCCGCATTCAGCGCGACATCAGCACCGCGACCGGCGCATTTTCAAGGAAGGCGCGGGTGACGCCGCCGAACAGCCATTCACGCAGCCGCTGGTGGGTATAGGCGCCCATCACCACCAGGTCCGCATTGCTGGCGGTGGCCTGCGCCATGATCGCCTTTGCGGTCGAGCCGCCGCCGCGCGAGGTGGTGGTGACATTGGCGTGGATGCCGTGGCGCGACAGGCATGCGGCGAGATCGGTGCCGGCCAGCGGCGCATCGATGTCGGGCAGCTTGTCGGGATCGACGATCACGATGTCCACGGCCTCGGCGGCCTTGAGCAGCGGCAGCGCGTCATGCGCCGCGCGGGCGGCCTCGCGCGAGCCGTCCCAGGCGATCACGATCCGGCGGATCGGTGCGGCGAGCTTGCCGCTCGGCGGCAGGAACAGCACCGGCCGACCGCCTTCGAACAGCAGTGCCTCGATATTGCTGGCCATGTCCTCGTTGGCCGAGCGGTCCGGCTGGCGGACGACGACCAGATCTGCCGAGCGGGCGCTGACGAGCGCGGAAAGCGCGCTGTCTCCGGCAGGCGAGCGCACCGGGCGCCATTCATGGGAGAGGCCGGCGGTGTCGCAGGCCTTGGAAAAGGCGTCGCCGACCTCGCGCATGCGCGCATCGGCCTGTTCGTAGAGGGCTGCGATGGTGGTCGCGTCGGGCACATCGATCGGTGCGGACAGGACGACGAATTGCGATGGCTCGCCGTGGCAGCCGATCAGGTGGACGCTGCTGCCGGCAGCGAAATCGGCGATGGCGCGGGTCACGGGGGCGACGTCGGCTTCGGTTGCGAGAACAGCGAGGATCGTGTGATAGGCCATGTGGGATCTCCTTTGGATGCCCCGGGACACAAGGCCCGGACACAGAACATGCGGCGGCTGCAGGCGGGGTGCATTGATCCTTGTCAAAGCGATTGCCGGCACCGGCGTTCGGCTGCCGGGCAGCGGTGCAGAGCGTCAGTCCGCGGCCGCGCCGAGGCTGTATTCGATATCGGCCAGCATGGCCTCGATCTCCTGCTTGGCGGCGGCAACCGCATCGCCGTCGCGCCCGCGAATGACGATCTCGGTAGAAAAGCCCTCGCCCGAAAAACGCGGATAGGAGCCGATATTGACGTCGGGATTGGCCTTGGCGATCACGGTCAGCGGATCGCCGATGTCGCCTTCGCCGAAGGGGCAGGGCACCTTGTCGGAGAGAAGCCGGGCCCCGGTGCGGAGCGTCGGCAGCACATTGTCGAGCATGGCCTGGAAAACCGAGGGCACGCCGGCCATGACATGGACATTGCCGATGATGAAGCCGGGGGCGCGGCTGACCGGATTGTCGATGTGGCGGCTGCCGACCGGCATCCGTGCCATGCGGCGGCGCGCCGGAGTGAACTCGAGATTGCGCTCGGCGTAATGCCTGGCGAGCAGGGTCAGCGCTTCGGAATCATAATCGCAGGGAACGCCGAACGCGGCAGCCACCGCGTCGGCGGTGATGTCGTCATGGGTGGGGCCGATGCCGCCCGAGGTGAAGACGTAATCGTAGCGGCGCCGGAGCGCGTTGAGCGCTTCCACGATCCGCTGCTGCTCGTCGGGGACGATGCGCACCTCTTCGAGCGTGATTCCGGCGGCGGTCAGCATTTCCGCAAGATGGCCGATGTTCTTGTCCTTGGTGCGGCCCGAGAGCAGTTCGTCTCCGATCGCCAGGGCGGCTGCGGTCACGGTCGGGGCATCGGTGTCGCTCATGCTTCCTTCCTTTTCGGGGCTGACCCGGACATCGCGCATGGGCATTCTCCGGGGTAAACTGGATAATCGGCTTTCGCGGCGCTGCGCAAGAGCGGCGCGGCGGCTAAAATCTTTCCGTATTTGTGAACAAACCGTGCTCCATCCACTCACTATCAATGAACAAAAGAGACCTTAAAAATGCGGGCAGCTGCCGGAAGGCGGACAATCTGAAACATGGAGACCACGATGGCCAAGATTTTGGTGCTGTACTATTCGAGCTGGGGACACATGGAAGCGATGGCGAAGGCCGCCGTCAAGGGTGCAGAATCCGCCGGAGCGCAGGTTACGCTCAAGCGCGTTCCGGAACTGGTTCCGGACGCGGTGGCCCAACAGTTCCACTACAAGCTCGACCAGGATGCGCCGGTGGCCGATCCGTCCGAGCTCGCCGACTATGACGGCATCATCTTTGCCGTGCCGACGCGGTTCGGCATGATGGCCGCGCAGATGAAGAACTTCCTCGACCAGACCGGTGGGCTGTGGGCTTCGGGTGCGCTGGTGGGCAAGGTCGGCTCGGTGATGGCCTCGTCGGCGACGCAGCACGGCGGCCAGGAATCGACCATCCTCAACTTCCACACGGTACTGCTGCACCACGGCATGCTGATTGCCGGTCTGCCCTACAGCTTCCAGAAGCAGATGGGCGTGGACGAAGTGAAGGGCGGTTCGCCCTATGGCGCCACCACCATCGCCGATGGCGACGGCTCGCGCCAGCCGTCCGCAACCGAACTCGAGGCCGCCGAATTCCAGGGCAAGCGCGTCGCCGAAATCGCCGCCAAGCTGGTCGCCTGATCGCGGCCGACGGATCGCCTTGACCTCATCATGGTTCCAGGCCCCGCAGACACTGGCTGCGGGGCCTTTCTGTTTTTGCGCTCCACGACAACGGGGCCTTGCCTGCCGCTTCCGGGTCGGTTACCGACAGAAGGTGTGCGGGCGTGATGGAATGGTAGACATACCGGACTTAAAATCCGGAAGCCTTGC
Source organism: Parahoeflea olei (assembly GCF_001703635.1). Taxonomy (GTDB): domain Bacteria; phylum Pseudomonadota; class Alphaproteobacteria; order Rhizobiales; family Rhizobiaceae; genus Hoeflea; species Hoeflea olei. Next base: position 151,406 of record NZ_LQZT01000003.1, on the reverse strand, counting down.
GCTGTGCGGGTTCGAGTCCCGCCGCCCGCACCAGGGCTTTTCTCTCAGACGCTGATCTTGAAGCCGATCCTCAGCCCGCCCCAGTGGCGGCCGGCGACGAGGATGGGGGCGGACAGGTCCTTCATCAGCACATAATTGCCGCCGCCCATGTCGCGGCGGTAGGTCTGCAGCAGGAACGGCTTGGTGTTGCGGCCGGCGGCAAGGCCGGTGCGGTCGTTGAAGATGCGCCGGTTGCGGCAATTGCCGGCATTCCAGACCGGGTCGGCGCTCTGCGGCTTCGAGAAGATGCGGTTGTGCGTCGGCAGATAACCGTTGCGGTCAACGGCGGCGCAGAAGGTGACGCGCGGATCGAAACCGAGCATCGCCTCCTGGATCGGCGGCAGCAGCCGGTCGGTATGCAGCGTGAAGCGTGTCATGTGCTGGACCGGATCGGTGCCCGGGAGCGGCTGGTAGCTCTCGTCGAAAAGGTCGTTCATGGTCAGCGCGCCGGCGCGCACCGCCTCTTCGAACAGGCTGCCGATCTCGCCGGCCCTGGCGATGCACTCCCGGATCAGCGGCGTGTCCTCGGTCTCGACGCCGCTCTCGGCGACCTCGCCGATCACGTTTTCGGAGAAGGACACCAGCCGGCCGATCTTCTCGCTCGCCGTCGTCAGCATGTGCGCGCTGTCATGCACCTGGGTGTCGAGGTCGGAGACCTTGGCGAGCACCGTGGCGCAGGCGCGGCTGGTTTCCTGCACCGGGGTGCCGATGCGCTCGATCTCGCTGATCATGCCGGCGACGCTGTCGCTGAAGCCCGCGAATTTGCGCAGTTCCTCCTCGATCTCGGTCGAGCGCCGGAAGGCGAGGGTGGCCACGGCCTCGTTGTCGGCATTCTGCTTCTGCAGCCGGTCGACCGTGCCGCGCAGGGTCTGCAGCCTTGCGACCATGTCACGGGAAACCGTGCCGGTCTTGTCGGCGAGCTGCTTGACCGCATCGGCGACCACCGCAAAGCCGCGACCGGCCTCGCCCGCATGGGCCGCCATGATGCCGGCATTGACCGCAAGCAGCTGGGTCTGGGTGGCGATCCCCTGGATGGCTTCCAGGAAGGAATGGATTTCCTTGATCTGAACCGCCACGGTGTCGAGCACGGCGGTGATTTCGGTGGCGCTGGAAGCCATCGACTTGATGTCGGAGACTGCGTTGACCAGAATGCCGTTGACGCTGCGGGTGGTGGTGTCGAGGCCCGACTGGGTCTCGCGGGCTGCCGCCACCGCGCCCTGCGAGGCTTCGGCCACGGTCCTGTTCGATTGCGCGATCGCGGAAATATCCCGAGTAAGTGCGTGGAATTCGTCGGCCTGACGCGACATCGATGACGACACATCGCCGATCATGCCGTTGGCGTCGGCGATGTTGACCGACAGTTCGCCGATCTGGGAGCCGATCACGTTCATGGCCCGCGCGAGCCGCGCCTGGTCCGGATCGGGCAGGGGGACCTGGTGCCGGTGCGCGATGTCGTCATCCGGCAGAGTGGCCTCTGGAGCGGAATAGGAAACCTGCAATGCCTGCATCGAACTGTCCTCCGTATCCCGGGAGGAAAGCAGAAGAACGTTAAACGATGCATAATACGGCAACGGAAACGGGAAGTTTGTCCGTTCTACTCGCGCCAGAATGCCGGAATAAGCAAGACCAGGACGGCGAGAATTTCCAGTCTTCCCAACAACATCAGGAAGACCAGGATCAACTTGGCGGTATCGGTGAGCGAGCTGAAATTGCCGGCCGGACCGATCACCGGGCCGACGCCGGGGCCGACATTGGCGAGCGCGGTGATCGAGCCGGACAGGGCGGTCTCGATGTCGAGGCCGGTGGCTGCGAGCGCGATCGCGCCAAACGCCCAGATGCCGAAATAGGCGCAGACGAAGAGAAACACCGAGCGCTGCATTTCGGGTTCCACCACCACCGAGCCATAGCGCACCGGACGCACGCTGTTGGGGTAGATCAGCCGCATCAGGCCCGAACGGATCGAACTGAAGATGATCACGATGCGGTAGGCCTTGATGCCGCCGGCGGTGGAGCCGGAGCAGCCGCCCAGGAAGGTGGCGAGGAAGAACAGCGCCACGGCAAACGGTCCCCACAGCGTGTAGTCGAGGCTCGCATAGCCGGTGGTGGTGACCACCGAGACGATGTTGAAGGCGGAGTGGGTCAGCGCCATGCCGAAGCTTTCGCCCTCGCTCAGCCTCAGGCTCAGGGCCAGGATCAGCGTCATGAGGGCGAGGATGCAGCCATAGGCCAGGATCTGCGGATCGCGCAGCGCATCGAGCCGGCCGCGCACGGCAAACAGGATCAGCACCGAAAACGGGAGGCCGGCGATCGCCATGAAGATCGTTCCGGTCCAGATCAGCGCCGGCGACTGGAAGGCGCCGAACGAGGCGTCATGGGTGGAAAAGCCGCCGGTCGCCATGGTGGTCATGGCGTGGTTGACGGCGTCGAACTCGCTCATGCCCAGGACGGCGTAGAGGATGGTGCAGACCACCGTGAGCCCGATATAGATGGCAAAGAAGGCACGCACGAACACGGCAAAGCGGGCGAACGGCTTTTCCGAGGTGTCCGAGGATTCCATCTTGAAGACGGTGAAGCCGCCCACCTTCAGGAACGGCAGCACCAGGAGCCCCATGGCGACGATGCCGATGCCGCCGAACCATTGTAGCATCGAACGCCACAACAGCAGGCCGGGCGGCACGCTGTCGAGACCGGAAATCACGGTCGCGCCGGTGGTGGTGACGGCCGAGACCGATTCGAACAGGGCGTCGGCGGGATCGAGGCCGAGCGTCGACAGATAGAGCGGAATCGCGCCGGTGACCGACAGCGTGATCCACAGGAAGTTGACGACAAGAAAGCCGAGCCGCCGCGAAAACGGCGCCGGCACGCCGCGATTGGCCGTGGCCGATGCCAGGCAGATCGCGCCGACCGTGAAGGCCGAGACGGTGAAGACCTGCCAGTCGGGATTGCCGAAATAAAAATCCATCGCGGCAGGCACCAGCATGGCGGCGGAAAGATAAAGCCCCGCCATGGATGCGATGAAGACAGCATAACGGATGGTCTGGCTCGGCAAGCCTCGTCCCCCTCGAGACAGTGGCGCCGGATCTTGTTGGCAACCGGCTGCCAGACGTGGCATAGACCGGCTATGAGCGAAAAACAATCACCTGTCGCGTTCCGCGCCGGCGCAGATCTTGCCTTGGCAGAGATGCGGGCGCTGTTCGAACCCACCCCGTTGCAACTCAACGACCACCTGTCGGCCCGCTTCGGCGCGCAGATCCGGCTCAAGCGCGAAGACCTCACGCCGGTGCGGTCCTACAAGATCCGCGGTGCCTTCAACTTCATTCGCAAGGCGCTCGATCGCAACCCGGAGCTGCCGCTGTTCGTGTGCGCTTCGGCTGGAAACCACGCCCAGGGCTTTGCCTATGCCTGCCGGCATTTCGGGCGCCGCGGCGTGGTGTTCATGCCCGTGACCACGCCGCAGCAGAAGATCGACAAGACCCGCATGTTCGGTGGCGAGTTCATCGAGATCCGCCTGACGGGCGACTTCTTCGACATCTGCTATGCCGCGGCGCAGGCCTTCGCGGCGGAGGCAGGGGCGCTGATGGCGCCCCCCTTCGACCACGAGGACATCATCGAGGGACAGGCGTCGGTGATGGCGGAAATGGTCGAGCAGATGCCCGACGGCGAGATGCCGGACCTGATCGTGCTGCCGGTCGGCGGCGGCGGGCTGTCGGCCGGGGCGGCGCGCTATCTCGAGGGCCTGGTGGAGAGCGACCGGTTCCTGCTGTGCGAACCCTCGGGCGCGCCGAGCCTCCGGCAGAGCCTCGAGGCGGGCCAGCGCGTGAAGCTCGGCAAGATCGACAATTTCGTCGATGGCGCGGCCGTGGCCGAGATCGGCGCGCTTCCCTTCGAGATCCTGAAGCGGTTTCGCCCCGAGCAGGTGATGACCGTGCCGGAAAACGCGATCTGCCTGACCATGACGTCGATGCTCAACACCGAAGGGATCGTGCTCGAGCCCGCCGGTGCGCTGTCCTTGTCGGTGCTCGAGGCGCTGGGGCCTGAAAAGCTCGCGGGGAAAAGCGTCGTTGCGGTGGTGTCGGGCGGCAATTTCGATTTCGAGCGGCTGCCGGACGTCAAGGAACGGGCGATGCGTCATGCGGGCATGAAGAAATACTTCGTGCTGCGGCTTGCGCAGCGGCCCGGCGCGCTCAAGGACTTCCTGTCGCTGCTCGGCCCCGACGACGACATCGCCCGGTTCGAATATCTCAAGAAATCGGCGCGCAATTTCGGCTCGATCCTGATCGGCATCGAAACCAAGGCGCCCGAGAATTTCGTCCGCTTGCTCGCTGCCTTCGATGCGGCGGGGCTGAGCTACCAGGACATCACCGAAAACGAGATCCTGTCGAACCTGATCATCTGACCCGGCTGCCGGCCGGATCCGGCGCTAGAGTTTCGCGATCCAGTCGGCTGCGAGCCTGGCGAGCCGTTCGGTGTTTTCCGGAGAGAGCGCGTCGCCGGCGATCACGTGATGGCTCGGGTCCGCGCTGTCCCCGACCTCGATCACCTCGGCCTTCGCCCCCCAGCGCCCGGCCATGGCGGTAACCCGTTCCGGGACGATGACCTGGTCCTCGGGGGAGACGATGAACAGCGACGGAACGGTGATTGCCGCGGCATCGACGCCGTTGGCGAGCTTGACCAGCGCCGCCATCGGCAGGAGCGCGAGGCTCGGATAGTCGTGGGTCCAGTTTTGTGCCTGAAGCTCCGTATACGGTTCGAACGAATGGCGCTCGCCGGCAATCAGCGGCACGAGCGTCTCTGCCCAGGGCATGGTGAGAAGTCCCGAGCCCGCGGCCTGGACGCCGTAATTGGGCGAGATCTGCACGAGCCCGGCGACATCGCGCATCAGCGCGGGGTGCGCCGCGGCCCAGGTGGCGAGCGAGGCGCCGGTGGAGGTGGCCATCACCACCACGCGTTCGCCGAGCCGCCGGCCGATCGCCAGCGCTTCGGCCAGGTCGTTGACCCAGGCTCCGACCGATCCCTCGAGCATGGCGTCGCCACCGCGGCCATGGCCCGCGAGCCGAGCGAAATAGAGATTGGCGCCGAGTTCGCGTGCGACCAGATCGGGCAGGGGGCGGATTTCGGCGGGGCTGGCGGAGAAGCCGTGGATATAGACGATCGCGAGCGGCGTGCGGGCGCGCGAGGCCGGATAGGCCCAGACGATCTGGCGCTGGTTGCCGGGCCGGATGTCGTCGAAACGGGATTCGGAGGCCGCGATATAGGCTTCGAGGTCGTCAGGCAGGTCGGCCTCGGTGAAGGTGATGGTGGTGTCGGCCGGCGGGCGCGGCCCGAGCGCGAAGGCCACGACTGCGGCGACGATCACGAACCCGATGATGCTGAGCACTGTGCGTGTCCTGGGCCTGCGCCTGGCCATGAAGCCAATCATCTCCCCGTCGCTCCGCCCTGGCCTGCGGGGGCGTAAGGCGAACTTAGGTCAGGGACGGGCGGCAGGCAATGGCCGGTCAACGGGAGGAGGCAAACGTGCGACGGTGCTTGCGTCAGGTGGGAGAGCGGGGCTCGTGGAAAAACCGGTAGTAGCTTTCCACCTTGGCCCGATTGTTGGAGGTCAGCACCAGTTCCGCGCCGACCCGCGGGCGACGAATCCAGCGCACGGTGCCGACTAGCAGTCCCATCTCTTCGGTCTCGACCGTGATCTTGTCGCCGCGGCCCACGGGAATGTCGATCGCGAGCTGCATGCAGATGCCGTGCGCGGAGAGATCGAGAACCGCGCCATGGGTCTTCTGGCCCATGCAGTCGATCTTGGCGCGGAGGCGCGTCCTGTCGCGCTTGAGCGCGCGGCCGATATGTCCCTTCATGTCCGTTCGCCTCCTCTGGCAGCGATGCACGCGCCACTCTGGCAAAAGGAGGTAACAAAAACGCTAATGTGCCGGGCGGCATCGCGAGCCGGAAAAGGCCCGCGACAGGCGGCCCGGCGCGCCCTTTTGGCTGGCTTCGGGCCTGCCGGCGCAATGCGGTGGGCACGCCGGGCAACGCGCCTGGCTTCGGTAAGTCGGCGGTGACGCAAGCGAATGCCTGTCGCGTTCAAACGGATTCATTTGAACGCCAACGACATGCATTCATTCAAGATTTTACAGCGTCCTTTGCGCATCCGAACGGATGCGCGGCGCTGTCATGGTGCGGGCCGGCAAATGTGTGGGCCAGACCCCCGTGTTAAAGCGTGATCCGGAACAATGCGAAGCCGTCGGCGCCATCGCCGGCCGGTTCGATCTTCATGGTCTTGACCGCTTCGACGAACGCGCCGGCGCGCGGGCTGCTGGCAAACAGCACCGTGGCGCCGCCCGCGGGCGCGAAGCTCCAGTTGTCGTCGGCGGACGGGTTGATGGTACCCTGCTCGATGATGTAGCGGACGATCACGTCGCGGTTGGTGTCGGGCGCCTGGAAGATCACCTTCTCGGGTGCGATGCCCGGGAAATTGCCGCCGCCCCCGGCGCGATAATTGTTGGTGGCGACAATGAATTTCTGTTCCGGATCAATCGGCTGTCCGTTGAACTTCAGATCCTGAATCCGGTTGGCTTCGGCGTCGAGCAACTCGCCCTTGGAGCTGTATTTCGCGGGCTGGGTCAAGTCGATGCGGTAGCTCACGCCATCGATCACGTCGAAATTGTAGGAGGGGAAATCGCCATTGATCAGATCAGCGTCCACCGCGCCGGGTGCGATCTGGTTGAAGATGCCCGCCGACATTTCCAGCCAGTCCTTCACGTCGGCGCCGGTGACGACGACGGCCTGCACGGTGTTGGGGTAGAGATAGAGATCGGCCACGTTCTTGATGGCGATGTCGCCGGCGGGCACCTCCGTGTAGTAGTCGGCGCCGCCGCGGCCGCCGGCCTTGAAGGGGGCGGCAGCCGACAGCACCGGCAGGTCGTTCCACTCGGTGTGCTTCAGCATGTCGGTCACGTACCAGGTCTGGGCCTGGCTCACGATCTGCACCGATGGGTCGTCGGCGACGAGCGCGAAATAGGACTGCAGCGGTGCGGATGTCTTGCCCACGGCGGTGCGCACATAGGCGAGCGTGGCCTCGTGCTCGGCCTTTGCTGCGGCAAGCACGGCGGGCGTGTCGGGCACCAGCGCCACCACCTTGCGGTCAACGCGCTCGTAGATCGGCCGCGCTTCGCACGTGTGGCTCGCGATCTTCCAGGAGGAGCCGTCGCGTTCGAGCAACAGGTCGATCAGGCCGAGATGCGAGCCCCAGAAGCCGCCCATCACGCCCGGCTTGCCTGAGATCGTGCCCGCGGCGTTGTCGACCCCGGCGAGGCCATCGAATTTCGGACCGGGGAAATCGAGATGGCTGTGGCCGGTGACGATCGCGTCGATGCCGGGGACGGCGGCGAGCGGCACCGAGGCGTTTTCGAGATTTTCGGCCCATTCCTGTTGGCCGATGCCCGAATGCGACAGCGCAATCACGAGATCGCAGCCCTTCTCGCGCATTTCCGGCACCCAGGCCTCGGCCGTCCGGACGATGTCGCGCGTCGCCGCATTGCCGGTCAGGTGACGCGCGTCCCAGGTCATGATCTGCGGCGGCACGAAGCCGATCAGGCCGATTTTGATCGGATGCGTCGCGCCCGCGCCGTCGGTGATGGTGCGCTCGAGAATGGTGTAGGGCTTGAGGAACAGATCGTCGTCGCGCGGGTTGGCGGCAAGCGTGCCACGCGCGAGATTGGCGCAGACGAGCGGAAAATTGGCGCCGGCGATCACCTTGAACAGGAAGTCGAGGCCGTAGTTGAATTCGTGGTTGCCGAGCGTGCCGCCGTCATAGCCGAGCACGTTCATGGCGGCGATGATCGGGTGCATGTCGCCGTCCTTCATGCCGCGCTGATAGGCGATGTAGTCGCCCATCGGGTTGCCCTGCAGGAAGTCGCCATTGTCGATCAGGATCGAGTTCTGTGCCTCGGCGCGGATCTGGCCGATCAGCGAGGCGGTGCGGGCAAGGCCCATCGTGTCGTTCGGTTTGTCGCCGTAATAGTCATAGGGAAAGACGTGCACATGCAGGTCGGTGGTTTCCATGATGCGCAGATGCGCCTGGCCGGCGGCGGCACGGGCGCTGAAGGGATGCACCATCGCCAGCGCGCCGGTGGCGGCGATCCCGCCCAGCAGCGAGCGGCGCGAAATCGGGTGCAGCATTCCGGCACTCTGATGGTCTTTCATGGACTTTCTCCCCGGCAATGACCTAAAAGGAATTTCCCGTTTCCGCCTTCGCGGTTGCGTGCAGCGGCAGTCGGATCCGCGCAGCCCTGTGGCGGCCAGACCCTGGCGGACAGCCATACAGGCCGAGTGTGATCCTGACATGACGCGGACGCAACCGGTTTCGCGTGCAGGTTTTGACGCAGGCTGCGGAGCAAGTCCGGAGCGCGGACGGCAGCGACAGCAAGGAGCAGACCATGGCAGGCATTCTCGACAGCATCCGCAACCTGTTTGGCGGTGGCGGGTCCACCCCGCCGCAGGCGGCCAACGAGCCGGATTCCTACAAGGATTGCCTGATCTTCGCCGAGCCGATGCCCGAGGGCGGGCAGTGGCGGCTGGCCGGACGCATCGTCAAGGGCGAAGGCGAAGCCAAGCGCGAGCAGACCTTCATCCGTGCCGACATCTTCTCGAACCGCGACGAGGCGGAGGCGGCGACGCTGCGCAAGGGGCGACAGCTGATCGACGAGCAGGGGGCCGAATTGTTCCGCTGACGCGGTGTCGGGGGGAGCCGGCGTCTGCGCCGGCTCCGGTGGCGGTTCGGGTTTTGGAATCGCTCCCAGGTTCGATCAGCTGGCCCGATCAGCTGGCAGGATCTCAGTCGAAGGTGATTTCGTCGTCGCCGAGATAGACGTTGCTGGCGGTGCAGATGTCGATCGTGTGCGGATCGTCGAGAATTTCCGATCGCTTGTCCGCGCTCAGCCAGCCGGCCTGGAACACCTGGTCGCAGGCGCAGGTGTCGGCGCTGAATTCGGCGCGCGCGGACTGACCCGGCTCGAGGCGGTCGTCGAGCCAGTTGTCGCTCCAGCTGTCGCCGTCATCCTCGCTCGTGTAGAAGCCGGTCAGGGTGTTGCGGTCGGTGTCGTTGTGGATGGTGAAAACGCATTCCGCTCCGGATTGTGCGTTGGCGGCGGGCAGTGGGAGGAAGGCGGCAAATGCCAGTGTGACGGCCAGGCTGGCCAGTGCTTTTGCGTGCATGAAATGCCCCGAAGGAGTGTGGTTGTCAGGAAGTGCCGACCAGAGCGGACCGGCGATCCAGATTACACCACGTCCGCGGCGTCGTCTGCCGGTGTCGACCGGATTATTTTCAGGCCCGATCGCCCGTGCCACCGGGCGTTCCGGCGTCAGCCGAGCCCGACATTCGGGCGGTCGATGACTTCGCGCAGCGCGAAGCTCGAATTGATCTTGACCACATGCGGCAAGGCGGACAGCCAGTCGCGGTGAATGCGTTCGTAATCCTCGAGATCGCGGGCGGCGATGCGCAGCGTGTAGTCGTACTCGCCGCTCATCAGGTAGCAGACCAGCACATTGGGGCAGAGCTTGACCGCCGCCTCGAACTCCGCGAGCGTCTTGGCGAACTGCCCCGACAACGAAATGTTGACGATGGCGATCATCCGGTAGTCGAGCGCCTTGTGCGCCAGACGGGCGTGATAACCCTTGATGACGCCGGACTTTTCCAGGTGGTCGAGGCGCCGGGAACAGGCCGAGGCGGACAGCCCGACCCGTTCGGCAAGGGCGGCGTTGGAAATCCGGCCCTCGCGCTGAAGTGTCTTCAGAATGGCGATATCGATCGTATCGACATCATGCATTCGAAGAATGTCCTGAAAATGGTGCCATTCACACAATAATATTCGAATGGCGTGAATGCGCAAGCTGACATTGCAAGGACCTTTCATTTTCCGGTTTGTAGGTTGGACGGCATTGAAACCCCCGATACGGTGCGCAAGATACCGGTCACCACCCTCCAGAGGAATAGAGAATGCTTGTAGGATGCCCCAAGGAAATCAAGAATCATGAGTATCGTGTCGGGCTGACCCCCGGCGCGGTGCGCGAATATGTGGCGCATGGCCATCAGGTCCTCGTCGAAACCGGTGCCGGCATGGGGATCGGCGCCGACGACGCGGCCTATCAGGCTGCCGGCGCGACGATTGCCGCGACCGCCGCGGATGTGTTCGAACGGGCCGACATGGTCGTCAAGGTCAAGGAGCCGCAGCCCGATGAATGGGCGCAGTTGCGCGAAGGCCAGCTGCTCTACACCTATCTCCACCTGGCGCCGGATCCGGAGCAGACCAAGGGTCTTCTCGCGTCGGGCTGCACCGCCGTGGCCTATGAAACCGTGACCGACGACCGTGGTGGCCTGCCGCTGCTCGCGCCGATGTCTGAGGTTGCCGGACGTCTGGCGATCCAGGCCGGCGCGACCTCTCTGCAGACGGCAAATGGCGGGCGCGGCATTCTGCTCGGCGGCGTGCCCGGCGTGCTGCCGGCCAAGGTCGCGGTGATCGGCGGCGGCGTCGTCGGCCTGAACGCGGCCAAGATCGCTGCCGGAGTCGGCGCGGATGTCACCATTCTCGACCGCTCGCTGCCGCGGCTGCGCCAGCTCGATGACATCTTCAATGGCCGGGTCAATACGCGCTATTCGACCCTCGAAGCCCTGGAAGAGGAAGTGTTCGGCGCGGATCTGGTGATCGGCGCCGTTCTGATTCCGGGCGCGGCGGCGCCCAAGATCGTGACCCGGGACATGTTGTCGGGGATGAAGAAGGGCTCGGTCATTGTCGATGTGGCGATCGACCAGGGCGGCTGCTTCGAGACCTCGCATGCCACCACCCATGCCGAACCGACCTACGAGGTCGACGGCGTGATCCACTACTGCGTGGCCAACATGCCCGGCGCCGTGCCGATCACCTCGACCCATGCGCTCAACAACGCCACCCTCCAATACGGGCTGATGCTGGCCGATGGCGGGCTCAACGCCATTGCCGGCGACCGCCATTTGCGGGCGGGACTGAATGTTCACCGCGGGCGCATCACCAATCGCCCGGTGGCCGAAGCGCTCGGCTACGAGTACGCCGATATCGACCAGGCGCTCCGGGCCGCCTGAGCGGCCGGCCGCGACAAGGCTCCGTGGGCTGTTCACCCAGGCCCGCTCCGCTCGCGTCCCCAAGGGGATGCGGGCGGTTTTTGCGACGGGCCGACGCTCAGGACGGCACTCACGCCTCGCGCACGGCCTTGCAGTGGTAACAGGTGTTGCGTGCCGAGCGGACATGCACCGCCTCGATCTCAGGCATTGCCAGCAGTTCTTCGGCACGCGCGAGAATGGATCCCCGTTCGACCACGTCGCCGGTGCCGTAGACGATGCGCTCGCCGGCATCGTAGCCGCGCAGGACATAGGCAGGGCTTTCGAGAAAGGCGGGCAGGGCGCCAGAGAGCGGCGCGGGGCTGCAGGGGTCGGCATGCAGGAACACCGGGCCGGTCTCGGCATAGGCATGGAGCGCGGTGAAAGGCCGCCAGGCGGCAACCAGATAGGGCTCGCCGCGGGCGACGAAATCCATGCAGCGTCGGCAGCGAACTCCGGCCCCGTCGGAAATCCGCTTTTCGGGCGCGTTCCCATAGGCGTCCGGTCCGCCGTTGCGCAGATGGGCGGCGGTCGCCTCGTCCATGGGGATGAACCTGATTGTCATGATGTCCTCGCGGGGGCCGTTCGTGGGAAGCCCCGGAGCTAAAGGACGGCTTGCCGCGGCGCCACCCGAATTGCGTCGCCCGGCCGCGCGGGTGGCGTCAGTCCGTGCCCTTCATGACGGCGAGGATTTCCGCATCGGTCAGCGGCCGGATGATCGCCTGGTGCTGGCTCACCGGATTGAAGCCGACGCGCTGGTAGAGCGGCAGTGCGGCGGGATGGTCGAGCGTATTGGTCGACACGATCACCCGCGTGGTGGTGGGCGACCATGCCGCCGCCAGCGCCTGGCCGAGCATCCATTCCCCGAGTCCGCGGCCACGGGCGTGGGCCATCAGACCGAAATAGACGGTCGCATCCTCGAGTTCGGCGAGTTCGAAGAACCCCGCCGGCGCGCCGTCGAGGCTCAGCACATAGATCCGGGTGGTTTTGGCATGGACGATCTTGGCCAGGTCCTCGTCCTTCATGCGCAGGCGCGTGACCCAATTGTACTTCCGGCCGACGCGCCATTGCAGGTAGCGATAGAAATGCAGCGGAATGTCGGTGGCACGGATCAGGCTTGCATGCAGATTGACCGGCAGCGGCTTGAGCGCGCGCGGATAGCGCGTCATTTCGAGACGGGTTTCCGTGGCCTTGAGCGATCCGGACTTGCCCATTTCAAGCCTCCCCGGTCACGACCGGGGTATCGTCGCGACCGCCCCATTCGGACCAGGAGCCGTCATAGAGCGCGTTGTCGCGGTGGCCGACCGACTGCAGCGCCAGCGTGATGACGGCCGCGGTCACGCCTGAGCCGCAACTGGTGACGATAGGCTTGTCGAGATCGAGGCCGGCGCCTTCAAGAACTTGGCGCAATTCGTTGACAGGCTTGAGCTTTCCTCCGTCGAGGAGGGTGGTGAACGGGACATTGCGGGCACCCGGCATATGACCCGAGCGCATGCCGGCACGCGGCTCGGCCTCGGCGCCGGTGAAGCGGCCTGCGCCGCGGGCATCGGCAATCTGGGCGCCTTGGCTTTCGACGATCGCGCGCATCTCTTCGAGGCTGGTGACCGCGTTGGGCTCGAAATCGGGCGTGAAGGTTGCGGGGGCGGGGTGTTGCGGCGCGCCGGTTTCGACCGGCAGGCCCTCGCGCTTCCAGGCGTCGAAGCCGCCGTTCAGAACGAAGCTGTTGGCCGCGCCGAAGGTACGCAGCATCCACCAGACCCGGGGCGCGGAAAACAGGCCGGGACCGTCATAGACGATGATGGTGTCGGTGTCGGACAGGCCGAGCCGGCTTGCGGCCAGGGCAAAGGTCGCCGCATCGGGCAGCGTGTGCGGCAGGCTGGAATCCGGGGCCACGATCTTGTCGTGATCGAAGAACACGGCGCCCGGAATCCGCGCCGCACGATACTCGGCCTCGGCATCGCGGTTCTGCGTCGGCAGGTACCAGGAGGCATCGACAATCCTGATGCCGGGTGTGCCCAGCCTGCTCCGGAGCCAGTCGAAGGAGACGACGAACGGACTTGTGTCGGGCGTGGCGGTCATGGCTGGAGTCCTCGTGTCGGGAGCCTCACTGTGTAAGGCAGGGAATCAGCGCTTTCAATCGGGCTGAAGCCTGAGGATAGGCGATTGCCGCGGCTTGCGGCAATGCGGCAGCAACCGGTTCGTCGGGGATGATGCGGGAGAGGGGGCGCGACGCGCCCGCGGGAGAGGCTCGGAGCGGCAGGGCGGATCAGTAGAGCGCGCCGGGCCTGTAGGTCGCCGCTTCGTCCATGTCGAGGACGCCGTTCTCGTCGGCTTCGCCGTCACGGCCGTCGCCATCGGCCGAGTCCCGGTCGGAGCGCGGCGCGCCGGAGCGCTCGGTCGACAGATAGGCGTTGACCCGGTTGGAGACGAGCGTGCGTTCGCCCGATACGGGCGCCGAGACCGCCTCCGGCTTCGCAGCCAGCGGCGCCGCCATGGCCGAGCGCGCGGGGGGAGCCGGCACCTGGCTCTGGGCCAGGGCTGAGATCGGGTAGGTGGCACCTTGAATGGACGGCATCGGTTCGGTTCTCAACAGTTGACGCCCGGGACCGGGAGCGGCCGGACACCGCATCCGGTGGGTTGCCGTGAAGCAATCGACAACCGGTGCGCAGCGTCCATTCCTATCCCCGCAGCCTTTAACGCGGGCTCAAACAAACCGTTAAGATTCTCGTAAAATCCCGGCGATGGAGCGGCTGCACCAGGCCGCCGTGCGCCGTGGCCTATTCCGGCGCCGGTCCGAAGCGGATGCGGAAGCGGCGGTTTTCCTTGCCCTTCTTCTCGATCTTGCCGATGTGGATTTGGCCCACTTCGGCGGTCTCGCTCACATGGGTGCCGCCGCAGGGCTGGCTGTCGATGGAGGAGTTCTCGCCGATGCAGACCAGCCGGATATTGCCCTGGCCGCGCGGCGGGCGGACATTCTTGGACTTGACGATACCCGGATTGGCCTCGAGTTCGGCTTCCGAGATCCATGTGTAGGAGATCGGGTGGTTGCCGTTGACGAGGTCCATCAGCTTTGCGGTCACCTCTGCCTTGTCGATGGTCTCCGACATGTCGAAATCGACCCGGCTGTCTTCTTCGCCGACAGAGGCGCCGGTGATCGGGTAGGGGCAGACGACTGAGAGCAGGTGGCAGGCGGTGTGCATGCGCATCAGCTTGTAGCGTCGGTCCCAGTCGATGTGCAGCACCAGCTGTTCGCCGATCTCGGGCATCGGCTGGCCCGGGGCGGGCAGATGCACGATCTCGGCCTTGGTGTCGCCGGTCACCGTGGCGGCGATCATGATTTTCTCGCCATTGGCGCGCTCCAGAAAGCCCGTGTCGCCGGGCTGGCCGCCGGAGGTCGCGTAAAAGCAGGTCTGGTGCAACAGGATGCCGCCGTCGGCCCGGATGCCGGTCACGAGCGCTTCTGCGGTGGAGAGATAGGCATCCTTGAGAAAGAGAAGCGGCATGGGTGCAATGGCTTTCGTGGCTTATTCAGTGACATAGGGCACGGAGAGCGCACTCTTCCGCGTCAGCCATTCAGGCACAGGCAGGCCCTTGGATGCAAGAAATTCCGGATTGAACAGCTTCGACTGGTAGCGATTGCCGTAGTCGCAGAGCACGGTGACGATGGTGTGGCCCGGTCCCATCTCGCGGGCCATGCGGATGGCGCCGGCGACATTGACGCCCGAGGATCCGCCCAGGCACAGGCCTTCGTTCTCGAGCAGGTCGAACACCAGCGGAATGGCTTCCGAATCGGGAATGTTGAACGACATGTCGGGCGTGAAGCCTTCGAGATTGGCGGTGATGCGGCCCTGGCCGATGCCTTCGGTGATCGAACCGCCAGAGGATTTCATCTCGCCGGTCGAATAGAAGCTGTGCAGCGCCGCGCCATCGGGATCGGCGAGGCCGATCTTGATGGCCGGGGAAAAGCCGCGCAGGCCTTCGGCGACGCCGGCGAGCGTGCCGCCCGAGCCGACCGCGCAGATGAAGCCATCGACCTTGCCTTGCGTGTCGCGCCAGATCTCGGGCGCGGTCGTCTTCACATGCGCCTGACGGTTGGCGGTGTTGTCGAACTGGTTGGCCCAGATCGCGCCATTCGGGTCGCTCGCCGCGATCTGCTCGGCGAGCCGTCCTGAAAGCCGGACATAATTGTTGGGGTTCTTGTAGGGCGCCGCGGGCACCTCCACCAGTTCCGCGCCGAGCAGCCGAAGCGCGTCCTTCTTCTCCTGGCTCTGGGTCTCGGGGATGACGATGACGGTGCGGTAGCCGAGCGCGCGCGCGACCAGCGCAAGTCCGATGCCGGTGTTGCCGGCGGTGCCTTCGACGATGGTGCCACCGGGGCGGAGCAGCCCCTTCGATTCGGCGTCGCGGATGATTTCGAGCGCGGCCCGGTCCTTGACCGACTGGCCGGGATTGAGGAACTCGGCCTTGCCCAGGATGGTGCAGCCCGTGGCTTCCGACGCCGCGTTCAAGCGGATAAGCGGAGTGTTGCCGATGGCATCGAGTACGGAATCATAGGCTGGCATGACGTATCCTGTGATGATTGGCGTGGTCCCGCCCCGAAGAGCGAGCGTAGTAGGTCGTCAGTTGTGGCGTCTCAAGCCGGCGGTGGCAAGAAATAGCTGCTTGCCTGCGGTTGCCCGACGGGTGATATTTTCCGCGAAATGGCTAAAATGCGAAACAGGATGTTTTTGTGATCCGGATTGTCCTTTTCCGCGTAAACTTCGATATAGGACAGCGAAGCTGCGTGCCGCGCCCCCGCGACCGTGACCGCTGACGAAGGATGGAGAGTCAAGGCCGCATGGTGCGTGAACACATCGATACACTGGACTCTCTGCTCGCGCGCTATGTTGCCGGAACGCTTCCGACGCCGGCCCGGGTGCTGGTCGAGGCCCATCTCGAACTCAAGCCGGAAAGCCGGATCAGGGTCCGCGACCTCGAAGCCATGGCCGGGTTGGAACTGATGCAATGCGAGCCGGCGCCGCTCGCCGACCGGGACGCGATGCTTGCGACCGTGCTTGCCTCGCAGGCGCCGCAAGCGGCCGCCGCGCAAGCCGCGGCGTCTCCCGCGGACAGGGTGTTTCCGAAGGCGCTCTATGATTTCGTCGGCTTCGATGCCGAAGACGTGCCGTGGCGCACGCGCATGCCGGGGTTCAGGGAATATGATCTCGGCGATATCGAGGGCTGCCATGTCAGCCTGTTCTGGCTCAAGCCCGGGCGGACTGTTCCGGCCCATACCCATGAAGGCAGCGAGCTGTCGCTGGTGCTCGACGGCGCGTTCAGCGATGCGCGCGGCCATTACCGGCGCGGCGACATCTCGGTTGCCGACGATTCGGTCGATCACCGCCCCAGTGTCGATCTCGGCCGGCCCTGCATCGGCTTTGCGGTGATGGATGCGCCTTTGAAGCTGACCGGATCGTTCCGGCAACTGATCGGCGACATCATCGGCTGAGCGCCGGACGCAAATCGTTACAACGAATGCAACCGAACGGGCGTCCGGAGCGTATCAAGCTTCGGACGTTTTTGCATTGGAGAGAAACCATGACCACCTATTCGGCCACGCCAAACGACGGATCTGCCTGGGTGACCGGCGCCTCAAGCGGCATCGGCCGTGCGCTGGCGCTGAAGCTCGCGCGCGAGGGGTTCACGGTGCACGCGACCGCGCGCAGCGCGGATGCGCTTGCCGAACTCGAAAAGGAGGCCCAGCCGCTCAAGGGCCGGATCATCGCGGCCCCCGGGGATGTGACCGACAGCGGCGCCATGGCCGCCGTCGCGCGCCGTATCGACACCGAGGGTGGGGGGCTTGCGCTCGCCGTCTTCAATGCCGGGGTCTATCTGCCGGTGCATGGCGAAACCCTCAAGGTCGAGGACTTCGACAAGACCTTCGCGGTCAACCTGAGCGGCGTGGTCAATTGCCTGGTGCCGGCGATCGAGCGGATGAAGCCGCGTGGGCGCGGACAAATCGCGATCGTGTCCTCGGTGACCGGCTATGGCGGCATGCCCACGAGTGCGGCCTATGGCGCGACCAAGGCGGCGCTGATCAACATGGCCGAAAGCCTGAAATTCGATCTCGACAAGTTGGGCGTGCGCATCCAGGTGATCAATCCGGGTTTCGTCGATACGCCGGCCACCGCCGACAACGCCTTCGAGATGCCGGCCTTGATGCAGCCCGAAGACGCGGCCGATCGGATCGCAAGCGGGCTGAAGTCGAACGGGTTCGAAATCACCTTTCCGCGCCGCTTCACCTATGTGCTCAAACTCCTGCAGTTCCTGCCCTATCCGGCCTATTTCGCGCTGATGAACCGGGCCACGGGCTGGAGCAAGCGGCCGCTGGAAACCGATTGACGCTTAGGTCAGCCGGCTTCGATGCTGGTTCTGAGCCGCTTTTGGGCGGCCTCGTCGAGCGGGAAATTCCACATTAGCGCGATCGCGATCAGCTTGGCGCAGATCGGCACCCAGGCATAGGCGACCGCGAGCGCGGTCAGGCCGGTCTGCGCACCGGAGGCGGTTCCGGGATCGAAGCCGAAACCCGCAAGCACGGGGAAGATGATGCCGACGCCGCCGGCAAGCGAGAGCTTGGTCGACAGGCTCCAGGCGGCGAAATAGATACCGGAACGCTGTTCGCCGGACGCGGCCGTGTCGACGTCGATCACATCGGCCTGAATCGCCGGCGGCAAAGAAAGGTCGAAGCCGAGCAGCACGCCCGTGACAACGCAGATCGCCGCAAAGGCTATCAGGCTGCCTTCGGGCAACAGCGGGGCAGGCGCGAAGGCGAGGCAGGCCGCGAGCATGGCGTAACACCAGGCGCGGTGCTTGCCGACCCGGCGGGCCGCCCAGGTCGCAACCGGCACGCCCGCCACCGCGCAGAGGAAATAGAGAAACAGCAGCGGACCGCGGGCTTCGGGCAGGCCGAGCCGGGCTGAGACGAAATAGAGAAACAGTGTCGCCGGAATGCCGTTTGCGAGCCCGTTGAGGAAGAACGCCGCAATCAGGCGCAGGAACGGCTTGTTGCGCACGAGATGGGTGAGGCCGGAGGCGAGGTTGAGCCGCGTCTTCGAATGCTCGACCGGCTCTGGCGTGGCGATGATGGCGAAGGCACCGAACAGGGGTAGCGCCAAAAGGATGACGATGCCGAGCAGCGCGAGGCCGTGTAATCCGTCGGCTTTGTCGAAGCCGATCGTGAAGGGCAGGGCGATCGCGATCAGGGTTCCGACCAGCGTGAACCCTTCGCGCCAGCCGGTGATGCGGGACCGGCCGTGATAGTCGGTCGCAAGTTCCGCGCCCCAGGCGGAAAACGGGATCAGCGCCGCGGTGTAGCCGAGCGAAAGCATCAAGCCCCACCCCACCAGCCAGGCGATCGAGGCGTCCGTGGGCGGCCAGAACAGCATGAAGGCGGAGATCGCCGTCAGCGGCAGGCTCAGCGCGAACAGGGCGCGGCGGCGGCCGAAGCGGGGGCGGAACCGGTCCGCCGCCCAGCCGATCAGCGGATCGTTGACGGCATCGAAGATCCGCACGACCAGAAGGGCGAAGCCGACGGAGGCAAGCGGCAGCCCCAAGGTTTCGGTGTAGAAGGTCGGGACCAGCACATAGAGCGGCAGCGTCAGCGCCGCGAGCGGAATCGCGGGCAGCGCATAGGCGAGAAGCCTGGGCCAGCCCAGCGTGCGGGGGGAGCCTGGGAGCGCGGAGCGGGTGTCTCTGGATTCGGTCACGAAACCATCCGGGGAGAGCGGCCCCGCGAAGATCCGGGACAGGTTGATAGTCCCCTTTCTACGCCTTCGCCGCCGCTGCGGTTCACTGCGTCAGCCAGCTCTGGCGTGGGCCGGCGCCCGTGCCTAGCTGTAGACCACCTGCCGGACATTGATGTGGCCGGAGCGGAAGCCCGCCTCGCAGTAATACATGTAGAATTCCCACAGCCGCTTGAACCTCAGATCGAAGCCGAGCGGCTCGATCTCGGGCCAGACGGACCAGAACCGCTCGCGCCATTCAGCAAGCGTGCGGCCGTAGTCGGCGCCGAAGGCGCGGTGGCCGACGAGCTTGAGCCCGGCTGCCTCACCCAGCGAGGTCAGATGGTTCTCGGTCGGCAGCATGCCGCCGGGGAACACGTAGCGCTGGATGAAATCGGGATTGGCGCGATAGGTCTCGTAGGCTTCGGGCTTGATGGTGATGATCTGCAGGCCGGCCTTGCCGCCGGGCTTGAGGCACTCGCGGAGCTTGGAGAAATAGACCGGCCAGTATTTTTCGCCCACCGCCTCGAACATCTCGATCGAGACCACGCCGTCATAGCGGCCGGTTTCGTCGCGGTAATCCTGGAAGCGAAGCTCGACCCGGTCGCTGAGACCGGCCCTTTCGATGCGCTCGCGGGCGAATGCCAGCTGCTCGCGCGAGATCGTGAGCCCGGTCACGCGGCAGCCGACTTCGCGCGCGGCGAATTCGGCAAAACCGCCCCAGCCGCAACCGATCTCGAGCACATGGTCGCCTGCCTTCAGGCCCGTGGCTTCGGCGAGCGCACGGTATTTGGCGGTCTGGGCGCTGGCGAGATCGTTGGCGCCTTCCTGGTAGAGGGCGGAGGAGTAGGTCATGGTCTCGTCGAGCCACTTCGAATAGAAGGCGTTGCCGAGATCGTAATGGGCGGAAATGTTCTTGCGCGCTTGGGCGCGCGAATTCGAGTTGAGCCAGTGGCGGATCTTCTCGAGGATGCGGGCCACGCCGCGCGCGCCGCCGGCAAGCGAGTCGCCGACCTCGAGATTGACCAGGAACAGCTCGAGAAAGGCCGTCACGTCCGGGCTTTCCCAGTCGCCGTCGATATAGGATTCGGCGACCCCGATGGTGCCGCCGGCCAGCGCCCGCTGCGCGAGGTTCCAGTTGTGCAGGATCAGCACCGCCTCCGGTCCCTCGGTGCGGCCCTCGATCAGCACGGTGCGGCCGTCGGGCATGCGGATCTGCAGGCGGCCGTGCCCCAGATGCAGCAATCCGCGCAGCGCCATCTTGGCCTTTGCCGGAAGCCCGCGCAAATAGGCCGACAGGTTGTCGGTGGACAGCTTTACGGCGTGTGCATGTTCAGTCCAGGTGGCTTCAGTCTTCATGAGAGCAGCCTCCTCCGTCTCGACAGGTGGTTGTCACTCACGGCTCCGCCGCATGGTTCTCGAAATTCGCCTCGTCGCGAAAACTCGCGCGGGGAGGCGGGGCCGGTCGGGGCACGTGGCGCATTCCCTTCAGCCACAATATGAGGGCTTCGTAGTGAATGCCGCCGACAATCTTCCATGTCAAAAGCGGAAACTGCAAGAGGCAAGCGAGAATCGACCTGGTCGAAAGGGCCCGTCGCGCGCCGTTGTAGGTGGCCGCGAGCAGCGGACCGCCGGCATCGGTTTCGAGAATGCGCCATTTGATCTGCTCGCCGGGCAGGTTCATCCTGAAATTGTAGCGCATCGCCAGATCGATGAAGGGCGAGACGTAGAAGATCTTCGACCGGCTCTGGCGTATCCCCGCGGGCGTCAGGTCCTTGTCTTCGATCCGGCAGGCATAGGTGTGGCTCTCGCCGAAGGTGTTGCGCACCTCGTAGACAAGGGCGAGCGGCTCTCCGGCCGCGCCATAGGCATAATAGACCGAGAGCGGGTTGAACACCTGTCCGAACAGGCGCGGGTAGCAGGCAAGTTCGATGCGGGCTGCGCGTTCCGGCAGGCCTGCCTCTTCGAGCAGCCGGTCGATATGGGTGCGCAGCGACGGCGCCTGTGCGCCGCGCAGGTGATCGGCCTCGTGGAACGCCACCACATTGGCGCGATTGACCGAAAACAGGGGCGACAGCCTGTCGGCCTCCTCGAGCCGGTCGAGATCGATCAGCAGCGAATACACCCTGTAGCGGAACCGGTGTCCCACGGGCTTCATGCGCTGGTGCATGACGTCGCCGACATAAAGAGCCGCGGCCGGCCGGTCGGTCGTGGCCTCGAGGCGACGATGGTCGAGTGGCGCGTTCATGCTCAGGCCACCGGCGCGGCGGCGGTCGCGGAGCCTGAGCGCCACGGCAGGGTCGCGCCGAGCGCTTCGGCGGCGGCGATGCCCGAACTCAGCCCGTCCTCATGGAAGCCGTAGCCTGTCCAGGCGCCGGCGAAATAGGTGTTGTTGTCGCCCTGGATGGCCTTGAGGCGCGCCTGCACCTGCATGGCGTCGGTGCCGAACTGGGGATGGTCGTAACTGTATTCGCCAAACACGGTGCCAGGAAGCGGTTCGCGGTCGGGATTGAGCGTCACGAACAAGGGCTTTGACGCATCGATGCCCTGCAGCCGGTTCATCCAGTAGGAGACGGCGACATTGGCGTCGCTGCGCGGGTCGGACGAGCGCAGATAGTTCCATGAGGCCCAGATTTTCTTACGCACCGGCATCAGCCGCTCGTCGCGGTGCAGGATCACCCGGTTGGCGCTGTAGGGGATCGCGGTCAGGATTTCGCGCTCCTCGTCGCTCGGCCGGTCGAGCATGGCCAGCGCCTGGTCGGTGTGGCAGGCGAGAATCACCTTGTCGTAGCTGGCCGAATGGCCGGTCGCATCGAGGATGTCGACGCCCGTGGCCGAGCGGCGGACCGACACCGCGCCGCAGCCGAGTTTCACGCGCGCGCCGAGCGGGGCCAGCAGCTTTTGCAGGTAGTTGCGGCTGCCGCCGGTCACCGTGCGCCAGACCGGCCGTTCGGAATGGATCAGCCGGTGGTTCTCGAAGAAATTCACGAAATGCGTGGCCGGGAACTCGAGCATCCGCTTGGCCGGCGTCGACCAGATCGCCGCCGCCATCGGCACCAGGTAATTGTTGGTGAAGCCCGGGGAGAAGCCGCGCCAGTTGAGATAGTCGCCGATCGAGCGGGCGGCGAGATGGCCATCGGCTCGATCCTTCAGGCAGATCTTGTTGAAGCGCAGGATCTCGCGCAGCATCAGGATGAAGGAGGGGCGCAACAGGTTGCGCTTCTGCGCGAACAGGGTCGACAGGTTGTCGCCGCCCCATTCGAGCTTGCCGTAATCGAGCGACAGCGCAAAACTCATGTCGCTGTCATGGGTCTTGACGTCGAGATGCGAAAACAGCGCCGTCAGGTTCGGGTAGTTGAGCTCGTTGTAGACGATGAAGCCGGTGTCCACCGAGACCGGAACGCCCTTGTAATCGATGTCCACGGTGGCGGTATGGCCGCCCGGACGGGTGTCGGATTCATAGACCGTAACGTCGTGGAACGGATGCAGTGCCCAGGCTGCCGACGCCCCCGAGATGCCAGAGCCGATCACGGCGATCTTCAGGCGATCGGGGCCGGTTTTGGCGGGTTGGGGCGAGTGGTGAACGTTCATGCGGCATCCTTGATCTTGTTGTAGGCGGCAAGCGCGCGGTCGCGCGCTGCCTGATGGTCCACGATGGGCTTGGGATAGGTTACGCCAAGTTGTACACCCGCCGCCAGACATACCTCGTCGGGCGCGTCCCAGGGCTTGTGCAAAAACCTGTCGGGCATGTCCTTGAGCTCCGGCACGTAGCGGCGCACATAGGCGCCGTCGGCGTCGAATTTCTCGCCCTGGAGCACGGGGTTGAAGATGCGGAAATAGGGCGCGGCATCGGCGCCGGAGCCCGCCACCCATTGCCAGCTCACGGCATTGGAAGCCGGGTCGGCATCCACCAGCGTATCCCAGAACCAGGCTTCGCCCTGGCGCCAGTCGATCAGCAGGTGCTTGGTCAGGAAGGAGGCCACGACCATGCGCACACGGTTGTGCATCCAGCCGGTCTGCCAGAGTTCGCGCATGCCGGCATCGACGATCGGATAGCCGGTCATGCCCTTCTGCCAGGCCGCGAGCGCCGCGGCGTTGTCGCTCCAGGGAAAGTCGTCGAATTTCGGATTGTGGTTGGAGGTGACGAGGTCCGGGTCGTTGACCAGGAGATGCCAGGCGAATTCACGCCAGCCCACTTCCTTGCGGAATTTGCTGCGGTCATCCGGCGCGGCGGGGGCATCCGACTGTGAAAGCGCCTCGATGATCTGCGCCGGCGTGATCTCGCCGGTCGCCAGATGCGGCGAAAGACCGGATGTGGTGGGCTTGCCGGGGATGTCGCGGCGCTCCGCATAGCCTTGCAGCCGCTGGTCGAGGAAAACGGCGAGCCGGGCATGGGCGCCGTCCTCGCCTGGCGTCCAGGTTTCCTGAAGGCCCCCGGACCAGTCCGGCTTGAACGGGTGCAACTGCCAGCTCTCGAGCGCTTCGCAATCCGGCACGCCGTCGGCAGGGCGTCCCGGCAGGTGATCCGGCGCCGGCAACGGCCGGCAGTCTTCGATGCCGAGCTCCATCGCCCGCCAGAACGGGGTGTAGACCTTGTAGGGCACGCCGCCGCCGGTGCGCAGCCGGGTGGGCTCGTGCAGCAGCTGCCCGGCAAAGCTCTCGGTGACGATTCCCCTATCGGCAAGATGGGCCTTGAGCCCGGCATCCGCTTCCTGAAAGGCCGGGTCGTAGCGGCGATTCCAGTAGACGGCCGAGGCGCCGGTCGAGGCCGCGAGCTCGGGAATCAGCCGGGCCGGATCGCCGGTGAGCAGCAGCAGCGGGGCTCCGAGCTTCTCAAGCCGGGCGGCAAGGCTTGCCAGCGAATGATGCAGCCACCACGCCCGCGCCCCGCCGAGCGGACGCGCAGGCGAGGGATTTTCGCGGATGAAGACGGGCACGACCGCGCTGTGCCGGCACGCCGCGCGCAAGGCGGCATTGTCCGCGGTCCTCAGATCCGCGCGAAACCACACCAGGGCCGGCTGGTCGAAAATGTCGCTGTCCTGTTCCATCCCGGAGCGTTGTGTCCTTGTGGGCGAAAATCGCCATGTCTTTTGATTGTCTCATACGGAGCTACGGAAAAACCGGATCAGAAGTTTCACAAAAAGTCGCGTGTTTTCCACACGATGGCGGCAATCGGACGCAGTGGGGTGGCGAGAAACACTTGCGCGCCGGTCAAGGCGGATCGCTGACCGGCAAAAAGCCCCGTCAGGCCGGCGCGAAAGCGCGCGGCGGGCGGGGCGAATGGAGCGAATGTCAGGAAATCTGGAATTTGGCTCCCCGGGCCGGATTCGAACCAGCGACCGATCGATTAACAGTCGATTGCTCTACCACTGAGCTACCGGGGAACACTGCCTCAAGCAGCGTGAGCGGCCTATAACAAATGCCTCTCCGATTTGCCAAGGGCTTTTTGAAGAAAATCTCTCTTACTTGCAGCAGGCCCCCCGCAGCCCCATCTTCCGGTATCGACAACAATGCCCCGCAAACCCCGGATATCCGCCCCGTACCATGGCCAAATCCCCGATTTTTCAGTTCAACGCCGCGCGCGGCGAAGTGTGGATAGGAACGAGGAAGTTTCAGCTTCCGCAGCGCGCCCGCACCCGAATCGTGCTGGGAATCGCTCTCGTCATCGGCGGCATGCTCGGATTTCTGCCCGTGCTCGGCTTCTGGATGATTCCCCTTGGGCTTCTGGTGCTGTCGCAGGACCTGCCGGCCGTCCGGCGCTGGCGGCGTGCGCTGGTGGTGCGCATGGAGCGCCGCGGCAACAGGCGCCCGGCGCGGTCCGCGCCCGCCCGCGGCATGGCGGATGGCGATGGGCCGGCGGCCCGGGAGCCTGACGCCTGACGATTCCGCCGTGGGGCAGGGCGCGCATGCCTATATGCCGATCCCGTACCCGGTCATGGCAAAGCGCGACCGCGCGGCAGCAACCGGTCGGCAGTGTGTCTGCTAAGAAAGGAAGAGGTGGAGGCCTCGCCCGGAATCGAACCGGGGTGCAAGGATTTGCAGTCCTCTGCGTAACCACTCCGCCACGAGGCCTCGTGTCCGTTCATTGACCGGACGGCAGGCAAATAGACGGAGAATCGGCGCGGCGCAAGGGGCATATGCAGGCCCCGGGTGGCTTTCCTGTCGCAGCCCCATGCCGGCGCGGTGAAAACCGGTCGGTGCGAAATCGGTGAATTCGCGGCCTTGCGGCGCGGTTCGGCTTGAATCTCGGCAAACGGCACTCTATTGAAGCGCCAGAAGAGATGCATCGGAGAGACCGAATGGGCACCGACTATCAATCTGCGCGCCAGAAAATGGTGGACAACCAGATCCGCACGACGGATGTCACCTCGCATTCGGTGCTGAAGGCATTCCTGACGGTGGCGCGCGAGGAATTCGTTCCGACGCCGCTCAAGCCGCTGGCCTATATCGACTCCGACCTCAAGATCGGCGAGACCGACGGTGTCGGCCGCTACATGATGGAGCCGTCGCCTCTGGCCAAGATGCTGCAGTTGGCCGCGGTCTCGCGCGACCATGTGGTGCTCGAGATCGGTTGCGGTTCGGGCTATACCGCCGCGATCCTCTCGCTGCTGGCCGGTTCGGTGGTGGCGCTCGAAAGCGATGCGGCGCTGGCCGAGGCTTCGGGCAGGCTGCTGAGCGAAAGCGGCTATGACAATGTCGCGGTGGTGACCGGCGATCTCGAAAAGGGATATGCGGCCGAGGGTCCCTACGACCTGATCTTTTTCAACGGCGCGGTGGAATACGTGCCTGAGGCGCTTTTCGACCAGCTGCGCGAAGGCGGCCGGCTCGTGGCCGCCATCGGCTCGGGCCTTTCCGCGCAGGCACATCTTTTTGTCAAGGACGCGGGCGAGGTCTCCGGCCGGCCCGCATTCAATGTTTCAATTCAGCCGCTTCCAGGGTTCCGGAAGGCCGAAGAATTCGTTTTCTGAGCCGGGCTTGCCTTGGGTGGGACGCGACCAGACAGCTTGCGCTGTTGCGCGTCGGCAACGTGACCGGGATTAGTGGCGGCGGTGTCGTCATGTTTGATTGCGCGGGGCGGCGCAAGACTTCATATGTGGTTAACACCATGAATGTGTCCTGCGCCGCCCCGGTATTCCGTAGTCGCGCACGCTGGAGTATGAACTCGTGTATTTTGTCAAAAAATCGCTCGCCTGTTTCGCACTGATATCGGCGGTGGCCTTCATGCCCCAGCCGGCGTTTGCCGACTCGCTCTATCAGGCCATGGCCAAGGCGTACGAAAACAACCCCGACCTGAACGCCGCGCGCGCCGGCCTCCGGGCGACCGACGAGGGCGTTGCGCTCGCCAAATCGGGCTACCGGCCGACGGTCGGCGTGGAAGCACTGACGACGTCGGTCAACACCAACGGGTTTGTCACCAATTCGGCGAGCGTCGGCGTTTCCATCACGCAAACCCTTTTTGACGGCTTCCAGACGCGCAACAATGTGCGCGCCGCCGAGGCCCAGGTCTTTGCCGGCCGCGAAAACCTGCGCGGCACCGAAATCGACATTCTGCTCGCCACCGTGCAGGCCTATGCCAATGTCAACCGCGACAACCAGATTGTGGTCTATCGCAAGCAGAACATCGCCTTTCTTCAGGAGCAGTTTTCCGCCGCCAAGGCCCGCTTCGACGTGGGTGAGAGCACGCGCACCGATGTGAGCCTCGCCGAGGCCCAGCTTGCCGGTGCCCGCGCGAGCCTGACCGCCGCCGTCGCCCAGGCCAAATCCAGCGTGGCAGTCTACGCGCAGATCGTCGGCACGGTGCCGGGCAAGCTTCAGGCAGCACCGCTGCCGCGCAAGCTGCTGCCGCCCTCGCTGGACGCGGCGGTGGCGCAGGGCACGACCGAGCATCCGACGGTTCTCGCGGCGCTGTTCGGCGTCGATGCGGCCGGCTATGCCGTCAAATCCGAGGAAGGCACGTTCCTGCCCGGCGTCACGGTCAGCGGCAGTGTCGGTCGCGGAGACGGCGGCACCGACAACGCACAGGTGCAGGCCCGGGTGTCGATCCCGATCTATCAGGGCGGCGCGGCTTCGGCAAAGGTGCGCCAGGCCAAGGAAAAGCTCGGCCAGCAGCGGATCCTGGTCGATTCGGCCCGCCGCGCCATCGAACAGTCGGTGGTGTCCTCCTGGACCCAGATGGAAGCCTCGCTCGCGCTGATCCAGGCCAACAAGGCACAGCTGTCGGCCGCCAATCTCGCGCTGAACGGCGTGGTCGAAGAGCGCCGCGTCGGGCAGCGCACCACGCTCGACGTGCTCAACGCGCAGCAGACCGTGCTTGATGCCAAGGAAGCCATTTCCGAATCCGAGCGCAACGCGATCGTGGCGAGCTATTCCGTGCTTGCCGCCACCGGCAAGCTGACCATCGATCGCCTGGGGCTGCAGGTGGCCAATTACCGCGCGGAAGAGCACTACGAAGCCACCAAGGACCGCTGGTACGGCCTGCGCACCGTCGACGGACGCTGAGGTGTTTTGGTCAGGCGATGACGCCTGACCGGCACATGCTTTCAAATCCCCATGACAGAACGCATGTGTGCGCCCCTCGGGGGCGCACATTGCTTTCGGCCCCAAGAGCCGGAGTGGCTTCGGTCCTGGCCGCAGGCGGTGACGGGGAAATTCTGTGCATGACGGCAGAAGCTTTGGCCGTCCTGATTCTCAAGCCACAACCGATGACGTACACTGTCAAGGTGATTCGCCGGATGGCACGAACCCGGCGGCAAGTGTAACGGAGCGTAATCATGGGACAGGCTGGCGCGCAGCGCGAACCGTCGATGGAAGAGATTTTGGCTTCCATTCGCAGGATCATCGAGAACAACGAACCTGCGGCAGACGGCGGCCACGCGACCGCATCCCATGCCTCAGCGCAGGATTACGACACCGAGCACGCCTATTCCGACCACCACGAGACCGAGGTGGACGAGGCCGATGCGGGGAACGACGAGCCTGCGGTGCAGCACGCCGAGCGGGAAGAGCCCCAGGCCGTCAGGCACGAGCAGCCGGTCGCACGGCCGGTCTCGCTTGCCGAAGTGGCGGCTCTCGCGCGCTCCGCCTCGCACCAGGATATGTCGCCTGCCGCCCCCGCTTTTGCCGGCCAGTCCTTCGTCGGCCAGGCATCGTCCGCACCCGTGGCGAGCGTCGCAAATGTGCGGATCGTTGCGGAAATCGACGATGCCGCTAGCGAAGAGCTGCGCAAGGCGCTGACCTCGAACGAGCCGGTCAAGGCGCAAGGCCGGTCCGACGCGGATGCGGGTGACGAGGATGGCCGCCACGCTGGTGCTGCAAGCCAGACCGCGAC
Organism: Parahoeflea olei; assembly: GCF_001703635.1. Lineage (GTDB taxonomy): Bacteria > Pseudomonadota > Alphaproteobacteria > Rhizobiales > Rhizobiaceae > Hoeflea > Hoeflea olei. The sequence continues at coordinate 123,157 of NZ_LQZT01000003.1, read as the reverse complement.
TGTCCGTCCGGCCGATCACACGGCCGATGCGCCGCGCGGGATTTCCGCAGCGGAAGCGCCGGGGCAGCCGGAGGCGGGTGGACAGCTCGTTTCCCTGCAGACCGGGGAGAAGGTTGCGGCAGCCTTCGGCGAGCTCAATGCGGCGCTTGCGGCCGGCCAGACCCGTTCCTTCGACGAGATCGCCGAGGAAATGCTGCGGCCGATGCTCACGCAATGGCTCGACGACAATCTGCCGACGCTGGTCGAACGTCTGGTGCGCGAGGAAATCGAACGGGTGTCCCGCGGCAACCGCCGCTAAGGCGAAGGACCATGGATCGCCGGTGCGGGTAGGGGGATAACTGCACCTTCCGCCTGTCGCGCCGGAGGAATCCTGACGTCGGGCTCGCCAGGCGCATCGCGATTGCGGTGCCGATGCTTGTCGATATTGTTGCAGAAGCATCGCGAGATCTGTGCGTTGCGGCCCGGGGCTGATCGGGTAATGGTCCGATCAGAAGCCAGCACCGGACTTTCCTCTCCAATATTCATAAGGGCAGGGCGAAGCCAAGGGACAGGCTGATCCCCGCATGGTCGACAGGCCGCACGCACAGGCGATGATGGCCTGCACCGCGAGGAACTTGCTTCCTTGCCATGCGTTGCGCCCCAACGGGCCGTGCCCGCCGCGAAAGAATCGCTGCCATTTCTCGGTCGAAGCGCGCGACAGGGCCGGCAAGAAACCTGCTGCCGCCAAGGCGTGCAAAGGCTTCAAGAAGCTGCGAGCAGCCGGCGATCCTTGAAGGAATGGCGCGACCCGCTTCGAGGCGGGGGCGACGCCGTTGCGGCTTGACCTTGGCTTGCAAACGGCTCTACAGCGAAGGCAATCCCGGAGTACGGAGACCCGACATGCTTGACAAGACCTATGACGCCTCGGCCGTCGAGCCGAAAATCGCCACCCGCTGGGCCGAGGCCAATGCCTTTGCGGCCGGCGCCGGCGCGAAATCCGGGGCGGATCCGTACTGCATCGTCATCCCGCCGCCGAACGTGACCGGTTCGCTGCACATGGGCCACGCGCTCAACAACACGCTGCAGGACATCCTGGTGCGGTTTCAGCGCATGCGCGGCCGCGACGTGTTGTGGCAGCCGGGCATGGACCATGCCGGCATCGCCACGCAGATGGTGGTCGAACGGCAGCTCGCCGAGCGGCAGCAGCCCGATCGCCACGCCATGGGCCGCGACGCCTTCGTCGAGCGCGTCTGGGAGTGGAAGGACGAATCCGGCGGGATGATCTTCAACCAGCTCAAGCGGCTGGGCGCATCCTGCGACTGGTCGCGCGAGCGCTTCACCATGGACGAGGGACTGTCGCAGGCGGTTCTCGAAGTGTTTGTGAGCCTTTACAAGGAAGGTCTCATCTACAAGGACAAGCGGCTGGTCAATTGGGACCCGAAGCTCCTGACCGCGATTTCCGATCTCGAGGTCGAGCAGATCGAGGTTCAGGGCAATCTGTGGCATTTCCGCTATCCGCTTGCCGACGGCGTGACCTACGAGCATCCCGTCAGCCATGACGAGGAAACCGACACCTACACCTACGAGACGCGCGACTACATCATCGTCGCCACCACGCGGCCCGAGACCATGCTTGGCGACACCGCGGTGGCGGTCAATCCCGAGGACGTGCGCTACAAGGACCTGATCGGCAGGCATGTGATCCTGCCGCTGGTCGGCCGTCGCATCGAGATCGTGGGCGACGACTATGCCGACGAGACCGCGGGATCGGGCGCGGTCAAGATCACGCCGGCCCATGATTTCAACGACTTCGAGGTGGGCAAGCGCCACGGCCTCAAGGCGATCAACATCCTGACCACCGACGCGCAGATCACGCTCAAGGACAATGACGACTTTCTCGAAGGTCTCAAGGTCGAGGGCAAGCTGATCGAGGTGATCGAGGAACTCGACGGCATGGACCGCTTTGCCGCGCGCAAGGTGATCGTCGCCAAGATGGAGGAGATCGGGCTGCTCGACCATATCGAGCCGCACACCCACATGGTGCCCCATGGCGACCGCGGCGGCGTGCCGATCGAGCCGTTCCTGACTGACCAGTGGTATGTCAATGCCGCCGAGCTCGCCAAGCCTGCGATCGAGAGCGTGCGCGAGGGCCGCACCAATTTCGTGCCCAAATCCTGGGAAAAGACCTATTTCGAGTGGATGGAAAACATCCAGCCCTGGTGCATCTCGCGGCAATTGTGGTGGGGCCACCAGATCCCGGCCTGGTACGGGCCGGACGGGCAGGTCTTCGTCGAGAAGGACGAAGAGACCGCGCTCGAGGCCGCCGTGCAGCACTACATCGCCCATGAAGGCCCGTGGAAGGCCTGGGTCGAGGAGAAGCTCGAGAATTTCCAGCCGGGCGAGATCCTGACCCGCGACGAGGACGTGCTCGACACCTGGTTCTCCTCGGCGCTGTGGCCGTTCTCGACGCTCGGCTGGCCCGAGAAGACACCCGAACTTGCGCGCTACTACCAGACCGACGTGCTGGTCACCGGTTTCGACATCATCTTCTTCTGGGTTGCCCGGATGATGATGATGGGGCTGCACTTCATGGAGGAAGAGCCGTTCCACACCGTCTATGTGCACGCGCTGGTGCGCGACAAGGACGGCGCCAAGATGTCGAAGTCCAAGGGCAACGTGATCGACCCGCTGGCGCTGATCGACGAATACGGTGCCGACGCGCTTCGCTTCACGCTGGCGATCATGGCGGCGCAGGGCCGGGACGTGAAACTCGATCCCGCGCGCATCGCGGGCTACCGCAATTTCGGCACCAAGCTTTGGAACGCCACCCGCTTTGCCGACATGAACGGGGCGGTGCTCGACCCGGATTTCGATCCGGGGTCGGCCAAGCTCACCATCAACCGCTGGATCCTGACCGAACTCTCCCGCACCGCGGCGGAGGTCAAGGCGGCAATCGAGGCCTACAAGTTCAACGAGGCGGCCGGCGCGCTCTACCGCTTTGTCTGGAACCAGGTCTGCGACTGGTATCTCGAACTCCTGAAGCCCGTCTTCAACGGCGAGGACGAAGCCGCCAAGGTGGAGGCACGGGCCTGTGCCGCCCATGTGCTGGCGGAATCGGTCAAGCTCCTGCATCCGTTCATGCCGTTCATGACCGAAGAGCTGTGGGCGCATCTGGCCGGTTCCGATGCCGGTCTTGCCTGCCACGCCGAATGGCCGGAACCCGGCTTTGCTGACGAGGATGCGGCCGGCGAGATCAACTGGCTGATCGACCTCGTCTCGGGCCTGCGCTCGGTGCGTGCGGAAATGAACGTGCCGCCGGCGGCCAAGGCGCCGCTGGTGATGGTGGGCGCCAATGCCGCCACCGAGGAGCGGCTCGCGCGCCATGACCCGGCAATCAAGCGGCTGGCGCGGGTGAGCGACATCGTCACTGCAGCCACGGTGCCGGCCGGCTCCGCGCAGATCGTGGTCGGGGAAGCGACGGCCTGCCTGCCGCTCGGCGACCTGATCGATCTTGGTGCGGAAAAGGCGCGTCTGGAAAAGGCCTTGGCGAAAATCGCGGCCGATCTCGACAAGATCGAGGGCAAGCTTGCCAACGAGAAATTCGTGGCCAATGCCAAGCCTGACGTGGTGGCGGCCGAGCGGGAAAAGCTCGCTGATCTCAAGGGCCAGAAGGACAAGCTCGTCCAGGCGATCGCGCGCGTCAGCCAGGCCGGCTGACGGATCTGCGTGCTGCGCCCGCCGGGCGCAGCACTTTGCCGCCGGACTGGCCGCATAATTGCCACAAATTCACGAGGAATGTGGCGCAACTGCAACAAATGCGTGACGCAGGGCTGATTTTACCCGGTTTTGCCGGCGAAATGGCTCAGAATGTGCCCAAAATCGTCTTTTGTGCTCTGGAAGCGGCCCTTTTTGAGGCTGCTGTCATCAATAGTGAGGCAGCAAACCCGCGGCTGTCTTGCGAGACTGTTTACAATCGTCTGAATTTCATTACCTAATCTCCCCAATCGTAAGCTTTTACGTCTCTGGAGGGGATTCATGATTCGCGTTAACTATAGATCGGTTGTTGCAGGCCTCACCGCGAGCGTTGCGATCGTGTCGGCAGCCCAGGCGGGTGGTTTTGACCGGGGCGGGGTCAATACGGATCTGCTGTTCAGCGACAAGCGGGTTGATACGGAATTGTCCGTTACCTACGTGTCTCCGCAGCGGACGATCAAAGACGTGACCCGCGGCACCAACGAGGCCACACAGGCAGCGGTTGCCCAGGCGCTGGCCCCCGTGGTTGGCGCAGCAGGCCCGGCCGCCACTCCGGCTGAAATTGCGGCTTACATTGCCGTGGATCCGGCAACGCGCGGCCCCATTGTGCAGGGCGTTCAGAATGGCGTGATCAACGCAATCGTGACCGGTGGCGGAAATCCCGCTGCCGCGACCACTGCGTCGATCGACGTGGAAGGTGACTACGTTGTTCCCCGGGTCGGTGTTAAAGTCGGCGTTACGGATGATCTTGCCTGCTTGGGCACCTACACCGAACCGTTCGGGGCCAAGGCCGAATACGGAACGGGCAACGCCTATTCCGCTGCGGCAACCGAGTTTTCGATTGAAACGCGCGACATCGGCCTGACCTGCTCCTACCGTTTCGCCGGCATGCAGCTCGGCGTCGGCCAGTCCTACTTCCGGATCATCGGTGGCGTTTCCTACCAGGAACTGGACGGGTTTCAGGCGCGTCAGCGGTTTCTCGATTTCGCGCAACTGGGTGTGACGACGGTCGGTGGCGTGACGAACACTTCCGGCATCGGTACGTTCAGCGTCAGCGGCAATGCCGTCGGGTACCGGCTCGGAGCCGCCTTCGAAATCCCGGACATCGCCTTCCGGGCATCGCTGATGTACGGGTCCAAGTATGATTATGACCTGTCGGGCACCCAGAACAATACCGGATTTGGTGCAGCCATTCCGGGGTCGGCCCTTGTGCCGATCACGATGAACACGGAAATTCCGCAGTCATTGGAGTTCAAGATTCAGTCGGGTATCGCGCCCGGCACGCTCGCTTTTGCCAGCATCAAATGGCAGGAGTGGAGCCGGTTGGGAATTATTCCGGTCGTTGGCGGCAGAAGCCCGGTCGATGGTCAGCCCACGAACTTGTCGTTCGATCCTGTTTACCGCGACGGCTGGACGATTACCGGAGGTCTGGGGCGCAAGTTCAACGATTCCCTCTCGGGCTCGCTGGCCTTGACCTGGGATCGCGGCACGTCGACCACGACCGGAACGCAAACGGACACATGGACCGTTTCCGGCGGCCTGGCCCATGAGTTCAACGAGACCGTCGAGCTTCGTTTCGGTGGCGCGGTCGGTGTTCTCACGTCCGGCTCCTCGGTGCGGGCTCCTGGCGGCGATGCAGCCAACAATGTCCGGTACAGCTTCGGGAACGACGTGGTCTACGGATTGTCCGGTGCGCTCAAGGTGAAGTTCTGATCCCACCGGATCACGCCTTTCATTTCAGACCTCGACCAAGCGTCCTGCAAACCCCGCCCTCGTGGCGGGGTTCTGCGTTTGTCTGGGGGGAAGTCGTGTGTTCACAGCTTGTCGGTGATCACGCAATGTGACGATTCCGCAACACATTTTTCAAATGCATCTGCTATGGAATTTGGCGGACCAGGGGTGCCCATTTCCCGCCACAAACGGGGCGCAGGCCAGACCCAAGGCCAGCTTTGCGAGGTCCGGCCGGTCCAGACCGGTGACGCATCCGAGGAACAGATGACCGCCAGCGCATTCGACAAATCCCGGCTTCCAAGCCGCTACACGACGGTCGGTCCGGCACGTGCGCCGCATCGGTCGTTCCTGTATGCGATGGGCCTGTCGAGCGAGGAGATCGCGCAGCCGCTGGTGGGTGTCGCAAGCTGCTGGAACGAAGCCGCGCCGTGCAACATCTCGCTGATGCGGCAGGCGCAGGTGGTCAAGAAGGGCGTGGCCTCGGCCAAGGGCACGCCGCGCGAATTCTGCACCATCACGGTGACCGACGGCATCGCCATGGGGCACCAGGGCATGAAGGCGTCGCTCGCGAGCCGCGACCTGATCGCCGATTCGGTGGAACTGACGATGCGCGGCCACTGCTATGACGCCATCGTCGGCCTTGCCGGATGCGACAAGTCGCTGCCCGGCATGATGATGGCGATGGTGCGGCTCAACGTGCCGTCGATCTTCATCTATGGCGGCTCGATCCTGCCCGGCAGCTATCGCGGACGCCAGATTACCATCCAGGATGTGTTCGAGGCGGTCGGCCAGCATTCGGTGGGCGACATTTCCGAGGACGATCTCACCGAAATCGAGCAGGCCGCCTGTCCCTCCGCTGGCTCCTGTGGCGCCCAGTTCACCGCCAACACCATGGCCACCGTGGCCGAGGCGATCGGCCTGGCGCTGCCCTATTCCTGTGGCGCGCCGGCGGCCTACGAGTTGCGCGACAAGTTCTGCTATGCCGCGGGCGAGAAGATCATAGAACTGATCGCCAAGCAAATCCGCCCGCGCGACATCGTCACCCGCAAGTCGCTCGAAAACGCCGCTGCCGTGGTGTCCGCCACCGGAGGCTCCACCAATGCAGCGCTGCACCTGCCGGCGATCGCCCATGAATGCGGGATCGAATTCGACCTGTTCGATGTCGCCAGGATCTTCGAGCGCACCCCCTATATCGCCAACCTCAAGCCCGGCGGCAAATATGTCGCCAAGGACATGTTCGAGGCGGGCGGCATTCCGCAACTGATGAAGACCATGCTCGAGCATGGCTATCTGCACGGCGACTGCATGACCGTCACCGGCCGCACTTTGGCCGGAAACATGGAACATGTTCGCTGGAACGCGGATCAGGACGTGATCCACCCTGCCAACACGCCGATCACCGCGACCGGTGGCGTCGTGGGCCTTCAGGGCAATCTGGCGCCGGATGGCGCGATCGTGAAGGTCGCGGGCATGAAGCGGCTCACGTTCTCCGGTCCCGCGCGGTGTTTTGATTCGGAAGAGGACTGCTTCAGGGCGGTTACGAACGGCGAGTATGAGGAAGGCGAGGTTCTGGTGATCCGCTACGAAGGCCCCAAGGGCGGCCCGGGCATGCGCGAGATGTTGGCGACCACGGCGGCCATCTATGGCCAGGGCATGGGCGACAAGGTTGCGCTGATCACCGACGGAAGGTTCTCCGGCGCGACCCGCGGATTCTGCGTCGGCCATGTCGGCCCGGAAGCCGCCGAAGGCGGGCCGATCGGGCTGATTGAAGATGGCGACATCATCGAGATCGATGCTGTCGAAGGCAAACTGGCGGTGCGGCTGTCCGACGAGGATCTGGCCGCCCGCAGGGAAAAATGGACAGCGCGGGAAACCGACTATGCCTCGGGCGCGCTCTGGAAATACGCCCAGACGGTGGGAGCGGCGCGCCACGGCGCGGTCACCCATCCGGGCGGCGGGAAAGAAAAGCACTGCTATGCGGACATTTAATCGTACCCGGACCGGTCTTTTTTGCGTTGTCATCGCCGCCGCTGTCGGTTGCGGCGGGCCAGCCCTGGCACTCGATCCGAATGCCGGCGTGACGCGCGATTCGGGGCCGTTCGATCTCTTCAAGTTCGGCTTCTCCGCCTACAAGAAGGGCCGCAAGGAAGAGGCGGTCGAAGCCTACAAATATGCCGCCGAGAAGGGCCATCCCGGCGCCCGCTGGGCGCTGGCCAACATGTATGCCTATGGCGACGGTGTGGTCGAGAACGACTACGAGGCCTTCAAGATCTATGACGACATCGCCCGGCAGGGCGTGGAGCCGGGCTCCGAGGACACCGGCTATTTCGTCAACGCGCTGCTGTCGCTCGCCACCTATTACCAGAAGGGCATTCCCGGCAGCCCGGTGAAGGCCAATCTCGGCGCGGCGCGGCAGCTCTATTTTCAGGCGGCCTCCGCCTTCGGGGTGCCGGAAGCGCAATACCGGCTCGGCCGCATGATCCTGGAAGGCGAGGGCGGCGCCAACGACATCCAGCAGGCCAAGAAATGGCTCAACCGCGCCCGTGTGAGCGGCCATCCTGCCGCCTCCGCCGTGCTCGGCAACGTGGTGTTCGAGGAAGGGCAGGTGGTGCGCGGTCTGGCCTTCATGACCACCGCGCTCGAGCGCGCAGCCCCTTCCGACAAGCCCTGGATCCAGGCGCTTCAGGAGCGCGCCTTCTCGCTTGCCGGCGAAGCCGACCGCCGCACCGCGGTGGCGCTGGCGCAGGACATGCTGGCCAAGGGTATCAACTGATCGGGTGACGCGGGTCGCGTCCGCTGCGCACCCGTCACCAGGCGCCGGCCTTTCCGCGCGGTGTCGCACTTGCCGGTCAAGGATGGTTTGTGAATGACGGCCCCGGTCGGTGGAACCGACGATCCCTTGCGACCCGAGGGCTCCGCCTCAGCCCGGCAGCAGGCTTGCGGATCTCGTTGTCCAGGGCGACATGCCGGCAGTCGGGCAGCCGTCGGAGATCTTTTTCCAGCTTGTGTTGTTGTTGTTGCTTTCGCAGCGCGCGAGATAGCGTTGCGAGGACCCGATCTGAAGGCACATCACGCCGCCTTCCTTGATGCGCTTGCCGTTGCCCAGGCATTCGCAGTCCTTGCCCGCAAAGGCGGGCTGTGCGGTCAGGCCGAGCACCGAAACAATGCTGATGCTCATGGCCACCAGCCATGATTGCGCATGTGTCATGGGGGCATGATGCCGGTATCGTGGCCGCTTGGCAAGGGCGGAGCTTCCGCCGCCGCAACGGCGGGGCGCCCGGCCTTGGCTAGATCGTCAGCGAAATGGCGACCGGAACGTGGTCCGAGGGCCGTTCCCAGGCGCGCACGTGCTTTTCGATCGTGGCCGCGCCGAGCCTGTCGGCAGCCTCCGGCGAGAGCATCAGGTGGTCGATGCGGATGCCGTTGTTCTTGGGCCAGGCGCCGGCCTGGTAATCCCAGAAGGTATAGGTCTCAGGCCGGTCATCGACCGTGCGCACGGCATCGGTGAAACCGAGGTTTTCGAGCCGGCGAAACGCCGTGCGGCTCTCGGGGCGAAACAGTGCGTCGCCCTCCCAGACCTTCGGGTCGTGGCAATCCACCGGCTCGGGGATGACATTGTAGTCGCCGGCGAGCACCAGCGGCTCCTCGAAGGCGAGGCGCTCGGCCGCGAAGGCTTCGAGCCGCTGCATCCACGACAGTTTGTAGGGAAATTTCTCCGTATCGACGGGGTTGCCGTTGGGCAGGTAGATCGAAGCCACCCGCAGGCAGCCGCTCCCGACCGAGAAGACCGCTTCCATGAAGCGGGCCTGTTCGTCCGCGTCGTCGCCGGGAAGGCCGCGAGTGACTTCGTCTGGGCTCTGTTTGGACAGGATCGCCACGCCGTTGAAGCCTTTCTGGCCGTGGGTTTCCACATGATAGCCGAGCGCCTCGATCTCGAGCCGCGGGAAGCCGTCGTCCACCGACTTGATCTCCTGCAGGCAGACGATATCGGGGTCGCTCTCCTTGAGCCAGGTGAGCAGATTGTCGATCCGCGCCTTGATGCCGTTGATGTTCCAGGTGGCGATCTTCAAGGCAGGCGTCACGGCGGGCATCCTTCAAAAACGGCGCCGCGGGCGGCGGATGGACCGGGGCAGCCGGTTCAGATCGAAAAACTGGTTCCGCAGCCGCAGGAAGCGACTGCGTTCGGATTGTGGATCTGGAACGACTGTCCCATCAGGTTATCGACGAAGTCGATCTCGGAGCCGGCCATGTAGACCAGCGAGATCTGGTCGATCAACACCCGGGCATCGTCCTTTTCGAGCACGATGTCATCCTCGGCGGGGCTGTCGGCCAGGTCGAACTTGTAGGAAAAGCCGGAGCAGCCGCCGCCTTCGACGGAGACCCTGAGCGCGGACTTGCCTTCTTCGGCGGAGACGATTTCCCGGATCCGCCGGGCTGCGGAATCCGACAGGGTCACTTGGGCTGGTTCAGTCATGGGTCCTCCTTGCCGGGGTCAAGGTCCGGCAGAGACATGTTTCAAATCACCTCGTCTATAGGTATGAAGACGCTCGCCCGACGTCAATGCTTGGACGGATTGAGTCGGCAACGGTAGGAACGCCTGTTGACGGGATAGGCATGGAATTCGACGTCACACAGCTGGGATTCGGAACTGGGGCGCGCGCGCCCTGGGCGGAAAACCCGTGGGCCAGCCGTGGCCGGCTGGTGCCCGAGCCCTCGAGCCCGACGCGGTCGGAGTTCCAGCGCGATCGCGACCGCATCGTCCACACCACCGCCTTCCGGCGCCTGAAGCACAAGACCCAGGTGTTCGTCGCCCATGAGGGCGATCACTACCGCACGCGGCTCACCCACACGATCGAGGTGGCGCAGATCGCACGCGCGCTCGCCCGGGCGCTGAAACTCGACGAGGATCTGGCCGAGGGCGTGGCGCTGGTGCATGATTTCGGCCACACGCCGTTCGGCCACACCGGCGAAGAGGCGCTCGACGCGCTTCTGGCCGATGCCGGCGGGTTCGATCACAATGCCCAGTCGCTGCGCATCGTCACCAAGCTCGAACAGCGCTATGCCGAGTTCGACGGCCTCAATCTCACCTGGGAAACGCTCGAAGGTCTGGTCAAGCACAACGGGCCGCTGGTGGGCGAGGGGGCAAAGCCGGTACCCGAGCCGATCGTCGACTACAATCTCAAGCACGACCTCTGGCTGGCGAGCCATGCGGGCCTTGAAGCCCAGGTCGCCGCGATCGCCGACGACATCGCCTACAACACCCATGACATCGACGACGGCCTGCGCTCGGGCCTGATCACGCTCGAGATGCTGGAAGAGCTGCCGCTGATCGCGCGGCTGCTTGCTGATGTCCGGCACCGCTATCCCGGGCTCGAGGAGCCGCGGCTGATCCACGAGGTGATGCGCCGCCAGATCACCGTGATGGTCGAGGACGTGATCGGCGTGGCCCAGGCCAATCTTGCCGCGGTCAAGCCGCAATCGGCGGACGACGTGCGCCATGCCGGGCGGACGATGGCGCATTTTTCCGACGAATTCGTCGCGGCCGACCGCGACATCAAGGCGTTCCTGTACCGCCATCTCTACCGCCATCCGGACGTGATGCGGGTCAGGGCCAATGCCACCCGGATCGTGCAGGATCTCTATGCCGCCTACATGGCCGACCCTGCCGCGATGGGAGGCAGGCACGGACAGGCGGGAGTCGGCGATTGGCCTGTGCAGATGCGGGCGCGCGAAGTCCGGGATTATCTGGCCGGGATGACCGATACCTATGCCATTGCGGCGCACCGGCGCCTGTTTGACCACACACCCGAATTGCGATAGGCAGCGGTCCCGATGCCCGCGCGGGTTTCCCGTCGCGCCTTCTTATCCGCCATTTCCGGACAATTGCCATGAATGTGTTCAAGGACTTCGAGACCAGAATCAAGCAGGCTGTGGAAGCCCTTGATATCGTTAAAAACGCGGACGGGGACATCAGCTTCGAGCGCCTGACGGTGGAGCCGCCGCGCGATCCGGCCCATGGCGACATTTCGACCAATGCGGCGATGGTGCTGGCCAAGCCGCTCGGCATGAACCCGCGCGCGCTTGCCGAGCTGATCGCGGCCCGCTTCGACGGAGACCCCGATGTCGCGGAGACCGCCGTCGCCGGTCCCGGCTTTCTCAATTTCCGTCTCACGGCGGGCTTCTGGCAGCGGCTGGTTGTGCGGATCGTGCGCGAAGGCACCGATTACGGCCGCTCCGATCTCGGCGGCGGTCGCAAGGTCAATGTCGAATATGTCTCGGCCAATCCGACCGGGCCGATGCATGTCGGCCACTGCCGCGGCGCCGTGGTGGGCGACGCGCTCGCAAACCTCATGCAGTTCGCCGGCTATGAGGTGACCAAGGAATACTACATCAACGATGCCGGCTCGCAGATCGATGTGCTGGCGCAGTCGGTGTATGTGCGCTACCGCGAAGCGCTCGGCGAAGAGATCGGCGAGATCCCGCCGGGGCTTTACCCGGGCGATTACCTCGTGCCGGTGGGGCAGGCGCTGGCGCGCGATTTCGGCCCCGCGCTCAAGGCCAAGCCCGAAGACGAGCGCATGGCGCTGATCAAGCAGCGCACCATCGACGCGATGATGGACATGATCCGCGACGACCTGAAGGCGCTCAATGTCGAGCATGACGTGTTCTTCTCCGAGCGCAGCCTGCATGCCGACGGCGAACGTGCGATCCGGGCCGCCATCAACGATCTGACTTTCAAGGGACATGTCTACAAGGGCAAGCTGCCGCCCCCGAAGGGGCAGGTGGCCGAGGACTGGGAAGACCGCGAACAGACGCTGTTCCGCTCGACCGATGTGGGCGACGACATGGACCGGCCGCTGATCAAGTCGGACGGCAGCTATACCTATTTCGCGGCCGACGTTGCTTACTTCCGCGACAAGTTCGAGCGCGGATTTTCCGAGATGATCTATGTGCTCGGGGCCGATCATGGCGGCTACATCAAGCGGCTCGAAGCGGTGGCGCGGGCGGTCTCGGCGGGCGAGGCCAAGCTCACGGTGCTGCTCTGCCAGTTGGTCAAGATCTACCGCAACGGCGAGCCGGTGCGCATGTCCAAGCGCTCGGGCGATTTCGTGACGCTGCGCGATGTCGTCGATGAAGTCGGCGTCGATTCGGTGCGCTTCATGATGCTTTACCGCAAGAGTTCGGAATCGCTCGATTTCGACTTCGCCAAGGTCACCGAGCAGTCGAAGGACAATCCGGTCTTCTATGTGCAATATGCGCATGCGCGCTGTGCCTCGGTGATGCGGCAGGCGCAGGAGACCTTCCCGGATCTCGATCTGTCGCCCGAATCGCTGGCCTCTGCCGATCTGTCCGATCTCGCCCATGAAAGCGAGCTGGCGCTGATCGCCAAGCTCGGCGAATATCCCAGGATGATCGAGGCCGCGGCGTCCGGACAGGAGCCGCACAGGGTCGCGTTTTACCTCTATGATCTCGCCAGTCTTCTGCATGCGCACTGGAATAAAGGCCGAGATGAACCGGGTTTGCGGTTTGTTAACGATAAAAACAGACAATCAACCATCGCCAGGTTGGGTTTGGTGTACGCCGTCGCATCGGTATTGAAGTCGGGTCTCATGATTACGGGAACTGACGCGCCGCAAGAAATGCGCTAGACGTCACCTTTTCCCCACAATGCTCTGGCAGTAAAACGTGCAAGAGTTTGTGAGTGATGCATGGCTGATCAATTGGAAATCAACACCCGGACCCCTAACCCGGATGCCGACAACGATGATCCCCTGGCGGAACTCGCCCGGATCATCGGTTACGAGCGGCCGGCCCCAGGGCAGGCCAGGACCGTTCCGGAGCCTCAATCGACGGAGTTCGATCTTGAGGCTGAGTTGATGCGCGAGCTCGACGTGCCACAGTTTCCGGACGCCGACGAGGCGGACTTGCGGGATGCCGGCGAGCAGGATGCCTGGCTTGGTCAGGATGCGCCGGCTGAAGCGGTCGCCGTCGAGGACGACGCCGCGGACCTCGCGGATTTTGATTTCAGCGATGCAGTTCTCCGCGACGAAGATCTCCGCGAAGAAAATCTCGACCCCACGGATTCGGGCGACGTCGATGGGCGTGGCGCAGCTGTTGCCGAACCCGCCTGGGCTCCGTCGGCCGAGGAAGATCTCGCCGGCAACTGGACGGTTGACGAGGCCGGCGACGAGGCGGAGTGGGATTTTTCCGACGAGCTGACCGCCGATGTGCTGGCGCGCGCCATCGAGGAAGAGGATGTGCTCGAGCGCGCGATCGAGGATGAGGCGACTGAACCGTCGGACTTGCCTGCGCCGCTTGACGACGTGTTTGCCGCTGAAGAGCCGGACAACGTGTTTGCCGCTGAAGAGCCGATTGAGCGGACCGAATACGCCGCCGCGCCGGTGGTCGACGAAGATCAGCCTGCTCCCGAATGGGAAGCCTACGACCCCGGCCTGCCCGCCGGGGCAGACGCGCCGCAGGAGGCCGCCACCTGGCCTGCCGACCCCGCAGCCACCGATGGCTTTGCCGCCCCCGTCCAGGATCACGCCGTCGATGACGACGTGCTGGCCGACATGTTCCGTTTCGACCTGCCGGGGCGTGACGCGCAGCAGCTGACGGCCGCATCGGTAGCACAGCCGGCGGGGCAGGACCCCGAGGACACCGGTTTCGCGGCAGACGCGCTGCCGCAGCCCGAACCGGAACAGGCCTTCGAGTGGGAGGCGGATGCCGAGCCGATGCCTGACAGCGATGAGGCGGAACCGGAAGCGCCGGTCGTCGCGGATTCGTGGGACGTGGCGCATGCCGACGAAGCAGACACCGGTCCAGTGCAAGCCGCGCCGGAACCGGCGCCTGCCGCCGCGGTGGATTTCGAGGATTTCCTCTCCACCGAACTCGACGATTTCGAGCAGTCGCTGGCTGCCCGCGGCTCGGAAGTCGCGGCCGGTTGGGATGCGAGCGCCGGCGTCACGGCCCCTCAACTCGATGAGGCAGGGGCGCCGGATGCGCTGGCTGACGAGATCGAAGCCTCCGTGTTCGATGACGCGGCCGAGGAACTGCTGGCCGATATCGGCGCCGAGGACGGTGACGCGGACGACTTCGGCAATGGCGCCGCAAGCGATCGCTCCTCTGCGGAATCCTGGTCTGTCGATGACATCGAAGCCGGTGTCGGCGAGGAGATGCAGGACGAACTCGAGGACATGGTCGCGCTTCCGGAGCGCACGGCGGCAAAGGCCGACGACGCCGACGATCTGGCGCTCGATCTCGCACTCGATCTCGAGGACGTGCTGGCCGAGGATGCAGGCGTCGTGGCGCCTGACTGGGACGACACCTTGCCCGAACCGGCCGATGCCGACGAGGTGGATGCGTCCGGCGAAGACGAGGCGGCTGCCCATGGCGGCGATGCCTGGCTCGCCACAGCCGCAGCGCCGGTGCCTGCGGCGGTCGTGCGCGACGAGATGAGCGAAGCCTTTCTCAACCTGGTGCCCGATCCGTCGCCGCTGCCGGCCGCGGACAGCGCGGCCGATCCCGGGAAGGCCGGTGCGGCCGATCAGGAAGACTGGTTCGGCGCCTTCGAAACCTCCGACACCGTGTCGCAATCGGCGGACGACGGCTTCTATTTCGACCCCGAACAGATCACCGAAGCGGATGTGGTCGTCGAGCCCGTCGCCGATTTCGGCGTGCCGGAACTGGTTCAGGACGAACCGCAGCCGGTCGAGCCGGACTACGACACCGACATCGAACGGGAATTCGCCGACATCATCGAGGCCTCCGATGTGAGCGATCCCGGACCGGAGCTCGCCTCGGCCGCGGTCTATGCCGAGACCGAGGAGTGGGCTGGTGCAGCGGCGCATGGCTATGAGGCTTCCAGCGATTACGGTTCGCTCGAACAGGAATTGCGTTCCGGGCACGGCGTTTCGGACGTTGCCTATCAGAATGCCGGGTCCTATCGCGACGATCCGGTGGCCTATCGGGTCGACCCGATGGAAGCAGCCTCCGGTGGCGCAGGGGCGGATCGGGGGATTTCCCGTGGGCCGTTGCTCGCGGCCGTCGTCGCCGGTGTCGCGGTTCTCGCGGGGCTTGGCGCCTTCGGCTGGTCGATGCTCTCGGGTGACGACACCAGTGCCGATGGCGGGCCGCGCATCATTCGGGCCGACAAGGAGCCGGTGAAGGTGCTGCCGGAAAATCCGGGTGGCGTCACCGTTCCCAACCAGGACAAGGCCGTTTACGACCGTGTCGCCGGGCGTGACAGCACGGCCTCTGGCCAGCCGGCGCTGGTCAATTCCGCCGAGGAGCCGGTCGATGTGGTGCAGCGCACGCTCGATCCCGAGATCCTGCCGCTCGAAGGCCGTGATGACGCGCTCGGCAAGTCCGAGGAGCGGCTTGCGGCCGGCGGCGACGAGGCCGGAACGGGCGTCGATGCGTCCGGCGCGCCGGTGGTGTCGCCGCGGCGCGTGCGCACCATGATCGTCAAGCCCGACGGCTCGATCGTTGCGCGCGAGGAACCGGCTCCCGAGCCCGTGACCGAAGTTGCCGCGGCTCAGCCGGCGACTGGCGAGACCGCGACGCAGCCGGCGGAAAGTGCCGCAGCGCAAGAACCGGCCGCTGCCGCGGAAACCGGTGACACGGCAACTGCGGAAGCCGCCGCGCCCGCTGACACGGCGCAGCAGCCCGCGGACGGCAGCGATCAATCGATCGCTCCGGTGCGCGTGGTCCAGACCCAGCCGGTGCGGGCCCCGGTGCCGGAAAGCCGGCCTGCCGACCAGCCGGTCAACGTGATCGGCACGGTCACGCAAGGCGGCAATGTCGATAACGGCCAGTCGCAGCCTGCAGCCCGGCCGCAGCCCGTGGAAGTTGCCTCCGCGCCCGCCGCTGCGGCGCCGGCCGCCAATCCGGGTGGGTATTACATGCAGATCGCCTCGCAGCCGACCGAGGAAGGTGCACAGGCCTCCTGGCGCACGCTGTCGAGCCGCTACAGTTCGGTGATCGGCGGCATGAACGTCGATATCCAGCGCGCCGACATTCCCGGCAAGGGCGTGTTCCACCGCGTCCGGGTTGCTGCCGGCAACCGTGACGAGGCCAATGCGCTGTGCGCCCGCTACAAGGCCGCCGGCGGAAGCTGCTTCGTCTCGCGCTGAGCCCACGTCTGCCCACGTCTTCCGGCTCCACTGTTGCCAAGGCCGCGCCCGCAAGGCGCGGCCTTGGCCGTTGAAGGCCTGCCCAGATCCGAACGCAGCAAATTGCCGGGCGATGGGGTATCATGCGCCGATGAGCGAATCGGACGCAGGCTTGCGGCGAGACCCTGTCATTCGCACCGGATCGGCGATGTCGTCGCTCCAGGCGGTCGCTTTTTGGCCGATTGAAGAGTGCCGGAGCGGGACATTGCCCGGTCTTCGAGCTGACCTGTCCGGACTGATGTCCCGTCGGGTTTTTCGTCCTGTTTTCGCCGTGCTGCGCGCTTTCTGGGGATTGCGCCCCCGAGACTGGTGCATTTTGCGCCGCAGGATGCAATGTCAGGGGTCCCGCAGATAGCTGCGGTCCGGACCGGCCGCCTGCGGCGCGGTGTCCGGCCGGAGCGGGGCATGGTCGGAATGCAGAACCCTGCAGTCCGGGAGCGAGAGGCTGAAAACGTGAGCGGCAGCAATCGGCAAGGCAGCACATCCGACAGGGCGTCCCCGGCCAGGACGCCCATGGATGCGATGTGGGACGAGGTCAAGGCAGACAGGGCCATCAGCGACCCGTCGCTGGTCATCGACGTCGACGGTTTCGAAGGCCCGCTCGATCTCCTGCTGCATCTGGCGCGCACGCAGCGGGTGGATCTCGCGCGGATTTCGGTGCTGGCGCTGGCCGAACAGTATCTTGCCTTCGTCGAGAAGGCGCGGGCGCTGAGGCTGGAGCTTGCGGCCGACTATCTGGTGATGGCCGCCTGGCTCGCCTACCTCAAATCGCGCCTGCTGATCCCCAACAGCCCGCGCGGCGATGAGCCGAGCGGCGAGGAAATGGCGGCGCAACTGGCGTTTCGGCTCAAGCGCCTGGAAGCGATGCGCGAGGCGGCGACACGGCTGATCAACCGCAACCGGCTCGGCCGCGACGTGTTCGCGCGCGGCGAGCCCGAGCCGACCGTCACCGACAAGAGCCAGCAATTCGAGGCGACGTTTTGACCGCCTATGCGGCGCAACGGCAACGCCAGATGGTGACGCAGGTGACGATCACGCGCCGCCGGGTGTGGTCGCTTGCCGACGCCCGCGTGATCCTGACCCGGCTGATTGGCGAACTCAAGGACTGGATGGCGCTCGACCAGTATCTGATCCGCTACCTGTCCGATCCGGAAGAACGGGTTACCGCGATCGCGAGTTCGTTCGCCGCCAGTCTCGAACTGGTGCGGGAAGGCCGCCTTGAAATCCGTCAGGACGGCGTCTTCAAACCCATTTTCATGCGGCGTCCCGCACAGGCCTCCGCGACCGCGGGGAGCAGGCCATGAGCATGGACCCCGGTCCCGCAAGGCCGGTTGCCGATGGCGGATATGACCGCCAGACGGAGGACAACAAGATGACCACCGAGGCGCTCGAAACGCTTCAGGACCGTGCGCTGCAGGACGCCGAGCGCATTGCCGAGGCGTTGATCTTCGCCTCGAGCGCGCCGGTCGCGGAGAACCTGATCGTCAGCAAGTTGCCGAAGGGCGTGCCGGTTGGGCGGGTGATGCAGCGGCTGTCGCAGAGCTACGCCCATCGCGGCGTCAATCTGGTGCGGGTCGGCGACGCCTGGGCATTCCGCACCGCCGCCGATCTCGGCTTCCTGATTAGGAATGAAGAAAACGAGGTCAAGAAACTCTCGCGCGCCGGGCTCGAGGTGCTGGCGACGATTGCCTATCACCAGCCGGTGACGCGTGCCGAAATCGAGGATGTGCGCGGCGTGGCGACGTCGAAGGGCACGCTCGACGTGCTTCTCGAAACCGGTTGGGTGCGCATGCGCGGCCGGCGCCGTTCGCCGGGGCGTCCGGTCACCTACGGAACCACCCAGGCCTTTCTCGATCATTTCGGGCTCGAGGAACTCAGAGACCTGCCGGGGATGGACGAACTCAAGGGCGCGGGGCTGCTTTCGGGGCGGGTGCCGTCCAACTTCCAGGCGCCGGTGCTGCCTGCCAATGACGAGCTGACCGAGGACGAGGATCCGATCACCCAGTTGGATCTTGAGGAACTGGGACTCTTGACACCGATGGGTGAAGCAGAGGACTAAGCCCCGTGGTGCCGGCCCGGACCGGCACTACGCAACAGGCTGGAAGCGGGGATCCCCGAGGTGAGACAACAACTCAATGCCGCCAATGCACGCCGGACGGCAGGCGTGACATTCGCCGCGCGGCTGGCGTTCGAGGATGTGCGCCATTGCTATGGTGAGCAGGAAACGCTGTGCGGCGTGACGCTGTCGGCGGAGCCGGGCGAGGTGTTGTGCCTGCTCGGCCCGTCCGGATCGGGCAAGACCACGCTTCTGCGCATTGCCGCCGGAATCGAGCCGCTTCGCAGCGGCAGGCTGTTGCTCAACGACCGCGAAATCGCGGGGCCCACGGTGAACCTGCCGCCGGAGCGGCGCGGCATTGGCCTGATGTTCCAGGATTTTGCGCTGTTTCCGCATCTGACCATTCTCGACAATGTCCGCTTCGGGCTGACCGCGCTTTCTGCCGCCGACGCGCGCAGCGAGGCCCTGGCGGCGCTCGAGCGGGTGGGCATGGTGCATTATGCCGACAACTATCCGCATGCGCTGTCGGGCGGCGAGCAGCAGCGTGTGGCGCTGGCGCGCGCGCTCGCGCCGCGGCCGGCGGTGCTGTTGATGGACGAACCGTTCTCGGGACTCGATTCCCGGCTCAAGGACAGCGTGCGTGCGGAAACGCTGGCGATCCTGCGCGAGGCGCGGGCCACCGCCGTGGTGGTCACCCATGATGCCGAGGAGGCCATGCGCATGGGCGACCGAATCGCGCTCCTGCGCAACGGTGCGCTCGAACAGGTGGGCACCGCCGAGGATCTCTATCATCGTCCCGTCAATCTGTTTGCTGCTGGTTTTTTCTCCGAAATCAACGTCTTCGACGGTTTTGTTTCGGGCGGGAAGGCACAAACGCCGGTCGGCCCCGTCGACGCCCCGGGCTTTTCCGATGGCGCGGAAGTCTCGGTTGCCATAAGGCTGCCGGGGATCGAGGTTACGGAAACACCGTGCGGCGTATCGGCCCGCGTGGTTGCCCGCCGGTTCCTCGGAATGGAAGAATTGGTCACGCTTGCCGTCGCCGGAGGCGAAAGGCCCATTGACGCCCGCATCCGCGCCGGTCATTTAAGGACAGGCGTCCGCGATGTTTCCGTCACCGTCAATGAACGTGACATTTTGGTGTTTGAAAGAAACGGACACACACCCTAAATCAGGGTAGGCTGCATACAGGAGAGTATCATGGGTTCACTGAGTATTTGGCATTGGATTATCGTTCTGGTCGTCGTGCTGCTGTTGTTCGGCCGCGGCAAGATTCCGGAATTGATGGGCGACGTTGCCAAGGGCATCAAGAGCTTCAAGAAGGGCATGGGGGAAGACGAACCCACTCCCGAAACGAAGACTGTTGAAAACAAGGCGGAAAACGCCAAGGATCACGGCTGATACCCATTCCCCGTTGCCCTGACGGGTGAGGAGACGCCTTCATGTTCGACATCGGTTGGCCAGAGCTTCTGGTCGTCGCCATCGTGCTGATCATCGTGGTCGGTCCAAAAGACCTGCCGCCCATGCTTCGCGCCTTCGGGCGGACCACCAAGAAACTCCGCGGCATGGCCAACGAGTTTCGCGGCCAGTTCGACGAGGCCTTGCGCGAGGCGGAGCTCGATGACGTCAAGAAATCGCTTGACGACGCCCGCAAGCTCAACCCGATGCAGGCCATCCGCGACGCGGTGAACCCGCTCAAGGATTCGGCGAAATCGATCCGGTCGGATATCGAGAAATCGGTCAATACGCCGGCGGCGACGCCGGCCGCGCCGCCGCCGGTGGCGGCGCCAAAGCCCGAAATCCCGGACGCGACGATGAAGCTTCCCGACAGCCCGCCCGATGTGAAGCCGGCCGCAGCTTCCGGCGTTGCAGCGCCCGCGTCCTCTCCCGCAGGCGCTGTGGAGCCCGCCGCCAAGGCGAAGAAGCCGGCAGCGGCCAAACCCGCAACAAAGCCCGCCGCGGCCAAGGCTGCAACGGCGGCAAAGCCTGCCGACAAGCCCAAGGCTGCGGCTGCGAAAACCCCGTCGGCCCCGGCCGGCTCGGGGAGGTCCGCAGCGGAGAAGCCGGCAAAGCCCGCGGCTGCAAAGCCGGCCGCGCGCGCCGCAAAGCCCCGGCAGGGCAAACCC
The DNA here is from genome assembly GCF_001703635.1 of Parahoeflea olei. Taxonomy (GTDB): domain Bacteria; phylum Pseudomonadota; class Alphaproteobacteria; order Rhizobiales; family Rhizobiaceae; genus Hoeflea; species Hoeflea olei. The sequence goes on along the minus strand of NZ_LQZT01000003.1, from coordinate 102,341 downwards.
AAGCAGGGTGAGGACAAGGCGTGAGCGACGAGATCGAAGACAAGCCGCAGCCGCTGCTTGCGCATCTGATGGAGCTGCGCAACCGGCTGATGTGGGCGGTGGGTGCGTTCTTCCTGGCGTTCCTGTTCTGCTTCGCCTTCGCCAAGCAGCTGTTCAACCTGCTGGTCATTCCCTTCACCTGGGCGGTGCAGTGGGCCGGGCTCGACCACCGCAAGATCGAGCTGATCTACACCGCGCCGCAGGAATTCTTCTTCACCCAGATCAAGATCGCCATGTTCGGCGGGCTGGTGATCGCCTTTCCGATGATCGCCGCCCAGATCTACAAATTCGTGGCGCCGGGGCTCTACAAGAACGAGCGCAGCGCGTTCCTGCCGTTCCTGGTGGCCTCGCCGATCCTGTTCCTGATGGGCGGGGCGCTGGTCTATTTCTTCTTCACCCCGATGGTGATGTGGTTCTTCCTGTCGATGGAGCAGTCGGGCGGATCGGGCGAAGCCTCGATCATGCTTCTGCCCAAGGTATCGGAATATCTCGGGCTGATCATGACGCTGATCTTCGCGTTCGGGCTGGTGTTCCAGCTGCCGGTGGTGACGACGCTGCTTGCGCGGGTCGGGCTGGTGACCAGCGAAGGCCTCAAGGACAAGCGCAAATATGCCATTGTCGCGGCTTTCATCGCCGCCGCGATCCTGACGCCGCCGGATCCGGTTTCCCAGATCGGGCTTGCGCTGCCAACCATCATTCTTTACGAGATTGCCATCTATTGCGCCCGACTCGTGGAGCGTCAGCGCGCTCAGAGAGAGGCCCTGGCGGAAGCTGGCGACCCGTCGTCGTCGGGCTCTGCCTGATCCCCATCCGACGCCTGCGCTCCCGCGAGACAGCAGCGCCGCGTGCGGTCGCGGCGCGGGCTTTGCATTCGAATAGCGGAACCTGACATGCTTGACATCAAGTGGATACGAGACAATCCCGCAGCTCTTGACGCAGCGCTGGCCAAACGGGGTGCTGCGCCGCAGGCACAGACCCTGATCGAGCTTGACGAAGCGCGCCGCAGCCATGTGGGCGCGCTTCAGGCGCTTCAGGAGCGGCGCAACCTGGCCTCCAAGGATATCGGCAAGGCAATGGCCGCCAAGGACCAGGAGAAGGCGGAGGCCCTCAAGGCCGAGGTCGCCACCCTCAAGGACGAACTCCAGGCGGGCGAAGCCAGGGAGCGCGAACTCGACGAGGCGCTCAAATATGCGCTCTCCGTGCTGCCCAACATTCCGCTCGACGAGGTGCCGGTCGGCGCTGACGAAGGCGGCAATGTCGAATTGCGCAAGGTCGGCGACAAGCCGGCTTTCGACTTCAAGCCGAAGGAACATTACGAACTCGGCGAAGCGTTGGGGATGATGGATTTCGAACGTGCCGCCAAGATGTCGGGCGCGCGCTTCACGATCCTCACCGGAGCGCTGGCGCGGCTCGAGCGCGCGCTCGGCCAGTTCATGCTCGACCTGCACACGGCCGAGCATGGCTACACGGAAGTCAATCCGCCGCTGATGGTCAATGACGGGGCGGCCTATGGCACCGACAAGCTGCCGAAATTCGGCGACGACCTGTTCCGCACCACCGACGGTCGTTGGCTGATCCCGACCGCGGAAGTGCCGCTGACCTATCTCGCCGCGGGCGAGATCCTGTCCGAGGACGAATTGCCCCGTCGCTATGTCGCCCAGACCGCCTGTTTCCGCTCGGAAGCCGGGTCGGCCGGTCGCGACACGCGCGGCATGCTGCGCCAGCACCAGTTCATCAAGGTGGAGCTGGTGTCCGTGACCACGCCGGACACGTCGCTCGACGAGCATGAACGCATGACCGCGAGCGCGGAAAACGTGCTCAAGCGGCTCGGACTGCCGTTCCGCACGGTGGTGCTGTGCACCGGCGACATGGGCTTTGGCGCGCAGAAGACCTACGACATCGAGGTCTGGCTGCCGGGGCAGGATACCTATCGCGAGATTTCCTCCTGCTCGGTCTGCGGCGATTTCCAGGCGCGGCGGATGAATGCGCGCTGCCGCAAGCCCGGCGACAAGGCCACGCGCTTCGTCCACACGCTGAACGGTTCGGGCGTGGCTGTCGGTCGCGCGCTGATCGCGGTGATGGAGAATTACCAGAACGCCGACGGTTCGATCACCGTGCCCGAGGCGCTCAGGCCCTATATGGGCGGTCTGACGAAGATCGAGAAAGCAATTTAACGGCGTCATATTTCGAAGGAACAGGCAATGCGCATACTCATCACCAACGACGACGGCATCCACGCCGAGGGACTTGAGGTGCTTGAGCGCATCGCCCGCACCCTGTCCGACGACGTCTGGATCGTCGCGCCGGAGACCGACCAGAGCGGTCTTGCGCATTCGCTGACGCTGTCCGAGCCGCTGCGGCTGCGCAAGGTGCGCGACCAGGTTTACGCGTTGCGCGGCACGCCCACCGACTGCGTGATCATGGCGGTCCGGCAGCTGATGGACAAGGCGCCCGACCTGGTGCTGTCCGGGGTCAATGCCGGACAGAACGTGGCCGACGACGTCACCTATTCGGGCACGGTCGCCGGCGCCATGGAAGGCACGCTTCTCGGCGTGCGCTCGATTGCGCTGAGCCAGGCCCACAATTCGGGCGAGGGGCGGATTATCCCCTGGGGGGTGGCCGAAACCCTGGCGCCGAAGCTTCTGGAAAAGCTCATTGCCGTCGACCTGCCGGCCGGCACGCTGCTCAATGTCAATTTCCCGAGCTGCGAGGTCGACGAGGTGCAGGGCGTGATCGTCACTGACCAGGGACAGATGACGCACGGGCTTTCGATCGAAGAGCGCCGCGACGGCCGCGGGTTTCCCTATTTCTGGCTGAAATTCGGCAGACGCAATTTCTCCTCCGAAGCCAACAGCGATATCAAGGCGATCTCCAAGGGCTATATCTCGGTCACGCCGCTCAAGCTCGATCTGACCAATCACGCGGTTCAGGAGAAGCTGGCCGCAGCCCTGGAAGACTGACGCATGGATGTGCGGCTCCTGGAGAAGGAAGGGTTTGCCGGCCTGTTCATGCGCCTGCGCGCCGAAGGCTTGGCCGACAAGCCGCTGCTGGCCGCGCTCGAACAGACGCCGCGCACCCTTTTCGTCTCCGCCGCCCATGCCGATGCGGCCTATCAGGACCGTTTGCTGCCGATCGATTGCGGCGGCTTTGCCGAAAGCGCCGACCTCGTGGCGCGGCTCCTGTCGCTTTTGTCGCTGGAGCCGGGACAGCGCTTCCTCGATGTCGGCACCGGCAGCGGGTTCCTCGCCGCGGTGGCTGCGCGCATGGTCGAGCGGGTGGTGACCGTCGACCGCTACAAGACCCTGGTGCAGCTCGCGCAACAGCGCTTTGCGCATCTCGGGATTGGCAATGTCATCGCCCGCCAGGCCGACGGTCTCAAGGGCATGAGCGGGGAGGGCGCCTTCGACCGCATCATTGCAACCTGTGCTTTCGACAGCATGCCGCGCGCCTTTGTCGAACAGCTCGCCTCGGGTGGCGTGATGCTGGCGCCGATCCTGGCGGAAGACGGGAGGGCGCGGATGGCGCGCCTGACAAAGATCGGCAGCCGGTTCGAGCGCGAAGACCTGTTCGAGGTGCCTTACCGGCCCTTTATCCCGGGCCTGGCCGCGGCCCTGTGACGACGTGCGCGGGGGCCGGCGACCCGTAAAAATGCAGACAAACGCGCCGTTTTAACTGAAGAGTAACACTAACGCGCTTTAATCATCGCACTAGGTATTGCGTGGATTGGGTGTGTTATGCGTCTCAGAAAGACTGTCGTTCCAGGTGCATCGGTGAGCCGCTTGCTCGGTGTCGCCCTTCTGGCCGGGTCCGCTGCAGCTTGCAGCTCGGATGCGACCCGCTTCGGTTACCGCAACACGGATCAGTTGTTGACGGCTTCGGTGCCTGCGCCGTCCGCCTCTCGGCTCGCCCCGCTTGCCGATATCGGTGGCTCCGGCGGATTGCCCGCACAGAACGGCGGCTATCCGGCGGCGCCCGGTTCCGTCTCCCAGGCCTATCCCGGTGATTATCGCTCGGCTTCGGTTCCCGCCTATGATCCGACCGCGACCGGGTCGGTGCCGGGTTCCGCGGCACGTGCCTCGGCATCTTCGTCAGGCCTGATCAACAGCGGCTCGAACAGCCAGCCGGTGGTGGCGCGTCAGGCGCTTGCGGCGCCGCAGCCGGCACTCGCCGCGCCCAGCACGCCGCGCCGGCAGGGCGATGTCGCGCAGGCCCCGCAGCAGCCGTTCCCGGAACGGCCCGCCCGTCCGGCGGCCGGCGTCGAGGCCAAGCCAGCCTATGCCGCCAACGCGCCCGCGATCACGCCCGATCCGATCGTGACCGGCACCGCATCGCAGGGCAATGGCTGGACCACGGCCGGGGCGACCCGGATCACGCTCGGCGAAGGCGAGACCATCTACAATCTCTCCAAGCGCTACGGCGTGCCGGCGAACGAAATCATGAAGGCCAACGGCATTGACGATGCCTCGCGGGTGTCGGCGGGCCGGCAGTTGCTGATCCCGGTCTATGTCTATTCGCGCCAGGCGCCGGTCTCGGCTCCCGACAACAACCCGATGACGCGGTCTTCGAGGTCCGGCACCGGTCTGCTCGGCGAAGCCAAGCAGGATCAACTGCCCGTGCCCGCACCCGCGCCGCGCCAGGATGTGGCGGTTCTGCCCACGGTGCCGTCGCCGCGCAATCCGCGGACCGACAACGCGTCGCCGCAGGCGCTGACCGCCAATGCGGACAATGCCGCCCCGAAGGGCTCCGCCGAAGGCACCTATACCGTCAAGAGCGGCGACACGCTGACCAGGATCGCCAACCAGCACGGGGTGAGCGTCGACGCGCTCAAGGCGGTCAATTCGCTGTCGAACACGAATATCCGCATCGGCCAGACGCTTACCATTCCGGCTGCCGGCGCCCCGGCCGTGGACCGCACGACCAGGACCGCGTCGGTTCCTGCGGCCGAGCAGCCCAAGCCCTATACGCCGCCCGCGAGCGCCAAGACCGACAGCGTCGCCGCCAAGGCCAAGTCAGAAACCGCCTCGATCGCGCCCGCATCCACCGGCATCGACAAGTTCCGCTGGCCGGCGCGGGGGCAGGTGATCACCGGCTTCGCCAAGACCGAGAACGGCAAGCGCAACGATGGCATCGACATTTCGCTGCCGACAGGCACGCCGATCAAGGCCGCGGAAAACGGCGTTGTGATCTACTCCGGCGATGGCCTGCAGGAATACGGCAAGACCGTGCTCTTGCGCCATGACGACGGGCTGGTCACGGTCTACGCCCACGCCGAAAGCCTCAATGTGTCGCGCGGCGACAAGGTGGTGCGTGGCCAGGTGATCGCCAGCTCCGGCATGACCGGCATCGCCAAGACCCCGCGGCTGCATTTCGAAGTCCGCAAGAACGCGACCCCGGTCGATCCGGCCAAGTATCTCGAATAACGCCCCTCCAGGCGAAAGCGGAAAGAGGCCGGTGCGTTGAGCCCCGGCCTCTTTTCGTTGTGGCTGTCCTGTCGCGTCGGCGTGGCGTTCAGATCGCCTTGCCGTGGCGGCCGGCAACGTCCTGGATGAACTGCCAGGCGACGCGACCGGAGCGCGCGCCGCGGGTGGTCGCCCATTCGAGCGCTTCGGCCCGGAGCGCTTCGGGCGCAATCTCGAGCCCGAAATGCGCGGCATAGCCCGACACCATGTCGAGATACTCGTCCTGGGAGCATTTGTGGAAGCCGAGCCAAAGGCCGAACCGGTCCGAGAGCGAGACTTTCTCCTCGACCGCCTCGGCCGGGTTGATGGCGGTGGAGCGCTCGTTCTCGATCATGTCGCGGGGCAGGAGATGGCGGCGGTTGGAGGTGGCGTAGAGCAGCACATTGTCCGGCCGGCCCTCGATGCCGCCGTCGAGCGCGGCTTTGAGCGACTTGTAGGCGGTGTCGTCGTGATCGAATGACAGGTCGTCGCAAAACAGCAGGAACCGCGCGGGCTCGGGCCGCAGCAGCGCCATCAGTGCGGGCAGGGTGTTGATGTCCTCGCGGTGGATCTCGACGAGCTTGAGCGGTGCGGGAAAGGCCGGATCGCCCGCCAGCGTCGCATGCACCGCCTTGACCAGCGACGACTTGCCCATGCCGCGCGCGCCCCACAGCAGTACATTGTTGGCGGCAAGGCCGCTGGCAAAGCGACGGGTGTTGTCGACCAGGATGTCGCGGACATGATCGACACCCTTGATCAGGCCGATCTCCACCCGGTTCGGCTTGGCCACGGGCGCCAGATGCCGGGTTTCGGCCTCCCACACGAAGCAGTCGGCGGCGCTGACGTCATTGCGGGCGGCAGGTGCGGGCGTGAGCATTTCGACCGCCTTGGCGAGGCGGGCGAGTTCAGCGAGAATCTGTCGGGCTGTATCGTCTTGCATGGGATGATCCGTTTTGGCGGGAGTCCGCGAGGTCTTGCTTCCGGGCGCCGGCGCCGCGAAAAAGCGCCCCTGCCGCCCGCATGGAATCGGCGCATGCCCCGGCAATGCGGCCGTCTGGCGCGAGCGGAACATGCAGCCACGGCGGTAGCACGGCATATTGACGCGGAAAAGCGGTATTGTGCCGTAAATCGCGAGGATGCGCGGCATGTTTGCGTTGCAATCGGCTATCTTGCCACTATATTCCGCTCGACTGTCGGGGAGCCCTCCCAGGCTCTCCCAAGCTTATCCTCAAGGAGTTTTTCATGTTCGTGACCCCGGCTTATGCCCAGACCGCTGTTGGCGGCGGCGGCGAGATTTTGATGTCGATCCTGCCTTTCCTCTTGATCTTCGTCATCATGTACCTGCTGATCATCCGGCCGCAGCGCGCACAGATGAAAAAGCGCGAGGAAATGCTCAAGAACGTCCGCCGTGGCGACCAGATCATCACCGGCGGCGGCATCGTCGCCAAGGTGACCAAGGTGGTCGACGACAACGAGCTGGAAGTCGAGATCGCGGATGGCGTCAAGGTGCGCACGATGCGCAGCCTGATCGCGGATGTCCGCGTCAAGGGCGAGCCTGCCAAGGAATAGCCTCAAATGACGGACAGGGACTTTCCCTGTCCGTCCTGTTCCGCCGTGTAATGCCCACCCCTATTCGTCCTTGAGGATGAGCCGAGAGCGCCATGCTTTATTTCTCCCGTTGGAAAACAACCCTTATCTGGCTTGCGGTTCTCGCCGGCGTCGTCTTCGCCTTCCCGAACCTTCTCAGCCAGCAGCAGGTGCAGAACCTGCCGGAATGGGCGCCCTCCAAGAAGCTGACGCTCGGCCTCGATCTGCAGGGCGGTTCCTACATGCTGCTGCAGGTGGACCGCCAGGACATCATCAAGGACAGGCTCAACACCACCGTCGATGATGTGCGGCGGCTGCTGCGCGACGCCGGTATCGGCTATACGGGGCTTTCGGGCACCGGCCAGATGGTGCAGGTGCGCATTCGCGACGATGCCCGCGTGGAAGAGGCCAAGGAAGCGCTCAAGGAGCTCACGCAGCCGGTGAATTCCGGCCTGTTCGGCGGCGGAACCGTCGCCGAAGCGACCATCGAGGAGCCGCAACCCGGCCAGCTTCGCATCCTCCTGACCGACCAGGGCATTACCTACCGGGTGTCCTCGGCGGTGGCGCAGTCGATCGAGGTGGTGCGCAAGCGCATCGATGAACTCGGCACCACCGAGCCGGTGATCCAGCGCCAGGGCGCAGACCGCATCCTGGTTCAGGTTCCCGGTCTGTCCGATCCCGAACGGCTCAAGAACCTGCTCAACCAGACCGCCAAGCTCACCTTCCGGATGGTCGATACCTCGATGCCGGTGCAGGAGGCGATCGAAGGCCGTCCGCCGGCAGGGTCGGAAGTGCTCTATTCGACCGACGATCCGCCGGTTCCCTATCTCGTGCAGCGTGCGGTTCTGGTCTCGGGTGAAAACCTGGTCGATGCCCAGGCCGGCTACGACCAGCGCACCAACGAGCCAATCGTCAGTTTCCGCTTCGATTCCAAGGGCGGCCAGCGCTTCGGCCAGGCGACCACCAAGAATGTCGGACTGCCCTTTGCCATCGTGCTCGACGACCAGGTGGTGTCGGCGCCGGTGATCCGCGAGCCGATCCTGGGCGGCACCGGGCAGATCTCGGGCAATTTTGACGTCCAGAGCGCCAACGATCTGGCGATCCTGCTGCGCGCCGGCGCGCTGCCGGCCACGCTCACCGTGCGCACGGTGGGCCCGGGCCTGGGGGCCGACTCGGTCGCCGCCGGCGAAATCGCCGGCATGATCGGCGCGGCCCTGGTGCTGGTCTTCATGTTCGTGGCCTACGGCATGCTCGGCTTTCTCGCCAACCTGGCACTGATTGCCAACGTGGTGATGATCATCGCCATCCTGACCCTGCTCGGGGCGACGCTGACATTGCCCGGCATTGCCGGCATCGTGCTGACCGTCGGCATGGCGGTCGATTCCAACGTGCTGATCTACGAACGAATCCGCGAGGAGCACCGATCCGGGCGATCGCTGATCCAGGCGATCGATGCGGGCTTCAGCAAGGCCTTCTCCACCATTCTCGATGCCAACATCACCACGCTGATCGCGGCTGTCATCCTGTTCTATCTTGGCACCGGGCCGGTGCGGGGCTTCGCCGTGACGCTTGCCGTGGGTATCGCCACCACCGTCTTCACCGCCTTCACCTTCACGCGCTGGCTGGTGGCGGAATGGGTGCGGCGGCGCCGTCCCAAGGCCATGCCCAAGGGTGCGCTGGATGCGATCATCCGCGATTTCACGTTCCGCTTCATGAAGATCCGGCGCTTCACGTTCCTGTTGTCGGCGGCGGCTTCGCTCGCCTCGATGGCGCTGTTCGCCACGATCAACATGAACTACGGCATCGATTTCAAGGGCGGATCGATGATCGAGGTGCAGGCCAAGAGCGGCGATGCCGATGTCGGCGATATCCGAGCGCGGCTCTCCGAACTCAATCTCGGCGACATCCAGGCGCAGGAATTCGGCTCGCCACGTGAGGTGCTGATCCGGGTCCAGGCCCAGGGCGGCGGCGAGAACGCCGAACAGACGGTCATCACCCTGGTGCGTGCCGAACTCGAAAGCGACTACGATATCCGCCGCGTGGAAGTGGTAGGTCCGACGGTTTCGGGCGAACTGGCGCAGGCGGGCACGATCGCCGTGATCGCCTCGCTGCTCGCGATTCTGGTCTATATCTGGTTCCGGTTCGAGTGGCAGTTCGCGCTCGGCTCGATCATCGCCACGGTGCACGACGTGGTGCTGACCATCGGCATCTTTGTGGTCACCGGGATCGAGTTCAACCTGTCGAGTATCGCGGCGGTGCTGACGATCGTCGGCTATTCGCTCAACGACACCGTGGTGGTCTACGACCGTGTCCGCGAAAACCTGCGGCGCTACAAGAAGATGCCGCTGCCGGCGCTGCTCGACCTCTCGATCAACCAGATGCTGCCGCGCACCATCCTGACATCGCTGACAACGCTTCTGGCGCTGCTCGCCCTGTTCGTGTTCGGCGGCGAAGTGATCCGGTCCTTCACCTTCGCCATGATCTTCGGCGTCGTCGTCGGCACCTATTCGTCGATCTTCATCGCCGCGCCGGTGCTGATCCTGTTCAAGCTCAGGTCGGATACCTTCCGCTCGGAGAAGGACGAGGAGACCGAAGAGGAAACCGCTCCGGGCGGCGCGTCCAAGAGCACGGCCTGAGAATGGCACGGGGCATCGAGATCCGCGAGGCGCATTTCCCTGGCCGTGCGCCGATCGAGGCCTATGGAAATGGCGGGTTCCGGTTTGCGGACATGTCGCACCGGGGCTCGATCCTCTGCCTGCCGTCCGGCATTTACGGCTGGGACGTGACCGGGGACACGCCGCTCGAGGCGAGCCTGTTCGACAAGGTGCTGCGGGAAACGGGAGAGATCGAATTCCTGCTGGTCGGAACCGGACTGTCGATCCGGCCGCTGCCGGGCGATCTCAGGACCGCGCTGCGCGCGGCCCATGTTTCGTCCGATCCGATGAGCACCGGGGCCGCGGTCCGGACCTACAACGTGATGCTGGCCGAATCGCGGGCGGTCGCCGCCGCGCTCGTCGCAGTCTGATCCCGTGAGCGCCGCCGAACCACCGCCTGCGCTCGCGCCGGAGGAACGTGCCGGGCTGCTCGCCCGGTTGCGCGCCGCCGATCTCGACCGCTATCTGGCGCTGCTGCTGATGCCGGAGCACGCCCGCGACGATCTTCTGGCGCTGATGCTGTTCAATGCCGAGATCGCCTCGGTCCGCGACAGGGTGCGCGAACCGCTGCCGGGCGAAATCCGGCTGCAATGGTGGCGCGACGTGCTTGCGGGGGAACGTGCCGGGGAGGCCGAGGCCAATCCCGTGGCCCGCCTGATCCTCGACGTGATCGCGCGCCGGCACTTGCCGCGGGCGCCGCTTTTGGCGATGTGCGAGGCGCGGATCTTCGATCTCTACGACGACCCGATGCCCGACCGCGACGGCTATGAAGGCTATGCCGGCGAAACCGCCGCGACGGTGCTGCACATGTCCGCGCTGATCCTCGATTCCGCAGTGGCTGCCGGGGCTGGCACCGCCAGCGGCCATGCCGGGGTCGCGCAGGCGGTGGCGGGACATCTGCTGATGTTGCCGATCACCCAGGCGCGCGGACAGGTTTTCCTGCCCGCCGACCTGCTGGCAGCCACCGGGCTCGACCGCGATTCGTTCCTGGCGGGCGACAACCGGCCGGCGATCGGCACCGCTGTGCGGGCTTTTTCCAGCTACGGGCGGGAGCATCTGACCAAGGCCAAGCCGGCGATTGCGGCGCTGAGCGACAGCGTCTTCCCGGCCTATCTGCCGGTGTCGCTGGTCGAGCCGGTGCTTGCGCGCGCTGAAAGGCTGGGGGCTGACAGCCTGTCCGGCTCGCTCAATCCGGCGCAATGGCGCCGGCAATGGCGGCTTCTGCGCAGTGCCCGGCGCGGCCGGCTCTAACTTCTCGCGCCTTGCTTCGAGGTTCGGTCGCCGGGCGTGGGGTGCCGGCGGCCCCGGCTTGCACAACCCATAGCCGCGCGGCATAGTCTGCGCCAGTGACGCAACCCGTAGCCGCGTCACTATCGGAGGATGTGGATGAGTATCGGCGTTTTGGTTGTTCTGGTCACGTTCGGCGTGCTGGTCGTGGTTGCTGCGGTCCATTACAGCGGCGGATCCAAGCAGGTCGATACGCGCGATCCGGGTGAAGCGATCATGGAATTCGCGCGCGCCTATCCCGATGAAGCGATTCGCTCGGTGACCATGACCATGGATGGCAAGGCCTGCTTCCTGCGGCTCGCGGACGGCAAGGTGGGCTTCCTGCAGGCGATGGGGCATCACTTCATCGCCCGGCTGATCATGCCCGGTTCGGTGGCGGTCAAGCCGCTCGAGGACGAGCCGGGCCTGGAGGTGACGTTTCACGATTCCACCCTCAAGGGCGGAAACTATGTGTTCCTGAACAGGGAGGAGGCGGCCGAGGTGTCGCTGTGGCTGTGCGGCAGTTTCGTGCTGGCAAGCCCGAAATTCGATGGGCCCGGAGGAGGGGACCATGCCTGATCTCAAGGATTTTCCGGATGTCACACAGCTGGCGATTCCGTTCTTCGTGATCGCGATTCTCTTGGAACTGTTCGTCATCCGCGTGCTCAAGGGCCGCGGCGACTACGAGACCCGCGACACGGCCACCTCGCTGATGATGGGTGTGGGCAATGTGGTCTCGGGCTTGCTGCTCGGGTTTGTCGCCTTTGGCGTGCTGATATGGGCCTGGGACTACCGGATCCATGATTTCGGCACCTCCTGGTGGGCGGTGGCGCTGTGCTTCATTCTCGATGACCTGCGCTATTACTGGTATCACCGGATCGCGCATCGCTGCCGCTGGGTCTGGGCGGAGCACGTCAACCACCACTCCTCGCAGCACTACAACCTGTCGACCGCGCTCCGGCAAAGCTGGACCAGCACCTTTACCGGCATGTTCATCCTGCGCATTCCGCTGGCGCTGATCGGGTTTCATCCGGTGCTGCTTCTGTTCGTGGGCGGGCTCAACCTGGTCTACCAGTTCTGGATCCACACCGAGGCGATCGGGCGGATGTGGAAACCGATCGAGGCGATCTTCAACACGCCGTCGCACCACCGCGCGCATCATGCCACCAATCCGCGCTATCTCGACTGCAATTATGCCGGCACGCTGATCATCTGGGATCGCATGTTCGGCAGCTTCGTGCCCGAGCGCGACGAGGACATGCCGCGTTACGGCATCGTCAAGAACATCGGCAGCTTCAACCCGCTCAAGGTGGCGTTTCACGAATGGGTCGACATGTTCCGCGATGCGTTTCAGCCGGGGCTGAGCTTGCGCCAGAGACTGGCCTATCTGTTCGCGCCGCCGGGCTGGAGCCATGACGGTTCGCGCAAGGGGTCGGCGCAGCTGAAGGCGGACTATGTGGCAAGACACCCCGATCAGGCGGGCACCCCCGGGCTTCCGGGTCTTGCTCCGTCAGCCTTTCCGCGCACGGTCGCGGCGGAATAGACCGAGATAATATGAGGGACGGGCGGCGGCCCTTGCCGCCAGCCGCTGATCAGCCTTCGGGATTGGGCAGGCGTTCTTCCGGAGCCGGTTCGGCTGTCTGCTCGACCACGACATTCTCTGCACCGGGATCGTAGATCAACCGGGTTTTCCAGGCAAAGTCCGTATCGGGGAGGACCCAGTATTCGGCGTGGACAGGCATACCGATCATGTGGAGCGTGTATTTGGCTGTGTAATGATGGACCGTGCGGCCATCGAGATCGAGGCCATGGGTGCAGGTGATGTTCCGGGCGTCCTGCGCCTGCGTCTCGAGGCCGCGGCGGGCTTCGTTGAGGTCCGTTGCGGAAAAGGCCTGCTCCAGCACCCAGCTCTCGCCATTGTCGGGCGTGGTGTAGAACCCGCCCTCGGTATACAGCGCAACCGGGGCGCCGTCCTCATTCAGGCTCAAATGCCGTTCGCCGTCGGTGAGGACGAAGGTGGCCATGGCCGGGCTGCCGGGCATTTTGGTAAGGATCCGGCTTTTGACCGGTGTCTTGAGCGGAAACTTGCCCGGATACTCGCTCTTGATTAGGGTGCGCACGGCGTCCGCGCAATTGGGCTCCGCCCGGGCCGGTCCGGCCATGGCGGTCGCAACAGCGGCGAGCCCGATCAGGGCGAAGGCAAAGCCGCGATCCCGAACGGGTGTCATGCGATGATCGAGGCGCGTTGACTGTGCGCACCCGCCAGCCGCGCCGCTTGGGGCGCTCGACCTTGCGAGGGGCGCAAATATTGCCCGGCGGAACGGCTATTCGGCGGCATCGGCGGTGCCGGGCTGGCCGAGCCAGGCCGCAAAATCCCCGAGCGCGCGGCGGGCCAGCGCCTGCTTCTTGGCTTTCGCCTTGTCCTTGCCGCGGAACCGGCCTCCACCTTCCGGGCGCTGGATGGCGCCGGGATCGAGCGGTGGAAACAGGCCGAAATTGACATTCATCGGCTGGAACGAGCGCTTGCCGGGTTCGTCGTCGCTCAGGATATGGCCGCCGGTGATGTGGTTGAGCAGCGCACCGAAGGCGGTGGTCGCAGGCGGAGGCGCGAGCGGCTCGCCCAGCTGCTCTGCTGCAGCGAAGCGACCGGCGAGCAAGCCCATGGCGGCACTTTCGACATAGCCTTCGCAGCCGGTGATCTGGCCGGCGAACCGGAGGCCGGGGCGCCCGCGCAGCTGGAGCGTGCTGTCGAGCAGCCGCGGCGAATTGAGATAGGTGTTGCGGTGCAGTCCGCCGAGACGCGCGAATTCGGCGTTCTCGAGGCCGGGAATCAGCCGGAAGATCTCGCCTTGTGCGCCGTATTTCAGCTTGGTCTGGAATCCGACCATGTTGTAGAGCGTGCCGAGTGCGTTGTCCTGGCGCAACTGCACCACCGCATAGGGTTTGACGTCCGGCTGGTGGGCATTGGTGAGCCCCATCGGCTTCATCGGTCCGTGGCGCAGCGTCTCGCGGCCGCGCTCGGCCATGATCTCGATCGGCAGGCAGCCATCGAAATAGGGCGTTCCTTCCCATTCCTTGAAGCCGGTGGTGTCGCCCGCAATGAGCGCGTCGACAAAGGCTTCGTACTGCGCCTTGTCCATCGGGCAGTTGATGTAGTCCTTGCCGGTGCCGCCAGGGCCGACCTTGTCGTAGCGCGACTGGAACCAGCACACCGACATGTCGATCGAATCGGTGTGGATGATCGGGGCGATGGCGTCGAAAAAGGCTAGCGCGTCCTGCCCGGTCTCGGCGCTGATCGCGTCCGCGAGCGCCGGTGCGGTGAGCGGGCCGGTGGCGATGATGCTCTGGCCCCATGCGGCCGGCGGCAGGCCGGTCACTTCCTCGCGCGCGACGGTGATCAGCGGCTCGGCCTCGATCGCCGCGGTCACGGCCTGCGAAAAGCCGTCGCGGTCGACCGCCAGCGCGCCGCCCGCCGGCACCTGGTTCTTGTCGGCGCAGGCCATGATCAGCGAGCCCGCCAGGCGCATTTCCGCATGGATCACGCCGACGGCGTTGTTTTCCGCGTCGTCGGAGCGGAACGAGTTGGAGCAGACCAGTTCGGCGAGCCCGTCGGTCTTGTGGGCATCGGTGCCGCGCACCGGCCGCATCTCGTGCAGGATCACGGGAACGCCGCGCCGGCCGATCTGCCAGGCGGCTTCGGAGCCTGCGAGACCGCCGCCGACGACATGGACGGGGGAGGAAGACGGGGGAGGGCTAAGCTTGGTCATGGCGCCCGTTTATCACGGAGGCGGGCCCGGCTCAAAGGCGTTTGTGGCTGATCCGCACAAACGAAAACGGCGTCCGAGCGGACGCCGTTGCGAACGGGCAAGAACGATGTCGTTTAGCGGGTGCGAAGGCCGCGAGCCACGTTGTCGATGTCGAAACGGGTCAGGCCGATGTCGGCGAGGGTTTCGTTGGACAGGTTGGCGAGTTCATGCGCGGTCTGGCGGGTTTTCATCCAGGTGCGGGCGCGGTGGAAAATGTTCATGATGTGCTCCTCGGTTTTGGGGCGCCGGCTCACTGCCGGTGTTTTGATCTTTGGAATGCCCTAGATATAGGCGATTGCTGACGATTTGTGCAGAGCAATATTTTCACGTCAGGCATGCGTGCCCGGTATGGCTGGTTAACCGCCCGTGCAGTTCCTGGTGGTGCCGAAATTTGAGGCAGTTGCGGGCCTGAAACGGACCCGGGAAAAAAGCCCTGACAAACCCGGCGCTTGGCCGGGCAAGGGGTATCCCCACAAACAGAAACAGCGCCCTGTCGCCAGGGCGCCGTTTGAACAAGCCGGTTAATGCCGGGTTGTGAATTCCTGCCTTCAGTGTCCGGGACGGCGGGCCACGAAGGGGATGTCGCCGCGGGAAATGCCCAGGTCGTTCAGTTCGCGTTCGGACATGCGGGACAGTTCGTTGACCGTGTTGCGATAGTCGCGCCAGTCTTTGTAGGCCTTACGGATGTTCATGGTTCGATCCTTTCGATTGTGGCTGCCTCGGCAGCTCCGTTTTGTTGACTTGAATATAGGCAATCTGCGCAAATTTGTGCAGAGCAAAATTACGCAAAGGAGCCATGCGTAAACTGCAACGCATCTTAACAAACCCTTGTTTTTCAAGGCTAAGGCGCGCGTGTGCACTGCAGGGGGGGCTGGGGTCGGCTGCAGGCGGTGGCGGGTGCGGGATCAGGAGGGAACGGCAGGCGGACAAGAGCGACTGGCCAAAAAATAACGCCCACCGGGGGAGGAGGATCCGGTGGGCGCCATTTTGGGAGACTGACGCTCGGGAGGAGGATGAACGTCAGTCACATCGAAGCGGCTTTGGGAGGAGGAGGAGGCCGCTCCGAATTCTTGAAACTCTTACAAGGCGCGTCGTGCGGCGAATGGAATATCGCCCCGGGACATGCCGATGTCGCTCAACTCGCGTTCAGAGAGCCTGTTGAGCTCGACGCATGTTTCGCGGTACTTACGCCAGCTCGAAAAGGAGCGGATCAGCTTCATGGTCTATCTCCTTCGTTCCGCTGTCTCCGGCGCGCCACCGTGGCGTTCCGATGAGGTGAATATAGTCAGGTTAAACCGATTTGTGCAGTGCAATAAACTCATGGAAGCTATACCGTAAATGCATGGCTAAATCGTTTCGTGTGCTGTTTTGCCTCATGGCTATGCAGACTCGCCATAATTCGGGAGCAGGCTGCCGTTTCTTCGCGCAACGCGGACCGTTGTGCGTTTCGGCGATTGATGTAGGTTCCGGGCGGAAGAGTGCAATGAGGGAAATTGCCGCATGTTGAGACGATACCTGGCGCGCGAGATCGAAGTGTGGACGCGCAGCGGGCTTTTGCAGCCCGGACAAGGCGAGGTGCTGCTGGCCGATCACGACCGCCGCCACTCCGGCTTCAGCCTGTCCGGTGTGCTTGCGGTTCTGGCGGCCGTGCTGTTCGGCGCTGCGGTGGTGGCCTTGGTGGCCGCCAACTGGGAAGGCATTCCGCGGGTGATGCGGGTCGCGGGCCTGCTCGCGCTGATTGCCGCGGGCCTCGGCCTTGCTGCGGCGGCGCTGCGCCGCGGGGCGGCCTGGGTGGCCGAGGCGGCGCTGGTGTTCGCGCTTCTGTGCTACGGCGCGGGCCTCGCCCTGATCGGGCAGATGTACCATATCAGCGGTGACGCGACCGCATTCACACTGACCTGGGCCGTTGGCGCCCTGGTGGTGGCGCTCTCGTTTTCGTCCGCACTGGCCTCGGCGGGCGCGGGTGCTTTGGTGCTTGGCTACATGGCCAGCGAAGCGGATGTGTTTTCGGGCATCTCCGGCAGTTTCGCGAATGTCGGAGCCTATGCGACCGCGCTGGCGCTGATCCTCGCGACGGCCTTCGCCGCCTGGCGCGCGCGCTCCGCCCTTGCCGGACATTTGAGCGCGATTGCGTTCGTAGGCTGGACGTTGTGGGTGATCGACGACACCACGACGCTCGATCCGGGCTATGTCCTGGCGGCGCTCGGTGCGGCGGCCTTTGCGCTGGGCTCCTTCGCGCCCGCATCCGTGGCGGGCGTCATTCCCCGTCACGGCGCACTCTCGGGCTATGGCGCGGTGATGCTGCTGGTGGGGCTCGCCATGGTGCAGGCTTCGCTGATCGCCCCGGCATCGCTGATCGGCTCGGGGCTTGTCACGGAGATGGCGATGGCCGCCCTGATCCTGGTGGCGAGCGTGGTGGTGCTGGCCGTGGCCGGCGGCGAAAACCGGCTGGCGCGTCGCTTCGCCTATTTCGCCTTCACCTGCGAGACGATCTATGTCGTGGGCGAAACGCTCGGCTCGTTGCTCGGCAGCTCCGGCTTCCTGTTCCTGGGCGGCCTCCTGCTCGCGCTCATCGCCTTTGCGGTGATGAAGATCGAAAAAAGGTTCAAGAAGACGCGGGAGGCAAGCGCATGAGCGGCTTTGCAGACACTCTCAGGCGCAGGCCCAATCCCTACATCGCCGCGGCGATTTCGGCTGTCGTGCTGATCGGAAGCCTGGCGCAGGCGATCGAGCACCGGGCGTCGATCCTGCGGGACGGCCGTGAAATCCTGCTCAGAACCGAGCCGATCGATCCGCGCGACCTGATGCGGGGCGATTACGTGCGGCTGGGTTATGCCGACGTCTCGTCGGTGAGCGATGACATGGTCACCGGCAGTTGGCCGTCCACGGAAACTGTTCAGCCCGTCTGGCTGACGCTGGCAGCGGACGGGGACGGCATCTTCACCGCGCGCTCGGCAAGCTTCACGCGGCCCGAGAACGTCGCCGCCGACGAGGTCGTTCTCAAATCGCTGCCGGTGCGGGTGCGGGCGGCCTCGGGCCTGCGGTATTCGATTCCGCAGCTCGATTTCGGCATCGAGCGCTATTACGTGCCCGAAGGCGAGGGGCTGGAGATCGAAAAGGCGCAGAACCAGGGGCGGACCACCGTGGCGGTGCGGGTCTCGGCCGAAGGCGAGCCGCAGATCGCGCGGCTGATGATCGATGGCGAGACGCTTTATAATGAGCCCCTCTACTGAGAATCCCGGGCGCTCCGCAGAAGCCGGGCGCCCCGAACCCGGCTTTGGGCGGGAAGCCGGGCAAAAACCCGCGGCATTCAGGTCATTTTTGCTTTGATCGCCGCCAAACGGGTGATATAGAGCGACCGCGTTCAGGGTCGCCTTGCGCGAGCGGTGTTTTGCGACCCTAGAGCGGGTATGGTGAAATTGGTAGACACGCCAGATTTAGGTTCTGGTGCCGCAAGGCGTGGGAGTTCAAGTCTCTCTACCCGCACCAGATTAGCGTCCGTTCCGGCTGCCGCTCGGCGCCGGATGTGCGGACGGACACCAAGGGGGCGGTCTGCCGGAGGATCCGGTTTGACGGCTCAATTTGAAGAATGCCACAGGCGACGCCGGATAACCGGCCCAGTCGCGGGGCCAACCCGAACGGTCGCAGTCGCGAGGAAATGAAGGTTTGAACATGCAGGTTACCGAAACGCTTGCCGAAGGGCTGAAGCGCGAATTGAAGGTTGTGGTCCCCGCTGCGGACATGAATTCGCAGATGAACGAGAAGCTTGCCGAAGCCAAGGGCAAGATGCGGCTCAACGGCTTTCGCCCGGGCAAGGTGCCGATTTCGCACCTCAAGAAGGTCTACGGCAAGTCGATCATGGCCCAGCTCGTCAACGAGATGATCCAGGAAAAGCCGACGGCGATCCTGTCCGAGCGTGGTGAACGTGCTGCGACGCAGCCCGAGATCGCCATGACCGAGGACGAGAAGGAAGCCGACGAGATCCTCAACGGCAATGCCGACTTCGAATTCACCATGTCCTATGAAGTGATTCCGGCCTTCGACGTGGCCGACATGTCGAGCTTCAAGGTCGTGCGCGAAGTCATCGACGTTCCGGCCGAAGAAGTCGAGGAGCAGGTCCTGCGCGTGGCCGAAAACAGCCGCACCTACGAGCCCAAGGACGGCAAGGCCGCCGACGGCGACAAGGTGACGATCGATTACCTCGGCAAGCTCGAGGGCGAGCCCTTCGAAGGCGGCGCCGACCAGGACGCCGAACTGGTGATCGGCTCGAACCGCTTCATCCCGGGCTTCGAAGAGCAGCTCGTGGGCCTGAAGGCCGGCGACGAGAAGGTGATCACCGTCACGTTCCCGGCCGAGTACCAGGCCGCGCACCTCGCCGGCAAGGAAGCCACCTTCGACATCACGGTGAAGGCGGTTGCCGCTCCCGGCGAACTCGAGATCAATGACGAACTCGCCAAGACGCTGGGCCTCGAATCGGCTGACAAGCTGCGCGAGATCGTGCGCTCGCAGATCGAAAGCCAGTATGGTCAGGTGACCCGCCAGAAGCTGAAGCGGCAGATCCTCGACCAGCTCGACGAAGCCCACAAGTTCGACACGCCGTCCAAGCTGGTCGACGCCGAATTCGAAAGCATCTGGCGCCAGATCAACCAGGAACTTTCCGACAACGGCAAGACCTTCGAGGACGAGGACACCACCGAGGAAGCGGCCCGCGAGGAATACCGCAAGCTCGCCGAGCGCCGCGTGCGCCTCGGTCTGGTGCTGTCGAAGATCGGCGAAGAGGCCAATGTCCAGGTTTCCGACGAGGAACTGCAGCGCGCGCTGTTCGATCAGGTGCGCAAGTTCCCCGGCCAGGAACAGCAGATCTATGAATATTTCCAGAAGACCCCGGGTGCTGTGGCTTCGCTGCGCGCTCCGATCTTTGAAGAAAAGACCATCGATCACATGCTGACCGTCATCGACGTGACGGACAAGACCGTGACCAAGGAAGAACTGCTGGCCGACGACGAGGCAGAGGCTGCCGAAAAGCCGGCGCCGAAGAAGAAGGCTCCGGCCAAGAAGAAGGCCGCCAAGAAGGATGACGCAGCGTCCGAATAAGACGCGCCAGCCACTTTGGCATCATCAACGAGCGCCGGGGCGAGAGATCGCCCCGGCGTTTTTCGTTTCGGTGCGCTCGCGAATGCCAGTCCGCGCTCCGGGGCGATCCATGCGGCGCGCTGCGGCGTAAGACGGGCGGGTGCCTGGAGCTTTGCTGCCTGAATGCGCATCTTGGGAGGAGGATCATGGCCGAGCAGACATGCCTGCGTTTCGTGCTCGGCGACCAGTTGTCGCGCGATCTGTCGAGCCTTGCCGACGCCGTGCCGGGGCGCGACGTGATCTTCATGGCCGAGGTGATGGCGGAAGCCACCTCCGTGCGCCATCACAAGAAGAAGATCGCCTTCCTGTTTTCGGCGATGCGGCATTTTGCCGAGGAGCTGCGCGCCGAGGGTTTCGAGGTCGACTATCTTGCGCTCGATGCCGACGGCAATCCGGGATCCTTCGGCGCCGCGCTGGCCGAGGCCGTTTCCCGCACTGGCGCGAGCCGCGTGGTGATGACCGAGCCGTCGGAACTCCGGGTGCTCGATGCCGCCCGCTCGTGGCGGGAGGAACTGGCGGCAGATCTCGAGATTCGCGCCGACTCGCGCTTTCTGGCGAGCCACGAGGATTTCGTGAGCTGGGCGGTCGATGACCGTGGCGCGCAGCCGAAATCGCTCAGGATGGAGTATTTCTATCGCGAGATGCGCCGGCGCACCGGCTATCTGATGGTGGACGGCGAGCCCGAGGGAGGGCAGTGGAATTTTGATTCCCAGAACCGCAAGCCCCTGGCTGGGGACGTGAAAATTCCCGAGCGGCCACGGTATCCGCCGGACGCAGTGACGAAAGAGGTTCTCGAACTGGTGGGTGATCGGTTCGCCACCCATTTCGGCGATCTCGATCCGTTCGATCACCCGGTCACGCGCGCCGATGCGAAAGATTATCTCGACTGGTTCATCGCCAAGGCGCTGCCCGGCTTCGGCGACTGGCAGGACGCGATGAAAGAGGGCGAGCCGCTGTTGTTTCACAGCCACCTGTCGGCGCTGATCAATTGCGGGCTCCTCGATCCGCGCGAATGCTGCGACGCGGCGGTCAAGGCCCATGCGGCGGGCAGGGCGCCGCTCAACGCGGTCGAGGGGTTCGTCCGCCAGATCATCGGCTGGCGCGAATTCATCCGCGGCGTCTACTGGCTGAAAATGCCGGATTACGCGCACGCCAACGCGCTTGAGGCCACGCGCCCGCTGCCCGGCTTCTTCTGGACCGGCGAAACGCGCATGAACTGCTTGCACCAGGCGATCTCCGAGACCAAGGCGCATGCCTATGCGCATCACATCCAGCGGCTGATGGTGCTCGGCAATTTCTGCCTGCTTGCAGGCATAGATCCGGCCGAGGTCCAGGAATGGTTCCTGGTGGTCTATCACGACGCCTATGAATGGGTGGAAATGCCCAATGTGGTGGGCATGGCGCTCTATGCCGATGGCGGCTTTCTCGCGTCCAAGCCCTATGCCGCCTCGGGCGCCTATATCGACCGGATGAGCGATTACTGCGCTGGCTGCCGGTTCGATGTGAAGAAGAAGGCCGGCGAAGAGGCCTGTCCGTTCAATTATCTCTACTGGGATTTCCTCATGCGCAACGAACGGCAGCTCAGGCAGAATCACCGCATGGGCGTGATCATGGGGTCGCTCGGCAAGATGACGCCGGACCGAATCGAAGAGATCAAGGCCGACTCGGCGCGCTTTCTCGACAGCGCCGAGATGGCCGGATGGAGCGGGACCTAGATCAGCTTGAGCCCCTTGAGGCTCGCATGGCCGTCCTTGCCGATGATGATGTGATCGTGAACGGTGATGCCGAGCGGACGGGCGGTGTCGACGATCAGCTTGGTCATCTCGATGTCGGCGCGCGAGGGGGTCGGGTCGCCGGACGGGTGATTGTGGACCAGAATGAGGGCGGTGGCGGAGAGTTCGAGCGCCCGCTTGACCACTTCGCGCGGATAGACCGGCGTATGGTCGACCGTGCCGGTCTGCTGCACCTCGTCGGCGATCAGTGCGTTCTTCTTGTCGAGAAACAGCACCCGGAACTGCTCGCGTGTTTCGAAAGCCATGGCGGCGCGGCAATAGTCGATCACGGACGACCAGGAGGCCAGCACCTGCCGGCCCTTGAGATCGCCCTTGAGCATGCGGTGGGCGACCGCGGCGACGAGCTTCAGATCGGTGGCGACGCTGTCGCCCACGCCCTTGACCTCGGTCAGCAGATGCGCCGGCGCGCCAAGCACTTCGGTCAGGGAGCCGAAGCGCGCCAGCAGCGCCTTGGCGATCGGTTTGGTGTCGCGGCGCGGGATCAGCCGGAACAGCAGGAGTTCCAGCAGTTCGTAATCGGCGAGCGCCCGGTCGCCGCCCTCGCGGAACCGCAGGCGCAGCCGGTCGCGGTGGCCGTGGTAATGCTCTTCGCCACCCGACCCGAGCGGGGAGCGTGCCGCCAGCCCCTGGCCCTTGCCGGGCTGGGTTTCGGCGAAGAAGGCGCGCTCGTCACCGGGCGCGAAATCCTGGCCTTCGTCATGCAGGCCGCCGCCGCCGGGATGCTCGTCCGTCCGAACCGGGCCGCGGCGTGATGTCATGCCGGCAGGCCTGGCCGGTCGAGCCCCGCCGGCGACAGGGTGAAGATCTCGCAGCCGTCCTCAGTCACGCCGACCGTGTGCTCATATTGCGCGGTCAGCGAGCGGTCGCGGGTGACCGCGGTCCAGCCGTCGGAGAGGACTTTGACATGCGGGCGGCCGAGATTGATCATCGGCTCGATGGTGAAGATCATGCCCGGGCGCATTTCCGGCCCTTCGTCGGCGCGGCCGTAATGCAGGATGTTGGGCGCGTCGTGGAACAGCTGGCCCACGCCATGGCCGCAGAAATCGCGCACCACGGAACAGCGTTCCGCTTCGGCATAGGTCTGGATCGCCTGGCCGATGGCGCCGGTGCGGGCACCGGGCTTGACGGCGGCGATGCCGAGCATCAGCGAATTGTGGGTGATTTCGAGCAGGCGTTCGGCGGCGCGCTTGATCTGGCCCACCGGGTACATGCGGCTCGAATCGCCGTGCCAGCCGTCGACCACATAGGTCACGTCGATATTGACGATGTCGCCTTCGCGCAGCGGCTTGTCGTTGGGGATGCCGTGGCACACCACATGGTTGATCGAGGTGCAGGTGGACTTGGTATAGCCGCGATAATTCAGCGTCGCGGGGAGCGCGTTGTTGTCCATGCCGAATTCGTAGACGAACCGGTCGATCTCGTTGGTGGTCACGCCCGGCGCGACCATGGCCGCCAGCTCGTCAAGGCAGCGGGCGGTGATGTGGCTTGCCTTGCGCATGCCTTCAAAGCCGTCCGGGCCATAAAGCCGGATCTGGCCGGTGTTCTTCAACGGAGCCGAAGCGGCGTCGACATAGGTGATCATGGCAGGCTCGCTCTCTTGTGTCCCGCCCGGCCTGGCCGGGTGGGATCATGATACGCTGTTTACGTCCGGTTCCTCAACGGGGACCAGCGATTCAGCGCACAATTCCTCAGATGTGATCTTGCACCGTATCGCGCAAGCTTCAACCCCGCGTTTCATGGCGCGCCGAAATGCCGCCGCATATCCGGGATCGAGATCGTGGCAAATCCTGAGGCGGTCGATGTCGTCGCGCTGGATCAAATAAACCATGATCGCGCGATGCCCGGCCTCGACCATGTCGCCCAGTTCCTCGAGATGCTTGGCGCCACGCAGGGTGACGCTGTCCGGAAACTCGGCGAGCCGCGGGGTGCGGCAGAAATGCACGTTCTTGACCTCGACATAGGCGCGCCCGCGCTCCGGATCGGAGAGCAGGATGTCGATGCGCGAATTGAGGCCGTATTTCTGCTCGCGCCGTCGCTCCGCATAGAGCCCGAGCGAGCCGATCATGCCCGCTTCGATGGCTTCCTCGACCAGCCGGTTGGGCCGGGCGGTGTTGATCCCCACCAGTGTGCCGTCGGCTTCCACCAGTTCGAGCGCGTGACGGAACTTGCGCGTGCCGCCTGCGTGTTCGGTCAGATAGCAGCGCGAGCCCGGAGCCGTCAGCCCCAGCATCGATCCGGTGTTGGGGCAGGAGCCGGTGATCATCTCGCCGCTGTCGAGTTCGACATCGACCAGGAACCGCTTGTAGCGACGCACAAGCGTGGCGGGAACGAGAGGGGGATCGAATTTCATCGCGGCGGCGATAGCAGGCTTTTGGCGGATCGGCAAATCAGTAGGCGCTGGACGCGGCGATCATAGGTCCGCCGCGCGGCTGATACGCTTCAGACGCGGACCCGCACATAGGAGCCGGGTGCGTCCTCGATTGGCTTGAGCTTGCCGCCGCCGGGTTTGCGCGCCGGAACCTCCGCATCCGATTGCGCGCGGATCCAGGCTTGCCAGTGCGGCCACCACGAGCCCGGCGTCTGTTTGGCGCCTTCGACCCATTGGTCGAAGTCCGCCCCCTCGGGCCCATCGGACCAGAACTGGTATTTTCCGGCCTCGGGCGGATTGATCACGCCGGCGATGTGGCCGGAGCCTGCCATCACGAAGGTCACGTCGCCGCCGAACAGTCGTCCGCCGAGATAGGCGGAGCGGGCAGGGGCGATGTGATCCTCTTTCGCAGCCAGGTTGTAGATCGGGATCTTGACCCGGCCGAGCTTCAGCGTCTTGCCGGCGAGCTTCATCCGGCCCTGGGCCAAATTGTTTTCGAGATAGCAGTTGCGCAGGTAGAACGAGTGGTTCGCCGCCGGCATCCGCGTGGCGTCGGAATTCCAGTACAACAGATCGAAGGGCATCGGATCCTTGCCCTTGAGGTAGTTGTTGACGACATAGGGCCAGATCAGGTCGGAGGCGCGCAACATGTTGAAGGCGGTCGCCATGCGCGAGCCGTCGAGATAGCCGTTCTTCTCCATCGCCGCCTCGATCGCGGCAATCTGGTCATGGTCGACGAAGACCTTGAGATCGCCCGCATGGGTGAAATCGGTCTGCGTGGTGAACAGCGTCGCCGAGGCGATGCGCGTGTCCTTCTCCTGGGCGTGCAGCGCCAGCGTGGCGGCCAGCAGCGTGCCGCCGACGCAATAGCCGATGGCATTGACCTCGCGTTCGCCGGTGGCCTGCTCGATCACGTCGAGCGCAAAGGAGATGCCCTCGCGCGAATAGGCTTCCCAGTCCTTGCGGGCGTGACGCTTGTCGGGATTGACCCAGGAGACCACGAACACCGTCTGTCCCTGATCGACCGCCCATTTGATGAAGCTCTTCTTCGGGTTCAGGTCGAGAATGTAGAACTTGTTGATCCAGGGCGGCACGATCATCAGCGGCCGCTTCAAGACCGTTTCGGTCGAGGGCGCGTACTGGATGATCTGGCAGATGTCGTTCTGGGCGATGACCTTGCCCGGCGAAACGGCGATGTTGTCGCCGACCGCGAATTTGGAGGCATCGGATTGCCGGAGCTTGAGCTCGCCCCTGCCGGCGGCGATGTCCTCGGCCAGCATGTGCATGCCGCGCACCAGGTTGGCGCCGTTGGACGCGACCATCTCCTTGTAGAGTTCCGGATTGGTGGCAAGGAAATTGGCCGGCGACAGGGCGGAGGTGATCTGGCGCATGTAGAAGGCCGCCTTGTGGCGGGTGTGCTCATCGAGCCCCTGGCTGTCGGCCACCAGCCGGTTGGCCCAGTCCGAGGTGATGAAATAGGCGTTCTTGAGGAACTCGAAGAAGGGATTATTGTCCCAGTCGGGATCGGAGAAGCGCTTGTCCGTGGTTTTCGGCCGGGGCTCGGCCGTCTCTCCGGACATGCGCTTGACCGATTCGGTCCACATGCCGAAATAGCCCGTCAGCAGCGATGTCTGGGCTTCTATCGCGCGCTTGGGGTCGGCGAGCCAGTATTCGCCGACCTTGGAAAAGGTCTTGACCATGTCGGCCATCGGTTCGGACAGGGTGTCGGCGACTTCGCCCTTTTCGCGCGGCTCGACCCAGGCGGCGGCGGCCTTGCCCAGTTGCTCGAGCATGCGCGCGACATTGCGGGCAAAGGCTTCCGGATCCTTGACCACATAGGCCTCGGCGGCCGAGGAACCGGCGTCAGCACCGTCTCTCGGGGCGTCGGTGGGCGCGTCTTTGCCCTTTTCCGGCATGTTGCTGCCTCCTCCTGAGCGCCAAAGCTTGCTTCCGCGCGGTCTTCTGCCTTAAATCGGCTTG
Source organism: Parahoeflea olei (assembly GCF_001703635.1). Classification (GTDB taxonomy): domain Bacteria; phylum Pseudomonadota; class Alphaproteobacteria; order Rhizobiales; family Rhizobiaceae; genus Hoeflea; species Hoeflea olei. Next base: position 76,277 of record NZ_LQZT01000003.1, on the reverse strand, counting down.
GTTGCAATGCTTGGTTTGAAGTCCAGGCATTTAAGGTTAAGTGATAAGGGCTTTTTGCGTCGATGTCATGACCGCCATTGGGCGGAGACCGGATTATACAGGACCATGAACCCGATTTTTCGACCGGCAGCAGCCTTGTTCCTGGTGCTTTTCGTTGCCGGATGCCAGACCGCCTCGCTGGAGGACGCCGCGCCCAAGGCCGCGCCGGCCGCCCGTTCGCCGTCCGCATCCGGGATCGCGCCCGCTGAAGCAGCGGCATTGCAACCCGCAGGGTCCGCCGGTGCCGCGCGCGAGACGGCACAATCGCCCGCGGTGATCCGCCGCAATCCCGGCTTCGCGTCCGTGGTCCCGATCGAAAAGACCGCGCCGGTCGAGAAGAAGGCCTTCGTCGAAAGCGGCGCGCGCCAGACCGGCACCTATCCCACCATCGGCACCGTGCCGCAGGCCGCGAACACACAGATGACGACGGCGGAAAAGCTCGCGGCCGAGGCGGAGATGGCGAAGCTGCTCAAGGATAGGGCGTCCACGCCCAGCGCACGGGCGCAGTACGAGGCGCGGCTCAGGGAACTGCGCGCGCTGGCGGCCAGCCACGGCAGCGACACACAGCAGCAGATCGAGAATTAGCTCTTGCGTTCACGCCTGTTTGGACGCACACCCGTCATCGCTCAGGCACCCGCATTCAGCCCACACGTATGGGGACTCCCATGGAAGAATTTCACAAGGTCCGGCGGCTTCCGCCCTATGTTTTTGAACAGGTCAACCGGTTGAAGGCCTCGGCCCGGGCCGGCGGCGCGGATATCATCGACCTCGGCATGGGAAACCCCGATCTTCCCACGCCGCCGGCAATCGTCGACAAGCTGTGCGAGGCGGTTCGCGACCCGCGCACCCACCGGTACTCGACATCGCGCGGCATTCCGGGCTTGAGGCGCGCCCAGGCCGCCTATTACCAGCGCCGCTTCGGCGTCAAGCTCAATCCCGATACCCAGATCGTTGCCACGCTCGGCTCCAAGGAGGGCTTCGCCAACATGGCCCAGGCGATCACCGCGCCCGGCGACGTGATCCTGTGCCCGAACCCGACCTATCCGATCCACGCCTTCGGCTTCATCATGTCGGGCGGCGTGATCCGCTCGCTCGACGTCGTGCCCGACGACAGTTTCTTCGTCGCGCTCGAACGCGCGGTGCGCCACTCGATCCCCAAGCCGCTGGCGCTGATCCTCAACTACCCGTCCAATCCCACGAGCTATGTCGCCACGCTCGATTTCTACAAGGACGTGGTCGCCTTCGCCAAGGCCCACGACATCATCGTGCTGTCGGATCTCGCCTATTCCGAGATCTATTTCGACGAAACCCCGCCGCCTTCGGTCCTGCAGGTTCCCGGCGCGATCGACATCTGCGTCGAGTTCACCTCGATGTCGAAGACGTTCTCCATGCCCGGATGGCGCATGGGCTTCGCCGTCGGCAACGAGCGGCTGGTTGCGGCGCTGACGCGGGTGAAATCCTATCTCGACTACGGCGCCTTCACGCCGATCCAGGTGGCCGCCACCGCGGCGCTCAACGGCGACGGGACCGACATCGCCGAAGTGCGTTCGGTCTACAAGCGCCGTCGCGACGTGCTGGTCGATAGTTTCGCCAAGGCCGGGTGGCAGGTGCCGCCGCCGCCGGCAACCATGTTCGCCTGGGCGCCGATTCCCGAGCCGTTCAGGGCGCTCGGCTCGCTCGAATTCTCCAAGCTCCTCGTCGAGAAGGCCGATGTCGCCGTCGCGCCGGGCGTGGGCTTCGGCGAGCACGGTGACCAGCATGTGCGCATCGCGCTCGTCGAAAACGAGCACCGGATCCGGCAGGCCGCGCGCAACATCAAGCGGTTCCTGTCGAGCGCCAAGGACGGCGGCGACAATGTGGTGTCCCTGTCGGCCCGGCGTTGACCCCTTAGGGTGCTGCCGGTAAACCGCCCCTCACCATCTTCGTTCCGCGCGGCCCGCGCGGAGGCATTCGGACACTGACCAGGCAAAATGGATAGCAAACATGACTGATGCCCTCAAAATCGGCATTGCGGGACTGGGAACCGTCGGCTCAGCGCTGTTTCGCGCGATCACCACCCGCCACAACATGCTTGCCGACATTTGCGGGCGGGAGATCGTCATCACCGCCGTGAGCGCGCGCAGCCGCAATCGTGATCGCGGCTTCAGCCTCGACGGCGTGAACTGGTATGACGATCCGGTCGCCATGGCGCGCGAGGCGGACATCGACGTGTTCGTCGAACTGATGGGCGGCGAGGGCGATCCTGCGCTTGCGGCCGCCACCGCCGCGCTCGCTGCCGGACGGCATGTGGTGACCGCCAACAAGGCGATGCTCGCCCGCCATGGCGTGGAGCTTGCGAAGCTTGCGGAATCGAATGGCGTGCTGCTGAATTTCGAGGCGGCGGTGGCCGGCGGCATTCCGGTGATCAAGGCGATGCGGGAATCGCTGACCGGCAACTCGGTCCAGCGGATCTACGGCATCCTCAACGGCACCTGCAATTACATCCTCACCCGCATGCAGCGCGACAATCTCGGCTTCGCCGAGTGTCTCGCCGAGGCGCAGCGGCTCGGCTATGCCGAGGCCGATCCCGCTTTCGACATCGAGGGCAACGACACCGCGCACAAGCTGTCGATCCTGACCAGCCTGGCGTTCGGCACCCAGATCGCCGCCGACGAGGTCTATGTCGAGGGCATCACCAATATTTCCATCGACGATATCCATGCCGCCGACGAGCTCGGCTACCGCATCAAGCTGCTCGGCGTGGCGCTGAAAACCGGGACCGGCATCGAACAGCGGGTGCATCCGACCATGGTGCCCAAGGGCTCGATGATCGCGCAGGTCGAGGGCGTGACCAATGCGGTGACGATCGAGGCCGACATCCTGGGCGAGCTGATGCTGTCGGGCCCCGGCGCGGGCGGCGATGCCACCGCGTCCGCCGTGCTCGGTGACGTCGCCGACATCGCCAAGAGCCGGCCCGGCCACCAGCATGCACCGGCGCTCGGCCGTCCCGCCGCCAAGCTCGAGCCCTATCAGCGGGCGCAGATCCAGAGCCACGAAGGCGGCTATTTCATATCGCTCAAGGTCGACGACCGCGCCGGCGTGTTCGCCTCGATCGCCACCAAGATGGCCGACAACGGCATCTCGCTGGAATCGATCGTGCAGCGGGCGCGGCCGGGCGGGGCCGCGGACGGTCCGCAGACCGTGATCCTGGTCACCCATGCGACCACCGAATCCAAGGTCCGCTCCGCGGTCGGCGCGATCAAGGGCGAGGGCTATCTGTCGGGCGAGCCGCAGGTGATCCGGATCGAGCGCACCCGCGAGGGCTGAGCGCTGGCGGTGGCCGGGCTGCGTCTAATCGATTTAGGCTTGGAACAAGCCAATATCTTGAAAAAACAGCGGGTTTAAATGCCCCGCGCGGATTGCCTTGGAGTGTTTTCTGGCTGTAAGACCTGCCGGAATGACACGCTGAGGAACCCGCATCATGGCTGATACACCGACAGAGACGAGCGGTCTCGACCGCATTCTGACACTCGAGATTGCCCGGGTCACAGAACGCGCGGCCGTGGCCGCTGCCCGGCTGCGCGGCCGTGGAGACGAAAAGGCGGCCGACCAGGCTGCCGTCGATGCGATGCGCTCGGAGCTCAACCGCCTGCCGATCGACGGCGTGGTGGTGATCGGCGAGGGCGAGCGCGACGAAGCGCCGATGCTCTATATCGGCGAGGAAGTCGGAACCCGCGACGGCGCCAAGGTCGACATCGCGCTCGATCCGCTCGAGGGCACCACCATCTGCGCCAAGAACCTGCCCAATTCGCTGGCCGTGATCGCCATCGCCGAAAAGGGCAGCCTGCTCTACGCCGCCGACGTCTATATGGAAAAGATCGCGATCGGCCCCGGCTATCCGCCCAATACCGTCTCGCTCGACGCGACGCCGACCGAGAACCTGCATGCCGTGGCGCGCGCGAAGGGCGTGGACGTGAGCCAGGTCACGGCCTGCATTCTCGACCGTCCGCGTCATGCGCGGCTGATCGAGGAGGTGCGCGACACGGGCGCGGCGATCCGGCTGATCGGCGATGGCGACGTGGCCGGCATCATCCATACCACCGATCCGGAACAGACCGGCATCGACATCTATATGGGCATTGGCGGGGCGCCCGAGGGCGTGCTTGCCGCCGCCGCCTTGCGCTGCATCGGCGGCCAGATGCAGGGCCGGCTCGAACTCAATACCGAGGACAAGCTGGCGCGCGCCGCCAAGATGGGGATCACCGATCCGCACCGGGTCTATTCCATGGAAGAAATGGCGAGCGGCGATGTGCTGTTCGCCGCCACCGGCGTGACCGACGGCAATCTGCTGCAAGGCGTCCGCTTCGCCCCCGACGCGATCATCACCCACACCATCGTCATGCGTTCGTCGTCGCGCACCGTGCGCGAAATCAAGGCCCGCCACCAGGACCTCGAAAAGTTCGACTGAGCGATGGCGCCGGCGGCGCCACCCGGATCCGGAAATGACCTGTTGCGCGGCCCTGCATTTTGCGGGCCGCGCTGCTTTGGTCTATGAGCAATGTCTGCGGCGCGGTCATGGTGGCAAGGCGGGCAAGCACAGGTGACAGCCGATGACAGGCAGCAGCGCATCCGAGCGGGCGTTTCTCGGTGTCGAGCAATCGCTTTCCGGCCAGAAATGGACGGCGCGGCTTGATCTCGCGGGCGAGAACAAGGCGATTTCGATCGCCCAGACCACCGGATTGCCCGATGTGATCGCCCGCGTGCTCGCCGGCCGGGATGTGGCGATCGGCGATGCGAAGGCTTTCCTCGATCCCACCATCAAGACGCTGATGCCGGATCCTTCGCGGCTGACCGATTGCGACCGCGCGGCAGAGCGGATCGCCGCCGCCATCAAGCGCGGCGAACGGGTGGCGGTGTTCGGCGACTACGATGTCGACGGCGCGGCCTCCTCGGCGCTGATGCAGCGCTTCCTGCGCCATTTCGGACTTCCATCGGAAATCTACATCCCGGACCGCATTTTCGAAGGCTACGGCCCGAATCCCGCCGCCATCGGCGAATTGATCGAGCGCGGCGCCGGGCTGATCATCACCGTCGATTGTGGATCGACCAGCCATCAATCGCTCGAGGAAGCAGCGCGGCGCGGCGTCGATGTGGTGGTGATCGACCATCACCAGGTGTCGAGCGAACTGCCGGTGTGCCACGCACTGGTCAATCCCAACCGCGAGGACGACCTGTCGGGCCTCGGCCATCTGTGCGCCTGCGGCGTGGTGTTCATGGTGCTTGCCGGCGTGCTGCGGCTTTTACGCACTTCCGGCGACCGGCGGGCAGGGGAGTTCGACCTGCTTGCCTGCCTCGACCTGGTGGCGCTCGCCACCGTCTGCGACGTGGTGCCGCTCAAGGGGCTCAACCGCGCCTTCGTGGTCAAGGGCCTGCTCGCGGCGCGCTCGATGGCCAATGCCGGCCTTGCCGCGCTGATCCAGCGGGTCGGCGTCAACGGCCCGATCTCGCCCTATCATCTGGGCTATCTGATCGGCCCGCGAATTAATGCCGGCGGACGAATCGGCGATGCCGCGCTCGGCAGCCGGCTGCTGACGCTCGAAGACACCGCGGAAGCCGGAGCGATTGCCGAACGGCTCGAGGAATTGAACCGCGAGCGCCAGGCGATCGAGGCGGCGATGCTGGAGGAAGCCGACGCCGAGGCCGCAGCCGAGATGGCGAGCGGCGCGGGGCCTGCCGTCATCGTCACCGCCCGCGAGGGCTGGCATCCCGGCGTCGTCGGCCTGCTCGCCTCGCGACTGAAGGAGCGCTATCGCCGCCCCGCTTTTGCCATCGCGTTTGACGGCATGGGCAAGGGCACGGGATCGGGCCGCTCGGTGCCTGGCCTCGATATCGGCAGGCTGGTGCGCAAGGCGGTGGAAACGGGCCTCCTGGTCAAGGGAGGCGGGCATGCCATGGCAGCGGGCATCACCGTGGACAAGCGGCGCCTGGGCGATCTCAGGGCCTATTTCGAGGACAATGCCGCCGAGACCGTTGCCGGCCTGACCGCAGCGCACCGCTTGAAGATCGATGGCGCGGTTTCGGCCTCCGGTGCAACACTCGATCTCATCGACATGATCGAGCGCGCCGGCCCCTATGGCGCGGGGCATCCGCAGCCGGTGTTCGCCGTGCCCGCCCATACGCTCAGCGATGCGCGCGTGGTGGGGCAGAATCACATCAAGCTCACGCTGCAGGGCGCCGATGGCGGCAGGCTGAACGGCATTGCCTTCCGCGCCGCCGACACCGAAATGGGCTCGGCGCTGCTCAATGGCCGCGGCCTGTCGTTCCACGTCGCAGGGACGCTGTCGGCCGATCACTGGCAGGGCGTGCGGCGCGTCCAGATTCGCGTCGTAGACGCTGCCGTGGCCCGTTAGGCCACCTTCTTTCAGCTGACGGTCCCAACGCGCTCAGGACAGCCTTCACCGGCCCCTGCAGGCGCCGTTCCGGCACGCGTATTCGTCTCTCCACTGCGGAGCCGGCTACGCATGTGCGATGTCCGCCGCAGGCCGGGCTGCGCTGAAAATCATGTTCGAATTTTAGGTGAAGAAATCAAGCCAAGTGCTTGAAAAGTGGCACGCCCTAGGGGAGTCGAACCCCTCTTTCCAGAATGAAAATCTGGCGTCCTAACCGATAGACGAAGGGCGCGTGCGCTGGTGGGCGTCTTATAGTCAGACCGTTTTCGGACCGCAAGCGGTTAATTGCATTTGGGCGAAAAAAATCGAACTTTTTTTGAGAGAGGCGGAGCGGTGCGGGGCGCGTGGGCGTGACAGCGCCCGGCACGCATGATCTTGCCGATGAAAACGGGAACCACCGACTGCGCCACTGCCGCGCATCGGGCCATTCGCTCAACAAAATTGGGGGAGGTGACGGCAACCGGTGTCGACGCAACGCGCGCCCGGCCGTCAGGCCAGACTCAAGTCGGGGTTACTTGCGACGGCGGCAGCGCCAGTTCCAGTCGCGCGGGGTGCCCACGTCGATATGCACCGATTCGGTGTGGCAGTAGGTGCCGACGCCGCCGCGGTCGGGCATCGAGCGCAGATATTTCGCCAACTGCCACTTGGAAACGCCTTCGATCTGGATGTCGGCTGCTTCGCAGGTGGTGTGGCGCGAGCCCGAGGCGCCGCCGACCTTGCGGTTGTGCCTGGGGCTGCGGTAGCCGGAGGTCACCACCAGAGGCCGGCCGTAATGCCGTTCGATGCCCTTGAGAACGCGCACCAGTTCCGGTTTGAAGCAGCCAACCTCGACCTTTTCGGTCTGCAGGTGCAATCCGTTGGGCGCGAGTCGCGCGAGGCCTGCCGCCGAGGCGACTTCGATCGGGCCCTCGTCTTCGCCGTCGCCCTCGCTGGAGCCGATATCGAAGACGTTCGACATGCGCACGCCCGGCAGTTCCGTGGTGGCGCCACCGGAAGCCGAGGCGACCACCACCGGCTCAGCCTTGGGCGATACCACCCGCTGCTTGGTGCCCGCGGGCGCGGCCTTGGCCGATTTCTGTTGCGGCGCGAACAGGCGCGCGAAAATCGATTGCTTCTTCGGCGGGGCGACGACCGCCAGTTCCTGAACCGGCGCCTGGGCAGCAGTCGGGGCAGCAGCCTGGGCGGCGGCTTCCGTCTCAGCGGTCGCCGGCGGCAATTCGGCCGAGGCCATGCGCTGCGCGATATTGGCCGGGTCCGGCGTGATTTCAGGTTCCGCGGCGGCGCTCTCGGTGGGTGCCTGCGGCGCAGTGGCGGGAGCGCTGTAAAGATTGGTCGCCGGCTGCGCCGGCTGGGCCTGGGTAATGCCGCGATTGAGCGCATCGACCGAGGTTTCGGCCATCACCATCGATCCGGGCTGGGCCTGCTGCGGCTGGGGTTCCGCGGCCGCCTGGCCGGATTCGGGAATGGTCGCGGTCTGGGTCGCGTCTTCGGCCCGCGACGCCATCATCAGCGCGTCCGATTCGTCTGCGCTCGACAGGTCGACATAGCTGGAAGAGGAGGGGGCGAAGCCCGGGCTCGTCGCATAGATCGACGAATCGCCGGCAGACACGCATCCGGTCAGAACCAGTGCAACAGAGGCCAACAAGTAGATGTGGCCGTCCGTGCGGCGCATGACCGAATATTTCCCGCCTGTCAGCAAACTATGGAGCCCCTGTGTATGCGATAAGAGGTACGTGGACCTCAGAAGGTGCGTACCCATTTGTCATGCTGTTGTAAACGCACATATCCGAGCGTGACCGGACAAACGGGAGTGTGGATCCTGATCTTGCGATGCGGTTCAAATACGGCAAAACCATGACATATTTGGCTTTGTAGCAGCCGTCGATTGCGTGAGCCTTGCGCGCGACCGCGACAATGCGTCAGGGGGCCTTGCACTCCGGCGCGCGGGCCGAACGGTCCCCTTGGCTGCTGCTGAGGGCTGCTGCTGAGGGCTGGTGCTGGGCTCGTGCCCGGGTGTTGTCGGCGGGCCGGCGCGAGGTGGCCGGCCCGCGGCTTCAGCCTACCAGGCCCCGGTGTTCTTCATCGAGGCCCAGGGTTCCGCCGGCTCCAGCGGATCGCCCTTCTGCAGAAGCTCGATCGAGATTCCGTCCGGCGAGCGTACGAAGGCCATGTGGCCGTCGCGCGGCGGGCGGTTGATGGTCACGCCGTTGTCCATCAGGTGCTGGCAGAGCGCGTAGATATCGTCGACCGCATAAGCGAGGTGGCCGAAATTGCGCCCGCCGTGATACTCCTCGGGGTCCCAGTTGTAGGTCAGCTCCACCATCGGCGCCTTGTCGGCGAGCGCGCGCTCCTTGTCGTCGGGCGCCGCCAGAAAGATCAGCGTGAAGCGTCCCTGTTCGCTCTCGTGCCGGCGGATTTCCTCCAGTCCGAGCTTGTTGCAATAGAAATCGAGCGAAGCGTCGACATCCGTCACCCGGACCATTGTGTGCAAATACTGCATGAGCCTACCTCTTGTTCATCGTCCGGGGAACGATAGGCGGATTTCCCCCGGAGGCAATGCCGGCACCGTGCAAAGCCTGCTCATTTTGCGGTTTCCGTAAGGGCAATGCCCGGCTTCGCAAAGGATTGCGCGCCGTTTCGACGACGGCTGCGGGTCCGCATCACCGTCTGAGGTGCGTCGCTTGTATTAGAAGTGGATGGTGCAACAAGTTTTACGGCGGGGCTTGCACAGCGCGCGCAATACAATGTTAATGTTTTATTCGAGAATCAGTCGAATTCCATGTGGCGCGTATCGGAGAGCTATCCGGATGGGGGAAAGGTCCTCTGACAAGAACGAGGCGTTGGCGGGGGCGCATGGTGACGCGGTCGACCTGATCGAGATCACCGGTGTCATCAAATGGTTCGACGTCGCCAAGGGCTTTGGCTTCATCGTCCCCGACAATGGCATGGATGACGTCCTGCTGCATGTGACATGCCTCAGGCGCGACGGCTATCAGACCGTTCTGGAAGGCACCCGCATCGTCTGCGAGATCCAGAAGCGCGAGCGTGGCTACCAGACGTTCCGCATCATTTCGATGGACACGTCGACCGCCGTCCATCCCTCGCAGCTGCCGCCGGTGCGCACCCATGTCCAGGTCAAGCCGACCAGCGGGCTCGAGCGCGCCATCGTCAAGTGGTTCAACCGCACCAAGGGATTCGGGTTTCTGACCCGGGGCGAGGGGACCGAGGACATCTTCGTGCACATGGAGACGCTGCGGCGCTATGGCTTGGCCGAACTGAGGCCCGGACAGGTGGTGCTGGTGCGCTACGGCGATGGCGACAAGGGCTTGATGGCGGCCGAAATCCATCCGGACATCGATTCGCCCGTTCCCAATTCCCACTGAGCCGATGCGCGCGCTCCCGTCTCTCGCCGCCGTCCTGTTTGCCGCGGTGCTTCTTCTGTGCGCGGGCCTTGCGCCGGCGGCGCGGGCGGAGGTGCTGCCGACGGACGCCGAAAGGCTGGTCATCGACACGGCCGGCGGACCGGTCAGGTTTTCCGTCGAACTCGCGCTGACCCCCGACACCCGCGCAACGGGCCTGATGTTCAGGCGCGAGATGGCGGCCGATCACGGCATGCTGTTCCGCTTCGACCAGACCCGGCAGGTGCTGATGTGGATGAAGAACACGCCGCTGCCGCTCGACATGGTGTTCATCGGCGAGGACGGGCGGGTGGCCGGGATCGCCGCGGACACCACGCCTTTTTCCGAAGACATCGTCGCCTCGCCGCGGCCGGTGCGCTATGTGCTCGAACTCAATGCCGGCACCGCCGCGCGCCTCGGCATCGCCGTGGGCGACCGGGTTCGCCACAGGGCCATCCTCGACTGAGCCGCCAGCGCTTGCGACCCGCGGCCACGTTTAGGTGTTGCGGCCCATGACGTTCCGGTGTATCCGGGGCACAGCTTGGACATCGGAGCGTAGCGCAGCCTGGTAGCGCATCTGGTTTGGGACCAGAGGGTCGGGAGTTCGAATCTCTCCGCTCCGACCACCAATTCCCTGAAAACGAACGATTTCTGCACCTCGTGGGCGCGGGTTTTACCGTGCGCGCCGCTGCCAACGCCGTTCGGCTTTAGGGGTGCGGCTTTTCGGCCGGCTCCGCGGCAAGCGCCAGGGCGACGAGTTCGGCAAAGAGTGCGATTCCGGTTTCGATCAGTTCGTCCGGAAAGTCGTAGTCCGGATTGTGCAGCGCGGGTCTGTCGAGGCCCGCGCCGAGGCCGAACATCGCGCCTTCATGATGCGCGGTCAGTTCCCCGAAATCCTCGCCCCAGCGGAAAGGACGCTCGATCCCCCGGTAGGCGAGGCCGAGCCGGGTTGCGGCCTGCCCGATCATCGCCGTGGCCCTGGACCCGTTGACCGTGGCCGCGAATTCTTCGCGAATCTCGAAATCCACATCGAGCCCGTCACGCAGGCCAAACGCCCGTGCGACGCCGGTGAGTTCGGCCCACATCGCTTCCACGGCCGCGGTGTCGCCGGCGCGCAGGGTGAAATGCGCCTCGCCCCGCGCCGGGCAGACCCCGGAGGCCTGGACGCCCATCTGGCAGAACACCGGGACCGCGAGCGCATAGGCTTCGGGCCGGTCATATTTGGCCTCGATGGCGCGCGCCGCGTGCATCAGCTCGCAAAGCGCGAAGGCGGGGCTCGCGCCGGTTTCGGGCTGGGCGCTGTGGGCCTCCTTGCCGGCGAGGTGAATGGCGGCATACCTGACCTGCGAGGAAAAGCTGCCCGGGCCGCAAATCACCTGGCCCAGCGGAAACCCCGGCAGGTTGTGGAGCGCGAACACGTAATCCGGGGCGATCCTTGCGAAACCGGGATGCGCGCGACAGAGCCGGGCACCCGAGCCGGTTTCCTCGTCGGGCTGGAACAGCAGCACCACCCGGCCGGCCGCGGGCCGCGTCGTCAATGTCTGCGCCACGCCTGCCAGGATCGTCATATGCCCGTCATGGCCGCATTTGTGGCCGACGCCGTCACGGGTCGAGCGGTAGGCAAGGGCGTTGGTTTCGTCGATCTGAAGCGCGTCGAGTTCGCAGCGCAGCATCACCGTCCGGCCCGGTCGCGCGCCATTGTAGACGGCGGCAAAGCCCGCGCCGTCGAGATCGACGACCTCATCGGGGCGCGCGGTGCGATCGAGATATTCGCGGAGATGGCGTGCGGTTTCGGTTTCGTGGCGCGAGATTTCCGGGTGGGCATGCAGCCAGTGACGGAGCCCGATCAGGGAGGCGATATCGGCGGTCATGCGTGGATTCCTTTCCGTCGGTTGGGCGCCGCGCGGATCGCGGCGCCGCGTGCGGGCTGTGCGCGGACAGACGGGACGTAGCATCTCGGCTCGCCCGGTCAAGCGGGCTGGGCCTGGGGGACCGGGCGGGGCATGCCCGGCCCGACAATGCGGCCCCACAATGTGGCCGGACAAGGCGGCCGGACAAGGCGGCTTGACTTTGGGGAAGCGTCGGGGCATTGAGCGGAGGTCGCCTCGGTCGATATCGACCTGCAAATCAGCGGGTCTCGGGAGGGGCGAACCGGCAGGAAAGCGGCCTCCGCTCCCGGTTTCGACCGGAACTGGATGCGGGAGCACACGCCGCTTCGGCCGCGCTTACCGGATCCACGTAAGTGGATTGAACACAGCCGGGCGCCGCAACCGACCCGAACGGGCGGCCGCCGCCGTGAAGGGAATTGGGACATGACCGCGAAAATCTACCGTCCCGCAAAGACCGCCATGCAGTCCGGGAAAGCCAAGACCCAGGACTGGGTGCTGGAATTCGAGCCGGAAAAGCCGCGCACCATCGATCCGATGATGGGCTACACCTCCTCCGGCGACATGCAGAGCCAGATCCGCCTCAAGTTCGACACGCGTGAAGCCGCCGTCGCCTATGCCGTGCGCAACGGCCTGGCGTTCCGGGTGGCCGAGCCCAAGGAACCCAAGCGCCGGCGAGTGGCCTATTCGGACAATTTCAAGTTCGACCGCCGCCAGCCCTGGACTCACTGAAGATTACCGGTGGCGCGCCGTCCGGCACCGATCGGCCCCTTAGCTCAGCTGGATAGAGCACCGGCCTTCTAAGCCGACGGTCGCAGGTTCGAATCCTGCAGGGGTCGCCATTTTCGCCTTGTCCGACCCGGGCACATTTTCTGCCTCATACACAGCCTCTCTCCTGCATCTGGGCAAGGACGACCTGTCTTATGCGCTTGCCGGTCGAGCCTGCCGTGCGGCAAATGGCTTCATCGCGCGCCGGTGCTGTCATATCTGGCCGGCAGGAGCGACCGGGATGTTAATCTTCCTGCGCCAAAATACGGATTGTCGCCGCTTTCAGGGCGTGTCAGGCCATTGACAGCCTGCGACAGCACGTTCAGGTTGCGTCCGCGCGAAGGCGCGGTCCCGCGGGAGTGACATCGGAATATACTGTACGCAGCGCATATGTCCGATTCTTTCACCATGTTTTGTAAGTAAATTCTTGCGGATTGTCTTGTGGTCACGTCGATGTATGTAATCTAATTTGCTAATAAGCATTGTTGATTCGAAAGAGGCCCTATGTTGATGCCGGAAGCTGCTTATCATCTTGGTACGGAACTGGGCCGCGCCGTCAACCGAATGGACTTCTTCAGATTGTTCAAGGCGCTGGCGCTCGGGCAAGGGTTCCAGCACTTCGTCCTGTTCGAAGTGGGCGGCGAGGATGAGGGGATCAACCTTCGCAACCCGCATGTGCTGCACAATCTTCCCGACAGCCTGATCGATGCGGCAGGGGGAAGGCCGCTGGGCGCCGGCGACGAGTTGCTCGCTGCCTGCAAGCCGTCGACTGCGGCCTATGGTGTGGCGCCGGGAGCGGGCGCCTCCCGGATTCTCGATGCGATCGGCGCGGCGACCATGATCGCGGTGCCGCTGCATACGGTCGCGGCGCGTCGCTACTGCCTGATGATGCTTGGAGATCGCGGCCTGCCCGAACATGAAACGCTCGCGGTGGTCGCGCTCGATGCGGCGCTGATCTTCCAGCGCTATCACGATGCCATTCTGTCGCTGGATTCGATCAGCGGCCTCAACGACCGCGAGATCCAGATCGTCCGCTGGACTTCGGAAGGCAAGACTTCTGCCGAAATCGCCATCATTCTCGGGCTGTCCGAGCATACCGTCAATTCCTACATCGCGACCGTTCTGCGCAAGCTGCATGTCGTCAATCGCGCTCAGATGGTGGCGTCGGCCTTGCGCAGCGGGCTGATAGCTTAGGAGAAATCCCATGACCACCGGTCAGACCGAGTATCCCTTGAAGATCCTGCTTGTCGATGACGATCCGGCAGAACACCTTTTGCTGCGGCGGACCCTGGAAAAGGTGGATGGGCCGCCGATCGAACTCGAATATGTGGCGGACATCGAGTCTGCGGTCGAATGCGTCAAGGGCGGCGGCATCGACATGGTGTTTCTCGACAACCGGCTGGTGCCGAACAACGATTTTCGCGAAACCGCGCCGCAACTGCGCCATGCGGGCTTCATAGGCCCGATCGGCATCATCTCCTCGGATATCAGCGGCAGCTATTTCCAGGAATTCCCGGAATTCGGGGTCGATTTCCGCATCAACAAGAACGAGATCGACCGCGCCGCGATATCCTTCATCATCGCCGAATACACGCGCAACCAGCTTTCGGACAATTGCGCGGAAGATTTCTCGTGAGGTGCATCTGATCGACGCTCCCGGGCCCCGTACTGAAATGGACCTGCTTCCTGGCACGCTCGTCACCGCGTTGTACGATGCGTTCCCGGACCCGGTGCTCGTGACCGACGCTGACGGCATGATCGTCGCGTCGAACCCGGCCGCTGCGCAAGTGCTGGGATATGAAGCCGCCGAACTGGCAGGGATCGATGTCCTGACCCTTCTGGTTCCGGACCATGTGGCCATTGAGCCGGACGGGGAGGCGTCTTCAGACGAACCGTCGAGGCTGCGGCAGCGCCGGAGGACGGGTGTCCGCGCCAAGGACGGCCGCGTGCTTGAAGTCGATTTCAGCCGAACGGCGCTTGCCGCTGGCGGCGAGACGTCGAGCGGGGCGGTGGTCGTGCTTCGCGTTCTCGAGGCGGATCCGCGCAGCACCGCGGGCGATCCGGACACCAACGCCCTGTTTATGTCCGCGCTCGATTCTGTGTCGCACGGCTTTGCGATCTACGATCCCGATGACCGGCTGCTGGTGTGCAACAAGGCCTACCGCGACATGCACCCGCTGCTCAGGCCATCGATCAGGATCGGCAAGACCTATGAGGCGACCCTGCGCGATGCGCTTGAAGCTGGCCTGATTTCAGAAGCGGGAGACACCCCGGAATCGCGCGACGAATGGCTGCGCAAGCTGGTCGACCTGCACAACAATCCCGGTGAGCCCTATGTCCGGCAGATCGGCGATGACCGCTGGATCCAGATCGAGGACCGGATAACGGAAGGCAATTTCCGCGTCGGCCTGAGGGCGGATGTCTCGGCACTGGTTCGCGCCCGATCCGAGGCCGAGCGGCTCGGTGTGATCCTTGAAGGCGTGTCCCAGGAGATCTATCTGGTGAACCCGGTCACGCGCGCGATCATCTATGTCAACAAGGCCGCGCGCGACAATCTGCAATACAGCCTCGAGGAAATGCGCGGGATGGATGCCCGCCTGCTCAATGCCGGATGGTCGCCGGAGCAACTGAGCGAAAAGATGCGGCCGCTGGTGAGCGGCGAGGTCAAGACCCTGACGCTCGACACGCGTCACCGGCGCAAGGATGGTTCGACCTATCATTGCAGGATCAAGTTCGAGCGGTTGCGCACCGAAAACGAGCCGCTGATGCTCTCGTTCGGCGAGGACATCACCGAGCGGCTCGAAATCGAGAATGCGCTGCAGCGCAAGCGGGCCGAATTCGAGACGCTCGTACGCAGCCTGCCGGATTTCATCACCCGCTCGGAGCCCGACACCACGCTGACTTATGTCAACGAGAACTATGCCCGCTTCAGCGGAATGCGCGCGGAAGACATGATCGGGCTGAAATTCATCGATCTTATTCCGCCCGAGTTGCAGCCCGAGGTGCAGCGGAAGCTTGAAAGCCTGCAACCCGACCAGCCGATGAAGACCGAGGAACGGCTGATGCGGGATCACGCCGGCCGGACCTACTGGTATGCCTGGACCAACCTGATGGTGTTCGAGAACGGCCGGCCGCTCGAGCTTGTCTCCCTGGGCCGCGACATCACCGAAAGCCACCTGTCCCGCGAGCGCATCGCGCAGCAGGCGCGCGAACTGGCGATGCGCAACCAGGCCCTCGAACAGTTCGCGGGGATGGTCTCGCACGATCTCAAGGCGCCGCTGCGCCAGATCCGGCTGTTCGTCGACATGATTGCGGAAGATGTCAGCAACGGGCGAACCGAAGACCTCAAGAAATTCTCCGAGCATATTTCCGGACGCGCCGAATCCATGGAGCGGATGGTGTCGAGCCTGCTCGAATATTCCCAGCTGGCCTATCAGGCCATCAAGCCGAGCAGCTTCATGCTGTCGGAGGCGGTTTCGGTGGCCTGGAGCAACCTGTCGGTCAATGCCGCCGAGGCGAATGCGCGCCTGATCAACGATTCCGACATCGAGCTGAATGCGGATTTCGACCTGATGATCCAGCTTCTGCAGAACCTGTTCGCCAACTCCATCAAGTACAGGCTGCCGGATCAGCCGGTGCTGGTCGAGGTCGAGGTCGAACTGGTCAAGAACCGGATTCACATTTCGGTGGCCGACAACGGTATCGGCATCGCGCCAGAACACGCCGAAAGCATATTCGGCGTGTTCAAACGCCTGCATCGCGACCAGCGCACCTATTCGGGCAACGGGCTTGGCCTCAGCCTGTGCCGGCTGATCGCCGAGAGCCATGACGGAACGGTCGTGCTCGACACCAGTTACGGGCCGCCGGGCGCGCGCTTCGTGCTCAGCTTGCCCCGCCGGCTCGCGCAGGCGGGAACCGGGGCGGCGGAGCCCTCCGTGTCCCCCGTCTGATCCCGCCACGCCCGTGGCCGGAGCTGCCGGCCGCGGGCATGGGTGCCCCTTGTCGGGACGACGCCTCAGGCCGCCTTGGCCGCAGCCAGCGCGCGGTCGATGTCGGCCATCAGGTCGGCCACGTCCTCTAGGCCGATCTGCAGCCGGATCACCGGACCTTCCTTGGGCGGCAGGGCGATGGTGCGGTCCGAGAGGTTGGCATGCACGGCAAGGCTCTCGTATCCGCCCCAGGAATAGCCCAGGCCGAAGATTTCGAGCGCGTTGAGGAAGGCGTGCGCCTTGGCCTGGTGGCGTGCCGGATCGGCGACGTCGAGCACGATCGAGAAAATGCCGCTCGAGCCGCAGAAGTCGCGCTTCCAGATGTCGTGGCCCGGAAAGCTCTCGAGTGCGGGGTGGAGCACCCGTGCCACACCCGGCATGTCTTCGAGCGCGCGGGCAATCGCGAGCGCGCTTTCCTGGTGGCGGGCAAGCCGCACGCCCATGGTGCGCAGGCCGCGCAGCGTCATGTAGGAATCGTCGGGGGCCGCGCAGATGCCGAGCATGCCGAAGGCCTTGTGGACCGCGGGCCAGGCCTGCTTGTTGGCCGAGACCGTGCCGATCAGGATGTCGGAGTGGCCGGCCGGATACTTGGTCGCGGCATGGATCGAGATGTCGACGCCGTGCTCGAGCGGCCTGAAGAACAGCGGCGTGGCCCAGGTGTTGTCGATCGACACCAGCGCGCCGTGGGCGTGGGCAACCTCGGCGATGGCCGGAATATCCTGCATTTCGAAGGTGTTGGAGCCGGGAGCCTCGGTGTGGACCAGCTTGGTGTTGGGGCGCATCAGGCTTTCGATGTCGGCGCCGATCAGCGGGTCGTAATAGGTGGTCTCGACGCCGAAGCGTGCGAGCATGCCCGCGCAGAAATTGCGGGTCGGGGAGTAGACCGAATCCACCACCAGCAGGTGGTCGCCCGCGTTCAGCACGGCCAGGAACGGCAGCGTTACGGCGGCCAGACCGGAGGGGACGGCCACCGATCCCGCGGAGCCTTCGAGCTCGTTGAAGGCCGCGTTCAGCGCATCGGTGGTGGGGGTGCCGTGGGTGCCGTAGGTGTATTTCTGGTCGCGCGAGACCATGGTTGCCGCATCGGGGAACAGGACCGTCGAGGCATGCACCACGGGCGGGTTGACGAAACCGTGGAAGCTCTTCGGGTCGTGCCCCGTATGGGCGAGGCGGGTGTTCACTCCATGGGTGGCGGCGCTGGTGCTCTTGCTCATCTGATATCCGGTCTGTTGGCGAGGTTGCTGGTTCTGAAGGCTTAAACCGACTTGTCGGCAATCTCAAGAATGGTCCGGACCACGTGCGGTGAAGGCTTGAACCGGCACCTGCGGCCCATGGCAGCTAGACTTGCGAAATGGCGCAAATTGTCGCCGGACAGGTAGACTTGTCGAATTTAAGACAATGGACACTTGACCGTCGGTTGATTTCGTCATGGTATGTCATAGTGCAAAAAAGCATCGGCGGAGGCGCGGACACGCCGCTCCTGCCGCTTTTGTCGCACCTCAAACAGGGCAACAGAAAAAAAGGTTGTATCAAATGAAAAAAGAGATTTTGTCGGCTGTCGTTGGTGTCGCGGCCGTTGCGGGCCTGGGAGCCGCCGCCGCTTCCGCAGCAACGCTGGATGATGTCAAGGCAAAGGGATTCGTCCAGTGCGGCGTTTCCACCGGCCTCGCCGGCTTCTCCGCTCCGAACGATGCGGGTGACTGGTCCGGCCTGGACGTGGATCTGTGCCGCGGCGTCGCCGCTGCGGTGTTCGGCGATGCAAAGGCGGTCAAGTACAGCCCGCTGTCGGCCAAGGAGCGGTTCACCGCGCTTCAGTCTGGTGAAATCGATGTGCTGTCGCGCAACACCACCTGGACCATGAGCCGCGACACGCAGCTCGGCCTGAACTTCGCCGGCGTCAACTACTACGACGGCCAGGGCTTCATGGTCCGCAAGTCGCTCGGCGTGAACTCCGCACTGCAGCTTTCGGGCGCTTCGGTCTGCGTGCAGACCGGCACCACCACCGAACTCAACCTGACCGACTACTTCAAGGCCAACGACATGACCTACAATCCGGTCGTGTTCGAAAAGCTCGAAGAAGTGAACGCCGCCTATGACGCCAACCGTTGCGACGTCTACACCACCGACCAGTCGGGCCTGTATTCGATCCGCCTCGGCCTTTCGGCACCCGACGAGCACATGGTTCTGCCCGAAGTGATCTCCAAGGAGCCGCTCGGCCCCGTGGTGCGCCAGGGCGACGACCAGTGGTTCGCTATCGTCAAGTGGGTCCATTTCGCCATGCTCAATGCCGAGGAAATGGGCATCACCTCGGAGAACGTCGATGAAATGATGAACTCCACCGACCCGAACGTGATGCGCATGCTCGGCAAGGAAGGCGCCTTCGGCGATTCCCTGGGCATCGGCAACGACTGGGCCTACAACGTGATCAAGCAGGTCGGCAACTATGGTGAAGTGTTCGAGCGCAATGTCGGCGCTTCGACCCAGCTCAACATCAGCCGCGGCGTGAACGCGCTGTGGTCGAAGGGCGGCCTGCAGTACGCACCGCCGATCCGCTAATCCGGCATGACCATCGGGCGGGCTTCTCCGGAAGCCCGCCTTCTCCGCCTTTATCGTGAGAAGTCAAGGATCTGGCGCCACAGGCGTCGGGTTAACAAGCGATCCGGCCACAAGATCCGGACGTACAAAAATGGGGACAGACATGGCTCATCAAGAAAGCGTCTCAGCGGGCGCTGATGATTCCGGGCGCGCATCTCTTATCTACGATCCCAGAGTCCGAGGCTTTGTGTTTCAGGCCTTGCTGATCATCGTCGTCGCCGGCCTGGTCTGGTCCGGCCTGACGAATGCGCATGACAACCTGCAGCGCGCGGGCATCGCGTCGGGCTTCGGCTTCTTCAAGGAGCGTGCCGGCTTCGACATTGGCCAGTCCTTCATCCATTACACCAATGACAGCACCTATCTCAGGGCCTTCTTCGTGGGGCTCGGCAACACGCTGGTGGTCGCGGTGATCGGGATCTTCTTTGCCACGGTGATCGGCTTCATCGTCGGCCTGGCCCGGCTTTCGAAGAACTACCTGGTGCGGAAATTCGCCACCGTCTACGTGGAGACGCTGCGCAACATTCCGCTGCTGCTGCAGCTTCTGTTCTGGTACAAGGCGGTGTTGTCGATCCTGCCTTCGCCGCGGGCGATGGGAATCGAGCCCGGCTCCGAGATCGCCTTCAGCCTCAACAATCGCGGGCTCTACCTGCCGCGGATCGTGCCGGAAGCGGGGGCGTCGCTGATCCTGTTCACGGCGATCGCGGTTCTGGCGGTCTGGTTCGTTCTCGGCCGCTGGGCGAAAAAGCGGCAGATGGCGACAGGCCAGCAGTTTCCGGTGTTCGTGACCGGCCTCGGTCTTTTCATCGTCTTGCCACTGCTGGCGTTTTTCGTCACCGGCATGCCGCTGTCGCTCGAATATGCGAGCCTGCAGGGGTTCAACATGGTCAATGGCTGGGTGATCCAGCCGGAGTTCATGGCGCTGTTGCTGGGGCTGTCGCTCTACACGGCGTCCTTCATCGCCGAAATCGTGCGCGCGGGCATCCTGGCGGTGTCGCACGGGCAGACCGAAGCGGCCTATGCGCTCGGCATCCGGCCGAACCTCACCAGCCGGCTCGTGATCGTGCCGCAGGCCATGCGCGTGATCATCCCGCCGCTGACCAGCCAGTATCTGAACCTGACCAAGAACTCCTCGCTCGCCGTCGCCATCGGTTACCCCGATCTGGTGTCGGTCACCGGAACCGTGCTCAACCAGACGGGGCAGGCTGTCGAGGTGATCTCGATCACCATGCTGGTCTACCTGACCCTGTCGCTGCTGACATCGGCCTTCATGAACTGGTTCAATGCCAGCGTCGCATTGGTGGAGCGCTAAGCCATGGATCACACGACCAAATCGATCGCCTATGTGCGAACCGAGGAGACGCCGCGTTCGGCGCCGCCGTCGAAATCCGGGGGCGTGGGCGGATGGCTCAAGGAAAACCTGTTCGCCACCCCGCGCGACACGGTGCTGACCATCATCACCTTCCTGGTCCTGCTCTGGATCATCCCGCCGGTCATCGACTGGGCCTTCATCAGCGCGGTCTGGACCGGTGACAACCGCGAAGCCTGCATCGGACCCGATACCGGTGCCTGCTGGGCCTTCGTCGATGCCAAGTTCGGCCAGTTCATCTATGGCCGCTATCCGCTGGAAGAGCGTTGGCGGGTCAATCTGGCGGGCCTGCTGCTGGTCGCGGGCCTGGTTCCGATCGCCATTCCCTCCGTGCCCTACAAGCGCGAGAATGCGCTCTACCTGCTGATCGTGTTCCCGGTGCTGGCCTTCATCCTGCTCACCGGGCAATTCGGGCTCAAGCCGGTCGAAACGCCGCTGTGGGGCGGCCTGCTGGTCACGCTGGTGGTTGCCATCGTCGGCATCGTCGTGTCGTTTCCGCTCGGCATCCTGCTGGCACTCGGACGCCGGTCGCACATGCCGATCGTCAAGATGTTCTGCGTGATCTTCATCGAGTTCTGGCGCGGCGTGCCGTTGATCACCGTGCTGTTCATGTCCTCGGTGATGCTGCCGTTGTTCCTGCCGGACGGGGTGTCGTTCGACAAGCTACTGAGGGCGCTGATCGGCGTCGCGCTGTTCTCGTCGGCCTATATGGCCGAGGTGATCCGCGGTGGTCTGCAGGCGATCCCGAAGGGCCAGTACGAAGCGGCCAATGCGATGGCGCTGACCTTCTGGCAGGGGACGCGGCTGGTGATCATGCCGCAGGCCCTCAAGCTGGTCATTCCCGGCATCGTCAACACCTTCATCGGGTTGTTCAAGGATACGAGCCTCGTTCTGATCATCGGCCTGTTCGATCTGCTCGGCATCGTCCAGCAGAACATGACCGATCCCAACTGGATCTCTCCGGTGACGCCGGCGACGGGCTTCGTCTTCGCCGCCTTCGTCTTCTTCATTTTCTGCTTCGGCATGTCGCGCTATTCCGCTTATATGGAACGGCGGCTCGACACCGGCCACAAACGATAACAGGGGACTGCAACCATGGCTGACAGCAACACAGCGCAAACAGCGAGCGTCACGCCGTCGAAAATGACGGTGTCGGAAACCGATGTGGCGATCGAGCTTATCGGCATGAACAAATGGTACGGCGAGTTCCATGTGCTGCGCGACATCAACCTCAAGGTGATGCGCGGCGAACGGATCGTCATCGCCGGCCCCTCGGGCTCCGGCAAGTCGACCATGATCCGCTGCATCAACCGCCTGGAGGAGCACCAGAAGGGCAAGATCATCGTCGATGGCATCGAGCTGACCAACGATCTGAAGAAGATCGACGAAGTGCGCCGCGAAGTCGGCATGGTGTTCCAGCACTTCAACCTGTTCCCGCATCTGACGATCCTGGAGAACTGCACGCTGGCGCCGATCTGGGTGCGCAAGATGCCGAAGAAGAAGGCCGAGGAAGTGGCGATGCACTATCTCGAGCGGGTCAAGATCCCCGAGCAGGCCAACAAGTATCCGGGCCAGTTGTCGGGCGGCCAGCAGCAGCGCGTGGCGATCGCCCGCTCGCTGTGCATGAACCCGCGCATCATGCTGTTCGACGAGCCCACTTCCGCGCTCGATCCGGAAATGATCAAGGAAGTGCTCGACACCATGGTGGGACTTGCCGAGGAAGGCATGACCATGCTGTGCGTCACCCATGAGATGGGTTTCGCCCGCCAGGTCGCCAACCGGGTGATCTTCATGGACCAGGGCCAGATCGTCGAACAAAACGAGCCAGGCGAGTTCTTCGACAACCCGCAGCACGAACGCACCAAGCTGTTCCTGAGCCAGATCCTGCACTGAGCGCCGCTGCCGGGCGCATGCGAAAGGCCATCGCGACCGCGGCAATCGCATGTCTGGCAATCGCCGTCCTGTTGGGCCTCGGAATCCTGGTTCCGAGGCCTTTTTCGTCCGAAGACGCTCATGCTCCGTTCCGGCAGACCTTCAGCACCACGACCCGGACCGTGCTGATACTGTCCTCCCGGATTCACACCGACATCGCGTTTCCCGCCGATGCGGATGTCATCGGCAGATTCCGCTTCATGGCGCGGGACGGGCTCGATCCGGGCATGCCGGGCGTGGCCCATGTCATTGCCGGCTGGGGCGGGCGCAGTTTCTACATCGAGACCCCGACCTGGGCTGACCTCAAGCCCGGACCCGTCTTCAAGGCGCTCACGCTTGACCGATCGGTGATGCACATGGCGCTCGCCGGGCCCATCGACCGCCGCCATCCGGATGTTATCACGCTGAATCTGCCGCCTGCGGCATTCGACAGGCTGCTTGCCGCGGTGTCGGACAGCTTCATGCGCGGCGCGAATAGGGCCGAGCTTCCGCTCGCCGGTGCGCAATACGGTCCCTATGACAGATTCTACGAGGCGCGCGGATCGTTCAACGCGCTTGTGGGTTGCAATGTCTGGACGGCGCGGATGCTGCGCGCGGCCGGCATAACCACGGGCTGGTGGACGCCGCTGCCGGGTCTGCTGACGGCTGGTCTGGCGCTTCACAACGACAAGGAACTGTTCGTTCAGGTTCCCGGAGCGCGATAGCCGTAGAGCCAATCGAGGTCGCGGGCCAGGCTTTCCGGGCTTCGGATCGCAAGCACCATGTCGCGGGCGATCCGGACCGGGCCCCGGGCGTGATAGGCGAACTTGTTGAAGGCCGCGCGGTTGCGCGCTCGTCCGACGCGCTGCCGCCGGTGCGTTTCATAATTCTTGAGCGCCTCGATCCGCCCGGTCTCGGGCGCATTGGCAAATGCCTGGGCCAACTCGTAGGCATCCTCGATCGCCATGCCTGCGCCCTGCGCTGCAAACGGCGTGGTGGCATGGGCCGCATCGCCGATCAGCATGGTGCCGGCCTCGTCGTACCAGCGGCCGTCGGGCACGCCGAACAGCGGCCACCAGGTCATCTGCGGCGCCTGGCGAAACACCGCCACGATGTCGGGATGCCAGTCGGCAAAGGAATCGAGCAGGCCCAGTCGCTCGGTGGGGGTTTCGCGCTGCGCCCAGGTGCGCCCGGGATCCGTGCCGCGGGTGATCGCGATCACGTTGATCGAGCGGCCGCCATCGACCGGATAGGCCACCATATGCGCATCCGGGCCGAGAAAGGCAGTGACGTTGTGGCGGTCCAGAAGTGCGCCGGCGGCATCCGGCGGCATCATGAAGCGCCAGGCGACGAGGCCCGAAAACCGGGGCGCGTTGGCGCCGGGAATGCAGCGGCGGCTTTGCGACCAGACGCCGTCGGCGCCGATGGTGAGCGCGGGGGCAGGGGCGTCGGGCCGTTCATCCGGCTCGGGCATCCCGGATGCATTCACCCGCTGGCCCAGATGCAGCCGGCAGCTTTTGCTGTCCAGCACCGCCTGCAGCAGGATCGCCTGCAGATCGGCACGGTGCACGACGCCATAGGGCGCGCCCCAGCGTTCGGCCGCGAAGGCACCGCAGGGCACATGGGCGATCTTCTGCAGGGACAGGCCGGACACGAGCTTGACCTGCTCGGGGCGGATGATCACGCGTTCGAGGGCCTCGCCGAGGCCGAGCGCAATCAGGATCCGGCTTGCATTGGGTGAAACCTGAAGCCCGGCGCCAAGCTCGCTGAGTTCTTCGGCCTGCTCGACGATATCGACGTCAAATCCCCTGGCGGCGAAGGCGAGCGCGGCGGTGAGCCCGGCAATGCCTGCGCCGACGATGGAAATGCTCTGGGCAGTCATGAATGGCCTCCCGGTCGGGCCAGGGGGCTCGCCTCAGGCAGCCTGGTATTTCCATGCGCAGCCGGCCGGCACCGTCACGTCGGCATGCAGGCTGGCATTGTAGCGATACAGCGTCGAGCAATAGGGGCAGACTTTTTCGGAATCAGCGCCCATGTCGAGGAAGACATGCGGGTGATCGAAAGGCGGATTTGCCCCCACGCACATGAATTCCTTGACGCCAATCTCGATGCTGGAATGGCCCGCATCGTTCTGGAAATGCGGAATTGAGTGGTCGGACATGGGCAGTCTCCGTCGCGGGAATCCGGTGTTTGGCGCGACCATATACACTGAAATCGCAAAAGTGTAGCGATGAATCTGCCGATTTCGCCGCTTCAACCCGCTTGGCTCTGGCCTTGTTTGCAAGTCGCGCCATTTGGGTTAGTTAGGGCTTGAAGGATACACCGCATGAATCTCGAACAGTTGCAGGCCGGACGCTTTGCCTCCGGCGATATCGAAATCGCCTGGTACGAGGGCGGACATTCTGACGGCGCCCCGGTTCTGCTGATCCACGGCTTTGCCTCCACCGCCCATGTCAACTGGGTGTTCCCGGGCTGGTTCAAGACGCTCGGCGACGCCGGCTATCGGGTGATCGCGCTCGACAATCGCGGCCATGGCCAATCCTCCAAGCCGCATGACCCCGATGCCTATGACCCGGAGTCGATGGCGACGGATGCGGGCGGTCTGCTGGACGAGCTCGGGATCGAATCGGCCCATGTGATGGGTTATTCGATGGGGGCGCGCATCTCCACCTTCCTCGCGCTGGCCCGGCCCGAACGGGTACGGTCGCTGGTGCTGGGCGGGCTCGGCATGGGCATGATCGACGGGGTGGGCGACTGGGATCCGATTGCCGAGGCGCTGCGTGCGCCCTCGCTCGACGACGTCACCGACGAGCGCGGGCGGATGTTCCGCGCCTTCGCCGAACAGACCAAAAGCGACAGGCTGGCGCTCGCGGCCTGCATCAGCACCTCGCGCACCCTGGTCGACCGCGCCGACCTGATGCGGCTGACGATGCCCACGCTGGTCGCCGTCGGGACGCGCGACGACATCGCCGGCTCCGCCGAAGGTCTGGCCGAACTTCTGCCGAACGGCCGGAGTCTCGACATTCCCCGGCGCGACCACATGCTGGCGGTGGGCGACAAGGTGTTCAAGGCGGCGGTGCTCGACTTCTATGCCGAACTCGAAGCGGGAGACCGCGCGTGACCCATGGCAAGACCGCCCTGGCGTTCACGGGCGCTGCCGGCAACCGGCTCACGGCGGACAGGCACGAGCCGGCGGGCGCAGCGCACGGCAATCCCGTCTTGTTGCTTCACGGCGGTGGCCAGACCCGGCATGCCTGGGGCGGCGCGGCGCGACGGATCGCCGATGCCGGACATGCGGCCTTTACCGTCGATCAGCGCGGCCATGGCGACAGCGCCTGGGTCGAGGACGGGGCCTATGCGGCCGAGGACTACGCCCGCGACGCGATCGCGGTCTGCCGCGAGATCGCCCAGCAATGCGGCAAGCCGCCGGTGCTGGTGGGGGCGTCGCTTGGCGGGATTTCCGGGCTGCTTGCCTGCGCGCTCGGTGAGGCGGGGCTGGTTGCCGGTCTGGTGCTGGTCGATATCACGCCGCACATGGATGCCGACGGCGTGGCCAGGATCCAGGGATTCATGGCGGCGAGGATGCGCGAAGGCTTTGCCACGCTCGAGGAAGCCGCCGAGGCGATTGCCGCCTATCTGCCCAACCGGCCTCCGCGCAAGTCGCTTTCCGGGCTTGGCAAGAACCTGCGCAAGGGCGGCGACGGCCGCTACCGCTGGCATTGGGATCCGGCCTTCATCGACGGCCCGCGCACGATCAACACCGATGCCGGCACCATCGAGCAGCGTCTGGCCGACGCCGCGCGCGGGCTTGCCATCCCGGTGCTGCTGGTGCGCGGGCAGCAATCGGAACTGGTGACGGAGGATGCCGTCAGGGCCTTTGGCGAAATGGTGCCGCATGCCGATTTCGTCGATGTGTCGGGTGCAGGCCACATGGTGGCGGGCGACCGCAACGATGCCTTCAACGACGCCGTGCTTGGCTTCCTCGCCAAGCTCGAGGGCAGGGCGCGGGCACTCAGCGCCCGCTAAAGGCGGGCGCCCGCTTTTCCATGAAAGCGCGGCGACCTTCGGCGTAATCCTCGCTGTCGAAGGTCGCGGCGGCGAGCCGGTCCGCCCGGTCGCGCGACTGCGGTGCCGGGCCGGCTGAAATCGCCGCTTTCGAGGCCCGGACCGACAGCGGGGCCGCGGCCGCCATTCTTGCGGCGAGCGCATCCACCTCCGCATCCAGCCTGTCCGCGTCGCTGACTGACAGCAGGCAGCCGCAGGCAAGCGCTTCCGCCGCGGAGAGTTCGCCGGCCGTATACAGCGCCCGGCGTGCCTGCTGGTCGCCGAGCGCGCGCACCAGGTCCTGCACCGCGTCAGGCGGATAGGCGAGCCCGAGCCGGGCGGCGGGAATGGCAAAGCGGGCACTCGTGTCGGCGAGCCTCAGGTCCGCGGCCGCCGCAAGGCCGAAGCCGCCGCCGAAGCAGATGCCGCGGATGGCAGCGATCACCGGAACCGGGCAGGTGCGGATCGCGGCAAAGGCCGCCGAGTTCGCCGTCTCGTAGGCACGCGCGGTGCCGGCGTCCTTGCGCAGGGTTTCAAACTCGCCGATATCGGCGCCGGCGGAAAAATCGCGGCCGCCCGCGCCTTCGATCACGATCACCCGCATCGCGCGGGTTTTGACCAGCCAGGCAATGGCTGCGGGCAGGGCGCGCCACATCGCATCGGTCAACGCATTGCGCTTTTCCGGCCGCGCAATGGTCAGCCGCCCGATGCCCGTGTCCGCTGTCAAGGCAATGATTGCCCCATCCGCGAAAGGTTTTTTGTCGTCCATTTCATCCCGCCATTTGTTTTTTGAGCTTTGTGTCTTATCTTCGGGGGGAATGCAATTCAGCCCGGAGGCGGCAATGGCAGCGAATTCAGGGGTGCGCGTGGGGGAATCTCTCCAGGCGATCGACCCGATCTGGGATTCCATCCGCATGGAAGCCGAGCGCTCGGTGGCACAGGATCCGCTGCTCGCGGCGTTTCTGTACTCGACCGTTCTCAACCAGCCCTCGCTCGAAGAGGCCGTGATTCACCGCGTGTGCGAACGGCTCGACCATCCCGATCTCCAGGCCAATCTGCTCCGGCAGACCTTCCTTGAGATGCTGGCCGACTGGCCCGAATGGGGAGCGGTGCTGCGCGTCGACATCCAGGCCGTCTATGACCGCGATCCCGCCTGCGCGCGCTTCCTCCAGCCGGTGCTCTATTTCAAGGGCTTCCATGCCATCCAGACCCATCGCCTGGCTCACTGGCTGTGGAACCGGGGCCGCGTCGATCTGGCGCTCTATCTGCAGAGCCGGTCCTCGGAAATCTTCCAGACCGACATCAACCCGGCCGCGCGCATCGGCAAGGGCATCTTCCTCGATCACGCCACCGGCCTCGTCGTCGGCATGACCGCGACCATTGGCGACAATGTCTCGATCCTGCAGGGCGTCACGCTGGGCGGCACCGGCAAGGAAAGCGGTGACCGCCACCCGAAGATCCGCGACGGCGTGCTGATCGGGGCCGGCGCCAAGGTGCTCGGCAATATCGAAATCGGCCACTGCAGCCGCATCGCTGCGGGCTCGGTGGTGCTCAAGCCGGTGCCGGCGAACTCGACGGTGGCGGGCGTTCCCGCGCGGGTCGTGGGCACCGCCGGATGCGAAGAGCCGTCGCGCGCCATGGACCAGATGCTCGCCGCCGGTGACTGAAGCGGCGCCCCTCGGCGCCGGACCGGTTTCGGCACGCAAGGTCGGGATAACTCCAACACGGGTTTGATTTAGCCCTCCGTCCGTGCAAAAAGCGCGGACGTCACCAACCGCCGAGGAGAACATTGTGAAACCTGATGAAATCACCAAGCTGGAAGCTTATTTCAAGCGCATTTTCAACCAGGACATGGTGATCAAGGCGCGTCCGCGCAAGGATGACTCGGCCGAGGTCTATCACGGCGACGAATTCCTCGGCATCATCTTCCGCGATGACGAGGATGGCGATCTTTCCTACAATTTCTCGATGGCGATCCTCGACGTCGATCTCTAATCGACCAGCGCCTGCTCCAGCCGGGCGCGCACATCGCGCTCGATCTCGCGCCAGTGCGGCAGCATGTCGATGGAAAACCGGTAGGTGACCGAAAGGTCCTGGCCGATGAAGATGTCGCGCTGGCAACCGGTTCGGGTGTTGAAATCCGGCCCGTTCGATGCCTCCTCCACCAGACAGCGGATGGCATATGGCTGCGCGCCGGCGGTGCGTTCCACATACATCAACTCGTTGGCATAGCCGGCGCCGGGCTTGAGCCGGTAGGAATCGAGCCCGCTCGGACCAGCCACCGGCGCGCCTTGCGTGAGGCGGCGGTAGATCGGCGTGAACCGGCCCGACATGTCGCGCGACATCGTCGCCTGGGCGATGCGGGCGAAGATCAGCCCGTCGGCGGAATGGGTCTGGTTGAAGACTGCGCGGGTCTCTTCGCTGTAACCCTGCATGCCCGGCCAGGAGAAATAGGTGTCCACGGCGATCTGTGCGCCGGAGACGCGCTGGCTCTCGAACCGGATCACATTGGCGGGTAGCCGTAGCGCATCGTTGCCGATGACGATGGCGTGTAGCGTCGTGTCTGCGGTGTTGCCCGCCTGGGAAATGCTTCTGCCCACCAGCCGCCCGGCAAGCGCGATCGCCAGCGTGACCAGGCAGAGCAGCGCCACTACGGCTGTGAGTTTCCAGACGAACCTGGACGACAGCAGCGGCGCCTGATCGAGCGCGGGTGTCGAAGCGGGCAAGCGGTCTCTCATGGTCAACCAGTCGGAGCTCGTGTGCCGGAACGGGTCATCAAGCGGCGGCACGGGACTTGCTTGATGGATCTCTATGCGCAACCTTGCCTCGACATGGTTAACCGATGATTGACATGCCCGATATCCTGACTGCGTTTTCTGCCATGGTGACGGGGTTCGCCACATCCTGGGCCGGTCTGGAGATCGCGCGGCTTGCGGGCTGGCGCGAGCCGGTGCAGGCCGACGCCGGTATCGGGGACGGACTTGGTGCCGGGGGACCGGCCAGGCTGGGCGGGGAACTGGCGCTTGCGGCCATGCTCGGCCCGCGCCTGCTGCTCGCCAACGGCTATCGCAACTGGCGGGAGGGCGCGCTGCCGCTGCCGCTCTATGGGGTGCTTGCGCTCGTGGCCGCCGGCTGGTCGATGTGCTCGGGGGTGCTGGTGCTGGAACTCGCCTTCGCGAGTGGCTTCTTCATGGTTTGACCCCGGCGTGCCTGCCTGTCGGCGCCGGGTTGCGCGCCCGGGCGGCGTTGACTACACCTTGCCGCAGCAACCCAAGGGAGGAACACCGAATGGCACTTTACAGTCTTGATGGCCGGGCGCCGGTCTTGCCGAAGGGATTCTTCTTCGTGGCGGAGAGCGCGCAGGTGATCGGCCATGTGGTGCTGGAGGAGGGCGCCGGCATCTGGTTCGGCGCCGTGCTCCGGGGCGACAACGAACCGATTGTCATCGGTGCGGGCTCGAACATCCAGGAAAACAGCGTGCTGCACACCGATCCGGGTTTTCCGCTGACTGTCGGCAAGGGCTGCACCATCGGCCATGCGGCGATCCTGCACGGCTGCAGCATCGGCGACAACAGCCTGGTGGGCATGGGCGCGACGGTGCTCAACGGCGCGAAGATCGGCGAGAACTGCCTGATCGGCGCCGGTGCGCTGGTGACCGAAGGCAAGGTCATTCCCGACAACTCGCTGGTCGTGGGCGCGCCCGCGCGGGTGGTCAAGACGCTCGATGCGGAGGCCGCCGCGCGGCTCAGGCTTTCGGCGGAGCATTACCTGGCAAACGCCAGGCGCTTTGCCACGGGCCTTGAGCGGATCGACTGAGACGGGCGCCCGTCGGGTTCATCCGGGCTGCCGGTCGCGCGAGCGCCGCAAAAAAAGTGAGCCGATCCCAGGGGACATTGGGATCGGCTCGAGGGCTGGTCGTTGCGGGGAAGCATGGGGGGACTCGACCAGGACCCTTTTCGTGCCGGACGCTGATGGCATCCGGTATTCCGGATCCGGAACCGGCCCCCGCGGCCGTGGTCCCGGACAGTGTCGATGTCAGTTCCCGACGGTACCGACCAGAGGTGCGGAGCCGGGGCCAAGCTTGGTCCAAACGGCGGCGTGTTCCGGGGACTGCCGCTTGACGAAGGTGTAGCCGGTCTCAGACCAGAGCCGCACGTCGCCGCGCATGTTGTCGAGAATGTAATCGCCGTAGTCGGTGCGCACCGTCAGCACCGCGTGGCCGTCGCCATTGGGCTGGAGCACAACCGTGATCAGCAGGTCGCGGGCCGGAAAGCCTTCCTGCATCAGCATGTGACGCTTGAGCAGCACATAGTCCTCGCAGTCACCGACTTCGCGCGGATAGGCCCACAGCTCTTCGACGCCGTAGATGTTCATGTCCGTGTCGGGCCGGATTGCCTGGTTGACCTGGGTGTTGACTTCGAGCAGCTTCGCCCAGCGGTCACGCGTGAGCTGCATCGGGCCACGGTCCTTGCCCAGAGACTGGCATTCTCCCGGATAGCTCTTGCAGAATTCGTAATGGCCGATCGGCGGGTTGGTCTTGCCGGCCGGAACCAGGTTGGCCGGTGCCGCCAAACTTGCGCTCGAAAAGCTGACTGCCAGTCCGAAAACAGCCAGACATTTGCCGATTGCATGGATGTGTGCGTTCATTGTTTTGCTCCCCGTTACGAGGCCACAATGACATCCATGGCTTGCGATCGCGCAAAAAACACCAGTACAAATAAGTATTAACTTGAGTAAAAGCTAAGTCGAATCTTCCGAAAATTACAATAAAACAAGTATAAAATTGTCGGGGTTCGTGCAAGGATTTGCAAACCATGACGGAACGGCCCCGTCCATCGCGCGTACGAGGCCGGGCGGCCCGAAAAAAGGCGCCGGTGCTAGCCTGCGGGGCCTGGGGCAACGGGAGGAGATAAAGGTTGGTCTGGCGCGCGAGCCTGGCTTGAGCATCCGGCTTGCGGCGCCCGGCAATACCGGCCTTGCTTTTGAAGCTGCGAAAGGCGTGCGCTGGTGCCGCCTTGGGTAGGGACAAGTGCTCTCCTTCGACCGCCTGCGGATGGCGTCCGCGACGAAAAAAGCCCCTAACGGCGGTTCATGCCGCGATCCGGAGATCCGGAAGAGGAAGAAGGGGGTGGGCTGTTGCGCAGCCTCAAGGGCCGGGCGGGAGCAATGTCGCCGCGCGCCGGTCAGGCGATCGTGGAGATCGACTCCTCGGGCTGGACCGCGGTGAATTCCAGGGCGATTCCTTCCTGGAAGTGGCGGACCACGCGGCCGCGCATGTTGCCGAGCAGCACCATGGTGCCGAAGGCGGGGCGCACGTCGATTTCGACGGCGGCGCCGGACACCGACAGGTCGATGATGCGGCAGGGATAGCGGCGGCCGTCGTCGAGGCGGATTTCCGACACCGGATTGCTCGGGGCCACACGTTCGTGGCGCCGATCTTCGGGCAGGCCCAGCTCGTGCTTGTTGGCGAGCCAGGTGAGCTGTGCCGAGAGCTTGTCGCGCTTGCGGTCGGTGGCGTTGAGCGCGATCGTGAACGACCGGACCGCAGCCTCCGTGACCCTGCCTTCGATGCGGCCGATATAATCGAGATAGGCGACGATACGTTCGCCGGTTTCGGGGCGGACGCCCGACGAAAACACCGCGTCGAACGGCGACATGGTGTCGACCAGGCAATCGTGTTCGGAGTGATCCGCACGCATGAAACGCCCCTGCACCGAAATCTTGACGCGGCTGTATTGCCGGTCGGGCGCTTCAGGCGGAGCGTAATAGTGAGATGCGGAGTTGAAGGTCAAGGTCCCAGCCCTGTCGATTCCCGGTGTGCTGGGTCATCCTACGCATATCATTGTTAACAACGTGTAAGCATTTGCCTTTGGCGCCTCAATCGCGGCGACCGCCCTCGTGCACCACCAGATGCGCCACTTTCCGTGCCATCGGGCCGCCCTGGGCCGGTGCGGCGGCATGGGGCGTGCCGCCGAGACCGATTTCGGGGCGGTTGGCCAGAAACACCGGCTCGCGCGAGGGGTCGATGAAACGGATTCCGGTGGTCGAAAAGCCTGCGAGGGGATCGCTGCCCACCCAATAGGGGCGCTCGAAAACCGACACCAGCCCGATCAGGCGGTCATGGCGACCGCTGGGACCGGTGATCGGCAGCAGCAGCATCTCCGCCTGGGCCACGCGACCGCCGTTGGACAAGCCGTCGAGCGAAAGCACCGCCGGCGTCGTCTGGGTCGCCACCGCAACGCCCGTGCGCGCGGCGTTGCGGGCGCCGTCGGCCAGCCAGAGCGAACTGAAGGACGAGCCCTTGAGCTCGCGGCCATAGAGCGCGCACAGCGCCGTCCCGGCCAGCCGGAAGGCGAGCCGGTGCTCGGCGTCGAGATCGCAGATGAACACATGCGGCAGCATCTGCCGGATATCGGCGGGCTCGATGTCGGTGCGGTTCGGCGCCGCGCGGGCGCCGCGCTTGGCGGTCCAGTATTCGTAAAGCCCGAGGCTGTGCTTGTGTTTCATTTTCGTTTCTCCGGAGGCCGGAACTTTCAGAACGGGACCCGATTTGCGCCGGGATGGCACAGGCCGGGGCCGCATGGCGGATTCCCTGTTAGCGAAGCGAAAACCATGCCACCGCCGCGGCATTAAGGTTAATCGGGAGTGTCGATTGTCGCCAGTCCCGCGTCATGTCATACACAGGACAGACTTCATGCAGTGTCATGTTTTCAGCACAAATTTGTTCGAGGGGGGCTCGACCAGCCGTTCGCCATGGTGCGGACGGCTTTTTTTTGCCCTTGCGGCGTTGTCAGCGGCGCGTGCGGACACTACTCCTCACGGCCAGCAATCACTTGTCCCTGCAGAGGATGCTCAGGCGCGATGACTTTCCCCCAAGAGCCGACGGATGCCGCACCGGATCAGCCAGGTCACGAGCCGTTCTTCAACATCCCGAACGTCGTTCTGGCGATGCTCCTGGTGATGGTCGCCATCCAGGTGGCCATGGCCTCGCTGCTGCCGGAAAAGGCGGTGCTCGAGATCATCCTGCAGGGGGCCTTCATTCCGCAGCGCTATGCGGTGCCGATCGCGGGGCAGGTGGGACCCTATCTTTGGTCGCCGGTCACCTATTCGCTGCTGCATGGCGGATACCTGCATCTCGCGCTCAACTCGTTCTGGCTCGCGGCTTTCGGTTCGATCGTGGCGCGCCGGATCGGGCCGGTGCGGTTCCTGGTGTTCTGGTTTGCGAGCGCGCTTGCGTCTGCGGCGCTGTTTCTTGCCTTTCACTGGGGCGATATCAGCGTGATGGTCGGCGCTTCCGGCGTGGTCTCGGCGTTGATGGGGGCTGCGGCGCGGTTCGCCTTCGGCGGCCACGGCTTCCGCCGCGACCTGGCCCATCTCAATCCCCGGGCTTCGGTCGCACAATCGCTGCGCAACCGCACGGTCGTGGGCTTTCTTGCGGTCTGGTTCGGCATAAACCTGCTCGCGGCCGGCGGCTTTTCCTTTGGCATCGCCGATTCCGCCATCGCCTGGGAAGCGCATGTCGGCGGCTTCCTGTTCGGCTTCCTCTGCTTCTCGCTGTTCGATCCGCTCGATCCGTGAAGCGCCGCCGCGGATCGCCCCCGCCGCGCAAGGCCCGGTAAGAAACGGTTTCGCTTTGTGAGCCGGGGCGGAAAGCCAGCCGCTTGCAATGCATTTTCTTCCGGCGCACCATGGTTTGCTGTGAAACCGTCGCTTGTCGGCGGTTCGCCCCGGCATTCTTGCGGAAGGAGGACTGCATGACTGTTAAGCAAATCCTGGACGAAAAGGGTCGTGATGTCGTGACCGTGCGCCCGAGCATGGGGACGGAGGAGGCGATCCGGTTTCTGGCGGACAACAAGATCGGTGCGGTGGTGGTGACCGATGGCAGCGGCCGCATCGCCGGCATCCTGTCGGAACGCGACATCGTCCGCGCAGTCGCGGCCCGCGGGGTACAGGCGCTGGCAAGCGAGATTTCCGAAATCATGACTTCGAAAGTGACGACTTGCGGCGAGCAGCACAGCATCAACCAGGTCATGGAACTGATGACCAATGGCCGGTTCCGGCATTTGCCGGTCGAGGAAGGCGGCAAGCTGGTCGGGATCATCTCGATCGGGGACGTGGTGCGTCGACGCATCGAGGACATCGAACGCGAGGCCGAGGACATCAAGGCCTATATCGCAAGCTGAGGTCGCGCCACGCGCGCCACGCGGGCTTTTGGGATCCGACGTCCTGACCCGGCCGGGAGGCGTGCGCCGGAAGCGGTGGGCCTACAGCGGCGCGATCGCCGCCTGCATGCGGGTGATTTCACCGAGCTTGGCGGAGGCTTCCTGGTAGCCTCGGTCGATCGCCTCGCTGGCGCGGTGGAATTCCGACAGGCCGATATCCGCAAGCCGCGGGTGCAGCGACAGATCGGGCGGGTCGCCGGCAAGCCTGGCGCGCGAGATCCGGTCCTGGATGATGTTGAAGGCCTGCACCATGACGGCGGTCATGCCGAGCCGGTTTTCACGCGGCCGCTTGCGGGGCTCTTCAGCCCCTTCCACCGGCGGCGGATCGATGGCGGTGTGCTTGATCACGGCCGAGCGGCCGTAGAGGTCGTAATGCAGGTTGACCGCCACCACCAGCGGCTGTTCATGGGCGCGACAGACCGAGACCGGCACCGGATTGACCAGTGCGCCGTCGAGCAGCGTGCGGTTGTTGCAGCGCACCGGTTCGAAAATGCCCGGCAGCGCATAGGAGGCGCGGATCCCGGTGATCAGCGAGCCGGACGAAATCCAGACTTCGTGCCCGGTGTTGAGTTCGGCCGCGACCGCGACGAAGGTGCGGTCGAGATCCTCGATATTGACGCCGACCAGGTGCTCCTGCATGCGGTCGTTGAGCCGCATGCCGCCGAACAGGCCGCCCCCACCGATCGCGAAATCGAGAAGGCCCGCGATGCGGCGCATCGTGAGGCTGCGTGCGAAGGCTTCAAGCTCGTCGAGCCGGCCTGCGAGATAGCAGCCGCCGACCAGCGCGCCGATCGAGGTGCCGGCAATCATGGAGACGCCGACGCCCGCTTCATCGAGCGCGCGGAGCACGCCGATATGGGCCCATCCGCGCGCCGCTCCACCGCCAAGCGCAAGCGCGATGCGGGGTTTGGGTTTGACGGGTTGGGCGTGCAAGGTGTCCAAGGGCGGATCCACGGGCATGGGAATCGCGTGCGCCGCGACTGCGGCCGGATCGGCGCCGGTACGGTTCATGTTCCAGTTCAGCATCGCTCAGGTCCTTCCCGCTGAACACCCCTCCATACAATGCATGACACCAGCAATCGGTTTCAAATTGGTGAATGCGGACCGGACCTGCCCCAAAATGGTGCAGGCCGGGTCGTTTTCAGCCATAAACGGTGGCGGGATCGAAGCGCGGCGCGGAGTCTGTTTCGAGCCGCGGGCCGCCGTCGCCGGCCACGATCCGGCGGTAGAAGCAGGAGCGGCGGCCGGTGTGGCAGGTGGCGTCGGCGCCGCCCACGCGAACCTTCAGCAGCACCGCATCCTGGTCGCAATCGACGCGGATCTCGTCGACCATCTGCAGGTTGCCGGAGGTCTCGCCCTTCTTCCACAGGCTCTGGCGCGAGCGGCTCCAGTAATGGGCGATGCCGGTCTCGAGGGTCAGCCGCAGCGCCTCGGCGTTCATGTGCGCGAGCATCAGCACCGCGTTGTCGCGGCTGTCGGCGACCACGGCTGTGATCAGCCCGTTGGCATCGAAACGCGGAGTCAGGGCTTCGCCCTCTTCGAGGGCTGCCTTGCCTTCGGCTGCGGGAAACGTCGTCATGGGCGCCCTTTCAGGCAGGGGATGGGATCAGCCGCGGAGCATGGTCATGAACCGGACCTGTTCGTGCGGGTCGGTCTTGAAGGCGCCGGTGAAGGTGGTGGTCATGGTGGTCGACCCCTGCTTCTGGATGCCGCGCATGGCCATGCACATGTGTTCGGCCTCGATCATCACCGCGACACCGCGGGGCCTCAGCGTTTCGTCGATTGCATGGGCGATCTGCGCGGTCAGCGTTTCCTGGGTCTGCAGCCGGCGGCCGAAGATCTCCACCACGCGGGCGATCTTGGACAGGCCCACGACCTTGCCGTCGGGCAGGTAGGCGACATGGGCCTTGCCGATGATCGGCACCATGTGGTGCTCGCAATGCGAGAAGAACGGGATGTCCTTGATCAGCACGATATCGTCATAGCCCGCCACCTCCTCGAAGGTGCGGCCGAGCGCTTCCTCGGCATCCTGGTCATAGCCTGAGAACAATTCCTTGTAGGCCTTGACCACGCGCATCGGCGTGTCGATCAGGCCTTCCCGGGTGGTATCGTCGCCGATCCAGCGCAGCAGCGTGCTGACCGCGGCTTCGGCCTCGGCCTGCGTGGGGCGATTGTCTTCATCCGTGCCGGGCAGGGGGTTCACGATGGCATCCATGGTCGCAGTCTCCGTTGGGTTTTCACCCTTTACGCGTTTCATCTTCGAACGGACCACGCACACAACGGTTTGCGCGGCGATACGCCGCGCGATTGTCCTGCGGGTTCCGGGGCTTTCGGGCCATTCGCCATCCTCCAGGCGCCTTGAGGGCGCTGGCAGGCAGGCGGGGCCGTCCGGCACGGTTTCCCTTTGCGCACTTGGCTGACAAACAGGTTTTGCCGAATGCACGGAACCTACTATATAATGATCGAAACGCGCGCGTCGAGGTGGGACGGCGTCATCTCGTGTCGCTGCCGGCGCCTGCTGACGCGGCCTTGGCAGCGCTCCTGACGCCCTGGCGGCCGGCAAGGTCGCCGGCGGCAATGAAAGACGGAAAGTCCGACGACATGATTGACGACGTGTACAATGCGCGAATCCTCGAATTCGCGGGCAATATTCCCCGGATCGGAACGCTCGAGGACGCCGATGCCGAAGCCTCCGCGCATTCGAAACTGTGCGGCTCGAAGGTCAGGGTCTGGCTCAAGATGGACGGCGACCGGGTTGCCGACTTCGCCCATGACGTCAAGGCCTGCGCGCTGGGGCAGGCCTCGTCGTCGATCATGGCCCGCAACATCATCGGCGCCAGCGCCGCGGAACTGCGCGCGGTGCGCGACCAGATGCGCGCCATGCTGAAGGAAAACGGGCCGGCGCCGGAAGGCCGGTTTGCCGATCTCCAGTTTCTCGAACCGGTGCGCGATTACCGCGCGCGCCACGCTTCCACGCTGCTGACCTTCGACGCCGTCAATGACTGCCTCGACCAGATCGAGGCACGGCGCGCGGGGGAAGACGCGGCCTGAGGAAGCCAAAGCCATGCGACCTTCAGACGCGCTCAAGAGGCATCGCGACGAGGCCAAGGCGATCATCGCACGATATCCGCTTGAAAACCCGCGGATTTTCGGCTCGGCGGCGCGTCAAGACGACACGGAAAGAAGCGACCTCGATATTCTGGTGCGACGGACCGGCGAGATCACCTATTTTGATCTTGCGGCTCTCGAACGCGAACTGGGCGCGCTTCTCGGCGTCAAGGTCGATGTCCGGACCGAGGGCGAGTTTTCGGACGGAAACCTGCGCCTTCTGGCCAGCGATCTCGTGGCCCTATGACCGCACCGGACTTTGGACAACGGACCGCTGTGCTTCGGAGCCGCGAGGTCTGGTGCGCAAAGGTCGAGGCCATGGCGTCCGGGATCGGCTTCGATGCATTCGCGCAAGACGAGATCAGGCAACTGGCGGTCTGCAAGGCCGTTGAGCAGGTGGGCGAGATCGCGGGTCGGCTGCTCTCCAAGTGGCCGGATTTTGCGCGGGACAATCCGGAGATGAGGCTGGCTGACGCCTATGCCATGCGCAACCGGCTCGTGCATGGATACGATCAGGTCGACTTGGGTATCCTCTACCAGACCTCTCGTACGGCCATCCCGGACTTGCGCAGACTGGTTGTTGCCGTTCTGGAGGACTCATGACCAGCCGCAACTACAGCGGCCCTTGGCCGAAAACGCCCGGACGGCTGCTCGGCACCGGTCTTGTGCGGCTCTACCAGCTCACGCTCTCGGGCTTCATCGGCAATTCTTGCCGGCATCTGCCGACCTGCTCGGAATATGGCTATGAAGCGATCGCCCGCCACGGATTGTGGAAGGGCGGATGGCTGGCGCTGTTCCGGGTCGGCCGCTGCGGCCCCGGTGGAACCCACGGCATCGACAATGTGCCCGAAACACTGGATTCACGCCTCGTGTGGTGGGCGCCGTGGCGGTTCGCAAGCGTCTCGCGAGCCAAGAGAGACGCGTCATGACCGTGCCGCAGGAGATCGCGCTGGCTGGGCAACGATTTGATGCGATGTTGGTTGATCTCATGGACCGACTCAATCTCGGCACCCGGCACCAGACCTATGCGGTGCTCTACGGGTTCTTGCGCGTGTTCCGGCAAAGGCTCGATTCGGACCAGGTCCTCGTGTTTGCCGGGGCGCTGCCCGTCATCGTCGGGGCGATGTTTGTCCGGGAATGGGATCCGGATGCGGAACGGCTGCCCTTTGCCGATTCGGATGCCT
This sequence comes from Parahoeflea olei, assembly GCF_001703635.1. Taxonomy (GTDB): domain Bacteria; phylum Pseudomonadota; class Alphaproteobacteria; order Rhizobiales; family Rhizobiaceae; genus Hoeflea; species Hoeflea olei. The sequence continues at coordinate 37,339 of NZ_LQZT01000003.1, read as the reverse complement.
ATGACGCGGAGCTCCGCGCCATTCGCCGGCACCACAATCTCGCCCCGCCCGGTGCGCGGCGGATCATCGCCGCATGCCTGCGCGCCCATATGGACGCGGCCGCCTTCGAGGCCGCATTGGCTCGACTGCCCGGGGAGGCCCGGGCTTTCTGGGAGTAGGCGGACCGGGAGTGGGCGGGTTTGCCTTGCCCGGCCTCCCCAAATGGCGTAAACGCCTCGGCGCACACATACCTAACTCAACCACCCGCGTTCGTAGGCGGGACTGGACCAAGGAGAGACTGTCATGGCGTCAGCCGTTTCCCTCACTTTTCCCGATGGCTCGAAGCGAGACTACCCCGCCGGCACGACCGGCCGCGAGGTCGCCGAGTCGATTTCCAAATCTCTGGCCAAGAAAGCGGTCGCGGTCGCCATCGACGGCGAACTTGCGGACCTGAGCGATCCCGTGCGCGAGGGCGCGCTCGAGATCGTCACCCGCACCGACCCGCGCGCGCTTGAGCTGATCCGGCATGATGCCGCCCACGTGATGGCCGAAGCCGTGCAGGAACTTTATCCGGGCACGCAGGTCACCATCGGTCCCGTGATCGAGAACGGCTTCTATTACGACTTCGCCAAGAACGAGCCGTTCACGCCCGAAGACCTGCCGGTGATCGAAAAGAAGATGAAGGAGATCATCGCCCGCAACCAGGCCTTCACCAAGGAAGTCTGGTCGCGCGACGAAGCCAAGCGCGTGTTCAAGGAGAAGGGCGAGGCTTACAAGGTCGAGCTGATCGAGGCGATTCCCGCCGATCAGGACCTGAAGATCTATCGCCAGGGCGACTGGTTCGACCTGTGCCGCGGCCCGCACATGGCCTCGACCGGCCAGATCGGCACCGCCTTCAAGCTGATGAAGGTCGCGGGCGCCTATTGGCGCGGCGATTCCAACAATCCGATGCTGACCCGCATCTACGGCACCGCCTGGACCGAGCAGGCCGAACTCGACGCCTATCTGACGATGCTCGAGGAGGCCGAAAAGCGCGACCATCGCCGGCTCGGCCGCGAGATGGACCTGTTCCATTTCCAGGACGAGGGGCCGGGCGTGGTGTTCTGGCATTCCAAGGGCTGGCGCATGTTCCAGAACCTGCTCGCCTATATGCGCCGGAGGCTCGAAGGCAGCTATGAAGAGGTCAATGCGCCGCAGGTGCTTGACAAGAGCCTGTGGGAGACCTCGGGTCACTGGGGCTGGTACCAGGAAAACATGTTCGCGGTGAAATCGGCGCATGCCTTCACCCATCCCGACGACGAGGAGGCGGACAACCGCATCTTCGCCTTGAAGCCGATGAACTGCCCGGGCCACGTGCAGATCTTCAAGCACGGGCTCAAATCCTACCGCGACCTGCCGATCCGGCTCGCCGAATTCGGCAATGTCCACCGCTACGAGCCGTCCGGCGCTCTGCACGGGCTGATGCGCGTGCGCGCCTTCACGCAGGACGATGCGCACATCTTCTGCACCGAGGAACAGCTCGAGGCGGAGATCCTGAAGATCAACGATCTGATGATGTCGGTCTACAAGGATTTCGGTTTCGAGGAAGTGGTGGTCAAGCTCGCCACCCGGCCCGAAAAGCGGGTCGGCACCGACGCGATGTGGGACCATGCGGAGGAGATCCTCAAGCGTGCGCTCGAACGCATGGCGCGCGAGGACAGCCGCATCAAGATCGGCATCAACGAGGGCGAGGGCACCTTCTACGGCCCGAAGTTCGAATACACCCTGCGCGATGCCATCGGCCGCGACTGGCAGTGCGGCACCACCCAGGTCGACTTCAACCTGCCCGAACGCTTCGGCGCCTTCTACATCGGCGCGGATTCGGAGAAGAAGCAGCCGGTGATGGTGCACCGGGCGATCTGCGGCTCGCTCGAACGCTTCCTCGGCATCCTGATCGAGAGCCATGGCGGGCACATGCCGATGTGGTTCGCGCCGCTGCAGGTGGTGGTCGCGACCATCACCTCGGAGGCCGACGACTACGGCGCCCGCGTGGCCCAGACGCTGCGCGACGCAGGCCTTCAGGTCGAGACCGATTTCCGCAACGAGAAGATCAACTACAAGGTCCGCGAGCACTCGCTCGCCAAGGTGCCGGTGATCCTCGTCTGCGGCAAGCGCGAGGCCGAGGAAGACACGGTCAACATGCGGCGTCTGGGAAGCCGCGATCAGGTGTCGATGTCGCTTGCCGAAGCGGTCGCGCAACTGGTCGAAGAGGCGACGCCGCCGGACGTGGCGCGCCGCAACGCCGAAAAGGCCGCCCGGGCGGCCTGAGCATTTTCGGCGCGGCCTCGACGATAGGCCGCGCCGGATCCTTCTCTCCATGGGCGCCCGATTGCCCGCCGCCCGTGAAGGGGTGGCGCGCCGGCAGGCAGCCGCGTTTGTGCGCGTGATGTCGTGGACGGGATGTCGCGAGCTGCCTAATTCAGCAACACTTCCACATCGGAATTCTGGCCGGCCTGTACCGTGAACTCGCGTTGCAGCACCTTGCCCTTGTTGCGGGCGATCGCGGTGTATTCGCCCTCGGCGAGAACGATGGTCGGGAAGGCGCCCACGCTTTCCGACACCACGTCGCCGCCCGAGGTCAGGATCGACCAGGCGGTGTCGGCGATGGCCTCGCCGCCGGGTTCGGCCACCAGCTTGAGCGTGAGCTGGGCCGCGCGGTGCTGGATCACGGCTTCGGTGAGTTTGCCGGCCTCGACGCGGATATCCGAGCGGATCACGGCGTTCACCGCGCCGTATTCGGAGACGATGTGGTAGGTGCCGGCATTGAGCCGGACGATGGTGTTGGGCTTGACGTCCTCGACCACAAGCTGCTGTTCGCCGTCGATGCCTTCGTCGGCCTTGTAGATGTTGAAGCGGAGCTGGCTTGCGGGAATGCGCGCATCGATGCCGGAGACCGCATTGAGCACCAGCCCGCCGGCTTCGAGCACCATGTGCTGTGTCTCGATCGGGCCGTCGCGGGGAACCGTGAGCTTCTTGGTCACGCCGGCGCGGCCGAAGGCCACGTGGATGAAATAGTCGCCCGGCTCGAATTCGAAATCGGCCGATCCGCCTTCGGAGGTGGCAAGCAGCGGCAGCTTGCCGTCGGGGCCGGGGATCGGATGGAAAATGCGCCAGGTCAGGCCGTATTTGAGCGGCGCGCCGTTCTCCGTCAGCGTCGCTTCCATGCGCACGGTGCGCCCGTTGGCCGCGTGGGTTGCCTCGTCGGTCGGCGCATATTCGTTCAGTCCGGGCAGCTTGATCGGAGCGTCGTCGGCGGTGCCGAAGGCATCCTGCGCACCAGCAGGCCCGAGTGTCTGCGGCAGCACGAAAAGGGCCAGCAGGAATACCGTCAGTCTGTTCATGCGCTCCGGTCCGGTTGACTTCCGGGATGTGAGAGGCCACTTGAAATCAGCGCCATGGCAAATTCATGGCCGAACCTGAATGCACGAGGAAGCCATGCCGGTCAATGCCGCCCTGAAAGCCTATCTTGAAACCCGCCGTTCCATTCCCGCCTTCCAGATGCAGGAACCCGGCCCCTCGCGGGCGGAGATCGAGGAGATGCTGACGCTGGCGAGCCGCGTGCCCGACCACGGCAAGCTCGCGCCCTGGCGCTTCATCGTCTATCAGGGAGCCGAGCGGGACCGAATCTCGGCGGAACTCGCCAAGGTGGCGATGGCCAACAAGCCGGATCTCGCGGACGACATGATACAGGTCGAAAAGACCCGGCTCACCCGGGCGCCGGTGGTGATCGCGGTGGTTTCTCGGGCTGCGCCCCACGTCAAGATTCCCGAGTGGGAGCAGGTGATGAGTTCCGGCGCGGTGTGCCTCAACCTGCTGATGGCCGCCAATGCGCTCGGTTACGCCTCGAACTGGCTCACCGAATGGTTTGCCTTCGACGAAAGCGTCTATCCGTTGCTCGGTGTCAAGCCGGGCGAGCGGATCTCCGGTTTCATCCATATCGGCACCATGAAGATGCATCCCGGTGACCGGGCGCGGCCCGATCTTGCCGACATCGTCACCTTCTCGGGCGAGTGAGGCAGGGCCGTGTTCTACGAGACCGCGGCCAATGCCCACGGGCTTCCCCATGACCCGTTCAAGGCGATCGTGTCGCCGCGCCCGATCGGCTGGATCGGCACGCGCGGCCGCGACGGCTCGGTCAACCTGGCGCCGTACTCCTATTTCAACGCGATCTCGGATCACCCGAAGACGGTGATGTTCTCGTCCTCGGGGCGCAAGGACAGCCTACGCAATGCCGAGGACACCGGCGTCTTCACCGCGAGCATGGTGACGCGCGATCTCGCCGAGAAAATGAATGCGAGTGCGGTCAACGCGCCCTATGGCGAAAGCGAATTCGCCTATGCCGGGCTCGAAATGGCCGAGGCGCGGCTGATCGATGCGCCGTTCGTTGCCGCAGCCCATGCCGCGCTCGAATGCCGGGTCACCACCATATTCGAGGTCAAGAGCCTTGAGGGCGCACCGAGCGGCTCCTTCGTCGTCATCGGCCAGGTCGTGGGCATCCATATCGACGAACGGGCACTCACCGACGGCCTGCTCGACATGGGTATCGCCACGCCCGTGGGGCGGATGGGCTACATGGATTACAGCGACGGCGCCGAGCCGTTCCAGATGCGTCGTCCGGTCTGGCCGAAGTCCTGACGGGCCCGACGGCCGCGCGCCTTCAGCCGTTTTGGGGCAGGGCGGCGGCATCGAGGCCCGCGCGCCGCGCCACACGTTCGGCCTGCCTGAGATGCGGCCGGTCGATCATCTTGCCGTCGAGCGAAAGCACGCCTGCATCGGGGCCTGCGGCCGCAAACAGCGCCAGGATCCGGACCGCGCGCTCGACATCCTCCCTGGCGGGGGTGAAGGCGGCGTTGATGGTTTCGACCTGGCCGGGATGGATCGCCATCTTGCCCGAAAACCCGTCGCGCACCGCAGCCCGGCATTCCGCCGCAAGCGCATCATTGTCGCGGAAATCTGTAAACACGGTGTCGATCGCCTCGACGCCCGCATCGGCGGCGGCAAGCAGCGTCAGGCTGCGGGCCATCCGGAAGACGTCGGTGTAGCGACCGGTTTCGTCCTTGTTGGAGGCCGCGCCGATGTCGGCCGCCAGATCTTCCGCCCCCCATGCGAGCGCCGAGAGTCGTGCGGACTTCCCCGCAAAGCTGCCGGCCGACAGCAGTCCGCGGGCGGTCTCGGTCATCAGCGCGTGGATGCGGATGGCGCCGTCGGGCAGGCCCGCCTCGGCCTCGTGCACGGCGATCCGCGCGCTCAGGTCCTGCAGGTCGGCGCCGGATCCGGCCTTGGGCAGCAGGATCGCGTCGGGCGCGGCCGCCACCACCGCTGCGAGGTCGTCGTCCGTCAGCCCGGTATCAAGCGCGTTGACACGCACGATCAGGCGCGGGGCAGGGGCCGATCTGTCGGCCTGAGCCAGAAACGCGGTTACCATCTGCCGTGCCTCGGCTTTGCGCGGAACCGCAACCGAATCCTCCAGATCGAGAATCAGCGCATCTGCGCCCGAGCCTGACGCCTTCGCCATCTTGCGGTCCTGGTCTCCGGGAACGAACAGCAGCGAGCGCATCATGGCGCGGGCCTCCGGCGCATCATCGCCTGGCGCACGCAGCGCGCCACCAGCTGGTCGCGCTGGTTGAAGGCCTGGTGCTCCAGTTCGACGATTCCACGGTCAGGCTTCGACTTGGATTCGCGGACCGAGACGATCTTCGTTTCCACCCGCACGGTGTCGCCGTGAAACAGCGGATTGGGGAAGGTGACCTCGGTCATGCCGAGATTGGCGATCGTCGTGCCCACGGTGGTATCGTTGACCGATATCCCGATCATCAGCCCCAGCGTGAACAGCGAATTGACCAGCGGCTGGCCGAACTCGGTCGATTTGCAGAACTCGAAATCGATATGCAGCGGCTGCGGATTGAGCGTCATGTTGGAGAACAACATGTTGTCCATCTCGGTCACGGTGCGCCGGAGCGTGTGGGAAATCACCTCGCCGGGAACGAAGTCCTCGAGATACATGCCGCGCATTCAAACCTCCCCTGTGCTGTGCCGACCGCATTGATGCCGCGTTCGGCAGCGGGGCGCAAGGCTGCGATGCTTCCCGTCGAAGCGTTAACGGGCATGGTGAACCGATCGTAAACCATTTCTCCTTAGGATCGCGGTGCTGGTATCGAGTGGGGTCGGATTTCCTATGATAGTCAAGTCGTTCCTGAAATGGTCGGAAACCGCCAAGACTGCAGATCGGTGCAAGGCCGCGGCGGCCCTGACCCGGGCCTATGCGCTCGGCCACATGGACCAGTCGGAACGTCAGGCGGCCGAGGCGGCGCTGGCGCTGTTGATCGAGGACCCGTCGCCGAAGGTGCGGCTCGCGCTGGCCGAGGGGCTGGCGCAGCTCGATCATGCGCCGCGCGCGATCGTGCTCGGGCTTGCCGCCGACCAGATCGAGGTGGCGGCCCGCGTGATCGCGCTGTCGCCGGTTCTGGCCGACAATGACCTGATCGAGATCGTTGCCGGCGGCCGCCAGGCGCTGCAACAGTTCGTGGCCTGCCGGCGCCCGCTTTCGGTGGCCGTTGCCGCAGCCCTTGCCGAAGTCGGCGAAGCCGGGGCCGTGGCCGACATGCTCGACAATCCCCATGTCAGGATCGCGCGGATCTCGCTGCGCCGGATCGCCGAACGCTTCGGCGACGATTGCGAGCTGCGCGCGCGCCTGTTCGAACGCCCGGATCTGCCCTGCGACGTGCGCCAGGCGCTGGTCGAGCGGCTCGGCGCGGCACTCGCGGGGTCTGATTTCGTCCGTTCGGCGATCGGCGGCAGCCGCGGCCGAAAGATCACGGAAGAGGCCTGCATGAATGCCACGCTGCGGCTCGCCGAAACGGTGGAGGCGCAGGAAATCCCGGCGCTGGTCGAGCATCTGCGGATGTCGGGGCGTCTGACGCCGGCCTTCCTGATCCATGCCTTGTGCGCGGGAAATGTCGATTTCTTCGCCGCGGCCGTGGTGTCGCTTTCGGGCATGGGCGACCAGCGCGTGCGCGGCATCCTGGTCGACGGACGCGAAACCGCCATGCGCGCGCTCTACCGTGCGATCGGCCTGAGTGGGGAGATGGCGCAGGTGTTCGTGTCGGCGACCCTGATCTGGCGTGCGGCCTCGCGCAGCCTCACCGGCATCGATACCGGCCGCGTCACGCAGCAGCTGATCGAGCGCCACGCCTGCGACGCCGAGCGTCATCCGGCGGTGGGCGAGTTGCTGCGGCTGGTCGAGACCCTGCATTTCAACTGGCGCCGCCAGGTCTCGCGCGACTACGCCCAGGCGCTGGCCGCCGAAGCCGCCTGAGCGGCCGGTATCACGTGGGCTTGGCCGCGCGGTACCAGCCGGTGCGGCGGGCAATCGCCGTCATGGGCGGCCCCTCTCAGATATCGAGATTGTCCGCGAATTCCGCGTGTTCCTGGATAAAGCGGAAGCGCGCATCGGCCTTGGTGCCCATCAGGCTGTCGACGGTCTCGCGGGTGGATTCGGGGTCGGTCACGTCCACCGCCACCTTCAACAGCGTCCGGTTCGCCGGATCCATCGTGGTTTCCTTGAGCTGGGACGCCATCATTTCGCCCAGGCCCTTGAAGCGGTTGATCTCGACCTTGCCGCGGCCGGTGAACTCGGTTTCAAGCAG
>NZ_LQZT01000003.1:0-29661 GCF_001703635.1 Parahoeflea olei | reverse complement strand
TCGTCGCGCGCATACATCGACTTGGCCCCTTGCGTGATCTTGTAGAGCGGCGGAACCGCCAGATAGAGATGGCCCTGGCGGATCAGTTCCGGCATTTCCTGGTAGAAGAAGGTGATCAGCAGCGAGGCGATATGTGCGCCGTCGACGTCGGCATCGGTCATGATGATGATGCGTTCGTAGCGCAGGTCTTCCTCGCGGTATTTCGAGCGCGTGCCGCAGCCGAGCGCCTGGATCAGGTCGGCGATCTGCTGGTTGGCGCCGAGTTTCTCGCGGCCGGCGCTGGCGACGTTGAGGATCTTGCCGCGCAGCGGCAGGATCGCCTGGTTGGCGCGGTTGCGCGCCTGCTTGGCCGAGCCGCCGGCCGAATCGCCCTCAACGATGAACAGTTCCGCGCCTGCGGCCGCGGTCTGGCTGCAGTCCGAGAGCTTGCCTGGCAGCCTGAGCTTGCGCACCGCCGACTTGCGGTTGACTTCCTTTTCCTTGCGGCGGCGGACGCGCTCGTCGGCGCGGTCGATCACCCATTCCAGGAGCTTGTCGGCTTCGGCGGGGGAATCGGCCAGGAAATGGTCGAACGGGTCGCGCAGCGCCGTCTCAACGATGCGCTGGGCTTCGACGGTGGCGAGCTTGTCCTTGGTCTGGCCCACGAATTCCGGCTCGCGGATGAACACCGAAAGCATGCCGATCGAGGAGATCATCACGTCGTCGGTGGTGATCGCTGCGGCGCGCTTGTTGCCGGTGAGCTCGGCATAGGCCTTGAGCCCCTTGGTGAGCGCGATCCTGAGACCGGCCTCGTGGGTGCCGCCGTCGGGGGTCGGAATGGTGTTGCAGTAGGAACTGATCGAGGAATCGCCACCGTACCAGGTCACCGCCCATTCGAGCGAGCCATGGCCGCCGGAGCGCTCGGTCTTGCCGGCAAAAATCTCGCGCGTGACCCGGTGTTCGCCGCCGAGCGAAGCCTCGAGATAGTCCTTGAGGCCGCCGGGGAAATGAAACACCGCCTTGTCGGGCGTGTCCGTGCCCTCGACCAGCGACGGAGCGCAGGACCAGCGGATCTCGACGCCACCGAACAGATAGGCCTTGGAACGGGCCATGCGGTAGAGCCGGCCCGGATCGAATTTCAGCGCCGCGCCGAAGATCTCGGGATCGGGATGGAAGCGCACCTTGGTGCCGCGACGGTTGTGCACGTCGCCGAGTTCCTCGACCCCGCCCTGCGGCACGCCCTTTGAAAAGCGCTGGCGGAAGAGCTTCCTGTTGCGCGCCACCTCGACCACGAGGTCGTCGGACAGCGCGTTGACCACCGACACGCCGACGCCGTGCAGGCCGCCCGAGGTCTCGTAGACCTTGCTGTCGAACTTGCCGCCGGCATGCAGCACCGTCATGATCACTTCGAGGGTGGATTTGCCCGGAAATTTCGGATGGTTTTCGACCGGGATGCCGCGGCCGTTGTCGGTGACCGACAGATAGCCCTCGGCATCGAGTTCGACCTCGATGAAATTGGCGTGGCCGGCCACGGCCTCGTCCATCGAGTTGTCGATGACTTCGGCAAACAGGTGGTGCAGCGCGCGCTCGTCGGTGCCGCCGATATACATGCCGGGCCTGCGGCGCACCGGTTCCAGTCCCTCCAGCACCTCGATCGCAGAAGCATCGTAATTGTCGCCCCCCGAGGGGGCGGCACGGCTTGCGGGCGCGGGGCGTGCCGGCTTGGCGGCGGGCTCGGCAGGCTGCCGGGGCTGAGACCGCTCCGCGACCGGCGCCGGTTTTGCCGCCGGTGCGTCGATTGAGGAAAAAAGATCGTTGGAATCGTCCATGTTGCCGTGACGCCTGATGTAAATTGGGGAAACGAATCACCCGGAGTGTGCCAGAATCCGCGCTTTCAATCGACTGTGTAGCATTTGGTGGCGGGCTTTGCGCGGCGTTCTTGCCGGGCAGGGCGCGCTATTTTTCGTGGCATTCGTGATGGCCGGCCCGCCCTTACATGCGCAGGCCCTCGAACTCAAGGGCCACAAGGACCGGCTGTTCGCCTATCCCGGCATCCTGTCGATGAGCGAGGACCAGGCCTTCACGGTGGTGGCCTACGACAAGATGCGCGACATCCACAAGCGCGACATCGAGCCCGAACGGCGGGTGCAGTCCTCCTATGTCTCGATGCGGGTCAAGCGCTACAGCCGTGTCGCGGTGCACGAGGCCAATGGCCGCAGCATTGAGCTGGGGCTCGCCGGCGAATATGCCAGCGCGCGCTTCGCCGTCATCTTCGTGCATGGCCGCGGCGGCGACCAGCGGCTCGGCATGAATGATTACACCTTCGGCGGCAATTTCAACCGGCTCAAGAACCTGGTTCTGGTCAATGGCGGCGCCTATCTCGCCCCCACCATCAGAAGTTTCGACGACACGGGAGCCGCCGACGTCAAGGCGCTGATCATGGCCGGCCGCGCCCCGGTGGTCCTGGCCTGCGCCTCGATGGGCGCGTTCATCTGTTCGAAGCTCGCCGATGACCCAGAGGTGATCCCGCGGCTTGCCGGCATGGCGCTGCTCGGTGGCGCGCCGGACATGGGGCTCGCGCGAAGTGCCGCCGCAAAGGCGCGGCTGCCGCTGATGTTCACCCATGGCAGTCTCGACACGGTCTATCCCTGGGAGAGCCAGAAGGCGGTGTTCGATGCCGTGCGTGCGACTTCGGCCGCCTATCCGGCGCGGTTCGTGCTGTTCGATACCGGCTCGCACGGCACCCCGATCCGCATGACCGACTGGAAGCAGACGCTCGAATTCCTGCTCGGCCGCTGAGCGCCGGTGCAATGGAGAGCCGTAACCGTTTCATTTCGGGATTGGTTGCAATTTAAGGAAATATTGACCGCGCCGGTGAACCGGATGTTGGTGAAATCGGAATAGAAACGCTCCCATCCTCAGTGGGAGTGGGCCATGAAATACATCGTTTTCATTCTATTTACGGTGCTGACCAATGCGGCCGCGCAGTTGATGCTCAAGCAGGGCATGCTCACGCTCGGGCCGCTGAGCTTTACCGCCGACACGCTGATCGCGCGGGTGTTCCAGATTGTCTTCAATCCGTGGGTCTTTGCCGGTCTGGTTACCTTCGTCATTTCCATGGCCTCGCATCTTTATGTCCTGTCGAAGGTGGAATTGTCGTTCGCCTATCCGTTCCTGAGCCTCGCCTATGTGGCCGTGGCGGTGTTCGCCTTTGTGCTGTTCAAGGAAGACCTCAACAGCTGGCGCATCGCCGGCATCGCCTTCATCTGCGTCGGCACGGTGCTGATCGCGCAATCGGGTCGTGGCGGCCACGCCACGGACACGGTCGAGACAGCCGAGCTTTCCAAGATCAACGTAGCAGCAAGTGAGATTTCGCGATGAAACACATCATTTTCGGAGGCGACGGCTTCGTCGGACGCCATCTCGCCCAGAAACTCCTCGCAGACGGCGAGGAAGTGGTGATCGCCGATATCGTCAGGGAGCACAAAGCCTTCTACCGCGATGCGAAAGTGATCATGTGCGATGTCACCCGTCCCGACGACGTGGCCCGCGTGCCGTTTGCCAAGGACGACATGGTCTACAACCTGTCGGCCAAGATGCTTTCGCCGCTGCAGGTGCGCGCCAAGCGCCATGACTTCTTCTATCCCGTCAATTACGACGGCACCCGCCACATCATCGAGGCGATGGACCGGGCAGGGCTGAACAAGCTCGTGCATTTCACCACCGACATGATCTACGGCCACACGCTGGCCTTCCCGATGACCGAGGAGCACCCGGTGGCGCCGCTCGGCGAATATGGCCAGTCCAAGCTCGACACCGAACATCTCGCGGCTGAATGGCGCGAGCGCGGCATGGCGATCTCGCTGTTCCGGCCGCGGCTGATCATCGGCCCGGGCCGGCTCGGCATTCTCGAGAAGCTGTTCAAGCTCATCGACATGAACCTGCCGGTGCCGATGATCGGGTCGGGGCGCAATCCCTACCAGTTCATCTCGGTGTTCGACTGCGCCGAGGCCGCGCGGCTCGCCTGGAAGGCGGGCGTTCCGAACGAGGCCTACAATCTGGGCTCGATCAATCCGCCGCCGGTGCGCAAGCTTCTGGGCGATCTCATCAGGCATGCCGGATCGCGCTCGATCCTGCTGCCGACGCCCGCCTGGGCGGTCAAGCGCACGCTCGACCTGTTCGACCTGATGAACATGCCGATCATGGATCCGGAACAGTACCTGATCGCCGACGAGAACTGCGTTCTCGACGTTTCCAAGAGCGAGCGCCAGCTCGGCTGGGTGCCGCAATACCGCGACGAGGACATGCTGATCGCCGCTTACGACGAATACCATGCCGCAAAGGCGCGGGGCGGCTCGTCCGCAACCGCCCATGTCGCAGCGGCCGAATAACCGAATTCAAGGGAGCCGAACCATGCTTGACACACCCAACCGCGTCGCCGTCGATGCGCCCGCCCTTTCGGACACCGATGCGGCTGGGGGCGCCCTTGCGGCTTCCGCCACCGCCGGGTCGCCCGCCGTGCGCAAGCCCAAGCTTCTGAGCGTCGCCGACGCCAAGGCGATGTCGCTCTCCGACATGACCGAGATGTTCAAGGACCACATCAATCCCGGCCAGCTGCATTTCATGAAGCTCTTGGGCTTTCACAAGGTCAAGATCGAGACCGCGTCGGGCATGTATTACACCGACCAGAACGGCCGGAAGATCCTCGATTTCTTCGGCGGCTTCGGCTCGCTCGCTTTCGGCCACAACCACCCGCGCATCATCGCCGCCCGCAAGGCCTTCCAGGACGAGGACCGGCACGAGATCGCGATCGCCTTCATGAGTCAGTATGCTTCGGCGCTGGCGAAGAACCTCGCGGAAATCGCGCCGGGCGATCTCGACATGGTGTTTCTGGGCTCGTCCGGCTCGGAAGCCATGGAGGCGGCGATCAAGGTGGCCGAACGCGCCGCGGGGCCGAAGCGCTCCAAGGTGGTCTATGCCCACAACTCGTTTCACGGCAAGACCAAGGGCGTGCTCTCGCTCACCGATTCCGAGCTGTATCGCGGCGAGTTCAATCTGACCGGCAACACCGTGAAGGTGCCGTTCGGCGACATCGAGGCGATCCGCAAGGCCTTCGAAAGCGATCCGGAAATCGGCGTGATCGTGCTCGAAACCATTCAGGGTGGCGGCGGCATCATCGAAGCGCCGGTCGAATTCTGGCGGGAACTGCGCGCGCTCTGCGACAAGCATGACGTGCTCTGGGTCGCCGATGAGGTGCAGTGCGGCATGGGCCGTTCGGGTCACTTCTTCGCCTTTGAAAAGGCGGGCGTGGTGCCGGACGTGACGGCGCTTGCGAAATCGCTCGGCGGCGGCAAGACCGCCATGGCGGCGATGATCGCCTCGCGCAAGGTCTACATGAAGGCCTATGGCACGCCCAAGACGGCGATGATCCACGCCCAGGCCACTTTCGGCGGCATCGGCGAGGCCTGCGTGACCGCGATCGAGGGCCTCAACGTGATGTATGACGAGGACCTGATCGGCAATGCCGAACGGGTCGGCGGCTACCTGATCGAGCGGCTGAACGGGCTCAAGGACAAGTATCCGCAGATCATCAAGGATGTGCGCGGCCGCGGCTTCATGGTCGGGCTCGAATTCCAGGATTTCAGCCAGACCCTGCCGGCGCTGCTGAGGCCGATGGTGGCGCTGCTCGACGACAAGCTCAAGGGGTCGCTGTCGGGCTTCGTGGGTGCAGAACTGTTCCGCGACCACAATGTGCTGGTGGCGTTCACCGAGTACAATCGCAACGTGATCCGGCTGGAACCGCCGCTGATCTGCGGCCGCGAGCATGTCGACGCGTTCATCGCCGCACTCGACGCCGTGCTCGGCCGCGGCATTGTCCGCATCGTCCGCGACTTCATCGGCAGCCAGGCCAAGAAGTAGTCCGCGGCGGTTACGCCAGCGACGCAATGAGATAAGGCCGGGGCGGCTGGGTTGCCCCGGCCTTTTGCCCTGTGTCCAGACGCTTGTTTGCCGGCCAATCGGACCCGCGCCAACCAAATTGCTGGAGCCGCGCGCGGGCCGGTTTGCTTGCACGGGGGTGGGTTTCACGGTACCCCTTTGGCATGCGCCGGTGTGGGGCCGGCACCGCTTCGGCGCGGCAGGGGATGTCGACAGCCCAGTCAGGAAGGACGCTCATTTGGCCAATCAGTGGGGCAGGGATTCCGATGTTCCGACCCGGGGCCGCCGTCGCGGCCTTGGCCTGGTCGCCGTGATCGTTGCGCTGCTTCTCGGCGGGGCCGGGGGCTTCATCGCCTCGCGCGCGCTCGATGCCGGCGGGGCGGGTTTGAACCTGATGGGACAGGACACGGCCGCCGGGGCAGACGAGGCACTCGCCGCTGCGCGCCGCCAGATCGAGGAGCTTGGCGCAGCTCGCGACCGGGACGCCGCGGAAATCGGGGCGCTCAAGGACACCATCGCCCGCCAGGCGTCCGAACTCGACGCCATGGCCGAGAAGCTGGCGGCGGCGGCGCCCGCGGGCGCGACACCGGACGCGGCGGAGCTTGACGCCGTGACCCGCGAGCGCGACCGGCTGCAAAGCCAAGTGGCGGCGCTCACCGAGCAGACGCAAGTGCTGGAAGCCAGGATTGCCGCGCGCGATGCGGACCGAGGCGAGGGCGCGGCCCGGGCGGAGGCTGAAATCGCGCGCCTAACCAAAGAGCTGGCCCAGTTGCGGGACGAGACGATCCCGCAGCTCGCCGCCGAGCGGGACCGGGCAGAAGCCGATCTCGAGACGGTGCGGGGAGAACTGGAGAAGGCGCGCGCGAGCCAAGCGGCCCAAACGGCGACTATCGCTGACCTGAAACGACAGCTGGCCGCGGCAGAAGCGGCTGCCGCCGGAGTGCCGGCGGCAGCGCCTGCGAAGGGGAGCCCGTCTGGAACCGTCGCAGACGCGCCCGATGCCGAACCGAGGGACGGCGCGGCCGTGTCCGCCGCGCTGCGGGCAGCCCCCGGGCTCGACGCATTGACCGATCGACAACGCCGGAAGCTTGAAGATGCGCTGGTCTCCGGCGCCTGCGTGACCGATTCCCTTGCGGCGGTGTTCGACCGGGTGCCGCTGTTGACGCTGCGCAACCTGATCCGCGATCTGAACAGCCCGTGCTGAGACGAGGAGACTGCCGATGACACGATTTGCCCTTCCCCTGCGCGGGCTGCTGCTTGCCGTTGCCGCGACCTGTGCTGCCGCAGGCGCGGCCCAGGCCGCCGAGTTCGAGCGGAACATCATGACCGGCGGGCCGACCGGCACCTATATCCGCATCGGCCAGGACATTGCCGCGCTCGGCGCAGAGTGCGGGCTCACGCTCAATGTGGTCGAAAGCGCGGGCTCGCTCGAAAATTTCGTGGGCGTGCGCAAGCGCCGCAACACCCAGTTCGGCATCGTCCAGAGCGATGTGCTCGAATATCTCAAGACCTACGAGAAGAATGATCCCGAGATCCAGGACGCCGTGCGCGGGGTCAGGATCATGTTTCCCCTCTACAATGAGGAGGTGCATGTGCTCGCGCGCAAGGAGATCGGCAGCCTGCGCGATCTCGCCGGCCGCAAGGTCGCCATCGGCGTCAAGGACAGTGGTACGTATCTTACCGCCTCGCTGATCCTCGACATCCTCCAGGTCAAGCCATCCGAGCGGGTGACGCTCAATCCGGATGCGGCGCTGCCGAAGCTCGAGGGCGGCGAGATCGATGCCTTCTTCTATGTCGCCGGCGCGCCCGCCTCGCTGTTCGCGAAGACCGAGATCGATCCTGCGAAGTTCCATCTGCTGCCGATCACCGAGGCGCCGCTGCTCGCGACCTATTCCAGGGCCGAGATCCCCGCCGGCACTTACGGGTTTCAATCCGAACCGGTCGACCTGGTCGCGGTCAAGGCGGTGCTGATGACCTATGATTACGACCCGAAACGCAATGCCTATCACCGCGAGAGCTGTGCCACGGTGGCGGATTTCTCAAGCCTGATGCTGAGCGGGCTTGAGCGGCTGCGCGAGACCGGGCATCCGAAATGGAAGTCGGTGGATCTCGGCGCGCTGCCGCCGGGCTGGCGGGTGGGAAGCTGCGTCAAGACCGGCATGGCGCTCGACTACAAGCCCGCCTGCAAAGCGGCCTCCGCCGGGACTGCGGCGGACAGCGGTAACGAGGACTATCTCGACCTTCTCAAGCAGCGCTTGAAAAACTGAACCCATCGTCCTGATCCTGAAGCAAAAAAGAAACCGGCGGATCTTGGAAATCCGCCGGCCTTTTTTTGTTCCCCGGGAGGTTTTCTCAGCCTTGTGGAGAGGCGGGCCGTCGGAGCGGCCCGTCCGTTTCCGTCAGGCGGAGTAGTACATGTCGAATTCGACCGGGTGCGGAGTCATTTCGTAGCGCATGACTTCGACCATCTTCAGTTCGATGAAGGCGTCGATCTGGTCGTCGTCGAAAACGCCGCCGGCGGTGAGGAACTTGCGGTCCTTGTCGAGGTTTTCCAGCGCTTCGCGCAGGCTGCCCGAGACGGTCGGGATCTTCTTGAGTTCCTTCGGCGGCAGGTCGTAGAGATCCTTGTCCATGGCCTTGCCGGGATGGATCTTGTTCTTGATGCCGTCGATGCCGGCCATCAGCATGGCGGCAAAGGCGAGATAGGGGTTGGCGGTCGGATCCGGGAAGCGGACTTCGACGCGCTTGGCCTTCGGCGAGGAGCCGAACGGAATGCGGCACGAGGCCGAACGGTTGCGGGCCGAATAGGCCAGCAGCACCGGCGCTTCATAGCCCGGGACCAGACGCTTGTAGGAGTTGGTCGAGGGGTTGGTGAAGGCGTTGATGGCCTTGGCGTGCTTGATGATGCCGCCGATGTAGAACAGGCAGGTTTCCGACAGGCCGGCATATTCGTCACCGGCGAAGGTCGGCTTGCCGCCCTTCCAGATCGACTGGTGCACGTGCATGCCCGAACCGTTGTCGCCGAAGACGGGCTTGGGCATGAAGGTTGCGGTCTTGCCATAGGCATTGGCGACCTGGTGCACGCCGTATTTGTAGATCTGGGTCTTGTCGGCCTGACGGGTCAGGGTGTCGAACACCATGCAGAGCTCATGCTGCGCGGAGGCCACTTCGTGGTGGTGCTTCTCGACGGTCAGGCCCATTTCGGCGAGCACGGTCAGCATTTCCGAGCGCATGTCCTGGCAGCTGTCCACCGGCGGGACCGGGAAGTAGCCGCCCTTGACGCGCGGACGGTGGCCCATGTTGCCGGTTTCATAGTCGGTGTCGTCGTTGGACGGCAGCTCGCTCGAGTCGAGCTTGAAGCCGGTGTTGTAGGGGTCGGCCTTGTACTTGACGTCGTCGAAGATGAAGAATTCGGGCTCGGGACCGATATAGACGGTGTCGCCGAGACCCGAGGCCTGCAGATAGGCTTCGGCCTTCTTGGCGGTGGTGCGCGGGTCGCGGTTGTAGGCTTCGCCGGTGATCGGGTCGAGAATGTCGCAGATCAGCACCATGGTGGACTGGGCGAAGAACGGGTCCATGTGCGCGGTCGCGGTGTCGGGCATCAGCACCATGTCGGACTCGTTGATCGCCTTCCAGCCGCCGATCGAGGAGCCGTCAAACATCACACCGTCAGCGAACAGGTCTTCATCCACGGCGGACACGTCCATGGTCACATGCTGCAGCTTGCCCTTGGGGTCGGTGAAGCGCAGATCGACGAACTTGACGTCGTTGTCCTTGATTTGCTTGAGAATTTCAGTGGCAGTCGTCATTTGTAATTTCCCTGTTGGTCTAGACGATTGATGTCCTGCTGGGTGCGGGACATAGTGATCAGATGGCGTCGTTGCCGGTCTCACCGGTACGGATGCGGATGACTTCCTCGATGCTGGAGACGAAGATCTTGCCGTCGCCGATGCGCCCGGTCTGGGCCGCATTGCGAATGGCCTCGATCGCGGCTTCCGCCGTTTCGTCGGCCAGGACGATTTCGACCTTCACCTTGGGGAGAAAGTCGACGACGTATTCGGCGCCCCGATAAAGCTCTGTGTGGCCCTTCTGGCGACCGAAGCCCTTGGCCTCGGTGACAGTGATGCCCTGGAGACCAACTTCTTGAAGGGCTTCCTTCACTTCATCAAGCTTGAAGGGCTTGATGATCGCTTCGATCTTTTTCATGAGAACCAATTCTCCGCTCTGTCCTGTGAAAGCGGGCCGCTCGGCGAACGCCAAAACCCACTCGCGTGTATCAAAGCACACACTGTGCCACTTTGCAGGAAAATCGCCGGGCAGGTGATAAAATGGGCTTTATGTCGCACCAGCCCGGCTGTTTCCGCTGGCAAATCGTCCGGTTTCCTGCCTTTGCTGTCAATACGGGGTGTCGCGCGTCTGTGTCCCGGCCGCGTTGCGGCATGGCTTCGGTACGCGCTCGCGCAAGAATGATGAATTTTTATGCGTCATGCCCTGCCTAAATCATAATCAGTTAGCTCTTTTTATGGGCGCAGGGGGAGTTGGGATGCCAATCACGGCCGCAGCATCCTGCCGGCTTGACCGGCGCGCCGGGCGCATGCGACCACAGCACATGGCCATTGACGACACACGGTTGGTGACGCCCGCCGCCATGGGTGCGATCGATGCTGCCGCGGCGCGCGGCGGCATCGACAGTTTTACGCTGATGCAGGCCGCCGGCGCCCATGTCGCGGCTGTGGTGCTGGCGCACTATCCGGACGCCTTGCGGGTGGTGGTGGTGTGCGGGCCGGGCAACAATGGCGGCGACGGGCACGTGGCGGCGCGGCTGCTGATGCAAAGCGGCGTCGCGGTCGCGCGCTTCGGCGCGCCGCCCAAGCCCGGCGGCGATGCGGCGCGTGCTTTTACGGAGTGTCCGGGCAGCCTGGCGCCGCTTGAAGACTGGCAGCCCCGAGCGGGGGACGTGGTCATCGATGCGCTGTTCGGGGCAGGGCTCGACCGGGCGGTCGGCGATGACGTTGCCGCCGTGATTGCCCGCGCGGAGGCGACCGGAACGCCGGTCGTCGCCGTCGATCTTCCCTCGGGCCTGTCGGGCCGCACCGGAGCGCCCACCGGTCCCTGTTTTCGCGCCGAACACACCGTGACCTTCGCGGCGCGGAAGCCCGGCCACTTGCTGATGCCCGGGCGGGCGCTGTGCGGACGCCTGCATCTGTGCGACATCGGCATCCCGGCGCGGCTGATTGCGAGCGACGACAGGCTGTGGCGCAACCATCCGGGGCTTTATAGCGATCACCTGCCGGTTGCCGACGCCGCCGCACACAAATACACCCATGGCCATCTGGCGGTGTTTTCAGGACCGCTGATCAGTTCCGGCGCCGCGCGACTGGCGGCGGTGGCCGGGCTGCGGGCCGGGGCGGGGCTGGTGACGGTGGCCTCGCCGCCAAACGCCGTCCTGACCCAGGCGAGCCATTTCACCGCCATCATGCAACGCGCGCTTGGCGGGGCGGATGCGCTCGCCGACTGGCTCGGTGACCGGCGGCTTTCCGCCTTCGTGCTCGGGCCCGGCTTCGGCGACGCCGACAAGGCGCGCGCTTTCACCCGGCAGTTGGCCGACACCGGCCGGCCGGTAGTGCTCGATGCCGACGGGATCACCGCCCATGCGGCCTGCCGCGATGCGCTTGGGGCGGCGTTTGGCGGCGCGGTCCGGCTCGCCTTGACCCCGCATGAGGGCGAATTCGCTCGGCTGTTTCCCGATCTCGCGAAGGACCCGGCGCTCTCCAAGGTCGATCGCGCCCGCGCCGCCGCAGCCATGCTCAATGCCGTCGTCGTCTACAAGGGGGCGGATACGGTGATTGCCGCGCCGGATGGCCGCTCGGCCATCAACGCCGATGCGCCCGCCTGGCTCGCGACCGCCGGCTCGGGCGATGTGCTGGCCGGCATTCTCGGCGGACTGCTCGCGCAGGCGATGCCCGTCTTCGAAGCGGCCTGCGCGGCCGTGGCGATGCACGGGCTTGCGGCCCGGCGCGCGGGCATCGGCATGACGGCGGAGGATCTGGCGGGGCAGGTGCGTCCACCCGACCATAGCGCAGCGGACGCCGGCCGCACCTGAACCGCCGGCCGCTTTCGCGGCATGGTCATCCGGCGCGGCCGCTTGCCGCCGCGCTCAGGGCACAATCCACAATCTGGTTGCGCAGATAGGTCTTGGGCGGAGTGCCCATCATGCGGCAGAACATGGTGGTGAAGGCGGGCACGCTGTCATAGCCCAGGTCGAGGGCGACTGCCGTCACCGATTCGCCCGCGCTCAGCCGCGGCAGTGCCGCCATCAGGCAGGCCTGCTGGCGCCAGGTCGAGAGGCTGAGGCCGGTTTCGCGGCGAAAGATGCGGGTGAAGCTGCGCCGGCTCAAGCCCGCGGCTTCCGCCCACTGGTCGATGTTGAGATGGGCCGAGGGCTGGGCCACGAACGCGCGACACAGCTCCGCAAGCCGCCGGTTGGCAGGATAGGCGAGCCCGAGCGGCCGCTTTGGCAGATGCGGAATTTCGTGCAGGAGCGCGCCAAGCATATATGCGGCCCGCGGCGTAGCGGTGTCGCCGCGCAGCCGCACCGCTTCGTTCATCAGGCTGCGCATCAGCGGCGTGATGCCGGTCACCTGCAACTGCTCTGGCAGGCCGGGGACGGCATCCGGCACCACATAGACCGAATGCATGTCGACCTGGCCAATCGTATCGACCGCGTGGCGCACGCCTGCCGGGATCCACAGCGCATGGTCGCGCGGCATGATCCAGCGCCCGGCCCCGGTCGTCACCGTCAGCACGCCGCTGGAAATGTGCAGCAACTGCGCGCGGGCATGCTCGTGTTCGGCAATGTGCTGGTTGGTGGCGTAGCTGTGGGAAAACGCCATCACCGGCGCCCCGTCGGCATCGATCGCCGCATGGCGCGCCGCGCGTTCCGCGGCGGTTTCGGTGATGTGCCGTGAAAGTACCGGCGGCGATGCTGTTTCTGTCATGGCATTGGCCCAATCGCGAAAGAAATAGACCACAGCACGAAAGCGGGCAGGGGGCAAGCCATGTATCTGTGGCACCCGCGGCACGGCATGATTTGCGACCGGCCGCCGGTTCTGCGCCCCCACGCCCCCGCCATGCAGCCTGAAAGGACCAGATGATGGATGCGACGCCCGATACAACCATGTCCGCGGCCACGGTGACCGCGTCTCAGCCCGAGCCCGCCGCGGTTGCGACGCCTGCCCCGGCCGCGACATCGGCGGCGTTTTCGGTCGTGCTGGCGCTCAGCCTGTGCCATTTCCTCAACGACACCATGCAGTCCATGCTGTCGGCGATCTATCCGATGCTCAAGGCCAATTATGCGCTGACCTTTGGGCAGATCGGGTTTCTGACCTTCACCTTCCAGTTCACCGCCTCGCTGTTGCAGCCGGCCATCGGTGCCTTCACCGACAAGCGGCCGATCGGCTACGCGCTGCCGGTCGGCATGGGGTTCACCTTTTTCGGCCTCGTGCTGCTGGCCGTTGCCGGCCACTACGGGCTGCTGCTCGCCGCGGCGGCGCTGGTGGGGCTTGGGTCTGCCGTCTTCCATCCCGAATCCTCGCGCATCGCCCGGCTTGCCTCGGGCGGCAAGCACGGCACGGCGCAGTCGGTGTTTCAGCTGGGCGGCAATTTTGGCACCGCCGCCGGCCCGCTGCTGGCGGCCTTCATCGTGGTGCCCGGCGGGCAGGCGAGCGTTGCCTGGTTCTGTCTCGCGGCGCTGCTCGGGATGGTGGTGCTGACCTGGGTCAGCCGCTGGTACGGGCAGTACCGCCGTGCCGCGGCCGGGCGCCCGGCGCTGTCGACCGTTCTGGCCCACAGTCGCCGCCGCGTGATCTTCACCCTGGTGGTGCTCGCGCTCCTGGTGTTCAGCAAGAACATCTACATGGCAAGCTTCACGAGCTACTACACCTTCTACGTCATCCACCGGTTCGACGTTTCCGTGCAGGATGCGCAGCTGCTGTTGTTCCTGTTCCTGGGCGCTGCCGCCGTGGGCACCGTCGCCGGCGGTCCGATCGGCGACCGGATCGGCACCAAAGCGGTGATCTGGGTGTCGATCCTGGGCGTGCTGCCGTTCACGCTGATGCTGCCCTATGCGGACCTGTTCTGGACCGCGGTGCTGACCGTGATCATCGGCATGGTGCTTTCCTCCGCGTTTCCCGCCATCGTCGTCTTCGCCCAGGAAATGGTTCCCGGCCGGGTGGGACTGATCGCGGGCCTGTTCTTCGGCTTCGCCTTCGGCATGGGCGGTATCGCAGCCGCCGTGCTGGGACAGGTGGCGGATGCCAAGGGGATCGACTTCGTCTATGCCGTCTGCTCCTATCTGCCGTTCCTGGGGCTTCTGACCGTGTTCCTGCCGCGACAGAAGAAGGCAGGCTGACACCCCGTGCTGCGAATGCGCGCCTCGCTCCGGGGCGCGCATTCGGCCACCCCCCGCGTAAGGTGTGACTGTTTTCCCGTCCTGTTGCATAGTGAAGCCGATGGTGCCTGCGGCGTTGACGGCCGGAGGGCAGGCGGGTAACGCGCCGCACTTGCGGCATCCGCAACGGCAACGGCGCGGCAGAACGGAGCGTGGACGGTGAGATTCTACTACAATGCACTCAGGGACTACCTGGCCGAACGGCTGTGGCTGCGGCCGGCCGGATTCGGGCTGATCGCCGTGTGCGTGGTGGCGGTTGCCACCGGGATCGACCAGGTGATCGGCCAGCCCTTCTCCTTCGACATCAAAAGGGAAACCATCGACGGGTTGCTGACCATCATGGCGACCGCGATGCTGACGGTCTCCACCTTCGCCGTCTCGGTGATGCTGTCGGCCTATGTGGCGGCGATATCGGCCAGCACGCCGCGGGCCTTCTCGATCCTGGTGGCCGATTCCTTTTCGAAGCAGGCGATCTCGACCTTCATCGGCGCCTTCACCTTTTCGGTTGTCGGCCTGATCGGGCTCAATGTCGGTTTCATCCAGGCGAGCGGCCGCATCCTGCTGTTCGCGGCCACCATCAGCGTGTTCATCCTGGTGGTGGGTACCCTGATCTACTGGATCGACCACGTGGCGCGGATCAGCACCGTGTCGTCGACCATCGACAAGGTGGCGAGCCGGGCCACCGACATGCTGACCCGGCATCTGACCCATCCCGGTCATGGCGGCACGCCGGTCTATGCCAGCGCCATGCCGCCCGACGGGGCGCTGGCGGTGCTCTCCTCCTTCACCGGCACGGTCCAGTTCATCGATGTCGCAGCGCTTTCCGGGGTTGCCGAGGAGCATGGCCTCACTGTGCATGTCGCCGTGCGGCTCGGCGACGTGATCGGCCAGGGCCGGCCCATCGTCTGGCTTTATGACGGCCCGCTGGAAGCGGTCGACGACGATGCCAAGCGCGCGGTCAGCGCGGCGATCCGCATCGGCCAGAGCCGCCACCGCAGCGAGGACGCGGTGCTCGCGCTCAAGACGCTGTCGGAAATCGGCGACCGGGCGCTGTCGCCCGGCATCAACGATCCGGGCACCGCCAACGACATTCTCGATGCGCTTTTGCAGGTTTTCTCCGACGCGACGCGGGCGAGCGAACAGGCAGGGACGGCGCACCAGCACCCGCGGGTGCTGGTGCCGATCATGGACCCCGAACAGGTGCTGACCGCCGCCTTCGAGCAGATCGCCCGGGACGGCGCCAGCTTCGTCGAGGTCGCGGTGCATCTCCAGCACACGCTGTCGGCCGTCGCCGATTGCCTGCCGGCGGTCTGGACCGAGGCGCTTCGGGAGCAATCCTGCCGCGCGCTCGACCGCGCCAAGGGGGCGATGACCCATCCGCACGACATCGCCCGCGTCGAGGCCGCGGCGACCCTCGCCGCCGGCTGAACCGGTTCGGGCGGCACGGCGGCTGGCGGGGCAGGGCTCAGGCCGGCTGGTCCAGCCTGGCCTGCAGGGCCTTTGCCCCATGGGGTGCGTTGACCTTGCCGCCGGTGATGAAGAAGGCGAAGACGTCGCGCGGCTTCGTCTCGACCTTGCGATCCTTTGCGACCAGAGGCAGGTCGCCCGGTGCGCCACCCTCGGCATAGGTCCGGAACCGCCCGGCCCAGGCGTCGATCTCGCCCTCCGGGTAGCACGTGGGCGTTTCGTCGCTGCCGCGCTGCAGCCGCGCATAGACGAAATCGGCGGTCACGTCGGCAAACATCGGATACTCGTGATGGTCGGCCACCACCGCCGCAACCCCGTATTTGGCGATCAGATCGATAAATTCCGGCGTGCAGAAACTGTCATGGCGCGGCTCGACGACGTGGCGCAAGGCGAGGCCGTCCTGCTCCTTGGGCAGGAGCTTGAGGAAACCCTCGAAATCTTCCGGCTCGAATTTCTTGGTCGCCATGAACTGCCACAGGATCGGGCCCAGATGGGGGCCGAGTTCGCTGATCCCCTGGGACAGGAATTTCTCGATCGACGGCCCGCCGTCCGACAGCACCTTGCGGTTGGTGCAGTAGCGGCTGGCCTTCAATGAAAACACGAAGCCCTCGGGCACATCCTCGGCCCACTTGGCGAAGGTGGCCGGCTTCTGGCTGCCGTAATAGGTTCCGTTGACCTCGATCGCCCGGAGTTCGCGGCTGGCATATTCGAGCTGCCGGCGCTTGGCGAGTTTCTCGGGATAGAACTGACCGTTCTCCCACGGCTCGAACACCCAGCCGCCGATGCCAGTGCGAATTGTGCCGGAAATTGTCATTCGTCTAGCGACCTTCCTAAGAAAACGTAATCGACATTTCTGCATTCTATACAGTTTCTAAGGAACATAGTCGTCGCTTTTGTCCCGATTGCAATCAAAGCAAGTTAATCGAATGTTCTGCTCTTCTGAACTTCCGCCTCGTGAAATTGGGATAATGTGGTCAAACTCTACTTCATCATCTTTAAGGTGTGTGCTACAGTGTTGGCATGTATAGTTATCCCGTCTAACGACACGAATTTTCACCTTAAATGGTATGTAGCGCCCACGCCGTCGTTCAGTGGAAGTCTCTGTTAGTGCCTCCGCAGCAAAAAAGACCGGGCAGATATGTCCAAAAACGTTGCATTCACCATTGCTGAATGTCTCAGGTACGGCATCAGGATAGTCTGCAGGGTCAAAATTTCGAACACGGTCCTCAAACCACGCTCTGCGTGCAGGTTCCAAAGGTGACCGATTGTCAGATTTGCCCGATTTGAGAGCCTCCAAGTGTTTCACTTTTATAGCAGCTGCTTCAGCGCGTAGTTCAGACCAAACATCTGAAGGATAATCACTCTCTTTTATATCCCGATCATCTATTTCATAGGCTGTTCTATAGATGTGTATAGGAGGCAAACGCCCCCCTAGCCATTTTTCTATTTTTTCATCATCGGAAGAAGCTTCTGATGCGGCTTCTAGCGTCGCCCGTTGAATGAGCGTATTGCGTGCCTGGTGGAGTAATATTTGATCGTCTGAAACCCATCTTCTGAGCTGATCTCGAGTCTCTTGTGTCAGTTCATCAACGGTACCAACAAGACCCGATTTCAGACATTCTTGAAAATACTCGATATGTTCAATCATGCCTTCACGTAGGGGAGGGATGATTGGTGAATCTTCAACCAAAGGACCATAAGGGCAATATTTTAGTTCCCAGCAAGGCTTGCAAACACGACTGGTTCGATCTTTCCAGTCCAAAAGAACATTCTCGTCGGAATCTGCAATGTCGTAGCCAAGCGCGGACTTAATGCTCGGATGGATTTCAATTCTTGAATTTTTAGCCACGCCCGATTATCCCTCTCACTCCGCCGCTTCCACCCGTTTTCCGGGACGCCGCTCCAGAAGCTCCTTGAGGAACTGGCCGGTATAGCTGCGCTCGATCTTGACGATGTCTTCGGGCGTGCCTTCGGCGACGATCTCGCCGCCACCGTCGCCGCCTTCGGGGCCGAGATCGATCACCCAGTCGGCGGTCTTGATGACTTCGAGATTGTGCTCGATCACCACCACCGAATTGCCCTGGTCGACCAGTTCGTGTAGCACTTCGAGAAGTTTCGCGACATCGTGGAAATGCAGCCCCGTGGTCGGCTCGTCGAGGATGTAGAGCGTGCGGCCGGTCGAGCGCTTGGATAGCTCCTTGGCGAGCTTGACGCGCTGGGCTTCGCCGCCCGACAGCGTGGTGGCCTGCTGGCCGACCTTGATATAGCCGAGCCCCACGCCTTCGAGCGCCTGCAACTTGTCGCGCACGGCGGGGACGGCGGCGAAGAACTCGACGCCTTCCTCGACCGTCATGTCGAGCACGTCGGCGATCGATTTGCCCTTGAAGGTGACGTCGAGCGTCTCGCGGTTGTAGCGCTTGCCGTGGCAGACGTCGCAGGTGACATAGACGTCGGGCAGGAAGTGCATTTCGATCTTGATGACGCCATCGCCCTGGCAGGCCTCGCAGCGCCCGCCCTTGACGTTGAAAGAGAACCGGCCGGGCTGATAGCCGCGCGCCTTGGCCTCGGGGAGGCCCGCGAACCAGTCGCGGATCGGCGTGAAGGCGCCGGTATAGGTCGCCGGGTTAGAGCGCGGCGTGCGACCGATCGGCGACTGGTCGATGTCGATCACCTTGTCGATATGTTCGAAACCGTCGATGCGGTCGTGGTCGGCCGGGTTTTCGCGCGCGCCCATCACCCGGCGCGCCGCCGCCTTGTAGAGCGTCTCGATCAGGAAGGTCGACTTGCCGCCGCCCGACACGCCGGTGACCGCCGTGAACAGGCCGAGCGGGATCGAGGCGGAGACGTCCTTCAGGTTGTTGCCGCGCGCGCCCACGACGCGCAGCTCCTTCTTTTTCTTGGGCTTGCGCCGCTCGGTCGGCACCAGCACCTCGAGCTCGCCCGAAAGATACTTGCCGGTGATCGAGCGCGGATGGGCCATGATGTCTCGCGGCGAGCCTTGCGCGATGATCTCGCCGCCATGGATGCCCGCATGCGGGCCGATATCGACCACATAGTCGGCGGTGCGGATCGCGTCCTCGTCATGCTCGACCACGATCACGGTGTTGCCGATGTCGCGCAGATGCTTGAGCGTTTCCAGGAGCCGCGCATTGTCGCGCTGGTGCAGGCCGATCGACGGCTCGTCGAGCACGTAGAGCACGCCGGTCAGGCCCGAGCCGATCTGCGAGGCGAGCCGGATGCGCTGGCTTTCGCCGCCCGACAGCGAGCCCGAATTGCGGCTCAGGGTGAGATAGTCGAGGCCGACATCGTTCAAGAATTTCAGCCGGTCGCGGATTTCCTTGAGGATGCGCACGGCGATCTGGTTCTGCTGCTCGTTGAGATGCGCAGGCAGGGCTTCGAACCAGCCTCCGGCATTGCGGATCGACAGTTCCGTGACCTCGCCGATATGGCAGCCGTTGATCTTGACCGCACGCGCCTCGGGCTTCAAGCGGTAGCCGTCGCAGGCCGGGCAGGGGGCATTCGACATGTAGCGCTCGATTTCCTCGCGCGCCCAGGCGCTGTCGGTTTCCTTCCAGCGGCGTTCGAGATTGGGGATGATGCCCTCGAAGGTCTTCGCCGTGGTGTAGGACCTGAGCCCGTCGTCATATTTGAAGGCGATCTTCTCGTTGGTGCCGCGCAGGATCGCGGCCTGGCCGGCGGCGGGAAGGTCGTCCCAGCGGTCGGAGAGCTTGAAGCCGAAATGCTTGCCCAGCGCCTCGAGCGTCTGGGTGTAATAGGGCGAGCTCGATTTGGCCCAGGGCGCCACCGCGCCTGCACGCAGCGTGAGCCCCGGCTCGGGCACGATCAGCGCCTCGTCAATGGTCTTCTGGGTGCCGAGCCCGTCACAGGTCGGGCAGGCGCCATGGGGATTGTTGAAGGAAAACAGCCGCGGCTCGATCTCGGAAATGGTGAAGCCAGAGACCGGGCAGGCGAATTTTTCCGAAAACAGGATGCGTTCGTGGGTTTCGTTCAGGGACTTGTTGGCCGAGCCACCGGCCGAGGTTTCGGCCTCCGGCAGCGGCTTGTCGGCGAATTCGGCGATCGCCAGACCGTCAGCGAGGCTCAGGCAGGTTTCCAGGCTGTCGGCCAGGCGCGCGGCAATGTCGGGCCGCACGACGATGCGATCGACGACGATGTCGATGTCGTGCTTGTATTTCTTGTCGAGCGCCGGCGCATCGGCGATCTCGTAATAGCTGCCGTCGATCTTGACCCGCTGAAAGCCCTTTTTCATGAACTCGGCCAGTTCCTTGCGGTACTCGCCCTTGCGGCCGCGCACGACCGGCGCGAGCACGTAAAGCCGCGTGCCTTCCTCGAGCGCGAGCACGCGGTCGACCATCTGGCTCACGGTCTGGCTTTCGATCGGCAGGCCGGTGGCGGGCGAATAGGGCACGCCTACGCGGGCGAACAGAAGCCGCATGTAGTCGTAGATCTCGGTTACCGTGCCGACGGTCGAGCGCGGGTTGCGGCTCGTCGTCTTCTGCTCGATCGAGATTGCCGGCGAAAGCCCGTCGATCTGGTCGACATCGGGCTTCTGCATCATTTCCAGGAACTGGCGCGCATAGGCCGACAGGCTCTCGACATAGCGGCGCTGGCCTTCCGCATAGATCGTGTCGAAGGCCAGCGACGACTTGCCCGAGCCCGACAGCCCGGTCATCACGATCAGGCTGTTGCGGGGGAGGTCGAGATCGACATTCTTGAGATTGTGCTCGCGGGCACCGCGAATGGTGATCGATTTGAGTTCCGGGATGACGCCGCCGATTTTCGATTTGAGTTCCGTCATGACGCCGCCGATTTGCCGTGGAGAGGCACGCGGCGTTCGTGCGAACGCGGCAGGCCACTCCCTTGTCCTGTCCCAAGTCTTGCGGGTCCGCCGGTCCGTTAAGGGCGCGACCGCGTCCCGCAAAACACATGAAGCCCCCGTATCACCACCACGTCCTGTGTCGGTGCCGGAGGGCCGTTCGTCCCATACATAAGCGCACCGCCGCCAATGTCGAGCCGCCCCGTTTGCCGGTCAAGCTGCCGGGATCGAATCTCTTGACAGAAGCTGACACAGATTATAGAACAAATAAAGAACAAAAAAGGCTTGTGGATTGTCCCTGCTCCTGCAGCAGCGCCGGGGGCGATCCTGTAAGGTGCGTCTTGATCTATCGGGGCGGCGCGTGCCGCCTGAATTGGCATGGAAGGTGAACATCATGGCGGGCAGCGTCAACAAGGTCATTCTCATCGGCAATCTGGGCGCGGACCCGGAAATCCGCCGCACCCAGGACGGCCGGCCGATTGCCAACCTGTCGGTGGCAACGTCGGAAAGCTGGCGCGACAAGAACACCGGCGAACGCCGCGAAAAGACCGAATGGCACCGCGTGGTGATCTTCAACGAAGGTCTGTGCAAGATCGCGGAGAACTATCTGAAGAAGGGCTCCAAGGTCTATCTCGAAGGCCAGTTGCAGACCCGCAAATGGACCGACCAGTCCGGCCAGGACAAATATTCGACCGAAGTGGTGCTGCAGGGTTTCAACGGCAACCTGACCATGCTCGACGGCCGCGGCGAAGGCGGTGGTGGTGGTGATTATGGCGGGGGCGGTGGCGGCAGCCGTGGCGGCGATTACGGCGGCGGTTCGTCGGGTGGCGATCGCGGCGGCTTCGGTGGCGGCTCGTCCGGCGGCGGTGGCTTTGGCGGCGGCGGTGGCGGTTCCTCCCGCGACCTCGACGACGACATTCCGTTCTGAGGACGAGACCCGACCACTCCCGAACCCGCCAAGCTTGATTGGCGGGTTTCTCGTTTTTGGCCACGGCATTGCTCGGGGCGGGCAAAAGGGGGGAAGCACTGCGACAGTCCATCACCCATGTCGCGCTGGTGGTGCGCGACTATGACGAGGCGATCGCATTCTATTGCGGCGTGCTCGGTTTCGATCTTCTCGAAGACAGCTACCAGCCCGAGCAGGACAAGCGCTGGGTGGTGGTGCGTCCGCAAGGCGGGCAGGGCACGGCGATCCTGCTCGCGCGCGCGGCGAAGGCCGAACAGGAGCCTTTTATCGGCAACCAGACCGGCGGCCGCGTCTTCCTGTTTCTCAACACCGATGATTTCTGGCGCGACTACACCCGTCTGGTGGCCGAGGGCGTCAAGTTCGTGCGCGAGCCCAAGACCGAGGACTATGGCACGGTCGCCGTGTTCCGTGACCTCTACGGCAATCTGTGGGACCTGCTGCAATTGCGCGAAGGCCATCCGGCGGCGGGGTGATTCCCGCGCGGGCCGCGGCGCCCGTGGAAGACGCGCCTGCCTGGCCTCAGCCGGTTCGCAGCTCCACCTGGGCCCGGTCGCCGGTGTGCAGCGCTTCCGCCTTGCGGACGGCGGCCTTGACCGGCAGGAAGAAGCAGCCTGATTTCCTGTCGGGAAACAGCGACGTGGCCCAGCGGCTCCCGCCAATCCGGACCGTCACGCGCACCGAGCCGAATCCGTTGGTCTTGCCGGCGAAGAACCGAATCTGCCGGGACACGTTTTCCGGCACGGTGATGAAATGCCAGGCCGCTTTCTCGCCGGGATAGAGCCAGAGTTCGGCCTCGAAACGATAGCTCTGGTCGGGCTCCATGTCTTGCGCCTCAGACCGTCACGAAGGCCTGCTTGATGCCGTCGACGACGAACTGCACCGACAGGGCCGCCAGGATCACGCCGAGCAGGCGAGTCAGGATGGTGCGGCCGGTGTCGCCCAGGAACTGGTCGATGCGCTCGGCGATCACCAGGAAGGCAAACAGCACCAGCGAGGCGGCCAGGATCACGCCGATCAGCCCCGCGCGCTCGACCGGGGCATAGAACGAGCCTGCCAGCAGGATCACGGCGGAGATCGCGCCGGGGCCCGCGATCAGCGGTATCGCCAGCGGGAACACCGAGACATTGGAAATGTGGTCCTTGGTCACGGCCCGTTCAGCGCTCTTTTCCTGCCGCTCGTGGCGCTTTTCGAAGATCATTTCGAAGGCGATCCAGAACAGCAGGATGCCGCCGGCGATGCGGAAGGCGCCGAGCGAGATGCCGAGAAGGCCCAGAAGGCTGGCCCCGGCAATGGCGAAGACGGTCAGGATGCCTGCCGCGGTCACCGTGCCGCGCAGCGCCACCTGGATGCGCTGGCTGCGGGTCATGCCCGTGGTCAGGCCGAGGAAGATCGCCGCCAGGCCCGGCGGGTCGAACATCACGATGATCGTGACGAAGGCATTGACGATCATGTCCACGGTCATGGCGCGCTCCCGCAGGGCCCTTCAAAACGGCCACGTTCCCCTGCCTACGACAGCGCGGCTGCGAACAAAACCCCCGCAATGGCCAGCAACCGTGGAGAACTCTGCGCAAAACCCGATTCCGGGCTCGAAAATTGGCGACGTCGTCGGCTTTCCGCTATAAGGCAGGAATGATTCCATCCAATTTTCGTGGACCGCTTTGACAGACCAGAACAAACCTTCCGGACCCCTCACGCCGGGCATCGAGCCGGTTTCGATCATCGAGGAAATGCAGCGCTCCTATCTCGATTATGCCATGAGCGTGATCGTCAGCCGTGCACTGCCGGATGTGCGCGACGGGCTCAAGCCCGTGCATCGCCGCATCATCTATGCGTCCCATGAGAGCGGGTACCACTGGAACCGCAAATATGTGAAATCGGCGCGCCCGGTCTCCGACGTGATGGGCAAGTACCACCCGCATGGCGACTCCTCGATCTACGACGCCATGGTGCGCATGGCGCAGCACTGGTCGATGGGGGCCATGCTGATCGACGGGCAGGGCAATTTCGGCTCGATCGACGGCGACCCGCCGGCGGCAATGCGCTACACCGAGGCCAGGCTCACCAAGCTCGCCCACGAGATGATCGAGGACATCGACAAGGAAACGGTCGATTTCCAGGAGACCTACGACAACTCCAGCGAGGAGCCGAAGGTCCTTCCGGCGCGCTTCCCGAACATGCTGGTCAATGGCGGCGGCGGCATCGCCGTTGGCATGGCGACCAATATCCCGACCCACAACCTGGTCGAGGTCTGCAACGCCACCATGGCGCTGATGGACAATCCGGCGATCGATCTCCTAGACCTGATGCAGATCATCCCGGGGCCGGATTTCCCGACCGGCGGCATCATTCTCGGCCGCGCCGGCATTCGCTCCGCTTTCGAGACCGGCCGCGGCTCCGTGGTGATCCGCGGCAAGGTGCATGTCGAACCGATGCGCAACGACCGCGAAGCGATCATCATCACCGAGGTTCCCTATCAGGTGAACAAGGCGACGATGATCGAGAAGATGGCCGAACTCGTGCGCGACAAGCGCATCGAGGGCATTTCCGACCTGCGCGACGAATCCGACCGCCAGGGCTACCGGGTGGTGATCGAGCTCAAGCGCGACGCCAATGCCGACGTGATCATCAACCAGCTCTACCGCTACACGCCGTTGCAGACCTCGTTCGGGGTCAACATGGTGGCGCTCAACGGCGGCAAGCCGGAACTGATGAACCTGATCGACGTGCTCAAGGCCTTCATCTCGTTCCGCGAGGACGTCGTCACCCGGCGTACCAAATATCTGTTGCGCAAGGCGCGTGAACGCGCGCATGTGCTGGTCGGCCTTGCCATTGCGGTCGCCAATATCGACGAGGTGATCGCGCTGATCCGCAACGCGCCGGACCCGGCGACGGCGCGCGACCAGCTGATGACGCGGCGCTGGCCGGCAATGGACGTGGAATCGCTGATCCGGCTGATCGACGATCCGCGCCACCGCATCAACGAGGACGGCACCTACAACCTGTCGGAGGAACAGGCCCGCGCCATCCTCGAACTCAGGCTGTCGCGCCTGACCGCGCTCGGCCGCGACGAGATCGGCGACGAACTCGGCAAGATCGGCGACGAGATCAAGGATTTCCTGGACATTCTCGGCTCGCGCGCCCGCGTGCAGCAGATCATCAAGGACGAACTGATTGCCGTGCGCGACGAATTCGGCGTGGCGCGGCGCACCGAGATCGCCGAAGGCGGTCCGGACATGGACGACGAGGACCTGATCCCGCGCGAGGACATGGTGGTGACCGTGTCGCATTCGGGCTATATCAAGCGCGTGCCGCTCGCCACCTACCGGGCGCAGCGCCGCGGCGGCAAGGGCCGCTCCGGCATGTCGACCAAGGATGAGGATTTCGTCACCCGGCTGTTCGTGGTCAACACCCACACGCCGGTCTTGTTCTTCTCCTCGCGCGGCATCGTCTACAAGGAAAAGGTCTGGCGCCTGCCGATCGGCACGCCGACCTCGCGCGGCAAGGCGCTGATCAACATGCTCCCGCTCGAGCAGGGCGAACGCATCACCTCGATCATGCCGCTGCCGGAAGACGAGGCGAGCTGGGCCGAACTCGACGTGATGTTCGCGACCACGCGCGGCACCGTCCGGCGCAACAAGCTCAGCGACTTCGTCCAGGTCAACCGCAACGGCAAGATCGCCATGAAGCTCGAAGGCGAGGGCGACGAGATCCTGAATGTCGAGACCTGCAACGAGCTGAACGACGTGCTGCTGACCACGGCGCTCGGCCAGTGCATCCGCTTCTCGGTGGATGACGTGCGCGTGTTCGCGGGCCGCAACTCGGTCGGTGTGCGTGGCATCTCGCTCGCCGAGGGGGATTCGATCATCTCGATGACCATCGTCCATCATGTCGATGCCGATGCGTCGGAACGGGCGGCCTATCTCAAGCGCGCGGTGACCGAACGGCGCGCGGCGAGCGGCGATGAAGCGGATGTCGAGGAGGTCGGTCTGGTCGGCGAGGAGGCCGCGGATGCGGGCGAACTCTCCGATGAGCGCTATGCCGAACTCAAGGCGCGGGAACAGCAGATCCTGACGGTCTCCGCAAAGGGCTACGGCAAGCGCTCGTCGAGCTACGAGTTCCGCATTTCGGGCCGCGGCGGCAAGGGCATCCGCGCCACCGACACCTCGAAGACCGGCGAGATCGGCCCGCTGGTCGCAGCCTTCCCGGTGGAAGACGGCGACCAGATCATGATGGTCTCGGATCGTGGCCAGGTGATCCGCGTCCCGGTCAACGGCATCCGTCTTGCGAGCCGCGCCACCAAGGGCGTGACCATCTTCTCGACCGGCAAGGACGAGCGCGTGGTCTCCGTCGACCGCATCAGCGAGCCCGAGCCCGAGGAAGAACTCGAAGACGTGGCCGACGCCGTGGTCGAAGCCGGCACCGAGGGACCCGACGCAGACGAAGCCGGCGGAGCCGGTGACGGGACACCGCCCGAGGCGTAAGGCGCCCATCCATGAAGATGCAGAAAGCCGGGGAGGAGACTTCCCGGCTTTTTTGTCGGGGTGGCGCCAAAGCTTGGTGCCGCTTCCGGCTGGACCGGACGGTCGCGGCTCCGGACACGCTCACTCCGGTTCAATGATCGGAATTTGCGGCGCCGTCACCGAAGGTCATGCGCAAGCGCCATCTCCTCTCCACAATTCTGCCCTCCGTTGGACACGGGAAAAACAGGAGATATCCATGCTCACGCGCCGCACTTTTTCGCTTTCGCTTCTTGCCATGCCTGCGCTCGCCTCGCGCGCTGCCGCGCAGCGGGCCGATCTCGAAACGGCGATCGCCGGGCTTGACCAGTTGCATTCGATCCAGGTGCGCAAGGGCGACGAAACCGTCTTTGCCGCGGCGCCGCGCGGGCCGGGTCTCGACCGGATCGCCAATATCAAGTCCTGTTCGAAGTCGATCGTGGCGCTCTTGCTCGGCACCGCGATCGAGCGTGGCGAGATAGATGGTGTCGATGCGCGGCTCGGCGATGTTGCACCGGCGATCATTCCGCCAGACGCGACCGATGGCGTTGCCGATATCACGATGGAGGACCTGGTCACGCTCCGCGCCGGCCTGGAACGCACCTCCGGCCCGAACTACGGCGCCTGGATCGCCTCGTCTAACTGGCTGGCCGACGCGCTCGGCCGCCCCTTCGAGGCGGAACCCGGGGGGCGGATGCTCTATTCGACGGCCAGCACCCACATTCTCGGCGCGGCGCTCGCCGAGGCGACCGGAGAGAGCTTGCTGGCGCTCGCCCGCACGCGCCTGGGTGCTCCGCTCGGCATCGAGATCCCGCCCTGGCAACGCGATCCGCAAGGCTACTATATGGGCGGCAACCAGATGGGGCTGACCCCGCACGGCATGCTGCGCGTCGCGACCATGGTGCGGGATGGCGGCCGGTTCGAGGGCTCTCAGGTCGTCTCCCGTGACTGGATCGAACGCTCGCTCCAATCGAGGACCTCGTCGCCGTGGTCGGGCCTCGGCTATGGCTATGGCTGGTTCCTCAGCCGTTCGGGCTTTGCACTCGCCCGCGGCTATGGCGGCCAGATCATCGCCGTCCATCGCGCGCGTGACCTCGCCATTGCCATCACGTCCGATCCGAACCGGCCCGCCCGTTCGGAAGGCTATTTCGGCGCGCTGATGGAGCTTCTGGAAGGGCCGGTTCTCGCGCTGGCCTGAGATCCGGTGCGCGCCGCGCGCGCATCCGGCTTTCGGGATCGGGCGCGGACCGCATCTGTCCGGGTCGGCAGCCCTCCCGTGGCGGGTTCCCGGCCAAGAGAGCCGAAACCACCCGGCGGCCTTCATTTCGCCCCGTTCTTAAGACTTTGTTAATTCTTCTCTCGCCCCCGGAGGTCTTCATGGCGCTTGGCGCATCGCACCGTTTGCACGATGGCGTCGTCGCCGTCGAAACCATGACGCGCTTTGCGCTCGCCGTGCTGGCGCTGGCCTCCGGCGTCTACACCTATCTTGGGGTCCGCAGCCTGCTTGACGGGTCGCCCACGGCGATCTTCTTTGCCGCCATCATCTATTCGGCATCGGTGTCGGTCGCGATCTACGCCTTCTGGTCCTACATGGCGCGGTTTTATCCGCATGTCACTGGCACGGCATCCCGTGGCGCGCTGATCGGCGTGATGGCGCTTGGCTGCGCGATGATCATCGCCATGTCGAGCTGGCTCAACGCGGCAGCCCTTGCCGGATCGGCGGCGCTCGAACAGCATCTCGCCGAAACGGTGCAGGATTACACCGCCGACCTCGACCAGGCGCATCAGAACGCGCTCGCCGCCCAAAGCCTGCTGCCGGACATCCAGCGCACCTCCGAACGCTTCGCGCGGCTCGCGGAGGACGAGCGCCAGAACGGGGCGCTCACGGGCACGACCGGCTCGGGAAGCGTCGTGCAGCTCCTGTCGCAGATGTCGGCGCAGTTGAGCGAGCTCGAGACCGGCATCATCGCGTCGCGGGAGCGGGTGACGACGCTGTTCGACCAGGGGCGCGGCCATCTCGAAACCATGCGCCGGCTGGTCTCTGCGCCCGGCGCCATCGCGCCGCGCAGCGACGAATTCTCGGCCGAGGTCGTGGCGCTCTCGGGTGTGATCACCTCGCTCGAACAGACCTCGATCGCCCCATCGGTCAAGCGGGCTGCCGAAGACCTGTCGCTCGGCTTCATCGCGCCGGTCGCCGATGGCCGGGCCGCCGACCTTGCAAACCGCCAGGACCAGGTGATGCAGACGATCCGCGCCTCGGTCTCCGCCCAGTCGCAGGTTCTCTCCGAGGCGGCCGACGGGATTCTCGCGCGCCCGCCGGTGGCCGAGCGCCGCTTCGTGCCGCTGTCGTCGGCCGAAGCGGTGCTGCGCTATGCCGGCGATTTCATCCCGGCCTGGGCCGGGGCGATCTCGATCGACCTGCTGCCCGCCGTTCTCGTCTTCATCCTCGCCGTGGTGCACGGGGCGATCCGGCAGCAGGAAGAGCGGTTGCCCTTCGCCCAGCGGATCACCGCAGCCGAGCTGCTCGAGGCGCTCGAGGTGCAACGGGCGCTCGGCCGACAGGGCATCGACATCGAACAGGTGATCGAGGCGAACGAGACCGAGGCCGACCGCACCCGGGCGGACTCCAACATCACCAGCCTCGACATGACGGCAAAGGCGCCGCGCAAGGGGCCGCCCGCATGAGCGCCCGATCGCTCGGCACGCGCCTGAAGACGGCCTTTCTGACCGCCGATGACGGCCTGCTGATGCGCAGCGCCTTCTTCGGGCTTCTGGCTTTCGCGGGCGCGTTCCTGTTTGTGGATCTGAGGGAACTCAGTCAGGCGACGGCGGCGCTCCCCGCTCATGACCCGATGACGACGGCGGCCCCCGTGCTTCCGCCGGCGCTGACCGACGGGGTTCCGCAAGCGCCGCCGGTCGCGCCGGAGAGTTCGCCCGAAGTGCTGCGCAAGCCGATCGTGTTCGAGCTCCTGCCAGGGGGAGAACTCAAGGCGGAAGGTTCGATCGATCCGGGCGCAGCCGCCCGCTTCGCCGCTGAAATTGCGGCGCGTGGCGAATATGTGAAGACGGTGTCGCTCAATTCGCCCGGCGGCTCCGTCGACGACGCGCTCTTGATGTCGAAACTGATCCGGGAGCGGGGCCTCGACACCAAGGTGGCGGCCAAGGCGCTCTGCGCCTCTTCCTGCCCGCTCATCTTTGCCGGCGGTGTTTCGCGCATGGCGGAACAGGACGCCGTCATCGGCGTGCATCAGGTCTTCAGCGCGGGACGGGACAGGCCGTCGGCCGAACAGGCCATGTCCGGGGCGCAGAGCATGACCGCGCGCATCACCCGCCATCTCGACGAGATGGGCATCGGCAGCGGCCTGTGGATCCATGCGCTCGAAACACCACCGGACCGGCTCTATTACCTGACGCCCGACGAAATGGCTCAGTTCAAGCTGACCACCGCTCCGGGGCTGGTGGCAAGGCAGGCGGACTAAAGCGTGTCGCATCTATTGTGCCTCATAGCCTGCAGCCTTGAAGAAGTTTC
>NZ_LQZT01000002.1:131717-170766 GCF_001703635.1 Parahoeflea olei | reverse complement strand
GGCACGGTGACCTCCACGCTGCCCGGGCGCGTCGTCGCCTCGGGCGTCGCCGAAGTCCGCCCCCAGGTCAACGGCATCATCATGGAACGCCTGTTCGACGAAGGGTCCGCCGTCAAGGAAGGCGACATTCTCTACCGGATCGATCCCTCGACCTATCGCGCCCAGGTCGTGGCTGCGGAGGCCGCTGTCGCCGAGGCGCAAGCGGGCCTCGATTCGGCCAACCGCGAACTCAAGCGCATGGAAGCCCTGCGCAAGAGCAACGTGACCAGTGAACAGGCGCTCGACTCCGCCATCACCACCCGCGACATTGCCGACGCCGCGCTGCAGGTCGCCCAGGCAAAACTGCTCGCCGCCAATATCGACCTGGAGCGGACCACGATCCGCGCCCAGCTGTCGGGCAAGATCGGCCGTTCGCTGACCACCCAGGGCGCGCTCGTCATTTCCGGCCAGACCGCCCCGCTGGCGGTGATCCGCAAGCTCGATCCGGTCTATGTCGACGTCGCGCAATCGGCCGCCGACCTGGTCCGCTGGAAGCGCCAGGGTCCGCTGATGGCCGGCAAGAACGCCGACACCAAGGTCCAGCTGATGCTCGCCGACCGCACCGTGTTCGACCAGACCGGCGAACTGACCGCCGCCGAACCGCATGTCGACGAACAGACCGGCGTGGTCACGCTCAGGCTCCAGTTCTCCAATC
The DNA here is from genome assembly GCF_001703635.1 of Parahoeflea olei. GTDB lineage: Bacteria > Pseudomonadota > Alphaproteobacteria > Rhizobiales > Rhizobiaceae > Hoeflea > Hoeflea olei. Next base: position 170,072 of record NZ_LQZT01000002.1, on the reverse strand, counting down.
CCGACGAAATGCTGCTGCCGGGCATGTATGTCCAGGTCGAGATGCCGCAGGGCGTCATCCAGGGCGCCGTCCTGGTGCCCCAGGAAGGCGTCTCGCGCAATCGCCGCGGCGATCCCACGGCGATGGTGGTCGGCCCCGACAATGTGGTCGAGCAGCGCACCCTGACGGTCATCAGCGACCGTGGTTCGGACTGGATCGTCACCGACGGCATCAAGTCCGGCGACCGCGTGATCGTCGAAGGCCTTCAGAAGATTGCACCGGGAGCCACGGTGGCCCCGGAAGAACGTGCCGCCGAGCCGGCCCAGAACTGATCCCGCGGAGACCACCATGGCACGCTTTTTCATCGACCGGCCGATCTTCGCCTGGGTGATATCGATCATCATCATGGGTGCGGGCGTGCTGTCCATTCTCACGCTTCCGGTCTCGCAGTATCCGCAGATCGCGCCCCCGACGATCTCGATCTCGGCAAATTATCCCGGCGCGTCCGCGCAAACCGTCGCCAACACGGTGACACAGGTCATCGAGCAACGGCTGACCGGGCTCGACGGCCTGAGATATTTCTCGTCGAGCTCCACCTCGGCCGGCACGGCGTCGATCACGCTCACCTTCGAAACCGGCGTCGATCCCGACATTGCCCAGGTGCAGGTGCAGAACAAGCTGTCCCAGGCGCTGACCCTGCTGCCCGAAACCGTCCAGCGCCTGGGCGTGACGGTGCAGAAGTCCTCGGCAAGCTTCCTGATGGTGATCGCGCTCATCTCGGAAAATGGCGCGCTCGACGAGACCGACCTGTCCGACTATCTCAACACCAACCTGGTCGATGAGTTCAGCCGCCTCGAAGGCGTCGGCGAAGTGCAGGTGTTCGGCGCCAAATACGCCATGCGCATCTGGCTCGACCCGGTCAAGCTCGCAGCCTACGAGCTTGCCCCCCAGGATGTCGTCAACGCGGTCTCGGCGCAGAACGCCCAGATCTCGGCCGGCGCCTTCGGCACCCTGCCGACGGTCGAGGGCCAGCAGCTCAACGCCACCATCACCGCGCAGTCGCTGCTGACCACGCCTGAGGATTTCGAGGGCATCGTCGTTCGCGCGGCAACCGATGGCGGCCTGGTGCTCCTCAAGGACATCGCCCGGGTCGAAATCGGCGCCGAGAACTATTCCACCATCGCCCGCTACAACGGCAACCCTTCGACCGGCATGGCCATCAGGCTCGCGGCCGGCGCGAACGCGCTCAACACCGCCGAACTGGTGAAGGCGAAGATCGAGGAAGCCTCGGCCTTCTTCCCCGAAGGCGTGACCTATGTCGTGCCCTACGACACCACGCCCTTCATCCAGATCTCCATCGGCGAAGTGATCAAGACGCTGGCCGAGGCCATCGTGCTCGTGTTCCTGGTGATGCTGCTGTTCCTGCAGAATTTCCGCGCAACGCTGATCCCGACGCTCGCGGTGCCGGTGGTGCTGCTCGGCACCTTCGGCATCCTCGCCGCGGCCGGCTTCTCCATCAACACGCTGACCATGCTCGCCATGGTGCTCGCCATCGGCCTTCTCGTCGACGACGCCATCGTGGTGGTCGAGAACGTCGAGCGCATCATGGAGGAGGAGGGACTGCCACCGCTCGAAGCGACGCGCAAGTCGATGGGCCAGATCACCGGCGCCCTGATCGGGATCGCCCTGGTGCTGTCGGCGGTGTTCGTCCCCATGGCGTTCTTCGGCGGCTCGACCGGGGTCATCTACCAGCAGTTCTCGATCACCATCGTCTCGGCCATGGGTCTGTCGGTGCTGGTGGCGCTGACACTCACCCCGGCGCTCTGCGCCACCTTGCTCACCTCCAAGGCAGCCCAGCACGCCAAGACCGGCCCTGCGGGCTGGTTCAACCGCGGCTTCGAACGGGTGAGCCGCGGCTATGGCGGCACCGTCGGCTGGATCATCCGCCGGCCGCTGCGCGTCGGCCTGATCTATCTGTGCCTCGTCGGCGGCCTGGTCTGGAGCTTCATGCAGACCCCGACGGCATTCCTGCCCGACGAGGACCAGGGCATCCTGCTCGTGCTCGTGCAAGCCCCCACCGGGGCCACGGCGGAACGCACGCAGAAGGTCCTCAATCAGGTCGAGCGGCACTTCCTCGACAACGAGTCGGAGAGCGTCGACAGCATGTTCGGCGTCGTCGGCTTCTCCTTTGCCGGACAGGGCCAGAACATGGGTCTTGCCTTCGTCCGCCTGAAGGACTGGGAAGAGCGCAAATCGCCGGGGCAAAGCGCCCAGGCGATCGCCGGGCGCGCCTTCCCGGCGCTGATGGCCATCCAGGACGCCATGGTGTTCCCGATCGTGCCGCCCTCGGTTCCTGAACTCGGCATCATGAGCGGCTTCGACTTCTATCTCGAGGCCCGCGACGGCCAGAGCCACGACCAGTTGCTCGAAGCGCGCAACCAGTTGCTCGGCATGGCCGCGCAAAGCCCGCTGATCGCCTCCGCGCGTCCGAACGGCCTCGAGGATGCGTCCCAGTACCACCTCGACATCGACTGGCGGGCCGCCGGCGCCATGGGGGTCACGGCCTCCGACGTCGCCCAGGTGCTCCGCGTCGCCTGGGCCGGCAGCTATGTAAACGACTTCGTCGACCGCGACCGGATCAAGCGCGTCTACATCCAGGGCGAAGGCGATTCCCGCGCGCTTCCCTCGGATCTGGCCAAGTGGAAGGTGCGCAATTCGAGCGGCGGGCTGGTGCCCTTCGCCAACTTTGCCGAAGGCAGCTGGACCTTCGGTCCGCAGGGTCTGAACCGCTACAACGCGGTCGCGGCCATGCAGATCCAGGGATCGCCCGCCCCGGGCGTGACCACCGGCGAGGCGATGGCCGAAATCGAACGCCTGGCCGCCCAGTTACCAGGCTACGAAGTGGCCTGGACCGGCCTGTCGCTCGAGGAACGCCAGTCCGGCAACCAGGCGCCGCTGCTCTATGCGCTGTCGCTGGCGGCGGTGTTCCTCTGCCTGGCCGCGCTCTACGAGAGCTGGTCGATTCCCTTCGCCGTCATGCTGGTGATGCCGGTCGGCATCCTCGGCGCGGTTTTGTGGACCCTGTTCGGCGGCTATCAGAACGGCGTGTTCTTCCAGGTGGGCCTGCTCACCGTGGTGGGGCTGACGGGCAAGAACGCGATCCTGATCGTGGAATTCGCCCGCGAACGCTTCGAGGCCGGGGAGTCCTTGTTCGAGGCCGTCCGCGAAGCCGCGCGCCAGCGCTTCCGGCCGATCATCATGACCTCGATGGCGTTTTCGCTCGGCGTGCTGCCGCTGGTCATCAGCACCGGCGCCGGCTCCGGCGGGCGCAACGCCATCGGCACCAGCGTGCTCGGCGGCACGCTGACGGGCACCGTGCTCGGCATTCTGTTCGTGCCGCTGTTCTTCGTGCTGGTCACCCGGCGCAACAAGAAGAAGGAGCAGGCAGCACCCGCGCCTGCGGAGAGCTAGGATCGCTGCGGGCGGCCCGCCACTCCAATCGGCCCAACGGCCGCGCCCTCGGGCGCGGCCGTTTTCGTTTGCGCGGGCACCGGCCTGAAGGGCTGTTAGGCGTCGTCGATGACGGTCAGCTCCGGCACCCCGTCGATCTCGAGCCGGAGCCGGCCGCGGTCGGCGCGCACCAGCCGGATCGGCCCGCCCTTTTCCTCGAGCCGCCGGCGCAGCAGGATCAGCCGCGTCTCCAGATTGTCCTTGTAATCCGGCAGCAGCAGGGAGCGGTCGCGGCGGATTTCCCTGTTGAGGAAGTCCCGGCGCCCGGTGGCGAGATAGTCGCCGAGAAAATGATGCAGCAGGCGGCCTGGCACACCGCGGATCAGGTATTCGTCATCCAGGAAGATCGAGCCGTCGCGGCTGTAATAGCGCACGCGGATCGCTGGCCCGGTTGCGGTTGCCGTCACCCGATCGCCCGCCCGTGGCGGGACGGCGCTCGGCCCACGTGCCAGCTGCTCGGCGAGCATCAGCGTCAACGCCAGTTGCCTGCCGGTGATGACAAGCGCCTCCTCGTCGGCATGGCGAAACGCGAAGGGCCTGTCCGATTCGGTAAAGATCACCCCGAGCAGACGATCCTGGACCAGCATCGGCACGGCAAGCTGGCTCGAGGGCGACGCGATGGCCGGCAGGGCAAGCCGGCCATCGCCGCCCAGCCCGCTGGTCGACCTGACGGCGCTCACATAGCGCTGGCCCCGGCTCATGACGCTGATGCGGACCGGAACCCGTGCCTGCGCGGCCATGCCGATGCTGCCCGTGCCGAAGGCCGCTTCCGCCCCGAAGCCGAAACGGTCATAGCCGCGGCTCGCGATCGTGGTCAGCTGGCCCCGCGCCGCATCGGCAAGCAGCACCATCGTGTGGCTGAACCCGAACAGGGTCTCGAGCCCTTCCAGCGTCCGGTCCAGCGCCTGCTCTGCATCGCTTGTCGCGGCCAGTATGGCGCTGAGCCGCCCGGTCATGGCAAGATGGTCGCGGGCCTCAGTTTCCCGCGGCTGCGGCAGTTCCAGCGGATTGGCCGGCGGCACCGCGCGGCAGTCCATCACCCGGTACACGTCGAGCGCCCTGAGCTTCATCACGTCGCCCATGCCCTGTTCCCGGCTGACCACCGCAAGCTGGGCCGCCACCCGGTCGAAAACCTCGCCTTCCGTCTCCGATCGCTCGAAGACCAGGTCCATGATGTGCTGTTGCCCGGTCGAGCCGTCGACGACCATCACCGTGGCGCGCCCGTTGCTCGCGACATTGGCGGCGGTCTTGGAAAAGAACTGGTTGGAGAGCGCCACATGCCGGTCATCGACGAAATGGACATGGGACAGATAGGAGATGTTGGGCATCCCCTCCGTGTCGGTGGTGGCGATCACCGACGGGATCACGCCTTCCAGCGAATCGCGGATGTCTCCGAGTCGGATCATGGCGCCGGGAACCCGTCGGTCAGGCGCCGTCCGGCCGCCGGTCCCGGCGTCTGCACGAACAGGTCGCAGGGCAGGAAGCTGACCCGCACCAGTTCATGGTCGCTCAAGGTGCTCGACAGCTGCAGCCGGGTGACCCCAAGCCCGCCGAGCGTCTCGAGCATCTCCGCCACATAGCGGCTGCCCTGCGCACTTTCGGCCGCCGTTGCCGGCCGCACGCCGGTGATGATCCCCTTGATCTGGTAGGCCTGATAATCGTCGGGCTTCACATGGGTGGTCGAGATTGGCAGGCCCGGCCGGGCCCAGGCCACCGCCTCCGGCCACTGGCTGCGCGAAACCAGAACCGAGATCTCGCCGCTGTCGGGATCGAAGCGCGCACCGGTGCCGCGGCCGATCATCGGACGATGCGCCTGGTTGCGCGTGGCGATGAGACTCATGACACGGCCCTGGATGAAACGCGCCACATCGGTTTCAAGCATCGCCTGCCCTCCCGCAATCGCCAATCAGTAGAAACTTAGGAAAGATTTAGCAACGCCGCATCGGCGCTTAGCAAGCATTTAGGAAGCGGCACGTCCCGCCGCCGTCTATTCCGCTCCCATCGGCCGAACCAACCGGCTTCACCCCGAAACGGAGCATTGCCATGAACGAACACACTTGTCTCACCGAGATTGCCGACCTCAAGACCCGCTACGATCTCTATGGCGGCGTGCACAAGGGCCTGCGCCGGGCCGGCTGCGAGCTGCTGCTGCGACTGGGGTCGGTCGATTTCGCCGACGCCGGGGAGACAGAAGCCGTGCTGTCGATGCTGCGGCTCTATCTCGATCTCGCCGCCAGCCACGTGATGCACGAGGATCTGCACATCCATCAGGCGCTGCAGGCGCGCGGCGTCTCCACCGCGACGGTCGACCATCAGCACGACGACCACCGCCGCGATTTCGCGGCCCTCGAAGCGCTCGCCCAGGAGATCGAAAGCGCCGCTCCCGCAGAGCGCCGCGCCGCCTGCCGCAAGCTCTACCTCGCCTTTGCTGCCTATCTGGCCGACGACCTCGCACACATGCACGAGGAAGAAACCGTGACCGCCCCGGCGCTGTGGGGCGCGTTTACCGACGACGAGCTGATGGACATCGAGAGGCGGATCATCGGCTCGATCCCGCCCGAGAAGAACATGGCCTTCATGCGCGCCATGATCCCGGCCATGAACCCGGCCGAACGCGAGGCCCTGCTCGGCGGCATGCAGAGAGGCGCTCCGGCGGAGGTCTTCAACGCGGTGATCGAGTTCGCCGTGCGCCCAAGCCTGCCCGCGGCAGCATTCCGGGCTCTCGCAAGCCGGCTCAGGATCGCGGCATGACCGCGGTGTCGCCCCTCAGGCTCGTGCCGAGGCCGGCCGCGAGGGCGAAACGGTCTCCGCGGTGCCGGGATTGCCCTCGGCCCTGCGCCGCGCGGCTGGACCGCCTGCTTGCCGAGCCCGGCATGCCCGTGTCGCATGACCAGCCCGACAGCCGCCCACCGCGTGCGCAAAACCGGTGCGCCCGGCACCCCCGAGGCCTGTCCGCAAGCCTCTAGGCGCCCCTTCAGAGCCGCACCGCAGCGCCGGGACCGGGCAGGCCGACAGCCTGCCCGGTTTGGCTTCGGGGCGCATCTGCGGCAGGAGGGGCCGGCTATCAGGGCCGGACCATCCGGGCGGCTGCGCCGCAACCGACGAAAGGAGACCGCATCTGCACCCCAGATCCGTATCTGCCCGACAGCAACGCAAGGAATTGCTTTTCCATCGCAATGGATCGCTGTCGCACAGTCACCCTCCATTCAACGTAATTCCCTGAAAAATATCCACTTTAGGAAATGGATGATCAATTGGAACGAGCGGGTGGACAGCACTGCCGTGATCTGTAAACATAAAGAGCGTTCAAAAAAGGAACGCCAATTCGATCGATCGTGCGGATAATCGGCAAACAATTGCTGAACCGCCGGCAAGGGGAAGGGCAACAAAGGCCCGCAGTCAGTTAGGAGCGTGTTTTGGTATCAACCAACACGGATGACGGCTTCGTCGTGTTCGACGGCGTGCAGAAAAGCTATGACGGGGAAAATCTCGTCGTCAAAGATCTCAACCTCTCCATCGCCAAGGGCGAGTTCCTCACCATGCTCGGGCCGTCCGGCTCCGGAAAGACCACCTGCCTGATGATGCTGGCCGGCTTCGAGACCGCCACCAACGGCGCCATCCGGCTCGGCGGCAAGGAGATCAACAACATCCCGCCGCACAAGCGCGGCATCGGCATGGTGTTCCAGAACTACGCCCTGTTTCCGCACATGACGGTGGCCGAAAACCTGTCCTTTCCGCTCGAGGTGCGCAAGATCGGCAAGGCCGAGCGCGAGACCAAGGTCCGCCGCGCGCTCGACATGGTGCAGATGGGCGAGTTCGGCGGCCGCAGGCCGGCGCAATTGTCCGGCGGCCAGCAGCAGCGCATCGCGCTTGCCCGCGCACTGGTGTTCGAGGCCGAACTGGTGCTGATGGACGAGCCGCTCGGCGCGCTCGACAAGCAGCTGCGCGAACACATGCAGTTCGAGATCAAGCACATCGCCGACAATCTCGGCATCACCGTGGTTTATGTCACCCACGACCAGACCGAGGCGTTGACCATGTCCGACCGGGTCGCCGTGTTTCAGGACGGCCGCATCCAGCAACTGGCACCGCCAGACGAACTTTACGAGGAGCCACAGAACAGCTTCGTGGCCCAGTTCATCGGCGAGAACAACACGCTGATGGGCAAGATCGAGAAGATCGACGCGGACAGCGCCCTGGTGCGGCTCGACAATGGCGACCTGATCGACACCGTGCCCGTCAATGTCGACAAGGTCGGTGACCGCACGCTGGTCTCGATCCGGCCCGAGCGGGTCGAATTCAATCGTGAACGACTGCTGCCCGACGCCCATACGCTCAAGGCCGAAGTGCTCGAGTTCATCTATATGGGCGATATCTACCGCACCCGGCTCAGGGTCGCCGGTACCGACGACTTCATCGTCAAGACACGCAACGCCCCCGATCAGCGCCGGCTCAAGCCGGGAGAGACGATCGAAATCGGGTGGCGTCCGCAGGACTGCCGCGCGCTCGACGCGTGAACCACCCCTAGCCCCCAAGTGAGTGCCCGATCCGCGGGGGAAAACCATAAACGGGTATCCTAACAAGGAGAACAGACATGAAATCCAAACTCGCAATCCTGATGTGCGGCGCCGCGCTCGCCGCCACCGGCGTGCAGGCGCAGGACGCTAAGATGGCCGACAGCATGACCATCGTCAGCTGGGGCGGCGCCTACCAGAAAAGCCAGATCAACGCCTATGCGGAGCCCTACAAGGAGAAACATCCCGAGGTGGAGATCGTCTGGGACGAAAGTTCGAACGAGGCCGTCGCCAAGCTGCGCGCCATGAACGAGGCCGGCAACATCACCTGGGATCTGGTCGATGTCGTCGCCGCCGATGCGATCCGGCTCTGCGACGAAGGCCTGGCGATGGAATACGACCCGGACGAGCTGCTGGCGCCCGCGCCCGACGGCACCCCGGCCTCGGAGGATTTCGGCGACCTGATCGTCAGCGACTGCTACATTCCGCAGATCGTCTATTCGACCACCTTCGGCTACCGCACCGACATGGTCGGCGACACCCCGCCCACCAATATCTGCGACGTGTTCGACCTCGAGAAATATCCCGGCAAGCGCGCGCTCGAAAAGCGCCCGATCAACAACATGGAATGGGCGCTTTTGTGCGACGGCGTTGCCAAGGGCGACGTCTATGACGTGCTCGAAACCGAGGAAGGCCAGGCCCGGGCGCTCGCCAAGCTCGACACCATCAAGGACCAGGTGATCTGGTGGTCTTCGGGCGCCGACACCCCGCAGCTGCTCGCCGACGGCGAAGTGGTGATGGGCTCGACCTACAATGGCCGCCTGTTCAGCCTGATCGAAGAGCAGAACCAGCCGGTCGCCATGCTCTGGGACGCGCAGGTGTTCGACCTCGACGGCTGGATCATCCCCGCCGGCCTGCCCGAGGAGCGTCTCGCCCGGGTGAAGGACTTCCTCATGTTCGCCACCGACACCCAGCGCCTCGCCGACCAGGCCAAGTACATCTCCTACGGTCCGGCGCGCTCGTCGTCGGCGCCGCTGGTGGGCAAGCATGCCGAACTCGGCATCGAGATGGCGCCGCATATGCCAACCGATCCGGCCAATGCGAAGAACACCTTCCTGTACAACTACACCTGGTGGGCCGACTACCGCGATGACCTGGACGCCAAGTTCCAGGCCTGGCTCGCACAGTAACGGCCAGACGACCGGAAGGGGCTGCACTGGCGGCCCCTTCCCGCCCGCCGGTTGAGGATTGCCGGCGCCATCCCCGACAGGCAACAGGACGCGACAGCAGGACGGAACCGGCCCCATGACTGACGCCACCCCAAGCACCCAGAACGGCCCGATGCTGTCCGCGGACGGCACGCCCCTCAAGAAGAGCCTGCAGATCGCGCTGCGCCGCCAGAAGATCCGGGCACTGATGCTGATCGCCCCGCTGCTTCTGTTCGTGCTGATCAGCTTCATCGCCCCGATCGCCGACATGCTGTTCCGCTCGGTCGAAAACGAGATCGTGTCGGAGACACTGCCGCGCACCGTGATCGCGCTCGAGGACTGGGGCTATGACGACGGCAAGGCCGCGCCGCCCGGCGAAGACGTCTATGCCGCGCTCTATGTGGACCTGTCCGAGGCCGAAGAACTCAAGGTCCACACCCGGCTCGGCTCCCGTCTCAATTACGAAACCACCGGCATGTCCTCGCTGTTCCGCAAGACCGGACGCGGCGTGGGACGCATGGACACCGACATCTATGCCGACCAGTTCATCGCGCTCGATCCGCGCTGGGAAGACCCGGCCGCCTGGATCGCGCTGATGGACGCGCCCGGCATCTCGGAAGTCCTGCCCGAAACCGCCTCCGCCTGGTCATCCTGGCAACGCATTCTCGTCAGCAAGAACGACGACATCGCCGAGGAACAGCCCGAGGATTTCCTCTACCCCATGCTGTTCCGGGACCTGGTCCGGCACCCCGCGGACCGCGTCGCCGCCTATGACGGCCCGAACGCCGACATGCTCGCCGCCGCCCGCGCCGCCGTGGACGGCTTCGAGGCAGTCTCGCTCGAGGAACAGTTCATCGACATCGACAAGGACTGGGCGAGCCCCGAGATCTGGGGCACCATCAAGGCCTTCTCCTCGCCCTATACCGCCGGCTATTTCCTCTCCTCCGTCGATCTCAAGCTCACCCCCGCCGGCATCGAGGAACAGCCGGAGAGCCAGCAGATCTACATGCTCCTGTTCGGACGCACGCTGTTCATGAGCATGGTGATCATGGGCTCGTGCATCCTGCTCGGCTATCCCATCGCCTATCTTTTGTCGAACCTGCCGCTTCGCACCTCGAACCTGCTGCTGATCCTGGTGCTGCTGCCGTTCTGGACCTCGCTTCTGGTGCGCACCTCGGCCTGGAAGGTGCTGTTGCAGCAGCAGGGCGTGATCAACGACATCCTGGTGTGGCTCGGCCTCGTCGCCGACGGCGACCGGCTGGTGATGATCAACAACCAGTTCGGCACCATCGTCGCCATGACCCATATCCTTCTGCCCTTCATGATCCTGCCGCTCTATTCGGTGATGAAGACCATTCCGCCTTCCTATGTGCGCGCCGCCAAGTCGCTCGGCGCCACCGACTGGACTGCCTTCTGGCGGGTCTATTTCCCGCAATCGGTGCCCGGCATCGGCGCGGGCTCGATCCTCGTCTTCATCCTGTCGATCGGCTACTACATCACGCCCGAACTGGTGGGCGGCACCACCGGGACCTTCATTTCAAACCGCATCGCCTACCATATCTCGTCCTCGCTCAACTGGGGCCTCGCGGCCGCATTGGGAACGATCCTGCTGGCGGTCGTGCTGGTGCTCTACTGGGTCTATGACCGGATCGTGGGCATCGACAATGTGAGCCTGGGATAGAGAGATGCGCAAATTCAAGAAGCCCGCCGTCGACCTGATCCGCTTCGTGCTGCCGCTGATGGCGCTCGCCGGCGCCGGGTTCGGCTTTCTCGTCGGCACCGCCAACGACGCGCCCTTTATCGGCCTGCTGCTGGGCGCCCTCTGCGGCGCCGTCCTCTCCCTGGTGCTTGCGAAATTCGTGCCGTCGCCGCGGGCGGGCATCGCCGCGGCCACAGTGCTGTTTGCCCTCGCCGGCTTCGCGCTTGCCGGAACCGGCGGCCTGATCGGCGGCGCGGTGATTGGCTTCGTGCTCGGCTGGCTGAGCTACTGGCTTGCGACCGGCCGCTACCGCGCCGGCACGCCGGTCTATGCCACGCCACTGCAGGTGCTGTGGCACAACACCTTCAAGTTCATCTGCGCGGCGATCTTCTTCTTCCTGATCGCCCCGATCGTCACGGTGATCCCGCTCAGCTTCAACGCCGAGAATTTCTTCACCTTCACCCCGGCCATGCTCTCCTTCGATCCCGAAGGCTATTCGCTCAAGCATTACCGCGATTTCTTCACCAATCCAGACTGGCAGCAGGCGCTCGCCAATTCGGTGCAGATCGCGCCGGCGGCGACGTTGATTTCGGTCACGCTCGGCACGCTCGCCGCCATCGGCCTGTCGCAGCCGCATGTGCCGTTCCGTCGCGCGATCATGGCCATCCTGATCTCGCCGATGATCGTGCCGCTGATCATCTCCGCGGCCGGCATGTATTTCTTCTATTCGCGGATCGGCCTGCAGGGCACCTATATCGGCGTGGTGCTGGCCCATGCCGCGCTCGGCATTCCCTTCGTCATCATCACCGTCACCGCCACGCTGGTGGGCTTCGACCAGTCGCTCACGCGCGCCGCCGCCAATATGGGCGCAGACCCCGTCACCACCTTCTTTAGGGTGCAGATGCCGCTGATCCTGCCCGGCGTGATCTCGGGCGGGCTGTTCGCCTTCATCACATCCTTCGACGAGGTGGTGGTGGTGCTGTTCGTGGGGTCGGCCGGGCAGAAGACCCTGCCCTGGCAGATGTTCACCGGCCTGCGCGAGCAGATCAGCCCGACGATCCTCGCCGTCGCCACCATTCTCGTGGTGATTTCGATCCTGCTTTTGACGCTGGTCGAGCTGTTGCGCCGCCGCTCCGAACGGCTGCGCGGCCTGTCGCCGGGCTGAGCACTGTGAAAGCCAGGCGCGGTCTTCCTCGGCCCCTAATGCCTGTCGCGTTCAAATGTATTCATTTGAACGACAACGACATGCATTCATTCAAGGTTTTACAGCGTCCTTTGCGCATCCGAACGGATGCGCAAAGGACGCTGTAAGTCAGCGGACCCACTGCATGCCGTCGATCTGAATGTCCTGACCGGTCATGAAGTTCGGCTCGGCGGTCGCGAGGAAGGTGACGACGCTTGCCACGTCCTCGGGCGTGCCGACCCGCTGCAGGACGATGCCCGCCGCCAGCTGGGCCTCACGCGCGTCGATCATGGCGTTCGACCGCTCGGTCTTGATCACGCCCGGGCAGACCGCGTTGACGGTGATCTCGGGCCCGAGTTCCTTGGCCAGCGCCCGCGTCATGCCGAGAATCCCGGCCTTGGCGGCGGTGTAGGAGAACCTGCTGACCGCGCTGGTCACGCCGCCAGTATGCGCATTCATCGACGACATGTTGACGATCCGGCCGCCGCCATTGCGCCGCATCAGCTCAACCGAGGGCTGGATATAGTTGAACGCGCCCTTGAGATTGATGGCGATGATCTCGTCGAACTCGCTTTCGCTGATCTCGGTGATGCCCTTGGGCTGCGGCTTGCCGGCATTGTTGAACAACACGTCGAGACGGCCGAACCTCTCATCGACCTTGGCCAGGATCTCGGCCGCGCGGGCGTGGTCGGCGACATCCGCGACGAAACGCATCGCCTCCCGGCCGAGTTCGGCAATCTCCCCGGCCGTGCGCGCAAGATCGTCTTCGATCAGGTCGACCAATACGATGTCGTGGCCGTGGCGCGCCAGGTCGAGCGCGCAGGCGCGGCCGATGCCGCGACCGCCGCCGGTGACGAGGGCAACCTTCGCTCCCATCTCAGCCTCCATGCGCCTTGGCGTAGCCGGCGATGTCGGCATGGGTGCCAAACCAGACATCGTCATGCCCCTGGATGTGCCGGATCAGCTCTTCCAGAATGAAGATGCGCGAGCGATAGCCGGTGACATGCGGATGCATGGTCAGCAGGAACAGTCCGCCTTCGGCATAGGCCCGGTCGAACTCACGCCTGAAGATGTCGAGCACCGCCGGCGGCGGCGTGTAGGGTCGGTGCGCCGTGAATCGGTTCATGTTGAAATAGACCGCATCGTCGCGGATCCACTCGACCGGCAGTTCGACGATGCCCGTCGCCTCGCCGTCCTCGAGGATCTCGTAGGGGTCGTCGTCGGCCATCAGCGAGGAATCGTAGAGAAGGCCGAGTTCACGCTCGATTTCGAGCGTGACCGAGGAAAAATCCCAGGACGGCGTGCGCATGCCGACCGGGCGGATGCCGGTGATCTTTTCCAGCGTGTCGGCGGCGCGCAGGTGAAGCTCGCGCTCCTTCTCGGGCGGCACCTTGGTGTTGACCTCGTGGATCCAGCCATGCAGGCCCACTTCATGGCCCCGCGCCACCACGTCGCGCTGTTCGTCCGGATAGAGCAGCGCGCAGACGGCGGGGACGAAGAAGGTCGCCGGAACGCCGGCCTTCTCCAGGACGTCGAGAATGCGCGGCACGCCGACGCGGTTGCCATACTGGCCCTGCGACATGCGCCCGATCGATTCGCCGCCGTCGCGCAGTTCGTTGGTCTCGTGGTCGCTGTCAAACGACAGCGCCACCGCGCAGCGCGCGCCGTCCTTCCAGGCCTTCGGTTTCAGCGACCTGCCGGCCCGGACCTTGTTGACCTTGCCGCGCCAGGTCTCTTCTTCCCATTCCCAGGGTTCCATCCTCGTCGTCTTCCCTTGCTATTCTGCCGCTTCGGGCAGCACCGGCACGGCTTCGAGCAGCCGTTTGGTGTAATCGTGTTGCGGATTGTCGTAGATTTCGGCCGCGCCGCCCTCCTCCACGATCCGGCCGCGATACATGATCGCCACCCGGTCGCAGAGATGCCGGACCACCGACAGGTCGTGGCTGATGAAGATCAGCGACAGATCGAGTTCGCGGCGCAGCTTGATCAGGAGATTGATGATCTGCGCCTGGATCGAGACATCGAGCGAGGCAACCGGCTCGTCGCAGACCACGACATCGGGCTGCATGGCGAGCGCCCGGGCGATGGCGATGCGCTGGCGCTGGCCGCCCGAGAACTGGTGCGGAAAGCGGTTGGAAAGCGCCGGGTCCAGCCCCACCGCCGCCAGCCAGCGCCCGACATAATCAGGCGCGTCCCTGCGGGTGATCAGCCGGTGGGCAATCGGCCCCTCGGCGATGATGTCGCCGATCCGCATGCGCCCGTTGAGCGAGGCGAACGGGTCCTGGAAGATGGTCTGGACGCGGGTGGTGATCTTGACGGGGCTGCGGCCCCCGCTCATCACCGCCTTGCCGTTGAGGCGCACCGTGCCGGCCGTCGGCGCATAGATACCCGCGGCCATGCGGCCGAGCGTCGATTTGCCGGAGCCCGATTCCCCGACCAGGCCCAGCACCTCGCCGCGATGGAGCGTCAGGCTTACGCCATCGACGGCGCGGACGATCGGCTCCGGTGCGGCCCAGCCGGCCCTGACCGCCAGCGACTGGATCAGGCCGGCCGGCTTCTGGTAGATCTTCACGGCGTCTTCGATCACCAGATAGGGACTGCCGAGCGGCGGAACCTCATGGGTCGCGGCCTCCCGGGGCGGCGGCACGGCATCCGCGTCCGCGCCACGCGCCAGCATCTCGCCGGGCTTTGCCCGCGAGGGCAAGGCATCGAGCAGGCCCTTGGTGTAGTCGTGCCGGGGATGGGTGAGCACGTCGAGCGCGGCGCCGGTCTCCACGATCTGGCCGTAACGCATCACCGCCACCCGGTCGGCAAGCGAGGCGACCACCGCGAGATCGTGGCTGATCCAGATCAGCGCGGTGCCGAGTTCGGCCACCAGTTCCTTCATCTCGGAGAGGATCTCCGCCTGCACCGAGACGTCGAGCGCCGTCGTCGGCTCGTCGCAGATGATGAGCTTGGGGCGGTGCAACAGCGCAATCGCGATCGCCACCCGCTGGCGCATGCCGCCGGAGAACTGGTGCGGATAATAGTCGACCTTGATCTCCGGATCGGGAATGCGCACCTGCGCCAGCGCCGCGATCGCGCGCCTGCGCGCTTCGTCGGCGCCGATCTTTTCGTGGGCTTCGAGCGCCAGCCGGATCTGGGTTTCGATCGACAGCACCGGGTTCAAGGTCATCATCGGATCCTGGAACACCATCGAGACGGTCTTGCCGCGGATCTGGCGCAACTCGGAGGCGGAGAGCCCGGTCAGCTCCCGCCCTTCGAGCTTGATCGAACCTTCGACGATCCGGCCCGGCTCGTCGATCAGGCCGATGATCGAGAATCCGGTGATCGACTTGCCCGACCCCGATTCGCCCACCAGTCCGAGCACCTCGCCCGGATTGATGGTGAACGAGACGCCGTCGACGGCCTTGATCTCGCCGCGCGCGGTCGCAAACCAGGTCCTGAGATCGGTGACTTCGAGAAGCGGCGCGGTCATCGGCGGAGCCTCGGATTGAGCTGGTCGCGGATCTGGTCGCCGACCAGGTTGAGCGACACGATGAACAGGATCAGTGCGATGCCGGGATAGATCGAGATCCAGTAGCGCCCGGACAGAAGATACTGGAAGCCGTTGGCGATCAGCATGCCGAGCGACGGCTCGGTCGGGGGCAGGCCCACGCCCAGGAAGGACAGCGTGGCTTCGAGCGAGATCGCGCTGGCCACCTGCACCGTGCCGACCACGATCAGCGGCGGCAGCGAATTGGGCAGGATATGCTTGAGCACCACCCGGGTGTGCGAGAGCGGCACCGACAGCGCCGCCTCGACATAGTCCTTCTGCCGCTCGGCCGAGGCCGCGCCATGGGCGGTGCGGGCGAAATAGGCATACTGGGCGAAGATCAGCGCCATGATCAACTGGTAGCGCCCCTGACCGAGCATGGCGGCGATGACGAAGGCCAGGAGGATTGCCGGAAACGACAGCTGCAGATCGATGATCCGCATGATCAGGCTTTCGAAGCGGCCGCCGACATAGGCTGCCGAGGTGCCGACGAACGCGCCGATCAGGAAGGCGATGCCGCCGGCGATCACGCCCATCTCGAGCGAGATGCGCAAGCCGTAGATGATCGCCGACAACAGGTCGCGTCCCTGTGAGTCGGTGCCGAGCCAGTGGACATAGCCCTGGGTGCCGACATAGCCGGGCGGCCGGCGCGCATCGCGCAGCACGAGATTGGCGAGATCATAAGGATCCTGCGGCGCCACCAGCGGCGCCAGGATGGCAATCGCAACGATCAGCAGCACCACCACGGCGGCGATCGCGGCGGTGCGGTTGCTGGAAAATTCAGACAGGAAGCGGGAGAGCGGCGTGGTTTCGCGCATCACGCACGTCCTTTCCTAAGACGGGGATCGAGCAGCGCATAGGCAAGGTCGACCACGAGATTGATGACGATGAACAACAGCGCGACCAGCATCAGGTAGGCGACCATCACCGGACGATCGAGCGAGGTGATGCTGTCGATGATGAGCTTGCCGAGCCCGGGCCAGGAGAAGATCGTCTCCGTGACCACCGCGAAGGCCAGCGTCGAGCCGAGTTCCAGCCCGAACACCGTGACCAGCGGGATCGAGATCAGCCTGAGCACGTGGCGCGACAGCACCGTGAATTCCGAAAGCCCCGCGGCGCGGGCGAATTTGACAGTGTCGCTGAGCATGACCTCCCGGGTGCCGGCGCGGGCGAGGCGGATCATCAGCGAAAACTTGAACAGCGCCAGATTGAGTGCCGGCAGCAGCAGGTGCTGCATCCCGTCAAGCGTCAGGAAGCTGAAGGGAACGCCGAATAGGTCGAGGGTCTCCCCGCGCCCGCCGGCCGGCATGCAGCCGCACTGCACCGCGAACAGCATGATCAGCATCAACCCGAACCAGAAGGTCGGCACCGAAAAGCCGAGAATGGATACCGCCATGATCGCCCGCGACACCGGGCTGTGCGGCCGGTAGCCGGCATAGATGCCGATCGGGATGCCCACGAGGCTCGCAAACATCACCGCCGTCAGCGTCAGTTCCAGCGTGGCCGGCAGCCGCGACAGGATGAGATCGCTGACCGGCATGTTGTAGACGAAGGAATGGCCGAAATCGCCCTGGATCAGGCGCCCCAGGAAGCCGAGATATTGCTGCCACAGCGGCAGGTCGAGGCCGTATTGGGCGATCACCGCCGCACGGATGTCCTGGGTCGCATCCGGGGATATCAGCACGTCGATCGGATTGCCGACGGCATAGACGCCGCAGAAGACCAGCACCGACATCGCAAGGATGACGACAATGGCCTGCCACAGCCGTTGCAAGACGAAGACCAGCATCGTGTTCTCCCGTTCGTTCCTTGCGTGTTTCAGTCGGTTGATGCGGCCGCGGCCGCCATCAGTTCCATTCGCCTTCGAGCAGCGCACGGGTCTCCGCGACGGCGACCTCCCAGATCGCCTGCATGTCCGCATCCGGGCGCTGATAGAGCCCGTGATAATTGCCGTCGCCGAGAAGTTCCCGCTTGCGCGCCGCGCCGACCCTGGCGAGCGCGGCAAAATCGACCTTCGGCTTGCGGTCGGCGGGCTGGCGCTGGTCGGCGACCCGCGTCCAGGGGAAGTTTTCCATCCAGGAGGCGTGGGAGGCCGCCTCGTCGATTTCCAGCACCTTGCCCATGGTCAGCGGCGCGCGCCACCAGTCGTGAAACTTGACCGAGGTGTGGGGATGGTCGTTCAGCCATTCCGAGACCAGCGCGGTGACCGGCGTGTTGCCGCCATGACCGTTGACGATCAGGATGCGGCGGAAGCCGGAGCGGTGAAGGCTGTCGAGAAGATCGCGCATCACGCCGATATAGGTCGAGAGCGTCAGGCTCAGCGTCCCCGGAAAATCGGCGAAGGACGAGGCGAGCCCGTAGGGGACCACCGGGAACACCGGGATGCCGAGCGGCTCGGCCGCATCGACGGCGACCTTCTCGGCCAGGATCATGTCGGTTGCCAGGCTGATATAGGCGTGCTGCTCGACACTGCCGATCGGAAGCACGCACCGGTCGTCCTCTTGGATCCGGTCTTCCACCTGCATCCAGTTCATGTCCGCGATTCTCATCGTCACTCCCTTGTAGATCTCACCCAGGCGCTGCCCAAACATTGGGCAAGGTGATGAAAAACTGCCCCGGAAAGACCTCTCCGTGGCCAGACAAATGTTCCATAAGGAACTATAAAAAGAGATTGACAGCCAATAAACCTAGCGTCAAGTTCCAAATGGAACGATATCTTATCCAGGACCGGCAGGAGGAGCAATGGTGCGGCCACCCAACACCACGTCTTTGGACACGTTGCTGAGGAAGGGTGGCCAGGCGGCGGCCGGAGCCCATGGCGTTGAGGATCTGGTGGCGGTGAAGCTGTGGGAAAACCCGTGCTGGCTGTCTTTCCGCATCAATTTCCTGGCGCTTCAGTTCAACGAACCGATCTACCGCTTCATCGAGAAAAAGACCGGCGTGCCGCGCCCCGAATATGTCGTGCTCTATTCGCTCGGCCTGTCGGACGGCCTGACCGCGAGCGCGATCTGCAGCTCTTCCGGGTTCCCCAAGAACACCATCAGCCGCGCCATCCAGAAGCTGGTCGACAAGAACATCATCCGCAGGGAGATCGACCCGGCGGACCTCAGGAGCTTCGTGCTCTACCTCACCGACGAAGGACGACGCATCCTCGCCGAGACCATGCAGCCCATGGTCGATCGCGAGCGGGTGATGCTGTCGGGCCTGACCGCGGCCGAACAGCTGATGCTGTCCGAATTGCTGGCAAAAGTCGTCGTCGATTCCCCCAACTGGCCCCAGATGATCAACCCACAGGAGACTGAAGTATGAATGCCATCAAGTTGTTCCGCACTGCCGCCTTGGCCGCTGCCTTGCTCGGGAGTGTCTCGGGCGCGGCACTCGCTGCCGACCTGACCATCGGTGTCCGGGCCGGCCCGCTCTCGATCGATCCGCATTTCACCGCGGCCGGCACCCATGCCGAAGCCGTCAAGCATATCTACGATACGCTGGTGAAGTCGGGCAACGAGCTCGAGCTCGAGCCGGGCCTGGCCGAAAGCTGGACCGCGATCGATGACACCACCTGGGAGTTCAAGCTGCGCCAGGGCGTGAAATTCCACGATGGATCGGATTTCACCGCCGAGGACGTGAAGTTCTCGATCGAGCGCATTCCCAACGTGACCGGCCCCAACCCGACGACCATCTATGTCCGCCGCGTCGCCGGCATCGAGATCGTCGACGACTACACGATCCGCATCAAGACCGATGGTCCGGCGCCGAACCTGCCCAACGACTTCATCCGCCTGTTCGTGGTCTCGCACACCGCGGCCGAAAACTATTCCGACACCGCCGAACACGCGGCGGAAGGCTTCAATTCCGGCAAGGCCGCCATCGGCACGGGTCCCTACAAGTTCGTCTCCTGGACCCCGAAGGAAGAACTCGTCCTCGAGAAATTCGACGGTTACTGGGGCGGCGCCGAGCCGTGGGACAAGGTCGTCCGCAAGGAGATCCCGAACGACGCCGCCCGCGTCGCCCAGCTGAAAGCCGGCCAGGTCGACATCATCGCCCGCGTCCCGGCCTCCGACGTGCCGACGCTCGAGCGCGACGGCAGCCTGTCGATCGTCAAGCACAACAGCGTGTACCTGTTCAACATGGGCTTCGACTTCCGCGACGAGACCCCCCAGGTCACGGCCAAGGACGGATCGCCGCTGGGCAAGAACCCGTTCCAGGATGCCAGGGTGCGTGAGGCCTTCGATCTGGCGATCGATCGCGAAACCATCACCGAGATCGCCATGGAAACCATGGGCACGCCGCAGTCGCAGCTCGTGACCCCGAACATCTTCGGCTACAACCCCGACATCGCGGTGCCGACGCCCGACATCGAGAAGGCCAGGCAGCTTTTGGCCGACGCCGGCTACCCGGATGGCTTCAAGGTTGTGTTCTCCTTCACCAATGACCGCCTGCCCGGCGACAAGGATGTCGGCACCACCATTGCCCAGATGCTCGCCGCCATCGGCGTCGAGGTCGAGGCCAATGCCCAGCCGGGCGCCGTCTTCTTCCCGGCCAACACCCGCGGCGACTACACCCTGACCATGTCCGGCTGGGGCACGCTTACGGGCGAAGCCAACTACACGCTGTCCTCGCTGGTTCACACCAACGATCCCGAGCTCAAGCTCGGCGCCTTCAACGTCCGCGGCTACTCCAACCCGGAGATGGACAAGCTGATCGAGGACGCGGCGGTGGAAATGGATTCCGCCAAGCGCGAGAAACTTCTTCAGGACGCCAACCTGCTGGTCTCGACCGATCGCCCGAACCTGTCGATAGCCTCGATCATCAGCGCCTGGGGCATGAAGAAGACGATCACGATCACGCCGCGCTCCGACGAGGACACGCTGGCGATGAACATTCGCGCGAACTGAGCGGTTTGCGATGATGGGGGCCGGATCGCAAGATCCGGCCCTTTCTATATGGAAAGGAACAGGAAATGAACCCGACGGCATTGGCAATCCATGGCGGCTGCGGCGTCATGGCCAGACTGGATCTGGCGGAAGACGAGTGGATCGCCGCGCGCGCGGACCTCGGCAGGTCGCTCGAGGCCGGCTGGGCGGTGCTGACGGCAGGCGGCAGCGCGCTCGATGCGGTCGAGGCCGCCGTCGTGGTGATGGAGGATTCGCCGCATTTCAACGCCGGGCACGGCGCGGCGCTCAACACCGATGGCGAACACGAACTCGACGCCGCGATCATGAACGGCGCCGATCTCGCCGCCGGCAGCGTGACGCTCGCCCGGCGGATCCGCAACCCGATCAGGGCGGCCCGCGCCGTGATGGAGGCGCAAGAGGCGGTCATGCTCGGCGGCCCGGCCGCGGATGCCTTTGCCGCCGGCGCGGGCCTCGACATCGTCGAGCCGTCCTATTTCACCACCGAACGGCGGGTGGCGGCGCTCAGCGCGATGAAACGACATCAGGCCGCGGGAACCGCCGCCAAGGCCAGCGAGGCGGAGAAACACGGCACCGTCGGCGCCGTGGCGCTCGACAGCGCCGGCACGCTCGCCGCGGCCACCTCCACCGGCGGCTACACCAACAAGCCCGCAGGCCGCATCGGCGACAGCCCGATCATCGGCGCCGGCACCTATGCGCGAAACGGCGTCTGCGCCGTCTCCGGCACCGGCAAGGGCGAATATTTCATCCGCCACGCCGTCGCCCACGAGATTGCGAGCCGCATGGCCTATCTCGGCGAAAGCCTCGAGGACGCGGCTTCGAAGGTGATCCATCAGGATCTCAAGCCGCACGACATCGGCGCGGGACTGGTCGCCGTCGGCGCCGACGGGGCGATCACCGCCCCCTACAACACCGACGGCATGTTCCGCGGCTGGGTGCTGCCCGGCGGACGCATGTTCGTCGCCTCCCACGCAGAGGTCTTCGACCTGGCGACGCTGCCCCGGCCCCGCTGAGCCAGGCAAGGGCGCAAAAGCCCTCCTCGATCCCGGCCGGGCACGGCTGCCTCCTGGCCGGGCCGGGCCGCGCCGGGGCTTACATTGGCAATGCCGTCAAATCAGGTTAATCCATGGGGCCAACTGTTTCAGAGAGGAAACCTCCCCATGAAAGCGCGCGGCAGAGCGAGGTCGGGCGGCCGCACGGAAATCCTCGATGCCGCCGCCGTTGCCTTTATGGAATACGGCTTTGCAGGCACGTCGATCGACATGGTCGCCGACGTCCTCGGCTCGACGAAGGGCAAGATCTACTACCACTTCAAGAGCAAGACCAATCTCTATCTCGACGTCCACCGCGAGACCATGACCGCTTATATCGAAGCGATCGAGGAGGTCGCCAAGGGCGCCGGCACGCCGCTCGAGAAGCTGCATGGCGTGCTGATGACGCTGGCCCGGCAGATCATGGAGCGCCTGCCCTATGCAAAGGTGGCCGTGGAAGGCGTGGACATGCACATGTCGCGCAGCACCACGCCCGAGCAGCGCGCCGTGCTGCGCGAAATCATCGACTTGCGCGACCGCGGCGAAGCGATCCTGGTCGGGATCATCGAGGACGGCATGGCCCAGGGACTGCTGCGCCCCTGCAATCCGCGGCTGATCGTCAAGCCGATGCTGGGCGCCCTGAACTGGATGACCGTCTGGTACCGCCCGCGGCCGGAGGATACGCCGGAGTCCCGCGAGGCCCTGGCGGAAACCCTGGTCGACTACCTGCTGAACGGCATCGCCGCGCCGCACCGGGCCGAGGCCCGCGCCTGACCCCGGCCGTTCGGGCGGCGGGCGCGCGGTTTCCGGTCAGCCGCATCAGGACACGGCGCTTGCCGGTTCGCGCCCCTCTTCGCGCGGCAGCCCGTCGAGATAGGCGGCGATCTGCGCGCGCGATCGCTGAATATCCGAGAGCTTTCGGTCGAGCTTGTCGACCTCGGCCTTCAGCCGCGCGCGCAGGCGGTCACAGGGATGAAAGCTCGGCTCCGGACTGATGACGCAGGGCAGGAGATCATGCATCGCCTCGACGGTCAGCCCGGCATCGGCGAGCTGGCGGATGCGGCGTGCCGTCTCCAGGTCCTCCGCGGAATAGTCGCGATAGCCGCTCGCGGTCCGGTGCGGCCGGAGCAGCCCCTCCGCCTCATAGAACCGCAGCATCCGCACGCTGATGCCGCTCCGCTGCGAAATTTCGCCGATCTGCATGATGCCCTCGTTTCTTTTTCGCTTGACCCTGACAGCGCTGTCAGCGTGCAGGAAGTTTGCCGACACATCAAGTCGGAGTGAACCCAATGTCGAAAATCGAATATCTGCAGAATGATGGCGCGCGTATCGGCTACCGGGACGATGGCGAGGGGCGACCGCTCGTGCTCGTGCATGGGACAGGGGGAGATGGCGAAGCGAATTTCGCGGGCCTGATGCCCCATCTGCCGGGCAGGCGCCTGCTGCGGCCCGACTATGCCGGGTCCGGGCTGACCGATGACCCGACCGAAGTGCTCACGCTTGACCGTCTTGTCGGACAGGTGCTCGCCGCGGCGGACCATGCCGGGCTCGACCGCTTCGATCTCGCGGGCTTCTCGCTGGGCTCCGCCGTCGCGGCGCGGCTTGCGGCACGCCATCCCGACAGGGTCGGCAAGCTGGTGCTGATCGGCGGCTTCGCGCATTCCGCAGACCCGCGGTCGCAACTGCAGTTTCGTCTCTGGGCCGATCTGGCCAGGCGAGATCCTGCGGCACTTGCGCGGCTGATGCTGCTGACCGGCTTCAGCCACGCCTTCCTGGCCGGGATCGGGGATGGCGAGGCTGTCGCCGAAGACATGGTCAGGGGAAGCGACTGGCAGGGCATCGCCCGGCAGGCAGAGCTGGATCTGACGCTCGACATCACCCGGGATCTCGCCGCGATCCGCGCGCCGACCCTGGTTCTCGGCAACCGGTACGACCAGATGGTCGATCCGGCGGCCTCGACCGCCCTTGCCAAGGGCATCGCGGGCTCGACTCTCGCCTGGATCGAGGGACCGCATCTGGCGATCATGGAAACGCCGGATGCTGTGGCGCAGCTGATGCGACCGCATCTGACTGCTTGACCCGGCGCCGCCGCCCGGCCGTCACCGGAACACCCTGCGACTCTGGCTGCCCCGGCCCTGCACCCGGCCTGCGCAATCGCGCCGCAGCGACGGTGCGACACCTCATCGAAAACCGGGGGCAAGACCGCCTGCCCCTGGTGCCGCTCTTGCGGAGCAGCGGCGCTCCACCGGAGCAGCTGCGCCCCGGGGCCCCGCACCCAAACCGCTCCAATAGGTTGGAGAGCGGAGCGGCCCTGCGCGAAGTCCCTGCCGCGCAAGCAGACGTCACCCCCACTCGGCAGCGTCCGGCCCACTCCCGGCCTGCCCCGGTGTGCCCTGCTCGACATTCGAAGCCAGATCCGCGACGGAAATGCGTCTCAGATGCGCTTGAAAATGGTGCTGCGCCTTCAGGAGGGCGTTTGCCGTCGCGTCATTTGCCGCCCGGGCGAGCAGGCATGTCGACTGGCCGTCATCGGTGCCGATGGCAAAAAGCGTCGGGGCATCCAGCGCCTGGTAGATATCGAGCAAGGAAATCTCCGCCAGCGGCCGTGCCAGCGACCATCCCCCGCCATGCCCCTTGACCGAGACGACGATGCCCGCCTCGCGCAGGCCTCCCATGGTGCGGCGAACCACCGAGGCATTCGTTCCCAGCATCTGGGCAATCAGCTCGGAGGTCGCCGGCTTCTGCATCTGCTCGAGATGCAGAAGCGCGTGAAGCACCCGCGGCAAGCGGCTGTCCTGGCGCATTGCGGCCCCTTTCGTAACAAATGAAAGCGCATGATATTGACATGCGCGCACTTATGGCTCATTTGACGATACATGACTTCGCCCTGCCATACAAACACGAACCCCGCCGGCGTCACGGCAGACGACACCGCGAGCGCCTTCTGGGATCGCGTCTATACCGGCCGGACCACGCCTTCGGACGGACGCCCGTCCTTGGTGCTGATGCGGTTCGGGATCAATGCCAGGCTGCTCGAGCCCGAAATCCTGTCGCAGCTTCCCATACGCCACAAGGACGGAGCACGATCGGGCAAGCTCACCGATTAGGCCCGAGAGCCGTTTTCGGGCTTTGCCCGCCGCAGCCGGGCACGCGCGAAGACGGCCGGCCCGGCAATCCGGAAACGACTTGGCGTCGCGAAATCGTGCCGACAGCCGATGGCCACAAGTGCGATGGTTTCCTGCCTGCCCGCTTTCGGCTAGACCGGACAGGAAAGGCGGATATCCCTCAAAATTTGCAGTCCGCTCCACCCGCAATCCGGTTGCCCATGACAGTTTCGATCCGCACTGCCACCGAAGCCGACATTCCCGCCATTTTTGACGTTAGGACGAGTGTCCGGGAAAATCACCTGTCGATCAGGCAACTGACCGAAATGGGCATCACCTCCGGAACGCTTCGGGAAGCCCTGCATGCGCATGCCTGCATTTGGGTCGCCGAACAGGAGGGCCGCATTGTTGGCTTCTCGATGGTGGATGTCGAGGATGCGTGCCTGTTTGCGGCCTTCGTTCGCCCCGAGCAGGCAGGGCTGGGCATCGGCCGCCGGCTTGTGCAACGGGCCGAAGCGTTGCTCTTCGCGCATCATCCGTCGATCTGGCTTGAAACCGACGGCTCCTCCCGCGCCACCGGCTTCTATGAACGGCTGGGATGGGTGCGCACCCGGGAGCTGGAGGGCGGCGATGCACGGTTCGAGAAGCATCGGCCTTGCCCCGGCGACTGACGCGCGCGACGGCTTCAAAGGCCAATCCGGCGTGCCCAACAGCCGCGCCGGGGCCAAGCACCGGCCTGCTTGCCGGGGCAGGAAGCTTGACTGTCCGCGCTTCACGCCCGAGTGCTACAAGGCTGCCGGTCGTTGGCGGCCTGCAGCGCGGAGGAGTTCAACATGACGACCAGTGTGGATCGGGATGCCTTGTCCGCCCGCTACCATCGGTTTGCAGTCCGTGAGGCGAGCGGGCGGTCTCCGCTCTACGAGCAGCTCACCCTGGGCGTCTCGCAGGACGCAGAAGTGCTCGGCCTGATCGCGTCCCTGCCCCAGCCGAAGCAGCAGCCCAACCTGCTTCTCGCCGCCTACCGGCACCTCTTCGGCGTCCCGGCGAGCTACAGCGAGTTCAGGCAGGCTCTGGTGGATCGCTTCGATGCGGTTCGCGCCATCATGCTCGACCGCTCGACGCAGACGAACGAGCCGGGACGGTGCGCCGTGCTCCTGCCGGTCTTGAGCGGTCTGCCCCAGCCCCTGGCGCTCCTGGAGGTCGGGGCATCCGCCGGCCTTTGCCTCTTCCCGGATCGATACGGATACGACTACCCCTCACGCAGCCTCCGCCCCCCGGCGCAGGACCAGCCGCACCCCGTCTTCCCGTGCCGGGCTGGCGCAGATGTCGAGCTCCCCGACAGGCTTCCGCAGATCGTGTGGCGGGCCGGGCTCGACCTCAATCCGCTCGACGCCGGCGACCCGGACGAGGCCGCATGGCTCGAGACGCTGGTCTGGCCCGAACAGCAGGGGCGCCGCGACCGGCTTCGTTTGGCCCTCGATACCGTGGCAGAGGAGCGTCCGAGGATCGTTGAGGGCGATCTGCTCGGACCGAAGTTCGAAGCCCTCTGCCGCCAGGCTCCGCAAGACGCCACGCTTGTCGTCTTCCATACCGCCGTTCTTGCCTATGTCCCAAGCCACGACGACCGCATGCGGTTTGCCACCCTCGTCTCGTCACTGGCAGATGTCTGGATCTGCAACGAGGCACCGGGCGTCATGCCGCATTTCGGCGTCTCCCCCGCAGAGGCTCCCGCGCAGGGCGCCTTCCTGCTGTCGGTCAACGCTCAAGCTGCGGCATGGACCGACCCGCACGGCGCCTGGATCGAACCGGTCGGGCATTGAACCTCCGCTCCCCAAGAGCCTGCCCGGCCTCACGAACGCCCGAATCGGGGCCGATTTCTCGGCGCGCCGGTTTTCAGAATTGCCGGGCGAGCGCGCGGGATCGGCCGCTCGGCATCGTGCCGCGGCAGTGGGCTTTGGGAGGGGACATGCAGCGATATTCGAGGTTTTTCCTGGTGGCCCTGTTTTCCCTGTTTGCCTTGCCGTTTGCCGGAGATGCGCAGGCGCAGCCATGGCAAGGCGTCGATCCTGCATCGGCCGGCTGGTCTGTCGAAAAGCTCAAGACGGTGCAGGTGCAGCCCTTGCCTCCGGTTTTGGCGGGCAAGCGGTTGCCATAAGTCCGTCAAAACGGCTGGTGGTCGTTGAGATCGTGGACCCGGCGCAGAACCCGAAGGGCGTCCGGACCAGCCATTTTGTAAAGCTGCTGCAGCACATCACCAACGCTGCGTCCTGATCCCTGTCGCCGGCGACAGGCCCGCCCTGGTTTGCCCCTTTGCGCGACATGGACATCCGAAATGGGCGCGACTGCCGCCATCCTGGAACCTCGGCCCATGGCGTATGGTTTCGGCGATCAGTTGCGCCGCCCGCCGCGTTCGCGGTGCTCGGTGGCAATATCGCGCTATAAATCTCAAACGATGGGAATGGCGGAGAGGGTGGGATTCGAACCCACGGTGGAGTCACCCCCACGCCGCATTTCGAGTGCGGTACTTTCGACCACTCAGCCACCTCTCCGCGTCTTTGGTCGGCGCAATATCTGTGCGCGGGCGCTTCCATACCCAACGTGAGCGGCTTAGACAAGGGGTAAGTTTGCCCCACCCGTCACAAACCGCGCCAAACCGGGGGCTCACGGGCAAATTGGCTTGACTCTTCGCAGCGCCTCACGTATCCCGCGAGCCGAATACGGCGTGGGCTTCCTGCGCCGTTCGCCTTTTGGTGGGGCCAGCCTGACGGGAAACAACCCGCGACTGTCCCGGCAGAAGGGTCACCCGGCCAATCCGGCTTCGGATCGGCCGATCAGTTTCCGACTGGCAAAAAGACGGCCCGCCGCAAAGGCGAGAGCCGGACGAACACGAAAGGACAAAAGATGTTCGCAGTCATCAAAACCGGCGGCAAGCAGTACCGCGTCGCCGCCAATGACGTTCTGACGATCGAGAAGCTCGAAGGCGCCGCCGGCGACACCGTCGAATTCGGCGAAGTCCTGATGGTCGGCGAAGGCGCCGGCGCAACCATCGGCGCACCCTTCGTCGAAGGCGCCATGGTCGTCGCCGAAGTCGTCGAGCAGGGCCGCGCCCGCAAGGTCATCGCCTTCAAGAAGCGCCGCCGGCAGAACTCCAAGCGCATTCGCGGCCATCGCCAGCACCAGACCATCGTCAAGATCACCGACATCCTGACCGGCGGCGCCAAGCCCGCCAAGAAGGCTGCCGCGAAGAAGGACGACGCGCCGAAGGCAGAGGCCAAGAAGGCGGACGCCCCCAAGGCCGAGGCAGCAGCCGCACCGCTGTTTTCCGCGCCGGAAGGCAAGGGCGACAACCTGACCAAGATCAAGGGCATCGGCCCGGTCGCGGCCGGCCAGCTCAACGAGCAGGGCATCACCACCTTTGCCCAGGTCGCAGCGCTCACCGACGCCGACATCGCCCGCATCGACGAAGCCATGCCGTTCAGCGCAGACCAGATTTCGGACTGGCGCGAACAGGCCAAGGCTCTCGCCAAGTAATCAACCGCCCGTTCGGGCCCTGGCGGCCACGGCCGCAGAAGAGACAAATCGCCCATAGGGGCGGAACAGGAGCAGACCCATGGCACACAAAAAAGCTGGCGGTTCGTCGCGCAACGGTCGCGATTCGGAATCCAAGCGCCTCGGCGTAAAGAAGTTCGGCGGCGAATCGGTCGTGGCCGGCAACATCATCCTGCGTCAGCGCGGCACCAAGTGGCATCCCGGCACCGGCGTCGGCCTCGGCCGCGACCACACCATCTTTGCCGTGCAGCCCGGCAACGTTGACTTCCGCAAGAAAGCCAACGGCCGAACCTATGTGTCGGTTGTCGCGAAAGCGGAAGCCGCAGAATAAGCCGGATCCTTCAAGCAAGCCGGCGTCTCATCGACCCGGCCTGAACAGGCATCCTCCGGAAAAATCCGGATCTAGGCAGGGGAGATGGGACGCCATCTCCCCTTTCCTTTGTCCAAAACCGGAGAATGACCATGAGACACGAACCTGAGAGAGACCTGGCCGGCGAGCCTTGTCTCGACACGCTGAGCCTCGACCGGCCGCCCAGCTACGACTGCCCGGTCCTGGTGACCGAGAACCTTGTCCTGCGCGCGCCCCACGCCGAGGACATCGACGCCATTGCCATTCTCGCCGACAACCCGGCCATCGCCACCATGGTATCGCGCATTCCGCATCCCTATGGCCGAACCGACGCGGAAACCTTCGTGCGTACCTCCGCCCACCGCGGGAATGGCAATTGCGTCTATGCGATCACCGATTCCGAGAGCGGCAAACTTTATGGCTGCTGCTCGCTCGAAACCGGCAAGGACGGCGTTTCACCCGAGATCGGTTACTGGATCGGCGAGCCGTTCTGGCGCCGCGGCATAGCCACCGAAGCCGTGCATGCGCTGGTCGACATGGCCTTCCGCACCCGCGAGATCGACCATATCGACGCCCGCTGCCGGGTGATCAACCCCGCCTCGCGCCGGGTGCTGCAGAAAAGCGGCTTCCAGTTCCAGGGGTCCGGCATGATCCACATCCAGTCGATCAATGCCAGCGCCGCGGTCGAGTGGTTCCGGCTCGACCGCAAGACCTGGGTGTCGCTGATCGGCTGGTCGAGCGAAAACCGGGCACGGGCCTCCTAGGCATCTCGGGCGGCGGGTCGACACAGGCCCGCCGCCTGATCCATCCCGGCCGGTTCCGCGTAGACGCGGTCATGACCCGAAAGGATACGCCCATGATCCGTCTGCGCCGCCTTCTGCCCGTTCTCGCCGCCCTGCCACTGACCCTGCTCCTGGCCGCGGGCCCGCTCCAGGCCAGGGACCTGAGGCTCGAGGACTTTTTCGCGGGCAAGACCTATGCCTTCGGCAGCTTCGGGTCGATCACCGGGGTCAGCCGCTCCTTCCGCGTGGACCTGACGGGCACGGTCCGCGGCAAGGTCCTCACCCTGCGCGAGGACTTCCGCTACGACGACGGCGAACGCGACACCAAGACCTGGGTCTTCACCCGCACCGGACCGAACACCTATACGGGCACCCGCGAGGATGTGCTGGGCGAAACCACCGTGCATCTTTCGGGCAACACGGCGCGCTTCTCCTATCGCGTCGATCTCGACCCCTCCGAGAAGCGCAACGTGGTCCGCTTCTTCGACAAGCTGGTGCTCCTGGAGGATGACACCCTGCGCAACACCGCGCTGGTGACCAAGTTCGCGCTGCCTGTCGCCCGCGTCCGGGTCAATTTCGCCCGCACGCTCTCCGAGGCGCGCGCCATCCGCCCCTGATCCGGCCGCAAAAGGCGCGAACTCAGCGGCTCCGGGGGCTCCGGGGCCTCCCCGCCATCGGCCGGCTGCACGATAGGCTTTGACCTCAAAGCCGGAGGCGTTTATCGATGCGCGCAAAGCCGGTGGCCCGATGCCAGCCCGGCCGCACCCGCGTTTACAATTCCGATCGGTCAATCCAGATGAAGTTCCTCGACGAAACCAAGGTCTATATCCGCTCCGGCGATGGCGGGGCCGGCAGCGTCTCGTTCCGGCGCGAGAAATACATCGAGTTCGGCGGCCCGGACGGCGGTGACGGCGGCCGCGGCGGCGATGTCTGGATCGAGGCCGTTGACGGGCTGAACACGCTGATCGACTACCGCTTCCAGCAGCATTTCAAGGCCAAGACCGGCGGCCACGGCATGGGCCGCAACCGCACCGGCGCCGGCGGCGACAGCGTGACCCTCAAGGTGCCGGCCGGAACCCAGGTGTTCGAGGAAGACAACGAGACCCTGATCTGCGACCTGACCGAGGTGGGGCAGCGCTACCGGCTGGCCGCCGGCGGCAATGGCGGCTTCGGCAACGCCCATTTCAAGTCGTCGACCAACCAGGCGCCGCGCCATGCCAATCCCGGCCTCGAAGGCCAGGAAAAGACCGTCTGGCTCAGGCTCAAGCTGATCGCCGACGCCGGGCTGGTGGGCCTGCCCAATGCCGGCAAGTCCACCTTCCTCGCCGCCGTCACCCGGGCCCGGCCGAAGATCGCCAACTACCCCTTCACCACGCTGCATCCGAACCTCGGCGTCGCCACCATCGACGGCCGCGAATTCGTGCTCGCCGACATTCCCGGCCTGATCGAGGGCGCGCATGAGGGTGTCGGCATCGGCGATAGGTTCCTGGGCCATGTCGAGCGCACGCGGGTACTGCTGCACCTGGTCTCGGCGCTCGAGGAAGACGTCGCCAAGGCCTACAAGACCGTCCGCCACGAGCTCGAAGCCTATGGCCACGGCATCGCCGAGAAGGCCGAGATCGTCGCGCTCAGCCAGGTCGACGTGGTCGATGCCAAGGCCCGCGCCGCCAAGGTCCGGGCGCTGAAGAAGGCGGCGGGACAGGCACCTTTCGAAATCTCGGCGGTCACCGGCGAAGGCATGACCGGCGCGCTGCGGGCGCTGCGCGACATCATCGCCGGCGCCAGGGATGCCGACGACGAGGCAGCCGCGCCCCCCAGCACCGACGGCGGCAGCGGCGCGAAGGACTGACCATGAACGGCTCCCGCAAACCGGTATCCGCCCACAGGCGGATCGTCATCAAGATCGGCTCGGCCTTGCTGGTGGACCGCGACACCGGGCTGAAATCGGCCTGGCTCGAATCCCTCTGCGCCGACATCGCCGCTCTCAAACGCGCGGGCGCGGAGGTGCTGGTGGTCTCCTCGGGCGCGATCGCCATGGGCCGCACGGTGCTCGGTCTGGCAAGCGGTCCGCTCAGGCTCGAAGCCAGCCAGGCCGCCGCCGCCGTGGGTCAGATCGCGCTCGCCCGCGCCTGGTCGGCCAATCTCTCCACCCACGACATCGTCGCAGGCCAGATCCTGCTCACGCTCGGCGACACCGAGGAGCGGCGGCGCTATCTCAACGCGCGCGCCACCATGGCCGAACTGATGCGCCACGGCGCGGTGCCGATCATCAACGAGAACGACACGGTTGCCACCAGCGAGATCCGCTACGGCGACAACGACCGGCTCGCCGCCCGGGTCGCCACCATGGTCAGCGCCGACCTGCTGGTGCTGATGTCGGACATCGACGGGCTCTACACCGCCCCGCCGCATCTCGACCCTGAGGCCCGCTTCCTCGAGACCATTGAGGCGATCACCCCCGAGATCGAGGCGATGGCGGGCGATGCCGGGTCGGAGCTGTCGCGCGGCGGCATGAAGACCAAGATCGATGCCGGCAAGATCGCCACCGGCGCCGGCTGCGCCATGATCATCGCGTCGGGCAAGACCGCGCATCCGCTTGCGGCGATCGACAATGGCGCCCGCTCAAGCTGGTTCCAGCCGTCCGGCACGCCCCAGACCGCGCGCAAGACCTGGATCGCGGGCCAGCTCGAACCCGCGGGCCGGCTCGGCATCGACACGGGCGCCGAAACCGCGCTGCGACACGGCAAGAGCCTGCTGCCGGCGGGCGTGCGCACCGTTCTCGGCGAGTTCCACCGCGGCGACCCGGTCGCGGTCTGCGATGCGGACGGACGCGAGATCGCCCGCGGACTGTGCGCCTATGACGCCGACGAGGCGCGGCGCATCGCCGGGCGCAAGTCGGGCGAGATCGAAGCCATTCTCGGCTATTCCGGCCGGGCGGCGATGATCCATCGCGACGACATGGTGATCACCTCCGGCCCCGCACCGCACGGCTGACAGCAAAGCGCGGACCGCCCGGCTTTACGGCACGGCATGGATTGCGTAAGAAAACCGCCTGACCGTCCGCCCGGAGAGCCGCCATGCTGGAAAAAACCACGTCCCGAACCGAGATCGCTTCGCTGATGGCCGATATCGGCCGTCGCGCGAAAGCGGCGGCGCGGCCACTGGCGACCGCGGGGACGGAGCGCAAGAACGCGGCGCTCGAGGCGATGGCGCAGGCGATCACGGCGCGCAGGGCCGAGATCCTCGAGGCCAATGCGCTCGACATGCAGGCCGGTCGCGACAGCGGCATGGCCGCCTCCCTGCTCGACCGGCTCAGTCTCGACGAGGGCCGCATCGCCGCCATGGTCGACGGCATCCGCGCGATCGCCGCCCTGCCCGATCCGGTGGGCGGCGTGATCGCCGCCTGGAACCGGCCCAACGGACTCAGGATCGAGCGCGTGCGCACGCCGCTCGGCGTCATCGGCGTGATCTATGAAAGCCGCCCGAACGTGACGGCCGACGCCGGCGCGCTGTGCCTCAAATCCGGCAATGCCGTGATCCTGCGCGGCGGATCGGATTCGTTCCATTCCTCGCGCGCGATCCATGCCTGCCTGGTCGAAGGGCTCGAAACCGCGGGCCTGCCCGCCGACGCGATCCAGATGATTCCGGTCAGCGACCGCGCCGCCGTGGGCGAATTGCTGACCGGTCTCGGTGGCACGGTCGATGTGATCGTCCCGCGCGGCGGCAAGAGCCTGGTCGCCCGCGTCCAGGCCGATGCCCGCGTGCCGGTGTTCGCCCATCTCGAGGGCCTCTGCCACGTCTATGTCGACAAGTCCGCCAACCCCGCCATGGCGCGCAGCATCGTGCTCAATGCCAAGATGCGCCGCACCGGCATCTGCGGATCGGCCGAAACCCTGCTGATCGACAGCGCGCTCGACCGCGACGTCGCCGCAGCGATCCTTTCCGACCTGTCCGCCGCCGGCTGCGAGATCCATGGCGACAGCGACGTCATGGCGCTGCTGCCCGCGGCCACGCCCGCCACCGACGAGGACTGGCGCACCGAATATCTCGACGCCATCATTTCCGCACGCTTCGTCGACGGCATCGACGGCGCCATCGCGCACATCGCCGAGTGGTCCTCCAACCACACCGAGGCGGTGATCGCCGAGGATCCCGAAGTGGTCGAGCGCTTCTTCTCGGAGATCGATTCGGCAATCCTGTTGCACAACGCCTCGACCCAGTTCGCCGATGGCGGCGAATTCGGCATGGGTGCGGAAATCGGCATCGCCACGGGCAAGATGCATGCCCGCGGGCCCGTCGGCGTCGAGCAACTGACCTCGTTCAAATATCGCGTGCACGGCACCGGCCAGATCCGGCCTTGAGCGGGGTGCGCGCGCTGAGGCCGTCCTTCCTGAAGATGCCGCATGTCGAGCGCGGCATGAGCGTCGGCCTGTTCGGCGGCTCCTTCAATCCGCCGCACCGGGGCCATGAGCTGGTGGCCGAGATCGCGCTGAGACGGCTCGGCCTCGACCAGTTGTGGTGGATGGTCACGCCCGGCAATCCGCTCAAGAGCCATTCCGAGCTCGCAAGCCTCGAGGACCGCGTGGCGATGAGCCGCGCGCTCGCGCCGGGACCGCGCGTCAAGGTCACTGCCTTCGAAGCGGCCCACGGGCTGCGCTACACCGCCGAGACGCTGGCCTTCGTCAAGGCCCGCAATCCCGGCATCCGCTTCGTCTGGATCATGGGCGCGGACAATCTCAGAAGCTTCCACCACTGGCAGGACTGGCGCACCATCGCCGAGACCTTCCCGATCGCCGTGATTGACCGGCCGGGATCGACGCTGGCCTATCTGTCGTCGAAAATGGCCAAGACCTACACCCATGCACGCGTCGACGAGGACGATGCGGCGACGCTCGCCTCGCTCAACGCGCCGGCCTGGACCTTCATCCACGGACCGCGCTCCTCGCTGTCCTCGACCGCGATCCGGGGCGAGCGCGCGGCGGCGGGCACGCCTGTATCTTGAAAAACACCCGGGTCCGTGACTATCTTAACGGTGCGCCGCGGTTTCTGCGTTGAAAATCCCGGCGATTGTTGGACTGTTCAGGCAGAGGAAGGGAACCACACTGGGAACAGCACACGCAAAGAGAATCGCTGCAAGCGCATTCTCACCGCCGGCGGGCAGTGGCGAACAGGCCGCTCTGCGCCAGCTTGAAACCGTCCGCGACAGCTTGGCGGACTCCAAGGCAGAAGACATCGTCATCATCGACATCGCGGGCAAATCGGCGCTGGGCGACCACATGGTCGTGGCTTCAGGCCGATCCAACCGTCATGTGGCGGCGGTCTGCGACCACCTGATCAGCGCACTCAAGGATGCCGGTTTCGGCACGCCGCGGGTCGAGGGACTGGCGGCCGGAGACTGGGTGTTGATCGATTCGGGCGATGTCATCGTGCATGTGTTCCGGCCGGAAATCCGGGAGTTCTACAACATCGAGAAGATGTGGCAGACGCCCGAGATCGAGGACCCGAAACTGCATTGACCGGCACGGCCTGCCTGGCCGGACCGCTTGCCCGATGCATGCCACGTCCGGATGTTCTCGTCCGGACGCAAAGCCCCTTGCACGGGTTGGAAGCCTGCCCCACCCCACTGCTGCGCGCCCGCGCCGGCTGCGCAGTCGGGGTGGTGATCGCGGCACAGGGCCTGATGCGCAGCCGCCGGGTCCTCCCGGGGCGACGGCTCGGCCGATTTAACCGCCCGCAACAGGAAAATTCACCATGCGAATCACGTTGTTTGCCGTCGGACGGCTCAAGGCCGGCCCCGAGAGCGAGCTTTCCGGACGATATCTCGACCGGCTCGCCAAGGCCGGCGGCGCGCTGGGCCTCGATTTCGCGCGCACCGTCGAGGTCGCCGAAAGCCGGGCGCCGACGGCCGATCTGCGCAAGAAGGACGAAGCGGCCCAGCTCGACCGCCTGCTTGCGGACGGCGCCGCGCTGATCCTGCTCGACGAGCGCGGCAAGACGCCCGATTCGCGAGGCTTCGCAGATCTGCTGGCGCGTCTGCGCGACGATGGGCGGCGCGACCTCGTGGTCGCCATCGGTGGCGCCGACGGGCTCGATCCCGAGCTTCACGCCAGGGCGGACGCGGTCATCTCCTTCGGCCGCATGACCTGGCCGCACCAGCTGGTGCGCATCATGGCCGCCGAACAGCTCTACCGCGCCGTCACCATCCTTGCCGGCCATCCCTATCACCGCGCCTGAAGCAGGCCGGGCCCGGATCCCGCCGCAAAGATGTGATCGCTCACCCCTGTTGGTTAATGGAGCTTTAACGCCGGAGCGGCTAGGATGACGCCATGTTGAGCCGCCGGTCCGAATCGGTCCGGTCCGGCCCCGCCCGGACCCTGAATGCCCGACCCGCCCGCCTGACCGGGGCTGGGCCGGAGGCGGTCGCGCGCGTCCCGGTTCGCGCCGCCGCATCGCTCGTGCTGGCGGCGCTGCTTTCGCTCACGCCGGCCCTCCCCGCTCGCGCCACGGCGGATGCCGATGCTGATTCCACCGCCGCTGCCAGCGAACTCGAACAGCAGGCCCAGGAAAACCGGCAGGAGCTGAAATCCGTCGCCGAACAGGCGGAGCTGGCGGCCAAGGCGCTGGCCACGCTTGAGGACGACGTCGCCGCATTGCGCGCCGACCAGGAAGAACTCGACCGCAAGATCGCCGAAGCGGGCGCGCGGCGGGCCGAGCTAGACGAGAAGATCGCCGCGGGCGAACGTGCCATGACCGGCCTGTCCGAGCGCCAGGAGGCGGTGCGGCTATCGCTGTTGTCGCGCCGCTCGGTGCTGGCGGAGGTGCTTGCCGCCCTGCAGCGAATCGGGCGCGATCCGCCGCCCGCACTGCTTGTGAGCCCCGAGGACGCGCTGTCCTCGGTGCGCAGCGCCATCCTTCTGGGGGCGGTGGTGCCGGAGATCCGTGCCGAAACCGAGGCGCTTGCCGCAGACCTCAAGGAACTCGCGGCCCTCCGCCAGGCCATCACCGAAGAGCGGCGCACGCTCGCCGCGGCGCTCGAGGAAAACGCGGCGGAAGAAGAACGGCTCGCCAACCTGGCCACCGAGAAGAGCGCGCTGCAGGCCGAAAGCCAGAAGCGGCTCGAGCGCGAGCGCGAGCGCGCCGAAGCCCTGTCGGTGCGCTCGGGCGAGCTCGAATCGGCGATCGCCGCCCTCGCCGACGAGATCGCCTCGCTGCGGGCCGCCGCCGAGGCCGCACGGCTTGCCGAGGAAGAACGCCAGCGCAAGCTCGCCGAGCAGATCGAGCGGGCCCGCGCCTTCGCTGCCGTGGCCGTGCCCGACAAAAACCGCATTATGCCGGCATATGTGTTTTCGAAACTGACCGGTACGCTGGTTCGCCCTGTCTCGGGCGAAACCGTGCGGTATTTCGGCGCAGACGACGGCACCGGGCATACGCTGGCGGGCGAAGTGGTGGCAACCACCGCGGACGCTATGGTCCGGGCCCCGGCCGACGGCTGGATCGCCTATGCGGGCCCGTTTCGCAGCTATGGCGAAGTCGTTATTCTTGACACGGGAGAAAAGCACCACGTGGTTCTTGCCGGAATGGAAAAGATCAAGGTATCTGCGGGTCAGTTCGTGCTGGCCGGCGAACCACTGGCAACGATGGGCGCGACGAGATTTGCAGGTTCATCGGCATTGACGCTGGCCTCCGAGCGTCCGACACTTTACATTGAGATCAGAAAAGACGGTCAACCGGTCGATCCGCGCAGATGGTGGAAAGACTCGATGTCTTCGAGAAAGGCAAGAAATGATACGTAAGGTCACACTTCTTGCGGTCGGCGCGCTGATGGGCGCGGCCTCCGTGAGTGCAATCAACGCCTATAGCGGCTCGGCCAATGCGGCAGGCACCGAGACCTATCGCCAGCTCGCCATTTTCGGAAACGTGTTCGAACGCGTGCGCGCGCAATATGTGACGCCGCCGCAGGAAGACAAGCTGATCGAAAGCGCCATCAACGGCATGCTGTCCTCGCTCGACCCGCATTCGAGCTACCTCAACCAGGAAGCCGCCGACGACATGCGCACCCAGACCCGGGGCGAATTCGGCGGCCTCGGCATCGAGGTGACGATGGAGGACGAGCTGGTCAAGGTGATCGCGCCGATCGACGACACGCCCGCCGCCAAGGCCGGCGTGCTGGCCGGTGACTTCATCTCCGAAATCGACGGGGAACCGGTGCGCGGCCTGTCGCTCGGCGATGCCGTCGACAAGATGCGCGGCCCGGTCAACACCTCGATCGAACTCACCGTGCTGCGCGAAGGCGCCGACCAGCCGATCAAGATCAAGGTCACCCGCGACATCATCACGGTCAAGGCGGTGCGCTACCGCGTCGAGGAGGATGTCGGCTATCTCCGGGTGATCTCGTTCACCGAAAAGACCTATGACGATCTTTCCGACGCCATCGAGAAGATCACCGCCGAGGTGGGCAAGGACAAGCTCAAGGGCTTCGTGCTCGATCTGAGGCTCAACCCGGGCGGCCTGCTCGATCAGGCGATCAGCGTCTCCGACGCCTTCCTCGACCGGGGTGAGATCGTCTCCACCCGCGGCCGCAACCCGGAAGAAACCCGGCGCTTCAATTCGCGCCCGGGCGATCTCACCGGCGGCAAGCCGGTGATCGTGATGATCAATGGCGGTTCGGCCTCGGCCTCCGAGATCGTCGCCGGCGCGCTGCAGGACCATCGCCGCGCGACCGTGCTCGGCACCACCTCGTTCGGCAAGGGCTCGGTGCAGACCATCATCCCGCTCGATTCCAAGACGGCGCTGAGGCTCACCACCGCGCTCTACTACACGCCCTCGGGCACCTCGATCCAGGGCACCGGCATCAAGCCCGACATCCGCGTCGAGGAGCCGGTTCCGGAAGAGCTGCGCGGACGCGTGAAGCCTGCCGGCGAAAGCGAGCTGCGCGGCCATATCCAGGGCGAGAACGAGAACGACGAGGGCTCGGGTTCGATCGCCTATGTGCCGCCGGA
>NZ_LQZT01000002.1:123177-131685 GCF_001703635.1 Parahoeflea olei | reverse complement strand
GGACGACGTCCAGCTCAACTACGCGCTTGACCTGCTGCGCGGCGTGAAGACCGATCCGGCCTTCCCGCCCAACCCCGACCAGGCGCTCAACAAGAACTGACGCATGATCTCCCGGCCGCCCCGCCTGCAGACCGTTCCGGCTTGCAAGCGGGGCGGCCGACTGATTCAATGACGGTGATCGGGAGTCGGGCGGAACAGCGTGGGCGACAATATCCATAAGCCACTGGGCCAGGATCGCAGAGCCGGCAAAACCGAGGCCCCCCGGTCCGGCGGCATCCGGTTGGCGCCGGTGCTGGCCGTGATCGTGGTCTGTGCGATGGTCGGCGCGGCCGGATGGATCTCGGTCTCCGGCGCGCGCATCACCACCAATGAGGCCGTGATCGTCAGGGAAGCGCCGATCGCAGGCGACCCCGCCGAAATCGCCCCCGGCGATACACCCGGGAGCGACGCGGCCGCCTCCGGGACTGAAGCCACTGTCGAAGAGGACGGCGCCGCTGCGGTGGCGAGCCGCCACGGCCAGTCCGGCGCGGAAATCTCCACCACGCTCGGCGACGACGGCCAGGAAATCCTCAAGATCGCGCCCGCCGACCGGCCCGACAACCGTCCGGTGCTGCTGACCCCGACCGGCCGCATCGGCCAGGATCCGCGGCTCGCGCATCTGCCGGACCCCGCCATCACCCGCGACACACCGCAGGGGCCGCTGCCGGTGCGCGGAGCCGGAAACGAGCGCGCCTTCGACATCTATGCCCGGCCCTGGTCCGGCGCGCGCGGCGCCCGCGTCGCCATCATCGTCGGCGGCCTCGGCCTGAGCCAGACCGGCACGCAATATGCGATCCGCACCCTGCCCGAGGACATCACCCTGGCCTTCGCCGCCAACGGCAACTCGCTGCAGCGCTGGATGCAGGAAGCCCGCCGCCAGGGCCACGAAATCCTGCTGCAAATCCCGTTCGAACCCTTTGATTACCCGGCAAACGATCCCGGCCCCGGTACGCTCACGGTGGCGGCGGGCGCGGAAACCAATCTCGACGACCTGCACGCCGCGATGGGCCGCATCACCAATTACACCGGCATCACCAATTTCATGGGCGGCCGTTTCCTCGCCGACCCCGACGCGCTGGAGCCGGTGATGCGCGACATCGCCGACCGGGGCCTCATGTTCGTCGATGACGGCACTTCGGCGCAGTCGCTCACCGGCACCTTCGCCAGGACCCTCGGCATTCCCTACGCCGCCGCGGACATGGTGCTCGACGGCACGCAGGAGCGCGGCTACATTCTCTCGAGGCTCGACGACCTGGAACGGACGGCCCGGCGCAACGGCATGGCCGTCGGCGTGGCCTCCGCGTTCGACGTGAGCGTGGACGCAATCGCGGCCTGGGCCAACGAGGCCAAGGCGCGCGGTATCGAAATCGTGGCGGTCTCGGCGACCGCGGATGACCCGGAAAGACAATGAGCGGCAAATCGAAGAAGAAGCACGGCACCTCCCCGGTCAAGGCCGATGACCTGCCCTACCGTCCCTGCGTGGGCATCATGGTGCTCAATGCCGAGGGTCTGGTCTGGGCAGGCCGGCGCCTGTCGGCGGGCAACACCGAATATGACGGGTCGCCGCAGCTCTGGCAGATGCCGCAGGGAGGCATCGACGAGGGCGAGGATCCCTACCAGGCGGCGCTGCGCGAACTCTACGAGGAAACCGGCATGCGCTCGGTGGAGGTGCTCGCCGAGGCGCCTGACTGGATCTATTACGATCTCCCCGAGCACATGATCGGCATCGGGCTCAAGGGCAGGTATCGCGGCCAGCGGCAGCGCTGGTTCGCGCTGCGCTTCACCGGCCAGGAGAGCGAGATCCAGATCAATCCGCCACCGGCCGGCAACAGCGCGGAATTCGACGCCTGGGACTGGAAGCCGATGCGCGACCTGCCGGACCTGATCGTCCCCTTCAAGCGCAAGGCCTATGATCAGGTCGTCACCGCTTTCGCCCATCTGGCGGGAGGCTGACATGCAGCTGATCGGCCTGCTCGGCGGCTTGAGCCCGGAAGCGGTCGGCGCCTATTACCGGATCATGAACGACTATACCCGCAAGGCGCTCGGGGATGGCCGTTCGGCAAGGATCCTGCTGCATTCCATCGACAGCGGCGATGCCGAGGGCGATGCACGCGACCGTTCGGAGCTTGATTCGGTCCTGACGTCGGGGGCTTCG
The DNA here is from genome assembly GCF_001703635.1 of Parahoeflea olei. GTDB lineage: Bacteria > Pseudomonadota > Alphaproteobacteria > Rhizobiales > Rhizobiaceae > Hoeflea > Hoeflea olei. The sequence continues at coordinate 129,491 of NZ_LQZT01000002.1, read as the reverse complement.
AGCCTGAAGGCCGGCGGCGCCGATTTCTTTCTTGCGGCCGACAGGCGCATCCACCAGGTCGCCGAAGGCTTGGCCGCCGCCTCCGGGCTCGACCTTTTGCACATCGCCGATCCCGTCGGCGCCGAGATGAAGAAGGACGGCTGCACCCAGGTGGCCCTGTTCGGCACCCAGCAGTCGGCCGAGGACGACTATTTCAGCGACCGGCTTGCCAGCAGCTACGGCATCTCGGTGATCGCGCCCGACGAAGCGCAGAGCAGGGAAATGGAGCGGATCCTGACCGAGGAGGTCGCACAGGGGATCCTGCATTCCGAATCCCGTGCCTTCGCCGCCGAGACCATCGTCGCGCTGCGCGATCGCGGCGCCCAGGCGGTGGTGATCGAATGCGCCCTGATCGGCATGATCGTGCCGCCCGACAGCGACGTCATTCCCGCCTATGACGCCACGCGGCTGCATGCGCGGGCCGCCGTGCGCCGGGCGATCGGAGGCAACCATGGCTGAGCGCCGCGGCATCGCCGGACAGGCCCTCTACCGCGCCATCGCCGCGGGCGACCATGCCGCGGTCCGCGCCCTGCAAGCCGCGATCTATGCGCCGGAGATCGCCAGCCGGTGCGACGCCCTCGCCCGCGAGCGGAGCGGGTCGCTGGCGCTGGTGGCAGAGATCGACGGCACCATCATCGGCCATGTGCTGCTGGTGCCGATCGAGGGGCCCGAGAGGGCACTGGCGCTCGCCCCTCATGCCGTTCTCGCCGCCTGGCGGGACATGCAGGTCGGAACCGAACTGCTGCGCCATGCCCTCGGGGCGGCCCGCGCCAGTGGCTGGCGCTCGGTGTTCGTGTTCGGGCAGCCGGGCTATTACGGTCGCTTTGGCTTCACCTCGCGCGCCGCCGACGCGGCAGAAGTCCCCTGCCAGGGTCCCCGTTTCCTGGCCCTGGAACTCATCGACACCGCATTGTCCGGCTGGGCCGGGCCGATCGCCTATCCCGACACCTTCCTTGCCATGGCCGGCGCAGCCCGCGCCTGAAACCCCGCTCCCAAGCTGTCGCTCCGATAGCCCCGGCCACCCAACAAAAAACGGCCCCGAAGGGCCGCCTGAAAAATCTGATTGTCCGTGGTGGCGAGCTCAGGCCGGCAGGATCGCGCCGTTCAGCGTGGTCAGCTGGTCGAGATATTCCTGCGCCTTCTGCTTGGCGGCGTCGGAGCCGGCATCGGCGAGGTCTTCGCGCGCGTCCTGGAGACGACGCGCCAGATCTTCCCGGTCGATATCGCCCACCGCCACGGCCGATTCGGCCAGCAGCGTGCAGCCATCGGGCACGATGTCCGCAAAGCCGCCGAACACCACATAGCGCTCGCTCTGGCCGTCGGCGGTCACCACCGTGACCACGCCCGGCTTGATGGTGGTCATCGTCGGGGCATGATGCGCCATCACCGTCATTTCGCCGGCCGAGCCGGGAAGCACGACCTGGCTCACGGATGCAGACATCAGCAGCCGTTCCGGGGATACGAGTTCGAAATTGAAGCTGTCAGCCATGACGTTCACTTTATCGCAATGCGGGTTTCATGCACCGCGCAGCCCGGCCGGAAGCCGGACTGCGCAGGCAGTTTCATGTTCAGGCGGCTTCTGCGGCCAGGCGCTGGGCCTTCTCGATCGCTTCCTCGATGGTGCCGACCATGTAGAAGGCGGGCTCGGGAAGGTGATCGTATTCGCCGTTGACCAGGCCCTTGAAGCCCTTGATCGTGTCCGCGAGGTCGACGAGCTTGCCCGGCGAACCGGTGAACACTTCGGCCACGAAGAACGGCTGGCTGAGGAAGCGTTCGATCTTGCGGGCGCGTGCCACGGTGATCTTGTCGTCTTCCGACAGCTCGTCCATGCCCAGGATGGCGATGATGTCCTGCAGCGACTTGTAGCGCTGAAGGGTCTGCTGCACCTGGCGGGCGGTTTCGTAGTGCTCGTCACCGACGATCATCGGGTCGAGCATGCGCGAGGTCGAGTCGAGCGGGTCCACGGCCGGATAGATGCCCTTTTCGGCGATCGAGCGCGACAGCACGGTCGTTGCGTCAAGGTGGGCAAAGGTCGAGGCCGGTGCCGGGTCGGTCAAGTCGTCGGCGGGGACGTACACGGCCTGCACCGAGGTGATCGAGCCCTTGGTGGTGGTGGTGATGCGTTCCTGCATGGCGCCCATGTCGGTGCCGAGCGTCGGCTGGTAACCCACGGCCGAAGGAATACGGCCGAGCAGAGCCGACACTTCCGAACCGGCCTGGGTGAAGCGGAAGATGTTGTCCACGAAGAACAGCACGTCCTGGCCCTGGTCGCGGAAATGTTCCGCCACGGTCAGGCCCGAGAGGGCGACGCGGGCGCGGGCCCCGGGGGGCTCGTTCATCTGGCCGTAAACGAGGGCTGCCTTCGAGCCTTCGCCGCCGCCTTCCTTGTTCACGCCGGATTCGATCATTTCGTGGTAGAGGTCGTTGCCCTCGCGGGTCCGCTCGCCGACGCCGGCGAACACCGAGTAACCGCCGTGCGCCTTGGCCACGTTGTTGATCAGTTCCATGATGAGAACGGTCTTGCCGACGCCGGCGCCGCCGAACAGGCCGATCTTGCCGCCCTTGGCGTAGGGCGCGAGAAGGTCCACGACCTTGATGCCGGTCACGAGGATTTCGGCCTCGGTCGACTGGTCGATATATTCCGGCGCGTCCTGGTGGATCGCACGGGTCGACTTGGTCTTGATCGGGCCGGCTTCGTCGACCGGCTCGCCGATCACGTTCATGATGCGGCCCAGCGTCTCTTCGCCGACCGGCACCGAGATCGGAGCGCCGGTGTCGGTGACCTGCTGGCCGCGAACCAGACCTTCGGTCGAGTCCATGGCGATGGTGCGCACGCCGTTTTCACCGAGGTGCTGCGCCACTTCGAGCACCAGGCGGTTGCCCATGTTCTCGGTTTCGAGCGCGTTCAGGATCGGGGGCAACTTGCCTTCGTCGAACGCGACGTCCACCACGGCGCCGATGACCTGCGTGATGCGGCCGACTGCGCCGGACTTCGCCGGTGCGCTCTTTGCGGTATCCGCCTTGGCGGCGCTAGCCGCCGCAGGCTTCTTGGCCGCCGCTGGTTTCTTCGCCGCTGCGGGCTTCTTCTCCGCTGCGGACTTGGTTTCCGGGGTAGCTGCCTTAGCCATGTGTCTTACCCTCTTCCGTGTACCTTAGAGCGCTTCCGCGCCCGAAATGATTTCGATGAGTTCCTTGGTGATCTGGGCCTGCCGCTGCCGGTTGTAGCTCATCGACAGCTTGTCGATCATCTCACCGGCGTTGCGGGTCGCGTTGTCCATCGCGGACATTTTCGCACCCATCTCACCTGCGACGTTTTCAAGCAGCGCCCTGAAGATCTGGACCTTGATCGAGCGCGGCAGCAGATCCTCGAGGATCTCCTCTGCACTCGGTTCGTAGTCGTAGATCGCCGCGGAGGACTGTGCTGCATCCGCCGAACCGGCCGTGGCCGGGATCAGCTGCTGCGACGTCGGAACCTGGCTGATGACGGACTTGAATTCCGAATAGAACAGGGTGCAGACGTCGAAGGCGCCTTCCTCGAACAGGCTCATGACCTTCTCGGCCACCGTTTCGGCTTCGGCGAAGCTCATCCGCTTGACTTCGCGGAAATCGACCCGATCGATGATCAGCGAGGCGTAGTCGCGGCGAAGGATGTCGAAGCCCTTCTTGCCCACGCACAGGATCTTGACGGTCTTGCCATCGGCCAGAAGCTTGCGGACATGTTCGCGGGCGAAGCGGGCGATCTGCGAGTTGAAACCGCCGCACAGCCCGCGTTCGGCCGTGCAGACGACGAGCAGATGCACGTCGTCCTTGCCGGTGCCGGTCATCAGCCGCGGGGCGTCGTCCCCGCTGCCCACGGCCTGGGCGATGTTGGACATCACCGCCGCCATGCGCTGCGAGTAGGGCCGTGCGGCCTCGGCCGCCTCCTGCGCGCGACGCAGCTTCGCCGCGGCGACCATCTGCATCGCCTTGGTGATCTTCTGCGTCGCCTTGACGGAGGCGATCCGGTTTTTCAGATCCTTGAGTGAAGGCATCCGTTATCCGTCCTCGGTCTGTTGCCCTTAAGCAAAGGTTTTGGCGTAAGCGTCGATGGCGGCCTTGAGGTTCGACCTGGTGTCGTCGCTCAGCGCCTTCTCCTTGCGGATCGTCTCGAGCACGTCCTTGCCCTCCGAGCGCATATAGGCCAGCAGGCCCTGCTCGAAGCGGCCGACGTCGCCGACCGGCAGCTTGTCGAGATAGCCGTTCACGCCGGCGAAGATCACCGCAACCTGCTCTTCCGTCTTGAGCGGCGAGAACTGGGGCTGCTTGAGCAGCTCCGTCAGGCGCGCACCGCGGTTCAAGAGACGCTGGGTGGCGGCATCGAGGTCGGAGCCGAACTGCGCAAAGGCCGCCATTTCGCGGTACTGCGCAAGCTCGCCCTTGATCGAGCCGGCAACCTGCTTCATCGCCTTGATCTGCGCGGACGATCCCACGCGGGACACCGACAGGCCGACGTTCACGGCAGGGCGGATACCCTGGAAGAACAGGTCGGTTTCAAGGAAGATCTGACCGTCGGTGATCGAGATCACGTTGGTCGGGATGTAGGCCGACACGTCGTTGGCCTGGGTTTCGATGACCGGCAAAGCCGTCAGCGAGCCCGAACCATTGTCTTCGTTGAGCTTTGCAGCGCGCTCGAGGAGACGCGAGTGCAGGTAGAAGACGTCGCCCGGGTAAGCTTCGCGTCCCGGCGGGCGGCGCAGCAGCAGCGACAGCTGGCGGTAGGCGACGGCCTGCTTGGACAGGTCGTCATAGCCGATCAGGGCATGCATGCCGTTGTCGCGGAAATATTCGCCCATCGCGCAGCCGGCGAACGGCGCCAGGAACTGCAGCGGAGCTGCATCCGAAGCGGTCGCGGCAACCACGATCGAGTATTTCAGTGCGCCACGGTCTTCGAGAACCTTCACGAACTGGGCAACCGTCGAGCGCTTCTGGCCGATGGCGACATAGACGCAGAACAGCTTGTCGCCGTCCGGCCCGTTGTCGTGAATGGACTTCTGGTTGAGGATCGTGTCGAGAATGATGGCGGTCTTGCCGGTCTGGCGGTCACCGATCACGAGCTCGCGCTGGCCGCGGCCGACCGGGATCAGCGCGTCGATGGCCTTCAGGCCGGTCGACATCGGCTCATGCACCGACTTGCGCGGCATGATGCCGGGCGCCTTGACGTCCACGCGGCGGCGTTCCTTGGCCTTGATCGGGCCCTTGCCGTCGATCGGGTTGCCGAGCGCGTCGACGACGCGGCCGAGCAGTTCCGGACCGACCGGCACGTCCACGATGGCGCCGGTGCGCTTGACGATGTCGCCTTCCTTGATGTCCCGGTCGGAACCGAAGATCACGACGCCGACATTATCGGCTTCAAGGTTGAGCGCCATGCCGCGAATGCCGCCGGGAAACTCGACCATTTCACCGGCCTGGACATTGTCGAGGCCGTAGACGCGGGCGATACCGTCACCGACGGACAGAACCTGGCCGACTTCGGAAACTTCGGCTTCCTTGCCGAAATTCTTGATTTGGTCTTTCAGAATTGCGGAAATTTCCGCGGCGCGGATATCCATCAGCCAACCTCTTTCAGTGCATGCTTAAGGGTGGAAAGTTTAGTGCGAAGCGATGTGTCCACCTGCCGCGAGCCGATCTTGACGATCAGGCCGCCCAGCAGCGACTCATCGACGGTGACATTGAGCGTCACGGTCTTGCCGGTCACGCCCGAAAGCGCAGCCATCAATTCTTTTTCCTGAGCGGCCGACAGCGCATGCGCCGTCTTGACTTCGGCGCTCACTTCGCCGCGCTCGCGCGCCACGGTGTCGTGATAGGAACGGATGATCGCCGGCAGGGCGAAAAGGCGGCGGTTGCGGGCAACGACCTTGAGGAAGTTGCCGACCAGGCCAGCAATGCCTGCCTTGCCGATCAGCGCCACGATCGCACGGGACTGATCGTCGGCGGAAAATACCGGGCTTTCGACCAGACGCCGCAAGTCGTCGCTGGAGTCGATCATCGCCTGAAAACGGTTGAGATCCTTCGCCACGGCATCGACCTGCTTGGCCTCCGAAGCCAGCTCATACAGCGAGGACGCATACCGTTCGGCGACACCGGAAATATGATGGGAGTTATCTGCCACGGGCGGGATTATCTCTCATTGGCAACCAAGATCCTGCACTAGGCCACGAAACGGAAAGGCAAGGTCTTGATTTTGTTGCGGTAACATTTGGAATTGCAAAGCCCGAAAGCTTGTTTTGCCCCAAACG
>NZ_LQZT01000002.1:72021-123165 GCF_001703635.1 Parahoeflea olei | reverse complement strand
TCCCCAAACGCGCGGTTCGTCTAGCATAGAGCGTCGGGACTCGCAACACGCCGGGAGCCCCATATCGCACCTGCTTTGGACTGAGCCGGCGATTTCCCGCCGGCGGGGCGGCGGGTCCTGCGTCGGACCCCGGCCCTAGACGAGGCCCAGCCCCTCAAGCCCGAACCACAGCGGCGCCAGCGCGAGCGCCGCCTCGAGGATCACCGAGGCGAAATTGAAGAGCGTGCCGCCACGGTCCGACAGCATCGAGATGATTCGCCCGAAAGCCGTAAACAGCCAGCCCGCGCCGAGCGCCAGATAGGTCCAGGGCTGTGCCAGCAGCAGCGCGCACAGGCCCACGCCGAGATAGAAGCCCGCCATGGTGCCGCGCGCCTCCGAGAGCGCCTCGGGATGGTCGGGCGCGGTCTGCAATCTCAGGATCTTCAGCGAGGCCCGCGGCGCGAACAGCAGGATCAGGCCGAAACCGATCGTCACCAGTGCCGACGACCACGCCATCCATTCCCCCTGGGAGGCCGGCCAATAGAATTCGATCATTCAAGCATCTCCGCTTCATGTCCGTGCACGGGCTGCTCCCGCATCGTTCGGGCCTTGGGATAACATGCCCTCGGCTTCCGCCAAAGCCGGCTTTGCAGACAGGGTCCTATTGCAGCCGCTCGGCGATCCAGAGCTTGATCAGCGATTGCCGCGTGACGCCCAGATGCCGGGCCTGCTTGTCCAGGGCATCCACGACCCATGCCGGGAAATCCACGTTCACGCGCTTGAGCTGGTCGTTGCGCCGCCGCGCCCTCGACCAGTCGATCGCATCGGTCACGTCTTCCCCGGCATCAAATGCCTTGTCGAACTCAGCTGTCTTCATAGCGACCGATCTCCTCTTTCCGCGCGCGTCGTACCGATATGATCCGCACCGCACTGCCCCGCGGCGTCCAGATGGCGGCCCAGTGCCTGCCATCGATCTTCCCGATCGAGATGAACCGCGGCTCATCCTCGGTCACGACCGGCGCCTCGAGCATCCATGGGTCATCCCAAAGAGCCTGCGCGCGATCGAAATCGATGCCATGCTTCGACAGGTTCGAAACGCTCTTGTTGGGGTCGAACTCAAACTCCATGGATAAATATGGTATAATAATTATCCATTTTCAACTCTGGCCGCGAGCGGCTCACTGCCGCTGCTGCGCGCTCAGCCGGTCGAGGCGGGCGATCTGGCGCTCGCGGTTCATGATGTAGAAGCCGCTCAGGCAGATGATCGAGGCGCCGACCAGGGTCCACAGGTCCGGCACGTCGCCGAACACGATCAGCCCCAACAGCACCATCCACAGAAGCTGGCTGTAGATGAACGGCGCCACCTTCGACGCACTCGCGAGCCGGCTCGCCTTGACGAGCAGCACATGCCCGCCCATGCCGAAGCCGCCGAGGCAGGCGAGCAACAGCGCGTCCCCGAGCGAGCCGGGCAGTTCCCCGTAAGCGAATGCCGGCGGCGCGAGCAGCACCATGCCGAAGATGCAGGAATAGAACACCAGGCTGCGCTGGCTCTCGCCCATCGCCAGCTTGCGGGTGAGGATCGAATAGAGCGAATGGGTGAGCGCCGCCAGGATCGACCAGATGATCGCCGGCTGGAACACGTCGGTGCCGGGACGGACCACGATCAGCACGCCGATGAAGCCGACCATGATCGCCGTCCAGCGGCGGATGCCGGCCCATTCGCCGAGCAGCGGACCGGCGAGCGCGGTCACGAACATCGGTACGGTGAGAAAGATGCTGACCGTCTGCGCGAGCTGCAGATCGCGGAGCGCCAGGAAATTGAACAGCGTCGTCGACGGCAGAAGAAGCCCGCGCACCACCTGCAGCGGCACGTTGTTGACCCGGTAGAGATCGGCCTTGCGCCAGCCCTGGAACAGGAAGAAGCAGATCAGCCCCTGGCCCACGAACCGGCACCAGACCACGAACACCGCCGCATAGCCGATGGTCACCAGATATTTGGCGGTGGTGTCGAGCACGGCGAACCCCATGAAGGTGCCGAGCGCCAGCACCATGGCGAGCGGCGGCATGGCTTCATGGTCGACGTCAAGCCGCGGGCGGTCGGCAGCAACGGGAGATTTCAAGACCGGTCTTTCTCTGGGGCAACGGCATCGAATGCCGCCTGCGGCGCCTGGGGTTCATGCATCATGCGGCGGAAGCGGCCGGCACATTTGGAGTTCATGCCGGCGCCGGTCTGCGCCAGCTTCCGGAAGTGCGGCGCCTGTCGCCGATCCGATTTCGTGAAAGGTTAGGGAGCGGGGTCGCGAAAGGCAACCCCGTCGAGCATGTCGCGGATGACCTTGCCGGCATTGCGCGCTTCCACCGAGGATTCGCGCACCAGCGCGTCGAAATGATCGGTGAGCGCCGCGACCTGGCGACTGTCGCGATAGACCAAGTAGAACTGCCCGACATAAACCGCCGCCAGGAGCCGCCCGAACACCGTCAGCGGCGCCGAGAACACCTTGCGCGAATCATAGAGATACAGCCTGAGCGACGGATAGAGCCGGACGCAGCGCTCGGCCATGAAGGCAATCTGCTCGGCGCGCACCTCGCGGTCGAGCCCGCGCCAGTAGCCCTCGCCGCGGGCCAGCGAACGCACCTTATCGATGGAGACGCAGATCTCGTAGTCCGACCCCGGCGCGCCGAGCCAGTCGACCGTCTCGCGCATCGCCCCGCGCGCCTGCTCCGGGGTCTTGTCGAGAAACGCCGCATATTCCCATTCCAGCACCGCGGAGGTCTTGAGCATGTCGGGCAGCGTTGCCGGCACGTGGCGGATCTTGTGGCCCGCGGCCTCGCGGTGCCAGGCGATGATCTGCTCGTCGGCGGGCGTGCGCTGCGCGGTCTCCATGCGGAAACTGGCCGACAGCACCTCGGCCGCCGATTCGGGCCGGTCTGACAGGCCGAGCAGCCAGTCCGCACTCACCCCGAGCGCCTGCGCGCATTCGGCGGCGAGATGGGCGTTCGGCAGTCGCACCTCGTCGCCCGACAGAAGCTGGGCGATGGTCGAGCGATCGACGCCGGCAACGCGCGCCAGCGCACTGCGGTTCATGCCCGTCAGCGCCAGCCGCGCGGCCAGCCGGGTGCGGAACAGCTCTGCGCGCTCGGTCTTGTGCATGGCCAATTATCTGCACAGATGTGGATTATTATCAACAATCATGCGTTCTTGCAGCGAAGATTCCAAATGCCCGCGGGCGCGCGGAAGCGCTACACAGGAGCCGTTCCGAACCCCTCGAAGGAGTGCCTTGTAGTCATGGACTCGCCCGTCAGAACCATCGTCAAGGCCGTCAGCTGGCAGGCGCTGGGGCTTGTCAGCACCGCCCTGATCGCCTGGCTCCACACCGGCGCGATGCTGTCGGCGCTGACTTTCGCGCTGTCGACCTCGGCGACCGGGCTGGCCTTCTTCTTCCTGCATGAGCGGCTCTGGGCGCGCGTGCGCTGGGGCCTGGGCGAGGCCCGCGCCGAGGTCGAGCCACAGGGGCGCTGAACCGCCTTGGCGCTTGCGCCGGGTTGATGCGCCGCATCACTGCCCTATTCTAAGCCTTCACTGCCCCACGCCGCGCGGCCCGCGCAGCGTCCGAACACCAGGCCCGTGCCGCCTCCGGCAGGCGGGCCTGCGCCACGTCAGGAAGAAGTGCCCGCGCCGCGCGCCCGCCCAAGCAGCGCGCCTCCGCGCGACAAGAAAACTGGAACTGCCATGCCATCCGCCTGCCCCCCTGCCCGCCGCCTGTCTGCCGCCCTCTTCAGCCTTCTGCTGGCCGCCCTGCTGATCGCCGCCTCCCCGCTCACGCCCGCGGCCTCGGCCCAAGGCGTGACCGCGGGCGCCGCCACGGAATCCGGATCGGCCAGCGACACGGCCAGCAAAGCGGACACCACCGATGCGGTGATCGCCCCGCTGCTCGACGTGCTCAAGGATGAGGCCGCGCGCGACAGGCTCATTCAAGCGCTCGAGACCGCCAGGCCCGGCGCCGGCGAGGCGGCCGCCGCGGAAGAGGAGGCGCCGACCACGCTCGCCGCACAGCTTGCGACCTTCACCAAGGGCGCCATCGACGAGGCGCTCGACATCGGCGGCAGGTTCCTGTCCGACCTTTCCGGGGCCACCAGCCTGTTCGACGGCCGCACCCAGATCGACTGGGACCGGATCGGCGGGCTGCTCGCCCCGCTGGCGCTGACGATCGCGATCTCGCTCGGGATCTATTTCGCCGCCAAGCGGCTCGCGCGCGGGGCGCTCGGCGGCATCGAACGGCGCCTGCGCGACCGCGGCCTGATCGCGGCGATCACGCTCATCGCGCTGTTTTTCCTGGCCGAGATCGCAGCCCTCGCGATCGCCTATTTCGCCACCGGCGCGCTGGCGGCGACGCTGTTCGGCCCGGGCGGGGTCTCGTTCCAGCAGACGCTCTATCTCAACGCCTTCCTGGTCACCGGCATCACCGCCATCGTCATCCGCGTGATCACCGGCATCGTCGGCGGCGACTACGCGCTGATGCGCTTCGCCCCGCCGGTGCGGGCGATGATCCGCAGCCGCGGGATCCGGCTTTCGGCGATCCTGATCTTCGGCATCGCCTTCGTCGTGCCCGCCGCCAACAGCCTGATCTCGTTCACCGTCGGCCGCAGCCTGAGGGTCGTGGTCTACAGCCTGGCCGCGATCTATGCCGTGCGCGCCATCCATGCGCTTTCCCGCCTGCAGCAGGAGGCCGCCAGGCGCCCCGCGAGCGAGCCCGTGGAAGAAGCCGACGCGGCCGTGGAGGAGGCGCTGCCCGAACCGGTGCAGTCCGCCATCATGCAGGTCTGGCCGCTGATCGCCTATGTCTATATCGGCGTGAGCTATGTGATCGCGCTGTCGCGCCCGGCGCTGTTCGTCGATTTCGTCGGCGGCGCCACGCTGCGGACGCTGGCCGCGCTGATCGTCGGCGCGCTGGTGCTGCGCGCCACCGGCTATCTCTCGACGCTGCGCGTGCGCACGCCCGGCTTCCTGCCGCTCGACAGCCAGGCGCTGTCGACGCGGCTGACCTCCTTCGTGCCGGTGCTGATGCGCGTGGTCTGGCTGCTGGTGACCATCGCCATCCTCGCCGTGGTGATCGATTCCTGGGCGCTGGTCGATGTCGGCGCCTGGCTCGAGGGCGAGCGCGGCTCGGCCATCGTCGCGGGCCTGATCAGCGCGCTGATCGTCGTCACGGTCTGCGCGATCGTCTGGGCCGCCGCCTCCTCCTGGATCGACTACCGCATGGACCATAGCACCGGGTCGGCACGCAATGCCGCGCGCTACCGCACGCTCTATTCGCTGCTCAAGAACGCGCTCACCGTGGCGCTGGTCGTCTTCGGCGGCATGATCGCGCTGTCGGAACTGGGCATCGACATCGGCCCGCTTCTCGCCGGTGCCGGCGTGCTCGGCCTCGCCATCGGCTTCGGCGCGCAGAAACTGGTGCAGGACATCATTTCGGGCATCTTCATCCAGCTCGAGAACGCCATGAATGTGGGCGATGTGGTCGGCGCCGGCGGCATCACCGGCGCGGTCGAGCGGCTGACGCTGCGCTCGGTGTCGCTGCGCGACCTGTCGGGCACCTACCACATCATCCCGTTCAGCTCGGTCGATTCGGTGTCGAACTACATGCGCAACTTCTCCTACCATGTCGAGCAGGTGGGCATCGCCTACAAGGAGAACGTGGCCGACGGAAAGGCGGCGATGCAGGAGGCCTTCGACCGGCTGATGCAGACCGAGCACAAGTCCGACATCCTCGGCCCGCTCGAAATGCACGGCGTCACCGGTCTCGGCGACAGTGCGGTGATGATCCGCGCCCGCATCAAGACCAAGCCCGGCCAGCAATGGGGCCTCGGCCGCGCCTACACGGAACTCGTCAAGCAGGTGATGGACGAAAAGGGCATCGAAATCCCCTTCCCGCACACCACCCTGTTCCTCGGCCGCGACAAGGAAGGCCGCACCGACGAACTGCCGGTGAAACTGGAGCAGGTTGGCGCAAAGGCCGAAGGCGAGGCGGACAAGAACGGGGCGTAGCGAGTGGGCGCTGGCGCAAGGTCAGCGCCCTCGCCGGCGAACGAAGCCAAGGGGCTCACCGCGACTGCGTCGTGGCCCGAAGCGGACAGCAGGATGTGCGGAAAAGGCCCGCGCGAGGGCGGCGTCAGATCGAGCCGAGGTAATACCCGATCGCCTCCGCCAGTTCGGTTTCCTCATAGCCGAAATGCGAGCGCACGACCTCTTCGAGCTTTCGGAATGTGGCGCCGGCCTTTGCGAAATTCGCCTCCGTGGGGCTTTGCGCCAGCGCATCGGCGGCACGGCTCAGCCGGATGATCAACTCGTGGACGACCTCGTGCTCCGCCTTGAGCTTCGCCACGATCTCGCGAAACCTGCCGCCGCCCGCTGCCTCGATCCGCGGGAACATGTCGGCGCTTTCGATGTCGTGGTGAAACTTGAGCACGTGGCATTCACGACCGCACAACGACCCGAAGGCCCGAAAATTCTCGGCCATGTCGAGGGAAAGCACGATCTGCTTCAGTTGCTCCGGCGGCGCGTCGCGCGCCTCGATTCTCGCGAGGATCGCGCCGATCTGCGCCATTTCCCTGAGATAATGGCTATGGATTGCGGCCAGCTGTCCGCCCTGGCGACGGTGCGCCTCCGTCGCCTCGGGCACCGCCGGCGCCCTGGGCCGCAGAGCCTCATCGACGCCCAACTCGGAAAGCGGTAGGGTGGAAAGATCAGTCATGACGCACATATCGGCCTGTCATCGGCCATGTCAACGACGTCCGGTCGGGGGCCGAGAGCGGGGTTCCGTCTGAGACCGAGACATTGTTCGCTTGGCCCGCCGGCGGATGGTCGGGAAGCTGGAAGTGTTGTCGGCTTCGCGCCCCATTTTGGACTTGAGAAGTTCTTCTGCGCATCCGAAAGCAGATACCCGGTCGCAGCATATCAGCGACACTTTGCCTGTTGTTCGGTTCAGTCCGAACCTTGGAACACCGCCTCGACGTTGTTTCCGGCGGGGTCAATGACGAACGCGGCGTAATAGGCGTCGTGATATTGCGAGCGTATACCCGGCGCTCCGTTGTCCGTGCCGCCGGCATCTATGGCGGCTTCATGAAATGCCACGACCTCTTCTCGGTCATTGGCACGGAAAGCCATATGAACCGGTGTCGGTTCCATTCCCCTCGCGTCGCCAATGAAAAGCTCGACGCGATCGCGCCCGAAGCCGGCGACCCCGCCCTCAGGGCGATCAACAAAGAACTTCTTGCCGATACCCAGCGGCGCGAGCGCCGCCTCGTAGAAGCGTTGCATGTCGCTCAGGCGCGTGGTTTTGAGGCTGACGTGGTCGAAGATGCTCATTCCGGTTTCCTTTCAATAATTGTGTGTCATTGAAGCTCAAGTCAGATCGTCGGCAGCATTCCTCCGTCCAGGCGGAGGTTCGAACCGGTGATGTAGGAAGCGCGCGAGCTGGCAAGGAAAGCGACGGCATCCGCAATCTCCTGTAGCGTCCCCACCCGGCCGATTGGAACCTGAGCAAAGAGCGGGAGAACCGCGGCCTCGACTTCGTCCCAAGGCGCATCGATCGCGATGCCTCTGGTTTGCGCAACCTCACGAAACTTGCCGTCGAGCTTTTCGCTATGGATCGTGCCGGGAGAAACCGTGTTCACCGTCACGCCTTCGGCCGCAACGGCTTTCGCCATCGAGACGGACATAGTCAGCATTGCCGCCTTGGCGGCGGAGTAGTCAGGGTTCACCGCAGGTGGCATCAGTCCCGCAAGGCTGGAGATATTGATGATCCGCCCCCACCTTGCATGGCGCATGGGCGGCAGAACGGCCTTGGCGATGCGTACGGCCGCCAGCACATTGGCATCATAGGTTGATGCCCATGCGCTGGGTTCGGTCGTGCTCCAGTCGGAGGCCGCGCTTGAGCCGCCCGCATTGTTGACGAGGATATCTATGTCGCCCGCGAATGAGCGGGCCATATCCAGCATCGCATCCACCTCGGTGGCCTCGGTCAAGTCCCCCGTCACCACATGCGCGGAGCCACCGTCTTGCTTGATCTTCTCAGCCACGCCGCGTGCCAGTTCCAGGTCGCGTCCGTGAACGATGACGGTGGCACCTTCCCGTGCGAGGCCATGTGCAATAGCAGCGCCGATGCCCTTGCTGCTTCCCGTCACCAGAGCAATCTTGTCGCCCAGCAGTAGATCCATGATGTGGTTCCTCGTACCTTGTTGCCGTAAGCGCGTGATCTAGGAGTGCCACGATGGAAGCCGCAAGAACGCACCAAAAGGTGCCTGCTCAAAAACTGGATCGAAGTGCCTGCCTTGGACCGGATGGCGCCGTTGCGCATGTGACCCGCTGCCTGCGGATGATCCGCGGACGATGGAAACTGCCGATCCTGTTCCGACTCTATGCGGACGAGATGGTGCGCAGCTCGCATCTTCTGCGCGACATCCCTGACGTGTCGCAGAAGATGCTGACCCAGCATCTGCGCGAGCTCGAAACTGACGGGCTGATCCAGCGAACGGATTTCGGAGAAACACCCCCGCGGGTGGAATACCGCCTCACCGACCGTGGCGAGGCGCTGATGCCGGTTCTGATGGCCGCGCGTCAGTTCGGCGAGGAACATGAGCGAGAAACAACGTGACGCCGGAGGATAACGCTCGGTCCGAGCTCGGTCATTAAGGAAGCGGTTGAAAGTTCACTTTTGAGAACTGCCGCCTAAGGCCAAATAGCGGATTGCGGTAAAACTTGGCGGTCTTTCTGCTTCAGTTAGTTGCGCTTCAAAAGCGTTCAATCTGCATTTGCATATTCGCGGCCGCTCCATGAAACGGACCCAAGTCCTACGGATCGCCGCTCACCTCAACCAAGTCCCGCCCCTCCCACCAATCCAGCCTATTCGCCTCCGAGAAACGCGCCCGGGGTCGTGGCGGTGACCTTGCGGAAGGCGGCGGAGAAGGCGGCGGTGCTGGAGAAGCCGGCGTTGCGCGCCACCCGGGCGATGGTCTCGCCCCGGGCGAGGCGCTCCATGGTGCGGACGATCCGCGCCCTTTGCCGCCAGGCTTTCAGCGTCAGCCCCGTCTCGGCGGGGAAGAGCCGGCTCGCGGTGCGCACGGAGGTTGCCGCGCGTGCGGCGAGTTCGGCAAGGTCCATCCGGTTCTGGTGATCGCCAAGCGCGATGTCGGCCACGCGCCTTGCAACCGGGCTTCGCGGCAGCGGGAGATAGGTCGGCGCGTCCGGCATCGCCGCCAGTTCGAGCAGGACCAGCCGGACCAGCAGCCCGGTCTTCTCGGGCGCGGCATCGTCCTCGACGCAGGCCGCCAGCAGCGCGCGCAGCAGGGGCGTGACCCTCGAGGCGAAGGCGCGGTCGGGAAACGCCGGGGGCGCCCAGGCCGCCATCGCCGCAGGCTGCCAGTGCACCATCCAGAGTTCGGCGTCGGTCAGGATATCGAGCCGGTGCGGAACGCCGGAGGGGATCCAGGCGGTCAGCTGCGGCGGCACCAGCCAGACGCCTTCCCCGGTGTGCACCTGAACCATGCCCGATGCCGCAAACACCAGTTGCGCGTGGTCATGGGAGTGCTGCGGCAGGGCGGCCCCCCTGGGCTTGTGCGCGCGCAGGACGGAGAAGGGGAGGTCCATGTCGATTGGCCTGTGGGCGATGTCGGTTGGCGTCACGTCGGAGAAATACTGCGCTATCGATCGGCCGGTCAACAGCGAGGGAATCTTTCCATGAGAGCAGTCGTCATCAGGGACTACGGGACCAGCAATGATGTGGTCGACCTGGTCGAGACCGAGCGGCCTGTGCCGGGGCCCGGCGAAGTGCTGGTCAAGGTCCATGCTGCCGGCGTCAATCCGGTTGACTGGAAGATCCGCGGCGGCGCCGGGCAGCGCATGGGCATGACGCTGCCCATCCATCTGGGCGGCGAATGCGTGGGCACCATCGAAGAACTCGGGCCCGGCGCCGAGGGCTTCCGGCCCGGCGAGATGGTGTTCGGCATGGTCCATAGCGGCGCCTTTGCGGATTATGCGCTCGCCAAGGCCGCCGATCTCGTGCGCAAGCCCTCCAATATCGACATCATCCACGCCGCGGCGCTGCCGCTCGCAGGCTCTACCGCCTGGCAGGCGCTGTTCGACGAAGCCGGGCTCACCGCCGGACAACGGCTGCTCGTCACCAACAGCTCGGGCGGCGTGGGGTCGCTCGCCGTCCAGTTCGCGAAGGCCAGCGGCGCCCATGTCACGGCCGTCGCCTCGGCGCGCAACGAGGCCTTCGTCCGCGGCCTCGGGGCGGACGTGGTCATCGACTACACCAGCCAGCGCTTCGAAGAGGTGGCCCGCGACATCGACGTGGTGCTCGACACCGTGGGCGGCGAGACCTTCCGGCGCGCGTTCAGGCCCCTGAAGAAGGGCGGGTTCATGGTCACCGTCGTGGCCTTTCCCGAAGACGAAGCCGACCGTTTCGGCGTGAGGGTGAAGCGCGCCTTCACCGTGCCGAACGCCCGCAACCTGGCCGAAATCGCAGCCCTGGTCGAGGCAGGCAGGGTGGTCGCCCATGTCGACACGGTGCTGCCGCTCGCGCAGATCAGACAGGCGCTGGCGCTGTCCGAAGCCGGCCGCACCCGCGGCAAGATCGTGCTCTCGGTCGCGGACTGACCGGGGCAGCGGCGCAGCCGCGCGCGCAAGCCCGTGCGGGCTTCACAAGAAACTCTGCGGGTCGATATCCACCTGCACCTGCAGCGAGCCGCGCGGTTTCGGGCCCTTGGCGAGCATCTCGCGGACGAAGCCCTGCATGTCGCGGCCGCGTTCGCCGTGGATCAGCAGCCGGAAGCGGTGGCGGCCGCGGATCAGCGCCAGCGGCGCTTCCGCCGGGCCGAGCACCATCAGCCCCTGCCCGGGCGGCGCGGCGGCGCGCAAGCCCCGGGCATGGGTTTCGGCCTCCACCCGAGTGGCAGCCGAAACGATCACCGAGGCGAGCCGGCCGAAGGGCGGCAGGTGGGCGCGGCGGCGCTCGTCGGTCTCGCGCGCGTAGAAGGTTTCCGCCTCGCCCGAGGCGAAGGCCTGCATCACCGGGTGCTGCGGCTGGAAGGTCTGTATCAGGCCGAGGCTCTTGTGCCCGGCACGGCCGGCGCGACCGGTGACCTGCGACAACAGCTGATAGGTCCGCTCGGCCGCACGCGGATCGCCGTTCGAAAGCCCGAGATCGGCATCGACCACGCCCACCAGCGTCATCAGCGGAAAATTGTGCCCCTTGGCCACCAGCTGCGTGCCGATGACGATGTCGGCCTCGCCCTTGGCGATCGCCTCGAGCTCGATCCGGAGCCGCCGGGTGCCGCCCATCATGTCCGATGAGAGCACGATCACGCGCGCATCGGGGAAATGCCGGTCGGCCTCTTCCGCGATGCGTTCGATCCCCGGCCCGCAGGCCGCCAAGTGATCGAGCGTGCCGCAGGCGGGACAGGCCTGCGGCGTGGGCTCGGCATGGCCGCAATGGTGGCATTGCAGCTGGCCGCGGAACCGGTGCTCGACCAGCCAGCTCGAACAGTCCGGGCATTCGAACCGGTGGCCGCAGACCCGGCAGAGCGTGAGCGGCGCGTAGCCCCGGCGGTTGAGGAACAACAGCGCCTGCTCCTTGCGCTCGAGCGTCTCGGCCATGGCCTTGAGCAGCACCGGCGACAGGAACCCGCCGCGCGCCGGCGCATGCCGCCTCAGGTCCACCAGCTTGATGTCCGGCAGCACCGCTTCGGCATAGCGGCTGTCGAGCTTCAGGTGCCGGTAGCGGCCCTGCTCGGCATTGACCCGGCTTTCGATCGAGGGCGTGGCCGAGGCGAGAACCGTGGGAATGTCCGCGAGCCGGGCGCGCACCACCGCCATGTCGCGGGCATTGTAGAACACCCGGTCCTCCTGCTTGTAGGCCGGGTCGTGCTCCTCATCGACGATGATCAGTCCGAGATCGGCAAAGGGTAGGAACAGCGCCGAGCGCGCGCCGGCCACCACCGACACCCGGTTCTCCGCCGCCTGCCGCCACACTTTCTCGCGCATCCGCGGCGCCAGCTCGGAATGCCATTCCGCCGGCCGCGCCCCGAAGCGCGCGTGGAAGCGGTCGAGAAAGGCCGCCGTCAGCGCGATTTCCGGCAGCAGGATCAGCACCTGGCGGCCCGCCCGCACGGTCTCGGCGATCGCCTCGAAATAGACCTCGGTCTTGCCCGAGCCGGTGACGCCGTCGAGCAGCGTCACGCTGAAGGCCTTCTCGGCCACCGTCGCACGCAGTGCCTCCGCCGCCTGCGCCTGGCCCGGCTCCAGGCGGGCCGGCTGGTAATCGGGATCGGGCGCGGCCACCACCGGCGGCGGCGTGAGCCGCACCGGCTCGAACACGCCCTGGGCCGAAAGCCCGTCGATCACGCTGGCGCTCACGCCCGCGGCATGGGCAAGCCCGGTCCTGGTCCAGGCCAAGCCGTCGCCCGCCTGTTCGAGCACGCGTTCGCGCGCCGCCGTCATCCGTTCGGGCCGGGCATCGGTCAGCCGCAGCGCGTCGATCATCGGTTCGGGGTCGAAGGCCGCCGGCGCCCTCAGCGCCATCCGCGCCACCAGCCCCGGCGGCGTCAGCGTGTAGCCCGACACCCAGTCGATGAAGCGGCGCATCGGCGCGGCGACCGGCGGGCAATCGAACACTTGGGCAATCTCGCGCAGCTTCTTGGGGTCCACCTGGTCGGTGTCCCCGTCCCAGACGATTCCCGGCACCAGCCGCGGCCCGAGCGGCACCTGCACGATCTGCCCCGGCACCGCCTCCTGGCCCTCCGGCAGCGCATAGGAATAGGCGCGCTCGGCGGGCATCGGGATCAGCACCGGCACCACCTTGCGCGCGAACAAACCGTCCTGGATATGTCGCGAATCTTTTGCCATTTGGCGTGACCTTGCCTCCGGTTTGGTCTAAAGGGAACCCGGATTTGTTATTGATGCGCCGCGCAAGCCCCGCCGGCGCAGGTTTGGAGGCTCCCATGAAATTCTTTGTCGACACCGCCGATGTGAGCGAGATTCGCGAACTCAACGATCTGGGCCTGATCGATGGCGTGACCACCAATCCGTCGCTGATCATGAAGTCCGGTCGCGACATCCGCGAAGTCACCCAGGAGATCTGCTCAATCGTCGACGGCCCGGTCTCGGCCGAGGTGGCGGCGACCGAATACGAACAGATGATGAAGGAAGCGGCGGTGCTGTCGAAGATCGCCGACAACATCTGCATCAAGCTGCCGCTGACGCTCGACGGGCTGAAGGCCTGCCGGGCGCTCACCTCCGACGGCCACATGACCAATGTGACGCTATGCTTCTCGGCCAACCAGGCGCTGCTCGCCGCCAAGGCCGGCGCCACCTTCATCTCGCCCTTCATCGGCCGGCTCGACGACATGGGCATCGACGGAATGGACCTGATCCGCGAGATCCGCCAGATCTACGACAATTACGGCTTCGACACGGAAATCCTCGCCGCCTCGATCCGCACCGTCAACCATGTCAAGGAAGCGGCCCTGATCGGCGCGGATGTGGCGACCATTCCCGCCTCGACCATCAAGGCGCTGGTCAAGCACCCGCTCACCGACAAGGGCCTCGACGCCTTCCTCGCCGACTGGAAGAAGACCGGCCAGACCATCGCCTGAGCGGCGCACATCCACCTGTCACGAAAACGGCCCGGCATTGCCGGGCCGTTTTGCGTCAGGCCTGTTTCAGTCGTCTGACTTTGGTCGCTCGGGGCTTTTGTTTCGGGGGCCTCAGGCAGCCTGGCTCCAGCCGTTTGGCGCCGGTTCGAATACCCGGTCGGGGTCGGCGGCAAGGCCGTGCACGGTGTGGTATTCGAGCGCCCTGATCGCCTCGGCCGGATCGGCGTCGAGCGCGTCGGGCAGGATCGGCTGGCCCACGGTGAAGCGGAAGGTGTGACGCTTCTTGTTCAGAAGCTCGTGGAACACGGTCATGTCCCTGAGTTCGGTCGAGTGCTTCGAGAGCCAGTAGAACAGGCCGGAATTGCGCGCCGAGATGTTGACCGGCAGCACCGGCAGGTCGTAGCGCCGCGCCAGCGTCACCGCCGAGAGCTTCCAGGGCCGCTCGGTGAGCTTGCCTTCGTTCCAGAAGGCGATGCGGCCCGAGGGAAACAGCACAGTCGCCTTGCCCTCCTGCACCGCGCGGTTGGTCAGCTGCAGCGTCTCGCGGGTCTTGTCGCGGCTCTTGAAGTCCTCGCGCCATTCCACCGGGATGATGATCTCGTCGAAGCGCGGGCTCACCCGCACCGCGTCGCGGTTGGCGAAGATCATCATGTCGGGCCGGTGGCGGTTGAGAAAATCGAACATCGCCACGCCGTCGGCAATGCCGGTCGGGTGGTTGGCGACGAGCAGGAACCCGCCCTTTTTCGGAATCCTCTCCTCGCCGCGCGACTGGATGTCGAGCTTCAGCAGGTCGCTGATATGCTGCAGCGCGCCGTGGCCCGACAGCGGCGCGATCGCATCGGCCATCCTGACCGCGGCGCCGTATTTCAGCGTCGCATAGAGAAACGGCCGCATCAGCGGCCAGGCGGGGTGATCGACGAGCCGGCCGCCGCGCTCGGCGATCAGCCGGTCGATGATGTGACCGGGCCGGCCGTGCGCTAGCACCTGCAAACGATCTGAAATCTCCGCCACATACGCCATGGACTCGACCCCTTCCGGTCCTGATTGTCACGAACCTATGGCAACACAATATGATGCCATGATGACATAAGCGCACAACCATGGCGCCTGGTTCCGCGCAAGACGCGCCGTCACGGCCTTATCGTTTACCCCCCGCTAAGGCACAAATGCAATAGTGCACCCAGCAAACACCAGCCGCATGCCGCGCCCGGACGCTGCCCCGGCGCGGTGCCGGCGGCCCGCCCAACGGAGAGCTTCATGGACCAGCCGCTCGTCATCGCAGCCCCCGACGTGCTCGCCGAACAGCAGCGCTGGCTCGCCCGGTTGACCGAGGAGCGGCGGCTGTCGCCGCTGACGGCGGCGGCCTATGAGCGCGACCTGCGCCAGTTCCTGGGCTTCCTCACCAGGCATCTGGGCGGCCCGCCGAAGATCGCCGATCTGGCCGACCTGAAGCCGCTCGACCTGCGCGCTTTCCTGGCCGATCGCCGCCGCGAGGGTGCGGGCGCGCGCACGCTCGGCCGCGGCCTTGCCGGCATCCGCTCGTTCCTGCGCCATCTCGAACGCAAGGGGCTCGCCAATGCCGCCGGTGCAGCCGCCACGCGCGCGCCGCGCCAGCCGAAATCCCTGCCCAAGCCGCTTTCGGCGCGCGACGCCATGCGCGTTGTCGATGCCGACCTGCAGCTTGCCGACGAGCCCTGGATCGCCGCCCGCAACGCCGCCGTGCTGACGCTGCTCTATGGCTGCGGCCTGCGCATCTCGGAGGCGCTCGGGCTTTGCACCGCGGATCTGCCGCGCGACGGCGAGACCTTGAGGATCACCGGCAAGGGCAACAAGACCCGGATCGTGCCGCTCCTGCCGGTCGCCCGCGCGGCGATCGCGCACTATCTGGAGCTGTGCCCCTTCGTGCCCGCGCCCCACGAGCCGATGTTCCGCGGCGCCCGCGGCGGGGTGTTGCAGCCGGCAATCGTGCAGAAGGAGATGCGGCGCCTTCGCGGCGCGCTCGACCTGCCCGACACCGCGACCCCGCATGCGCTCAGGCATTCCTTCGCCACGCATCTGCTGGCCGGCGGCGGCGATCTGAGGACCATCCAGGAGCTTCTGGGCCACGCCAGCCTCTCGACCACCCAGGTCTATACCGGCGTCGACAGCAAGCGCCTGATCGACATCTACGACCGCGCCCACCCCCGCGCCTGATCAGCCTGCGCGAGCCCGTGCCTGCCGGATCGGCGCCCGCGCTCCGGTGCGCGCGTTAACCCGGTGTTTACCATCGGCAAAACAGACTTGCGGGATTAACTGCCTGGTCGCGCCCGTCACGCTAATGTGTCGACGCACCCCGCATGTCCGGCTGCGCGCCCTCCGCGCCGTCCGTGCAACGACCAGATCGCAGCCGACGCCGCCCCGGTCCCGACAGGGCCCGGGCGCCCATGCTGAAAGGACAGGCCACCCATGCATCACCAGCCAACTTGCGGCCAGCCCCGTCCCTTGCTTGCGCGGCTGCCGGATCTGGTTCTGGCGCTGGCCACGGCGCTGCCCTGGCTGTTGTTCCTGCTTCTCATGATAACGCTGCTTTCGGCCGGCTACGCGCGTGCGGATGGCACCGCAGCGGGCACGGGCGAGATGGCGCAAACCACCCCCGTGTGCCAGGGTCGCAGCCTGATCGGCGAACTGACCGCCTCCCATCCCGAACGGATGGCCGAAGCGCTGAAGCAGGCCGACGCCGCCCCGAACGGCGACGCGTTGCTGTGGAAGATCGAGAAGCCGGGCGTCGATCCGTCCTGGCTGTTCGGCACCATGCATGTCACCGATCCCGAAGTCACCGAAATGCCGGTTCCGGCCCGCGAAGCCTTCGAGGCGGCCAGCACGGTGGTGATCGAAACCATCGACATTCTCGATCCGGTCAAGGCGCAGGCCGCGCTGATGAGCAATCCGGACCTGACCATGTTCACCGACGGCACCACGCTGATCTCCCTGCTCAGCCCCGAAGACGCCAAGATCGTCGAGGCCGAACTCGGCCGGCGCGGCATTCCGATGGCGCTGGTGGCGCGCATGAAACCCTGGATCATCACCGGCATGGTCGGAATGCCCCCGTGCGAAGCGGCCCGCAAGGCCAAGGGCATCGACATTCTCGACGTCAACATCGCCAAGATGGCCGGGGACGAGGGCAAGCAGGTGCTCGGCCTCGAGACCATCGGCGAACAGATGGCCGCCCTGACCGACCTGCCGATGGAGTTTCATCTGCGCGGCCTTGTCGAGACCATCAAGCTCGCCGACCTGATGCCGGACATCCTGGCAACGATGTCGGACCTGTATCTCCAGGGCCGGGTCTCGGCGATCATGCCCGTGATCCAGGCCGCAGGCCCCGAGGGTGTGGCCACGGACATCAGCGGTTATGCCGCGTTCGAGGAGCGCGTCATCACCCTGCGCAACCACATCATGGCGGAACGGGCGGCACCAATCCTGGACAAGGGCGGCGCCTTCATCGCCGTCGGCGCCATGCATCTGCCGGGCGAGGAAGGCCTGGTCTCGCTGCTGGGCCAGGCCGGCTACACGATCAGTGCCATGCGGTAACACAATGTGACCTCCCGGCAAGCGCCCGGGCCGGAACGATCTCCTCAAGACGCCGTTTAGGCTGGGTATTGTCAGAGGAGATGACACAATGGTTGAATATACCCCGCAGAACCGCCCCGAAGACTATGGCCGGTCCGATCCCCGCATCCGCGAGACCACGATCGTCGAGTCGCGCAGCTCCAGCGGCCTGGGAATCGTCATTGTCGCCGTGATCCTGCTCGTGGCTGCCGGCTTCGTGTTCTGGTCGTATGACAATGACGGCGCAGCCCCCGTGGCCGCACCCGATGCCGGCGTCAGCGAACAGGTTGCCCCCGCTCCCGATCCGGCTCTCAGCGTCCCGGCCGCCCCTGAAGCCGCCGCACCGGAAGCCGGTGCCGAACAGTCGCCGACCCCGGTGGCACCCGGCGCAACCCCGGCCATCGACGGCTAACAGACTTCATCCGCCTGTGTCCCGCTCCCCTCCCGGGACGCAAGCCACACGAAACCGCCCGGCCCCACACCGGGCGGTTTTTCATGTCAGCGGTTGCTTGAGGGCCGGAGGCTCCGGCTCAGATGTGGATCGGCTTGCCGAAGGTGGCGAGTGCCGCTTCCTTGACGGCTTCCGACATGGTCGGATGCGCGTGGCAGGTGCGCCCCAGATCCTCGGAGGAGCCGCCGAATTCCATCAGCACCGCGGCCTCGTGGATCATCTCGCCCGCGCCGAAGCCGACGATATGGACGCCGAGCACCCGGTCGGTGGCGGCATCGGCCAGCACCTTGACGAAGCCGTCGGAGGCCTGCATCGCCCGTGCGCGGCCATTGGCCGAGAACGGGAACTTGCCGGACTTGTAGCTCACGCCCGCCTGCTTGAGTTCTTCTTCGGTCTTGCCGACGGAGGCCACTTCCGGCTGGGTGTAGACCACGCCCGGGATCACGTCGTAATTCACGTGGCCCGCCTGGCCGGCCATGATCTCGGCCAGCGCCACGCCCTCGTCTTCGGCCTTGTGGGCGAGCATCGGGCCGGCGATCACGTCGCCGATGGCGTAAACGCCCGGAATATTGGTCTGGTAGTGGTGGTCGGTGCGCACCCGGCCGCGCTCGTCGAGCACCACGCCGGCTTCCTCGAGCCCCAGCCCTTCCGTGAACGGCTTGCGGCCGGTGGCGATCAACACCACGTCGGCATCGACCGTCTCCGCATCGCCACCCTTGACCGGCTCGAAGCTGACCTTGGCGCCCTTGCCGGATTTTTTGACGTCGGTGACCTTGGCGCCGAGCTTGAAGGTCATGCCCTGCTTGGCGAGAATGCGCTGGAACTGCTTGGAGACCTCGCCGTCCATGCCGCCCAGGATCTTGTCGAGGAACTCGACCACCGTGACCTTGGCGCCGAGGCGGGCCCAGACAGAGCCGAGTTCGAGCCCGATCACGCCGCCGCCGACCACGACCAGGTGCTCCGGCACCTTTTCGAGCGCGATGGCGCCGGTCGAGGACACGATCACCTTCTCGTCGATGTCGACCTTGAGGCCGGGGATGCCGGCCACGTCAGACCCGGTGGCGATCACCACGTTCTTCGCCTCGTATTCGGTCTGCTTGCCGTCATCGGAGGTCACGCAGACCTTGCCTTCGCCGAGCAACTTGCCATGGCCGATGAAGCTGTCGATCTTGTTCTTCTTGAACAGGAAGGCCACGCCCTCGACATTGGACTTCACGGTGGCGTCCTTGTGCGCCATCATCTTTGCGAGATTGAGCTTGGGCTTGCCGGTCTCGACGCCGAGGCTGTCCATGCCGTGGCTGGCATGCGCGAACACTTCGGAGGCATGCAGAAGCGCCTTCGAGGGAATGCAGCCGATATTGAGGCAGGTCCCGCCGAAGGTCGGGCGCTTTTCGACCACCGCCACCTTGAGGCCGAGCTGCGCCGCCTTGATGGCGCAGACATAGCCGCCGGGGCCGGAACCGATAATGATGACATCGTAAGCCATTGTCTTGTCCTTTCGCTTGCAGCGCGCGGACATTGCGCCCCACGCCCTTCATCGATCCTTGTTTCAGGAATGCGGTTTGCGCATCCCGTAAAGTGTGTCGGCCACCCGTCTCATTCCTGGCAGCCCGAGAGCCTGAACAGTTCCGCGGGCGGTTCGGCCGGTCCCCGGTCGCCGAATTGCGGGTTCTGCCACAGGGCGACCTTGAGATTGGGCAGGAACAGCCGTTCGGCCGCATCGCCCCCGGCCGCGGGGAGCTGGCCCACGCCGTCTCCCGCAACCGTGTAGACCGTGCCCTGGTAGACGAGGCAGGCGGCGAGTTCCGCGCCGGTCACGTCCCCTTCCGGGCAGTTGAGCGGGATCATCACCTCGGTGCGGCCCAGCGTCCCGTCATGGGAGAGATAGGCCGTCACCGGTTCCACACCCTCGTAGAGCAGCCGCAGCTCCGGATGCATGCCCGCCCCGCCGCCGGCAAATTCGAGCGCGCCGATCCCGTCCACCCCCTCGTAGACGGCAAGCTGCTGCGGGCAGGCGGCAAGCACGGGGCTTGCCGCGATCACGGCGATCAGAAAGGCTGCCCCAGGGATCCGCATGGTCTCCGTCCCCGCCATGTCAGCGCTCGGCCAGGGCCAGCTTGACCGCCAGACCGCCAAAGGCCAGCGCCGAGACGCGGCGGATCGCCGTCATCGCCCGCTCGCTCGCCAGCACCGCACGACGCAACTGCGCGGCGAACAAGCCGTAAAGCACGAACACCGCGAAGGTCATCGCCATGAACACAAAGCCGAGTTCGAGCATCATGGCGAGCTTGCCCCCGGCCTCCGCCGGGATGAACTGCGGCAGGAAGGCGAGGAAGAACACCGAGAGTTTGGGGTTCAGCACATTGATCAGGAAGCCCGTCACGGCGATGCGCCCATGGCTTTTCGGCGCCGCCTCCGCGCCGTCGAAGCGGATCGGCCCCTTGTCGCGCAGCGTCTGGATCGCAAGATAGGCGAGATAGGCCGCGCCGAGATATTTGAGCCCGTGAAACAGCAGCGCGCTGGTGTGCAGGATCGCCGCCAGCCCGAGCGCGGAGGCCATAAGATGCGGCAGGATCCCCAGCGTGCAGCCGAAGGCGGCGGCGAGCGACGGCAGCCTGCCGCGCCCGAGCCCGGTCGAGACGGTGTAGAGAACGCCCGTTCCCGGCGCCAGAACCACGATCAGGGCTGTCAGCAGGAATTCCGGACTCATGAACCTTCATCCCGTGGGGTGACGCTTTCGGGCCGGCCGCGTGAGCCGGCCCGATCCGCTGTGAGTTTTACAGGTCGAGCACCAGCCGTTTCGGATCCTCGAGGCTGTCCTTGACCCGGACCAGGAAGGTGACCGCGTCCTTGCCGTCGACGATCCGGTGGTCGTAGGACAGCGCCAGATACATCATCGGCCGGATCACCACCTGGCCGCCGACGGCGACCGGGCGCTCCTGGATCTTGTGCATGCCGAGGATACCCGACTGCGGCGAATTCAGGATCGGCGAGGACATCAGCGAGCCGTAGACGCCGCCATTGGAGATGGTGAAGGTGCCGCCCTGCATGTCGGCCATCGACAATTCGCCATCGCGCGCGGCGCGACCGAGCCGGCCGATTTCCTTCTCGATCTCGGCAATGCCCATTTGGTCGGCATCGCGCACCACCGGCACCACCAGGCCCTTGTCGGTGCCCACGGCCACGCCGACATGGCAGAAATTCTTGTAGACGATGTCGGTGCCGTCGATCTCGGCATTGACCGCCGGGATCTCCTTGAGCGCATGGGTGACCGCCTTGGTGAAGAAGCCCATGAAGCCGAGCTTGACGCCGTGCTTCTTCTCGAACAGGTCCTTGTAGCGCGAGCGGAGATCCATCACCGCGCTCATGTCCACCTCGTTGTAGGTGGTCAGCATCGCCGCCGTGTTCTGCGCTTCCTTCAAGCGCCGGGCGATGGTCTGCCTCAGCCGCGTCATCTTCACCCGTTCCTCGCGCGCCGCATCCTCGTCGCTGCTGGCGGGGCGGGCCACGCGCGGCGCTTCGGCCGATGCGGCGGAGGAGCCCTTCGAAAGGGCGTCGAGCACGTCGCCCTTGAGCACCTGGCCGCGCTTGCCCGAACCCGACACATCGCCGGCATCGAGCTTGTTCTCGGCCATCAGCTTCTGTGCCGAGGGTGCTGCCGGCATCGCCGTTTCCTGCTTGGCCGCCGCCGGCGCCTTGGCCGGGGCCGCCGCAGGCTTGGATGCGGCCTTGTCATCGGACTTGGCGGGCGCTGCCTTGGCCGGCTCGGCCGCGGCTTCGCCCTCGGCGATCTGGGCCAGCAGCGCATTGACCTCGACGGTCTCGCCATCGGCGGCGACGATCTCGCTCAGCACGCCGGAGACCGGGGAGGGCACTTCGATGGAGACCTTGTCGGTTTCGAGTTCGACCAGCGGCTCGTCCACCTTGACGGTGTCGCCGACCTTCTTGAGCCAGGTGCCGATTGTCGCTTCGCTGACGGATTCGCCAAGTGTGGGGACGCGGACTTCAGTTGCCATGGTGTTTGTTTCCGTTCTTTGTCTTTCGAACAATGAGCAATTCGGGCGTCATGGGCGGCCTCAGCCGCCCAGCGCATCCTCGAGGAAGGCTTCAAGCTGCGCAA
Organism: Parahoeflea olei; assembly: GCF_001703635.1. Lineage (GTDB taxonomy): Bacteria > Pseudomonadota > Alphaproteobacteria > Rhizobiales > Rhizobiaceae > Hoeflea > Hoeflea olei. Next base: position 101,377 of record NZ_LQZT01000002.1, on the reverse strand, counting down.
GGTGGCGCGACATCAGGCCGGTTGCCGTCGACGCCGAGGCGGAACGGCCGGTGTAGCGCACCCGCTGGTACTTGGCGTCGATATGGGCGAGCACCCATTCCAGATACGGGTCGATGAAGGACCAGGCGCCCATGTTCTTGGGCTCTTCCTGGCACCACACCATCTCCGCATTGCGGAAGCGCGAAAGCTCGTTGATCAGCGCCTTGGCCGGGAACGGATAGAGCTGTTCCAGGCGCAGCAGGTAGATGTCGTTGATGCCGCGCTTTTCGCGCTCCTCGTAGAGGTCGTAATAGACCTTGCCCGAGCACATCACCACGCGGCGGATCTTGTTGTCCTTGACGAGCTTGATCGGCTCGCCCTTGAGCACTTCCGCATCGTCCCACAGCAGGCGGTGGAACGAGGTGTCGCCGCTCAGTTCCGACAGGTTCGACACCGCCCGCTTGTGGCGGAGCAGCGACTTGGGCGTCATCATGATCAGCGGCTTGCGGAAGTCGCGTTTCACCTGGCGCCTGAGGATGTGGAAGTAGTTCGCCGGCGTGGTGCAGTTGGCGACCTGCATGTTGTCCTCGGCGCACATCTGCAGGAAGCGCTCGAGTCGGGCGGAGGAGTGCTCCGGCCCCTGCCCCTCGTAGCCGTGCGGCAACAGGCAGACGAGGCCGGACATCCGGAGCCACTTGCGTTCGCCCGACGAGATGAACTGGTCGAACAGCACCTGGGCGCCGTTGGCGAAATCGCCGAACTGGGCTTCCCACAGCGTCAGCGCATTCGGCCGCGCCAGCGAGTAGCCGTATTCGAAGCCGAGCACGGCCTCTTCCGACAGCATCGAGTTGATCACCTCGTAGCGGGCCTGGTTGGGGCCGAGATGGGCGAGCGGAATGTAGCGGTCCTCGGTCTCCTGGTCATAGAGCACCGAATGGCGCTGGCTGAAGGTGCCGCGCTCGACGTCCTGGCCGGACAGCCGGATCTTGGTGCCTTCCAGGCACAGCGACCCGAAGGCCAGTGCCTCGGCGAAGGCCCAGTCGATACCCTCGCCGGACTCGATCGTCTGCGCGCGGCTGTCGAGGAAGCGCTGGATGGTCCGGTGCACCTTGAAGTCTGCCGGCACTTCCGTGAGCTTCTTGCCGATCTCGCGCAGCTGCTTGATCGGCACCCCGGTCTTGCCGCGGCGCTGTTCGTCCTGGTTGTCGGCGGCCTTGAGCCCCGACCACTGGCCGTCGAGCCAGTCGGCCTTGTTGGGCTTGTAGCTCTGGCCGAGATCGAACTCGCCTTCCAGATGCGCGCGCCAGTCGGCCTTCATCTTCTCGACTTCGCCGTCGGTGATCACGCCTTCCTCGATCAGGCGGCGCGCATAGAGCGTGACCACCGTCTCGTGGGTGCGGATCTTCTTGTACATCTTCGGCTGCGTGAACGACGGCTCGTCGCCCTCGTTGTGGCCGAAGCGGCGGTAGCAGAACATGTCGATGACCACCGGCTTGTGGAAGGTCATGCGGAACTCGGTCGCCACCTTGGCGGCATAGACCACCGCTTCCGGATCGTCACCGTTCACGTGGAAGATCGGCGCCTCGATCATCTTGGCCACGTCCGACGGATAGGGCGAGGAGCGCGAGAAGCCGGGATTGGTGGTAAAGCCGATCTGGTTGTTGATGATGAAATGCACGGTGCCCGCGACCCGGTGACCGCGCAGGCCCGACAGGCCGAGCACCTCGGCCACCACGCCCTGGCCGGCGAAGGCGGCGTCGCCGTGCAGAAGCAGCGGCATCACCTTGGAACGCTCCTTGAGCGGGATGATGTCGCCTTCCCAGACGGTGGCCATCATGTCCTGCTTGGCGCGGCACTTGCCCATCACCACCGGGTTGACGATTTCCAGGTGCGAGGGGTTGGCCGTCAGCGACAGGTGCACCTTGTTGTTGTCGAACTCGCGGTCCGACGAGGCGCCCAGGTGATACTTGACGTCGCCCGAACCTTCGACCTCGTCGGGCTTGTAGGAGCCGCCCTTGAACTCGTGGAACACAGCGCGGTGGGGCTTGGCCATCACCTGGGTCAGCACGTTGAGCCGGCCGCGATGGGCCATGCCGAAGACGATTTCCTTGAGCCCCATATTGCCGCCGCGCTTGATGATCTGCTCGAGCGCCGGGATCAGAGATTCGCCGCCGTCGAGGCCAAAGCGCTTGGTGCCCTTGTATTTCACGTCGATGAACTGCTCGAAGCCCTCGGCCTCGATCAGCTTCTGCAGGATCGCCTTCTTGCCGTTCTCGGTGAATTCGACGCCCTTGTCCGGCCCCTCGATGCGCTCCTGGATCCAGGCCTTCTCCTCGGGGTTGGAGATGTGCATGAACTCGACGCCGAGCGTGGAGCAATAGGTGCGCACCAGGATGTCGAGCATCTCGCGGATGGTCGCGTATTCGAGGCCGAGCACGTAATCGATGAAGATCTTGCGGTCGTAATCGGCCTCGGTGAAGCCGTAGGCCTCCGGCGAAAGCTCATTGTAGTCGTTGTCGGGCTGCTGGGCGATGCCGAGCGGGTCGAGCTTGGCATGCAGGTGACCGCGCATGCGGAAGGCACGGATCATCATCAGCGCGCGGACGGAATCGCGCGTGGCCTGCATCACGTCGGCGGTCTCGACCGGCTGTCCGGCAGCCTTGGCCTTGCCGTTGAGCTTGTCGGACACGATCTTTTCGACCTTGCCCCAGTCGCCGTCGAGCGCCGAGACCAGTTCGCCATTGGCCTGGACCGGCCAGTTGGCCTGCTTCCAGGAGGCCCCGGCGGCGGATTTGCGCACCTGCTCCGGGTCGTCCTTCAATTCGCCGAAGAAGGACTGCCACTCGGCCGGGACGCTGCCGGGGTTGTCCTGATAGCGGGCATACATCTGCTCGATGTAGAGCGCGTTGCCGCCATACAGGAACGAGGTTTCTGCCATGATGTCATTGGCTTCGTCGTTGCGTGCCATGGGTCTCACCTTTTAGGGGCCTTGGTGTCCGGCCCTCTCCCTTAGACGTTGAGGCTTGCGCGGCCTTTACCGGGCAAACCCTCCGAACCCGGAAGCCGGCGCGGCGCCTTCAGTCCGGTCTCGCGCGGTCTTTCCGCCGCGCTTGCTGCACATGCCGGCGGTTGCCGGCCTGGTCCCCGACGCCCTTGCCCGGGCGGGACATCCCGTCCGGGTCAGGAAAGCTCTGCGCGTGGCATCACTCATGCGTCGGATCCCGATCCTTCCGTCGACCCCGATCCTTCAGTCGACAATGAACAGTTTCGCGCCGCCGGCGGCACGCGAGCGATGCGGCTCGGCTCCGTCGGCGACCTGGTAGCTCATCCCGGGCGCCAGCCTGAAGCTGCGACCATCGGCCAGAACCGTTTCCAGTTCACCCTCAAGGCAATACAGGATGTGGCCCTTCTCGCACCAATGGTCCGCTTCGTAGCCCGGGGAATACTCGACCACCCGGACCCGGATCGGATTGTCCGCCGGTCCAAAGCTGCAGGTCCGCCACAGCGCATGGCCGGCATCGCCGGAATGGCGCACCGGCGCGATGCCGTCCCAGTCCGTGATGCCGAATGCGATGTCGCTCATGCGCATGGCCGGAACCTATCCCTTGAGCACTTCGACCAGGGTCTTGCCAAGACGCGCCGGCGAGGGCGAGACGCGGATGCCCGCGGCCTCCATCGCCTTGATCTTGTCCTCGGCGCCGCCCTTGCCGCCGGAAATGACGGCACCGGCATGGCCCATGGTGCGGCCCGCGGGCGCGGTGCGGCCGGCGATGAAGCCCGCCATCGGCTTCTTGCGGCCCTTCTTGGCCTGCTCGATCAGCCAGGCCGAGGCGTCTTCCTCGGCAGAGCCGCCGATTTCGCCGATCATGATGATCGATTCGGTTTCCGGGTCGTCGAGATAGAGGTCGAGAATGTCGATGAACTCCGTGCCCTTGACCGGGTCGCCGCCGATGCCGACCGCGCTCGACTGGCCCAGCCCTTCGTTGGTGGTCTGGAACACGGCCTCATAGGTGAGCGTGCCCGAGCGCGACAGGATGCCGACCGAGCCCTTCTTGAAGATGTTGCCCGGCATGATGCCGATCTTGCACTCGTCCGGCGTCATCACGCCGGGGCAGTTCGGGCCGATCAGCCGCGACTTCGACTTGTCGAGGATCGCCTTGGCGCGGATCATGTCGGCCACCGGAATGCCTTCGGTGATGCAGACGATCAGCTCGATCTCGGCTTCGATCGCCTCGATGATGGCGTCCGCGGCTCCGGCCGGCGGCACATAGATCACCGACGCGTTGGCGCCGGTCTCGGCCTTGCCGTCGGCGACGGAGGCGAAGATCGGCAGCTTCTCGCCGTTCGAGCCTTCCCAGGTCGATCCGCCCTTCTTGGGGTGGATGCCGCCGACCATCTTGGTGCCGTGATAGGCCAGCGCCTGTTCGGTGTGGAAGGTGCCGGTCTTGCCGGTCAGGCCCTGAACCAGGATCTTGGTGTTCTTGTCGATCAGAATGGACATGTAATCAGGATCCCTTCACAGCCTTGACGATCTTCTGCGCGGCATCATCGAGGTCGTCGGCGGCGATCACGTCGAGGCCGCTTTCGTTGATGATCTTCTTGCCGAGCGCGACATTGGTGCCTTCGAGGCGCACCACCAGCGGAACCTTCAGCCCCACTTCCTTGACGGCCGCGACCACGCCCTCGGCGATGACGTCGCATTTCATGATGCCGCCGAAGATGTTGACGAGGATGCCTTTGACGGCCGGGTCGGCGGTGATGATCTTGAACGCCGCGGTGACCTTTTCCTTGGACGCGCCGCCGCCGACATCGAGAAAGTTAGCCGGCTCAGCACCATAGAGCTTGATGATGTCCATCGTCGCCATGGCCAGGCCCGCGCCATTGACCATGCAGCCGATATTGCCGTCGAGCGCGACATAAGCGAGATCGTGCTTGGAGGCCTCGATCTCCTTCTCGTCCTCTTCGGAGAGGTCGCGCAGCTCGACCACTTCGGGATGACGGAACAGGGCATTGTTGTCGAACGAGACCTTGGCGTCGAGCACGCGCAGGCGGCCGTTCTTCATCACGATCAGCGGGTTGACCTCCAAGAGCGCCATGTCCTTCTCGACGAAGGCCTTGTAGAGGATCGGGAACAGCTTTTCGCCGTCCTTGGCCGCATCGCCCTCGAGCTTGAGCGCGCCGTTGAGCTTAGCGAGATCGTCAGCGGTGACGCCCGCCTGCGGGTCGATCGCCACGGTGACGATCTTCTCGGGCGTCTCTTCGGCAACCGCCTCGATGTCCATGCCGCCTTCGGTGGAGACCACGAAGGCCACCTGGCCGACGGTGCGGTCGACCAGCAGCGAGAGATAGAGTTCGCGCTCGATGTCGGCCCCGTCCTCGATATAGAGGCGGTTGACCTGCTTGCCGGCGGGGCCGGTCTGCTTGGTCACCAGCGTGTTGCCGAGCATTTCGGCCGCATGCGCCTTGGCTTCGTCGATCGAGAAGGCGAGCCGGACGCCGCCCTTGGCGTCCGGGCCCAGTTCCTTGAACTTGCCCTTGCCGCGTCCGCCGGCATGGATCTGGCTCTTGACCACGTAGAGCGGTCCCGGCAGCTGCTTCGCCGCGGCTTCGGCCTCGTCGGCCGAGAAGATGGCGACGCCTTCGGCCACCGGTGCGCCATATCCCTTCAGAAGGGCCTTGGCCTGGTATTCATGGATGTTCATGGGAACTCCTCAAGTGAGAGGGCGGGGAGCCCGCGCTTATTTCAGGTTCGGTGCGATGGCGATGCAGGCTTCGCAAAGGCCGGCGACGGCTTCGACAGACTTGTCGAAGGCCTTCTGCTCGGTCTTGTTGAGCTCGATCTCGATCACGCGCTCGATGCCGCCTTCGCCGATCACGCAGGGCACGCCCACATACATGTCCTTGACGCCATACTGGCCCGACAGGTGCGCAGCGCAGGGCAGCACCCGCTTCTTGTCCTTGAGGTAGCTCTCGGCCATCAGGATCGCGGACGCGGCAGGTGCGTAATAGGCCGAGCCGGTCTTCAAGAGCTTGACGATCTCGGCGCCGCCGTCGCGGGTGCGCTGGATGATTTCCTCGAGCTTTTCCTTGGTGGTCCAGCCCATCTTGACGAGATCCGGCAGCGGGATACCGGCAACGGTGGAGTAGCGGGCGAGCGGGACCATGGTGTCGCCGTGGCCGCCAAGCACGAAGGCGGTGACGTCCTCGACAGAAACATTGAACTCTTCGGCGAGGAAGTGGCGGAAGCGGCTCGAGTCGAGCACGCCGGCCATGCCGACGACCTTGTTCTTGGGCAGGCCCGAGAACTTCTGCAGCGCCCAGACCATCGCGTCGAGCGGGTTGGTGATGCAGATCACGAAGGCGTTGGGGGCGTATTTCTTGATGCCGGCGCCGACCTGTTCCATGACCTTGAGGTTGATGCCGAGCAGGTCGTCGCGGCTCATGCCGGGCTTGCGGGCGACGCCGGCGGTGACGATGCAGACATCCGCACCCTCAATCGCGGAATAGTCGTTGGCGCCCGAGAGGCGGGCATCGAAGCCTTCAACCGGCGCGGACTGGGCGATGTCGAGCGCCTTGCCCTGCGGCGTGCCTTCGGCGATGTCGAACAGGACGATGTCGCCCAGTTCCTTGAGGCCTGCCAGGTGGGCCAGCGTGCCGCCGATCATGCCCGAACCAATCAATGCAATCTTACTGCGCGCCATATCAATCCTCTCCGCGAGATCGTTGTGCTTGAGGAACAAGGCCCATGCCCGGCTCCGATTTCCGGCATTTCGCATAGACCTTATAGACAAAACTGGCAACTCAAACTTTCGCTACCAGTAATTTCAAACGGTTAGCTTTTGAAATATTTACGTAAACGTCAAAGTTTTCAGGGCTTCGCGGCAGTTGCGAAGCTTTCGCCGGCACGGCTGGCCGCCAGATAGTCGGCACTTTGCATTTCCGTCAGGCGCGAGACGGTGCGGGCGAACTCGAAGCCCTCGGTGCCGGAGGGATCGGGATAGAGCCCCTCGGGATCGGCCGCGGCCGACAGGAAAAGCCGGGTCTTGCGGTCGTAGAACGTGTCGATCAGGATGATGAAGCGCTTGGCGGCATTGCGCTGCGCCTTGCTCATCACCGGCACCCGGTCGACGAACACGGTGGCGTAGCGCTCGGCGATCGCCGCATAGTCGGAGGCCCCGAGTGGCGCCTCGCAGAGATCGGCAAAGGAAAACCGCGCCGCCCCCGCTGCCGCCGCTGGCACGGGCACCTGCCGGCCCTTCATCTGGATCTTGTCGGGCAACGGCGCGGCACCGCCCGTCACCTGCCGCCAGGCCGTGTCGAGCGCCTCGTCGCCTTCCCCCGCCTGAAGCCTGTGAAACACCGGCAGCCGATCGGTCGATTCCATGCGGTAATCGGTGCTCGCATCGAGATTGAGCACGTCGACATGGGCCTTGAGCAGGCCGACAAAGGGCAGGAACAGCTGCCGGTTGAGCCCGTCGCGATAGAGATCGTCGGGCTCGACATTGGAGGTCGCCACCAGCACGCAGCCGCGCTTGAACAGCTGCTCGAACAGCCGCGACAAGAGCATCGCGTCGGCAATGTCGGTGACCGAGAATTCGTCGAAGCACAGCACCCAGGCTTCCGCGATCAGCTCTTCCGCCACCGGCGGCACCGGATCGGCCTGGCTGGTCTCGCCGGCCTTCAGCTTCTGCCGGTGGGCATGGATGCGGCTGTGCACGTCGGCCATGAAATCATGAAAATGCGCGCGGCGCTTGCGCCGGGCCGGCACCATCTCGAAGAACATGTCCATCAGCATGGTCTTGCCGCGGCCGACCGCGCCATGGACATAAAGCCCCCGCGGCGGCGTGTTGTCCGCGCGCTTGCGCGCGAACAGCCAGCCGAGCGCACTCGACTTGGTGGCCAGCCGCTTGCTGGAGACCGCGTCGAGCACGGCGTCGAGCCGGCGTGCGAGCCGCACCTGCGCCGGGTCGTTGGACAGTTCACCGCTTGCGACCCGCGCCGCATAGGCGCTCGCAACGGTGTCGAGGGATTTCCAGCTCATGCTGCGGGGCCTATCGGGTCACGCCGTTTCCGGTTTTCAGCGCGACAGCGAGATCGGCTGGCCGGCGGAGGTGGAGCCGTCATAGCGCTCACTGGCCGACTGGTAGAGGCGGGCGACCTGGTTGCCCGACGAATCGGCGAGGATCACCTGCTTGCCCTGCACGTCCCAGGCCGCGATCGCCGCGGCGGCGCCGACGCAGCCGCGCGAGGCGGCGCGATAGCCGCCGGTCCATTTGGTCAGCGACAGGAACACGTCGCAGCTGGTGCCGCCGGTGCCCGCCGACCAGCGGCCGATCAGCGCCTCGCGGGTCAGTTCCGGCGCATTGGCATTGGCCACTTGCGGCATGCTGGAGGCATCCGGCGCGCTCGGCGCTTCCGGAAAGGCGGTCGCCTGGTCCATGCCGGTTCCCGTGCCGGGCGGCGGCAACTGGCCCGACTGCACGCCACCGACCGGCGCGGGCATCAGGGGCGCGGGCTGCTGCTGCGTGTTCAGGTTGCCGAAGGATGTCCGCTGGCATCCGCCCAGCACCGCGGCCACCGCAGCAACGACAAGCATGGTTTGCAACTTCATGAGTAAGCTCCGTTTACGCGAAACCTGCGCTTCGCTGTTCGTCCCGTTGAGTTTCATAAAATGCACATAGAATGGTAATTGCAAGGCAAACCGCCGCCGACAGGCGGCCTATGTATCGAAAATCCGGCATTCATGGGACCTTCCGCCGGGTGTGAGGCTTTTTGCGCACAGATTGGCCCGTTCGCATCCGTCTGCCCCCTGCTTCCCGAGGGCAAATGCCGGATTCGCGCCGCTTTGGCCACCGCTTATTTGTCGACCCCGCGATAGGCCTCGTCGCCCCACAGCGCCTCGACCGCCGCGTTGCGGCCGCAGGCCTTGCGGTAATAGGTGTAGCGTACCGGGCTCTTCTTGTAGAAATCCTGGTGATAGTCCTCGGCGGGCCAGAACGTTGCCGGGGCCGCGATCTCGGTGACGACCGGTTTGCCGAGCGCCTTTTCAGCGCCGGCCCGCGCGGCTTCCGCGGCCGCCGCCTGCGCCGCGTTCACGGGATAGACGGCCGTCGTGTAGCTGTGGCCGCGGTCGCAGAACTGCCCGCCGCCATCGGTCGGATCCACGGTCCGGAAAAAGATGTCGAGCAGCCGAGAATAGCTGACCACCGCGGGGTCGTAGCGGATCTCGACGGCTTCGCGGTCGCCATTTGCGACATGGGACTCATAGGTCGGGTTGCCCGCCTTGCCGCCGATATAGCCCGACACCGTTTCCCGGACGCCTGCGACGTGATCGAAATCCTTTTCCACGCACCAGAAACAGCCGCCGGCGAAAATCGCCACGCCGGTGTCGGCGCCATCCGTGGCGGGTGCGGCAGCGGTCTCGGCCGAGGCCGGCGCGGCGGCGATGCAGAACGCCGTCAGCATGAGGGAAAGCAGCAGTCTGGGCATGGCGATGTCCTCCTTGGGACTACACCTAGCTCAGCCGCCGGATTTCGCAACTCACGCGTCCGCACAAAGCCGTGAAACCTGCCGCGCCGGCGCCCTACCCCAGCGCGTCGTAGGCCGCCAGCGCCTCCGCGCCATAGATCATCGACGGGCCGCCGCCCATATAGACCGCGACGCCGATGGTTTCGGCGATTTCCTCGCGGGTGGCGCCGAACTTGCGCGCAGCCTTGGCGTGGAAGGCGAGGCAGCCGTCGCAGCGCGCGGTGATGCCGATTGCCAGCGCGATCAGTTCCTTGGTCTTGGGGTCGAGCGCGCCGGGCGCGGTCGCTGCCTGCGCCAGTGCCGCAAAGCCCTTGGATTGGTCCGGCATCGCCAGCCGCAAGGTCGCCATGCGGGCATTGGTCTGGTCGATGAAGGCATTCCAGTCGGTTTCTGACATCAGCTTTTCCTTGTTTGGCGAAAACGAGGCCTCCTCGTTACCAGTGCTGCGACCGGCGCAAGTTGATTGCGGTCAAACCGGGCGACAAAACCGGTGCGCCAAAACGGCGCGGCCCTGGCCCGGACCGGAACGCCCGCATCTTTCCCGGATCCGGGCACCCGGGACCAGACCAACGGTAGTTTCCGTTAATCGGATTGTAATCCCGGGTTGATAAGGTTCCGCTCCCGGCATCAGAAGCACTGGCTTGCGACAGGATGCAAACAAGACAACGATGAAGAACAAGACCGTCGATCTTTCCACCGCTGTCCCGACCGGGAAAAACAGCATCAAAGCCCCCGCCGGGCCGCGGGAGCAGATCGATCGGCTGCTGATCGCCAATTCCCGCATCCAGCGCGAAACCGCCGCGCAAGGCCCCGCCGCGGTAAGGTCCGCGGCGCCGGAGAGCCTGGAGGCCGAACGGCAGCTGTTCCGGGCAATGATCGACCAGGTGCCGGATTATCTCTTCGTCAAGGACGCCCAAGGCCGGTTCGTCATCGCCAACCGCGCAGTCGCCGCCGATCTCGGACGCGAACCGGCCGAGCTGATCGGCCTGACCGATTTCGATCTCCACCACCCGGCGCTCGCCCACAAGTTCTTCGCCGACGAACAGACCGTGGTCCGCACCGGAGAGCCGCTGATCGACATCCAGGAGACCCTGGTCGATTTCGAAGGCCGGGAGAAATGGTTCGCGACCTCCAAAGTGGCCTTGCGTGACGCGGAGGGCCACATCATCGGGCTTGTCGGCGTCTGCCGCGACATCACCGACCGCAAGCAGGCCGAAGCCGAAATCCACTTCATGGCGCTGCATGACGCGCTGACGGGACTGCCCAACCGCACGCTGCTGACCGACCGGCTCACCCAGGCGATCCTCGACAGCAAGCGCACCGGCCACCGCTTGAGCGCGGTGTTCATCGACCTCGACAATTTCAAGCCGGTCAATGACAGGCTCGGCCATATCGCCGGGGACGCCTTGCTGAAGGTGGTCGCCAAGCGCATGAGCGACGCCGTGCGCGGCTCCGACACCGTCGCCCGGCTCGGCGGCGACGAATTCGTGATCCTGCTTGCCGACAGGGATCGCGGAGAGGACGACGTGACCGCCGTGCTCGAGCGGATCCGCACGGCGATCGCCGAGCCGGTCGAGATCGAGGGTTGCCTGTTCCGGGTGACCGCCAGCATCGGCGTGGCCTCCTACCCCGCGGACGGGACCGACGCCGACACCCTGCTGCTCCATGCCGACATCGCGATGTACGAGGCGAAGGCCAGTGGCCGCGACACGTTCCGCTTCTACACCGCCGAGATCGGCGCGGCCACGCGCCAGAAACGACGGCGCGACGACTAGGCGTTTCAGCCAATGCGACCGCGCGCCGGCGTGGAAGCCGGCGGTCAGCCGTGAGCGAGTTCGCGCGCCAGGAGATCGAAGGCCAGCCGCAGCCGCCGGCTGGTATGGACCTCCCGGTGCGCCACGAGCCAGACCGGCACCCGGATCGGCATGGCCTCGGGCAGCACCCGCACGACCCTCGGCTCCGCATCGCCGATATCGCTCGTCATGATGCCGATGCCGAGCCCCTGGCAGACATGCGCCCACTGCACCAGATGGCTACCCGACAGGATCGGAAAGTCGGCTTGCGCAAGCTCGAGGCCGAACCGGGCCAGCGCGCCGATCAGGTCCCCGCTGCGGTCGAAGCCGATGAAGGCCGCGCCCTTGAGCGCCGCGGGCTCCGCCGGATTGCCGATGCTGGCGAGATAGTCCGGCGTCGCGTAGAGCCGGGCTTCGACGTCGCCGATCTTGCGGGCCACCAGGTTGGGCCGGGTCGGGCGGTGGTTGCATATGACGATGTCGGCCCCGCCCTGGCCAAAATCCGGATCGGNNNNCGACGATCTCGATCTCGAGCCCCGGAGCCTCTTTCCTGAGCCGGCTTACGATCCGAGGCAGCCGGTAGGCCGCATCGACCTCGCTCGCGCCGATCGACACCGTGCCCTCGATCGCCTGGGTTCGTCCCGAAGCGGCAAGCGTGATCCGGCTCGCCGCCGCGCCCATGGCGCGGACGTGATCCATCAGGTCCAGTCCGGCGGGCGTCAACGCGAGGCCACGGCCGGCCCGCACGAACAGGGCCACGCCGAGCTCGGCCTCGAATGCGGCGACCTGGCGGCCAAGCGTGGTCTGCGCCAGGCCGAGCGCGCGCGCTGCCGCCGACAGCGAGCCCTGCTCGGCGACCGCAAGGAACGTCCTGGCCCGGTTCCAGTCGAAACTGATCGATGTCCAATCCATGCATATTTGCATATCATGACGGCGAATTTCGTCAATAGAGCCTGCATATTTGCAGGTTTGCAGCCGCAGCCCTCGGGATTGGCCTGGCATGCCCTCCCATCCTGCTCCCGCATTCGCTCCGCGAACACGTGCCGCGGCGTCCGGAACGCGGGCCAGAACCCGTTGAATTCCGGCGTGCAACTGCTAGACCATAGCAAGGACATAAGGCGCACGCGCCCGCGAAGCTGGCCACGGCCAGGGAAAGACAGACCGCACATGACCCTTGCCAACGACCTCGATCCCTCGACCATCGCCGCCCAGGCCGGCGGCGCCGTGGACGCCCCGTCCGGCGGGGTGGTGCCGCCGATCCAGGCCTCGACCACCTTCCTGCGCGACGAGCGCTATGCGCTGGTCAATCCCGACAATATTTATGCGCGCGACAATTCCGACATCGTCCGGGTTGCCGAGAGCGTGCTGGCCCGGCTCGAGGGTGCCGAGGAAGCGCTGCTGTTCCCCTCGGGCATGGCGGCGATCGCGGCGCTGTTCCGGACCCTGCCCAATGGCGCATCGGTGGTGGCGCAATCGGGGATCTACTGGGGCACCACCAAATGGCTCAGGGATTTTTCCGCCCGTCGCGACATCGCGCTGCACGAGGTCGACGCAAGCGACGCCGCGGCGCTCGAACAAGCCTGCGCGGCGCATTCGCCGGCGATCATGTTCATCGAGACGCCCTCCAACCCTTGGCTCAAGACGGTCGACATTGCCGCCGCCGCGCGCGCGGCGCATGCGGTGGGCGGCTTGCTGGCGGTCGATTCCACCGCGGCCACGCCGGTGCTGCAGCGCCCGCTCGCCCATGGCGCCGATATCGTCATGCATTCGGCCACCAAGGGCATCAACGGCCATTCCGACGTGCTGGCCGGCGTGCTGGCCACCGCCGCGCCGGCCGCGGCCGTCTGGTCCGACATCAAGGCCGACCGCCACGACGCGGGCGCGGTGATCGGCCCCTTCGAGGCCTGGCTGTTGCTGCGCGGCATGCGCACGCTGCCGCTCAGGATGGAGCGCATGAGCCGCACGGCGCAGGCGATTGCCGAATGGCTCGCGGCACACCCGAAGGTCACGGACGTGTTCTATCCCGGCCTGTCCACCCATCCCGGCCACCAGGTTGCGGCGCGCCAGATGCAGGACGGCTTCGGCTGCCTGCTCTCCTTCCTGGTCGAAGGTGGCGCCGCCGAGGCGCTCGCCGTGGTCGGCCGGCTCAAGCTGTTTCACCGCGCCACCTCGCTCGGCGGCGTGGAAAGCCTGGTCGAACACCGCCATACCATCGAACCCCACACAGGTATTCCCGAAAGCCTGATCCGCGTCTCCGTCGGCATCGAGCATGTGCACGACCTGATCGCCGACCTCGAACAGGCCCTAGGATAACAGGGCCGGTAAACGCGGGGAAAAAGGGGCCGGGCCGGGAGCGTTTCAAATCCCCGCACCGGCATCAGGCTTGCCGCTCCGCTTGCGCCAGGGGTGCCCGATCAGGGGCGGGGGAGGCATGGAGGCAAGCCGGGCTGGCAGCACCACCCGCCTGTTCCCGCCGGCGCGGACAATTCCGCTCGCGACAACAAGCGGGAGCGGGGCGCACATGGCCGCGCCGGATATGTGGCGCACAGGCAACAGGTCTCAACTTATAGGCGCATTGCGGCCGCGTTTGAGTGCGTTTCAGGTTTCCCGTCGCAAGGGCAATTTCCTACTCTGGCCTCACCATTCGACTCCTTCCCAACACGGATCGCAATCATGAAAAAGACCCTTCTGGCCTCCTGCTTTCTCCTCGCTTCGGCGGTTCTGCCGGCCATGGCCGCAGACGATATCGTCACCCAGCCCGGGTTCGACTGGTCCGGCGCCTATGTCGGCGTCGACGGCGGCTATTCCTGGTTCGAGGGCGCCGACAGCTTTGGCGGTCAGGCGGACTTCGACGGATTTCTCGGCGGCCTCCATGTCGGCTACAATGTGATGTTCGACAACATCCTGCTCGGCGCCGAGGTGGACGGTGCGATCACCAATGCCGACGTGACCTCCGTATTCAATATCGAGACGAGCGCCAACTGGCTGACATCGGCACGCATTCGCGCCGGCTTTGCTGCCGACCGCGTGCTGTTCTACGCAACCGGCGGCGTGAGCGCAGGCGGCCTCGAACTCACCAATATCGGACCCGGCATCACCGACAAGAACACCCATGTCGGCTGGGTCATCGGCGCCGGTGTCGAAGCCTTCGTCACCGACACCATTTCCGCCCGTCTCGAATACCAGCATCACGAATTCGGCAAGGAAACCTACAATATCGGCGGCGCCAATTTCGAGGTCGACGGCAATGTCGATCTCATCAAGTTCGGCGTGAGCTACCATTTCTGATCGATCGGACCTCCGATCGAAGACGGACAAGGCCACCTTCCCGGGTGGCCTTTTTCGTTCCGGACTACGGCTGGTTGCCGCCGCCACCACACGGTACTTTGCATGGGGCATGCCGGCAAGGAACGTGGCCAGGTCCGCATCGCCCGACAGCAAAAAGGCCACCCGACGAGGTGGCCTTCCGGCTTGTGAGGTGTGGCGTGAGGCCGGTGCTACAGCCGGCGCTCGACCATCATGGTCTTGATCTCGGCGATCGCCTTGGCGGGGTTGAGGCCCTTGGGGCAGGTCTGCGCGCAGTTCATGATGGTGTGGCAGCGATAGAGCCGGAACGGATCCTCGAGATTGTCGAGCCGTTCGCCGGTGGCCTCGTCGCGGCTGTCGATCAGCCAGCGATAGGCCTGCAAGAGCACGGCCGGGCCGAGGAACCGCTGGCCGTTCCACCAGTAGCTCGGGCACGAGGTCGAGCAGCAGGCGCACAGGATGCACTCGTAGAGACCGTCGAGCTTGGCGCGGTCCTCGTGGCTCTGGCGCCATTCCTTGACCGGGGTCGGCGACACGGTCTTGAGCCAGGGCTCGATCGAGCGGTGCTGGGCGTAGAACGTGGTCAGGTCCGGCACCAGGTCCTTGACCACCGGCAGATGCGGCAGCGGATAGACCTTGACCGCCCCGTCGATCTCGTCGAGCCCCTTGGTGCAGGCGAGCGTGTTGGTGCCGTCGATGTTCATCGCGCAGGAGCCGCAAATGCCCTCGCGGCAGGAGCGGCGGAGCGTCAGCGTGGCGTCGATCTTGTTCTTGATCCAGAGCAGGCCGTCGAGCACCATCGGCCCGCAATCGTCGGTGTCGATATAATAGGTGTCGATGCGCGGATTGGCGTCATCGTCGGGCGACCAGCGATAGACGCGGAATTCGCGCGTGTTCTTCGCGCCCGCGGGCTTCGGCCAGGTCTTGCCTTCGGTCGGGCGCGAGTTCTTCGGGAGTGTGAATTCAACCATCTGGCTATGCTTTCCTAGGCTGTCCGTGACGCCATCTCAACCGCGGGCATCAGGTCGTTGTTCTCTTCGATTCGAAGCATTCGGATGTCTCGCACCGACGCCGAAAACCAACTGAACGAGTGCGTGAGGTCCTGGATCGTCAACACGCATCGCACCGCGTCGACGCTCTCGTCGCCGAAATAGGTGCTGCCCTGTTGCCACCCGAACCCGCGCTCCGAAAGAAATCCGCGGATTTCCTGATAGGCATTGTTCCAGGACGGACCGGGATAGACGTCCTTGAGGCTGTTGGTATCGAGGTCGAATACGATCGCATACATCGATTTGCTCCCCTGCCCCTTGGGTCGTTCCCGGTTGTGTCCCATCATGCGCATGGCAAGTCTCCTTTCCATGAGCATATCATCATTGGCGTCGCCTCAATACACCCGGGCCTTCGGCGCGATCTTGGCGGGATCGATGCCTTCGGCGATCAGGTCGGTGTGCACCGGGCGGTAGTCGAGCGTGACCTTGCCCTTCTCGTCGACCCAGGCCAGCGTGTGCTTGCGCCAGTTCTCGTCGTCGCGGCCGCCATAGGGGCCGTCGACATAGTCCTCGCGTGCATGGCTGCCGCGGCTTTCCTTGCGGGCTTCGGCGCCATAGACGGTGGTGATCGCATTGGCCATCAGGTTCTCGAGTTCGAGCGTTTCCATCAGGTCCGAGTTCCAGATCATCGAGCGGTCGGTGACCTTGACGTCGGGAAGCTCGGTCCAGATCTGCGAGATCCGGCGGCAACCCGATTCGAGCGATTCCTGGGTGCGGAACACGGCTGCGTCTTCCTGCATGGCGCGCTGCATCTTCTCGCGCAGGTCCGCCGTCGGCTGGGAGCCATTGGCGTGGCGCAGCCGGTCGAAGCGGGCCATGATCTTGTCGAAGCAGGCCTGGTTGACCGAAGGAATGGCGCTCTCGCGGTCGATCACCTCGCCCGCGCGAATGGCCGCGGCACGGCCGAACACCACAAGGTCGATCAGCGAGTTCGAGCCCAGCCGGTTGGCGCCGTGCACCGAAGCGCAGCCGGCCTCGCCGACGGCCATCAGGCCCGGCGCGACGCGGTCGGGCTGGTCCGGCGTCGGGTTGAGCACTTCGCCCCAGTAATTGGTGGGGATGCCGCCCATGTTGTAGTGCACCGTCGGCAGCACCGGGATCGGCTCGCGGGTCACGTCGACGCCGGCGAAGATCTTGGCGCTCTCGGAGATGCCCGGAAGCCGCTCGTGCAGCACCGCGGGATCGAGATGGTCGAGATGCAGGTAGATGTGGTCCTTGGCCTTGCCGACGCCACGGCCTTCGCGGATTTCCATGGTCATGCAGCGCGAGACCACGTCACGCGAGGCGAGATCCTTGGCCGACGGCGCATAGCGCTCCATGAAGCGCTCGCCTTCGGAATTGACGAGGTAGCCGCCCTCGCCGCGCGCACCTTCGGTGATCAGGCAGCCCGCGCCGTAGATGCCGGTCGGGTGGAACTGCACGAATTCCATGTCCTGCAGCGGCAGGCCGGCGCGCGCGATCATGGCATTGCCGTCGCCGGTGCAGGTGTGCGCGGACGTTGCCGAGAAATAGGCGCGGCCATAGCCACCCGTTGCCAGCACCACCATCTTGGCGGAGAAGCGGTGGATGGTGCCGTCGTCGAGGTTCCAGGCGACCACGCCGGTGCAGCGGCCGTCGTCTTCCATCAAGAGATCGAGCGCGAAATACTCGATGAAGAATTCGGCATTGTTCTTGAGCGACTGGCCGTAGAGCGTGTGCAGGATGGCGTGGCCGGTGCGGTCGGCGGCGGCGCAGGTGCGCTGCACGGGGGGGCCTTCGCCGTAGTTCTGCATGTGGCCGCCGAACGGGCGCTGGTAGATGCGGCCATCCTCGGTGCGCGAGAACGGCACGCCGTAGTGTTCGAGTTCGTAGACCGCCTTGGGCGCTTCCATGGTCAGGTACTGCATGGCGTCGACGTCGCCGAGCCAGTCGGAGCCCTTGACGGTGTCGTACATGTGCCACTGCCAGGAGTCGGGCGTCATGTTTGTGAGCGACGCGGCGATGCCGCCTTGTGCGGCAACGGTATGCGAGCGGGTGGGGAACACCTTGGTGATGCAGGCGGTGCGGAAGCCCTGCTCGGCCATGCCGAGGGTCGCACGCAGGCCCGCGCCGCCGGCGCCGACCACGACCACGTCATAGGCGTGATCGACGATGGTATAGGCCTTCTTTGCGCCCTGGGCGGCGCTGGAGGTGGAGTGTGTCTGTGCCATGCCTCGGAAATCCTTCACGCGCCGAAGGCCAGCTTGGCCAGGGCGAAGAGTGTGAGCAGCGCGAGCACGCCGGTGAAGAAGCTGTTGAGCATCAACAGCACCCATTTGGTGCGCTCGACGAAAATATAGTCCTCGATGATCACCTGCATGCCGAGCTTCATGTGCCAGATGATCATCAGCAGCGTTGCCAGCGCGAACACCGAGACGAACGGATTGGCGAAGGTGGCGCGCACCTCCTCGTAGGAGGCGCCGTGCAGCGAGAAGCCCAGGACCAGGAAGAAGATCGTCAGCGGAATGGCGGCGACAGAGGTGACCCTGCTGTGCCAGAAATGCATGGTGCCGTCCTTGGCCGAACCAAGTCCGCGAACCTTTGCGAGCGGTGAGCGCATGTCTGCCATGATGGTCTCCTTCAGCTCAACGAAATGCCGATGATCCAGACCAGGACCGTCAGCACCACCGACGACACGATCTGGATCTTGGCGACCTTGACCGCGAGCTGCTTCTCGAAGCCGTAGCCGATGTCCCAGGCCAGGTGCTTGATGCCGCCGAGCAGGTGATGGATCAGCGCCCAGCTGAAGCAGAACAGCGTGAAATAGCCGAACCACGAGCCGTAGAGCCAGCTGACCCAGTTGAAATACTCTTCGCCCGATGCCGCGGCGACGAGCCACCAGACGATCAGCACCGCGCCGAAATAGAGCCCGGCGCCGGTGACGCGGTGGAAGCCCGACATCAGGAATGTCGGCGTGAGCTTGTAGATCTGGAGATGCGGCGAAAGCGGCCGCTTCTGTGTCGCATTGGTCATAGGGACCTGGTCCTTCTTTCCCTCAAGGAACGCCACGGCCGCCTTGCGCATGCGCAAGCCGGCAGCCGTGACAGCGTTTTAGTGCCTTATGTGCACCGCGTCAAAGCCCGCTTTGCCCTTCGCAGAATGGCCTTTGGTCGAACGCAGCGCACCCGTCGGCGCGTGCCCTGCCTTCAATCGGTTCAAATCGTTAAATTCCGAATAACCGGTCTGGCGAGGGTCTGCCGCAGGGCTCACCGGGCATGGTCGAGACGGATTTCCCAGCTCGAGAAATCCGCCTTGGTGGCGATCTTTTCATAGAGCTTGCGGCCGTCGTCGGGCAGACGCGGCGCATTGAGAACGATTCGCTCCCAGCCGTGGGAATCGCTTTCCTCGACCAGCATGTC
The DNA here is from genome assembly GCF_001703635.1 of Parahoeflea olei. Taxonomy (GTDB): domain Bacteria; phylum Pseudomonadota; class Alphaproteobacteria; order Rhizobiales; family Rhizobiaceae; genus Hoeflea; species Hoeflea olei. The sequence continues at coordinate 82,345 of NZ_LQZT01000002.1, read as the reverse complement.
GATCATCGCCTGGGCGATTCCCATGTTGCGGTGCAGGTGGCTGACATAGAGATGGTCGACCTGGCCGACGCGCATGCCGGTGACCGGATCAGGCAGGTCGTAGAACATCACGAAACCCACCAGTTCGCCATCGAGCCGGGCGCCGAACACCTGCGCGACCCGGTCCTGCAGCAGCGTTTCGGCGTAATAGTCGTCCGGCCTGCGCGGCGCGCCACGCTTGAGCGACTGCGCATAGTCGGCGAGCAGCGGCGAGAATTGATGCGCATCCTTGAGGCGCAGCAGCGAAATGTCGATCTTGTCTGGCGTGTTCATGGCAATCCCATCGGTTCTGCGGCATGTTTTTCGCAAACCGCGGGTGGGGTCAAGCCATAGCCGGCCTCCCCGGCCCCGATCTTAAGGTTAAAATCGATCCAATTTCCAACCCCCTTCACGCGGGCGCCCGGATCGGCGACAATCGCTTGCAGCGAAACGACTTTTTCAAGGGCCGGCAGCGAGATGGCCGGCCGGGACCGAACCATGGCGACGACAGTGAAACCGACATTCCTCCTTGCGCTCGCGGCATGCCTGCTGCTCGCGCCCGCGGGCGCTCTCGCCGACGCGCGGACCCTCCCGCCACCGCCCGGCGAGGCCGCTGCGGCAGGCGCAGCCGACGGCTACGTCCTCGCCTGGAACGAGCGCGAACGCCGGCGCGAGGAGCGACGCCGGGACCGGGTGGAGTGGGGACAGCGCGGCGCCGACCGGCAGGACTGGGGCGTGCGCCGCGAGGACCGGCGCGACAGGACCTTTGACAGCGACCGCGACTTCTATCGCGATGGCGCGCAGCGCGACGCGCGCGACCGTGCCCGGGACTACCGCGGCGACGATCGGCGCCGCCGCCACGAACGCCCCGACGGCGACTATTTCGGCGGCTGGTCGGCCTGGCGCGACCCCGGCAACGGCACCTATGTCTATGGCGACGACAACCGCCGCCGCCCCGGCGACATGCGGATCATCGAGGTTCCGACCCTACGCGGACCAAAGGCGCTCGGCATCGGCCCGAAGGGCTTCGGCGGCGCCTGCGACTATTCCGGCAAGGTCTGCATCATCCGCCCCGAACGGTAGCGGCAGCGCCGCAACCCGGACCGGCGTCCCGGCTTCCAGGCAACGGACCACAAAAAATCCCCGGCAGCGCGGGCTGCCGGGGATTTTTCGCGTAAACGCTCAAGCCCTCGGGCCGGATTATTTCCAGTCGCGGATATCGACGAAGTGGCCGGCGATCGCGGCTGCCGCGGCCATGGCGGGCGAGACCAGATGGGTGCGGCCCTTGAAGCCCTGGCGGCCTTCGAAATTGCGGTTCGAGGTCGAGGCGCAGCGTTCGCCGGGCTTCAAACGATCGTCGTTCATGGCCAGGCACATCGAGCAGCCCGGTTCGCGCCATTCGAAGCCTGCGGCGAGGAAGATCTTGTCGAGGCCTTCGGCTTCGGCCTGTTCCTTGACGAGACCCGAACCCGGAACGATCATCGCGCTCACCTTCGGGTTGACGGTCTTGCCCTCGACCACCTTGGCGGCGGCGCGCAGGTCCTCGATCCGGCCATTGGTGCAGGAGCCGATGAACACCCGGTCGATGGCGATGTCGGTGATCTTGGTGCCGGGCTTGAGGCCCATATAGTCGAGCGCACGCCATTTCGAGCTGCGCTTGGCTTCGTCCTTGATGTCGTCGGGGTTCGGCACCTCGCCGTTGACCGAGATCACGTCCTCGGGCGAGGAGCCCCAGGAGACGATCGGCGGCAGGGCCGCGGCATCGAGCCGGACGATCTTGTCGTAATGGGCGCCTTCGTCGCTTGCCAGCGACTTCCAGTAGTCGACCGCCATGTCCCAGGCCTTGCCCTTGGGCGCGCGCGGCGTGTCCTTGATATAGGCGAAGGTCTTTTCGTCGGGCGCGATCAGGCCGGCGCGGGCGCCGCCTTCGATGGTCATGTTGCAGACCGTCATGCGGCCTTCCATCGACAGCGCGCGGATCGCGTCGCCGGCGAATTCGATGACGTGGCCGGTGCCGCCGGCAGTGCCGATCTCGCCGATGATGGCGAGGATGATGTCCTTGGCGGTCACCCCTTCGGGCAGTTCGCCGTTGACCTCGACCAGCATGTTCTTGGCCTTTTTCTGGATCAGCGTCTGCGTGGCGAGCACGTGCTCGACCTCGGAGGTGCCGATGCCGTGGGCCAATGCCCCGAAGGCGCCGTGCGTCGAGGTGTGGCTGTCGCCGCAGACGATGGTGGTGCCGGGCAGGGTGAAGCCCTGTTCGGGACCAACGATATGGACGATGCCCTGGCGCTTGTCGCTCTCGTTGAAATACTCGACGCCGAACTCGGCCGCATTGGTTGCGAGCGCCTCGACCTGGATGCGGCTTTCCTCGTTCTTGATGCCTTCATGGCGATCGGGCGTGGTGGGCACGTTGTGGTCGACGACGGCGAGCGTCTTTTCCGGCGCGCGCACGCTGCGGTGCGCGGTGCGCAGGCCTTCGAAGGCTTGCGGCGAGGTCACTTCGTGCACGAGGTGACGGTCGATATACAGCAGCGCCGTGCCGTCGTCCTGCTGGCTGACAACGTGGTCGTCCCAGATCTTGTCGTATATCGTGCGTGGTGCGGTCATGGTCATGTCCTTGGCATAGAAAGGCTAATGGAAAACGGAAACCGTGGGGAGCGGTGACCGGCCCCGGCAGGGCAGCGGCCGCCGGCAAGGCCTAGACGCGGATCCCGCCGGACCGGACGCCGGACAGCCACGCGAAAAACCGGGCCGGCAGGCGCTTGGCGTCCTGCAGCACGATGGTCTTCCCGGAACGGGTCTGAAGCGGCATTTTCATGGTCCGGCTCTTACCAGCATCTTTGCGCCTTGGCAATCTGAGCGCGGTCAGCCGCGGCCTTCCCCCGGCCCCTCCGGATGCGGGGTTGCGTCGCGCGCGCCGGCGGAAACCTTGGCCCGTTTCAGCGCCATGCCGGTCTCGAGCCGTCGCACCAGCGCCAACACCGCCGCGCCGAGAAGGCAGGCGAGCAGCGCCACCAGCCACAGGCCGAGACCGGCCGACAGGCCGGTGGCGCCCGCAAGCCACATCCCCGCCCCGGTGGTCAGCCCCTGCACCTTGCCGCGCCGCATCAGGATCGAGCCGGCGGCGAGGAAGGCCACGCCGGCGGTGATCGCCTCGACCAGACGCAGCGGATCGGTGCGCACATGATCATCGGCAAAGATCGGCATGGCGGTGATTTCGAGCGTGATGATGGCGAAGACGCAGGCAGCCAGCGCGACCATCATGTGGGTGCGGAAGCCTGCGGGCCGCTCGGCGATCTCGCGTTCGAGGCCGAGCACGCCGCCAAGACAGGTGGCGATGAAGAGCCGTACCGTGATCACCTGCCAGGGCAGATACGGCGCGCGACTGAATTCTTCCGTGANCCCTCAACGCCAAAGCCGGCCCCGGGTTCCGTCCGGCAGCGCGCGCCCCGCGCGGCGGCGCGCTCACGGCAGCGGCTGTCCGCTCCGGAGCAGGCTGCGATCGAAGGCAAGCCGCACCTCGGCGATGCCGCGCGGGCCATCGGGCCCCAAGCCGATGTCGCGCCGGATCCACGGATTGAGCCCGGCGCCGTCCGGCTCGGTCCGGCCGGCAAGGCGCAGAGCCAAAAGGCGCCATAGCTTCGCCAGCCCGCAAGGCCGCCCCGAAGGGCGCCGCGGGGGATATATCCCGTTGCGCATTGCCGTGTCCTCTTTCCCTGTGGCAGGGTGATTTTCTGATATGCCAGGGCTCAGATAGACGAGCCGGACCGCGCAGTTCCAACGGAATTCCCGTCTGCGCCCATCAAGAGAGCTTATGCATGAAACTGTCGCGCAAATATCCGCTCAATGCCCTGCGCGTGTTCGAGGCGGTGGCGCGCCACGCAAGCTTTTCGCGGGCCGGCGAGGAGCTGGGCATGACCCAGACGGCGGTGAGCTACCAGATCAAGCTGCTCGAGGAGACGCTGGGCGAGCGGCTGTTTCTCAGGCAGCCGCGCCAGATCGTGCCGACCGCGGTGGCCGAACGCATGCTGCCACCTGTGACCAAGGCCTTCGATCTGCTGGACGAGGCGATCGGGCAGGCCAGGCAGGTGTCGAACCGGACGCTGGAGATTCACTCCTCGCCGACCTTCGCCGCCTTCTGGCTTGCGCGCAATCTCGGCAGCTTCCAGCTCGAATGCCCGGACATCGCGGTGCGGCTGCTGCGGGCGACCAAGATCACCGATTTCAACCGCGATCCGGCCGATGTCGGCATCCGCTGGGGTGTCGGCCCCTGGCCCGACCACGACTGCCACCTGCTCGGCCGGTTCAGCTTCGAGCCGATGCTGAGCCCGGCGCTCGCCCGCAGCTTCGGCCCGATCGAGCGGCCCGAGGACCTGTTGAAGCTGCCGATCCTCGGCGCGCGGCAAACCTCCTGGCTGCGCTGGTTCGCCTCGGTCGGGATCGAGGCGCCCGACCTTTCCGGCCACACCCGGCACGATTACGTCGAGCAGGATCTCTGCGCCAACGCCGCCCTTGCCGGCCAGGGCGTGGCGCTGCTCAACCACCTGTTCTACGCCGACGACCTCGCCTCGGGCCGGCTGGTCGCGGCTCTGGGCCGGGCCTGCCGGGACGAGATCGGCGCCTGGCTGGTGTTTCCCCCAAGCCGGCGCAACACGGCCAAGATCAGGGCGTTCCGCCACTGGATCACGACGGCGGTGGCCGCCGACATGGCCCGCACCGAACCCGAAGGGGTCATGGACGTCGGCTGACCGGCGGGCCGCCTCAGCCCCGCATCCGGAAGACATGGGCGGTGACCAGCACGTCCGGCTCGTCGAGCGCGAAGGCGCGGAACGGCGGGCTGGTCTCGACCTTTCGCCAGACACCGCGGGCCGAAAGCTCATCGATCACGCCGGCAAAGCCGGCGCTGTCGAAGATCGTGTCGCGAATGGTGAAGACGCCGATGCCGCCCGGCCGGGTGATGCGGGCAAGCTCGACCAGGCCCGAGGCCGGCGCGTGGCCTTCGGTGAACACGCCGGTGCACAGGAAGGCCGCGAAATGACCGTCCGGCCACGGCAGGGTCTCGCCGAGGGTCGCGCGTTTGAGCTCCCGGTAGGCTCCGCGCCCGGCGGCGATGTCGAGCATGGCCTGCGAGAAATCGAGCCCCTCGATCCAGCCGTAGCCGAGCGCCTGCAGATAGGGGCCGGACAGCCCGGTGCCGCAGCCGGCATCGAGCACGGGACCGGCGTCCGGGGCGACATGGCGGCTGACCCAGGCCAGCGCCTGGAACGGCAGGCAATAGCCGGACGCCAGCGTGTCCCGGTCATAGCCCGCGGCCCAGCCGGCATAGGCGGCATTGAGCTCGTCCGCTCCGGACGCGGCATAGACCTGGCCGAGCGCATCGGAGGCGCGGGCGGGCGGGGCGGAACGGGGGTCGGACATGCTAGGTCTCCTGCTGTGCTCCGGAATGTCCGCCGGCGCGGGGGTGCGATTCCGGGCGGGGCCGCTGCCGGCCAGCGGACCGGAAAACCGTGGTTCGGACGGGCGCGCGACCCGAGCGTCCGCATCGCGCCGCGCCCGAGGGATCGCGGCCGAAACCGCCTAGCGTTGTTTCTGTCTCTCGAGCTGCTCGAAGAAATAGTTCATCTGTGCCTCGGGCACCCGGTCGGTGCGGACACGGCCCTTGCGCAATTCGTAGAGGAACTGCGCCTCGGCATTGGGCTGGAAATGGTAACTCGGATTCAACTGCGGCGTCAGGATCGGATCGTAGAGCCGGCCCGACTGGATCGCATCGATCCTGCGGCCCTGCCGCTCGGCCTGGGCAGGAACGGGAAGTAGCATCAAGCCGACGAGAATGAGCGGCAGGGTGGTTTTCATGGCGGATATCCTTTCACGGCTGTGACTTCTCATGTGGGATGCGCGCCTTCGATTGCCAGGGGTGCGCGGGCATGCCGCGCCGGAACGGGCGCCTGTCACACCCCGGCCTGGCCCTGGCGCCGGTCGGCGCGGCGCAGGCGCTTTTCGAGCGCGCGCAACGCAAGCGACAGGCTGACGGTGAGCAGCAGATAGACATAGGCCACGATCGAATAGGTTTCGAAAAAGCGGAACGAACCCGAGGCATAGACCTTGCCCATCTGCGTGAGGTCGGCGACACCGAGCACCGAGACCAGCGAGGAATCCTTGATCATGGCGATGAAATCATTGCCGAGCGGCGGCAGGATGGTGCGGATCGCCTGCGGCAGCACGATCAGCCGGAAGCGCTGGAACGGCGTGAGCCCGAGCGCCTTGGCCGCCTCGATCTGGCCCGCATCGACCGCAAGGATGCCGGCGCGGAACACCTCCGAGATGAAGGCCGAATAGCCGATGGTGAGCGCGATGATCGCCCGCCACAAAAGCGAGACGTCGCGCACCAGCAGCGGCTCGGCGAGGCCGGCGGCAAAGAGCGGCGCCGCCAGGAAATTCCAGGCCGCGACGAAGCCCGGCGCCCCGACAAAGGCGATGTAGAACAGGAGCACCAGGATCGGGATGCCGCGGATGATCTCGACATAGAACCGTGCGATCTGCCTGAGGACGAGGTGGCGCGACAGGCCCATCACCGCGAGCCCGAGCCCGATGGCGGTGGCGAGCGCGAACCCCACCAGGGTGACGAAGATGGTGATGCCGATGCCGCGCGAGACGATCGAGAAGATCTGGCTGTAGATGCCGTTGATCGCGATCAGCACGGCCAGCACCACCGCGATCGCCGCGGCGACGACCAGCCACCAGGGAAAATCCCCCGCCTCGCCGTTTCGCCGTGGGGTTGACGTGCCGGACGTCACCGGTCCGGGCTTCCGTCCGGCTGCGCGGACACCGGCGCCGGGCGCACGAACAGCTGCTCGGTGACGCCGCCCTGCCACTGGTCGCGATCGAGCTCTTCGGCAAGGCGGAAGCCGAAGCGCTCATACAGCGCCCGCGCCGCATCGAGGCCGGCGAAGGTGGTCAGCCACACCGGCCCCGCCGAAACGGCATCGGCATGGGCGATGGCCTGTTCGAGCAGCCGCCGGCCGAGCCCGGTGCCGCGCGCGGCATCCGAGACCACGAACCAGCGCAGATGCGCGCCGCGCGGGCCGCCCCCCGACACATCCATCGAGATCGATCCGATCAGCCGGCCGTCGCGCCAGGCGGTCGCAAACAGGTCGCGGGCCGGGTCGAGCCCGGCGAGGAAGGCGGAGAGTTCAGCGGCGAGCTTGGTCTCGAAGCCGAGCCCGAAGCCCCAGGCCGGCGCGTAATAGTCCATGTGCAGCCCGAGCACGCCCGCGAGCGCACCCGGCCGGTAGCCCTCGATCAGGACGGATCCCTCGTTCACGTCAGTCATGGGGTCTCATTCGCCGAGCTTGTAGTCGAGGAACCACTTCTTGTTGAGCGCGTCCATGGTGCCGTCGGCCTTCATCGCGGCGATCGCCGCGTTGACGGGGGCGACCAGCTCCGAGCCCTTGGCGAAGATGAAGCCGAAATCATCCGCGCCGAGCGGGCCGCCGACCAGCTTCAAGCCGCCGCCGGAGGCTTCCACATAGCCCTTGCCGGCCACGCCGTCGGTCAGCACCACGTCGACATCGCCGGTCCTAAGCGCCTGCACGGTGGCGCCGAAGGTCTCCATCAGCTTGATGCGCGGATTGGCCTCGTCGCCGTCGAGCACGTCGTAGACGGCGACATAGAACGACGTGGTGCCGGGCTGCGCCCCGACCAGCCCGCCCTCGAAGGCCGCGAAGCTCTTGGCGTCGTCGAAGCGGTCCTCGTCAGCACGCACCAGCATGAACATTTCCGAGCGCATGTAGGAATCGGAGAAATCGACCTTTTCCTTGCGCTCTTCCTTGATCGAGATCCCGGTCATGCCGATCTGGTACTGGCCGTCGGCGACCGCCTGGATCATCGCGTCCCAGGAGGTGTTCTGGTATTCGACCGTGAAATTCAGCCGCTTGGCGATCTCGTTCATCGCGTCATATTCCCAGCCGATCTGCTCGCCGGTCTTGGGATCGATGAATTGCAGCGGCGGATAGGCGTTTTCGGTGACGACCACCACCGTCTGCCCGCCGAGATCCGGCAGGTCCTGCGCCTGCGCCGGAAAGATCGATGCGGCCGCTGCGGCGGCGGCGACGGCCAGTGATCTGGCCAATGACAGTACCGTTGACATGACATGTTCCCCTATGAGGTCTCGGGATCGGGCTGGCGCGCCCTGTCCGGGACCGCGCGCATGTCCGGTACATTGCAATGCCGCATCGCGGGCCGCAAGAAAAAACCCCGGGTGCCGCCGGCTTCCGTGCCGCTGCACCATACGGCTTTGCGCCCGCACGGAGACCGCCGGGGGAGAGACGATGCAGGTCCGGAGGGCCGCGCGCGGGGCGCACCGTTCGGAGAGAGGATGTGTGCATGCGAAGGCGCATGCACGAGGGGGTGTGGCGCGCCAGGCGCGCGGCCCGATTGCCGCCGGACGATGTCCCGCGTCCGACAGGCGGATGCCGCTTCGCTGCCGCCGCTTGGGGGCCTCTGACCGATGTGTCCCGAACTCGCGGTGGGCGCATGTGTCGCCCATGGAGCCCGTGACGGCTGCGGCCTGTGACCCGACGCGGCGGTCTCCGGCTTGCGCCGGGCCGCTGCCCCGGACGGGAGCAGCGGCGGAAGCCTTTTTCAAGCGGGTTCCGGCACGAAGCGCCCGCCCCCTTGGGGGCGAACCTCCGCCACAGGCCCGTCATGTCAACGCACGGGACCCCGGCTTTCGCCCGGGACCTGCGCGCCGCATGCCGGTGGCCGGCTGGGCCTGCAACGCCTGGAGGGACGTCGCGAACCCGCCGACGGAGCCGCTCTGGCCACCGCCTCCCTTCCGCGCCCGCCGCACGTTCCGGCGGGGTGGGAAGGGCCTTCCTTCCGCCCGGCGCCGCCACGTTTGCGGCTCCGTCCGATGGCGGAAGCGGTTTCAGTCTGCCATGCCGGCCGAAAGCGGGGACAAACGGGCCGTGTTTTTCGGGCAAACCCTTGCAAAGGCTTGCGGCGAGACCCCAGCTCGTCCCCGCGGTATCGGTTGCATCACGCCCCGATTTCAATCCTGTCGAGAATGCGCTATCCTCCGCAAAGGTTCAGGGAGGGTTGGGCCATGCCGAACTACACGGGCATCAAGCGCATTGCCGATGCGGACAAGCGCAAGCGGATCGTGCGCGGCATCAAGGCGCTGCGCGCGGGACTCGCAAGCGGCCCGCATCCGCTGCCGGCCAAATCCGCCAACGACACGCTGCTGATGGCCTCGTGGAACATCCGCGAATTCGACCAGGGATCGAAAGCCGGCTTCCGCGACGAGGAGGCCTATTACTATCTGGCCGAGGTGATCGACCATTTCGACATCGTCGCCATCCAGGAGGTGCGCAAGAGCCTCTATCCGCTGCAGAACCTGAAGCGGCTGCTGGGCTCGTGGTGGGATTTCCTGGTGACCGACGTGACGCTCGGGCGCTCCGGCAATTCCGAGCGGATGGCGTTTCTCTACGACCGCCGCAAGGTGGACTTCACCGGGCTTGCGGCCGAACTGCTGCTCGAGGACGCGATGCCGGTGAACCAGGACGTGCCGCAGATGGCGCGCTCGCCCTATATCGCCGGTTTCCGCGCCGGCTGGGCCTATTTCACGCTGGCGACCGTGCATATCTACTACGGCAAGGGGGTGGCGGTGGATCCGCGCCGGCTGGGCGAGATCACCGCGCTCGCCAGCACCATCGCCAAGCATGCCCCCGACTTCTCCTCGGCCGCGGTCTATGCGCCCGACAGCAAGCCCGCGCGCGACAACCTGCTGCTGCTGGGCGATTTCAACATCTTCAACCGCGCCGACGTGACCATGGAAGCGCTGACGGCGGCGGGCTTCAAGGTGCCCGAGCCGCTGCAGACGGTTCCGGGATCGAATGTCGACAAGAACAAGCACTACGACCAGATTGCCTATTACAAGCTGCTCAAGGGCATGCGCCCGACCGGCAAGGCCGGCGTGTTCGACGTCTTCGAGCATGTCTATCGCGAGGACCAGGCCAGCGAATATGACGCCGAACGCGTGGAAAAACCCGGCCGCAGCTTCCGCGACTGGCGCACCTACCGCATGAGCGACCATCTGCCGATGTGGGTGGAATTCGCGATCGACGACAGCGAAGCCTATCTCGACGGGCTGGCGGGCTGAGCAAAGGGCCGGAGGCGCCGGCGATGCGCATCGCCGGCCATCGTGGACGTGGGCCAGGACGCCCGCGACACATGCCCTATCGGGGACGGTTGGCGAGATCCCAGAACTTCTGGATCCAGGCCTCGATCTCGTCCACTTCGGCCC
>NZ_LQZT01000002.1:8897-72005 GCF_001703635.1 Parahoeflea olei | reverse complement strand
TTCCCGATAGTTGCCGCCGGCATTGATCGTCTCGATGAACGGCATCAGCGAGGGCATGCGGATCCGCATCAGCGAAATGTAGAAGCGCCGAAGGTAGTCGAACGGGTAGTGCTCCACCAGGTTGCGTGAGGACAGCCAGGAATTGGCGACCGCGAAGGCGTAGAACGGGTTCGCGAAATAGACGGCGTTCGACCGGACATCGTCGGGTTCGACGATGGCGAAGGGGCGCAGGCTCATCACCGCGACCGCCGAGATCGCCGCCTTCTTGCAGTCGTCGGTCAAGGACGTCTGATTGCGCCGGGCCTTGAAGGCGTCATTCAGCAGAAAAGAGGCTTGAGCCAATTGCAGCGGCGCATCCGCCGCGAAAGGCGCGTCAACGCTCAGCTCGGGAAAGTTTGCAAGCTGTCTTTGGGCAATGTGATGGAAAAGCGGACTGCGTTTGAGGACCCGGACGCGAAAGGGATCCGTCAAGGGCTACTCGGCCAGCTTTTTCGAGCCCAGGAAAGCTCGCTGGGTCCGATACAGCGAGTCGGAAAACCCGTCGAAATTGGCCATGGCCACCGCTTCATCGGCGGTCTCGGCATGATTGTCATCGACCACGCGCCGCAATCTTTCGACCGCCGGTCCGCTGAGGTCGTAAATCCCGAGCTTGCTCTCGTTCTTCATGACACTCTCCGAATCAGTCGTCGCCGGGTGGGACCCGGCGACGTTGTCACGAATGAATCAGGACAATTTTCCTGTCAAGTCGCCGCCGGACCGGGCCGGCGGCAGGCAGAGCTTATTCGCTCTTGCCTTCTTCGGCGGCTGCCGCATCCGCTGCTGCCTTTGCGGCTGCGGCTTCGGCGGCTTCTGCTGCTGCCTTTTCGGCGGCCAGAGCCTCGGCGGCTGCGATCTTCTCGGCCTCGATGCGGGCCTTCTCGGCGGCAAGCGCCTGGCGCTCGGCATCGTTGAGCTTGCGGGCGCGGGTGCCGGTGTTCTCGACGATACGGGCCGACTTACCGCGACGGTCGCGCATGTAGTAGAGCTTGGCGCGGCGGACGCGGCCGCGGCGGACCACTTCGACGGCCTCGACCAGCGGCGAGTAGATCGGGAACACGCGTTCCACGCCTTCGCCGTAGGAGATCTTGCGGACGGTGAAGCTTTCGTTGAGGCCGGCACCGGAGCGGGCGATGCAGACGCCTTCGAAGGCCTGCAGACGGGTGCGCTTGCCTTCCGTTACGCGAACCTGCACGCGCAGCGTATCGCCGGCGGAGAATTCGGGCAGTTTGCGGGTGGCTTCGATCTTGGCTACCTGTTCGGCATCCAGCTGGGCAATAATGTTCATGGTCCTCGACCTTTCGTTCTTCTCAAACGGTCAGAGCGCTCTCAACTCGCCGCTTTGGAGCGCCCCGTTTCGGGGCCGGTCCTCTGGGCTATGCCGGTGAAGGCAGGAGCGGGTTCACCATTCATTGTTTGGCAGGCGCCGGAATCCGGCTCTCGGACTTTGCCGAATGGGCGGTGCGATACACCATCGCCGCGGATTTGTCACGCCCGCCGCAACAAAATTGTGGCCGCCATTGCGGCGATGGCCGGGCGATGCTTAAACCACGGGCCGAAAGCCCGGGACAAAACCCCGGTTCCTCAAGCCGGACGGTGCCCTGATGTCTTTCCCCGAGATGCTGCTGCTGTTTTCCGCCGGCTTCCTGTCGAGCCTGGTCAATGCCATTGCCGGCGGCGGCACCTTCCTGACCTTCGGGGCGATGACGCTGATCGGCATCCCGCCGATCATGGCCAACGCCACCTCCGCGGTCACCCAGCTTCCGGGCTACATCACCTCGGCGCTCGCCTATCGCAAGGAGCTCGCCCATGCCGGCCGCGAGGTCTGGACGATCGCCGCGCTGTCCTTCGTGGGCGCGCTTGCGGGCTCGCTGATCCTGGTGTCGATGTCCAATCCCGCCTTCCGCTCGCTGGTGCCGTGGCTGCTGCTGGGCGCCACCGTGATCTTCGCCGCAGGCCCCTATCTGCGGCCGAAGGCGCTGCCGCCCGAACACGAGATGTCCAAGCTCGGACTTGCGGCGCAGTTCGTGACCTCGATCTATGGCGGCTTTTTCGGCGCCGGCATGGGCATCATGATGCTCGCCGTGCTGGGGCTGACCAAGGGCGGCGACTACCACAAGCTCAACGCCATCAAGAACCTGACCGCCGTGGTGATCGCGCTGGTGGCGATCCTGGTGTTTTCGAGCGGCGGGGTGGTGGCCTGGCTGCCGGCGGTGATCATGATCCCGGCCGGCGCGATCGGCGGCCATACCGGCGTGTGGGCGGCGCGGCGGGCGCCGCAATGGCTGATCCGCACCGCGGTGATCGCGGTCGGGCTGGCGCTGAGCTGGTATTATTTCGCCGGCTGACGCGCGGCGGTCCGGTCGGGTTTGTCCCCGGGGAGAAGGTCGGGCCGGCGGGCGCGGGTGAGCGCGAGCGACTGTGCCGCCCGCCAATCCTCGATCGCCTTGTGGTTCCCCGAGGTCAATACTTCGGGTATGGCGCGCCCTTCGAACAGCTGCGGCCGGGTGTAGTGCGGGTGTTCGAGAAGCCCGTCCTCGAAGCTTTCATGGGTGCCCGACTGGGCATTGCCCATGACGCCGGGCAGCACCCGGATCACGGCATCGAGCAGGATCAGCGCCGCGGGTTCGCCCCCGGAGAGCACGTAATCGCCGATCGAGACCTCTTCGAGATCGCGCGCGTCGATCACCCGCTGGTCGACGCCTTCGAACCGGCCGCAGACGATCACCGCGCCCGGACCTTCGGCGAGCGCGCGCACCCGGGCCTGGGTGAGCGGGCGGCCGCGCGGGCTCATCAGGAGCCGCGGCCGCGGATCGCCGACGGGGCTCACGGCATCGATCGCCGTTGCGAGAATGTCGGGCCTCAGAACCATGCCGGCGCCGCCGCCGGCGGGCGTGTCGTCGACCGAGCGGTGCCGGTCGGTGGCAAAATCGCGGATGTTGACGGGCTCGATCGCCGCGTCGCCGCGCTCGAGCGCCCGGCCGGCGAGCGACTGGCCGAGATGGCCGGGAAACATCTCCGGATAGAGCGTGAGCACCGTGGCGCGGAAGCTCATCGGGCGGGGTCTCCCTCCTCCGCCTCGCCCCCGTCATCGTCCTCGCCGTCGATCAGGCCGGCGGCCAGCGGATCGACCAGGATCCGCCCCGCGGCAAGGTCGACAGAGGGCACGGCGGCGCGGGTGAAGGGGATCACTACCGGCTTGCCGCCCTCCTCGCGCAGTTCGAGAAGGTCGCCGCCGCCGAAATCGAGCACGCCGGTGACCCGCCCCCAGCAGCGGCCTTCGGCGTCCCAGGCCTCGAGCCCCTCGAGATCGGCATGGAAATACTCGTCTTCCTCGAGTTCCTCGTCGGGCAGGCTGGAGCGGTCGATATAGAGTTCGAGCCCCTTGAGCGCCTCGGCCGCGGTGCGGTCGTTGATGCCGCGGAAACGGATGATCACCACGGTCTTGGCGAAGCGGTGATCGAGCACCTCGAAGCGGCGGCCGTCGCTGGCATAGAGCGCGCCGTAATCGGCGAGCGCCAGCGGATCGCCGGTGAACGGCTTGACCCGCACCTCGCCGCGAAGCCCCTGCGCCGCGCCGATGACGCCGACGAGAATGGGATGCACGGGCTTGGTCATGGGTCTCTCCGGATGCTCATCAATATAAAACGGGCGGCATTCCGCCGCCCGCAGTCTAATTCGCCATGAAGACGAAGGGAACTTATTCCGCGGCGGCTTCTTCGGCCGGTGCTGCAGCGGCTTCGGCGGCAGCGGCTGCTGCATCCTCTTCCTTCTGCTTCTTCTCGGCCAGGCGTTCCTGGGCCTTCTTGCCAGGCTTGGCCTTGTTGGGGTTGTTGCGGGCTTCGCGGGTCATCATGCCGGCATCGGCCATGAAGCGGGCGACGCGGTCGGTCGGCAGCGCGCCGTTGTCGAGCCAGTGCTGGATGCGCTCCTGGTTGAGGCTGATGCGGCCTTCGTCGTCCTTGGCCAGCATCGGGTTCCAGTGGCCGAGACGCTCGATGAAGCGACCGTCGCGGGGCGAACGCACATCGGCGACGACCACGTGGTAGTAGGGACGCTTCTTGGAGCCGCCGCGGGCGAGACGAATTTTCAGTGCCATGTCATTTTCCTTCGGTAATGCAGTTCTGCTGACTGTCTGGTTGGTCTGTGTCGGGCGCCGGCAAGCGCCAGATGGGGGTGGTGATTACTGCGCGGCCGCCTGCTTGTGATGCTGGATGACCTCGCGGATGACGAATTCGAGGAATTTCTCGGCGAAATCCGGATCGAGATCGGCGGATTTGGCGAGATCGCGCAGCCGGGCGACCTGCTCGGCCTCGCGCGCCGGGTCCGAGGGCGGCAGGTCGGCCGAGGCCTTGAGCGCGCCCACGGCCTTGGTGACCCGGAACCGTTCGGCCAGGATGTGGATCAGCGCCGCATCGAAATTGTCGATCGAGCGGCGCATTTCGTGAAGTTTGGCCAAGGCCTCGTCATTGGTCATGGTCTGACGCTCACTTCTTCTTGGGCAGGCCGGGAAGGCCGCCGAGACCGGGAAGTTTCGGACCGCCCAAACCCGGCAGGCCGCCCGGCAATCCACCCTGCAGGCCGCCCAGCCCCGGGGCCTTGCCGAGGCCTGCGGCTTCCGCCTGTTTCTGGAGCGCTTCGAGCTGCTTGGGGTCCATCTTCGACAGATCCGGCATGCCGCCCGGCATCATGCCGCCGCCAAGCCCCATCTTCGAGGCGAGCCCGCCCATGGCCGCGCGCATCATGCCCGAACCCTTGCCCTTGCCGCCCATGGCCTTCATCATGTCGGCCATCTGCCGGTGCTGCTTCAAAAGCTTGTTGATCGCGGCGGCATCGGTGCCGGAGCCGGCGGCGATGCGCTTCTTGCGCGAATGCTTGAGCAGATCGGGATTGGCGCGCTCGGCCTTGGTCATCGAGCCGATGATGGCGAGCTGGCGCGCGAAGGTCTTGTCGTCGATGCCGGCGGCGGCCATCTGGTCCTTCATCTTGCCCATGCCCGGCATCATGCCCATGATCCCGCCCATGCCGCCGAGCTTCTGCATCTGGCGCAGCTGCTCGGCCATGTCGTTAAGGTCGAACTTGCCCGACTTCATGCGGGCGGCCATGGTCTGCGCCTTTTCGGCGTCGAAATTCT
Organism: Parahoeflea olei; assembly: GCF_001703635.1. Classification (GTDB taxonomy): domain Bacteria; phylum Pseudomonadota; class Alphaproteobacteria; order Rhizobiales; family Rhizobiaceae; genus Hoeflea; species Hoeflea olei. The sequence goes on along the minus strand of NZ_LQZT01000002.1, from coordinate 66,835 downwards.
CAGCCGCCTTTTCCACCAGGCTGACGATGTCGCCCATGCCGAGGATGCGGTCGGCGACGCGGCGGGGATGGAACTCCTCGAGCGCGTCCATCTTTTCGCCGGTACCGATCAGCTTGATCGGCTTGCCGGTGACCGCGCGCATCGACAGCGCCGCACCGCCGCGGCCATCGCCGTCCATGCGGGTGAGCACGAGGCCGGTGATGCCGACGCGCTCGTCGAAATTGCGCGCGAGATTGACCGCGTCCTGACCGGTGAGCGCGTCGGCCACGAGCAGGATCTCGTGCGGATTGGCGCGCTTGCGGATATCGGCCATCTCGACCATCAGCGGCTCGTCGATATGGGTCCGGCCGGCGGTGTCGAGAATGACGATGTCGTGGCCGCCGAGCCTGGCCGCCTGCACGGCGCGGGCGGCGATATCGGTGGGCGACTGGCCGGCGATGATCGGCAGCGTCGCAACGCCGGTCTGCTCGCCGAGCTGTTTGAGCTGCTCCTGGGCTGCCGGACGGCGCGTGTCGAGCGAGGCCATCAGCACCTTCTTGCGGTCGCGCTTTTCGAACCGCGCGGCGATCTTGGCCGTGGTGGTGGTCTTGCCCGAACCCTGCAGGCCGACCATCATGATGACGACCGGGGCGCTCGCATTGAGATCGATCGGCACGCCCTCTTCGCCCAGAAGGGCGACCAGCTCGTCATGGACCAGCTTGACCACCATCTGGCCGGGCTTGATCGACTTGACGATCTCGGCGCCGACGGCCTTTTCGCGCACCCGGTCGGTGAAGCCGCGCACCACTTCGAGCGCGACATCGGCCTCCAAGAGCGCGCGGCGAACCTCGCGCATGGCTTCCGCCACATCCTTTTCCGAGAGCGCACCGCGCCCGGTCAGGCTGTTGAGGATGGAGCCAAGCCGGTCCTGGAGGGTATCAAACATCAGTTCGTCCTGTTTTCGCTGGAGGTGCCTCCAGCCCATATGGGACGTGCACAGCGCAAAGCCAAACGGCACCCGAGGGCGCATCGCGCTGTCGGGTGTGGACCTCCGGGATCTGGCTTGTCGCTTGACCCTTCAAACCGGCAGGTTTGAAGAAAGGTTTCAAGCGACCAAAGCTACTGTCCCGGTCGGCGGCTCGGAGTCATGCTCGTCGCAGATTTGCGCGGGATAAACAGGAAAACGGGCGCGGAGTCAAGGTTGAGGGGATTTGGGGCCGCTCACCCGCCGATTTCACGGCGCGCCAGATCGGCCAGAAAGGACGAACGGGTCAGGCCGCGTGCGCGGGCTGTGGCATCAACCGCCGCCAGCAGCCCGGCATCCATGGTGATATTGGCCTTGGTGCTGCGGCCAGACAGGCGGATGACCGGCACGGCCAGCAGGAAGGCGCCGTCGCGGAGATCGCGGGCCACATCGGCGTCCTCACGGACCGCCTCAAGCGTGCGCGCCTCCGGCAGTTCTTCGCCTTCGAGATGAAGCGCCAGCGCCTCGCTGGCATTGCCGAGAAGATCGTCGAGCCTGTCGGCCGCCGAGAAGCAACCCGGCACATCGGGAAAGTGAACGCCGAAAGCGCTGTCTCCGTCCTGATGAACGACGCCGATATAATGACGCATGGATTGTCTCCTGTCACTCAAGCCAGCCGGCCTGTTTGTAGATGGCGCGAACGGTTCCGGCCGGCAGGTCCTTTTTCGGGTGCGGCACCGTCACGATCTTGCCGTTCTTCCTGAATTTGTGGTGCGAGCCGGTCACCTTGACCAGCTCAAACCCGTCCTTTTCCAGAAGCTTGATGATCCGCCGACTGTTGCGCTCCATAGGGATGGCTCCACTATACGCATATATATGCGCCTTTGCGGGCGGGAAATCAAGCAATTCGCAAACAGGTGCGACCCCTCCGTTGCGTGTGGGGATTCTATTGACATGTCATATTTAACATGTCAGTTTATTGCAGTTTCAACATAAGCGGAAGGCATCAACATGACAGACGTCTATATCCCGGGTCGATTCAATTCGACCTATGAGCGTGAAAATGGGGAGGCAATCTGGAGCTTCATGAATGAGAGCGAAAACATCATCCGGATGGAGACAGCGACCTATCTCGCGCGACCAGCCGTAGAACCGCTTTCTCCTGGGCTTTTGGAAAGATTTGGAAATCCGATCGCCGAGGACCGGATAAAGCAGATGCTTGGCCACATGACCCGGCAGATAATGGAACGCCTTGGATATCGACTTGAGCGGAACGGGGTTCGCATCACACGAGACGGCAACATTTTCACCAGCGCTTCGCGATACACCGCCTGAAGACGCAAACGCTTTCAGAGCTGAGAGGGAAACCCGCAGACAGTCCCCCTACCGCAACGACTCCTCGATCGCTTCGCGGATCAGGCGCTGGTAGGGGATGTTGCGCTCCTTGGCGCGGGCCTTGATGGCGTCGACGAGGCTAGCGGGCATGCGCAGGTTGATCTGCTTCGACTTCTTCTCGAGCTCGAACCGCATCGGCTTGAAGCCCGAGAGATCGTAATCCGACAGATCGGCGGTATCGACAAAATGCCCGACATCCGCATCGGTCTCGAACACCGGGAACGGCTTGCCCTTCTTCGGCGCGTTGCTAACGTTGCTCATACCGGTCAATCTCCTTCCTGTGCATGTAGCGGGCGCTGATCGGCCTGAGTTTCATAGCTGACTCAGAGCCGCGAAGTGTGAAGATAACGAACAGGTATCTGCCGTCTTGAGTCCGTCCGATTGCATTGAAGCGGGTTTCCTTCGTGATCGGAGACCGGTCCGGCAAGACCATGGGCTCATTGAGCAGCATGAACTCGATTTCACCCTTGGACACGCCGTTGGAGGCGCATTTGGGCCAGTTGCCCTCGTCCCGGTCAAATCCCGAGATCTGCATCGCAGCCCGTCTCTATTGTAGAGACAAATGTATATACAGAATGCCGAGAATCCAAGTCCCGGACAGCACTCCAGTGCGGGACTGGGGCATGCACGGGTAAGACCGCTACTCCTCGGTGAGCCCGGCAGACACCGATCCCAGGAAATTCCCGCTGCGGGCGACTCAACTTCGCCTTCCTCTTCTGCTACGACAGTCCCTCACAGCCCACGTTTGAAAGCCGACCATGTATCCCAGCTACACACGATCCGAACGCGTTGCCGACGGCAGCATGCATGCCATCGGCCTGACTGCGGCGGTGCTGGGGGCTGTCGTGCTTCTGGTGTGGGCGGCAGAGGTGGCCTCGCCCGGGCAGATCGCGGCGATCGCGGTCTATGCGGCGACCCTGATTGCCACTTTCGCGGCCTCCGCCTTCTACCACATGACCCCCTGGCCGAAGATCCGGCCGGTGCTGCGCCGGATCGACCACGCGGCGATCTATCTCAAGATCGCCGGCACCTACACGCCGCTGGTGGTGATGATCGGCAGCGGGCTCGCCTATGTGATGCTGGGCCTCGTCTGGGCCATGGCGATCATCGGCATGACGCTGAAACTCGTGTTCTGGAGCACGCCGGGCAGGTTCGGGCCGGCGCTCTATCTCGCCATGGGCTGGATGAGCGTGGTGCTGATCTGGAGTTCCTGGGGGCAACTGCCCTTCGGGCTGATCGTCGCCGGCGGGCTGCTCTACACCGTGGGCGTGCTGTTCTATGTGGCCAAGAAGATGCGGTTTTCGACCGCGATCTGGCACGGCTTCGTGATCGCGGCCTCGGCCTGCTTCTTTGCCGCCATCGCCGTCACCGTGACGCCCTACGCCGCCTGAAATCCGCGCTGTCCGGGCCGGCGCGGACAGGGAGCCGCGGGGCAAAGGCCTGCGCTTCGTGATGCGGCCACACCGGACGAACCTTGATCCGGCCGCCCCACCCCCCATATCCTCCCCCATGCAGCGCCGGTCCTTCCTCAAATTCTCAGCCCTTGCCGCCGCGATCGGCGCCGGCGCAACGGGGAGCGCCATGGCCTACGCACGCACCCACAACCCATATTATTCCGGTCCGGAATCGGACCATTTCGACGGGACCCGGTTCTTCAACCCCGACGGTTCTGCGCCCAAGGGCTTTTCGGACCTGCTCAAATGGCAGTTCGGCGGCGGCCGCACGCCATGGCCGGACACGGCGAAAAGCGCGCATGCGCCGGCCAAGCCTGCCGAGCGGGTGGAGGGCGACGCGCTGACTGTGACCATGGTGGGCCATGCCACGCTGCTGATCCAGACGGCAGGCCTCAACATCCTGACCGACCCGGTGTGGTCGGCCCGCGCGAGCCCCGTTGCCTTTGCCGGACCGAAGCGCGTGACCGCGCCCGGCATTGCGTTTCAGGACCTGCCTCCGGTCGATCTCGTGCTCCTGAGCCACAATCACTACGACCATCTCGATGTCACGACGCTCAAGCGGCTGGCCCAGGCGCATGACCCGCTGATGATCACGCCGCTCGGCAATGATGCGATCGTCAAGACGGAGGCGCCGGCGATGCGGGTGATGACCGCCGACTGGGGCGAGGCGATCCGCTCCGGCCCGGCCACGATCCATTTCGAGCCCTGCCACCACTGGTCGGCACGCGGCATGAACGACCGCTCGATGGCGCTGTGGGCGGCTTTCGTGATCGAGACCCCGGGCGGCAAGATCCTGCATATCGGCGACACCGGCTTCGACAAGGGCCGGCCCTACGCCAATGCGCGGGCGCGGCACGGGGATTTTCGCCTGGCGATCCTGCCGGTCGGCGCTTACGAGCCACGCTGGTTCATGAAGGACCAGCACCAGAACCCGGCCGAGGCGATCGAGGGCTTTCTGCTGTCGGGCGCCAGCCACGCGCTCGGCCACCATTGGGGCACGTTCCGGCTGACCAACGAGGGCCGCGACGCGCCGCGCGAGGTGCTGGAAGCGGAGCTTGCGCGCCAGGGCGTGGCGCCCGAACGGTTCCTGCCGATGGAGCCGGGCCAGGTCTGGAACGCGCCCCGGCCGGCCTGAAGCCATCGCGCCTTGCGCCGCCAGCTTGAGGCCCGGGTGGCGCCCATGACGGCGCGCGAAGGTGCGCGGCACTGGTAATCGCCCGCAAATTCCGCCATATAGGCCCGGAACACAACAGGGTTGATGAGCATGGGATCGATGGTTCCCTTCGCCAAGATGAACGGGCTCGGCAACGACATCGTCGTCATCGACATGCGTGGCCGTTCCGACGCCGTGACCGCCGAGGCCGCGGTGGCGCTGGCACGTGGCGACAGGACCGGCTTCGACCAGATCATGGCGATCCACGACAGCAAGACCCAGGGCGTGGACTACCGCATCGACATCTTGAACCGCGACGGCTCCCGCGCCCAGGCCTGCGGCAACGGCACCCGCTGCGTGGTGCAGGCGCTGGCCGCCGAAACCGGGCGCAAGAGCTTCACCTTCAAGACGCTTGCGGGGATTCTCACCGCCGAGGAACATGCGGACGGGCTGGTCTCGGTCGACATGGGCCGGCCGGAATTTGCCTGGGACAAGGTGCCGCTTTCGGAAGAGTTTCACGACACCAGCCGGATCGAGCTGCAGATCGGCCCGATCGAGGCACCGGTGCTGCATTCGCCCGCGGTGATGTCGATGGGCAATCCGCATGCGATCTTCTGGGTGTCCGAAGATGTCTGGAGCTACGATCTCGAGCGCTTCGGCCCGCTGCTCGAAAACCATCCGATCTTTCCCGAGCGCGCCAATATCTCGATCGCCCGGGTGACCGGCGACGCCTCGCTCGATCTGAGAACCTGGGAGCGCGGCGCGGGCCTGACGCGCGCCTGCGGCTCGGGCGCCTGCGCGGCGGCCGTCTCCGCCGCGCGCACCGGGCGCACCGGCCGCACCGTCACGGTCACGCTGCCGGGCGGGCCGCTCCGGATCGAGTGGCGCGAGGACGACCACGTGATCATGACAGGGCCGGCGGAATGGGAATTTTCCGGCCGGGTCGACCCGGTAACCGGCGAGTGGCAGGCCGACGAGGTGGCGGCGTGAGCGGTGTGCGCGTGCTCACGCTGGGCTGCCGGCTCAACACCTTCGAATCGGAAACCATGCGCCGGGCCGCGGAAACCGCGGGCCTCAACAACGCGATCCTGGTCAACACCTGCGCAGTGACCGCCGACGCGGTCCGCCAGGCGCGCCAGACCATCCGCCGCGCGCGGCGCGACAATCCGCATGCCCGCATCGTCGTTTCCGGCTGCGCCGCGCAGGTGGAGCCCGAGACCTTCGCCGCCATGGCGGAGGTCGATGCGGTGATCGGCAATGACGGCAAGGGCCGGGCCGAGAGCTACCGGTCGCTGCCCGATTTCGGCGTGTCGGAAAGCGAGAAGATCCGCGTCAACGACATCATGGCCGTGCGCGAGACCGCGCCGCAGATGATCGAGGCCGTGGAGGGCCATGCCCGCGCCTTCGTGCAGGTGCAGAACGGCTGCGACCACCGCTGCACCTTCTGCGTGATCCCCCATGGCCGCGGCAATTCGCGCTCGGTGCCGATGGGCGCGGTGGTCGACCAGATCGCCCGCCTCGTGGGTAACGGCTACCGCGAGGCGGTGATCACCGGCGTGGACGCGACCAGCTACGGCGCCGACCTGCCGGGCAAGCCGTCGCTCGGGACGCTCGCCGCCACGATCCTGCGCCAGGTGCCGGAGCTCGAGCGCCTGCGCCTGTCCTCGATCGATTCGGTCGAGGTCGACGAGACGCTGATGGGGCTGATCGCCGACGAGCCGCGCTTCATGCCGCATCTGCACCTGTCGCTGCAGCATGGCGACGATATGATCTTGAAACGCATGAAGCGCCGCCACAGCCGCGAGGACGCGATCCGCTTTTGCGAGACGGTGCGGGCCTTGCGCCCCGGTTTTGCCTTCGGCGCCGACCTGATCGCCGGTTTTCCGACCGAGACCGAGGAGATGTTCGCCCGCTCGCTCGACATCATCGATGACTGCGGCATAGCGTTCACGCATGTGTTTCCCTATTCGCCGCGGACCGGAACGCCGGCCGCGCGCATGCCGCAGCTCGACCGCGGGCTCGTCAAGGAGCGGGCGGCGCGGCTGAGGCAAAAGGCGCGGCAGAGCCAGGACGCCCATCTCGACGCCATGGCCCGCGACGGCGGAACCCATTCGGTGCTGGTCGAGTTTTCCGGCGTGGCGCGGACGGAAAATTTCACCCCCGTGGTTGCGGCGAACGCGCCAAGGGGCCAGATGGCCCGGATCCGGGTGACCGGCCGCGACGGCGAGCGGCTGACCGGCGAGCTGGTTCACGAACCGGCGGGCGAGGCACCGGGCAAGGCGGCCTTGGGCAGCTTCGCACGGACAGGCATGACAGGATAGGCCCGCGCCCCCGGGTTGGACACGAAAAGGACGACAGGCAGGCATGGCGCTCAACTTCATCAAGAAGGTTTTCTCCTTCGGACGGCCGGCGGAAACCGCACCGGAGACCGAAACGCCGGACCAGGCAGGCGCACCCGCCCCCGGGGCACCCGTGCCGGACCCCGAAAGCGCGTCCGAAACCACCGCTGCCCGGACGGACGCCGCGCCGGCAGCCGCGGAAGAGGCCCGCGACGAGGGCGCCCCACCGGAGGAGCTGCAGGCCGATCCCGGCATTGCGCCGACGCCCGAGCCCGAGCCCACGCCTACCCCCGAAGCGGCGGATGCGGAGACCGGTGACGACGACAAGCCCGAGAGCTTCCCCGCCGACGGCGCCATGCAGTTCACGCCCGAGACCGCGCCGGACGCGGCGGCACTGACGACCCCCGAGCCCGCCGGCGAAGAGCATTCCGGCGAGCCGCTGGTGGCCGAAGAGACAGCTGCCGAAGCCGAACCGCCGCTTGACGAAGGCCTGATGCCCGACGAACTGGCCGCCGATCCCGGCATCGATGCCGTCCCCGAGGCGTCCGAGAGCGCCACCGAAGCGGAGCCGGAACCCGCCACTGCCGCGCTGGACCCCGAACCCGCAGAGGAACCGGGAGAGCCCGAGCCGGAGCCTGGCCCAAAGACCGTCGATGAGGCCGAAGCAGAGCCCGGACCAGCCATAGAGCCCGCGCAGCCTTCCTTAGCCGCGGCCGCGCCGCGCCGGCTGGTGGTGCGCGACACCGTGTCCGAGGCGGAAGCCGCGGCTGCACCGGCGCCGGCAGAAGCCGTGCGCGCCGGCTGGTGGGCGCGGCTGCGCCAGGGTCTGTCGCGCACCTCCGGCCAGCTCTCCGGCCAGATTTCCGGCATCTTCACCAAGCGCAAGCTCGACGAGGACACGCTGCAGGATCTCGAGGACGTGCTCTTGCAGGCCGATCTCGGCGTCGAGACCGCGCTCCGCGTGACCGATGCGCTGGCATCGGGCCGCTATGGCCGCGACATCTCGCCGGCCGAGGTGCAGAAGGTGATGGCCGATGAGATCGCCCGCGTGCTCACCCCGGTGGCAAAGCCGCTGGAACTCGACCTCAGCCACAAGCCGCATGTGATCCTGGTGGTCGGCGTCAACGGCACCGGCAAGACCACCACCATCGGCAAGCTCGCCGCCAAGCTGTCGGCGGGGGGGCTCAAGGTGATGCTCGCCGCCGGCGACACCTTCCGCGCCGCCGCGATCGAGCAATTGAAGATCTGGGGCGAGCGCACCGGCTCGAAAGTGGTCTCGACCAAGCTCGGCGCCGATGCGGCGGGGCTTGCCTACGAGGCCTTCGAGACCGCGCGCGCGGACGGCGCCGACGTGCTGATCATCGACACGGCCGGCCGGCTGCAGAACCGCACCGAGCTGATGGACGAACTCGCCAAGGTGGTGCGCGTGATCGGCAAGCTCGACCCGGATGCACCGCACACCGTGCTGCAGACGCTCGACGCCACCACCGGACAGAACGCGCTGAACCAGGTCGAGATCTTCAGGAACGTGGCCGGGGTCAACGGGCTGGTGATGACCAAGCTCGATGGCACCGCGCGCGGCGGCATCCTGGTTGCCATTGCCGCCAGGCACAAATTGCCGGTCTATTTCATCGGCGTGGGCGAAGGCATCGACGATCTCGAACCCTTCGAGGCGGCCGACTTTGCAGCGGCGATTGCCGGAGAGCCGAAATGAACGACCGCAAGCAGGCCGACCGTCCCGCGCCCGACGACGAAGAGCTGCAGATCTTCGAGCCCGACCCGAACGATCCGCAGCGCAAGCACATGAACCCGCTGCTCAAGCTGGTGCTCGAGCTCGGGCCGCTGCTGGTGTTCTTCTTCGCCAATTCCCGCGGCGACTGGATCGCCGGCCACGTTCCGTTTCTCGCCAATATCGGCGGGCCGATCTTCGTGGGCACGGCCTGTTTCATGATCGCCACCGCGATCGCGCTCACGGTGTCATGGATGCTGACCCGGACACTGCCGGTCATGCCGCTTCTGTCGGGCGTGATCGTCCTGGTGTTCGGCGCGCTGACGCTGTGGCTGCAGGACGAGACCTTCATCAAGGTCAAGCCCACCATCATCAACACCATGTTCGGGGTGATCCTGCTGGGCGGGCTCGCCTTTGGAAAATCCTTCCTGGGCTATGTGTTCGATTCGGCCTTCCGGCTCGACGCCGAGGGCTGGCGCAAGCTCACGCTCCGCTGGGGCCTGTTCTTCCTCGCCATGGCCGTGCTCAACGAGGTGGTGTGGCGCAATTTCTCGACAGATTTCTGGATCGCCTTCAAGGTCTGGGGCAACATGCCGCTGTCGATCGTCTTCACGCTGATGCAACTGCCGCTGATGCAGCGGCACGCCCTGCCCCCGGAAGACCAAGAGGCGGACGCGGAAAACCGGGGCTGAGTCGCCAAGCCGCCGGCACCGCGGGGCCAACCCCAGATCACACGGTCCCCCCAGTCCGCCGCCGCGGAGTCATTGTGCTGCCGTGCAGATGCTTGCGCGTCTCCCGCTCCGATTGCATACTCAGGGCGCGGGGGTGAGGCCTGTCGGCGCCGGCAACATTAAGTAAGAATAACTTATAAGTTATATTAACCTTGATTTTGGGGCATTACATGACATATGATGCATACAGGATCGTGATCGAGGATGACGGCGAATTCGACCGGGCCTTCACGACCTATGCAATGAAGCGCCCTCACGGCGCGTCGCGGCTGGTCATGCGGCTGGAAGCCTTTGCCGGCAATCCGCAGGGGCAGGGCGAATATTTGAGGGGCGCGGGCAGGCTGGCGTTTTACGTGGTGCCGCCCCGCGCCCGGCTGGACGCCGATGGCGAGGCCGGGTTTCTGGCCCGGGTCGACGACAGCGACCGTAGTGTGTGCCCGGTGCGGTTCCTGGCCCCCGACGCAAAGCGGCGGTGGAGCGAGCACGAAAGCTGGGCGGAGCGGATACTGGGCATCTGAGGCCCAGCAACACCGGAGACGGCATGAGCGACAAACCCGCACTGACCCTGGACCAGTTCACCCGCAAGGTGAGCGCGCAAGCCCCGAACTTCACCAAGGCCCTCAAGCAGGAGCAGGCCCATCTGCGCTATTGCGCAAAGATCCGCGAAGACCTCAAGCGGCTGCGCGAGGACATGGGCATGAAGCAGTCGGAGGTGGCCGAGCAACTCGAGATGTCGCAGCCCGCCGTGTCCCGGATCGAAAACGGGGAGGGCGACATCGGCCTCGTCACGCTGTGCCGCTACGCGGCTGCGCTTGGCATGGAGCCGACCATCAGTTTTGCCCCCGCCGCCTCAACCTATGGGCACAGGGACCATCTTGCCCGCACCGTGCGGGCCATCGGCAAGCTCTCCGAGACCCGGCTGGCAGCGGCCGATTCCTCGGCGCACGACCAATACCGCGAGCTTGCGGCCATCGTCGGGGGCACGGAAGCAGGCGTGCCCGGGCCGGCGATCATTCCCGGACCGGCAATCATGGGCGCGATGGCCTCGGCGATGAGCGGGGCCATCACCCAGTCCCTGTCGACCGAGATCGCCAGCATGATGTCGGCTTTCTCGGGGATGGAGGAACTGGGACCGGGGGAGGCCCCGGATCAGGGAGGTGCGCCGGAGGAGCCGTCCGATGTGGCTGCCGGCTGAGAATCTCTGCGGGCTGATCGGCTCCGGCCTTTTGCTGTTCGCGCCCGCCCGCGACCAGCTGTTGCGCCAGCTCAACTGGAAGGCGGCGCGACGCGCGCAAAAGGGCGGCGCTACCCGCAAATACTGGGACATCATCAGCTCCGGCTACGAGACCGAACGAAACGCCTGGAGCTTCTGGGATTCCGCGACAATGGCCGCCGGCGCCCTGCTGATCGGCGCGTCCTACGTGATCAACCCAGGCGGCTGAGCCATTCTTGCGGCTCGCCTGACATTCGGTCAAGCGGCTTCGGCGATACGGGCGAGCTTGCCGAGCGTCTGGTGGCCGAGTTCGACGGCGCCGAAGCCCTTGGCGGTGTCGTATTCGTCGCGGCTGGTGAACACCATGGCGAGCGTGACGCGGGTCACGGGCTTGCCGTCCGTGCTTTCCTGCTCGAACAGCGCCCAGGCCTCGGCATGGGGCGGGCCGTTTTCGCCCCAGAGCAGCGTGTAGGCAAGGCTCCGCTCGGGTTTGATCTCGCGGTAAAGGTGGTGGTTCGGATAGACCGTGCCGTCCGGGCCGATCATGTCGAACACCCATTCGCCGCCGTTTCTCAAATCAATGCGTTGTGTGCGGCAGGAGAATCCGTCCGGGCCCCACCAGCGTGGCAGCGCATCTTCATTGACCCAGGCGCCCCAGACCAGCGAGCGCGGTGCCGCGATCAGCCGGGTGAGCACCATGGTTCGCTCGGCAACCGCGGCGAGATTGGCGATTCCCGCCGCGAAGCCATCCCGGTAGCCCGCCTCCATGTCCGCGGCGAGCGACGACAGCTGCACCGTGAGCGCAATGCGGCTGCCGGTTCCGGTCCTGGAGAACCGCGCCGTCACCAGCGCCGCCGATTGCGCGACGCCGTCGCACGAGATCAGCTCGGAATTGATGCTCACCCGCTCCGGCTCGAGCGCCAGCCAGCGCACCTCGCAGGTCACGTCGGGCCGGCCCTCGACCTTGCACAGCGAGACCTCGCGCCCGCCCGGGCGCGTGTCGGCCTCGATGAATTCGACGGTGACGCCCCTATCGGGCGACGCCCAGAGCTTGCGCGCGGCCGGCGCGGTCCAGGCGGCCCAGAGTGTCGCCAGCGGCGCGGACACGTCGCGGTCGAACGTGAGCGTGGCACAGTTTTGGGCGCTCATGCGGCAAGACCTTTGGCATAGGCTTCGAGCTGGGTCGCGACCGTGCCCCAGCCGTCGAAGAAGCCCATGTCCTGGTGGGTCTTGCAGCTCTCGGGCGAGCGGTGGCGGGCGATCGCGGTGTAGAGGGTGCCGCCACCGGGCGCGTCGGACAGCAGCAGGATCGCCGTCATGAACGGCTCGGGCGCGGGCTTCCAGCCTTCGGTATAGGCATCGGTGAAGACGAGCTTCTGTTCGGGGACCACCTCGAGATAGACGCCGCGGTTCTCCATGAGATTGCCCTCGACCTCGAAGATTGTGTCGAAGCGGCCGCCGACGCGCAGGTCGATCTCGACCGATGTCACCTTGTGCGGCGCGGGCACGAAGAAATGCGGGATATGCCGGGGCTCGGTCCAGCACTGCCAGATCAGGCGGCGCGGGGCGGCGAGCGTGCGGGTGAAGCTCAGGTCGGTGGCGGGATCGAGCTGTATTTCGGGATCGGGGTGGGGGGCAGGCGTCATTCCGGTTTCTCCTCCATCAGGGTTTTCACATAGGCATCGAGCCGGTCGAGCCGCTGCTCCCAGATCCGGCGCTGCTCGGCGAGCCAGGCCTGCATCGGCTGAAGTGCCTCGGGCACGATGGCGCAGGTGCGCACGCGCCCGTCCTTGGAACTGGCAATCAACCCCGCCTCCTCGAGCACCGAAAGATGCCGCATCACCGTGGGCAGGCGGAGCCCGGTGGGTTCGGCGAGATCGCTCACGGGCGCGGGCCCGGCCGCAAGCCGCGTGAGAATCTGCCGCCGCGTCGGGTCCGCGAGCGCGTGAAACAGGGCGGAGAGATCGGTGTCATGCTTAGCCATAAGGCTAACTAACAGCAGCGGACACCGTCGTCAACAGACAGTTTGCCGATTTGCTAAGTATTGTCGCTGGTACGCCCCTTCCCCCGCCCGTCGCGGGCGGTTGCCCCGCCCGTCGCCCCGGCCGGCCACACGGCGCGGGCGCGGATACCCGGGTGGCGCGAGACAGGGGGGATTGCACCCATCGTCATTTGCTGGGATCTAGGCGGACCAATTCGACGTCGCCCGGGCGCGCCTGCCCGTCCGACCCGCACCACCGTTCCCGGAGACCGCCATGCGCATCACCCATCTCGTCACCCACTCCGGCGGGTTTCACGCCGACGAGCTTCTGTCGAGCGTGGTGCTGACCCGGCTTTATCCGCACGCGGAGATCAGACGCAGCCGCGACCGCGACTGGATCAGCCCCGCCGCCGACCGCATCGTCTTCGATGTCGGCGGCGCCTATGATGCCGAACGGCAGATCTTCGACCACCACCAGAAGCCCGGGCCTAAGCGCGCCGGCGGCGAGCCGCTCAGCTCCTTCGGGCTGATCTGGATGCATTACGGACGCGCCTATCTCGCAGCGCTTGCCGTGCCCGACGCCGACATCGAGGCGATCCATGCCGAGTTCGACGCGCGCTACGTGCTGCCGATCGACCTGCTCGACAACGGCGCGATGGAGCCCTCGGTGGCGGGGCCGCTTGCGGGGCTGACCCTGCCGGCGCTGATCGAAAGCCTCAAGCCACCGTTCGACGACCCCTCGCCCACCGCCGACGACGATGCCTTCGCCCGCGCGCTTGGTATCGCCTCGCGCTTCGTCGAGGCGCTGGTCGGCACGCTCGCCGCCAAGGTGCGCGCCGAGGGGATCGTCATCGACGCCATCGCCCGCGCGGGCTCCTCGGCCATCCTCGAACTGCCGACCGGCATGCCCTACCGCCCGGCGCTGGAAAAGGCCGGAGCCGACCACATCCTGTTCGTCGTCCACCCCCGCGGCGACGACTGGACGCTCAACGGCATCAAGCTCGCCGAGGACACTTTCGAGCAACGCGCCGACCTGCCCGCCGCCTGGGCCGGCCTCACCGACGCGGCGCTGGAAGAAGCCTCCGGCGTCAAGGGCGCCAAATTCTGCCACACCGCCCGCTTCATCGCCGTGGCGAGCTCGCGCCCGGCGATCCTAGAGATGGCGGAGATCGCGGTGCGGGAAGCGCGGGGGTGAGTCGGCTAACTTTCGCGTATTTGAAACACGGGAAAGTTAGAAATGCTTGACATCGCCGCAGATATTTCCAACTTTTGCGCAGGTCGAATACGCGAAAGTTGGAAACGTGCTCTATCTCGTCGGCGAAAACCTCGACAAGACCCGTGCCCACTATCAGGCCGAAACCGGCAGGATCGTGCAGCTGATGCGCGGCATCTATGTCGATGCCGACGCCGATGCCAATGCGGAAGTGCTCCGGCATTCCATCCGGATCGCCAACTATCTCTATCCGCGAGCCTATCTCTCGGCGGCCAGCGCGGTCCTGCTTGCCCCGACCCGCGATGGCCGGCTCTTTGTCAGCGGGCCGCGCAACCAGCGCACCCGGATCAGGACGCTGGAAATCGTCCAGAACGTTGCACCCGGTCACCCGGCCCTTGCGACCGCTACCATTGATGACGGCCTGGGAGAATTCCACGCCAATGTCTCATCCATTCGCCAGCGCTTTCTCGAAGCTTTCCGGATGCGCAGCGAACATGCGTCCTCCATCGACGAGGCGATGCGCGCCGACATCGCACAGAGGCTGATTGCAGAGTACGGCGATCCCAGGGCCGCCGCCGATGCGCTATGGGTGCTGGCCCGCGAAAACGAATGGTATCGCGAGGGCGAGCTGGCCGAGCGGTACCTGCTCCGTGAACCTGTTGAATTCGATTTTCGCAATGAAGCGGCACTCGACTTTATCGTCGCCTGGCATGGGACGACCATCGGGCATCTTTTGCATGACGGCTTTGAATGGCGCTGGAAGGCGGACACAGGTTTCGGTCTGCCGCTTATCCAACAACGCGTTCCCGGCAAGCTTCCGCCGTTTGTTCTCTCGCTCTTGCCCGAAGGGTGGCTTGAACGCATTCTCAAGCAAAGCGACGAACGCGCCATGCTGCGTTCAGGCAGGCGCTACATGTCGAACATAACCATCGGCACCACAGCCGCCGAACTTGAGGCATTGCCGGCGGACTTGCTGGTCGGTCGCCTGGCCAATTTCACAGCCGGCGGCCTGTTCACGGGCACCTATACCGGCCCGGGTCGCGGGACCTTCGAACAGAGTTTCGAGGAAAAGCTCGCGCGCCTCTATGCCAGCGCCGGCACGCCGCGCTTGTCCGGCGTGCAGATCAAGGCGCCGATGTTTTTGGGCGAGGACGGGATACTCGTGCCCGGCACCCACCTGCCTTTCACGCACATACTCAAGCCGGCGGGGACCAGCGGCTTCCAGGCGTTGCCGGTGGTCGAGTTTCTTGCCCTGGCGCTTGGCCGCCATGCCGGGCTCGACACACCACCTTCAGCATTGACAGAAATGCCGGACGGCATGGCGCCAGCCCTGATCGTCGAGCGCTTCGACATTCGCATTTCGGCTGCCGACCCGCGGCTCCTCGCGCTCGAAGATCTGTGCTCGGTTCTCGATTTGCCCCCTGAAGCCAAATATGACGGCACGATAGAGCGGATCGCCCGTGCCATCAGGCCGCTGGCGACCGATCCGGAGGCGGATTTGCTGCTTGTGCTCAAGCGGGCCTTGTTCGCCTGGCTCATTGCTGACGGAGACATGCATCTCAAAAATCTGGCGCTGCTGAAGATCGCGCGGCCGGGCACAGGCAGCTTTGAGAAGGTGGGACTCGCACCGCTCTATGACGCTGTCACCACAACCGTCTTTCCCGGTCTCGACCATGACCGCATGGCGCTGAAGATAAACGGCAAGGACAACCGCTTGCGCCGCGACGATTTCGTCAAGATGGCGGCTGTGGCAGGCCTGACGGCCAAGGCCGCGAACCAGGCAATTGAAGACCTGCTTGCAGGGCTGCGCGCGGGCCTGGATGCTCTCACAATTCCGGACATCCCCGGTCTCGACGATGAGATCGTCGGCACAGCAGAGCGGATGATCGCGACCTGTCGCCAGCGCGTCGGCGCGTTTGAATGATGCTGGACGTTTTAGGCGGGTGAACGCCCGCCTTATGCCGATCCAATCAAGCTCGAAAGCGCCCTCACTCCGGATTCCCGAACGGCCCCCGATAGCCTTTCGCCATCACCTCGCGCTCATGCTTGAGCATCCAGTGCACCGTCGGGAAGGCGATTTCGTCGGTGGGCAGGTTGTCCCAGTCGAACAGGGCGACTTCGAGGCTTTCCTCGCCGGCGCCGAACAGGGCCGTGCCCGTACCCGGAGTATTGAGTTCGGCGCGCCAGATCAGCTGCACCTGGCTTAAGTGCGGGACGGAATAGATCGCGAGCAACTCGCCGAGCGCAAGATCGGCCAGCGCTTCCTCGCGGGCCTCGCGGCGGGCGCCGTCCTCGGGGGTTTCGTGAAGTTCGAGATAGCCGGCGGGCACGGTCCAGAAGCCGCGGCGCGGCTCGATGGCGCGGCGGCACAAGAGCACCTTGCCCGCGTGGCGCACCACCGAGCCCACGACGATGCGCGGGTTTTGGTAATTGACGAAGCCGCAGGTGCGGCAGACGTCGCGCTCATGGGTGTCGCCGGTGGGAACGAGGCGGTCGAACTGCTTGGGTGTGCTCATGACCGGGACTATAGGACGGCAAACGGGCAAGGGCGAGACGGGTTGGCCGCGCAGCGCGCGAAAAATCCGGGCCGGCATGGAGCGGTGAGACCACGGGTCTCGAAAAGGAGCCGCGGGCTGGGCCGCCGGCGGATCGGCCAGGTGGCGACGGAGCGGCAAGCGGGCTGCGCAGTGGCGCAGCCGGCGCCACAGCCGGTGTCAGTCGAGCGCTCGAGCGGAGGATCGTTCGACAGCCTGGCCAGAGAACTGGCCAGTTCTCTGGCCAGCCGGTCAGTCAGTCGGCCAAGGGACCCCGACAGCCGGGCTGTCAGAGCGTCACCTGCCAGAGAGACCGGGGGCGAACCTACTTGCTGCCGCCGAGGGCGGCTTCGATGGCGGGCAATAGCTTGTCGCGCAGCGCGGCGGGCGTGAAGGGGCCGATCTGCTTGAACAGGATCTCGCCGTCCGGGGCGACCAGATAGGTCTCGGGCACGCCATAGACCCCCCAGTCGATCGCGGCCTTGCCGTTCGGGTCGATGCCGACGGCGGCGAAGGGATTGCCGAGCTCACCCAGGAAGCGAAGCGCGTTCTCGGTCTTGTCCTTGTAGTTGATGCCGACCAGCGTGATCCGCGGATCACGCGACAGCTCCAGCAGGATCGGGTGCTCCTGCCGGCAGGGTACGCACCAGGAGGCCCAGACATTGACGAGCGCCAGCTTGCCGTCGATCACTTGGTCGGTGAGCGCCGGCACGGGTTCTCCAAATTTGGTCAGGCCTTCGAGCGGGGCGAGATCGAGCGCGGGCGCTTTCGAGCCGATCAGCACCGAGGGGATCTCGCTCGCGTCCTTGCCGGAGCCGAGCTGGTAGAGAAACACGCCCGCCAGCGCCACGAACACGATCAGCGGCAGGAAGGCGAGAAGCAGCCGGCGGCCGCTCGAGGGCGCGGCCTCCTGTCCCGAGGCGGCGTCGCTTTCAGCATCACTCACGATTTGCCCCCTTGCACGGCCTGCGAGCGCCGCCTGATCCCCTGCGCCTCGAGTTCGGCGAGTTCGCGCTTGCGTGCGCGCCCGTCGGCGAGCGTGAAGGCCAGCAGGCCCAGAAGCACCGCGGCGGTGGCCGCATAGGAAATGAACACGAAGGCTTCATGGCTCATCATCAGCGTGTCTCCCCGCCACCGATTGCCCCGCCGCCGATGGCCCCGCCACCAATGGATTGCGCGGCCTGGCGGCGCATGGCCTGCACGCGGCGGCGCAGGATCTCGTTGCGCATGGCCATGAAATGCAGCGTGAAGAAGATCAGCGTGAACGAGATTGCCATCACCAGCAGCGGATAGAGCAGCGTCGGGTGGATGGTCGGGCCGTCGAGCCGCATCACGCTTGCCGGCTGGTGCAGCGTGTTCCACCAGTCGACTGAGAACTTGATGATCGGGATATTGATGAAGCCCACCAGCGTGAGCACGGCGGCGGGCCTGGCGGCACGGGCCGGATCGTCCATCGCCTTGTGCAGCGCCATCAGCCCCAGATACATCAAAAACAGCACGAACACCGAGGTAAGCCGCGCGTCCCACACCCACCAGGTGCCCCACATCGGCCGGCCCCAGAGCGAACCGGTGAGCAGCGACAGGAAGGTGAAGGCGGCGCCGATCGGCAGTGCGGACTTGGCCGCCACGTCGGCGAGCGGATGGCGCCAGACCAGCGTGCCGAGTGCCGCCACGGCCATCACCGAATAGCACATCATCGCAAGCCACGCCGCGGGCACGTGGATGAACATGATCCGGACGGTGATGCCCTGCTGGTAATCCTCAGGCGCGGCGAACGACATGTAGAGCCCGACCACGAGCGTGATCGCCGAGGCGGCGGCGAGCCAGGGCAGCAGCTTGCCGGAGAGGGCGAGGAACCGGGTCGGATTGGCGAGGCCGGTAAACCAGCCCTGGGAAACGGTGGTATCAGTCATGGGGCGTTTTCTATTCCTTGCCGGAACCTGAAACAATGCGCCAGATCAATGTGGCATGGCGATGGCCCGAGTCAAATGACCCGTGTCAAATCGCCCGTGTCAAATCGCCTGTGTCAATCGGACGCTCCCTTCAGCGCCGCGGCCGCGGCGACCGGACCCAGCGCCGCGAAAAACAGCGCGATCGCCGAGAGAATCATGAAGGGCGGGAGAAACGGATCGGGATCGGTGACCGCGGCATAGGAGGCGCTGACCCCGAAGATCAGGATCGGGATCGCCAGCGGCAGGATCAGGATCGACACCAGCAGTCCGCCGCGCGGCAGCGCCACCGCGATCGCAGCCCCCACCGCGCCGATGAAGGAGATCGCCGGCGTGCCGGCGACCAGCGTCAGCATCACCGCCCCGGTCGAGGTCGCGCTCATGTTCATGAGCAGGCCCAGCAGGGGGGCTGCCAGCACCAGCGGCAGGCCGGTGGCGAGCCAGTGCGCCAGGCACTTGACGAACACGGTGGCGACCAGCCCGAACCAGTCCTGCATCACCAGCATGTCGAGCGAGCCGTCCTCGCGGTCGGCCTGGAACAGCCGGTCGAGCCCCAGAAGCGAGGCGAGCAGCGCCCCGATCCACAGGATCGCCGGACCGATCCGTGACAGGAGGTTCAAATCCGGACCGATGCCGAAGGGAATGACGGCGACGACGGCCAAGAAGAACAGCACGCCCAGCATCGCCGCGCCGCCCGAGCGGGTGGCAATCGCCAGGTCGCGTTTGAGCAGCGCCATCATCACCACACCTCCCCGGCGCCCGTCGCGGCGCGGTGAATGCCGGTGAGTTCGAGCGGGATCACCCGGTCGAGCCCGAGCGGCTGGTGGGTGGCGGCGATCGCGAGCCCGCCTTCGGCGAGATGCGCATGCACGAGATCGGCAAACAGCCGGTCGGAGCGGCTGTCGAGGGCTGCGGTGGGCTCGTCGAGCAGCCACAGCGGCCGCCGGGCGACGAGAAGCCGGGCGAGCGCGATGCGCCGCTGCTGCCCCGCCGACAGATAGCCGAACGGCAGATGCGCCACGCCCGACAGGCCCACGGCCTCGATCGCCGCATCGACGGACAGGCCCTGGCCATCCTCGGGCCGCTGGAAGCGCTGCCAGAAGGAGAGGTTTTCCGACACGCGCAGTTCGCGCTTCATGGCGTTGCGGTGGCCGAGATAATGGGCGAACTCGGCGACCGGCAGGTCGGCGCCGTCGTCCCCCTGAAGCGTGAAGCTGCCCGAATCAGCCGCGAGCAGGCCGGCGAGCATGCGCAGCAGCGTGGATTTTCCCGCCCCGTTGGGTCCGGTCACGACCAGCGCCTCGCCCCTGCCGACGGAAAAGGAGATATCGTCGAACAGCACGCTGTCGCCGCGCCGTCCCTTGAGTTTCGTGGCTGTCGCCCGCATCCGGTCCCCGCTTCGGACCGCCAGGAAAGGCGGCGATCCGGTCCAAAACATGCCGCTCAAAAAAATGATCGATGAGCCATTGGTTGATCTGGCACGTTCTTACGAAATTATCTATAACCCCCGCAACCACGCCAGCGGTCGGCGTGAATTCAATATTGCGCCGAACATGATGCCCTTCGCGTCACGGGCGGACAGCGGAAATGACCGTACCCGCATCCTTTACGCAAAAGCGTGCAGGGGTTCGCCTTGAAACATCGGCTGAACTGATGAAAGCGGGTTGCCTGTGGCCAAATCACTCGACAGCTTCAAATGCCGTTCCACGCTCAAGGTCGGGGACACCGACTATGTCTATTACAGCCTCACCGAGGCCGAGAAGAACGGTCTGACCGGCATTGCCGCGCTCCCCTTCTCCATGAAGGTGATTCTCGAGAACCTGCTGCGCAACGAGGACGGCCGGACCGTCAAGAAGCAGGACATCGAGGCCGTCGTCGCCTGGCTCACCAACAAGGGCAAGGCCGAGGCCGAGATCGCCTATCGCCCGGCCCGCGTGCTGATGCAGGACTTCACCGGCGTGCCGGCGGTGGTCGACCTCGCCGCCATGCGCGACGCGATGGTCTCGCTCGGCGGTGATCCGCAGAAGATCAACCCGCTGGTGCCGGTCGACCTCGTCATCGACCACTCGGTGATCGTCGACGAATTCGGCACCGCCACCGCGCTCTCGCGCAATGTCGAGCACGAATACGAGCGCAACGGCGAACGCTACCGCTTCCTCAAATGGGGCCAGCAGGCGTTCAAGAACTTCCGCGTGGTGCCGCCCGGAACCGGCATCTGCCACCAGGTCAATCTCGAATATCTCGGCCAGACCGTCTGGACCCGCGAAGAGAACGGCGAAATCACCGCCTATCCCGACACCTGCGTGGGCACCGACAGCCACACCACCATGATCAACGGCCTGGGCGTTCTGGGCTGGGGCGTGGGCGGCATCGAGGCGGAAGCCGCGATGCTGGGCCAGCCGATCTCGATGCTTCTGCCGGAAGTGATCGGCTTCCGCCTGACCGGCGCGCTCAAGGAAGGCGTGACCGCCACCGACCTGGTGCTGACCGTGGTGCAGATGCTGCGCAAGAAGGGCGTGGTGTCGAAATTCGTCGAATTCTACGGCCCCGGCCTCGATTCGATGTCGCTTGCCGACCGCGCCACCATCGGCAACATGGGCCCGGAATACGGCGCCACCTGCGGCTTCTTCCCGGTCGATTCCGAGACCGTCAACTACCTGACCATGTCGGGCCGCGAGGAAGACCGCATCAAGCTGGTGGAAGCCTATTGCAAGGCGCAGGGCATGTGGCGCGAGACCGGCTCGGCCGATCCGGTGTTCACCGACACGCTCGACCTCGACCTGTCGTCGGTCGTCCCCTCGATGGCCGGTCCGAAGCGCCCCGAAGGCCGCATCCCGCTCGAAAACATCGCCTCGGGCTTCGCCAAGTCGCTCGAGGACGAGTACAAGAAGCCCGGCCAGCTTGAGAAGCGCTACCAGGTCGAAGGCGAAGGCTACGATCTCGGCCATGGCGACGTGGCGATCGCGGCGATCACGTCGTGCACCAACACCTCGAACCCGAGCGTGCTGATCGGCGCGGGCCTGCTCGCCCGCAACGCGGTTGCCAAGGGCCTGAAGACCAAGCCCTGGGTGAAGACCTCGCTGGCCCCCGGAAGCCAGGTGGTGGCGGAATATCTCGCCAAGTCGGGCCTGCAGGAAGATCTCGACAAGCTCGGCTTCAACCTGGTCGGCTTCGGCTGCACCACCTGCATCGGCAATTCCGGTCCGCTTCCCGAACCCGTGTCGAAGACCATCAACGACAAGGGCCTGATCGCCGCCGGCGTGCTGTCGGGCAACCGCAACTTCGAAGGCCGCATCTCGCCCGACGTGCAGGCCAACTACCTGGCCTCACCGCCGCTGGTGGTGGCCTATGCGCTGGCAGGCTCGGTGCAGAAGGACCTGACCTCCGAGCCGATCGGCGAGGACAAGGACGGCAACCCGGTCTATCTCAAGGACATCTGGCCCTCGTCGAAGGAGATCCAGGAGTTCATCATGAAATACGTCACCCGCGAGCTCTATGCGGCCAAATATGCCGACGTGTTCAAGGGCGACGAGAACTGGCAGGCCGTCGAGGCACCTGAAAGCCAGACCTATGCCTGGGACGACCAGTCGACCTATGTGCAGAACCCGCCCTATTTCGAGGGCATGGGCAAGAAAGGCGCGGGCATTTCCGACATCAAGGGCGCGCGCGTGCTCGGCCTGTTCGGCGACAAGATCACCACCGACCACATCTCGCCGGCCGGTTCGATCAAGGCGCAATCGCCCGCCGGCAGCTACCTGATGGATCACGGCGTCGGCGTCGCCGATTTCAACCAGTACGGCACCCGTCGCGGCAATCACGAAGTGATGATGCGCGGCACCTTCGCCAATATCCGCCTGCGCAACCACATGCTCGGGCCGAACGGACGCGAAGGCGGCTACACCTTCCACTATCCAAGCCGCGAAGAGATGTCGATCTTCGACGCCGCCATGAAGTACAAGGCCGAAGGCGTGCCGCTGGTGATCTTCGCCGGCGTCGAATACGGCAACGGCTCGTCGCGCGACTGGGCCGCCAAGGGCACCAACCTCTTGGGCGTCCGCGCCGTGATCGCCCAGTCCTACGAGCGCATTCACCGCTCCAACCTGGTCGGCATGGGCGTGATCCCGTTCGTGTTCGACGAGGGCGCGAGCTGGGAGAGCCTCGGGCTCAAGGGCGACGAGACCGTCGAGATCGACGGGCTGTCGAACCTGCAGCCGCGCGAGAAGAAGATCGCCCGCGTGACCTATGCCGACGGCACGGTCAAGGAGGTGCCGATCATCTGCCGCGTGGAAACGCTCGACGAGCTCGAATACCTCAACAATGGCGGCATCCTGCAGACGGTGCTGCGCGATCTGGCGGCCTGAGCCTCCGCACGCGTCTCGTTGATCAGCCCGCCGGCTTGTCTGCCGGCGGGCTTTCTTTTTGACGATCAGTGGCCTTTTGGACGGTCAGCGGGGCAGTCGATGCCCTCGGCACCTCAGACCGTGATTTCCAATGCGTCGAAGTGGAGTTCTCCCTCGAAGGCGACGGCGATCGAATCGAACTGCTCCACGCTTTCCAGCTCCGCTTCGAATCTGACGGGCCCTTCGAAGATTGCCTTCTGGCAGGCGCCGGGAAGCCGGGCCTTCAGTTCCACGAGCAGAGTCCGTCCGGTAAACCCGAAGCTGCCCTTGTTCTCGAAGTCGAAACTGTAGTTGATGCAGGGCGCGAAAACATTGACGACGGCGATCACCTTCGGCCGCCCCGGCGGCATGGCATTGATCCACCCATTGACGGACTGGATCCGCACCCCGCTGGGCTGGCTCACGGAGGCAAGCATCGAGAGCGCCTTTTGCTCCGGCTGCGGGATCATTTGGCTGCCGACCCCCACCACCTTGTCGCTCACGACCGCAAAGGCCACCAGCATTGTCTTGCCGTCCACCAGCGGAATGCCCGGGATTTTGAACCGCAAGACCTTCAACGCCTCCGTGCACGGGCCGTCATTCTTAACGATGTTCAGAACAACGCCTTCCGTTTCCGCTGTAACCGCGTGACCATCCGGAACACCAAGCATTGCCCCGGCAGCCATGTAGCAACCATTCGGCGCCACAACTGTTGCATACATGGTGTATGATTTCTGGCTTGCATCGACCTTAAGTCGGATGACTGGTTTGAATATTGTCACGTTCAGCTCCTCCCCATACTTGTGAGCAGGAATACTGTATCACGACACACCCGATAAGTGCATTCGAATTCCGTTCGCGGAAAGAGGGCTCCGCGCCGCCCGGCGTTTTTCGTTTGAGTGCCTCACCGCAACGTGATTTGGTCGTGTCCGTTGTCGCGGAGTAGGATTTTCCCATCCTCGGAGCCGACCTTTCAAACACCGGATCGATGCCATGACCGTGAGTGCCTATTGTCTTGCCTTTGCCCTGTCGGGGCTGATGGGCGCGGCCTGTCTGGCCAGCGCGGGCAAGACGCAGGCCGGCGAACTCAACGGCGTCGTCGAGCTGTTCACCAGCCAGGGATGCGCCTCCTGCCCGCCCGCCGATGCGGAACTGGCCCGGCTCGCCAAGCGCGACGACGTGCTGGCCCTGAGCTATCACGTCGACTACTGGAACTATCTGGGCTGGGTCGACACGCTGTCGAGCCGGGCCAACACCGAACGGCAATACGGCTATGCGCGCACCCTCAAGCGCAACAATGTCTACACGCCGCAGGCCGTCATCAATGGCCAGGACCATGCCAATGGCGCGGAGGGCGACACGATCGCCGAGCTTCTCGGCCGGCTCGCGGCGTCCGGCAACGGCCTGACGGTCCCGGTCAGCGCCAGCAGGAGCCCCGACGGGCTCAGCATCGCGGTGGGCAGCGGCGAGGGCAAGGCCAATATCGTGGCAGTCTATTTCACCGACGAGAGCACGGTGAAGATCGAACGCGGCGAAAACGCCGGCCAGACGGTGACCTATCACCACGCCGTCGAGGCGCTGGAGACCGTGGGCATGTGGGGCGGAGAGGCGGTGACCCTGAAGCTGCCCGCCTCGGTGATGTCGGCACGTCCGGGCCGCGGCTGCGCCATCCTGCTGCAGCAGGTGGGCCACGACGGCGCGCCCGGCAGGATCCTCGGCGCGGCGCTGATCGAGCCCGAAACGCCTGCCTGAAGCCCCGGCGACGCCGGTCGCCGGTGTGACGGGCTTTGCGCCGGCGGTCCCGGCGGCGCGCGGTCAAGCAGGGATGGACAAAAAAAGACCGGCGCAGCGCCGGCCCAGATCCTGGAAGCAAGGAGGGTGCCTACCGCACCGGGGCGCGGGAACGGCCCGATGCGGCTGATCCGTTCCGGGGACCCCGAAGGGGGGCTTGGGGGGTTGGGTATTCGAGGTCCCCGGACCGAACCGTCTTAGGCAACGGCTGCACCATCGAAGCCAAATCGGGCGCGGATGGGGCCGAATTGCGGCCCAATTGAGCCACGGTCCGGATTTCGACCGGCCACTGGTCAACAACGGCAACGGCCTGACTCGTTTCGTGATGCTGCACCGCCGAAGGCGCGCACCGGGTGCCGCGGCCCGTCGCGGGGAACAGGCCCGCATCGGCCGCCCGGCCAAAAAATGCAGGTTTCGTGCTTGAAATCGGTCCCATGTCAGGCACACTGGCCCGATGAACGATGACAACCACTCGAGACCAGATGACTGAGGGCGCCGAGGGGCCTGCGCGCCGCGGGACGGGTGCTGCAGAGGCGCCGTCGCAGGCCGTCGACCTGGCGGAGCTGCGCCGCCGCACCACCCCGGAACCTGTGACCTTCCGCCGACCCGAACTCGATGCGATCCTGCGCATCTACGGCCGCATGGTGGCCGAGGGCCACTGGCGCGACTACGCGATCGACCACCTGCGCGACAAGGCGGTGTTCTCGGCCTTCCGCCGCACCAGCGAGGTGCCGCTCTACCGCATCGAAAAGGATCCGTCGCGGGCGCGCAAGCAGGGCGCCTTCGCGATCATTTCCGGCACCGGCCTGGTGCTCAAGCGCGGCCACGAGATCGATATGGTGCTGCGCTATTTCGACAAGGCGCCGCGGCTGGTGCGGTAGATCCCAGACACAAGCCGCCATTCCGGACGCCCGGGACGTCAGGCAGGGCGCCGCGCGCCTTGCCGGCTCAGCCGGCAAACAAGCTGCCCGGATAGACGCGCGGATCGGGATCGGTGGCCGTCCCCTCCCCGAGCGCGCGCTGCATGAACACCGTGTCGAGCCAGCGGCCCTGCTTGAAACCCGAGCCGCGAATGAGGCCTGCGCTCGAAAACCCCGCCTTCTGGTGCACCGCCACCGAGGCCGGATGCGCCCCGCCGATGACGGCCACCATCTGCCGGAAGCCCAGCGCCTCGCAGCGCGCGACGAGCTCGGTCAGAAGCGCGAGCCCCACGCCGCGGCCACGCGCGCCGGACGCGAGATAGATCGAATCCTCCACCAGCCAGCGATAGGCCGGCCGTGTCCGGAACGCCGAGGCATAGGCATAGCCCAGAAGCGTGCCGTCGCCGTCGGTGGCGGCGAGATAGGGAAAGCCATTGTCCCGGATTGCAGCCATGCGCCGCCCCATCTCGGCTTGGTCGGGAGTGACGAGCTCGTAGCTCGCGACCCCGTTTTCGACGCTGTCGGCATAGATGCGGGTGATGGCGGGAAGGTCGGCCGCGGTGGCGTCGCGCAGGATCATCGGCAGAAATCCGGAAGAGGGAAACCGGACCAAGATCTAGCGCCGCAGCCGCCTTGGCGGCAACAAAAAAGAGCGACCCGCAGGCCGCCCTTTCGTGTGTCCGTTCCGGATGCGTCAGTCGCGGTTGCCCAGGAACTGCAGCAGGAACATGAACAGGTTGATGAAGTCGAGATAGAGACGCAGCGCGCCCATGATCGCCTTGCGGCCGGCGGTCGCTTCGCCATCGCCTTCGTAATACATCTCCTTGATCTGCTGAGTGTCGTAGGCGGTGAGGCCCGCGAACACCAGAACGCCGATCGCGGAGATCGCGAATTCGAGCGCGCTCGACTGCAGGAAGATGTTGACCACCATGGCGATGACCAGGCCGAACACGCCCATGATCAGGAACGAGCCCATGCCGGACAGGTCCTTCTTGGTGGTGTAGCCGTAGAGCGACAGCGCGCCGAACGAAGCGGCGGTGACGAAGAAGGTCTGCGTGATCGACGAGCCGGTGAATACCAGGAAGATCGACGACAGCGACACGCCCATCATCGCGGCGTAGATCCAGAACGTGGTCTGCGCGGCGGAGACGCTCATCTTCTCGATGCGGAAGCTCAGGAAGAACACCATCGCCAGCGGCGCCAGCATCACCACCCACTTGAGCGGCGAGCCATAGAGCGCGGCGCCGAGGCTGGTGACCATGGTGCCGTTGCCCATCGTCGCCACGGCGCTGGCCGGATCGTTGGTGGTGGCCAGCATGGCGATCGCATAGGCGGCCACGCCGGTGATCCCGAGACCCATTGCCATGATGTTGTAGACGCGCAGCATATAGGCGCGAAGGCCCTCGTCGATCGCGGCACCAGCCTGCGCTCCGGTCGCTACGCGGACATTCGAATTGCGAAAGTCAGCCATGTTTTCCTCTTTATAAGCCCCGGAGTTGAGAACGGTGTCGGGTCAATGGATCCCAGGCGCCGCTGCGGGGCTCCAGCATGCCTGCCTTGCAATATGAGGATGAAGCGCGGCCGCGACAAGACCCCGCACCCCGCAAAATGGGGCCAAGACCGCGTATGTGCTTAACAAACGCCGCAGATGCGGGATTCAAAGCTCGCGCAGCACGGGTGCGGCTTTTTGTCCGAGGACGCGCCATGTGCCCGCCAGTCCGATGCCCACGGTCAGCACCAGCGCGCCCGCAAGCGTGGCGAGCGCGATATCGGGCATGAACCGGGACGGCAGCGTCATGATCCGGCTCACCACGAACCAGGACGCGACCGCGCCGAAGCCGAGCGCGAAGGTCGCGGTGGCGAGCCCGAGCAGGCCGTATTCGTAGACATAAGCGCGAATCAGCGTGGCGCGCGTGGCGCCGAGCGTCTTCAGCACCACCGCATCGTGGATGCGCGACCGGTTGCCCGCGGCCAGCGCGCCGGCAAGCACCAGCACCGAGGCGATCAGCGCCACCAGCGCCGCGGCGCGGATGGCCACGCCGATCTGGCCCACCAGCTGGTCGGCGAGTTCGAGCGCATCCTTGACCCGGAGGCTGGTGATCGTCGGATAGGCCTGGGTGACCGACCGCAGGATCCCGGCCTCGAGCGCGGCATCGGCGCCGGGATCGGTGAGCGTCGCCATCCAGGAATGCGGCGCGCCGGCGAAGGTGTTGGGCGAGAACACCATGACGAAATTGATCGACAGCGATTCCCACTCGACATCGCGCAGATTGGCGATGCGCGCGGTGATCTGCCGGCCGAGCACCGAGACGGTGACCGTGTCGCCGACGGACAGGCCGATTTCGCGGGCTTCCTGGGCCGAGAACGAGACCAGCGGCTCGCCGGTGTAGTCGGGCGCCCACCATTTTCCTTCGGCAAGCCGCGAATTTTCCGGCAGGTTCTTCGCATAGGTAAGGCCGCGGTCGCCGCGCAGCACCCAGCGCGCCTGCGGCGGCACGTTCTCGGCATTGACCGGTTCGCCGTTGAGCGCGGTGATTCGCCCGCGCAGCATCGGCACCTTGATCACCTTGCCCTCGGGCGCGAGTCCGGTGACGAGTTCGTCAAAACCGTCGATTTCGCTCGCCTGGATGTCGACGAAGAAGAAGTTCGGCGCCCGCTCCGGCAGGTTGCCCGACAGTTCGCGCCTGAGATTGGTGTCGATCAGCGCCAGCGTGACGAGCAGCGCAAGCCCGAGCCCGAGCGACAGCACCACCGAGGGGGTGAGCGCGCCGGGCCGGTGGATATTGCCGATCGCAAGCCGCAGCGGCGTCGAGTTGACCGCCGGCCAGCGCCGGGCAATCAGCTGCACCAGCCATCCCACGAGCCGCAACACCACGAAGGCGGCGGCGACAGCGGCAACGAAAATCGAGGCGATGCGGCGGTCGTCGGCAAAGAAGATCGCCGCACCGCAAAGGACGGCGAGCGTGAGTCCGGCGGTCAAGAGATAGGGCCAGCGCGCAAACCCGCCTGCCTCGAACCCCTGCTGGCGGAACAGCGCGGTGGCCGGCACCTCGCCGGCGCGGCCGAGCGGCAGCACGGCGAAGGCAAAGGCGGTCATCAGCCCGAAGCCGGCGGCGATCAGCAACGAAGCCGGGTAGAACGAGACCGTGACCGCGATCGGGATCACCCCCGCAAGCGCACCGGCGGCAAGCCAGGGCGTGAGCGCGCCGAGCACGAGGCCGAGCGCGACGCCGAAGCCTGCGATCAGCATGACCTGGATCAGGTAGATCGCCACCACCAGCGAGGCGGGGGCACCCAGGCACTTGAAGGTGGCGATCACGCCGCGCTTGCCCTCGAGCCAGGCGCGCACCGAATTGGCGATGCCGACGCCGCCGACGATCAGCGCGGTGAGCCCGACCAGCGTCAGGAACTGGGAGAAGCGCTCGATATTGCGGGTGAGCGCAGGCGCGGCATTGCGGCTGGTGCGGATCTGCCAGCCGGCATCGGGAAAGCGGGTTTCGGCCTCATCGCGGATATCATCCAGGGAGCGGGCAGCTGCGGCCCCGTCGAGCCGGACGCGATAGCTGTATTCGATCAGGCTGCCGGGGCGGATCAGGCCTGCGGCATCGAGCGCGGCCCGCGAGATCATCAGCCGCGGCGCGAAGCCGAAACCTTCCGACAGCGCATCCGGTTCGGTGGCGATCACGCCGCGGATCTGAAATTGTGCCTGTCCGACCAGAAGCGTGTCGCCGACCGCGATGCCGAGACGGTCGAGCAGGATCTGCGCGGCGGTCGCGCCAAAGACCCCGTCGCGCTCGGCAAAGGCGTCAGCGACCGAGAGGGGCGGCGTCGTTTCGAACGCGCCATAGAGCGGATAGGCCTCGTCGACGGCGCGCAATTCGACCAGCGACTGGTCGGAGCCATCGGGCTTGCGCGCCATGGTGCGCAGGTTTGCGCCCGCCGAGACCGCGCCGAGCCCCTCGACATAGCTGCGTCCGGCGGCGCCGATGTCGCGGTTGTCGATCTCGAAGCGGATGTCGCCGCCGAGAATGGTCTTGCCTTCCGACGCAATCGAGCCCGTCATCATTTCGGACACGGAATTGACGCCGGCGATCGCGGCGGTGCCGAGCGCGACGCAGGCGAGGAAGATATAGAAACCCGACAGCCCGCCGCGCAACTCGCGCAGCGCGAGCCTTGCCGCAAGCCCGAGCCTGAGCCGGTTGGCGCCGGCCGGCGCTGCACCCGCGGCCATCAGGCGACCACCCCGCCGGGGGCGGCTTCGACAGGGCCGGCGATCCGGCCCGAGCGCACGCCGACCTGCCGGTCGCAGCGATCGGCCAGCGCCGGGTCGTGGGTGACGAGCAGCAGCGTGGCGCCGCGTTCGGCCTGCTTGGCAAACAGCAGATCGGCGATCTGCCGGCCGGTCTCGCCGTCGAGATTGCCGGTCGGCTCGTCCGCAACGATCAGCACCGGGTCGGGCGCCAGCGCCCGGGCGATCGCTACCCGCTGCTGCTCGCCGCCCGACAACTGCCCGGGATAATGGGTGAGCCGTTCGCCCAGGCCCACGGCCACGAGTTCGGCGCGGGCGCGCTCGAAGGCGTCGGTGCGACCGGCGAGTTCCAGCGGCACGGCCACGTTTTCGAGCGCGGTCATGTTGGGAATGAGGTGGAACGACTGGAACACGATGCCGATCGAGCGGCCGCGCACGGCCGCGACCGCATCTTCATTGAGGGCATGCAGCGCATGGCCGTCGACATGGACTTCGCCCGAATCGAGCCGCTCGAGCCCGGCCACCACCATCAGAAGCGTCGACTTGCCCGATCCCGACGGGCCGACGATGCCGACCGACTGGCCTTTCGGGATGTCGAGATCGATGCCCTTGAGCACATGCACCGACGAGGCGCCGGCGCCGAGCGTCAGATCCGCCCGCCTCAGAGTGACAATGGATGGGGCGGCGGATTGAGACACGGGCTTTTCATCCTATATGCAGGGGACGGACGGGCGCGGATCGCCCGATGAGGTGCACTTAGGAGCATGCCCATGGGTTTTAAAGGTTTGGCGCTCGCCTTGTTTGCCGCGATCGGCCTGGCGGCGGGTGCCGCACAGGCCGTGGCGCAAACGCCGGTGAAGATCGTGGGCTTCGGCGACAGCCTGATGGCCGGCTACAACCTGGAGGCCGGCGAGGGCTTTCCGGCCCGGCTCGAAGCGGCGCTGCGCGCGCGCGGCCACGACGTGACCATCGCCGATGCGGGCGTGTCGGGCGACACCACGTCCGGCGGGCTCGCGCGGCTCGACTGGTCGATTCCCGAGGGCACCGACGGGGTCATTCTCGAACTCGGCGCCAATGACGCGCTGCGCGGGTTGCCGCCCGAAACCACGCGCCAGAATCTGGAAGCGATGATCGTGCGGCTTCAGGAGCGCGGCATCGCGGTGCTGCTGGCCGGCATGCTGGCGCCGCCCAATCTCGGCGCCGACTACGAGGCGGCCTTCAACGCGATCTATCCCGACCTCGCCGCCAAATACGGGCTTCTGCACTATCCTTTTTTTCTCGACGGCGTGACCGGCGACGCGGCCATGGTTCTCGACGACGGCATGCATCCCAATGCAAAGGGAATCAACAAGATGGTCGACGGCATGCTGCCGCTGGCCGAGGAATTCGTGACCGCGATCGAGGCGCGATAGCGCGCCGCGCCGGCCCGGATCCGGGGCAAACCCGAGATCTAGGTGCTTGCTCCGGACCGCGGCTCGTGATTCGTTCAACCTGTTCGATGATTCGGGGGACTAGCGATGCCACGCCTCTTTACCGCTCTCGAAATCCCGCGCGAGGCAGCCCTGTCTCTCTCGCTCCTGCGCGGCGGACTCCCCGGCGCCCGCTGGATCGATGTGGAGAATTACCACATCACCCTGCGCTTCATCGGCGACATCGACGCGCCGACCGCCGACGAACTGGTCAATGCCTTCGACCGCATCGACCGCCCCTCCTTTTCGCTGTCGCTGTCGGGCATGGGCTCGTTCGGCTCGAAGAAGCCGCATTCGATCTGGGCCGGCGTCTCGCCTTCGGCCGAGCTCAAGGCACTGCAGGCCGAGATCGAACGGATCTGCCAGCGATTGGGCCTCGATCCCGATCCGCGCCGGTTCTCCCCGCATGTGACGCTGGCGCGGCTGCGCAATGCGCGGCTCGGCGATGTGGTGGACTATCTGGGCGGGCGCGGCAATTTCCGCACCGAACCCTTCGAGGTCGGCCGCTTCGTGGTGATGTCGTCGCGCGATTCGGTCGGCGGCGGCCCCTATCTGGTCGAGGAAGCCTATCCCCTGGGCTGGCGCAATTCGCCGCAGAGCCTCGACGCCAGCGCCTGGCAGCCCTCGCGCAGCAACTGATAGACGCTCTCGAACCCGTCGGCGCCGCCGTAATAGGGATCGGGCACATCCGCACGGGTGCCGAGCGTGTGGTCGAGAAACAGGAAGATCCGGTCGCGGCGCGTGGCCGGCGCGCGCGCGAGCAGCGTCGCCTCGTTCGACCGGTCCATGGCGAAGATCATGTCGAACCGGTCGAAATCCTCCTGCGCCACCTGACGCGCGCGCTGGGCGGAGATGTCGATGCCATGGCGCCCGGCGGTCTTGATCGAGCGGGGATCGGGCGCATCGCCCTGGTGCCAGTCGCCGGTTCCGGCCGAATCAACGGTGACCAGGCCGGCAAGCCCGGCCTCGGCCAGCGCGTGCCGGAACACGCCTTCCGCCAGTGGCGAGCGGCAGATATTGCCCATGCACACGAACAGCACGGCCGGTTGCGTTGTCTCGGCGCGGTCGGTTACGCTGGGGTTCGCCATGATTTTTCCCTGTGAATGCCGGAGGACACGATGACGCGTCAGAAAATGGATAGCACAGCCGTTGCCGAAAAGCTCGCCTCCGTCGCGGGTTGGGAGATCGACGCGGGCGAAACCGCGCTATCCAGGCAGTTCGTCTTCAAGGATTTCAGCGAGGCCTTCGGCTTCATGGCGCGCGCGGCGCTGGTGGCCGAAAAGCTCGACCATCACCCCGAATGGAAGAATGTCTACCGCACGGTGGATGTGCGGCTGACCACCCATGACGCCGGCGGACTCACGCCGCTCGATTTCGAGCTGGCGACGGCCATGGACAGGATCGCCGCGAGCACCGGCCTCCAGGGCTGAAAACGCCAGTTATTGAAGCGGACGCCACGGAGAACCATATCAGGGGGCATGAGACACTCCCGGGAGGACAGCAGATGAGCGGTCTGGAAGGCGAAATTCTCGGGCCGGGCTCCAAGGCCGGCCCAGGCGCGAACGGCACCAAAGGCGCGGACGAGGCCTCCGTCCGGGCCGGGTTCTGGCGCACCTTCCGCAAGGCGGCGGGGCAGATCCCCTTTGCCGAGGACCTGGTGGCCGCCTATTATTGCGCGCTCGACCCGGAGACGCCGGGCCGGGCCAAGGCCGTACTGCTGGGCGCGCTCGCCTATTTCATCCTGCCGGTCGATGCCATCCCCGACATCCTGGCCTTCGTGGGCTTTTCCGACGACATCGCCGTGCTGACGCTCGCCATCGCCACGGTGCGCACGCACATGACCGACGCCCACCGGCTGGCCGCCCGCCGCGCGCTCGAGGATTTTTCCGCAGACACGCGGTCCGCACCGAAAGGCGGCCGCAGCACCGCCTGAGCCGGAATCATTCCGGGCCGGCGGCAAGCGCTTCGGCAACGCGCGCGACCAGGTCGTCGGTCGGCCTGTCGCCTTCGAGCCTGAGCACCGGTGCGGTCTGCCGGCCGAGCCAGCTTTCGTGCTGGGCGAGGTTGCGCCCGGAAAAGGCGGGATCGTCATAACCCGATGCCCAGTCCCGGAACGCCAGATGCGCCGCGTGCATGTCGCCGCCGGGGAGAATGCGATCGCCGTGGCGCTGCGCCTCGCGCGCGTCGAGACGCTGCAGCCGCACCGCCGCCGGCGTGTACAGGAAGACGATCAGATCGACGTCGTCGATCAGGGCCTCGCCCCATCCCATGAAAGAGCCGGTCAGGATCCATCCGTCGGAGCGGCGTTGCCGTTCGGCGATCAGCCGGACGCGGTCCTCGGGCGGACGCTTGACGCTGAACGGCGGGTCGGTCGGCATCCAGTAGACCTCGTCGACGTCGATTTGCGGGGTCTCGAAGTGCCCCGCGAGCGCCGCGCCCAGCGTCGAGACCCCCGAACAGGAAGCGCCGGTGATGTAGATTCTCGGCTGATCGGTCATGGTCCGCTCCTTCGTCAGCATCTGTCGGGAAGGGTCGTCCGGGCCGCAACCGGTGGCCTGGACAGAGCCCGGGCCGGGCGCCCTGCCCGGCCGCGCGGGTCTTCGGCCGCCACCGCGTGGAAGTCAATGCAGGGTGAGGCCGCCGCCATCGCTTTCGAGCGTGCGGCGCAGCCTCGAAAAGGCGAGCCGGATGCGCGACTTGACCGTGCCCAGCGGCAGGCCGGTCTCCTCGGCGATCTGGCTATGCGAACGGCCGAGAAAAAACGCCTGGCGTACCAGCACCGCCTGCTCGTCGGGCAGGTCGAGCATCGCCCGGCGCACGCGCTCGTCGCGCTCTTCGGCGTCGTAGATGTCATCCGCGGCTTCGGGCTGGGCGGGGTGCAGCGCCGGATCCTCGGGATCGATGAGGCCGCTGCGATCACGCCGAAGCGCATCGATGCGGCGGTTGCGGGCGACCCGGAACAGCCAGGTGGCGAGCGAGGATTTGGCCGGATCGAACAGCGCCGCCTTGTGCCAAAGCACGATCATCACCTCCTGGACCAGTTCCTCCGCCTGGGAGGGCTCCATGCCGAGCCGCTGCAGATAGGATTTGAGCCGGGGTGCGAAATGGTCGAACAGTTCCGCGAACGCCGCCTGGTCCCGCCCCTGGGCAACCGCCGCGGCGAGACGGGCAAACCGGTCTTTCAAGTCATCGGACATAAGGTGCGCAGAACCTCGCATGCTGACGCGATCAGTCGCCGCCCCGGCGTTTATACATCAACCCGCGCCCAATTTAACAGAGGACAAACTGTTGCCGGATTCACCTTGTTACAAAAGGTGAGGACGGGGCGTCCTGCCCCCACCCCGCGACGAGAACACGGCACCGTTTCGGGATTCATTGACGGTTTGGTAACCAGGATTAAGTCAAAATGAACCAATCACCTCGCAACGAGCGGGAACAGTCACGCCATCTCGGCTGTGACACAGGACCACGAACCGGTAGGAAAGCCATGTTTGGGAAGACACTCGCAACCGCAGTGACGGCGCTCTTTGCTTTGACCGCTGCCGCGGCGGCGCAATCGCCCACCAGGATCCAGCAGTTTGATTCCTGGGGCGCATATTCATACGACGCCAATGGCGGCAAGGTCTGCTACGTCCTGTCCGTGCCGATCAGTTCGGCGCCGACAAATGTCGATCACGGAGACATCTTCTTCCTGGTCTCCCAGCGTCCGGGCCAGAACGTCAGCTACGAGCCGCATGCCATGATGGGATATCCGCTTCAGGAATCCTCGAAGGTCACCGTCAATGTCGACGGCCGCGACTTCACCTTCTTCACGCGCGGCAGCTCCGCCTGGGTGGAAAACGCGGCGCAGGAACCGCAGCTGGTGGCCGCGATGAAGGCGGGCTCGTCGATG
Source organism: Parahoeflea olei (assembly GCF_001703635.1). Lineage (GTDB taxonomy): Bacteria > Pseudomonadota > Alphaproteobacteria > Rhizobiales > Rhizobiaceae > Hoeflea > Hoeflea olei. The sequence goes on along the minus strand of NZ_LQZT01000002.1, from coordinate 31,501 downwards.
ACGGTCAAGGCGAAGTCGCGCCGCGGCACCGACACCTCCTACAGCTATTCGCTCAAGGGCATCACCGCAGCGCTCAACAAGATCGCCGATTGCCGCTAAGCCTTTACGGCCCAACGGACTGAAAAATGCACGAAGGCCCGGGTGTCGCCCGGGCCTTCCTGCGTCTGCATGTGCGGCTTTGCGCCGCCGGCGTCAGATATGCCCGAGCGCGCGGTGGCACAGCGCCGCCACATAGGCGGCCAGCATGAAATCGAGACTCTCGATCAGGCCGAGCAGCAGCGGAATCGGATCGGGCGAGCGCGGAAACACCGCGCCGAGATCGAGCAGCACCACGAACACATAGCCCCATGAAGCCGCGATCGCGAGCCAGGCAAAGCCGAGGCTGCCGCGCACCAGCGTGATACCGGCGGCGATGGCGATGAGGCCGAGCGCCACCAGAAACACGTTGAACCCCCAGAACACCGTGCCGCCGAGCGCCGAGAAATCCCGCGTTTCCACCGGTCCTCCGGGGACCAGCGTGGCAAAGCTCGCCACCAGCAGCAACAACAGCCATCCGGCGGTAACGCCGGGGCGGCGGGCGTGGGGCGAAACAGTCATGTCGGTCTCCAATGTCCGAGGCAAAGTTCCATACTTGAAGTATGGAAAACACTTTTGGCTTGAACCTGTCAATACTTCGGGTATGGAATGCCATGGCCAAAAAGGACACGCTCACCCCCGAAGACTGGATCAAGGCGGCGTTCCGGCTGCTGACGCAGTCCGGTCCGAAAGCCATCCGCGTCGATTACCTGTGCCGCGAGCTGGGCGTGACCAAGGGCTCGTTCTACTGGCATTTCGAGGATCTGGCGGGTTTGCGCGCGGCGATGGTCGGCCACTGGCGCCGGGTCGCCACCCGCGACGTCATCGCCGCCATGAGTTCGCGGGAGCTCGGGCCACGCGAGTTGTTCATCCGGCTGTTCGAGACGGTGCTGGCGATCCCGGCGCAGGACTATGGCGGCCCGATGGCCGAAGCCGCGCTGAGGCACTGGGCGGCGGGCGACCCTGCGGTGCAGGCGGTGGTGCGCGACGCCGATGCCGAGCGGCTGGCCTTTTTAAGCCTGCACCTGCGCAGCGCCGGCCTGTCCGGCGCCGAGGCGCGCTCGCGCGCGGCCTTCCTGTGCGCGACCCTGATCGGGCTCGAACAGCTCGCAAGCGAACCGGCGCTGCCCAGGCTCGACATTGCCGGCTTCGTCGACGCCATGCTGACGCCGGCCGATTCCGCCACCACCGCGACCCCGACCCCGGAACCGGCGCCCGGCAACGGCGGCAATGTCTCCTAGGCTCGTTCCGACATCGCCCGCGCGGCCGCGTCCCAGCGATTCTGATCGGGCCAGAGCGCGCGCAGCGTGTCGCCCTGCCCTGTAAACCGCGCCTCCAGCACCTCGCAGCCATGGATCCTATCGGTGCGGAAATGCCGGAAGCCGGCGCGCAGCTCGCACCAGCAGGCCAGCATCACGCATTCGAGATGATAGACCAGCGCCAGCGGCCGCACGATGCGCACGCTGCGCGCGCCGCGCTCGTCCTCATAGGTGATCTCGAGCTTGCGCTCGCCGCGGATCGCATCGCGCAGAAGCGCCACCGACACGCAGCCCTTTTCGGGGTCATCGACCGGCGCGCCCCAGGGCGCCACCTGCAGCCAGTCCGCCGGCCCGTGCAGCGCGTCGACCTTGTCGTGGATCCGCTGCGCCGCGCGCTGCAACGCGCTGTCGCCGGTGCGCGACAGCAGCGCCAGCCCCACTCTCAGCGCCTCGATTTCCTCAAGATCGAAATTGAGCGGCGGCAGGTCATAGCCGCGACGCATGACATAGCCCACGCCCGGCTCGCCCTCGATCGGCGTGCTCATCATCTGCAGCGCGGCGATGTCACGATAGATGGTCCTGACCGAGACTTCGAGCTTCTCCGCCAGCGCCTGCGCCGTCAGCGGCCGCGCGGCGGAGCGCAGGATCTGGATGATTTCGAACAGACGGTTTGATCGGCGCATCGCCCGGTTCCTCGTGGCCCCGCATCCCCGCACGGCACTGCTGACACCTTACCACCCCCTGCTGACAGCAGCATGTCAGCAGCGTCCGGCTATGCAGGGATGCTAACGCAAGGACACGCCGATGAGCTACTACGATCATGCCACCATGATGGCGTTGCGGCTCGGCCCCTGGGCCGACCCGCATGCGGCGCATCCCGCGACACGGCAAGAGGAGCTCCGTCCGGGGGCAGATCCGGCGTCGAAAGCACGGCCACCGGTCGCAAGCCTGTTTCGCGCCGCCTGCCGCCGCGTGCGCTTCGGGCGAGCACGCCCCGACGCGGCAGCGCGGCCCGATGGTGACGCGCGGCAGAAAACCTGATACAGGGCTGGCCTGCCGCACCGGTCGGGACCCTGAAAACCTGCGTCCCGGGCTGAAGATCGGCAATTTTCACGACTGAAACCGTGCCCGCGCGCCGCAATCGCGCGCGCAACGTCAGCCAACAAGAGTTCCGTATCCGATGGCCGTCACGATCGACCTGACAAACCCCGCCGCGCGTCCCGCCCGCACCGTCCGCCCGGACTCCGACGGCAAGCCGACGCTGATCGGCCTGACCCGCCCCGAGATGGCGCGCGCGCTGGCCGAGGCCGGTGTGCCGGAGAAACAGCTGAAGATGCGCGTGAGCCAGATCTGGCACTGGCTCTATATCCGTGGCGTCTCCGATTTCGACGACATGCACACGGTCTCGCGCGAACTCCGCGACACGCTCAAGGCCCGTTTCACCATCGCAAGGCCCGAGATCGTCGAGGAGCAGATCTCCAACGACGGCACCCGCAAGTGGCTGATGCGGTTTTCGCCGCGCGGCGCCGGCCGCCCGGTCGAGGTCGAGACCGTCTATATTCCCGAGGAAGGCCGGGGCACGCTGTGCATCTCGAGCCAGGTCGGCTGCACGCTGACCTGCAGCTTCTGCCACACCGGCACGCAGATGCTGGTGCGCAACCTCGCGCCCGACGAGATCCTGGCGCAGCTGCTGGTGGCCCGCGACCGGCTCGGCGATTTTCCGCACAAGGACACGCCGCAGGGCGCGATCGTGCCGGCGGAAGGCCGCAAGGTCACCAACATCGTCATGATGGGCATGGGCGAGCCGCTCTACAATTTCGAGAACGTCAAGAAGGCGCTGCTGATCGCCGCCGATGGCGACGGGCTTGCACTGTCCAAGCGCCGCATCACGCTGTCGACCTCCGGCGTGGTGCCCGAAATCGCCCGCACCGGCGAGGAAATCGGCGTGATGCTGGCGATCTCGCTGCATGCGGTGCGCGACGAATTGCGCAACGAGCTGGTGCCGATCAACCGCAAATATCCGCTCAAGGAGCTGCTCGACGCCTGCCGCGCCTATCCGGCCCTGTCCAACGCCCGCCGCATCACCTTCGAATATGTGATGTTGAAGGGCGTCAACGACAGCCTGGCCGACGCCAAGGAACTGGTGCGGCTGCTCAAGGGCATTCCCGCCAAGATCAACCTCATTCCGTTCAACCCCTGGCCGGGCTCGCCCTATGAGTGCTCGGACTGGGAAACGATCGAGCGCTTTGCCGATTTCGTCAACGCCAACGGCTATGCCTCGCCGATCCGCACCCCGCGCGGCCGCGACATCTTCGCCGCCTGCGGCCAGTTGAAGAGCGAATCCGAGCGCATGCGCAAGGCCGACCGGCTGGCGCTGGAAGCGGCGATGATCGCCGGCCACGGCGCCGACTGATCCGGCACGATGAGCGACATCCTCCGCCTGGTGCTGCGCCTGTTCGCGATCTGCTTCGGCTTTTTCGCGGGCTGCCTGGCGGCGGGCCTCGCCTATGCCTTTCTCGCGCGCCTCGTGCTGCCTGAGGATTTCGGCCGCTTCGACGAACTGGAACTCACGGTGACGCTGGTGGTCGGCGTCCTTGGCGTGGCGAGCCTGTTCGCGCGTGCCGTGCTGCTGCCGGCCTTCGCCGTGATCGCGGTCTTCGAACTTCTCAGGCGGCGCGACTGGCTGAGTTACGCGCTGGCGGGCGCGGCCCTGGCGCTTGTCGCAACCGTCGCCCCGCTTGCGGGCCAGGGGCCCGGCCCGGCCCCGGTGACGGAGCCCGCGCACGTGATCGCCATCCACATCGCCTGCGCGATCATCGGCGCAAGCCTCTACTGGCTGCTGGTCGGCCATTCCGCCGGGCGCTGGCTGCCGAGCGAGCGGGCCAAGCCTTCCGTTCCGGCCGATCCCGAGCCCTGATCAGCGCGCCTGCGCCATCAGGATCCGGACCGCAAACAGCGAAAACACCCCCGCGAACACGTAGTCGACGACCCGCATCACCTGCGGCTTGCGCCGGAGCCAGGCCGAAAGCCCATGCGCGCCCAGCACAACCAGAATGCCGATCGGCAACCCGATGAACACGAACAGCACGCCGAGGAAGATCAGCTTGCCGGTCACATGCGGGTCGCTGACGCTCACGAATTGCGGCAGGAAGGTCATGAAGAAGATGATGATCTTCGGGTTCAGAAGATTGATCGAGAGGCCGGCGAAGAACGCCCGCGAGAGCGACGCGCCGGCCCCCGCCGCGGCCGCCTTGACGTCGCCCGCATCGATCGTGAGCCCCGAGCCGCGCCTGAGCGCCTGAATGGCGAGCCAGAGCAGGTAGGCCGCCCCAAAGGTCTTGAGCACGACGAAGGCCAGCGGCGAGGCGACGATCAGCGCCGAGATCCCGAAGGCCACCAGCATCGTGTGCACGCCGATGCCGAGACTGGTGCCCGCGAGCGTCATCAGCCCGCTCGCGCGTCCCTCGCGCAGCGTCCGGCTCAGCCACAGCGTCATGTCCGGGCCGGGCGTGAGCGCGAGCAGCAGCGAGGCCAGGACGAATGTGAGCAGATCGGAGGCGGCAGGAACGAAGATCATCGCGGAATTCCGGGCGTGAGAAAGCGGTCGCATGGATATCCATGCCGGACGGACACGGATTCGATTCCATGCGCGGAGGCGAAAGGCAAGGCCGAACCGGTCAGCTTGCGGCGGAAGGCCGGGCCTTATTCCCCGGACCCCAAACACAAACGCCCGGTCCATGCAGATGGACCGGGCGTTTGCCGGGGATTGCCCCCGCGGTTCGCGACGGGATCAGAAGCGGTAGGTCAGACCCGTGCCGATCAGCCAGGGATTGAGCTTGGCCTTGCCGGAGATCGCCGTGCCGCCGGTGACCCCGTTCCATTCGGGTTCCAGGAACAGCTTCTTGACGTCGAAGTTGACGCCCCAGTGGTCGTCGATCATGTAGTCGAAGCCGACCTGCACGGCGGCGCCGAAGGTGTCCTTGACCTTGATGCTGGACAGCGAGCCGGCCGCATCCTGGCTGTAGAACATCGTGTAGTTCACGCCCGCGCCGACATAGGGCTTGAAGGCGCCGAAGTCGGTGAAATGATACTGCAGCGTCAGCGTGGGCGGCAGAAGCCAGGTCTCGCCGACCTTGCCCAGTCCGGAAATGGCATCGGTACCGGTGATGTTGGCCTTGGTGGTGCCGAGGATCAGCTCAGCGGCGATGTTGTCGGTGAAGAAATAGCTGATATCGAGTTCCGGCACGACCGTGTCGGAATATTCGAGGCCCGAGCCCGGGATCTGGCTGACATAGCCCTTGTCCTCGGTGATCACGCCAAGCGCGCGCACGCGGATCTGCCAAGGGCTGGTGGCTGCCGCCGGTCCCATGCGCTCGGAAAGGTCGGCGGCACCAGCCGTCGTTCCGGTCGCCGCCAGAAGTGCCAGCACCAGTGCCGAACCGCCGGCTGCGAGTGTGAATTTGTGAAGTCCCATTTCAAGCCCCTGAGGTCATCGTTAGTCGATGATCCTTCCTAGTCGAGCAGGTCGCGAGTTTCTTGATCTGCATCAAGTGATTTGGAGTTTCCGGGGCCGGATACGCGCGAATATAGTTACATTTTCAGATGGTTAGAATGGCGGGCCGGAGCGCTGTCGTGGACCCGGACCGGGGGCACCCGGAAATTCGACACCGCGCGCGGCGACCTGCCGCGACGCAGGTCTTCGCGGTGTGCGTCAGCCCCTTTCGGCCGGGTCAATCCCCTTGCGATCCCAGGATGGTCGGATCGACGACATCGACGCGTTCGCCCGGCTCGATCCCGAACACCTTGTAGAAGTCCTCCGGACCTAACAGCGCCGCCGCCTGGTCGAGCAGATGCTGGTTGCGGGCATTGAGAAAATCCGCATCCGGCGGATAGAAGCCCGGCATCCGCCGCGCCGTATAGGCGGTCACATCGCTGCGCAGCGCCATCAGCCGGGCGAGCAGTTCGGGCTTGTCGGACAATGCCGCCCGCGCGGTCTCCTCGAAATCGTCGGGAAACTCCTCCATCCTCTCCTCCGCCGTCCGGGGCATGCTGCGCAGCGGCTTGATCCCCGCACAGTTTTCAAGTTTGCTCTGCCAGGCCGCCTGTTGCAATCCATAGGTGCCGTACAGGAATGTGCTGACGGCGTAGCCCCGGACCCCTTTCACCGTCAGCGGTGCCTTGCCCTTCGTTCCCGTCGCGGAAAGCACCTGGTTGGCGAGCTGGTGACAGACGCCGTCAATGCCGTATTTGAAGATCGTGCCGCGCGCGGCCGGGCTGTCATTGCAGCTCCGATTGGGCTGCACCAGGCAGGTGGCGACCGGGTCGGCCCCTTTGCGGCTGCCGACGAAGCCGTCGGGGTGGCCCGACGCGCCGCCGCTCGCATGAAAATCGCCCCAGCAATACCAGTTGGACTGGCCCGCCTTCTTCACCGCGGCAATGTCCGCATAGGGATGGGCGCGATTGTCGTAGCTGGTGACCCAGGTGTGATCCACGGGCGAGCCGCTGAAATAGGCCGGGACGACCCATGCATAGAAGGTGGTCATGACGCTCTCTCCTGCCGGATGCAGGACAGAGTATGGGACATCCCACAAAGGTTGTGAAGACAGGAAATTACCCTTTCAGGTAGGCTTTGAACCTGTCGGCGAAATCCGGATGCCAGCGCGACAGCGGCGGCCGGTTCTCGATGATGTCGCCGGCGGCCCAGGCGATTCGCTTCTCGTCGGTCGCCCGGTCGACATCGTTGTCCGGGCACAGGATGTAGAAATCGCCGCGGCCGAGGCTTTCCACCATGAAGGCCACCGTCTGCTCCGGCGTCCAGGCGGCATCGGGCTTTTCGGTGCGGCCGTTGGCGGTGAGCGGCGTGTAGACGAAGCCGGGGATCAAGAGATGCGCGCTCACGCGGCAGCCTTCGGTGGTGCGCAACTCATGCGCCAGCGCCTCGGTAAAGGCTTTCACCCCGGCCTTGGCGACATTGTAGGCGGGATCGCCGGGCGGGGTGGTGATGCCCTGCTTGGAGCCGGTGTTGATGATCATCGCCGGCTTGCCGTGGGCGATCATGCCGGGGCCGAACACCCGGGTGCCGTGGATGACGCCCATCAGGTTGACGCCGAGCACCCGGTCCCAGTTCGCCTGCGGGCCGAACAGCGAGCTGCCGGGCTGGATGCCGGCATTGTTCATCAGCAGATGCACGCGGCCGAACCGCTTGATCACCGCATGTTCGAGCGCCTGCACCGCATCGGGATCGCTGACATCGGTCTGGATCGACACGACATCGGTGGCCGGGCTTGCCGCGTGGCGCCCAACTTCCGCCTCGGCGGCGGCCAGCCGCTCGCGGTCGACATCGACCATCACCACGCACATGCCGCGCGCCGCGAAGATTTGCGCTGCGGCGAGCCCGATACCGGATGCCGCGCCCGTGACCAGTGCCACCTTGCCGGTGTCCGCCACTTCATCAAAATGGGTCATTGCTGTCTCCTCCATGCCTGCGGCAAGCCGGATGCCGGGCCTGTTGCCGCCCGGCAGGCGCACCGCGAGCGGGCTTGACCCTTGCATGGCGGCGCAAACCGGCTAAAAGTGCCGCGAAATCCAAGCCGCCCGAAAGCCAGCGCCTTCGGGACCGAAGCATCTGAACAGGAAGACAGTATCCATGGCATCGCACAAGGACGTCAAGAAAGTCGTTCTCGCCTATTCGGGCGGTCTCGACACCTCGATCATTCTCAAATGGCTGCAGACCGAACTCGGCGCCGAAGTCGTCACCTTCACCGCCGATCTCGGCCAGGGCGAGGAACTGGAGCCGGCGCGCAAGAAGGCCGAGATGCTCGGCATCAAGGAAATCTATATCGAGGACGTGCGCGAGGAATTCGTGCGCGACTTCGTGTTCCCGATGTTCCGCGCCAATGCCGTCTATGAGGGCGTCTACCTGCTCGGCACCTCGATCGCCCGGCCGCTGATTTCCAAGCGGCTGGTCGAGATCGCCCGCGAGACCGGCGCCGACGCGATCGCCCATGGCGCCACCGGCAAGGGCAACGACCAGGTCCGCTTCGAGCTGTCGGCCTATGCGCTCAACCCCGACATCAAGATCATCGCGCCCTGGCGCGACTGGTCGTTCAAGAGCCGCACCGATCTGATCAACTTCGCCGAAGCCCACCAGATCCCGGTCTCCAAGGACAAGAAGGGCGAGGCCCCGTTCTCGGTCGACGCCAACCTGCTGCACTCGTCCTCCGAGGGCAAGGTGCTGGAAGATCCGAGCGTCGAGGCGCCCGAATATGTGCACATGCGCACGATCTCGCCCGAAAGCGCGCCCGACACGCCGACCGTCATCAAGATCGGCTTCGAGCAGGGTGACGCCGTGTCGATCAATGGCGAGCGCATGAGCCCGGCGACGCTGCTCGCAGCACTCAACAATTACGGCCGCGACAACGGCATCGGCCGGCTCGATCTGGTCGAGAACCGCTTCGTCGGCATGAAGTCGCGCGGCGTCTACGAGACCCCGGGCGGCACCATCCTGCTCGCCGCGCACCGGGCGATGGAATCGATCACGCTCGACCGCGGTGCGGCGCATCTCAAGGACGAGCTGATGCCACGCTATGCGGAGCTGATCTATTACGGCTTCTGGTTCTCGCCCGAGCGCGAAATGCTGCAGGCGGCCATCGACCACAGCCAGAAGCACGTGGAAGGCGAAGTCACGCTCAAGCTCTACAAGGGCAATGTGATGGTGACCGGCCGCGAGAGCGCCAAGTCGCTCTATTCCGACGCGCTGGTCACCTTCGAGGACGACCGCGGCGCCTACGACCAGAAGGACGCGGCGGGCTTCATCCGCCTGAACGCGCTCAGGCTCCGGACGCTGGCTGCACGGGACCGCAAGGCCTGACACCGGAAGCAGGCGCATCAATCTGCGGGGCGGGGCCGGACGGGTCCCGCCCCGTTTGCGTTTCGGGCCGATCGGCCCCCGCCGCCTTGTCCCCGGACGGCAGCGGGCTTACATGAAGGGCGACCACAAGGAGCCCTTCATGACCGCATCCGCTTCCCCCGTGTTCGACTGGTCCGGCCCGCTCGGCCTGCCGCAGTTCGACCGGATCACCGACGCCGATTTCGCCCCGGCCTTCGAAACCGCCTTCGCCGAGCATGACGCCGAAATCGCCGCGATCGCGGACAATCCCGCCGAGCCCGATTTCGAAAACACGCTCGAGGCGCTGGAACGCGCCGGCGACAAGCTGTCGAAGGTTTCGGCGCTGTTCTGGAACCGGGCCGGGACCGACACCAATGCGGTGATCCAGGCGCTCGAACGCGAGATCGCGCCGCGCATGTCGCGGCATTACTCGAAGATCGCCATGAACAAGGCGCTGTTCGGACGGGTCGACGCGCTGTACCAGGCGCGGGCGGAGCTCGGCCTCACGCCCGAACAGGACCGGCTGCTCGAACGGATCTGGAAATCCTTCATCAAGTCCGGCGCCGGGCTCGATGCCGACGGCCAGGCGCGGCTCGCGCAAGTGGGCGAGACGCTTGCCGGGCTCGGCGCCAAATTCGGCCAGAACGTGCTCGCCGACGAAAGCGATTACCTGATGCTGCTCGAAGACGGCGACGACCTCGCCGGCCTGTCGGAGGACCTGCGTGCGGCGATGGCCGCCGTCGCCGAAGACCGCGGCCACCCGGGCAAGTATGCCGTGACCCTGTCGCGCTCGATCATCGAGCCGTTTCTCGCCGCAAGCGCGCGGCGCGACCTGCGCGAGACCGCCTTCAGGGCCTGGACCGCGCGCGGCGCGAAGGGCGGGGTCACCGACAATGCGCCGCTGATCTCGGAAATCATCGCGCTCCGCGCCGAGAAGGCAAAGCTGCTCGGCTACGAGAGCTACGCGGCCTACAAGCTCGACGACACCATGGCCAAGACGCCCGAGGCAGTGGAAGAGCTGCTCGGCGACGTCTGGAGCCGCGCGGTCAGGTCGGCCGAGGCCGACCAGTCAGATCTCGCGGCTCTGATCGCCGAAGAGGGCGGCAACCACGAGGTCGCGGCCTGGGACTGGCGCTATTACGCCGAAAAGCTGAAAGCGCAGCGATTCGCCTTCTCGGCCGATGAGCTCAAACCCTATTTCCCGCTCACCCGCATGATCGAGGCCTGTTTCGACGTCGCCAACCGGCTGTTCGGCGTGACCATGACGGAACGCAAGGAGCTGCGCGGGCCGCACCCGGAGGCGCGGGTGTTCGAGGTCAAAAACCGCGATGGCGCCACCATCGCCACCTTCATCGCCGACTATTTTGCCCGGCCCTCCAAGCGCTCCGGCGCCTGGATGAGCGCGCTGCAGAGCCAGGACGGCCTCGCCCGGCCCGAAGGCATCGGCCGCAACCCGATCGTCGTCAACGTGATGAATTTCGCCAAGCCGGCCGCGGGCCAGGAGGCGCTGCTCTCGCTCGACGACGCGCGCACGCTGTTTCACGAGTTCGGCCATGCCCTGCACGGCATGCTGTCCGACGTGACCTATCCCTCGCTTTCGGGCACGTCCGTGAGCCGCGATTTCGTGGAACTGCCCTCGCAGCTCTATGAGCATTGGCTCACCGTGCCGGAAATCCTCGAAAAGCACGCCCGGCACTACCGCACCGGCGAGCCGATCCCGAAGGCGCTGCTCGACAAGGTGCTGGCCGCGCAGACCTTCAATGCCGGCTTCGCCGCGGTCGAATTCACCGCCTCGGCGTTGGTCGACATGGCCTGGCACACGGCGGGCGACAAGCCGGAGCCGGCCGCCTTCGAGGCCGAGACGCTGAAAAGGCTCGGCATGCCCGAGGCCATCGTCATGCGCCATGCGAGCCCGCATTTCCTGCATGTGTTCTCGGGCGAAGGCTATTCGGCGGGCTATTATTCCTACATGTGGTCGGAAGTGCTCGATGCCGACGCCTTTGCCGCCTTCGAGGAGACCGGCGACCCGTTCGACGCCGGAACGGCGGAAAAGCTCAAGACCCATGTCTATGCGGCCGGCGGCTCGCGCGATCCGGCCGAGCTCTACCAGGCCTTCCGCGGCCGCATGCCGGACGCCACCGCGATGCTGGAAAAGCGCGGGCTCGCCTGAGCCCGGGCCGCGCCCGCCCTACCAGGCCTGTTTCGGCTCCCGGTCGTCCGACAGCGACGACCGGGTACGCCGGACGATCGCCTCGATCGCATCCGCGAGATGGATGTCGGCAATAGCCCGGTCGCCGCGCGCGACCCGCAGCTTGTGGGCTTCGTTGAGGACCTCGGCATGTGTCGACCCGTGAGGCGGCTCGAACCGGTAGCTCGCAAGCTCGATCAGGAGGCCGAGCGGATCGGTGAAATAGATCGAATCCATGAAGCCGCGGTCCTTGACGCCGGAATGGCGGATGCCGCGCTCGTCGAGCCGTTCGACGGCCTGGGCGAAGCTGGCGCGTGAGACATTGAGCGCCAGGTGATGCACCGCGCCGGGCTCGGTCGAGGTGCGGCGGCGGTCCGGCTTCCGCTCTTCATTGGTGAAGATGGTGATCAGCCTCCCGTCGCCGGGATCGAAATAAAGATGGCTTTCCGTCTCGTCGTCGAGATTGGGCTGCTCGAAGACGAAGGGCATGCCGAGCACGCCTTCCCAGAAATCGATCGAGGTCTGGCGGTCCGCGCCCACCAGGGTGATGTGGTGAATGCCCTGCGCCTGCAGTTTCCGCATGGTTTCCTCCCGCTGGCTGACACGCATCCGTGATACACCATCGCCCCGGGATCGGCAAAACAGGTGCGCCAGCCAGCCCCGTCGCTTGCGCCGGATCCGGTCCGCCGGCCCCGTGATTTTATTCCGTTTCCGGAACGACGAAAGCGAAGCGGGCATTCGCTGCCCGTCCTTTTCGGCATTGAACCGGTGTCGCGCAGGCCCCTTTCGCATCTGCAAGAAACCCTGTATAAGCCGCGCAAATCCCGGCCCCTGCCGGCTTCCGCCGGATCCTCATCCGGCGTTTTGTATTCTCCAGAACGAGACCTGATCCATGTCCCTGCGCAATATCGCGATCATCGCCCACGTCGACCATGGCAAGACCACGCTTGTCGACGAACTGCTCAAGCAATCCGGTGTCTACCGCGAAAACGAACGCGTCCAGGAACGCGCGATGGATTCGGGCGACATCGAGAAGGAGCGCGGCATCACCATTCTCGCCAAGGCCACCTCGGTGGAATGGAAGGGCACGCGCATTAACATCGTCGACACGCCCGGCCACGCCGATTTCGGCGGCGAGGTGGAGCGCATCCTGTCGATGGTGGATGGCGCGATCGTGCTGGTCGATGCCGCCGAGGGCCCGATGCCGCAGACCAAGTTCGTGGTCGGCAAGGCGCTGAAGGTCGGTCTCCGCCCGATCGTCGCGATCAACAAGATCGACCGTCCCGACGGCCGCCCCGACGAGGTGATCAACGAGGTCTTCGACCTGTTCGCAGCCCTCGACGCCACCGACGAGCAGCTCGATTTCCCGATCCTCTACGGCTCGGGCCGCAACGGCTGGATGTCGGACGGCCACGAGCGCCCCGCCGATGGCGGCAGCCTGGCGCCGCTGTTCGACCTCGTGCTCAAGCACGTGCCCGAGCCCACGGTAGCCGAAGGTCCGTTCAAGATGATCGGCACGATTCTCGAAGCCAACCCGTTCCTGGGCCGCATCATCACCGGCCGCATCCATTCCGGCTCGATCAAGCCGAACCAGTCGGTCAAGGTGCTCAACGCCGAAGGCAAGCAGATCGAAAGCGGCCGGATCTCCAAGATCCTCGCCTTCCGCGGTCTCGAGCGCAAGCCGGTGGAAGAGGCCCATGCCGGCGACATCGTCGCCATTGCCGGGCTGTCCAAGGGCACCGTGGCCGACACCTTCTGCGACCCGGCCGTCGCCGAGCCGCTGACCGCGCAGCCGATCGATCCGCCGACGGTCACCATGACCTTCATGGTCAATGATTCGCCGCTCGCCGGCACCGAGGGCGACAAGGTGACGAGCCGCGTCATCCGCGACCGGCTGCTGAAGGAAGCCGAAGGCAATGTGGCGCTCAAGATCGAGGAATCGGAAGGCAAGGATTCGTTCTACGTGTCGGGCCGGGGCGAATTGCAGCTCGCCGTGCTGATCGAGACCATGCGCCGCGAGGGCTTCGAGCTTGCCGTCTCGCGTCCGCGCGTAGTCATGCACAAGGACGACTCGGGGCAGCTGATGGAGCCGATCGAGGAGGTCGTGATCGACGTCGACGAGGAGCATTCCGGCGTGGTCGTGCAGAAGATGTCCGAGCGCAAGGCGGAAATGACGGAACTGCGCCCCTCGGGCGGCAACCGCGTGCGCCTGGTCTTCCATGCGCCGACCCGCGGCCTGATCGGCTACCAGTCGGAACTGCTGACCGACACCCGCGGCACTGCGGTGATGAACCGGCTGTTCCACGGCTACCAGGCCTACAAGGGCGAGATCGGCGGCCGCACCAACGGCGTGCTTCTGTCCAACATGGCCGGCGAGGCCGTGGCCTATGCCATGTTCAACCTCGAGGACCGCGGTCCGATGATCATCGAGCCGGGCGACAAGGTCTATATGGGCATGATCATCGGCATCCACACCCGCGACAACGACCTCGAGGTCAACGTGCTCAAGGGCAAGCAGCTCACCAACATCCGCTCGGCCGGCAAGGACGAGGCGGTGAAACTTACCCCGCCGATTCGCATGACGCTGGACCGGGCGCTGTCCTGGATCCAGGACGACGAGCTGATGGAAGTCACGCCGAAGTCGATCCGGCTGCGCAAGCGCTATCTCGACGCCAACGACCGCAAGCGCTTCGCCAAGGCCGGCGCCAGCGCGGCCTGACCCGAACCGTGGCGGGCGCCCGCGAGATCGATCTCGACACCTGGTCGCGGGCCGGGCAATACCGCCTGTTCCGCGGCTATGACCGGCCGCATTTCGCCACCACGGCGCGGATCGACGTGACCGCGCTGATGACGCAGGCAAAGCCCGCGGGCGTTTCGCCCTACCGGGCCTTCATGCACGCCATCGGCACCGGGATCCACGCGGTCCCGGAATTCCGGATGCGCTTCCTTCGCTCGGGCACCGGCGCCGAGACCGTGGTGGAATATGACGCCATCGCGCTGTCGGCGACCGTGCCGCGGGCGGGCGACACCTTCGGCTACGCCTATATCCCCTTCAGTGCCGACTGGGCCACATTCGACGCCGCCTGCAAGGCGGTAATCGAGGAAACCGCCCGGGGAACCGACCTCGGCGCCAACACCGGCGAGCGGGTCGATCTTGCCTATCTCTCCTGCCTGCCCTGGATCGATTTCACCGCGCTCGACAATGCCCTTCCCGGACCCGACGATTGCATTCCGCGCTTCTCCTGGGGGAAATTCGTCGGGGATGGCCAAGGCCGAATCAGCTGCGCCATGGCCGTTCAGGTGCACCATGCGCTGATCGACGGATTGCAGGTGGGGCGTCTTTTCGAGGCCGTGCAGGCCCGCCTCGACCAGTTCCGGGGCTTTTCCGACGCCGCCTGATGCCCGGTTCGGCCTTCGCCGGACTTGCATAATTCGTTAACAAAAGGTTAACTCATTGCGTGCCGTCCACAGAACAATGCTGTGGGCAGACGGAGGAGCGGACTCATGCCCGCTTCCCCCCGGAATCTCGGTAACGGTAGTATGAGACCATGACCACGTTAACCATCGACATACGGCATGCCGAGCCGCATGATGCGCTCGCGATTGCAGGCGCGCATCGCGCCGCCTGGAGCCATGCCTATGCCGGAATCCTGCCCTACAAGGCGCTCCGGCAGATGCTCGAGCGCCGCAATCTCGGCTGGTGGGAACGTGCCATCAAGGGCTCGACCTCGATCCTGGTGCTGGATGTCGGCGGCCAGGTGGCCGGCTATGCCACGCTCGGCCTCAACCGCGCCCGCTCGTTGCCGCAGGAAGGCGAGATCTACGAACTCTATCTGCGCCCCGAATACCAGGGCGTGGGCCTCGGCAAGCGCCTGTTCGGCGAGGCCCGGCAACTGCTTGCCTCGCTCGGCTGCAAGGGCGTGGTGGTGTGGTGCCTCGAAGACAATCACACCGCGGTCGATTTCTACCGGTTCCAGGGCGGCCGCGACATCGCGGAGGGTCATGAGACCTTCGACGGGAAGACCCTGCGCAAACTCGCCTTCACCTGGTCCTGAGCCATCCCGCCGAAGTTCGGCCGGCTTCATTCCTGCCTCAGGCTTTCCGGCAGGTGGCTTGACGTCATGGCGGCCAAGGCCCCTCTTTCCCCGTACCAGGCCGCCTCGGTGTAGCCGCAGGCGAAGTCCGCCGCATCCTGATCGGCGACCCGCCTTGCCAGCTCGTTGGCATTGTCGTTGGAACGCGCATCCACATAACCGACCACGCAGGAGAGGCCGTCATCCGCCTGGGCGACGCGCGAGACCACCAGCACCTGGCCGCCATTCGCGGCCGTTTCCGGATCGGACACGAAGTAGCGCAGGATTGCGGCAATCGGCTTGCCGCTGTCGTCGAGCCGCCACTCGATCTTCTTGCCGGTGGAGTTGAATGGGCCGAAGGATTCGAAACCATCCTCGATCAGGACTTGCGCCACATGTCCGAAGAACACGGAGGCGCGCAGATCGCCTTCCTTGAAATAAACCGGATAGTCCCGATAGCCTTCGCATTTCCAGGTGCCGCCGGCGATGTCGCTTGCGATCGTCTCGCAGCCTGCAAGCTCGGGGTCGAGATCGGTATAGGCGCTCGAGTTGGCGAGCGCCGCTCCCGGCGCTAAGGCAAGGAACATGGCCGCGACCACCAGGCTGGCCAACGGGCTGATACGTGGTAACATCGGGCACCCCCCAGATCGGGAATCTAAGACCATGGTACGGATTCCGGCGCCGGAATCAAAATATTCGACGGCCATCGGCGCGAAAAGGCATCACATTTGTTGCGTTGCACCAGAATTGCCAGTATCGAACGCCCACCATCACGCCAAGCTTTGAAGGATGTCAAATGCGTATCGATGCAATCAGCATTGGCAACAACCCGCCCCACGACGTCAACGTCATCATCGAGGTTCCGGTCGGCGGGCAGCCGATCAAATATGAGATGGACAAGGAGGCCGGCACGCTGGTGGTCGACCGCTTTCTCTACACGCCGATGACCTATCCCGGAAACTACGGCTTCGTGCCGCACACGCTCTCCGAGGATGGCGACCCGATCGACGTGCTGGTGTGCAACACCCGTCCGCTGGTGCCGGGATGCCTGATCAATGTGCGCCCGATCGGCGTGCTGGTGATGGAAGACAATGCCGGCCAGGACGAAAAGATCATCGCCGTGCCCGCTCCGCACCTGACCCAGCGCTATGCCGGCGTGCACGACTACACCGACCTGCCCGAGATCACGCTGCAGCAGATCGAGCACTTCTTCGATCACTACAAGGATCTCGAGCCCGGCAAATGGGTCAAGATCGGCGGCTGGAGCAATGCCGAAATCGCCCGCACCCTGATCGTCGAGGCGATCGAGCGGGCCAAGGCCAAGAAGGCCTGAGCGCCACGCTGCAGGCGGACCGGAGGCCGGTCAGGGCCGGGCGAGCGCCTCGAGCGCCCCGGCCAGGTCTTCGGGATCGCCCGATATCCGGATCGTCTTGGAGCGGCTGGTCTCGCCCGAAATCACGGTGACGAGCGTCTTGGCGAGGCCGAGACGCTTGGCGATCAGCTTTTCGATCGCCCGGTTGGCCTTGCCGCTTTCGGCCACCGCGCGCACACGCGCCTTGAGCCGGACACTGCCGGCTGCATCTTCCACCAGGCCGTCGAGACCGTCGAGCGAGGCGCCGGGCGTGAGCCGGACGGCAATGTCGACGCCGCCGTCGCGGGCCTGAAGCCAGCCGCTCACCGTGCCCGTCCTGCGGAAATCAGAAGAACATCGGCGCGATCGAAGTCGCGATGAAGGTGCGCACGAAGAAGATCGCGATCAGAAGCACGATCGGCGAGATGTCGAGCCCGCCCAGATCCGGAATGATGCGGCGGATCGGCCTGAGCGCGGGTTCGGTGGCCTTGTAAAGGAACTCGCCGATCATGCCGACGAAGCGGTTGTTCGAATTGACCACATTGAAGGCGTAGAGCCAGGAGAAGATGGCGCTGGCGACGATGATCCAGGTGTAAAGACCGAGCACCAGGTCGATGGTTTGAAAGACTGCGATCATGGAGATCTCCGGCTGTTTTTCGCGTGACAGACATGTAGCCATTCCCGCTCCGGGCGGCAAGGGCAAGGCCGGGCTTGCGTGCTTGCGTCACGACATGACTGGCGCGGCGGCCCGCGCTTCTGTAGCATGACGGCAAGACCGTGGCGCAGCGCTTCCTTGCGGAGGCGGCGGTGGCGCGGTCCCCCCTTCCAAGATCCATCGGCCGCGGGTCCCCTAAGATACCCGTCCTGAGCCGGCGCCAGCGGATGAATGCCAGATGCAAGTTGCCCCCGAGGCGGATGACCGCTACGCCGCCTTTCGCCATCGTGCCTTCGCGCTCTATTTCTCCTCGCGTTTCCTGTCGACCTTCGCGCTGCAGATCGTCAGCGTCTCGGTCGGCTGGCAGATTTACGACCTGACCCGCGATCCCTTCGATCTGGGCCTTGTCGGGCTGATCCAGTTCCTTCCCGCACTGGTGCTGATCCTGTTCACGGGGGCTGCCGCCGACCGGTTCGGCCGCCGCACCATCATGCTCGTCTGCGAGATCGTGATCGCGCTCGCCGTAGCGATGCTGGTGCTGTTCGCCTGGCGCGGGCTCGCCTCGCCGCTGCCGATCTTCGCCGTGCTGCTGGTGGTCGGCACGGCCCGGGCCTTCTTCGCGCCGGCCTCGCAATCGCTCGCGCCCAACCTGGTGCCGGCCAGGGATCTGCCCAATGCGATCGCCTGGAACTCGACCTCCTGGCAGACCGCCACGATTGTCGGTCCCGTCGCCGGCGGCCTGCTTTACGGGCTCGGACCGACGGCGCCCTATCTGGTGGCGCTCAGCTTCTTGCTGGCCTCGATCGTCGCCGTGTCGCTGGTGCCCCCGCCGCTGCAGCGCAGCCGCGGCCAGGCCCAGAGCTGGCAGACCTTGATGGCGGGTTTCGGCTATGTCTGGAAGCAGAAGATCGTGCTCGGCGCGATCTCGCTCGACATGTTCGCCGTGCTTCTCGGCGGCGCCATCGCGCTGATGCCGGTGTTTGCCCGCGACGTGCTCGATCTCGGCCCCTGGGGCCTCGGGCTCTTGCGGGCGAGCCCGGGAATCGGCGCGATCGCCATGGCCATCCTGCTTGCCTCGCGGCCGATCCGCCGCCATGCCGGCCGCTCGATGTTCATCGCGGTCGGCGTGTTCGGCGCGGCAACCATCGTTTTCGGCCTGTCCAAATCACTGCCGCTCACCATGGCTGCGCTGATCGCCATGGGCGCGTCCGACATGATCTCGGTTTATGTCCGCCAGAGCCTGGTGCAGCTGTGGACGCCCGACGAGCTGCGCGGACGCGTCAGCGCCGTCAACATGGTGTTCATCGGCGCCTCCAACGAATTGGGCGAATTCCGCGCCGGCGTCATGGCCTCGCTGATCGGCCCGGTCGCTGCCGTGGTGATCGGCGGCGCGGGCACGCTCGCCGTGGCGCTGGGCTGGAGCCTCGGCTTTCCGCAGCTGAGGCAGATCCAGTCGCTCGACAAGGACGCCGAGGACAGCCGGCTGGCGCTGCAAACAGGCACCGGGCCGGGCGCGTCGCCTGCCCCGGACAAGACCTGAGCGGCCGCCCGGCTTCGGATACACGCCCCGGATTCCGGTTCCCGGCGTCCGGGACGGCTTCCAGCGGGAGATCGATCTGTGCGGTTTCGGGAAGGGGCTGCGGGATCAGTCCGCGTCGCCGGCCGCGTCTGCGCCGTCGTCGAGCCCGGAGGCGGCGAGCGCACGCTGCCGGGCAAGCACCCGCTCTCGGCTTGAGACGCCCATCAGGTCGGCGATGCGCCAGACCACGTGATCCTCGAGCTCGTGGCGATAGCCGTCCGCATAGGCGAGCAACCACAGCAGTTCGATGAAATGAACCTTGGCCTCGGGCGACAGCGTGCGGTTGAGCACGCTGGTGAAGGCATAGAGATCGACCGATTCGCGATCGGCCTTCTCGCCGGCCTCGACCAGCTTGCGGAACTCATCGCCGCTGACGCCGTATTCCTGGACGATCAGCGATCTGAGCTTGTCCTGCTCGACCTCGTCGACCACGCCGTCGGCGCCGATGACATGGAAGAACAGCGCAACGGCCGCGACATCGGGGTTGCGGGAATCAGGCTGCGCGGGGGTGTCCCCGCGCAGCGTTTCGAGAAAAGTCTTGATCTGTTCAAGCATGGCGATCCCTCTTGTCTCCCGCTCAGAACAGCCGGAACCTCCCCGGCTTTTCCGGTTCGGCACTGGTGTCGACCCCCGGATCGTCCGGGCGGTGCGCCATGAACACCTCTTCCTTGGCCTTGGCTTCGGCTTCCGGATCGGGTTCCGATCCCGGTTCGGCAACCGGGCGGGGCGAGGCGTAGGGCCGCGGCTTGCGGTCGAGCTCGGAGATCGCGCGGGCCGGGCGGACCACGGTCTTTACCGGTGTCACCCGGGCGGGTGCGTCGGAGGCGGCCGGCGCCGCTGCCCCGTTGGCCTTGGCGGCCGGTGCCGGCGCGTCGCCTGCCTTGGCTTCCGGCGCGGCTGGTTCCGGCTTGGAGACGGGGGCGGCGGTCTTGTCGACGCCGTTCGGCCTGGTCGCAGGCGGCTGAGCCGCCCCGGATGCCGGCTCCGCGGCGACCGCGGCTGCGGCGGCAGCAGGTTTGGACGGCGCCTCGGTCACGGCAGGCGCTTCAGCCTTGCCGGCATCGGCGGGCTTTGCCGCCTTGTCCGCTTCGGCAGGCTTTTCTGCCGGGGCCGCAGCCACGGCGGCCGTCTCCGGCTTCGCCGCGGTCTTGGCGGTCGAGGCTTCGGCCGGACCGGCGGGCTCGGGCTTGTCGTCCTTTGCCGCCGGGGCCACTGCGGGTTCGGACTTGGCCGCCTCCGCCATCGCCTGACGCCGCTCCGCGAGCGAGACCACCGGTTTCCGGCCGGCCTTGGCGAGACGGTCGGGCGAGAGCACCACATGCTTGCGTTCAGGCTGGGCCTCCCGGGTCGGGGACGGTGCACCGGCCTTGCTGTCGGCCTCCGCGGCTGGCTTGCCCGCCGCCGGCTTGTCCGCTGCCGCAGGCTTTGCCGATGCGGCGGACGGGACGGGAACGGCTTCCACTTCGGGCTCGGATGCCGCAGCCGATTCCGGCTTCTGCACCGGCGGCAGGCTCTCGACCGCCCTCTCGAAGCCCCATTCCGGTGCCTCGTTGTCGAGCGTCGGACCGCCAAGCTGTTCGACCGGCACCTTCCATTCGAAGGCATCGACCTTGCCGGTCACCGGCGAGATCGGCTCCCAGACCTCGGAGACGTAGCCATCCGCCGTCCAGGCCGGATCGCGCGGAGCGCGCACCGCCTGGCTCAGCCAGTGGCGGACACGGCCCTGATCGCCGGTCTGGGCTTCCTCGATATCGGCGAGCAGCAGATAGATGCCTTCGCAGGGCTGCAGCCGTGCTGCGGCTTCGGCCTTCTCGCGCGCCAGGTCGAGACGCCGCGCCTCGAGCGCCGCCCGGGCGACCGCATCGAAGGAGAGCGCATTCATGGGCTTGAGCTTTTCAAGCCGCTGCGCGCGCTTGAGCCGGTCGGCCGCGGTGTCGCCAATCCGCGCCCGCACATAGGCCTCGGCGATTTCGGGATGCGGGTTGGTCTTCCACGCCGTTTCCAGGATCCGCGCGGCCTTGCGCAGCTTGTCCTGTCGCAACAGCCCCTTGGCCGCGACCAGCACCGCCGGCGGGAAGGCCGGCACCAGCTTGAGCGCGGCGAGCGCATCCTCGCTCGCCCCTGCCGGATCGCTGTCGATCTTGTCGCGGCCGCGCGCGGTCAGCAGCACCGCCTTGTGGCGCACCGCCACCGCGGCCTCCACGGCACCGGCCTTGAGCTGGCGGTTGAGCAGGATCAGAGCCTCGTTCCATTTGCCTTCGCGGGTCCGGTAGGACAGCGCCGCAGCACCGGCCCATTGCAGCTGCGGCGCCTGCTCGGCGGCGGTTTCGGCATAGTGCTGCGCCGCCTCGTCGGCGCCCTGCCGGCGTGCTTCCAGATACAGGCCGCGCAGGCCGAGAAGCCGGGTTTCCGGATCTTCGGCCATGGCCTCGAACAGCTTGCGGGCTTCCTCGTTGCGGCCCTCGATCAGTGCCGCCTGAACGTGGAGAAGATGGATCAGCGGCTCCTGGTCGGCATTGAGCAAGCCCTTGCTGCGCTTGTTCATCTTGCGCGCCAGTGCGGCATCGCCGGCACCGGCGGCGATCAGTCCGGTCGACAGCGCCTGGTAGCCGCGGTCGCGCTTGCTGGCGCGGAAATAGCGCGACAGCGTGCGCGGGGAGTAGAGAATGGCGCGGATCAGCCACCAGCCGACCATGATGGCGACGATCAGCGACACCACCATGACGACGGCGGTCATCAGCGACATTTCGATGCGTTGGTTCTGCCAGACGATGAACATCTCGCCCGGCCGGTCGGCGAGCCAGGCGAAACCGAAGCCCAGCGCCAGGGTCAGAACCACGAAGAATAGCAAGCGGATCATGACGGATCTCCTAGTTGACCGGGGCTTCGGACTGAGCCGGTGCGGCGGGCGCCATGGCAGCGGCAACCAGCGTCTCGGCGCGGGCGCGGGCGGTCAGCGCCTCGCCATAGCCGGACGCGGCCGCCCGGGATGCCTCCGGCAGCGTGTTCCATTCGGCCAGGGCGGCCGCGATGTCGCCATCGACCAGCCGGGTCTCCGTGCGCGCGAGAATGGCCTGGACGCTGTCGCCCTCGACATCGCCGACCTGGCGCACCTTGACCGAGGAGAGCGCACTCGCCATCAGCCGGTCGACCAGGCTCTGGTCCGGATCGGCGGGTTCGGCCGCGGCAATGGCCTTGTCGGCGGCCGCGTTGAAATCCTCGATCAGCTTCGAACGGCTCGGCACGCCGCTTGCGGCAAGCTGCCTGAGCTCCGCCACCGCCGGATCGTCCGGCGCCACGGAGGCATAGGCCTCGAGCTCGGTCATGAACGAGCCGCCACGGTCGATCGCCGATTTCAGGCCGGCGGCCGCGATGGTCTGCGCCAGATCGACCTGGCGGGCCGGCGCGGCGACCTGGCTCGACAGCGTCGACTGGCGCTGTTCGAGCGCATCGAGACGCGAGGCAAGCTCGGAGAGCTTCGAGGAGGTGTCGGCCTCAAGATCGGCGAGCGCCCTCTGCAGGCCCGCGGCCGCTTC
>NZ_LQZT01000002.1:0-8892 GCF_001703635.1 Parahoeflea olei | reverse complement strand
GGCTGTCGCGTCCGCTCATCCCGAGCGCCGTCTGCAGGCCCGCGGTCGCTTCCGGATCGGCGCCGGCGGCACCGCCGGCCTCGCCGAGCTTGGCGATCGCGCCTTCGAGCGCGGCAAACCGCTCGTTGAGCGCGGCCATCGCCGCGGGATCCGCATCGCTGCGGGAGGTCACGGTCTTCAGGCTTGCCTCGAGACTGTCGAGCCGAGCCGACAGCTCTGCCGCAGCCGCGCCGGTATCGCCGGGTTCGGCCATCTTGCGCGTTAGCGAATCGACATTGTCGGCGACCGCCTCCAGCCGCGTGGTCAGCGCCTGGACCTGTTCGGCCGATGCGCCCGGCGGCTGGTCCGCCGCGCGTTTTTGCTGGATGGCATAATTGCCGCCAAGTGCGATCACCGCCCCGATCAGGCCGGAGAGCACCAGCCCGAAGCCGCCACCCCTGCCGGAGGAGGAGGTCGATGGCGAGGACGCAGACGATGCGCTGTTCGCCCGCGGCGCGGCGGATGACCCCGAGCCGGATTGGCCGGAGGGTGCCGCGCCGGAACCGCTTGCACCGGAACCGGTCGCGCCCGTGCCGCTGGCCGCGGTCTTGGGATCGGCGGCCGTTGTCCTGGCGCCGGTCGGCGGAACGCTCGATTTCGGGTCGGATGCGGACGGGGCGGCAGACGCGGAGGCGCTTGCGGCCGGGGCAGCCCCGGCCTTGCCGGTTTCCGCCTTGCCATCATCCGCCTTGCCGGTTTCCGCCTTGCCTGTTTCCGCCTTGCTTGGGGCTGCGGCGTCAGGCTTGGCCGCGTCGGTTGCCTTGGCGGATGCCGGCGCCGCGGTTGCCGCTGCCGCGCCGGGTTTGCCCGAGGCCGGCGCGGAGGTGGCCGGTCCGGTCTGTGCCTGCGTCGATTTCAGATCCTCGTTCTTCGGCGTCACGTCGGTGGCGTCGAGATCGATGGTGACCGGTGCGGGCGATTTCGAATGTCGCTGTGTTGGGCCCTTGCTCATTGGCGATTCCTGCTTGGTCTGGTTAGGGCGGGGCCGGCCAAGCGCGTTATGACGGCATACCGCGCAATCGCCGCCGTTCTGGAACGATGATCATCCCAAGGCGGTGAGCGATGCAAGCAGGCTGTCTTCGTTCGGCCGGACGGCAACTGCGGCATTAACGCGCCACCTGGCTGGCAGTTCCGCGGCAATCGTCTCCGACAGACACAGAAATCTGGCCGAATCCAGCCGGTAGCCAAGGGCTTCGGCCTCGACGAGCTCCACGAGGCGCCGTCCGGCATTGGCGGAATAGAGCAGCACCACCTCGGGAAATGGAGTCAATATGTCACATGTCAAAGAGTCAGTTGGATAACTTATTTCGTCCATCCGGTAGCATTCGAGCACCTCGTGGGCGAATCTTTCCACCTTGAACGAATCTTCGATCACCGCTGTCCGCGGCGTTCCCGCAAGGTAGAGAAGCCGGCCGTCTCCCGCGCCCGAGGCCCTAAGTGAGTCGGCCAGCTCTCTGGCCGTGCCGCCGCCTTCGCGCACATCGCGGAAGCCCGCCGCCCGTGCGGCGCGCGCTGTGGCGGCGCCGACGGCATGGACCGGCAGACCGCCAAGCGCCGGATCGGCCGCACCCGCCGGAAACATGTCGAAGGCGCGGGCGCTGGTGGCGATCAGTCCCGAAAGCGCATGCGCCGGCGGCAGGTCGGAAACCTCCGCGGTCACCCGGGCCTTAAACAGCGGCATCAGCACCGGCTCGTGACCGATGCGGCGCAGACGCGCGGCGGTTCGCTTTCCACCCGGTTCGGGCCGCGTCACCAGCACACGCATTTGCGTGCCTCAGGCCCAGCTGTCGAAGAAGCCCGGCCCAGCCTTGGCGCGCGCCTCGGCGCCGGCGGCAAGACCCATCGCCTCGGCATCGCTGGTCGGGCCTTCGCTGCGCACCTCGTGCCAGACCGTACCGTCGGGCGTCAGGATCATGCCGTAGAACGACATCCGGTCGCCAAAGACCCTGGCATGGCCGGCGATCGGCGTCCGGCAGGATCCGTCGAGCGACCCCAGGAACGCCCGTTCGCACAGCAGCGCCGAATGGGTTTCGGCATGGTCGATCGGCGCCAGCAGCTCGGCCACGCGGGTGTCGTCGAGCCGGGCCTCGATGCAGATTGCGCCCTGCCCCGGCGCCGGCGGGAAGCTTTCGGGATCGAACAGGTCGGTGATGATGTCTTGCTTGCCCAGGCGCTTGAGCCCGGCATAGGCCAGCAGCGTGGCATGGACTTCGCCCGCCTCGAGCTTGCGCAGCCTTGTGTCGACCTGGCCGCGGAAGATAATCACCTCGATATCGGGCCGCAGCCTGCGGATCAGTGCCTGGCGCCGCAGCGACGAGGAGCCCACCACGGCGTTCTGCGGCAGATCCATCAGCCGCTGTGCCACCGGGCTGATGAAGGCATCGCGCGGGTCCTCGCGTTCGAGGAAGGCGACGAGGCCGAGCCCCTCGGGCAGCGCCGTGGCCATGTCCTTGGACGAGTGGACCGCCAGATCGAGCTGGCCACCGCTGAGCTGCTCCTCGATCTCTTCGGTAAACAGGCCCTTGCCGCCGATCTCGGACAATGCGCGATCGGTGATCCGGTCACCCTTGCTCGACAGAACCACGATCTCGAACGCGTCTTCGGGCAGGCCATGCGCCGCCATCAGCCGGTCGCGGGTTTCGTAGGCCTGTGCAAGCGCAAGCGGGCTGCCACGGGTTCCGATGCGATAAGGTTTCATTTGCAAGACATCCGTTGTGTTGGTACCGACAGACAGGTACCGGGATCACCCCGCAAGCGCAATATCGGGCCGCGCGACATTATGAGACAGGCATGGACACCCGCGCAGTGAGAATCCTGGGAATCGAGACCAGCTGCGACGAAACCGCAGCCGCTGTGGTGGAGCGCTCCGCCGGAGGCGCCGGTCGTATCCTGTCCGACGTGGTGCTGAGCCAGCTCGACCTGCACGCGGCCTTCGGCGGCGTTGTGCCCGAACTGGCCGCGCGCTCGCATGTCTCGATGCTCGACCGGCTGGTCAACCAGGCGCTCGGCGACAGCGGCGTCCCGCTCGGCGACATCGACGCGATCGCCGTGACCTCCGGGCCGGGGCTGATCGGGGGACTGATGGTCGGGCTGATGACCGGCAAGGCCATCGCGATGGCCACCGGCAAGCCCTTCATCGGCATCAACCACCTGGAAGGCCATGCGCTGACGGCCAGGCTCACCCATCAGGTCGCCTTTCCCTATCTCTTGCTGCTGGTTTCGGGCGGCCATACCCAGATCGTGCTGGTCAAGGGCGTGGGCGATTACGAGCGCTGGGGCACCACCATCGACGACGCGCTCGGCGAGGCCTTCGACAAGACCGCCAAGCTCCTGTCGCTCGGCTATCCCGGCGGGCCGGCCGTGGAAAAGGCCGCGAAAGCGGGAACCCCGGGGCGATTCCGCCTGCCGGTGCCGATGCGGAAGGATCCACGGCTCGATTTTTCCTTCTCCGGCCTCAAGACCGCGGTGCGACAGATGGCGGAGGCGGAAACGCCGCTCACGGCGCAGACCGTCGCCGATCTCTGCCTGGCGTTCGAGACCTCGGTGACGGCCAGCATTGACGACCGCATCGGCATGGCGCTCGAGCGCTTCACGGAGCGGTTCGGCACAGACTTGGAGCCGGCGCTGGTGGTGGCCGGCGGGGTTGCCGCCAATGCCGCGATCCGCGCCACACTCGAGCGCCGCGCCGCGGCCGCAGGCTTCCGCTTCATCGCCCCGCCGCTTGCGCTGTGCACCGACAATGCCGCCATGATCGCCTGGGCCGGGGCGGAACGCCTCGCCGCCGGGCTGCCGGTCGACGATCTCGATCTCGCGCCGCGCTCGCGCTGGCCGCTCGACGAGGCCGCCCCCGCCCTGATCGGCCACGGCAAGCGCGGCGCCAAGGCCTGAAGCCCCGGGGCCGACGCAGCAACTCGCCTCAAGCGACCCCCGGCATATTGAAACCGGCGGGCGGGCGGGGCATAGGTTGCGCAGCGTCCGGCCCGATTGCCGGCAACCGCAAAATTCTGATCACCCGCGTTTCCAATCATCCCCCGCGTTTCCAATCATCCAAGGAGATCCCATGCTTTACGCCCTGATGTGCAAGGACAAGCCCGGCGCGCTCGACACGCGCATGGCCGCAAGGCCCGACCATGTGGAGTTTCTCAAGGACCTCGATGCGAAGGGTGTGCTGAAGATGGCGGGTCCGCTGCTCGGCGACGACGAAAAGCCGATCGGCAGCCTGGTGATCATCGCAGCCGGATCGAAGGCGGAGGCGGCGGCGATTGCGGCGAAGGACCCCTATGCGGTCGCGGGCCTGTTCGATTCGGTCGAAATCCGCGCCTTCAACTGGGTGTTCAAGAATCCGGAGGCATGACGATGGCGTATTGGTTGTTCAAATCCGAACCGTTCAAATGGTCGTGGGAGATGCAGAAGGCCCGCGGCGAGGCCGGCGAACAGTGGGACGGCATCCGCAATTACCAGGCCCGCAACAACATGCGCGCCATGAAACTGGGCGACAAGGGTTTCTTCTACCACTCCAACGAGGGGCTGGAAGTGGTGGGCATCGTCGAGGTCTGCGCCCTCATCCATCCTGACACCACCATCGACGATCCGCGCTGGGAATGCGTGGACATCCGCGCCGTCTGCGACATGCCCAAGCCCGTGACGCTGAAGGACGTGAAGGCCAACCCGAAGCTTGCCGAGATGAGCCTGGTCACCTCGATGCGGCTGTCGGTGCAGCCGGTGACGGAAGCCGAGTATCTCGAGGTCTGCCGCATGGGCGGGCTCGACAACCCGCCGCGCGCGCCCGCGTGAGAACCGCGGCCCCGCTCCGCCGATGAAGACCGACCCTGCCGCGTTCATCCGCGCCAACACAGCGCTGTCGGCGCCGCCGCATGTGCCCGAGATCAGGCTGCATCTCGCCGACGAGGCGCACGCCTTGTGGCACAAGACCGAGGAGGAACTCGGCGAGATCGGCCTGCCGCCGCCGTTCTGGGCCTTCGCCTGGGCCGGCGGACAGGGGCTGGCGCGTCACATCACCGATCATCCCGAGCTGGTGGCGGGACGGCGCGTGCTCGATTTCGCCTCCGGCTCGGGCCTGGTGGCGATCGCCGCCTGCCGCGCCGGTGCGGCCCATGTCACAGCCGCCGACATCGATCCCTGGGCCGCGACCGCGGCAACGCTCAACGCAGGCGCCAACGGCGTTAGCTTCGCGTGCGTCCAGTCCGATGTGATCGGCACCGACGAGGGCTGGGAAGCGGTGCTTGCGGGCGACGTGTTCTACGACCGCGCCATGACCGACCGGGTGCTGCCCTGGCTCGAGACCCTCGCCCGCCGCGGCGCGCTGGTGCTGGTGGGCGATCCCGGCCGCGCCTATTGTCCGAAACAGGGCATGGAGCAGCTCGCCAGCTACATGGTGCCGGTGACCCGCGTGCTGGAAGACAGCGAGGTCAAGCGCACCTCGGTCTGGCGGATTGCGGGCTGACGCGAACCAGCCGATCCTGTACATCCCTTTCGGACAGGTCAATTGTCTCCCGCAACGCATGCCCCGTGCCGCACGCAGGCTGGGGAGCGGCGACGTACAATTCCCGCGCGAACCCGAGGAGGGGCAAAATGGCAGGCACCGACATGAAAAGAGCGAGCCTTGAAGAGCTCCGCAGGATGAAGCAAAGCGGCGTGTTGTGGCCTGCCGCCACCGCGGCATCGAGGCCGGACCTGCCCGAAGACTTCTGGGCCGATGCCGTTCTCCGTCTATCGATGAAGGACAGGCAGACCGGGGCTGGCGACTGCGACAAGGAGTGACACATGCAGTTTGCGGGCATGAACTATGTGGCGATCCTGATCGCCGCCATCGTCGCCTTCGTGATCGGCGCGGTGTTCCATTCGATCCTCGGCAAGGCCTGGATGGAGGCCGCCCGCACTGATCCTGCCGCGCCGAAGCCGGCCTTGGGCAGCCTGCTTGCCACCAGTTTCTGCCTCGAACTGGTGCTGGCCTTCATCACCGCCGGCATCATCGGACATCTCGGCGCGGGCCAGGTCACCGTGTTCAACGGCGTCTATTCCGGCCTGCTGATCTGGGCGGGGGTGATCATGACCACCCTGACCATCAATGCCCGCCATCGCGGCTTCGGCTGGGATCTGGTGCTGATCGACGGGCTGCACTGGCTGCTGGTGATGATCGGCATCGGCGCGACCATCGGCTTTTTCGGCGTCTGAGCGCGACGGCGCTAGCACACGCGAATCCGGCTTCCCCGCCGCAACAGCGGCATCAGCCGCTTGAGATCGCGCCGCGACAGCGCGATGCAGCCTTCGGTCGGCAGATAGCCCGGCCGCGCCACATGCAGGAAGATGGCACTGCCGGCGCCGCGCTGCCGGGCGCGAAAATTCCAGTCGAGCACGAACACGAAGTCATAAAGCGCATCGGAGCGTTGCAGCGTCTCGCAGCTTGCCGCGAACGGCAGCCGCACCGGCCGGTTGTAGGCGGGATGGGCCGGCTGGTCGCACCAGCCATCGTCGGCGCGCGTCCTGAAAAGCGCGATGCCGCAACGGTCGGGCTCGCGCAGCGCGCCGCGCCGGAACCCGCCGACGACCGCCATGACGGCCCGCGGCGTCGCGCCATCGCCCTCGCGCTTGAAGCTCGTGACCCCGCCGCGGCCGAGTGCCGCGGGGAAAACCAGCGGCCCCGCCTTAACCAGAGCCCGCAGCCGATCGCCCGGACGGGTCCGCACCGAGAGCGTTCTGGCGCGGTTGCTGCCGCCTCCGACGGCGCGCCGCACCGGCCGTTTCTGTAACAAAGCCCTCACGATCAAGTGCTCCAACTGTGATCCGACACGTTATTTAGCACTTTGCCGCTGCCTCGAAAGTGCCTAAACAGGGACACACATGTCAAATGGCTTATTCATCGGCGCCGGGTCCCGCGGCGCCCACGTCAATATGAGGAGGCAAGGCCGCAATGACCGCTCGCTCAATTCTTCTGGTGGACGATGACGACGATTTGCGCGAGACGCTCGTGGAGCAATTGTCGCTCTACGAAGAATTCGCGATCTCCCAGCAATCGTCCGCGACCAAGGGCGTGCAGGCCGCGCGCGCCGACCATGTCGACCTTCTGATCATGGATGTGGGCCTGCCGGACATGGACGGGCGCGAGGCGGTGAAGCTCTTGCGCAAGGGCGGGTTCAAGTCGCCGATCATCATGCTGACCGGCCACGACACCGATTCGGACACGATCCTGGGCCTCGAAGCCGGCGCCAACGACTATGTCACCAAGCCGTTCCGCTTCGCCGTGCTGCTCGCCCGCATCCGCGCGCAGCTGCGCCAGCACGAGCAGAGCGAGGACGCCACCTTCACCGTCGGCCCCTACACCTTCAAGCCCAGCCAGAAGCTGCTGCTCGACGACAAGGGCGGCAAGATCCGGCTGACCGAGAAGGAAGCCGCAATCATCCGCTATCTCTACCGCGCCGACCAGAAGGTGGTGACCCGCGACGTGCTGCTGGAAGAGGTCTGGGGCTACAATTCGGGCGTCACCACCCATACGCTCGAAACCCATGTCTACCGCCTGCGCCAGAAGATCGAGGCCGATCCGTCGAATGCGGAAATCCTGGTCACGGAAAGCGGCGGTTACAAGATCATTCCCTGACCCTGCGCCTTCCGGCGCAAAGGACCCGCGACCATGGCCCTCAACGACGACATCGCCCTGCTTTCGACCGTGTCGCTGTTTTCCGACATCGGCGAGGACAAGCTCAGGCTGATCGCCTTCGGCGCCGAGCGGCGCAAGCTGCAGCCGGGACAGCTGCTGTTCCGCGAAGGCACGGCGGCCGATTGCGGTTTCGTGGTCGCCGACGGACGGTTTGAGCTCAGCCGCAAGACCCGCGACGGCCAGACCACGCAACTGGGCACCGCCGAACGCGGCGCGCTTTTGGGGGAACTGGCGATGATCACCGCGGTCGATCGCTCGATGACGGCGATCGCGCCGGACCATGCCGAGGTGATTCGCATCAACCGGCCGCTGTTCCGGCGCATGCTCGAGGAATATCCGGATATCGCCGGCATCGTGCGCAGGCGCATCGGCGACAATCTGGCGGCGCTGAACCAGGGGCTCGGCTCGATCGCCGGACGGTTCGCCGACTGAGCCTCGGTCCGGGCCAATCCGGCCACACCCCGGTCAGGCCGGGCCGGGCCCGCTAGAAATCGAAATGGGCCGTCACCGGCACATGGTCGGAGGGACGCTCCCAGCCGCGGGCCTCGCGCAGCACGTCGATGCGCGTGAGCGCGGGCGCCAGATCGGCCGAGGACCAGACATGGTCGAGCCGCCGGCCGCGGTCGGCCGCATCCCAGTCACGCGCGCGGTAGCTCCACCAGGTGAAGATCTTCTCTTCGGGCGGGATATGCGCGCGAATCAGGTCGACCCAGCCGCCGGCCTTCTGCACGGCGATGAGGCCTTCGGTCTCCACCGGCGTGTGGCTCACCACCTTGAGCATCTGCTTGTGCGACCAGACATCGGTTTCGAGCGGCGCGATGTTGAGATCGCCGACCAGGATCGCCGAGACGCCGTCGGCGCGTTCCGCCTCGGCGCGCAGGTCCTTCATCTCCTCGATGAAATCGAGCTTGTGGCCGAATTTCGGGTTGATCGTCCGGTCGGGCTCGTCCCCGCCCGCCGGCACATAGAAATTATGCAGCCGGATCCGGCGGCCACCCGGAGCTTCCACGATCGCCGAGATGTTGCGGGTGTGGTCGATCTCGCAATAGGTCCTGCGCCGGTCATCCGTGAGCGGCAGCCGCGACAGGATGGCAACCCCGTGATAGCCCTTCTGACCATGCAGCGCGATGTGCTCGTAGCCGAGCTTGCGGAAGGCCGAGGTCGGGACGGCATCGTTG
>NZ_LQZT01000001.1:605441-649118 GCF_001703635.1 Parahoeflea olei | reverse complement strand
AGCCTGCCATGACCGCCCAATCTCAGCCATTTTGCAGAACTCTCCGCACACTACCCTGGCGCCATGACGGGGGGAGCTGATGAGCCTCCATGCCGTCACGCGCTCAGGCGCAAATAGCTTTTGTCCGATAGCAAAAAGCCCGTCCGCGGGGGCTTTTTGCGTTTGGTCGTTGTCTGCAAGGTGCCGGCAACCTGTTCAGCGTCCGCCAGTCGAGGCCAGCGCAGACGGGGCTGCCGCTCGTCATGGCAAGCCACGGTCGCAGTATACCTTCATCGGCGAGATCCCCGGGCCCGAAGCCCAGAGAGATCTCGCTTGGGGCGATCCAGGGACAGGGATAGGGCGCCGCGATGGCTTACAGCGTGGCGATGATGCGTTCGACTTCTGCGGCGATTGCGAGAAGCCGTTCATCGCTTCCGAAGGGGCCTGCCAGTTGAACCCCGATCGGCAGCCCCGCCGAATTGGTCCCGCAGGGCAGGGTGATGGCGGGGAGGCCGGACTGGTTGAAGGGGGTGGTGAAGCGGGTCAGCGCCGGATGCATTGGCCGCTCGACGCCATCTATCAAGACGCTTGTCGCCTCTAATTTCGGTGCCACGGTCGCCACCGTCGGCGTGATCAGCACATCGACATTGTCGAACGCGGCCTGCAGCGCGCTCCGCTGCACCGTGCGCAGGCGCTGCGCCTTGACATAGTCGACGCTTGCGAGAAACTGGCCCACTTCCAGCCGCACGCGCACATCCTCGCCCAGCAGGTCGGGGTTTTCGACAAGCGGCAACCAGTAGGCCTGGGAGGCTTCGGCGCTGACTGTCTGGACGTGGATCGGCAGGCAGTTCTCCACCGCATCCAGGCGGGGAGCCAGGATCTCGTGGCCCTCGCCGGCAAGGGCCGAAACCAGGCGCTCCAGGCGATCGAGGATCTCGGTGTCGACTTCCTCGTAGAAATGGTTGACGGGCTTTCCGATGCGCAGGCGGCCGGATTTCCAGCTCGCGTCAGGCACGCAGCTTTCCGGCGCCAGACCGGACATCACCGCAAACAGCAGCGCCACATCGCGGACATTTCCGCCGATCTGGCCGACGTGGTCGAGCGTCCAGGCAAGCGGCATCACCCCGTCGCGGCTGACGCGGTCATAGCTTGGCTTGAAACCCGTCACGCCGGAAAAGGCAGA
This sequence comes from Parahoeflea olei, assembly GCF_001703635.1. GTDB lineage: Bacteria > Pseudomonadota > Alphaproteobacteria > Rhizobiales > Rhizobiaceae > Hoeflea > Hoeflea olei. The sequence continues at coordinate 647,956 of NZ_LQZT01000001.1, read as the reverse complement.
GGGGATGCGGATCGATCCGGAGGTGTCCGTGCCGACCGCGACAGGCGCAAGGCCTGCCGCCACGGCACCGGCCGAACCGGAACTCGACCCACCGATTATGTGTCTCGGATGACCCGGATTGGCGACCGCACCGAAATGCGGGTTGATGCCTGTGGCGCCATAGGCCAGCTCGTGCAGGTTCGTCATGCCGGCGAACAGGGCGCCCGCCGCACGCAGCTTCGCAATCGCCGGTGCGTCGTCGTGCCCGGTGCCCGGCGCCATCGCCCGGGTTCCCCCGGTGCGCGGATAGCCGCGGACGAACATGAAGTCCTTGATCGGAACGGGCACGCCAGCCAGCGGCCCCAGGTCTTCGCCCCTGGCGACGCGGTCGTCGAGCGTGCGCGCTTCCTTGCGGATCAGCTCGGCATCGAAGGTGGTGAAGAAGTTCATCCCGGCGACGGCCTCGGCGCGGGCGATATAGGCGTCGGCGATGTCGCTGACGGACCTGTCGCCCCGCCGCACGGCGGCGGCAATGGCGACAGCCGTCTCGGCTTTGCCGTCCCCCAGGGCGCTGCCGCCGGTTGGCCGCGGCGCTTCGGCAGCCGTGGGCGCCGCTGCGGTTGAAATCGGCTCGGCCTCGACATGCGGGATATCCGCAAACTGGCTCAACTCGCGCGCGTTGACCCGCAGGCGTTCTTCCCATTGCGGCAAGCGATCGAGAGATCCGTAGTCACGGTACCGCGCCACGGCGTCCAGCATCTGTCGCAGTTCGTCGCTCTTCCACATGGCTTTATCCTATTGCTTGATTTCGTCGGGCAAAGCCGTTGCCGGCTCCGCAAGCAGAAACTCGATCAGGTGACGGTGATAGAGATCGGGTTGCGTCTGCGGGCAGAAATGCCCGCCCGTGGGCAGCGTCGCCAGAACCGCATTCCCGATCTTCCCAGCGAGTTCGTTCCAGAGATAGCGCGGCGTGATCGCATCGTCCTCGGCCCCGATGACCAAGGTCCGGGCCTTGATGAGGGAAAGCCTGGCGCGGGAATCGAACGACAGAAGGACGCCGATACGGCTGGCGATGACCTCCTCGCTTCCGCTTTCTCCCACAGCCCCCGGAAGCAGCGCCTCCGGCTTGCCCTCGAAGAACCAGGGCGGATAGCGAAACAGCCGCCCGAACCGTTCGTAGGCCTCGATGCCGAGACCTTTGAGCACTTCCAGGCGAAGCTCGAACAGGCTTCTGAAATAGGCGTCGCCATGCGCCCACGAGGCGCTCAGCACCAGATTGTCGACCCGCTCCGGATCGGAGATCGCCACCGTCTGCGCGATGATGCCGCCGGTCGAATGACCGATCAGCGAGGCCTTCTCGATACCCAGATGATCCATCAGCGCCAGCACGTCGGCGGCCATGAGCTCGACCGAATATTCGGTGGTCCGGGTGGTGCTCCTGCCGGTTCCCCGGTGATCGTGCAGCACGACCTGAAAATCGCGGGCGAGGCGGTGTGCCTGGTGACGCCAGAATTCGCCGACGCCGCCCAGGCCGGAGATAAGGATCAGGGGTTTGCCCTGTCCGCTCACTTCATAATGCAGGCTGCCGTTCTCGATCTCTACAAATGCCAAAATATTCTTCCTGAACTTGAAATGCCGGGAGCGTTCCCGACACAAAACACGAATTGACGCCCGGCAGCGGCCACCGGAGTGCCGCATGAACGGCGCAGCCGCTTACCGGAGCAGGTTGGGGAGGAACAGGACCAGCGAGGGAAACAGGATCATGACACCAATGCGCAAAAGGTCGGCAATGATGAAGGGAGTGACGCCCTTGTAGATTTCCCAGAGGTCCGTGTCCTTGGAGATGCCCTTGATGACGAAGACGTTCAGCCCGAAGGGCGGGCTGATCATGCCGATCTCGACGGTCATGGTCACGATCACGCCGAACCAGATCGGGTCGAAGCCGAGCTGGGTAATGATCGGATAGACGATCGGAACGGTCAGGATGACGACGGCGGCCGAATCCATCACGCATCCCAGAACCAGCATCACGCACAGGATCACGACCAGCGTGCCATAGGCCCCGAGATCGGCTTCCAGCAGCACTTGGGCGACCTTCTGGGGCGTTTGCGTGATCGTCAGGAAATAGCCGAACAGCAGCGCGCCGGCCAGGATCGTCAGGATCGCCGCTGCCGTTCGCACGCTTTCGGCGAGCGAGGTGAACAGGCGCTGGAACGAGAACTGCCCCATGGAGAAGGCGATGACGATCGCGCCTGTCGCACCCACCGCACCGGCCTCGGTCGGTGTGAAGAAGCCACCGTAAATGCCGCCGATCACGACGAGGCACAGAAGCAGGATCGGGCTGAGCCGGCCGAGGCTGCCGAGCCGCTCGCGCATCGGCGCAGCGATGCCCGCCGGAGCATCGTCGGGGTTCCGCACCAGCCAAAGCCGGGCTGTCAGCATATAAAAGCCGATGGCGATGATGCCGGGCACTACGCCTGCCATGAAAAGCAGACCGATGCTCTGCTGCGTCAGCAGCCCATAGATGGCAAGTGCGATCGAGGGCGGGATGAGAACACCCAAGGTACCGCCAGCGGCGATAACCCCGGTGGCCAGGCGTTCGGAATAGCCATACCGCTTCATTTCCGGCAGGGCCAGCCGGGTCATCGTCGCTGCGGTGGCGGCGGAGGATCCGCATATGGCCGCAAACCCGCCGCAGGAGGCGATGGTCGCCGCCGCCAGCCCGCCGCGGAAGCCGCCGAACCAGAGCTGCGCGGCCCTGAACAGATCGGCGCTGATGCCGGAGGCGACCGCCACCGCTCCCATCAGGATGAACAGCGGAATCAACCCCATCGTGTAGTCGGAAAAGGTGGAGATCACGGAGTGTGAAACCAGCCGGAAGGCCGGTTCAAAGCCGGTCAGCAGGCCGAAACCGAGAATGCCCGCGCTGCCCATCGCGAGCCCGATCGGGACGCGCAGTGCGCACAGAAGCAAAGTCAGTCCGAAGCCCAGGAACATCACGACATTGGTGTCCAGCATAACGGTCTCGCTCAAGGTGTGAGGTCGCAGGAAAAGACCGGCTCAAAGCGCCTGGTCGATGGGCTGCTCTTCGATAAAGTGACGGGGCGGCCAGATTGTCTGCGTCAAAAGCACGGCAGCCGAGGCCAGGGTTCCCAGCCAGGCCGCGAACTGGAACCCCCAAACCGACAGGCCGAGGTCGATCGTCAGCAGGCCGGACCTCATCGTGTCGAGAACCTTCAGCCACAAGGCGACCGAATAGGTGCCGATGATGATGAGGCTGAGAAGCGTGCCGATCCTCGACAGGATCATCTTGGCGGCGGGGCTGGCCCGCCCCCAGAACACATCGAGCCGGATGTGATCGTTGTAGTAGAATGCCGCGGCCATTCCCCAGCAGATGACGATGCTGAGCAACATCCGCGAGATTTCATACTCGTCGGGGATGGGGGTGTTGATCAGGTAGCGTGTCGCGGCCGACACAGACGTGAGAAGCGCCATGGCGAGCAGCAGCACCGCAGGTACGGCTTCCAGAAAGGCTCTCAGATATCGCATATGGCGCTCCTCATCGTCAGGTTTCGACGTCAGCGCGCCGCGTCGTACTTCTCAAGAAGAGCCTTGAGATCGGCGAACACCTTGTCGCCGTCGAGGCCCTTGGCAGCGACATCGGCGCTCCACTTGTCCTGCACACCCTTGGCGAGCTCTTTCCATTCGGCAAGCTGTTCGTCCGAAATCTCGTAGACCTCGTGTTCCGGCTTTTCCAGCAGGACGGCGCGGCCCTCGTTTTCGAAGTCGGTCCATGCCACCGGCAGCTTTTCCGACCAGTCCGCATTGCAGTGATCGTCGATCACGGCCTTCTGCGCATCCGACAGGCGCTCGTAGGAGCCCTTGTTGATGAGGATTGCCGTGGCGAGCGAGTAAAGCGTGGTGTCCATGTGGTAGTGGAGCACGCGGTCGGCGCCCAGCGCCTGGACCAGCTTCCAGGGGAAGGAAAGCGCGTCGACGACGCCGCGTTCGACGGCTTCGGCCGCATCATTGGCGGACATCTGGATCGGCGAGGCGCCGGCCAGACGGTAGAGTTCAGCCGCCATCACGTTGGGAGAGCGGATCTTGAGGCCGGCGAGGTCTGCCGGGCGCTCGATCTTCTTCTTCGCATGGATGGTGCCGCCGCCGTCATAGAACATGGTGCAGACCTTGACGTCCGACATTTCCGTCTCGGCATAGGGCTTGTACCATTCGTAGAGCGCCCGCGAACCCCGGTCATTGGCCGAAACGAGGAACGGCACTTCGGCCGCCGAGACGATCGGGAAGCGGCCGGGTTCGATCCCGACCAGATAGAAGGCGATGTCGACAATGCCGTCGCGCGCCATGTTGTAGTGGTCCTTGGCCGGACCCATCTGCTGTGCGGGGAAGATGTCGATGGCGATCGAGCCGTTGGAAGCTTCGCCGATCGACTTGGCCCAGGGCTCGAGCACGCCATAGTGCAGCGCGTTGTTTGTGGGAAGATTGTGGGACAGGCGAAGTTTCACCTGAGCGTCTTCCGCCATGCCCGTTGTCGCAAAGGCACATGCCCCCACCGCAGCGGCGCCGAGCGCAATCGTGAATTTTTTCAAAATCTGCATAGTCATGGTTTCCCTCTGTTTGGCCACGATTCAACCAACTGCTTCCGTCGCTAGTTTCGTTTAACGGAACTTTGGTATTGTAATTTGGAACAAACTAGTGATGATGGTTTCCGGTAGTCAAGCGGTTTTTGATGATCGAATTCGAGGGAGGGACAGGTATTGGCGGAGAAACCGGCAGAGGGACGCGATCTTCTCGAGCGCCAGTTGCAGCTGATCGAACTGGTCGCGCGCAATCCCGACGGGCTGACATTCAGCGATCTTCAGGCCGCACTCGATCTGCCGAAGGCATCGATACACCGCCTGATCGCCGGACTGAGCAAAGCCGATTGCATCGCCACGGGCGGCCCCGATGTGGAAAGCGAGTTCGGCGACAGCGTCGGCCGCGGCCGCAGGGTTTACGTTCTGGGCAACCGCATTCGCCGGTTGCTCGGCAGCGCCGTTGATCCCCAGCAGATCGTCGCGCTGTCGCAGACGGTGCTGCACCGCCTCGCCGAAGAGTTCAAGGAATCGGCGTTCCTCTCCGTTCTCCGGGGCGACCGGGTGGAGAGCGCGGTTCTGGTGACGCCGGCAAAGGATGCCCACGGCTTCGTCAATCCCGGGCGGGTGATGCCGCCCCACGCCGCGGCCTCCGCTAAGGCCATATTCGCCTTCAGGGACGAAAGCGAATGGGATCGCATTCTCAAACAGGATCTTCCTGCCCTCACGGACCTCACCCTGACCTCGGCGGATGCCGTCAGGAAGGAATACAGGGCCATTCGCGAATCCGGCGTTGCCTATTGTCGCGAGGAGATAGACCGCGGCCTGATGGGGGTCGCGGCCCCTTTGCATCTGCCGCAGATCGGCGTGATCTACGCGGTCTCGATCGTCGGTCCGAGCAACCGCATTCGCGACCATGACGCAAAGCAGCTCGAAGCATCGCTGGTAAGGGCCGCGACCGAGCTTTCCGACATCTTTACCGAGAATTTGAGGATCGACAGGACGTGACGGCGAGAATAGCGATCATAGGTTTCGGCAGCATCACCCAGACATTGCTGTCGGTGCTGGAGGCAAGCGACGACATTTGCGTCAGCAACATCGTCACGAGACCCGAACGCATCGGTGCCCCGGGCTATGGCTGGAAAGATGCCCGTTTCGTCAGTTCCACCGACCAGATCGACCCTGAGGTGGAGCTGGTGGTCGAAGCCGCCGGACACTCCGCACTGCGCAAATATGCCGTCGATGTCGTCGAAAGCGGCAGGCGCCTCGCGCTGGTGTCGTCGGGCGCGCTGGCTGACGACGACTTTCGCGGGGCGATCCAGGCCGCGGCGCGTCGCAACCGGAGCGAAATTCATGTCCTCAGTGGGGCCATCGGTGCCCTCGATGCGCTTTCCACGGCTCGCGCCGCCGGAAAGCAGACCGTCCGCTACACCGGCATCAAGCCGAGCAAGGCCTGGAAGGGCACGCCGGCGGAGGACTGCATCGACCTGGATGCGATCACGACGCCGACGACATTCTTCACCGGCTCGGCTCGCAAAGTCGCCCAGTGTTTCCCCAAGAACGCAAATGTGGCCGCGACGATTGCATTGGCGGGGGCCGGGTTTGATGAAACAGAGGTCGCGCTGGTGGCGGATCCCGATGCAACCCACAATCGTCACGTGGTCGACTCTCGCGGAGCCCTGGGCGAATTCCGCTTCGAGACGACATCGATGCCCTTGAGCGTCAACCCGCGTACCTCGGGGAGCACGGTGTTCAGCATCCTGGCGTTCCTCAGGGGCGACTCGAACACGATCAGACTTGCCTGAACAGGCCCAGTCTTACGTTCAGGGCAGGCTGGAACCGGCGACTGGGTTTGGATGCCGGTCCCGGCGGCGGTGTGACGTGCTTGCGGTACGGAGCAAGGGCCTGGCTGACGGTGCCCCAATTCGCTGGCGATCCGTTCACCGGATAATCCGGATCGCTTGACGGCCTGTCTCCGCCGGTGCGGGCTAGGTCATCCGCGCGAGGCCTTCTCAGGCAGGCGCGTCGGTTCGTTCAAGCAGCAATGCCAGACGCTGGAACCGGCCGCGGCGCACATGCTGCCGTGCTGCTTCTTCCGCCGCCGCGCCGTCGCCGTTCTCGATCGCCTCATATATCGCGCGATGATCGTCGAGCGACCAGGCGTCGTAGTCGTAACGGCCCTTTGTCTCGCCGCGGATCATCTCGGCCGAGACCCGCAGGATCTCGGCCGTATGCTGGACATAGCGGTTGTTCGAGATTCGATAGATGCAGCGGTGGAAGCGATCGTTGATCGCGAGAAACTCGGTCTCGTTGTCCTGCCCCTTTTCCTGATCGGCAAGGATTGCCCGCAACTCGATCAGGTCTGCCGTCTGGGCGCGCTTGGCGGCAAGCCGGGCAGCCAGGCACTCGACCGCTTCGCGCATGTCGTAGATTTCCTCGGCGCGGGCGATGTCGATGGTGGCGACGATCATCCGTCCGCCGCCGGTGGTCGTCAGGAATCCTTCACTGAGCAGGCGCTGCAGGGCTTCGCGCGCGGGGGTGCGGCTGACATCGAACAGCTTGCACAGGCTTTGTTCGCTGACGCGTTCGGCCGGCGCAAGTGTGCCGTTGCGAAGAAGCTCACGCATCTTTGCGTATACAGCTTCACCCAGAGAGTCCTCTGTCTTGGAGTTGGAACTTGCCATCAACACCTCGGAAATCTGTGCCAAAGCGCACTCCCGGTTGGTTAGCATATCTTTTGCTGCCGGAACAAGCTTGACGCGTCCGATCCGTTCAGTATACGAAAATGAAAGTTAGAACGCTTTTTGCATACATTGGAAATTCGCCTGCATGTCCCGAACGGTCCTTGTCACCCGCACCCGGATTCACCCGGAAGCCGTCACGATGCTGAATGAAAACGGCTTCGAGTGCCTGTTCTCGCCGCCCTACGCATCCGGTGAAGAGGTCGTCCGCGTCGCACGCGAGGCGCGTGTCGATGCCATCATGGTGTCCCAGGGCCGGATCACCCGCGAGGTGATGGCCGCGTCGAGTGCCCTGAAGGTGGTCGTCAAGCACGGCAGCGGGGTCAACAACATCAATCTTGCCGCGGCCGAGGATCTGGGAATTCCGGTATACCGTGCCGTTGGCGCCAATGCGCGGTCGGTGGCCGAGCACGCCATCGCGCTGATGCTTTCGCTGCTCAAGTCCTTGCCGCACCTCGACAAGGCCACCAAGGGCGGTCAATGGCTGAAGTCCTCCTTCGTCGGCAGGGATATCAGGGGCGCCCGGCTGGCCCTTGTGGGCTTGGGAGAGATCGGACGTGAAGTCGCCACGCTGGCCAGGGGGCTTGGCATGGAAATCAGCGCCTTCGATCCCGGCTGCGATGCGGCGGCGCGCGAGGCGCTGGGCCGCGACGACATCAAGGTCGTGGACGCCATCGAGGACATGCTTGCCGACGCGGATGTCGTGTCCCTGCATTGCCCGCTCACGCCCGCCACCCACCATCTTGTCAACCGGAGCTTTCTGGCGCGGCTGAAGCCGGAAGCCGTCCTGGTCAACACCGCAAGGGGCGGGATCGTCGATGAAGAGGCGCTTGCCGAGGCCCTGTTCGCCGGCACGCTCGCCGGAGCCGGTATCGACAGCTTCGAGCAGGAGCCGCCAGCTCCGGATTTGGCACTCTGGGCTGCACCGAACCTGATCGTCTCCCCGCATGCTGCAGGTCTGACGCCCGGGGCGGAGCGCGCGATGGCGACAATGGCGGCGCAGCTGATCATTGATCATCTGGCGGGAAAACCGGTTCCGCCCAAGTTTCATGCAAAGGCCGCCGCGCTCGGCGGGCTTCAGGAGTAGGAAGTGGTATGACCGAAGGATTCCGCGTCAAGACAAACTGGGACAGGGTAAGCGAAGCCGAGGTGCGTCGCGCCAAGGGCATCCCGGTGTCCAACATCAGTGATGTGATGTCCCGTCACTTCGCGGCGCCGGCCGGTTTGCGTCCGATGCACCGCGCAGGTGTGATGGCCGGCCCCGCCCTGACCGTCAGTGTTCGCCCCGGCGACAATTTGATGCTGCACAAGGCGTTGCAGATGGTGCGGCCCGGCGAGGTGATCGTGGTCGATGCCGGCGGCGCGCTGGACAATGCGATCATGGGCGAGTTGATGCTGGCGCGCGGCGTGCATTCCGGCATCGCCGGTGTCGTCATTCACGGCGCGATCCGCGATGTCGAATCGATTGGCCAGCAGGATACGCCGGTCTTTGCCTGCGGCGTTTCCCACCGCGGTCCCTACAAGGACGGCCCCGGTGAGATCGGTCTGCCGATTACGCTTGGGACCATGGTCGTTGATCCAGGAGATCTGGTCGTCGGCGACCAGGACGGCGTGATCGTGCTTCCCCGCCTTTCCGCGGGCGAGATCCTGACGCGTGCCGAGAAGAAGCATGCCTCCGAGGAGGCGCAGCTTCAAAGCACGCTTGAAGGGGCATACCAGGGCGACTGGATCGACCAGACTCTCAATCGTCTGGGATGCGAATTTATCGACTGAGTTGGGCTGCGGCGCGACTGCCGTGGCTGGGTTCTTCACAATGGGAGGAAGAGATGCAAGTATTTACACGTAGTTTCAAGGCGATGCTGACGGCGGCAGCCTTGACGGCCGCGGCTGCCATGCCGGCTGCGGCGCAGGAGTTTCCGGGCGGACGGGGTATCGAATTCGTCGCCGGTTACGGGCCTGGCGGCGGGCATGACACCATGCTGCGGATGATGGCCAAGATCATCCAGTCCGACAAGATCGTCGATGCCAAGATCAATGTCGTCAACAAGCCCGGCGGGGCCGGCGCCACGTCACTGGGCTACCTGAACTCGCACAAGGGCGACGGACATTATCTGATGTCCGCGACGTCCTCCTTCATCACCACCCCGCTGACCACCGATGTCGGGCTGAACTACAAGGATTTCACCCCGATCGCCCGGCTGGGCATCGACCCGGTCATCATGGTCGTGTCGGCCAAGTCTCCGATCCAGTCGCTTGACGACGTGAAGAATGCCGACGGCGTTCTCAATATCGCAGGCGGCGGCCGTGGCCAGATCGAGAACATCGTGACGATCCTTCTCGGCGACAAGATGGACAAGACCTTCAACTTCATCCCGTTCCAGGGCGATGGCGAGGTCTCGACGGCGGTTCTCAGCGGTCAGGTCGATGCGGCCATGATCAATCCCGGCGCGATCAAGGAATTCATCGAGGCCGGTCGCGTGCGGGCCATCGCCATCTCCACGGATGAGCGGACGACGATGCTGCCCGATGTGCCCACGTTCAAGGAAAGCGGCTTCGATGTCGTCGCCGCCGTCTTCCGGGGCGTGGTTGCCGCGAAAGATATCTCTGAAGAAGAGAAGAGCTATCTGTCGAACATGGTCGAGAAGCTTCAGGCCACCGACGCCTGGAAGTCGCAGTATCTGGAGCCCAACGGCATTGTGCCGGGCTATCTCAGTCCCGATGATTTCGGCTCCTATCTCGAGCAGACGAACGAGCTGTACCGTTCGACCCTGGAGCGGCTCAACCTGCTGAAAGGGTGACTGAGGTGGAGAAAGGGATCCATTTGATCTTTTTGGGTTTGCTGACGGCTTTCGCCGTCAGCATCCTTGCCGGTTCGCAGGACCTGAAATTTGCCGACGAGTACTCGTTCGGACCCGGCTTCGTTCCTGTCGTCATCGCCACCCTGATGCTTGTTTGCTGCGTGATCCAGGCCATCAGGCTCGTGCGTGCCACGCCGGCGGAGGCCGCGGAGGATCGCAGCAAGCTGCCGCCCAACCTGGCAGGGCTGGCCCTGGCGATTGCCATAATCGGCTTCGGCGTCGCATCGATGTCCCTCGGTTCGGTCTTTGGTCCGGTGGCGGCGATCCTGCTGCTGATTTCCTGGGGTGTGACGCGGCATCCGCTGCCGATCTCGCTGTTCGTCAGCGCCTCCACCACGGCTCTCCTCTACCTGATCTTCTCGGTTTGGCTCGGCCTTCCCATCACTTGAGTTTCCATAGGTTTGCAGATGCTCGATTCGCTGTCCGAACTCTTTTCGGCCATGGCCCAGTTCGCGGCCCCGGCCAATCTGGTGATGATTTTTGCCGCCGGGCTGATCGGAACCGTGGTCGGCGCCTTGCCGGGGCTCGGTCCGTCCGCCGGGATTGCGCTGATGATGCCGCTCACATTCGGGATGGACCCGGTCGCCGGGTTGAGCCTGCTCACCGGCGTCTACATGGGAACCATGTATGGCGGCCGGCTTACCTCGATCCTGATCAACACGCCAGGCGACGCCCCAGCGATCGTGACCGCGATCGAGGGCTATCCGATGATGCAGCAGGGCAAGGGTGGCCTGGCCTTGGGCATCTCGGCGATCGCCTCCTTCATCGGCGGCCTGTTCGGCCTTGTGGTGCTGGTGCTGTTCGCCCCTGTGATTGCTGAATATGCCATCTTCCTGGGGCCGCCCGAATATTTCATGCTGATGCTGCTGGGCCTCAGCATGATCATCGTGCTTGCAGGCTCGGACCCGATCAAGGCACTCATCGCAACCTTCTTCGGCATCCTGATCAGCACGATCGGCAGCGATTACGTCTCCGGCAATGCGCGCTTCGTGATCATGCCGGAACTGATTGACGGCGTTGATTTCGTCGCCGTCATCATCGGGCTCTACGGCATCGGCGAAGTTCTGGCGGGGATAGAGGAGCGCGTTCGTCTGGAGATGGGCAAGCCCCGGTTCCGCTTCAGCGAATTTGTGCCCAACCGGGGCGAATTGCGCCAAAGCGCACTGCCGATCCTGCGCGGCTCGACCCTGGGCACGATGATCGGCGTCTTGCCCGGAGCCGGTGCCACGATCGCCACCTTCGTGTCCTATATCACCGAGCGCAAGCTGTCGAAGACGCCCGAGCGTTTCGGCAAGGGCGCGATCGAAGGATTGGCTTCACCGGAAGCCGCCAACAATGCGGCCGTTCCCGGCTCGCTGATCCCGCTTCTGGCCCTGGGCATTCCGGGCTCCGGCGGGACGGCCATCATGCTCGGTGCGCTGGTGATGTTCGGACTCAATCCCGGACCGATGCTGATGATCCAGTCCGCCGACATCGTCTGGGGGACGATCGCCGGGCTTGTGATCGCCAATTTCTTCCTGCTTCTGTCCAACATCATGCTGATCCCGATTTTCGTCAACGCGTTGCGGATCATCCAGAAGCATCTCAGCGCCATCGTTCTGGCCTTTTGCCTGGTCGGGGCCTTTGCAATCAATTACGGGCTGTTCGAGATCTGGGTAACCGCGATCTTCGGGATCATCGGCTACATGATGAAGCGCGCCGACTATCCGACGGGTCCGTTCATCCTGGCGCTCGTGCTCTCGCCGCTGGCCGAGAATTACCTGCGGCAGTCGATCATGCTGGGGCAGGGCGACTGGGGTATCTTCTTCGCCAAGCCGCTGACGATGAGCTTCACCACGCTCGTCCTCATGGTCATGGCCTTCGGTGTGATCAAGGCGCCGCTGATGGCCTTCTGGCGCCGCCGACGGGGCTGAGCCGCAAAGGCAGACAGAGCCCAAACCGCGTGCCTGCGCCCAAATGAGCCGCCGCCGGCGAGGAAGCGACAGGCGGGGGCAAAGCGGCAGGGGGGAGACTTGAGAGCCTGGGCGAAGGCCGCCGCCATGACGTGATCATGGCGGCGGCCTTCGCATGTCCGGGGGTGCCCGCTTCGGCGTTGGCCTTGAGCGCGGCGCTGCAAGGATCGCGATCCGAACCCTGCTGTACGATACCGCCGCAGGGTGCACGCGGCCGACCGCGGCCCTCCGGGCCGCCGTTCTGTCAGCGAAACGCCGGATAGGCGGAGGGGAAGATCTCTTCCACCGGCGGATGGCCCCAGGTGCGCTCGGGATATTTCTGCACCAACCCGTCGAACTGGCGTTGGGCCCGGGCGCGGGCTTCGACCCAGTCGAGACCGGCGACCTTGCCGTCGCGCATCGACAGCCGGCCGTCGACGAAGACGGCCTTTGTCACGCGGCCGGTCGCGCCGAGCACCAGGGTGCGAATCGGATCCACGCGCGGGGCCATCAGCGCATCGGCCATGTCGAAGATGGCGATGTCGGCCTTGGCGCCGGTCTCCAGGCGTCCGAGATCCGTCCGGCCGAGGGCTTTAGCGCCGCCGAGCGTTGCCGCGTCAAAGAGGTGTTCGGGCGCGGTCTCGGTCAGGCTGTCGCCTGCCATGCGCGCCATCATCACGCCCACGGCCATGTTCAGCACCATGTCGGGGGGCGCGGTGTCCGTGCCCATGCCGAATTTCACGCCCATGCGCCGGAGCCTGGCGAAAGACCGCAGCATCGTCCCGGAGCGGGCGAAGACCAGCGGGCAATGGGCGACGGTGACGCCGTGATCGGCGTAAAGACGCAGGTCCTCTTCGACCGCCCAGGTGGCGTGGGGGGCGATCAGGCGTTCGGTGAGCGCGCCGAAGCCTGCCAGCCAGCGGGGGGCGGTGGTTCCATGCAGCGCCTCAACGGTGTCGCGCTCCATCTGTCCCTGCGCCATGTGCAGGCGCACGGGGATCTCCATCTCGCGCGCGGCATCCATGGTGCGCGTGAGCAGCGTTTCGGTGCAGGTTTCCACCCTGTCGGGTGCCAGCATGCCCTGCACCAGCCCCTCGAAGCGGCCGGCCTGCGCCCGGATGAAGGCGAGCGCGTCGTCAAGTCCCTTGAGCCCGCGCGCTTCGTCAAACCGGGGTTCGAGCACGCCCGGTGCGGTGCAGACCATGCCGCCCGCGCGGTAAGCGGGGCCGAGCCAGACACGCAGGCCCAGTTCGCCCGCGGCCTCTGCCGCCGCCTCGAACTCGGCTGCGGTTTCGCCCCATTCGCGGTAGAACAGCGAGGCGATCGGCAGGGCCGAGGTCACGCCGTTGCAGAGCAGCTGCGCGAAGCTGAACCGCTTCTGGAAGGCGAGTTCGTCCGGCGCGTACATCTCGTAGGGACCGCGGTCGATATAGGTTTGCGGCCAGACCCGGCCCTTGGCCCAGGCCGGCCCGCAATCGGCGCCAAGCGTCGTGGTATCAAGGTCCGAGAGCGCATCGAGGTCGATGAAGCCCGGCGAGACGAGCACTTCGCCGAGGTCCATGCGGCGGGCGACCTCGCCTTCAAAGCGCGGCCCGACATAGACAACGCGGTCGCGCTCGATAACGATCTCGCCGTTTTCCAGCAGCCGATGGCCACCCTCCTGATGGGCAACGATGAACCGGGCCTTCAAGGCGGTGCGGCCCTCCGGGCGGACGCCCAGGGTCAACTCATCAAGCATCAGGGCATCTCCCGTGTCGGTTTTCCATCGCGGCCGGTGATCTTGCCTGCCTTGACGGTCAGCAGCACCGGGCCGCCGGTGGCGACGGCTTCGGCAAGCGTCGATCCCGGTAGCAGGGCCAGGTCGGCATTGCATCCCGGCGTCAGACCGTGTCCGGCCACGCCCATGACCTCGGCGCCGCCGGTCGAACAGACCGCCAGCGCCAGCGCGAGGTCCGCGTCGGAGCGCATGTTGTTCTTGAGCGCGACGATCCGCGCCCGGTCCAGCATGTCGGGGCGGTTCCACGGATTCCAGGTGTCGAGCACACCGTCGCTGCCGGCGCCCATGCGGATTCCGGCGCTAAGCGCCCGCTTCACCGCCGGCACTTCACGCGAAGGCGCGCCGGTGGTCAGGATGGCCACGTCCTGATCGGCAAGGGCTGAGAGCAGGGCTTCCGTGCGGTTCCAGTCGGGCATGCCGAGGCAGAAGGCGTGGCTGATGGCGACCTTGCCTTTCATCCCCAGCGCGCGCGTCCGCTCCAGGATCAGTTCCATCGAGAACGCGCCGAGGTCTCCGCCTTCGTGCAGGTGGATGTCGATGCCCTTGCCATGCCTGTCGGCAAGTCCAAAGATCGTGTCGAGATGGCCCTTGGGATCGCGGTCGATGCCGCAGGGGTCGAGCCCGCCCACAAGGTCCGCCCCGAGCTCCATGGCCTTGTCCAAAAGCTCCGCCGTTCCGGGGCGGATCATCAGGCCGGACTGGGGAAAGGCCACGATCTCGATGTCAACGACATCGCGCAGCGCCGCGCGGGTCTCGATCACGCCTTCAATCGCGGCCAGGCCGTTATCGGTGTCGACATCGACATGGCTGCGGATATGGGTGATGCCGTTGCCGGCCAGCGCCAGGGCATGCCGCATCGACTGGCGCGCCGGGTCGAGGCCGAGCCGCACGCGTTCGGCGCGCTCGTTGTCGATCATCGCGCGCAGATCGGTGCCGACGGCATTCTCGTACCAGCCCATTCCCATCAGCGTCTTGTCGATATGGGTGTGGGCTTCCACCAGCCCGGGCACTGCGATGGCGCCGTGCGCATCCTCCACCGCGACGCCGGGCGCCTCGATCCCGGAGGCGATGGTGTCGATGTGTCCGTTGCGGATCAGCATATCGGTGGGGGCGGCGCCCATGGGGCGCAGGTTGCGGATCAGAAGGTCGGTCATGCAGCCTCCGGGGCAAAGCCGCCCGCCTTGTGGTTGGGCCAGGCGTAGCTGCCGAGCTTGGAGGTGCGATAACCCATGCCGATCAGCGCCTCGGCCTGCCGCACCGCGGCGGTGACGCCGTCGATCACGGGAACCCCGGTTTCCTGTGTCAGTCGTTCGCAGAGTTCGGCCATGCCGGCACAGCCGAGCACCACCGCCTCTGCGCCCTCTTCGCGGCGGGCTGCGTGAATTTCGGCCGCGATCAGCGCATGGGAGCGGTCCATGTCCTCCTCCAGCGCCAGCACCGGAAGATCGATCGCGCGCACCCGGCGGCAGCGGCGGCCCGCGCCATAGGCGTCGGCAAGATCCTCGATGATCGGCACCGAGCGCGGCAGCGTGGTGACGATCGAGAACCGCGAGGACAGCGTCACCGCCACCTGCAGGGCCGCCTGGCAGATGCCGATCACCGGGGTGGCCGCCACTTCGCGCGCGGCGCTCAGGCCCGGGTCGTCGAAACAGGCAATCACATGGGCCATCGCGCCGCGGGCCTCGGCGGCGCGGATCGCGGCAAGCATCGGCGGCACGGCCAGGGCTTCGTCGGCATAGCCTTCGATCGAGCTGGGCGTTCCGGTCGCGGTGACGAGGTCGATCGTGGTGCCCGCGCTCGCCGCGCGGGTCGCTGCCCGGCCGATCTGGGCGGTCATGGACGCGGTGGAATTGGGATTGATGACGTGAATGCGCATTAGGTGGTCTTCTCCGCCGGCGGAGTGAGCTGGGCTGCTTCCCAGGCTGCGGCCCCGTCGGGTTTCTTCAGTTCGAATTGGCGGTCGGCGACGATGTAGTTGTCGGCGTGAAGCCGGGCGACGGGCTGGTAGACCTCCGGGTTCACGTAGCGTCCGGCAGCGTCGAGGCAGTCGTCGCGAACGGTCATTTCCACCACTTCGCCGAGGATGATTGCCCGGCGCGGATAATCGATGATGCGCTCCACCCGGCATTCCATCGCGCACGGCGTGGAGGTAAGGTAACGGGCGTCGATCTGGCGGCAGGCTTCCGTCTCAAGCCCCGCGAAGGCGGGCTCGTCCACGTCGCGGGCGAAATTGACGCCGCACAGGATCATCGCCTCGGCGATCGGCATGTCGACCATGTTGACGCAGAATTCCTGGGTCCGGCGGATATTGACCAGGGTGTCCTTCTCATTGCCGTCGGCCCGGGTCTGGATGCCGAGGATGACGATCGGCGGGTCCTGCGAGAAGACGTTGAAGAAGCTCATCGGCGCCGCGTTGTTGTGGCCGGCTTCCGAGCGGGTGGTGACCAGCGCGATCGGCCGGGGACCGACGAAGTTTGTGAGCAGGCGATAGCGGTCCTGCGGGGGCAGGCGGGTAAAATCGAAGTCCATCATCCGACCTTTCTGAGTTGCGGGGCGCCGGCGCGGCCTTCCTCGACGGCATGGCAGCGCACCCGGGCCGGGCCCTGTTGCAGCATGGCCGGGGTTTCCGCGCGGCAGCGGTCGTTGGCGAGCGGACAGCGCGGATTGAAATGGCAACCGGCGGGCGGCGTCACCGGATTGGGCACCTCGCCCATGGGGCGGGCGGCGTCACGATGAGCCATCGAGATGTCCGGCACCGTTTCGAGCAGGAGCCGGGTATAGGGGTGCTGCGGATTGGCGAAAATCTCCGCCGCCGGCGCGAGTTCCACGATGCGGCCCAGATACATCACCCCGATATGGTCGGAGATGTAATTCACCACCGCCAGGTCGTGGCTGATGAACACATAGGTGAGCCCGAGCTCCCTTTGCAGCTCGCGCATCAGGTTGAGGATCTGCGCCTGAACAGATACATCGAGCGCCGAGGTGGGCTCGTCGCAGACGAGGAATTCCGGCTTGGTCGAGATCGCCCGGGCGATCGAGATACGCTGCCGCTGGCCACCGGAAAACTCGTGCGGGAATTTTTCGCCGTCGGCGGCCGAAAGCCCGACGAATTCGAGCAGCCGGTCCACCTCCTTGCGACGCTCCACCGGATCGGGGTGGGTGCCGAAATGCTTCATCGGCTCGGCGATGATGCGAGCCACGCGCCAGCGCGGATTGAGGCTGGCATAGGGATCCTGGAAGATCATCTGCATCCGTCGCCGGATGTCCGGCGGCGAACCGGCCGGCGCGTTTGCCAGTTCGGCCCCGTCGAAGCGGATGCTGCCCGCGGTCGGGCGTGCAAGCCCCATCAAAAGCTTGGCGACGGTCGACTTGCCGCAGCCGCTTTCGCCGACAAGGCTCAGCGTCGTTCCACGCACGACCGACAGGTCGACGCCGTCCACCGCCTGGACCGATTGGCGCTTGCCGCCCGCGAGCATGCGGTTGATGAAGGGCATCGGCAGATCGAAGCTCTTCTTCAGGCCCGATATCTGGAGAAGTGGCTCGGTCATGCGGGGACCTCCTCGGTCAGGTGACAGGCGACGGAGCGGGTCAGTGTGCCTCTGGGTTCGGGCCGCTCGCGGGTGCAGATCTCCATCCGGTGCGGACAGCGCGGGGCAAACGCGCAGCCCTCGGGGCGGGCGTGCGGGCGCGGCATCGCGCCTTCGATCTGCGGAAGCGTCTCGGGACGTTCGCCGATCCGCGGAATGGAAGCCATCAGGCCGCTGGTATAGGGATGTTTCGGTGCTGTCAGCACGTCGGCAACCTCGCCGATCTCGACGATCCGGCCCGCATACATCACGGCGACCCGGTCCGCCGTCTCCGCGATCACACCCATGTCGTGGGTGACGAGGATGACCGCCACCCCGGTCTCCCGGGCGAGCTTGCGCAGAAGCGCGATGATCTGGGCCTGGACGCTCACGTCGAGCGCGGTGGTGGGCTCGTCGGCAATCACCAATTGCGGTTCGGCGCAGAGCGCGAGCGCGATGACGACGCGCTGGCGCATGCCGCCCGAATACTGGTGCGGATAGGTGTCGATCCGGGCCTCGGGCGCGGGAATGCCGACGCGGCGCAGCCAGTCGATTGCCCGTTCCCGCGCCTGGGACCTGGGCAGCCTGAGATGCGTCTGGATGGTTTCGATCAGCTGTTCGCCGACCGTCAGCACCGGATTGAGGCTCGTCAGCGGATCCTGGAAGATCGCGCCGATCCGGCGTCCGCGGAGGCGGCGCATGGCTTCGGGGCGCAGGTTGTCGATGCGCTCACCCTCGAGCCTGATCTCGCCCTTGGCGATGCGGCCGGGCGGTTCGATCAGGCCGATGATGGCAGCGCCCGTCATCGACTTGCCGGCGCCGCTTTCGCCGACCATGCCGAGGATTTCGCCTGCGGACACCGAAAGCGAGACGTCCTCGATGGCGTTGATCGTGCCGCGTCGACCGGGGAAGCAGACCGTCAGATTTTCAACCGTCAGAATTGTCATGGGGCTTACCTCAGTTTCGGGTTGAGCGCATCGCGCAACCAGTCGCCAAGCACGTTGACGGCAAGCACGAGCACGACCAGCACGACAGACGGGAAGATCACCACCCACCAGATGCCCGAGAACAGGTACTCGTTGCCGATGCGGATCAGCGTGCCAAGCGAAGGCTGGGTCGCCGGCATGCCGACGCCGAGGAACGACAGGGTGGCTTCGGTCAACACGGCCATGCCGAGATTGATGGTGGCGATGACCAGAACAGGGCCGAGCACGTTGGGCAGGATGTGATGGATCATGATGCCCGCGCCCGAGACGCCGTTGATGCGGGCGGCCTGCACATATTCCTTGTGCCGCTCCACCATGGTCGAGCCGCGCACGGTGCGGGCATATTGCACCCAGTTGGTGAGGCCGATGGCGAGGATCATCACCCAGATCGCCGCATCGGCATGGCGTTCGGGCGGGAGCACGCCGCGAGCGATGCCGTTGACCAGCAGCGCCACCAGAATGGCGGGGAAGCTCAGAAGGATATCGGCGACCCGCATGATCGCGCCGTCGACCACGCCGCCGACAAAGCCGCCGAGCAGGCCGAGCGACACGCCGAGCGCGGCCGCAAGCGCGACGCTCGCGAAGCCCACGATCAGCGACAGGCGCAGCCCGTAGAGGATCGAGGAATAGACGTCGCGGGCCTGCTGGTCGGTGCCGAGCAGATAGCGCGGGTCGCCGCCATCGATCCAGGACGGCGGCAGTTCGCTGTCGAGCAGGAACAGCTGCGAGATGTCATAGGGGTTCTGGGTCGCGAGCACCGGTGCGAGCAAGGCGGCGGCAAAGAGCAGCACAAGGATCAGGCTCGAGATCCGGGCCGACCAGGAGGTGCGGAAGCTCCAGGCGATGTCGCTGTTGAAGGCGCGGGAAAGGCTTGAGGTTGTCATGGCGTTCCCCCGGTCAATGCGCGGCACGCGCGCCATCGACGCGCAGCCGCGGGTCGAGCACCGCATAGAGCAGGTCGACGGTTGTGTTGATGACGACGAAGATCAAGCTGACCAGCACCAGATAGGCGGCCATCACCGGCACGTCGCCGAAGCTGACGGCCTGGATGAAAAGCGCTCCCATGCCGGGCCACTGGAACACGGTCTCGGTGACGATGGCGAAGGCGATCAGGCCGCCGAGCTGCAGGCCGAAAATGGTGATGACCGGAATGAGCGTGTTCTTGAGCGCATGCCTAAAATGGATCGACCGGTTGGTAAGTCCCCGTGCGCGGGCGAACTTGATGTAGTCGGTGCGCAGCACCTCCATCATTTCCGCCCGTACGAGCCGCATGATCAGCGTGAGCTGGAACAGGCAGAGCATGACTGAGGGCAGCACCAAAGCCTTGAGCCCGGAGAGCGTGAGAAAGCCCGTCGACCACCAGCCGATATCGACCACCGTTCCGCGTCCAAAGGAGGGCAGCCAGCCGAGCCAGACCGAGAAGACGAGGATCAGCAGGATGCCGGTCACGAAGGTTGGCAACGAAATGCCGATCAGCGAGAAGAATTGCAGCGTCTGGGTGGAGAAACTGTGCGGCCTGAGTGCGGTCAGGATGCCCAAGGGTATGCCGAGCAAGAGCGACAGCCCGGCGGCGACCAGCACGAGCTCCGCGGTCGCGGGAAAGCGTTCGGCGAGCAGGGTCGAGACCGGGCGGGCATTGCGCCAGGAGAGGCCGAAATCACCGGTGGCGGCGCGGGCGACGAAGCGCCCGTACTGCACCCAGAGTGGCTGGTCGAGTCCCAGGCGCTCGCGCACCGCGTCGCGCTCCTCCACGGTGGCGTTTTCGGCTACCAGCGAATTCACCGGATCGCCCATGAAGCGGAACATCATGAAGGCGATCAGTGCGACCGCGAGCATCACGAAAATCGACTGGATGATTCGGCGGATCAGAAAGCCGAGCATGTCCGGGTCCTCCCTGGCAGCTGGATGAAGACAAGAAGGGGCCGGAGCAAAGCGTTCCGGCCCCGTTCAGATCACTTGGTGATCTTGGCGTACCAGAGGCGGACCAGATCGTCGGCGGCCTGCGGGATTTCCACGCTGTCGCGAGCGGCCCAGGACAGCGGCTGCTGGTGCAGCGGCAGCCACGGAATGTCGGCCTTGGCCAGCATCAGCGCTTCCTGCATCATCGCCAGGCGCTTTTCCTCGTCGATCTCGGTGGCGACGGCGTGCGTCAGCTCGTCGACCTTCGGGTTGGAATAGCCCTTCGGCGTGAAGGTGCCGTATTCGCCGCCGGGTGTTGCCAGCATGGCCGAGAGCACGGAGAAGCCGTCGAGCATCGGCAGAGTGGCCCAGCCGAGCATGAACACGTCGACCTGGTGGTTGTCGACCTTCTGGAAGTGCATCTGGCGGGGCTCGGTCACCAGACGCGGCTGGAAGCCGCCCTGGGCCAGCATCGCGGCCATAGCCTGACAGATGCCCTCGTCGTTGACATAGCGGTCATTGGGGCAGTTCAGGTTGAAGGCGAAACCCTCGGGGTAGCCGGCTTCGGCGAGCAGCGCCTTGGACTTCTCCGGATCATAGGGGAGCCGCTCGTCCATGGCTTCGGTAAAGCCCTTCACTTCCGGCGCGATCAGCGAGCCGGTGACGCGCGACTTGCCGCGCATGATCCGGTCGCGGATCAGGTCCATGTTGATGGCGTGATACATCGCCTGGCGGACCTTGAGGTCCTTGAGCGGGTTGCCTTCGACATTGCCGTCGACAAGCTCGTCACCCATGTTGATGCCCATCATGATGCTGCGAAGGCCCGGGTTCTGCAGCATGTGCACGCCCTCGGTCCCGTCGATGCGGTCGGCGTCCTGGAGCGGCGCGGGTTCGATCAGGTCGATCTCGCCGGACAGGAGCGCTGCCACGCGGGTGGCGTCGGAGCCGATCGGCGTGTGCTCGATGCGGGTCAGGTTGTGCTGCGGCGTATCCCACCAGCCTTCATAGTTGACGAGCACGTTGAGCGCGTCGGGGCGGCGGCTTTCGAGCTTGAAGGGACCGGTGCCGTTGGCATTGTTGGTGGTGTAGCCTTCCTCGCCCTGGCTCGCGTCGATCGGCGCAACCGCATTGTGTTCCTCGAGCCAACCCTTGTCCATGATGAAGATGTTGGTGAGGTAGTTGTTGAGAAGCGGCGTGGGACCTTCGAGAATGAGGTCGACGGTCAGGTCGTCGACGATCTCGACCGCCTTCAGGCCGGGGAGGTTGCCGCGCAGCGGCGATTTCGGATCGACCGCGCGCATCAGCGAGACCTGCACATCGTCGGCGCCGAAGTCCTGGCCGCCCTGGAACTTCACGCCTTCGCGCAGCTTGAAGCGCACGCGGGTGGGCTCGATCACTTCCCAGCTTGTGGCCAGCGCCGGCTCGACCTTGAGATCGGCATTGTAGCGGACCAGCGGTTCGTAGATGTGATGGGTAAAGATATTGGTGAAACTGTCGGTCACCGCATGCGGGTCAAGCCCGTAGACATCCCGCGCCGTGGCATAGCGCAGGGTTTCCGCGGAAGCGCCGGTGGCCGCGATGGTCGCGGCGACGGCTGTCATGGCAAGGTGGCGAAGCATCTGTGAGTTCCCTTTTTTGTTCGATTGGCCCAAAGAATTGACGGGTATCAGGACCGCGACGCCTTATTGCAAACACGATAGACGCGGATTGTCTACAAAATAAATTGCTTGTGACAACATTATTGTTGACGTAATTTTAGGCAGATTGGAGATTAAGTGTTCATCGAGGGATTGAGCTGAATGTCTGAGACAGAAACGAGCGACGCACCGCAGGTGGAGATCTACAACCGCATCTGGTTGTCGATCGCCGAACGCAAGCTGAAGCCGGGGACGCGTCTGAAGGAAGAACAGCTGGCGGAGATCTTCTCGGTGAGCCGGGCGCGCGTGCGCGCGGCGCTCACCGCGCTCGAGCATGACGGTCTGGTCACGCTGGTGCCGCATCGCGGCGCCTTCGTCTCTCAGCCTTCGATCGAGGAAGCGCGGGACATCTTCTTTTCTCGCCGCACGATCGAGCGCAGTCTCCTCGCTCGGCTCTGCCAAGCGGCTGATTCCGAAGCGATCGCGCGCCTGGAGGCGCATGTCGAGGAGGAGCAGCAGGCCAGGGCCACGGGCGACACCAAGGCCACGATCCTGTTGTCGGGCGGCTTCCATCTGCTGATCGGCGAACTCGCCGGATCGCCCTATCTCTGGGACGTGCTGCGCGACCTCGTCTCGCGCACCTCGCTGATCATCGCGATGTACCAGACCCGCAAGCAGGCCGAATGCGGACCTGACGAACATGCCGAAATGGTCGAAGCGATCAAGGCTGGCGACAGCGAGCGGGCGCAACTTCTGATGGACCATCATCTCGACCATCTGGAAGGCCAGCTCGATCTTGACGAAGATGCGGATTCTTCCGCCGACCTTAAGGACCTCCTCGCATGAATGTGTTGCATGACTTGCTGGTTCGCTGCGCCAGCATCGTTACCGTCGATGCCGACCGGCGCGTGATCGAGAACGGATGGATCGCCATCGATGCGGACCGGATTTCCGCCATCGGCACCGGCCAGGCGCCGGAGGCACGGCGGATCATCGAGCGGCCGGGCCTGATCGCCCTGCCGGGGCTGATCGATGCCCATTCCCATTCCGGTCACGGGCTGGTGCGCGCGGCCGGCGACGGGGACGGCGACCTGTGGTTCCGGATCTGCGAGGAAATCTATGCCGGAGTCGCCACCCCCGCCTTCTGGCGGGCAGAGGCGCGGCTCGCCCAGTTGGAGCGGCTGATGGGCGGGGTGACGACCGCCGTGTCGCTGCTCGGCGGCGGCGCGGACGTGATGCGCACCGACACGCCGGAAGCGGGCGATGCCCACAGTGCGGCGACGATCGAGTCAGGCCTGCGGACCTTCATGGCCGTGGGGCCGGGGCGTTTGCCCTTCCCCAAGCAGTTCGGCCCGGAGCGCCGGCCGGTCAGCTTCGATGAGCAGATGGAGGTCTGCGCCGAGCTGATCTCCCGGCATGACGACATTCTCGGCCGCCGTACCGGCGTTGCCCTGATCCTGCCGGTCTATGCGCCGCCGCACATGGAGCAGAACGGTGCGGAGATCCGCCGGATGTCGGGCGCCATGCGGGCCTTGCAGGACCGGACAGGGACATTGTTCACCCAGGACGGGCACCGGACCGGCACCATTGCGCTGGCGCAGGAGCTGGGGCTGTTGTCGCCGCTTGCGGCCCTTGGGCACAGCATCGATCTCAACGAAGCGGATTTCGCGGCCCTCGTCGCAACCGGGGCATCGATCATCCACAATCCGTCCGCGATCATGTCGATCAACGGGCGCTGTCCGGTCCCGGAACTGATCGAGGCCGGTGTCACCGTTTGTCTGGGCTCGGATGCCGGCGCGCCGGACCGTGGCTTCGACATGTTCCGGCACATGGCGCAGGCGATGCACTATCATCGCCGTCACTTCCGCGATCCCGCGGTGCTGCCGGAAGGCAAGACGCTGGAACTGTGCACCATCGACAGCGCCAGGGCGCTCGGGGTCTCGGACCACCTCGGTTCGCTGGAAGTGGGGAAGAAGGCCGATATCGTGCTACTAGACGGGCGCAAACCGCATCTGTGGCCGCCGGTGATGGCGCTGAACCGGATCACCCATTTTGCCAATGCCGCCGATGTCGACACCGTCATCGTCGATGGGCGCATCCTGATGGAGGAGCGCAAGGTTCCGCATCTCGATCTCGGTGAGGTGCTTGCGGAGGCGGAAGCCGAGGCGGATCGCGCATTCGCCGCCTGCGGGCGGCAGGACGCAAGGCAGGAATCGCCCGAAATCTGGAACCAGGCACGGCGGCTGGCGGGTGCCTACCGCGTGGCGGGGTCCGAGGGCGACTGACAGCCTGGCGGCCGGCCAGGGAGGTGCGCCCTGGGGCGCACCGTCAAACTGCAATCCGGCGCTACGCCCACAGTGCTCGTGTTCGCCGGCCTGCCTTGATGAGGGCAGGCGGTCCGCAGCTGTTCATCGGGTTGCTGCGGCGCTGCCTATTGCATGCGCCGTCGCAGTCAGCAGGGCGCGAGGGTCGAGATCGCCTCAAGAGCGGCCTGCCTGCTGCTTTCCCGCTCTGCGTCGCTGACGGAGAGACCGTCGGCGGCGATCACCTCGAGCCGTGTCACGCCGATGAAAGCGAACATCGCGCGAAGATAGGCTTCGGCGTGTTCCGACGAGGCCAGCCCGATGCCCTGCCGGTAATGACCGCCGCGCGCCACGGTGAGGATGATCCGCTTGTCCCGAGCCAGGCCTTCCGGGCCATGAGCGCTATAGCGAAACGTCTTTCCCGCGATCACGATCCGGTCGATCCATGCCTTGAGCTGGCTGGAAATGGTGAGGTTGTAGAGCGCGACACCGATGACGACGACATCGGCGTTGATGAATTCCTCCAGAACCCGGCTGCCCAGGGCGATGTCTTCGATGACGGCAGGGGCGGATGTGAGGTGGTCACCGGTCAGATGCGGCAGCGGATCGGCGACCAGATCGCGGTGGATGACTTCCAGTGCCGGATCGTGCTCCCGCAATCTCTCGACGGCCGCCCTGGACAGCGTTCGGCTCACGGATCGGGCGCCGAGAATGCTGGAGTCGATGTGAAGCAGTTTCATGGTTTGACCTTTCTGGAAGAGGGGAGCGCGTGTCGGGCGGTTACGAACCGGCGGGCGGCTTCAGTCCCAGCGCCTGCAACTGCATCACGATCAGCCCGAGGAAGATCAGGCCAAGGCCGGCCAGGCGGGACCATGAGACGGATTTTTGCGGCAGGCCGACAAGGCCCCACTGGTCGATGAGGATCGACGCCAGCATCTGCCCGGCGATGACGGCGATGATGAAGCCGGCCGCGCCGAGCTTCGGCGCCAGCATCAGCGCGCCGGTGATGTAGACGACGCCGACCACGCCGCCGATCCAGATCCAGCGCGGCGCCTGGGCCAGGTTGGAAAGCGTCGGCGCCTGGACCTTGGCCAACAGCATGACGGGCACGATGCAGGCGAAGCTGACGCACAGGGAGACGAGCGTGCCCCACAGCGGATGGCCGAGCGTCCGGCCCAGCGCCGCATTGGCGCCGGCTTGGAAGGGAACGACCGCCCCGGTGACGATGGCGGCAAGGATGAGGAAAAGCGCGTTTGTTTGCATGGTGAACAACCTCCGTTGCGCACCAGATGCGTTATCTGTTTTGTAAATGGAAATTCCGATATAGCATCTACGGCATGCAGAATGTGAATAATCTCCGCGGCATCGACCTCAATCTGCTCGTGGTGCTCGATGCCCTGCTGGCCGAGCGGCATGTGTCGCGCACGGCCACCCGGTTGAACATGAGCCAGCCCGCCGTCAGCCATGCGCTCGCGCGGCTGCGGCTGCTGTTCGATGATCCCTTGCTGATCCGCCGCGGCGGACAGCTGGTCGCGAGTGCCCGGGCGCTCGAGATCGCGCCAGCGCTGAGCGAAGCCCTGCGGCAGATGCGGGAGGTTCTCGGCCCGGGCGGCTTCGTGGCCGCGCAGGAAAAGCGGACATTCCGTCTGGCCATGTCGGATTACGGCTCGGCGGTCTTCCTTCCCGGGCTGACGAGGTTGCTGCGTCTCAAGGCGCCGGGCATCGACCTGGTCATCACTCAATCGAGCCGGGAAGCGATGCTCCGGCAGGTGCTGGACGGGGACTGCGATCTGGCCTTGGGCGTCTTCCCCGATCTTCCCGAGCGGCTTGAAGTCGGGCGACTGACTGTCGAGCACTTCGCCTGCCTGGCGGACCGGGAGAGGATGTCGGGCAGGGAGTGGCTCGATATCGAGGCCTATCTGTCGCGGCCCCATGTTCTCGTGGCGATGAAAGATGGTGCCAACACCGAGATCGACACGGCCCTGCGCATGATCGGCCATCGGCGCCGCATCGCGGTCACACTGCCGCATTGGGGCAATGCGCCCCGGCTGATACAAGGCACCGATCTGGTCCTGACCGTCGCGCGCAATGCGCTTGTCGCCTACGAGAACGATCCGTCGCTCATCGTCTTCGAGCCGCCGTTCGAAATCCCGCCCTTTGCCTTCGTCCAGGTCTGGCATGAACGACGCGGTGGCGATCCCGCCCATGCGTGGCTGCGCAGCGCCGTTGCGGACGTCGCGAAGGGGCTCCGGCAATCAGCGCTCCCGCCCCCGTGAACGGGCGTAGGGCATGGTCGGCGGATTTTGCCGTCAAGGAGCCGATGAAGCAATGATCGCCCGCCGGTGCCGCTCTGAGCGGCGCACCCGCCTGCCTGTCGGTCCGCCGGATTTCAGGCCGGGTAAGTGCCGCCGAGTTCCGCAGTGAGTTCGCGGGCGGTGACGGCAAGGTGGTTTCTCATGGCCAGAATGTTATCGGGCGTGAAACGTTCCTTGGGGCCGGAGAGCGAGAGTGCGCCCATCAGCTTGTCGCGTCGCGTAAAGACGGGGGCCGCGATGCCCGCACAGAACTTGTCGCGCTCGCCCAGGGACACCGCGAAACGCTCGCGTCTGATCTGCTCCATCTCCTCGCCGGCGGGTTGGTCCTCGCCAAACGCGAGCAGCACCTTTCCGGCCGCGCCGCGGCGGAGCGGCAGCCGGTCGCCGGCCTGGACACGGTCGAGCGTGGAATGGTTGGAGTCGAGGCGGAAGATGCAGACCCGTTCATCCGCATTCTGGCGGATATGGAAGGAGGGGCTTTCGGTGCCGGCATCGACAAGACGCTGCATCACCGGCAGGAACAAGTGCCGCAGCGGGTTGGTCCTCTCATAGGCCAGCCCAAGCTGCATGATGGTGGGGCCGAGGGCGTATTTCGAATCGTCGACACGAATGACATAGCCCGCATCCTGCAGCGACTGGAGCAGGCGCAGGATCGTGCTCTTGTAGAGGCCGGTGGTCCGGGAAATCTCCGACAGGTTGCGCGGAATGTTCGAGGCTTCGAGCGCGGCTATGATCGACAGCGCCCGGTCGACGGCGGCAACCCCGCGCTGGCCCTGGTCCACTTCCTCGCCGTCATCGATCGCCATTCAACCGCCTCGCTTCCAGAGCGCCCTGGGTCCATCTTGGCCGCACAAGGTGTGCTCTGTCTTTCTCAATCTGGAGCATCTTGTCTGCATCGGACGATTGCGCCCGCGTGCAGGATGCCTTTGGTCTATCCCCGGATCTCATATGTAGAGCATTTCCTGGTGTGATGGAATTATGCGGCCTCGCCGTTTTCAGTGTTGCATCAATCGTTTGTCTCGCGCGCGGCGAGCCGGCGCAAGATGGCGGCAAAGGCCGTGCACGAATTTTTCGTGGTCCCTGGTGACAAGAAATGCCGCAAGCGGGCCGGGACGAAAGGACCGAAGAAGGCTGGGGAGCGGGCTGTCTGCGAGGCGGTGCAGGACGAGCCCGCCCGGGCCGGCGCTCAAGCCGGTACCGCCGGCAATTCCCGGAAGCATGGGCCGCTTCCGCCAGGCATGCGGTGCCGCGGCACCGCCACCGGCTGCGTGGAATTGCCGCTGGTCCATCGTCAGGTCCGGTCCACGACGCGCGCCAGCGCCGGGAAATAGGCGTTCGCGAAGCCAGCCTCACGCGCCTTTTCCATGCGGGCCTTGGCAAGTTCGGCGCCCGGGGTCCGGTACCCGGTCAGGGCGGCGAGTTCCAGGGCATAGGACACGTCCTTGAGGGCGTAATCGGTCGGGAAGGCGCCTTCGGGGAAGCTGTCCGGCAGCATCGCCTTCATGCCGTGATTGCGCAGGGCGAAACTGTCGGCCGATCCCTTGGAAAGGGTGTCGAAAAGAAGCCCGGCATCCACGCCCGCGGCCTTTCCCAGCGCCAGCGCTTCGGAAAGGGCGACGACGGTTTCGAACAGCACCATGTTGTTGAGGATCTTGACCACCTGACCGCAGCCGATCGGTCCGCAATGGGTGATCTCGCTCGCCGCATGGGCGAGGATCGGCTGGATGCGCTCGAACACCTCGCGGCTGGCGCCCACCATGATCGACAGCGTACCATCCTCTGCCGCCTGTCTCGTGCGGGCGACGGGCGCATCGGCATAATTGATGCCCCTGGCTGCGAGTTCGTCGGCAAGCTCGCGGGTCAGGCCGACGGGGGCGGTGGTCATGTCGACCACCAGAAGGCCCTCGCGCCCGGTCTCGAGAATGCCGCCGGGGCCGCGCACCACGGCTTCGAGCTGCTTTCCGCCCGGAAGCGAGAGAAACAGGATATCGACTTCGGCGGCAAGTTCGGCGAGCGTCCTGGCCGCATGTGCGCCAAGGGTCTCCAGGCGCTGGACGGGGTCCGGCTTGAGGTCGAACACCTTCAAGGCGGCGCCGGATTTGGTGAGGATATTGCGGCAGATGGGCTCGCCCATCACGCCGAGGCCGGCGAAGCCGATCGTCGGGGATGTCATTGATGGTCTCCAAGAACCGTTGAAATCGGGAAGGTCAGGATTGCGTCGCCACACAGGGAGCCGACATAGGCGGTGCTTTCGTCGGACGAAAAGTCGATGCTCGCCATGTTGCAGAGCCGGCTGGTGCCGGTGTCATAGAAATGTTCCCGGCCCATCTGGCCTTCGGCGAGCGCGGTTTCGACACGATCCACCAGGGCCGCGTCGCAGTCTTCGAGAACGAGGGTGCGGCTTCCATCGGGCGCGATGCGCCAGATGCGGTTGGAAACGATGCAGGTGACCCAAAGATGCCCCTGGCTGTCGAAGCGGATCCCGTCGGGAAAATCGCCCCGGCCGAACTGGGCCAGCGTCCGCCGATTCTTCAATTCTCCACCCACCAGGTCGAAATGCGTGATGCGGCGGGAAAAGGTTTCGCTGATGACCAGGCCCGTTCCATCCGGGGTCAGCCGGCATTCATTGGAAAAGCAGATGTCGTCCGCAAGAATCCGGGCGCCGCTCTGGTCCATCAGCACGATCAGGCCGTCGGCCACCTTGTCGCTATAGGCGTCGAACCGCGGTTGGCGGATGGTGCTGACCGTGATCCAGGTCCGGTCCTGCGCGTCCGTCATGATGAAATTGGCGGCGGCCAGCGCGATTCCGTCGGCTTCCATCAGGTGCGGCGACAGCGTGCCCTCAGGAGAGAGATGCCAGATTCCGCCGCCCTCGCCGATATTGGAGAGAAGAAAGCTTCCATCGGCGAGTGGCGCAATTCCGTTGGGCACCAGTTCGTGTGAGTTGGCGATGGCGGGGTCGGGGCCGATGGTGGTCACGTCTCCGTTCGGCAGGATGCGGCTCACGCCGCGTCCGCGATGCGACGCCGCGAGCGAGCCGTCACTGAAAAAGTGAACCGATTCAGGGCGTTCGAGGTTCTTGCCGATTTTTGAGACTTGCTCGATCCGGACCAGCGGAGTGTGTGCGTGTGGGGTCAAATCTTGGTCCTCCTGTTTCGATAAATAGACCCATAATTCTGCTAGGCGCAACAAAATTTTTTGTCTAATGTCGCGGCCTGATGGCGCTGCGCTGGTGTGGGACGCGAAAAAAGTGTTTGCCAACCGGAAAAGGCTCTGCTTATAAACAGACCAATTGTTCTGCTGTGCACACCAATGGGAGGAGCGAATGGCGGAGAACGTGATGCGGTTGCTCGACCGCATTCCGGCGGTATACGCCGCCAATGATAGCTTGATGCGCCGTGCCAGGCGCGCCCGGCTGACCTTTCTTCTCGAGGCGGACCAGGTGGGGCGGCTCGTCACGCTCGACTGCGGGCGACTTGCGATCCGGGCTGTATCCGGGCCGATGGATGGCTGGGATTTTGCGCTGCGCGCAAAGAGCGAGGCCTGGATGGATCACTGGAAAGAGATGCCATCGCCCGACGCGAGCGACATTCTCGGCATGGCCCGCTATGGGCGGATGCGCATTGAAGGCAATTTTCTTCCGCTGATGCAGCATCTGCAGATCGTCAAGGACATCGTGGCGTTGCCGAGGTGCGCAGCATGAGCGCGAAATTCGATCCCATCATCGGCCGGTATCTCAGGATGGACATCGGCGGCCGCCCGCATCGGCTGTATGTCGAGGAGGCGGGGCAGGGCATTCCGCTCCTGTGTCTTCATACCGCCGGCGCCGATGCCAGGCAGTATCGCAACCTCCTGCTCGACGAAGAGGTCACGAGCCGGTTCAGGGTGATCGCGTTCGACATGCCCTGGCATGGCAAGTCCAGTCCGCCGGAAGGTTGGCAGGATGAGGAATACAGGCTTTCGACCGCCGATTATGTCGGGCTGATCCTCGCGGTTTGCGATGAACTCGCGCTCGAGCGCCCCGTGGTGCTCGGCTGCTCCATCGGCGGCCGCATCGTTCTGCAGCTTGCCGCCGATCACGCCGAGCGTTTCGGCGGTCTGATCGGTGCCCAGGGAGCCGCGTGGCAGGCCCCCTGGTACGATACCGACTGGCTGCATCGCCCGGAAGTCCATGGCGGCGAGGTCTGTGCTGCGCTCATCTCCGGGCTGGTTGCTCCGGGCGGGCCCGAAGCCGACCGCCACGAGACGCTCTGGCATTACATGCAGGGCGGGCCCGGCATCTTCAAGGGCGACCTCTGGTTCTACCGTGTCGACGGAGACTTGCGGCCGATCCTGCCGCGGATCGACACGCGCAAGTGCCCTCTGTGGCTGATGGCGGGCGAGTACGATTTCTCCTGCCGTCCGGAAGACATGCTCGCGACCGCCGAGCAGATCCCGGGGTGTGGCGCCATCGTCATGGAGCGACTGGGCCATTTCCCGATGAGCGAAAATTACGGGCTTTTCGCCCGCTATCTCCATCCGGTTCTGCAGGAGCTTGCCGACCGGGCGACTGAGACGAATCCGTCGATCAACTGAAACAGGGAGGAATTGACATGAGACTGAACAAACTGCTCGTCGCGACGACGGCGCTGGCACTGCTTGCCGGTGCGGCCAATGCGGAGGAAACGCTGAAGATCGGCGCCTTGGTGACGCTGTCGGGCGCCGGCTCGAGCTGGGGGCAGGGCATGCTGCGCGCTGCCGAACTCGCCGCCGAGGACGTCAACAAGGATGGCGGCCTCAAGGTCGGCGACACCTCCTACAAGGTCCAGGTCATCCCCTATGATGACAGCTACAAGGCCAATGAAGCCGTGACCGCCGCCAACCGCCTCGTTTTCGAAGACAAGGTCAAATACATCATCGGCACTGTCGGCTCGGCACCGATCCTGGCGATCCAGCCGATCACGGAAGAAAACAAGGTCATCACCATGACGCTTGGCTTCACCGCCGAGGCACTGTCCGCGGAGAAGCCCTATACCTTCCGGCCCAATCCCACCACGGCCGAGGTCGCTCAGCCGCAGATCGACTGGATTGTCGCCAACAAGGGCATCAAGACGGTCGGCGCCCTGTTCCCGAAGGACGAGACCGGTCAGGCAATCGCCAAGGATGTCGGCCAGGCCTATGCGAATGCCGGCGCGGAACTGTCGGCCGTCGAGTTCTTCGAGCGCGATCGCGTCGATTTCATTCCGCTCCTGACCCGCATCGTCGCCCAGGGCGTGGATGCCATCGAACTGGATGGCAACTCCCCGGTCACCGCCGGCCAGATCGTCCAGCAGGCGCGCGACATCGGCTTCGAAGGCGTGATCATCCGCACCGGCGGCCCCGCCACGCAGGACATCGTCAACGTGGCCGGCAAGGAGGCGACCGAAGGCATGTTCGTGCATTCGGCCTACGATCCGGGTGTGGAAACCGCCGCGGCCTATGAGAAGCGTTACACAGAGACCTACAAGGATCAGATGAACGGCTTCTCGCCCTTCTTCTATGACGGCACGAAAATGCTGTTCAAGGCGATGCAGGATGCCGGCACCGTCGAGGACACGGACGCGGTCAAGACCGCGCTCGAAAACCTCAAGGACTATGACGGCGTCCTCGGCACGCTGAACTGGACCGGTGCGGAGCGCTACGGCATCGCCCACCAGCTCGACTCCCCCTTCTACATCGCGCGCGTCGAAGACGGCTCTGAAGTCATCGTCGCCAAATGCACCTCCCAAGGCTGCGAGTAAGCCGCAGTGCCGCGCGCGGGATTGTCCCGCGCGCGGCTTCTCCCATTGAAAGGTCCGGTCCGTGAGTTTTCTGATCGCTCAGTCGATCATCAATGGAGTGATACTCGGTACGCTCTATCTGATGATGGCAATAGGTTTCACTCTCGCATTCGGCGTGATGCGAATTGTCAACTTCGCCCATGGCGAATTCTACATGATCGGGGCCTTTCTCACCCTCATCGGTGTCAAGTGGCTCGGTCTGCCGTTTCCTGCCGCTCTGGTCGTCACCGTGGTGATGGCCATCCTGCTCGGTGGCCTGGTCGAGCGCTTCGTGTTCCGGCCGTTCCGCGCGGATGAACTGTCGGGGATGATCGCCTCGCTCGGGCTGGCAATGATCCTCCAGCACATGGCGCTGATCATTTTCGGACCGGATCCGCAGTCCTTTCCGTCTCTCGTGTCCGGCGTCTACCGGCTGGGCGACCTGATCGTCCCCAAGTCGCGTGCGCTCACGCTCGGCGCCGGCGTCGTCATCCTGCTCGCCTTCTACGGGTTCCTCATGCATACGCGGATGGGCCGGGCCCTGCGTGCGCTGGTTCAGGACCAGGAAGTCGCCTCGATCTACGGCGTCCGCCTCGAAATCATGTATCCGCTCGGCCTCGGGCTCGGCGTGGCGCTCGCGGCCGTGGCCGGCGGGCTGATGGCGCCGCTGTTCGGCGTCTCTCCCTTCATCGGCGGCACGCCGCTGCTCAAGGCCTTCATCGTGGTCATCCTCGGCGGGCTCGGATCCATCCCCGGTGCGGCGCTGGCGGCGATTCTGCTCGGCCTGATCGAAAGCCTGACGAGCTCCTTCGTCAGCGCCTCTGCAGCCGACATCGTCACCTTCGCCCTGGTGGTCGTGGTTCTGCTGGTCCGTCCTTCGGGCCTGATGGGGAGGGCGGAAGCATGAGTGCTGCCGTGTCGAAAAAAACTGTGCCGACGGTTGGCGCAAGCACGTTCGTCTATCTGGTGATTGCCGCGCTCATCGCGTCGGTGCCCTGGTTCACCGGCAATGTGTTCTATTTCCATGTCGGCATCATGGTGTGCCTCGCGGCCATGGCGACGAGCGGGCTGGCGGTGATCGCCTGGGTCGGACAGCTTTCGCTCGCCCATGCCGCATTCGTCGGACTGGGCGCCTATACCTCCGTGCTGCTGGTCACCCGACTGGGCCTGCCGTTTGTCGTCGGTCTGCCGGCTGGCGCGCTCGTTGCCGGCGCCGTGGCCTATCTCATCGGCAAGCCTCTGCTTCGCCTGCGCGGGGTCTATTTCGTGCTGATCACCTTTGCGCTCAACGAGCTGTTTCGCCTGGTCATGCTTGAGTTCCCCGGCGTGTCGGGCGGCTCGAGCGGCATCGCCGGCGTGCCGAAGATCGAGCTGTTCGGCCTTGTGCTTGCCGAGCAGTCGCAGGTCTATGTCTTCACCCTTGCCTGTCTCGTGGCCGTGACTGCGCTTCTCTACCTCATCCGCAACGGGCAATTGGGCCGTCGTTTCGCGGCGGTGGAGGAAAATCCGGCGCTTGCGGAATCCTCGGGAACGCCGACGGCGCGGACGCAAAACCTCGCCTTCGTGATCGGCAGTTCGATCGCCGGCTTCACCGGTGCGATCATGGCGCACTATATCGGCTTCATTTCGCCTGAGACCTTCGGCTTCCAGCTGTCCGTCTCCTACGTGATCATTCTCGTGACCGGTGGCCGCCTGGCCCTCTGGGGGCCGCTCGTCGGAGCAATCTTCCTCACGCCCCTGCCGGAATTCCTGCGCGGCGCGCTCGAATACCAGCACATCATCTACGGCGTGATCCTGATCGCGGTGCTCCGGTTCCTGCCGCAGGGACTGGCCGGCCTGTCGGGACAGCTCACCCGGTTGAAGGGAGACCGCTCATGAACAGCATTCTCAACGTCGAGGGACTGAGCAAGAGGTTCGGTGGACTCGCGGCCCTCTCCGACGTCAGTTT
This sequence comes from Parahoeflea olei, assembly GCF_001703635.1. Taxonomy (GTDB): domain Bacteria; phylum Pseudomonadota; class Alphaproteobacteria; order Rhizobiales; family Rhizobiaceae; genus Hoeflea; species Hoeflea olei. Next base: position 613,647 of record NZ_LQZT01000001.1, on the reverse strand, counting down.
CGAGGTCGAGCGCGGCCATATCAGCGGCATCATCGGGCCGAATGGAGCGGGCAAGACGACCTGTTTCAACCTGATAACCGGAACCCTTTCGGCGACATCCGGAAAGGTGGTTTTCGATGGACGCGAAATCACCGGCCTGCCGCCGCACCAGGTGGTGGAGCGGGGGCTGGCGCGCACCTTCCAGGCGGCCACGACCTTCCCGAAGGCGACGGTGCGGGAAAACATCCTGCGCGGGGCGCTGCTGCGCCATCCTTTGGGGCTCGGCTCGTCGCTGTTCGGCGGAGCGGCCGCGCGCGAAGCCGAGGCGGCTGGTCATGCCTCCGTCGAGGAGGTCATGCGTGCCGTCGGCCTGACCGAGCATGCCGACCAGATCGCGGGCACGCTCGCCTACGGCCACCAAAAGCGGCTGGGGGTCGCGATCGGCCTTGCCACCCGGCCGTCGCTCTTGTTGCTCGATGAGCCGGCAGCGGGCCTCAATCCCGAGGAAGTCGACCGCTTCGGCGCGATCCTGCAGGACCTCAAGCGCGACTTCAACCTCACCATCCTCATCGTCGAGCATCACATGCGCCTGATCATGAAGCTGTGTGACCACATCGTGGTGCTGGATCACGGCGAGAAGATCGCCGACGGCCAGCCCGAGGATGTGCGCAACGATCAGAAGGTCATCGAGGCCTATCTTGGAGCCGAACATGTCGAATGATCTCTCCATCCGGAACCTGACGGTCAATTACGGACCGGTCCGGGCTCTTCACGATGTCAGTTTCGATGTTCCGGAAGGCCGGATCGCGGCGCTGGTGGGCTCCAACGGCGCCGGCAAGAGCACCGTTCTCAAGGCGATCTGCGGAATGGTCGATCCCGTTTCCGGCACCATCCAGGTTGGCGGCGAAACGGTTCCCTCCAAGCCCGGTGCGGCGCTTCGTCGTGGCGTTGCCCTGTCTCCCGAAGGGCGCCGGCTGTTTCCGGCGCTTTCGGTGGAGGAGAACCTGTTCATGGGGGCCTACACCGTTTCCAACCGCAAGGCCCGGGATGAGATGCTCGAGCGGGTCTACGGTTATTTCCCGCGGCTCAAGGAGCGCAAGCGGCAGGCGGCCGGATCGCTCTCGGGCGGGGAACAGCAGATGTGCGCGATCGGACGGGCGCTGATGGCGCAGCCGCGTGTGCTGCTGCTGGACGAGCCTTCCCTCGGGATCGCGCCGATCATCGTCGCCGAACTTGGCCGCATCATCGCGCAGATTTCGCAGAGTCTTGGAATGACGGTTCTGCTCGTCGAGCAGAACGCGCAGATGGCGCTCTCGCTCGCCAGTACGGGAATCGTGCTTGAGACAGGACGCGTGACCCTGACCGGCAGCGGCCAGGACCTTTTGGCGAGCCCGGATATCCGGGCAGCCTATCTCGGGCTTTGAACAAGGATATTTCGACCATGCCGCTATTTGATACTCCAGTTGCCATGCCGCTGCCCGATGGCATCGAAGACCTGCTGATCGCAGGGCGTGCCACGCCGGGTGACGGACCGGTGATGGACGTGATCAATCCTGCCAACGGCCAGCGCATCGGACGGGTCGGCACCTCGACGCCCGCCCAGGTCGCGCAGGCCATTGCGCTGGCGCGAGAAGCCCAGCGCAAGTCCGGCTGGGCGGCCCAGCCGCCGCATCTGCGGGCGCGCGTGCTTTATCGCGCGGCCGACGAGGTGGAGCGCCAGGCCGACCATCTCGCCGAACTGCAGATGAACGAGAACGGCAAGACCCGCGCCGAGAGCCGGGCGCAGGCGTTGGCCGCAGCCGGGATCTTTCGCTATTACGCGGCGGTCTGCGAGTGCAGCGAGGATGCGCTGCCGCCCGCGCGCGGCGACTATTTCACCATGACCGTGCACGAACCCGTCGGCGTGGTCGCGGCACTCACGCCCTGGAACTCGCCCCTGACCATGGGCGCGCAGAAGCTTGCGCCGGCGCTTGCCGCCGGCAATGCCGTCGTGCTCAAGGCCGCGGAGACGACGTCCTTCGTCACGCTGGCGCTGGGGCAGTGCATGGTCGCCGCGGGGGTCCCCGACGGTCTCGTCTCCATTGTCACAGGCGGCGTGGAAACGGCGAAGGCCCTGGTCGAAAACGACCTGATCGGACTGATCAGCTTTACCGGTGGAACTTCGACCGGGCAGACAATCGCGCGCGGGGCGGCCAACCGGCTCGTGCCGATGATCCTCGAGCTTGGCGGCAAGTCTCCGCATATCGTCTTTGCCGACGCCGATCTGAAGGAAGCGGCCAAGACGGTTGCCAGCGGCATCTTCGGAGGCACGGGGCAATCCTGCGTCGCGGGGTCACGGCTGTTCGTGGAACAGCGCGTCGCCGACGAGTTCCGGGAGCTTCTGGTCCAGGAGGCCCAGGCCTTGCGGCTCGGTCCGCCGACCGATCCCGACAGCAATCTCGGGCCGCTGGCATCCTTCGCGCACCGGGATCGGGTCGAAAGTTTCGTCCGCAAGGGCCTTGAGGCCGGCGGCGAAGCGATCCTCGGCGGCCGGCGCCCGGAAGGCGACGTCTACGCCGACGGCGCCTATTACCTGCCGACGATCATCGGCGGGATCGACAACAGGTCGGAGATTGCCCAGGAGGAGATCTTCGGGCCCGTGCTGTGTTTCATGACCTTCGAGGATGAAGACGATCTGGTCGCGGCGGCCAACGACAGCGTCTATGGTCTGGCCGCGGGCCTGTGGACCAGCGATTACCGCAAAGCCTGGCGGGTGGGGCGCGCGCTCGAAGCCGGCACGGTCTGGATCAATACCTACAAGCAGCTCTCGATCGCAGCCCCCTTCGGCGGCTTCAAGCTCTCGGGCCTCGGCCGCGAGAAGGGCCTCCAGGGCATGCGTGCCTACCAGCAGGCCAAGAGCCTGTACTGGGCGGTGTGAAGACCGGCAGGGTCGGGGGCGGGGTTCCGGGTCGCGGGATCCCGTCGCGTTGGCAGGTCAGGCTCCGGCATTCGGAGATCCGTCGGGTGGCTCGGGGACCGGTCGCTGGTGTGTCGTGATGACCTGACGGCGCGGCCGACAGGAGATGCCCCACGCATCGCTACGTGGGGCGGTTTCGCTTACCGCGAGTTCGTCAGCCAGAAGTCCTGCCAATCCTGCAGTTTGGCAAAGTCGCTGTCGGTCGTCTCGGAGTGGTTCACATAGAGCCGGTCGACATAGTTGGCGATGCCGGAGGCTTCGTCGTCGGGCATCTTCGCGTCGATATTGGTCGAGATCTTGCCGTCATGAAGCTGCGGCGCCATGCCTTCTTCCGTCATGATGAAACGGGCGAAGAGCTTGGCGGTGTTGGGGCTTTTGGTGCCGCTGGCGATGACCGCAACCCGCGGCGTCAGCTGGCCGACCCACGGTTTCATCTCCTTGCAGATGCCCATGCCATAGCCGTTCTTCTTCGCATCGCGGAAGATCGCCGCGCTGAGGAAGCCGATCGGGGGCTGCTCTTCCTTGGCGCCGACGATCGGGCCGACATCGCTGTCGCTTTTGGTGACCTTCGGCTTGTTCTGGGCAAGGCGCTTGACCCATTCGGCCGTCGCGCTTGCCTCGTCGGTTTCAAGTTCCTCGCCGAACTGGGCCTTGTAGGCTTCGCGCATGGCCTGGTCGCCATGCTCCGCGAGCTGGTTGAACCAGAACATGGTCTCGTTGCGCAGCAGGGGATCGGGCATGGCGACGCGCCCCTTCCACGCGTCCGTGGTCAGTGCCCAGAGATTGTCGACCGGGCAGGTCTCGCCGTTGACGTCGGTGTTGTAGGCGAACACCCAGGGATTGTTGCTGGTGATCGCCGGGTTCTGGTATTCGGCGGGAATCTTGTCCTTGAGGTCCGGCGCCAGCCAGGAAATGCCGAAGCCCTGCGGCAGGATCTGGCTGGTCACGGAGGGCAGGTTGCTCATGTTGAAGACGTCGGTGCGCACATTGCCGGCTGCGGCTTCGCGGGCGATCACCTGTTCCTGGTCCTGGCCGCTCATCTTCACGCCGGTTGCCTGAAGGCCGTATTTCTTCGAGAAGTTCTCGGCCATCGCAACGATCTTGCCGGTGGCGTCGATGACGGTGATCGGGTCTTCCTTCTTGGCAGCCTCGATGAGGGCTTCCAGCGAGTATTCGCTGTCAGGAATCCCGATTTCCTTGGCTTCCTGCGCCGTAGCGCTTGCCAGGCCGATGGTGAGAGCGGACACGCTCGTCAGAATGCAGATCGATAGTCTAGGCATTGAGGTCCTCCGTTGCCTTTGGTTGCACATCCCCGTCACAGGGTGATGCGTTTCTTGTCCCGGTCGAAAAGATGCAGGTGATGCCTTTCGACCCAGAAATGCGTTTGCTCGCCCGTGGTCACCTGCGGATGCTCTGTGGCGATGGCGAAGACGCGATGGCCTGCGACGTCGAGTTCGACGATCCAGCTTCCACCCGTGGGGACGATGTCGACGATCACGCCTTGGCCGGCCGCGTGCCGGGTGACCTCCTCGTCGGAAAGACTGCCGAACCTGAGCGCTTCCGGCCGGATACCGGCGGAAGCGACGCGAGCCCCGTCGACGGCGAACAGCGTCAAGCAGCGGTCGATCCACGCATGCAGGGCGTCGCTCCGGCCATCGTCGCGCTCGACGATGTTGATCGGCAGGTTGCCGACGAATTCGGCGACGAAGCGGTTGGCGGGGCGCTCGTAGATGTCATCGGGCGTGCCGACCTGCTGCAACTCTCCTTCGCTCATCACGGCGATGGTGGTGGCGAGGGTCATCGCCTCCCACTGGTCGTGGGTGACGAAGACGATGGTGGAGCCCGCCTCGGCGTGAATGCGCTTGAGCTCGGTGCGCATCTCCAGCCTCAGCTTGGCGTCGAGGTTGGAGAGCGGCTCGTCGAGCAGGATGACGGACGGCTGCAGCGCGAGCATGCGCGCGAGCGCCACGCGCTGCTGCTGGCCGCCGGACAGCTGTCCCGGGTAGCGATCCGCATAGCGGGCAATTCCGAGCGTCGTCATCACCTGATCGACGGTGGCGTCGCGCTCGGCGGCGGGCATCTTGCGCAGTGTCAGGCCGAAGGCGACATTGTCGCGGATGGTCATGTGCGGCCAGAGCGCATAGTTCTGGAAGACCAGGCCCATGTTGCGCTTCTCCGGCACGGTGAAGAGACCGTCCGCGACCGAAACGATCGGCTTGCCGTCGACCAGGATGCGGCCGTCCGTCGGATGCTCGAGGCCGGCGATCATGCGCAGCGTCGTGGTCTTGCCGCAGCCGGACGGGCCGAGCAGGCAGAGGAATTCGGAGGAGCCGATTTCCATGCTCAGATCGGCGATGGCGGGGGGCGCGTTGCGGCCGTAAGTCTTGCGGATGTTTTCCAATACGATGCTGGACATTATTTGCTTCCCATACCGTCAGAGAGGTTGGCCTTGCCGATCTTCTGGACCAGCATGGTGCCGGCAAAGGCGACGACGCAGAGCATCACCACCACGGCATTGGCAGCCTGGCTGTAGCCGTAATCGACAAGGCGGATTGCGTAGGTGGTCAGGAGATCCGTGCCCGGCACGGCAAGCACCACGACGAGGCTCAAGCCCTTGATGCCGGAGATGAAGGGCAGCAGGATCGCCGAGACAAGCGCGCCGCGCTGGATCGGCAGCACGATGGAGCGCATGCGGCGGAACCAGCCGGCTCCGACGATCTGCCCGGCTTCCTCCGGTTCGCGGCCGAGCTGCATCATCGAGGAGATGCCGGCGCGCGATGCGAAGGGCATCTGGTCTGCAAGGATTGCCAGCACCAGGATGATCGGCGTGCCGTAAAGGGCCGGCAGCGGCGGCCGGGGCACGGCGAACATGGAGAGATAGGCGGCGGCGAAGGCGATCCCGGGAACCAGATAGGGCAGGAACGTGATCTGCCGCAGCGCCACCGACACGAAGCGCACCGGCGAGCGAACCACGGCATAGCCGACCAGCAGGCCGAGCATGCCCGCACCGGTGGCGGCCAGACCCACCATCCAGACGCTGTTCCACAGCGCCAGCCAGAATTCGCCGGTCAGGAGAATCCCCTGGTGCAGCGCGGTGGTGCCGAGATCGGTGCCGATCCAGTAGTCGAGGGTGAAGTTGTCGAGGCTGAACGAACCGGGGACATGCATCACCGTGGTGAGCAACAGCGCCGCAAGCGGTATGCCCGCACTGACCAGAAACACCGCAAACGCCCAGGCGACCGCCGGCAACTGCCATTTTCCGAGCGGCGCCTCGCGCGCAATCGCGCCCTTTGCGCCAATGGTCACGAAGCGCCGGGCTTCCTTGAGCAGGCGCATGTCGATGATGATCGACAGGCTGCCCAGAAGCACGATGGCGCCGGCAAGCACGGCCGATGCACCGGCCTGGCTTGTCGAGATCGCGCGGAACAGCGATGTGGCCAGCACATCGAAGCCGACCGGCACGCCGAGCACATAGGCCACGCCGAAATCGCCCAGGCATTTGGCGAAGATGAGCGTGGCGGCGGACACCAGCGACGGCATCATCAGCGGCAGGATGATCCGGCGCGCAACGGTGAGCGGGCTGGCGCCGAGGCTGCGGGCGGAATCTTCGAGCTGCGTGTCGAACTGCTTCAGCGCATTGCCGAACAGCAGGATGACGAAGGGCGCATAGTGAAGCGCGAGGATGAGCGCGATCGGCAGCGCCCCGTAGGCCAGCCAGTCCGGCGGCGTGAAGCCCAGGGTCTCCATCCAGCCCGGCAGGCCGCCGATCGTGCGGTTCTTGAAGAGCGTCAGCCAGGCGAGCGCAAAGGTCCAGGAGGGCAGCATGTAGGGGACCAGCAGGGCCGTGGAAAACCACTTCTTGCCCATCAGGTCCGTGCGGCTCAGCAGCCAGCCGATCGGGGCGCCGACCAGGAATGCGAGCAAGATCGCGCCGGCGCTGATGATCGCCGTGTGGGCGAGCGGCCACCAGAACAGATCGCGCGATATCGGCGAGAGCAGCACCCGGTTGAGATAATAGAAGGTCAGGTCACCGAGATCCTGCCGGGTTCGCGCCGTATCGGCGAAATGCACCGTGACCGCATCGACCAGCAGGAGCACGACGGGCGCGAAGATGAGATAGCCGAAGACGATCAGCAGCGCCAAGGCCAGCAGGAGGGTCGGATCGGCGCTCTTGACGCGGACGAGATAGGACAGCCTTTTCCAGGCCGAGAGAGGATGCGCGCGCTCCTCCGGCAAAACGGTTTGCTGGGTCATGGGCTCACTTCTGGTTGGGAATGGTTTTTCTTCTGGCTTCAATCCGGCAAGGCGCCGACGGCATCGGTCACTTCGCGCACCGTTCGCCACGCCTCTTCATAGCGGACCGGCAGGAACTGTTCGTCGCCGTTGAAGGCGGCCGACATGTCGGGTGGAAACCGGAACGCAAAGAAGCAGGCCTTCAGCTTCTCCGTGAGCGCGGGATCGAGATCATGGGCGTGGACGAAGGCTGCCGTCGGAAACAGCGGGCTTTCATAGAGGACGCGGATGGCCGAGCGATCGACCGTGCCGCGCTCCACCAGCCGCTCGAGAACGTCGGAGGCCACCGCCGCCATGTCGTAATCGCCCGACAGCACGCCCATGACCGACTTGTCGTGGGCGCCCGACATGATCGGCCGATAGTCCTCGTCCGGAACAAGGCCTTCCGCCGGGAACAGGGCACGGGCGGCGAGGTTGCCGGAATTGGAGGCGGCGGAAACATGGGCCACCCGCTTGCCCTTCAGGTCCGCGAGCGTCTGGTAGGGCGAATCCGCGCGCACGATCGCGACCAGGTGATAGCCCCGCACTTCGCCGTTCTGGCCTTTCGCCGCGAAGGGCACCGCGCCGGCCTTGTTGACGGCTTCCACCGTGGGGCCGGTGGAAAACCCTGCGAAATGCAGGCGGCCGGCGCGCATGGCGGCGATTTCGGCGGAAACGGACTGAACCGGGTAATAGACGATCTGGCGGTCGAGGCAGGCCGACAGATGGCGAGTGAACGGGCGGAACAGCTGGGCATAGACGGCCGGGTCCTCGATCGGCGCGAAGGCCCAGACCAGCGTGTCGGGGTCACGCAGTTTCGAGCTGTCGGCGGGGAGGTCGGCGACGAGATCGCCATCGGCGTCGCAATAGGCCTGCTCCAGGGCAGCACGCTGCTCGCACGCCCCGGCATGGGCCGTGGCGCCGCCTCCCGACATGAGGACAACCAGCATTCCAAACGCTGCAAACCTGCAGGTGTTTGTCATTTTCTCCTCCCAGACG
>NZ_LQZT01000001.1:598083-605423 GCF_001703635.1 Parahoeflea olei | reverse complement strand
TTCCGTCGCGCGTTCGGGAAAGCAGTTGCTGTAAGGTAAGGGCTACCGCGAATTTCCTGTCAGAGTCCTGTCAGCCTCATGCGCATTCTCGTCATAGAAGATTCCATCGACATTGCCGAAGCGATCGAGGCCAAGCTCGTGCGCGCAGGGCATCATGTCACGCTGGCCCATGACGGCATCTCCGGCGAGGAACTGGCAATCCACGGCGAGTTCGACATCGTGGTGCTTGACATCAATCTTCCCGATCGCAACGGCTTCGACGTGATGGCGCATATGCGCGAACGGCATTCGCCGACGCCGGTGCTCGTCATTACCGCCCGCAACCAGCTGGACGACAAGATCAGCCTGCTGGACCTGGGGGCGGACGACTATATCGTCAAGCCTTTCGATCTCGGCGAACTCGAGGCGCGGCTGAGGGCGGTCACGCGCCGCCACAAGGGCCTTGCCCAGTCGGTGATCCGCTTCGGCCTTCTGGAAGTCGATCTCTCCTCCCGCGCGGCCAAGGTCGACGGAAGGCCGCTGGAACTGGGGCGTCGCGAGTTCGAAGTCTTGGAAACCCTTGCCTCGCAGGCGGGCAACACCGTCAGCAAGGACAAGCTGTTTCTCAAGCTCTTTGGCTACGACGATGTCGGAACGCCCAATGCGGTCGAGCTGCTGGTGTCGCGCGTGCGCAAGAAACTGGACGGCCTGGATGTCGAAATCGTCACCCATCGCGGAGCCGGCTACATGCTGCGCATGAAGGACGACGCGGTAGGCCGATGACGCGATTGTCGATCGAGCGACGGCTGCTCATCACCACGGCCTGTCTTTTCCTGGTTATCGGCACCGTTCTGACGCTGACGGTCAGGGCCTATGCCCGCCGCGCCGCGGACGAGGCCTTCGACCGTGTGCTGACGGCCTCGGCGCTCGCCATCGCCGACACCGTCGGCATCGAGGAGGGCGCTGTTACCGTCGACATTCCCTATTCCGCCTTTGCGATCCTCGGCACCTCCCGCCTGAACCGGGTGTTCTACCGGGTCACCGCCCCGGATGGCAGCCTGGTCACCGGCTCGCCGATCCTGGCGCTCGACATACCGCTCGTGCAGGATGAGGCACTGCATCTGTACGATTCGGTCTACCGCGGCGATCCGGTGCGCGTCGCCTCGGTGCAGCGCTACCGCGCCGACATGGCGACCGGGACGGGCGGCTGGATCGGCGTCATGGTGGCGGAAACGCGCGAGGCGCGACAGGAACTTGCCGAGCAACTGACCGTCAACGGCATGCTGCCGGCCGGGGCGATCGCGCTCGTCTCCGGGGGGCTGATCCTCGTGTCCGTGCGGTCGGCCTTCTCTCCGCTGCGCCTCATCGAAAGCAATTTGCGGGCACGTCGCCCGTCCGACCTCGGACGGATCGATACCGAGGTGCCGGCGGAGGTTTCGGCGCTGGTTTCTGCCCTGAACGAGTTCATGGACCGCCTGGGGTCGGTGCTTGACGGCGTCAAGCGCGTGACGGCCGACGCGGCCCACCAGCTGCGCACGCCGCTTGCCGCGATCCAGGCCCAGGCCGAAGTCGGGCTGGAGGAAGCCGAGGACCCGCAGGTGCGCCGTCGGCTTTCGCGCATTCACCACAATGCCCGCGAGGCCGGGTTGCTCGCCAACATGCTCCTGTCCGATGCAACGACGATGCATCGTCTGGAGACGCGGGACCGCGAGATCGTCGATTTTCGCGAGGCGGTGACGGGCGCGGTGCGGATGCTGCGCGCGGAAAGCGCCTATGCCGGTCTGATTCGGTCGCTGGTTCAGGTGGCCCCGCAGGCGCCGGTTCTCGTCGATGCGGAACCGGTGGTCCTGCGGGAAATGGTGCGCAACGTGGTGGAAAATGCCTTCATTCACGCCCCCGGGCCGACGCATGTCGCGCTCTCCGCCGCGGAAGGGCGTGCCGTGCTGCGGGTGATGGACCGGGGGCCGGGCATCCCGGATGCGGCCAAGGCCGAAGTGTTCCAGCGTTTCGCGCGCGCCAGCGCCCGGCATCCGGGCACCGGCCTCGGCCTTGCCATCGCCAGGGATGTGACCGTCGCCTTCGGCGGCGCGATTTCCGTGGCCGACAGGGACGGCGGCGGGCTGGTCGTGGAAGTGGTGCTGCCGCTTGCTGACGAGGACGCGGCATGACCGGGAGCGTGTCGCCGCTCCGCGCCGCAGTCTGCCTGCTGCTTGCGGTTTTAGCCCTTTCGGCGCCCGCGGCTGCGCAGGAAAGGCCCGTTCGCCTCGCCGGCGTCATGGCCGAGGAGCGTATCGGCCCGCTGCTGGACGCCCTGTCCGACCGCCTGCCGGGTGTGCAACTGTCCTATGAGCGGCTGTCCTCCGCGCAGATCGCCGCGGGCGCCCGGCGCCCGAGAGCCTCGTTCGACATTGCGCTGTTGGCGTCGCCGGACATCGCAGTCTCCGTTGCCAATGAGGGATATGCCGCCCGGGATGATGCGGCCGGTTCCGGCCCCCAGTGGCGGCAGGAGGTTTTCGGCCTCTGGGCCGACCCTGCCGTCATGCTTTTGCGACGCAATGCCTTCCCCGATCGCCTGCCCCGTACCCGGATCGAATTGGTGCGCGCGCTCGAGCAGAACAGCCCCCGCTTCTCGCGCCGGGTCGGCATCGTCAATATCGGCATCGACGATGTGAGCTATTTTCTCGCCTCCCAGGATTCGATCCGCACCTCGCTCTACTGGCGCCTGATGCGCGCCTTCGGGGCGGCCAAGGCGCGGATCTACGACACGACGGACGACCTGCTGGCCGCCTTCCGCGATGGCAAGGTCGATGTGCTCTACAACGTCCCTCTTTCTGCCCTGCAGGCGGGGACGGCCCTGCCGGAGGGTGCGGAAGTCGTGGTTCCGCAGGATTACGTGCTCGCCGTGCCCTGGACCCTGCTGGCGCCCAAAAGCGCCGCCCATCTCCGCGGCGCGCGCGCTGTTCTCAATGCCCTGCGCTCGGACGCGCTCAAGCCGGCGCTCGCAACCGCGGGCTTGGCTTACCCCGCAGATTTCACCCCGCTCGACAGTCTCCAGCGGATCGAACTCGGCCCCGAGCTGCTCGTGTTCCGCGACATGATCAAGCGCTCCAAGTTTCTCGACATCTGGTTCCAGGTCGTCGTGAACTGACCGCGATCGCCACGCCTTGGCGCGTCCCGGCCCTGAGCCCCTACGGGAGGACGGAATGGGTGGATGCAAGACGGGGGCAGGTGTGGCTAGGGGCCGCCAGGACGACCGCTTGGTCGACAGCCGTGCTTGATTGGGCTGCATCGGAACCGCGGTGGAAGCAACCTTGGTGCTGTGGCCAGATTGTATTTTCAAGTCGCTTTTTTGCGTTTGTTGCCTAAGATCGTGCGTGTGAAACGCGGCAGGCGAGAGTTCGTTGATGAACACACAGATCCGGATCTTGGTCACTGAAAGCGAATTTCGGGACGCGCTGGCCCTTCACGCACCGTCGCCTGATATTACTCTGCGCCTGGAACAGCCTGATGAAGGGTTTGGTGAAACACTCTATCCAATCCTCGTCAATTTAGGGATTACGGCAATTCCCTCTTCGGTGGCCGCGAGTCTGATTGCAGTGTGGGTGCACAATGCCTGGAAACGCAGCGGGCGGCGGGATGGCGCTGCAGTGGGTGTCGAGGTCGGGGATAGGACTGGATCGTTTGCTCTCAGTGACGACGATGTGGAACGTATCGCGCGGCGCTTGTCAGAGCTGATTGCCGAGGGGCAAGGCCACAACGATGCTGGAGATTGACCCCGAGACACTGTCTGCCATTCTCGAATGCGATACCTTGGGCTTGATGCCGCTCACGGCAGAGCAGCGGATGAAGGCGGCGCTGGATGTTCGCTTGGCTCGGCGGTCAGCCACTCCGGATGATCCCGACGCCATTGCGTTCCGCGCTCGGCTGAGGGCGGTCGAGCAGATTCTTCGCGATGACGTTCGGAAGCATCTTGCCGAGGTTCCAATCCTCTGGATCGAATCGAGTTTGCCCCATGCTGCAGCCATCCAATCGGCGCGCGGACCAGCGCTGTTGGTATGTCGTGGTCTATTCGATGTCGTGCACTTCCAGACGTCGCTGATTTCTGTCGGAAGCTTGCTTTCGCGACTGGAGACTGAGACAGACGAAAGTGGAGAGACGCTTTCGCCATCACACCTTCTAAACCTAGCGGGTCATATAGCCCTCGTAGACGCTTATGAGAATCTTTGGCCACCGGTAACCATTGCGGACATGTTGGGGCCCCGCGCGGCAAAGGACGTTGAACTCGGTGTTTCGACGTCGCTTCTGCTTTTGATCCTTCATGAACTCGGCCATGTGGCGCTTGGCCATACGACCCGCGTTGATGTGGGAGGCGCAATCCAAGTTGATATCGTTCCGCACACGAGTTCGTTAAGTTCACGGCGCAGCATCGAGCTTGCAGCCGATGCCTACTCGGTCGAAGCGGTTATCGAAAAATGGCGCTCCGAACTCCTCAGTAGCCTCCTTAATCTCCACAATGTTTTTCATTTCCTGGAAATTTTCGGCCTTCAGCACACGCAGGAATATCCTTCTGCGGATGAGCGCCTGTCATTGATGATATCTAAAATGGGGCTTGGGCATAGTGAGCAGGCATTTGCCGACAGTTGGCTCTCCGATTACCGGCACCGGCAGGCGATGATCTCAGCGAATGGTAGAACGCCGGTGGAAACATTGAGACGATTTGCGGAAGTTATGGACAGTCGTGCCGCTTACAAAGCGCTTGACCGTATTCGACGTGACCTCGCCGCATCCGGTATTGTTCTCGATTACGATTAGGCTGCTGCGATTGGCATGAGTTGAGGGGGTACACTACAAAAAACCCGGAATTCGGCCCACTTCCAGCTTCATCGTCGGCCCATGCGAATAGGTGGTCAAGCATTGTGTTCAGATAGGTAGGTGAGGCTTGACACAGGCCACAGGCCTGGCTGCGGCTCCCGTCACAGCACGCCGCAGTATTTCTCCTCGTAGAACGCGCGCGCGGGGCTCATGTGCTCGATGCAGAGCCTGGATAGCTCTTCGAGATTGCCGGCAGCGACGGCGTCGACCATGGCGAAATGCTCGTCGCGTGCCCGTTCGAGCAGCCGCGGCACGCCAAGTCCATGCGAGCGGATCCCGTGCGTCTTCGCATTCGACGTCTCGATCGCCTCGCTCAGATAGGGATTTCGGGTGCCTTCGAACAGCTTGCGGTGAAACAGTGTATTGGCCTGAAACACCGCGCCGAGATCGCGCTCGACCACGGCCCGGGCGTGCTCGTCGCGGGCGGCCTCAAGGTCTGAAAACCAGGCGGGGTCGGCGGGCAGGACGATCCGCCGGGCGGCGGCCTCGTGCAGGATCACCCGGAGTTCATAGAGCGCGGCAACGCCCTCGCGCGAAAAGTAGCGCACCGAAGCCCCGCGGTTGGGGTGGCGCTCGACGATTCCGCGCCGTTCGAGTTCCTGGAGCGCGGCGCGCACGATGTGCCGCTTAGCCGAAAAGCGGACGATGAATTCGTCTTCATAGAGGCGCTGCTTGGGCAGGAAGCGGCCGAAAATGATATCCTGCTCGAGGTCGGCGACTATTGCGGCAACCGCCATTTCGGTTGTGGTTCCGTGGCTGGTCATGGGGCTCACCAGATTATTGATAATTCCATCGACCTTTATATCGACCTGCGCATTGGCGCAATTGCCGACTGTAAACCGCTTGCCGGAGGGGATCTGATGGCTATGGTCCGGCCGCACGAAGGGGCGGCACACACGCCGATCCTGCGTGCTCAACCCAGGGAGGTTTCATGTTTAAAAGTCTTACTGTCGCCGCTGCGGCATTCCTCGTGACCGCGGCGCCCGCCTTTGCCGAATGGCCCGAAAAGCCGATCAACCTGATCGTGGCCTATGGCGCGGGCGGCGGAACCGATGTGACGGCGCGTACCCTGCAGCCGCTTCTGGAAAAGGAACTCGGCCAGCCGGTGGTCGTGGTCAATCGCCCCGGCGCCGGCGGCGAAGTGGGTCACGCGGCGATCGCCGATGCGGACACGGACGGCTACACGATGGGCATTCTCAACCTGCCGCCGATGCTGACCATTCCGATCACCAAGGACGCCGCCTTCAAGGCCGAGGACATCATTCCCGTGGCCGGGCTCGTGCGCGACCCGTCGGCGATTTCGGTTCCCGCAAACAGCCCCTTCAACACGCTTGAGGAACTGGTCGCCTACGCCAAGGAAAATCCGGGTGCGGTCACCATCGGCACGACCGGCGTCGGAACCGACGACCATCTTGCCATGCGTTACCTGGCCAAGGCCGCGGGCGTCGAGTTCACCCATGTCCCGTTTGCCTCCGCCGGTGCGGCGCGCACGGCGCTGATGGGCGGCCACGTGGCGGCTGCGGCGCTCAACCTGGGTGAAGCGATGCCGAATGCCGAGGCCGGCAAGGTCCGCATCCTGGCCCAGTTCGGCACCGAAGCCTCGGATCTCGCTCCGGACGTGCCCACCGCCAAATCGCTCGGCTACGACGTGGCGATGCTGTCGGAACGCGGCATCGGCCTTCCCGCCGGCACCGACTCTGCAATCGTCGCCAAGCTTGCGGCCGCCGTCGAGGCGGTGGCGAAGAACCCCGAGTTCATCGCCCGCAACAAGGAACTCTTCACCGAGGTCCGCTACATGCCCACGGAAGAATTCCAGGCCCATGTGAACCAGCTTCAGCAGGATTACCAGGCCATGTGGAATGAAACTCCATGGCAGTAGAGCCTGACCAGGCACAGGGAAACGTCGTCCGGCCGCTCGAGCGGCTGGCGACATCTCTGGCTGTTGCGTTGATCGGCGGCGTCATCATCTGGGATGGCGCCCGCCAGACGGGGGAAAGCGCCTATTTCCCGATTGCCGTCGGCGGCGCGATGGTCGCGCTGTCGGCGATCACGATCGCCAAGCTCGACCGTGCCACGCGCTTCAGCGACGAGGCGCCGCTGGCAAAGGGGTTTGCAGGCCTCGTCATGCTGGGGCTCTTCATCTGGCTGGCCGGGCATGTCGGGTTCCTGACGAGTTCGTTGCTGCTGATCCCGGCGATGGCGTTGCTTGGCGGTGACCGCAACGTCCTGCGCATGACCATCGGCACGATCGCGTTCGTCGGTCTGGCCTATCTCGTCTTCAATCTCGCCTTGTCGCAACCCTTGCCCGCAGAACTGATATTCGGAGACTGATATGGTTGAGGTCCTTTCCGGGCTGCCGCATGCGCTTTTGCTCGAGAGCATGGTCGCGATGCTGGCGGGAACGGCTGCCGGCATCGTCGTCGGCGCCATTCCGGGCCTGACGGCCACGCTTGCGATGGCGCTGTTGCTGCCGTTCACCTACACGATGT
>NZ_LQZT01000001.1:587301-598067 GCF_001703635.1 Parahoeflea olei | reverse complement strand
CCGTTCACATACACGATGTCGCCGCTGGTGGCGCTCGGCATGATGGCCGGCATCTACAACGGCTCGATGTATGGCGGCGCCATTCCCGCAATCCTGATGCGGATTCCGGGAACGCCGTCGGCGGTGGCGACCACCTTTGACGGCTATCCGCTGGCGCAGGCGGGACGGGCAAAATACGCGCTGCAGATCGCGCTCGCATCCTCGACCGCCGGATCGGTGATCAGCGCCATTGCGCTGATGGCGATCGCGCCGCCGCTGGTGTCGCTGGCGCTGCAGTTCGGGCCGGCGGAATATTTCTGGGTTGCGGTGTTCGGGCTGACCAGCGTCTCGCTGCTGCTCGCGGGTGCGCCGGCAAAGGGCCTTGCCTCGGCCATGATCGGCGTGGCGGTGGGCCTTGTCGGCATGGACCTGATGACCGGTGCGGAACGGCTCGTCTTCGGTGTCCGCCATGTCGCCGGCGGCATCGACCTTGCGGTGATGCTGACGGGCCTCTTTGCGATCCCGCCGGCGCTGTCGATGCTGGCGTTCCACGACGGCGGCGAGAGCCGCTCCGACATCTCCGGCGCCGGCCTGTCGATCCGCGAAGGCCTCGGCCTCGTCAAGACCTGGATCCGCTCGGGTCTGATCGGCGTTGTCATCGGCATCATGCCCGGCGCGGGCGGCAATCTCGCGGGCATTCTCGGCTATGCCGAGGAGCGGCGCGCGGCCAAGGATTCCTCGCTGTTCGGCAAGGGCGATCCGCGCGGCATCGCCGCTTCGGAATGCGCCAACAACGCCGACAATGCCTCCTCGCTGATCCCGACGCTGGCGCTCGGCGTGCCTGGCAATTCGGTGGCGGCGCTGATGATGGGCGCGATGCTGATCCAGGGCCTGAACCCGGGGCCGGCGCTGTTCGCCCAGCATGCGGATGTCGTCTACGGCTTCATGTGGCAGATGCTGATCACGGCGTTCCTGATGTTCGGACTGGGACTGGTCGGCGCCAAGCTGTTCGTCAACATGCTGCGCATCCCCGCGGCGCTGCTGGCGCCGATGATCCTGATCATCTGCAGCCTCGGCACCTATGCCTCCACCAACGCGATGGCCGATGTCTGGCTGATGCTCGGCTTTGGGGTGGTCGGCTACGTGCTTTCCCGCTCGGGCTATCCGATCGCGCCGATCGTGCTTGGAGCGATCCTCGGTCCGATGGCGGAATCCTCGTTCCGGCAGGCGCTGCTGATTGCCCGCGGCGATCCGCTGTCCTTCGTCTCCTCGCCGATCTCGATCATTCTCGTCATCCTGATCGCCATCATCCTGGCGCTTCCGCTGTGGCGCGGCCGCGCCAAGGCGGTGGCGCTCACCTGACGCGGCCTCCGCGCCGCCCAACTCAACAAACAGCACAGGCAGACCATGGACACCCGCAGCAAGGCGAACGAACTGATCAGCATCAACCCCGCCACCGGCCAGGAGATCGCGCGGGTGGCCGTGACAACGCCGGACCAACTCGACGCCGCCGTCGCCCGCGCGCGGACCGCCTTCGAGACCTCCGGCTGGAAGGACCTGATGCCGCATAAGCGCGCCGAGGTTCTCACGGCGATTGCGGCGGGACTGCTCGCGGAAAAGGAAGAGCTCGCGACCCTGCAGATGCGCGACAACGGCAAGCCGATCGCGGAATGCCGGGGCATGGTCGACTATGCGGTCGGCACCTTCCGCTACTACGCCTCGGTTTGCGAAACGCTCGAGACCGAGGTGACGCCGCGGCGGGGCGATTATGTTTCGTTCACGGTGCTCGAGCCTTACGGGGTGGTTGCGGCGATCACGCCCTGGAACTCGCCGATCATGAATGACGCGGCCAAGGTGGCCCCGGCGCTGGCGGCCGGCAATGCCGTGCTGCTCAAGCCGTCGGAGGATTCTCCGCTGCTGGCGCCCGAACTGGCCCGCATCGCCGCTGCCGCCGGTCTGCCGGACGGATTGCTGCAGGTCGTGCAGGGCAGGGGGGCGGATATCGGCGCCGCGCTCGTCGCCCATCCCGGCGTGAGCATGATCTCGTTCACCGGCGGCACCACCACGGGGCGTGCGATCGGTCGCGTCGCCGGCGACCGCATCGTGCCGGTCGCCCTGGAGCTGGGCGGTAAATCGCCACATGTCGTCTTTGCCGACGCCGAAATGGATCATGCGGTCGCGGCCGTCGCTGCCGGCATCTTCGGCTCCTCCGGCCAGTCCTGCGTGGCGGGCTCCCGGCTGCTGGTCGAAGAAAGCGTCTATGACGAGGTGGTCGCCGCACTGGTCGCGCGCGCCAACCGCATCGTCGTGGCCGCTCCCGACCAGAAGGGCGTGGAAATGGGGCCGCTTGCGTCGTTCCATCACCGCGACCGGGTCCACGCCTTCGTCGAGCGCGCGCGAAGCGAAGGCGGCGAGATCCTGTGCGGCGGATCGGCGCCGGAGGGCGCGCGCTATGCGGACGGCGCCTATTACCTTCCCACCATCATCGCCGGCCTGTCCGCCGATGCGCTCTCCTGCCAAGAAGAGGCCTTCGGGCCGGTCCTCGTGGTGCTGCCGTTCAAGGACGAAGCCGAGCTGATCCGCATGGGCAACGGCACCGCCTTCGGCCTTGCCTGCGGCATCTGGACCAATGACTTCAAGAAGGCCTGGCGCGTCGGCCGGGCGCTCGAGGCCGGTTCCGTCTGGATCAACACCTACAAGCAGTCTGTCACCAGCACGCCGTTCGGCGGTTTCAAGAACAGCGGCATCGGCCGGGAAAAGGGCGTCGACGGCCTCCGGCTCTATGCCCAGGTCAAGAGCATGTATTTCGGCCTGCACGAAAACCCGCTTCCGATCGCCAAGTAATCCCTTTTCCTCTTGTTCAGCTATTTCTGGAGTTCGAATGACCGATATATCGAAAGTTGCCGTCTACGGCCTCGGCAATATGGGTTTCCCCCTGGCAAGGCGCATTGCGGCCGGTTTTGCGGTCCAGGTTCATGACCTGAGCAATGATATGCTCGCCAAGGCGAAGGCCGAGCTCGACGCCGAGCCGATCGCCCGGCCGGAAGATCTTGCTCAGACCCCCGTCGTCGTCCTGTGCCTGCCGAGCCCGAAGATCTCGATGCAGGTGCTGCGGCAGATCGCGCCGCATCTTCCCAAGGATGCCGTGGTGGTGGAGACCTCGACGGTCAATCCTGCGGATGTGCTTGCCTGCCAGGAAATCGTGGCTGCCTTCGGCATCCGCATCATCGATGCATCGCTGCTTGCCGGTGTGAGCCAGATGGAGGCGGGCAGCGCGACCCTTCTCGTCGGCGGTGATGCGGACGCCATCGACGCCGCGAAGCCCGTGCTCGATGCGATTGCCGAGAAGCAGATCGTCTTTGGTCCCTTGGGGACCGGTGCTGCCGCCAAGGTCATCAACAATGCCGTGGCCCATGCGGTCATGGTGGTGGTCGCCGAGGCAGGATCCATGGCAACCGCGACGGGCGTGTCGATCGACAAGCTGGTCGGCCTGCTGTCGGACCCGCAGATGGGGCTGCACCGTCCGCTCACCTACCGCTTTGCCAAGCGCGTGGTGGAGGGCGATTACGAAGGCGGCATGCCGCTCGACGCGGCGCGCAAGGATTCGCGGCTGGCGCTGGAACTGGCGCAGTCGGAAGGCATACCGCTGTTCGCCATCCAGGCCTCCCACTCGGTCTACGAGATGGCGGCGCGCGGCGGCTATGCCCGCGAGGATTATGCGGCGATCGCAAAGCTGTGGGCGGACTGGAATGTCCCGACCGTCCCGGCTGCGGCAACCGACAAGTAGACGCACACGCCATGGCCCTGCTTCTCGCTCGGGGAGCAGGGCCATGCTCCGGCGGCAGGCGCCGCCGATCCTCCTGCTCCCGCTACCGCTGAAGACGGCATTCCGGCTGTCGCGGCCACGGCAGCAGCTCTATCGCACGCTGCCGATCGAAATCGCGCCAGCCTGCGCGGCCGGCCCGTCCACGAGCGCCGCGGGGCGGATGTCTCGGGACCGGACCCGAGGCCGACTGCACTCTCCATTTTCCAATCACCCGCCTGCCTCTCTGACAACGGCCCGGATCCGACCGATCCCGCCCGCCTTGCGGCAGAACCGGCATTCCGTGCCGCGCCCGGTTATCCTTGCTCGGATGCCCCGGTCTCTCCCTCTTAATCCTGCGCGCGGGCGCTCCCTGTTGCGCGTCACCTGGGCATTTTTGCTGCAGTGCAATCGATTGCAATTGGTCTTGCAATCGAATGCAAGGCGTGGAACAACTTCTTGCGGCACATTTTATGGGAGATGAAAAGTGAAGCTACGCACAACAATCGCAGCGCTTGCTGCGTCCGTGATTTCCATTGCATCCGCAGGAGCCGAAGAGTTCACCATTGGCTTGTCCAATGGCTGGGTCGGCTCCGAATGGCGGACGCAGATGATCGAAGAGGCAGAGGCTGCCGCCGCCGCATGGGCCGACCGTGGCGTCACCGTCAAGGTCGTGGTCCAGAGCGCGAATGTGGACGTGCCGGGGCAGATCGCCCATGTCCGCAACTTCCTCAACCAGGGGGTGGATGCGGTCATCATCAACCCCAACAGCCCGACTGCCTTCGACCCGGTCTTCGCGCAGGCGAAGGACGCCGGCGTGCTGGTGATTTCCACGGATGCCGAGGTGTCCTCGCCGGACGCCACCTATGTCGGCATTGATCAGCAGGCCTGGGCCGAAGCGGGGGCCGAATGGCTCGCCAAGACGCTCGACGGCAAGGGCAAGGTGGTCGCCATCAACGGCGTTGCCGGTCATCCGGCCAACGAGATGCGCGTCGCAGGCTACCGCAAGGTCTTTGCCGAACACCCCGGGATCGAGATCGTCAACGAAGTGAACGCGAACTGGGACCAGGCCCAGGGCCAGCAGGCAATGCAGAACCTGCTCGCCACCTATCCCGATATCGACGGCGTCTGGGTGCAGGACGGCATGGCCGCCGGCGCCTGGCGGTCGATCCAGGATTCGCCCCAGGCCGGCAAGATTGCCGCGACCGGCGAGATCCGCAAGGACTTCATCGACCTGTGGGTCAAGGACGAGCTGAATTCCGGCGCCTCCGTGAACCCTCCCGGCGTGATGGCGAGCGCGCTGAACGTGGCCGTGCTGATGCTTCAGGGTCGGGAACTGAAGGAGCCTGCGACCGCGGGCCAATATGGCAATGCGCTGTATCTGCCGATTCCGTTCATCGACGCGTCGAACCTGCAGGAAGTGGCCGCCGAGCTTGAAGGCAAGCCGGGCTTCTATTCCTACACCAGCGCGCTGAGCATCGACGACGCGGAAGCGCTCTTCAAGTAGTCTTCGCCCCCACTCCGGCCGGCCCGTCAGCGGGCCGGCCCCTTTTCCGAAAACAACATGGTGGATGTCATGCCGAGACTTCGTCTCAAGGGTGTGAGCAAGCGGTATGGAGCGACCATTGCGCTCGGCCGGGGCGATCTCACTCTCATGTCGGGTGAAGTGCATGTCCTGATGGGATCCAACGGATCCGGCAAGAGCACGCTCAGCAAGATCATTGCCGGCAGTGTGCGGCCCGATGACGGGGTGATCGAATGCGACGGATCGGTCGTGACGATCCCCAGCCCGCGCGCGGCACGGGATCTCGGCATCGCGGTCTTCTACCAGGAACTGAGCCTGGCGTCCCACCGCAGCGTGGTGGAAAACATCTGCCTGCCCCGGCTGAGCGGCACCGGCGGGCTGTTTCGCAACCGCGCCGGGATGGCGGCGGCAGCGGCGCCGTTCATCGCGCCTTTCGAAAGCGTTCTCGGCGACGGTTTCGGCCTCGATGTGCCGGTGGGGCGTCTGCGTGCGGATCAGCGCCAGCTGGTCGAGATCATGAAGACACTGGCCGCCGAGCCCGACATTTTCATTTTCGACGAACCGACTTCGGCGCTCGACCGCGCGCAGGTCGACTGTTTCATGACTGTCCTGCGCAAGCTCAAGGCCGAGGGCAAGAGCATCATCTTCATTTCGCACCGCATGGACGAGATCTTCGAGATCGGCGACCGGGTGACGATCATTCGCGACGGGGAAACGGTCAGCACCTCGGCCCTTGCCGACACCAGCATGGACGAGATCCTGCGCACCATGACCGGCGAGGAAGCGCCCGGACCTGCGGTGCCTGCGGTCGCGGCTGCCCCTCACGTGGCGCGGCAACCGTCCATCAAGCTCAAGGTGTCAAATCTCGTTGCGCCCGGCGTGAACTCTGTCTCGTTCGAACTGGCGGCAGGCGAAATTCTCGGCTTTGGCGGCCTGCATGGCCAAGGGCAGTCTGCCGTGCTGCGGGCGCTGTTCGGGACTGCGCCCACGCGGTCCGGCGACATTGAGGTCGGGGCCACGCGCCTGAAGGGCAATTCCCCCCGCGCGTCGATCCGCGAGGGACTTGCCTATGTGTCGGGAGACCGGGCTCGTGACGGGGTGATCGACGGACGTTCGATCCTCGAGAACACCGTGCCGATCTACGCCTTGAAAAACCATCTCATCACCGCCTCTCCGCGCTCGCTCGGAACCCGGGCAGCGGACGCGCTCGAACAGTTGCAGACCAAGTACCAGTCGTTGTTCCACCCGATCAGTTCGCTGTCGGGAGGCAACCAGCAAAAGGTCATCGTCTCGCGCTGGCTGATGGCGCCGCCGCAGGTGATGCTGCTCGACGACCCGACCAAGGGTATCGATATCGCCTCCAAGACGGAGTTGTTCCGGGTGCTGCGCGACCTGGCAGCCGACGGCATGGCGATCCTTTTGTATTCATCGGAGGACGCGGAATTGCTGGAGAATTCCGACCGGGTGCTGGTGTTCAACAACGGCCGCACCGTGCGCGAGCTCAGGGGCGACGAGCGCACGCGCTATCACCTCTATCATGCAGCCTACGAGGCCGCGTGATGAGCATGCCGCAAAGCACGTCCCGGCAGCGTTCCGTGTTCGAGCGCTTTCCCTTTATTCCGGCGCTCGGCATTCTCGTGGCGCTGCTCATTCTCAATGGCATCGCCGAGCCGCGGAGCATGTCCTACGGCGCCATAACCGGGCTGATCAAGACCTATCTGGCGCTGATGTTCCTCGCCGTGGCGCAGTCCTTCGTGGTGTTCTCCGCCGATATCGACCTGTCGGTGGGCGCAATCCTGTCGCTGGTCAATGTGGTGGTCGTCGTTCTCATCGAACGGCTGGGCGGTGGGCCGGACAGCGTGCTGCTCGCCTGCCTGGTCGGGGTCCTGGTCGGCACGCTGGCCGGCGTTTTCAATGGCTTGGTGGTGGTCGGGCTGCGACTGCAGCCGATCGTGGCCACCTTCGCGACCGGGATCGTGTTCACGGGCCTCGCCCTGTGGGTCCTGCCGGTCGCGGGCATGCCGGTGCCGCAGGCGTTCTGGCGGACCTATGGCGGCCGGATTTTCGAGATTCCGTTCGTCTTCTATGTGGTCATCCTGCTGGCGGTGTTCATCTGGCTTGCGGTCAGAACCAAATACATCATCGAGTTGATGGCGGTCGGAGACAACCGGCTTGCCGCCTACCAGAGCGGATTGCCGGTCACGCGCATCCGCATCAAGGCCTTCGCCCTGTGCGGCCTGCTGTCCGCTTTTGCCGCGCTTTGCATCATCGGCGACACGGCCAGCGGTGACCCGGTGGTCGGCAACGCCATGACGCTCTACAGCGTTGCCGCCGTCGTGCTTGGCGGCACGGCGCTGTCGGGCGGCTCGGGATCGCTGCTCGGATCGGCCATCGGCGCGCTGATCCTCGGCCTGATCAATTCCTTCGTCTTCTTTGCCGGGGTGTCGTCCGAATGGCAGAATTTTGCCCAGGGCGTCGCCGTGCTCGTCGCGCTGATGGCGGGCGTGCTGGTGACGCGGAGGATCAGCAAATGACCAGGCTGTCCACCTCAATCGCGGATCTGGTCCGCACACCCCTGGTCGTTGCGCTGAGCCTGATCCTGGCCCTGCTGCTGCTCGGCGAGCTTCTGTCGCCCGGATTTGCCTCTTCCTCGCAGATCATGCGCCTGCTGATCGTGGCCTCGATCCTCGGTGTCGTCGCCGCGGGGCAGAACCTGGTCATTCTCGGCGGGCGCGAGGGGATCGACCTTTCGGTCGGCGGGGTGGTCTCTCTGAGCGCGGTGATCGCCGGCAACATGATGCAGGGAAGCGATGCCGGCATCATTCCGGCGATCCTTGCGTGTCTCGCGACGGGTGCTTTCTTCGGGCTCCTCAACGGCCTCGGCGTGACCCTGTTGCGCATTCCGCCGCTGATCATGACGCTCGGCATGCTCGGCGTCCTGCAGGGACTTCTGGTGGTGGTGCGCAGCGGCATTCCGTCGGGCCTGGCGGCGCCGGGGCTGGCGCGCTTCGTCACGCAGCCCTTCCTGTTCGGCGTGCCCGGGATGATCTGGCTGTGGGGCGCAATCGGCGTGCTGATGGCGCTGCTGCTCAGGCGAACCCTGTTCGGCTACCGGGTCTATGCGATCGGATCGAACGAAAATGCCGCCCGGATGGCGGGCGTTCCGGCCGACCTGATCCGCATCAGCCTGTTCGTGCTGTCGGGCATGTTCGCGGCGGTCGCGGGCTTCTGCATCATCGGCTATGCCGGCTCGTCGTTCTCCAATGTCGGCGCCCAATACATGCTGCCGTCGATCATCGCCGTCGTGCTGGGCGGCACGCCACTCTCGGGCGGCAAGGGCGGCTATACCGGCACCATGGCCGGTGCGGTGCTGCTGATCGTGTTGCAGAGCATCCTGACCACACTGAACATCGAGGAAGCCGGCCGCCAGTTCGCCTTCGGCGCGACATTGCTCGTGCTGATGCTGTTTTACGGACGCGGCAAGGCCCTGCGCGGATGAGAGCACCGGTCCGCCCCAATCTCAAGGACATCGCCCAGCGGGCGGGGGTTTCGACATCCACGGTGTCGCGTGCCTTGAGCGGGTCCAGCCTGATCGCCGAGGCGACGGTGGACCGGATCCGGGCGCTGGCCGACGAGTTCGGCTATCGCCCGAATGTCCGGGCCCGCAATTTCCGCACCCAGAAGACCATGGCGGTGCTGATCGTTGTCCGCGATATCGGCAACCCGTTCTACCTCGAGGTTTTCAAGGGCGTCGAGCGTGTGGCGCGGCAAGCCGGCTATTCGGTGCTGATGGCCAACACCGAGGGCGACCGGGAGCGCGAGGTTGAGTATTTCGAGATGCTCAGCGACGGCCTCGCGGACGGCATGATCCTGATGACGGGAGCGGTTCCCGGCTCCGTTCGGAAAAGCGCCCGAGGCTTCGACAATGTCGTCGTGGCGCTCGAAATGGTCGAAGATTTCCATGTGCCGCAGATCCTGATCGACAACGAGGCGGCCGCGGTCGCAGCCGTCAACCACCTGATCGGGCTCGGCCATACCCGCATCGCCCATATTGCCGGGCCGATTCCCGAAGGCATGAGCATCCGCAGGCAGAAAGGCTACGTCCTTGCGATGCAGAAGGCCGGGCTTGAGATCCCTCCCCATTATGTGTGCCGGGGCGATTTCACGCTTCAGAGCGGCGAGCGCTGCGCGCGTGCACTGTTAAGCGGCGAAGGCAGGCCGAGCGCGATTTTTGTCGCCAATGACGAAATGGCTTTCGGCGTAATCCGTCACGCCTGTCAAATCGGTCTGAACGTGCCGGCGGACCTGTCCGTCGTCGGCTTCGACAATATCGCCTTCAGCGAAGCGTTCCTGCCGTCGCTGACCACCATCAGCCAGCCGCGGCTCGATATCGGCGAGCGTGCCATGTCCGTCCTGCTCGACCTGATGAACGGCAAGAGCCTTCCCGCTGATCCCACCATCCTGCCGACCCAGCTCCTGGTTCGCGAAACCACCGCGGCGCCTCCTGCCGCCCTGCTTGATTGAAGAAAGAGGTCCTGATCATGACTGCTCCAGCCCGTCAAACGCTCCGTATCGGAATGATCGGAACCGGCTTCATCGCCGAGTTTCACCTGCGCTCGCTCTTGGGTGTGCGCAATGTCAGCGTCGCGGGCGTCTTTAGCCGCCACGCGGAAAACCGGGCACGCTACGCCAAGCTCGCCAATGATCTCGAACTCGGGCCCTGCAAACCGTTCGAGACGCTGGAAGCGATGCTGCAGGATGAGACGATCGACGCGGTCTGGATCCTCTCGCCCAACCACACCCGGCTCGACATCATGCGCACCATCCATGCCGAGGTGACCGCCAAGCGCTCGAAGGTGTTTGCCGTCGCCTGCGAGAAGCCACTGGCGCGGACCATTGCCGAAGCCCGGGAGATGCTCGAACTGGCTGAGACGGCCGGGCTCAACCACGGCTATCTCGAAAACCAGGTGTTCTGCACGCCGGTGCTGCGCGGAAAGGAAATCATATGGCGGCGGGCGGCCTCGGTGACCGGGCGCCCCTATCTTGCGCGGGCGGCGGAAGAACATTCCGGCCCGCATGCGCCGTGGTTCTGGCAGGGCGACAAGCAGGGCGGCGGCGTGCTTTCGGACATGATGTGCCACAGTGTCGAAGTCGCCCGCCATCTGCTGACCGAGCCCGGCGCCAAGCGCAAGTCGCTTCGCGTCAAATCCGTCAACGGAACGGTCGCAAACCTGAAATGGACGCGCCCGCATTATGCGGCGCAACTCACCGAGCGCTACGGCATCGCCGTCGACTACCGCAACCGGCCGTCCGAGGACTTTGCCCGCGGAACGATCCTGCTCGAGGACGAGGAAGGCAATGAGCTGGTGATCGAGGCGACCACGTCCTGGGCCTATGTCGGCGCGGGTCTGCGTATCCAGCTCGAACTGCTCGGCCCCGAATACTCGATGGAGTTCAACT
>NZ_LQZT01000001.1:489145-587293 GCF_001703635.1 Parahoeflea olei | reverse complement strand
CGCTTTCGACCGGCCTGAAGGTGTTCATGTCGCGCGAGGTGAGGGGCGCGGAAGGGGAAGATCTGGTCGAAAAGCAGAACGCCGAACAGGGACTGATGCCGGTGCTTGAGGATGAGGCGGGCGTCTATGGCTATACCGACGAAAACCGGCACATGACCGAGTGTTTCCGCAAGGGCGAAACGCCGTCGGAGACGTTCCATGACGGCCTGGCCGTCGTCGAGATCCTGATCGGTCTCTATCGTTCGGCCGAGACCGGGCAGACCGTGCATTTCCCTGCGACCGATCTGGACGATTACGTTCCGCCGGTCGCGCGCATTCAAAGCCCAAGCGACTGATGCCGCTCCCTCAATCAGCAGGCCCCGATCTGATGCCCCACATTGCCGCATCCACCCGCATGAAGGCGGAAAGCCTGTCTGTCCCCGGCGTGATCGCAGGACAGCTGGAAACATCGCTCGACGCGTATCTGGCGCTGGGGGACCGGCTGGCGTCGCTCAACCCCGGTCTTGTCGTCACCTGTGCGCGCGGCAGTTCCGACAACGCCGCAACCTATTTCAAGTATCTCGTGGAAATAGGTCTCGGCCTGCCGGTCGCCTCCATCGGGCCGTCGGTGTCGTCGGTCTATGGCGCGCACTGGAAGCTCGAGGGCACGCCGGTCATCGCGATTTCCCAATCCGGTGGCAGCGATGACCTGAAGCTGTTCATGCAGGCGGTGACAGGGGCGGGTGCGCTGGGCATTTCCCTGACGAATGATGTTGCCTCACCGCTGGCCAAGGCCTCGCACACGGTGCTTCCCATGGCGGCCGGGCCGGAACTTGCGGTGGCCGCGACGAAAACCTTCATTGCCTCGCTGGTGGCGCTGGCCGCGATCGTGGCCGGCTGGTCGAAAGACCCCGCGCTGGCCGAGGCGCTGCGTGCGCTGCCCGGCGATCTCGACAGGGCGCTGGGCTGCGACTGGTCGCCTGCGCTTGAGCGCTTCAGCCGTCCGGGCAACGTGTTCGTGACCGCACGCGGTCCCGCGCTCGGCATCGCCAGTGAAGCCGCACTCAAGTTCAAGGAAACCTGCCTGATCCGGGCCGAGGCCTTCAGCGCGGCGGAAATGATCCACGGCCCGCTCGCGCTGTCGGGACCGTCGCTGACGGCGCTGGCGTTTCTCACCGATGAGGCCGGCCGCGAAGGTGTCGAAAACGGCGTGCTGCGGCTGCGCGAAACCGGGTCGACGGTGTTCACGGTGGATCATGAAAAGACCGGCGCGCATGTGCTGCCCTGCGTGAAGACCGCGCACCGGCTCCTTGATCCGATCGCCCAGATTCTCAGCTTCTATCGCTTCGTGGAGGAATTGTCCGTGAGCCTGGGGCTGAACCCGGATGCCCCGCAGCATCTCAACAAGGTGACCGTGACACGATGATCACAAGCGTCTGCGATCTGGGAGGAACGCATTGCCGCATCGGGCAATATGTCGACGGGCATCTCGATACGGCCTCCGTTGCCCGCTTCCGCAACCAGGATCACGCGTCCTTTGCAGCGCTGATGCGGGAGTATCATGCAAGGCCCGGTGTGGCGCCGGCGCAGCGGCTGGTGATCGCGCTTGCAGCCCCGGTCACGGGCGATGTCGTTGCCCTGACAAATCTCGATTGGGTGATCGACCGGCAGGACATCAGCGGCGCGACGGGGGTGGCGGATGTGCACCTCCTCAATGACTTCGAAGCCCTTGGCCACGCGCTGGCGGCTCCCGAGATGCTGCAGTCGCATGCGCTGCAGGCGGGGACGCCGTCCGGCACCGGGACCCGCCTCATCCTCGGGGCGGGGACCGGTTTCAACTGTGCTGCCCGTCTCGCCAACGGGTCCGTGGTGATTTGCGAGGCCGGGCATTCGACCTTCGTGGCCGAAACCGACCTCGATCGCGCGCTCCAGACGCGGATCTCGCACAGGCATGGACGGTGTTCGAACGACCGCGTCCTCTCCGGCTCAGGCCTGGCTGAAATCTACCTGACCCTGTGTGATCTGGAGGGCCGGACGCCGCGGCATGCGTCGAGCCAGCAGATCGTCCCCGCGGCGCTTGCAGAGGATGATGAGCTTGCCTTGCGGTCCTGCCGAGAGTTCGTGCGCATGCTCGGCCGTGCCGCCGGCGATCTGGCGCTGGTCTTCCTGGCGACCGGCGGCGTTCATGTCACGGGCGGAATGGCGAATGCGCTGCGACCCCTGCTCGTGGGTCCCGATGCCGGCTTCCTGCCCGCGTTCAGGGCCAAGGGGCGCATGGCGCCCACCATGGAAGCCTTCCCGGTTCAGCTCGTGCTCGATGACAATGCCGCCCTCCTTGGCTGCCATGAATTCCAGGCAGGGCTGTCGCTTACCGCAGGATAGCCCGCTTCGAGGGGGTGGATTATCGAGCCGAGCCGTCGGGGCACGTCCGTCCTGTTTCCAGGGCGAACCCGGCGCCGTCATCGACTGGAAAGCTGCGTCTCGATGAAGTCTGCGCGCGCCTCCACGCTGGTTCGCGGCAGTTCGATCAGCTGATAGCCGAGACGCGCATAGGTTTCGGCCATGACCCGGGCGGTTGCCTCGGCTTCCTGCCGGTCCTGCTTGCGTTCTGCGTCCTGCGCGAAGATCGCGTCCCAATAGGGCGCGATGAAGACGCGGCTGTTGTAGCGATAGAGGCGCGCCGCCGTTTCCACATGGTCCGGAACAGGCAAGCCGCAGAGCGTGAGATAGCCGACGACATCGGGTATGCCCCGGTCCATCAGCACCGGCCCTTCGAGCGTCGACGCCTCGTGATGGGAGCGCAACTCCCATCCCAGCATCAGTTCGGCGAACATCGCCCTGTCGCCCCAGGGCAGGCTCGATCCGCCTATCCGCACCTGATCCTGGATGATCGCCCGGCCGGCCTCGGGCATGCTGCGATGTCCCCGGCGGACCAGGGCGTCGATCAGACTGGTTTTGCCGGAACCGGGACCACCGGTCACGACGAACATATGGTCACACATGTGCCATCCTCGATTGTGTCTGTTGGGGGGAAGCGCCGATGGCCCGGGCTGAAGCGGGGCCGTGTCGAAGCGCTTGGGAAAGGTTAGCCACCGAAGCCCGCCTTTGCAATGGGCCTAACTCGGCTGCAGGACCTGCCTTGTGGGAGCCCGGACCGGTGCCGGCGTCGCCTACCCGGCCCTTGCCGGCTTCGGTGCATCCTGATGCCCGTGCATGCAGATCAGCGTTTGCTGGCCGATCGCCACCAGCGTTCGCTGACCGGCATCATCGGCGAAGACCTCAAGCTGGCAGATGGTGAGGGTCCGGCCGGCCTTGACCACTTTGCCGACGGCTTCGAGAGCATCGCCGCGCGCCGGATTGAGCAGGTTGATCTTGAACTCGACGGTGAGCACCGAGCTGAGTTCCGGAAACAGCGTGAAGGCCGCATAGCCGCCCGCGGAATCGGCGATTGCCGAGGTTCCGCCGGCGTGGAAATAGCCGTGCTGCTGCGAAAGCTCCGGCCGAAACGGCATCCGGATCGAAACCAGTCCCTGGCGCACCTCGGACAGCGTCGCCCCCAGGTGCCCCATCAGCCCCTGGCGCTGAAAGCTGTCGCGCACCCTCTGTTCCACGCCCGCATCCACGGCGCCGCCGATTTCCGCTTTCATGACACCTCCTGCTTGTCTCCCGTATTCAAGCCTAGTGGTGGATGATGGCGGACCGGAGTGAGAAGCACTGAGCTAAGGCTGAGAATAATTCAGGATTCCGGCCCCCTCTGCGGCGGTCGCGGGCGGGCTGGCAGCGGAAAATGCGCGACAATCCGGGGTGGCGGAAAGCGCACCAGCTCGATACCGATGATATGGCCCCGATAGTCTTCGAACTGCCGCATGGCGGCCCCGAAAGCCGCGTCGGGCTGTCCGTTGCAGGTTGCAAGGGTGATGTGGGGAACCCAGGCGTCCCTCAGGTAATGGGGGTGTACCGGTTCCGCCGAAACGGCTTTTGAGAGACGTTGATGCAACGCAAGCAAGGACTGCGTTGCGACCGGCGCCAGGAACAGATGGGCCGGGCTTCCAGGAAAGGCTCCCACATGGCTGATCCTGACCGCGACCCGTTCGGTCTCCAGACAGGCGAACGAAAGCTTGAAGAGCACCCGCTCGACGGACGCCCCTTCTTCGAGCACTGCCAGCGTGATGTGTGCGGGATAGTCGAGGCGTTCTTCGACATCGGGCGGGCGAAGGGCAGGCTGTCCGCACAACCGGTCGACCTGTGCGGACAGGTTCGCGTCCAGTCGTGCGGTGATCGCCAAGGGCACCGGCCTGCCTGCTCCGTGAAAATGGCTGAAATCCGTGGTGTTCGGGACATCCTGCATGCCGACTGCCGGCAAGCCAGAGAGAAGCGCTCATCCTTGGGTGACGAATTCTCAGCACCGCCGCCCGCCATTCGGTGGCAAGTAGTAAGGGCCCTTTTCCGCTGCGGAGACGGCCTGCCGACGGACCCTTGCATGGACACGACGACACTGACAGCGCTTGCCCTCTACGCCTTCGTGATGACCATCACGCCGGGGCCCAACAACCTGATGCTCACCACCTCGGGCCTGATCTTCGGCATGACGCGAACCTGGCCGCATATTCTCGGCATTCCGTTCGGGGTCGCCGTGCAGCTCGCAGCGGTCGGTGCGGGGCTGGGCGCCGTCTTTGCGCTCGAACCCCGCATCCAGACGGGCCTCAAGCTTGTCGGCACGCTCTACCTGCTCTGGCTCGCTTTCAAACTCTGGCGCGCCGCCGAGGTTTCCGATGCGTCGCTGGCCAAACCGGTTTCCTTCTTTCAGGCCGCGGCCTTCCAGTTCGTCAATCCGAAGGCGTGGCTGATCGCGGTGACCGTCATCGCCGCCTTCATCAAGCCGGGCGAAACCTATGTGGCCCAGCTGCTCCTCACCTCGGTGATGTTCACCGTCATCGGCATTCCCTGCCTGGCGATGTGGGCAGCCTTCGGTGCGGGATTGCGACAGGTCCTGCATGATCCGTCGAAGCTGCTGCTGATCAACCGCACGATGGCCGCGCTCGCCGCGCTGACGGCAGGACTGTTCTGGCTTTGAAACCATGGCCGACGCGGCGCGCGCATGGCCGAATAATCAATGAAGAGGCGCTTTTCGGCGCCGATGCTACGGAGTCTGTGGAATGAAGCCTGTCGAAGCTGCAAGCGAGAACTTCTATAGCTGGGGAGAGGTCTGCTCGGGCTGGCGTTTGCTGGATCTGACGCATTTTCAGGTCCGGCAGGAATCGATGCCGCCGGCATCGGCGGAAGAGCCTCACATGCACCGCCAGGCGCACCAGTTCTTCTACGTTCTGGATGGGCAGATGACGGTGCGCACCCCCGACGGTGCTGTCTGCATGGGACCGGGGCAGGGGCTTCATGTGCCGGCAGGCCAGCCGCACTGGGTGAGAAACGACGGGGCGTCCGACCTCATTTTTGTTCTCTCCTCCAGTCCCGGCACCTCCGGTGACCGCTATCCCGTCGATCCAGCGAGCTGGGCGGCCGGATGATGCGCCCAGGCTCTATCGGGCGCCTCTCCGGGCCGCCCGAGACGGCGCCCAGCCCCCGGCCGCGCTGCCGTGGCCTGGCCGATGTCCATGGCGCAATGGCGCTTCAGCGACCGGTGATCTCCCCGGGCGTCCGTTCAGTCCGGAAACTCGATCTGGTAGATCGCCATCGGTCTCTGTGTGGCAAGGCGGTCATAGAGATGCCGGGCGGCCGTGTTGGTCAGCCCGGTCTCCCAGTAGAGACGGCGCCAGCCTGCTTGCCTGCCCAAAGCGCTCAGATGCTCGATCAGGCAGGTGGCGATCCCCCGGTTCCTGTGGCGGGGCGAAACCCAAAGGTCCTCGAGGCAACAGACGGGGCGGAGCGAAAAGCTGTGCGGGTGGACAATCGTATGGGCCAGTCCCGCGGGCTTTGTGCCGTGAAAGGCGAGCCAGGCATCGATCGGTGAGGAAGGGTCGAGAATTCGCGACCACAGCCCGTCTACCACGGTCTCGCTCATGCCGTCTGCGCCGAAATGCGCGCAGTTTTCACGCCACAGCATTTGCCAGGCCTCTCTGTCCTGCGGGCGCGCGGCTTTGATCGTTGTCGTCACGTCTTCTCTCCGGGCATGGCTTCGGCCGACAACCGGCCGGGTGCATCCGCTGCGATCCCGCCCGAGCGCAGCCAGTCGAGCGCGAGCGGCCAAAGGCTGTCCCTGAACCGGTCGTGGAAAAAGGCGAAATGCCCGATCGCGGGCGCGCCGATCTCGGCCGGTGCGATGCGCCAATGACGCCGGTGGCTTGAGGTGAAGTAGTCGAGCAGCCGGTCGAGGGCCGCCGGGGTCCCGTGCGGATCATCATCGAGGCCGATCGCCAGCACCGGTGCCGTGACGCCGGCAAAGCGTTGCCGGAGCAATTCGGATTCGCGCTCCCCGGCGATGAACCGGTCCTGCCGCAGCGTGTGTTCGAAGCGGGCCGTCATCCGGCTCCAGTCGCGGACCACGCCCGCGGGCGTGTCCTCCATCCAGCCGAGCCGCTTGGCCGGGAAATAGCCGAACAGCCGTGTGAGCAGCGGCATGGCGATGTGCCATTTGACATACATCTGCCGGCGCCGGGCCGCGTCGTAGTCCCGCCAATAGGCGAATTGGGCGCCAACGGTGAGAATGCGCGCGACCTTCCTGCTGGACGGGGCAATGCCGATGGCGAAGCCGCCGATCGAATGGCCGACGACATGAAGCGGCTGTCCGGGAAATGCGTCGAGCGCGTATCTCAACGCGGCCTCGAGGTCCTCAGCGCCCCAATCCACCCAGTCGGCGTGAAAACCGGACAGCCTTTCCGGCCTCGATTCCCCGATGCCCCTGTAATCGAAGGCGATGACGTCGAAGCCGTGGGCAAACAGATAGTCGGCGAAACGGGAGTAATAGCGGCATCTCACGGAGGTGGCCGCGCTGATGACCACGACCGGCCGTGCGGCCGCGCCATCGCCGTGCCGCCACAGGAATCCGCCGAGACGCTGGCCGTCGCCGGCTTCAAGGCACAGCGGCGCCGCCATTGCCGGGCCGTCCCGGTCACCTGATACTGCCGTGCCGTGCTTTGGGCTGATCACGCGCGCGTCCCTGCAAATTTCGCTTCAAGGTTCCGTATTTGTCGGCGCTGAAGGCGGGGATGGTCGAATGAGCATCCCTCCGCATGGCATGAGAACCGTTCAATTGTTTCACCCGGGGTTGCGAGCTCTTTTGGCCAGGAGTTCGAAACCGGACAGGAGACCGCCCATGCATCAGATCGTCAGCCTCCGCGCCTTGCCTCTTACGGCGCAGTCCCACGGGGAGAGTTACGAAGCGCACCTCGCCTCCGTGGCGGCGCCGCTTGGCGCAAAGCTTCTGGGCGCCCGCTATGTCGAGGTGCCTGCGGGCAAGAAGGCCTGGCCTTTCCATTGCCATCACGCCAATGACGAACTGTTTGTCATTCTCGGCGGGACCGGCGTCTTGCGTCATGGCGGAGAGGACTATGAGGTGGCCGCCGGCGACGTGGTCGTCTGCCCCGCGGGCGGGGTCGAAACGGCCCATCAGTTGCGGGCGGGCGCAACAGAACCGCTGCGCTATCTGGCAGTCAGCACGATGAACGAGCCGGATGTGCTCGAATATCCCGACAGCGGCAAAGTCGCGGTTTACGCCGGTGCCGCGCCGGGCGGGGAGAAGGCCGCCCGGCGGCTGGAGCTGACCGTGAAGAAGGATGCCGGCGTCGGATACTGGGAGGGTGAGGAATGATGGCCTCCGCGAAAATCCGCTTCCGACGCTCGGCCGCTGTCCTGCTTGCGGCACTTGCCACCCTGCCTGCTGCCGCGTCGGCGATGGAACTCGAGAGCCCATCCTTCGAGACCGGCGGAACGATCCCTTCGCGGTTCTCGCTGAACACGATGGGCTGCACGGGCGAAAACATCTCTCCGGCCCTGACCTGGACCGATGCGCCAGCGGGCACGAAGAGCTTTGCCGTGACCATGTTCGATCCGGACGCGCCGACAGGAAGCGGCTGGTGGCACTGGGTTCTGGTCAATATTCCTGCGGATGTGACGAGCCTTGGCGAGCGGTCGCAACCGCGCGAAGCGCTGGCGACGAACACGGATTTCGGCATCTCAGGCTATCTCGGGCCATGCCCGCCCGTCGGGGCCGCGCCGCATCGCTACGTGGTGACGGTCTATGCCCTGGATGTCGCCACACTGGAGTTGAACGCGACCTCGCCCGGCGCGATGGCAGGCTTCATGATCAACAGCCACATGCTCGACAAGGCGAGCATCACCGGCTTCTTCGGGCGCTGAAGCGCGGACCGGGAGCACGGCAACGGACGAGGAGGAGACGAACATGGCAGGCTCGCAAGCCGATCCAGCTGACGGTTTGCGGATTCGCCGCCTCTCCTGCGAGGACCTGGCACAGTTCGCTCCACTCCTTTCTGCCTATCGCCTGGAGATGGACCCAAACACGCCACCGGAATCCAGAGAGCTGGAAGCCGCAACCGCCTTGCTCTCCAGTCCGGTGGCGGAGGTCATGGGCGGCTTCCTCGACGAGACGCTCTCGGCCTTGGCGGTGGTCTTCGATCTGCCGGAAGCGATTGCAAACGGGCGGGCGGGACAGCTCGATGACCTCTATGTCGCTCCTCGCGTCCGGGGCCGGCGCTTGGCTCAGCGGATGATCGAGGCCGTCGCCGGGATCGGACGCGCACGCGGGTGGGTCCATCTGAGATGGCTGGTGCCCGAGAACAATGCCGCCGCGCTCCGCACCTACCAGCGCTTCGCCCATCCGGCGCCCTGGAAAAGCTATGTGGTTTGGCCCGGCAATGGCGCCGCCTGAGCCAAGCTGGTTTCGGCCACCTCATACCCCGGTGGGGAGATCGGTCCCGCTTGCCCGGACATAGGCGATCAACCGGCGCCGCAGCTCGCCGCCCCTCAGCGTCGCGATGTTCGGCATGACGATCCGCCGCATGGTCTTGTGCCTGTCTGTTTCGAAGTAGGCGAGAGAGCGGCGGTGGGGATCGGAGCGGAACTCCGGCTTGCGGTAATCCACATTCACGGTGATCAGGCCCGCGCGTAGCGGCATCGACGAGGAAATCCAGACATCCTGCCAGGGGATCGGGTTGCCGCCGAAATGCCGTGCGACGATGAGGCCATCGGCCGTGAAAACATACATCGGACCGCGGCTCCGGCGATATCTGACCAGCCAGGACACGACCATCAACGTCACGGCCATGAGGCAGGACGCGGCAAAGGCAGCCGTTGCGAAGGCCGAAACAGAGCGGGCATCGAAGGCTGCAACCATGAGGGCCAGGGCGCCCGTGGCAAACGGCAGCGCAAAGACGGCCAGCAGCGCGGCGCGCCAGTATGACAGGTAGACGGGAGCGTCGGGCAGGGGTGCAGTCACGGGGTCATCATCCGGGGCTATTGCCGTGTCTCCCGCTCAGCTCACGGCCTGTCTTCTCCGCCTCCGCGAGCATCCATGTCCGGACGTTCCGGATGCGGCGATCGCGCTCAAGGGCTGTGGGATAGCACAGATAGTACGCGGCATTCGCCGGCACTTGGTGGTCGACGATCGGGCTCAGCCTGCCGGCGGCGATGTCGCAGCCGGCAATCTCGATGCCCGCGAAGGTGATCCCGGCGCCATCGATCGCCGCCTTGAGTCCAAGGCTCGAGGAATCGACATAGGTGATCGCGGCCGGCTTCAAGGGGCCGCCCGGCAAGGTCTCGTTCCAGCGCTGGAAGTCGTCGCGCCGATGCTGTGACAGAAACAGGTTGGCCGCGGCGACGGCCTTGCGGATATCGGGCCCGCCGTGGCCCTCCCAATCGGCGGAACGGCCGAGCAGGCTCAGGTTTTCGTCGAACAGGCGATCGCAGAGAACACCGGGCCACTTCCCGGAGCCGTGGCGCACCGCGGCGTCGGCCACGCCGGCGCCCAGATCGACGGCGGCCTGGGTCGTGGAGATCAGCAGTTCGAACCCGGATCTCGCAAACGGATAGGAAGCCATGCGCGGCGACAGCCAGTGGACCGCAAAAGTCGGCAGCATCGACAGGCGCAAGGGCCCAAGCTTGCGCTCATGCTTCAAGGTCCCGACCGCCTCGACGATGCGCGCGAAGCCGATGGTCAGATCCGGGGAAAGCTGTCGTCCGCTTTCGGTCAGTTCGAGGCGCGGGCCGACGCGGCGCATCAATTCCACCCCGAGCAGGTCCTCGAGAATCCGGAGTTGATGGCTGACGGCGGAGGGCGTCACGCCGATCTCCTCGGCCGCATCCTTGATGGACATGTGACGTGCGGCGACCTCGAACGCCCGCAAGGCGTTGAGGGGCACCGTGAGCCGCATGGGGTCGGTCATCGCGCCCTCGCTTTCGCCCCTGTCGCGAGGCGCGCGCGCGTAGGCCCTTCCGGTGGCCCGCTGTCCGGGCGACGAAATCTCAGTCTTTTCTGAAGATTGCTCACTCGCTGTCGGGGCGGTTTCCGGGAATATGGGATGTCTTGCAAAGGTTCCCGACAGCCATGGGCGACATGCTTTCCTTCGATGACCGCGATGGCCTGATCTGGTTCGACGGCGCGCTCGTTCCCTGGCAAGAGGCCCGGCTCCATGTCATGACGCATTCGCTGCATGCCGGCGGGGCGGTGTTCGAGGGGATCCGCGCCTATGACGGCAAGATCTTTCGTGCCCATGACCATATCGCCCGGCTGCAACGCTCGGCGGAGATCCTCGGCTACAGGCTGCCGAACGCCGCCCTTGAACTCGTCAAGGCGTGCGAAGCCGTGATCTGGGCCAACGAACTCGGAGACGCCTATCTCCGCCCGATTGCCTGGCGCGGCAGCGAAAGCGTGACTGTGGCTGCCTCGAACGCGACGATTCATGTGGCCATCGCCGCCTGGGACTGGCCGACCCCGCCCGACCGGGGCGAGAGCGCTGCGGGCATGCGCCTGGCGCTGTCGTGCTGGAGGCGGCCGCGTGCCGACACGGCGCCGACGGCTTCCAAATGCTCCGGCCTCTACATGATCGGCACGCTCGCACGGCATGCCGCGAATGCGCAGGGCTTCGACGATGCCCTGCTGCTCGATCTCGACGGACATGTCGCCGAAACGACCGCGGCCAATATCGTGATGGTCACGGGCGGCACGCTCGTCTCCCCGCGAGCGGACTGCTTTCTTGACAGCATCACCAAGCGTCACGTCTTCGAGCTTGCCCGACAGGGCGGCCTCGCGGTCGAAGAGCGCACAGTTTCCCTCAAGGAGTTGTGTGCCGCCGACGAAGTCTTCGTGGTGGGAACCGCAGTCGAAATCCGGCCCGTCATCGAACTGGCAGGCCCGGAGCTTCAGGCCCGCTGGTCCGTGGGACCATGCACGCGCGGCCTTGTCGCCGCGTTTCACGCCTCCGTCCGCGGAAAAGATCCCGTTCAGGCACAAGGCTGTCTGGTCGAGGCAGAATAGCAATGGATCTTTCATGGAATATGGCTTCGGGCAAAGAAATCGTCTCTTGGCCATGAATGATATTGGACGGGACACTTTTCGTAAAATATAAAAGCGTCATGTGACACTATCGGGCTCTGCCAATGCGTCTGCAATCACCCTGGGAGCCACGGCTCGCCGAAGGCAGCGAGTCGCCCTGCGGCCGGCTCGTCGCCGCCTTGTCGGAAGACATCATCGCCGGCCACCTGGATGCCGGCGACAGGCTGCCCGCGCACCGCGATCTCGCCTGGCGTCTCGGCTTGGGACTGGGCACGGTCACCAAGGCTTACGGAATTCTCGAACGGCGCGGCCTGCTGCGCTCCGTCAAGGGCCGCGGCACCTTCGTGGCGGTGACCGAGGCCCGCAGGGGGCCGGCCATCGATCTGTCGCGAAACGCACCGCCCGCCGTCATCAGCGAGAGGCTTCTGTCGCAGTCCCTCACCGCGATCGCCAGGCGTATCGATGCGGATGTGTTCAACACCTATCCGCCGGTGACGGGGCATGCACGATTTCGCAACGAGCTGGCGCGATGGTTTCACCGCCTCGGCATGGAGGCCGATCCCCGGTGCCTGCTGCTGACCGGCGGCGCCCAGCATGCCCTGTCGGTGAGCCTCTCAACCCTGTGTGGTCCCGGCGGGACGCTGTTCTTGGAAGAGCAGACCTATCCCGGTGCCCTCAGCGTGTCCCGCCATCTCGGCGTGCGGGTGGTGTCGGTGGACATGGACGAGCAAGGAATGCTGCCCGACCGGCTCGAAGGGGCGGTGGTCGCTGCAGGCAAGGGCCGGTCCGCGGTCTATCTCACGCCGACGATGCAGAACCCGACCACGAGTTCGATGAGTAGGGCGAGGCGCGAGGCGATCGCGGAGATCTGCCGCACGCATGACGTCGTCGTGATCGAGGACGTCGTCTACTCGCTGTCGCCCGACCCCGACTATCCCCAAATCGCCAGCCTCGCGCCTGAGCATGTCTTCTACATCAACAGCCTTTCGAAAACCCTCAATCCGGCCCTGCGGATTGGCGGTCTCGTGGTTCCGCCAGCCTGGCTCGAGCGGGCGGAGGCCGCAGTGCATGCCAGCGGGCTGATGATCAGTCCCTTGAGTTGCTCGGTCATGGAACAATGGCTGCTCGACGGAACCGCCGATGCCATCAGTGCCGCCATACAGGAAGAAGCCAATCGCCGCCGTGCGCTGGCAACGGACCTGCTGGGCGAGGCCGTGCGCCGGCCGATCCATGTCGGCTATCATCTGTGGATGCCGATGGGCCGCGCCCATGCCGAGGCGGTGCATACGGCGGCGAAGGCGCTCGGAATCCTGCTCACGCCGCCATCTTCCACCTGCGCCGGCGGAAGCGGCTCGGGGATCCGGCTGTGCATCGGCGCTCCCTCCGCGGAGGATCTCGAACAGGCGCTTGCCGCGCTCAAGAACATCGTCGACCGGCTGGGGACCTCGCCCGGGCCGGAGCGATGGATGGCGCGTTAGCTCCAACGGAGCTTTTGCGCACGCAAGCGGCGCTGCGCTATCGCACGGCCCTCCGGCTGGTCCAGGATCGGCGCAGCGACGGCCAGAAATACCAGGCCACCGATGCAATGACGATTGAGCCGCCGGAAACCGCGCCGCGTCCGGGATCTTCGGCAAAGGCCATCCAGACCCAGAGCGGACCGAGCACGACGTCCAGCAGGGCGATCAGCGCCGATTCCGACGATGCGACGTGACGCCCGCCGGCGAGAAACAGCAGAAATGCGAGCGCGGTGGTGAGAAGCGCGAGCAGGAAGATCAACACAAGCGCGTCGATTTCGGGCAGCCGGCCCGATGAGAAGGGAAATACCGCGGCCGCGCACAGGGCGGCTCCAGCGGCGTTGACATGGACGATGTTGAGGCTGCGCTGGCGGCGCGTGACGATGAGCAGCGCGCCGAAGCTCACGGTCATGGCAAAGGCCAGCATGTTGCCGGCAATGTCGGTTGCCGTCAGGGAGGTGCCTGCGACCAGCCCGATCCCCGCCAGGGACAGCGTGCTCGCCACCAGCAGGCGACGCGATGCCACTTCGCGCCCGATCGTCCAGGCAAGGGCGGCCGTGACGAAGGGGAGGGTCGCATAGATGATCAGGACATTGGCAACGGTCGTCAGCGTCAGCGCGGCGATATAGCAGAACATCGCGGCCGCCGAGAGGCCGGCGGCCAGGCATCCGGGCCATCCGAACCGGGTTGCTTCTCCCGGTCGCGCAAGCGCAATCGCGATCAGGCAAAGGCCTGCGAAGACCGAGCGCCAGAAGACCAGATCCCACAGGCCAAGATCGATCGCCCGCACGAACAGCCCCGCGAGGCTCCACAATGCGGTCCCTGCCGTCACCAGCAACACCCCGTAGAGACGCCGTTCACCCATGCCGTTCACTCCCTTAAGACGACCGGTCTACTTAACCGGTTGACGAGCTAAGACGATCGGTCTAATTTTGTCAAATGGGTCGACGGAACACGCGTGAAATTCTGCTCAATGAAGGGATCAATGCCTTCATGGCGAAAGGCTATGAGGGGATCGGCATCCAGCAGATCCTGTCTGCCGTGGGTGTTCCCAAAGGCTCGTTCTACAATTTCTTCGATAGCAAGGAGGGGTTCGCGCTGGAGGTCCTGGACGCCTACGGCAGGTCCTATTCAGGCTTCGTGGCGGGTCACATGGCGGGGGAAGCCGATCCGCTTGACCGGCTGCGCGCCTATTTTGCCGCGCTCGAAGACGAAATGGCGGAAGCCGGCCCCGCCGCGGGTTGCCTGTATGGAGTCCTGTCCCAGACCAGCGCCCCCCACAGCGACATCCTCCGCGACCGGCTGAAATCGGCGTTCGCGACCTGGCGGGACAATCTCACGCAGTTGTTGTCGGAAGCCCGGGAGCGGGGGCAATTGCGTCACACTGCGGATGTTTCCGGCCTCGCCGATGCGATCATCGACGGGTATGAAGGCGCGCTTCTGAGGATGCGCGCGGAAGGCGACATCGCGCCGGTTGCCCGCTTCCGGCAGATCACGCTGGAGGCGCTGCTGGCCGCTGCCGCGCCTCAGAAATAGATCCAGCTCAGGCCAAGTCCCACGGCGATGATGATGGCGCGCAGGATCCTCGGGTTGATCCAGCGCGCGAATCGGGCTCCCAGATAGCCGCCAGCGACGGCGCCGGCGAGTACCGCCGCGCCCGGCCCCCAGGCGATGATCCCGGTCACGATGAAGACCGCGACCGCGAGACTGGACACGATCGTCGCCAATGCATTCTTGACGGCATTGGCTTCGTTCACATCGCTGAGCCCGATCAGCGTCAGGACGGCCATCAGCAGGATACCGAGACCCGCACCGAAATAGCCGCCATAGATCGCAACCAAGAGATCGATGAGGAAGATGACCGGCTTCGGCAATGTCCCGGAGCCGGTCGGCGCAATCCAGGAGCGCAGTCTCGGGCCGATCGCAAACAACACCGTCGCAGCCAGCAACAGCCACGGAATGAGTTGACGGAACAGGCCGTTGCCGGTCACCGAGAGCAGCCAGGCACCGATCAACGATCCGAGCACGAAAGCCGGCGCGGCGGATTTCAGTCGCCCTGCATGGCGGCGCAGTTCCTCCCGGTAACCGAACAGGCTGGTTGCGTGTCCGGGCCAGATGGAAATCGCGCTGGTGGCATTGGCGGCGACCGGAGGGACGCCGGCCGCAAGCAGCGCGGGGAAGGTGAAGAACGTTCCGCCGCCGGCAACCGCGTTGCAGGCGCCGCCCACCAGGCCTGCGCCGATCAGAAGGGCGAGTGTGGTTGCATCCATGTCCGGGTCAGCTCCGCTTTTCGAAGGCCAGCCGCAGGCCGAAGGCGATCAGGACGGAACCGGTCATGCCATCGATCCCGCGCGTGAACAGACGGCGCCTGAAAAGGCGCGTGAAAGGCCGCGTCGCGGCGGTGATGGCGGCAAACCAGACGAGCCCCATGACGGCATGGATCGCCGCCAGGGCGATGCCGAAGGCCACGACGGGGACATCGGGGGGAATGAACTGCGGCAGGAAGCTCACGTAAAACACCCCGACCTTCGGGTTGAGGAGGTTGGTCATCAGCCCGCGCCAGAACCAGTTGACGGCCGGGGCGGCGGAGCGTTCCGCCGGTTCGCCGGCAGGCATTGCGCCGTCTTTCGTGCTCCCGCGCACCGCGGCCAGCAGCATCCGCGACCCGAGCCATATGATGTAGCCCGCTCCGAGATACTGAACGATCCGGTAGCCGGTCTCCGACAGGGTGAGAACCGCGCCGAGGCCCGCCGATGCGAGCAGCCCCCAGCCAAGAACGCCGGCCACGACCCCTGCACCGGCCTGCATGGCATGCCGGCCGCCGTCCACGGCGGCGGTGCGCAACACCAGCGCGGTGTCCAGGCCGGGTGTGATCGTCAAAAGCGCAGCGGCGATCGAGAAGGCGATGACTGCGGAAAGCGGGTCCATCCTAACGCCTCAGTCCGGCATGGAACGCGGCCAGCAACTGGCGCCCCTGGCCCCAGGCGCCGAGGCCACTGGTCCCGTTGATATGGCCGCAGGCGCCGATGTCGATCAGGCCAACGTCCCAGGCCTGCGCGCAGGACCGGACATAAGCCGGCGCGGCATAGGGGTCGTCGGAACTCGCAACGATGAGGGCCGGGAACGGCAGCGGCCGTCGCGGCGGATCCGCGAAGCTTGACGCTGCCGCGGGAAACGCGGCGGAGCCGGGATCGGGTACAGCCACCAGGAATGCGCCGCCGATGCGGTCTGCGATGCGCTCGGCGGCATGAACGACGAGCAGGCAGGCGAGGCTGTGCGCGACCAGAACAGGCCGCGGCCCGGACTGGTCGATGTGCCGCTCCAGCGCGGTCAGCCAGTCGGCAAGGTCCGGCGCATCCCAGTCGGATGGGCGGAACCGGGCGAAGCCCGGATCTGCGGCCTCCCACAGGGTCTGCCAATGCGTTTCGCCGGAGCCGCCGATCCCCGGCAGCGTGAGGAATGAGGTCATCGATCCATCTCCCCCTGTCCGCCGAGGTTGAGGGGCATGGCATCCTGGCCGCCGGAACGCTGCTTGGCGACCGTCGCTCTACCGCGGGGCCTGACGCGGCTGGCCGCCCCCGTGCTCCCCCGACGGATTCCGGCGCTGCCGATGCCGGCCTGCAAGCGATTGGTTGTCATCCTGATCATCCCCGCTCTCGATCCTCGGGATCATAAGGGGCCGAGGGTGCCGCCAAATTGAAGTCATCTCAACTGACCTGCAGTATTTCTCATGTCTGCTGCTCTGGGATAGGCAGTTGGAAGCGGTTAGCAAGGGGGATGTGTGTACTCCCAGACGGCCCGGTCACCGTGGTGCCGCACAGACTGGCGGATCGGGATCC
The DNA here is from genome assembly GCF_001703635.1 of Parahoeflea olei. GTDB lineage: Bacteria > Pseudomonadota > Alphaproteobacteria > Rhizobiales > Rhizobiaceae > Hoeflea > Hoeflea olei. Next base: position 570,500 of record NZ_LQZT01000001.1, on the reverse strand, counting down.
GTTGCTTGTCGCGTCGCGGAAGCTCTGGCCGGAGGCAGCCGCCATCCTTGGCTGGCGATGGGAAACCCTGGCAGGCGAGAGACCGGTGAACCCGTTTTGGGGCAGCCCGACGGATCCCGAACTCGATGCCTGCACCCGATCCTTGTTGCGGTTCGGCCGGGTGAGTTTTCTGTCGGGGCAGGCCGAGCCTTTCCGGGCGGCGGGACACCGCTTGCTCGAAGTGGGCAGCCGGCCGGACCTTGTCGGCCGCATGCGCAAGCTGTTGCTCAGGGAACGGCTCTGGCTCGTTTCCTCGGAACATGAGGCTGCGATGCGGGAGGCCTATGCCGCCTATGGGCGATGGGATTTCGGGCAGCAGCCGATGCTGGTCATGGACCGGGCGTCCACTGCGGACCTGTTGGAAGCCGAATTCCTCCTAGGGCTTCTTGCGCACGACAGGCAGAGGCTGGAAGCGCGACCGTGCGGCGCGATCGCCTGGGTCGCGCCATTGGTCGACGGCGTCGGCATCCTGATTGCATCTTTGCGGCGCGAGCACGAGACGTGCTTCGCGCGCAATTTCATGGCGGCGAACGGCTGAACCTTGCGTGCCTCGCGGCAGGGAGACACCGCAGGCCGATCGGCTCAGCCATCAATCAGCGCGCGCGACCGCGGCGACAGGGGACAGCCCATCCGGGCGAGGCGCTGGATCGCGTCGCGGGCAAGGTCCCGGTTGGCGGTATTGCCGACGAAACTCGACACGGAATCGGAAAACTCGAGCACGATGTTGGTGGTTCCCGCGGTTTGCCGGTAGTCCACCCTGGAAACGGCATCATAGGGTTTCCTGCGGGTCCGAAGGACGCGGCATTCGATGTGGTCGGCATGCAGTACCAGGGTTGGCTTCAGGTCGCTTGACGACCAGCAGAGCCACGGAATGCCTTTCCATCCGGAGAATGCGGCAACCAACGGGATGCGTGCGCCCTCGCCAAAGACCTCGATCCGGCTGTCCCTTGCTGCCGACAGGCGGCTTCGGACATGGAGAAAAATCGCCAGCCAGCCGCATCCGATAACGAGCATGAGGGCGACAATGAAAAGTGTGGTTTCCAATTTGCTCATGCGCTCCGCCCTGCCGATTCGAGCCTTGCGCATGATACCGGTTTGATGGCCGGCATCACCCGGCCGGCACTCTCAATAATCGTAGTTTTCATAGGTCCCGGCGCCGAGCTCCTCGTCCGGAATGAAGCGCTCCTCGTCGAGCGTGAACGCAACCCAAGCCTGCATCTGAAGCTTGAAAACCGGATTGCCTGCGGCTTCCGCGAGGGCAAGGGCGGCCTGTCGGGCCTCTCGGATCGCCCACCCGGTGCTGTTGAGGGTCAACCAGGCCTCGCTAAGGCGCCCGCTTCCAAGGTAGCCGTTGAAAAGATCGCTCTGCACCGCGTTCGGCCCGAGCCATGGCGGGATCCACGATCGCTCGGTCCGCAGCGCCGAGCGCCCATGCTGGCTCAGTTCGAAATAGGCGATCCGCGACGGATCATCGTCCGGCAGGCCGGAGAGGTTGGCCGTCATCGGCTCGGCCGGTCGTTCCCCGATGCCCGCGGGCAGGTGTCCGGCAAACGCCGCGAGCCTGTGCAACTGTTCCGGATCGTCACCGAATGCGAGGGTATGCGCATCGATCTCCGCAACTTGACGATCCGAAAGGCCGGCGGCCTCGCAGAATGCCGCCAGCTCACCCGCCTCGTCTTCTCCGTCCTGGTAGACGAATGCACGCACGGCAAGCCAGTGCGCAAATTGCGCATCGTCTAGGGCGACCTCCTCAAGCAGGAAGTCATCCTCCGGGCCTGCGCAAACATAGCGCCGGATATCGTCCGGCTCGTCACAGAACCAGCGCGTCCAGATCCCCTCATAGGCCGGCAGGCTGCCGTTCGAGGTCAGGGGAACGAGGGCGGGCGGACAGCCATAATATTCGGCGGGCTGGCCAATCAGGAAGGTGTCCTTCAGGTAGGCGCCAAGCCGGTATTCCCGCAGCCAGGCTGGAGCGCCCAAGGCTTCGAGGACCTTGTCGTATCGGTCGAGCATGTTTCCCGTCCTCTGCCACTCCTCCCCGGCGATAGTGAGCGGGGCGTGCTTTTTGAAATGAGAATTTCTCAAATGAAGTCCTGCATTTCTCAGTGTCGCTGAGGTCTGCATCGGTAGATGGTGCGCAGCGTTTTCCGGCATGGTCCTGCGGTCAAAGGAAAGCGGCAGGATCAGGAGACGACAGCGCCTCGGTTTCTGGGGACCGCATGCGAAAGGTGGAGGGCGGAAATGTTTCGGTGGGCCTGGATATCCGCCGCTTCTGTGACTGCCGCTTTGCTCGGCTTTGCCGCCTCGGCGGAGGCAGAGGAGCGTCGGCTTGCACGGGCGGACGGGAGCGTTCTTGACTGGTCGATCACACGTCCGTCCGGTGACGCGGAAGTTCCGGTCATGATCTTCATGCAGGGATCCGGCTGCGCGCCCGTGAGCGCCAGCACCGGCCTTGCCCTGGCGCGCGCCGTTTTCGCCGATTTTGCCGCCGTGACCGTCGAGAAATACGGCGTGTCGCCCACCGGTGATCCGGAGTCCTGCTCCGAAGCCTTCTATCGCCACGGCACCAACAGCCAGCGCGTCGAGGATTATCTGCGCGTGATGGAGGAGCTCGACGGCGCGGGCTGGTGGGATGGCCGGCTGTTCGTGTTCGGCGGCTCGGAAGGGGCCGAGGTGGCCGCGCGTTTCATCGCGTCCTACCCTGTCGATGCCGCGATCCTGATGTCGCTCGGTGGCGGACGGCGCTTTGGCGAGGATATCCGCGAGGTCATGCTCGATGACATGAAGCGGGCAGGCGTGCCCGCGGAACAGCTGCCGGATATCGATCTCGTCTTTCAGAGAATCCGCGACACTCCGGAAAGCGCCGAAGTCTGGGGCGGATCGAGCTTTGCCTATTGGGCCGACAGTATCGATCGCCGGGCGGTGGATTTCATGATGGAAAGTGACGCCCCACTGCTTCTCATTCACGGAAGCGCGGATTTGTCCGTGCCGGTTGCCTCCGCGCGCCTGGCCGTGGCTGCCTTCGAGCAGAGCGGGCGGTGCAACCTGACCTACTGGGAGGAGGGCGGGCTCGACCACGGCATGGTCGACGGCACAGGGACCAGCCGGCTGGCCCAGATACTGGATCTGTCGAGGCACTGGCTTCTGGCCCGCGCCGGCCGGCCCTCGGTGTGTCCGTGATGCCGGGGTGACCGTGTGCCGCTACGCGGACGCGAGCGTCAGAAGGTCCCGGCGGAACTCCGCTTCGCTCAGCACCACTTCGCCGGCGCCGAGCGTGCGGGCGTGGTCCAGCGCGCGTGAGGTGAGACGCTGCGCCTGCTCAACGGTTCGGGGCAGGGGCAATCCGCGCGCCAGACCCGTGATGATCAGCGCGGCAAACAGATCGCCCGTTCCCGGCAGCGCCACCGGCAGATGTTCAACCGGATGGCGGCTCGGGGTCTCAGCGCCGAGAATGACGCTTTCGATATGCCCGGCCGGTGTATCTTCCAGCGCGCAGCCCGTGGCGATCAGGGAGGCGCCGGGCGCGACCTTCAGGCTTGCCCTGGCCGCTTCGAGATCCGCAAGCCCGGCGATTTCGTGGCCGGTCAGCCAGGTCAGTTCGAATGGGTTCGGCGTGGCGATGTCGGCCATCGGCAGCAAACGCTCGCGCATCACGTCGGCGATGGCTTCGGGCACATAGAGGCCTGGCCCGCTATCGCCCATCACCGGGTCGCAAAGATAGCTGAGGCGCGGATTGACGGCCTTGGCCTCGGCCACGAAGTCCGCCACCATCATCGCCACATCCAGCGAACCGATATAGCCCGTCAGGATGAAGTCTGCCCGCTCTGGCAGTCCGCGCTCGCGTGCGCCTTGCAACAGGTCGGAGAAGAATTCCGGCGGAAGCGCTCGGCCGCGCAGTGTCGGATAATCGGGCGTGTTGGAGAAGATCACGGTCGGGATCGCCGCCACCTCCAGCCCGGCCGCCTGCATCGGAAACAGGGCCGCGGAATTGCCGACATGGCCGAATACGACCTGGCTCTGGATCGAGATCACGAAGGGGGGAGGGGTCATGACGTGCCGTCCAGTCTGTTGCGCCAGTCTTCGACCCGGCCGCTTTCCAGCCGCCGGACCGCGTATTTCCGCCAGCCTTCCGCCAGCACGTCGAGGGCCGCGATGCCCTTGAGCTCATTGAGGTTCAGCCGGTCGACATAAAGCGCATGCCAGAGCCGGTACAGCGTCCAGTCCGGGGCAATGCGGTCGACAAGCTCGAGCCGGTCTCCCGCTGTCACGATGCCCTGTTCGAGCACCCGGTAGTACCAGCCGGTGCGGCCGGTCTTCTGCACGCGGCGGGCCATGTCCGGCACGCCAAAGCGGTGGTTGAGCTTCCAGCAGGGTTGCCGCCCCTGGGAGACCTGGACCAGCGCCGTGCCCAGCCGGAAAATGTCTCCCACCGCAACGCCGGCTTCAGTGAGGCCGGATGCCGAGATATTTTCACCAAACCCGCCGGGCGCTTCAAGGGCCGGCAAATCCCCCAGCTCCCCGCGCCAGAGCGGGTAATGATCCAGCGGATAGTGATGCACCGCCTTTTCGATGCCGCCATGGACGCGCCGGTCGGCCTGTTCGTCACCGTCGAAGCCTTCCGGGCCAAGCCGAAGCGGCCGGTCGGTCGGACGTTTTGCGATCCCGCTCAGCGCCTGGCTTCCCGCAAGCGGCCGGGCGCGGCCGGTCAGGAGCGTGATGCCGGTCACGCCGGCAACTCCCGCAGCCAGGTGCGGAGCATGGATTGGCCGGCGCGCTTGAGCGGGGCGCCATGGGTGGCGGCCTGGCTGCGCAGGCTGTTGGGGTCGACGCCGGCCTGGGCCAGTTCCACGCTGTGACCGATCAGCCAGCGCTCGAAGGCCGGCAGCTCTGCGGCCTCGGGGTGAAATTGCAGCCCCAGGATCGCCGGCCCCATGGCAAAGGCCTGGGTCGGGCAGGCAGCCGTCGCGGCGAGGTTCTCCGCTCCGGCCGGGATGTCGAACGCTTCGCCGTGCCAGTGGAGAACCGGGGCGTCCCGGAGCTGGCCGAGCGGGCCATCGGCGCCGGCCCTGGTCAGCGTCAGCGGAGCGAAGCCGATTTCCTTGTGCGGCATCGCCGCGACCCTTGCGCCAAGGGCTGATGCCATCAGTTGCGCGCCAAGGCAGATGCCGAGCGTGGGGCGGCGTGCGTCGAGCCGCGGACGAAGCCAGGCGCGCTCCGCCGCCATGCAGGGATAGGTATCGGCGTCATTGACGCCGATCGGGCCGCCGAGCACCACCACGAGGTCGGGTCCGAGCGGGTCCGGCAAGGGATCGATCCCGGCTTCGGCGTGGATCAGCCTGTAGCCTTCGTCTGAAAGCACGGCGGCAAAGCTGCCGAGATCTTCGAAGGCGAGATGGCGCAGGATCAGGGCGGATTTCGACATGAGAGGCCTCTTGCGTTTTCACGCCTGTCTCGCGAATATCCGGCCTATGGAAAAGTGCCAGTTCTTGAAATTCTGATAGGCCGGTTGTCATGCCCGCGCATCCGCTTGCGCTCGATATCGAGAAAGACCCGCGCGGTCCGCTGTTCCTGGCGATCGCCGAGGCGATCACCCGCGACATTCTGCGCGGCCGGCTGCGGCCCGGCGTCCGCCTGCCGGGCACGCGTGCGCTGGCGCGGGAGCTCGGCGTCCATCGCAACACGGTCGATGCGGCCTATCAGGAGCTGCTGACCCAGGGCTGGCTTGAGGCCGAGCCGGCGCGTGGCACCTTCGTCGCGCAGGATTTTCCCGACGACATGGCGGCCCCGGTCGCCATATCGGTTCCCGCGGAGCCGGTCATGGTGCCGCCGCCGCTGGCCTTCACCGATGGCGCGCCGGACCCGACCCTGGTGCCGGACACGGCCCTGGCGCGCGCCTTCCGCCGCGCCTTGCTGTCGCCCGCCTTCCGGGCCGGGTCGGACTATGGCGATGCCCGCGGCATGCTGGTGCTGCGCCAGGCGTTGGTGTCCTATCTCGCCTCGGACCGGGGCGTGGTGGCCGATCCGTCGCGGCTTCTGGTGGCGCGTGGCAGCCAGATGGCGTTGTTTCTGGCAGCCAAGGCGGTGCTGAAGCCGGGCCAGGCGATTGCCGTGGAAGAGCCCGGCTATCCGCTTGCCTGGGAGGCGTTCAGGGCCGCGGGCGCCGAGGTGCGGGGCGTTCCGGTCGATGCGGGCGGCCTCTCGGTCACGACTCTGGAGGAGGCGATCGTGTCCGCCCCCCGCATCGCGGCGGTCTATGTCACGCCCCATCACCAGTATCCGACCACGGTGACCATGGGGGCCGCGCGGCGGCTGCAGCTTCTGGATCTGGTCGAACGTCGCGGCATCACGCTGATCGAGGACGATTACGACCATGACTATCGCTTCGAGGGACGCCCGGTCCTGCCGCTGGCAGCGCGTGCGCCTGCCGACCTGCCGCTGATCTATGTGGGGTCGCTGTCGAAGCTGCTCTCGCCCGGGATTCGTCTGGGTTATGCGCTGGCGCCGGAACCCGTGCTCGGCCGCATGGCCGCGGCGCGTGCGGCGATCGACCGGCAGGGCGACGCCCCGCTTGAAGCGGCCTTGGCGGAACTGATCCGCGACGGCGAACTCGGCCGCCACGCGCGCAAGGCGCGCCGGGTCTATCGTGCCCGTCGCGATGTTCTGGCCACGGCCCTGCGGGAGCATCTGGGCGACCGGATCGCCTTCGACGTGCCGGCGGGCGGACTGGCGCTGTGGCTCCGGTGTCCCGACGTCTCGGCGGAATGCTGGGCGGCGCGGGCAGGTGAGTCCGGTCTCGCCCTTCTCCCCGGTTCGCGGTTCGCATTGGAAGAGGCAGCGCCGCAGGCCTTTCGCCTTGGCTATGCGGCGCTGGAGGAGCGGCAGATTGCCCGGGCGGTGGAAATCCTCGCCCGTTGCTGGCCCGGCTGAGCTATTCCGCCGCCATCGGCGACAGCCGGGGGTGGGCCGGCGCTGTGTGCATGCCGAGCCGCGCCAATAGATCCCGGTCCTTCCAGGCCGCGGGGTTGCCGGTGGTGAGCAACTGGTCGCCGACGAAGATGGAGTTCGCCCCGGCAAGGAAGCACAGCGCCTGCCATTCGTCGCTCATTCCCGTGCGGCCGGCGGACAGGCGCACCACCGAGGCGGGCATCAGGATGCGCGCCAGGGCGACGAGGCGGACGAGGGCGAAGGGGTCGACCGGCTCGGCGAGTTGCTGCACCGGAACGCCCTCGATCTCGTTCCACAGGTTGATCGGCACGCTGTCGGGATGGGCCGGAAGGGTCGCCAGCGTCACCAGCATGGCGATCCGGTCCTCTTCCGCCTCGCCCATGCCGATGATGCCGCCGCAGCAGACCCGGATCCCGCCGCTGCGGACGTGGTTCACGGTCTCCAGCCGGTCCTCCATCGTCCGGGTCGACGCGATCTTGCGGTAATAATCCGGCGAGGTATCGATGTTGTGGTTGTAGAAATCGAGGCCCGCCGCCTTCAGCCGCGCCACCTGGACGGGCGTCAGCATGCCGAGCGTCATGCAGGTCTCGAGGCCGAGTTCCGAGACGTCCCGCACCATCGCGCAGAGCGCGTCCATGTCGCGGTCCTTGGGGCTGCGCCAGGCAGCCCCCATGCAGAAGCGCTGGGCGCCAGCGGCCTTGGCGCGGCGGGCGGCCGCCAGCACCTCGTCGGCCTGCATCAGCTTGGTGGCCTTCACGCCGGTCTTGTGATGGGCCGATTGCGAGCAGTAGCCGCAATCCTCCGGGCAGCCGCCGGTCTTGATGCTGAGGAGGCTCGCCGTTTCGATCGCGGCCGGGTCGAACCGTGCCCGGTGCAGCGTCTGCGCGCGGTGCATCAGCTCGGGAAAGGGCAGGGCGTGGATCGCCCGTGCCTCTTCCATGGTCCAGTCGGTCCTGATGTCGCTCATGCCGCGGGGCCTTTCAACCGGCGGAGGCTGGTCACGACGGTGGCCGCGAGCGCGATCTTGATCAGGTCACCGAGGATGAAGGGGACGAAGCCGGCGGCGATCAGGCCGGATGCGGGCACGAAATTGGCGAGCCACATCAGTCCGAACGCATAGATCACGCCGAGGCCCGCCAGCATCGCCAGCCCCTGGCCGATCAGGCCGCGCCCGGCGGCCAGGCGGCCGATCACGAGCGTCGAAAGCAGGTAGCCGAGGAGATAGCCGCCGGTCGGACCCGCCATATAGGCCAGCCCGATCCCGCGTTCCGGCGAGCCGGAAAAGACCGGCAGGCCCGCTGCCCCGGCGGCGAGATAGGTGGCCATGGCCGCGAAGCCGAGCCGGGGGCCGAGCGCGGCCGCGAGGAAGACCACGGCCAGCGTGTGCAGCGTCATCGGCACCGGCCAGAACGGGATCTGCACCTTCGCGCTGATCGTGATCAGGGTTGCGCCGCACAGCGTGAGGGCGACATTGCGCCAGAGCGATGCGGAGCGTGACAGAGAGGGGGTGAGCAATGCCATGAGGCTGGCCTCCGAAGATAGGTTTCAACGCTATCTATAATTCCGGAGGCGCTTCTTCTGGATCAATCAGGATTATAGATAATCATCCCGGAATCTCGTAAGTCACTCTTGGGTCAGCGTTTTTTGATGTCGGTTTGCGCTTGCCGATCCAGCCGACATGGCGCGCCAGCGTGGTGCAGGCGAACTCCGTCTGGCCCTTGCGCAGGGCATCCAGGATGGCGCGGTGGTCGTGATCGGTGCGTGCTTCCCAGTCGCTGCGCCAGGCCGCGAACAGGAACCGGGCGCTGGCCGCCTGCAGGTCGTCGATCGTCCTGAGCAGCCGTGGCATGCGGCATGGCGTGAGGATCAGGCGGTGAAACCTGCGGTTCGCGGCCTCCCAGTCGCGGACATTGCCGGCGCGGTCTCCGTGGCGGGTAACCTCTTCCGCTTCCTCGAGAATCGCCCGGGTCAGGTTCGGCGCCGCGTGGCGCAGGGCGAGCGATTCCAGGCTTGCCCGCATCTCCGCCACCTCGCGCAACTCCGCCACGTCGAAGTCGGTGACGCGAAACCCGCGCCAGGGTTCGTTCTCCGCCAGACCTTGCGTTTGCAGGGCGCGGAAGGCCTCGCGCACCGGGACGTGACTGGTGCCGAACTCGCTGGCGACATGATCCTGCCGCAGGCGCACGCCCGGCTGAAGCTCGCCGGAGATGATCCGGTCCGCAAGGATGCGGGCGATCCGGTCGGAAATCGGTTCTTCTGTCGCTGATCCCATGAATCATAGATAATCCAGGACGCGCATCCTGTCGATGCACGCTGACATCCTGCGCGCGGGTTCGGGGCACCCGAAAAGAAGCGGGCCGGCACATGCCATGCCGGCCCCGGTCGCTCTAGAATCGCGTCCTGAGCCCCAGCTTCGCGCCGGCGGATGTCCGTCCTTCGTCCTCGAGGCCGAACAGGAGCCCGAAATCGAGGTTCCAGCTTTCCGGCATCTCGAGCGACAGGCCGGCCGTGGTCTGGCCGAACCCTGTGGCATTGTCCAGGCCCGAGAGCCCGCCGGTCAGGCCCAGTTTCGCTGTCATCGTCATCCCGTTGTCCAGGGTGAAGCGTCTAGCAAGCTCCGCACCAAGGCTCACGCGCAACTGTTCGGTCGTGAAGCCCTGGATGACCAGGCTGTTGCCGGCGCTGTTGGCGACCGCGTAGTCATCGACGGTTTCGGAGAAGTAGACGGCCCTGAGCCGGGGTGTCAGCGTGGTCGCTGCATCGAGCCGCCATTGCCCCTTGATGGAGGTGTCGAACAGCCAGCGGCGCGTGTCGAACGATCCGTCCCAGAATGCGGAGTCGATGGTGTTCGAAGAGCCGCCATACAGAAGGCTCGTGTCCCAGAACACGCCGGTTCCGAGTTCCAAGGAGGCATAGGGCCCGGCGAGCCAGCCATTGCCGGTCAGCCGCGCATCGGCATCGGTCGGATCGGTCATGTGATCGTAGTGGACGCTCACTCCGATCAGCGCGCGGTCCGTTAGCAGATAGTCCACGCCTGCCGAGACCAGTCCGAACTCGCCCCAGCGACCGTCGTTCTGGTCGCGGTTGTGCAGGATCAGCTTGCCATCGACCCAGACATTGAAGGGCGAAAGCCCGGGACCGGTGGCCGTGGCGGTGCCGTCGCTGCCGGCGCCCCTCATCTGGGCCAGGCTGGTGGCGAAGCTTGCGCTCATGCTGTCGCCGGACGGCATCACCCGCGCCGTGACCGGACTGTTGGCGCCGGCCATTGCCCTTCGTTCCAGAAGGCCGGGGATCTCGATCGAAGACGCGATCAGGCCCTGCCGGGTCTCCACGAAGCCGCGCACATGCTGATCGATGTCCGAGCTTACCTGGGCCGGATCGAAGCTCAGGAGATAGGTAACGGTGCCGGTATTGGAGACGCCGAGGGTGCTCGTCAGGCGATACTGCACCTTGACCTGGCCTGAATAGGACGGGTTCGGCGTGAACTTGAGATACCAGCCGATCGGGGTAGCGCCGCCTGCCGCGGCAAACTCGCCGTTGACGATGGTGGCGGTGCCCGCGTCGGGCGGCGAGACGGTGACGATATCGGCGGAGATGAACGGGCCGCCGGTCGCGCCCTGCGCGAGGTCGACATTGAGCGGGGACGAGCCGGCGGGCACGGTCTGCTGCTTGTCGACCACGGTGACCTTCTGCTCCACGACCCTGAGCGTGTAGGCCGCCTCACCGGTGGCGCCGGTGTTGTCGCGCACGCCGATGGTGAAGCTGTAGAGCTTCAGTTCCGTGTCCGGGGAAAGCCTTCCGCTCAGTTCACCGGTCGAGACGTTGAGCACCAGACCGTCCGGCAATGTCCCGGAGACGATGCTGAAGACCAGCGGAGCGGTGCCGCCGGTGACGGACAGGGACTGGCGGTATTCCTCGCCGGCCATGGCATCGCCGAGAGAGCCTGTCGAAGGCGCGAAAGTGAAGCTTACCGTCTGCTCGACGGTGACGCTCACCGGAGAGGATGAGGCCGCCTCGTTGTTCGCGTCCCCGGCATAGTCTGCGGTGACCGCATGGTTGCCGACGGAGAGCGCCGCCGTCGCGAAGGTTGCCGTGGTGCCGGTGATGGTCCCGGTTCCGAGCGTCGTGGTTCCGTCCTTGAAGGTGACGGTGCCGGACGGCGATGCGCCGCCGGCAAGCGTTGCGGTAAAGGTCACCGAGGTGCCTTGCTGCGGATTGGCATCCGAAACGGTGAGCGCGATCGTGGGGACAAGCTTGTCGACCGCCACGGTCACGGGCGACGAGGTTGCTGCTTCATTGTTCGCGTCGCCGGCATAGTCCGCCGTGATCGCATGGCTGCCGGCTGCGAGTGCCGCGGTGGAGAGGGTTGCGGTGGTGCCGGAAATGGCGCCGGTTCCGAGCGTCGTGGTTCCATCCTTGAAGGTGACGGTGCCGGACGGCGATGCGCCGCCGGCAAGCGTCGCGGTGAAGGTCACTGACGCGCCGAGCACCGGATTGGCGTCGGAGACGGCAAGCGCGATCGTGGGAGTGAGCTTGCTGACGGTCACGGTCACCGAGGACGACGATACCGCCTCGTTGTCCGCATCGCCGGCATAGTCCGCGGTCACCGCATGGCTGCCGGCCGCGAGCGCTGCCGTGGAGAAGGTCGCCGTGGTTCCGGAGATGGTCCCGGTTCCGAGCGTGGTGGCGCCGTCCTTGAAGGTGACGGTGCCTGACGGCGATGCGCCGCCGGCAAGCGTCGCGGTGAAGGTCACCGACGCGCCGAGCGCCGGGTTGGCGTCGGAGACGGTGAGTGCGATCGTGGGAGTGAGCTTCATGACCGTCACGGCGAGAGGCTGCGAGCTCGACGCGCCGTTGTTCGCATCTCCAGCGTAGTCCGCGGTGATCGAGTGACTGCCGACGGCGAGCGCCGACGTCGCGAAGGTCGCCGTGGTTCCGGATATGGTCCCGGTTCCGAGCGTGGTGGCGCCGTCCTTGAAGGTGACGGTGCCTGACGGCGATGCGCCGCCGCCAAGCGTCGCGGTGAAGGTCACCGATGCGCCGAGCGCCGGAGTGGCGTCGGAGGCGGTGAGCGCGATCGTGGGGGCGATTTTGCCGACGCTGATCGTCAAGGCCGAAGACGCTGCTGCCTCGTTGTCGGCGTCGCCTGCATAGTCTGCGGTGATCGAATGGTTGCCGACCGACAGTGCCGATGTGGAATAGGTTGCGGTGGTTCCGGAGATCGTTCCGGTTCCGAGCGTTGCCGCGCCATCCTTGAAGGTGACGGTGCCGGTGGGCGCGGATCCGTTGGCAAGGGTCGCGGTCAAGGTCACCGAGGTGCCGAAGGAGGGCGCGATGTTGGAACTGGTGACCGAGAGCGTTGGGACCGCCTTTGCGACCGTGACGGCAACGCTCGTGGAACTGGCGGGCGCGTTGTCCGTGTCGCCTGCATATTCCGCGGTGATCGAGTGGCTGCCGACCGACAGCGCCGATGTCGAATAGGTTGCGCTCGTTCCGGAGATGGTGCCTGTTCCGAGCGTCGTGCTGCCGTCCTTGAAGGTGACGGTGCCCGTCGGGGCGGAACTGTCGGCAAATGTTGCGGTGAAGGTCACCGACGCACCGAAGGCCGGTGTGGCTGTGGAGGGCGACACCGTGAGTGTGGGCGTCGCCTTGGCGACCGTGACGGTGGTGGATGCCGAAACTGCCGACAGGTTGTTGGCGTCACCGACATATTCGGCGGTGATCGTATGGCTGCCGACGGCGAGGGCCGCGGTCGAGTAGGTGGCGGTGGTGCCCGATATCGTGCCGGTGCCAAGGGTTGTGGCGCCGTCCTTGAAAGTGACCGTTCCTGACGGCGATGCACCGCCGGCAAGGGTTGCGGTCAGCGTCACCGACGCGCCGAAGGCGGGGGCAGCATCGGACGCCGAGACCGAGATCGTGGGCTCGACCTTGGCGACAGTGATGGTGACGGCGGCGGAGGTCGCGGTGGCATTGTTGGTGTCGCCGGCATATTCGGCGGTAATCGAATGGCTGCCGACGGCGAGCCCCGCGGTAGAGTAGGTGGCAGTCGTGCCCGATATCGTGCCGGTACCAAGGGTTGTGGCGCCGTCCTTGAAGGTGACCGTTCCTGAGGGCGACGCGCCGCCGGCAAGGGTTGCGGTCAAGGTCACCGATGTGCCGAAAGCCGGCGCCGTATCGGAACTCGCCACCGATATGGTGGGGGTCACCTTGCCCACTGTCACGGCGACGGGCGCCGAGGTTGCGGTCGCGTTCTGGGCGTCGCCGCCATATTCGGCCGTAACGGAGTGGTTGCCGGCGGCCAGCGCTGCGGTGGAGTAGGTGGCGGTGGTTCCCGAGATCGTTCCCGTGCCCAGCGTCGTGGCCCCGTCCTTGAAGGTGACGGTGCCCGAAGGCGAAAGCCCGCCCGACAGGGTCGCGGTGAAGGTCACGGATGTCCCGAAGACGGGCGTCGTGCTCGAACTCGCGATGGACACGCTGGGGGTGGCCTTGTTGACCGTCAGGGTTGCTGCGTTCGAGGTGGCGTCGGGCGTGGCCGCGCCCGTTGCGATCGCGCGGTACTGATACCCGTTCATGGCAAGGCTCACGCCGGTGAGGCTGAGGGTGGTGGTGGTCGTGCCGGAATAGGTGGCATTGTCGGCAAGATCGGTCCAGGACGAACCGCTGTTGACCTGCCACTTGTAAGCGGTCGCATCGGAGGCCGCGATGCTGAAGCTGGTGGTCCCGCCGATGGAAACCGAACTGTTGGAGGGTTGGCTGGTGATGGACGGGGGCGGGGGGCCGTCGACACCGCAGTCCGCGGCAACCACCCACAGGCCGCCGGTGGACAACTGGTATCCTTCCAGCCGTATCCGCAACCCGGTTGTGGTCAGTTGTGTGCCGGTGATGACGGTTGATGCCGAGCCGGTCTGATAGGTGGTGTTGTCGATATTCAAGATATATTGCGGCGTTCCGCCCTGCCCCGCGACTTCGAACTCGCCCAAATCGGGCTCCGGTCCCATCACGATCGTGAACTTGGCTTCTTCGCTGGGATCGAAGCTGGAGGCAGCGTAGCTTTTCTCCAGGGAGGAGGCTGGTGTCATCGAACTGTTGAAGTCGGCCATCATCTGGGTGCAACCCGCGGAGCGCGCCAGTGCCGGATGGGCGCCGAGCACCACAATTGCGGCCGCCATGGCGAGACGGGAAAGAGCTTTGCGCTCGGTCTTCATTGAAAGGCCAAGCTTTTTCATGTCGAAATTGAAATACGTCATGGCGGAATCGCATCGATGGAGGGAAATGTAGCATCGACCTTATCCGCTGGCCCGAACCGGCCATTATTGAAAATATCTCATTTCAGCATGAGGAATCTGGTCGGGATGAGGAATCTGGTCGGGTCCGGAAGGCATCCGTGCGAATACCGTTCCGGGGGGGGGCAGCCTCCGCGGTCACTGCGGACCGGGTCCATCCCCTGGTTGTCCGGGAAGGCGACGAGGCGACGCGTCGAACCGGCAATCCGCACGTCCCGAAGGAGATCCGGGACCATCCGTGCTGCCGGTATCATGGCGCTTCAAGCCATGTTCGCTGGAACCGGGAGGGCGTTGCATCGTTTGCTATCAGGAGCCGCCGCAACACACTATGGGCCGGCGAGGAGTGGTGCAGCCCGACGGACGGTGTTTCGATGCGGCCCCGGTCGATGCGATGGCGGCCACGAACAGCCCCGACGGGGCGTGACGAAAGCGCTGTCGCCAATCCGCTCGGTTCTGCATGGGCGGGGCGGCCACGACCCCGGCGGCTCGCGCCGGTCAACCGGAAACCCCGGTCAATTGGAAACCCAAGACAATTGGAAACCCCAGACAATTGGAAATCAAGGAGACAGACATGGCATCCCCCAAGATACTGATTGCGTTTTACAGCACCTACGGCACCAACCAGGGCGTGGCGGAGGCCGCGGTCGAGGCAGCCAAGGCGGCCGGCGCCGATGTCCGGTTTCGCCGCTTCGCCGAAACCGCGCCGAAATCCGTTGTGGAAGGCCAGGATGCCTGGAAGGCGCAGGTGGAACGCGCTTCCGCGATCGACGAAATCAGCCATGACGACATGCTGTGGGCCGACGGCTATTTCTTCTGTGTGCCGACCCGCTACGGCTCGGCCCCGAGCCAGGTTCGCGCCTTCATCGACACGCTGGGCCCGCTCTGGCTCGAAGGCAAGCTCGCCAACAAGACCTTTACCGCCACCACCAGCGCGCAAAACCCGCACGGCGGCCAGGAGACCACGCTGATCGGGCTCTACACCACGGCCATGCATTGGGGCGCGATCATCGTTGCGCCGGGCTACACCGACCAGGCCATCTTCGAAACCGGCGGCAACCCCTATGGCTACTCCATGGAGCCGGGCAAAATCAGCGACAAGGGCAAGGCCTCGGTGGCGCATCAGGCCCGGCGGCTCGTGAACATGACCGCAAAACTGGCCTGAGTTCCGTCCCGTGCCCCCGGCCGGGCCGATGCCGGCGGCTGTGGTCGCCTCGCACGGTTCAGTGCGCGGACAGTTGCTGGATGAACATCGCGAACAGCTCGGATTGGCTCGACACGTCGAGCTTGTGATAGATGTTCTTGCGATGGTTCTTCACCGTCCCTTCGGCGATGGTGAGGTGCCGGGCGATCGAACCGCTGGAATGGCCCTGAAGCACCAGCGCGGTGATCTCGATCTCGCGCGGTGTGAGAATGCCGTCGGTCATTCTGTTGAGCGGCGCGATGATCGGGTCGCGCGGCGGGGCCGGCGGCTTGTCCGAAGCTTCCCCGGCTGAGGTGCTGCGGCTCCAGTGCCTGTCGGCCAGCATCTGGATCACCGGCTGGGCGGCGCGGACCGCCTTGATGTCGTGGCGCCCGAAGGCCGGTGCGGTGACCGGACGGGTGAAGCTGACGACGACGCCGGTCCAGCCGGCGGGCCGGCACAGGATGCCGACCTCGTCGCGGATGCCGGTCAGCTTGTAATGCCGACGGTAATATTCGGATTTGTGGAACTGGTCGGGCGCCATGTCGCGCAGTCGCCTGACGCCGGATGCCGCCGGATCATTGGCGGTGTTGTAGAACGGATCGAGGACGTAGGGGCCGGACACATAGGCGTCCACCACCGTGCGTGCGCGCATCGGCGTCATGTTGTGGTGCAGGCAGACCGGCTTGTCGGTGCCGAGATAGGCAAACACCATCAGGATGTCGAAATCGAGGATGCTGGACAGGGCGTCGCCGAGCCGTGGGGCGAATTGTGGCGTGCCGACAGATGCGATCGCCTTTGCAATCGCCTCGTTCCACGCTGCAAATGCCTTGTCCACCGGTAGACTTCTCCTTTTCTGCCGGCAGAACGGACCACGGCAAGACTGCCACGTCTATCCCCATCGGGCTATTTTCTTGCACTCGAACCGGACCTAACCTGAGGCGATTGTTGCCAAGACAACCAAGCCAGGCCCGAAATAAATGCCCGCCAATTTGCAAGCTGCGCTCGAGAAGATCAATGCCAGATCCGTCCATGTCGGCATGGTCGACCCGGAAGGGGAGTTTCGCGACAAGCTGGTCTCGGCCGACAAGGCCGTCAAGCTCGGCAAATCCGGCTATCCCTTCTGCGAGGTTCTCTATTTCTGGGATATCGCTGAGAAGACCTATCTGGACGGCGCCTTCGTCGACCGTCCGGCGAGGCTGTTCGCCGACACCGTGCGCAGATATCCCTTCGCGGACAACAGCGCCATCTGCCTGGCCGATTTCGAGGGCGATTTCGGCAAGCGGTCGCCGCGCAATGTCTGCAAGGCGCTGATCGACGAAGCGGCCGCCATCGGCTTCGATGTGGTATCGGCCTTCGAATTCGAGTTCTTCGTCTTCGACGAGACGCAGGAAAGCCTGCGCGCCAAGAAATATCGTGACCTCAAGCAATTCGCCCCCGGCAACCGTACCTATTCGCTGCAGACATCGGCGATGCACGGAGACCTGCTTGCGGGGCTCGATGAGACCATGACCACGCTTGGCGTCGGGCTCGATGCGATCCACACCGAACTCGGTCCGGGGTGTTTCGAGGCGCCGCTGACCTATGCCACCGGCATGAAATCGCCCGACGATGCGATGCTGTTCAAGAATTTCGCGCGCGCCTATTTCTCGCGCAACGACCTGACGGTCAGCTTCATGTCGAAACTGTCGCCGGCGCTGTCGGGCCAGTCGGGCCACCTGCATGTGTCGCTGCGCGACCGCGACGGCAATCCGGCCTTCGCCGATCCCGACGCAGCGGACGGCATCAGCCGGACCGCGCGACATTTCATCGGCGGGCTCGTGAAGCTGATGCCGGAGCTGCTGGCGATGTGCTCGTCGACCGTCAATGCCTACAAGCGGATGGTGCCCGGCGCCTGGGCGCCGACCTCCTCCAATTGGGGCGTCCAGAACCGGACGGCCGCCGTGCGCGTGATCAACGACAGCCCCGAGGCCACGCGGCTCGAATTCCGCGTCCCCTCGGCCGACACCAATCCCTATCTCGCGCTTGCGCTCTGCGTGGGGGCGGGGCTTTACGGCATCCGCAACGAAATCGAGCCGCCGGCGGGCAGCGGCGAGGACTTCTATGCCGCTGCACCCGCTGCCGACGCCGCCTTTCCGCGGGATCTCGGCGAGGCGGCCGATCGCCTCGACCGCAGCCCGGTGGCGCGCGAGATCTTCGGGGCGGAGTTCGTCGACTGGTTCGTCGGCTCCAGGCAGGTCGAGTTTGCCGAGTACCAGAAACAGGTGAGCGAGTGGGAGATCAGGCGCTACCTGGGGATCGTCTGACCCGTTCTCCGCGGGTCTTGTGTTTGACCGAAGAAAGAAACCGACATGAAGAAGAAGGGAACAGACAGGATGCAAAAGCTTCCAAATGACATCAACCGCCGTTCGATGCTTAAGGGCATGGGCGGCATCGGCCTCGCCGCCGCAGGCGCTGGCCTGTTCGGCCTGCCGCGCGGCGCCTCGGCCGCCGAGAGCCTCAACTACATGTGCTGGGAAGGCTATAACGCGCCTTCGATCCTCGATCCGTTCCAGAAGGACAAGGATGTCAGCATCGCCGTCGACCTGATCACGGACTCGGCCGGCGGCTTCGCCAAGCTTGCAGCCGGCGCCTCGCGCGATTTCGATCTCGTGTCCTCCGACAGCCCCTGGATCCAGCGCATGGGCCCCGCCGGCTTCTGCCGCTTCCTCGACGACGCCGAGTTCGCCGACCAGTATGCCGAGTTCTATCCGCAGTTCCAGGCGCCGTTCGAGCCGCTGCAGTTCGACGGCAAGGCCACCGGCCTGCCCACGCGCTGGGGCTGGGTCGGCCCGACCGTCAACACCAAGTTCGACAAGCTCGAAACCTGGTCGAGCTATGCGCCGGTGTTCGACAGCGCCTACAAGGACAAGATCTGCCTGCTCGACTGGGGTGACTGGCCGATCATGCCGCTCGCGCTCTATGCCGGCGTCAACCCCTACGAGGAACTCGACGACGCAGCGCTCGGCGAAGTCCGCAAGGTTCTCCGTGCTGCCTTCAAGAACACACGCGCCATCGTCGGCGACCTGGCGATTGCCCAGAAGGGCCTGCTTGACGGCTCGTTCCGCGCGCTGATCGGCGGCGGCACCTACTGCACCTCGTCGCTCCGGCTCAAGGGTCACGACTACATCCAGTCGATCGTGCCCGAACCCAAGGACGGGCTCAAGCAAGGCATCATCTGGATGGAAGCCACGGGCCTGATCGACAACGGCAAGAACTCGCAGGTTGCCGCCGACTTCCTGAAATACATCGTTTCGCCGGAAGTGGCCAAGCATCTCGCCATCACCGAGGCCACCTGCAACCTGGTGCCCAATGCCAAGGCCGAAGCGCTGTTCTCCGAGGAAGAGAAGAAGGCGTTGCAGATGGACTACATGTGGACCGCCTGGGACAACAGCCAGTTCCACACCGTGGCGCCGAACATCGACGACATGCTCGCCATCTGGCAGGAAGAACTCGCGGCCCGCTAAGGCGAGGCCCAAAGCGAAAGACGCCGCCCGTTTTCATGAGCGGGCGGCGCCGGCAGCCATTTACCACAGCGAGGAAGCTCCTCTTGGCAACCCCGATCATCGATGCGTCTCAAATCATCAAGGACTACGGCCGGGTGCGGGCGCTGCACGGCGTCTCGCTCGAGGTGGGCGCAGGCGAATTCGTCGCCCTCGTCGGCCCGTCGGGCTGCGGCAAGACCACGCTTCTGAAAATTCTCGCCGGGTTCGAGGAGGCGACTGACGGTTTGCTCGAAATCGAGGGTAGGGACATGCGCGGCGTTCCGGCGGCGCAGAGGCCGACCCGGATGGTGTTCCAGAAGCTCGCGCTGTTCCCGCACAAGACCGTCGCCCAGAATATCGGCTTTCCGCTCAAGCTGCAGAAGGTCGATCCTGCCGAGATCGACCGGCGCGTTAGGTCCATGCTCGAACTGATGCATCTCAACATCGCCTATCTCGACCGCTTTCCGGCGCAGCTTTCGGGCGGCGAGCAGCAGCGCGTGGCGCTGGCGCGGGCGCTGGTCTCGCAGCCGGGCGTGCTTCTGCTCGACGAGCCGATGAGCGCGCTCGACGCCAAGCTCAAGAAATCGCTGCAGGCCGAGCTCAAGAAGCTGCACCGCGAGATCGGCACCAGCTTCGTTCTGGTCACGCATGATCTCGAAGAGGCGATGATGCTCGCCGACAAGATCTGCGTGATGCGCTCGGGCCATGTGGTGCAGACCGGCACGCCGACCGACATCTATTATCGCCCGGCCAATATGTTCGTCGCCGGCTTCATCGGGGAGACGAACTTCCTGCCCGTCGATGTGGCCCCCGCCGGCAATGGCGGCATGACGGTGAGTTCGTCGCTGGCCTCCGGCGCGCCCGCGGTGATCGCGCCCGGCAATGTTTCCGAATTCCTCGGCGCGGGCAGCAAATCGCTTCTGATCCGCCCCGAATCCATCACCTTCGTCAAGGGCGAGCCCGGGCCTGAGACCTGGACGCTGAGCGGCGTGGTCGACGAATACTTCATCAAGGGGTCGTCGACGCAATACCGCATCCGGGTTGCCGGGCTCGAAGCGCCGGTGGTGATGGACCTGCCGGGCTCGTTCGAACTCGCTGCCGATGTCGATCAAGAGGTCCGGATCGGCTTTGAGCCCGCCCGCGCCTTCCTGCTGTCGGAGTAGCCATGAAAAGCCAGCGCAAGACATGGAACGACCCGGTCCTGGTGGCAGCGGTGATGCCGCTGGCGCTCGTCATGCTGGTCTTCTTTCTCATTCCGCTCGCGATGACGGTGGTGCTCACCTTCCAGACGACGCAGTACTACCGGCTCAACTGGACCTGGGACCTCAAGATCTGGACCGAGATCTTCTCCAAGCCGCATTACTGGACGATCATGCTGCGCACCGTCGGCATGGCACTGATTTGCGTGGCGATTTCGGTGGTGATCGCCTATCCGGCGGCCTATGCGCTGACGACGCGGCTCAAGACCTACAACACCCAGATCCAGATCCTGATCATCTTCGCGTTCCTGACCGATGCGGTGCTCAAGACCTTCGGCTGGATCCTGGTGCTCGACCGCAACGGCGTCGCCAACTGGCTGTTGTCCTATCTCGGCTTCGGGCCGGAGGCGCTCGACATCCTGTTCACGCCCACCGGAACCATGATCGGCATGGTTTACAATCTGGCCGTCTATCCGATGTTCACGATCTACCTGTCGCTGGCGCGGCTCGACCGCGACCTGATCCTCGCCTCCTATGACGCCGGCGCCTCGCGCATCCGCACCTTCTTCGAAGTCACGCTGCCCTTGTCGAAGCCGGGGCTCTATTCCGGCGCGGTGCTGGTCTTCGTGCTCAGCCTCGGCGCGTTCCTGGAGCCCAAGGTGCTCGGCGGCGGCACCTCGCCACTTGCCTCGGAACTGATCCGGCAGAGCTTCGAGACGCGGGTCAACTGGCCGCTCGGGGCGGCGCTGACGATCGTGCTGATCGCCATCGGCGCGCTGACGCTCGCGCTTGCTGCGGGCTTCGTGTTCCGTCGCACGCCATCGCGCAGGGGGGAGCCGGCATGATGTCGCAACGCGTCAAGAATGCTTTCGTCGATACGGCTCTCGTCGGCACCATCGTGCTGCTGCTCATCTTTTTCTATGCGCCGATCGTTACGCTGGTGGCGTTCTCGTTCACCTCGAGCCGGGTGCTGACCTTCCCGATCGAAGGATTTTCGCTCGAATGGTATGGCGAACTGATCGCCAAGCCCGACTTCTTTCCCGCGGTGATCAATTCGGCGATCGTGGCGGCCGTTTCCACCGTGATCGCGACCGTGCTCGGGACTGCCGGCGCGATTGCCTGGATCCGCTACTATTTCCGGTTCCGCACCCTGTTCCGCATCGTTACCTTCGCGCCGCTGCTGTTCCCGCAGCTGCTGTTGGGCGTGGTCATGCTGTTGTGGTTCTCGGTCTTGGGCAACTGGCTTAATTTCTCCGCTGGTCTCGCCACCGTCATCATCGGCCATGTGGTCTATATCACGCCGTTCGCGCTGGTGATCGTCGCCGTTCAGGTCTACGGCTTCGACGAGACGCTGGAAGACGCCGCGCGCGATGCCGGCGCCAACCGCTGGGAAGTGTTCCGCGAGATCACCTTCCCGCTGCTGTGGCCCGGCATCTTCTCGGCCGGGATCTTCGCGTTCCTGCTCTCCTGGGGCAATTTCTACGTCTCCTATTCGCTGTCGGGCACCGACCGCACGCTGCCGATCTTCGTCTATAGCGGCATCGCCGTCGGCTCGTCGCCGATCTATCCGGCGCTCGCGACGCTGAACTTCATTCCGGCGCTGATCCTGGTGGGCCTCGCGGAGTTCATGCGCCGGCGCGCGCTGAGGCGGCAGAACGCCGCCCAGCCCCTTTCCTGAAGATTACCAAGAAGGCAGTTACGATGTCGTTTCATACCCAGATCGTGTCCAGCAACTGGAGCTTTCCGACCTCGGTGCGGTTCGGCAATGGCCGCGTTTCGCAGCTCGGCGCCATCGCCCGCGAACTCGGCTGCAACCGGCCGTTGGTGGTGACTGACAACGGGCTCAAGGATCTCTATCCGGTGCAGCGCGCGCTCAAGGCGTTGCGCGGCGACGGGCTCGAGGTGGCGCTGTTTGCGAACGTCAAGCCGAACCCGACGGGCACCAATGTCGCCGACGGCGTCGCCGCCTTGCGTGCCGGCGGGCATGATCTCGTCGTCGCCATCGGCGGCGGCAGCGCGCTCGATGCCGCCAAGGCGATCGCGTTGATGGCGCGCCAGACGATCCCGATGTGGGATCTCGAAGACATCGGCGACAACTGGACGCGCGCGGACACGTCGAACCTCATTCCGGTGATCGCCCTGCCGACGACGGCGGGCACCGGCTCGGAACTGGGCCGCTCTTCGGTGATCACGCACGAACACGAGCACCGCAAGGTAATCGTGTTCCATCCCCGCATGATGCCCGACGTGGTGGTGATGGATCCGGAACTGACGACCGGGCTGCCACCGCACATCACCGCCGCGACCGGTATGGACGCGCTCTCGCATGCGCTCGAGGCCTATTGCGCGCCGTCGTTCCATCCGATGGCCGAGGGCGTGGCACTCAATGCGCTGCGCCTGATCGCGCAATGGCTGCCGGTCGCCACGCTCGACGGCGGCAATCTCGAGGCGCGCGGGCAGATGCTGATTGCCTCGGGCATGGGCTGCGTGGCGCTGCAGAAGGGGCTTGGCGCCATTCACGCGCTGGCCCATCCGCTGGGTGCGCTGCATGATTCCCCGCATGGCCTGCTCAACGCGGTGCTGATGCCCTATGTCGTCGAATTCAACATGCCGGCGATCCGCGACAAGCTCGATTTCCTCGGCCGTTTCCTCGATCTCCCGGATGCAAGCGCTGCGGGCGTTGTCACCTGGATCCGCACCCTGCGCGAAACGCTCGCCATCCCCGAGACGCTGACCGCAATGGGCCTCACCGATATCGACGTCGACAGGGTCGCGGCCATGGGCGTGGTCGATCCGTGCGCCGGGGGCAACCCGGTGCCGCTCGACGAGCAGGGCTTGAAACGGATCCTGAGGGCTGCGATAGGCTAACGTGCCGCTTTCGCCCCTGTCGCTCAACGGGAACCACAGCGCGCGGACAGGCGTTTGCGCGGGTGGGCGCATTCCGGCCCGCTACCCCTGAAGGAGCCGCCATGATCCGTATTTCCGCCTTGCAGATGCAGACCGCCGGCGCGAATGTCGACGCCAACCTGTCGCGCATCGAACGCGCCGCCAAACAGGCGGCAGCGGCCGGCGCCTCGCTTCTGGTCACGCCGGAGCTCAGCCTCATGAGCTATGGCGGTGGGGAGCGGATGGTCGATCTGGCCGAGCCTGCGGACGGCCCGGCGGTGAGCCGGCTCGAGGAAGTCGCGCGCCGCAGCGGCATCGCCATCGTCGCGGGTTTCGCCGAGAAGGCCGGCAGCGCGGTCTACAATTCCGCCGTCTATGCCGATGGCACGACCCCGCCTTCGGTCTACCGCAAGGCCTATCTTTACGGCGACTACGAGCGTGCGCTGTTTACGCCGGAGGCGCCGCAGAGCTGCCTGTTCACCCACCAAGGCATCACGCTCGGCATGCTGATCTGCTACGATGTCGAGTTCCCGGAAAATGTGCGGCGGCTGGCCGTTGCCGGCGCGGAGCTGATCGTGGTGCCGACCGCGACGCCGGCGGGCGCCTCGGGCACGTTCATCGCCGAGAAGATGGTTCCGGTGCGCGCTTTCGAGAACCAGATCTTCGTGGCCTATGTCAACAATTGCGGGAATGACGGGGATTTCGAGTTTGCCGGCCGGTCGATCGTCGCCGCGCCCGACGGCTCGGCGCTGGCGACGGCCGAGCTGTCGGAGGCGCTGCTTACCGCCGATGTCGACCCGTCGGCCTATGACCGGTCGCGCAGCGAAAACACCTATCTCCGGGACCTTCTGTAGAACCGGCCCCCCTTCCTGGGCGCTCAGCTGCGGGTAAGCAGCGCGTCGATCTCGTCCGCCGAAGGCATCGAGGGCGCCGTGCCCGAGCGAGTGACGGAGATGCCGGCCGTGGCGCAGCCGTAGCGAACCGCGTCGACCGGGGCGAAGCCGCGGGCGAGGGCTGCGGCAAAGCCGCCATTGAAGGCATCGCCGGCGCCGGTGGTTTCGCATACGGGGCCGGCATCGAAGGCGGGCACATGCGTGCCTGTCTTGCCGTCGTGATAGAGCGCGCCTTTTTCGCCGAGCGTGATCACCGCCGCGCCGGCGCCCATGGCAATCAGCCTTTCCGCCGCCAGCACCGCTTCCTCGAGCGTCGTTACCGGAAGCCCGGTCAGGGCTTCGGCCTCGGATTCGTTGGGGGTCACGTAGTCGCAAAGCGCGAGCATGCCTGCGGGCAGATCGGCGGCAGGCGCGGGATTGAGGATCGTGACCGCGCCGCCATCCCTCGCGATTTCGAGCGCGCGGTGCGCGGCGTCCATCGGCTGTTCGAGTTGGGTCACGAACACCGATGCCGAGCCGATCAGCTCCGCACGCGCGTCCATGTCGGCGCGCGAGATCTCGCCCGCCACGCCGGGGCAGACGATGATCGCGTTGTTGCCGGTACCCGCTTCCACGAAGATATAGGCGGCGCCGGTATAGCCCTCGTCGTGCTGGGTGACGGCCGGGGTGACGCCGGCCTCGGCCCAGGTCTTGAGCGCCATCTCGGCGAAGGTGTCGCGGCCAAGGCGGGTGATGAAATGGGTCTCGGCGCCTGCCTTCGCCGCGGCCACCGCCTGGTTCGAGCCCTTGCCGCCGGGGCCGAGCGCGAAGCTTTCGCCCAGGATGGTTTCGCCCATGCGCGGCGCGCGCTGGGCACGATAGGCGGTATCGGCGACGAAGACACCGAGAATGACAACCTTGGCCATGCAGTTCCTCCCTGGGGCCTTGCTCCGGGTCTAGTCGTCGGGGGCGATCACGCCCTTGCGGAACATGAAGCAGCCATAGAACCGCCGCTCGCCGGTCTGGATCACCGCATAGGCTTGCTTGGCCATGTCATAGAAGGCGAAACGCTCGATGCCGACCATCGGCCGCGGCTTTCCCTCGGCCGCATCGATGGCCTGCTGCACTTCGCTTTGCACCGGCGGAACGGTGTCGGGCTCGCCCACGATCTCCATCCGCCCGGCGAAATCATCGACAAAACTGTCGAGCGGCAGCACCGACAGCACCGCCTCGGCGGCCTCGCCGGCGGTCAGGTTGTCCATCCGCAGCAATTCCCCGAACACCGTTTGCCGCGCGATGGCATCGGAGGGGAAATTGGTGTCGGCGATGATCAGCATGTCGCCGTGGCCCATGGCGCGCAGCGCGTAGAGAACTTCGGCGTTCAAACGGGGATCGAGTCCCTTGAGCATGTCTGTTCCTCCCTGCAGGTCCGGCCGCCAGTCCGGCGGTCCGGTTGTCAATTTGTCCCCGTTCGGTCGCCTCTTGCGTGCCGAACGGTCTCCCCCAATCACAGGGGCCGGGCGGACCTGAACCCCGGCCGCGCGCACCTCATCCCGTCATTCGATCCGCAGACCGGTTTCCGCATCGAACAGATGCGCCATCTGCGGCTGCGGAGCTATGCGGATCGTGTCGCCCGGACGGATCGGGTGGCGTTCGCGCAACACGGCGATGATCTCGCGGTCAGCGACCCGCAGCACCAGATGGATCTCCGGTCCGGTCGGCTCGACCACCGTCACTTTGGCCTCAAAGCCGGCCTGATCGAGCGCCAGATGTTCCGGGCGGATGCCGTAGGTCACCTTGCGCCCCTCTTCGAGCCCCGGCCTGTCGGTGACCGGAAGGGTCACCCCATCGACCAGGATACTGACCGTCCCGCCCTGGCGCGAGACGTGCCCTTCCAGGAAATTCATCGACGGCGAGCCGATGAAGCCTGCGACGAAAACATTGGCGGGGCGGTCGTAGAGCTCGAGCGGCGCGCCCTGCTGCGAGATATGGCCGTCGCGCATCACCACGATCCGGTCGGCCATGGTCATGGCCTCGATCTGGTCGTGGGTGACATAGACCGTGGTCGTCGCCAGCCGCTGATGCAGCTCGCGGATCTCGGTGCGCATCTGCACCCGGAGCTTGGCGTCGAGATTGGACAAGGGCTCATCGAACAGGAACACCTGCGGTTCGCGCACGATCGCGCGGCCCATGGCGACGCGCTGGCGCTGGCCACCGGACAACTCGCGCGGATAGCGCCCCAAATAGGGTTTCAGGCCCAGGATTTCTGCGGCCTTGGCCACGCGCGCGTCGATTTCGGGTTTCGGCATGCGCTGCATCTTGAGCGCAAAGCCCATGTTCGCCGCAACCGTCTTGTGCGGGTAGAGCGCGTAGTTCTGGAACACCATGGCGATGTTGCGCTCGGCGGGGGGCAGGTTGTTGACAACACGTCCGCCGATCTTGATGGCCCCGGCCGTCACGCCCTCAAGGCCCGCGATCATGCGCAGCAAAGTCGACTTGCCGCAGCCCGAGGGGCCGACCAGCACGACGAATTCGCCATCCGGAATGTCGACATCGACGCCATGAATGACCTCGAGCGTGCCGTAGGCCTTGTAGAGCTTCTCGATCCTGACGTCCGCCATGCCGCCCCCGTGGTTTGCGCTGCTCCGGTCGGCAAGTCGTAACGCAGCTGATAGCCCGTGTCTATCATCCAATCATGCTAGCATGTTAGATGCTTGACAGCTTGATTGAAGGCTGAAATGTTTTCCGCCTGTCCGGATTTCCGGACCCGGCCGTTGGGAAGACAAGGCGTTCAACGACCCAAAGTCGGATCGCCTCCCTGGTCCGGACCGCATGAGGAGCGGGTAACCTTGGGAGGTGTTTCATGAAAGTCGATCTGTATGAACATGCAGTCAGGGTGGCGATGAGCCGCCGCAGGCTGCTGCAGGGCGCCGCTGCGGTCGGCAGCATGGCCGCCATGGGCGGGCTTGGCACGCGCAGTGCCGCCGCGCAGGACAATGTGCGTGCCGAAATTCTCAAGATTCCGGGCGTGGGCGCCGGTTCGCCCACCGATGCCGACTGGCAGAAAGTCGGAGAACTGTGCCTTGCGGCGACCAAGGCCAATGTGGCTGAAGGTGAGTTCGAAGGGGTCGAGCTGACCTTCATGGGGCTCAACAACCAGAACCTGCACAATTTCCTGTTCCGCGGTTTCCTGAAGCCGTGGGAAGCTTATACCGGCGCGAAGATCAACTGGATCGACCTTGCCCAGGCCGATTACAATGCCCGCCTGCAGCAATCGATCGCCACCGGAACGGTGGATTTCGACATTCTCGAAATGGGCGCCCCGTTCGAGGGCGATACCGCAGGCCGCGGCCTGCTCGACGAGATGCCCGACTGGGTGGCCACGCAGATCGAGGCCGACGACCTGGTGGATTACCTCAAGGCGCCGGTCGGCACCTGGGACGGCAAGACCTACCGCGTGACGATCGACGGCGACTGCCACACCTTCTCCTACCGGACGGATTATTTCGGACCTGACGGCATTGGCGGCGCCGAGGTTCCGAAGACTTGGCAGCAGGTCAACGAGGTCACTAAGGCGCTGGTCGGCAAGACCGACCCGCTCACCGGCCTTCCCGCGCATGGCTATCTCGATCCGCTCAAGGGCTGGGGCGGCTTCGGCTTCTACTTCGTCGCCAACCGCGCCACGGCCTATGTCAAGCATCCCGGCGAGCCGGCCTGGCTGTTCGAACCCGACACGATGAAGCCGCTCGTCAACAATCCGGGCTGGGTGCAGGCGTTCCAGGACGTGATGGACCTGATCAACACCGAAGGCGCCTATCCGGCCGACCAGATCAACGCCGATCCCGGCACCACCGCCTTCAGCCAGTTCCTCGCCGGCACCGGCTCGATGCTGATGTGGTGGGGCGATGTGGGCTCCTCGGCGCGCACCTCCGACACCTCGGTGGTGGGCGACGTGGTCGGCTTCGGCATCAACCCGGCTTCCGATCGGCGCTACAACTGGCGCACCGGGGCCTGGGAAGAGGAAATGAACGAGGCGCCGAGCATGGCCTATATCGGCTGGGGCATCTATGTCACCAACCGGGTGTCGGGCGACGAAAAGAAGCGCAAGGCGGCCTGGTCGGCTGCGGCACATCTCGGCGGCAAGGACCTGTCGCTGTGGACGGCGGCCTATCCTTCGGGCTTCCAGCCCTACCGCAACAGCCACTTCCAGTACGACGAATGGGAAGCGGCGGGCTACGACCGCGCCTATATCGAGGATTATCTCGGCTCGAACCTCGACAGTTACAACCACCCGAACGCGGCCATCGAGCCCCGCATCCCCGGCATCTTCCAGTACTACTCTGTGGCGGAAGACGAGTTGGCGAAGGGCTTTGCCGGACAATACGGTTCCGCCCAGGAAACCGCCGACGCGATTGCCGCCGCCTGGGAGAAGATCACCGATCAGATCGGCCGCGAGAGCCAGATTGCGCTCTACAAGGCCTCGCTCGGGCTCTGACCGGGTGACCAACCTCGGCGCCGGCGGCAGGACCGCCGGCGCCGTCCTGCAATTCGGGATATCCGCAAGTGGCTGATCAGGGCGATTTCCTTCACGTTGTCACCAATGACAATCTTTCCGAGCGCCGGATTGCGCTTGGCCGTGCCCTGATCTGGGGTTCCGCGCTGGTGATGGCGGTGACCGCCGGGCTGCAGGCGCTGCAGGAAGCGGGCCGCATGGATTTCGGCTTCGCCAACTGGCGGCCCACGCTCTACGCCTATGTGCTGTGGGCGGTGTGCCTGTGCTGGGGCCAAGTGCTCATCCGCGGCGAACGCGGCAAGCGCGTGCTGTTCGTGCTGCCGGCGGCGCTGTTCGTCATCTCCATGGTGGTGTTCCCGCTCCTGTTCGGGCTGGTGATCGCGTTTTCGGACTGGAACCTGTCTTCGCCGACCGGTCGGACCTTCAACGGTCTCGACAATATGCGCCAGATGTGGCGCGACGATTTCTACTGGAATGCGCTCGCCAACATGGTGCGCTACACGCTCGCCATCATCGTCGAATACGCGATCGCCTTCGGGCTGGCGCTGATGCTCAATTCGCAGATTAGGGCGCGCAAGTTCTTTCGTGTGGCCTTCCTGATGCCGCTGATGCTCTCGCCGGTGGCGGTGAGCTGGATGATCGGCAAGTCGATGCTGGAGGCCCGCTTCGGGCCATTGGCCCGGCTCGCACGCGAACTCGGCTGGGAGAACCCCTCCTTCTTCGGCACGCCCGAGATGGCGCGGCTGACGATCATGGTGATGGACGCCTGGACCTATATCCCGTTCATGATGATCATGATCCTGGCCGGACTGCAGGCGATCCCGAAGGACATCCAGGAGGCCGCCAAGGTGGACGGCGCCCGCGCCTGGCGCGGCTTTTGGGAAGTCACGTTTCCGCTGATGCTGCCGGTGTCGATCACGGTGATCCTGATCCGCATCATCTTCAAGCTGAAGCTGGCCGACATCATCATCAACGTGACCGCCGGCGGCCCCGGCGGCGCGACCGACAGCGTGACGAGCTTCATCTTCCGCGAATACCGCGACCGCTCGAACGTGGGATACGGCACGCTGCTGGCGATGGTCTATCTGGTGCTGATCGTGATCGCGATCACGATCGTCATGAAGCTGACCGATCGCTGGGCGCGGCCGCGGTACTGAGCGGGAAGGGAAGACGACCATGAGCGAGCAGATCTTCTACGACAGCCCCGCCGACCGCGCGACCCGGGTCAAATGGTTCTCGACCCGCGTGGCGCTCTATGGCGCGCTGATCATCTGGGCGATCATCTGCCTGTTTCCGATCTACTGGACGATCACCACCTCGTTCAAGATGGCGCCGGACGTGATGCGCGGCAACCTGATCCCGTTCTGGGACTACACCCCGAAATGGCTCGGCTGGCGCTCGCTGGGCCTCTCGCCCGAAACCATCGGCGCCGAATCCACGGTGCGCGAGGAGTTCCTGAAGCGCTTCTTCAATTCGGCGATCGCCGCGCTTTGCTCTTCGGCGCTGGCCGTGTTCCTGGGTTCGCTCGCGGCTTACGGGCTGTCGCGCTTTTCCTACCGCTTCGGCTTCATGCGCAATTCCGACATTTCCTTCTTCTTCCTGAGCCAGCTGATCCTGCCGCCGGTGGTCCTGGCGCTGCCGTTCCTGGTGCTCTACAAGGCGCTCGCGCTGCTCGACACGCGGATCGGCCTGATCCTGCTTTACACGCTCACGGTGCTGCCGATCGTCATCTGGATCATGCGCGACCAGTTCGCGGGTATCCCCAAGGAGCTCGAGGAGGCGGCGCTGGTCGACGGGTTGTCGATCTGGGGCGCGTTCACGACCATCGTGCTGCCGATCGCGCTGCCGGGCATGGTCGCGGCCTTCATCCTGTCGCTGGTGCTGACCTGGAACGAGTATTTCTTCGCGGCCCTTCTGACCTCGACCCACGCCAATACGCTGCCGGTGATGGTGGCGAGCCAGACCGGCAGCCAGGGTATCAGCTGGTGGTCGATGGCCGCGCTGTCCTTTGCCGCGATCCTGCCGCTGATCGCGATCGGCATCGTGCTCGAACGCTACATCATCAAGGGCATGGCTGCGGGCGCGGTGAAATAGCGGGCCTATTCCATGTTGGTGTGCCGCGCGCGCATCGTCTCGCTGGTTTCGCCGAGCCGGTCCCTGAGCTTGAGCACCATGATCTCGAACAGCACGAACAGCGCGCCTTCATAGACCGAGCCCATCGGCAGAATCGATGCACCGCCCACGTCGCGCGCCATGGTCTGCGCGGGGATGGCGAGCACATGGTCGGCTTCCTTCGCCGCCGTGCAACCAGGCTCGGCGGTCAGGAACAGGATTTTCGCGCCGGCCTTGCGGGCCACGCCCATGAGCGCGCTCACGGTCGAAAGTTCGCCGGGACCTGCCGAACAGAGGAACAGATCGCCCGGGCCGAGCGGCGGCGTGGTCATCGCGCCCTGCATCGAGGCGGTGAGGCCCAGATGAAACAGCCGCATGACGAAGCCCTGCACCTGCAGTCCCTCGCGGCCGCAGCCATAGGCAACGATCGTGCCCGCTTCCGCAATCATCTCCACCGCGCGCTCGATCTCGCCGATGTCCATGGCGTCGAGCACGGCCCCGAGTTCAGACAAGGCTGTGTCGAAATCCCTCATCGGTCCGCCTCCAGCGCCGCCATGATCTCCCGGGTCTGCTGATAGAGTTTCAGGAACAGCGGATACTGCCGGGCATAGGCGGGATGGGGCTCGGCCTTGATGGTTTCCTCCGCCGGATTCCATGTGGCGATATTGTCCGGGTCCGCCTGGCCCACGGCGAGGGCCGCGAGAAAGGCGTCGCCATAGGAGGCGCCGATGGTGACGGCTGAGACGATCTGGTCGAGGCCCGAGAGGTCCGACGTCGCCTTGAGCCACAGCCTGTTCTTGGTGCCGCCGCCGACGGCGAGCACGCGCGCGGGCTTCTGCCCCGCCTCGGCATAGGTGTCGGCGATATGGCGCGTGGCCGAGGCGATGCCTTCGAGCACCGCGCGGTACATGTCGCCGCGGGAGTGGGTCAGGTCGAGGCCGAAAAAGGTGCCCTTGGCGCGCGCGTCGTGGATCGGCGTGCGCTCGCCAGAAAAATAGGGCAGGCAGATCAGTCCCTTCGCGCCGGGCGGAGAGGCTTCCGCCTCGCGCGCCAGAACCTGGAAGGCTTCGTCGCGCTCGAGTTCGCGGGCGAACTGGTCTCGGAACCAGTGGGTCAGCGTGCCGGAGGTCGCAAGCCCCGCCATCGCCGCGTGCTCGCCTTCAAACAGCCATGGCGCATGCCAGAGCCGCGGATCGGACAGCCGCCTGTCTGAGAGCAGGATGATGAAGATGGTGGAGCCATACATCATCATCATGTCGCCGGAGCCGCGGACGCCGACGCTGACGGCTTCAGCCGCCGCATCGATGGTGCCGCAGGTGACGGGCGTGCCCTCGGCCAAACCGGTCTCGCGGGCCGCCTCTGCGGTGACATGGCCGGCAATCTCGGTCGTCCACATCAGCTTCGGCAACATCTCCGGCCCGCAGATGTCGGCGAGGTCGAAGCACCAGTCCTGTTGGGCGATGTCATAGAGCGGGGAAAAATTCGCCGCCGTGTAATGGTCGATCGCGTAGGCCCCGGTGAGCCTGTAAGTCAGGTAACTGGTCGAGGTCAGGATCTTGGCGGTCTTTGCCCAGAGGTCGGGATGGTTGCGCCTGAACCAGAGGATCTTCGGGCCGACCGATTGCGATGTGAGCGCATTGCCGCAGCGGTCGAGGATCGTGTCCGGGCCGATTGCGGCATTGAGTTCCTCGATCTCCTTGCCTGCCCGCGTGTCGACGCCGTAAAGCACGCCGTTGATCAGCGGCGTGCCGTTGCCGTCAACGGGGAGCATGCAGGGGCCGATCGCCGAAGTCGCCACCGCACGGATCTCGGCGGCATCGATGCCGGTTTCGGAGATGAGCTTGCGGGTGATGAAGACGAAATCGCCCCACCAGTCTTCCTCGGCGCGGTGCTCGGCCCAGCCGGCGCGGGGCACGATCATTTCGTGGGCGCGGGCGGCCTGCGCGACGATGCGGCCGCCGTCCTCGACCAGCACGCCCTTGGATTCGAAGGTTCCGATATCGACGCCGAGCGTGTAGCCCATCTCAGGTCTCCCGCGTCAGTTTGAAATCGGAGCCGATGCCCGTGATGGCCGCGACGGCGAGTTGCGCCATGGCTTCGAGATCGGCGAGGTCGCAGCATTCGACCGTCGAGTGCGAATGGCGCATCGGAAAGCCGATATCGATCGAGGCCACGCCTTCGCCCACCAGTTGGACATAGGAGAGATCGGTCAAAACCCCCACCTGCGCCGAGCGCTGGAGCGGCATCGAAAGCTTGTCGGCGGTGCGCTCGAACAGGTCGACCAGCGCAGGATGCGGGATCACACCGTTGAGCGTTCCGCGGCCATGGAAGGAATAGAGGCTGATGCCGGGGCCGCCGCCGAGCCGCATCTCGCCGCGGTCCGCAAGCTCCGGCGTGTCGGTGGCGAGCATCAGGTCGATCTGGATAGCGATATCGGGCTTGAGCGTCTGGGCCGCCACCAGCGCGCCGCGCAGGTTGAACTCCTCCTGCACGCTGAACACCACATGCACGGTGGGGCGTGCCCTGCCGCCCTTCGCCAAACCGCAGGCGATCTCAAGCAGCGCCGCGCATCCCGCACGGTCGTCGACCGAGGTGCCGGCCACACGATCACCGGCAAGTTCGATGACGCGGGACTGATAGACCACCGGGGTGCCGATGCGGATGCCCGCCGCCTCCACCGCCTGTTTCGATCCGTGGCCGGTGTCGATCAGGATCTCCGGCGCGGTCAGCACCTTGTATTTCTCGTCGGGTGTGGTGGCGTGATGCGCCTTGTTGATGATGATGCCCGGCACGTCGCGGGTTTCGCCGACACACAGCGTCACCGCCTGCGCCGCCATCGCGCGCTCGGACACGCCGCCCATGCGCTCGACCCGGATCAGCCCGTCGGCCTCGATCTTTCGCACGAAGAAGCCCAACTGGTCCATGTGAGTGAAGATCATCACCGACGGGGCGGCAGCATCACCCTCAAGCGTGGCAATCACATTGCCCATGCGGTCGACGCGGCTTTCGATACCGGCCTCCGAGAGCCGGTCACGGATGTAGCGCGCAACCCGTTCCTCGTGGCCGGAAAGGCCGGGGATCATCATCAGGTCGGCGAGTTCCCTGCGCAGCCTGTCGCGCATCACGCGCCCCCCCGCGCGGCGCGGGCCCGGTCCATCAGGTCCTGGGCGCGGTTCGGGTCGATCGCCTTCCAGGTGTCGCCGTCGATCTTCAGTGCCGAGCCGATGACGCAGCCGTCGGCTATCGAGAGGATATCGGCGATGGTGGCATGCTTGACGCCGGTATTGGCGAGCACGGGCGTGTTCGGCAGCACCTTCTTGACCGCTTCGAGATCCGACAGCGCCGCCGCCTCGCCGGTGATCTGGCCGGACACGAGAACGGCGTCGGGGATGGAGGAAAACACTGCGCTGCGGGCGCGGTCGGAGAGCGGCCGGCGGTCGAGGCTGTCGGCGAATTCCGCCGAGACATTGTAGAGCATGGCAAGATCGCGCCGGCCCAGCCGGTCGCGGTAGCGCATGGCCTTGCCGGCGTCGGGCGTCCAGGGACCCATGTCGCTCGCATAGGTGCCGGTGAAGATCTCGCGCACAAACTGGGCGCCGGTCGCAGCCGCAAGCGCGATGGTGCTCATCGGGTCCCAGAGCACATTGACGCCGAAGGGCACGGTGATCTCGTTGCGGAGCTGGCCGATCACATAGGCCATCGTTGCGGTGGACGCGGTATCGACCGCAAATTCGTAAGGCCGGTCGTTCTCGTTGCCGAACATGATGGCGTCGAAGCCGGCGGTCTGCAGCGCGGTGAGGTCGGCGCGCGCGGCAGTGACCAGCCCTTTGATCCCGGCCTCGCTGTCATGCAGAGGCGAACCCGGCAGCGCCCCCAGATGCACCATTCCGATCACGGGCTTCTTCTGCCCGAACACAGTCCTGAAATTGCTCAAAATAATCCTCCCTTTGCGGCAAGGCCCCGGCGGGACTATGCAGCCGATCCACAATTATACTAGCATGTTAGCAGGCAGGGAGGCGCAGATGCAATTGAAGACACGACATTGGGACAGGCTCGGCAATGGCGGGCTCAGCTTCACGGAACTCGGTTTCGGCACGGCGCCGCTCGGCAATCTCTACCGGGCGATCAGCGAGGAGGAGGCCGATGCGGTGCTTGCCCGCGCCTGGGATCTGGGCCTGCGCTATTTCGACACCGCGCCGCTCTATGGGCTGGGGCTTGCGGAAACGCGGATGAACCGATTCTTGCGCGGAAAACCGCGCGGCGACTATGTGCTCTCCACCAAGATCGGGCGTCTGCTCAGGCGCTGCGAGGCGGGTGAAGAGCGCGATTGCATCGGCAAGTTCTTCGACGTTCCGGCGCGCAAGGAAGTCTATGACTACAGCTATGACGGGGTGATGCGCTCGTTCGAAGCCTCGCTCGAACGGCTCGGGGTCGACCGCATCGACATCCTGTTCGCTCACGATCTCGATATCTTCAATCACGGCAGCCAGGAAGCGCTCGACGCCAAGCTCGCGGAATTGATGGACGGCGGCTATCGGGCGCTGGTGGACCTGCGCGATCAGGGCGTGATCACGGCCTTCGGCGCGGGCGTTAACGAATGGCAGCCCTGCCAATGGATGGCGGAGCGCGGCGATTTCGATTTGTTCCTGCTCGCGGGCCGCTACACGCTGCTCGAGCAGGAGGCGCTCGAAAGCTTCCTGCCTCTCGCCGAGCAGCGCGGGATCGGCGTGATCATCGGCGGGCCCTACAATTCCGGCATTCTCGCGACCGGGCCGAAACCGGGCGCCTTCTACAATTACGACCCGGCGCCGCAGGCGATCCTCGACCAGGTGGCGCGGATCGAAAAGGTCTGCCAGCGCCATGGCGTGCGCATGGTCGATGCCGCGTTCCAGTTTCCGCTGCGCCATCCGGCGGTGGTGTCGGTCATCCCCGGCGGGCAGGGTGTCGCCGAGGTCGAGGCCAATCTCAAGGCCGCGACCGCGGAGATGCCGCAGGCGCTGTGGGCGGATCTGAAGGCCGAGGGCCTGATGCGCGCCGATGCGCCGGTCAACGGCTGAGGAGGGACGCATGCGGATCGATTCACACCAGCATTTCTGGCAGCCCGCGCGCGGCGATTATGACTGGATGCCCATGGACAACGCGATCCTCGCCCGTCCCTATGTGCTATCCGACCTCGCCCTGCATCTCGAGGCCTGCGGCATCGGCGCGACCGTGCTGGTGCAGGCGGCGGCGACCGTATGCGAGACCGAATACATGCTCGGCATCGCCGATGCGACGCCGTCGGTGGCGGGTGTGGTCGGCTGGGTGGATTTCGAAAACCCCTCCGATCTCGAAACCTTGAAGCGTCTGTCAAAGCACCCGAAGTTCAAGGGCGTGCGGCCGATGATCCAGGACATTCCCGATGTCGACTGGATGCATCGGGAGGACGTGCAATGGGGTTTTCGCGCGCTGTGCGATTTCGATCTCACCTTCGACGCGCTCGGCTTTCCCCGGCACCTCGACAATTTCCTCAAGCTCCTGAAGCGCTATCCGGACATGCGCGCCGTGGTCGACCACTGCATGAAACCGCAGATTCGCAGCCATGGCGAGCAGAGTTTCCGCGTCTGGGCCGACGGCATGGCGCGGATCGCGGACCAGACGCGAGCCTGCTGCAAGCTCTCGGGGCTCGTCACCGAAGCCGCGCCGGAGTGGACCGAGGCCGATCTCGCCCCCTATGCAAGCCACGTGATTTCGGCCTTCGGGGCAGAGCGGGTGATGTGGGGCTCCGACTGGCCGGTCTGCCGTCTGGCCTCGGATTACGAGACCTGGTTCGCGACGGCGGAAGGGTTTGCAGCGGGATTGAGCGCGGCCGACCAAGGGGAGATCTTTGGCGGAACGGCGAAGCGGTTCTATCGACTTGAGGTCTGAGCCATCAGCATGCGAACCGCGGCGGGCGTGATCATGTGGCGCTGGTCGACAGGGGTCGAGACATGCAGCGCGGCTGCCGCCTGCCCGAAGCGGGCCGCGGCTTCGAGCGGGTGCCCCGATGCGCTGGCGGCGGCAAGTGCGCCGAGAAAGGCATCGCCCGCACCATGGGTCGAGACAACCCCGACCGCATGACCGGGATGGTGGGTCGCCACACCTGACTCGTAGAACACAAGGCCGTCACCCCCGAGCGTGACGATGACCGCGTGCGGGCCGAGCCGGCTCAGCGCCTTCGCGGCCTCAAGCGGATCGAGGGTGGCCTCCGGTACCGACAGCAGGTCCGCCGCTTCCACCCGGTTGACCACGAGAATGTCGATCGCATCCAGAAGGTCCGCGCCCATCGGCCGCGCAGGGCCTGCGTTCAGGATCACGCTCGCCCCGGCCGCCCGGCCCTTGAGCGCGACGGTCAGGTTGACCGCTTCGGGGACTTCGTTCTGCAAGAGCACCACCTTGGTATGCTCCGGGACCGAGATCAGCGACGGGTCGATGGCAAGATTGGCCGCCGAAACGATCACCGCGCCATAGCCGCCTGCGGGGTCGACAATGGCGACGCTCATGCCCGAGGCGCCGGCGCCGCGCTGCATCTGGCTGGTGTCGACGCCGGCATTCGCAAGGGTCGTAAGCAGGCTCGCGCCGAAGGCATCGTCGCCGATCCGGCCGGCGAAGGCGGTGGGCGCGCCCATGCGTGCCGCGGCGACCGCCTGGTTGCCGCCCTTGCCGCCCGCAATGTAGCGCACGCCGGTGCCGGGCACGGTTTCATCGAGGCGGGGCAAATGCGGCGCGTTGACGACGACGTCGTAATGCAGTGAGCCGCAGACGAAGACGCTCACCGGCCCGCCCCGTAGAGCGCGTCGGCGACGATCCGCAGGGAAGCGGTGGCGTCCTGGCGAGCGATGGCCTCGGCAAGGCCCGTGTGACCGGAAAGGCTGGCCGCGATCGCGCGCAGGCGCTCGGCCATCACGATGTTGGCGCTGGCTTCGGCGCAGGGGTCGAGGCCGCCATGATCGGGGAAGGTGTCGAAATAGATCACGCCGTCATAGCCCATGGCGTCGAGTTCGGCGAAAAGTTCCACCGTCTGCACCGGATGCACCGACCCCACCATCAGCCCGTCGTCGCGCTTGCCGTAGCCGTCGTTCAGATGCACGCCCAGAAGCTTCGAATGCCGCGCAATGAGGCGCGCCGACTGCGCCGGGATCTCGTCGGCATAGAGCACATGGGCGAAATCGAGCGTGACCCCGAGGTTCTTCCGGTCCGCGTCGCGGATCGCGAGCAGCGTTGTACCGATGTCGGGCATCAGCGCATAGGCGCGGGGCTCGTTGGGCTTGTATTCGATGGCGATGTCGATCTGCGGATTGTGATCGGCCACGGCCTGGATCGCGGCAATCGTGTCGTCCCACATCCGTGCGTAATCGCCCTGGAAGGAGTAATCGACCCCGTCCTGGCCCATCCAGAGGGTCATCAGCCTGCCGCCCATCGCCGCGAGCGCGTCGAGGCCCTTTTTTGTGATGTCGATCGCGGCCTGGCGCACCCTGGCGTCGGGATTGGTGAAGGCGCCGAGCCGGAAGCCCGGGTCGGTGTAGTAGCGCATCGCCAGCCCGTTGAGCGCCATGCCGTGGTCCGACAGGATCGCCGAGAGCTGCTGCGGCGAATGCGCGTCGAAATGGTCGGGATAGTTGAGATCCGCCGCATCAAGCCCCTCGACCGTGCCGGCGCGGGCGATCATGTCGGCCGCGGTCGGCTTTCCCGGAAGGCCGGTCTTGAAGGCGTTGAGGCGGGCGGCATAGCGCGGTCGATTGGAAAGCACGGGCATGGGAAGCCTTTCGGGGCGGGGTGACGAACCGCCTTCAGATGCGGGTGTCGAACAGGTCGGGATGCTGCTCGGCGAGCGGTTCGAGAAAGGTGATCAGCTGGCGCAGATGATGGCGCGTGGCCGCGCGTGCAGCTTCGGGGTCGCGGGCCTCGAGCGCCGCGACAATGGCCTTGTGCTCCTCGAGCGTGGCCTGGATCCGCCCCGGCGCAGGCAGGATCAGCTGCCGGGCGCGGTTGACATGCACCCAGGCGGTCTCGGCCATGCCAGCCAGCCGCTTGTAGCTGGTGAACGACAGGATCAGCTCATGCATCTTGGCGTCCATCTGGTAGAAGCCGGCATTGTCGCCGTCCTGCATCAGCGCTTCCTGGATGCGCAGGTTGCGCCTGAGCAGCACGAGCTGCTCCTCGGTGATGGTGGAGGCGACGATCTCGACGGCCGCCAGCTCCAGCGCCTCGCGCAGGAAGGCGCCTTCGCGGATCTCCTCCACCGAGAGCCGGGCCACGAAGGTGCCGGCCTGCGGCACCACATTGACGAGGCCTTCGGCGGCAAGCCGCGCGACGGCTTCCGCGACCGGCGAACGCGAGACGCCGAGTTCGGCGCAGATCTCCTGCTTCTGCATGATTTCGCCCGGCCGGAAGGTCAGCCCCAGGATCGCTTGTCGAAACGACATGTAGACCTTCTGGGCCAGTGAGCCGGAGAACTGGTCCAGGGGGGGAAGGGCAGGGCGTGGGGTGGTGTCGTCAGACAGCGGTCTATCCTCAGGGTTGCAGCATTCTAGAATGTTAGATTGAGATCGGGTCTGTCAAGCAAACCCTCGGGCGGCATGGCCGATATGGCCATGTCCGCAGCCTGGGGCCGCCGGCTGACTGCGGCATCTGTGTCATCTGTTCGAAGTTCCCTGGAAGCGCCACCCCGGCCCAAGGGGTTGTTTTGGGGCGTGATCGCGGAGCCTGGAGGCGCCCGGCTGGCTGCCCTCGTCCTACACGGACTCCCGTTCGACGATCGTGCATTCGACCTTCAACTGGTCGTGGCTGCTTTTCAGCCCGCCGGCTATGTCGTGGATCATTTCCACCGCCATCGCGCCCATCTGGAACAGCGGCAGGTGCAGCGTCGTCAGCGGCGGGCGGAGGAACTGGGCAATGTCGCGGTTGTCGAAGCCGATCACCGAGACGTCGCCGGGCACCGACTTGCCGCGCTCCTTGAGCGCCTCGATGCAGCCAAGCGCCATCAGGTCGTTGGCACAGAAGATCGCGTCGGGCGGATTGGGAAGATCCATCAGCGCATGGGTTTCGGAATAGCCCGAGGACGGCTCCCAGTTGCCGTAGCGCACCAGCGCGGGATCGAAGCTGAAATCGTTGCTGGCGAGCGCCTGCTTGTAGCCGCGCAGCCGGTCGCGCGGGTTGTCGAGGCCGTCCTGGCCGTTGATCAGGCCGATGCGCTTGCGGCCGGCCTGGATCAGCCGCTCGGTGGCGGCGCGCCCGCCCGCCACGTCGCCAGGCAGGATCGAGGGCAGGCGCCGGCTCTGGTCGTAGCAGTTGACCAGCACCGACGGCAGCTTGAACAGGGCTGCCGGCGGGTCGATCTTGCGGGTCAGGATGGTGCCGAAAATATAGCCCAGCAGCGGCTGCCGCTGGCACAGCGAAAACACGTCCTCGTTCGGATCCTCGCCGGCGCGGAAGATGCCGAGCGTGACGATGACGCCGAGTTCGAGCGCCTTTTCGCGCGCGCCCTCGAAGGCGAGCGCCATCCACGGGTCGGTCGTCAGTTCGTCGGTGAGGAAGGCAATGACGCGGTTTTCCGAGGGCTCGGCGGCCACAGAGCGGTTCGGCAGGCGGTAGCCGAGTTCGTTGACGGCATCCATCACCCGCTTGCGCGTCGCTTCGCTGAACCGGGCGCCCGAACTGCCATTGAGGATCAGCGATACCGTGGCCTGCGACACGCCCGCCCGCGCGGCGACATCCATCATTGTCGGTCTCAAGGCATTCTCCATGCTACGTGCCCTGGCGCCCCGAATTCGCGTTCCCCTAGGTGCGCAGGTTGCGGAATCGGTCGAATGCCACGGCCACGATGATGAAGGTACCTATGAACATTCCCTGCCAGAAAGTCGAGATGCCGAGCAGGATGAGGGAATTGCGGATCACTTCTATCAACAGCGCGCCGACGACCGCGCCAAGCGCGGTGCCTTCCCCGCCCGCCAGATTGGCGCCGCCGATCACCGCGGCGGCGATCACCGTGAGTTCCATCGCCTGGCCCAGATTGGTGGTGACGCTGCCGAGCCAGCCGGCCATCAGGATGCCGGCGAGCCCGGCGGTCAACGCCGAGAACATGTAGATGCTCACCTTGAGCCGTTTGACCGGGATGCCGGTCAGCACGGCTGCGTTTTCGTTGCTGCCAATGGCGAAGAGATGCTGGCCCCAGCGGGTCCATTTGAAGACCAGCGACATCACCACGGCAAGAATGGTCATGACCCAGAGCGGATGCGGGAGCCCGAAGGTGGAGCCGCCGCCGATCCAGAGCAGCAGATCGTGGTCCGGGCCGAACTCCCAGATCATCTTGTTGTCGGAGAGAACCATGGCGAGCGAGCGCGCCGCCGACAATGTTCCCAGTGTGACGACGAAGGCGGGCATGCCCGCATAGGCGATCAGTACGCCGTTCACGAGCCCGACGAGAAGGGCCGCGCCGAGCGCCAGCAGCGCGGAGATCCAGAAGGGCAGGCCCGAGGCCATGGCGACGCTGATCACCATGGCGCTCAGCACAACCGTGGAACCGACCGAAAGATCGATGCCGCCCGAGGCGATCACCGCCGTCATGCCGATGGCGATGATGGCGACGAAGGCAAAGTTGCGGGCGACATTGAAGAGATTGCGTTCGCTGGCAAAACTGTCCGTGAGCAAGGTCAGCGCCAGGCAGGCCAGAACGGCCGCGGTGAAGACCCAGAAGAGCTGAAGTCCCCTGATGCGCGAAAACAGGCTCTCGTGCTGGGAGCGGCCGATGATGTCATCGAGTGTGGTCATGGTCTTGTCCTCCTAGGCGGCTTCGATGGCGCCGGTGATCAGTCCGGTCACTTCTTCGGGGGACGAATCGGCCGCGGGCTTGCTGCAGACGAGTTGGCCGCGGCGCAGCACCGCGACCTTGTCGGAAACGCTGAAGACGTCCGGCATACGATGGCTGATCAGGACCACGCTGATGCCGCGGTCGCTCAGGCGCCGGATGAGATCGAGCACCTCGGCCACCTGCCGCACCGAGATCGCGGCGGTGGGCTCATCCATCATAACGATCTTGGGCTCGGACAGCAGCGTGCGCGCGATGGCGACCGCCTGGCGCTGGCCGCCCGACATCTTGCGCACCAGGTCGCGCGGTCTCGTCTCCGATTTGAGCTGCTTGAAGAGCTCCGTGGACACCGAATTCATGCGCCGGTAGTCGATATATTTCAGCGGCCCCAGGCTCCGCATCGGCTCGCGTCCGAGAAACACGTTGGAGGCCGCCGTCATGTTGTCGGCGAGCGCGAGGTCCTGGTAGACCATCTCGATGCCTTCGCGCTGCGCGTCGATCGGCCTGTGGAAATCGACCGGCTTGTCGTCGATCCTGATGCTGCCGGCCGACGGCCGGAAGTTTCCGGCGATGATCTTGACCAGCGTCGACTTGCCCGCGCCGTTGTCGCCCATCAGGCCGAGCACCTCTCCCGGTTCGATCGACAGCGACACATCCGACAGCGCCTGAATCGCCCCGAAATTTTTCGACAGTCCTGAAATCACTAGCCGCGACATTCTTCCTCCTCGCGCTTTTCGCCCTATGGGTGCGCCGTTTGATCGCCGCCTTCCCGCTCCTCCACTGCGCAGTCTAGCACGCCGCATCACTAATATCTTGACTTAATATTATTAGTAAACAACACTTGCGAAAGAAATGGCAGAAAAGGGGAGGGATGGATGAGGTTGCTGGTGACGGGGGCGGCGGGAAAGGTGGGGCAGGTGTTCATTCCTGCCTTCCTGGCCGATCCGCGCTTTGCGGACTGGGAGATCGTCGCGCTGTGTCACAACCGTCCCGTGGAGCAGGGTGAGCGGGTCGCGATCGTCTCGGGGTCACTCTCCGACGCCGCAACCGTTGCCGAGGCCATGGCCGGGGTCACGCATGTGCTGCATCTGGCGGCCGTCAAGGAATCGCCGGGCCTGATCTTCGATGTGGCGCTCAAGGGGCTCTACCTGCTGCTCGAGGCTTATCGGGGATCGGCGGCGTCGCGCCAGTTCATCCTGCTGAGCGGGGACTGCGTGGTCGGCCACATCTTCCAGCCTTATGACGCGCCGATCACGGAAGCTTCCGCGCGCAAGGCCTATCCGGGCTGCTACGCGCTCACCAAGGTGCTCGAGGAGACCATGGTCGAGCAGTTTGGCGTCCAGTACGGCGTCGACTGGACCACGCTGCGCGCGCCCTGGATCATGGAAAAGGACGATTTCCGCTTCGCGCTCGACTTCGGCGACGGCCAGTTCGGCGGCCCGCCCTGGACCGAGATCGTCGACGAGGCGGCGCTCGCGCGCTACCGCAATGGGCGCTACGTGCCGGTGCTGCGCGATGCCGGCGGCAATTATCTCAAGCGCAATTTCGTCCATGTCGACGATCTGGTTTCGGCGATCCTGGCGTCGATCGCCAATCCGCGCGCCTATGGCCAGCTGTTCAACATCGCGATGGACCGGCCGGTGGATTACGGCGCGGTGGGCCGGCTGCTGAAGGCCGGTGCCGACCTGGAGCCGATCGAGATCGACACCCCGTTTCACAGCAACTGGCTCGACAATTCGAAGGCGCGGATGGTGCTCGGCTGGGCGCCGGAGGTGGGGCTCGAACAGCTCGCCGAGCGCGCGTTTCACTACGAGCGCGAGGAGAACGACCCGCGCGTCGTCTGGTATCCCGGTTAGGCAGGAGGCTTGCCGGTTTAAGTGGAGGAGAGAGACATGAAACTGAAACTGATGGCCATGACCGCCTTGTCGGCGGTGGTGCTTGCGGCCGGTCCGGTCGCAGCACAGGAGAAGAAGACCCTGGCGATCGTCGTCAAGGGCCTCGACAACCCGTTCTTCGAGCAGATCAATCTGGGCTGCAAGAAGTGGATGTCGGAAAATGCCGACAGCGAATATGAATGCCTTTACACCGGCCCGGCCTCGTCGGCCGACGAAGCCGGCGAAGTGCAGATCGTCGACGATCTTCTGACCCGCGGCGTGGCGGCAATCGCCATTTCGCCCTCGAACGCGCCGGCCATGGCCAACCGCATCCGTGCGATTGCGC
Source organism: Parahoeflea olei (assembly GCF_001703635.1). GTDB lineage: Bacteria > Pseudomonadota > Alphaproteobacteria > Rhizobiales > Rhizobiaceae > Hoeflea > Hoeflea olei. The sequence goes on along the minus strand of NZ_LQZT01000001.1, from coordinate 526,902 downwards.
CCTCGGTTCCGGTGATGACCGTGGACGCGGACTTCCTCGAGCAGGACCGCGACCTGCGCAAGACCTATCTCGGCACCGACAACTACCTGATGGGCGTGAAAATGGCCGAGCAGGCCGCTGCGCTCAAGCCCGAGGGCGGCACGGTCTGCCTGCAGCTCGGCAACGTTGCCGCCGATAACATCAATGCGCGCGCCCAGGGCTTCCGGGACACCGCATCGGGCGAAAAGGGCATCGACCGGCTGACCGGCCAGGGCGGCTGGACCGAGGTCGAGGGCTGCCCGGTGTTCACCAACGACCAGGCCGATCTCGCCAACCAGCAGATGTCGGACGTGTTCACGGCAAACCCGGATCTCGATGCCTTCATCCTGATCGGCGGCTGGGCGCAGTTCGCGCCACAGGCCTACGCGCAGGTGACCGACCAGGTGATGGACAAGCTCAAGAGCAAGGAGCTGATCATCATCGCCGGCGACACCCTGCCGCCGCAGACCCAGGCCTTCCGCGATGGCCGCAGCCATGCGCAGGTCGGTCAGCGGCCATTCGAGATGGGCTATCGCGCGCCCGACGTCATGATCCAGCTGATCAATGGCGAGTCCGTCGAGGATCCGCTGTTCACCGGACTTGACGTCTGCAACCAGGAAGATCCCGGCTTCTGCGCCAACAACTAGGGTTCTCCCGAGGGCGGCGGGGTCGGTCCGCAAGGGCTGCCCCGTCGTCTCTCTCGCGGCCGGTTGGTAATATTATCAGTTATAATCGTTCGCGGAACCTGCTGTTTTCAATCGCGGCCTGGGAGGAACAGGCTGCAGGGAGGAATGACATGTTCAATCTGAAGTCGATTATCATCGCAGCCGGGGCCGTGCTTGTCGCCGACGCCGCCGTGGCGGACGAAAAGCCCGCGCTCGCATTCGTGGTCAATGCGGCCTCCGATTTCTGGAAGCTGTCGGAAGCCGGCGTGAAGGCGGCCCAGGCCGAACTTCCCGGCTACGAGCTGCAGTTCCGCTATCCGGCTCAGGGCACGGCCGCGCTGCAAAACGCCCTGATGGACGATCTGGTGGCCGCAGGCACCGACGCGATCATGATTTCGTCGGCGGACCCGAAGAACTCGATCGATGCGTTCAACCGCATCGCCGCCCAGGTGCCGCTGTTCACCACCGACAGCGATGCGCCTGACAGCAACCGCATCGCCTATCTCGGCTCGTCCAACACCGCGGCCGGCGTCCAGGCCGGCGAGATCGCGGTCGAGGCGATGCCCGATGGCGGCAAGTGCATGGGCTTTGTCGGCTTCCTTGGCGCCGACAACGCGGTCGAACGCATCGCCGGCTTCCGCCAGGCGGTCGAGGGCAAGGGCATCGAACTTGTGGACGTGCGCGGCGACGACGTGGATTTCGCCCGGGCGCGGTCGAATGTCGACGATGTGCTGGCCGCCAATCCGGACATCACCTGCATGGTCGGGTTCTATTCCTACAATCCGCCCAAGATCTACGAGGCCCTGCAGGCCGCCGGCAAGCTCGGCGAAATCACCGTGATCGGCTTTGATGAAGATCCGATCACGCTCGGCGCCGTGCGCGAAGGCAGCTTCGCCGGCACCGTGGTGCAGGACCCTTACCAGTGGGGCTATCAGGGCATGAAACTGATGGCGGCCTATCTGGAAGGCGACAAGTCCGGAATCCCGGATGACGGGCTGATCATCGTGCCCACCAAGAAGATCAGCAAGGACAATGTCGATGCGTTCGAAGCGGAGCTCAAGGCCCGCATCGGAGGATAAGGCGGCTCATCCTACCGCCTTGTCCGAGGCTGCACGGGCCCGAAAGGTTCGTGCAGCCTTCCCGTGGCGTCTTTCATGCGGACCCCCAGATGACTGAATTGACGAACGGCCCACTCTCGCTCGAACTCTCCGGGATCACCAAGGTCTATCCCGGTGCGGTCGCGCTCAACAAGGTCTCGCTGGGCATTCGCGGCGGCGAGGTGGTCGGCCTGATCGGCGAGAACGGCGCCGGCAAATCCACGCTGATGAAGGTGCTCGGCGGCACGATCGCGCCCGACGAGGGCGAGGTGATCATCGATGGTCAGGCGGTGAGCGCGCTCACGCCGGCGCGCGCGGCCCGGCTCGGCATCGCCTTCGTGCACCAGGAACTCAATCCGTTTTCCAATCTCGACGTGACCGCCAATGTGCTGCTCGGGCGGGAGATGCGCGGCGGCGCCTTCGGGCTCATCGACCGGGCGGCGATGGAGGAGAAGGTCCGCCCCATCCTCGAGCTGCTCGGCACCCGGTTCGGCCCGCGTGACCCCGTCGCCGATCTCTCGCTCGCCGACCAGCAACTGCTTGAGATCGCCCGGGCGCTGTCGATCAATGTGCGGCTTCTGATCCTGGACGAGCCGACCTCCAGCCTGACGATCTCGGAAACCAACCGACTGCTCGCCGTGATCCGCAAATTGCGCGACGACGGAGTGGCCGTGCTGTTCATCACCCACCGGCTCACGGAAATCGTCGAGGTGGCCGACCGGGTGGTGGCGCTCAGGGACGGCTGCAATGCGGGAGAGCTCGACCGCGGCGAGATCAGCCGGGACCGGATGGTGCGGATGATGATCGGTCGGGATGTGAACCAGTTCTACGACAAGTCCGACCATGCGCCGGGGCAGCCGGTGCTGGCGCTCAAGGGCGTGCGCACCAAAGCCTATCCGACCCACGCGGTGGATCTGAGCCTGCGGGCTGGCGAGATTACCTGCCTTGCGGGGCTTGTCGGCGCGGGCCGGACCGAGCTTGCGCGCGCGATCTTCGGCATCGATGCGCTCGAAGGCGGTTCGGTGGAGATCGGCGGCCGGCGGCTTGCGAGCCACTCGGTTCCCGACGCGATCGCCGCGGGCATCTGCCTGGTGCCGGAAGACCGCAAGGCCGAGGGCCTGTTTCTCGACTTTCCCATCCTCGAAAACATCGCAATGCCAAGCCATAGGGCAATGGCGCGGGGCGGCTTCGTCGACCTGGAGGCGGAGACGATGCTGGCGAATGCCTCGAAGGACAAGCTCAGAATCAAGGCTGCGAGCCTCGACCGGGCGGTGGCGGAGCTGTCGGGCGGCAACCAGCAGAAGGTGGTGCTCGCCAAGTGGCTGGCGATGAACCCGAAGGTGATCATCCTCGACGAACCCACGCGCGGCATCGATGTCGGCGCCAAGGCGGAAGTCTATCAGCTGATGCAGGCGCTGGCGGCCCAGGGCGTGGCGCTCCTGATGATCTCGTCGGACATGGAGGAGGTGATCGGCGTGTCGGACCGGGTGGCCGTCATGTGCCGCGGCCGGATCAGCGGGGTGTTGGAGAGGCACGAATTGAGCGAGGAAGCCATCTTGTGGCTTGCCGTGGAATAGAAAGAGCTGAGGATGCAGAAAAAAGACATTGGCCTTGCCACGCTTGTCGTCACCGTCGGTGCGATCGTTGCCGCGGTGAACCCGCGGTTTCTCTCGCCGATCAACCTGGCCAACACCGCCAACCTGATCGGCCTGTTCGGGCTGTTCTCGATCGCGGAGGCCTTCGTCATCGTCACCGCCGGCATCGAGTTGTCGATCGGGTCGGTGATCGCGCTGATCGGGGTGATCTTCGTCGATCTGATCGCGAGCTTCGGGGTGCCCTGGCCGGTGGCGCTTGCGATCGTCATGGTGCTGTCGCTGCTGATCGGGCTGCTGCATGGCTGGCTGATTACGCGGCTCAAGCTGCAGCCCTTCGTGGTCACGCTGTGCGGGCTCCTGATCTATCGCGGGGTGGCGCGGTTCTACACCAGGGACGGCACCGCCGGCTTCACCTTCGGTTCCGACTTCCCGATGCTCGAGTTCCTCGTTTCCGGGCGCACCGCGGGGGTCCCGCATTCCGTGATCGCCTTCGCGCTGGTGGCGGTGGGGGCGTGGTTCCTGCTTCACCGCACGGTGTTCGGCCGCCACCTGTTCGCGGTCGGCAAGAATGCGGAGGCGGCGCGCTATTCGGGGATCAATACCGACCGGGTGATCATCCAGGCCTATGTGCTGTGCGCCTTTCTGACGGGCATTTCGGCGGTGTTCTTCGCCATGTATACCCGTTCGGTGCAACCCTCGTCCCATGGCAATTTCTATGAACTCTACGGCATTGCCGCCGCCGTGCTCGGCGGGTTTTCGCTGCGCGGCGGCGAAGGCTCGATCGTCGGCGTGGTGCTCGGGGTGATCCTGCTGCAGATCCTGCAGAACCTCGTCAACCTGCTCGGCATTCCGTCGTCGCTCAATTTCGCGGTGATGGGCAGCGTCATCCTCGCGGGCGTGATCGCCGACACGCAGTTTTCGCGTTACCGCGAGGTCCGGCGCCAGCAGATCGCCATGCAGGCGCTTCTGGACAGCGACAAGGGCTGACGCTCAGGCGGTGCGGGACCAGGGCGTCGACCCGGGAAGCGGTGCCACCCCGTCGGGTCCGATCCGCTCCACCGAGGTCAGCTGCTTGAGAAAGGCAGTGCTCCAGCGCGTCACGTTGTGGCTCTCGAGATGGGCATAGAGCGCGCTGTGGCGCTTCATGCGTTCGCTGAGCGGCATGTCGAGTGCGGTCTTGATGGCTTGGGCGATGTCATGGGGATCGTGTGGATTGATGATCAGGGCTTCGGGCATCTCCTCCGCAGCGCCTGCGAACTGCGACAGCACCAGCACGCCGGGATCGCGTTCATCCTGGGCGGCGACGAATTCCTTGGCGACCAGGTTCATGCCGTCGAACAGCGGCGTGACAAGGCCCACGCGCGACAGCCGGTAGAGAACAGCGAGTTCGGTGCGCGGCAGCGCGCGGTGGATATATTGCACCGGCGTCCAGTCGACCGTGCCGAAGCGGCCGTTGATATGGCCCGAGAGCGACTCGAGCTCCGAACGGATCGCTTTGTAGGCATCGACATCGTCGCGGGTGGGCGGCGCGATCTGCAGCAGGGAGACCCGGCTGCGATATTGGGGATGGGTTTCGAGAAAGGCCTCGTAGCCCGCGAGCCGCTGCGGCAGCCCCTTGGAGTAATCCAGCCGGTCGACGCCGATCAGGCGCGGCAGCGGCGGGGGCGAAACCTTGTCGGCGCCGGAAGCTGCCAGTTCCCTGAAGCCCGCGACATCGATCGAGATCGGGAAGCTTCCGAGCGCCACTTCGCGCCCCGAGATGCCCATCGTGCCGTTGGCGCGCAATTCGCCGCGCAGGGTGTTGCGGAAGATGTTGATCATGTGGCTGAGGTCGCGCCGGGTCTGGAACCCGAGCAGGTCGTAGTCCGAGAGGCACCTGGCCAGATCCTGCCATTCGGGAATGGCCTTGAAGGTCTGCAGGTCGGGCATGGGAATGTGCAGGAAGAAGCCGATCCGGCATTTGACCCCGAGTGCCTTGAGCTCATGGGCCAGCGGGATCATCTGGTAATCGTGCACCCAGATGACGTCGTCGTCATTGACGGCGCCTGCGACCAGGCGGGCAAGACGGCGGCCCACGTCGCGATAGGCCTTGGCGTAACGCGGCTTGACGTCGATCAGGTCGACACGGCCATGCAGCGCCGGCCAGAGCACGGAATTGGAATAACCGAGATAAAAATCGCGATAGAGCGGCGGTTCGAGTTCGAACAGGCCGATGTCGAAATCCGGGCGCTGGTGCATCACCAGTTCGTTCGACGGCGCCTCCCGCTGCTCCGGGGCACAGCCGATCCAGAGGCCGCCGTTCCGGGCGAGGGCCTCCTTGAGCGCGACCACGAGCCCGCCTGAATCACTGGAGCCGTCGACGGATGGTGCGCGGTTTGAAACGACGACCAGTCGCGCCACCTCAGGCCTCCCGCCCGGATGCGCGGGACTGCGCACGCAGCCATGTCTTGAAGGTGGCGGGGCTCGCCGTGCGGTACCGGGCCGTGGTCGGCCCCTCGCCGATCTTGATCGACGTGCCGCCGAGTTCGTTGACGAAACGGAAGGCGACCTCGTCGGTGTCATCGTCACCGGCATAGATCACGGTGCGGCCCCGGAAGGGCTCGAACGTCATGATGCGCTCGATCGCCATGGCCTTGGAAATGCTCTTCGGCTTGATCTCGAAAGCCATCTTCGCGGCCTGCAGCTCGAAGTCGCCATCGTCGTCCACGAGGCTCTTGAGAAAATCGCGCACCTTGCATTCGATCTCGGGATGCTGCCGGTAATGCAGCACGATGCCGAAGCTCTTGTCTTCGGCGATCACCCGCGGATCGATGATCGCGAATTCCATCACCGCGCTCTTGATATGTTCGAGCTGTTCGAAATCGCATTCGATGCCGGGCAGATGCTCTCCGTCATGGCGCAGTTCGGCGCCGTGGCCACCGGAAATCGTCCCGGTGAAACCGGAAAGATAGTGATCGATCTCATGCAGGTTGCGCCCCGACACGATCGCCACGGCGTTGTCGTGCCGCTTGCTCAGATCGTTGAGCAGTGTCCGCTCGCGTGCGCCGACCTTGATGGCGGAGGGCGTCTCCGCAATGTCCACCAGGGTTCCGTCGAAGTCGAGAAGCAGGGCGGTGCCCTGTGCGGGGAGGGTGAGAGAATCGAGGTCCTCGGGCGCTGCCGTTTCCGGCGAGAAGCCAATCAGGGTGTAGTAATCCAGTCGCTGTTCCATGGCTGAAAAAGATCTCTTGGTTCATGGTGAAACGGGAGCGCGGCGAATTGGTTCCCGTGCGCAGCGGATTTCCGGCCTGTGAAAGGCGCGGGGACTGCGACCTTGGCGGGTGCGAGCTGTCCTTGCGCCGCCCGCCGTCCGACCAAGGGGCGTGAAGCGAGAGCGTGCCGGGACGCATCATCGGGCGACAATCCCGCGCGGCCCGTCGCCGGCGGTCTCGCTTTCCAGCACGACATGGTAGAGCTTGTCGTCGCGAAACGCGCTCGCGGACTCGGTGGTAGTGCCATCGCCCGGCTTGGCGGGGATGTCGAGAAAGTCGATCTCCGCCTGGGCTGCCACCACACGCGCATCGGCCGGCGAGAACGCGCGTACCTGCACCACTCCGTGCCGGGGGGCATTATCCCAGCGAGGGTCGTGCGGGGCAGCACTCGGCACCAGCCGGTAGAGCTTCAGACCCTCTCCATCCTGCGTTGCCGCAGTCCCGGCGGTGAGCGCGCCGACCGTCGGCTGGAGGCTTTCGCGGCGGAACTGGCGCGGTGTCGTCGGATGATGGTTCATCGGTCACTTCCTTCCTCGGGCAATGGGTCGATGACAGGCAAACGGCCGAGAGCGATTTTGGTTGCGGCCGAACCGCATGGTTGCGCCGATTTCGTGCGGCAGCAGAAAAATGCTTCCCCAAAGGGAACCTTTGCCCGGCTTCCGCGTTTCACGAGTCTCATCAAGACTGGAGTATGGAATGCGCGCGGACAAATCCCTTTCCGGTACAGGGAAGCTTGAAACCCCTTCAGGTTCGGAAAGGGCGCGACCGTCCTTCGGATCCATTTACATCATGGCGATCGGATGCCTGCTGCTGCTGCTGGGCATCGTTCTGGCGGCCGGCGGGGTCTGGCTGGTGGCGCTCGGCGGGTCCTGGTATTATGCCATTGCCGGCCTGGGGCTCGTTGCCAGCGGGGGACTGCTGGTCGAGAAGAATGTGACGGGCGTCGGCGTCTATCTCTTGGTCTGGATCGGAACGCTGCTTTGGGCCGTCTGGGAAGTGGGGCTCGATCCGTGGCCGCTGGTGCCGCGGGTGGTGGCGCCCACCATCATTCTCGCGCTCGTCGGTCTGACCATCCCCGCCTTCGCCGCGCGCCCCGGATCGCGCAAATACATCGCGCCGCATGGCAGGGCCTACCAGCCGCTCGCCATGCTGCTGGCGCTGGGGCTCGCGTTTTCGGCCCTTGTGCCGGATCGTGCGATTGCGCAGGCGCAGACACCTCCAGCAGCCCAGTCGGGAGAGACGGTACCAGGGGATGCGACGTCCGGCAATCAGCCGGCGGATGCCGCGCCGGCAGCTGCTGCGGACAATGCCTCCGAAACCGCGACGGATACCATACCTGAAGCCGTCGCTGATGACGCAAGCGCGCCCACGACCGCGGCGACCGAGGAGCAGCCCCCTGTGCTTCACCCCGCGCAGAAGCTCGAGGTCGGGGCGGACTGGCCTGCCTATGGCGGCAGCTATGAAGGTCGGCGCTATTCGCCGCTCGACCAGATCAACCGCGACAATGTCGGCGATCTCGAGCAGGTCTGGCAATTCCGCAGCGGCGACATGCCGACGGGCAAGACCGAGGGCAAATATTCGCCGGAGAACACGCCGCTCAAGGTGGGTGGAAGCCTCTATGTCTGCACGGCCATGAACATCATGATCGGACTCGACGCTGCCACCGGTGCGGAAAAGTGGCGCTACGACCCGGGCGTGTCCCCCGACGCCATTCCCTATGGCGCGACCTGCCGCGGCGTCGCCTATTATGCCGATCCCGAAGCGGAGGCGGATGCGGTTTGTGCGGCACGGGTGATCGAGACCACGCTCGACGCCCGCATGATCGCTGTCGATGCGGGCACCGGCGAGCCTTGCCCCGGTTTCGGCGAGCAGGGCATCGTCGATCTCAATGCCGGCATCGGTGAAACCGTGCCGGGCTGGTATGCCGTTTCCGGCCCGCCCACCATTGTGCGCGGCATCGCGGTGACCGGCGCCCAGGTCAAGGACGGCCAGGCCGAAGACGCGCCCTCGGGCGTGATCCGGGGCTATGACGCGGTGACAGGCGATCTGGTCTGGGCCTGGGACCTCGGCAATCCCGAGATCGACGGCCTGCCGCCCGAAGGCGAGGTCTATACCCGCGGCACGCCCAACATGTGGACGCTCGCCGCCGGCGACGAGGACCTGGGTTTGGTCTATCTGCCGATGGGCAATTCCTCGGTCGACTATTACGGCGGCAACCGGTCCGAAGCCGAGAACGAGTATTCGACCGCGCTCGTGGCGCTCGACGTGGAGACCGGCAAGGTCGCCTGGCATTTCCAGACGGTCCATTATGACGTCTGGGATTACGATCTCGGCTCGCAGCCGACGCTGATCGACTTCCCCGCCGATGGCGGTCCGGTTCCGGCGATCATCGTGCCGAGCAAGCAGGGCCAGATCTATGTGCTCAACCGCGAGACCGGGGAGCCGCTGTTTCCGGTGGAAGAACGCGAGGTGCCCTCGGGTGGCGTGGAGCCGGACAACCTGTCGCCGACGCAGCCCTATTCCGGCTATGCCTCGCTCGACATGCCGCGGCTGACCGAAAAGGACATGTGGGGCATGAGCCCACTTGACCAGCTCTGGTGCCGCATCCAGTTCCGCCGCGCCGCCTATGACGGGGAGTACACGCCGCCCACGGCCGACCGTCACTGGATCCAGTATCCCGGTTACAATGGCGGCTCGGACTGGGGCGGCGTCGCCGTCGATGTCGAGCGCGGCATCCTGATCGCCAATTACAACGACATGCCGAATTTCAATCGCCTGATCCCGCGCGAAGAGGCCGATGCCGAGGGCATCCTGCCGATCAACGAAGGCGGCGAGGGCGGAGGCGGCGAAGCCGGCGCGCAGGCCGGATCGCCCTACGCGATCGACGTGAATGCCGGCTGGCGCATGCCCACAGGGCTTTTGTGCAAGGAGCCGCCCTATGGCGGCATCCGCGCCATCGACCTGAAGACCGGCAAGACGCTGTGGGACCAGCCGATCGGCACCGCCCGCACCAACGGCCCCTTCGGCATCCCCTCGATGCTGCCGTTCCGGATCGGCACTCCGAACAATGGCGGTCCGCTCGTGACCGCAGGCGGGCTGATCTTCATCGCCGCGGCGACCGACGACCTGCTCCGGGCGATCGACATCGAAACCGGCGAGGTGGTGTGGCAGACCGTGTTGCCGGCCGGCGGGCAGACCACGCCGATGAGCTATGAAGTGGACGGCCGCCAATACATCGTGATCGCCCCGGGCGGGCATCACTTCATGGAAACGCCGATCGGCGACTATGTCATCGCCTATGCGTTGCCCGAAAGGCGCTGAAATTCGCCGGAGGGGAACGGCAGGTCGTCTCCTCGGAGACGGCCGCCACCTCCCGCGCCGCGTGCGGAAACGAAACAGAACCCGGCCCCGGTGTGGTGACCCACCTACGGGGCCGGGTTCTGTTTGCGGCACGGCTCTCCCTCTGGTGCAGGCACTTCATGGTCTGTGCGCATGTTGGCTGGAAGGGGGCGTTGCTGCGAGCCGCCAGCCGCCCGCCATCATTCTAGGGAACGGCGTCCGTGGTTCAGGGGCATGGCCGTTCCCGGCTGGGTCATTGCTTCACACGTGCGGTCGATGCTCGCAAACGCCAGAGACCGGGGAGGCGGCATCCGCAGCTTGCGCGTCTGCGTCTTCCCCAGGGACTCCAGATTGGCGCGGTTGCGGGCAGGCGGGCTGGCCGGAAAAGGCGGATTACCGGCGGCACCGGTCATGATTGCTGATGAGCCTGTTGGCGCGACACACCCCTGCGGCGCTGGAGCGTCAGTCGGGCTCGCCATCCCGCTGAGGGATTTCCTGATGCACCTGGGCCCAGGTCAGGAAGGTGAAGATCAGCGTTCCGCCGACGACATTGCCCGCCAGAACCGGGAAGAAGAACGAGCCCAGCGCATGGGCGATGCCGGTCTGTCCGGTCACCAGCATCCAGGCCATTTCCACCGAACCGGCGACGATATGGGTGAAGCCGCATACCCCGATCAGCCAGGTGAACAGCGTGATCACCCAGAAGCTCGAGCCTTCCGCCTGCGGCAGCATCCAGACCAAGGCGGCGATCAGGATGCCGGCAGGGATGGCCCGGGCGAAACCTTCGGCGGCGGGGATCTCCATGGCGTGCCGGGCGAGCGCGTCAAAGGCGGGGAGAAGATTGTCCGGCAGCACGCCGGCATGGGCGATGGTGATGGCGGCGATGAAGCAGCCGATCACATTGGCGACCAGCACCAGTCCCCACAGGCGTGCCAGCTTGATCGCGGATTTGCGCGAGGGTTTGGCGACCACGGGCAGGACGGTCATGATCGTGTTTTCGGTGAACAGCTGCATGCGGCCGAGAATGACCAGGAGGAAGCCGAAACTGTAGCCGAAATTATCGACCAGCGGCCGCCAGTCCGTGTCCGGCAGATAGGTGCGCAGCATCGCCTTGCCGGTGATCGAGAAACTGATGAGGATGCCCGCGGCGAGACCGGACCAGAACAGCGAATGAAAGGGTCGCTTAAGCTCTTCCTCACCGTCGCGGCGGATCACTTCATGGATCAGCCGCGGCGAGAGCTTGGAGGCCTTGTCGACGGACTTCTCCTTGGCCTCCTCGACCACGTCGGCGATCTCGTCCTGATCTTTGCCGTCTTCCCCTTTGGGTGCGTCCCTGCTCCCGCTCACGTGCCCGTCCTCGCCGCCTGCCGCGCGCCGAGCACCTGTCGCAGGATCGCAATGTTGCGCAGGTTCGACTTGAAGCCGGCATCGAAAAGGTCGCCGATCACCGGAACGGAGCCGATCGCGAAATCGAGGCCGGTATTGGCGAGCATGCGGATGAGATGATGTTTGCCGAGCCCCATCCTGTGGGCGCGCCAGATGATGAACGTGGCGGGGGCGGTCGTCAGGATGTCGCCGATGCCCGGGACCAGACCCACGATCGTATCGAAGCCAAGGCGCAGCGACGTTCCGGGCAAGCGGAACTGGCTGTCGAGCGCGCGGGCCAGCCGGTCGAGCCGGACCAGTTCCCTTTCGATACAGATCAGTTCCTGGTCAGGTATCGGGTCGAAGCTTGCAGTGGCGTGAGGCATGAGGTCACAACCCCGTGGCCCGGTTTTTGTTCCTTCGCGGTGCGGAACAAATGGAACCGGCGCGCGTTAGCCCATCGAGCCCACAGCCGGGCGTGAACCCGTGCGCCAAAGCTTGAGGCCTGGCGGCCGCAAGCTCTCCTGGCATCGGGACCCGCGCCGCAATAAGCGGGCGCCGAGGGGCGGCGATGTCGCCCCGCTTGCCGCCCGAGCAGCCATCAGGAGCGCCGCATGTCCATCCGAACCTTTCGACGCGATACCTTCACGCGCCCCATTTTCAACTGGGCGCGCAACCAGCTTCCGAGCCTTTCGGAGACCGAGCGCGATGCGATCGATGCCGGCGAGGTCTGGTGGGACGCGGATCTGTTCAGCGGCAATCCGGACTGGAGCAAGCTTCTCGACGTCAAGCCCGCCGCGCTCACCGACAAGGAGCAGGCGTTTCTCGACGGGCCGTGCGAGGAGCTTTGCGCGATGCTCAATGACTGGAAGATTTCCCGGGCCGGGGACCTTCCGGGGCCGGTCTGGGATTTTCTGAAGGCGCATCGCTTCTTCGGCATGATCATTCCCGAAAAATACGGCGGGCTCGGCTTCTCCAATTTCGCCCATTCCGAAGTGGTGCGGCGGATCTCCACCTGTTCGGTGGCGGCGGGCGTGACCGTGATGGTGCCCAATTCGCTCGGCCCCGGCGAATTGCTGATGCAGTTCGGCACCGATGCGCAGCGCGACCACTGGCTGCCGCGGCTCGCCAGGGGGCAGGAAATCCCCGCCTTCGCGCTCACCAGCGAGGATGCGGGCTCTGATGCCTCCGCCATGCGCGACACCGGTGTGGTGTGTCGGGGCATGTGGAACGGCAAGGAGACGCTCGGCCTGCGGCTCAACTGGTCCAAGCGCTATATCACGCTCGGCCCGGTCTCGAGCGTGCTCGGCCTCGCCTTCAAGCTCAAGGATCCCGAAGGGCTTCTCGAAAACCCCGATGCCGAAGGCATCACCTGCGCGTTGATCCCCACCCACCTGCCGGGCGTGAATATCGGCCGCCGGCATATCCCCTGCGGACAGGTGTTCCAGAATGGCCCGAACTCGGGCAAGGACGTTTTCGTCCCGCTCGACCACATCATCGGCGGACCGGAATTCGCCGGCAAGGGCTGGATGATGCTGATGAGTGCGCTCGCCGCAGGGCGCGGCATCTCGCTGCCGTCGCTCTCCTGCGCCGCGGCCTCGCTGTCGGCGCATGCGACCGGGGCCTATGCCCGCATCCGCCAGCAATTCGGGATCTCCGTCGGCAAGTTCGAGGGCGTTCAGGAGCATCTGGGACGCTTGGCCGCCAATGCCTATACGCTCGACGCGGCGCGGCGGCTCACCTGTGCCGGTCTCGACGAAGGGCGCAAGCTCGCGGTGATTTCGGGCATCATGAAATCGAACGCCACCTACCGGATGCGTGAGGCGGTGGACGATGCCATGGACATCCATGCCGGCAAGACCGTCATCGACGGCCCCAACAATTATCTCGGCAACCTGCACAAATCCGTGCCGGTGGGCATCACCGTCGAAGGCGCCAACATCCTCACCCGCAACCTGATCATCTTCGGCCAGGGCGCGATCCGCTGCCATCCCTATCTGCTCGATGAAATCCTGGCGCTCGACAACAAGGACGGGGACAAGGCGCTCGATGCCTTCGACAAGGCGTTCTGGGCGCATGTCGGCCATTCGGTGAAGACCCTGTTCCGCGCCTGGGGCCGGGCCTGGACGGGCGCGGCCTTCGCGCCGGCCCCTGATCACGCGCATGGCAATGCTGCCGATATCTACCGCAGGATGTCGCGCTATGCCGCCGCCTTCGCGCTGATCTCGGATTTCGCGCTGCTGACGCTCGGCGGCTCGCTCAAGCGCAAGGAGATGCTCTCGGCCCGGCTCGGCGACGTGCTGTCTGAACTCTATCTCGTCTCGGCGGTGATGAAGCGCTGGCATGATGAGGGCCACATGGCGGCCGACTTCCCGCTGGTCGAATGGACCGCCGAGGATTCCTTTGCCAGGATCGCGGCGAGCCTTGATGCCGTGCTCGCCAATCTGCCAAACCGCGCCGCGGCGGTCTTCCTCAGGGCGGTGACGCTGCCGGGCGGATCGCACCGGGGCCCGTCCGACGAGCTCACGCGCGAATGCGCCGAGCTTCTGACCACGCCGTCGCCGACCCGCGACCGGCTGACCCGCGGCGTGCGTGCGGTCGGCGCCACCGGGCCGCTCAAGACCCTTGAGGAGGCTTTCTCGCTGGTGGTCGCCACCGAGCCGCTGCGCCGCAAGCTGCGTGACGCCAGGCTCCCGCTCGACGCCGCCGTCGCCAACGGCACGCTGAGCGAGGCGGAAGCGGCCGAGTTGCGCGCGGCCGATGCGCTGGTCGACAAGGTGGTCGCGGTCGATGACTTCGATCCATCCGAGATCGTCCGCGATGGCTTCGACGAGCGGCCGCGGGAGGCCGCGCAATGAGCGATCGCCGCCCCGTCTACATCGTCGATGGCGCGCGCACGCCGTTCCTCAAGGCGCGCAGCGGCCCGGGTCCGTTCACCCCGGTCGATCTCGCGGTCCAGTGCGGGCGACCGCTGCTCGCCCGCCTGCCGCTCAAGCGTGACAGCTTCGACCTGGTGATCCTCGGTTGCGTCAACGTGATCGCCGACGAGATGAACCCGGCCCGGGTGGCCGTGCTGCGTCTGGGGATGGGCGACGACATGGTCGCCTTCACCGTGCAGATCAATTGCGGCTCCGGAATGCAGTCGATCGACACTGCCTACCGCTATATCCGCGACGGGTCGGCCGATCTGGTGCTCGCCGGCGGCGCCGAGGCCCTGAGCCACGCCCCGCTGGTGCTTAGGCGCGATGCGGTCGAATGGTATGCGGGCATGGCGCGCGCCAAGGGGCCGCTCGACCGCGTGACCCGGATGGCCGGCGTGAAGGCTGATTTCTTCAAGCCGGTGATCGGGTTGGAGCGCGGCCTCACGGATCCGATCACGGACCTCAACATGGGCCAGACCGCCGAGATCCTGGCGCATCGTTTCAACATCAGCCGCGAACAGGCCGACCGCTACGCCATGGAAAGTCATCACCGGCTGGGGCGGGCTCAAAAGGAAGGCTGGCTCGAAGGCGAAGTGGAACCGGCCTTCGATCGCGAAGGCAAGGCCTATGATGCCGATGACGGCGTGCGCCCTGACAGCGACATGGAAAGTCTCGCAAAGCTGTCGCCGGCTTTCGAGAAGCCCTACGGAAAGGTGACGCCCGGCAACTCCTCGCAGATCACCGACGGCGCCTCCTGGCTCGTGCTGGCAAGCGAAAAGGCCGTCCAAGAACACGGGCTCAAGCCGCTCGCGGTGATCCGCGACAGCGAGTGGTCGGCGCTCGATCCCTCGGTCATGGGACTGGGGCCGGTTCTGTGTTCGACCCGGATGATGCAGCGCAACGGGCTTACGCGCGAGGCGATCGATCTGTGGGAGCTCAACGAGGCCTTCGCCGCGCAGGTGCTTGCGTGCCTTGCCGCCTGGGAAGACAAGAAATTCTGTCGCGAGGTGCTCGACCTGCCGGACGCCTTCGGCCGGATCGACCGCGACAGCCTCAATGTCGATGGCGGGGCGATCGCGCTCGGCCATCCGGTCGGCACCAGCGGCAACCGCATCGTCCTGCACCTGATTCAGGCGATGTCCCGGCTCGGCAAGAAGCGCGGCATTGCGACCGAATGTATCGGCGGCGGCCAAGGCGGCGCCATGCTGGTGGAGGCTGCCTGATGACCAAACCTGTGCTGAACGTGCTCGGAGAGATCGAACTCGAACTCGGATCCGGCGAGGCGCGGTCCTTTGGCACCTGGCGGCTGCGCCGTGACGATGCCGGCATCGCCTGGGCGATCCTCGACGGCAAGGGGGGCGGCGCCAACACGCTGTCCCAGGCTGTGCTTGAAGACCTGTCGAAGCTTCTCGATGCGGTTGAGGCCGACCTGCCGAAGCTTCTGGTGCTGCGCTCGTCCAAGCTGTCGGGCTTTGCCGCCGGCGCCGACATTTCCGAATTCCGCGATGCCAGCGACGAGGCTGCCGTCACCGCGCGGCTGCGCGAGGGCCATGGCGTGATCGACCGGCTCGAGGCGCTGTCCTGTCCCACCGTTGCGGTGGTGCACGGCTATGCACTCGGCGGCGGCTTCGAACTCGCGCTTGCCTGCGACCACCGCATCGCCGTCGCGGGGGCCTGGTTCGGCTTTCCCGAAGTCCGGCTCGGCCTGCATCCGGGGCTCGGCGGCACCTTCCGCCTGTCCGAGCTGATCGATCCGACCGAAGCCATGACGATGATGCTGACCGGCAAGTCGGCCCATACCCGAAAGGCCAAGGCACTCGGGATCGTCGAAACCGTGGTCGAGGAGCGCCATGTCCGCGCTGCGGTGGAGGCCCTGGCCGGCAAGCCCGGGGAAGCCTCCGGCCGCGGGCTCAAGGCCGCGATCTTCGATCTGGAACCGGCACGCAAGCTCGCCGCCTCGCGCATGCGCACGCAGACCGAGGCCAAGGCGCCGCAGGCGCATTACCCCGCCCCCCATGCGCTGATCGACCTGTGGGAAAGCCATGGCGGCGACCGCAAGGCCATGCAGGAGGCGGAGATCCGGTCCTTCGCCAGGCTCCTGACCACCAAGACGGCGCAGAACCTGATCCGCGTGTTCTTCCTGCGCGAGGGGCTCAAGAAGAACGGCGCCGGCGAAAGCGGCGTCGATCACGTGCATATGCTGGGAGCCGGCACCATGGGCGCCGAGATCGCCGCCGTCTGTGCCATCAAGGGGTTCCGGGTCACGCTGGGCGACGTCAAGCTCGAGCCGCTGGCGAAGGCGGTCAAGCATGCCGCCCGCATCGCCAGCGATGCGCATCTCACGGATATCGAGATCCGCGACGCCCTCGACCGGCTGATGCCCGACCCCAAGGGCTACGGTCTTCGCACCGCCGATCTCGTCATCGAGGCTGCGCCTGAGAAGCCGGAGCTGAAGCGCGAGTTGCTGGCCATGATCGAGGCCCGCGCCCGCCCGGATGCGATCATTGCCACCAACACCTCCAGCCTCGAACTCGACGGCCTCGCTTCCGCGGTCAGGACGGCCGGGCGGTTCGCGGGGCTGCATTTCTTCAATCCCGTGTCGAAGCTCGATCTGGTCGAGGTGGTCTCGCACGAGAAGGCAACCAAGAAGACCCTGTCCCGGCTCAACGCCTTCGTGGGCGCGATCGACCACCTGCCTGCGCCGGTCAGGACCTATCCCGGGTTCCTGGTCAACCGGGTGCTGACGCCGTATCTCCTCGAGGCGGCGCTGATGGTCGATGAGGGGCACGACCCGGCCGCGATCGATCATGCGGCGGAACGCTTCGGCATGCCGATGGGACCGCTCGAAGTGGCCGACCAGGTGGGGCTCGATATCTGCCTGCATGTGGCCGACAGCCTGCGCGAAAACCTGTCGACGCCCATTCCCGACGTGCCGGACTGGATGCGCGCCCGTGTCGAGAGCGGAAAGCTCGGTGCCAAGACCGGCGAGGGCATCTATCGCTGGGAGGAGGGCAAGCCGCAGAAGGGCAAGCCCGCCGAGCATCCGTTGCCCGAGGACGCGCAGGACCGGCTGATCCTGCCGATGCTCAATGCGGCGGTCGAATGCCTGCGCAAGGACGTGGTCGCCGATGCGGACACGCTGGATGCGGCTGTGATTTTCGCCACCGGATTTGCGCCGTTCTGCGGCGGGCCGATCCATTACGCGCGCGAGCGTGGCGTGGTGGATGTGGTGGCAGCGCTCAAGGAACTTGCGACCCGGCATGGCCCGCGCTTCGCCCCCGATGACGGCTGGAAAGACCTTGGCTGACGACGCAGTCTTGCGAGATCGTGATGCCGACGCCCTGGCCCGCCGGATCATCGACCGGACCGGCGGCCAGATCCGGCTCGCGCTCCCCTTGGGCCTCGGCAAGGCCAATGGCATCGTCAATGCGCTGACGCGGGCGGCCTGCGAGGACCCGTCCGTGAGCATGGTCATCCTGACCGCGCTGACGCTGCAGCGCCCGAAGGCGAAATCCGAACTCGAACGGCGGTTCCTGGAGCCTGCCGGCGACCGCCTGTTCGGCCGCTACGAGCCGTTGCTCTATGCGCGGATGATTGAAGAGGGCACGTTGCCCGCCAATATCGAGGTGCGGGAGTTCTTCTTCCAGGCGGGGCGCTGGCTCGGCAACAGCTATGCGCAACGGCATTACATCTCGGCTAACTACACCCATGCCTTCGACTACCTGATCGATTTCCGGCCCAATGTGGTGGCGCAACTGGTGGCGCGGGCGGCTGACGGCAGTCTCAGCCTGAGCTGCAACACCGACATCACCGTAGACCTGCTCAAGGCGCGGCGCGAGGGCAGGGCTGATTTCTGCCTGGCCGTCGAGGTCAATGAGGGCCTTCCCTTCATGCCGGGGCCGGCACTGATCCCGGCCGGTGAGGTCGACATGGTTTATGAACCGGAGACGTCGTTCGAACCGTTCTCCGTGGTTCGGCGGCCGGTGAGCCTCGAGGACATGGCAATCGGCCTGCATGTCTCGCAGCTGGTGCCGGACGGAGGCACGCTGCAGATCGGCATCGGCTCGATCGGCGACGCGATCGCCGAAGCGCTGCTTCTCAGGCACCGGGAGAATGCCAGCTACCTGCCGCTGGTGCAGGCGAGCCCCTTTGCGCAAGCGGGACCGAATTCCCATCACGCCCCGTTCGAGGTCGGGCTCTATGCCGTAACGGAAATGCTGGTGGGGGGCATCCTCGAACTGTTCGAGGCCGGGATCATCCGCAGGGAGGTCGACGGCGCCGCAATCCATGCCGGCTTTTTTCTCGAGTGTCGCGACTTCTATCGCAAACTCAGGGATATGCCTGCGGATCAGCGTGCCAGGATCGCGATGATGCCGGTGTCCTTCACCAATTCGCTCTATGGCGACGAGCAGGCCAAGCGCGCCGCGCGTCGCGATGCCCGCTTCGTCAACAATGCCATGATCGTCACCTGCCTCGGAGCCGTGGTCTCGGACGGGATCGAGGGCGGGCAGGTCGTCAGCGGCGTGGGCGGGCAGTTCAATTTCGTGGAACAGGCGGCGGCGCTCGAGGGTGGGCGATCGATCATGACGCTGCACGCCACGCGGTCGAGCGGCGGCCGGACCGTGTCCAACATCCGCTGGGCCTATCCGCATGAAACCGTGCCGCGGCACTTCCGCGACATCGTCGTCACCGAATACGGGGTGGCCGACCTGCGCGGCAAGACCGACGAGCAATGCATCGCCGCCATGATCGGCATTGCCGACAGCCGTTTTCAGAAGGAACTCGTTGGCAGCGCCAGGAAGGCGGGCAAGATCGCCCCGGATTTCGAAATCCCCGCGGACGCCCGCAACAACACGCCCGAACGGCTGGGCCGGTGGCTCAAGCCGGCGCGGCGCGACGGGGTGCTCAAAGCCTTCCCCTTCGGCACCGATTTCAACGAGACCGAGCAACGGCTGCTGCCGGCGCTGGCGCTGCTCAAGAACGCTTCGGCGTCCTGGTCATCGCTGGTGCGGCTTGCGGCGCGCGGCCTGACGGCACCGGCCGACGCGGCATGTCTTGAGCGGCTCGGGATTCGGGAATGCTCGACTTTGACGGAACGGGTGTACCGCTTGCTGGTGAGCGGTGCGATTGCCGAGAGCGCTGCGGACACGGCGTGAAGGTCGCTGGCGCGTGCCCGGTGATCACCCGGGCGAAGGAGCGTCCGCAGGCCGCTCCTGCCGGGTGTCGGCCAGAATGGCGTTGGCCGTCTGCCAGAAAGCCTTGACGATCCGGCTCTGGTTGCCGAGATGCCGGTAGAGATGGATGTCGAGATCGAGGATCCAGTCTTCCCGGGCGGACACGCGCACCAGGGCGCCGGTCGCGAGTTCTTCGAGGATCAGGCTTTCCGGCAGCCAGCAGATGCCGGCGCCGGTCAGCGCGACTGTCTTCAGCCCGGCGCTGATCGAGTTCTCATGCACCGGCCGGCGGCGGAAATTTGGCCGTTCGACGAATAGCCGGCCAAGGGCGACGCCGAAGAACGAACTGAACCCATAGCTCAGATAGGGCAGCATCAGGCCCTCAGTCACTGCCTTGTCGAGCAGGCCTGCGCCATCGACCCATTTCTCGGCCTGCAATCGCACGCGCGGCGCGGCCACCGGGATCAGGCGGTCATGCCCGACCGAAAGAAAATCGAACTGCTCGCGGTCGAGATGAAAGGGGACCCGCGGATGGGCATAGGTGAGAAAGAAATCGACTTCGCCATCGGTCAGCGCGGCCAGGTTGGCCTCGATTCCACCGCGGTCGGGGATCAGCGACAAGCGGGTCTCGGGTGACTTCTTCTCGAGCAGTTGCAGCCACGCCGGGACGAAAGTGACGGTCAGCGTGTGCAGCGCCGCAAAACAGACCATGCCGGCTTCCGAATTGGGCTGCAGCGTTTCGCGTGCGGCCTGGAGCGTGCGGATGGTGTTCTGCGCGATCGGCAGGAAGGTGCGTCCCGCCAGGGTGAGTTCCGCCGGCAGCATGCCCCTGTTGATCAGCGGCGTTCCGAGCCAGACCTCGAGCTGCTTGATGCGCCGGCTGAAGGCGGGCTGCGTGACATTGCGGATCTCGGCGGCCCGCGAAAAGCTCGACGTCTCCGCAAGCGTGACGAAGTCTTCGAGCCATTTGAGTTCCATGAAGATCGCGCTCCTTCTGCTCCCGAACCCGAAATCATAGCCGAATTCCTCCTGTAATCCATTGATTTGCGTTAAGTATGCAATTTTTGCATCGAGAACTGCCCAATGCGAATTGGACAAGTTTCCGGCCCTGTTCATAGTCGGTTGCCAGTTGAAAACTGCTGGGACCGCTGCTGAAATGGGAAGAGTCGTCTACTGTGCCAATGAGTTCGTGCCCGAGGAAAAGGCAAGGATCGGTCTCTTCGATCGGGGCTTCCTGTTTGGCGACGCGGCCTATGAAGTGACCGCCGTCCTGGGCGGCCGCATGATCGACAACGACCTGCATCTGGCGCGCTTCGCCCGTTCGCTGACGGAGCTTTCGATCCCGTTGCCGATGCCGCTCGACCGCATTGTCGAGATCCAGCGTGAACTGATTGCACGCAACAATCTCATGGAAGGCGCCGTCTATCTTCAGGTTTCGCGCGGGGAAGCGGATCGCGAGTTCCTCTACGCTGCGGATCTCACGCCGACCTTCGTGGCCTTCACCCAGGCCAAGGCGCTCCGGGATACCAAGGCGCAACGCAATGGCGTTGCTGTCGACATCGCTCCCGATCCGCGCTGGGCCCGGCGCGACATCAAGACGGCCATGCTGCTCGGCCAGGTGATGGCCAAGCGGGAGGCGCGCGCCCGCGGGTTCGACGACGTCTGGTTCGTCGAAAACGGCACCGTGACCGAAGGGGCTTCCTCCACCGCCTTCATCATTCCGGACGACCGCCGCATCGTCACGCGCGCCAACTCGCACGCCACTCTCCCCGGCTGCACCCGCCGGGCGCTGATGCGGCTGTGCGAGGCCCAGGGCCTGGTGGTCGAGGAAAGAAGTTTCAGCCTCGCCGAAGCGCAGAGCGCCGTCGAGGCCTTCCAGACATCCGCATCCAGCTTCGTCACGCCGGTGGTCCGCATCGGCGAAACGTTGCTGGGCGGTGGCGAGCCGGGGCCGCTGACCCGGAAACTGCAAGCCTATTACCTCGATGCAGCGGGCATCCGCGAGGCCATGACTCTCTGAACGATCAACAAGCTGAACCAAAAAGGGAACGAAATGAACAACAAGGTAAAATATCTCGGCTCCGCGCTCGGCGCATTCCTGGCCCTCGCAACCCCGACGCTGGCCACCGAAGGCTATGGCGATTGCAAGCTGTTCGGCAAGGCCGGCACCGAGCAGATCGAACCCGCCGTCCCCGGCCAGTTCACTGTCGTCATCAACCTGCCGGCGGTCGGCGAGTTCAATGGTGACACGCCCGAGACGGTGACCAGTGGGCGCGAGTTCTGCATGGCGGTCAACATCGCCTCGCGCCTGGGCCTCGACAAGGTCGTGCTCAAGAACGCTTCGTTCGATTCGATCGTTGCCGGCCAGAACAAGGCTTTCGACATCGCGCTTGCGCTGATTTCGGTCACAGAGCCGCGCAAGAAGGTGGTCGATTTCTCGACGCCCTATGCCCGCGGTGCCTTCGGCCTCGCCGTGCGCGCGGATTCCGATATCGACGAGACCAGCATCAAGCAGGCCAAGCTTGGCACCCAGGCTGGCACCATCATGGTCGACTGGGTGCAGGAAAACCTGCCCGAGGCGCAGCTGTCGGTGTTCGACGACACGGGTGCGATGTTCACCGCGCTGGCTGCCGGCAATGTCGATGTGGTCATGACCGACATCTCGGTCGTGCTCGGTCAGGTCTCCAATTCCAATGGCCGGCTCAAGGTCGTCGGCCAGTATGCGGGCGGCCGCGATACGGCAGGCGTCTACCCCAAGGGCGCCAAGCAGGCGGAAGTGATCGACCGGATCATCGCCGACATGGCGGCCGACGGCACGCTGGCCGCACTTGAGGAAGAGTATCTTGCGGCCGCGCGTGGCGGCCTGAAGCCCGAGGATGTCCCGGTCTGGAAAAACTGATCCGATGACCGATCACATCATCTTGGTATCGCAGGATGAAGCAGGGCGCGCCGCCGAATGGCGCGCCCGACGCTCCACGAAAACCTACAGGGGTCGGGCGAGCTTCACGCTCATGCTTTCGGCCCTGACCTGTCTGGTCGTCGCCGCCTCGGCGCAGCATATCGGCAGTTATGCCGTGTCCCAGGGGGTGTCGCCGGTGGCTGCCTCGCTGCCGGGCATGATTGCGGCGCTGGTTGCGGCGCTGGTGCTGGTCATGGCGGCAAGCGCCTTCCTGAAATCCCTTGCCGCCGGGCGGCAGGAGGATGTTCACACCGCCCGCCTGCTGGGCGACGAGGCCTCGACGCGCTCGTGGAAAGCGCTTGCCTGGACGGGGGCGCTGCTGATCGTCACCGCCGGCGCCTGGTTCATGGTGGTCAATGACGCCGCCGTCAGCCGAACCTTTTTCGATCTTGTGCTGATCCGCGATTCGGCCGGCAAGGTGCTGCGCGCCTTCGGCACCAATATCCTGATCTTCTCCGTCTCGGCGGTGCTGATCCTCGTCTGGGCGCTGGTGATTGCGCTTGCCCGCACCTTGCCTGGGGCGGCTGGCCGGCCGTTGCGGGTTCTGGCGATCGCTTATGGCGATCTGTTTCGCGGGTTGCCGGCGATCATCACCATCTATCTGATCGGCTTCGGGCTGCCGCTCACCAACCTGCCGTTCCTGTCGGACCTGTCGAGCACGTCCTACGCCATCATCGCGCTGACGCTGACCTACGGTGCCTACACATCCGAGATCTACCGGGCGGGCATCGAAGGCGTGCATCACAGCCAGGTCGCCGCTGCCCGCTCGCTGGGGCTCAGCCACGTCAAGACCATGCGTTACGTGGTGGTGCCGCTGGCCGTGCGCAACATCATCCCGCCGCTGATGAACAACTGCATCAGCCTGCAGAAGGACACGGCGCTCGTCGCCATCATCGGCGCGATCGACGCCTTCAACCAGGCCAAGATCATCGCCGCCAATAACTTCAACCTGTCTGCGGTGACCACCGTCGCGATCCTGTTCATCGCGGTGACAATTCCGCAGGCGCGCATCGTCGACAAGCTCAGCGAACGGGACCGCCGGCGCATGCGGGCAGGAGGATAGACCGATGGCGCTCGTCGAAATCGACCACGTTACCAAACGCTACGACCACCTTGAGGTCATCTCCGACTTTTCGCTCGATATCGAGGAGCACGAGGTGATCTGCCTGATCGGGCCTTCGGGCTGCGGCAAGTCCACGCTGCTCCGCTGCGTCAACCGGCTCGAGGAAATCTCGTCGGGCGAGATCCGCATCCATGGCGACCGGATCACCGGACCCGGCGTGGATCTCGACCGGTTGCGCCGCGACATCGGCATCGTGTTCCAGGGCTACAACCTGTTTCCGCACATGACGGTTCTGGAGAACACGATCCTTGCGCCGACCAAGGTGCTGGGCATGAGCCGCCGCGAGGCCGAGGAAAAGGCGATGGCCTTTCTCGAGCGGATCGCGCTGACCCACAAAGCCAACGACTATCCCGACCGGTTGTCGGGCGGCCAGCAGCAGCGTGTCGCCATCGTGCGGGCGCTGATGATGGAGCCGATGCTGCTGCTTCTCGACGAGATCACCTCGGCGCTCGATCCGGAACTGGTCTCGGAGGTGCTCGACATCGTCCGCGACCTTGCCGCCGGCGGCATGACGATGATCCTTGCCACCCACGAAATGGGCTTTGCGCGCGAAGTGGCGGATCGGATATGCTTCCTGCAGGCGGGCAAGGTCTACGAGCAGGGACCGCCGGCCGACATCCTCGGCAATCCGCAGGGCGAACGCACCCAGGCCTTCCTGCGCAGCCTGAGAAAAGCCGGGCGGCTCTAGGCCGCCCGAACGGGAAGGACCGGACATGACCACAGCGCGCGACCTCCATCTGTGGAGCGACGGCCCCAACAGCCTCGCGCCGGGGCCGCTCAACGCCATCACCGACGTCGAGGGCGTGCGCGTGGGCCATCACACGCTGTCGGGCAACGGCCTTGCGACCGGGGTGACCGCGGTGCTGCCGCACGGGGACGACCCGTTCCGTCTCAAGGTGCGGGCGGCCGTCGAGATCATCAACGGCTTCGGCAAATCGGCGGGACTGGTCCAGGTCGCCGAACTCGGCACGATCGAGACGCCGCTCCTTTTGACCAATACATTCGGGGTGTCGGCCTGCACGGAGGCGCTGGTCCGGCGCGCGATCGCGGCCAATCCCGCGATCGGACGGGAGACCTCGACCGTCAACGCGGTCGTGCTCGAATGCAATGACGGCGCCATCAGCGACATCCAGGCGCTGGCGGTCACGCCGCAGCATGCCGATCAAGCGCTCGACGCGGCAGCCTCCGGTCCGGTTGCGCAGGGCGCGGTCGGCGCGGGGACGGGCATGACCGCCTTCGGGTTCAAGGCCGGCATCGGAACCGCGTCGCGAAAGATGCGCATCGGCGGTCGCGACCACATGCTCGGCGCGCTGGTGCTCGCCAATTTCGGGCGGGCGGGCGACCTCGTGCTGCCGGATGGCCGCCGGCCGGACCCGCGCGGCCCCGCGGCTCCGGAAAAGGGATCGGTGATCGTCCTGCTCGCCACCGACCTGCCGCTGTCCGACCGCCAGCTTCAGCGCGTGACGCGGCGTGCGGGCGCGGGGCTCGCCCGACTCGGCGCTTTCTGGGGGCACGGCTCTGGTGACATCGCGCTCGGATTCACCACCGCCGATCCGGTGGCCCATGACGGCCCGGATTTCCAGTCGGTGGCGCGGATCGCCGACCGGCATATCGACATCCCGTTCCGGGCAGCCACTGAAGCCACGCAGGAGGCGGTGCTCAACGCACTGTGCGCGAGCCCCGCGACCGCGGGCCGGTCGGGCCGCAGCTTTCCTTCCCTTGCCGACTGGGCGGAGGCCAATCGACCATGAAGATCTTCATTTCTGCCGATATCGAGGGCACCGCGGGCATCGCCCATTGGGACGAGGCGGAACGCACCCACGCCGACTACCAGGAATTCCGCGAGCTGATGACGGCGGAAGTGGTCGCGGCCTGCGAGGGTGCGCGCGCCGCGGGCGCCACCGAGATCATGGTCAAGGATGCGCATGACAGTGGCCGCAACCTGCGGCTCGACCGGCTTCCCGCCTATGCCCGGGTGATGCGCGGCTGGTCGGGCCATCCCGACAGCATGATGTTCGGGCTTTCGCCGGATTTTACCGCCTGCCTCTACACGGGCTATCACGCCAAGGCCGGTTCGGAAGCCAATCCGCTCGCCCACACCAGCACGCTGCGGATCTCGCGGCTCCTGCTCAACGGTGCGGTGGTGTCGGAATTCACCATGAATGCCCTGTGCGCCGCCCGCTACCGGGTGCCGTCGGTGTTCCTGTCCGGTGACGCCGAAATCTGTGCCGACGCGCAGGCGCTGGTGCCGGGGATAGCCACCGTGGCGACGCTTGAAGGGTTCGGCCGCGCGGCTCTCTCGATCAGCCCGGCCCGGGCGCGGGAGGCGATCCGCGACGGCGTCGAGGCTGCGCTGTCGGCTGCGCCGTCGGAGCGGATTCCGGGATTGGAAGGCCCCTTCGAGGTCGTGGTCGAATTCGCCAATCCGACCGATGCCTGGCGCGTGTCCTGGTATCCCGGCGCCGAGCTGCGCAAGGACCGTTCGGTCGCGTTCAAGGCCGCGGAGTTTTTCGAAATCCAACGGGCCTTGCGCTTCCTGACCGCCTGACGAGGTTGCCGGCACAAGAGCCGATCTTTGGCATGGGCGTGCCCGGCGGTCTTCCGGCTCAAGGGCCGGTCTGGATGCCGGGACAAGGCCCCTGCCGTGCGCGCCGGGTGGCCTGTTCCACAGCGCGTCGTGAAAGCAGGGCTCGTTGGTCCATTGCGCTTCTCCCCCAGGTCTTCTGTGGCACGAGTCCCGGGGCTTCAAGTTCCGAGCGTCGTCGGCAAGTAGGATCTCAACCTGAAGTGCAGCGACGGATGTCGAGATCGGCTGGTGCCAAGCTGAATGGTAAGGCCCTGCGGTGGCAGACCCTGCGGGTGCCGCAACACGAACAGCGGCGCGCAGCGTTCGTGATCCCTGATCGGGGACGAGAAGCTGCACGCCGATGTCCTGGCCGGGTCAGGCGCCGAGTGCTATCGGCGCATGTAATTGGCGAACTTCACCCAGGCCGCGCCCTTGCGCGAGGACTCCACGCAGCCGGTGACGAAGGCCACGCCCGCAAGACCGTCCTCGATGCCGGGGAACATGACTTCGGACGGCGCGGGCTTTCCGGCCTGACGCGCCCGGATCGCTTCCGCGGCTTCGGTATAGATATTGGCGAAGCCCTCGAGATAGCCTTCGGGATGGCCGCCCGGGATCCGGCTCATGCGCTGGCAGGCCGCGGTGGCGCCGGCGCCGTTGCGCGTGAGCAGGCGCTTGGGTTGGCCCAGCGGCGCGTGCCAGAGATAGTTCGGGTCTTCCTGCGCCCATTCCAGCCCGCCCTTGGTGCCGTAGATCCGGAGCTTGAGCGCATTCTCGTTGCCCGGCGCCACCTGGCTGCACCAGAGCATGCCCTTGGCCCCGCCCTCGAAGCGCATCAGCACATGGCCGTTGTCATCAACCCTGCGGCCTTCGACAAAGGCGTCGAGATCGGCGCAGAGTTCCTCGAGCTTGAGGCCCGAGACGAAGCTTGCGAGATTGAAGGCGTGGGTGCCGATGTCGCCGGTCGAGCCGCCGAGGCCCGAGCGCTCCGGGTCGGTGCGCCAACCCGCCTGCTTCTGGCCGGTCTCTTCGAGGTTCTCCGAGAGCCAGTCCTGGGCATATTCGACCTGCACCAGCCGGATCGTGCCGAGTTCGCCGCTGGCGATCATGTCGCGGGCCTGCCGGATCATCGGGTAACCGGTGTAGTTGTGGGTGAGCACGAACAGCGCGCCCGAGGCCTCCGCCGCCTTGGCAAGCTTGCGGGCGTCGGTGAGCGTCGAAGTCAGCGGCTTGTCGCAGATCACATGGATGCCGCGCTTGAGGAACTCGCGCGCCACCGGATAGTGCATGTGGTTGGGGGTGACGATCGCCACCGCTTCGATGCCGTTCTTGAGCCGCGCCTCGCGCTTGGCCATTTCGACATAGTCGCCATAGGCCCGGTCCGGCGCCACGCCGAGATCGGCGGCAGAGGCCTTCGATTTCTCGGGCGTCGAGGAGAAGGCGCCGGCTACCAGCTCATAGCGGTCGTCTATGCGCGAGGCGATGCGGTGCACGCCGCCGATGAAGGCATCGCGGCCGCCGCCGACCATGCCGAGCCGGATGCGCCGCGAGGCTGCGGTTGAGGTTCCTTCGATTGCCATGGTCCGCCTCCCGCTTACGAAATGCCGAGCATGCGGCGGTTGGCGGCCTCGTCGGTGCCGCCGTCGGCGAAATCGTCGAAGGCCCGCTCGGTTACCCGGATGATGTGGTCGGCGACGAATTGCGCGCCTTCGCGCGCACCGTCTTCGGGGTGCTTGAGGCAGCATTCCCATTCGACCACGGCCCAGCCGTCGAAATCATTGGCGGCCATCTTCGAGAAGATCGCGCCGAAATCGACCTGGCCGTCCCCCAGCGACCGGAACCGTCCGGCCCGGTCGACCCAGGACTGGTAGCCCGAATAGACGCCCTGCCGCCCGGTCGGATTGAACTCCGCATCCTTGACGTGGAACATCTTGATGCGGTCCTTGTAGATGTCGATGTTGTCGATGTAGTCGAGGCACTGCAGCACATAGTGCGACGGATCGTAGAGCATGTTGCAGCGCGCGTGGTTGCCGACGCGCTCGAGAAACATCTCGAAGGTGACGCCGTCATGCAGGTCTTCGCCCGGGTGGATCTCGTAGCAGACGTCGACGCCGCACTCTTCGGCGTGGTCGAGGATCGGACGCCAGCGCTTGGCGAGTTCGTCGAAGGCGGTCTCGACCAGGCCCGCCGGCCGCTGCGGCCAGGGATAGATATAGGGCCAGGCGAGCGCGCCGGAGAAGGACGCCATCGCGCCGATGCCCATGTGCTGCGAGGCCTTGAGCGCCATCTTCACCTGCTCGACCGCCCATTGCTGGCGCGCCTTGGGGTTGCCCCGCACCTCGGGCGCGGCAAAGCCGTCGAAGGCCTCGTCATAGGCCGGGTGCACGGCGACCAGCTGGCCCTGAAGATGCGTCGACAGCTCCGTCACCTCGACGCCGTTCTCCGCGGCGACGCCCTTGAACTCGTCACAATAGTCCTTCGATGCGGCGGCCTTGGCGAGATCGATCAGGCGGCCGTCCCAGCTTGGCACCTGAACGCCCTTGTAGCCGCAATCGGCGGCCCATTTGGTGATCGATTTCCAGGAATTGAACGGCGCGTCGTCGCCGGCAAATTGTGCCAGGAACAGTGCGGGGCCCTTGATGGTTTTCATTGGTCGTTACCTCCAGACTGAAGTTTGCTGCGCCGTTTGCGGCGCTTGTGTTGGGAGGCGCGCGGTCTGCGCCCCTGGATTGGCGGACCCGGACGATCCGCAACAGGCGGGCTTTCCCGCCGATGTCGTCCCCCATCTTTCGTGTCCCGCGAGGGGAGCTGGTGCGGCTTCCCTAGCGGCCGCCGAGCGAGCGGCGGATATGGTCGTATCCCTCCCGATACACTGCCTCGGGGCTTTCGGCAAAGTCGCGCCATACCCTGGTGGCCGCAGCCAGTTCCGGCAGGCCGCGGCCGAAACTCTCGATCGTCAGCCATCCATCATAGCCGATGTCGCGGATTGCGGCATAGGTTTCGGCCCAAGGTATATTGCCGCGGCCGGGTACCCCGCGATCGTTTTCCGAAATGTGGATATGGGCCACGACGCCGGCATTGCGGGTGAGGGCGCCGATCGGATCGGTTTCCTCGATATTGGCGTGGAACGTGTCATACATCGCGCGGATATTCGGATGGTCGATCTCGGCGAGATGGGCGGCGAGACCGTCCATGGTGTTGACGAGGTAGCATTCGAAGCGGTTGAGCGCTTCCAGCGCGATGGTGATGCCGAGATCGGCGGCATGGGCGCCGATCTGGCGCTGCGAGCCGGCGGAGCGGGCGAATTCCTCTTCGGTCGGCCCGCTGCCGGAAAAATGCCCGAGCGTGGAATGCATCGGCCCGCAGATCAGGCTGGCGCCGAGCGCCTGGGTCTTGTCGAGCGTGGCGCGCATGTAATCGACGCCCCTGGCCCGCTCCTGGGCCGTGCCGATCAGGTTCATCGAAGGGTCGCCCATGGCGGTGACTGCCGTGCGCTCAAGGCCGAGATCGTCGAGCATGGTTGCCAGCGTGCGGTAATGGGCGACGTCGCCCTCGAAGATCGGGATTTCCACGCCGTCGAAGCCGCACGCCTTCAGCTGCGCCAGCAGCGCGTGGTGTTCCATGCCGACATGGGTGGTCCACAAGAACATGTTCATGCCGATTTTCACGCCGGTCTCCCCGTTCCACGCATATGCATTCGAACTAATCTGGTAATACCAAAAACTCAAGGCTGCTACGACATCATTTTTCCAATCGGTGCGCAAGGTGGAAAATACACGGATTTTGTTGGAAATCGCTCTGCAAAATCTCATCTCAGGCTTGATTATGTGAAAAATCCGGATTAATTGGTCTAACCAGAATGGCGTTTGCAATGAGTGCGGGGTGGAGGAGCCCTGCTTCCAGGGAGGATGAGCATGCACCTGTCGACACACAACTGGATGCGGGCCGAGCCGCTTGAGGTCACGCTTCGGCGCATCAAGCAATTCGGCTATGAGAGCATCGAGATTTCCGGCGAGCCGACCCAGTACGACACCAAGGAAACCCGGGCGCTGCTCAAGGAGCATGGCATTCGCTGCTGGGGCGCGGTGACGCTGACGCTCGGCGAGCGGAACCTCGCCGCCAAGGACGAAGGCCAGCGTGCGCGCACGGTCGATTACGTGAAAAGCGTGCTGACCATGGTGAGCGAACTCGAGGGCGAGATCATCACGCTGGTGCCGGCGACCGTGGGCAAGGTGCAGCCCGATGCGACCGAAGCCGAGGAATGGGGATGGCTGGTCGACGCCACCAAGGAATGTTTTGCGCATTCCCAGAAGGTGGGGGTGAAGATCGCCATCGAGCCGCTCAACCGCTTCGAGACCTATATCTTCAACCGCTGCGCCCAGGCGCTGGCGCTCGCCGATGCGGTGCACCCCGATTGCGGCGTGTGCCTCGACGCCTATCACCTCAACATGGAAGAATCCGACATCTACGACGCCATCCGGCTTGCTGGCAAACGGCTCTATGATTTCCATGTTGCCGACAACAACCGCTTCGCCGCCGGTCTTGGCCATCTCGACTGGCCCAAGATCGTGGCCACCCTCAAGGAGATCGGCTATGACGGCGCGCTCACCAACGAGTTCGTCGCCCCGGTCGACCGCACGCCGGCCGCGATCTATCCCGACATGGTCGAGCGCGATCCGGTCGACATCTCGCCCGAGCAGCTCAAATTCATCCAGGATCATGGCTCGAGCCTACTTACGGAGAAGTTCTACTCGGACCAGATGCGGATCACGGCAGAAACGATCTTGCCGTTGATCAAGTAAAGCTTGGAGGCGGTCTGCCGGGGCGGGTGGTCCGCCGCCGGGATGCGAGGGTCCCTGTCATGAAAGTCAAATCCGTTGAGGCGCGGTGGATCCAGATCCCGATCGAGCAGGCCCGCCAGCACACCAGCGATTTCGGGACCCTGCGCACCTTCGACAGCGCCATCCTGCGCATCGAGACCGATGATGGGCTGGTGGGCTGGGGGGAGGGCAAGAATGCCGCCGGCAGCTCCGGAGACTACGCCACCCTGGTGCGGCTGCTGAATGAGGATTTCGGTCCGCGCATCATCGGCCGCGACCCGGCCGATATCGCCTTCATCTGGGAAGATCTCTACAACGGCGTGCGCGCGCACAAGGCGGCGATGGCGGGCCATGCCATGCCGGAGATGGCGCGGCGGGGGCTCACCGTTGCGGCCATCAGCGCCATCGACATCGCGCTGTGGGACATTCTGGGCAAGTCCGAGGGCAAGCCGGTCTGGAAGCTTCTCGGCGGACGCAAGGCGGACCGGATGCAGGCCTATGCTTCCGGCGGATGGGCCGGGGCGGACAAGATCGGCGAGCAGCTGCAATCCTATATCGACACCGCCGGGTTCAGGGCGGTGAAGATGCGGGTGGGCGCGATGGACGCCGCGCCGCATGTGTCGGCGCAGCGCGTCCGGGCGGCGCGCAAGGCGATCGGCCCGGACATCGAACTCGCCGTCGATGCCCATGGCACCTACACGGTCGCGGAAGCCAAACGGTTTTCGCATCTGGTCGCGGATTGCGATCTTGCCTGGTTCGAGGAACCGATCATCGCCGACGACAAGGCCGGCATTGCCGAACTGCGCGCGGCTGTGCCGATCCCGGTCGCCACCGGGGAAAGCGAAGCGACGCGCTATGCCTTTCGCGATCTCGCCGTTCTGAGGGCGGCCGACATCTTCCAGCCCGATCCGGCCTTTTGCGGCGGCATCACCGAAGCCATGCGCATCGGCACCATTGCCTCGGCGTTCAACTTGCGGCTTGCGCCGCATCTGTGGGCGGGCGCGCCCTGCTTCTTCGCGGGGCTGCATGTCTGCGCCGCATCGCCGGCGAGCTTCACGGTCGAGTTTTCCCTTGGCGCCAATCCGATGATACATGATATCATTGACGAAACGGTCGAAGCCCGCGATGGCATGATCGCATTCCCTGAAAAGCCGGGCCTCGGCTTCACGATCCGCGAAGCCATCCTGCAGAAATACGCCAGACCCTTATGAACAATACCGAAAGCGAATTCCTCCCCGCCCTCGTGGCCCATATCGTCAAGACGGCCGGCGCCAATGGAGACAAGGCGCCCTCCGAGCGGGAACTCGCCGAGCATTTTGCGGTCAGCCGCGGCCAGGTGCGGGAATCGCTGGCGATCCTCGAAGCGCTGCAACTGATCGAGCGGCGCGCCAAGTCGGGCATCTATCTCACCATGGATTCGGCGGGCCTTAGTTCGATGGCGCTGCTCGCGCGCGCGGGCGTGCAACTGATGCCGCGGCAGATCTTCGAAGCGGTGGAACTGCGCAAGATCCACGAGATCAAGGCTGCGGAACTCGCCGCCCAGCGCGCGACCGACGACAATCTCGACCGGCTGCGCGACATTCTCGCCCGCTCGGAAAAGCAGATCGCTGACGGGCTCGGGTTGCACCGGCTCGATGGCGAGTTTCACCTCGAGATCGTGCGCGCCACCCAGAATGAGATGTTCTACAAGATCTGTTCGAGCTTTTATGCGGCCAGCGAACAGCGGTTGCCGATCTATTTCGGCAAGGTCGAGCGCAACATCAAGTCGCACAACGAACACATGCAGATCTTCGACGCGCTGTACCGGCGCGACAGCATCCTCGCCCAGGCGCTGATGAACACCCATCTGGGCCGGGCGCAGAGCTACTGGACCGAGATCCTCGAAGCCAGCGGTGAGAAAAACCCGTTGCAGGATGCGCTGCCGCGGGCGCATGTGTGATCCCTTCAACTCAATGACAGCGGGATGCGATGTCCGACGTGATCTTTTCAACTCACCCGCTGCACCCTGAGGTGACCCGCGATTTGCGTGATCTCGGCACGCTGGTGATCGCCAGCGAGCCCACGCCCGAAGCGATCATCGAGGAAAGCGCTGGCGCTTCGATCATCGTGGTGCGCGCGCCGATCCCGGCGGAGATTTTTCCGCGCGAACCCGAGCTCAGGGCGGCCGTGCGGCATGGGGCGGGGCTCGACATGATCCCGGTCGAGGCTGCCACCCGCGCAGGCGTTCTGGTGGCGAATGTGCCGGGCGTGAACGCGGTCACCGTGGCCGAGCATTGCATCTGGTCGGCGCTCGCGCTGTTGCGGAAATATCCCGAAGTGAGCGCTGACCTCAGGTCCGGCGGATGGGCAACGGCGCGGGCCCATTCCGACCATGGCCGGGAATTGAGCGGCCGGACGCTCGGCATCGTCGGCATGGGCAATGTCGGCCGTGCACTGCATCGCATCGCCTATCACGGTTTCGGCATGCGGGTGCTTGCCCTGACCTCGCGGCCCAACGATCTGCCGGCGGGGGCGGAAGCGTGCGATCTCACCCATCTTCTGGCGCAGAGCGATGTCGTGGCGCTGTGCTGTCCGCTCACCGACGAGACCCGTGGCCTGATCGGGGCCGCCGAATTGGCGCGCATGCGGGAGGGCGCGATCCTGGTCAATGTCGCGCGCGGTCCGGTGGTCGATGAGGCAGCGCTGCTGGCCGCGCTCCGAGAGGGGCGCCTTGGCGGCGCGGCGATCGACGTGTTCGACCGCCAGCCGCTGCCGCGCGACCATCCTCTGCTCACGCTTCGCACCGTGATCCTGACCCCGCACATGGCCGGGATCACGGAGGAAAGCATGCTGCGGATGGGGCAGGGCGTGGTCATGGAGACGCGCCGGATTCTGGCCGGCGACATGCCGCTCAATTTCTGCAACCCGGAGGTCTGGCCGGCATACCGGAGCCGTTTCGGCATGACGGCCTGAGCGGCAGCGCAAAGCTGGCCACAAATGCGGGAACGGCCCGCCCGGACACCCCCTTTGGTCCGGACGAACCGCTCCGCGCCCTGGGAGAGCGCTCTAAACGCTGTCCCGCCCCTCCTGACCGAGGCCGAGATTCATGCCGGTCAACGGATCGAAGGACAGGACCTTGTCGGGCTTCCAGCCAAATTTCACGGTCTCGTCGATATGCACCTGGGTCTGTGCGGAGACGGTCGCATGCAGATGGGTTCCGTTGACGTCGAGGGTCAGGATTTTCAGAACCCCGTGGTTTTCGATGTCGAACACCCGGGCGGCTGCCGGGCCGTCGTCGGAGAGAACCATGTTTTCCGGCCTTATGCCGAAGCGCAACCGGTGGCCGTCAGGACCGTGACGCTCGGCGATCGGAAGCTTGAAGCCGCCCATGTCCAGCAGCGCCCCATCCCCCGTCAGCACCCCGTCCATCAGGTTCATCGGCGGGGTGCCCACCGCCCGGGCGACAAAGGTGTTGAGCGGTTTGGCGTAGATTTCCGACGGTGTGCCGACCTGCACCAGCCGGCCCCTGTTGAGCACGCCGATCTTGTCGCCCATCGACATCGCCTCGACCTGGTCGTGGGTGACGAACACGAAGGTGGCGCCCAGATCGTTGTGCAGCTTCTTGAGTTCGACCCGCAACACGTCGCGCAGATTGGCGTCGAGCGCCGACAGCGGCTCGTCCATCAGGAACACCCGCGGCTGGCGCACGATCGCGCGGCCGATCGAGACGCGCTGCATCTCGCCGCCCGACAGGCGTTCGACCTTGCGGTCGAGCAGGCGGGTGATGCGCAAGGTCTCCGCCACCCGGTTGACGCGGTCGGCGATCTCGGCGGCGGTGAAATTGTGGGTGCGCGACTTGAGCGGGAACTCGAGATTGCCGCGCACGGTCATGCGCGGGTAGAGCGAATATTGCTGCAGCACCAGCGCCACGTCGCGCTCGGCGGCGTTCCAGTGGGTGGCATCATGGCCATCGATCATGACCTGTCCGGAATTGGGCTTTTCCAGTCCGGCGATGACGCGCAGCGTGGTGGTCTTGCCTGCTCCGGTCTGCCCCAGAAGCACGAAGAATTCGCCGTCCTTGATGTCGAGATCGAGATCGCGCAAGGCGGTGTTGGGCCCGAATTTCTTGGTGATGCCCTTGAGTGCGATATCGGCCATCAGTTCGCTCCCCGCAATGTGAGGCCCGTGGCCGTGTCGAAGAAATGCGCCTGGGCGGGATCGATCCGGACCCAGAGCGTCTGGCCCTCCCCGGTCACGAAGCCGCTTTCGGTGCGCGCGCGCAGCACTGCGCCGTCCACCTGCGCATCGACGATGTCGTGGCTGCCGAGCGGCTCGATATTGGTGGTCACGGCCTGGACATAGCCTTCCGCCGGCTCATGGCGGAGCAGGACGGCTTCCGGGCGCACGCCCATCGTTATGCCGCCGGCTCCTCCGCTGAGCCCGGCAAGGACCGGATCCGGAAAGGTGAAGCCGCGGCTTGCGTCGTTCAGCATCACGCTGTTGCCCTCGATGCGGACCCCGTTGACGTTCATCACCGGCGAACCGACAAAGGTCGCCACGAACAGGTTGGTGGGGTGCAGATAGACCTCGTCGGGCGCGCCCACCTGCTGGAGCACGCCGTCATGCAGGATGACGATGCGGTCGGCGAGGCTCATGGCCTCGATCTGGTCGTGGGTGACATAGACCGAGGTCGAGCCGCGGGCGATGTGCAGGCGCTTGATTTCGGCGCGCATCTGTTCGCGCAGCTTGGCGTCGAGCACGCCGAGCGGTTCGTCCATCAGCAGGGCCTGCGGCCGGCGCACCAGCGCCCGGCCGATCGCCACGCGCTGCATGTCGCCGCCCGACAGCGCCGACGGCTTGCGGTCGAGATGCTGCGAGATTTGAAGCGTGGACGCCACTTCGGTCACCGCCTTGTCCCGGTCGGCCGCATTCATGCGCACGGCGCGCAGGGGGAAGGCGATGTTTTCGCGCACGGTCATGTGCGGGTAGAGCGAAAACGACTGGAACACGAAGGCGATGTCGCGGTCGGCCGCCTTGCGGTCCTGCACTTCCACGCCGTCGATCAGGATCTGGCCGGAGCTTACGGTTTCAAGCCCGGCGATGGCGCGCAGGGCGGTGGTCTTGCCGCCGCCGGACTGGCCGAGCATGACCACGAATTCGCCGTCCTTGATGGTCAGGTTGAGATCCTTCAGCACCTGCAGGTGGCCGAAGAATTTCTGCACGTTGCGGATATCGATCTGCGCCATCAGCCTTTGCTCCCGGTGCCGGAGCCTGCCGGGCGGGCGGCATGGTTGATCTCAAGCACATCGAGCGACTCGTCGAAGAAATCCTCCTCGGGGTCCGGCTCCGGCGCGATCTTGGAGGTGACCAGAAAGGCCACCAGCCCGATCAGCGTGAGCGTCACGCCATATTTGTGCAGGAACAGGCTCCAGGGCTGGCACAGCGAGATGATGCCGAAGATCATCAGGCCTTGCGCCGCCGGGGCGAGAATATGCTGGTTGAACTTGCGAAAACTCATTTGCGGATCGCTCCGAAGGACATGCCGCGCAGCAGGTGGTTGCGCAGGAGGAAAGTGAAAATGGCAACGGGTATGAGGAACAACAGGGTGCCGGCGGCGATCACGGTCCAGTCGGGAAGCCCGCTGCCGACCTGCGAGGGAATGTAGGGCGGCGCCGTCTGGGCGTTGCGGTTGGTCATGATCAGCGCGAAGGCATATTCGTTCCACGCGGTGATGAAGCAGAACACGGCGGTGGCCGCCATGCCGGTCAGCGCCTCGGGCAGCACCACCTTGAAGAAGGCCTGCATGCGCGTGTAGCCATCGACCAGCGCCGCTTCCTCGTATTCGCGCGGGATCTCGTCGATGAAGCCCTTCATGATCCACACCGAAAAACTCAGGTTGAAGGCGGTGTCGATGATCAGGCCCAGATGCGTGTCATTGAGGCCGACCACGCGGTACATCAGGAACATCGGGATCGCCACCACCACGGGGGGGAGCATACGGGTCGACAGGATGAAGAACAGCCAGTCGTCCTCGCCCGCCACCTTGAAGCGGCTGAATCCGTAGGCCGTCAGCGTTCCCATCGACACGGCGAGCATCGTCGAGACGATGGAGATGATCAGCGAGTTGGTGAAACGGTCGCCATAGCCGGACAGGGTGACATCTCCGGTCTTGGCATTGCGAACCACCTTCTCGCCGCCGTCGAACACCATCTTCTCCCACCAGGGGGCCGCGTCATATTCTTCCTGGCTGGGCTGCTCGCGCAGCTGCGAGCGCTTGGTGAAGAGCTTGACGAAGGGCGAGACG
Source organism: Parahoeflea olei (assembly GCF_001703635.1). Classification (GTDB taxonomy): domain Bacteria; phylum Pseudomonadota; class Alphaproteobacteria; order Rhizobiales; family Rhizobiaceae; genus Hoeflea; species Hoeflea olei. The sequence goes on along the minus strand of NZ_LQZT01000001.1, from coordinate 489,729 downwards.
GTCGGCTCGAACACCACCGTCGGCGGGATCGTGGTGGCGAGATTGCGCGGCTTGAAGGCCGTCGATGCGATCCAGTAGATCGGGGTCAGCATGATGGCGAGGGCCACGAACACCGCCACGACGGCGATCCTGTTCGAGACGATTTCCCGGGATGTGCGTACGCCAGCCATGTCAGCGCGCCTTCACTTTGTTGAGGTATTTCACGTAGATATTGGTGATCGCCACGACCATGATCAGCACGATGTAGGCGAATGCCGAGGACATGCCCGTCTGCCATTCCTGGAACGCCATCTTGTAGAGCCGGATCGCGATCAGTTCGGTGGTCGGCTGGGACGACAGCACATAGGCGAGATCGAAGGTCTTGAAGGCTTCCATGGTTCGGAAGATGATGGCGATCATCAGGATCGGGGCCACCAGCGGCAGCGTGATGCGGAAGAAGGTGTAAAGCCCCGAGGCGCGGTCGATTTCGGCCGCCTCGTAGAGGTGCTTGGGCACCGCCGAAAGCCCCGCCAGCGACAACAGCATCACGAACGGCGCCCACATCCAGATATCGACGATGGCGATGGCGTAGAGCGCCATGTCCG
>NZ_LQZT01000001.1:359149-489131 GCF_001703635.1 Parahoeflea olei | reverse complement strand
TTGCCGAGCCCCAGGGCGTAATTGACGATGCCGAAATTCGGATCGTACAGCAGCTTCCAGAACAGCCCGACCACGGCCATAGAGAGCATCATCGGCAGCAGCAAGAGCGTCGTGATCAGGCCCTTGGCGGGAATCGGCCGGTTGAGCAGCATGGCGAGGCCGAAGCCGACCAGCACCTGGCCCGTGACCGAGATCAGCACATATTTCGCCGTAATCGAGAAGTTCTTCCAGATGAACGGGTCGTTGAGCAGGTCGCGGTAGTTCTGCAGGCCCACGAAATTGGCCGGCGCATTGGTGGATGCGCGAAAGTCGGTAAACGAATAGGCCAGCGAATACAGCAGCGGAAAAATGTTGAAAATGATCAGGAACGCAATCGTCGGAATGATGAAGAGGTTGCGAATGGCAAGATCGCTCAACCCTCTCGCCGCCGCGCGCGAATTCGGGTCCAGACTGGTCATGACTTGAGACGCCACGGCACTAATCCCTTGGTTTCAAACGAATGGGTAAGGAAGGGGCGCCGCAGCGCCCCTTGGCAGTTTGGCCTGTCGAAGGCGGACGGCTACTTGGTGCGGCCGTATTTCTTGAAGGTCGCTTCCCAGTCCGCGGCGAGCGCGTCGAGGGTGTCCTTCGCGGTGCCTTCGCCGCCGACGATGTAGGGATAGATCCGCTGGTTGGCCGCGGTCAGCAGTTCCGCATATTCAGGCACGGCCCAGAAGTCCTTGACCTTGAACATGGTCTGGTAGAAGGCCTCGTTGTAGGGCGTGGCATTGCGGAACTCGTCGGACTGGAGCACCGCGGCGCTCGCGGTATAGCCGCCAAGCTCGGCCCAGCGCTTCTGGGTCTCGTCCTTGATGAACCATTCCAGGAACTTCATCGCCTCTTCCTTGTTTTCGGAATAGCTGACGATGGAGATGCCCTGGCCGCCGAGCGCGGCATACTGGTCGCCGTCCGGGCCGGCCGGGTTGGCGAAGAAGCCGGTGCTGGCCGCGTGCGGGTTGGTGGCCTCGTTTAGCAACGCCGGGAAGAAGGCGAAATAGTTCATCGACATGGCCGCCAGGCCCTCGGTGATCGCCTGGTTGTTCTCGACGAAGAAGGTCTTGGCCCAGCCGGGCGGCGTGAAGCCGTAGAGCTTCTTGTAGTTCTCGAGCGCGGCGACGGCCTTCGGGCCGTTGACGTAGCCCTGAACCTCGTAGGTCTCGTAGTTGCCGAGATCGGCGCCGTAGGAAAACAGCGCGTTTTCCACGCCCATGACGAGGGCGTCATAGGAATTGTCGGTGTAGATGGCGATGCCGTAGCGGTTCTGGTCCGGGCGGTGGAAGAACTCGGCGATGTCGGTCAGCTGCTTCCAGTCCTTCGGAGGGGCCAGATCGTAGCCGTATTTCTCCTTGAAGGCGGCCATTTCGGCCGGATCCTCGAACCAGTCCTTGCGATAGGACCAGCCGACCGCATCGCCTTCGGCCGGGACCGCCCAGTACTTGCCGGAATTGCCCGGATATTCGGCATAGTATTTCACCGTCGCCGGCGCCATCACCTCGCCGAGCTTGTGCTCGTTGAAGAAGTCGGTGAGGTCGACATAATGGCCGCCCTCCGAGGCCGCGCCAAGCCACTGGCTGTCGCCGACGATCATGTCATAGGCCGAGCCGCGGGCGTTGAATTCGGTAAAGGCCTTGGTCTGGAAATCGGACCAGGGCGTGGTTTCGACGGTGACTTCGACGCCGGTCTCCGCGGTGTATTCGTTGACGAGTTCCTGAAGATAGTTGGCCGGATCCCATTCCGCCCAGAAGATGGTCAATTGCTGGGCATAGGCTGACGTGCTGCTTGCCAGGGCGAGGGCGAGGCCTCCCGCAAGGCTGATCAGTTTGGTGCGCATTATGATCTCCTCCCATTGATGCACATTCTGTTGTCCCAGTCCTGCCGCGGTCGGTTCCTGCCACCGGGCGACTGGCGCCGGAGGTTTGACCCCGGCCGGCATGCTTGCATCCCCTTGCTTCTGCGTGACCCTCCACTGTCCCGCAGGCAATTCCAAATTGGTATTACCAAATTCCCCCTTGGTCAACCGCCTTAGTCATACTATTCTGCGTCGGCTTTCTTGCATTTCAAATAGAAATTGCCGCATAGATAGGAAAATAGGCTGTTGTTCACGCAATCACCCATTTCACCCATTGGGCGCAGGGGCAAGGGATTTTCATGATTGGTAAGACCAGATCAGGTTCGCGCCTCCGCCGTCTCCCTGTTGTCGGCTTCCGCCATTGCGGCGCGGACCAGCGCGCAGGCAGCCCATTTCGCCACGCCGGCGGACTGGGTGTCGTCGAGGTTCCAGATGTCCTTGAGCACGGTGAAAAGTTCGACACCGAAGATCAGCGAGAGCGCCTGGGCGAGGCGGTCGAACGCCGCGTCGGTCAGGCGTCCGCGCAGCGGCGCAAGCGCATCGGTGAGAAGGTCGATGCGGTGGCCGCGTGTGAAACGGGGCTGGGTGGCGGCGGCGCCTTCCTGGGCCCATTGCTCGAGCGAGAGCCTGAGTGCGGCCTTGAAGGTGGCTTCGAACTCGGCAATCCGCGGCAAGGCCTTGTCGAACAGGTCGGCAATGCGCTGTTCGGCATCCTGCGTTCGCCCCTTCCATTTCAGGATCGGTCCGAGAGCCTCCTCCACCACGGCATGCACCAGGGCGGTCTGGTTGGGGAAGTAGCGGTAGGCGGTGGCGCGCGAGACTTCGGCCGCCTCCGCGACCTCGCTGACGGACGGCGTCAAGCCTGCCTGCATCAGGCGGCTCGCCGTCGTCACCATCAGCTTGCGGGTGCGGGCGCGGGGGCCTGTGGCCGGTTTCGGCCTGGGGCCGGTTGACTGTGATGAGACGTTCATACCAATATGATACTCGCGTCTCAAAAATCGGCAAGCCCGATTTTGGATCGGACGTTGCGGCAAGCCCGGGAAGCGGTGGCGCCGCGGCGAAGGGAGGAAGAATTGAAACACGTGTATGTGGTTGGCACTGCCGACACGAAAGGGCCTGAACTCGCCTATCTGGCCGAAGCCATCGCCGAGACCGGCATGCCGGTGGTGCTCGTCGATGTCGGCACGCGCGCGCCGACGATCAAGGTCGATGTGTCGGCCCGCGAGATCGCCGGCCATCACGACGGCGGCGCGGACGCCGTGCTCGGCCAGGATGACCGGGGTGTCGCCGTCTCAAGCATGAGCGAGGCCTTCACGCGTTTCATCGCCGGCCGCACCGATATCGCTGCGATCATCGGCATCGGCGGCGGCGGCGGCACCTCGATCGTGACCGCCGGAATGCGCGGCCTGCCTTACGGCCTGCCCAAGGTCATGGTCTCCACGCTCGCCTCCGGCGACGTCGGGCCGTTCGTCGACATCTCCGACATCATCATGATGCCGTCGGTGACCGATTTCGCGGGCCTCAACCAGTTGAGCCGGATGATCCTGCACAATGCCGCGCAGGCGATTGCCGGCATGGCCCGGTCCGCCTATCGCAAGGGCGATGGCCTGCCTTCCATCGGGCTGACGATGTTCGGGGTGACCACGCCCAGCGTGATGGCGATCGTCGATCACCTGGCCACCACGCATGACTGCATGGTCTTCCATGCCACCGGTGTGGGTGGCCGAACCATGGAGAAACTGGTCGATGACGGCATGCTGGCGGGTGTGCTGGACATCACCACCACCGAAGTCTGCGACCTGCTGGTGGGCGGGGTCCTGCCTGCCACACCTACGCGGTTCGATGCGATCGCGCGCACCGGCGTGCCCTATGTGGGCTCCGCCGGCGCGCTCGACATGGTCAATTTCTGGGCGCGCGACACCGTGCCCGAGGCCTTTGCCGGGCGGCTGTTCTACCAGCACAACGCCAATATCACGCTGATGCGCACCACCCCGGACGAATGCCGCCGGATCGGCGCCTGGATCGGGCGCAAGCTCAATGCCTGCCATGGACCGGTCCGGTTCCTGATCCCTGAAAAAGGCGTTTCGGCACTCGATATCGAGGGCGGCGCGTTCTTTAATCCCGAAGCCGACGCGGCGCTGTTCGACGCGATCGCAAGCACGGTCGAGACCACTGCCGACAGGCGGATCGAGCGCCTGCCGCTGCACATCAATGACCCGGCCTTCGCCAAGGTCGCGGCCGACTGTTTTCTCTCTCTCACCTGAAGGACCCATCGATGCCCGCAATACCGCGCAAGGACATTCTCGCCCGTCTCAATGCCATGGTCGCCGAAGGCCGCCCCATCATCGGCGGCGGCGCCGGAACCGGGCTTTCCGCCAAGGCGGAGGAGGCCGGCGGCATCGACCTGATCATCATCTACAATTCGGGGCGCTACCGCATGGCCGGGCGCGGCTCTGCGGCCGGGCTGCTCGCCTATGGCAATGCCAACGAAATCGTCAAGGAAATGGCGGTGGAGGTGCTGCCGGTGGTGCGTCACACGCCGGTGCTCGCGGGCGTCAACGGCACCGATCCGTTCGTGCTGATGCCGCAGTTCCTGGCGGAGCTCAAACAGATGGGGTTCTCCGGGGTCCAGAACTTCCCGACCGTGGGTCTGTTCGACGGCACCATGCGCCAGAGCTTCGAGGAAACCGGCATGAGCTTCGGGCTCGAGGTCGACATGATCGCAGCCGCCCATGAGATCGATCTTCTGACCACGCCCTATGTGTTCAACCCGGACGAGGCCGAGGCAATGGCGCGGGCCGGGGCCGACATCATCGTCGCCCATATGGGCGTTACCACCGGCGGCAGCATCGGTGCGACATCGGCCAAGAGCCTCGACGCCTGCGTCGCGGAAATCGACGCGATATCCGCCGCCGCCCGGCGCGTGCGCGATGACATCATCATGCTGTGCCACGGCGGGCCGATCTCGATGCCCGACGACGCGGCCTATGTGCTGTCGCGGGCAGACCGCTGCCACGGCTTCTACGGCGCGAGTTCGGCCGAACGGCTGCCGGCCGAAACCGCCATCCGCGACCAGATCCGTACCTTCAAGTCACTGCCGAATATCAAGGGAGCTGAAGCATGAGCGAGACCTTTTTCGTCTATCCCGAATCCGTCGACCGGTTCGCCTTCGACTGGGGTCACCTGACGGTCACCTGCGGGCCGTCGGTCAATGGCGCGGGCCGGTTTTCGGCCGGCCTCGTGCATGTACCGCCCGGCCAGGGCCATGCCCGGCACAATCATCCCGGCGCCGAGGAGATCATCTTCGTGCTCGAAGGCGAGGGCGAGCAGATGGTTGAAGATACCTCGGGCAACCCGGTCACCGAACAGGTCAGGGCGGGATGCACCATCTTCGTGCCCGAAAGCCGGTTTCACTCGACGCTCAACATAGGTTCGACGCCAATGAAGCTGTTCGTGGTCTACAGCCCGGCCGGGCCGGAGGAACTATTGCGCGATTTGCCCGACTTCCGCCTCGTCCCGCCGCCGCACGCCTGAAGGAGAGAGCCCTGATGCACGAGATATCGCCCCTGCATGCAGCGACGCCCGCGGACCTCCCGTATCGGTTCGATGAACTCGATGCTGCCCTGGATGCGGCCGGGCTCGATGCGCTCGTCGCCACGTCGAAACACAATGTCCGCTACCTGCTCGGCGGCTACCAGTTCATCTTCTTTTCCGCCATGGATGCGATCGGCCAGAGCCGCTACCTGCCGGCCTTCGTCTATGTCCGGGGCAATCCGGACGCGACCGGCTATTTCGCCAACAAGATGGAGATCCACGAGCACAAGGTGGCGCCCTTCTGGGTGCCGGAGTTCCGGCCCGACCACTGGGGCTCGGTCGACACGATGCAGGCTGCCGCCGCGCATCTTCAGAAATGCGGCGTGGCCAGCGGGCGGATCGGGTTCGAAGCCGGGTTCATGCCCAAGGACGGCTATGATGCGCTGGCCGAGGCCCTGCCGCAGGCCTCACTCCTGGACGCGAGCATGGTGCTCACGCGGCTCAGGATGATCAAGACGAAGCCGGAACTCGACCTGTTGCGCGAGGCGACGGCGCGCATCAGCGAGGCCATGCAGGCCACGATCCTCGGCTCGGGCGCCGGAAGCTCGAAATATCAGATCATCGAACGCCTGCGCCAGGAGGAATCCAAGCGCGAGCTCACCTTCGAATACTGCCTGCTCACGCTCGGCGACAGCCATGTGCGCGCGGGCTCCGGGCAGACCTGGAACGCGGGCGAGGTGATGTCGATCGATTCCGGCGGCAATCTCCACGGCTATATCGGCGACATCTGCCGCATGGGCGTGCTGGGCGAGCCGGATCAGGAACTCGTCGACATTCTGGCGGAAGTGGAAGCCGTGCAGCAGGCGGCCTTTGCCCGGATCGGGCCGGGCGAAACCGGAGCAGCGATGATTGCCGCTGCCGAAGCCGAACTGCGGCGCGGGCCCAATGCTGCGCATAACGACTTTTTCGCGCATGGCATGGGCCTGATCAGCCACGAGGCGCCGTTCCTGATGACCAACCATCCGGTGGCCTATGAGGGCGTCGATGCGGAGCGGCCTTTCGCGCCGGGCATGGTGCTGTCGGTGGAAACGACGCTGCAGCATCCCCGGCGCGGCTATATCAAGCTCGAAGACACCGTGATCGTCACGGCGGAGGGCCACGAGTTGTTCGGGGCCGACAATCGCGGCTGGATTGTCAGCTCTCCGGACTGAGCGGCCCGCTCAGCCGCCCATGTTGACAACCTCGACCCGGCGGTTCTCGCCGGCTTCGGGGTCGTGGGTGTTCTTGAGCCGCTCCTCGCCGAAACCGATGGCGATCAGCCGGTGATCGATCGGGAAATGCGAGATCAGATAGTCGCGCACGGCGACCGCCCGCCGCTCGGACAGGTCGAGATTGTAGTCGCTCGTTCCCTTGGCGTCGGTATGGCCGTTGAGGATGATGCGCGCGTCGGCGAGCGAGGGATGCAGCAGCGCCGTGCCAAGCGCGTTGAGATCCGGCACGGATTCTGAGCGGACGGTGTCCGAGTTGAAATCGAACTGGATCTCGATGTCGAGCCGCGGCGGCTTGTAGGTGTCGATCAGCTCGCCAACCTGCTGCTTCATGCTGACCTTCAGTCCCCGGGTGGGAATGGACCGGATCAGGTTCTTGTCCTCTTGCGAGTATGCCGGCCCTGCAGGGTCCTGCTTGCCGAGAGACCGGGTCCTGGGCTTCTTGGCGACACTGAGGCTCTTGACGATCGCATCGGCGTCGAGATCCTGGGCAAGCGCCGGGGCGGGCACGAGCAGCCCACCCACCGCAAGCGCGGCCGTCATGCCCAGCATCAGAAGCCCGGTGGCTGGTTTTGCTTTGGTCATCTGGCTGGTCCTCCTTCAGGGATTGCGCACGTTGAACGTGATCAGTTGCAGCGCGGACCTGCCTTTCTGTGCATCCGGCAGGGTGGCCTCCACGGCCTTCTTCTGCTCATGCATCTTGACCAGCAGGCCGCGCGTCGGCTTCTCAGTGCTTTGCGAGATCATCTTGCGCGCCCCCTCCGCGCTCAAGCGCTGATCGCCCAGTCCGCCCTCGCGGCAGAACAGCACCAGCGACTCGTTGTAGCCCTGGGTGTCGAAGATGAGATCGCCCACCGCCGCATCGGGGATCCGGCGTGCCACGCCGGGTTCGAGATAGGGCGCGCCGATCATTTCCTGCGGGATCACCTCGACCGTGCCGTCCGTCTCCACATAGAAGATCTGCAATTCGCAGGCCCTGTTGGCGGTCACCGTGAAGGACAGCATGTCGTTGACCTTGACGTCGGTGGCAGCGACAGCGACCGCAAGTTCGAGCTTGCCGGCATTCGGCTCCGCCTTGTAGCCGTCGTCGCGGTACATGGCATCCTTGTACTCCGGCAGTGTGGCAAAGCCCTGCGGCGCATAGTGCAGCGGCTTGAGGTTCATCAGCGGTTCGACGAGGGCGGCATATTGCTCCTCGACTTCGAAGCGCGGAATCTTCGATCCGCCCTTGAGCTGCGTGATCCAGTCGAGCGCCAGTCGCAGCGCATGCTGGTCCTGGATCCGCTGGATCGAACTGGTAAACTCGTCCGGCGTCATGCCGAATTCCGCGGCCAGCCGGTCGGCGTCGAGATCTTCCTCATGGGTGTCGGCGAACCAGGTGATGATCTCCGCGCCCGCCGGGCCGGAGCGGCTCTTGAGCGAACCGTCGGGGGCCTTTTCAGTGGCGCCGATGCTCGCGAGCGCCTTGATGAAGGCGGAGCGGTCGCGCTCGAAATAGGCATCGAGCTCGTCCTGCGTCCGGTACATGTCGAGAAGCATGTCGCGCTGGGCAAGGCTGAAGATCGGCGAGGTTTCGATCGACTGGCGCAACTGGTCCCGCTTGGCGATCATGCCGTCGGCATGGCAGCTCACGCAGGAGCGGGCATTGATGATCTCGATGCCCTTGCCGATCGGCCGCTCGCGGAACGAGACGATCTGGGTCGGGCCGCGGTCGATGCGCTTGCCGGTGTGGTCGGACAGGTAATAGCCCTGCAATCCGTTGGGCAGCGAGAAGATCATCTCGCCGCCGTCGTGGTGGAAGGCCACCAGGTTTTCGGCGAGCGGTTCGAGCTCGGCCGGGCCATGCGGGTGCTGGCGCAGGCTCTGCAGGCCGCGGCTGCCGGCGAAGTCATAGGACTTCCAGTAGTATCCGCCATTGGCCGCGTCATGGCGCTCGAGCATGCGGTTGTGGTCGGACACGCCGGAAGCGCCTTCCGCGAAGGCGGCGCGGGCCACGCGGCGGGCGCGGATATTGGCGTCCACGTCGACGCCGATGCGGCGTTCGAGGTCGCGGATGTCGTCGGTCAGGTCCAGAAGCGGGTGATAGTTTTCGGGCTGCAGCGCATTGGCCATGAACCAGCCGGCCTGCATCACCGGCAGATCGGTGCGGGTGCCGATCGCCAGCGCCTTGAGCGTGGAATCGCTGTCGGGGGCGTAGCCATAGGGATATTTGCCCGCAAGCATGTCCCATTTGCCGGTATCCCAGCCGAGATCCCTGAGGTCGATTCGCACCAGCGTGCCGGCAGGCGATTTGACCGGGGCCGGCACGATCGCGACCGGCCCGAGCGAGACCGAGTTCAGGGCCTTGTTGAACCCTGCGGAGAACAGCTCCATGCGGCTTGCGAAGACCTGATCGGTTTCGCACGGATAATAGCCGTTGTAGAGCGTGCGATAGCTGAAATAGCGCACGAACGGCCGGTCGTTCTCGTTGATGGTCGCGAGATCGCTGACGGCGGCCTCGGTCTCCGCCCGCCAGCCCACGAGCTGCCGCATGCGCGGCGGGGCCGCCGGTTCGCGGGCAGCCACGGTTTCAGCGCCGAGAGAATCGATCCAGCCGCCAAGGGCTTCGACTTCGTCGGCGCTCGGCTTGGTGCCGTAGGGCATGCGGCCGCTCGCAACCGAGGTGTAGAGCACCGAGCGGCCGCGATCGCCCGGGGTGACGAAGGCGGCATTGCGGGCGATCGAGGTGAGGTCGCCGGCGGGGAAGCTGCCTTGCGCGCTCTGTCCGGCGCCATGACAGTTGCGGCAATAGCGTCCGATGAAATCGTCGGCGGCGGAGGCAAGTTCGCCTGTCGGTGCCGGGCCGCCGGGGGCTTCGACCTTACAGCTGGCTTCGGCCTTGAGCGCGGGCTTTTCGGCCACCTGCTTCTGGCCGGTGAGATAGGCCGTCAGCGCCAGGCGGTCGTCCTCGGTGAGCGTGGAGAGGCCCTGGGTCATGTGCGCCTTGATGGCGGACGCGATCGGGCTGCCCGACAGGCGGGTCCCCTTGCCGAGAAAATTGTCGAGAAAGGCTTTCGGCCCTGCGGCGGCAAGGGCTGCGGGTGTGATCGCGGGGGCGGGTTCGCCGGTCAGTGCGATCTCGCCTTCGAGCGGTCGGTCGGTGTTAAGACCGTAGTCCATGGTGCGCGGCGTGTGGCAGGCGCCGCAGGCGCCGACGCTGTCGGCCAGATAGCGTCCGCGGCTCATCTGCGAGCCGTCCCCAGGCTGGAACGCAGCGGTGTCGAAATTGCCGCGCTTCCACATCGCCCAGAAGAAGTTGGTGTTGTAGGGGAACGAGATCTCGTGCGCGGGGGGCTTGGCGTCGGAGGGGGCAAGCGTGTCGATATAGGCCTTGATATCGAGCACGTCCTCGGGCTTCATCCCGGCATAGGCGGTGTAGGGGAACATCGGCAGGTAATGCCGGCCCTTGGGCGAGATGCCGTTGATGACGGCATTGAGATAATCGGCATTCGACCAGCCGCCGACGCCATTCGGGTGGCTGGTGATATTGGGCACGAACACCGTGCCGACATAGGCGTCGATGCGTGCGCCGCCGGCTGGATTGCCCACGTCGCCCGCATTGGCATGGCAGCCCATGCAGCCCGCCGCTCCAGCGAGATAGCGCCCGTTTTCGGGGTTTGCCACATAGGTCGAGAACGCCCCGGCTTCGAACAGGTCGCGCGCAACGGCGGTGGCGGGCAAGAGCGTGGCGGCGGCGCCGGCCACCAGACCGGACAGGGCAATCAGGCCGCCGAGCGGCAGTCGAAATCGGGTTTGCATCGTGTTCCCTCTCATGTCCGGTGCGGCGCCAGGCGCCTGCCGGGATCGTTTGTCCTGTCTCAGCGGAATTCGAACCGTTCGAACTCCACCCGCGCCAGTTTGACGCCTGTGTCCCTGAAGCCCTTGATGATCGCCTTGCGCATGGCCGCGGGGCCGCAATACCAGAGGTCCGCGCCATTGAGGTCGAACCCGGCGCCGGCCTTGATCACCTCGGCATTGATGCGGCCGTCGCTTGCCGAGCGATGCAGGGTGTAACTGAAATTCGGATGCTTCCCGGCCGCGTCGAGATGCTCGAGGCCGATCGCTTCGTCGGCATCGCGCACGCAGTAGAACAGATGCACCCTCTTGCCGGTCAACTGCGCGATCGAGCGGGCCATGGCGAGAAACGGGGTGACGCCGATGCCGCCGGCGACCCAGAGCTGGCGCTCGCCGCCGCGCTGGGCGGTGAAGCGTCCGTAACCGCCTTCCACCATCAGCGTGTCGCCGGTTTCGATATGTTCACGCAGGCGCCGGGTGAAATCGCCGAGAGGCTTGATGGCGAAGGTTAGCCGGTTTGTTCCGTCCTGTGAGGTCTCGTGGCCGGCAATGGTGAAGGGATGCGGTTCGCCCAGGCCCGGCCGGTCGGCAGAAATGAAGGCGAACTGGCCCGGGCTGGCCTTGATCGCGCGCCCCTCCGGCTCGGCGGTCACCAGCGTCGCAGCCCCCGCATGGATCACCGAAACGACACGGTAGCGCCGCCGGCGCAGGAAGGCGTTGGCTTGCGTCTGGATGTAGCTGGCAATGCCGATCACGGCAAAGATGTTGAGATAGACTGCAAGCCAGGCGGTGCCGTCGAACGGTCGCTTGATGAAGTTGAAGTGAATGGCGACGGCGATGAAGAACAGGCCGATGAAACGGTGCAGCTGGCGCCAGACGTGATAGGGGAATTCGCCCTTGAGCTTCGGCAGGCGCTTGGCGATGGAAATGCCGCCGAGCACGATCAGCCCGTAGAAACCGATCTGGCCCGCGGTTTGCGCCATTTCGTTGAGCCCCGTGGTCAGCAGCTTGCCCTTGAAGTTCGGCGTGATGAAGTAATGCGCAAGAATGAGCGCCAGGGCCAGGATTCCGGTCCATTTGTGAACGCGGTAGATCCGGTCGAGCCCGCCGAACAGCGGTTCGAGATAGGTCGGGCGGGTTGCGAGATACTGGTTGACGGCCATGGCGACGAAGGCGGTGGAGGCGGAGGCGATCGAGAACCAGGTGGCAAGGCCGGTGTGGCTCGCGGCCGGAACCGACAGGATCGCGGCGGTCAGAAGTGCCAGGAAAACCAGCAGAATACCCAATGTAAGCTCTCCCTAACGAACGGCGGCCGGTGCATTGGCCGGGCACGGTCCCCGTCCTGAAAATACCCGTGCCCCGTGAGGGTGCCATTCCCCAGATGGGGAAGCGGAAGAGAGCGCGGGAACGACGACGCGGCCCATCTCAATTGCTGCCTTTCGCATTGATCTGCCGGTAGCGCTCGAAGGCCTGGAAGATCTTCTTCTGGCTGTTGAGTTCGGTCTTTCGCATCGCCGATTTCACCTGCTTGTGCACGGTGTCGAGCCGGATGCCGCGGGTCTCGGCAAAAGCGCCGAGAGGCTGCGACCCGAGGACGGCGTGGATGGCCAGGGCTTCCGCCCGACTGATGCAAAAACCGTCGCAAAAGGCCATGACCTGCTCCAGGTCCGGCTGTGCGTCGAGATCAAGCTTGACGATCGAAACCGCCCGGTGGGCCTGGGTGGTGGTGCGCGAGAGCCGGGGAGCGGGCAGGTCGTGGCACTGGACGAGATAGCTCACGCCACCTTCCCGGTGACGCAGCACCAGGCAGTCCGGGCCGCCATCGTCGATGACGCCGCTCAGATAGAGCTGCAATTGCGCCGCCTGGGCGGCATCGGCGCAGGTCAGGCCGCCGTTGCGGACAAGGAAGAACCGGTCCTGCAAGAGCCGGTCGAAGGCAGCGTTGGTCTGGATCACCTCCGGGCCTGCAAGAATCACGATGCCGGTGGCGACAAGATCCAGCGTCCGGGCGGAGAGGTCTTGCGCCGCCATAAGGTCGAGCCGGTTGCGGTAGAGCTTCACGGCGCGAAACACATGGCCCGAGATCAGCGACAACAGCCCCCTCTCGTGGTCGTCGAATTCGTCGCCCGGGCCGCGTGTCGACAGGCCGAACCAACCGATGCAGCCGTCATGGGTCAGGTTCGCGCCGCTGATATTGTAGATCTCCTGACGCGGCAGGAAATCCTGGTGAATCGGGCTCGTCGCCGCCTCGTCGCGGCTCACATAGTCGCGTTCGTCGATATAGCTGCCCGGCTTGTGCGCCATCACGCGCGGGACGCGGAAGTCGCTCGGCGCGTAATCGAGGAGATATTCGTCGGCGAAATCCGGATTGCCGCGGGCGAGGAACCCGAGATAATCCCGGCCGGTCTCGAGCGAACACAGGAACAGGTGGATCGGTCCGGCCCCGACCAGATCGCCGATCTCGCAGGCGGTTTCGTACCAGTCCTGCTCCGCCGCGGCGGCATCGTAAAGCATGTGGATGATGCGGTCGGTCTGCGCGTTCATGACGCCCTGCTCCGGGTCGCCGTGACAGCTCGGCCGAGCGTGGGGCGGCTCAGCATCCACCCGCTCCCGATTGCATCAGATTGGCGAGCAACGCCGCGGTGTCCTGGTCGACGACGCCGGTGTCGGGCAGGCCGTATTGGCGCTGGAACCCGGAGACTGCTGCGCGGGTGGCCTCGTCGAAGACGGTGTCGGGATTTTCCAGGAACTGGCCCAGGCGCCGGAGCTTGGTCTCGATATCGGTGACCCGGTTGGAGATGTCCCCGGCCTGCATGGCGACGAACAGCTCGTCGCCCGCAGCCCTGCACTGGCTGTCGCCGGGGCGTTGCTTGAGGACGAACAACCCGTCCATCACATAGCCGTCGGCTTCGTTCAGCGTCAGCAGCGAAGCGTCGCCGCGCAGGGAATCATAGCGCACGGTGTCGGAGTGGAAATAGAGCTCGCCCGTCTCCGACACCGACAGGATCGCGTGGCCGCCATCGCAATCGATGCCACAGCGGATCGACTTGTCGGTGAAGGAACAGGTGCCGGTGATGCCGAAGGTCTGGTTGGGCACGTCCCATTCGGTGATTTCGAGCTTCACCAGCGCCTGTTCGCCCTGTTCCGAGCCTGATTCCTGGTAGCGCGTGAAGCGGGCGGTGATCTCCCGGATCGGGCCGTTCTGCCGATCGAAGGATGTGGCGTAGCAGGTGCCGGCCTTGTCCATGATCGAATCTGCGGAGGCTGGCGGTGCGGCCAGCGCGAGAAGTGCCGCCCCGCACAGGGCGAGCCGCCTCGCAAAGGATGCCGGTGACGAAGGGGTGCGGTTCGGTGTCATCGCCAGTTGCCTGTCAGTACGAAGGGGGCCCAGAAGAAGGGATGGGAAAAGCCGAGATCGATGCCGGTCTGGCGCTCTTGGAACGATTCCCCGGTGCGCACGGCGGTCTGGAACACGACGCTGCGGGTGCGCAGGTGATCGGGAGAGCCGATCAGGCCGCCGATGAACTCCCGCTGCGCTGTCGCCAGCGCCTGCGCCTTGGACATCTGCCCCAGTTCGCGCAATTCGTAGAACCGCTGCATCAGGATCGCGGTGGCGCTGTCGGCCACCGGCCAGAGGCTCGCCAGCGTCGATTTCGCGCCGCGATCGCTGGTGATCTTGGCGAGGCTGTCGATTTCGCGGCCGTCGCGACCGGGATTGGCGAAGCCGGTGGTGCAGGCCGACAGGGTCAGCAGTTCGACATGCTCGAAATCGAACTCGGTCTTGGCGAGCTTGATGTCCCTGAGCGTCAGGTAGTCGCCGGTTCCCAGAAGCAGGAATGAATCCTGGTCGGTCTCGCCCAGCGCGAAATGCGAGGAGACATGGACCACGCCGACGCCCGCGGGCGTGGGTTCGCCGATCTGCAGCGCTGCGGCAAGCGCGGGCCGGTCGAAGGCGTCGTCCATCCGGACGCTGCCGTCGAACAGGCCGAAGCCGTCCTCGCCCTTGACGATGCCGTCGAGCTCGATCGCCACGCCGGGCAGTGCCGAAAAGCTCTCGGTCTCCTGGGTCATGCCGAGCGCCGCGAAGGGCGCGCCGGTGACCTTGCTGCCGCTGATCTCGTGGCCGGAATTGGTGAGAATCGAGGTCTCGTAGTCCTCGACCAGGAATTTGGTGCCGTCGTGAAGCGCGGCGAACGGCAGGTAGCGCAGGCGCTTGTCGAGCGAGAGCAGCAGAAGCTGGGTGCCCGCGCTGCGCAAGTCGGCCGCCACAGGTTTGACAAGCAGGTCGTACAGCGTCCGGCTGCCGGGCAGGGGGTCGAGATCGGGATCGCTCAGGCTTGCATGCAGCCTGTCGATCGCCGCGTTCAGGTCGGCTTCGCGGAACGGCGTGCCGTTCCAGTCGGTGATGGTGCGGCTCACCCGGTTGTCATGCGTGGTCAGGATGATGCTGAGACGGTCGGGCAGCACCAGGTAATGCAGCACCGCCGCCTGCTCGCCGGGGGTGTTTTCGACATAGGCGTCGGCCACGCCGAGCGCTGCCTGGAAGCCGGCTTCGCCGGTCTCGGTGATGGCGCCCGCGGCTGCCAGAATGGCGTCGATGCCGCTCTGGTGCGCCTGCCTCGCCTCGGCAAGCGTGTCCTCGATCGCGGTCCGTTCGCGCGCCTGCTCGGCCGTCAGCTTCTTGAGGGCCGCCTGGGCAGCAAGTTGCGCCGCGCGCCGCGCTTGCGGGATCGTCGGCGGCGCAAGCGCGGACAGCGCAGTCTTCAATGCCTGTTCCTCGGGCGAATAGGGCAATTGCGCGAAGGCCTGGCCGGCGAATTCCCCGTCGCGGCCGGTGAACTGGAAGGTCTCGTAGTCCTTGAGCAGGCCGAGCACGACCTGGGCCTCGCCGAGCCGGTTCTGGCTCACCAGCAGATCGGCGAGCCAGCGGTAATTGTCGGAGACGAGATCGCGGAAGCAGCCCTGCAGCCTTTCCGGCATGCCCGAAAGGCCACCCCGCAAGGTCTGCAATTGGTTGATCGTGTCCTTGGCGAGCACCAGCGCCAGCCTGTCGGCACCGAGCGCGAAGGCCCGCTCGCTCGCCTTCGACAGATGGCAGACGGCCGTGAGCGTGGCGTCGAGCGGGGCCGCGCCATAGGCTTTGCGACCGAGCGCGTCGAGGTCGTCGAGTTGAAGTTCGGCCGCAAGCGCGGTCAGTTCGAGCCGCAGCGCGGCTGCTCGGTCTCCGGTCTCCTCGAGCGCCGCGGAGTATTCGCGCGCGGCGTTGACCAGCGCGCGGCTCAGGCCGCCGCGGGCGGCCGCGCGCTCGAAGGCGGCGGATGTCTCGCCGAGGTCGCGCTTGGGCGTCGCTCCCTTGGCCGTGCCCGGATCTTCCAAGAGTTCGAGATACTGGCGTGCAGCGATATCGTTGTGGCGGGCGTGGAACCGGAGCAGATCCTCGAAGCCTTCCGGGAGAGTGGCCATGTCGGCGCGTGAGCGCTGTGCCATAACGCGGCGGAATACCGGGGCTGCGGCGCGGGTCAGCAGGCTTGCCCGGAACTCGAAGCCCTGTTCCTTCTCGTCCTTCAGGCCGCGGTCGAGCGCGCCGCGGAAATCCCCGAAGGCGGCGAGCACGTCGATCAGGAAGAAGGAATTCTCGGCTTGCAGTCGCGCGATGCCGGGCCCCACCAGTGCGGCGCCGAACTGTCCTGACGCGAGCCGCCGTGCGGCATCGGTGCAGAAATACTCCCGGATCGATTGGTTGCCGCAGATCTGGTCGAGCAGGGCCGTCATCGCTTCGGGCAGGTCGGCTTCCCTCCCCATCCGCCTGGCGGTGAGGATGGCGGCAGCCAGGATCGAGCGGACGTCGCTTTGCGAGCCGAAGGGCGCGTCAATCCAGTCTTCCGCGGGCAGGATGCCCGCCGCAAGCAATCGTTCGGGCTCGTCCTTCGATTTCGCCAGCTCCGGATGATCGCTGATCAGCCGGAACAGATCGAAATTCTTGTCCTTGCGATCGAACTCGACCACGTCGGGATGCGTCTGCCGCAACAGCCGGGCGGCCTCGGCCAGATCGACCACCCCGCCGCAATCGGTGCACATGTAGATCGAGCCGTCGTTGAGCCCGTATTTGCCGAGAAGCTTCTCGCCGTCGACAGAGGTCAGCGCGATGCTGCCTTCCATGATCCGGTTGCTCAGAAGCCCGCTCAGGGCGAAGTTGCTCTTCGCCGCCAGCGCCTTGAGCAGCCGCTCATAGGCCGCAAGCGCCGCGCCCGCATCCTCCGCGGAGCGGTCATCGGCTTGCCGCGCCAGTTGATAGAGGGCGAAGGTGTCGCCGTCGCGTGCGGCGGTTTGCGCGAGCGTCCGCGCCCTGTCGGGATCCGGCTTGGTCCCGAGCCCGTGCTGGACCATGAAGGCAAGGCGCGAGGCGGCATAGGCGGCGCCCCGGTCGGCGGCCGCTTCGAGCAGCGCCACGGCCTGCGGGCTGCCTTTGCCGTCGATGCTCGCACCTTCGAGCAGCCGCTCGGCCAGCTTGTAGAGCAGGGCCGGTTTGGCGGTGCGCGCGACCTGGTCGAGCGCCGCCGGTGCGCGCATCACCAGTGTCGAGAGCCGCGCGAGTGCGGGATATTCCAGAAGGCTGATCTGGGCACCGTAGGGGACCGATAGCGGCCCCGCGGGGACCTGTTCGCCGTAGTCGGTGTCGGCGAAATTGGCATCGGCAAGGAGCGCGCGAACCGCGTCGGGCACCCGCGCCGGATCCGCCAAGGCGGCAAGATAGAGGGAATAGGCGGATTGCCCCTGATTGGCCTTGGCCCGCCAATGCGCGGCGGCGGCGGGATCGGCATCGACGCCGACGCCGTTCGCGAAAAGGGCGGCCAGCATGCGCTGCGGTTCGTCGTCGTTGTCCCCGTAACCATGCGGGAAGAGCCGCAGCGCGAGCCTGGTTTGCCACGGGCTCCATTCGCCCGCCTGCGCCATGGCATTGATGCTGGACGCGAGATCGGCGTCGCGGATTTCGAGCCAGGTGCTTCGCTGGTCGAGGCCGGGATCGGCGAGAAAGCGCAGCGGGCTGACCGCGAGCTTGTAGGCGCCGCTATCGGCTTCGCAGGCCCCCGCCGTCACCTTGATGTCAGCGACCCGGGCAAGATCGCCAATGCCGGGCGTGTAGCTGTCGTCGCGGGGCGGCAGGCCGAGACCCGCAAGCATGCGGTTCCAGTTCGCCCGGCTTCCCGGGCCGAAGGCGCCGTCGATTTCTCCGTCGGCGCAGCGATGCAACGCCATCAGCCGTTGCGCGGCGATCAGCGAACCGTGATAGACGGAGCGGAATTCCGCCTGGCGGCGGGCAAGATCGGGCAGGTTGTCCTGAAGGCTCACGCCCAGGATCTGGCACAGCCGGTCGCCATAGGCCGCAGCGTCCCGCTCGACCGCGTCGATCAGGTCGGGGTGGGCGGCGAGCACGCCATCGATCGCCTCCGCGCCGCGCGGGCCGAGGCTGGCGAAATCGTAATTCTGCTCCAGCATGTCTGCAAAGCCGGCAAGGCCTGCTTCACGGCCGAGGGTTCGGATCGATTTTCCGGCCCAGCCGGACAGCGCGATGATCGCCGCCTGTCGCTGGTCGTCGGTGGAACCCGGCTGATGGCAGGAGAACGAGGCGAGCGCCTTGGTCATTCGCTTGAGGCCTTCCCCGGGCGGCAATTCACGGGTCGCAAGCGGCGCGGAGGCGGGGCTGTCGGCGGCAACCGTGGCAGGCGCGGCTGCGGTCTGCGCAGCTTCGGCCGGGGCCATTTCCTCAGTGTCGGCAACAGGCGTGTCCGGTGGTTCGGGGTAGTCCGGGCCGGCCGCGCCGGAGTTGTTGGCGCGAAGTGACCCCAGGATCTCTGGTGCGGCTTGCATGAAGCGGCCGCGGTCGTCGGCGGCATAGCTCAGATGCAGCGCCGCAAAGCAGCCGCAGCGGTCGACCCGGATGTAGTAGGAGGAGATGGCGCGGTTCTCGTCCGGACTTTCGATGGTGATCGAGCATTCGCTGCGGCTGACATAGCGGCCGTAGGAAAGGGTGAATCCGTATTTGACCCAGTTCTGCCGGCGCTCGTCCACAAGTTGTGCGCAGGAGGCATAATCGTCCTGGATCAGGCGGAGATTGCCGGAAACGCCGGGGAGCGAGAATTTCCGGTCGACGCCATCGACGATATACTGGGCACCGCCGGGCAGCCGGGCGACGATGTCGTAACGGACGCTGTTGCGATAGATCTCAAGGGCCTGGACAGGCCCCGCAACCGGCAGCAGCAAGAGCAGAAGGAACACAAGTCTGGCAATCATTGTGGCCGTTCCTGTCAAAAGATCGCCAAACTATAGGAAATTTCGTAGGTGTCGTGCGCGGCAGCGAAGTCTTCAAATTGATTTCTGGCAACTATAGTTGCGAGCAGATGACGGCGTGTCAATCGACTTGCGGATGTATCACCGGCCGCGCCATGGCCCTTGAACAGGATATTGGCTCCGTCACCTTGCTTCGCTGCGGCAGCGGGCATCGGCGCGCGCTTCGGATGGCCTATGCGAGAGCCTGCACGGCAATGGCGCCGCCATAGACGGCGAGAATGCCGGCGCTTTCGAAGCCGATGCCGCCGGGTCCTGTGCGCTGGCGCACGATCAGGCCGAGCAGCAGGGTGGCGGTCATCACCAGGCCGGTCGCTAGCCAGAAGAAATCGCCCCGTGTGAGCGCGTGATAGAGCGAGCCGTCGCGGTAGCCGATGTCGGACAGCGTCAGGAACAGCGTGTCGAAGGTGTTGCCGCCGATGATGCCGCCGACGGCCAGCTGCAGCGCGCCCCGTCGCACCGCCGCCAGCGTTGTCACCAGTTCGGGCAGCGAGGTTGCCACAGCCGTCATCAACGCTCCGACAAGGGATGCCGAAAGCGCGTATCGATCGGTCAATTCGCTCGCCACTTGCGCGATCGCCCAGCCGCAAACGGCCATGACCAGCATCAGCGCTCCGAAAATGGCAAACAGCGACAGGTTTCCGTCCGAATCCTGTTCTGCTTCCTCGGGCTCGTCATTCTTGGTCTCGGAGGTGCCGACCGGTCGCCACATCGGCTGTTCGCGGACGCGCCTCGAGGCCACGACCCCCACCGTATAGACGATCACCAGCACATAGGAGGCGGGATGGATGCCGAGCAGCGTCACGTCCGGCCCCGCATAGGCCAGCACCGGAATTACCAGCATCAGCATCAACAGCGCGCCCTGGAACACATTGGCGAGTTCGGCGGCCGCGTGCTCGAGATTGGCACGGCGATACAGCACGTCGGCGAGGGCCAGGAACGCGGTTTGGGCGGCAATGCCACCGACACTGTTGGAAAAGGCGAGCGAGGCGCGGTCGTCGAGCGCGGCGGTGAGGGAAACCACGGTTCCAGACAGCGACGTCGCGGCCCCCAGAAGCACGCCGCCCACCAGCGCCTCTCCCAGGCCGGTGCGATCGGCGATGCGGTCGGCAAGCCCGGTCATGCGCACGCCACAGGCGAGGATGATCAGGCTCGCGGCCAGGAAAATCGCAAGCAGAAAGGGAAGCGACAGGTTGTCCAAAGGCATGAGGCGTGGGCTCCGGTTGCAGGGTCAATGCAGCGGGCGGCCGATTGTTCAATCACGGGGGCGGGCCCCGGTGTCAGGTCATCGGGATGGGGCGTGGTGTTGCGCCGCCTGACGTACCACGTCGGAGATTTCGAGAAGCTGTTTGCCGAGTGGGCTGGTCTTGCGCCAGATCATGCCGATGGTGCGGGCGGGCTCGGGGGCGGCGAAGCGCGCGATCGACACCGGCGCCGAGCGCGTCTCCACCCCGATCGCCATTTCCGGAATCAGGGTCACGCCCATGCCCGCGCCCACCATCTGCACCAGCGTCGCAAGCGAGCTTGCGTCCAGGATCTCGCGCGGGCGGGAGGACTGGATCTTGCAGAATGATAGTGCCTGGTCGCGGAAGCAGTGACCTTCCTCGAGCAGCAGCAGTTTCATCTCGCGCAGGTCTTCGTGGTTGGGCACCGGTTTTCCCTCGTCCTGCCGAGGGCGAACGAGAACGAAATGCTCCTCGAACAGCGCGATCTCGGTGAGCGCCGGCTCGGAGACCGGGAGCGCGAGGATGGCGGCGTCGAGGCGGCCCTCCGAGAGCTCCTCCACCAGCCTGGGCGTCACGGTCTCGCGCACCTGGATGTCCATGCCGCTGTTCATCCGGGTGAGGTTGGTGATGATCGCGGGCAGGAGATAGGGTGCGATCGTGGGAATGATGCCGAGCCTGAGGCGTCCCACCAGGCGGTGACCTGCGGCGCGCGCCAGTTCGCCCAGTTCCTCGGTCGACTGCAGGATCGAGCGGGCCCGTGTGGCGAATTCCTCGCCGAAACTGGTGAGCCGCACCTGCCTGTTGCCGCGTTCGAACAGTTCGGTGCCGAGTGTCTTCTCCAGTTCCTGGATCTGCACCGACAAGGCCGGCTGCGAGATGGCGCAGGCACTGGCAGCGCGTCCGAAATGGCCGTGCTGCGCCAGGGCCTCGAAATAGCGAAGCTGTTTGAGGGTCAGGTTCTTCATAATCTGAGCCTATCAATATGATCAGCAAAAACAACTTATATAAATCGTTCTGCTTTGATATGATCCGCGCGGATTGGGAGAGCATCCGGTTTTCGGCTTCGTGCCCTTGCGGCATGCGGCACTGCGTTGAAGTCCCGGGCCGGTTGCAAAAGGCCAGCCCGGGCGGCCCGGCATCGGGCCTTGCGATGTCCTGGCTCTCCCCGAAACCGAAGAGATTGAACAGGCAGGATTGGAGAGATCGATGAACGTAGTCGCTAAAGTCGGCAAATGCCCTGTGGCGCACGGCGCCACCAATATGAGCATGCGGCAGAACCGCGACTGGTGGCCGAACCAGCTCAATGTGAGCATGCTGCACCAGAACTCGCCCGCGGCAAGCCCGATGGACAAGGATTTCGACTATATCGAAGCGTTCAAGACGCTCGATCTCAACGCGGTCAAGCAGGATCTTCACGCGCTGATGACGGATTCGAAGGACTGGTGGCCGGCCGATTTCGGTCATTACGGCCCGTTCTTCATCCGCATGGCCTGGCACAGCGCCGGCACCTACCGCACCGCAGACGGCCGTGGCGGCTCGACCTCGGGCTCGCAGCGCTTCGCGCCGCTCAACAGCTGGCCCGACAACGTCAACCTCGACAAGGCGCGGCGCCTGATCTGGCCGATCAAGCAGAAATACGGCAACAAGATCTCCTGGGCCGACCTGATGATCCTGACCGGCAACGTGGCGCTGGAATCGATGGGCTTCAAGACCTTCGGTTTTGCCGGCGGCCGCCGCGATATCTGGGAGCCCGAACAGGACATCTACTGGGGCGCCGAAGACAGCTGGCTCGACGACAAGCACCGCTATGATCCCGATCGTCCGGAACGCGAGCTCGAAAACCCGCTGGCCGCCGTGCAGATGGGCCTGATCTACGTCAACCCGGAAGGCCCGGGCGGCAAGCCGGACCCGCTGGCCTCTGCCCGCGACATCCGCGACACTTTCGGCCGCATGGCCATGGACGATTACGAAACCGTGGCGCTGATCGCCGGCGGCCACACCTTCGGCAAGACCCATGGCGCCGGCGATGCCGGTCTGGTGGGCGCGGACCCGGAAGCCGCCGGCATTGCCGAGCAGGGCCTGGGCTGGACCAGCAAGCACGGCACCGGCATGGGCGCCGACGCGATCGGCAGCGGCCTCGAAGTCACCTGGACGCAGACGCCCACCGCCTGGAGCAACAATTTCTTCGAAAACCTGTTCGGCTTCGAGTGGGAGCTGACCAAGAGCCCGGCGGGCGCCTGGCAGTGGCAGCCCAAGGACGGCGCCGGCGCGGGCACGGTTCCGCATGCGCATGATTCCTCCAAGCGCGTGGCGCCGGCGATGCTGACCTCCGACCTGGCGCTCCGCTTCGACCCGGCCTACGAGAAGATCTCGCGCCATTTCCACCAGAATCCGGAGGAGTTCGCCGACGCCTTCGCCCGCGCCTGGTTCAAGCTCACGCACCGCGACATGGGCCCGAAGAGCTGCTATTTCGGCCCGGAAGTGCCGGAAGAGGATCTTTTGTGGCAGGATCCGATCCCGGCCGTCGATCATCCGCTGGTCGAGGCCTCGGATATCGCGGATCTCAAGATCCGCATCGCGGCGTCCGGCCTGTCGACAGCTCAGCTGGTCGCGACCGCCTGGTCCTCGGCTTCGAGCTTCCGCGGATCCGACAAGCGCGGTGGTGCCAATGGCGCGCGTGTCCGGCTGGAGCCCGCACGCAACTGGGCTTCGAACGAGCCGGAAAAGCTCGCCAAGGCTCTCGATGCGCTCGAGAAGGTGAAGGCCGAGTTCAACGCCAGCCGCACCGACGGCAAGAAGGTGTCGATGGCAGACCTGATCGTGCTCGCCGGCTCGGTCGGCATCGAGCAGGCCGCCAAGGCTGCCGGCAAGCAGATCGAGGTTCCGTTCACGCCGGGCCGCATGGATGCCAGCCAGGAGCAGACCGATGTCGAATCCTACGCCATGCTCGAACCGGCCGCCGACGGCTTCCGCAACTTCCTCAAGGCCCGCTACACGACCTCGGCCGAGGAACTGCTGATCGACAAGGCGCAGCTGCTGACGCTGACCGCCCCGGAAATGACCGCGCTTCTCGGCGGGCTTCGGGTGATCGGCGTCAACCATCGCGACGTCAAGCATGGCATGCTGACCGACAAGCCGGGCGCGCTGACCAACGATTTCTTCGTCAACCTGATGAGCATGGACACCAAGTGGTCGGCCGTCGACGAGGATGAGGAAGAGTTCGAAGGCCGTGATCGCGCCAGCGGCGAGCTGAAATGGACCGCCACCCGCGTCGACCTGGTGTTCGGCTCGAACTCGCAGCTGCGCGCCATTGCCGAGGTCTATGCCCAGGACGATGCCGAGGACAAGTTCGTCCGCGATTTCGTGGCGGCCTGGACCAAGGTGATGAACGCCGACCGCTTCGACCTGCGCGCCTGAGGCGAGGCAGACGTCTCACACTGTGAGATGGCGGAATACAGACCGGGCGCGGAGCTTCATGTTCCGCGCCCGGTTCTTTTGTGCGGGCTTCACGCCTCGGCGCTGTCGGCGGCGACCGCCTCGTGCAGCGTGCGCAGCAGGTCCGGGTCTGCCGACTGGATACGGCTCCAGTTGGGGATGAACGGGGTTTCCATCGGGTTTTCCAGGAACAGCTGGCCGGCGGTGACGATGTTGGCCGCGAACAGCTCCACCGCTTCCTCTTCCTGGTGCCTGTCGGTGTAGAGCCCGTTCATCAGCGCATCGTGGTGGTACATCTCGATCAGGTCGAGCGCGGTGCGATAGTAGGTGGCCTTGATGGTGCGGAAGGTCTCCTGGGAAAACACCACCCCGTCGGTGGCAAGCTTGCGGAACAGCGCTTTGGAAATGTCGACCGACATGCGCGACAGCCCCTGGCTGGCGTCGGCTTTCGACAGCTGCTGATGCTTGTGGTCATAGGCATCGGAGATGTCGACCTGGCACACCGCGCGGCTCGACAGGTTGCGCCAGACCTCCGACAAAACGCCGATCTCAAGCCCCCAGTCCGAGGGAATGCGCATGTCCGGCAGCATGCTCACGCGCATGGCGAATTCGCCGGCGAGCGGATAGCGGAAGCCCTTGAGATACTCGATGTAATCGACATGGCCGCAGACCTTCTGGATCGACAAGAGCAGCGGCGAAACCAGCAGCCGCGAGACCCGGCCATTGAGCTTGCCGCCGGCGATGCGCGGGTAGTAGCCCTTGCAGAACTGGTAGGGAAAGGCGGGGTTCGAGACCGGATAGACCAGCCGCGCCAGCATTTCGCGCGAATAGGTGGTGATGTCGCAATCATGCAGCGCCACCACATCGGCATTCTGGGAAGCAAGCGCATAACCGATGCAGTACCAGACATTGCGGCCCTTGCCGGCTTCCGCCGGGGCGAGGCCGGCGAGCGCGAGCTTCGAGTGGATTTCCTGCAGCCGCGGCCCGTCGTTCCAGAGAATGTCGTGCTTTTGCGGCAGCCGCGCGAAATAGGATTTGGCGAAGCGGTATTGCTCTTCGGTGGCCTGGTCGAGGCCGATAATGACGTGGTTGATATAGCTCGCACCGCTCAACTCGTCGAGAATGCGCGACAGCGCATCGCGGCCCAGTTCGGAAAACAGCGAGGGCAGGATCAGGGTGATCTTGCGGGTGCTCGCAAATTGCCGAAGCTGGCCCTCCAGAACATCGAACGGCATTTTCGACAGGTTGTGAAGGGTTGCCACGCTGCCATTCTGATGAAAATCGGCCACTTGCTCGCTCCTAATCCAGTTCCCAGTGATCCATCAGGCCCATCATCACGCTGTTCCATCCGGCAGGCCCTGGGTTTCCGGCCCTGATGACGCTGCCTGTGGCCTCACCCGCAAGCGGTGGGATCCCCCGGTGGGCGGGATTGGGGATGATGACGCCGAGGTCGGCCTGTTCGATCATGTCCACGTCGTTTTCCGCGTCGCCGAGCGCCACCGCGAAGGCCTGTCCGCGATCTGTGGCGTGACGAACCGCGATTTCGCGCATGCACCGGGCCTTGCTGCCGCCGAAGCTGGGCGTCAGGAAGCGACCGCCTTGCGTGATCTGAAGGCCGCGGACGCTGACTTCGGCCACGAACTCCGCCCGGTCCGCCTCGTTTCCGAGCCAGAGACCGGGCTCTGAAAACTGCCTGTTCCTGGCATTTTCGGCATCGGCACGCGTGAGGCCGGTACGCTCGGCCAGCTGATCGACACTCCAGTCGGAAAACCCCTGGAAATGCTTGCGCAGCTTCGCGGGCAGCTGATCCAGGATCTGCCGGATTTCCCCGTGGCGCTCGGCCGTGTCTTCAAGCTCCCGCCCGGGTTCGAGCATGCCGGCGCCGTTTTCGACGATCGCCGGACAATGGGCGAAACCCAGGGCCTCGCGCAGCGGCGCGATTTCGGCGGCGGTCTTGCTCGAGGCCAGGATCAGTGGAATGTCGTGCCGGCGCAGGCGTTCGAGCGCTGGGGTGGCTTGGGCATGCGAATAGGTGTGGTGGTCGAGAAGCGTGCCGTCGAGATCGGTGAAGATGATCAAGTGCTGGAGGCCTGGTGCGCTCACGGTGTCCTGTCTCAGTTGGTGATCCAGCGGCATTGGTAGGGCGCGAACAGGATTTCTCCGCCGCGCTCGCGAATGTCCTCGCCGGACAGAAGATCGCTCCAGCTCTCGCCGCCGATGAGATTGAGCGACATCGCCGGGATCGACACCTCGGTGTTGGTGAGATTGTGGATCGCGAACAGGCTCTTCGAACGGTCGAGGCTCTGGCGCCAGAAGCCGAACAGCTGGTCGCCGAGCTGCAGCGTGAATTGCGTGGCATTGGGGTGAAACGTCGGTTGCGCGGTC
Source organism: Parahoeflea olei (assembly GCF_001703635.1). Taxonomy (GTDB): domain Bacteria; phylum Pseudomonadota; class Alphaproteobacteria; order Rhizobiales; family Rhizobiaceae; genus Hoeflea; species Hoeflea olei. The sequence goes on along the minus strand of NZ_LQZT01000001.1, from coordinate 463,215 downwards.
CTGATCCTGAGAATCCGCGTCATTGCCTCGAACACGATGGCGTGGCTGCTCTGCCCGTCGTCGAGATGGTCGAGCAGGTCGGGGTAGTGCCAGCGATGGCGGTTGATCGCCCGGTTGTGTCCCGATTTCTCGACGCCTTCCTGATCGTTGTGGGTGCCGAGCAGCGAATGGATGTAGAAGCCGGGAATGCCTTCGAGTCCCATGGCGATGATCTGGCTGCACAGGAACCGCTCGATGTTCCACTCGTCCTCGCCCTCCACCGTGCCCTTGAGCGCATCGAACAGGGCGACATTGAGCTCATACGTGCGGGTGCTGCCATCGGGCATCTGGCGCATCGACAGCCGCCCGCCGAAGCCCTGCACGGTGTCGAGCACCCGGGCGATGTCGTCTTCGCTGAGGAGGCCCTCCGCCGGGCGCATGCCGATGCCGTCATGGGAGGCGGTGAAATTGAAATAGGCGCAACCCAGCTGCGCCGGCGGCATCGACATCTGCCAGGCATTGAGATGTTTCGAGGTTCCGGTGAGCAATCCGTGCAGCAACAGTGGCGGCAGCGAGAAATTGTAGATCATGTGGGCTTCGTTGCGATTGCCGAAATAACTGAGGTTCTCCGTGTTGGGCACATTGGTTTCAGTGAGCAGCACCACCGGCTCTGTCGTGTAATCGGCCAGAAGCCGGATCAGCCGGACGATCTCATGGGTCTGGCGCATGTGGATCGAGGGGGTGCCGGGCTCCTTCCAGAGAAACGCGATCGCATCGAGGCGGACGGTGCGGACGCCTTTCGCGATGTGGAACCGCAGGATCCGCAGGAACTCGAATAGAACCTCGGGATTGGAGAAATCGAAATCGACCTGGTCATGGCTGAAGGTGCACCAGACATGCCTGATGCCGTTTGCGGTTTCGACCTCGCGCAGCAGCGGATGTGCGCGGGGCCGGACCACCATGCTCAGGTCCGCGTCGGGCGCGGCCTCGAAGAAGAACCGGTCATGGGGCGGATGGCCGAGAAGGTAGTTCGTAAAAAACCCGCTCTGGCTCGAGCAGTGGTTGATCACCAGGTCCGACATCAGCCGGAAGTTTTCTGCGATGCGGCCGATGTCCTCCCAGGCGCCAAGCCCGCTGTCGACGGCGTAATAGTCGGTCACGGCAAAGCCGTCGTCGGAGGTGTAGGGGAAGTAGGGGAGGATATGCACGCCCGTCACCACGCCCTTGAGCCTGGTCTCGAGGAAGTCGGAAAGCAGGTCGAGCGGCTTGTGCTCGCCATTGGTGAAGCTGTTGCCATAGGTGATGACGTAGCTGTCGCGCTCGTTCCACAGCGTGTTGCCGGGCGCCCGGCCGCGCCGCCTGGGCTGTTCCTCACCGGGCCAGAAGGCCGTTATCGTCTGCTCAAGTAGCGTTTCGGAATCGTGATCGGGATAGACCGACTGCAGCAACAATCGCAATCCGTCGCGCAGCCTTTTGGGAACCCGTATCGGAGGAGGGGTTACCTGCGTGGATGAATCTGCATAAAAATTCTCCATGGCTAAATTTTTAGCAGCATTGCCCGTCATGGCAAGCCGCGAGTGGAAATAAACCGGGGATCCAGCTCTTCCATCGTTTCCGGATGACCGGCGCCTGTTTCCCATCGGCGGCCGCCCGTGTTTACTGTCTGTGCGCTCGGGCCGCACCGGAGCTTGCGATCCGGCGAGAGCCGGGCGGCGGCGCGATGAGGGAATGAATGATGTCGATGCGATCGGGTTGGACTGAGGGGATTGGTCTGCTGGCGATGCTGGCGATCCTCGTCTCGCTGGTTGCGCTCGAACGCGGGCGCGCCGGCCTTGGCATCACGCCGGTGCAGATCGGCACCATTCCCGCCACGCTCTACAGCCCTGGGAAAAGCCAGGGCCCGCTGGTGGTGATCGCCCACGGCTTCGCCGGATCGCGGCAGTTGATGCAGGCCTATTCGCTGACCTTGGCGCAGGCGGGTTATGCGGTGCTGGCCTATGATTCCGAAGGCCACGGGCGCAATCCGGTGCCTATGTCGGGGGACGTGACCGCGATCGACGGCACCACCCGGCTGCTGGTTGCCGAACTCCGACGGGTGATCGCCCATGGACGCGGCTTGCCGGGCGCAGGCGAGGGAATCGCGCTGCTCGGCCACTCGATGGCGACCGACATTCTGGTGCGCGCGGCGATCGAGGAGGCCGAGGCCGGCCAGCCTGTCGATGCGGTGGTGGCGATCTCGATGTTTTCGCAGGCCGTGACGGCGGAGCAGCCTCAGCGGCTTCTGGCGATCAGCGGCGAATGGGAGAGCCGGCTGCGCGAGGCGGCGCTTGAAGCCGCCCGGCTGGTCGATCCGGCGGCGGAGGAGGGGGAAACAGTCTCGGCCGGAAGCGTGGTGCGCCGCGCCGAAGTGGCGCCCCATGTCGAGCATGTTGGCGTGCTCTACAGTCCGCATGCGCTTGAGGCCGCGCGCGACTGGCTCGACATGGCGTTCGACAGGAAAAGCACAGCTGCCATCCCTCGTCACGCCCGGGCTCTGGATCCTGCTCCTGATGGGGGGCATCGTCCTGTTGTTGCGCCCGTTGGTCGGACTTCTGCCCGCCCAGGCGAGCGCCGGCGCGGGTCTCTCCGCCAGCCGGTTCTGGGTCTCGGTCATCGCCCCGGCGGTGCTCACGCCGCTGGTGGCCACGACTTTCTACGTGCCGTTCCTGCCGGTGCTGGTGGCCGATTACCTGATGATCCATCTGGCGCTTTACGGCGGGGGGCAACTCTTGCTGATGCGCGGGGCGAGCCAGGGCGAGTGGCGGTTCTCGCTTCTCGCCGTGGGCCTGCTCATCCTGTGGGGCGTCGGTGTCTTCGGCGGTGCCATGGACCGCTATGCGGCAAGCTTCATGCCCCATGCCGAACGGCTGCCGATCATCGCCGTCCTTGCCGTCGGCACGGTGCCGTTCATGATCGCCGACAGCCTGGCGAGCGGCGCGGGACGCGGCGTCTGGTGGCGGCGGATCGCTGCGCGCGTCGGAATCCTCGTCTCGCTCGGCGCGGCGGCGATGATCGATCCGGAGCGGCTGATGTTCTTGTTCATCATCCTGCCTGTGCTGGTGCTGTTCTTCTGCGTGCACGGGCTGATGGGGCGCTGGGTGGCGCAGCGTGCCGGCCCGCTGTCGGCCGGCATCGGGCTCGGGCTCTGCCTCGCCTGGGCGCTCGGCGTGACCTTCCCGCTGTTCAGCGCGGGCTAGGCTTGCCGGGCCGGGCACCGGTGGCGTGGCTCATGCCTCGAAGGAGCTGATCCGGTGTGACGACTGGTCGAGCCAGGCGGGGCTCACCTCCACGCCCCAGCCGGGCGCATCGGTAACGGTCGTCTTGCCATCGACAATGTCATAGGGCGAGGCGACGAACAGGCCGTCCTGCCAGGGATAGTAGTCCCCGCCCTCGATCGAGAATTCGAGATATTTTCCCGCATTCGGGATGGCGCGCAACAGGTGCATGGTGAACAGGGTGACCATCGACCAGTTGGCGCAATGCGGCGTGCAGGGCAGGCCGGCCGTGTGCGCCATGGCGGCGACCCTCAATGTGCGGGTCAGGCCGCCGAGATAGCAGATGTCGGGCTGGACGATATCGACCGCCTTCATGTCGATCATCCAGCGCCAGTTCGGCAATTCGCAATCCTGCTCGCCGCCGCTCACGTCGATCGCGAGCGCTTCCGTCACCTGCTTGGTCTGCTCGTATTCCCAATAAGGGCAGGGCTCCTCGAAATGGCTGATGCCGTGCTGTTCGAGCATCTTGCCGATCTCGATCGCCTGATCGGGCGCATAGCACGAATTGGCATCGACCAGCAGCGCCACGCCGTCGCCCATTGCCTTGCGCATGGTCGGAACGATCTCCTCGGTGCGGCCCGGCCATTCGTCCCGGCCGCGGCCGCATTCGGCTCCGATGCGAAACTTGAAGGCGTCGAAACCGAACCGGTCGCGCAGGCGGCTGAGCCTCTCGGCCTCGTCCTTGGGCGTGATGTCGCGCTTCATCGAGGAAGCGTAGGCACGTATCGTTCCGGACGTGCCGCCGATCAGCTCGCAAACGGGCTTGCCTTCAAGCTTGCCGCGCAGGTCCCACAGCGCGGTGTCGAGGCCGCCCAGCGCACGCTTGAGGTAGGAGCCCGGAAACTTGTGTTCCTTCTCGGGGATGAGATCGACCAGGTGATCGATGTCGAGCGCGGACTGTCCGAGCGCATGGGGGGCTACCTGGCGGTGGAGCACCTGGGCGGTGATATCGGCGTGATAGGGGGCCACCTGACCCCAGCCGGTGTCGCCGGTGTCGGTTGTCACCTTGACGAAGCAGACGAATTCATTGGCGAATGTTTCGATATGGGCAATTTTCATGTCGCGCGTTTCCCTGCCGGAGTCGGAACGGAGCATAGCCGTTCTGTTGGCCTGATGCGAAGCTTGCCGGTACCGCTCGCTCATCAAATCTCGGGCGCGCCTCCGCCCGTCAGGCGGATCGCGTTCGAAACGCGCGAGACTGCCGCAGACCCGCTCCGGCTTCCCGGCCGCCATGGGGCGGCCGCAGAAACCGGGCTTGCGGGGCGCGGTTCACCGTCTCCCGCGGGCCGTGCTGACCACCGCCTCGGCTTCGATTTCCACGCGGAAATCGCCGATCAGGTTGCCGACCAGAAACGCGGTGTTGGCCGGCGGGTTGGCGGCAAAGCGCATGCCGTGGGCGCGGGAGGCGGGTTCGATGTCTTCCTCGCCGCGCAGATAAAGGCGCGTGCGCAGGATATCCTTCGGGTCGCCGCCAAGCGCGCGCACGGCGGCTGCGATCTTGTCGAGGATATAGGTGGTCTGCGCGCCGGCATCGCCGAGCGCGATGGTCTGGTCGACGCCGTGGGTGGCGGTGGTGCCCGACACCAGGATCCGGTCACCGTCGCGCACCGCGCGGCAATAGCCGGCGATCGGCTCCCAGCGCGAGCCGGAGAACACCCGCGAACGGTTGGGGTTATCGGGGTCCTGGACCGCCGTCATCGCGCTCGGCATTTCGGCCAGGTGGTGGCTGAGATCCCCCGAGGCGGTGAGGAACGGCGGCTGGCGGTATTCGTCGCCGCAATCGCCCGGCAGCGGCTTGGTCGCGGCGAAGGCCTCGTCGAGCAGCGCGTGGTCTTCGGCGTCGAGCGCGAAGGCGAAGAGCTTGAGATTGTCCGCGCGGTGCTGGTTTTCGCCAAGCCGCGCGCCGATGATGACACCTGCCACATGCTCGTGCTCCAGCACCCAGCGCGTGGCCACATTGGAGATCGACACACCATGCTTGCGGCCGATCGTATCGGCCGCGCGCAGGATGCCCTGATAGGCGTCCCAGCCGCCGGCTGCATGGATGAAGCGCAGATATTTGGCGCCGCTCCAGTCGCCCACCGCATCGGGTTCGGGCTTGCCGAGCCAGCGCGCCGACAGGAAGCCGCCGCAGAGTGTGCCGTAGCAGAGAAGCTGCACATCGTGCTTGCGGCAGGTCTCCGCAAGATGGCCCGCGGCGCGGCGGTCGATCAGCGAGAACGAGATCTGATTGGAGACCAGCGGAATGCCTTCGGCCAGAGCCAGGTTCAGATGCGCAGCATCGAAATTGGTGACCCCGATCTCGCCGATCAGGCCCTCGTCCTTGAGCTTCCTGATCTCGTGCAGCGCATCGATCCAGGCGGGATGTTCGAAGCTCCACCAGTGGAACTGGAGAAGATCGATCCGGTCGACGCCGAGGCGGTCGAGCCGTTCCTGGATGCCCGCGCGCACCACGTCCTCCGTCATCGGCCCGGGTTCGGGGCACCATTTGGTGAAGGCGAGCGGGCGCGGCGCGCCTTTATGGGTGCGCAGCAACTCACCCGTGATGAGTTCCGAGGTGCCGTAGTGGTCGGCCATGTCGAAGGTGTCGAACCCATCCTCGACATATTCGGCCAGGGATTTGGCGCCGGCAGCGCGATCGAGCAAAACGCCGTCCTTTTCCTGGTCGGCAACCTGCCAGAGGCCCGTGAGAACGCGGCTGATCGAAAGGGTGGGAGTGAGGTTCTTTCGTTCAGGTTTCATGGAATCAACTGTCCTTGTTGCGAATGCCCAGATGGCGCGAGACGGAGCGGACCTCGGGCAGGATGCCCTGTGGCCGCCAGAGAAGAATGATGCAGAGCATCACGCCGATGATGACGATCTGCAGCGAGGCGGCGCGCGCCTGCTGTGCGGCGGGGAAGATCTCGGAGATCGCCGCGCCCGACAGGGCCCAGATCGCCCAGACCAGCACCGCGCCAAGAACCGCGCCGCGATTGTTGCCCGAGCCGCCGACGATCAGCATGGCCCAGACCTGGAAGGTCATCATCGGCAGGTAGTTGCCCGGTGCGATGAAGCCGATGAAATGGGCCTGCACCGCGCCTGCGAGCGCCATGATCGCGCCGCCGAGCGCGAAGGCCTGGATGCGCAAAAGAACCGGGTTCTTGCCGAGCGCCTGGGCCGCGATCTCGTCCTCGCGCACCGCGCGGAGCGCACGGCCCCAGGGGCTGCGCAACAGGTGTTCGAGCAGCAGGTAGACACCCGCGACGACGGCCGCCGTCAGCGCCAGATTGACCATGTTGAAGGCGAAGGACTGCCCCTGCAATCCGGCAAAGGGCCGCGGGATGAAGGCCATGCCGAAGGCGCCGCCGGTGAGAACCTCGGCGTTCTGGAACACGAGCTGCAGCGCCACCGCGATGCCGAAGGTGGTGATCGCCAGATAATCCGAGCGCATCCGCAGGGTCAGGAGGCCGACGGCCAGCGCCAGCACGCCGCCGGCTGCCATCGCCGCGATCCAGCCGACAGCGATCGGCAGGCCGAAGCCGCCGATGCGCTCGGCCGCGTCCGGGGTCGTCAGCGCCGCCGAGACATAGGCGCCCAGGCCGACGAAGCCCGCGACGCCGACATTGAAGAGCCCGGTCTGGCCCCATTGCACATTGAGCCCCAGGCACATGATCGCATAGGTGAGCGCGATGGTGAGAAAGAAGGCGGCATAGGCAAGGAGTTCCATCTACGCGCCCTTCCGACCGAAAATGCCCTGCGGCCGCAGCATCAGCACCAACACCAGAATGACGAAGGCCACGGCCGCACGCCATTCGGCGCCGACGATCTGGACCGCGAAGGCCTCCGCGAGGCCGATGACAAGGCCTCCGATCATCGCGCCCGGGATCGAGCCGATGCCGCCGAGAATGGCGGCGGCGAACAGCGGCAGCAGCAGGTCGAAGCCCATATAGGGTCGGATCTGGACGAGCAGGCCGGCCATCACGCCGGCGATGCAGGCCATGCCCGCGCCGATGATCCAGGTTACGCGGACAACGCGTGCCACATCGATGCCGTAGACGCCGGCGAGGCTCGGGTTTTCGGCCACCGCGCGCATGGCGCGGCCGGTCGCGCTGAACGTGACGATGAGATGCAGCGCCACCACCAGCAGAAGCGTCAGGCCGATCACCAAAAGCTGGTCGGGCGTGGCGCGCATGCCGAAACCCAGCGGATTGGCGATCTGCAGCGCCTTGGTGAAATAGACGGGTTTCGCCGTGAAGATGAATTCCAGAAGCGAGCGCAGCGCCATCGAGGCGCCGAAGCTCGCCATGACGATGATGATGGTGTCGGCACCGCGTGCCCGCAGGCGTCCGAACAACACCCGGTCGAGACCGAGCGCAAGCACGATCGTGAGGCAAACGCCGCCGAGCATGGCGAGCGGCAGGCCCCAGCCGAAGCTGAACGGATAGACCGGCGCGCCGAGCCCGGCCGCGAGTCCGCCGAGCACGCCCGCGACGGTGAGCGTCAGATAGGCGCCCCAGGCCAGGAAATCGCCATGGGTGAAGTTCGCGAAGCGGAGGATCGAATAGGTGAGCGTCAGGCCGATGGCGCCGAGCCCGATGGTGGAGCCGGCCACGAGGCCGTCGATCAGGGCCTGCGGGTTCATGCGCTGGCCTCCGCGCTGCGGTGGCCGAGAAACAGCTCGCCCAGCAGCTTGCCGTCGTGCAAGTCATCCGCCGGCCCGTCATGGGCGAGACGGCCGTCGACCAGAACCAAAGCGCGCTCGGTCAGGGCGAGCGCCGCCCGCACATTCTGCTCGACCAGCACCAGCGTCACGCCGGCGGCGGAAATGCGCCGGAGCGTGTCGAACACCTGGCCCACAAGTTTCGGCGAGAGGCCCGCGGAGGGTTCGTCGAGAATGAGCACCTTGGGCTCCGTCAGCAGCGCACGCGCCGCGGCCAGCATCTGCCGCTGGCCGCCCGACAGCGCGCCGGCCTCCGTACGCGGGCGGCTGCCGAGATCGGGGAACATGTCGAACATCGCGGCAATCCGGTTGGCTCGCTCGGCTGCCGGCAGCAACTGCGCGGCGATCTGCAGGTTTTCAAGAATGGTGAGGCTCGTGAAGATGTTTTCGGTCTGCGGCACGAAGCCCATGCCCTTGCGCACCAGTTGGTGCGAGGCAAGGCCGGTGATGTCGGCGCCGTTGAGATGCACCGTGCCGCCGAAGGTGGGGACCAGACCCGCCACCGCCTTGATCATGGTCGACTTGCCGGCGCCGTTGGGACCGAGGATGCAGAGGCACTCGCCCTCTTCGACCTCGAAGCTCACGCCCTTGACAATCGGCAGGTCGCGGTCGTAGCCGGCTTTCAGGTCGCGGAGCGCAAGCGTGGTCATGCCGGCATGCCTTCGAGATAGACGTCGATCACGTCGGCGCGCTTGGTGACCTCGGAGGGCGCGCCCTCGGCCAGCGCCTTGCCGGCCGCCATGACGATCACGCGCGGGCACAGCCGGGCTATCATTTCCATGTTGTGCTCGATCAGCAGCACGGCGATGCCGAGCTGGTTGATGGCGATGATCCGGTCGATGATCATGTCCAGCAGCGCGGGATTGACGCCGGCTGCCGGTTCGTCGAGCAGGATCACGCGCGGCTCGGCCATCAGCACCCGGGCGAGTTCGAGGAGCTTGCGCTGCCCGCCCGAGAGCACCGAGGCCGGTTGGTCCTCGAGATGCGACAGCGCCACGAAATCCAGGATCTCGCGCGCGCGCACGGCATTGGCGCGTTCCTGCTCGGCGACCCGGCGCGGGGCGATGAGGGCCGGCAACAGACGCTCGCCGCGCTGGCCCTGGGCCGAGGCCATGACGTTTTCGAGAACCGTCATGCGCGCGAACGGCCGCGGGATCTGGAAGGTGCGCCCGAGGCCTGCGCGAATGCGGGCCTCCGGGCGGGCGTGGCTCAGATCAACGCCATCGAGGCCGATCCGGCCCGCATCGAGCGGAATTGCTCCTGCCAAAAGGTTGAAAAGGGTGGATTTGCCCGCGCCGTTGGGGCCGATAACGCCGAGAATTTCGCGGGCACCGAGGGTGAGCGAGATGTCATTGACCGCGCGGAAGCCGCCGAACGACTTTGTGAGGCTGTCGGCTGTGAGGATCGGGGGCTGGCTGGAGGTCGACATCGTTTCGGCCAAGTTGATCAACTATCATTCATCATTTACAGGATCACGCTTGATGCCTAAAGTAAAGTCCGACCAGACAGGGCGGGCAGCGGCAAAATGAACGTGCAGACCTCTTCTCCGATGGACGGACCCGGCCTCGACCGGCTCGCGCCTGTCGGCCGGGAGACGGTGCAGGACCGCATTTACAGGCAGTTGCGCGACGCGCTGATCCGTTGCCGCTTCGAAGCCGGCGAGATCTTTCTCGCCGGTGACGTGGCGCAAAGAATGTCTGTGAGTTCCATGCCCGTGCGCGAGGCGCTGGCGCGGCTTGTCTCGGAACGCGCGCTCGAAGCCATGCCGAACCGGCGGGTGCGGGTGCCGCTGCTGACGCTCGAACGGGCCCGAGACATTGCCCAGGCACGCTCGCTGATCGAAGGCGAACTGGCCGCGCGGGCGATGGACATGCTGACGCCGGCGGATATCGAACGGCTCGAAGCGCTGACTGTGGAATATGAGGAAACCCGAGAGAGCGGCGACATCGCCTCGCTCAACCATGCCTTTCACTTCCATCTCTACCAGGCGGCGGGCTCGTCGGTGTTGATGCCGGTGATCGAAAGCCTGTGGATGCAGGCCGGCCCCTATGTCCGCGCCGCGGCGAAGCTGCACCGTCCGCTGACGGACTCGGCGGCGACGCTGCACCACCGCGGCATCCTCTCGGCGATCGCGGCGGGCGACAAGGAATGGGCGGTGCGCGAGCTCAAGGCCGACATCAACCAGGCCTTCGCCATCCTCGAACGGGCGGACCCGGCCGTCTGGGACACGGACAATGGAGGTGCAGCATGAGCGGCGACGAGAGCTTCGAGCTTTGGGACCTGAAGGTCGAGGTGGTGGCGCCGGAAGGGGCCAGGATCTGGTGCGGCGCCAAGCCCGGCGACTATTTCGAACTGCGTGGCGAGATGCTGCATCTGCCGCCCGGCCAGGGGATCTCGATCTATTCGCTTGCCTCGGTGCTGCCGCTGCTTGCGGCCAAGCAGAGGCCGACCCATCCCAACGACTGGATGTCGACGGACGCCGAAATCGCCTGCCCGGACCCGAACTGCCCGTCGCGGCTCAAGATTACCCGCACGAAGCTCCGCCGTTTCAACCATTCCGACACCACGGCGGTGCCGCTTGGAGACACTGATGCAAACTTATGACCTGGCGCCCGGCCACCGGATTTCCCGCGTCATCAAGGGTGGCTGGCAGCTTGCCGGCGGCCACGGGGAGATCGATCGCCGCACCGGCATCGAGGACATGATCGCCTTTGCCGATGCCGGCATCACCACTTTCGACTGCGCCGACATCTACACCGGCGTCGAGGCGTTGATCGGCGAATTCCGCGCCGAATACGGCAGACTGCGCGGCACTGAAGCGCTGTCGAAGATCAAGGTGCATACCAAATTCGTGCCGGATCTTGGCAATCTCGCGACCCTCAGCAAGGCGGACGTGGCCAAGGGGATCGAAACCTCGCTGTCGCGGTTGGGGCTCGAGCAGTTGAACCTCGTGCAGTTCCACTGGTGGGATTACGAGATCGACCGGCAGGTCGAGGTCGCCACTTGGCTTGCCGATTTGAGGCGCGAGGGAAAGATCGCCAATATCGGCGGCACCAATTTCGACACGGTGCAGATGAGCCGCATCCTCGATGCCGGTGTGCCGCTGGTCTCGATGCAGGTGCAGTATTCGCTGATCGACGACCGGCCGTCGCGCGCGATGGTGGAAGCGGCGATGGCAGCGGGGGTGAGCCTGTTGTGCTACGGATCGGTTGCCGGCGGGCTGTTCTCCGAGCGCTGGCTCGGCGCGCCGGAGCCCGAGGCCCCGTTCGAGAACCGGTCGCTCACCAAATACAAGCTGATCGTCGACGAATTCGGCGGCTGGGCGCTGTTCCAGGACCTGCTGTCCGCGCTTGCCGGGATCGCCGCCCGTCACACCTCTGACATCGCCTCGATTGCCAGCCGTGCCATCCTTGAGCGGCCGGGCGTGGCAGCAGTGATCGTCGGCGCGCGCAACCGCAATCACCTCGAGCGCAATCTCGCCATTCCGGAGATCGCGCTGAGTACCGAGGATTTTGCCGCGATCGATGCGGTGCTTTCTCGCGCCAATCCGGTGCCCGGCGACATCTACACGCTCGAGCGCGACCGCACCGGCAAGCATGGCGCGGTGATGAAATACAATCTCAACACGGAAGGGCACTGAGCCGTGGACCTGATCGCGCGTGCCGAGGCTGAAGTCGTCAATCGCCACGCGTTCTTTGTCGAATGGTTCACGGGCCGCGCCAGCGAAGCCGAGCTGGACACGTCGCTCAGGGCCTTTGCGCCCGACATGGTGATGATCGAGCCCGACGCCAGCACGATCGGCCAGGCGGAGATTTGCGCGATGATCCGCGCCGCGCGGGGCAAGCGCCCCCACGATTTCAGCATTCGTGTGGATCTGGTGTCGGCGCGGATGGTCGCTGAAGACACCGTGATCGTGATTTACGACGAGCATCAGGTGATCGATGGCGAGAAATCCGCCCGCCGCTCGTCAGCCGTCTTCAGCGCCGATGCGGACGCGCCCGAAGGGGTGGTCTGGCGGCAGCTGCAGGAAACATGGATACCCGGTGCATAAAGCGGGCGAGAGAGGCCCCATAACAAGGAGAACGCGCATGAACATGATCAGGAAATCCGGCCTTGCGATGGCCCTTCTGTGCGCCTCGGCTCTCGGCGCGCAGGCCTGCGACATCACCATCGGCATGGTGATGGAACTCACGGGTCCCGCCGGCGCCTATGGCCAGGCCGGCGCCAAGTCGGTGGAAATGGCCTTCCGCGACATCAACGAGGCCGGTGGCGTGCTCGGCTGCCAGCTTGTGACCGACACGCGCGACAGCCAGAGCCAGGGCAACGTCGCGGTCGACCAGGCCACCCAGCTCGTCAACATCAAGAATGTGCCGGTGGTGATCGGCGGCATCATCTCCTCGGTGTCGATCCCGATCCTGACCTCGGTCACCGCGCCTGCGGGCGTGGTGCAGGTCTCGCCCGCCTCGTCGAGCCCGACGCTCACGCAACTCAGCCGTGATGGCAAGACCGGCGGCTATTTCTTCCGCACCATCACGTCGGACGCGCTGCAGGGGATCGCGGCGGCGAAATACGCGATCGATTCCGGCTTGAAGAAGCTCGCGATCATTCACGTCAACAATGATTTCGGCCTCAACATGATGCGCGAGTTCACCGCGTCCTACGAGGCGCTCGGCGGCGAAATAACCTCGGCCACGCCCTACAACGAGAACCAGCCGAACTACTCGGCCGAAGTGACCGCGGCGATGGACGGCGCGCCGGAAGCGCTTTACCTGATCAGCTATCCGGTCGATGGCGCCACCATCGCGCGCGCCTGGATCAGCCAGGGCGGGCCGCAGAAGTTCCTGCTCAACGACGGCATGAACTCGTCGGACTTCATCGAAGCCGTGGGCGGAGACTATCTCGAAGGCGCCTATGGCACGTCGTCGGGTACGACCGAGACGGAATCGACCAAATATTTCTACGCCAATTACGAAGCCTTCTCGGGCGGCATCGCGCCGTCGGCACCGGCGGCCGACCGCTCCTATGACGCGGGCGCAATCGTCGGCCTGGCCGTCGCCAAGGCAGGCAAGGCCGAAGCGGACGCGATCCGCGATGCGATCCGCTCGGTGGTCGATCCCGAAGGCGAGGTGATCCATGCCGGGCCGGAACAGTTCAAGAAGGCGCTGGCGCTGATCGCCGAGGGCAAGCCGGTCAACTATCAGGGCGTGATCGGCAACGTGTCCTTCGACCAATATGGTGACATTTCCGGTCCGTTCCGGCTGTGGCAGATCAAGGGCGGCGAAGTCGTCACCGCCGGCGAAATGACCGCCGAAGCCGTCGCCGAGGTCAAGGACTCGATCAAGTAGCCCCGCCACCCAGGGCTGGCTGCGATCCCTGTCGCAACAGTGGGAAGGGGCGCCCGGCCGGCGCCCCTTTGCCGTTTCATCGCGGAATTCCGGCGATCCAGTTGGAATAAAGGCTTGCCTGCAGTGCCGAGAGTTCGGCATGTAGCGCCGCCATGTCATCGAAGATCCGGTCGACGGGCTCGTCCCCGATCTCGCGGCGAAGCGCGGCCTCGCAATCCTCGATCTCGTACCAGTCTCGGAGCGTGGCGGCATCCATCTCGGCATGGAACTGGACCGAGGCCACCTGCGGTCCCCATTGCATGGCCTGGATGCCGCAGCGGGGCGAAGCGGCGAGCACGTCCGCCCCCTCCGGCAGGCGGCTGATCTCGGCACTGTGCCACTGAAAGCACGGGAACCTTTCGCCGACGCCTGTGAGCAGCGGTGGGTTTCCGCACTTGTCGACATGCCACAGGCCGACTTCTGATTCAGTTGCCTGACTGACCGTTCCGCCGAGCGCATGCGCGAGCAACTGGTGCCCCAGGCAGATGCCGAAATAGGGCATGCGCCGGTCGATCACCGCATGGCGGATCAGCTCGATTTCCCGCGCCAGCCACGGCAGCTCATCGCTCTGCCAGACCTGCATCGGGCCGCCCAGAACCCAGAGCCCGTCGATTCCGTCCAAATCCGCATCGCCGATCGCGTCGGGCGCGGTGCAGGTGACGATCTCGTGGCCGTCGCGCGCGAACAGCGCCCGGAACGCGCCGGCATGTTCCTTGTCCGAATGCTGGATCACGAGAATGCGCATGGGCCTGTCCTGCATGGGTTAGGCGACGGGGGCTCAGGCGGATTGCAGGGTCTTGAGCGCGGCGCCGAACTCGTCGCTCGCCATCAGGGTCCTGCACCGGGCAAAGCGGCCGTCGGCATAGGCGCGAAAATCATCCGCCGGATTGCCGTTGGCAAGCTGAATCAGCCCCCACAGGGTCCACAAAAGGTCGCACATGGCCTTGTAGATCACCATCCGGGCGCGGTCCGTGACGGCCGGCACGTTTCCGAAATAGGCTTCGAGCAGGACACGGTCCTCCTCGGCGCCGAATCCGCCCTCGACCGAGAGATCGCCCAGATCCCACATCGGATCGTTCATGCCGGAATACTCCCAGTCGACGATGAAGATGCGCTCGCCGGTGTCGAGAAAATTCTCGCACAGCGGATCGCAATGGCAGGCAACGAGCTCGACCGGATGGCGGGCAAGCGCTTCGCGCACCGTCTGCGCCTCGGCGACCACGTCGTGATAGCCGTCGGGCAGGGCCACGTGCTTGGTCGACAGGATGCCGAGATACTCGTCGATCATGGCGAACAGCTCGAAGGTGAAAGGAAAGATCGCACCGGACGTGTGCAACTGCCGGAAGGCCTCGCCTGCGCGCCGGACCGAGCCGATATCGGCGCGGAAGCCTTCGGGCGTCATGGTGAGAGCGCCCTCGATGAATTTCGTCGCCATGATGCCGCTGTCGGGGTCGACATGGATCAGGTCGGGGCTGACCCCGGCATCGGCCGCGGCGCGTGCGGCTTCGGCCTCGTGGGCGCGGTTGATGTATTCCTCGGTGCCCGCGCCCGGCAGGCGCACGCAGGTGTCGCCGACGCGGAAGACGAGATTGGTCAGTCCTCCCAGTCTCTCGACCGGGCCGGTGTAGCCCGCCAGTCCGGGAATGCCCGAAAGGCTTTCGCGAAGGCGGGCTTCGATTTCGTCTGGCATGGTGATGCGGCTCCCTTTTTTCTGTTCGAAGGTTTGCGGCACTGTTTCACAAAGCCATTGAAAAGGCTATGCTAACAGCCAAAGCAAGGTCAATGGAGCTCCGATGGCAGAACACGACAAGACGGCGCGGCTCGGAGCAGTGTATACGGCAAGAAGTTCCGAGGATGTTGCGCGTGCCTATGACTCCTGGGCGGAGAAATACGATGCGGACATGTCGCTTGCCGGATACCGGCATCCGGCGATAAGCCTCGCCATTTTCGCCCGTCATGTGCCCAAGGGCGCGGCGCCCGTGCTCGACGCCGGCGCCGGCACCGGCCTGATCGGCGAATGGCTGGCGATTGCCGGCTACAACGAGGTCGATGCGCTCGATATCTCCGCCGGCATGCTGGAGGTGGCCCGGCGCAAGGGCGTGTATCGCAGCCTGCACCAGGCGGCGCTCGGCACGCGGCTGCCGTTCGATGATAACCACTTTGTCGCAATCGTCTCGGCCGGCGTGTTCACCACCGGCCATGTCGGCACAGAAGGGCTCGACGATCTGCTGCGCATTTGCGTGCCCGGCGGCACCATCGTGCTCACCGTCAAGGATGTGCTGTGGCAGCAGAGTTTTCGCGCGCGCATTGCCGATCTTGAGACCGAAGGGGTCTGCGCGCTCGTCGACGACACCGGCCCCTATGTGTCGATGCCCGGCGAGGAAGGCACCACGCCGAGCCGCTGCATCGCGCTGACAGTCGCCTGAGGCCCTAAGCCTCAGGCCTTCACCCTGGCATTGGCCGGATCGTAGAACGGTTTCAGTCCGATCTTCGCGGGGATGCGTTCGGCCGCGACCACCAGCTCGTAGTCGCCCTCTTCCAGGAATTCGGTCGATACCCCTTCGGCGTTGCGGACATAGCCATAGCCGATGCTCTTGCCGATGGTGTAGCCGTAACCGCCGGAGGTCAGGTAGCCCACCGGTTCCCCATTGCGCAAAATGGTTTCGCGGCCGACCAGAAGCGCGTCGGGATCGTCGATGGTGAAGCCCGCAAAGCGCTTGGCGAGCGGCTGCCCCGACACGGCGGCGAGCGCCTTTTCGCCGATGAAGCCCGAATTGGAGTTGCGCTTGACCGCCCAGCCGAGGCCTGCCTCGTGCGGCGTGTCGTTGGGGGTGATGTCGGAGCCCCAGGCGCGGTAGCCCTTCTCGAGTCTCAGCGATTCCAGAGCGCGGTAGCCGATCGGGCGGATCTGCCAGGGCTTGCCGGCCTGCATCAGCGCGTCGAACACCTCGCCGATGGCCGCGATCGGGATATGCAGCTCCCAGCCGAGTTCGCCGACATAAGTCACGCGCAGCGCCCGTACGGTGGCGCCGGCGATGTCGATCTCGCGGACATGGCCGAAGGGGAAGGCGGCGTTGGAGACATCCGCGGAAGTGACCGCCGCGAGCACGTCGCGGGCATGCGGGCCCATCAGCGACAGCGTGCCGCAGTCTTCGGTGATGTCATCGATCCGGACATCGGCGCCCGCGGGCACATGTTCGCGGATCCAGGCGAGATCATGGGTGCGGAAGCCGGTGCCGGTGACGATGTAAAAGCGGTCGTCCGACAGCCGCGCCACGGTGAGGTCGGCCTCGATGCCACCGCGGGTGTTGAGCAACTGCGTATAGGTGAGCCGCCCAGCCGGCTTGGTCACGTCGTTGGCGCAGATCCGGTTGAGCGTGCCAAGCGCGTCGGCGCCGCTCACCTCATATTTGGCGAAGGAGGACTGGTCGAACACGCCCACCTTCTCGCGCACATGGCGGTGCTCGTCGCCGACCGCATCGAACCAGTTCGGCTTGCCCATGGTGGGAATGTCGCGTGGCTCCATGCCTTCGGGCGCGAACCAGTTCGGCCGCTCCCAGCCGAGCTTTGAGCCGAACACGGCGCGGTGCGCCTTGAGCCGCTCGTAGAGCGGCGAGACGATCCGGGGCCGGCCGGACTCGTATTCGACATGCGGAAAGCCGATGGCGTAGTGCTTGCCATAGGCTTCGAGCGTGCGGTCGTTGACCCATTGCCGGTCGCGGTGCATCTCGGAGAAGCGGCGGATGTCGACCACCCAGAGATCGAGCGGTGCCTCGCCATCGATCACCCATTGCGCGAGCACCCAGCCGGCGCCGCCGCCGGCGGCGATGCCGAAGGCGTTGAAGCCGGCGCCCACATACATGTTGGAGCATTCCGGCGCCGCGCCGAGGATGAAGTTGCCGTCCGGGGTGAAGCTCTCCGGCCCGTTGATCATCTGCTTGACGCCGACGGAGCCGAGCGCTGGCACGCGCTCGATCGCCTGCATCATGTGCTGTTCGAAATGGTCGTAGTCGTCGTCGAACAGCTGGAATTCCCATTGGTTCGGCACGTCGCCCATGGTCCAGCCCTGCGGGTCTGGCTCATAGCCGCCGAAGCTCAGGCCGCCGACCTCTTCCTTGAAATAGGTGCGGCGGTCGGGGTCGCGGATGGTCGGTGCGTCGGGCGACAGGCCCTCGATCGGTTCGGTGATGACATACTGGTGCTTGACCGGCTGCAGCGGCACGTTGATGCCGGCCATCTCGCCAACCTGGCGCGCCCACTGGCCGGCGCAGTTGACCACCTTCTCGCAGGCGATGTCGCCGAGGCTGGTCCTGACCGCCTTGATGCGCCCCTGCTCGATGTCGAAGCCGGTGACGCGGACATTCTCGACGATCCGCGCGCCATGCATGCGCGCGCCCTTGGCGAGCGACTGGGTGATGTCGGAGGGGCTCGCCTGCCCGTCGGTGGGCAGCCAGCTGGCGCCCACCAGATCGTCGACCTGCATCAGCGGGAACATGGCCTTGGCTTCCTGCGGAGACAGAAGGTGCATCTCCATCCCGAAGCTTTGCGCGGTGGTCGCAAGCCTGCGGTATTCGAGCCAGCGGTCCTGGTTGGTGGCAAGCCGGAGGCAGCCCGACATCTTCCAGCCGGTCTCGAGCCCCGTTTCCTGGTCCAGGCGCTTGTAGAGATCGACCGAGTATTTGAGCACCTTGGTGATCGAGGCCGAGGAGCGCAACTGGCCCACGAGGCCTGCGGCATGCCAGGTCGAGCCGGAGGTGAGCTTGCCCTGTTCGAGCAGGATCACATCGGCCTTGTGGTCGCGGGCAAGGTGATAGGCCGTCGAACAACCGATGATGCCGCCGCCGATGACGACGATCTGGGCTCTGTCGGGAAGGGTCATGGAGAGGTCTTTCCATAGGTCGAATGGTAGGTGTCGAGCGCCGCGTCCAGGCGGGCGAGGTTCTCGGCGGTGTAGGCCCGGTAGTCGACGCCGGGCGCGTCAAGGTGAAGTTCGGACACCAGGCTCCAGAGCGTCTCGCGCAGGAGCGCCGCGCACTGCATGGCGTGAAGCGCGCGGGTAACCGCTGGCTCGGCTCGGGTGCCGAGGGTCGCCTCGAGGAGGTGGGCGGCTTCGTCTGAACTCATTTCGGCATTGGCCGCGGTGCCGGCGATGTCGAACATGGCAGTGGAGAATCCCGCATATTCGAAATCGATGAGCCACAGCCGCTTGCCGTCATCGAGGAAATTGGCGGGCAGCAGGTCGTTGTGGCCGAACACGATCGGCAGCGGGCATTGCGCGGCTTCGAGCCGGTCCGACAGCGCGAGCCATGCAGGCAGGCGCTCAGTCATGCGCGAACCCCCGTCGCGCAGCGTGCGGGCATAGTCGCGGATGACGTGAAACACCCAGAACATGAAGCCTGCGCCAGCCACATGGCGCGGCATCACCGCGTGGAAATCACGGATCAGCTTGCCGATGCGCTCGGCATTGGCCCGCACATCGGCGGCCTCAAAGGTTTTGGCATCGAGAAAGGCCGAGACCATGATGCCCGGCTCGGCATATTCGACGCGCGGGGCGAAGCCTGCCTCTTGGGCAGCGCGGGCGGTCATCAGCTCGCGGGCGCGGTCGACATGGTGGAACGGAAAGTCGCGGCCCATGCGCACCACATGCCGGCCTGCGCTGTCCGTCACCAGCCAGCTCTCGTTGCTCAGGCCGCCGCTCAGCGGCGCGATCTCGATCGGGCCGGAGAAGCAGGGCAGGGCGCGGATGCGGTCGGGCGACGCTTGGTCGGTCATGGGTTACTCCAGGCCCAGGCGGCGTTTGGCGTGGATGGCGCCGGCGGAGATCAGCCGGTCGGCGATGATGGCGATGGCGGCGATTGACAGGCCCGCCACCAGTCCGCGGCCGGTGTCGGCCTTGGTGAGCGCGATATAGACTTCCTGGCCGAGATCGCGGGTGCCGACCAGTGCGGTGATCACCAGCATCGACAGCGCGAACATGATGGTCTGGTTGAGGCCCAGCATGATTTCGGGCAGCGCGAGCTTGAGCCGGATGCGGGTCAGGATCTGCCACTCGGTGCAGCCCATGGCGCGCCCGGCCTCGATCAGCCTCGGGTCGACCCGGCGGATGCCGAGCGCGGTGTAGCGGATCGCGGGTGCCACCGCGAAGGCCACGACCGCGATCATGGCCGTGAAATCGCCGACCCGGAACAGCATGACCGCCGGCATCAGGTAGACGAAGCTCGGCAGCGTCTGCAGCGTGTCGATGGCGACCTGCACCCAGGACCAGAGCCGGTCGCGGGTGGCCGCGACAATGCCGATCGGCACGCCGATCAGCGAGGCCAGCACCGCCGAGATGCCGCACAGATAGACGGTGATCATCGCCTTTTCCCACTGTCCGGTGGCGGCAATGAACAGCGACAGGGCGGCGGTGAGCAACGCCAGCCGGATGCCGCCCAGGCGGTAGCCCGCAAAGGCGAGGAAGGCGGTGACCCCGAACCAGGGCAATGAGCCGAGCAGCCGCTTGAACGGGATCAGCACATTGAGCAGCATCGCGTTCTTGATGGCTTCGAGCGTGTCGAAATAGTTGACGTTGATCCAGGCGACGACCTCGGACCAGAACGTGCCGGTCGAAAGCTCGAGCGTCTCGGGATAGGTGTGGATGCCCGGCACCACGAAGCCCAGCAGCGTGGTGCCGATCACGAGCGCTGCGCCGGCGACCAGATAGGGATGACGCGCGAAGGCGCTTTGCGTCCGCGGCTCGGGCGAGGGCATCGAGAGCTTGTCGGCCGCCGCCTGGCTCAGCCGGTCGAGCGCGATGGCGAGCGCGACGATGGCGAAGCCGGCTTCGAGGCCTGCGCCGAAATCGAGCCGCCTGAGCGCCGCCAGCACGTCAAACCCCAGGCCGCCGGCGCCGATCATCGAGGCGATGATGACCATGTTGAGCGAGAGCATGATCACCTGGTTCATGCCCACCATCAGGCTCTCGCGCGCGGCGGGCACCATCACCCGCCAGGTCATCTGCCGGTCGGTGCAGCCGACCATGTGGCCGAGATCGGTGATCTCTCCGGGAACCGCACGAAGCGCAAGGATGGCAATGCGCGTCATAGGCGGCGTGGCAAAGATCAGTGTGGCAATCACGGCCGCCGTGGGGCCGAAACCGAACAGGAACAGCACCGGCACCAGATAGGCGAACACGGGAATGGTTTGCATCAGGTCGAGGATGGGCGTGATCGCGCGTTCCAGCCAGCGCCAGCGCCAGGCGGCCACCCCGAACAGCAGGCCGAGCCCGACGCCGAGCGGGGCTGCCACCAGGATCGAGGCGAGCGTGATCATGGCGCTGCTCCACTGCCCGAAGACGGCTAGAAACAGGAAGCAGCCGCCGGCAAGCAGCGCAAGCCGCATGCCGCCGAGCCAGTGGCCGAGCAGCATCGCAAGCCCGATCACCGCCACCCAGGACAAGGGCGGCAGGATCTGGATTGCCGAGGAGCCGCTGCCTTCGAGCACGCCGGTGGAGAGCAGGCTGGCGGCGATGGTGTAGGGGACGTCGAGAACCGCCGAGATGAAGCGCGTCAGCTCGGTGAACGAGAACAGGCCGAAGCTTGCGTCGTTGAGCAGCCACTTCATCGCCGCGCTGATCCACTTGGCGAGCGGCACGGTATAGGCCTTGGGGTAGTCGAAGGCAGATTTTGCAATCGGCTCGCCGTAGAGCCAGAGGACCACGAAAGCGGTGACGGCAACGATCCACGCATAGGGAAGCTTCAGGCCCTGCGACGGGGCCTGAAAACCTGTGGCGTCGAGCGCGGGAGGCCGGGGTGTCGCCATTCTCAGCCCTGCAGCATCAGCGAGACGACGGCCTCGCGGTCGAGGCGGCCGATGACTGCGCCGGTGGCGTCATCGGTCACGGCGATGTGGGCGACGCCATCGAGAAACAGCGGTGCTGCCTGGGCGATGTTGCTGCGCGCCGACACGCTCGGACCGTCAGGATCGGGCGTGGTGTCGGCGACCATCAGGCTCTGCGCGCGGATCACCTTGGCGCGGGCGACATTGCGGGTGAACTCGGCCACATAGGAGGTGGCGGGCGTGAGCACGATCTCTTCGGGCGTGCCGGCCTGGACGATCTCGCCGTCCTTCATGATGGCGATCCGATCGGCCAGGCGAATGGCCTCGTCGAAATCATGGGTGATGAAGACGATGGTCTTGTGCAGCACCGTCTGCAGCCGCATGAACTCGTCCTGCATCTCGCGGCGGATCAGCGGATCGAGCGCGGAGAAGGGTTCGTCGAGGAACCAGATCTCCGGTTCGACCGCGAGCGAACGGGCGATGCCCACGCGCTGCTGCTGGCCGCCCGAGAGCTGGCGCGGGAAAGCGCCCTCCTTGCCCGCGAGGCCGACGAGCTCGATCATCTCGCGGGCGCGGGCTTCCCGTGGCGCGCGCGCCATGCCCTGGATGTCGAGAGGGAACGCGACATTGTCGAGAACGGTGAGATGCGGCAACAGCGCGAAATGCTGGAACACCATGCCCATCTGGTGGCGGCGGATCTCGATCATGCGGGCCTGAGAGGCCTTGAGCAGGTTCTCGCCCTTGAACAGCACGTCGCCGCCCGACGGCTCGATCAGCCGCGACATCAGCCGGACCAGCGTCGACTTGCCCGATCCGGACAGGCCCATGATGACGAAGATCTCGCCCTCATTGACGTCGAGATCGACCTGGCGCACCGCGCCGACAAGGCCGGCCTCGGCAATGGCGTCGGCGCCGGGATGGCCGTTGTGCTGCGCCAGCAATTCGGCGGCGCCCGGACCGAACAGTTTCCACACATTGCGGCAGACGAGTTTGGCTTCGGCAGAGGTCATGGACAACTCGATCGGAGACGAAGGAAAGGGCGGTGGATCAATCGCTGCCCGAACGGCGCTCGGGCACCTGATCGTGCAGGCGGCAGCTTGAAGGCCGGATGGTCTTCCGGCCGCGCCAGTCCGGACCCGGGCGGGGCGGCCCCGCCCGGGTCCGGGTGCGGGATTATTTCTTGATCCAGCCCGACCAGCGGTCTTCGTTGGCGGTCATCCATTCGCCGACGACGTCGGAGACGGTCTTGCCGTCGAGATCGACCTCGGTGATCATCTTGCCCATCTCGTCATTGTCGATGGTGAAGGCCTTGATCGCCTCATAGGCGCCCGGCCACTTGTCCTTCACGCCGGCCCAGCCGACCTTCCAGATTTCGCCGAACGGCTTGCCGCAGTCATAGGCGGCATCCGGGTTGATGCCGACGGAGGGGTCATTGTAGCACTCGGGCGAATATTCGGGGAACTCCACCCATTCGCCCTTGTACTTGGCCGGCGCCCAGTGCGGGGCATAGATCCAGAGCATGATCGGGGCCTGGCGCTGGTAGGCGCTTTCGAGCTCGGCAAACAGCGCGGCGTCGGTGCCGGCGTGGATGACTTCGAACGGCAGGTCGAGCGCTTCCACGCGCTCGTCGTCGAAGCCGCCCCAAGTGACCGGTCCGCCGAGATAGCGACCCTTGGGTGCGGTTTCCGCAGTCGAGAAGGCCTCGGCGCAGGCCTCGTCCTTCAGGGCTTCCCAGTTCGGCAGGCCCGGGCATTTCTCGGCCATGTAGGAGGGGTACCACCACTCTTCCTTGGCCTTCATGCCGGTGGGGCCAAAATTTTCGACCTTGCCGGTGGCGGTGGCGGCGTCCATGGCCTCGCGGCCGGTGGTTTCCCACATTTCCATGGCGACATGCAGGTCGCCGGTCTCGAGGCCCGCGAACTGCGCGAGATAATCGGCCTGCACATATTCGACCGAATAGCCCGCCTTCTTGAGCACTTCGCCCATGATTTCGGTGGTGATCAGCTGGCCGGTCCAGTCGTGGAGCGTGAGCTTGATCGGATCGGTGGAGTCCTGCGCGCCCGCCTGGGCAGACAGACCGAGGCACGAAGCGCCCGTAAGAACGAGCGCTGCGGTCAATTGTCTGAAAGTGCGGCCGGAAATGAGATTGGCTGAATGCATGTCGAGCCTCCTGTTCACCCTGTTTGATCCGCTTTCCGGCGTTCCAACGCGGTGACAAGACACCCGCTGCGACACCCTTGTGCGCGGTTTTGTTAGCGCGGCAATCCCACACCACGACCTGATCCTTGTCAATCAATTCTGTGGTTATTTTTCGTTTTGATGCCCGGTTAGGTTTGTTTTGATTGATATTCGGGCGTTACTCGCCTAGAAAACAGGCAGCAACAAAGGTGTCCGCCGATGCTTTCGAAGCGTCATGCCGAAATCATGCGAATTCTCGCCGACGAGGGCACCGTTACCATCGCCGACCTCGCGGCGCGGCTCGGGGTGTCGCTCGAAACCGTGCGCCGCGACGTGCGGCCGCTCACCGACAGCGGCTCGGTTTTGAAGATCCATGGCGCGGTCGGCCTTGCGGGCCAGGTCGGCGAGGCCCCGTTCCAGCGGCGGATGCGCGAGAATGCCGAGGCCAAGCGTCGGATCGCCCGCGAAATGGCGGGTCTGATCCAGGACGGGGATTCGGTGATGCTCGACACCGGCACCACCACGAGTTTCGTCGCGCGCGAACTGCTCGGCCATCGCCGGCTGACCGTGGTCACGAATTCGTCCGACATCGCCCGCACGCTCGCGACCGTGAACGGCAACAAGGTCTACATGGCCGGCGGCGAACTCCGCAGCGATTCCGGCGCGGCTTTCGGGGTCTCGGCAATCGAGTTCATTTCGAAGTTTTCCGTCACGCATGCGATCATTTCCGCCGGCGCGATCGATGCGGCAGCGGGCGTGATGGATTTCGATCTCGAGGAAGCGGAGTTCGCCCGGATGATGATTTCGCGCGGCGAACGCAGCTACGTGGTCACCGACCACACCAAGTTCGGCCGCCGCGGCCTGGTCTCGGTGGCGGGCTTCGATGCGATCGGCCACCTGGTCACGGATGCCGCCGTCGAGGACGAGTTGTCGGCGGTGCTCGCCGCGCACGGCACACGGCTGGTCGTGGCCGGCTAGGGTCGCCGGCCGAACACTGCAGGGCCGGAGTTTCAGCCGGCCAGATATGCCTCCAGAACCGCGCGGGTGGACGTCGTCTGCAGCCGCCGCAGGGCCTCGGAGAATTTTTCCACGAAATCGGAATTGTGCGCGAGCGCGCCGAAGATGTCGGGCATGGCGAGAAACTCGGCCGGATCGGTCCGGGCCGCCAGCGCGCGTTCGTTGAGCCGCGCGGCATTGGGGTCGTCAATCTCGATTGTCGAGCCGTCGTCGCGCTTGCCGGCGCAATAATGCGCCCAAAGCGCCACTTCCAGCGCGAGCCCCGGGATCGGCTGACCTGCTTCGAGCCGTGCCGTGATCGTCGGCAGGATGAATTTCGGCTGGCGGTTGGAGCCGTCGAGGCACAGCCGCGGAATGGTGTCGCCGAGCGCCAGGTTGGCAAAGCGCTTCGCGACCACCCTGATGTAATCGGTGAGGCTCACGCCCTCGATCTCGGGCACCGTGGGCAGGATCTCTTCATGCGTGAGCTTGTCGAGGAAGCCCGCGACCAGCGGATCGGCCATGGCGTCATGGACGAAGTGGTGCCCCATCAGCCCGGAGGCATAGGCAATCGCCGCATGGCCGCCATTGAGCAGCCGCAGCTTCATCAGCTCATAAGGGGCGACGTCGGCCACGAATTCGACGCCGACCTTTTCGAGCGCCGGGCGCCCTTGCGGAAAAGTGTCCTCCATCACCCATTGCCGGAAAGGTTCGCAGACCACCGGGGCTGCATCCTCGATGCCGAATTCGCGCCGCACCAGGTCGATCTCGCGCGGCCCGGTCGCGGGGGTGATGCAGTCGACCATGGAATTCGGGAAGGCGACATTGGCCGAGATCCAGTCGGCCAGTCCGGAATCGACCAGCCGCGCCAGGCCCAGCACGGTGGCGCGCGCCACATGGCCGTTTTCCGGCAGGTTGTCGCAGGACATGACGGTGAAGGGGGCAACGCCGTTGTCGCGACGGGCCTTGAGGGCTGCGATGACGATGCCGAACACCGTTTTGGGCTCCGCGCCCTGGGCCGCATCCGCGACAATCGCCGGGTGGGTCGGGTCGAACCCGCCGGTTTCGGCACTGAGGAAATAGCCGCCTTCGGTGACGGTCAATGAGACGATGCGGATGGCCGGATCCTGCATCGCCGCGCAGAGGGCCGCGGGGTCGGTGTCGACAAAGCCGATCATCGAGCCGATCACGTTTGCCCGGTAGCCTTCGGGGTCGAGCTCCACCACCGTGGTCAGCCAGTCCTGGGGCGCGAGCTTGTCGCGCATGATCCTGTCGAAAGGCATGATGCCCGCGCCGATGATGGCCCAGTCATGATCCTCGCCAAGCTCGAACAGGCGGTGAAAGTAGCTTGCCTGATGGGCGCGGTGGAAATTGCCCACGCCGACATGCAGGATGCCGGGCGTCAGGCGCGTCCGGTCATAGGTCGGGGCGCCGACGCCGGCCGGCAGGCTTGAGAGGGTGTCGGCGCGCACGGCGGTGACAGGGTGGTTCGGCTGGTCGGGGGGCAGGGTATCGCGCATCAGTTCATCCAGTTCCCGCCGTCGACATTGTATGTCTGGGCGACGATGTAATCGGCGTCGGACGTGGCGAGGAACACGGCCATTCCGGTCAGATCTTCGGCTTTGCCCATGCGGCCATAGGGGACGGCTTCGCCCACGCGGCGCTTCTTCTCGCCGGGTGCGAGACCTTCGTGGCGCGCGAACAGCGCGTCGACATGGTCCCAGTGCTCGCCCTCGACCACGCCGGGCGCGATCGCGTTGACGTTGATGCCGTGGCGGATCAGGTCGAGGCCCGCGGACTGGGTGAGGCTGACGATGGCGGCCTTGGTGGCGCAATAGACCCCCACCAGAGCTTCCCCGCGCCGGCCCGCCTGGCTTGCCATGTTGATGATCTTGCCGCCCTTGCCGCGGGCGATCATGGCTTTCGCCACCGCCTGAAGCGTGAACAGGCTGCCCGCCACATTGACCGCGAACAGCCGGTCGTAGCTTGCCCGGGTGATCTCCACGATTGGCGCCAGATCGAACAGGGCCGCGTTGTTGATCAGGATGTCGATGCCGCCGCAGCGCGCGGTCACGGTTTCGACGGCCCTGTCGATCGAGCTTTGGTCGGTGACGTCGAGACGCACCGCAAAGGCCTGCGGTCCGAGCCGGGCGGCGGTGGCCTCTGCCCGATCGAGATCGAGATCGGCGATGGCGACGGTGGCGCCTTCGGCCACGTAACGCTCGGCGAAGATTGCGCCGATGCCGCGTGCGGCGCCGGTGATCAGTGCGGTCTTGCCCGAAAGCCGTGCCATCAGATTGCCAGCCCCGCTGCGTCGAAACGGTAGATCCGGGCCGGGTCCGGCGTGAGCCAGACCGTGTCGCCGTGGTTGATCTTCATCTCGCCGCTGGCGCGGACATTGACCGTGCCGAGATCGTCGGTGTGGACATGCAGGAAGGTGTCGGAGCCCAGGTGTTCGGCCACGCCGACGGTGCCCTTCCAGGTGCCTTCGGTGGTGGAAATCGCGATGTGCTCGGGGCGAAAGCCGACGGTGTGGGCGCCGAATTTTTCCGCTGGCGGGCCGTCGATCAGGTTCATCTTCGGCGAACCGATGAAGCCCGCGACGAACAGGTTGCGCGGTGCGTTGTAGAGCTCCATCGGCGAGCCGACCTGCTCGATATTGCCGGCGTTCAGCACCACGATCTTGTCGGCCATGGTCATGGCCTCGATCTGGTCGTGGGTCACGTAGATCATCGTGGTCTTGAGCTGGAAATGCAGTTCGCTGATTTCGAGCCGCATGGTGCCGCGGAGCGCGGCGTCGAGATTGGAGAGCGGTTCGTCGAACAGGAAGGCCGAGGGCTGGCGCACGATGGCGCGGCCGATGGCGACGCGCTGGCGCTGGCCGCCGGAGAGCTGGCCGGGGCGGCGTTCGAGATAGTCGGTGAGGTTGAGGACGCGCGCGGCGTCCGCCACCTTGCGCTCGATTGTGGCCTTGTCCTCGCCGGCCATCTTCAGCGGAAAGGCGATGTTCTTGGCGACCGTCATGTGCGGATAAAGCGCATAGGACTGGAACACCATCGCGAGCTTGCGCTTGGCCGGCGCCTCGCCGGTCACGTCGCGCCCGTCGATCGAGATCGTGCCGGAGGTGGTGTCCTCAAGGCCCGCGATCAGGCGAAGCAGCGTGGACTTGCCGCAGCCCGAGGGGCCGACAAAGACCACGAATTCGCCGTCCTCGATGTCGAGATTGATGTCGGGAATGATGACCACATTGCCGAAGGCCTTCCTGACGTTCCGAAGTGTGATGTTGCCCATGATGGTCTTCTCCGGGGTTACTTCACGGCGCCGAAGGTGAGGCCGCGGACAAGTTGCTTCTGGCTGAACCAGCCCATGATAAGGATCGGCGCGATGGCGAGCGTCGAAGCGGCCGAGAGCTTCGCCCAGAACAGGCCCTGCGGGCTCGAAAACGAGGCGATGAAGGCGGTGAGCGGGGCCGCGTTGGTGGTGGTGAGCTGGATGGTCCAGAAGGATTCGTTCCAGGCGAGGATGATGTTCAACAGCATCGTCGAGGCGATGCCGGGCACCGCCATCGGGGTCAGGATGTAGAGGATCTCGTTCCACAGCGACGCGCCGTCCATACGCGCGGCCTCGAGGATCTCGCCCGGGATCTCACGGAAATAGGTGTAGAGCATCCAGATGACGATCGGCAGGTTGATCAGCATCAGCATCACGGTCAGACCGATGCGCGTGTCCATCAGCCCGGTGCGCAGGAAGATGAGATAGATCGGCACCAGCACCGCGACGGCCGGCATCATCTTGGTCGAGAGCATCCACATCAGGATGTCCTTGGTGCGCTTGGTCGGGGAGAAGGCCATCGCCCAGGCGGCGGGAATGGCGACGATCAGCGCGAGGAGGGTCGAGCCAAGCGCCAGGATCACCGAATTCATGAACGGCTTGAAATAGTCGTTCTGGGTCTGGACCGCGACATAGCTTTCGAAGGTGAAGGAGGGGATCAGGTCGAAGCCGGCGATCGCCTCGGCCTCGGTCTTGAGGCTTGTGATGAGCGTGTAGAGGATCGGGAAGAAGATCACCAGCGCCACGGTCCAGGCGACCGCGGTGTTGATGGCTTTCGTGCGGGTGGTGACTGCGCGCGCCATGGTGGCCTCCTAATCCAGGTTCTTGCCGACGGCGCGCATCAGGAAGATGGCGACGATGTTGGCCAGCACCACGGCGATGATGCCGCCGGCGGCGCCCCCGCCGATGTCGAAATTGAGCCGGGCCGCGCGGTAGATCAGGAACACCAGGTTGGTGGACGAATAACCGGGACCGCCATTGGTGGTGACCAGGATCTCGGCATAGACGCCCAAGAGGAAGATCGTCTGGATCAGGATCACCACGGTGATGGCGCGGGCCATGTGCGGCAGGGTGAGGTAGATGAAGCGGCTGACGACGCCGGCGCCGTCCATTTCGGCGGCCTCCTTCTGCTCGCCGTCGAGCGACTGCAGCGAGGTGAGCAGGATCAGGGTGGCGAAGGGCAGCCATTGCCAGGCGACGATGACGATGATCGAGAACAGCGGATATTGTGCGAACCAGTCGACCGGGGCGACGCCGAGGAAATGGGCGATGTCCGCGAACACGCCGTAACTCGGGCTCATGATCATGTTCTTCCACACCAGTGCCGCGACCGGCGGCATGACGAAGAAGGGTGAGATCACCAGGATGCGCACCATGCCCTGGCCGAACATCGGCTGGTCGATCAGCAGCGCGATGGCGATGCCGCCCACGACCGTGATCAGCAGAACGCCGAGCACCAGGACCAGCGTGTTCCAGATCGATTCGAAAAAGGCGGGATCGGTGTAGAAATAGCGGTAGTTGAACCACCCGGCCCAGCTCGTGTTGGCCGGGTTCAACAGGTTGTAGTTCAGGAAGGAGAAGTAGAGCGTCATCCCCAGCGGCACGACCATCCAGATCAGCAGCAGGATAATCGCCGGCGCCCGCATCAGGGTGGCAAGGCTTTGGGTTTGACGGGTGGCCATGACGTGTCTCCCTGCCGTTTCGGCCTTCGGGCCAGGATGCGTGGGGGAAATGGGCCGCCCGTCATCAGGCGGGCGGCCAGGTGCCCCGGGAGGGGTGCTGCTACTTGATGTAGCCGGCGCGCGTCATCTCGCGCGTTGCCACCGACTGGGCCTGGGCCAGGGCGTCGTCAACCGACATCTGGCCTGCGAGCGCTGCGGAGAACAGCTGGCCGACCGTGGTGCCAAGTCCCTGGAACTCGGGAATGGCCACGAACTGCACGCCGACGTAAGGCACCTCATCGACGGTCGGCTTGTTCGGGTCCGCCGCGTTGATCGAGTCCAGCGTCATCTTGGCGAACGGCACCTTGGCGTATTCCGGATTCTCGTAGAGCGAGGTGCGGGTGCCGGGCGGCACGTTGGCCCAGCCTTCCTTGGAGGCGACCAGTTCCAGATAGGCCTTGGAGGTTGCCCAGGAAACGAAAGTCTGCGCCGCCTCGGCCTTCTTGGTGCCGGCGGGGACCGCCAGCGACCAGGCCCAGAGCCAGTTGCCGCGTTTGCCGAGGCCGGTGTCGGGTGCGAGCGCATAGCCCACCTTGTCGGCGACTGTGGAATCGGCGGGATTGGAGACGAAGGACGCCGCAACCGTGGCGTCGATCCACATGCCGCACTTGCCCTGCTGGAACAGCGCCAGGTTCTCGTTGAAGCCGTTCGAGGAGGCGCCGGTGGGGCCGGCCTCGTTCATCAGGTCGACATAGGATTGCAGCGTGTTCTTCCAGGCGGGCTGGTCGAACTGCGGCTTCCAGTCCATGTCGAACCAGCGGGCGCCGAAGGCGTTCGACAGTGCCGTCAGGAATGCCATGTTCTCGCCCCAGCCGGCCTTGCCGCGCAGGCAGATGCCGTTGATGCCGTTTTCGCGGTCCGTCATCTTGCGCGCCGCATCGGCGATGAAGTCCCAGGTCGGGGCGTCGGGCATGGTCAGCCCCGCCTTTTCCATCAGGTCGGTGCGGTACATCACGAACGAGCTTTCGCCGTAGAAGGGTGCGGCATAGAGCTTGCCCTCGTAGGACAGGCCGCCGGCGATGGCCGGGATGATGTCGTCGACGTCATAGTCGTCGCCGAGGCCGTCGAGCGGCAGCAGCCAACCCTGCTTGGCCCAGATCGGCACTTCATAGGTGCCGATGGTCATCACGTCGTACTGGCCGCCCTGGGTGGCGATGTCCGTCGTCACGCGCTCGCGCAGGATGTTCTCCTCAAGCGTCACCCAGTTCAACTCGATGTCGGGGTGCTTGGCCGTGAAATCGTCGGTCAGGCCCTGCATCCTGATCATGTCGCCGTTGTTGACGGTGGCGATCGTCAGGGTTTCGGCCAGGGCCGCCGTGCCGAGCATCGACAATGCCGACGCGCACAGAAGTGCGTGTGCAAATCTCTTCATGAATTCCTCCCAGTGCCCCTATTGGGCAAATGCCAATTAGACGGGCAAATATTCAGTCAGAGTCGGCACCGAGTCAATGCAGAATCGATGCTGCACCTGCTCATTGGAGAGCCGGCACCAATAATAAGCTATAAATAACAGTGATTTACGTCGTTGCCGATTTGCTCAGTGCGTGAGCAGATGCTCCGCAGTGGCCTCGTCGGTGATCAGGCCGTTGATCAGCCTGCCGCGCATGGCGGCAAGAATGGCATCGACCTTGAGCATCCCCACGGCGATCGCGATCACCGGTTTGGCCGGTGAAACCTCAAGGTTCGCGCTCGCGACCCTGTCATTGGTCAGGCCGTCGATAAGCCGGCCCGAGCGGTCGAACACCCAGGAGGTGATCTCGCCCACGGCGCCGGCCTTGATCAGCGCGCGGGTCTCCTCGCGGCTGACGAAACCGTCGACGAGCAGCGGTGCGGTGTCGCCGATATTGCCGATGCCGACATAGGTGACGTCGGCCTGGCGGGCGAGTTCGAGAATGTTGTGCACGGCCTCCTGCTGCTGCAGCAGCAGCTTTTCCTCCATCGATCGCGCGAACACCGGCAGCGGCATCGGGTAATGACGTGCATTGACCCGGTCGGCCATGCGGATGACGACGTTGTAGGGCGTGGCCGCGCCGTCCGACATCATGTTGCCGAGCAGCGAGACGATGCGGTGCTGCGGGCAGTCCATTTTCGGAAGCTGCTCGACGCTGGCGCGCAGGGCACGTCCGGTGCCGAGCGCAATGATCTTCGGGTGGTCGGACTTGAGCATGCGTTCGATATCGCCGGCCGCCAGCTGTGCGACCCCGGTCAGTGCCGCCGGGGCGTCGGGATCGCTCGGCGCCACCTGGCAGGAGGCGAGGCCGAACCGGTCGGCCAGATCCCGGGACAGTTCCATGCAGCGGGCGATGGGATGATCGAGCCAAACCTTGACGAGCTTTTCGCTGACCGCCAGCGAGACGAGCCGCTGGGCCGACTGGCGCGAGACACCGAGCTTGCGGGCGATCTCGTCCTGGGTGTTGCCGGCGACGTAATAGAGCCAGCCGGCGCGCGCCGCATCATCGAGACGGCTGGTTTCCTGATCGCCCGCACTGCTCATTTTTCCATCCGTTCATCCGACCGGCGCTCGGCCGAGGTCTCCAGATCGGGCATCATTGCAAAGAAATGATCCCATTTGTCAAAGCACTTGACCCGGCCGCCGAGAGTGAGCGCTTCGTCGCTCATGCCGCTGAGGTGGCTTCCGCCGGTGAACCGCAGGACCTGCATGCCGGCATTGAACGCGGCGTCGATGCCGGGCAGGGAGTCCTCGATGACGAGGCAGGCTGCGGGGTCGACCTGCATTTTCCGCGCCGCGTGCAGGAACAGGTCCGGCGCCGGCTTGCCCCTTTCGACCTCGGAGGCGGTGAACACGCGCGCGCCGAAGAAACGGTCGAGCCCGCTCAGTTCCAGCGACCGTGTCGCGCGCTTGGGGGAACTGGAGGTGGCGACGCAGCTTTTGACCGCAAGCCGCGGCAGCAGCGCCTTGATTCCCGGCGTCGGGCTCAGTTCGCGCTCGAACCGGGCGAGCAGCTCGCTGCGGTACTTCTCCTCGAAATCCGTTCCCGGCAGATAGCCGTGGGAGTGGCGGATCTCGGCTGCCACCTTGGCCCAGCTCCGCCCGAGGAAATGGGTTTGCACATGGGCGGTGTCGACATGCACGCCGACGCTTACGAGCGCATCGATCAGCACCCGCGCGCTGATGACCTCGCTGTCGATCAGCACGCCATCGCAATCGAAGATGATCAGCTCTGGGGTTGGGGGTGTCAGCGTCTTGTCCCTTTCCGGTTCATCGCGAGCGATAGCATGCCCCGCCCCGCGCCGCCACGGCCGTCCCTCAAGGGAAGCGAAAGCCCTGCCACGACGTGTCGGCATCGCCGCTACGGGACATTTAACCTTTTTCTTTAGGAAGCGAGGTAGTAGCAATGGTTACGTGTCGAACCGGGTCAGGATGTCACCTTGAGAGCTTCACTCATCCTCTTGTCAATGCTTCTGTCGGCCATGACGGCGAGCGCCGCGCATGCGGAGCAGCCGCTGATCGTCGACATCGTGGTCGCGGCGAAAAGCACCGGGGAGCAATCCTATGCCCTGACCGGTGAGATCCGGCCGAAGGAAACCGTGCTTGCCGCCTTTCCCGTCGGCGGGCGCGTGACCGAGGTGCTGGTGGAGGCCGGGCAGAAGGTCGAGGCCGATGCGCCGCTGGCCCGGCTCGATTCGATCCAGCAGGAACTGGCGCTCAGGACCGCCGAGGCCGGACTGACCACCGCGCGCGCCGACCATGTCCAGGCGGTGGAAGATCTCGAGCGCGCCGAGGCGTTGCTGAAGAGCGGGGCGACCACACGCGCCGTGCGCGATGCCGCGGAGGATGCGCTGCGCAGCGCCGAAGGGGCGCTCGAACAGGCGGAGGCCGATCGCGACCGCGCCAGGAAAGCGCTTGCCGATACCGTGTTGCGCGCGCCTTCCGCCTCGACCGTGACGGGACGGCTGGTTGAGCCCGGGCAGATCATCGGGGCAGCCCAAACCGCAGTCGAACTCGCGCTCGACAAGGGATATGAGGCCGTTTTCGAGGTGCCGGAAGCCATGCTGATCGAGGCTCCGGGGGATCTGCCGATCTCGCTTTCCCGTCTGGACAGGCCGCAAAGCACCTTCGAGGGGAAGGTGACGGAACTCTCGCCCCTGATCAACGCGGAAACCGGCACAGTCGAGGTGACCGTGCATGTTCTCAATCCGCCCGAGGGGCTGAATTTCGGCGAACCCGTTCGCGGCTCGGTGTCGCTGCCCGCGGCCGACAGGATCAGCCTTCCCTACAGCGCCATCAGTGCCTCGGCAAAGGGCCCTGCCGTCTGGCGCGTCGATCCGGAGACCATGAAGGTCACGCTTCAGGAGGTCGAGATCGAGCGCTACACCACCGAGCAGATCCTGCTTGATGGCGGCATCGCCGAGGGCGACCTGGTGGTCACCACCGGCGTGCAGTTGCTCTATCCCGGACGGGTCGTGCAGCGCGTGGAGGCAGGACAATGAGGGCTCTCGCCGTTTTCGTGGGCCTTGCCCTGACCATGACCGCCGCCGCAGGACAGGATGGGGACGCCGCGCCCGCGCTGCGCCCGGTCGTATCCGTGCTGGTCGGCCCCCACAGCGACATGGCGCTGAGCTATACCGGCACCGTCGTCGCCCGCACCGAAACCGCGCTCGGCTTTCCGATGATCGGAACCATCGCCGCCCGACCGGTGAAGGTCGGCGAGGTGGTGGCGAAGGGCGATGTCCTGGCACGTCTCGACACCCAGGACCTCAATGCGGACCTGCGCGCCGCCGATGCCGGCGTAACGGTGGCCGAGGCGCAGTTGCGCTCGGCGACCGACGCCCGCGATCGTGCCAAGACCCTTGCCGATCGCGGCGTCGGCAGCGCCACCAGGCTCGAGGATGCGGAACGCGCGCTGGTTTCGGCGCAGGCGCAGCTCGACCAGGCCCAGGCCTCGCGGGCGCGGGCCGCCGACAATCTGGATCTGGCGACGCTCACCGCGCCCTATGACGGGGTGGTGACCGACGTCTATGCCGAGCCGGGCGCCACGCTGTCGGCCGGCCAGGCGGTTCTCAAGCTGTCGGGTGTCGGAGAACGCGAGATCGTCATCGATGTGTCCGAGGCGGAAGCCGGCCTGCGCGAGACCGGCGACCGTTTCACCGCGAGCCTGCTTGCCCGCCCCGATATCGAAACGGCGGCCGTGCTGATCCGCATCGACCCTGTGGCGGAGCAGGCCACCCGCACCTTCCGCCTGCATTTGCGCATGGATCAGCCGCCGGACGGATTCCGGCTCGGCGCGCTCGCCCATGTCCGCCCGGCTGTCGACGGCGCGTCCGGCATGGTGTTGCCGAGATCGGCCCTGCTCGAGCCGCCCGCGGTCTGGACAGTCGACCGCAGCACGAACACGGTGTCGCTGACGCCGGTCAGGGTCGGCGGAGCCGCGCAGGAGCTGGTGGTGATCGAAAGCGGCCTGTCCGATGGCGACGAGGTGGTAATCAAGGGCGTTCATTCGCTCACGGAAGGGCAGGCCGTGGGCCCGCGGGTGACGCCATGAAGACTTTCAATCTCTCCGACTGGGCACTCAAGCACCGGTCGCTGGTCTGGTTCCTGATGATCGTCTCGCTGACGGCGGGGGCCCTGTCCTATTTCTCGGTCGGCCGCGAGGAAGACCCGAATTTCGCGATCAAGACCATGATCATCTCGGCCGCGTTGCCGGGCGCGGATACGCGCGAAACGCTGGAGCAGGTCACCGACCGGATCGAGAAGAAACTCGAGGATCTCGACGAGCTGGACTACACCAAATCCGTCACGCGTCCGGGGGAGAGCATCGTCTATGTCAATCTGCTGCCCTCGACCAAGGCGCGCAACCTGCCGTTGATCTGGCAGCGGGTGCGCAACATGATGAATGACATCCGCGGCGATTTTCCCTCGGAATTCTCGGGCTTCCAGTTCAACGACAGTTTCGGCGACGTCTTCGGCAATCTCTATGCGTTCACTTCCGACGGGTTTTCCCCGCGCGAGGTGCGCGACTATGCCGAGACGGTGCGCCGCTCGGTCCAGGCGCTGCCGGATGCGGGCAAGGTCGAGCTGTTCGGAACCCGTGACGAAGTGCTCTATCTCGAATTCTCGACCGAGCGGCTTGCCGCCCTTGGCCTCAACCAGCAGGCAGTGCAGGCGACGCTGTCGGCGCAGAACGCGATCGTGCCTTCCGGGGGCATCGATACCGGCCCGGAGCGGGTGATGGTGCGGATCGGCGGCCAGTTTTCGGGCTCCGAGAGCCTCGAAAACATCAATCTGAGGGTGGGCGACCGGTTCTTCCGCCTCACCGACGTGGCCAAAGTCCGCAAGGGCTATGAAGATCCCCCCGCCGCGCTGTTCCGCTACAACGGCCAGGAGGCCGTCGGTCTTGCGGTCGGCATGCGCCAGGGATCCAACATCGTTGATTTCGGCACCGAGCTGGAGACGGTGATGGCCGAGGCCCAGGCCAAGCTGCCGATCGGCCTCGAGATCCACCAGGTCGCCGACCAGCCCGCAGTGGTGGACGACGCCGTCGGGCATTTCCTGCGCGCGCTGCTCGAAGCGGTGCTGATCGTGCTCGCGGTCAGCTTCATCTCGCTCGGGCTTAGGGCCGGGCTGGTGGTGGCGCTTACCATTCCGCTGGTTCTCGCCATCACCTTCGTGATCCTGGATTACTCCGGCTTCACGCTGCAGCGGATTTCGCTCGGCGCGCTCATCATCGCACTTGGGCTGCTCGTCGACGACGCGATGATCGCGATCGAGACCATGATCTCGCGGCTCGAAAAGGGGGATTCCCTCACCAAATCCGCCTCCTATGCCTGGACCTCGATCGCGTTCCCGATGCTCACCGGTACCCTTGTGACGGTGGCGGGCTTCATTCCGATCGGCCTGAACAGTTCGGCGGCCGGCGAATTCACCTTCTCGCTGTTCGTCGTCATCGCGGTGTCGCTGCTCATTTCCTGGATCGTCGCGGTGCTGTTCGCCCCGCTTCTGGGCGTCACCCTTCTGCCCAAGACCATGCAGCACCACGCAGACAAGCCCGGGCGCGTGCGGCGGATCTTCCGCTCGCTGCTCGATGCCGCGATGGGGCACCGCTGGATCACCATCGGGCTCACGCTTTCGCTGTTTGCGGTGTCCGTGTTCGGGATGCGTTTTGTCGAGCAGCAGTTCTTCCCGAGTTCCGACCGGCCGGAACTGATCCTCGATTTCACGCTCGCGCAGACCTCGACGATTTCCGATACCGCGGCCGAGATGGCGCGGATGGAAAAGCGCCTGGATGGCGACGACCGGGTGCTGCACTTTGCCTCCTATATCGGGCGTGGCGCGCCGCGGTTCCTGCTTGCCTATGACGTGGAAACGCCGGCGCCCAATATCGGCCAGATCGTCATCCAGACCCCTTCGGTGGAAGCGCGGGACGCGCTCAGGGCTGACCTCACCGAAGCCGCCGCCACCGAGTTTCCGGGTGTCGACGTGTTCATCAAGCTGCTCGAAATCGGCCCGCCCGTGGGACGGCCGGTTCAGTACCGGATTTCCGGTCCCGACATCGAGCAGTTGCGCGATCACGCGCGGGCGCTGACCGCCCTCGTCGCCTCCGACACGCGGCTCGAAGGCATCATCATGGACTGGAACGAGCCTGCGCGCGTGGTCCGGGTCAACCTGCTCCAGGACAAGGCGCGCCAGCTCGGCGTCACCCAGCGCGACATCGCCGCGGCGCTGAACGCCATCTATGACGGCGCCACCATCACCCAGCTGCGCGATGGCTCCTATCTCGTCGACATCGTCGGGCGCGGCGATGCCGCCTCGCGGCAATCCGTGCAGGCGCTCGAAACGCTGCAGCTGTCGGGGTCCGGGTCGGTGACGATTCCGCTCAGGTCGGTGGCGACCTTCAGCTACGAGACCGAACCGCCGGTGATCAACCAGCGCGGCCGCATGCCGACCATCACCGTCAAGGCCGCGATTGCGACGCACGACCAGCCCGCCACAGTGGTTGCCGCGCTTCGCGATCAGGTCAACGCCTTCGCGGCAGGGCTTCCCGACGGCTACCGCATCGAGGTCGGCGGATCGGTGGCCGAAAGCGCCGACAGCCAGGCGCCGATCGTGGCGGTGGTACCGCTGATGCTGCTGATCATGCTGACGCTGATCATGATGCAGGTGCAGAGCTTCCGGCTGGCCTTCGTCGTGGTCTGCGTGGCGCCGCTCGGGCTGATCGGGGTGGTGGCCGCGCTGCTTCCCTCGGGCGCCCCGCTCGGCTTCGTGGCGATCCTCGGCGTTCTGGCGCTGGTCGGCATCCTGATCCGCAACTCGATCATCCTGATCGACGAGATCGAAGTGCTGCGCGCCGGCGGGCTTTCGGCCTGGGACGCGGTGTTCCACGCCTCCGATGCCCGCTCGCGGCCGATCCTGCTGACGGCCGCGGCGGCGAGCCTCGCGCTGATCCCGATCTCGCGGCAGATCTTCTGGGGCCCGATGGCCTATGCGATGATGGGCGGCATCATCGCCGGCACGCTGATCACGCTGTTCTTCGCGCCGGCCCTGTATCTGGCGGTGTTCCGGGTCGAAAAGCCCGTGGACGAGGCGCCGGACGCGGAGGGCGACGCCGTCAAGGCTTGAGGCGCGGCGGAGGCGCCTTCAGGCTGGCTGCGCCGGTTTCGCCTCGCCCGGCAGGTGGGCGTGAAGGCCTTCGGTGAATTCCGCGATCAGCGCGCGGACCACCTCTTTCCGGGCTTCGCTGGCGCTGGCGCCGGCGGCGATCGCGCGGGCATGGATCGAGCGTTGCCGATCGGCGCTGGTGCCCGATTCCACGATCCGGCGGGTCGCGAACAATTCGCGCGAGCAGCCAAGCGCGTCCGCGTCCTGCTTGACGAGATCGATGAGCTCCTCGAGCAGGATGGAGAAATCGACGACCTCGCCGCGGGCAAAGTCTATGAGCCCGTTGGAGCAGCCGTAGCGCTGGGCGCGCCAGCGGTTCTCCCCCACCATGAACCGGTCGTAGATGCGCCAACGTTGGTTGATGCTGCTGAGCCGCCAGAGCATGTGCATGATCGATTGCGTGAGCGCCACCAGCGCAAGCGCGTCGTCGAGCCGCGGCGACACATCGCAGATCCGCGATTCCAGCGTCGGGAACCGGGCCGAGGGGCGCAGGTCCCACCAGATCTTGGAACTGTCCTCGATCAGGCCGGTGTCGATGATCACCTGGACCGAGCGCTGGTACTCCTACCAGGAACTGAAGCGCGGCGGCAGCCCGGTGCGGGGCAGGTTGTCGAACACGGTCAGCCGGTAGGAGTTCAAACCCGTGTCGTCGCCTTTCCAGTAGGGCGAGGAGGTCGACAGCGCGAGCAGATGCGGCAGGAAATAGGGAAACTGCGCCATCAGGTCGATGCGGGTTTCGTCGTCGTCGAGACCCACATGCACATGCATGCCGCAGATCAGCATGCGGCGCGCGACGCTGCCCAGGTCGCGTTCGAGCTCCCGGTAGCGCTGCTTGTCGGTGAAATGCTGGGTGTGCCAGTCGGCAAAGGGGTGGCAGGAAACCGCCAGCGGCGCCAGCCCGTGCTCGCCGGCGATGCGCGCGATCACGGTGCGCAGCCGGGCGAGATCGGCCCCGGCTTCCGCCACCGTCCTGCACACGCGCGTGCCGACCTCGATCTGGCATTGCAGGAATTCCGGACTGACCTGGTCCTCGAGCTCCTTCACGCAATCGGCCATCAGTCGCTCGGGCGCCGCGGCGAGTTCAAGCGTGTCACGGTCGACGAGCAGGTACTCCTCCTCGACGCCAAGGGTGAAGCTGGGCTGCCGGTGGCTCATGGGGCGATTTGACCCCGAAAATTCAGGTAGCGCAAGATGCAGATTCCCGACCGCAGGTTGCGGCCTTGTCGGACTTGGCGGAACTTTCGGATCCGTAGGACTGCGCCCGGGCTCAGGCCACGACGTGCTGCCCCAGCATCTGGGCCACGGCCGTGGCGATCACGACTTCCTCGTCGGCCTTGACCACATAGGCGTGCCGGGGGCTGTCGCCGGTCGTCAGACGCTCGGCGCCGGCATCATTGGCTGCGGCATCGAGGGTGAAGCCGAGCCAGGCCAGGCGCGAGAGCGCCATGGCGCGTATCGGGCTTGCGTTTTCGCCAATGCCGCCGGAGAAGACCAGCGCATCGATCCCTCCCAGGCTGGCGGCCGCCCCGCCGATTTCCGTGACCAGCCGGTCCACGAACATTTCGACGGCAAAGGCGGCATCGCTTTCGGCGCTGGCAAGCAGGGTGCGCATGTCACCGGAAATGCCGGAAACGCCTGAAAGCCCGCATTTGTGATAGAGCAGCGAACTGAGCTTTGCGGTGTCGCCTGCGAAATCTTCGAGCAGCCAGAGCATGGCGCCGGGATCGAGCCTGCCAGGGCGCTGGCCCATCATCAGCCCGTCGAGCGGGGTGAAGCCCATCGAGGTCCAGCGGCTGACGCCGTCGATCATGCCGCTGATCGAGGAGCCGTTGCCCAGGTGGCAGGCGACGACGCGCCCCTCGGCGAGGCCGAGGCGGGGCAGGGTGTCGGCGACGTGCTCGTAGGACAGGCCGTGAAATCCGTAGCGGATCAGGCCCTGTTTGGCATAACTGCGCGGCAGCGGCATCTCGCGGCGCACCGCCGGCACGTTTGCATGGAAGGCCGTGTCGAAGCAGGCGACCTGAAGCACACCGGGCAGTGCCGCCTTGGCCGCGTCGATCCCGGCCAGATTGTGCGGCTGGTGACCCGGCGCCAGCGGCGACAGCGCGGCGATCTCCGCCCGGTTGCGGTCATCGATGGCGACAGGCGCGTGGAAGCGATCGCCGCCATGCACCACGCGATGGCCGACACCGGCGATCGTGCCGGCCTGCGGCAGGATGATCTCCTCGATCAGTTTCGGGAGCAGGTCCTTGTGGGTGTGTTCGGGAGCGCCGAAAGGCACGGGCCGTTCGCCGGGCCGCACCAGCCTGGGCGCCTGACCGTTGCCGATGGCCTCGACCAGCCCCGAAAGCGTCCGCCGCATGTCAGGCGCAAAAACCGCGTATTTGATCGAGGATGAACCGCAGTTGAGGGCCAGCAGGCCAGGGCAGGCGCTATCGCTCATCTGTGTCGCGTCCTTTTTGCTCACAGTGGCCGGCTTTGCGCCGGCATCCAAGGTCATGGGGACGATCACCGCCCCTCCCGCCCTGTTGTCTACTGTCTGATGCGTCCGATTGGAAGCGACCAGCCCACCAAATCCGCCGCGATCACCTGGGCAAGTTCGGGCAGCCGGGACACGATTGCCCGAGGCGCGGAACGCGGGCCGGAACCGGGCCCGGCACGAGGGCTGGCACAGGGGCCGGCACTGGCAGGCGGACGGCCCGGCGACTTGTGCACAGCTCCGGTGCGCCGTGTCCGCGACTCCTGTTGCCAAAGCGGGTTGGCGCGTTTTAACGTTTGATAAAAAACAAGGCGGGTTCAGATACCTCACCGTTCAACAGGAGCGTCAGCCATGACCACATTCCCCAGATCCAGCCGTTTCCCTTCGCTTACCCGCCGCCAGATGCTGGCCGGGACGGCTGCGGGGGCTGCGGCCCTCGCATTGCCCGGAGGCCTCGCCAAGGCCCGCGCCGAAGGCCCGGTCAAGGTGGCCGCCATCTACACCGTGCCGGTCGAACAGCAATGGGTGAGCCGCATTCACAAGGCCGCCAATGCCGCGGTCGAGCGCGGCGACATCGAGTATGTGTTTTCCGAAAACACCTCCAACAACGATTACGAGCGCGTCATGCGCGAATATGCCGAGGCCGGCCATGATCTCATCATTGGCGAAGTCTTCGGCGTCGAGGAAGCCGCGCGGCAAGTCGCCGCAGACTATCCGGAGACCGCGTTTCTGATGGGCTCGAGCTTCATGCCGCGGGACGATGTGCCGAACTTCTCGGTGTTCGACAACTACATCCAGGATGCCTCCTACCTGTCCGGCATCATCGCCGGCGCCATGTCCAAGTCGAAGAACATGGGCATGGTCGGCGGCTTTCCGATCCCGGAAGTCAACCGCCTGATGCATGCCTTCATGGCCGGCGTGAAGGAAACAGCGCCGGACGCCAAATTCCAGGTGGCCTTCATCGGTTCCTGGTTCGATCCGCCAAAGGCCAAGGAAACCGCTTTCGCCCAGATCGACGGTGGTGCCGACATCCTCTATGCGGAGCGTTTCGGCGTGTCCGATGCGGCCAAGGAAAAGGGCGTGCTGGCGATCGGCAACGTGATCGACACGCAGTCCGATTATCCCGACACCGTGGTGGCCTCCGCCCTGTGGCATTTCGAGCCGACGCTCGACCACGCCATCGAGATGGTCAAGGCCGGCACGTTCAAGGCCGAGAACTACGGCGTCTATTCCTTCATGAAGGAAGGCGGCTCTTCGCTCGCTCCGCTCGGAACCTTCGAGGGCAAGGTGCCGGAAGAGGCGCTCAAGCTGGTCGCCGAGCGGGAAGCCGCGATCAAGGACGGCTCCTTCGTGGTCGAGATCAACGACGAAGAGCCCAAGTCCAACTGATGGACACCAGTCAGAGCCCGGAGGCGGAGACGGTTCTCCGCCTCTCGGGCATCACCAAGAGATTTGGCGCGCTCGTCGCCAATGACGCGATCTCGCTCACGCTCCGGCGCGGCGAGGTGGTGGCGCTGCTTGGCGAAAACGGCGCCGGCAAGACCACGTTGATGAACATCCTGTTCGGGCACTACACGGCCGACGAGGGCGAAATCGAGGCCTTCGGCAAGCCGCTGCCGCCGGGCGACCCGCATGCGGCGCTCGGCGCCGGCATCGGCATGGTGCACCAGCATTTCACGCTCGCCGACCAGATGACCGTGCTCGAAAACATCGTGCTCGGCACCCGGCCGATCTGGTCGCTCTCGCTCGGCAAGGCGCAGGCGCGGGCGAAGATCCGCAAGCTCGCGGCCGATTACGGGCTTGAGGTCGAGCCCGACCGGATGATCACGGATCTGTCGGTGGGCGAGCGCCAGCGGGTGGAAATCCTGAAGGCGCTCTACCGCGAAGCCCGCATCCTCATTCTCGACGAACCCACGGCGGTGCTGACGCCGATGGAAACCGACGCGCTGTTTGCCACGCTCAAGAAGCTGGTGGCGGCGGGCCTGTCGGTGATCTTCATTTCCCACAAGCTCGGCGAGGTGCAGGCGGTCTCCGACCGGGTGGTGGTGCTGCGCGGCGGCAGGCTTGCCGGCGAACGCAAGACCTCCGAGGCGACACGCCGGGAACTCGCGGAACTGATGGTCGGCGGACAATTGCCGGTCAACGAGATCGGCCCGCCCCATCCTGGCGCCGTTCTGTTCGAACTCAAGGGTGTTTCCACGCCGGCCCTCGGTGGCGCTGCGCTCAAACAGGTCTCGCTCAGCCTTCGCGGCGGCGAGATCACCGGTCTTGCCGGAATCTCGGGCAATGGCCAGGCGGCGCTCGCGGCGCTGATTTCCGGCACGCTCGACGCGCGCGAGGGCGAGATCGTCGTGCACGGCACACATGTGGGCGAGTGGTCGCCGCGCGCGGCGCTCGACAACGGGCTCGGCCGCATTCCCGAAGACCGCCACGCCACCGGCATGATCGGCGACATGAGCGTGGCCGAGAACGTGATTTCCGAAGCCTATCGCAGCCCGCGCTTCTCCCGCTTCGGCTTTCTCAACTGGAAAGCCGCCTCCGGCTTCGCCGACGAGATCATCAGGGCCTATGACGTCAAATGCCCGTCCGCGGATGCGCGGGTGCGGCTCCTTTCCGGCGGCAACATGCAGAAGCTGATCCTCGGCCGCGCGTTCGACGGCAATCCGGATATCATCCTCGCAAGCCAGCCTACGCGCGGGCTCGACGTCGGCGCGGTCGCCTATGTGCATGCCCGGCTGATCGAGGCGCGCGACCGGGGGGCGGCCGTGCTGGTGATTTCCGAGGATCTCGACGAGATCCAGACGCTGTCCGACCGGATCGTGGTGATGCATCGGGGGCAGCTCTCGAAACCTTCCGCCCGGGGCGAACTCAGCGTCATGGAACTCGGAGAACTGATGGCCGGCCACGGCCCTGACGAGGGAGCGCCCCATGCGGCTTGAACCGAGGGCATCGGCTTCGCCCGCCGCGACCCTGCTGTGGCCTGCGGGCGCGATCGTGGCGACGCTGCTCATCTCCTCGTTGCTGGTGATGCTCGCCGGCGCCTCGCCGCTCACGGTGTTCTGGCTGGTGTTCAAGGGGGCGGCGGGCTCGCAGTTTGCGCTTCTCGAAACGCTGACCCGTGCCACGCCGCTGATCTTCACCGGGCTCGCGGTGGCCGTCGCCTTCCGCGCGCGGCTCTGGAACATCGGCGCCGAGGCGCAACTCTATCTCGGCGCGGTGATGACGGTGGTGCTCGGCACCGGCGCGGTCGCGATGCCGTCTGCCGGCCTGATCCCGCTGATCATGATCGCCGCGATGCTCACCGGCGCGCTGGCGCTGCTCGGCCCGGCGGTGCTCAAGACCCGGTTCGGCGTCGACGAAGTGGTGACGACGCTGCTTCTCAATTTCATCGTGCTCCTGTTCGTCTCGATGCTGCTTGAAGGCCCGCTCAAGGACCCGATGGGGCTCGGCTGGCCGCAGTCGCAGCGGGTGATTGCGGATGCGCAGCTGCCGCGTCTGATCAAGGGCAAGCGGCTGCATTTCGGCTTCGTCCTCGCGCTGGCCTCCGCGATCGTGGTCTGGGTGATCATGAAGAAGACCGTGCTCGGCTACGAGATGCGCGCCGTCGGCCACAACGCGGAAGCCGCCCGCTTCGCCGGCATCCCGGTCAACCGGGTGATCGTCAAGACGGCGCTTCTGTCGGGCGGGCTCGCGGCGCTCGCTGGCTTCTCGGAGGTCGCAGGGCTCAAGGGCAATCTCACGCTCGATCTGTCGCCGGGCTACGGCTACACCGGCATCGTCGTCGCGATGCTGGCGATGCTCAATCCGCTCGGGGTGGTGGCCGCTGCGATCTTCGTGGCCGGCATCTTCGTCGGCGCCGATGCCATGAGCCGCAG
Source organism: Parahoeflea olei (assembly GCF_001703635.1). GTDB lineage: Bacteria > Pseudomonadota > Alphaproteobacteria > Rhizobiales > Rhizobiaceae > Hoeflea > Hoeflea olei. The sequence goes on along the minus strand of NZ_LQZT01000001.1, from coordinate 418,825 downwards.
CGCCAATGTGCCGAGCTACATCGCCCAGGTGATGGTGGCGACCTCGCTCCTGACCATGGTCGCGGCGATCATGCTGATGCGCTACCGCGTGCGCTGGAGGTGACATGAGCGAAGCCTTCGACATCCTGTTCACCGTCAGCTTCTGGGTCGCCGCCATCCGCATCGCCTCGCCGCTGATCTTTGCCACCATGGGGGAGCTGATCTGCGAGCGCGCGGGCGTGCTCAATCTCGGCATCGAGGGGATCATGGTGGCCGGTGCGTTTACCGGCTGGTTTACCGTCTATATGGGCGGAGACCTGTGGACCGGCGTGCTGGTCGCGGCGTTGACTGGGGCCGCCTTCGGGTTCCTGCACGGGTTCCTGACCGTACCGCTCGGCCTGTCGCAGCACGTGACCGGCATCGGGATTACGCTGTTGGCCTCGAGCCTCACCTATTTCACCTACCGGATCCTGCTGCCGGAAGTGACCTCGCCGCCGAAGATCGAGCCGTTCCAGCCGCTCCCCGTGCTGGTGCTGTCGGACATTCCGGTGCTGGGTCCGGCGCTGTTCAACCAGACCCCGCTCACCTATCTCGCCTATCTCTCTGTCGCGGCTGTGGCCTTCGTGCTCTACCGCACGCCCGTCGGCGTGGCGGTGCGGGCGGTGGGGGAAAACCCCGCTGCGGTGGAAGCGCAGGGCATCTCGGTCACCGCCGTGCGCATGGGCGCAGTGATGGCGGGCTCGGCGCTGATGGCCGTCGGTGGCGCGTTCCTGACCATGTCCGCCTTCAACTCGTTTTTCTTCGAGATGATCAACGGCCGCGGCTGGATCGCCATCGCGCTGGTGGTGTTCGGCTCCTGGCGGCCGGGCAAGGCGCTGCTCGGCGCCATCCTGTTTGCAGCTTTCGATGCCTATCAGGTTCGGCTGCAGCAGATCACCGGCGGGGTCATTCCCTCCCAGATCTTCCTGATGATGCCGTTCGTGCTCTCGATCGTGGCGCTTGTGGTCGTTGCCCGGCGGGCAAGCTACCCCAAGGCGCTGATGACCCCCTACCAGAAAGGCGAAAGATGAGTTTCGATATCCTGCTCAAGGGCGGCATGCTGCCGGACGGAACCACGGCCGATATCGGCATTTCGGGCGACCGCATCGCCGCGATTGCGCCCTCGCTCGAAGGTGAGGCGGGCGAGATCATCGATGTTGCAGGCAACCTCGTGTCGCCGCCCTTTGTCGATCCGCATTTCCACATGGATGCCACGTTGTCCTACGGCCTGCCGCGGATCAATGCCTCGGGCACGCTGCTCGAAGGCATCGGGCTGTGGGGCGAACTCAAGCCGCTTCTGACCCATGAGGCGGTGAAGCAGCGGGCGCTCGCCTATTGCGACTGGGCGGCCTCCATGGGGTTGCTCGCGATCCGCACCCATGTCGATGTCTGCGACGACCGGTTGCTCGCGGTCGAGGCGCTGCTCGAGGTCAGGAAGGAGATCGCCTCTTATATCGACCTGCAACTGGTCGCCTTCCCGCAGGACGGGCTCTATCGCTCGGCGGGCGCGCGCGAGAACACCATTCGCGCGCTCGATCTCGGCGTCGACGTGGTCGGAGGCATTCCGCATTTCGAGCGCACCATGGCCGACGGCCGTGCCTCGGTCACCGACCTCTGCGAGATCGCGGCAGAGCGCGGGCTGATGGTCGACATGCATTGCGACGAGACCGACGATCCGCTGTCGCGCCATATCGAGCAACTGGCCTACGAGACCCAGCGGCTCGGGCTTCAGGGGCGCGTGGCGGGCTCGCACCTGACCTCGATGCATTCGATGGACAATTACTACGTCTCCAAGCTGCTGCCGCTGATCGCCGAGGCCGAAGTTGCGGCGATCCCCAATCCGCTGATCAACATCACGCTGCAGGGCCGCCATGACACCTATCCCAAGCGGCGCGGCATGACACGGGTGCCGGAAATGCTGAGCCACGGCATCCGCGTCGGCTTCGGGCAGGACTGCGTGCTCGACCCGTGGTATTCGCTCGGCACCGCCGACATGCTGGACGTGGCCTTCATGGGCCTGCACGTGGCGCAGATGACGAGCCCTGCTCAGATGCGCCGCTGCTACGAGATGGTCACGAGCCAGAGTGCGGCGATCATGGGGCTTGAGGAGTACGGGCTCGAGACCGGCAAGCGCGCGGATCTGGTGGTGCTCGATGCTGGCGATCCGGTCGAAGCCATTCGCCTGAGGGCGGACCGGCTCCTGGTCATGGCGCGGGGCAGGGTGATCGCCCGGCGCATGCGCTCGCCGATGCGGCTCGATCTGCCGGGCCGGGAAGGCGAGATCGATCGCCGTTTCAGGGTACCTGCACCAACTTGACACGCGGGGCCGCCGGTCGGCCTGTGAGCGGGTTAACGATTGTGAAAGCGCGCAGGTGTAGGATGCGTGGAGTAGTTATGCGTACAAGGTGTTTCGAGTATGGCCGCTGCAAAGCGCCGGTTGTTCCATGCGTTCAGATTTTCCCGCAAGCTCGCGCTTCTGTCGGGCGGATTCCTGCTCGTGCTCGGTGCTTCGGGAACCGCCGCCCTGATGTTCGCACCGGCCAGCCTGTTGCCGGGCGAGGAGGCCGCCACCGGCGGTCACTGCAAGACGCTCTATCAATCCGAATTCCGGCGCGGTGAGGAAAAGCGGCTGATCGCCGTCATTGCCACCGACGACCGCGAGCCACGCTCGCGCGTGCGCACCGGCATGCGCATCGCCCGCCACCTGGCCGAAACCCTGCATCCGGATCTCGTCATCGTGCAGGTCGCCGACGATCACGGCCCGACCCTGCGCGCGGACCTGCGTGGAGAGGCGATTGGCGCGGAAATCGTGCATGCGCCCAATCCGGGCAAGACCATGGCCACCAGCAAGCCCTGGGAAGCGCGCTATGTCGATGCGCAGCCGACCGAGACCGGCTTCTATTTCGGAACCCGGATCGACATGCGGCTTGCCGATCTCGAAACGGTCAATCACGAGATCGAACTGGTCGAGGGCTGCGACGGCGACAAGGTGGACGAAGCGCCGCAGACGGCTTCCGCCGGAGGCCATGGCGAACCCGCGGCCAGCGGCCATGGCGAGCCTGCCGGCGGCCATGAAGCGCCTGCGGCCGGTCACGCGGCCCCGAGTCACTGATCGCGGCAAGCGCCGCAATCAGCAATAGACTTCACTCTGTCACAATTGCCACAAGGCGGCCTCAGTCCGCCCGGTTCTTGCGTGCGGGAAACAGGATCACGTCGCGGATCGAGGGCGCGTTGGTCAACAGCATGATCAGCCGATCGACGCCGATGCCGAGCCCGCCCGCGGGCGGCATGCCCTGGTCGATGGCGTCCAGGAATTCCTCGTCGAGCTGCTTTTCGCTTTCGCCGCGGGCGTGCGCCTGCTCCAGCTGCTCGACCATGCGCTTGCGCTGCTCTTCCGGATCGTTGAGCTCCGAAAAGGCGTTGCCCAGCTCCCAGGCGTTGCAATAGGTCTCGAACCGCTCGACCAGGCGCGGCTCGCCCGGCACTTCCTTGGCGAAGGGCGAGATGTCCTTGGGGAAGTGCGTCACATGCGCAGGCTGGATCAGCGTCTCCTCGACCTTCTCCTCGAAGATGAAGGCCAGGCATTCGCCCCAGGTCCAGTCGTCCTCGATCTCGAAGCCGGCGGCGCGGGTGGCGGCCCGGGCTTCCTCGTCGGTGGCGATCGCGCGGAAATCGATGCCGGTGACATCCTTGACCGCGTCCGGCATCGGCACCCGCCGGAACGGACCCTTGAAGGAGATCTGCTTGTCGCCATAGGGGAATTCGGTCGAGCCGTGGATCGTCAGCGCGAGCTTTTCGAACATCCGCTCCACCAGGCCCATGATGTCCTCGTAATCGGCATAGGCCCAGTAGCATTCCATCATGGTGAACTCGGGATTGTGCCGTGTCGACACGCCCTCGTTGCGGAAGTTGCGGTTGATTTCGAACACCTTGTCGGTGAGGCCGGAGACCAACGTGCGCTTCAGGAACAGTTCCGGCGCGATGCGCAGATACATGTCGAGCTTGAGCGTGTTGTGGTGGGTCTTGAACGGTTCCGCGGTGGCGCCGCCATAGACCGAGTGCAGCATCGGCGTCTCGACTTCCATGAAGCCGTCGTCTTCCATGAAGCGGCGGATGCCGGAGACGATCTTCGAGCGCTGCTGGAAACGCAGCTTCGAATCATCGTTGGTCATGATGTCGAGGTGGCGCTTGCGGTAGCGCAGCTCGATGTCGGTGAGCCCGTGCCACTTTTCCGGCATCGGCAGCAGCGACTTGGTGAGCATGGTGATCTCATGCGCATTCACGGTGAGTTCGCCGCGCTTGGTGCGGCGGACTTCGCCGGTCACGCCGATGATGTCGCCGAGATCGATCAGCGGCAGGAGCGCGCGCGCCTCTTCGGGCGTGGTGTCCTTGTGGCTGAAGATCTGCACCTTGCCCGACGCGTCGTGGATGTCGATGAACATGCCGGAATTGCGCGAGGAATAGACCCGGCCCGCGACCGTGACGATGTCGCCCGTCAGCGTATCGGGCTCGATGCCTTCGTATTTCTCCGCCAGTTCCGCATTGGTGAGCGTGCGGTGAAAATGCGCCGGATAGACCTCGGCCACCGTTTCGCGGAGCTTCGCGAGCTTCTGGGCGCGGACTTCGGTGACGTCGGAGGACAGGCCGGCTTCGGTCGTGGTGTCGGTCATTGGATTACCCGTTGTTTGCAGTGGCCGCGTCGACGCCCGCCTTGACGGCGGTTTCCGCCTGCTTGAGGCGCTGGCGGACCACGGAGCGGCCGAGAATGGCCATGGAGTCGAACAGCGGCAGTGAACGCGACGAGCCGGAGACGGCGATGAACAGCGGTGCGAGCAGATTGCGCAGCTTGATGTCGGTGCGCTCGGAGACGGCACGCAGTTCGGCTTCCACGCTCTCGGCGTTCCACTCGAACACGGTTTCGAGCGCCGGCTGCACCTCCTGCAGGATCCGGAGCACGTCCTCGAGCGACACCTTCTTGATGCCCGCGAAATCGGCCGCGGTGAGGCCCAGGTCGCCCTTGAGCAGGAAGCCGGTCAGATCGGGCAGGTCAGAGAGCTTGGTGATGCGCGACTGGGCGAGCCGCATGCCCGCGCCGAAGCGGTCGTTCTCCTGCGCCCAGGCGAGAACGCGCGCGACGAACTCGGTTTCGGAAATACCTTCGCGCAGCCAGCGGCCATTGAGCCAATCGAGCTTCTGCAGGTCGAAGATCGCACCGGCCTTGGACAGGTTTTCCGGGTCGAAGCGCTCGGCGAGCTGATCCATGGTCAGCATTTCCTCGCCCTCGTCGATCTGCATGAAGAACAGGCCGAGGAAGTTCATCAGCGCCTCGGGCAGGATGCCGAGCGCCGCGTAATAGGAAATCGAGGTCGGGTTCTTGCGCTTCGACAGTTTCGACTTGTCGGCATTGCGCATCAGCGACAGGTGCATGAACACCGGCGGCTCAAGCCCGAGATACTGGTAGATCAGGATGTGCTTGGGCACCGAGGACAGCCATTCCTCGCCGCGGGCCACATGGGTGATCTTCATCAGGTGGTCATCGACCACGTTCGCCATGTGGTAGGTCGGCATGCCGTCGGCCTTGAGCAGGACCTGCATGTCGACCGCGTCCCACGGAATGTCGACCTCGCCATAGACGCCGTCCACGAACTTGCAGGAGCCTTCGGTCGGGATCTTCATGCGCACCACCGAGGGTTCGCCCGCGTTCATGCGCGTGGTGACTTCCTCGGCCGTCAGCGATAGGCAGCGGCCGTCATATTTCGGCGGCTTGCCGGCGGCGCGCTGGGCGGCGCGCATTTCGTCGAGCTGCTCGGGTGTGCAGAAGCAGCGGAACCCGTGGCCGTTGTCGACGATCCTGTCGACATATTCCTTGTAGATGTCCTTGCGCTCGGACTGGCGGTAGGGGCCGTAGGGGCCGCCGACATCGGGGCCTTCCGACCAGGTGAGGCCGCACCATTTGAGCGCGTCGAGCACCTTGCGTTCGAATTCGGGCGTCGAGCGGGTGGCGTCGGTGTCCTCGATCCTGAGGATGAATTCGCCGCCGTGTTTCTTCGCGAACAAATAATTGAACAGCGCGATATAGGCGGTGCCCACATGGGGTTCGCCGGTCGGAGACGGTGCGATGCGCACCCGCGTTGCTGTGTTGGCCATCTGGTTTCGCCCGCTTTCAGGTCCGTTGGAATATGCGCGCGGCGGCATTTGCCGGCGGCGTCCGCCCGCGTGGGACGCTGCGGCCAAGGCAAGGCGCGGCGGTGATCTGCGGGCGCTGGCCTTAGGCCATATTGCGCCGGTTGCGTCAAGTATGGCGGCCATCCGCGGGCTTCGCCCGGTCGGCGGATGTGCGGGAAGCGGCAACGCGCCGCGGCCTGTCGCCGGGCCTCGGACCGGATTTCTGATTTACGTACCTCAGAAATTCGTCTAGAACGCGCCCAGGAGGAGATCATGCGGCCCACGGTGCACGACATTGCTGCAGAAGCCGGCGTCAGCCTGGCCACCGTCGACCGGGTGCTCAACCGCCGGCCGGGGGTCAGGCGGCAGACGGTGGAGAAGGTCGAGAACGCGGTCACCCGGCTCGGCTATGTGCGCGACGTCACCGCCGCCAATCTCGCGCGCCGGCGGGTCTATCCCTTGGTCTTCATCATTCCCTCGGGGCCGAACAGCTTCATGCGCGTGCTCGAAAGCGAGATCGCTTCGGCGATGGCGCGTTCGGGCGTCGAACGCACCGCGATCCGGATCGAGACCGTGCCGCCGTTCGATCCGGCGGCAATCGTCCGCGTTCTCGACGCGCTCGATCCGAAGCAGGTGTCCGGTGTGGCGCTGGTGGCGACCGACACGCCCGAGGTTCGGGCTGCGGTCGACCGGCTGAGCGACCAGGGCGTGCAGGTGGCGACGCTCGTTTCCGACCTGCCCGGGTCGCGGCGGGTGCATTTCTGCGGCATCGACAATGTCGCCGCTGGACGCACGGCCGGCAACCTGATCGGCCGGTTCTGCGGCGGGCGGAGCGGCAAGGTGCTGGTGGTGGCGGGCTCGATGAACCTGTCCGACCACATGGACCGCGCCGCGGGCTTCGCGGCCGTGCTCGGAAGGGAGTTTCCGGGGCTCGACATCGTCGGCCCGATCGAGACCAATGACGACGCCGACACCGTCCGCGACGCGGTCACATCCGCGCTCGACCAGGTTTCCGACATCATCGCCATCTACAATCTCGGCGCGGGCAATCGCGGCCTGATCGAGGCGCTGGCGCACCGTCGCGACCGGACGCTTTCCGTCGTCGCTCACGAGGTCACCGAGCATTCACGGCAGGCGCTCAGCGACGGCGTGTTCGATGCGGTCATCAACCAGGACTGCGGCCACGAGGTGCGCAGCGCCATCCGCGTGCTCAAGGCCCACGCCGACGGGATCTCGCCGCTGAGCGAGCAGGAGCGCATCCGCATCGACATCTTTCTCAGGGACAACCTGCCATGACGACGAAAAGGACACAGTGACATGTATCTCGGGCTTGATCTCGGCACCTCCTCGCTCAAGGCGCTGCTGATTGACGACAATCAGCGGATCGTCGGGTCTGCCAGCGCGCCGCTCACGGTCGAGCGGCCGCATCCGGGTTGGTCGGAGCAGGATCCCGACAGCTGGATCGCGGCGACCCGGGCCGCGCTCTCGGACTTCGCCAAGACCCACGCTGCAGACCTCGCCAGGGTGCGGGGCATCGGGCTGTCGGGCCACATGCATGGCGCCACCACGATCGATCGCGACGGCCGTGTGATCCGGCCCTGCATCCTCTGGAACGACACCCGCAGCTTCCGGGAAGCCGCAGCGCTTGACGCCGATCCGCAGTTCCGGCGGCTGACCGGCAATATCGTGTTCCCGGGCTTCACCGCGCCGAAGCTCAAATGGATGGCCGGACACGAGCCCGAGGCTTTCGCGCGGGTGGCCAAGGTGCTGCTGCCGAAGGATTATCTCAGACTCTGGCTGACCGGCGAGGCAATTTCGGAGATGTCGGATTCGGCCGGCACGTCCTGGCTCGATGTCGGCAAGCGCGCCTGGGACGACGGCCTGCTTGCCGCGTCCGGCCTCGATCGCTCCCATATGCCGGCGCTGGTCGAAGGCACGGAGCGCGCCGGCGCGCTTCGCGCCGAGGTGGCCGCCGAACTGGGGCTTCCTGCGGGCATTCCGGTTGCCGGCGGCGCCGGCGACAATGCGGCTTCGGCCTGCGGCATGGGCACGGTCGGCGACAACCACGCCTTCGCCTCGCTCGGCACCTCCGGCGTGCTGTTTGCCGCCAACAGCCGCTATCTGCCCAATCCCGACAGCGCGGTGCATGCGTTCTGCCATGCGCTGCCCGGCACCTGGCACCAGATGGGCGTGATCCTGTCGGCCACCGATTCGCTCAACTGGCTGTCGGGCGTGACCTCGACGGCCCCCGCGGTGCTGACCGGCGAACTCGGCGAGACCCTTCAGGCGCCCGGCTCGGTGATGTTCCTGCCTTATCTCTCGGGCGAGCGCACGCCGCACAACGACGCGGCGATCCGCGGCGCCTTTGCCGGGCTCGGGCACGAATCCGATCGCGCGGCGCTGACCCGTGCGGTGGTCGAAGGCGTGTGCTTTGCCTTCCGCGACAGTCTCGAAGCGCTCGCCCAGGCCGGAACCGCGCTCACGCGCGTGACCGCCATCGGCGGCGGCTCGCGCTCGCTCTATTGGCTCGAAGCACTGGCCACGGTCCTGAACCTGCCGGTCGATATTCCCGAAGGCGGGGATTTCGGGGCCGCCTTCGGTGCAGCCCGGCTCGGCCTGATCGCCGCCGAAGATGCCGATCCGCTGGCGGTCTGCACCCAGCCCGCCACCGATGCCACCATTCACCCCAATCGCGATCTCGCCCAGGCCTTCGATGAAGCCTATGGGCGGTATCGCGCCCTCTATCCCGCAATCAAAGGAGCCATGTCATGAGTACCGGATTTTTCGGAGACGTCACCCGGATCAAATACGAGGGGCCGGAGAGCACCAATCCGCTCGCCTTCCGCCACTACAATGCCGATGAGATGGTCATGGGCAAGCGCATGGAAGACCATCTGCGCTTTGCCGTCGCCTATTGGCATTCCTTCGCCTGGGAGGGCGGCGATCCGTTCGGCGGCCGCACCTTCGAGCGTCCCTGGTTTCCCGCCGACACCATGTCGCTCGCCAAGATGAAGGCCGACGTGGCGTTCGAGATGTTCCAGGCGCTGGGTTCGCCGTTCTACTGCTTCCATGACGCCGATGTGCGGCCGGAAGGTGCCAATTTCGCCGAAAACACCCGCAATCTCGAAGAGATCGTCGATTATTTCGCGCGCAAGCAGGAAGCCACCGGCGTCAAGCTTCTGTGGGGCACGGCCAACCTGTTCTCCAACCGCCGCTACATGGGCGGGGCCGCCACCAATCCCGATCCCGACGTGTTCGCCTTCGCCGCGGCCACGGTGAAGACCTGCATCGACGCCACCCACAAGCTCGGCGGCGCAAACTATGTGCTGTGGGGCGGACGCGAAGGCTACGAGACGTTGCTCAACACCGACCTCAAGCGCGAGGACACCCAGCTCGGCCGCTTCCTCAACCTGGTGGTCGATTACAAGCACAAGATCGGCTTCAAGGGCACGATCCTGATCGAGCCCAAGCCGCAGGAGCCGACCAAGCACCAGTATGACTACGACGTCGCCACCGTCTATGGCTTCCTCAAGCGCCACGGTCTCGAAAACGAGGTGAAGGTCAATATCGAGCAGGGCCACGCGATCCTTGCCGGCCATTCCTTCGAGCACGAACTCGAACTCGCCCAGGCGCTCGGCATCTTCGGCTCGATCGACATGAACCGCAACGACTACCAGTCCGGCTGGGACACCGACCAGTTCCCCAACAATGTGCCCGAGATGACGCTCGCCTATTACGCCATCCTCAAGGGCGGCGGGTTTACGACCGGCGGCACCAATTTCGACGCCAAGCTCAGGCGCCAGTCGCTCGATCCGGAAGACCTGCTTTATGCCCACATCGGCGGCATGGACACCTGCGCGCGTGCGCTCAAGGCGGCCGCGAAGATGGTCGAGGACGGCACGATCATCCGGCACGTCGAAAAGCGCTATGCGGGTTGGGACACGCCCGAAGCCAAGAAGATGCTCGACGGCTCGCACAGCCTGTCGGACATCGCCGACTATGTCGCCAACGCCGATATCAACCCGCAGCCGAAATCCGGCCGGCAGGAATATCTCGAAAACATCGTTAATCGCTACGTTTGACGGCGATCCCGGGGTGCGGCGGCCCTTTTCGGGGGCCGCCGCAACCGCCGACGCCGGCCTTTGACCGGCGTTTCCTGTTTGCACGTGCACGTCAGGTGACATAAATCACCTGCGCAACTTGAAAACGCCCCTGAAGGAAGCCCGATATGCAGTTTGCCCGCCTGAACGGTGTCGTCATTCATCATCAGGTCATCGGTGCGGCTCCGGATCGGCCCACCATCGTGTTCGCCAATTCGCTGGGTACGGATTATCGCATCTGGCGCGACGTGATCGTGCGGCTGGTCGGCGATTTCGCCATCATCGCCTATGACAAGCGCGGCCACGGCCTGTCGGAGGCGGGGCCTGGCGAGATCACCATGGACGATCACATCGACGATCTCGCGGCGCTGCTCGACCATTTCGACGCGAAGAATGCCATCGTCTGCGGCCTGTCGGTCGGCGGCATGATCGCCCAGGGGCTGGCCGCCAAGCGGCCGGATCTGGTGCGCGCGCTGATCCTGTGCGACACCGGCCACAAGATCGGCACGCAGGACATGTGGGACGCGCGCATCGCCGCTATCACCGAGCAGGGCATCGCCGGAATTTCCGATGCGATCCTCGAGCGCTGGTTCACCAAGTCCTATCGTAGCGCCGACAATGCCGATTTCACCGGCTACCGTCTGATGCTGGAACGCACCCCTGTGCAGGGTTATGTCGGAACCTGCGCGGCGATCCGGGATACCGATCTGACGCGAACGAGCGCGGAACTTGCTGTCCCGGCGATCTGCGTGGTCGGCACCGAGGACGGCTCGACGCCGCCGCAGCTCGTCGGCGAACTGGCGCGGCTGATCCCGGGCGCGATGTATCAGGAGATCCCGGGCGCCGCGCACCTGCCCTGCATCGAAAAACCAGTTGAACTGACAGAGATCATCAAGGCATTCATCGACCGGCTGCCCTCCGCGTGACCCTGGATGGCAGCCGCTGCGCACAGTTGAGCCCGGGGATCGCTGTCAAACCGCGGACGTCCATCCCGCCGGGGCGGCCTGCCACATAAACCAGAATGGGACCGAACATGACATTCGACACGTCACCGCAGAAGCTCGCTCGCCGCTTTCCGCAGGATTTCCTGTTCGGGGTGGCCACCGCCTCCTACCAGATCGAGGGGGCGGCGACCGCCGACGGGCGCAAGCCGTCGATCTGGGACGCGTTTTCGCACATGCCCGGCCGGGTCAAGGGCGGTGACACCGGCGATGTCGCCTGCGATCATTACAACAGGCTCGATGCCGATCTCGACCTGATGGCTGGGCTCGGCGCGGAGGCCTACCGGTTCTCGATCGCCTGGCCCCGGATCCTGCCGGACGGCACCGGCTGGATCAACGAGACGGGGCTCGACTTCTACGACCGGCTTCTGGACGGACTGAAAGCCCGCGGCATCAAGGCTTTCGCCACGCTCTACCATTGGGACCTGCCGCTGGCGCTGATGGGCCGTGGCGGCTGGACCGACCGCGACACGGCCTCGGCCTTTGCCCGCTATGCCGGCATCGTCACCAAGCGGCTCGGCGACCGGCTCGACACCATCGTCACCTTCAACGAACCCTGGTGCTCGGTCTATCTCGGTCATCTCACGGGCGTGCACGCGCCCGGCGAACGCGCGATGGAGGCGGCGATGGCGGCGGCGCATGTCACCAATCTCGCCCATGGCCTCGGCGTGCAGGCGATCCGCGCGGAGCGGCCGACCCTTCCGACCGGCATCGTGCTGAACGCGATGAGCGTCATGGCCGCGTCCGACAGCGACGCCGACCGGAAGGCGGCCGAGCGCGCCAGCGATTTCAACAATGGCGTGTTCTTCGGGCCGCTGTTCCAGGGCGCCTATCCGGCTTCGCTGCTCGAAGGCTGCCCAGACCTCGCCGGCCATATCCGCGACGGCGATCTCGAAACCATCAACCAGCCGCTCGATTTCTGGGGCCTCAACTACTACACGCCGACCCGCGTGAGCGACAATCCGGACGCGGCGTTCCCGCACACCGCCGACGCGCCGGCTGTTCGGCCGGAAAAGACCGATATCGGCTGGGAGATCGAGCCTGCCGGCCTCTCGCATGTGGTCAAGGATCTCTATGGCCGCTACGAGCTGCCGCCGTTCTACATCACCGAGAACGGCGCGTGCGACAACACCGGCATCGAGAACGGCGCGGTCAGCGACACGATGCGGCTCGACTACATCGCCCGCCACCTGTCGGTGGCAGCCGATCTCGTCGCCGAGGACTATCCGCTCAAGGGCTATTTCGCCTGGAGCCTGATGGACAATTTCGAGTGGGCCGAGGGCTATTCGATGCGCTTCGGCCTGGTCCATGTCGACTACGAGACGCAAACCCGCACCGTCAAGCAATCGGGCGAGTGGTACCGGCACCTGATCGCCGCCCACGGCAAGGCCTGAGGTCGAATTCGTCCGGTCGAGGTGGAACAAGGCTCGCGACCATACGTTTGAGTGCGGTCAACCGCACGGAGCCTTCGCCCATGGATCAAGTCGTCGTCCCCTTCGACTGGGCACGCATGCTCATCGGCGATCCGCCGCCGGCGTTCCTGTGGGAGATCCTGTTCCGCACGGTCGTGATCTATGTCTACACCTTCGGGCTGATCCGGTGGATCGGCGGGCGCAGCATCTCGCAGCTGTCGATGGTCGAATTCCTGCTGGTGATCGCGCTCGGCTCGGCGGTGGGGGATTCGCTGTTCTACCCGGACGTGCCGCTCCTCCATGCCATGCTGGTGATCACCATCGTGGTGCTGATCAACAAGGGGCTCGATTATCTGATCCTCAGGTCCGACAGGGCGCAACGGACGATCGACGGCATGCCCACCTGGATCGTGCGCCAGGGGCGGCTCAATCCCGACCAGACCTCGAGCCGTGGCATGGGCAAGGCCGAGGTGCTGGCGCTGCTGCGGCTTGAAGGCATCAGCAATCTGGGAGAAGTCGAGCACGCCTTTCTTGAGGCCAATGGTGATCTGAGCGTGTTTCGGGCGAAGCAGCCCCTGGCTGGCCTGCCGATCGTGCCGCCGCACGAGATCTGTCCCTTGCCGCAGCGCGATCCGGCTTCCGCGGCGGACACGACCTATTGCTGCTTTGCCTGCGGGACGCTGCAGCAGGCGCAAGAGATCGCCTGCCGGCATTGCGGCGCGGAAGAGTGGGTCGAGGCCAAACTGCCGGATCCGGCGCTCGCCTGAGGTGGCGAATGACAGAGCGGTGGTCGGGTCAGCGCACCACGAAACCGTGGGCGAAGGGGTCTTCCTCGTCGTCGATGGTGATGGTGTTGAGCCCGGTTTCGACCGCCCAGCCGGCAATCGAGGGAATGATCGCGGGCTTGCCCGCCACCTCTGCCGCCGCTTCGACCCGGCCGTGAAACAGTGAGCCGATGATGCTTTCGTGCACGAAATCGTCGCCCGGCGCGAGCTTGCCCTTGGCCGCCCACTGCGCCATCCGCGCCGAGGTGCCGGTGCCGCAGGGCGAGCGGTCGATCGCCTTGTCGCCGTAAAACACCGCATTGCGGGAATGTGCCCCGTCCACCGTCGGAGCGCCGGTCCAGAGAATATGGCTCAGGCCGCGGATGTCGGGTTTTTCGGGGTGGACGAAGTCATGCTCGGCGTTCAACCGCTCGCGCAAAGCGGGGCTCATGCGTACCAGGTCGGCCGCCGAGAACGCCGCCATGTCGGCAAAGTTCTCCTGCGCATCGACGATGGCGTAGAAATTGCCGCCATAGGCGACATCGACGGTGATCTCGCCCAAGCCCTCGCAGAACGTGCGGATGCCGGTCGAATGCAGGAAGGCTGGCACATTGGTGAGCCGCACTTCCTTGACCTTGCGCCCTTCCTGCCGGTAGCGGGCGACGATGCGGCCGGCCGGGGTGTCAATGGCGAGCGTCCCGGGTTCGCGCGGGCTCACCAGCCCGTTCTCGATCGCCATGGTGACAGTGCCGATGGTGCCATGGCCGCACATCGGCAGGCAGCCCGAGGTCTCGATGAACAGGAAGGCGATGTCGCAATCCTCGCGGGTCGGCGGATAGAGGATCGCGCCCGACATCATGTCGTGGCCGCGCGGCTCGAACATCAGCCCGGTGCGGATCCAGTCGTAGTCTCTGAGGAAATGGGCGCGGCGCTCGAGCATGGTCCCGCCCTCGAGCCGGGGCGCGCCGCCGGTGACGACACGGACCGGATTGCCGCAGGTGTGACCGTCGATGCAGAAGAAACGGGTACGCGCCATGGCTTGCTCTTTCGTGCGGTGTGATCAGAAACGGTCGGGCCGGCAGGCGGCAATGTCAATGGCGGGCTTGCTGCCGGACACCAGATCCGCCACCAGCCGGCCCATGGCCGCGGACTGGGTGAGGCCCAGATGGCCGTTGCCGAAGGCGAGCAGGATGGCGCGGTCCTCGGGCAGCGCGCCGATCACCGGCAGCGTGTCGGGCAGCGACGGGCGGAAGCCCATCCATTCGGTGCCGCCCTGCGTCGTCAGCCCCGGCAGGAAGGCCGCCGCCTTGTCGAGCATGGCTTTCGAGCGCGCATAGTTCGGCGGCAGGTCGAGACCGCCCAGTTCGACGGCGCCGCCGACGCGCAGGCCGGTGTCGAGCGGCGTGACGACGAAGCCGTGATTGCCGAAGATCAGCTGACGCTTCACGTCGAAGGCGCCGGCGGGCAGCGTGGTGTTGTAGCCGCGCTCGGTTTCGAGCGGGATGGTGAGCTTGGTGACGGGGGCGAGAAGGCGGGTGGACCAGGCGCCGGCGCAGACGACGATGCGGTCGGCCTGGCGGGTGGTGCCGTCGGCAAGCCGCGCGGCGGGACCGTTCTCGCTGCGCACAAGGCGCGCGACCTCGGCCTGTTCGAATTTCGCGCCGCTGGCTTCGGCATGGCGCCAGATCGCTTTTGCAAACTGCTGCGGTTCGCTGACCGTCTTCCAGCCCGGCACGAAGGTGCCGGCGACGAAGCGCGGTGCAAGGCCGGGCTGCAGCTCCGCGAGCCGTGCGCCGCGGACATGCTCGAACCCGATGCCGGCCTTTGCACGCGCGTCCCAGCCCTTTGTCGTGGCCCTGAATTCCGCTTCACTCTCGTAGAGTTCGAGCGAGCCGTCGTGGCGCACCATCGATGAAATCCCGGCGCGGTCGACCAGCGCCATCATCTCGCTTTCGGCAAGCCGCATCAGCGCGGTCTGGGTGCGGATGGAGGCTTCGAGCCGGCCCGGCTGGCTGGCCTTCCAGAACTGCCACAGCCAGGGCGCGAGACGGGGCAGATAAGAGGGGTGGATCGACAGCGGGCCAAGCGGGTCAATAAGCCATTTCGGCGCCCGAAGCAGGATCTTGGGCGAGGCGAGCGGCATGATGTCGGAGAAGGCGAGGGCGGCTGCGTTGCCCTTGCTGGTTTCCTCGGCAATGCCGGTGCGGTCGAGGACGGTGACGTCATGGCCGCGCTCGGCGAGCTGCGCCGCCGTGGCGATGCCGACGATGCCGGCGCCGATGACGAGGATTCGCTCGGCGCCCGCGCTCATGCGTCTTCCGTCGTTTCTGCGCCGGCGCGGGCGCGTTCGGCCAGCATCTGGCGGTGGCGCATGCGGTAGCGTTCGCGGTCCTCGTCGCTGCGTTCATGGAAGCAATGCGGGCAGGACACGCCTTCCTCGAACAGTTCCGAGGCCTGTTCCTCCGGCGTCACCGGATTGCGGCAGGCGCGGCAGAGGATCTCGTCGCCTTCGCGCAGGCCGTGGGTGACGGCGACGCGTTCGTCGAAGACGAAGCACGAGCCTTCCCACAGGCTTTCGGTCTCCGGCACCTCTTCGAGATATTTGAGAATGCCGCCCTTCAGGTGATAGACATTCTCGTAGCCCTTGGCGCGCATGAAGGCGGTCGCCTTCTCGCAGCGGATGCCACCGGTGCAGAACATCGCGATCGGTTTGCTCTTGTCGTCAAGGCCAGCCTGGTCGACCCATTCGGGAAACTCGCGGAACGTGTCGGTCTTGGGGTTGATCGCGCCCCTGAAGGTGCCGATGCCGACCTCGTAGTCGTTGCGGGTGTCGATGATGATCGTGTCCGGGTCCGAGATCAGCCTGTTCCAGTCGGCCGGATCGACATAGGCGCCCACGCCCTCGAGCGGATCGATGTCGGGCACGCCCATGGTGACGATCTCCTTCTTCAGGCGCACCTTCATGCGCCGGAACGGCATCGTGTGGGCGGAGCTTTCCTTGTGTTCGAGCGCTTCGAGACCGGGGATCGCGCGCAGATGCGCGAGCACCGCGTCGATCCCTGCGCGCGTGCCGGCGATGGTGCCGTTGACGCCTTCGCGGGCGAGAAGCAGCGTGCCCTTCACGTCGGAACTTTCGCACAGCTCCGCGAGCGGCGCGCGCAAGGCGGCGTGATCCGCAAGCCGGGCGAAATGATAGAGCGCGGCGACAACGACCGGCTGGTTGGTCGGGAGAGTGCTGGTGGGTGTCATCATGGCTTCGGCAATAGCGCGTTGGCGCGTTTCAGGCAATTGGCCACAGCGTCCCGGCCGCGCGGAAAGCCCGGTCAAGATGGACAAGCTTGACGCGAAAGGCTATTCGGAGCGCTCCGATAGACGACGCGAAAGGACCTGCAACATGGGTGACAAGACCCGAGCCCTGATTTCAATCCTGAAACTGCAGCCCGTCGTCCCCGTGCTCGTCATCAAGGATCTGGCCCATGCTGTGCCGCTCGCCCGTGCGCTGGTGGCAGGCGGCCTCAAGGCGATCGAAATCACCCTGCGCACGCCTGTGGCGCTGGAGGCGATCCGCGCCGTGGCCGATGAGGTCGAGGGCGCGGTGCCGGGCGCCGGCACGGTCCTCAATGCCGAGCAATATCACCAGGCCGTCGATGCCGGCTCGCAGTTTATCGTCTCGCCCGGCACGACCCAGGAGCTTCTCGACGTGGCGCGCAAGTCGACGGTGCCGCTGTTGCCGGGTGCTGCCACCGCAAGCGAGGTGATGGCGCTGCGGGAAGAGGGCTACGAGGTGATGAAGTTCTTCCCGGCCGAACAGGCGGGCGGATCCGCCTATCTCAAGTCGCTCTCCTCGCCGCTCGCGGGCGCGATGTTCTGCCCCACCGGCGGAATCACGCCGGACAATGCCCGCGACTATCTGGCGCTGCCCAATGTCATCTGCGTCGGCGGTTCCTGGGTCGCCCCTTCGGCGCTGGTCGAAGCCGGCGACTGGGACGGCATCACCCGGCTCGCCACCGAGGCCTCGCGGCTGTCGGCCTGACGTCGGGCACCAGTCACATCCGGTTTGAAAGCGCGGTCCCGCATGCCTATCTGAGGCAGGAAGCGGTGGCGATCTCCCGTGCCCGCGCCAAAGACAAGGACCGGATCTCATGTTTGACCCCAAAGCCCTGCTCGACCAGTTTCTAGGTTCCAACGTTCCCGGCACGCAAGGCACTGTGCGTGACAAGGCGGCCCAGGCCACGCAGATGGCCAAGGACAATCCGCTCGCCACCGGCGCGATCCTGGCGGTGCTCCTGGGCACCGGTACCGGCCGCGCCGTCACCGGCTCGGCGCTCAAGCTCGGCGGCATGGCCGCGATCGCGGGTCTCGGCTATCAGGCCTGGAAGAACTATCAGACGGGCAAGGACCCCGCGGCCGCGGAGGCGCCGGGCGAGCCGGAGCTTCTGCCGCCGCCGCAGGGAACACCGTTTTCGCCCGAAGGCCAGGCGGGCAGCGCCGATTTCGCGCTGTCGCTCGTCAGGGTGATGATTGCTGCCGCCCGCGCCGACGGCCATGTCGATGAAGCGGAACGGGCCCGGATCCAGGACAAGCTCGCACTGTCCGGCCTGGGACAGGATGCCGTCGACTTTCTCGCCGACGAACTTGCCAAGCCCGTCGACATGGACGCGATCGTCGCCTCCGCTTCGAGCGAGGCGCAGAAGGTGGAAATGTTCACCGCCGCGCGGCTGACGATCGATCCGGACACCCGTGCCGAGCGCGGCTTCCTCGACCTGCTTGCCGGCCGGCTCGGGCTCGCCGATGCGCTGGTCGATCACATCGAGGCCACCGTCGCCGCCGCCAAGGTCTGACCGGCGCGGCATGCCGGGGGCCGGGGCTGCTTGCCCGGCTCCCAAAAGCCGTTAAAGTCCGGCGATGGGTTCGCGCGTCGCCATCGAGAAACAGTTCCGCCTTGTCCGCACCGGCCTGTTCGTGGTCTGGGCGCTGATCTCGGCCGTGGTGGTCGCCTGGTCGGTGCGCTCGGCCCAGCATCAGGCGCTGTCGGACGTGATGCAGAAGGCTGGGGAAACGCTTTCGGTGCAGACAGAGGTGCTGTCGGGCGTGCTCGACAAATACCGGCTGCTGCCGCCGCTTCTGTCGAGGCAATCCTCAATCCGGGCCTTGTTCATCCGCGATGCCGACGGCAATGCGCAGGCGCTCGACGCCCGCCGCACCGCCGTGGAGATCGCGGCGATGTCGGCTGCCATGGACGTGGCCTTTTTCTTTGCCAACGGTGAGCTGCTGGCCAATGCGCGCGGGTCCGGTGTGGCCAGTGCCGAGGATGTGCCCGCCCTGATCGAGGTCGCGCGGCAGGGCCGGCTCGGCCGTGCGGCCCTGTCCTATGGCGAAGGGCAACGGACCTATGCCTTCTCCTCCGGGGTTCGCCGCGACGGCCGGTTCGTCGGCGCCGTCGTCGTCTATGTGGATTTCTACCGCGTGGAGGCTGCCTGGGCGCTGTCGGCGCGGCGCATCTTCGTCACCGACAAGTCGGGCACCGTGTTCCTCGCCAATGATCCGGCCTGGCGCCAGCGTCCGCTTTCGGACTTGCGGCAGACCGGCCGGATCGATCGCTACCTGATTGATGGCGGCTTCGAGGAGCGGCTCGATCTGGTGCGCCGCTTGCCGCTGCTCGAATGGGACCTGCATGTGCTGGCCGACCCGGCCCCTGTCTCCGCCGCCCGCTTCAATGCCGCGGCGATCGCCACGCTCGCCTGTCTTCTTGCGGGGCTGGTGGCGCTGGTGGCGCTCCGGCGCAACGAGGTGGTTATCATTCGCGCGCGTGCCGACAGGGCGACGGCGCTCAGGCTCGAACGGGTGGTGCGCGACCGGACCCGCGCCCTGTCGGTGACCAACCGGTCGCTGAGCCATGAGGTCGACGTCCGCCGTGCTGCCGAGGAACGTCTGCGCAAGACGCAGAACGAACTGGTGCAGACGGCCAAGCTCGCAGCCCTCGGCCAGATGTCGACGGCGCTCAGCCACGAATACAACCAGCCGCTGGCGGCGATCCGCTCCTATGCCGACAATGCCCTGCGCTTTCTCGACCGCGGCCTGACCTCCGAGGTGGCCGGCAATCTGACGCGCATCAACGGGCTGGTAGAACGCATGGCGGAACTGTCGCGGACGCTGCTGTCGTTCTCGCGCAAGCCGGGCGCCACCATCGGCCCGGTGCCGCTCGGCACCATCATCGATGAGGCCCTGCTCCTGGCGCGCCCGCGCGCCCGCGCGGCCGGGATCGAGGAGATCGCCGTCGCACCGGAGGTTGCCGGCCTTCATGTCATGGGGGGGCGCATCCGGCTGGGCCAGGTCTTCGTCAATCTCGTCAACAATGCCATCGATGCCCTGTCGGGCCGGCCTGGCGGGCGCATCGAGATCGAAGCCCGGCGCGCGGGCGACCGGGTGCTCGTCACGGTGGCGGACAACGGGCCGGGGATCACGCCCGATCAGGTGTCGCAGGTGTTCGATCCGTTCTTCACCACCAAGGGAGTGGGCGAAGGCATCGGCATCGGCCTGTCGATCGCCGACAACATCATCCGCGATTTCGGCGGCGCGATTACGGCCGGCAACCGCCCGGAGGGCGGCGCCTGCTTCACCATCGATCTCGCTGCAGCAGCAGCGGTGGACCCGGTCTCCACGCCACCAATGGCGCCCGCAGGGGGCGATCAGGCCCGCTGAAGCTGGACAAGTCGCGGCCGGCATGGTTTCAGAAGGTCCACTCGCATGCCGGGAAGGGGCTTGGCCTTGGAAGACACGTCCGCCCTCAGGGACCATGACCGCGTCATTCATCTGATCGATGACGACGCCGACCTTCGTCATGCGCTCAAGCAATCGCTGGAGCTTGAAGGCCTGGCCGTCGTTCCCCATGCCGATGCGGCGGATATCGGCGACCTGCCGCTGCGCAGCCTCTACGGCGTGATCGTGTCGGACATACGCATGCCCGGTACCGACGGGCTTGCGCTGATGCGGCAGGTGCTGGCGATCGATCCGACGCTGCCGGTGGTGCTGATCACCGGCCATGGCGACGTGCAGATGGCGGTCGAAGCGATGCGCGCGGGCGCCTATGACTTCATCGAGAAGCCGTTTCCCGCCAACCGGCTGTTCTCGGTGGTCGAGCGCGCCCTGGAAAAGCGGCGGCTGGTTCTCGAAAACCGCACCTTGCGCAACGCGCTCGACGGCAGCGACGACCTGTCAGCCCGGCTGGTCGGGCGCAACCCCGCGATCCAGCATCTGCGCGCACAGATCTCGGCGGTGGCCGAGACCGACGCGGATGTGCTGATCACCGGCGAGACCGGCACCGGAAAGGAAGTCGTCGCCCGCGCGCTCCATGATTTCGGGCCGCGGCGCAAGGGCAATTTCGTGGCGATCAACTGCGCGGCGCTGCCGGCGGACATTTTCGAATCCGAACTGTTCGGCCACGAGGCAGGCGCCTTCACCGGAGCGCAGAAACTCAGGATCGGCAAGCTCGAGCACGCCAATGGCGGCACGGTGTTTCTCGACGAGATCGAATCGATGCCGCTCGACCTGCAGGCCAAGCTGTTGCGCGCGATCGAAGGCCGGGTGATCGAGCGGCTGGGGTCGAACCGGCAGGTTCCGCTCGATGTGCGCTTCGTCGCCGCCACCAAGGCCGACCTGAGCAACAACCCGGCGTTCCGGACCGATCTCTATTACCGTCTCAACGTGATCACGCTCGGCATCCCGCCGCTGAAGGCACGCAAGGATGACATTCCGCTGCTGTTCTTTCACATGGCGCGGGAGGCCCGCGCCCGCTACCGGCGGGAGATCCCGGAGATCACGCCGCAGATCGAGGCCGGGCTGATGGCGCATGCCTGGCCGGGCAATGTGCGCGAATTGCGCAATGTCGCCGACCGTTTCGTGCTCGGCATGTGGTCGGGCTTCGGCGCCGCGCCGGGGGCGCCGGTGGAAACCTTGGAGGGCAGTCTTTCCGAACGGATCGACGCCTTCGAACGCGCTGTGATCCTGGCCGAGATCAGCCGCAATGGCGGCGCGCTGAAGCCGACCTATGAAAATCTCGGCATCTCCCGCAAGGGCCTGTACGAAAAGATGCGGCGGCTCAACATCTCCGCCGATGACGCCGCGGATGGGTCGTAAGCCGCCCATGGCCGAATTCGCATGTGTCGGCTGTTGCCCACCTTCCCGCAATCCGGGGCCGCAACTTGGACCGAAGCCGGGTCCTGGCATCGCAAATGGGCGGGGACTGCGACGCTTTGCCATCTGGCGCGAAGTGGCACGGTGCTTGCAAGGGTGGAATCTTGAATGCGATGGACGGGAGGACATCGCCGGGAGGACGCCGGGTTGCGACCTGGCCATCCGGACATGTCTCCGCGCCGCGCTTCGCCAACCCGTTCAGGGCAACTGCCCGCAGTGGAGGACATCCAATGAAAAACCTGCTTCTCGGCGCCGTTTCGGCTGCCGCACTCCTGCTGACCGCCAATGCCGCCTCGGCCAATTGCGATGACGGCGAGATGGTCATCAAGTTCAGCCACGTCGTGGCCGCGACCGGTCATCCGAAGGGCGATGCCGCCACGCGTCTGGCCGAACGCGTCAACGAAGAGATGAACGGCAAGGCCTGCATGGAGGTCTTCCCGAACTCGACCCTGTTCGACGACGACAAGGTTCTCGAGGCGCTGCTGCTCGGCGACGTCCAGCTTGCCGCGCCCTCGCTGTCGAAGTTCGAGGCCTACACGCTCAAATATCGCCTGTTCGACCTTCCGTTCCTGTTCTCGAGCCTGAAGGCGGTCGATACCTTCATTCAGTCGGATTCCGGCAAGGGCCTGCTCACCGTGATGGAAGACG
Organism: Parahoeflea olei; assembly: GCF_001703635.1. Taxonomy (GTDB): domain Bacteria; phylum Pseudomonadota; class Alphaproteobacteria; order Rhizobiales; family Rhizobiaceae; genus Hoeflea; species Hoeflea olei. The sequence goes on along the minus strand of NZ_LQZT01000001.1, from coordinate 396,524 downwards.
TGGGCTACACCGGGCTCGGCTACTGGTCGTCGGGCCTCAAGCAGTTCTCGGCCAACAAGCCGCTGCTGCTGCCCACTGACGCCAACGGGCTCAAGTTCCGCATCCAGACCTCCGACGTGGCCGAAGCCATGATCGAAGCCATGGGCGGTTCGGCCCAGAAGCTCGCCTTCAAGGAAGTCTATGGCGCACTGCAGACGGGCGTGGTCGACGGCCAGGAAAACTCCTGGTCGAACATCTACACCCAGAAGTTCTTCGAGGTGCAGGACGGCATCACCGAAACCAACCACCAGCTGCTTGCCTATCTGCTGGTGACCTCCACGGAATGGCTCAACAGCCTCGAGCCGGAGATGCGTGACCAGTTCGTCAAGATCGTGGACGAGGTGACGATTGAAGCCAACGCCGCAGTGGCCGCGACCGAGGACAAGAACCGCCAGAACATCCTCGACGCGGGCGGAACCATCCGCGAGCTGTCGCCAGAGCAGCGCCAGGCCTGGGTCGACACCATGAAGCCGGTGTGGAGCAAGTTCGAAGGCGACATCGGCGCCGACCTGATCGAAGCCGCCGTGGCCTCGAACGGATCGAACTGAACCAATAGCGAAGCAATGCGGGCCCGGATCCTGGTCCGGGCCTGAGTGCCTGCCGTGCGGGAGGCGCTCGCGCGAAGCCGTGTGCCCGATGGCGGTGCGCGGGCTGACGACGCGGCGTGTCCGCACGGATCGAGGGTCTCTGGCACGCCGGCTCGCGCAGCATCGGTCATACGGGGGAACGCATGACAGCCTATCTGCCTTATCTCTTCACCGGGGTGGTGATCGTGGTGTTCTGGATCGCGGAGCGCCGCAATCCGGATGCGGTCACGCGATTTGAGGAAAACGTGCTCGCCGTCCTGCTGGCGCTGATCACCGCGGTGTCCTTCTTCCAGGTGATCGCCCGCTACGGCTTCAACAGCGGCTGGACCGGCGCGCTCGAACTGACGCGGCTCCTGTTTGCCTGGATGATCCTGTTCGGCATGAGCTACGGCCTCAAGCAGGGCATGCATCTGGGCGTGGACGCGGTGGTGCGGATGCTGCCCCGGCCGGTGTTCCGCGCCTTTGCAATCTTCGGCGCGCTCTGCGCGCTGCTCTATGCCGTGATCCTGATCGAATCCGCCTGGCTCGGGATTTTCGGCGCGGATACGCGCGGCGGCGCCATGGTCTACTGGTCGAAGATGTACCAGATCGGCATCGGCCTCGACGACCTGCGCTATCCCGGCTGGATGCAGGACGCGTTCGGCCTGAGGGAGCGGGTGCAGCGCTGGATCGCCTATCTGATCCTGCCCATCGGGCTCGGCCTGTTCGGCTTTCGCGCGCTGCAGGCGGCGGTGGCGATCTGGCGCGGCGAGCGCGAACTGATCATTGCCGGACATGAGGCGGAAGACCTCGTTGCCGAAAACCGCAACGTGCTGAAGGATTGATCCGCCATGGAAACCGCAATCCTGTTCGTGCTGGTTCTGGGCCTTTTGTTCGCGGGCGTGCCGGTGGCGGTGTCGCTGGGGCTGTCGTCGATCATCCTGATCGCCTTCTTCTCCAACGATTCGATGTCGTCGGTGGCGATCCAGCTGTTCACGGCCTCGCAGAACTACACCCTGCTTGCCATTCCCTTCTTCGTGCTTGCCTCGGCCTTCATGTCCACCGGCGGCGTCGCCAAGCGCATCATCCGCTTCGCGATTGCGGCGGTCGGCCATTTCCGCGGCGGGCTGGCGATGGCGAGCGTGCTCGCCTGCATGCTGTTTGCGGCCTTGTCCGGATCGTCTCCGGCGACCGTGGTCGCGATCGGCACCATCGCCATCGCCGGCATGCGCCAGGTCGGCTATTCCAGGGAATTCGCCGCCGGCATCATCGCCAATGCGGGAACGCTCGGCATTCTCATCCCGCCCTCGATCGTCATGGTGGTCTATGCGGCGGCGACCGATGTGTCGGTGGGCCGGATGTTCCTGGCGGGGGTCATTCCCGGCCTCCTCGCGGGGCTGATGCTGATGTTCGCGATCTATCTGGTGGCGCGCTGGAAGGGCCTTCCTTCCGAGCCCTGGCGTGGCTTCGGCGAAATCGTCTCCGCCGGCAAGGATGCGGGCTGGGGCCTGTTCCTGATCGTCATCATCATCGGCGGCATCTATGGCGGCGTGTTCACGCCGACGGAAGCCGCCGCGGTCGCTGCCGTCTATTCCTTCTTCATCGCCATCTTCATCTATCGCGACATGGGGCCGATGGCCGGCATCACCTGGACGACAGCCGAGGACAGCCGCGCCAGCCGCGCCGGGTTCTCGGGCGTCGTCTATGCGATCGCCTTCTTCTTCGTCTGGATGATCCTGTCCTTCTTCGCCACCAGCGGGGCGGAGACGGTGACCTTCGGCGGCAGGGCCACCGTCGGGCTCATCATCTCGCTTCTGATCCTGGTGGCCTATGTCTCGAGCCGCGGCGAGCGCGGGCTCGCTGGCGTGCCGGCCGCGCTGGTTGCGGGGCTGCCGATCTGGGGCCGCAATCTCGGTCTCATGATGCGCAATTCCGGCCGGGCCTTCTTCAACGAGGACACCCGCAAGGTGATGATCGACGCCTCGAAGACGACCATCATGCTGATGTTCATCATCGTCAACGCGATGCTGTTCGCCCATGTGCTGACATCCGAGCGGATCCCGGATGCGATCACCGACCTGATGCTGGGCTACGGCTTCACCTGGTTCACCTTCCTGATCGCGGTCAACGTGCTGCTGCTGATCGGCGGCCAGTTCATGGAGCCGTCGGGACTGCTCCTGATCGTGGCGCCGGTGGTGTTCCCGATCGCCATGGAGCTCGGCGTCGATCCGGTGCATCTCGGTATCATCATGGTGGTGAACATGGAGATCGGCATGATCACGCCGCCGATCGGGCTCAACCTGTTCGTGACCTCCGGGATCACCGGCATGAGCCTCGTGCAGGTGGTGCGCGCGGCGATGCCGTTCGTGGCGGTGCTGTTCGTGTTCCTGATCATCATCACCTATGTGCCGGTGCTGTCGACCTGGCTGCCCTACAGCCTGATGGGACCCGAGATCGTCAACAGATAGGCATCCGGCATAGGCATTGGGTGGCCTGATCACGACAACACACCCAAGCCAGCACTGGGGGGGCGCCATGCGCCCCCTCTTTTTTAGGCGCGGAAGGCGGGCAAGACCTGGCAGATCGATCATTTTCGCTGAAGCATGGCCTCAGAAAATGTCATGGCTACCCGGCTTGTGACCGGCGGGGCCGGGTGCGATGCTGCCCGTCATGATCGAGCACATCAACTTTCCGCTGATCCTGGGCGCGGCGCTGCTTGCGGTCGCGAGCCCGGGTCCTTCCACGCTTGCGATTGCCGGCACCGCGATGGCGCAGGGGCGCGCCCAGGCGCTGGCGCTTGTCGCCGGTATTATCTGCGGTTCCTGGACCTGGTCGATCGCCGCGGCGCTGGGGCTCGGCGCACTGATGCTCGCCCATGGCTGGGTGTTCGAGATGCTGCGCTATCTCGGTGCCGCGTATCTGCTGTATCTCGGCTGGAAGAGCGCGCGCAGCGCGCTCTCGTCCGCGCCGCTCAGGCTTCGGTCGGTGTCGTCGCGCGATCACCGGGCAGCCTTCGGCAAGGGGCTGGCCATGCACCTCACGAACCCGAAGGCGATCCTGTTCTTCGGCGCGCTCTATGCGGTCGGGGTGCCGGCGGATGCGACGCCCGCCGAGATTGCCTCGGTGGTGGTGGCGGTCGGCCTGCAGAGCATGGCGGTGTTCGTGACCTATGCGCAGGTGTTCTCCAATCCCCGGGTGGTCGGGCTCTATATGCGCCTGCGCCGCTGGTTCGAGGGCGCCTTTGCGCTGGCCTTCGGCTTTGGGGGCCTCAAGCTGCTGACCGCCCGGATCTGACCGCGTCGCGCTGCCGCCGCCCCGGGGCTGGGTGTGGGTCAAAACGCGCCATCAAAGGTTAAGGACGCGTTAACGGTTTGGGCGCATTCTCAAGATCAGACGACATGCCAATCCACTCCTCCCAAGAACGGCATGACGATGAGGGCGGCCCAAAGCCGCCCTCGATTTTTTTCAGGGCTTCCGGTTTTCCAGGAAATCGCCCATCCGCTCGATCGCCTTTTCGATGTTCTCGTCCGAATTGGCACAGGAAACGCGGACATAGCCTTCTCCCAGAACGCCGAAATCCGGGCCGCCGATCAGCGCCACGCCAGCCTCTTCGAGCAGCGCGCGCGCGAGCGGCTTGGCCTTCCATCCGGTGGCTGAGATGTTCGGAAACGCGTAGAACGCGCCTTTGGGCACGATGCACGACACGCCCGGCAGGCCGTTCAGCAGCTCGGTGACGAGCCGGCGGCGACGGTCGAAGGCTTCTAGCATCTTGTCCACCGCGTCCTGCGGGCCGTCGATCGCGGCGATGCCGGCAAATTGCGAGGGCGCGTTGACGCAGGACCAGCAATTGACCGCGAGCTTGCGGACAGAGCCGATCAGGCTCTCGGGCCAGATCGACCAGCCCATGCGCCAGCCGGTCATGGCCCAGGTCTTGGACCAGCCGTTGAGCACGATCAGCCGGTCGCGGATCTCGGGATAGCCGAGCAGCGAAGTGTGGCGCTCGCCGTCGTAGGTCATGACGTCGTAGATCTCGTCGGACAGGATGGCGACATGTGGATGGGCGGCAAGGCCCGCCACCAAGGCGTCGATCTCGGATTTCGGGGTAACGCCGCCGGTCGGGTTGGCGGGCGAATTGAGGATCAACAGTCGCGTCTCGGGCGTGATCAGCGAAAGCGTTTCGCTGGCCGAGAACGCAAAGCCGTTCTCCTCGCGCATCGGCACCGGGACCGGTCGCGCGCCCACATGCTCGATCATCGAGCGGTAGATCGGAAAACCGGGATCGGGATAGAGGATGTCGGCGCCGGCTTCGCCCAGCATGCGGATCGCGGCATACATGGTCGGCTTGCCGCCGGGCATGATCATCACATCGTCCGGGGAAATCTCGACGCCGGTCGTCGACAGCGTCCGCCGGCACACCGCCTCGCGCGTGGCCAGCAACCCGTTGGCGGGCGTGTAGCCGTGATGGCCGTCGCGCAGCGCCTTGATCGCGGCCTCGACGATATGGTCCGGCGTCTTGAAGTCCGGCTGGCCGATGCCGAGATTGATGATGTCGCGGCCCTGGTCGGAGAGTTCGGTCGCACGGGCGAGCACGGCGAAGGCGTTTTCCTCGCCGATACGGTCGAAAGCTGCGATTGGCTTGATCATGGACGCTTTTTCCTCTCCCGGGTGGTTGTCTTGTTGCCTCAACTCATGTCCTATCCCGGCCGGAATATCAATTCAGGCCAGAACCGATGCGCGACTTGAGCACCTGGACACCCCGCGCGGCGCCCCGCGGGTTTGCCGTCACCGGACGCTATGTGATGATCGAGGAATTCCGCCGCGAGCTGCATGCCGAAGCGCTGTGGGACGCGCTCGGCGGCGCCGGCATCAACGAGCTGATCCGCTATTTTCCGAACGGGCCCTATGCGCAGGCCGGGGAACTCGCGGACTGGCTCGAGGGCAATGCCCGCAACGGAATCGTGGTCAACATCTTCCGCAGCCGTCGCAGCGGCGACGTGGTGGGCATGGCCTCGCTGATGCGGGCCGATCCGGCCAATGGCGTGATCGAGGTCGGCTCCGTGGCCCACGGACCGGCGATGGCGCGCACGGCAATGGCGACCGAGGCGCATTACCTGCTGGCGCGGCACGTGTTCGAGGACCTCGATTACCGCCGCTACGAATGGAAATGCCACAACGACAACGCCCCCTCGAAGGTAACGGCGGCGCGCCTCGGCTTCACCTTCGAAGGCGTGTTCCGCCAGCACATCGTCTCCAAGGGCGGCAATCGCGACACGGCCTGGTTTTCGATGATCGACAGCGAATGGCCGGCGCGCAAGGCCGCGTTTGAAGCCTGGCTCGATCCGGCCAATTTCACGGCCGAGGGTCAGCAACTCGCGCGCCTCGAAGCGTTGCGGGAGGCTGCGCCATGACCGCGCTGAGGCGTGCCGGGCGCGACGAGCAGGCGCGGCTGGAAGCGTTCCAGCAGGCAGCCTATTCGCGAACCGAAGCGGCGGTCGGCGCCCGGGCGATCCCCCTCGAATGGGATTACGGGCAGATTCTTGAAGAGTGCGAGGTCTGGTTCGACGAGGACGGCGGGGAGCTCAATGGGGTGCTGATCCTCAGGCTGCAGCCGGATCGGCTGTTCCTCGAATCGATCGCGACCGCGCCGTCGGCGGCGGGGCAGGGACGCGGGCGCGCATTGCTCGACGCCACCTTTGCGCGGGCGCGCGAACTGGGATTGGCACGGGTCGGACTGATCACCAACAGCCTCAATCCGGCGCTTGGCTGGTACAAGCGGGCGGGCTTTTCGGTCGATCGGGAGGATCCGCAGCCCGGACGCGTCGTTGTCTACATGTCGGCGCCCGTGCCGGCGGCCGAACAGACCACCGGGAGGCCGGACTGATGCGGTCCGGTTTCACGGTCCTTCACACAAGAGCCGAAGCGGCGCCGCACGGCGGCAGGCCCACGGCAAGGGGAGTACAGGTGCGATGAGCGAACGCGGAACCTCGAACCGGTCGGCTGCGATTGCGGCCGCCGTGATTCTCGGCGTCACCGGTCTGGTATTCTACTACATGCCGGCGATGATGATGGGGCTGTCAGAGATTTCGCCCTGGCTGTCCTATGCCGTCGGCATTTTCTTCGTGCTTGCCTTCTTCGCGGTGTTCTGGATCCGCGGCAAGCGCCAGAACGCACGCAGGAACGGACAGGACTGAAGGCGCTTTCGGACGAGCCGGGTCCCGAGCCGCCCGGCTTCAGGATTGCAGCGCAGCGGCGAGCAGCAGCAGGCCCAGAACGGTGACCAGGGCCGCGCCGAGGATTTCGATCGCGGTGCCGACCTGGTTGCCGCGCGAGGCGCCGGCGAGCCGCACGGCCGCGCCCTTGGCCATCACCGCAAGCGTCGCCAGGATCGAAACCGTGATCGCGGTGCCGATCGCCATGGCGAAGGCGGAGGCGATGCCTGCGAGCCAGAGCCCGTTCAGCATCGCGAAAGTGAGCACGATCAGCGCGCCCGAACAGGGCCTCAGCCCGACCGCGATCACCGCGCTCCAGGCTTCGCGCAGGCTGAAATCGCGACCTGAAATCATCGTCGGATCGGGCATGTGGGCGTGGCCGCAACTGGCGCAGACCTCGCCCGGCGCGTGATGGTGGCCGTCATGGGCGTCGTGGCCGTGATGATGGTCATGATGGTGAACATGACCATGGTCATGATGATGGTGATGTTCGTGATCGTGATTGCAATGATGGTGATCGTGGCCATGGGCGTGATGATCATGCGCATGGGAGCCGGCCGGTGCCGCCACCGCGGCTGCGCCGACGCTGGCCAGGGGCTTTGCGCGCCGCAGCGCCAGCAGCTTGCGGGTGAGCAGCCACAGCCCGAAGGCCGCGATCAGCGCATAGCTTGCGATTTCCATCATGTGCGTGGTCTGGGTCATGGAGATCGAGAGCCCGCGCAGCAGCGTATAGGCCGCCCCGACCACCGCCACGGCGGTGACCGCCTGAAGCATGGAGGAGAAGAACGAGAGCAGCACGCCACGGCGCAGCGCCACTTCGTTGGCGATCATGTAGGACGAGATCACCGCCTTGCCGTGGCCGGGTCCGGCGGCGTGAAACACGCCGTAGAGGAAGGACAGCGAGACCAGTCCCCACATCTGCCAGGGGTCGTCGCGCATCGCCTTCAGGGCGCCGGTCAGCGCCCGGTAAAATCCCTGCTGCTGCAGGTTGATCCAGTGCAGCAACGAGGCGCCGAAACCGGTCGGGGTGAAAGCCGGCTCCGCGGTGCCGATGCCGAGAGAGGACTGGGCCTGTGCCGCGCCGGCACAAAGCGCAAGCGCCAGCGTTGCCAGAAGCAGTCTGCGCGTGGTGGTCGGGGTCATTTGCAGGTCAGCTCCAGCCGGGTGGCAAGCAGTTTCGACAGGTCGCTGCTCTGGGTGGTCTCGAAAAAGGCTTCGGTCAGCGAGGCCTGGTTTTCGGCGATGATCTGGTCGAAATCGGGCCGGACGACCTTGCGCGTGCAGCGATCGGAGGCGGCTCCCGTGACCGCCATGTCCGAATCCTCGATGAAATCGAGCGCCGCATACATGGTTGGATCGAACACGCCGACGGTGATCTTGCCCTTGAGCTCCGTCTTGTCGGGAATCAGGGCGAAGAACATCAGGAGCTGGCCGTCCTGGAAATCCACCTTGATGGCTTCGGGAAGCTTCACGGCGACATCGTCGCCATTGTGGGTGATGTTGGTGTAGTAATCGAATTCGGCGAGCGACTGGGTGACCATGTCGCTGATCTTGGCGAGTTCGCCAGGTTCGAGCTGCATGTCTGCATTCTCGTCGAAATCCATCACCACGCTGGCGGAGAACACCTCATCGAAACGCCAGACATTGCGCAGTTCGGTGATGCTGCCATCGGCGGCGGTTTCGATCTCGAGCCGCGCGTCGGCGAAGACATGCGGGTGCGCGAAGGCGGAGGCGGGGGCCAGCACAAATCCGAGCGCCGCGGCGGCGGACAATCGGCGAAGGGGGGGAGGAAGCATGATCGGCCGATCCGTTGGTGTGGCTTTGGTGCCGGTGGCTTGGCAGCAAATATGGACGAAATTTCGACGCGGGCCCGGTTTGCGGCCCGGACGTCCCGGTGATGAGGATATCTGTGGTCGGGCCTACTGGGCGGTCTTGAACCACTGGCTCAGGAAATCGACAAAGGCGCGCACCTTGGCCGGCAGGTAGCGGCGATGCGGGTAGATCGCGTAAATGCCGCGGTCGGTCACGAGATAGTCCCCCAGGATCGGTTGCAGCGTGCCTTCCTGCTCGCGTTCGCGAAAGACGAAATCCGGCAGGACCGCCACGCCCAGGCCTGCCTCTGCCGCCCGCATGGCCGCAAGCGGGCTGTTGACCTCAAGCCGCCCCTGCACCGTGACGGAGAACGGGGAGCCGTCCTTGTCCTCGAATTGCAAGTTGTTGAGCGTCCGGCCATTGGTGTCGACGATGCAGGGCACGTTCGCCAGTTGCGAGGGGTGGGTGATCGGTCCGTAGGTTTCGAGAAAGCCGGGGGAGGCGCAGGCAATCAGCGAGAAGGCCGAGAGCTTGCGGGCGATCAGCCCGGAATCCTCGAGCCGGGTGATTCGGATGGCGACGTCGTAGCCTTCCTCGACCAGATCCACGAAACGGTCGTCGGAAATGATTTCGAGCGTGACGTCGGGATGGGCGATGGCGAAATCGATCAGCGACTGGCCGACGGCCGCGTCGGCGAAGGTGCGCGGCGCGGAAACGCGGACGCGGCCCTTGAGGTTCTTCGAACCCTCGCGCACGAGATCGGACAGGTTGTCGATCTCCTTGAGGATGTCGGAGGCGGTGCGATAGTAGGTGTGGCCTGCTTCGGTCAGCGAAAACTGGCGCGTGGTGCGGTTGAGCAGCAGCGCGCCGAGATCGTCCTCGAGCTCGCGCACATATTTCGACAACAGCGCCTTCGAACGCCCCACCTTGCGGGCCGCGGCGGAAAAGCCTTCGGCCTCGACGACGTCGATGAAGGCGCGAATCCGGGTCAGTGTATCCATGCGGGGTCAATCCTTGCGGTCTCGCCGGGCCGGGTGGGCCGGTATTGTTCGTATAGCCCGAACAGTATCCGGATATTCGTTCGCAATCCAAATTTTTCAAGGATTGCGCGAGAAAACGCTTGATTGCGACAGGCGAAGCACCTATCTGCGTTCTTGCCCAAAGTCGCACGTGCCTGTGGGTGTCCGCCGACCCTCGTTATGGTGAGGTCTCGGTAAGGTACCTGGAACTAACCCCTCCAGTCGTTTCTCCGGCCAACCGGTTGAGCGAGGACATCTTGAAGCAACGACGGTGCGGGCCTTTCTGGTGTCTGCCGGCTTTCCAACAGCCGGGGTTACTGAAGAGGCACACCTTCATTGCCGGACGTGCGGTCGGGATCTCCCTCCAATCCAAGGCAGACATGAGCGGATCATTGCCATTCAGGCTGTGGTCCATCGACGCATCAAGCGTCCGCGCCGTTGTCCGGTTCCTCCAAAGGCCGGGTTCCGTGAGTGGCCGTACGATGCTCTGTCTAGACATGGCCCCAAGGGCCTGGAACGGAGCACAAGATGACGACTGCACGAATCCTCGATTTCCTTCGCACCCGACGTCCCGACGGTCCCTGCCTCGTGGTCGACCTCGACGTGGTGCGCGACAATTTCCTGTCGTTCCGGAAGGCGCTGCCCGACAGCTCGATCTATTACGCCGTCAAGGCCAATCCGGCCCCTGAAATCCTGCGCCTGCTCGCAAGCCTTGGCTCCAGCTTCGACTGCGCCTCGGTGGCCGAAATCGAAATGGCGCTGAAGGCCGGCGGCTCGGCCGACCGCGTCTCCTACGGCAACACCATCAAGAAGGAACGCGACATCGCCCGCGCGCATGCGCTCGGCGTGTCGATGTTCGCCGTCGACAGCCATGAGGAAGTCGAGAAGATCGCCCGTGCCGCCCCCGGCGCGCGCGTGTTCTGCCGGGTGCTGACCGATGGCGAAGGCGCCGAATGGCCGCTGTCGCGCAAGTTCGGATGCGTGCCGCAGATGGCGGTCGACGTTCTGGTCTATGCGCACCAGCTCGGTCTCGTCTCACATGGGGTCTCGTTCCATGTCGGCTCGCAGATGACCAAGCTCGACGCCTGGGATTCCGCGCTTGCCGACGCGCGTCGCGTGTTCGACAAGCTCGCCCAGCAGGGCATCCACCTCAAGATGGTCAACATGGGGGGCGGTTTCCCGACCCGCTATCTCAAGGACATCCCGACCGCCCAGGCCTATGGCCAGGCGATCTTCGCCTCGCTGCGCAAGCATTTCGGCAACCACATCCCGGAAACCATCATCGAGCCGGGCCGCGGCATGGTCGGCAATGCCGGCGCGATCAAGGCGGAAGTGGTGCTGGTCTCGCGCAAGTCCGATGAAGACGACGTGCGCTGGGTGTTCCTCGACATCGGCAAGTTCGGCGGCCTCGCCGAAACCATGGACGAGGCGATCCGCTACTCGATCGTCACCCCGCGCGACGGCGATGCGGTCGAGCCCTGCGTGCTGGCCGGCCCCACCTGCGATTCCGCCGACGTGCTCTACGAGAAGACGCCCTATCCGATGCCGGTCTCGCTGACCATCGGCGACGAAGTGCTGATCGAGGGTACGGGCGCCTATACCACCACCTATTCGGCGGTGGCCTTCAACGGCTTCGAGCCGCTGCGATCCTACGTGATCTGAACGGATCTTTTCCGGTCCGACCAGAGTCCTTCCCCGGGTGCATCGCCCGGGGAGCGACGTCCGTGTGCCGTTTCGCCTTGCGGGGCCTGCAGCAAAGGATCAGCCATGACCAATGCCCTGTCGATCTTGAATGAAACCGGCTTCGTGCTCGATGCCGAAACCGACGCCGACGTGCCCGCCCGGGAAGCGCTGCTCGACCGCGCCATGGGCGAAGGCCGTCGGCGCAAGAGTTCCGAAAAGCTGCGCCGCGGGCGGCTGCCGTCGGCGGGCCTTGCCTTCGTCGCGCGCGACGGGGCTGGCCGGGTGATCGGCAGCGTACGGCTGTGGGATGTGGCCTGCGGCGATTGCCCGGCACTTCTGCTCGGCCCGCTTGCCGTCGACCCCTCGGTCGCAGGGCAGGGGATCGGTTCGGCACTGATGCGCCATGCGCTGGCGCGGGCGGCGGAGCTCGGCCACGGCGCGGTCATCCTGGTCGGCGACGCGCCCTACTATGCCCGCTTCGGCTTTTCCACGGCAGCCACCGGCGGCGTGATGATGCCGGGGCCGGTCGAGCGCGACCGGCTGCTTGGACTCGAGTTCAGGCCCGGCAGCCTTGACGGCGCCCATGGGCTTCTGGTGGCGCGGGGACGGCGGGCGGAGCGCGCTTCCGGATCCTCCGGAGGTCGCAAGGCTGCGTCCGCCGTCGACCGGCTTACCCGCGTGGCCTGAGACCCGGCCGGCAATAATCCCGCCTCCCTCAAACGGAATGCGCCGGAGCGGCTTGCCGCTCCGGCGCATTCGTTCGGCCATGTCCGGTCACTCTTGGGCCTGCGACAAGGGGAAGCCCCAGGCTCAGAACACGAGACCGCTGCCGAAATTGGTCGGGCCCGACGGGTATTGCTTGGCGCCCTTGGCCTTGTCGGTTGCGATCACCGAGGTGGCGGTGCAGTCGATGCCTGCCTTGGCGGCCTTTTCCGGGGCCTTGATGCAGAGCTTTGCCTGCGGGGCCTCGACCGTTTCGGCGAAGGCGGAGGTGGTGGCGAAGGACAGGACGGAAGCCAGCGAGAGGGCTGCGGCGAAAGCAATCTTGTTCATGATCGTCTCCTTTCAGAGCGGTTTGAATTGGACGGTGCGGTTCGCTGCTGCGGGGTCTTGAGGGGCATGGCGCTTGGCTGAACCGGCGATGTCCGCAATCTGGGGGATCGGCGGTCCGGACGCCGCGCGACTTTGAAATTCGGGGCGGAACTTTCAGTTTTGATGTATGATTTCCGGAATCGATCAGCCTATATTTGGCCCAAGGCCCGGCTCGGGCTTCAGCGATGATGGAAACGGCCCGGGGCAGCATGCGGAACTGATGATGTCATTCGAACTGACCCTGGTTGATATCGTCGATCTGTTGCTGCGTGGCGGAACCTTCGGCGTTCTTCTGCTCCTCATCATCCGTTTCGCGCAACGGCCGGACTTCGGACCGCTGTGCCTGACCGGTATCCTGTTCGGCCTGAGCGGCCTGATCGAGATCATCCTCAATGCACGGCCGATGATCCTGGTGCGGGCGCAAGACGATTTCGTGCTGCTCGGCTTCCAGCAATTTCATTTCATCACCATGTGGTGGTTCATCCAGGCGCTGTTCGACGACCAGTTCAGGTGGCGTCCTGCGAGCTTCTGGCCGTTTGCGGTGTCGCCGCCGCTGATCGCCGGCTCTTCGCTCGCGCCGGAGCACCTGCAATGGTGGTTTATGGTGGCGCTGATCCTGCTCAATGTGGCGATCCTGGCCCTGATCATTCACACCGCCTTGCGCAACAGGTCGAGCGATCTGATCGACGACCGCCGCAGCTTCAGCCTGGTGCTGGCCTTTTCCGTCCCGCCGTTCAGCCTGTTCGTGTTCGTCACCAGTTTTTTGTATGTGGAGGCAAATCTCGAATCCTATCTCGGGATGGTGTATTCGGCGGTCTATTTCCTGCTGGCGCTCGGCTTCTCCTTCTGGCTCACCAACCTCAAGGAGGGACTGTTCCAGCGCAGCGGAAACGGTGCGCTGCCGCCGGTCGCGCGCACGGAGATGTCTGCGGCCGACCGGCTCGAGCTCGACCGTGTGGTCAAGGCCATGGAAGGCGGGCTCTATCTTGAGCCCGGGTTGACCATCGGCGGCCTTGCCGATGCGCTGCATATCCCCGAGCACCGTTTGCGGCGGTTGATCAACAGCGGACTGGGCTATCGCAATTTCGCGGCCTTCGTGAACGATTACCGGATCGACGAGGCCAAACGGCGGCTGTCGAACCCCGCGCTTGCGCGCGAACAGATCATCCAGCATGCATTTTCGCTCGGCTATGCCTCGTTGGCGCCGTTCAACCGGGCGTTCCGCGAACGGGTCGGCGTGAGCCCCACGGAGTTCCGCGAAGCGGCGCTGTCACGACCCTCGACGCAGTAGCCGCGGCCGCAGGGTGTCTCGGAGCCGCATGTCTGCGAGACGGCGGCCGATATTGACAACGGTCCGGGGCGTGCCTATCTCAGCGCCTTCGGGTCTGGAGCCCCGGCCGTTCGCAGGCGTTGAGCCATGGTGAAGCCTCCAGCTTTCGAGCAGTCACCTCATCGATGACATGCCAGACGGTGGAATGCGGACACCCCCTTTGTAGAGTGCATGTCATGACAGGAGACCTGCCATGCGTGATCCCACGCCACTGCCCACCCTCGACGCCCTGAAGGACCAGGCGCGCCGGCTTCGCTCGCGCCTCGGCGCCAATGGCGAAACCATCGGCCATTCGAAGGCGCTTGAACTGATCGCCGCCCAATACGGCTTCAATGAGTGGAATACGCTGCACGCAGCCCTGGGCAATCGTCCCGGTGCGCGAAGCCTTGCGCCCGGAGCCCGCGTCACCGGGGCCTATCTCGGACAGCCGTTCACGGCGCGCGTCGTGGGCATCCAGGCGCTCACCTCGGCGCCCGGCAATTTCCGCGTTGCGCTCGATCTCGACGAAGCCGTCGATGTCGTGACCTTCGACAGCTTCTCGGCCTTCCGAAAACGCGTCAACGGCGTGATCGGCGAGGACGGCAAGAGCCGCGAGCGAACCTCGAACGGCCGGCCGCAGCTGGAACTGTCCTGGTAAGGCGCGCCGGGTCTAGCCTGCGATGTCGACCACGCCACAGTCGCCTGCCTGCGTTCCGAACGCGAGCAGGCGACCTGGCTTGTTCCAGGCGAGCGCGGTGACAGGGCCCTTGCCGGGGCGCCGGAGCAGCGCTTCCTTGCTGTCGGCGATGCGCACCGCCAGCACCATGCCGTCGCCGAAGCCGATCGCCACCAGGTCCTCGACCGGATGGCAGGCGACCGCGGTGACCATGGTGTCGGCGCGCTGGCCCAGTTCCAGCGGCGGCTTGCCCATCGGCCCGTCCTTGCTCGCAAACGGCCAGACGATCGCCGAGGGGGCGCCTGATGAAGCGAGCCATTTGCCCTTGGCGGACCAGGACAGCGACTTGATCTTGGCCGGGTAGCCGGTCATGCGCATGTGGCGCTGGTCGCCGGGCTTGCCGTCGAGCTTCCATCCGTGCAGGGCGTTTTCCTGCATGGCGGTGACCAGAAAGCGTCCGTCGGGGCTGAAGGTGACCTGGGTGTGGGCGCCCTTCCATTCCAGATCGACCGCCGGCGCCGCGCCGTTGACGAAGGCGAGCGAAACCCCGTTGTAGCGCGCCATGGCGATCCGGAGGCCCTTCGGCGCGAAGGCCAGGCCCTCGATGGTGCGGGCTTCCTCGAACGCGCGTTGTTTTCCGTCGGCCATGAGCACGGTGGCGGTGCGGCCTTCGGCGAAGGCGATCGCGCCCTGCGGACCGGCGGCGACTGCGCCGACCCATTTGCGAGCGGCCGGGCGCAGCACGGTCTCGGTGCCGTCCGCGTCGAGCCGCATCACCTTGCCGTCCTCGCCACCGGTGACCAGGCTGCTGCCGTCGAGTGTCGTGACGGCCGCAAGCAGGCCATCGTGGAGTTCATGGCGGTGGGTGCCATGGTCGAGGCGCACCACCAGTCCGGAGGCCAGCGCAAACACCGGTGCGTCGCCCACAAAGGCGACGCAGAGGCAGTGGTCGTCGAGATCGATCGGCGCAACAGTGGGCATGGGCGGTCGTCCTCAGGCCTGGCAGGCCAAGAAGGTCCGCTCGAGCTTTTCGCGGTCGAGTTCGCGGCCGATGAAGACCAGCCGGCTCTCGCGCTTTTCGCCCTCTTTCCACGGGCGCTGATGGTCGCCCTCGACGATCATGTGCACGCCCTGGATGACGTAGCGGTCGTCGTCGCCCTCAAAGGCGATAATGCCCTTGAGCCTGAGGATGTTCGGGCCTTCGAGCTGGGTGATCTTCTCGATCCAGGGGAAGAACCGCTTCGGATTGAGCGGCCCGGCACGCAGCGAGACCGACTGGACCGTCAGGTCGTGGATCGACGAGGGCGCGGCGTGCTCATGGTCGTGGTGATGGTGCCCGTGGTCATGATCATGATCATGATGGTGGTGGTGATCATGATCGTGGTCATGGTCGCAATCGGGGCCGCAGACATGGTCGGGGTGATCGTGGTCGAGGAAATGCGGATCGTTGTCGAGCGCGCGTTCGAGGTCGAAGGCGCCGCGGTCGAGCACGGCGTCGAGCGCAACGGCGGCGCGCTCGGTGCGGTGGATGCGGGCGGAGGGGTTGATCGCGCGCACGGTGCGTTCGACGGCCTCAAGCTCTTCGGGGCTCACCAAGTCGGTCTTGTTGAGGAGCACCACGTCGGCAAACGCGATCTGGTCCTCGGCCTCGCGGCTGTCCTTGAGGCGCGCGGGCAGGTGGCGGGCATCGACGAGGGCCACGACGGCGTCGAGCCGGGTCTTGGCGCGCACGTCCTCATCCATGAAGAAGGTCTGGGCGACCGGCACCGGATCGGCGAGCCCGGTGGTCTCGACGATGATCGCGTCGAACCGGCCCGGGCGGCGCATCAGGCCCTCGACCACGCGGATCAGGTCTCCGCGCACGGTGCAGCAGACGCAGCCATTGTTCATCTCGTAGATTTCCTCGTCGGATTCCACGATCAGGTCATTGTCGATGCCGATTTCGCCGAATTCGTTGACGATCACGGCATAGCGCTTGCCATGCGGCTCGGAGAGGATGCGGTTGAGCAGGGTGGTCTTGCCGGCGCCGAGATAGCCGGTCAGCACGGTCACGGGAATCGGGGCAACGGGGGTGGTGACGGACGCTTCGCTCATGGGACTCTCTGACTTGAGGGAGGGATTGGTCCCCATATAGGCGCTTTGCCCTGCTTATGCCACTCACAAGGACAGGATGTGTTCGGCCAGGGCCAGGCCGGATTGGTGGGCGGCCTCCGCGCGGGCGGCAATGCACCAGTCGCCGCAGGCAAACAGGGTGTTGTCCTGGTTGGCGAGAAAGGGGCTCGAAAGCGGCGTTTCCACCAGCGCGTAGCGCCAGAAATCGAGATCGAGATGCAGCGGTGGCGGCAGGTCTGCGCCAAGGCCGGTCTGGAACCGCATGGCGATCAGCATCTCGGCCAACACGGCGGCCGGCGGGCTGTCGATGCGTTCCCGGCTCCAGCCGGGCATGGCCTGGATCACGAATGTCTCTCCGCTGCGACCCGGCTTGGAACTGTTGCGCGTAATCTGCGCCAGGGCCTCGCCCTGTTGGCCCCGGATGAGATCCCTGACGCCGGACAGCGGTGCGCCGAAGGCGAGGGCGGCGCTCAAGCACGGCGCCATCTGCACCGTGTCGAGCGTTTCGAAAACAGGATCGAGCGGGGACAGGAGGGTGCGGGCTTGCGGCGCCGGGATCGCGGCGACGACCTGGTTCGCGGTGTAGCGGTGCTCGGTGCCGTCACGGTTTCGGGCGGAGATCTCAAACCGGTCGCCGCTCGCCGCGATTCCGAGCGCCTCGACGCCCAGGTCGATATCGAGGCTGCGGGCAAGCGCGTCGGGGATGGTGGACATGCCCGGGACGCCTGTCCACCAGGGGCGCGCGCTGTCCTTGCCCGAAGGCTTCCAGGCCGCCACCTGTCCCCCGGATGTCAGGAGATTGATCAGCGCGGCAAAGGCGGGCGTGCGGTTTGTCAGGTATTGCGCGCCAACATCGAAGGAACCGAACGGGGTTTCGCGGGTGGAGAGGCGGCCGCCAGGGCGATCGGACTTTTCGATCAGTTTGACGGTCATGCCCTGTGCCTGGAGGTGGCGTGTCAGGCTCAACCCGGCCAGGCCTGCGCCGATGACAGCCACATCACAACTATTCATGAAAATATCTCGATAATTCTATAACAATTACGTGCATCTTCATTCTTCATTTACCAATGAGTGGGCCGCCAGAACCCGTTCAGTTAAGCAGGCTGGCGTTTCAAACAAGTAAATAAAACAGGTGTTGTTTTTTGAGGGTCGCGCGCGGCGCTGTTATGCCAGTTCGCTCACGTCGAACGCCGCCATGTCGGCGAGCAACTCGGCAAGGCCGCTGACCGCATGGGCGAGGATGGCTTCGCCCTTTCCGGCGCTGGCGCGGCTTGCGTGGCCCGCGGCGCCATCTGCGTTCAGATCGGACATCTTCCAGCCGAAAGCATGCGGGCCATAGGCGCGAAGATGTGCAAAGCGTTGTGCATATTCAGCCTGCCGGGACGGGAAATCCCTGGCGGCCTCAAGCCGCACCAGGTCCGGGCGGATCGCCAGCATCACCGATGTCTCGATATCGCCGGCGTGAATGTCCAGCGCCTTGTCGGCCGGGTCGATCAGGCCTTCGGGAAGGCCGAAGCGGGTCCAGCTCGTCGCCACCGCAAGCATGTTGAACCGCACCCGCGCTTCGGTGGCGACGACGGTCAGAAGCGGCGAGTTGCCGCCATGGGCGTTGAGCAGCAGCAGCCGGCGCGTGCCCCGGGCGGCGCAGGCTCCGGCAATGTCGAGCCAGCGGGTGACGGCTTCGTCGAAAGCAAGGCTTCGCGTTCCTGTCACATCCATGTGCTCGATAGAATAGCCGACCGATTCGACGGCGAGGAGTTCGGGGCTGACCCCGGGCGGCGCCACCGCGACAAGCCGTTCGGCAACCGCCTGTGCGATCAGCGCATCGGTCTCGAAGGGAAGGTGCGGTCCGTGCTGCTCGTGAGCGCCCAGCGGCAGGATTGCGATCGGCACGGATTGTGAGGGCATGGAGTGGTGTTTCCGCTCGGGCTTGAGTAGGCTTGAACCCTAGGGTGATGGATCAAAGGCTGCAAGAAGGGGCTGTCCATGTCCGCGAAAAAGAAGAGCAAGATCAAACGGTCGAAGAAGTCGGTTCAGGCCGAAACGCTGCTTTTGATCAACCAGGTCGCGCGCAACGCCCGCACCGCCTTGTCGCGGCATCTGCTCGATCTCGGGCTTTATGCCGGGCAGGACGCCGTCATGCTGGCGCTTGACGCGCAGGACGGGCAGACGCCGGGCGCCATCGCCGCCGCACTCGGGGTCAAGGCGCCGACGATCACCAAGACGCTCGGCCGGCTGGCGGCCCAGGGCTTCGTGCGGCGTGAGGGCTCCAAGGACGACGGGCGGATGATGCTGGTCTTCCTGACCGATGCCGGGCGTGACCAGATCCGGGCGGTGCGCAAAGCGCAGCGACGCACCGAGAAATCCGCCTTTGCCGGGCTCAAGGAAAAGGAGGTCACGCAGCTTCTCGATCTTCTGGGCAAAGTCGAAGCCGGCCTTCTGGCCGAACTCCGCGCCGGGCAGGCCGCGCTTGCCGAACGGGGTCCGGAAACGGAGACTACGGTGCTCCCCGCAGATGAAATTCCGTTTGCAGACGAGCCGGATGAAGAAAACTGACTGATTGCCAGCCCGGTTCAAACCTCTTACTTTGTTAAAACGTTTGAATCATTGACGCGTGCCTTGGCGACGCAAACGGGATTTGGAATCAGGAATTGGCGCAAAAAGTTAAGCTTTCGACCATTGCCGAAGCGCTCGGCCTTTCCACGGCAACCGTTTCACTGGCCTTGCGGGACAGCCCCCTGGTGGCCGATATTACCCGCGAACGCATCAAGGAAAAGGCGGTCGAGCTCGGCTATATCTACAACCGGCGTGCGGCCTCGCTCAGAACCTCCCGCTCCGGGATCATCGGCGTGGTCGTGCACGACATCATGAACCCGTTCTATGCGGAAATCCTGAAGGCGATCGAGACCGAACTCGACCGCAGTCGCCAGACCTTCATCCTGTCCAACCACTACGATTCGGTCGAAAAGCAGCGCAATTTCATCGAAACGCTTCTGCAGCTCGGCGGCGACGGCGTGATCATGTCGCCGGCGATCGGCACGCCGGCCTCGGACATCCGGCTTGCCGAGGACAACGGCATGCCCGCGATCCTGATCGCGCGCTCGGTGCCAGAGATCGACCTGCCGACTTTCCGCGGCGACGACGCCTATGGCACCACGCTCGCGACCAATCACCTGATCAGTCTCGGGCACACCCGGATCGCCATGATCGGCGGCACGGATCACACCTCGACGGGCCGCGACCGCTATGCGGGCTATGCCAATGCGATGAAGGCGGCGGGGCTCGAGCTTGAGTCGGCCTTGCGCATTCCCGGCCCCCGCACCAAGCAGAGCGGGTTCGAGGCGGCGGTCAATTTCCTCGCCAACCCGCTCAAGCCGACGGCGGCGGTGTGCTGGAACGACCTGGTGGCGATCGGCCTGATGAACGGGATCGCGCGGGCGGGCCTGGTGCCGGGCCGCGACATCTCCGTGACCGGCTATGACGATCTCGAGGAAGCGGCGATTGCCACGCCCGCCTTGACGACGGTCTGGAACGGGCAATCCGAAGTCGGACGTTTCGCCGCGCGTGCCTTGCTCGACAAGCTCAACGGCTCAAGCGAAGCCGACGGCCTGCACCTGATCAAGCCGGAAATGCGAATCCGGCAATCGACGGGGCCACTTCATCCGGGAGGGACACGATGAGTAACGACAAGCCGGTCATTCTGATCCCCGGGAGGATCAATCCGCGGGTCCGCGAGCGCGTCGAGGCCGAATTCGAGGCGGTCTCGCTGGAGACGGCGGATACCGGTCTGCTCGATGCCGCAACACGGGACAAGGTCCACGGCATCGCCAGCATGACCACGATCGACGCCGGTTTCATCGACAGTTTTCCCAATCTCGAGATCATCGCCAATTTCGGGGTGGGATACGACGCGGTCGATGCCAGGCATGCGGCCGGGCGCGGGGTGATGGTCACCAACACGCCGGACGTTCTGTCCGACGAGGTTGCCGACACCACCGTGGGGCTTCTGCTCAACACGCTGCGCGAATTTCCCAAGGCCGAAGCCTATCTGCGTGCCGGCCGCTGGGCCGCCGAGGGCGGCTACCCGCTGACGCGGCTGACCCTGAGGGGGCGGACCATCGGCATTTTCGGGCTGGGGCGGATCGGCCTTGCCATCGCCCGGCGCCTCGAAGCCTTCGGACTGCCGATCCATTACCACACCCGCAACCGGCGCGACGATGTCGGCTACACCTGGCACGAGACCCTTGCCGGGCTCGCCCGGGCGGTGGATACGCTGATCGTGGTGGTTCCGGGCGGCGCGGCGACAGCCAATGCCGTCAATGCCGATATTCTCGACGCGCTCGGCACCGATGGCGTGCTGATCAGCGTCGGACGCGGATCGACCATCGATGAGCTCGCGCTGATCGGGGCCCTCTCCGAAGGGCGCATCGCGGCGGCCGGGCTTGACGTGTTCGCCGACGAACCCAATGTGCCGCAGGCGCTGATCGATTTGCCCAATGCCTGCCTGCTGCCGCACGTGGCCTCGGCCTCGGTGTCGACGCGCAACGCCATGGCGGATCTGGTGGTCGACAATCTCGGAGCCTGGTTCGCGGGCCGGCCGGCGATCACGCCGGTCCCCGAATGCGCTCATCTCGACCGGAAGCCAGGCTGAACCGGAAGGAGTGCAGGCGCGCCCTCACGCAGCGCGCCGGTCTTTTCGCAGCAGTTGGGTGGGCCTATTCGGCGGCCTGATCCGAGCGGATGTGACGAGCCCGGACGGCGTCGCCGAAGGCCTTGAAGATCTTGTCCGAAATCATGTCGCTGCCGACCCAGTATTCTGGGTGCCACTGCACGCCGATGGCAAAGCCCGGCGCGCCGATGACGCTGACGGCTTCGATGGTGCCGTCCTCGGCCACAGCCTCGACGGCGAGCCGCGGGGCAAGCTTGGAGATCGCCTGGCGGTGCAGCGAGTTGACCCGCACCTCGCCATCGCCCACGATCGATGCCAGGCAGCTGCCTTCCTTGACCTTGATGGTGTGGCGGATCGCGAAGGCGGTGTCGCGATCCTCGGTCACCGGCTTGCGATGGTCCATGCGGCCGGGAAGATCCTGGATCTCCGTCGCCAGCGACCCGCCGAGCGCCACATTCAGCTCCTGGATGCCCCGGCAGATCGCCAGCAATGGGATGCCGCGCTCGATGGTCCGGCGAATCAGCGCCAGCGACAGCCGGTCGCGCGCGGGGTCGAACGGCCCGTGGTTCTCGGTTTCCGCCTCGCCGTAGAGCGAGGGATGCACATTGGTCCGCGATCCGCTGATGAGGACGCCGTCGACCCGGTCGAGCACCATGTCCACATCGCCGCCCTCGGCGAGCGCGGGCACGATCAGCGGCAGCACGTTCGAGCCGGTGACGGCGGCCATGATGTACTGGTCGGGAGAGGCGTGCCAGGTGTAGCCCTCGAAGCTGCGGATATCGGCCGGAATTGCGACAAGGCCACTGTGCATTTGGTTCGTATCCCTGGTTGGCGGCAGCCGGAAGGCGCTGCCGGATCCGCTGTGTTTTTCCCGTTTCGCACGGGTTTTGTCAATTGCCGGCGGAGCCGTATCAGGGCCGGGAATGGCTAGGGAGTGTGCACGCATGAATTGCATTAGCGATTGTCGGAATACATATATTAGTAACTGGCAAAAAATATTGACCAATTGCGTCCAAATCGGCCGCTTTTGCTTGAAAGCCCGGAAGCAAAGTGTTTAGCTCGGGCCATGCCGCCGGGTATAAACGAGGGGGGAAACCCTTGGTGCGGCGGCTTTGCTTCAACTGGGAGGTTTACATGGATCGTCGTTCTTTCATGAAAAAGGCGGGGGTGACCGGGGCCGGCGTCGCTGCAGCGACCGCGCTTGCAGCCCCCGCGATCGCGCAGACAATGCCGAAGATCACGTGGCGGTGCTCGTCGGGTTTCCCCAAGGCGCTTGATACCATCTATGGCGCGGCGGAAGTCTTCGCCCAGGCTGTCTCCGAGGCCACCGACGGCAATTTCGAAATCCAGGTCTACGGCGCCGGCGAAATCGTCGGCACGCTCGAAGGCGCGGACGCAGTCCGCGACGGGACCATCGAGATGGCGCACACGGCGTCCTACTATTTCTTCGGCAAGGATCCGACCTGGGCCTTCGGCACCGGCGTTCCGTTCGGCCTGAACCAGCGCATGACCAATGGCTGGCTCTACGAAGGCGGCGGGCTGGACCTGCTCAACAGCGATTTTTACGCCAACAACAACATGATCGCCTTTCCGGCGGGCAACACCGGCGCCCAGATGGGGGGCTGGTTCCGCAAGGAGATCAACACGGTCGCCGACATGCAGGGCCTCAAGTTCCGCATCGGCGGCTTTGGCGGGCGCATCATCCAGGAAGTCGGCGTGGTTCCGCAGAACATTCCGGGCGGCGACATCTATGCCGCGCTCGAGAAGGGCACCATCGATGCCGCCGAATTCGTCGGCCCCTATGACGATTCCAAGCTCGGCTTCAACAAGGTCGCGCCGTTCTACTATTATCCCGGCTGGTGGGAAGGCGGCGTGACGCTGATGAACCTCATCAATCTCGACAAGTGGAACGAACTGCCGAGCAACTACAAGGGCGTGGTCAAAACGGCTTCGGCGCTAGCCAACAGCGTGATGATGGCGCGCTACGACACGCTCAATCCGCCGGCGTTGAAGAAGCTCGTCTCGGAAGGCACCAAGCTGCGTCCCTACAGCCTTGAGATCCTCGAGGCCTGCTTCGCCGCTGCCAACAAGATCTATGCCGAGATCGGTGCCGAGAACGCCGTCTTCAAGAAGATCCATGACAGCTACATGGGCTACCGCGGCGACGGCTATCTCTGGTTCCAGTTCGCGGAATACAACATGGACACCTTCATGATGATCCAGCAGCGCGGCGACAAGCTTTAACCAGGCAGTTCCGGCCTGCCCAAAAAGGTCCTGCATCCGGATCATGGATGCAGGACCTTTTTTAGTCTGGCAGCAGGCTGGAGTGAATGGGCGATAGGGGCGGAGCGCAAGCGCCGTGCGCGTCCCCGGTGCGGGCTTCCGGCCTCGGGCGTGAGGCCGGGCGAAAGTTCCGCCTGCCAACCTGCCTGTCAGCCAGCCTCGGGCGCGGGGGCGTGAGCCCCATCCCGGAGACTTAATCGAATTTCGGCGCGCCGGTTGCCTCGCCTGGTGCAGGCAATCCGCCCGGCGCGGGCAGGCCGCCCGGTGCCGGCAATCCGCCAGGGGCCGGCAGTCCGCCAGGGGCGGGCAGTGCCCCGGGGGCCGGCAAGCCGCCTGCGCCCGAGCCCCCGGGGGCGCCAAAGCTCGGCATTGGCGGCATCCCGCCCGCCTCGCCGCCGAAGCCGGGAGCGCCCGGCAGGCTCAGGCCGGAGCCGGGCAGGCCAAAGCCGCCGCCGCCGATGCTGTTGATTTCCCGGTTGATCTCGTTCTGGTCGAGGATCAGCGGTTCGCTCTTGTAGTGTGTGACGAGGCCCGGGAAGGCGATCAGGATGCCGAGCATCGCCACCTGGATCAGGATGAAGGGCAGCGTGCCGCTGTAGATCGAACGGGTCGAGATCGGCTCGATCATGCGGCCGGCCACCTCGTCGTACCAGGGTTTGATCGGTGCCACCGAGCGAAGGTAGAACAGCGCGAAGCCGAAGGGCGGCGTCAGGAAGCTGGCCTGCAGGTTGAAGCCCAGCAGCACCCCGAACCAGATCAGGTCGATCCCGAGCTTTTCGGCGACCGGGGCGAGCAGCGGCACCATGATGAAGGCGATTTCGAAGAAGTCGAGGAAACAGCCCAGGATGAAGACGATCACCGAGACGGTGATCAGGAAGCCGGTCTCGCCGCCGGGCAGGGCCAGCATCAGATCCTCGACCCAGCGGTTGCCGGAGATGCCGTAGAAGGTGAGCGCGAAGACCCGGGCGCCGATCAGGATGAACATCACGAATGTCGCGAGCTTGGCGGTGGAATCGAGCGCCTGCAGCAGCGTCTTCCTGTCGAGCCTGCGCTTGGCGAGCGACATGATCAACGCGCCGGTCGCGCCCATGGCGCCGCCTTCGGTCGGGGTGGCGATGCCCAGAAAGATGGTGCCCAGCACCAGGAAGATCAGCGCAAGCGGCGGAATCAGCACGATCACCACCTGCTCGGCCATCCGGGAAAGATAGCCGAGATTCTTCGCGCGGTTCAGAAGCGCAAAGACATAGGGGATGATTGTCGCCGCGAGCGCCGACCACACCACGCGGGTCTCATAGCGCAGGTCCGAGAACACGAAGCTGTAGCCGATGACGAACAGCGCGCCGGCCACGGCCAGGATCATGAGCAGGGACGGCCCGCCATTGCCGAGCGGCCGCGCTTCGGGCGGCAGGGCCGGAACCCACTGCGGCTTGATCAGCGTGATGACGAAGATATAGGCGCAATACATGGCCACGATGATCATGGCCGGGAAGAACGCGCCGACATACATGTCGCCGACGGACCGGCCGAGCTGGTCGGCCATCACGATCAGCACCAGCGAGGGCGGAATGATCTGCGCCAGCGTGCCGGAGGCGGCGATGGTGCCGGCCGCGAGCCCCGGATGATAGTTGTAGCGCATCATGATCGGCAGCGAGATCAGCCCCATGGCGATCACCGAGGCGGCGACCACGCCGGTGGTGGCGGCGAGCAGCGCGCCGACCAGCACCACTGCAAAGGCAAGGCCCCCGCGCAGGGTGCCGAACAGCTGTCCGACGGTGTCGAGCAGGTCTTCGGCCATGCGCGAGCGCTCGAGAATGAGGCCCATGAAGGTGAAGAACGGAATCGCCAGCAGCGTGTCGTTGCGCATCACGTCGAAGACGCGGTTCATGTTGGCCTGGGCCAAGGGCCATGACAGGTGGATTTCCGGCGAGATGTGGCCGACCTCGACGCCGATGACGAAGAAATACATGCCGCCCGCCGCCAGCGTGAAGGCCACCGGATAGCCGATCAGAAGCATGCCCATCACGGTCACGAACATGATGGGTGCGAGATTGTGGGCAATCAGGTCAAGCATCCCGGGCGCCCTTCATCTCGGTGGCCGCCTCGACCTGCGGCGGCAGCACGTGGTCGTGCCCGGGCTCTTCCTCGATCAGCCCCCGGATGATGGCGATGCGCTTGATGATCTCGGAGACGGCCTGGAGCGTGAGCAGGATGAAGCCCGCGAGGATCACCGCCTTGGCGGGCCAGATGATCAGCCCGCCGGCATTCGAGGACATCTCGCCGTTCTTGAAGGAGCGCCAGAAGAACGGCCAGGCGAGATAGGTCATCATCAGGCAGAAGGGCAGCAGGAACACGAAATGGCCGAAGAGGTCGATCCAGTCGCGGGTCCGTTTGGACAGGTTGCCGGCCAGCACGTCGATGCGCACATGCTCGTTGCGGCGCAGCGTGCAGCCCGCGGCGAGCATGAAGACGGCGCCGAAGAGGTACCACTGCACCTCCAGCCAGGCGTTTGACGACATGTCGAAGGTCTTGCGGATCGTGGCGTTTCCGGCGCTGATCAGCACCGCCGCCAGGACCAGCCAGGCAACATTGCGCCCGACAAACTCGTTGAACCGGTCGATAGACCGGCTCACCCGAAGGAGAGTGCCCATATTTTCCTCCCGGTCGTTCGCCTCCGGTTTGCCGGAGTGCGCGCGATCCATGTTCCCGTCACGGCATCATTATCAGTTCGGCGATGCCTGGTCCGTTCATATCAGCAAATAATCAAATAGGGCAATAATTGGTGTATTCATTTTACCAGCTATCGTGGGCGGCTCAGGTGGCGTTACGCCGGGCTTGTGGCTATACCGCTGGCCGGTGCAGGCACGCAAAGGGGACTGACATGCGCGCAGAGGATGTGTTCGATCTGTCGGACGAGGTGGCGCTGATCACCGGCGGCGGCACCGGGATAGGCTTTGCTATCGCACGCGTGCTGGCCGCGAACGGGGCGAAAGTCGCTTTGATCGGCAAGGAGCAGGCGCATCTCGATGCGGCGGCCGAGACGATAATGGGGCAGGGCGGTGCCGTGATGGGGATTTCGCTCGACGTCCGCCGCGAAGACAGGATCGCCGCCTGCTACGACCGCATCGAGGAGGCGTTCGGCGCGGTTGGGGTGCTGGTCAACGCCGCGGGCGTCGCCCACCGCGACAAGGCAATGTCGCTGTCCGCCGAGACCCTGCGCAACGTGATGGCGGTCAATGTCGAGGGGGCGGTGATGATGGCGCAGGAGGCGGCCCGGCGGATGGTCCGCGCCGGACGCGGCGGTTCGATCGTCAATGTTTCCAGTGTCCTGTCGGAGCTGCCGATGCGCCAGGTGGCGGCCTACAGCGCCTCCAAAGCTGCGCTCAGCCAGATGACCCGCTGCCTGGCGCTGGAATGGGCCAAGCACAATATCCGCGTCAATGAGATCCGGCCCGGCTGGTTCCAGACCGCGCTGACCGAGCCGTTCCTGAAGGGGCCGGGCGCCGGCGTGATGGCGAACCAGAACCCGCTCGGCCGGCTCGGGCAGAGCCACGATCTCGATGGGGCGGTGCTGCTGCTCGCCTCGCGGGCCAGCGCCTACATGACCGGAAGCGTCCTCACCGTGGATGGCGGCCACTCGCTGTTGCGTTGATTCGGTCGCCCCGGCGGCCTCTTGCGACAGATAGTTGCGTTCGCCCGGTTCTTGCCCGGGGGCTGATTGCGCAGTTGCCCCGGCCGCGGAAATCCGATTGACGCCAGACCTGGCTGCCCCAACTATGGGGGAGGAGAAGCTTGGCCGCGGGTGGGAAGCCGCGGGCACGCCCCGATCGCAACCGATCGGAACCGGGCTGGCTTGAGGAGGCCGTCAATGACAATCCACGATGTCTCGCTGGACGACAAGTTTGACCTGACGAAAGACCGGATCTTCGTGACCGGCTCCCAGGCGGTGGTGCGCATGCTGATGATGCAGCACGAACTCGACCGCCGTGCCGGGCTCAACACCGCCGGTTTCGTGTCGGGATATCGTGGGTCTCCGCTCGGGGGGCTCGATCAGCAGATCGCCCGCGCGGCACGCCAGCTTGCCCCGCGCAACATCGTCTTCCAGCCGGGGCTGAACGAGGAACTGGCGGCCACCGCATGCTGGGGGTCGCAGCAGGCGGGCCTCGACGGCCAAGGCAAATATGACGGCGTGTTCGCACTCTGGTACGGCAAGGGCCCCGGGGTGGATCGCTCCGGCGACGTGTTCCGCCACGCCAACCTTGCAGGCTCGGCGCGCCATGGCGGCGTGCTGGCGCTGATGGGGGATGACCATACCGCCGAAAGCTCGACCAACGCGCACCAGACCGAATTCAACTTCGTCGACACCATGATTCCGATCCTCAATCCCGCGGGGGTGCAGGAGATGATCGACTACGGGCTGCACGGCTACGCGCTGTCGCGGTTCGCGGGCACCTGGGCGGCGCTGAAATGCGTCAAGGACAACATCGAATCGACCGCTTCGGTGGAGGCGGGCCTCGACCGGGTCAACATCGTCCTTCCCGACTTCACGATGCCGCCGGGCGGGCTCAACATCCGCCCGCATGATCTCGATTTCCTGGGCCAGGAGATCCGCCTTCACGAATACAAGCGCGCCGCGGCAAGCGCCTATATCCGCGCCAACGGATTGAACCGGATCATCTATTCGGGCGGGGCCAATGCCCGGGTGGGCATCCTGACGGTGGGCAAGAACTATCTCGACGTGCGCCAGGCGCTCGACGATCTCGGCATCGACGAGGCCCGCGCAAACCGGATCGGGCTCAGGCTGTTCAAGGTTGCCTGCCCCTGGCCGTTCGACCTCGAGGACATGGCCGCGTTCGTGGACGGTCTCGACATGGTGATCGTGGTCGAGGAAAAGCGCTCGCTGCTCGAAAGCCAGTTGCGCGAGGCGCTGTACGGCACGGCGCGCCAGCCGGTGGTGGTCGGCAAGCGCGATGAGCGCGGCGACTGGCTGTTTCCGGTCAAGGGCGCGCTCGATCCCAACGACATCGCGGTGGCGGTGGGCGAGCGCCTGCTCCGGGTGATCGGCCATTCCGAGGATATCGATGCCAAGGTAAAGCGGATCCGGCAGTTCCAGAGCATGCTGTCGACTGTGACGGATGTGTCGACCCGCATGCCCTATTTCTGCTCGGGGTGTCCGCACAACAGCTCGACCAAGGTGCCCGAGGGCTCGGTCGCGGCTGCGGGCATCGGCTGTCACTTCATGTCGCTGTGGATGGATCGCGACACCACCGGCTTCACCCAGATGGGCGGGGAGGGGGCGCAATGGGTGGGCCAGGCGCCGTTCACCAGCCGGGAACATATTTTCCAGAACCTCGGTGACGGGACCTACAATCATTCCGGCGTGCTGGCGCTGCGCTTCGCGATCGCCTCGGGCGCCAACATCACCTACAAGATCCTCTACAACGATGCGGTGGCCATGACCGGCGGGCAGCCGCACGAAGGCAGCCTCACGGTCGATGCCATCGCCCGCCAAGTGCGCGCGGAAGGGGTGGAACGGATCGCGCTGGTGAGCGACGATCCCGACCGCTACCCCGCAGGCATCGCCTGGCCGGCGCAGATGAGCTTTCACCATCGCTCCGAACTCGACGCGGTGCAGCGCGAGCTGCGCGAGGTGCCGGGCGTCACGGTGCTGCTCTACGACCAGACCTGTGCGGCCGAGAAGCGCCGGCGCCGCAAGCGCGGCACCTATCCCGATCCCGACAAGCGGGTGATCATCAACGAGCTGGTGTGCGAGGGCTGCGGCGATTGCGGCATCAAGTCCAACTGCGTGTCGATCCAGCCCAAGGAGACCGAGTTCGGCCGCAAGCGGCGCATCGACCAGTCGAGCTGCAACAAGGATTTTTCCTGCATCGAAGGCTTCTGCCCCTCCTTCGTCACCGTGCATGGCGCGCGCATGCGCAAGACCGACGGGTCAGCCGTGAAATCGGTGGCCGACCCGCTCGAAGGCGTGCCGGCGCCGGTCGTCATGCCGCTTGAAAACGGCTGGGCCTCGATCATCGACGGCATCGGCGGCACCGGCGTCGTGACCATCGGCGCCATACTCGGCATGGCTGCGCATCTGGAAGGCAAGGGCTGCGGCATGATCGACATGGCCGGGCTTGCGCAGAAGGGCGGCGCCGTCTTCTCCCATGTCCGCATCGCCCAAACACCCGACGACATTCACGCGATCCGCATTTCCGCGGGCAAGGCCGACCTGATCCTGGGCTGCGACCTCGTCGTGTCGGGGTCGCGCAAGGTGCTGACTTCCGTGCGGGAAGGCGAGACGGCGTTCCTCGTCAACACCAGCGAGGTGATGCCGGGCGATTTTGCCCGGAATGCCGATTTCTCGTTGCCCACGGAACGGCTCAAGCGCGCGATCGTCAAGGCGGCGGGTGCGGAGCGGACCAGCTTCTTCGACGCCACGCTCGCCGCCACGCGACTGTTCGGAAACGCCATCGCCGCCAACATGTTCATGCTCGGTATGGCCGCGCAGAAGGGGGCGCTGCCATTGTCGCCGGCCTCGATCGAGGAAGCGATAAGGCTCAATGGGCAGTCCGTGGAGATGAACCTCTCGGCCTTCCGCTGGGGTCGCAGGGCCGGGCACGATCCGGCCTCGGTGGAGGCGATCGTGACTCCTCAGAAAGAGGAGAGCCGGGATGTGGCGGACCAGACCGTCGAGGAGCTTGTCGAGCGTCGCGCGGCCTTCCTGGCCGATTACCAGAATGCGGCCTGGGCTGCGCGTTACCGGGACACGCTCAAGCCGGTGCTGGACGCGGAAACACGCCTGTTCGGCGCGCCCGGGAGCGTCTCGGCCGCCGCGGCCCGCTCGCTGTTCAAGCTGATGTCGACCAAGGACGAATATGAAGTGGCGCGGCTTTACAGCGACGGCAGCTTCAAGCGGCAACTGGCCAGCCAGTTCGAAAGCTACGGCAAGCTCGAATATCACATGGCGCCGCCGGTGCTCGGACGGACCGATTCGAAGGGGCACCCTGTGAAAACCTCTTTGAGCCGTGGAATGGGCGTGCTGTTTCCGGTGCTCGCCTCGCTCAAGTTCCTGCGGGGAACGCCGCTCGATGTGTTCGGATACACGCAAGAGCGGCGTATGGAGCGCCAACTGCTGGCAGCATTCATTGAGGAAATGCGAAAAGTCGCTGTCGCCCTGAACGTCGAAAACAGGGGCAGGGTTGCGGAGTTCTTGGCTTACCCGATGGATATAAAAGGTTTTGGCCATGTAAAAATCAAAAACAAGGAAGAAGTTTTTGAAAGGAAGAATGCATTGCTTCAATCTATAATTGAGAATGGAAAAATATATAATCAGATTGCTGCGGAGTAGTTCCGGTTTCTGACGCTTCTTTGGTAAATTAGATTTATCTTAACCTAACGGAAGTTATCCGATTACGCGCGCGCGATTGCTCGCGATTCGGGAAATGATAAATGTGTTCTTAATCTCCCGCTGCTAGAGTGACACCTGGATTCAGGGATCGGTGTTCATGCAGGCGGCAGACAACACAGCATTCGCGGATGAAGTCCGGCTTTCTTTCGTGGCGTCGCTGTACCAGCAGCGCGGGACGCTGTTTGCCGGCATGGTTGCCCATGTCGTCACGACAATGGCGGTCTACCTGCGCATTGACGATCCGTTCTATCTCTATGCCGGGCTTGCCCTTTTCGTCGTGTGGCTTGGCCGCAACCTTGACATGATCGCGTTCGACCGCCTGCCGAAGGCCGATTTCAAGCTTGCGGATACGCTGCGCTGGGAAAAGCGCTATGTGATCGGCTCGTTCGTGACCTGCTCCATTCTGGGAACGATCTGCGGGCATGCCCTGGTCGTGGCCCAGGATCCCTTCGCCGAACTGGTGACGGTCTCGGTGACGCTCGCGAGCATGATCTCCGTCGTCGGCCGCAATTTCGGCTCGAAGCTGAATGTCGACATGATCATCCTGGCCGCCTGCATGCCGATCATGATCGGCCTGTCCTTTGCCGCCGATCCGTTCATGATCCTGATGGCGCTTCTGATGCTGCCGCTGTTCCTGACCACGCGGTCGATGGCCAATGGCGTGCGCGAGTTCCTGTTCAGCGCGGTGACCGCCGAACGTAAGGCCTCCGAGATCGCCGAGCGCTTCGATACGGCTCTCAACAACATGTCGCATGGCCTGTTCATGCTCGATGGCGATGGCCGGATCGAGGTCGCCAACCGAAAGGCACGCGATTTCTTCAACATCGATGCGGATATCGACCTCAGCGGGCGCGTGCTGAAGGCGGCGCTCAGGCTCGGCACCCGCAACGGCGTCATCGCCCGGGAAAACTTCCATCAGATCAACGAACATCTCGACAATCTGATCAGCGGTCGCGAGGATCGCTCGCTGGTGCGCCTCGACAAGAACACCTGGCTCGAGTTCAGCGCCCGCCATCGCGGCGAAAAGGGCGTCGTGCTGATCTTCGAGGATGTGTCCGCCCGCATCCAGTCGGAGAAGCGCATCCTGCACATGGCGCGTTTCGACAACCTGACCGAGCTGCCCAACCGTTCCTGGTTCAAGGACATCGCGGCCGCGAAAATGGCCAAGGCCGAGCCGGGCCAGAAGCTGGCGCTGGCGGTGCTCGACATCGATGATTTCAAGCATGTCAACGACACCATGGGCCATCTCAGCGGCGACAAGCTGCTCAGCGCCATCGCCAACAGGCTGCGCTCCCTGTCCCGGCAGAAATTCGTGATCTCGCGCTTCGGCGGCGACGAATTCGTGCTTCTGATGCCCGATGTCGAGGATGTCGCAGAGCTCACGCGCACCATGGATCACGTGATCGACACGCTGCGCGGGACCTACATGATCGATGGCCACAAGCTGTTCATCAGCCTGTCCGGCGGGGTTGCGATGGCCCCGGTCGAGGGAGCCCAGGTCGAGGAGCTGCACATTCAGGCCGACCTCGCGCTCTACGAAGCCAAGCGCCGTGACAAGAACCGCTGGACCCTGTTCGAAGAATCGATGGATCTGCAGTATTCCGAGCGCCAGCGCATGAAGCTGGATCTGCGCGAAGCGATCCGGACCGGGGCCATGGAACTTTGCTACCAGCCGATGTTCAGCCCCGACGGGGCGCGCATCGCCGGCGCAGAAGCGCTATCGCGCTGGACCCATCCGGAACTGGGACCGATCTCCCCGGCGGTCTATATCCCGCTAGCCGAGGAGATGGGAATCATCGGCGATCTCACCCGCTGCGTGATCGACAAGGCCGCGCAGGAATGCGCGAGCTGGCCCGGAGAGCTGTTCGTGTCCGTCAATCTTTCCGCCTTCGACCTCGCCGACCGGGCGATCATCTCCGTCGTCGCCGATGCGCTCGACCGGAGCGGACTTGCGCCCGAAAGGCTGCAGCTTGAGATCACCGAAAGCGGGCTGATGAACGATCTCGAGACGGCGCGGGTGATCCTGACCGAACTGCGGGCGATGGGCATGTCGATCGCCATCGACGATTTCGGCACCGGCTATTCCAGCCTTTCCTATCTCGACATGCTGCCGCTCAACAAGGTCAAGATCGACCGGTCCTTCGTTCGCAACCTGTGCGCCGATGCGCGCAAGCTGAAGCTGCTGCGCGGTGTCGTGCATCTGGCGCGCGAACTCGGGCTCGACATCGTCGTCGAGGGCGTGGAAACCGAAGCCCAGCTCCGGCTGATCCGCGAGAACGAATGCGCCGACCTGATCCAGGGCTTCATCTTCGGATCGCCCATTCCGGGGAGCGCTTTCGGTGAACTCGCCACCAAGCTGACGAAGCAGGACCTGATCGCCTCCGCCGAGACCAGCCGCCTGTCCCGCACCCTGAATTCCGTTTAGGCGCGGCAGCCCGTCCTTCGTTATCAACCTCTGCGTGAAATCTCTCCGGTGCTTTCTGGTGCCGGCACTGATTTTGCTTGCTTTTACGCCATCGGCGTTAACCATAATAAAGGGTTGACGAGTTCCGCGCAGTTTTACGCAATTGATTAATGGAAAATTAACGATAAAATTCCCGTCATCATACATTACGGGGACTTGTCATTCATGGCGGCGGCGACTCAGGGCAAGGTTTCGGATTTCAGTGCGGGCGTGATGCGATTGCTGGAGAGCATCGAATATCGCCGGATCGAGAGCGCGGACGATATCGAGGACATCGCCCGGTTGCGCTACAAGGCCTTCACCATGGTGGGGCTGGCGCAGGAAAACCATCGTTCGCTGCTGATTGACGACCTCGACTTCAAGCCCAATGCCCATGTGTTCGGCATCTTCTTCGATGAACAGCTGGTCTCGACCATCCGGGTACACCATGTCACGGATGCGCACCGCGACAGCGTTGCGGTGGCCCGCTTTCCCGATGTGATGCATCCGCTGCTCGATGCGGGGGAGACCTTCATCGACCCGGTGCGGTTCGCCGCCGATCCCGAGATCATGCGGGACTATCCGGCGCTGCCCTACCTGACCTTGCGCGTGGCCACGATGGCGACGGTCTTCTTCGACGTGGATTTCTGCCTGTCGGTGATCAAGCCGAACCATCGCGCCTTCTACAAGCGCGTGTTCCGGACCATCGAACTCGCCGGTCCCCGGTTCGTCGAGTATTACAACAACAGCCTCGAACTGCATGCCGCCAACGCGCATGAACTCAAGCGCACGCTGTTCCAGCGCTACCCGTTCTTCAACTCGCAGCCCTATGAGCGCAAGATGATGTTCGCGCCGCGGGAGATCCTCGGGCAGACGCCGCTGACGATCCTTCCCACCGCGCGCTACGCGATGCAGCAATCGGGCTGATTAAACCGTCGGTTTTGCTGCGGATTTTTTCGGGGTTTTTCCCGCCCGAATGGGCGGCGAAGCCATGTTTGCGACGGCTTGTCCATTGCACATTGCCGGCGGTTTGTGTAATCCCTCGTGGAATTGTCAATTGGGGAGCTACAGCATGGCTGAACAGATGAGCGGTCCTGTCGAAACCGGCGCGGCTATGGATTATTCCGAACACGAGAAAACCTACGGGATCTTCCTGGCGGGAACCAAATATGTGGTGATTTTCGTCGTCTCGCTGCTGATCGCCATGGCTGCCTTCTTCTTTGCGGGTGTCGGCGCCATTCTCAGCTTCCTGCTGTTCATCATCCTGAGCGTCGGCGGCAGCCTGATCGCCCGCTGAGCCAACCGCCACGCGCGGGGCCGGATCGTGGGAGGTCCGGCTTGGCTCGTCTCATCCGCATATCAGAGGAGGGGCTCTCGTGGGCACCGTCGTATTTGTAGGAAAAGAGTCCGAACCGCTTGAATCGCGTGTCGCCGCGTCGCCGGAGACCGTGAAGAAGATGACCTCGCTCGGCCTCGATGTCATCGTCCAGAAGGGCGCCGGCGAGAAATCGCGGATCGCCGATGAGGCCTTCGTGGCCGCAGGCGCCAGGACCGGAACCGCCGCCGACGCCAAGAAGGCCGATGTGGTGCTGCGCGTGCGCCGGCCGTCGGAAACCGAAATCAAGTCGCTCAAGTCCGGCGCCATCGTGCTGGCGCAGATGGATCCCTATGGCAACGAGGAGGCGCTCTCCGCACTCGCCAAGGCCGGGGTGACGAGCCTTGCGATGGAACTGATGCCGCGCATCACGCGCGCGCAGTCGATGGACGTTCTGTCCTCGCAGGCCAACCTCGCCGGATATCAGGCGGTGATCGAAGCCGCCCATGCCTTTGATCGGGCGATGCCGATGATGATGACCGCCGCCGGCACCGTGCCGGCCGCCAAGGTGTTCGTCATGGGCGCCGGCGTTGCCGGCCTGCAGGCGATCGCCACCGCGCGGCGTCTCGGCGCAGCCGTATCGGCCACCGACGTGCGTCCCGCGGTCAAGGAACAGGTCGCCTCGCTCGGCGCGAAATTCATCGCCGTCGAGGATGACGAGTTCAAGGCGGCCGAGACATCGGGCGGCTACGCCAAGGAGATGTCGAAAGAGTACCAGGCCAAGCAGGCCCAGCTGGTTGCCGACCATATCTCCAAGCAGGATATCGTCATCACCACCGCCCTCATCCCGGGCCGTCCCGCGCCGAAGCTGGTGTCGCGCGACATGCTCAAGAGCATGCGCCTCGGCTCCGTGGCGGTCGATCTGGCGGTCGAGCGCGGCGGCAATGTCGAGGGCTCGAAGCCTGGCGAAACGGTTGTCGTCGATGGCGTCACCGTGATCGGGACGCTCAACATGCCCGGCCGGATCGCGGCCAGCGCCTCGCTGCTTTATGCCAAGAACCTTCTGACCTTCCTCGACACGATGATCGACAAGGAAGCCAAGACGGTTTCGGTCAATCTCGATGACGAGTTGATCAAGGCGACGGCGCTGACCCATGGCGGCGCGCTCATTCATCCCGCTTTCGGCGGTGAAACCAGCAAGGGAGAAGCGTGATGGCAGGATCCGCTCTTGATACGGCTGTCCAGAACCTGGAACAGGCTGTCGCGGGTGTCCGCGCCGCGGCCGAAGGCCCGGCTGCAGACGGCATCGCCGGCGCGGTGCATGCCGCCAGCGGCGGGGTGATCGACCCGTTCATCTTCCGTCTCGCGATCTTCGTGCTGGCGATCTTCGTCGGCTATTATGTGGTCTGGTCGGTGACCCCGGCGCTGCACACGCCGCTGATGGCGGTCACCAACGCGATCTCCTCGGTGATCGTCGTCGGCGCCATTCTGGCGGTCGGCGCCTCGCTGTCGGGCTGGGCGACCGGCTTCGGCTTCGTCGCGCTGGTCCTGGCTTCGGTCAACATCTTCGGCGGCTTCCTCGTCACCCAGCGCATGCTGGCGATGTACAAGAAAAAAGAGAAGTGAGGGCCGGCTGATGTCAGAGAATTTCGCAGCATTCGCCTATCTCGTTTCGGGCGTTCTTTTCATCATGGCGCTGAGGGGCCTGTCGCATCCCACCACCAGCCGTCAGGGCAACACCTACGGCATGGTCGGCATGGGGATCGCCATCTTCACGACCCTGCTGCTGGCCAAGCCGTCGTTCGGCGGCCTGCTGCTGATCGTCGTGGGCCTGGGCATCGGCGGCACCGCCGGCGCCTTCATCGCCCGCCGGATCGCCATGACCTCGATGCCGCAGCTGGTGGCGGGCTTCCACAGCCTGGTCGGCCTTGCCGCCGTGCTGGTGGCCGCGGCCGCCCTCTATTCCCCGCATGCCTTCGGGATCGGCGAAGTGGGCGCGATCCACGGCCAGGCGCTTGTCGAAATGTCGCTCGGCGTGGCGATCGGCGCGATCACCTTCACCGGGTCTATCATCGCCTTCCTCAAGCTTGACGGCCGCATGTCTGGCAAGCCGATCCTGCTGCCGATGCGGCACATGATCAATGCCGGCCTCGGCATCGGCATCGTCGTGCTGGTGGCGATCCTGGTGGCGACCGAAAGCCATACGGTGTTCTGGCTGGTGGTGCTTCTGTCGCTCGCGCTCGGCGTGCTGATCATCGTGCCGATCGGCGGCGCCGACATGCCCGTCGTGGTCTCGATGCTCAACTCCTATTCGGGCTGGGCCGCGGCCGGCATCGGCTTCACGCTCGGCAACCTGGCGCTGATCATCACCGGCGCGCTGGTCGGCTCTTCCGGTGCGATCCTCAGCTACATCATGTGCAAGGGCATGAACCGGTCGTTTATTTCGGTGATCCTGGGCGGCTTCGGCGGCGAAACCGCGACTTCGGGCGGTGACGACACCGACCGGA
Organism: Parahoeflea olei; assembly: GCF_001703635.1. Taxonomy (GTDB): domain Bacteria; phylum Pseudomonadota; class Alphaproteobacteria; order Rhizobiales; family Rhizobiaceae; genus Hoeflea; species Hoeflea olei. The sequence goes on along the minus strand of NZ_LQZT01000001.1, from coordinate 359,382 downwards.
CGGTCAAGCTCGGTTCCGCCGAGGATGCGGCCTTCCTGATGGCGAATGCCTCCAAGGTCATCATCGTGCCGGGTTACGGCATGGCGGTCGCCCAGGCGCAGCATGCCACCCGCGAGCTTGCCGACAAGCTCAAGGAAAACGGCGTCGAGGTGAAATACGCCATTCACCCGGTCGCAGGCCGCATGCCAGGCCACATGAACGTGCTGCTTGCCGAAGCCAATGTGCCCTATGAC
>NZ_LQZT01000001.1:136647-359139 GCF_001703635.1 Parahoeflea olei | reverse complement strand
GAGGACATCAACTCCGAATTCGCACAGGCAGACGTCGCCTACGTCATCGGCGCCAACGACGTGACCAACCCGGCTGCGCGCGACGACAAGTCCTCGCCGATCTACGGCATGCCGATCCTCGATGTCGACAAGGCCCGCACCTGCCTGTTCGTCAAGCGCTCGCTCGGCTCGGGCTATGCCGGCATCGACAACACGCTGTTCTACAAGGACGGCACGATGATGCTTCTCGGCGACGCCAAGAAGATGACCGACGATATCGTCAAGGCGATCGACCACTAAGGTTTCGCCAGAGCGTTACGACACAACAAAAAGCGGCCCGGTTGCGAAGACCGGGCCGCTTTTTTCATGCCGCATTGCGCACGCCTGCGCCCGGAAGGGGAGGATCCTTCCGGGTGCAGTCGGTTGGCTTAGTTGGCCGCCGAACGCAGCTGCAGTTCCGCAATGGCGACGGCGACATTGACCCCTTCCTGGGCCTGGACGCTGACAGGCTGCAGCGAGAAGGTGTTGTCCGAACCGCCGACCAGCAAATTGACGCCGGCACCGGCAGCGGCCGAAGCTTCGGCGCTCACGCCGGTGTAGTCGCCCGCGAGCGAACCCGGCTGGTATTCGAAATCGGTGGTGGGGGCGAGAACCGCCCATGCCATCACGGTCGTGCCGGTCACGCCGATGTCGATGCCGTATTTGTTGATGACACCGAAATAGGCTTCCTTCGGCTGGCTGTCATTGGCGGGCGTATACTCGCAGGACAGGTCCTTGGAGGAACCGAAGACAAAGCCCGAACCGCCCTCGACGACGCATTCAAGCAGGCCCACCTCAACGCTGTCGGCCTTGGAGGGGACGGTCGCGGCGCCGAGCGCGGCGGTGGCGAGAATGGTGGCGGCGGCGAGGGCTTTCGTTGTCTTGATCATGCTGAACTCACTTTCCAGTCTGTTGGGTTCGGCATGACAACGGGGCAGGGATGGAATGGTTCCGCGAGGCGCACCTGCGCCTTCGGGGAGATCAGCCGCGGGCGGAAACAGCCAACAGGTCAAGGCGAGCCACACGGCCTTCATGCCGCCGGCCATGCCGGTGTGCGGGTCAGTGGCGGGACAAAAAGGGGGTGCGAAAGCCTCAGCGGCCGCGAACGCGGGCCAGACCGTCGAGCGCGGGGCGGTATTTGGGGTCGAGCTGGGCGGCGCGCGCATAGGAGCGTGCGGCGCGCTTGAAGTCCTCGCGGCGCTCGTAGATCAGCGCCTGGTTGGCCCAGGATTCCGCATTCTGCTGGTCGAGTTCGACGGCCCGATTGAAATCGGCGAAGGCATTGTCGTCATCGTTGAGCGCGACATAGGAAATGCCGCGGCCATTGTAGGGCTCGGGCGAATTCGGCGCGAGCGAGATCGCGGTGGAGAAATCCTCGATCGCCTGCGGATGCTGCCCGCGGGTCTGCTTGATCAGGCCGCGGTTGTGGTAGGCGCGCGGATCGGTGGTCTGCAGGTTGATGGCGCGATTGTAGTCGGTCATCGCCTCGTTCAGGCGCCCGGCCTGGCGATAGAGATTGCCCCGGCCGATATAGGCCACATCGTAGCGCGGGTTGATCTGCAGGGCGCGATTGTAGTCGTTGGCGGCTTCCGCGGCGTTGCCCATCGAGCGGTGGATCAGGGCGCGATTGGCATAGGCCTGGTAGAAGCGCGGGTTGAGCTGCAGCGCCTTGTTGAAGTCGTCGAGCGCGTTGCGGAACTGGCCGGAGCGGCCATAGGCGGCGCCGCGCACATTGTAGGCTTCCGGATCGCTGGGATTGCGGCGAATCACATCGGTCAGCGAGGAGATGTTCTCGTTCGTGCCCTGGGTCTTGTCGATAGAGATCGCGTCGATCGGCGTCGTCGTCGAACAGCCGGAGAGGGCGGCGATGGCAAGGCCGCAAGCGGCAGCCAACAGGAGGGTGCGCCCCTGGCCGATCCGCCTGTCTGTCGTGTCCGTCGCCGCTGTAAACCGCATCGCCAGTGCCCCAACTCGTTCATCCCGGCCGAACCGGATCCGCCAAATTGAAAAGGCGGAGACGAATCAACGTCTCCGCCTCACATTCCTGCAACCCCATAAGGGCGAAAAAACGGCTGTCTCAGCGTGCGGACGAACGACCGCCGCCGATCAGGCCTTCGCGCTGTGCGCGCTTGCGCGCCAGCTTGCGAACCCGGCGGACGGCTTCGGCCTTTTCCCGCGCGCGCTTCTGCGACGGCTTCTCATAAAAATCACGCATCTTCATTTCGCGGAAAATGCCTTCGCGCTGCATTTTCTTCTTGAGAGCGCGGAGCGCCTGATCAACATTGTTATCGCGGACAAGTACCTGCACGTTAATCCCGTTCCTTCAAGTTTTTGGTTGGTTGGAACAACCCTGGCGAACAAACAAACACACGTCGTTCGGCCTGGGGCGTTACGATTGAGTGGGCAAATACCAGTTTCAAAGCATGAAGTCCAGTCCTTGGCGGATTGACAATCGCGCTCGCCAGGTATTTTTCCATCCCGTCCCTATGCCATGAAAGGCAGACTGCGCCAATCCGGGCAGGGCTGCGACATAACGCACTGCGACATTCAGGGGCTTTCAGAAGTCGCAAAAGAGCCGATGTCGGTGCGATGAATTTGCTTTTGCTGGGACAGGTTCACCCGAAGCTATTGGAGCCAAGACCGACATGCGCAAATATTCTGCTTTCGCCGTCGCCCGTGAGGCACTGCGCGGCCACAAGGGCTGGCCCGCGCAATGGACCTCGCCGGAACCGCGCAAGGGGTATGACGTCATCATCGTGGGGGCCGGCGGACACGGGCTCGGCACCGCCTATTACCTGGCCAAGGAGCACGGCATCACCAATATCGCGGTGCTGGAAAAGGGCTGGCTCGGAGGCGGCAATACCGGGCGCAACACCACCATCATCCGGTCGAACTATCTCTATGACGAGAGCGCCGGCCTCTACGACCATGCGCTCAAGCTCTGGGACGGGCTTTCGCAGGACCTCAATTACAATGTGATGTATTCGGCGCGCGGCGTGATGATGCTGGCCCACAATGTGCACGACACCCAGGTGTTCAAGCGCCATATCCATGCCAACCGCCTCAACGGCATCGACAATGAGTGGCTCACGCCCGAAGAGGCCAAGGCCTTCTGTCCGCCGCTCAATATCCACCAGTCGGCCCGCTATCCGGTGGTCGGCGCGGCGCTGCAGCGGCGCGGCGGCACCGCCCGCCACGATGCGGTGGCCTGGGGCTATGCGCGCGCGGCAGCCGCCATGGGCGTGCACATCATCCAGAACTGCGAAGTCACCGGCATCCGCCGCGGGGCCGACGGTGCGGTCACCGGCGTCGACACCAGCCGCGGCGTCATCAGCGCCAAGAAGGTGGGCGTGGTGGCGGCCGGGCATACCTCGGTGCTCATGGAAATGGCCGGCATCCGCATGCCGCTCGAGAGCTACCCGCTGCAGGCGCTGGTCTCCGAACCGGTCAAGCCGATCTTCCCCTGCGTGGTGATGTCCAACACCGTGCACGCCTATATCTCGCAGTCGGACAAGGGCGAACTGGTGATCGGGGCGGGCACCGACCAGTACACCTCCTATTCCCAGACCGGCGGGCTGCACATCCTGAGCCACACGCTCGACGCCATCTGCGAGATGTTCCCGATCTTCACCCGCATGAAGATGCTCCGGACCTGGGGCGGCATCGTCGACGTGACGCCGGATCGCTCGCCGATCCTGTCGAAGACGCCGGTCAAGGGGCTCTATGTCAATTGCGGCTGGGGCACCGGCGGATTCAAGGCGACGCCGGGTTCGGCGCATGTGTTCGCGCACACCATCGCCCGCGACGAGCCGCACAAAATCAATGCCGCGTTCACGCTGGATCGCTTCAAGACCGGGCGGCTGATCGACGAGGCGGCAGCCGCCGCCGTCGCGCATTGAGGGGGTGGCCATGAGCGCTCAAGCGATCAATCTCGCCGAAAAGCTTTCGGGGTTCAACGACCTGTGGTCGCCCAAGATCGTCGCCGCTTTTAACGGTCATGACGTGATGGTGGTCAAGGTCAATGGCGAATTCAACTGGCACTCCCATCCCGATACCGACGATCTGTTTCTGGTCCTGTCGGGACGGCTGACCATCCAGATGCGGGACGGCGACGTGGTGCTCGGCCCCGGTGAAATGTATGTCGTGCCCAAGGGCGTCGAGCATTGCCCGCGCGCGGACGAGGAAACCCATCTGATCATCATCGAACCGGCCGGCACGCCGAACACCGGCGATCCCGAAACCGCCGTCGTCAAAACCAAGATCTGACCAAGGACACATCCATGCTCCTGATCCATTGTCCCTACTGCCAGGAAGAGCGGCCCGAGCTCGAATTCCGCAACATGGGCGAGGCGCATATCGAGCGGCCGAAAAACATCGCGGACATCAGCGACGAGGCGTTCGAGGCGTTCTTCTTCATCCGCAGCAACCCGAAGGGCGTCACCCATGAGCGCTGGCGCCACGTGCACGGCTGCGCGCGGTTTTTCAACGCGGTGCGAGACACGGTGAGCGACCGCTTCGTCGCCACCTACAAGTCCGGCGAACCCCGGCTCGAGGTCGAGCGCGGCGAAGACGGCGAGTTGCTGGTCAAGGGAGCCCGGTCATGAGCGGCGCAAACCGGATAAAGGGCAGGGGCCGGCTCACGCCCGCCAAAACCGTGCGGTTCACCTTCGACGGCAAGGCGCTCACGGCACTCGAGGGCGACACGCTTGCTGCGGCGCTGATTGCCAACGGCATTCATCTGACCGGCCGGTCCTACAAATATCACCGCCCGCGTGGCATGCTCTCGGCCGGGCCGGAAGAGCCCAATGCGCTGATCGACATCGGCCGCGACGCCGCGCGGCGCACGCCCAATGTGCGCGCCAGCGTGCAGGAAGTGTTCGACGGCATGCAGGCACGGTCGCAGAACCGCTGGCCCTCGCTCGCCTTCGATGTCGGCGCGATCAACAATCTTGCCTCGCCGCTGTTTGCCGCGGGCTTCTACTACAAGACCTTCATGTGGCCGAAGGCGGCCTGGAAGCATCTCTACGAACCGATCGTGCGTGCGGCGGCGGGTCTCGGCGTGTCGCCCAAGGAGGCCGATCCCGATCACTACGCCAACCACTTCGTCCATTGCGACGTGCTGGTGATCGGCGGCGGTGCGGCTGGCCTGTCGGCGGCGCTGGCAGCCGCCCATGCCGGCGCTTCGGTGATCCTGTGCGACGAACAGCCCGAGACCGGCGGCGCCTTCCATCACGACGCCGATGCGAAGATCGACGGCGTGTCCGGCTGGGACTGGGCGCAGGCAGCGACGGCGGAACTCAGGTCCATGGCCAATGTCCGGGTGCTCACCCGCACCACCGCCTTCGGCTACCAAGCGCAGAACCATGTGGCCCTGGTCGAGCGGGTGACCGAGCATCTCGCCAATCCCGACCCGGCGCTGCCGCGCGAGCGGCTGTGGCAGGTGCGCGCCAGGCAGGTGGTGATCGCCACCGGCGCGATCGAACGGCACATGGTGTTTGCCAACAACGACCGGCCGGGCATCCTGCTGGCCTCGGCGGCGCGCACCTTCCTCAACCATTTCGGCGTGGCCGTCGGCGCCAAGGTCGGTGTCTACACCGCCTGCGATTCGGCCTGGGCCACGGCCTTCGACCTCAAGCAGGCTGGCGTTTCGGTTCCGGCCATCGTCGATGTGCGCCCCGATCTGGATCCGGCGCTGCTGGCGCGTGCCAAGGAACTCGGCATCGAGGTGCTGGCGGGCCAGTGCGTGCTCGACACCTCCGGGACCTTGCGTGTGAAATCGATGAAGGTCGGCCGCGCCTCGGGCGGCTCGACCCGCTCGATCGCCATCGATGCGCTGATCATGTCTGCGGGCTGGACGCCGTCGGTGCACATGTATTCGCAGTCGCGCGGCAAGGTGGTCTGGGACGAGGACAGCAAGCGCTTCCTGCCCGGCAAACATGTGCAGGATTGCGTGAGCGTGGGCGCCTGCAACGGTGTCGACGATCTGGCCGATGCCCTTGAGGGGGCAGCCGAGGCCGGACTTGCGGCTGCGAAAGCGGCGGGTGCTTCGGGCACGAAGGCCTGGGGCGCGCCGGGATCGGCCATCTCCGCCTCCTGGGCCGGCAGCATGATGGGGGCCGCCGGCGGCGCCGGCGCCGAGACCAGCGTCAAGGCCTTCGTCGATTTCCAGAACGACGTGACCGCCAAGGACATCCGCCTCGCGGTGCGCGAGGGCATGCACTCGATCGAGCATGTGAAGCGCTTCACCACCAACGGCATGGCCACTGACCAGGGCAAGACCTCCAACATCCACGGCCTGGCGATCGCGGCCGAAACGCTCGGCAAGCCCCTGCCGCAGGTGGGGCTGACGACGTTCCGCGCGCCCTATACGCCGGTCACCTTCGGCGCCATTGTCAACCATGCGCGCGGGTCCCTGTTCGACCCGACCCGGCGCACGCCGATGCATGGCTGGGAAGAGGCCCATGGCGCGGTGTTCGAGGATGTCGGCCAGTGGAAGCGCGCCTGGTACTATCCGCGCCCCGGCGAGGACATGCATCAGGCGGTCAACCGTGAGTGCCGCACGGTGCGTGAGGTGGCAGGCCTGTTCGATGCCTCGACGCTCGGCAAGATCGAGGTGGTCGGCCCCGATGCGGCCGCCTTCCTCAACCTGCTCTACACCAACAGCTGGGACAAGCTCGAGCCGGGTCGCTGCAAATACGGCATCATGCTGCGCGAGGATGGCTTCATCTATGACGACGGCGTGGTCGGGCGCATGGCCGAGGACCGGTTCCATGTCACCACCACCACCGGCGGCGCACCGCGGGTGCTGTCGCATATGGAGGACTATCTCCAGACCGAGTTCCCGCATCTCAAAGTCTGGCTCACCTCGACCAGCGAACAATGGGCGGTGATCGCCGTCCAGGGCCCGAAGGCGCGCGAGATCATCGCCCCGCTCGTCGAGGGCATCGATCTCTCCAACGAGGCGATGCCGCATATGAGCGTCCGTGAAGGCAGGATCTGCGGCGTGCCGACGCGTCTGTTCAGGATGTCGTTCACCGGCGAGGCCGGTTATGAGGTCAATGTACCGGCCGATCACGGCGACGCGGTGTGGAAGGCGCTGTGGGCGCAGGCCGAGCCGCTCGGCGCCTGCGCCTACGGCACCGAGACCATGCATGTGCTGCGCGCGGAGAAGGGCTACATCATCGTCGGCCAGGACACCGACGGCACGGTGACGCCCGATGACGCCGGGCTCAACTGGGCGGTGGCGAAGAAGAAGCCCGACTTCGTCGGCATCCGCGGCATGAAGCGGCCGGATCTGGTCGCTCCCGGCCGCAAGCAGCTCGTCGGGCTTCTCACGCGCGACCCGTCTGTCGTTCTGGAAGAAGGCGCGCAGATCGTCGCCAATCCCAACCAGCCGGTGCCGATGACCATGATCGGCCATGTCACCTCGTCCTACTGGACGGAGAATTGCGGCCGGTCGATCGCCATGGCACTGGTGGCCGATGGTCGCGCGCTCAAGGGCAAGACACTTTACGTGCCGATGCCCGACCGGACGATCGAGGTCGAAGTCACCGACACCGTATTCATCGACAAAGAGGGAGTGCGCCTCCATGGCTAACACCGCTCACGCCCACCGCATCCATCCGCTCGAGGGCCGGATTGCCGGCTCGGCCGGGGTCAGGATCACGCCCGCGGCCCCCGCCGCGCGGGTCTCGCTGCGCGCCGGTCCGTCCGATGTCAAAGCGCTGTCGAAGGCGCTCGGTCTCGACCTGCCGCTGGCCCCCAAGACCACGTCCGGCGCGCTGCCGGGGCGGCTTGCCGCCTGGCTCGGTCCGGACGAATGGCTGATCATCGATGAAGGCGGAGACCCGCTCGCCGATCTCGGCAAGGCCAAGGTGCTGCACTCGGCCGTCGACGTGTCCCACCGCAACACCGCGATCCTGCTCTCGGGAGCGGGTGCGCGCGCCACGCTCGAGGCGGGATGCCCGCAGAACCTGACCGACGCTGTGTTTCCGGTCGGGGCCGCGAGCCGCACGGTCCTGGGCAAGATCGAAGTGGTGATCATCCGCACCGGCGACGAGGATTACCGGGTCGAGTGCTGGCGGTCGTTTTCGACCTATGCCTTCGAGCTGTTGAGCGTCGGCGCCCGCGACTGCCTCGCGTGACGAGGCGAGCCCGGGGCGGCGGCTGCGGTCAGTCGTCGGTCTTGGGCCAGATCTCGGGATCGAACTGGATGATGGTCAGCCAGTTCGCGGTCAGGGCGGGCTTCCGCGTGTCCTCGATCTCCACGCTCACGTCGAAGGTCATCATCAGCCGGCCCGGCCCGCGCAACCGGGCTTCCTTGAGCACGAAGTGCCCGCGGATGCGGCTGCCGGCGGGCACCGGCGCCATGAAGCGGATCCTGTTGAAGCCGTAATTGATGCCGAAATTGTCCTCGCGCAGCTTTGGGATCGCGTTGGCGTGCATGGCCGACAGCATCGAGACGGTGAGGAAGCCATGCGCGATGGTGCCGCCGAACGGCGTTTCGGCCGCCCGTTGCGGATCGACATGGATGAACTGGTGATCGTCGGTGGCATCGGCGAAAAGGTCGATGCGTGTCTGCGGCATCTCCATCCAGTCGGAGGTGCCGACTTCCTGGCCCACCAGGCCGGGAATGTCGGTGATTGAGATCTCGTTCTGCACAAAGGCCCCCTGTCTGAGAATTGCCTGCGGCCGATGAATCGGCGCGCGGCATTCTTAATGCGAGGGCGCCATCATTGCATCCCTTCATGGCAAGGGGGCGACCCGAAAGCGCCATCGACGCCAAATCCCACAGCTTTTACGCCTTTGGCGGCGAAATCGGGTCGGCACTTGCAGTCGAACGCGTCAGGCCGGGCGTTCCTGCCAGCACAGCACCGCGCGCGGCGGCACCAATCCCTCCGCATTCGCCCCCGGGGTGGCGGGGCGCCAGCTCGCCGGGCTCGCGGGCAGGCGGCAGCGGATTTCGGTATGGCCGCGGTTGAAGGCGATCGCGATCCGTTCCCCGGGTTTGCCGAGCACCATGGTGAAGCACTTCCGGTCTCCGTCCTCCCAGTGCCCCGCCGTCATCGGTTCCCCTTCCGGGGTCAGCCAGGCGGCATGGTCCTGGTCGCCGGCATCGGTAGCATCTTCAAGGAATTCGGACCGGGTCAGCAGCTCGGACTTCGCCCGGAACTCCGCCCAGGCGCGGGTGAAGGCCAGCCGGTCTTCGTTGATCTTGCCCCAGTCGCGCCAGGTCAGCGCGTTGTCCTGGGCATAGGCATTGTTGTTGCCGCCCTGGCTGTGGCCGAATTCGTCGCCGGCGGTGAGCAGGATCGCCCCGCGGCTTGCAAACAGCGAGGCGATCAGGGCGCGGGCGTCGGCTTCGCGCGCGGCGAGGATTGCCGGATCGTCGCTCGGCCCTTCCACTCCGTTGTTCCAGGAACAATTGTCGTTGTGGCCGTCGCGATTGTCCTCCCCATTGGCCTCATTGTGCTTGGTCTCATAGGCCACGATGTCGGTGAGCGAAAAGCCGTCATGGGCGGCCACGAAATTGACGCTGCGGGTCCTGCTTGCGCCGCCCTTGCCGAAAATGTTGGACGAGCCCGCGAGCCGGGTCGCGAACATCCCGGTCAGGCCGGCGTCGCCGCGCCAGAACCGGCGGATGTCGTCGCGGGCATGGTCGTTCCATTCCAGCCAGCGCGGACCGAAATTGCCGAGCTGGTAGCCGCCCGGACCGATGTCCCAAGGCTCGGCGATCAGCAGGCTGGTCGCGAGCACCGGATCCTGCTCGATCCGGCGCAGCATCTGCGCTTCGGCGGAGAAGCCGTGTCCGTTGCGGCCGAGAATCGGCGCGAGATCGAAGCGGAAGCCGTCGATCCCGGCCTGAGTCACGAAATGGCGCATGGCGGCAAGCACCAGATCCTGCACTTCCGGTCGGTCGCAGGCGAGCGTGTTGCCGCAGCCGGTGTCATTGATCAGCGTTCCGTTGGCGTCATGGCGGTAATAGGTTGCGTTGGAGAGCCCGCGCAGCGACAGCGTCGGTCCGCCCGTATCGCTTTCGCCGGTGTGGTTGAAGACCACATCGAGGATCACGCCGATCCCGGCCGCATGCAGCGCCGCCACCGCTGCGCGCAGATCCGCAATGCCACCCGGCGCCAGCCGCGGATCGAGCGCCAGCATCGTCACCGGATTGTAGCCCCAGGCATTGCTGAGCCCCAGCGGCGCCAGATGCCGCTCGTCGATCCAGGCGGCAACGGGCATCAGTTCGACCGCCGAGACATGCAGCGCGCGCAGATGCTCGATGACCGGAGGATAGGTGAGCGCCCTGAGCGTGCCGCGGTCGGCCCGTGGAATGTCGGGATGAAGCAGGGTGAAGGCCCGCACCGGCAACTCGTAGATCAGCCCGCCGGGTTCCCTGTCGGGGCGTTCGGCAGGGAGCGCGGCAAGCGGGTGCTCGACGATCGCCTTGGGAACGAGTTCTGCCGTGTCGGTGCCGTGCTCGCCCAGGCGCGGATCGTAGACGAAGGGGCGGTCGATGCGGCGCGCATAAGGATCGACCAGCAGTTTTGACGGATCGAACCGGTGTCCCTTGTCCGGCTGCCAGGGCCCGTCGGCGCGAAAGCCGTAGCGCGCACCCTCGCCAAGATCCGCAACGAAGACGGAGAACAGGCCGTTGCCGAGGTCCGAGAGCCGGTGGCGTGCGGTCTCCGCATCGCTGTCGTCGTACAGGCAGACATGGACCGAGGTGGCCGAAGGCGCCTCAACGCTGAAGCGGACACCGCCGTCTGCGATCTCCGCGCCGCGCGTCGGCGGAGCATCAAAGGAAGCCGAATCGCGCATCAGGTGATGACGGTGGGGGCGTCGCGCCCGGTCCATTCACGGATCCCGGCCAGCGCTTGCGCAGCCGCGATCACCGGGGCCAGCGCCGCCTGCGTCTCCTGCCCGTGGCGGGCCGGATCGGGTTCATGGCGCTCCATGTAGACCCGGAGCGTGGCGCCCGAGGTGCCGGTGCCCGACAGCCGGAAGACGAGCCGCGATCCGCCCTCGAAGAAGATCCGGAGACCCTGGTTGCGGCTCACGGAACCGTCGACCGGATCGTGATAGGTGAAGCTGTCGGCCTTCTCGACGGTGAGCGCTCCCTGCCGGGTGCCCGCGAGGCTGTCGAGCTTGCCTTCGATCGCGGCCATCAGCCCGTTGGCCTTGTCGGTGTCGATCGCCTCGTAGTCGTGCCGGGAGTAATAGGTGCGCCCGTACTCTGCCCAGTGCTTCTCGACGATCTCCATCACGCTCTGCTTGCGGACCGCGAGGATATTGAGCCAGAGCAGCACGGCCCAGAGCCCGTCCTTTTCGCGCACATGGTCCGATCCGGTGCCCGCGCTTTCCTCGCCGCAGATGGTGCAGCGGCCGGCATCGAGCAGGTTGCCGAAGAATTTCCAGCCGGTGGGCGTTTCGTGCATCTCGATGCCGAGCTTCTCCGCCACCCGGTCGGCGGCGCCGCTGGTGGGCATCGAGCGGGCCACACCCTTGAGCCCGTCCTTGTAGCCGGGGGCGAGATGGGCATTGGCGGCAAGCAGCGCGAGCGAATCGGACGGCGTGACGAAGATCCCGCGGCCGATGATCAGGTTGCGGTCGCCGTCGCCGTCGGACGCCGCGCCGAAATCGGGTGCATCAGGCCCCATCATCAGGTCGAGCAGGTGTTTGGCGTGGACCAGGTTGGGGTCGGGATGATGGCCGCCGAAATCCTCGAGCGGCGTGGCGTTCAGCACCGATGCCGGGTCGACGCCCAGGCGGTTGACCAGGATCTCCGTCGCATAAGGCCCGGTCACGGCATGCATGGCATCGAAAGTGACCCGGAACCCGCCCTTGATAAGATCGCGGATCGCGTCGAAATCGAACAGCGTCTCCATCAGTGCCGCGTAGTCGCTGACCGGATCGATCACCTCGACGGTCATGCCGGCGCGCTCGAATGTGCCGAGACTGTCGAGATTGACGGGATCTCCCTCGGCGATCAGGTAGCGGTCGATCACCTGCGAGCGCGCATAGATCGCCTCGGTGATCTGCTCGGGTGCCGGGCCGCCATTGCCGATATTGTACTTGATGCCGAAATCTTCGGTCGGCCCGCCGGGATTGTGGCTCGCCGACAGGATCAGGCCGCCGAAGGCCCCGGACTTGCGGATCAGGTGCGAGGCGGCAGGGGTCGACAGGATGCCGCCCTGGCCGACCAGCACGCGGCCGAAGCCGTTGGCCGCCGCCATGGCGATCGCGGTCTGGATGACCTCGCGGTTGTAGAATCGGCCGTCGCCGCCGATCACCAGCGTCTTGCCCCTGAAGCCGTCGAGACTGTCGAACACCGACTGGATGAAGGCCTCGGTATAGCCGGGCGTCTGGAACACCGGCACCTTCTTGCGCAAGCCGGAGGTGCCGGGTTTCTGGTCCTTGAAGGGGGTGACGGAGTGGGTCCGTATCATGAGGGTTCTCTCTTCGGGGCAAGGAGATCGGCATAAAGACCGGTGTAACGCAGCGCGCTGCGGTCCCAGGAAACATCGGCCTTCATGCCCTGGTTCTGCAGCCGCACCCAGATCCTGGGATCGGCAAAGGCCCGGACCGCGCGCCTCAAGGCCTCGCGCAGGGCATCGGCGCTGACCGGAGAAAACTGGAAGCCCGTCGCCACCCGCGCGGCAATGGCCGCCTCGTTGGCATCGATGACCGTGTCGGCGAGCCCACCGGTGCGGGCCACCAGCGGCACATTGCCGTAGCGCAGGCCATAGAGCTGGGTCAGGCCGCAGGGCTCGAACCGGGAGGGCACCAGAATGACGTCGCCGCCCGCCTGCATCACATGCGACAGGTGCTCGTCATAGCCGAGCGCCAGCCCGATCTTGCCGGGGTGGCGGCTCGCGGCGTCCTTCAGGGCATCTTCGAGCGCGGGGTCGCCGGCTCCCAGCACCGCGAGCTTGCCGCCCATGGCGACAATGTCGTCGGCGACCTCGGCCAGGACGTCGATGCCCTTCTGCCAGGTCAGCCGGCTGACCACGGTGAACACCGGGCCGTCGGTATCCGCGAAGCCAAATTTGTTGGCCAGCGCCGTGCGGTTGACCTGCCGCTTCTTGAGCCGCGACAGCGTGAAGTGGCCTTCGATCAGCGGATCGGTGGATGGGTCCCATATCTCGGTGTCAATGCCGTTGACGATGCCGTGCAGCACATCGGCGCGGGCGTTGATCAATCCGTCGAGACCCATGCCGAAGGCGGGGGTGCGGATTTCCTGCGCATAGGTCGGGCTCACGGTGGTGATCGCCGAGGCGGCCTGAAGCCCGCCCTTGAGGAAGCTTACGTCCCCGTAATACTCGATCCCGTCCATCCCGAATTCCGATTGCGGCAGGCCGAGCCAGGCAAAGATATCGGCGCCGAACTGGCCCTGGAAGGCGAGATTGTGCACCGTCATCACCGTCGGCGTGGCGGCCGCCGCGCCATGGCGCATATAGACCGGGACCAGGCCGGCCTGCCAGTCATGGGCATGGACGATGTCGGGAATCCAGCGCTCGATTCCCTTCTCGGCAATGATGGCGGCGGCGCGGGAGAGGGCTGCGAACCGGCGCCAGTTGTCCGGGTGATCCGCGCCATAAGCATCGGTGTAGGGGCCGCCGTCGCGGTCGTAGAGTTCCGGTGCGTCGAGCACCAGATACTGCACGCCGTCGATCCGGCAGGCGAGCACCGAGGCGCTGGTCCCGAACAGCTCGGGGATCTCGAGCATCCGGACAGGATTGGGCAGCTTTGCCATCACCTGCTTGTAGCCGGGCAGCAGCACCTGCATGTCGACCCCGTAAGCCGCGAGTGCCGCGGGCAGGGCGCCCGCGACATCGGCGAGCCCGCCGGTCTTGACCAGCGGATAGACCTCGGAGGCCACGGAAAGAACTCTCATTCGTAAAACAACCCCGCGCGGTCGAGCATGTCCTGGGTGATCAGGCAGATGCCCGATTCGGTGCGAAAGAAGCGGCTGGCGTCGAGCTCGGGATCCTGGCCGACGACCAGGCCCGCGGGGATCTTCACCCCGCGGTCGATCACCACCCGCGACAGGTTGGCGTGCCGGCCGATCACGCTTTCGGGCAGCACCACCGCTTCGTTGAGCTTGGAGTAGGACCGGCAGAGCACGCCGGTGAACAGCAGCGACTGGACCACCTCCGCGCCGGAGATGATGCAGTCGCCCGCCACCAGCGAGGACAGCGCCGTGCCGCGCCGGCCTTCCTCGTTGTGGACGAATTTCGCCGGCGGCCGGATCTCGGCATAGGTCCAGATCGGCCAGGAGCGGTCATAGAGGTCGAGTTCCGGCAGGATGTCGGTCAGATCGATATTGGCCTGCCAATAGGCATCGATGGTGCCCACGTCGCGCCAATAGGCTTCCTTCTCCGGGGTTTCGCGCACGCAGGATTCGGCGAAGCGATGGGCGACCGCTTTGCCGTGCTTGACAATGTAGGGAATGATGTCCTTGCCGAAGTCGCGTGTCGAGCCGGGGGTGGCGGCGTCGCGGCGCAGCTCGTCCATCAGGAATTTTGTGTTGAAGACGTAGATCCCCATTGAGGCCAGCGCCATGTCCGGCTTGTCGGGCATGCCCGGCGGGTCAGCGGGCTTTTCCACGAAGGCAATGATCTCGTCCTTGTCGTTGACATGCATGACGCCGAAGCCGGTGGCCTCCATGCGCGGCACCTCTAGGCAGCCCACGGTCACGTCGGCGCCGGCGCTGACATGCTGGCGCAGCATCAGCTCATAATCCATCTTGTAGACGTGGTCGCCGGCGAGGATGACCATGTATTCGGGATCGTAGCTCTCGATGATGTCGATGTTCTGGTAGACCGCGTCGGCGGTGCCGTCATACCACTGGGTTTCCGACACGCGCTGGCTCGCGGGCAAAATGTCGAAGCTTTCGTTGCGTTCCGGACGCAGGAAGTTCCAGCCGTGCTGCAGGTGACGGATCAGCGAATGCGCCTTGTACTGGGTCGCAACCCCGATGCGGCGAATGCCCGAATTGAGCGCGTTGGACAGGGCGAAATCGATGATCCGCGACTTGCCGCCGAAATAGACGGCGGGCTTGGCGCGCCGGTTGGTGAGCTCCTTGAGCCGGCTCCCCCTGCCGCCTGCCAGAACATAGGCCATGGCGTCTCGCGCCAGTGGCTGGGCCCTCTTGTAGTCCATACGGTCCTCCCCTTCGTTCCGGTTCACGGCCTGGTCAGGCGGGCGTAAACATCAGTGTCGCCAATGGCGGCAATGCCAGTTCGGCAATGGCGCGTCCCTCTTCCGGACGGGCCATGACTTCGCCGAGATTGCCTTTTCCCGAGCCACCATAGATGGTCGAGTCCGAGTTGAAAATCTCACGCCACAATCCTTTCCCGGGCATCGGCACACGGTAGCCCTCGCGGTAGGCGGGCGTCAGGTTGGCGACCACCACCACCGGCTTTTCGCCCGGTGCGCGCCGCACCCAGGCAAACACCGAATTGGCCCGGTCGTCCGCGATCAGCCACTCGAACCCCTCCGGTTCGCAGTCGCGGGCGTGGAGCGCCGGGGTGCTGGCGTAGAGCCGGTTGAGATCGCGCACCAGGTCCTGCATGCCGTGGTGGCGCGGATCGTCGAGATGGTCCCAGTCGAGCGAACGGGCCTCGCTCCATTCGCCGCGCTGGGCGAATTCCTGGCCCATGAACAGAAGCTTCTTGCCGGGATAGCCCCACATGAAGCCGAAATAGGCCCGGACATTGGCGAATTTCTGCCATTCGTCGCCCGGCATGCGCGTGAGCATGGTGCCCTTGCCGTGCACCACCTCGTCGTGGCTGACCGGCAGCACGAAATTCTCCGAGAAGGCGTAGATCAGGCCGAAGGTCATTTCGTCGTGATGGTGGCTGCGGTAGATCGGGTCGCGCTGGAAATAGCTCAGCGTGTCGTGCATGAAGCCCATGTTCCATTTGAAGCCGAAGCCGAGCCCGCCCTCGTGGACGGGCGCCGAGACCTTGGGCCAGGAGGTCGATTCCTCGGCGATGGTGACGATGCCGGGATGGCTGCCATAAACCGCCTTGTTCATCTCCTGCAGGAAGGCCACGGCTTCGAGGTTCTCGCGGCCGCCGTGCCGGTTGGGGACCCATTCGCCCTCCTTGCGCGAATAGTCGAGATAGAGCATCGAGGCCACCGCATCGACCCGGATGCCGTCGACATGGAAGGCCTCGGCCCAGTAGAGCGCGTTGTTGACGAGATAGGACACCACTTCGCGGCGGCCGAAATTGTAGATCGCGGTGTGCCAGTCGGGATGGAAGCCCTGGCGCGGATCGGCATGTTCGTAGAGCGCCGTGCCGTCGAAGCGGGCCAAGCCGTGGGCATCGGTGGGGAAATGCGCGGGCACCCAGTCGATCAGGACGCAAAGCCCGACCTGGTGGGCGCCATCGACGAAACGGGCAAAGCCTTCGGGTTCGCCGAACCGGGCCGTGGGCGCGTAAAGCCCCGTGGTCTGGTACCCCCAGGAGGGATCATAGGGGTGCTCGGAGATCGGCAGGAACTCGATATGGGTGAAGCCCATTTCCACGCAATAGGGGATCAGCTCATCGGCCAGTTCGTCCCAGGACAGGAAGCGTCCGTCCGCATGCCTGCGCCAGGAGCCCGGATGCACCTCGTAGATCGACATCGGCTGGCGGCGCGGATCGGTCCTGCTCCAGTGCGCGCGATGGGCGCTGTCGCCCCACTCGTGCTCGAGTTCGGCGGCGACGATCGATGCGGTCGCGGGCCTGAGTTCCGCCCGGCGGGCGAAGGGATCGGCCTTGAGCGGCAGGCGCTCGCCATTGGGGCCTATGATCTCGTATTTGTAGGTTGCTCCGGGCTTCACGCCGGGGGCGAAGATCTCCCACACCCCGACATCGAGGCGCAGCCGCATCACATGGCGGCGGCCGTCCCAGCCGTTGAATTCGCCGACCACGGAGACGCGGCGTGCATTTGGGGCCCAGACGGCGAAATGCACGCCGTCCGCACCCTCGTGACGCATCGGATGGGCGCCGAGCTTCTCGAACAGCCTGAGATGCGAGCCTTCCGCGATGAAATAGTCGTCCATCGGGCCGAGCACGGGGCCATGGCAATAGGGGTCCTCGATGGTCCAGGTTCCGCCGTCATTGGCCGCGGCATAGGTGACGGGCTCGCGCCCGCTCAGATCCACCCGGCCTTCGAACAGGCCGGGCGCCGCGCCGCTGTCGAGCCGGCCAACCGGCCTTCCGCCTAAGTCATGTGCCGTGATTTCGCTGGCGCCGGGCGCGAACACCCGGGCGATGAAGCCGTCTCCAAACTGATGAACGCCGAGAACGGAAAAGGGGTCCCGGTGCGTGCCCGAAGCGATCGCTTCCGCTTCCGGGGCCGGAAGGTGAAAGTCCTTCCAGGCCTCATCGCGCACGGTTCCCTTTTGTGTCATGGACCGGCTTTCCATATTTCCTTTGCATACTGGCGTATCGTCCGGTCCGAAGAGAACCAGCCGACGCGCGCCGTATTGAGGATAGTACGGCCATACCACGCCTCTTCGTCAACCCACAAACTGTCCACCTGGCGTTGCGCCCTGGTGTAGGCGTCGAAATCGGCTGCGACCATGAACCAGTCATGCTCGTAAAGCCCCGAAATGAGGCCCGAAAAGCGGTCCCGGTCGTCCGGACTGAAGACGCCGGAGGCAATTGCGGTCAAAGCCTGCGACAATTCGCGTGAGTTCTCGATGACCGCACGCGGGTTGTATCCGTCCGCCCGCTGCTGGGCCACTTCCTCGGCGGTCAGGCCGAAAATGACGATGTTGTCCTCGCCCACGCATTCGCGGATCTCGACATTGGCGCCGTCGAGCGTACCGATCGTCAGCGCGCCGTTGAGCGCGAACTTCATGTTGCCGGTGCCCGAGGCTTCCATGCCGGCGGTGGAGATCTGCTCGGAGAGATCGGCCGCCGGCACCATCACCTCGGCCAGCGAGACATTGTAGTTCGGAATGAACACGATCTTGAGCAGGCCGCGCACGGTCGGATCGTTGTTGATCACCCGGGCCACGTCATTGGCGAGCTTGATGATCAGCTTGGCATTGTAGTAGCTCGGCGCGGCCTTGCCGGCGAAGAACTTGACCCGCGGCGTCCAGTCGAGCTCGGGATGCGAGCGGATCTGGTCATAGATCGCCACCGCCTCGATGATGTTGAGCAATTGCCGCTTGTACTCGTGGATGCGCTTGATCTGGATGTCGAACAGAGACGAGGGATCGAGCCGGATCCCCATGCGCCGCGCGACCAGGTTCGACAGGCGCACCTTGTTGTCGCGTTTGACATTGGCGAAGCGGGCTCGGAACCCTGCGTCGCGGGCGAAGGGCTCCAGGGCCTTGAGCTTTTCGGCATCGTCCATGAAATCGTCGCCGATCGCCTCGCGGATCAGCCCGAACAGGCCGCGATTGCACTGCATCAGCCAGCGCCTGGGTGTGATGCCGTTGGTCTTGTTGTTGATGCGGTCGGGATAGAGCCCGTGCAGGTCCGAAAACACGGTCTGCTTCATCAGTTCCGTGTGCAGCGCCGAGACGCCGTTGATCGAATGCGAGCCGAGAAAGGCGAGGTTGCCCATGCGCACGCGCCGGTCGCCGGCTTCGTCGATCATCGAGACCGCACGGATCTTCTCGTCGCTGAAGCCGCGATCCTTGCGCGCATGGCGCAGCACGTTGGCATTGATGGCGTAGACCAGTTGCATGTGCCGCGGCAGCAACCGCTCGAACAGCGGCACCGGCCAGCTTTCGAGCGCTTCGGGCAGCAGCGTGTGGTTGGTGTAGCTGAAGGTGGCGCGGGTGATGTCCCAGGCCTGGTCGAAATCCATGCGGTGGATGTCGATCAAGAGCCGCATCATTTCGGCCACCGAGACGGCGGGATGGGTGTCGTTGAGCTGGATGGCGACCTTGTCGGCCAGCGTCCTCAAGTCGCCATACTGCTGGAGATGCCGCCTGAGAATGTCCTGCAACGAGGCGGAGGAAAAGAAATACTCCTGGCGCAGGCGCAGTTCCTGGCCGGCGGGCGTCTGGTCGGCGGGGTAGAGCACGCGCGCGAGCGCCTCGGCCTTGTTGCTTTCCCGCAGCGCGCCGATATGGTCGCCGGCATTGAAGGCATCGAGCAGGATCGGGTCGATCGGCTGGGCGGTCCAGAGCCTGAGCGTGTTGACGCGCTTGGCGCGCCAGCCCACCACGGGCGTGTCGAACGCGGTGGCGATCACGCGTTCCTGCGGTTTCCAGATGCAGCGCTGGGTTTCGTCCGAACCGTTACCGATGGTGTCGACCGAACCGCCGAAGCCGATCTCGTAGGCGCTCTCGCGGCGCTGGAACTCCCAGGCATTGCCGTTGGCGAGCCAGGTCTCGGGCAGTTCCACCTGCCAGCCGTCGCTCATCTGCTGCCGGAACAGGCCGTGGACATAGCGGATGCCGTAGCCATAGGCGGGGACATCGACGGTGGCCATGGATTCCATGAAACAGGCCGCGAGCCGCCCCAGACCGCCATTGCCCAGGGCCGCGTCGGGCTCGAGCGCGGTGACGGCGTCGAAATCGACGCCGAGCGAATTGAGTGCCTCGCGGACCTCGTCGATCATGCCGAGATTGGACACCGCGTCGCGGGTCAGGCGCCCGATAAGGAATTCCAGCGAGAGATAATAGACCCGCTTGCCACCGGTCTCGTAGGTCTGCCGGGTCGAGGCCATCCAGCGGTCGATCACACGGTCACGGATGACCAGGATGGTCGCCGTCATCCAGTCATGCGGCTTGGCGACCTTTGCGTCCTTGCCGATCGAATAGGTCAGGCGTTCGATGATTTCGGCGGCGAGCTTGGCGGGGTCGGCGCTGCGCGGCGGCGGGGAGGGGAGGTCGGCGATCACGGACTTGGTTATCATGGAATGTCCCGTTCTGCTTGAGTTTGCGCCGGGAGGCACCCTGCGCAAACAGAAACTGTTTTAGCAAGCGGCGTGCCAAGCAATGAATGATTTTGCCGTCAATATCCAGCATTTAAATCCATTGAATTGACCAATCAGGCTTTGTTGTGCGCCAGATGCAACGTCGTTCAGCCTGTTTTTTGATCTGTGCGGCGCCGATCCGTGCAGGTTCCTGCGCCACGAAACCCGTCGGCGCGGGCCTTTGCGGTGCTCCGCCGCGGCCGCCGCGGCAAAATACCACTGCGCCGCCGCCCGGGTGGTCCGTCCGGCGCTGTCTCTGCCTATATTTCGGGCATGATTGAATTTTTGGCACGCCCGATTGACAATGGACGGGAAGCAAGCTTCTTTTTGTCCAAACATAACAAAACCGGATGCGCGACAAGTGCACCGTATAACCAGAAGGGAACAGCACCATGAAACTCAAAGCATTCATGACGACAGCCATGGCCGGTCTCATCGGCCTTGCCGCCCTGGGGGCGGCCCATGCCGAGGATATCCTTGACAAGGTCAAGGCGGCCGGGGTGCTCAAGGTCGGCACCGAAACCGCTTTCGCGCCGTTTGACTTCATCGACGCCGGTCAGCATGTCGGCATGAATGTCGACCTGTTCGCCGAGATCGGCAAGGAACTGGGCGTCGAAATCGAATGGGTGACGCTGCCCTGGGACGGCGTGTTTCCGGGGCTGGAATCGGGCAAGTTCGACATGGTGGCCGGCCCCGCGACCATCACCAATGACCGCATGAAGCGGTTCCGCTTCACCTCGCCGGTCGCCGAAGCCACGGTGGCGCTGCTCAAGAAGGCCGGCGACGAGACCATCACCAAGCCCGAGGACATCGCCGGCAAGCCGGTCGGCTCCGGCAAGGCCACGGCGCAGCTTGCCCAGGTGATCGAATACGGCAACACGCTGCCGAGCCCGATCGAACCCAAGGAATATGTGAGCTTCAACGAGGCTTACGCGGATCTCGCGGCCGGCCGCGTGGTGGCCGTGGCGAACTCGTTCCCGAACATCGCCTATGTCGCCCAGCAGCGGCCCGAGACCTTCGAGCTGGTCGAGCCGCCGTTCGGCGTGAAGACCTATTTCGGCTTTCCCGGCCGTCCGGATCCGGAATATGCCACGTTGATGGATGCGATCGACGCCGCCCTTGCCGCCATCAAGGCGGACGGCCGCATGGGCGAAATCCAGAAGAAGTGGTTCGGCGTCGAGTTCGATACACCGGAAAAGATCGAAAAGGCCAATATCTGATCCGTCTTCGGGCGTTCTCCGCCGCCCCGGCTCCGGCTGCGGCGGCGGATCCTCCCATTGGCTTCATCGACCGCTTTTCCGGAAAGGTCCGCTCATGTCGTGGAAGCTGTTCTGGCTTCTGGTTGAGGCTTCAAGGCTGACGATCATCCTCAGCGCGGTCTCGATCTCGCTCGGCTTCGTCCTTGCCTCGCTGGTCTGTGCGGCGGTGATGTCCGGCAACCGGGCGGCACGGGCGGCGGGCAGGCTGTTCGTGAGCTTCTTCCGCGGCACGCCGCTTCTGGTTCAGCTGCTGCTGATCTATTACCTGCTGCCGCAGATCGGGCTCAACGTGCCGAGCGAGGTGGCGGCCATTGTCGGCATGTCGCTGTGCACCGCGGCCTACC
The DNA here is from genome assembly GCF_001703635.1 of Parahoeflea olei. Taxonomy (GTDB): domain Bacteria; phylum Pseudomonadota; class Alphaproteobacteria; order Rhizobiales; family Rhizobiaceae; genus Hoeflea; species Hoeflea olei. The sequence continues at coordinate 337,586 of NZ_LQZT01000001.1, read as the reverse complement.
AGGCCGAGATCCTGCGCGGCGGTTTCGTGAGCGTGCCCAGGGGGCTGATCGAGGCCGCCAATATGTGCGGCTTTTCGCCCGCAGCCACGTTCCGCCGCATCCGGCTGCCGATCGCGGTGCAACTGACAATCCCCGCGCTGACCAGTGAAGCGATCATGATGCTCAAATCCTCCTCCCTGGTTTCGGTCGTCGGCGTGATCGAGCTTACGCGCATGGCGCAGGACCTTGCCGCCAGCACCTACCGGCCGCTCGAACTCTATGCCGCCGCGGGCTTCGTCTATCTCGTCATCAACATCGTCGTCGCCGGCCTCGGGCTGGGGCTCGAGAAGCGCATGAGCTGGGGGCGGCTGTGACTTTCGATCTCGACCTGATCATCAGTTTCCTGCCCGACATTTTGCGCGCGCTCGGGGTCACCATCCTCTTGTGGATCGTGGGCTCCGCGCTCGGCATCCTGGTGGGTTTCGTCATCGCCGTGCTGCGGCGCTACGGGCCGCGGGGGCTCGACCTTGCGCTGCTTGCGCCGGTGGAACTGATCCGCGGCACGCCGTTCCTGGTGCAGATCTTCCTGCTCTATTACGGCGGCCCCTTCATCGGGTTGTCGCTCGACAGCGTCACCGCGGGCCTGGTCGGGCTCACGATCTACGGTGCGGCCTATTATTCGGAGCTGTGGCGCAGCGGGTTCAACGCCATTCCCCGCGGGCATATCGAAGCGGCGCAGTGCGTGGGGCTCAACCGCCGCCAGACGCTCAAGCGCATCATCCTGCCGGAAATGACCATGCTTTTGCTGCCGTCGATGGTCAACATGACGATCCTGATGCTCAAGGAAACGGCGATCCTGTCGATCATCTCGGTGCCCGAACTTACGCTCGCGGTGAGCGCGCTCGGCACCAAATATTATGCCTTCGTCGAGGGCTTTGCCATTCTGGCGCTGGTCTACTGGGCTCTGGTGGAAGCCTGCAGCGCCATGGGCCGCTATGCCGAACGCCGCCTTTCCAAATACAGGTTCGCTGCAACATGACCGAAAAACCTGCCATCAAGGTTGAAAAACTCGTCAAGCGCTTCGGCGCAAACACCGTGCTGTCCGGCATCGACCTCGTCGTGCCGCGCGGGCAGGTGACCTGCCTGATCGGCCCGTCCGGCTCGGGCAAGAGCACGCTTCTGCGCTGCATCGCCTTTCTCGAGGAAGCCAACGAGGGGCTGATCGAGATCAACGGCGAGCCGCTCGGCTTTACCAGCGGTGAATATGGCGAGCGCAACCGGCTGCCCGCCGCGCAGATCCAGAAGGTCCGCTCGCATATCGGCATGGTGTTCCAGCAGTTCAATCTCTGGCCGCACATGACCGCGCTCGGCAATGTCGCCGAGGCGCTGGTCACGGTGCGCGGCATGCCCCGCAAGGCGGCCGAGGAGCGGGCGATGGCGCAGCTTTCGAATGTCGGGCTCAGTGCCCGCGCGGGCCACTATCCGAGCGAACTCTCGGGCGGCCAGCAGCAGCGGGTGGCGATCGCGCGGGCGCTGGCGCTCGATCCGGACATCATGCTGTTCGACGAACCCACCTCCTCGCTCGATCCGGAACTGACCGGCGAGGTGCTCAACGTGATGCGCGAGCTCGCGCAAAGCGGCATGACCATGCTGGTGGTGACCCACGAGATCGGGTTCGCGGCCTCGGTCGGCTCCAAGATCGTGTTTCTCGATCACGGTGAAAAGATCGTCGAGGGCCGGCCGGACGAGGTGTTCGGCAAGCCGCGGCACGAGCGGATCGATCAGTTCCTCGACACCTATCTCGACCGTGGCGCGGCGACGCTGCTGTGAGCTGTGCGCGCCGCAGGAGCGGGATCGAGGTGACAGAATTCTGCGGGAATGCGACACTCGGATAAGGTCGCGAAGACGGAGAGATGGCGATGTTCGTGAAAAACGCATGGTATGTGGCGGCTCTTGCCCCGGAGGTCGGGCGCAGCCTCACGCAAGTCAGGATTCTCGGCGAGAATGTCCTGCTCTACCGCCGCGAGGATGGCGTGGCGATTGCGCTCGAGGATGCCTGTCCGCACCGCAAGCTGCCCTTGTCGATGGGCCGGCTCATCGGCGACGAGGTCGAGTGCGGCTATCACGGGCTGCGGTTCGATTGCGCGGGCGTGTGCACCCGGGTTCCCGGCGCCGAGCGCATTCCCCATGTCGCGCAGGTCAGGTCCTATCCGCTGGTCGAGCGCTACGGCATGCTCTGGATCTGGCCGGGCGACGCGGCGCTCGCCGATCCCGACAAGATCTTTCACATCGACCAGTGGGACAATCCGGACTGGGGCTCGAGCCGCGGCAACGCCATGGTGGTCGACTGCAATTATCTCTACATCACCGACAACCTGCTCGATCCGTCCCATGTCGCCTGGGTGCATCCCTCGTCCTTCGGCAACGCGGCCTGCGAGGATGTGCCGGTCAACACGCTCGAAAAGGACGACGGCGTGGTGGTGTCGCGCTGGATGTATGATGTCGACGTGGCGCCGTTCTATGCGCCGTTCGTGAAGTTTTCCGGCAATGCCGACCGCGAGCAGCACTACGAGGTGCGCTATCCCTGCCATGCGATCATTCGCGCGATCTTCGTGCCGACCGGCACCGGCGGACCGGGCAAGCCGCTGCACGAGGACGTGTTCCTGATGGACAGCTACAATTTCATGACCCCGATCGACGAGAAGCGGACGCGCTATTTCTGGTTCCAGATGCGCAATTTCGCCCCCGGCGACGAGGCGGTGTCGGAGCAGTTCGGACGCGCGGTGCAGGCGGCCTTCGAGGAGGACCGGATCGTGCTCAATGCGGTACAGATCGGCATGGACACGATGACCTCGCCCAACCTCAACCTCAAGATCGACAAGGGGCCGATCAAGTTCCGCCAGCATGTCGCGCGCCTGGTCGAGGCCGAACGACGGATGCCGCAGGCCGCGGAGTAGGGCGAAGGATTTCGCCTCCCTTTGGGGGGGGGAGGCGCTTCAGGCCGGGTTTCGTGCCTTCACTGAGGTTGCGAGCACGCACAGCAGCTCGAACATGATCGAGATGCCGAGCCAGGCGGTGCCGCCGGAAGCGTCGAAGGGTGGGGAGACCTCGACCAGGTCGGCGCCGATGATGTCGACGCCCGCAAGCTCGCGCACCACCTGCAGCGCCTGGAACGAATTCGGCCCGCCCACCTCCGGCGTTCCTGTTCCCGGCGCGAAGGCGGGATCCACGAAATCGATGTCGTAGGAGACGTATGTCGGCTTCCCGCCGGCGATCTCGTGCGCCTCGGCCATCACGTCGGCGATACCGCGGTCGAAGAATTCCTCGATCCGGATCAGGCGGATGCCGACGGATTTGGCGAAATCCAGGTCCTCGGTGTCATAGCTGGTGCCGCGGATGCCGATCTGCACCACGCGTTTGGGATCGAGCAGGCCTTCCTCGACCGCGCGGCGGAACGGGGTGCCGTGGGTAAACCGGGAGCCGTTGAAATAGCTGTCGAACAGGTCGGTGTGGCTGTCGAAATGGATCATGCCGACCGGCGCGTCCGCGGCGATGCCGCGCAGGATCGGCAGCGAGCACAGGTGGTCGCCGCCGGCTGTGAGCGGCACGATGCCCTTCTGCTTCACGCGCGCGTAAAAGCTGCTCATCCGCTCGAGCGAATCCATCAGGTCGGCCGGATTGGGCGGCACGTCGCCGAGATCGGCGCAGTTGACCAGCTCGAACGGGCGGATGCCCGTCGCCCCGTTGCCGGCGCGGATCATGGTCGAGAGGTCGCGCAACTGGCGCGGGCCGTGGCGCGGCCCCGGCCGGTTGGTGGTGCCGCCGTCCCAGGGCGCGCCGATCAGGCCGATCTCGACCTCGCCGATGCGCGGGTCGTCGAGGCCCACATGCGGCAGACGCATGAAGGTGGCAACGCCGGCAAAGCGCGGCAGGTCGAAGCCGGACACGGGATGGAAGAACGGGTCGCTCATGATGTCTCCGCGCAAGGGGATCGGATACGCACAGACCCCGGGCATCGGCAAACCCTTGGGCCTTCCGATTCATACAGTCTCGCAGGCCGCGAGTCTTTCTGTTTCTGCACTGGATTTTGCCGGCCGTGCGAATCGCCCGGCCCGGCCTTCGGATGGCCTTTGTGCGCCGGTGAGACCGGGCAGGGGCAAGATGCTTGCAATGGCGAGGGGGACGGATGGTGGGCGTAACAGGGATTGAACCTGTGACCCCTACAATGTCAATGTAGTGCTCTCCCGCTGAGCTATACGCCCATCCGATGCGGCGCATACACCACAGAAAGCCCCGTGCCGTCAATATGAAATCGGCGTTTTGTTTGCAGGCTTGTTTTTGCGTCCCGGATCCGGCGCGCGGGGGGCTTTGCCGGCGGGCGCGCACGGTAATGCGAAGCGGCGTGGGCACGCCGCTTCGGTCTTTTCGGATCAGCAGATGCGGTCGGTTCGAATCAGGCCGCGAGGATCATCTTGTTGACCTCGTCGACGAGGTCACGCAGATGGAACGGCTTGGACAGGACCTTGGCGTCGCGCGGGGCCTTCGAGTCGGGGTTCAGGGCGACGGCGGCGAAGCCGGTGATGAACATCACCTTGAGATCCGGGTCGAGTTCGGTCGCGCGGCGTGCGAGTTCGATGCCGTCCATCTCCGGCATGACGATGTCGGTCAGCAGCAGCGAGAACGGCTCTTCGCGAAGACGGTCATAGGCGCTGGCGCCATTGTCAAAGGAGCGGACTTCATAGCCGGCCTTTTCCAGGGCCTTGACCAGAAACCGGCGCATGTCGTTGTCGTCTTCGGCGAGAAGGATCTTCGGCGTCATTCTGTTTCCAACCTGTCTGCGTGCTCTTGGAGCTTTGAACCAGCTATCTCTACGCCCTTCCAGTAAACATCGGGTGAATGATGGCGATGTCAAGATGCCGCCGTGGCGGACTGGACAGGTGTGGGGGCAACTGGCAAGGTGATTCAAGCGGTTGCAGCCAGAGGGACAGATATGCGCGAAGCCGACGTGCACGGAGCGGATGACGAGCCGAATCCGGTTGCGCCCTACGAAGTCCGGCGCCCGCGGCAGCAGACCGAACCCTTCGTGTTCAACTCGCCGCATTCCGGCCGTGTCTATCCCGAATCGTTTCTCGCCACCTCCCGGCTCGACCGGATGGCGATCCGGCGGTCCGAGGACCACTATGTGGACGAACTCTTCGCCGATGTGACGCAGCTTGGCGCGCCGCTGTTTCATGCCCGGTTTCCGCGCGCCTGGCTCGATGTCAACCGCGAGCCCTACGAGCTCGATCCGCGCATGTTCGACGGGGCGCTGCCGTCCTTCGCCAATATCGGCTCGATGCGGGTGGCGGGCGGCCTCGGCACGATCCCGCGGCTTGTCGCGGAAAACATGGAAATCTATCGCGGCCGGCTGAGCGTCGACGAGGGGCTTGCCCGCATCGAGCAGGTCTATCGTCCCTATCACGCCACCCTGCGCCGGCTGATCGCCCACACCCATGTCCAGTTCGGCAAGGCGGTCCTGATCGATTGCCATTCGATGCCGGCCACCGTGCGCGTTGCCGGCGGCAGCCAGCGGCCCGATATCATCGTCGGCGACCGCTACGGCGCGAGCGCCTCGCATGATTTGTCGCGGGCGGCGGTGTCGTTCCTGTCCGGGCTTGGCTACCGCGTGGTGCGCAACAAGCCTTATGCGGGCGGGTTCATCACCGAGCATTACGGCCGGCCCGACCGGGGGCTGCATGCGCTGCAGATCGAAGTCAACCGCGGGCTCTATGTCGACGAATCGACGCTCGAGAAAACCGCGGGGTTCGATCTGCTCAAGACCGATCTCACAGAATTCGCAAGCCAGATGATGGCTTATGTGCGCGAGGATGGCGCCCAGGACCAGCTGGCTGCAGAATAGGGGGGCAGTGGCCCGTATCCGGCCGGATGCATGGCGCCGCCGGGCAAAAAAAACCGCGCGTGACGCGCGGTAAAATCTAGGGAGGAAACGCCCAAGGAGGGCATTCACAGTCTAAGACTGTTCCCGAACTATATTGCTGCAGCGCACAAAAGTCAATCTACTTCCAGGCCCGTTTTGTGCGCTTGCGAAGACTTGCGCCGTAGCGGCGCGGCTTGCATTTCCGTGCCGGGGAGTTCAGACCTTGAGGATCTGACCGGACGGTTTACGTCCGACCACATGAAATCCGCCTGGAGTGCACCGTGCTTCCCGATATCGCTTTCTTTGACGCCATTGCCGAGGCCGCCGCGGCCGAAACCCTGCCCCGCTTCCGCATGCAGCCCGACATCGACAACAAGCAGGAGGCCGGGTTCGATCCGGTGACCGAAGCCGACCGCGCCGCGGAAAAGGCGATCCGCCGGCTGATCGCGGAGCGCTATCCGGAGCACGGGATTCTCGGCGAGGAGCACGGGGACACCGGCCTCGACCGGGACTATGTCTGGGTGATCGACCCGATCGACGGCACCCGCGCCTTCATTTCCGGCCTGCCGGTCTGGGGCACGCTGGTCGGGCTTTATCACAAGGGCAGGGCGGTGATGGGCATGATGGACCAGCCGTTCACCGGGGAGCGCTTCATTGCCGGGCCCGGCAGCGCAGCGGTCAGGCGGGGCGGCCGGACCACGCCGCTGGCGACGCGCAAGCACGTCGCCCTCGACCAGGCCATCATGATGACGACCTCGCCGCTGATCTTCGCGGATGAACTGGCGCCGCGGTACCGGCAGGTCGAGCGGAGCGTTCGGCTCGCGCGCTACGGCTGCGATTGCTACGCCTATGCGATGGTGGCCTCGGGCCACATCGACCTCGTCATCGAGGCCGATCTCAAGCCCTACGATGTCGGCGGGCTGATTCCTCTGGTCGAACAGGCCGGCGGCGTGATGACCACCTGGAGCGGCGACAGGCCGGAATATGGCGGCACCATCATCGCGGCCGGCTCCAGGGCGCTGCACGAGGCCGCGCTCGAAGTGCTCAACCGGGCTGGCTGACCGCGCCCGATGCCGGATGCACCGATTCTTCGGGCGGGATGAAGGCATCGATCGCGGCGATCGCGGCGAGCCGGTACCGGTCGGTTTCCTGAAGCAGTTCGTGGCGGGCGCCGTCGATGAAGATCGCCTGTCCGGCGCGGAACCGGTTGCTGATCCGTTCGATCGCCTGCTGGGCGACCAGCGGATCGTTGCCGGCGCCGAGCATCAGCGTCGGGACCCGGATGCTGTCGAGATGCTCGAGACGTCCGACCCGCTCCATGGCGCAGAGCATCTCGCTGACCCAGCTTGCGGTGGGCGGCCCCAGCCGCAGTTCCGGATGCGCGGTATAGAGCGCCAGGTTGCGCGCGAACCGCTCCGGGTCGGTGGTCAGCGCATTGTTGCGGAAGGGGCGCGGAAACCGGTCCCGGCCGGTGCTGACCCAGCCGAAGCCCGTCAGCCGCATCGCCCGCGTGATGAAGCGGATCACCCAGGCCGGAACCGGCTGGTTGGAGAGCTCCACGAAGGGAGCTGTCAGCACCATCCGCTCGATGCGGTTGGTCAGCCCCGGGGCCATCGACAGCGCCACCAGCGCGCCCATGGAATGGGCCACCATGCAGAACGGCAGCCGGGTCTCCGGCAGTACGATGGTTTCGAGAAACACCGACAGGTCGGCCTGCAGATCCGAAAACCGGCGGACATGGCCGCGCAAGGGGTTTTTAAGCAGCCGGTCGGACATGCCCTGGCCGCGCCAGTCGAATGTCGCCACCCACAGGCCGCGATCGGTGAAATGCCGGATGGTCTCGAAATATTTCTCGATGCTCTCGTTGCGGCCCTGCAGCAGCACCACAGTGCCGCGGGCGACCGGGACATCGGACTTGAAGATCGCATAGCGCAACCGCTTGCCGCCGGCGCTGGTGAACCAGCCGACGACATGCTTGTCGGGCACGGGATTGCCGTCCGTTTCGACCAGGATCGGAAGATCGTCGCTCATGGACGTCCGGATTAGTGGTTCGCCGCAGTTTGGTCAAAAGGAAAACATCGGCGCGGGACGGGAAATGGCCGGATCCGCGCTTGCGCGGGTCCGGCCGGCGCCCGGAGCAGAAGGGACAGGGGATGCCCCGGGCCTGCCAGGCCTTTCGGCTCTGACGGTCGAAGGATCGCAGGTCGCCGGTGAACGGCATCCGAACGGCCGGTTCATCGCCCGTTCATGCGGGGCGGGCCGGAGCAGCGGCAGGGTGCGAAACAGGCTCTTGAACCCGGGAACGGGAGTACCCACATGTGTCCTGCAGGCGCCGATTACCGGGCTTGCTGGCCGGTTTGCCGCCCGATGCGGGGCAGACAGAGCCATGAACGCCAAACCAGATGTTGCTCTCAAGGAGGACACCCATGCGTCACGTTGATTTTTCGCCCCTCTATCGCTCCACCGTCGGTTTCGACAAGCTCCTGACCATGCTCGACAGCCTCGCGCCCACCGAGCAGGCCCAGTCCTATCCGCCCTACAATATCGAACGCACCGGCGATAACACCTATCGCATCACCATGGCGGTGGCCGGTTTCGGCGAGGACGAGATTTCGATCGAAGCCCGCGAACACGTTCTGACCGTGAAGGGCGAGAAGGCCGAGGACAAGGAAACCGAAGGCACGGAATTCCTCTATCGCGGTATCGCCAAGCGCGCCTTCGAGCGGCGCTTCCAGCTGGCCGACCATGTCGAAGTCACCGGCGCATCGCTGCGCAACGGGCTTCTGCATGTCGATCTGGTCCGCGAGATCCCGGAAGCCATGAAGCCGCGTCGCATTGCGATCACCAGCGACACCGGCGGCCAGCCCAGGCAGATCGAAGCAACCAAGGCCTGATCCCATCCCCCAGTGGACCATGTCTTGCAGGCGCCCGGGAGACCGGGCGCCTTTATCATGTCTGCGGAACGGCTCGGCCGCGGGCGATGAGGGCGTCGAGCGAGACAAGCCCCGGCCCCTTGAGGGCGATCACCGCGAGCGGCACGAGCCAGAGCAGCCGCTGGTCGGCGATGACGGCATCGGGAAAGCGGTCGAACAGGGCGCCGACGGCCTCCGCGCCGATCTGGTGGACGGTGATGTCGACCAGCGACTGGACGCAGATGAATCCGATCATGCCGATCGCCGCCAGCCGGGAGCACAGGCCGATCACGATCAGCAGCGGCAGGAGAAGCTCCGCATAGGTCCCGAGCACCACCATCAGCCCCCAAGGAAGAAACACCACCTTGTCGAGATCGCCGCCGGCGGCTTCCACGGCCGGCAGCGCGATCTGGTAATAGGCGCCGGGCGAGATCGAAAACAGGCCGGCCAGCCCGTCGCCGAGCTTGGTTTTCGCCGAACTGTGGAAATATCCCAGCAGCACCGCGGCGAAGGCAAAGCGGGCGAGAAAGCCGAGCAACCATTGGTCGCCGTGCCGTTCGAGCCATGTGAAGAGACGGGCATACAGGGCGGCGGCATGACGGATCGCGGACATCACGGGGATCACTCCATCCGGGCCGGCAGCAGGGTGCAGGCCGTGAAGACGCCGGCTTCCAGCAGGACCGACAGGGCCGCGGGCAGGGCGAACCCCGGGTGGCTTGCAAGCGTGTGCGAAGCCGCCGCGGCCAGCGTCTCTCCCCGGATCAGGGCCTTGAGGAATGGTGCCGCGCCGGGTGCCAGGCGCCGCACTTCGACGGTGTGGCCCGGCCGGGTCACGAGCCCGTCCTCGGGCTCCTGCGGCCTGATGCCGTCGAGCGGCCGGTGTCCCCGCGATGCGGAGAAGATCGACACGGCGGCAAAGCGGCTTTCGACGATGCGGGTTGCCGGATGCGCGGTGAAGATCACGTCGTTCAGGCGTTCCTGGGGGATGGCGCCGAGCGCCGTCGGGTCGAGCGGCAGCGCGTCTTCGGCGTGCACCGCGTCGAGCCAGGCCCGTTCGAGCCGGGCGACATCGGCGAGGTAGGGATAGGGCCGAAGCGGCTCCGTGCGCTCGAGAAGTGCGGCGAAACCCGCGCCATATTCAAACAGCACCGGGGAAGCCGGCGGCTCCTCGACGAGATGGAGCCGGGCGAGCGAGCGGAAGGCTTCCTGGCCGACGAGCCGCTCGATTGCGGGGAAAATCGCGGCGAGCGCGTCGATGCGGGTGACGGTCACGGTGTTGCGGTAGACCGCGAAGCGCCTGTCCGCGGCCTTGCCGCGCGCGGCGGTGATGCCCTCGGGCAGCGGCCGCTCCGGATCGATCAGCGCGGCGGCGAACAGGGACTGTGCGGCCGGGCGCATTCCGCTATTCCGCGGCATGACGCGACCCCAGCAGCGAGGCGGGGCCAAGCCGGTCGAGAATCGCGTCGGCGAGCGACAGCTCGCGGCGCAGCACCGGCCAGTCGGGCACGTCGTTGTTCCATTCGATCAGCGTCGGCAGCGGACCGGTCTGGCTGATGACGATTTCGAAGAGTTTCCATACGGCCTCGGCCACCGGGCGGTCATGGGCGTCGATCAGCAGCGGTTCGCCCTCGTCGTCGAGGTCTTCCGCATGGCCGGCAAGGTGGATCTCCTCCACCAGTTCGAGCGGGAAGCGCCTGAGATATTGCAGCGGCTGGAAGCTGTGATTGGTGGCGGAGACGAACACATTGTTGATGTCGAGCAAGAGCCCGCAGCCGGAGCGCGCGGCGATTTCGCGGATGAAGTCCGTCTCTGCCATCGTCGAGTTTTCGAACAGCACATAGGTCGAGGGGTTTTCGATCAGGATCCGGCGCTTCAGGCGCTCCTGGACCTGGGAGACATGGCGGGCCACCCGGTCGAGCGTTTCGGCGGTGTAGGGCACCGGCAGCAGATCGTTGAAATAGCCGGTCTCGTGGCTCGACCAGGCCAGATGCTCCGACACCATGGCCGGCTCGTAGCGCTCGACCACGCGGGCGAGCCGTTCGAGGTGGGTCGGATCGATGCCGCTTTCCGAGCCGATCGACAGGCCCACGCCGTGTACGGAGAGCGGGAAGCGCTCGCGGATCGCGGTCAGGGCCCGGTGCGGGGCGCCGCCGGCGCCCATGTAGTTTTCGGCATGGACCTCGAAGAACCCGACCGGCCGGTCATCGGCGAGGATCTGGTCGACATGCCCGGGCTTGAGGCCCGCCCCCGCACGCGGCGGGAGCGGGGCGCAAGAAAAACGCGGTGTCTCAGTCTGGGGCGAACAGGGGGTGGATCGCATCCTTCCGGTCCTTCCGTTTCTCTCGCATTTCGGGATCGATCAGGGCGGCCGGATCAGGCCGGCATGTCGCGCTCGAGCGGTTCGAGCGAACCCTTGCGGCCGCCTTCGAGGCTCATCGTGGTGCAGGTGCCGGCCTCGACGCTTTTCCAGGCATTGCCCTGGTAGTCGACCTTGGAGGTGCCGGCGCAGGTGGTGCCGGGGCCGGCGGCGCAATCGTTCTGTCCGGCCATGGCCACGCCGTAGCATTTCTCGGTCGCGGCCAGGGCGCTGCCCGCCGAGGCCAGGACCGTGGCACCGGTCAGGGCCATGGCCACCGCGCTTGCGAGCGCCGACGCGCTGATGAGTGTCGTGTTGGACATGCTGTTCTCCTCTTGGTTGTTCTTGATCCATGTGCCGGGGCTGGTGTGGCCCGGCAGAACAACCATGGAGAAATCGCGCATCACTTGGAAATCAAGCGCGCGTTATCCGGCTTCAATTGCGTGTGAGGCGGGTGTGAAGGCCCGCAGCGCGTGCGGCCTATTGCAGCAGGTCGACAAAGCGGTCGACTTCGTCTTCCGTGGTGGCAAAGCTCGTGACCAAGCGCAGCATGATCTCGTCGCTGCCGAGCGCGGGTGCCAGCGAGGCCGGTGCGTGCCATTCGTAGAACTTCGCTCCCTTCGCGGTCATCTCGGCGGCGCGCTGCCGCGAAACAATCGGGAAGGTCTCGTTGGCCGGGCTGCGCCAGCCGAGCCGCGCATGCTCGGCGCTTTCGATGCCGTCCTGCAGCCGCGCCGCCATGCGGTTGGCGTGGCGGGCGAGCTCGAGCCAGAGCCCGTCCTGGAAATAGGCGTCGAACTGGGCGGCGATGAACCGGCTCTTGGAGAAGAGCTGTGCGCCGCGCTTGCGGATATAGGGAACCTGGGTGGCCGCGGCAGGATCGAGGAAGACCAGTGCCTCGGCGCACCAGCAGCCGTTCTTGGTGCCGCCGAAGGAGACGAAGTCGACGCCCAGATCCGCCGTCATCTGTGCCGGCGTGAGGTCAAGCGCCACCAGGGCATTGGCGAAGCGCGCGCCGTCCATGTGCAGCGCCAGGCCATGGGCCTTGGCTATCCCGGAAATGGCGCGGATTTCATCGGCGCTGTAGACGGTGCCGGATTCGGTCGCCTGGGTCAGGGTGATGGCGACGGGCTGGCCGCCATGCACGAAGTCGGGCGGAAACCGGCCGATCTGCGCCTCGAGCTGCCGGAGATCCATCTTGCCTTCGGCGCCGTCCACCGGCGCGAGCCGCGCGCCCTGGCTGAAAAACTCCGGTGCGCCGCATTCGTCGACCAGCACATGGGCCTCCCGGTGGCAGAAGGTGACGCCGCCCGGACGCGTCACGGCCGACAGCCCCAGCGCATTGGCGGCGGTGCCGGTGCCGACAAAGAACACCGCCACCTCGCGGCCGAAGATCTCGTTGAAGGTCTGTTCGACCTTGCGGTCGAGGTCGCTCGTGCCGTAGGCGGAGGCATGGCCGGCCGCATGGGTGGTGAGCGAGGCCGAGATTGCGGGATGGGCGCCGGCCCAGTTGTCGGACGTGAAGATCATGCTTGGGCTCCGATGCGAAATACCCTCCGCCTATCGCATGTTTTGCCGCGGTTTCAAAGCTTTGGCGTGCACATGGGAGCAGGCTTCACCCTGTCGCCGCACGCGGCTTCGTGCTCGTGCGGATCTCCAGTCCGCCGGGCGAAAACAGCAAAACACCGGAATGTGGCGCGTTGGAGCAATATTCGTGCGCGAGTCCCCGCCTGTGGATCATTTACGGTCGCAGACCCCCGCTTTTTTCGGTCTTGTCTCTTGCGCTGGCGTCTGCATTCTGTCATAGAACACGAGAAATAGGACAGCCTTGCTGTCCTATTTGTGTCTGTCCGGGCCGCCTGGTCGAGGTCCCGGCGGATGCAGGGGGGTGAGCGCCGCATTCCGTCATCGCAGCGACGATCCGGACAAGGTGACCCACTTGCCCCTCCATGGTAGACACGTGCGCCGTGCGCTCTTGATCGAAAGAGCGGCCAGCATGCCGCACGAGGCCAGACGAACAGATGCATCCGGAACCAAAGCATCGCCGTCCGGGCGGTGGTTGACGGCGGCCCGGGACCAACCGCCGCGGCGGTCATGAAGGAGGAATGAAGATGGCAGATCACCCATCATCTCTGCAGAATGCGATTGCTCCCGCAGCTGGCGCCGCCGGCAAGCCGGCCGCCATGCAGACCTTTGGATTGCCGCCCAAACAGGGACTTTATGATCCGCGCAACGAGCACGACGCCTGCGGCGTCGGTTTTGTCGCGCACATGAAGGGCGTGAAGTCGCACCAGATCGTGCGCGACGGCCTGTTCATGCTGGAAAACCTCACCCACCGCGGCGCCGTCGGCGCCGACCCGCTGATGGGCGACGGTGCGGGCCTGCTCGCGCAGATCCCCGACCGGCTGTTCCGCGAGGAAATGGCGCTGCAGGGCGTGACCCTGCCCGCGCCGGGCGATTATGCCGTGGGCTTCCTGTTCATGCCGCAGGACGATGCGCTGTGCACGCATCTCAAGAACATCATTGCCGAAGTGGTGGCTGCCGAAGGCCAGGTGTTGCTCGGCTTCCGCGACGTGCCGGTGGATAATGCGTCCCTGTCCAAGGCACCTGACATCGCCGCCACCGAACCGCGCCACATTCAGCTTTTCATCGGCCGGGGCGAGGGGATTGAGTACCAGGTCGACTTCGAGCGTCGGCTGTTCGTGCTGCGCAAGGTCATCTCCAACCGCGTCTATGACGAGACCGACGGCCGCGACAACGGCTTCTATTTCGTGTCGCTGTCGACGCAGACGATCGTCTACAAGGGCATGTTCCTGGCCTACCAGGTCGGCGCCTACTACAAGGATCTGAGCGATCCCCGGTTCGAGACCGCCGTGGCGCTGGTGCACCAGCGGTTTTCGACCAACACCTTCCCGTCCTGGAAGCTCGCGCATCCCTATCGCATGGTCGCCCACAACGGCGAGATCAACACGCTCCGGGGCAACGTCAACTGGATGGCCGCGCGCCAGGCATCGGTGTCCTCGCCGCTGTTCGGCAGCGACATCTCCAAGCTCTGGCCGATTTCCTATGAGGGGCAGTCCGACACCGCCTGCTTCGACAACGCGCTCGAATTCCTGATCCGCGGCGGCTATTCGATGGCGCATGCGGTGATGATGCTGATCCCGGAAGCCTGGGCCGGCAATGCCCTGATGGGTCCCGACCGCAAGGCGTTCTACGAATACCATGCCGCGCTGATGGAGCCGTGGGACGGCCCCGCCGCCGTGGCCTTCACCGACGGGCGCCAGATCGGTGCCACGCTCGACCGCAACGGGCTCAGGCCCGCGCGCTATGTGGTGACCAATGACGACCGCGTCATCATGGCGTCCGAAGCCGGCGTTCTGCCGGTCGAGGAAAACACCATCGTGTCGAAGTGGCGGCTGCAGCCGGGCAAGATGCTGCTCATCGACATGGAAGAGGGCCGGATCATCTCCGACGAGGAGGTGAAGTCGACGCTCGCCGCCAAGCACCCCTACCGCGAATGGCTCGAGCGCACGCAGCTGATCCTCGAGGACCTGAAGCCGGTCGAGCCGCGCGCGCTGCGCAAGGATGTCTCGCTGCTCGATCGCCAGCAGGCCTTCGGCTACACCCAGGAAGACACCAAGATCCTGATGGCGCCGATGGCGACCACCGGCCAGGAGGCTGTGGGCTCGATGGGCACGGACACGCCGATCTCGGCGATGTCGGCCAGGTCCAAGCTGCTCTACACATATTTCAAGCAGAACTTCGCGCAGGTCACCAACCCGCCGATCGACCCGATCCGCGAAGAACTGGTGATGAGCCTCGTGTCCTTCATCGGTCCGCGGCCGAACCTGCTCGACCACAAGGGCGCGGCGCGCAAGAAGCGGCTCGAAGTGCGCCAGCCGATCCTGACCAATGGCGACCTCGAGAAGATCCGCTCGATCGGCCACACCGAAGACCGGTTCGACACCAAGACGCTCGACTTCACCTATGACAGCGAAAAGGGCGCGGACGGCATGAAGGCCGCGCTGGAACGGCTGTGCAACCGCGCCGAAGAAGCCGTCACCGGCGGCTACAACATCATCATCCTGTCCGACCGCCAGGTCGGTCCCGACCGGATCGCCATTCCGGCGCTGCTGGCGACGGCTGCGGTGCACCACCACCTGATCAACAAGGGTCTGCGCACCTCGGTCGGCCTCGTGGTCGAAACCGGCGAACCGCGCGAGGTGCACCATTTCTGCTGCCTCGCCGGCTATGGCGCGGAAGCGATCAACCCCTATCTCGCCTTCGACACGCTGCTCGACATGCACAAGCGCGGCGAATTCCCGCCGGAGGTCGATCCCTACGAAGTGGTGTCGCGCTACACCAAGGCGATCGGCAAGGGCATTCTCAAGGTCATGTCCAAGATGGGCATTTCCACCTACCAGTCCTATTGCGGCGCGCAGATCTTCGACGCGGTCGGGCTGTCGAGCGAGTTCATCGACACCTATTTCACCGGCACGGCAACGACCATCGAGGGCGTGGGCCTTGCAGAGGTCGCGACCGAGACCGCCGAACGTCACCGGCTCGCCTTCTCGAACGATCCGGTGCTGGCGACCTCGCTCGAGGTGGGCGGCGAATATGCCTACCGCATGCGCGGCGAGGAGCACGCCTGGACGCCCGACGCGGTGGCGCTGCTGCAGCACGCCGTGCGCGGCAACGCCCAGGACCGCTACCGCGAATTCGCCGACATGGTGAACCGCTCCTCGCTCCGGATGAACACGATCCGCGGCCTGTTCGACATCCGCACCGCCGAGCAGGCGGGCCGCGCGCCGGTGCCGCTCGACGAGGTCGAGCCGGCGGCCGATATCGTCCGCCGGTTCTCCACCGGCGCCATGTCCTTCGGCTCGATCAGCCGCGAGGCGCATTCGACGCTCGCCGTCGCCATGAACCGGATCGGCGGCAAGTCGAACACCGGCGAAGGCGGCGAGGAGCCCGATCGCTACATGCCGCTCTATGGCGGGGCCCGCAATCCGGAGCGCTCGGCGATCAAGCAGGTGGCCTCGGGCCGGTTCGGGGTGACGACCGAATATCTCGTCAATGCCGACATGATCCAGATCAAGGTGGCCCAGGGCGCGAAGCCTGGCGAGGGCGGTCAGTTGCCCGGCCACAAGGTCGACGCCACCATCGCCAAGACCCGGCATTCGACGCCGGGCGTCGGCCTGATCTCGCCGCCGCCGCACCACGACATCTATTCGATCGAGGACCTGGCGCAGCTGATCTTCGACCTGAAGAACGTGAACTCCCAGGCCGATATTTCGGTCAAGCTGGTGTCGGAAGTGGGGGTCGGTACGGTGGCCGCCGGCGTCGCCAAGGCGCGCGCCGACCATATCACCATCTCCGGCTATGACGGCGGCACCGGCGCATCGCCGCTGACCTCGCTCAAGCATGCCGGGAGCCCCTGGGAAATCGGCCTTGCCGAAACCCACCAGACGCTGGTGCTCAACGGCCTGCGCTCGCGCGTGGCGCTGCAGGTCGACGGCGGGCTCAAGACCGGCCGCGACGTGATCGTGGGGGCGCTGCTCGGGGCCGACGAATTCGGCTTCTCGACCGCGCCGCTGATTGCGGCCGGCTGCATCATGATGCGCAAGTGCCATCTCAACACCTGCCCGGTGGGCGTGGCCACGCAGGACCCGGTTCTGCGCAAGCGCTTCAAGGGCACGCCCGAGCATGTCATCAACTACTTCTTCTTCGTGGCCGAGGAAGTGCGCGAATGGCTCGCCGCCATGGGCTATCGTTCGCTCAACGAGATCATCGGCCAGTCCGAGCTTCTGTCCAAGGACCAGATGATCGAGCACTGGAAGGCCAAGGGGCTCGATTTCTCCCGGATCTTCCACAAGCCGGACGCCCCCAAGGAGAAGACCTACTGGACCGAGCGGCAGAACCACCCGATCGCCGACATTCTCGACCGGGTGCTGATCGAGAAGGCCAAGCCCGCGCTCGAGCACAAGCAGGCGGTCGAATTCGATGTCGACATCCGCAACGTGGACCGCTCCGCCGGCGCCATGCTGTCGGGGGAAGTGGCGCGGCTGTTCGGCCACAAGGGACTTCCCGAGGACACGATCCAGGTCAAGCTCAACGGCACCGCCGGTCAGTCCTTCGGCGCGTTCCTCGCCCATGGCGTGACCTTCACCCTGTCGGGAGACGCCAACGACTATGTCGGCAAGGGGCTTTCGGGCGGCTGCATCATCGTGCGCCCGCCGGAGAATTCGCCGATCGTGGCGGAGAAGTCGATCATCGTCGGGAATACCGTGCTTTACGGCGCGATCGAAGGTGAATGCTATTTCCGCGGCGTGGCCGGCGAGCGCTTCGCCGTGCGCAACTCGGGCGCCATCGCGGTGGTCGAGGGCGTGGGCGACCACGGCTGCGAATACATGACCGGCGGTCTCGTCGTCGTCATCGGCGAAACCGGGCGCAACTTCGCGGCCGGCATGTCGGGCGGCGTTGCCTATGTGCTCGACGAGGCCGGCGATTTCGCGCAGCGCTGCAACATGGCGATGGTCGAGCTGGAGCCGGTTCCCGAGGAAGACGACATCCTCGAGAAACTGCACCACCACGGCGGCGACCTGATGCACAAGGGACGCGTCGATGTCTCCGGCGACATGACCCGGCATGACGAGGAGCGGCTGTTCCAGCTGATCTCCAACCACATGCATTTCACGGGCTCCACCCGCGCCAAGGAGATCCTCGACAAGTGGGCCGATTACCGTCCCAAGTTCCGCAAGGTCATGCCGGTCGAGTACCGCCGCGCGCTGGTCGAGATGGAGCGGATGCGCATGGGCGTGGCGGCGGAGTGACGCCGGGGGCAGCCGCTCGCCGGCTGCTCCGGATGGCCGACGCGATCGCCGCTGCGGCGGTCGCCGGCGCCGTCAATGCCAGGGTCGACATGGAATTCATCGTACCGGGGCGGCGATAGGCCTGGCCTGCCGGTACTGGGGGCCTTGCTGGCCGCCACTCTGATGTGAGGAAGATAGTATGGGCAAGGTAACAGGTTTTCTCGAAATCGACCGTCAGACGGCGAAGTACCAGCCGGCGTCTGACCGCATTCGCCATTTCGGCGAGTTCACCATCCGGATGAGCGACCAGGAAGTCCAGAAACAGGCGGCCCGCTGCATGGACTGCGGCATTCCCTATTGCCATGGCCCCACCGGCTGCCCGGTGCACAACCAGATCCCCGACTGGAACGATCTGGTCTATAACGGCAACTGGGAAGAGGCGATCCGCAACCTGCACTCGACCAACAACTTCCCCGAATTCACCGGCCGCATCTGCCCGGCGCCGTGCGAGGAGGCCTGCACGCTCAACCTCGAGGACGCGCCGGTCACGATCAAGACCGTGGAACAGGCGATCGCCGACAAGGCCCATGAGCTGGGCTTCATCGTGCCGCAACCGGTGGCGGCGAAGACCGGCAAGTCCGTTGCCATCATCGGCTCCGGCCCCGCCGGCATGGCGGCGGCGCAGCAGCTTGCACGCGTCGGTCACGAGGTTCACGTCTACGAGCGCGAAAGCCGCCCCGGCGGGTTGCTGCGCTACGGCATTCCCGACTTCAAGATGGAGAAGCACTTCATCGATCGCCGCATCCAGCAGATGGAAGGCGAGGGCGTGACTTTCTTCTGCAATGTCAATGTCGGCGTCGACAAGAGCGTCGAGGAGATGCTCGCGACCTATGATGCGGTGCTCTATACTGGCGGTTCGGAAAAGCCGCGCGCGGTCGGCATTCCCGGCGCGGACTTGATCGGCGTGCACGATGCGATGCCCTATCTCGTGCAGCAGAACAAGCGCGTTGCCCGCGACAGCATCGACAATGTCGGCTGGCCGTCGCCTCCGGTGCTCGCCGGCGGCAAGCATGTCGTCGTCATCGGCGGCGGCGACACCGCGTCCGACTGCGTCGGCACCGCCTTCCGCCAGGGCGCGGTCAAGGTGACGCAGCTCGACATCCGCCCGCAGCCGCCCGAAAAGGAAGACAAGCTCGCGGTCTGGCCCTACTGGGCAACCAAGATGCGCACGTCCTCCTCGCAGGCCGAAGGCGCGATCCGCGAATTCCAGGTCGGCACGCTCGAGATGGTCGGCGAGAACGGCGTCTTGACCGGCGTCAAATGCTGCCAGGTGGACGAGAAGCGCCATCCGATCGCCGGCTCGGAATTCCTGATCCGGGCGGATCTGGTGTTCGTCGCCATCGGCTTCCGCGGCGTGCTCGATGAGGGCGTGGTGAGCGAACTGGGCGACAAGCTCAAGATCGTCACCGACCGGCGCGGATCGGGCAATGTCGCCGCCAACGAGACCGACTACCGCACCTCGGTGGACAAGCTCTGGGCCGCGGGCGACGTGCGTCGCGGCCAGAGCCTGGTCGTCTGGGCGATCCGGGAGGGCCGTCAGGCTGCCCGCGAAATCGACCTGAGCCTGATGGGCGCCACCGATCTTCCGCGGTGAGGATCGGGGCCTGGGTTGCCTGACCGGACCCGCCTGACTGGGCCTGCCCCAGCTTGATTTCCGAATGCGCGACGCGCCGGGCTATTGCCTGGCGCGCGGCCAGGCGTAGTTGTCCGCGCGGTTTTCCGGCGCTTCGGGCAGCATGCCGTCGACCACCAGCCTGTCGCGCGGCGAGCGCACCATGCTCGCGCTGCCGGGCATTCCGTCGAGAAGCGCAGAGCCGCCGTCGAGCTCCGGATCTGTCATCGCCACCGGCATGGTGCGCATGACCGCGGCGGGCGTATCCGTGGGGGCCGGCGGCATGAAGATTTCGGGCATGTCATCGGTCGAGAACGCGGCGCTGCCGGTGGCGGCGGCGTCGCCGAGCAGCCGGCGCGCGGATTTTTCGGCGTAGAACGCGATCTTGCGGCGACCGGCGCTGGTCACATTGATGCCGTCCGAGCCACGAAGCCGCACCTGCTGGCCATTGATGTCCGAGCCGGTGAAGATGAACTTGCCTTCTTCGTCGACAAAGCCGTCCCAGATGTCGATGAACTCGCCGCCGGCCTGTTCCACCAGTTTGCGGTGCACGCCGTTGAGGGCCACCATGTCGGTGGTCATGGAGGGCGACTTGAAGGCCGGCAGGCCGACCCACAACAACGGCGTCTTGCGCGCGCGCAGCACCGAAATGAAACGGTCCGTGCGGCGCTCGTATTCCGCCATCCAGGCGGGAGAGCGGACCTGCTCGCGGCTGCCGTTGACACTGAGTTGCTGGCGGTCGTTGGAGCCGATCTGCACCACGATGATGGCGGGGTCCACCTCGTCGATGATCGCGGGCGCTTCGGCGATCCAGTCGTAGTAATCGTCGCGCACCAGGCCCGAGGAGCCGTTGGAACGGTCTATCACCACCACGCCGGGCGCCTTGGCGAAGGCCTCGGTCAGGCCGTCGGCGGCGCCGTTGGCGAGAAAATCGCCGAGCACGAGGATCTTTCGGGCATTTTCAAGTTTCTCGACGGCCGGTTCCGGCTCCGGGGCCGGCGCGGAGACCACGCTGCGGGAGGGTTTCTGGACGCGGCTGGTGCGGCTCGAAGGCGGGGCGGGTTCCGGTTTCCGGCTTTCCCCGCCACCGAACAGAAGCTGCAGCAGCGATTTCCGCTCAACCCGTTCCTGGGCCGCGGCCGGTTGCACCGCGGCCGAAACCGCCAGCCCGCCGATCGAGGCGATCAGCAGGACTGCGATGAGGCGCAGACGAGACAAACGAACAGGCACGAGGGGCAATCTCCATTCGGGCTTGCGGCCGGCCGGGATCCGTCGTCTGCCTGAGGCTCAGTGACGGCGGATCGCGTCCAGTATCTTCTGCGACGGAAGGGGCTCGCCGGTCAAGCCGCTGCGCGACTGGAAGGCAGCGATCGCGGCCCGCGAACCCGATCCGAAATTGCCGTCGATCTCTCCGTCATAATAGCCGAGCCGCTTGAGGTGCGTTTGCAGCTCGAACTTCTCCTTGACGTCGAGCATGCCGGCCGGGCGCGGCCAGCGCTGGTCGACGCCGCCGTAGCCGGCGATCTCGTCGGCCAGCACGCCCACGCCCAGCGCATAGGAATCGGAGGCGTTGTAGCGCTTGATGACGAAGAAGTTCTTCGTCATCAGGAAGGCCGGACCGCCGGCGCCGCCGGGCATCTTCAGCTCTGCGCGGCGGCTGCCGTCGGGAAAGCCCTTGCCGCTCGGTCGGCTGAAACCGAGCGCTGCCCATTGCGACAGGGTCTTGGTCTGGCCTTCGTATTTGGCGCCGCCACGCGGGGCGACCGCCTCGTAGCCCCAGGTCTCGCCGGTGCGCCAGCCGTTCTTCTTCAACAGGTTGGCAGCCGTTGCCAGCGCATCCGGAATCGAATTCCAGATGTCGCGGTGGCCATTGCCGTCGGCATCCACCGCAAAGGCCAGGTAGCTCGTGGGGATGAACTGGGTGTGGCCCATCGCGCCGGCCCAGGAGCCGGTCATCTCGTGGGCGGCAATGTCGCCCGCCTGCAGGATCTTCAAGGCCGCGATGAGCTGCTGGCGGGCGAATTTCGAGCGCTTCTTGTCGGCATAGGCCAGCGTGGCGAGCGCCTGCGGCACGTAATGCAGCCGGTCGTTCTTGGACAGGATCTCGCCGTAGTTGGATTCCATCGACCAGATGGCAAGCAGGATGTTGCGGTCCACGCCGAAATGCTTCTCGATCGCCGCAAGCGTCCTGCCGTGACGGGAGGCCATCTCCCGCCCCTTGGCGATGGTGTAGGGGTTGACACGGGAATCCAGATAGTCCCAAACCTTGGTGGTGAATTCCGGCTGGTACCGCGCTTTTTCGAGCACGTCATGGTCCGGCGCGGTCACGCCTCGGAAGGCCTGTTCATAGGTCGCGCGGGTGATGCCGGCTTTGGCGGCGGTGGCATAGAAGCCCGAGATCCATTGTTGAAACGCCGCATCGGCATGGGCCGGGAGTGGGGCCGACAGTCCGGCGATGAGGCACAGAGCTGCGGCGCGGACGATTTTGCTGGGTGTTCGGATCATGTTCCAAGCATCCTGTTTTCGGGGCTGTGATAGGTGACTGATCGGGTATCCTATCCGTGAGCCGTCAACAAAACGTTTACCATATTCACCCCGCCGGCGCTGTGTTTGCCTTCGACGAACCGACGCTATGTATTGCTATCAGCAGCCGGGATGTGCCGGACGTCATCATTTACGAGAAATGAGGAAAAGACATGACACTTACGCGCAAGATCAGAAAAGCAGTTCTTCCGGTTGCGGGGCTCGGCACCCGCTTCCTGCCCGCCACCAAGGCGGTGCCGAAGGAAATGCTGACTGTGGTCGACAAGCCGGTGGTCCAGTATGTGGTCGAGGAGGCGATCGCCGCAGGGATCGAGCATTTCGTGTTCGTCACCGGGCGCAACAAGGGTGTCATCGAGGATCACTTCGACATCCAGACCGAGCTTGAGGCCACGCTCAGGGAACGCGGCAAGACCGCCGAGCTTGCCTCGCTCGAAGAGATGCTGCCCAAGGCCGGCGCCACCAGCTTCACCCGCCAGCAGGCGCCGCTGGGCCTGGGCCATGCCGTGTGGTGCGCGCGCGACATCGTCGGCGACGAGCCGTTCGCGCTGCTGCTGCCGGACATGGTGATGCGCGGCGAGAATGGCGGCTGCCTGTCGGGCATGGTCGAGCTGTACGAAAAGGTCGGCGGCAACATCGTGGCCGTGGCCGAATGCGACCCGGAGCTTGCGCACAAATACGGCATCGTCGGCAAGGGCGAGGACCTCGACGGCGGTTTCCGCATCACCGAAATGGTCGAGAAACCCGCCAAGGGCACGGCGCCCTCGAATTTCTACATCAACGGCCGCTACATCCTGCAGCCGGAAATCTTCGACATCCTCGCCCGGCAGGAACGCGGTGCCGGCAACGAGATCCAGGTCACCGACGCCATGCTCAAGCTTGCCGATCAGCAGCCGTTCTCGGCCTATCCGTTCCGCGGCGAGACCTATGACTGCGGCTCGAAAGACGGCTTCATCCTGGCCAATGTCGCCTATGCGCTCGATCGCGCCGACATCAGGCCGCTGGTGGCCGACAGCCTGAAAAAGATGATCGCGGGCGCCTGAACCGGCTCACTGGCGCGTCCCTTATGCGTCCGGCCGGACGGCGGCGGCCTACCGCCGGAGCTTGAGCCCGAGCGCGACGCGGGCGGTCTTTTCGTCGGTAACGCCCGGCTCCCGGGTGCGGGTGTAGCTCGCATCCGCCTCCAGGTCGAGGTAGCGGTTGATGCTCCAGACGAGTCCGGTCGACACGCCGTAGCTCTTCTGGTCGGCGCGGCCGCTGGCCTGATCGTAGTCGCGCAGTCCCGCGGTCGCACCCAGCCGCGCCACCACCGAGGAGTGGATCTGCTGGGTCAGCGTCGTGTTGAAGCCGTAGACGACCGAGCCGGACTGGCCCGCGGCCGTGGCCGATTCCAGCCTCGTGGTCAGGCCGGCGCTCAGATCCGTGCCGCGCCGGGGCGACCAGGCGAGTGACCCGTCGAGCGTCAGGCCGCTCAGGTCCTCGAGGCTCGAGTCGTCGATGTCGCGCAGCACATAGCCCGCGGCAAGCTCGCCCCTGAGCTTCTCGCCCATGTCGAATTCGGCGCCGGCGCGCACGCCATAAGTGATCGACGAGCGTTCGGCGCCGGTGTTGTCGATGCGCTGGTCATATTTCTCGCGGCCGACGGAGGCTTCCAGGAACGGGATCAGGGCCGGCGAGAGGGCATAGCCCACCCGCGCGGTCAGTTCCGCGCCGAGCGTGTCGCGGTCATCGACGCTGATGGGCGCGCCGCTCGCGGAGGTGGCGTCGCCATAGAGCCTGCGGGTGACCTCGAACGTGGTCGTGCCGCGCAACAGGCCGAGATCCTTGCGAAGCCCGACACTGGAACGGAACTCGTGGATGCCCGATTGCGCGGTCGCCCCGGCGATGGCGTTCGGGTCGGTCCGGCTTTCCTCGGAATAGGAATAGCCCGCCCCGAGCGTCGCGGTCACGTCGTTGACGAGGTCGAGGTCGAGCCGGGCGTCGATATTCGCCCTCGGCTCTTCCGTTCCTGTGCCGGACAGGTTCTTCTGGAAGCTGGCGGCGCCGTCGACGGTGAGCTGGTGCCGCGACCAGTCCGATTGCAACGTGCCCGATACGGTGGTCTCGCTGTAGACCCGGCTGGTCTTCGAGCTGCCATAGTCGACCGATTCGTGCACCACCCGCTCGCCAATCGTCGGCCGCAGCGTGAGCGTGCCCAGCATGAAACCGGGGACCGTGTCGGCGCCGGTCGACGGGATCCGTCTCAGCCCGTCGACGGTTCCGGTGCGCTCGTTCTGGCGGCCCAGGCTTTCGGCATAGTCCCGGTCGGCCTGGCTGAGGTCGGAGACGGGGCCGATCGATCCGGTCTGGTCGCCGGCTGTTGTCGGCTCGGTCGCGATGGTCCGCGCGGATGCGCCGGAGCTTGCCGCGGCCGCGGCCGGGTCCCGGGGTATGGGGCTCGGGCGTGTGGCGGGCGCGGGCAGCGCGCCATAGAGTGTCGCGGCCGCGCGGGAGGCGGCATCGGAAGGCTGCGACGTCGTGCCGCGCAACGCGTAGGCGCCTGTGTCTGTGTCTGTGTCTGTGTCGGGGGCGGACTGCGCCCAGGCCGCCGGACTGCACGCGAACACGCCGAGCGCAAGCGCACCGGCACGCAGGCCTGCGCGACGCGCCGATGTCGGAGCAGTGGTATCTTGCTTGCGCATAGCGTGTTCGGGTCCGCAGCCAGCCATATCTTTGCAAACCGTAAACACTTGTGGTTAACGCAAGGTTTCGAACGGACGCTTTGCCGCAAGCATGACGAGGTTGATTTACACGGGCGCGGCAAAGCGATATTCCGGCGCGATGAAGAAGATCATCCCAGGTTACCCGGCCGACGAGATGCGGCTTTCCGCGCGTCGTACAATCCTGACCGAGCGCGGCGGGCTCGATGCCCTCGCCGAAGCGCTCGACAATGGCCTCGCAGACCCGTTCGTGCGCGCCGTCGAGGCGCTCGGCGGCATCACCGGGCGGGTGATCGTCACCGGTGTCGGCAAGAGTGGCCATATCGGCGCCAAGATCGCCGCCACGCTCGCCTCCACCGGCACGCCGTCGCATTTCGTGCATCCTGCCGAAGCCAATCACGGCGATCTCGGGATGATCGCCCGCGACGACGCGATCATCGTTCTCTCCTGGTCGGGCGAAAGCGCGGAGCTCAAGGGCATCGTCGCCTATTCCAGGCGGTTCCAGATCCCGCTGATCGCCTTTACCGCGGGCGCGCATTCGGCGCTCGCCCGCGAGGCCGACATCGTCATGCTGTTGCCGCGCGAACAGGAAGCCTGCCCGCACGGGCTCGCGCCCACCACCTCGACGCTGATGCAGCTCGCGCTCGGCGATGCGCTCGCGGTCGCGCTGCTCGAGGCCAAGGGGTTTA
Organism: Parahoeflea olei; assembly: GCF_001703635.1. Lineage (GTDB taxonomy): Bacteria > Pseudomonadota > Alphaproteobacteria > Rhizobiales > Rhizobiaceae > Hoeflea > Hoeflea olei. The sequence goes on along the minus strand of NZ_LQZT01000001.1, from coordinate 312,009 downwards.
CGGCAGGCGATTTCCACACCTTCCATCCCGGCGGCCAGCTCGGTGCCAATCTGGCGCATGTGGCCGATGTGATGCACAGCGGCGAGTCGGTGCCGCTGGTGCCTTCGGGCACGCCCGCACAGGATGCCATCATGACGCTGTCGCAGCGCAAGTTCGGCTGTGTCGGGGTCACGGGCGCTGACGGGCGGCTGATCGGTATCGTGACCGATGGCGACGTGGCGCGCAATCTGGGGCGCAACCTGGTCGAGCTGCCGATCGATGCGATCATGACGAGCCAACCCAAGACCGTCGCGCCGACCGCGCTTGCGAGCACGGCGATGGCGATCCTGAACAAGAATGCCATCGGCGCGCTGATCGTCACCGATCAGGACCGCCTGCCGGTCGGCATCGTCCATTTCCACGATCTTCTGCGGATCGGCGTCGCCTGAAAGCCGCGTCCCGCGTCAGGCGCCGGTCAGGTTGCGGGTTCCACCGTCAGGCAGCCGGCCTGGGCCATGACGATGCGCACCCGGGCGCCCGCCGGCATTTCCGGTCCCTGAACGATCCAGGTGGTGTCGTCGAGCCGGACCCGGCCCTTGCCGTCGCGGATCGGCTCCTCAAGCGTTGCCGTGCGGCCGACCAGGCCTTCGACGCGGCGGTTGAGCATCGGCTGGTCGGAGCGGGCATTGGCGGCGGTGATGCGCCGGCCGACCACCGCGAAGACCAGCGAGAGAACCGCAAACACCAGCATCTGCAATTGCCAGCTCCACAGGTCCGCGCCCCAGAGCAGGAATGACAGTGCGCCCACGACGATGGCGGCAAGCCCGATCCAGAGCAGGAACACGCCTGGAACCAGGATCTCGAGCCCCAGGAAGACGAGGCCGACGATCCACCAGGACCAGGGACCGAGTTCACTCAGAACCTGCGCGATCATGCCTCGGGTTCCCTGCCGGGTCCGGAGATGCCGGGCGTGGAGGGCCGCGGCGCGCGTGCCTGCCGGGCAGGGGCGGGCTGCGCGCCATCCCGGCCGAAGACCTCGCGGGCGATCTCGCCGATGCCGCCGAGCGAGCCGATCAGCGCCGAGGCTTCGAGCGGCATCAGGATGACCTTCTGGTTGTTGGCGGTGGCGATCTTGCCGAGCGCTTCGGTGTATTTCTGCGCCACGAAATAGTTGACCGCGGCGGGGTCGCCTTCGGAGATGGCAGTCGACATCATCTGCGTGGCCTTGGCCTCGGCTTCGGCCAGTCGCTCGCGCGCCTCGGCGTCACGGAAGGCGGCATCGCGGCGGCCTTCGGCCTCGAGGATGGCGGACTGCTTGGCGCCCTCCGCGCGCAGGATCTGGGCGTTGCGGAAACCTTCGGCCTCCAGCACTTCGGCGCGTTTCTCGCGCTCGGCCTTCATCTGCCGGCCCATGGCCTCGACCAGGTCCACCGGCGGCGCGATGTCCTTGATCTCGACACGGGTGATCTTGATGCCCCAGGGAGCAGCGGCCTGGTCGACCACCCGGAGCAGCCGGTCATTGATGGCATCGCGGTTGGAAAGGAGCTCGTCGAGATCCATCGAGCCCATCACCGAGCGGATATTGGTCATGGTCAGGTTGATGAGCGCCAGCTCGAGATTGGCAACCTGGTAGGCGGCCTCGGCCGGGTTGAGCACCTGGTAGAACGAGACCGCGTCGGACGAGACCGAGGCATTGTCCCGGGTGATGACCTCCTGGGTGGGGATATCGAGCACCTGTTCCATGATGTTGATCTTGCGGCCGATGCGGTCGATGAACGGCACAAGAAGGTTGAGGCCGGGCGTCAGCGTGCGGGTGTAGCGGCCGAAGCGTTCGACCGTATAGGCATAGCCCTGCGGCACCGTCTTGACCGCCGAAAACAGAACAAGAAGCGCGATGACGACGATCACGCCAACCGTGATGTCCAGTCCCAGTCCCAACATGCCATGACCTCCCGGGTCCGCCGACCGTCACGCTTGCGGCGGGAACGGGTCTGGCTGATGATGCAAAACATGCCGGCGCGCAGCTTTTGCTGCGATGCCGGCCTTGGTCCTCATAGAGGTAATCCGTCCGACCGGGCGTTGCAATATTTGCGCGGCCGCAACGGGGTTCAGATCCAGCCCTGCAACTCGCGGCGCACGACGGATTCGATCACGCGCATGCCCTCGGCACTGTCGTTGAGGCAGGGAATATGGGTGAAATGCTCGCCGCCGTTCTCATGGAACAGTTCGCCCGCCTCGCCCGCGATTTCCTCGAGCGTTTCCAGGCAGTCGGACACGAAGCCCGGATTGATCACCGCGATGCGCTTCACGCCGTCCTGCGCGAGCTTCTCGACGGTCTTGTCGGTATAGGGCTGAAGCCATTCCTCGGGGCCGAAGCGCGACTGGAAGGTCGGCATCAGCTTCTCCTTGGACCAGCCCAGGCGTTCGCGCACCAGCCGTGCGGTCTTGAGGCACTGGCAGTGATAGGGATCGCCCTTGAGGAAGTAGGATTGCGGAATGCCGTGGAACGAGGTGAGCACGATCTCCGGCTCCCAGTCGAGGCTTGCGAGATGGGTCTCGATCGAATTGGCGATGGCGTCGATATAGACCGGGTCGTCGTGATAGGGCGGGACGGTGCGGATCGCCGGCTGCCAGCGCATGTCCATCATCGCCTGGAAGGCCTTGTCGTTGACGGTGGCCGTCGTCGCCGCGGCATATTGCGGATAGAGCGGGAACAGCAGGATGCGGTCGCAGCCCGCGTCTTTCAGCGCCTGCATCCGGTCGGGGATCGAGGGCTGGCCGTAGCGCATCGCCCAGTCGACCATCACCGCGGGATGGGCGGACAGGCTCCCGCCCAGCTGCTGCGCCTGATTGCGGGTATAGGTCCTGAGAAAGCTCTCGCCGAGTTCGTGGTTCCAGATCTCCTCATAGGCCTTGCCCACGCGCTTGGGCCGGGTGTTGAGGACGATGCCGAACAGGATCGGGTACCACAGCGCCCGCGGCCACTCGATCACGCGCTTGTCGGTCAGGAATTCCTTGAGATAGCGGCGCATCGACTTGTAGTCGGTGCCGTCCGGCGTGCCCAGATTGACGAGCAGGACCCCGACTTTCTGGATCTTCACCGGTGCATGGTCGGGCGGAAGCTCGCCCACGGCGCGGGACGCCTCGTCATATTGGATCACACGGGTATTCAAGGTGGCGTCCATTTCATGTGCTTTGCGGATCAAGGTCGATGTTGCTGGGGAACATAGTGACATAACCCGACAAATCAATCATCTGCCAGGCCTGTCCGCGTGAATCTGCAAACAGCAAAAAAGGGCCCGGCGAACCGGACCCTTTGGCGAAGGACGATGCGACCGGCTTACTTGGCCGGAATGGTCAGGGTCTGGCCGATCTCCATATTGTTGGGGGAGATCGACGGATTGGCGTCCGCGATCTTTTTCCACATTTCGGGATCGCCGTAATAGGTCGCGGCCAGGTCCCAAAGGGTGTCTCCGGCTGCGATCACATGGTGCTTGGCGTCCATCGCCGCGTCGGCAGCCGGAGCGGTTTCCGCCGCGGGTGCAGCTTCTGCCGCGGGTGCAGCTTCCGCCGCCGGAGCGGCTTCTGCCGCGGGTGCAGTTTCTGCCGCGGGAGCGGGAGCCGCTTCTGCCGCGGGTGTCGCTTCTGCTGCCGGAGCGGTTTCCGGCGTGGGCGCCGCTTCTGCCGCAGGCGCCGTTTCGGTCGCCGGGGCAGCTTCCGCCGCGGGTTCAGCGGCCGGCGCCGCTTCTTCGGCCGGAGCGGCTTCTTCCGCCGCCGCCGGTTCGGTGGTCGCGGCCGTCACGGCGGCAACGCGGCCGTCGGTGTAAGGCGTGTAGGGCGCGTTCTTTTCCAGATAGTCGGCCACCACCTGCTCGAGGCCGGGGCCGAAGTCGTAGGCGTTCATGCCGGCCGACTTGAACACCGCATAGCCGTCGCCGCCGCCGCGCATGTAGTTGTTGGTGGCGACCATGTAGGTGGCGTCCGGATCGATCGGCTCGAAGCCGTCGCCCTTCTTGACCTCGACCGACTTGATGCGCGAACCGGCCGGGGCGTCCTTGTCGAAGGTGTAGCGCAGGCCCGAGACCTGGGCAAAGCGGCCGGCGCCTTCCTCGATCTGGCTGGCGCCGTTCTCCAGCGCGGCGACCACGTCGGAGCCCTTGAGTTCGAAGGTTGCCAGCGTGTTCTGGAACGGCAGCACCGAGAGCACTTCGCCCATGGTGATCTCGCCCTGGTCGATGGAGGCGCGCAGGCCGCCGCCGTTCTGGATGGCGATGGTCACGCCCTGGTCCTTGACCCGGTCGACCATGGCGTCGGTGACCAGGTTGCCCATCGAGCATTCGGTGGAGCGGCAGGTCTCGCGCGAGCCGTCGATTCCCTCGGTGGTTTCCGACACCTTCCGGGTCTTCAGCTCCTCGATCGGCGCGGCGAGTTCCTTGATGCGCGCGAGCACGGTCTCGTCCGGCTTGACCGAACTGTCGAGATAGATCGGATCGCCCTTGGCTTCCTTGACCACGCCGTTGTCATCGAAGGTCACGGTGAATTCGCCGAGATATTTCGAATAGGAGGCCGCCTGGGTGACCGGGACCTGATAGCCTTCGGGGTTGTCGATCATGGTCGGATAGGGCCCTTCGGCCTTTTCGTCGGTGTTCGACAGCAGCGAGTGCGAATGGCCGCCGACCACCACGTCGACGCCGGGGATCTTGGCGATCATTTCCTTGTCGCGCGGGTAGCCCACATGGGTCAGCGCGATGATCTTGTTGACGCCTTCGGCTTTCAGCTTCTCGACCTCGGCGGTGATCGTCTGGATGTCGTCGGCGATCAGGATGTTGGGGCCGGGGGAGGAGATGTCGGGGGTGTCGTTGGTCACGGCGCCGACGATGCCGATCTTCTCGCCGCCGACTTCGATCACGATCGAGGGCTTGATCATGTCCCCGACCTTGGAGGAGGCGCCGGGCGCGACATTGGCCGAGAGCACCGGAAACTCGATCTTTTCGAGGAACGGCACCAGCGCCTCTTCGCCGTCATCGAATTCGTGGTTGCCCACGGTCATGGCGTCGAACTTCATCAGGTTGAGGAATTCGGCTTCGACCGTGCCCTTGTAGGTGGTGTAGAACAGCGAGCCCTGGAAATTGTCGCCGCCGTTCAGCAGCAGCAGGTTGCCGCCGTCATGGGCCTTGCGGCGTTCGGCGACCGCCGTCACCAGCCGCGCTGCGCCGCCGATGCACTTGTCCTCTGCCTCTTCCTCGGCAGAGCAGGTGGATTCGTATTTGTTGTTGGATTCAATGCGGCTGTGCCAGTCATTGATGTGCAAAATCGTCAAGGTGTAATCGGCGAAGGCCGCGCCCGAGCTCAAGCCCAGGATCGACGCCGACAAAAGCGCGCGTTTGATGAGTTTGGTCATGGTTGGTTCCCTGTTCTAATGCCCGCTGCCTGATATCGGTCCGTGTGTCCGGGCCTGTCGGCAAGCTTGAGGCGATGTTTTCATCATCGGGCCGGAACATCAAGAGCCAAGCTCGGCCGCATCGCGATGCCGCAGCCGGCACGGCGGGGGCAAGGGTTTCGCCGTGCGGCCACGGTCCGGCGCCGCTTCGCCGGGTTCGACGCAAATGGAATGGTCCGGTGCGGTCAGGCCGTGTAGTCGCGCTCGTCGGCGATCACCTTGCCGTCATTGGCAAGGCTGCCGGCGGCCGCGATTTCGACCGTCCCCCTGAGCTTGGTAACCGCGGCAAGTGTCGCTTCGATGACAGCGGTGTCGGGCGTGGCGCCACTGGCGGGCTCGACCTTAAGCGTCATGGCATCGGCGTCGCCCGCACGCGCCACCACCAGCCGGGCGCGGGCGATCTCCGGATGCGCCTTGACGATCTCGGCGATCTGCCTGGGGTCGACAAACATGCCCTTGACCTTGGTGCGCTGGTCGGCGCGGCCCATCCAGCCGGAAATCCGCATGTTTGTGCGCCCGCAGGGCGATGTCCCGGGCAGGATTGCCGAGAGATCGCCGGTGCCGAAGCGGATCAGCGGATAGGCGGGGTTCAGGCTGGTGACGACGAGTTCTCCGACTTCGCCGTCGGGCAGCGGGTCGCCGGTGCCGGGGCGGACGATCTCGACGATCATCTCCTCGTTGACGATCATGCCGGGATGCGGCGCGCCTTCGGCATCGGCGCTCTCATAGGCGATCACGCCGAGATCGGCGGTGGCATAGCACTGCAGCACGGATATGCCGCGCCCGGCGTAATAGGTCCGGAGCGAGGGAAACAGCGCGCCGCCGGAGACCAGCGCACGCTTGATGGAGCCGAGATCGCGGCCGAGTTCGTCGGCCTTCTCGAGGATCACCTTGAGGTAGTCGGGTGTGCCCGCATAGCCGGTCGGCTTGAGCCGTGCCGCGGCATCGACCTGAGCCTCGGTGTTGCCGGGGCCAGCGGGGAATACGAGGCAGCCGAGCGCGCGCGCGCCTTCGTCGAGGATGAAGCCGCCGGGCGTCATGTGATAGGCGAGGCAATTGTGCAGGATGTCGCCGGTGCGGAAGCCGGCCGCGAACAGCGCCCTTGCGGCAGCCCAGGGATCAGCGCCGAGCCCCTGCGGCTCCCACACCGGGCCGGGCGACAGGAACACGCGGTTGCCCTTGAGTGCCTCGGGATCGGCAAGCCCGCCGAAGGGCGGGTTCTCCGCCTGCATTTCCATGAGGTCGGGCTTGCGCAGCACCGGCAGTTTCGCCAGCGCCGCCCGGTCGGCAAGCTGTGCCGGATCGGGATGGCCGAGCCAGGCGTCGAGCGCGGGCAGCCGCTTCAGGCTGCGCGCGAGCAGCGCCCGGAGGCCTTCGAAAGTCTCACGTTCCCGGGCGTCGGGCGCCCGGGTCTCGCGGTCGTCGAAATATGCGGTCATCCTCCCGGGCTCCCCTCCCGTTCGCGGTGCCTCAGATGCGGCGCGCCAAGGTGAATTGCGAGCCGGTCGAGGAGGTGCAGTTGAGCTGCGAGGGGGTCGCCAGCGCGCAGTTGACGCGCGAGGTGGTCTGCCGCAGCAGCGAGGTCAGCTCGATTTCCACCATCTGGTTGTTGACGTAGCGGTAGGACCCTTCGGCGAGCAGCGAGTTGGTGTCCGTGGTGCGGGTTTCGAAGCGGCCGGCATTGAAGCTGGAGATGATGCCGTTCGGATCGACCCACTGGCCGTCGATGCCCTGCGGCTGCGCGGAGGGCATCGGTCGCGGCGTGTAGGATGCGGACTGGCAGGCGGCCAGCAGGCCGGCAAGGGCGCCGATGGCGAGAAGGCGGTGGATGGTCATGGCGCGTGTGCTCCCTTGAGCCGTCATGGAAATGATTCCTAGGGTGAAACAATGCAGCGCGCCCGGCCTGAAAGCAAGGCTTGCAACCGCCGCGGCGGCATCGGGCCGCGGCGGCGGTCTTGCATCAGCGGGCCGTCAGCGCACCAGCACGTTGCGGAACTGCCAGGGATCGCTCTCGTCGAGGTCTTCCGGGAACAGGCCCGGCCGGCCGGTGAGCGGGGTCCAGTCGGTGTAATGGCCTTCGACCGGTCCGAGATAGGGCATCTGCACCTCGAGGCAGCGCTTGTAGTCGATCTCGTCGGCTTCGACGATGCCGGCGTCGGGGTTTTCGAGCGCCCAGACCATGCCGGCCAGCACCGCGGAGGTCACCTGCAGGCCGGTCGCGTTCTGGTAGGGCGCGATGCGGCGGGTTTCCTCAAGCGACAGCCGCGAGCCGTACCAGTAGGCGTTCTTGTCGTGGCCGTAGAGCAGCACGCCGAGTTCGTCGAGCCCCTCGACCAGCTCGTTCTCGTCGAGCACATGCAGCACCGGCTGCGCGTTACCGCCATTGCCGAACATCTCGTGCAGCGACAGCACCGCGTCATTGGCGGGATGATAGGCATAGTGGCAGGTCGGCCGGTAGGTCACGTCTCCGTCCTTGTCGCGGACGGTGAAATAGTCGGCGATCGAGATCGACTCGTTGTGGGTGACGAGGAAGCCGTATTGCGGTCCGGGCGTCGGGCACCAAGTGCGCACGCGTGTGTTGGCGCCGGGCTGCTCGAGATAGATCGCGGCCTTGCAGCCCTTCTTGTGCTTCTTGGCGTTCTTGGGCATCCACTTCTCGTGCGTGCCCCAGCCGAGTTCGGCGGGCTGCAGGCCTTCCGAGATGAAGCCTTCCACCGACCAGGTGTTCCAGAACACGTTGAGCGGCTTGGGGGTCTTGGTCAGCTGCGTGTCGCGCTCGGCGATATGCACGCCCTTGACGCCAACCTTTTTCATCAGCTTCGCCCAGCCTTCGCGGTCGTGCTGGTCGGGCTCCTCGAACTTCAGCCCCATGTCGGTGGCGAGATTGACCAGTGCCTGCTTGACGAACCAGGAGACCATGCCGGGATTGGCGCCGCAGGTGGAAACGGCGGTGGTGCCGCCGGGATGCTTCTTCTTCTCGTGACGCACGGTCTCGCGCAGCGCATAGTTGGTGCGCTCGGAGTTCTTCATGTCCTTGTCGAAATAGAAGCCGAGCCAGGGCTCGACCACGGTGTCGATATAGAGCACGTCGAGCTTGCGGCACAGCTTGATCAGGTCGAGCGAGCCAGTGTCGACCGAGAGATTGACGCAGAAGCCCTGGCCTTCGCCCTCGGTCAGCAGCGGCTTGAGCAACTGCTTGTAATTGTCCTTGGTGACATGGGCCTTGATGTGCCGCACGCCGTGCTTTTCGAGGATCGCCATGTCGTCGGCGTCATCGCGCGGGTCGATGACGACCATGCGGCTCTTGTCGAATTTGAAGTGGCGCTCGATCAGTGGCAGGGTGCCGCGGCCGATCGATCCGAACCCGATCATGACGATCGGACCCTTGATCTCGGCATAGACCGGATAATCCTCTTGGGCCATGTCATTTGCTCCATTTAGCGGGCCGCCACCATCCGTGCCGGTCAGCGGCGGCGTAAATCACACTTCGCTGTTACAATAAAGCGAAAAGGGGCCGGATCATGACTCCATGGCTTCGAGCTCGTCGATCAGGCCTTCGATCATCGACAGGCCCTGGTTCCAGAATTCCGGGTCGGAGGCGTCGAGGCCGAAGGGGGCGAGAAGCTCGCTGTGGTGCTTGGTGCCGCCGGCCTTGAGCATGTCGAAATAGCGCTCGCGGAACCCTTCCGGGCTGTTCTGGTAGACCGAGTAGAGCGAGTTCACCAGGCAATCGCCGAAGGCATAGGCGTAGACATAGAACGGCGAATGGATGAAGTGCGGGATATAGGCCCAGAAGGTCTCGTAGCCGTCTGACAGCGCCACTGCCGGCCCCAGGCTTTCCGACTGCACGTCGAGCCACAATTCGCCGAGCTGGTCCGAGGTCAGCTCGCCCTCGCGGCGGGCGGTGTGCACCCGGCGCTCGAACTCGTAGAACGCGATCTGCCGCACCACGGTGTTGATCATGTCCTCCACCTTCTGCGCGAGCATCGCCTTGCGCTCGCGGCGGTCGGTGGTGCGGTCGAGCAGCGCGCGGAAGGTCAGCATCTCGCCGAACACGGACGCCGTTTCAGCCAGCGTCAGCGGGGTCGAGGACATCAGCGCCCCTTGCGCGCCGGCGAGCACCTGGTGCACGCCGTGGCCGAGTTCGTGGGCAAGCGTCATCACGTCGCGCGGTTTGCCGAGATAGTTGACCAGCACATAAGGGTGCACCGAGGGCACGGTGGGATGGGCGAAGGCGCCCGACATCTTGCCCGGGCGGCTCGGCGCGTCGATCCAGCGACGGTCGAAGAAGCGGCCGGCGATCTCGGCCATTTCCGGCGCGAAGCCGTGATAGGCCGAGAGCACCGTGGTCTTCGCCTCGTTCCAGGGGATCACCGCCGAGGGCGTTTCCGGCAGCGGCGCGTTGCGGTCCCAGAATTCGAGCTTGTCGAGGCCGAGCCAGCGCGCCTTCATGGCGTAATAGCGGTGCGACAGCCGCGGGCAGGCCTCGCGCACCGCCTGCGCCAGCGCGTCGACCACCGGCCGCTCCACCCGGTTGGCGAGGTGGCGGCTGTCGGCAATGTCCTCGAAGCCGCGCCAGCGGTCGGAGATTTCCTTGTCCTTGGCCAGCGTGTTGGTGATCAGCGTGAAGGTGCGCAGGTTCTGCCGGAACGTTTCGGCGAGCGCCAGGCCCGCCTTCTTGCGCACCGCGCCGTCCGCGTCCTGCAGCATCGAGAGCGTCACTTCGAGCGCATGGCTCTCGCCGTCGATCACGAATTCGAGGCCGCCCATGGTCTCGTCGAACAGCCGGTTCCAGGCGGCATGCCCGGTCATCGACTTCTCGTGGAACAGCTGCTCGATGCGATCGTCGAGCTGGTAGGGCCGGTCGAGCCTCAGATCATGGATCCAGGGCGTGTAATGCGCCGCCCGCGGATCGCGCGTGAGGCTGTCCTCGATCACCGCGTCGTCGATGCGGTTCAGTTCGAGCGCGAAGAACAACAGATGCGCGCTGGTATCTGTCATCGCGCTCTGAACGTCGCCGTAGAACTTGGCGAGCTTGGGGTCGGAGGTGTCGCTGAAATAGGCAAGCCCCGCATAGGAGATGATCCGGCCCATCAGATCCTCGAGCGTTTCATAGGCCTCGATCGCCGCGCCCAGGCCGTCGTCGCCCGTGCTCCTGGCCGCCTCTTCGAGCCGGCCCTTCCAGCGCTGTTCGAAGGCTTCGGCTCGGGCTCTCGCCTCGGCGAGATCGGCCTTGAATTCCGGCGCGTCGGGGGCCGCGTAGAGGTCGCCGAGATTCCAGGCGGGCAGATCGCCCAGGGCGGTTTCGGTCCCCTGCGGCGCAACGGCGGCACGCACCGGCGCGGTGTCCAGAATCGATTTCGGCATGGTGGCACTCGCTTTCACTCGGGTGGTCTGAACGGCGTCTCTGAAACGGCATCACGGTTTTACTGGCAGCGACGATTAAAATGCAAACATTTCTCGAAATGCGATTTTCAGCCTTTGCTGGCAGTGTCGGGCCTTCGAAAAAAGCCTGTCCGCAGACCCGATAGTGAGGAACCAAGCTCGTGTCCAACCGAATCCTGATTGTCGATGACGACCCGGTGCAACGTCGCCTTCTCAAGGCCGCAGCAGAACGCGCGGGTTACGTGACCGAAATGTTCCAGGAGGGACGGTCCGCGCTCGCCAGACTGTGCGATGCGCCCGATACGGTGGATGCCGTGGTGCTCGACCTGATGATGCCGGAAATGGACGGGCTCGAGCTGCTTGCGCAGATGCGCGAGCGCGGGATGACGATTCCCGTTGTGGTACAGACCGGGCAGGGCGGCATCGAGACCGTGGTCAAGGCGATGCGCGCCGGCGCGTTCGATTTCGTGGTCAAGCCTGTCTCGCCCGAGCGTCTTGCGCTGTCGCTGTCGAACGCGCTCAAGACGTCCCAGTCCGGCGCGGCGCCGAAGCTTGCGCGCAAGGGGGCGGGCTTTAAGGATATCGTGGCCGCGAGCCCGGCGATGGAGCGGGTGCTTTCGCTCGGCTATCGCGCTGCCGCCTCGACCATTCCGGTGGTGCTCGAAGGCGAGTCCGGCGTCGGCAAGGAGATGATCGCGCAGGCGATCCAGGCCGAGAGCAGCCGCCGCGGCAAACCCTTCGTCACGGTCAATTGCGGTGCCATTCCGGAAAACCTGGTCGAGAGCATCCTGTTCGGGCACGAGAAGGGCGCCTTTACCGGTGCGGCCGATCGTCACCCCGGCAAGTTCTGCGAGGCCGATGGCGGCACGCTGTTCCTCGACGAGATCGGGGATCTGGCGCCGGAGATCCAGGTCAAGCTTCTGCGCGCCGTGCAGTTCGGCGAAATCGAGACCGTCGGCGCGCGCGTTGCCAAGAAGGTCGATGTGCGGCTGATTTCGGCCACCAACAAGGATCTCATCGCCGAGGTGAAGGCCGGCCGCTTCCGCGAGGATCTGTATTACCGGCTCAACGTGTTTCCGATCCATGTGCCGGCGCTGCGCAAGCGCAAGGAAGATATCCCGCAGCTGGTGCGTCATTTCACGCAGCACTTTGCCGAGGCGCTCGGCAAGCCGCGCATCCGCACGATCGCACCCGACGCCATGGCGCTTCTGACGGCGCATGACTGGCCGGGCAATATCCGCGAGCTCGAAAACGCGGTGCATCGCGCCATCGTGCTGTGCGATGGCGACACGGTGACGAGCGCGCTGTTCCCGCAGATCGCCGCGCAGATGCCGGGCTACAGCCTCGATTCCCGCAACGAGACGGATGGCGCGACAAGCCTGCCCGACCTGCCGCCCGCGGCCCCCGGGCTGATGGCGTCGGAGCCGGCCGTCGAACTCGACGTCTCGAGCCTGCGCGAAGATCCGGCGCCGCCGGCCGGCCACAGCCTGCCCGCCGTCAACGCGGTCACGCGCGACGGCGAGGTGCGGCCGCTCTCGGAAGTCGAGGAAGAGCTGATCCGGTTCGCCCTGTCGTTCTACCGGGGCCAGATGAGCGAGGTCGCCCGCCGTCTCGGCATCGGCCGCTCGACGCTCTACCGCAAACTGAAGGATTATTCGATCGATCCGGACAATCCGCGGCGGGAGGCGGCCTGAGAGGCTCCCACCCGCACTTGAAAAAAGTGCCGCCGGGTTGATCTGCTTCATTCCTTGTTAAGTGGTTGTTCACTATAAAAGGGGGTGAGTGGTGCGACCTGGCGGCTATTGCCATCGTGTCACCGCATTTGATCACCAAATGGTGATCGACAACGGTTTTCCGGCGTTCGGGGACAGATTTGGCAATTACGACACAATGTTCAGTTCTGGCACGGGTCTTCGGACGCGCGCCCCTGCACGGCTGGCGCGGACGGTTCCGCGCCGCAGCGTCGTCGGCGATCGGGCTGTGCGTGCTGACGCTGCTCGCCTTCTCAGCCGTGGCCACGACCCCGAGCAGCGCATCTGCCGAAACCCGCTCGCTCAAGCTCTACTACATTCACACCCGTGAAAAGGCCGAGATCGTCTTCAAGCGCAACGGCAAATACGATCAGGCCGGGCTGAAGAAGCTCAACCGCTTCCTGCGCGATTTCCGCCGCAACGAACCCACCAACATGGATCCGCGCCTGTTCGACCTGGTCTGGGAGATCTACCAGCAGGTGGGCGCGCGCGATTACATCAACGTGGTGTCGGCCTACCGGTCGCCCGCCACCAACGAGATGCTGCGCCGGACCCGCGGCGGCCAGGCCAAGAAAAGCCAGCACATGCTCGGCAAGGCGATGGATTTCTTCATTCCCGGCGTCAAGCTCGCCACGCTGCGCGCCACGGCGATGAAGCTGCAGGGCGGCGGCGTCGGCTATTATCCGAAATCCGGCTCGCCCTTCGTCCATGTCGATGTCGCCGGCGTGCGCGCCTGGCCGCGCATGAGCCGGCAGGAACTGGTCAAGCTGTTCCCCGATGGCAAGACGCTTCACCTGCCGCCCGACGGCAAGCCGCTGCCCGGCTACCAGGTGGCGCTTGCCGAATACAAGCGCCGCGGCGGCGCGATCGTCTCGACCAGCAGCGGTTCTTCCGGATCCGACAGCAAGCGCTCGGGTGGTCTCCTGGCGGCCCTGTTCGGTGGCGGCGACGAGGACGAGGAACCCGATACCATTTCCGCGGCGCCCACGCCCGCGCCTGCGCCGCCCCGCACGGAAGTCGCGGCGCTGGCCGCCCCCGAAGAGGTCGCGCCGACCCAGGAACTCGCCTTCACCCTGCCTGCGCGCGGCCCGATGCCGGACGCCCGGCCCGTGCTCGAGCCGCCGGTGGAAATGGCAGCCCTTGCCCCGCCGCAGCCGGTACTGCCGGCCCAGGCTGAAGTGGACGCCTTCGCCGCGGCCGCCAGTGCCGAGGTCGCCCAGCCGCCGCTGCAGTCCGGCCCGGTCGATCTCGCCAGCATCCGCGCGCCGGTTCCCGAGTTTCTTGCCGAACGCGCTGGCGGCGCGCAGCCGGCTGCACCGGCGCAGCAGATCGAAGTCGCTGCCCTGCCGGACCCGATCCGCGCCCGCCTGACGGGTGAGGCAGACGGGGCCGCCGCCCCGGCCGACCAAGCTGCCGCCAAGGTGGCAGCCGCGCCGGTGCCCGCCGCCGGTTCCGTGCCGACACCGGCCTTCGCGCCGGCCACGACCGAGATGGTTGCGGCCTTGCCGGCGGATGTCGATTTCGTGCCGCTGCCCATTCGCCGTCCCGGCGAGACCGCGGTCGCGGCTGCGGCGCCTGCTCCGGTCGAGATGGCCTCGCTGGCGCCTGCGCGCGGCAGCCGGATTGCCGCATCATCGGCGTCGCTGTCGGCGCCGCGCAAGGGTGGCCGCCCGACTGCCGCGGAAGTGGCGATGCAGGCACCGCGCGGAGCGAGCCGCACCGATCCGAAACTGACCGACACCATGATTTCGAAATGGGCGCTGGCGCAGGAGCGGGTGCAGTCCATGACCACCCCGCCGGACCGGGCGCGCCACTTCGTGGTCACGCAGTTGCGCGCCGCGCCGAAGGTGGTGCTGGCCAATGCCTTCGCACCCGATGGCGGGGAGCAACCGCACAACCAGTTCACCGGCTCCGCGGTCAATTTCGTCACCGTGGCGCGGTTCGACAAGTAAGCCGCTCTGCCGCGTCCCGGCCCGCACGGGCCCGGACGCCGGGTGAACGCTCTGATGCATCTGTCGATTTCAGGAAGAGGGCAGGGCCTTGAAGGCCCGGGCCGACGGCCGGCTTGCATGATGCTGGCCCAAGCCTCGTCGGCGGATAGGCGGGACCGGCCGTATGCCGGCCGGTCCGGGTCAGGCGTTCGGGCTCACTCGGCGTCGTCGGGACCCGGCACCATGCCGAGCGCGTGCAGATAGGTGTCGAGGATCGCTTCCTGCTCGAGCCGGTCGTTCTGGTCCTGCTTGCGGATGGCGATGATCTTGCGCAGCACCTTGGTGTCGTAACCGTTGGCCTTGGCCTCGCCGTAGACATCCTTGATGTCGTCGGCAATGGTCTTCTTTTCTTCTTCCAGCCGTTCAATGCGTTCCACGATGGAACGGAGTTGGTCGCGGGCGACGGCGCCGGCATCAGACATGGGGACACTCCTGAAAGGACAGATTGGGGGGTTGATGTGTGAGGCTTCAAGTGCCCCTTGACCGGCGTCGGGTCAAGGGCGTTTCAGCGATCGGGCCGGATTATTCCCGCTCCTGTGGACACGCGTTGCAGCCGTGCCTCAGACCGCCCGGGAGCCATGATGCTGAACCTCGTGCAGGTCGGACTGCGCCGTCATGGTGGCAAGGATCGGCGCCAGCCGGTCGACCCAGGCCGCGACGCCTTCGGCGTCGCCGATCAGGTCCTGGCGGATTTCGACCAGTGCATGGGCAAGCCCGGTGGTCGAGCAATGCCGGTGCATGGTGTCACCCCTGAGCGCCCCGTCATAGGGCTCGTTGTCGCCCACCGTCAGCGACGGATCTGCGCGCAGCAGATCGATCATCAGCCGCGGCCCGCGCGGATCGGTGTCCCACAACACGCCGGCGTGCCACGGCCGCGGGACGCCCTTCCAGGCGGGCGTGAAGGAATGCACCGAGATCACCAGCGGCGGCTTGCCCGAGCGGCGCCAGGTTTCGCCGATCACGGTATCGACCGCGTCGTGATAGGGCCGGTGAAACAGGCGGAGCCGGCGTTCGCGCTCCGCGTCGTCAAGCGGGTGATTGGCCGGGATGACCATGCCGTCCGAGAGTTTCATGATCAGCGTCGGGTCGTCCTCGCCGCGGTTCGGGTCGATCAGCAGGCGCGAAAAGCAGCCGAGCACGCCGGGCACCCCGAGCCGCGCGCACAGGCCGCGGGTGACGTCCTCGACGCCGATGTCATAGGCGATGTGGCGGGCGAAGGCTTCGGCGGGCAGCCCCAGGTCGCCATATTCGGAGGGCAGACGGTTCATCGCGTGATCGGCGAGAATCACCAGCCCGGGGGCGGGATCGCCGGGAATGATCTGGAAGGGCGCAAAGCCGGACATGGCGGATCAGGGTACCGGGTTGGTGGGCGGGAACAGGATCGGATCAATGGCATAGCCGCAGGAATGGGGCAACAGCAGCCATCGGGTTCTTTGTTTTCGGCGAGTTTGTGGTAGCCTGCGGACAGGGCGTTCGGAGCTCTGGTCTTTCGTTGACTTTCCGAACCTCCCGGCGCAAAAAGCAACCCGAACGCCCCAAGCGGAGACTGACCGGAATTGATGTTTCGCACGTTGCCACGAGCCTGTATGTCCCTTTTCAGATCTGCGGCACTTGTTCCCCTGGCGCTCGGTGCGCTGGTGCTCGCGGGCACGGCTGAAGCCCGGGCGGATTTCAGGGTCTGCAACGGAACCCAATCGCTCGTCGGCGGTGCCATCGGCTACCGCACGGCGGAAGGCTGGGTCACGGAAGGCTGGTGGCAGATTCCGGCCAATTCCTGCGCGACGCTGATCGAGGGCCAACTCGGATCACGCTACTATTACCTTTATGCCGAGGATGCCAGCGGCGGTGGCCGCTGGGCCGGGAATATCAATATGTGTGTGGCCGACAACGAGTTCCGGATTGTCGGGGTCGAAGACTGTTTCGCCCGTGGTTTCCAGCGCGTGGGGTTCAAGGAATACGACACCGGACGGCAAGGCAGTTGGATGGTCCAGCTCTCTGATGCCCCGGAAGCCCCGGAAAGCCAGAATTGATGAAGCGGCTACGCAACGTAAAAATCCTCGCAACCCTCGGACCCGCGTCTTCCGACGAAGACATGATCCGCAAGCTGCACGCGGCGGGCGCCGACCTGTTCCGCATCAACATGAGCCATTCGAGCCATGAGCTGATGCGGACCCTGATCGGCCGCATCCGCGCGGTGGAACGCGAGTGCGGGCGCCCGATCGGCATCCTCGCCGACCTGCAGGGTCCCAAGCTCCGGGTCGGCAAGTTCGCCGAAGGATCGGTGACGCTCAGCGCAGGCCAGACCTTCGTGCTCGACAACCGCGACGAGCCCGGTGATTCGACGCGCGTGTTCCTGCCGCATCCGGAAATCCTCGAGGCGGTGCAGCCCGGTCACCGGCTGCTGATCGATGACGGCCGGCTGCAGCTGCTTGCCGTCGAATCCGACAAGACCTCGATCACCTGCACCGTCGTCAGCGGCACCAAGATCTCCGACCGCAAGGGCGTGAGCCTGCCCGACACCACGCTCGGAGTCGGTGCGCTCACCGAAAAGGACCGGGCCGACCTCGATGCCGTGCTCGCCACCAACGATGTCGACTGGGTGGCGCTGTCCTTTATCCAGCGGCCCGAGGATCTCGCGGAAGTCCGCAAGATCGCCCGCGGCCGCGTCGGGCTGATGTCCAAGATCGAAAAGCCCCAGGCGCTCGAGCGCATCGACGAGATCATCGAGCTTTCGGATGCGCTGATGGTGGCGCGCGGCGATCTCGGCGTGGAAATGCCGATCGAATCGGTGCCGGGCATCCAGAAGCAGCTCACCCGTGCCTGCCGGCGCGCCGGCAAGCCGGTGGTGGTGGCAACCCAGATGCTCGAATCGATGATTTCGGCCCCGGTTCCCACCCGCGCGGAAGTCTCGGACGTGGCGACGGCCGTGTTCGAGGGCGCGGATGCGGTGATGCTGTCGGCGGAATCGGCGGCGGGCGACTATCCGGTCGAGGCGGTGACGATGATGGCGTCGATCGCCCGCAAGGTCGAGCGCGATCCGAACTATCCCGGCATCATCTATTCGCAGCGCCCGCAGCCTGAAGCCACCGGCGCCGATGCGATTTCGCTGGCCGCGCGGCAGATCGCCGAAACCCTCAATCTCTCGGCGATCGTGTGCTACACCTCGTCGGGCAATACCGGCCTGCGCGCCGCGCGCGAACGGCCAAACGTGCCGGTCATCGCGCTGTCGCCGGTCTACCAGACCGCACGACGGCTGTCGGTGGTCTGGGGTCTGCATTGCGTGGTGACGGAAGATGCGACCGACCTCGATGACATGGTGGATCGCGCCTGCCGCATCGCCTTCCGCGAAGGTTTCGGCAAGCCCGGCGACCGCATCATCATTTCCGCCGGCGTCCCGCTCGGCACGCCCGGGTCGACCAACATGCTGCGCATCGCCTATATCGGCTCGGACGGCATGACCGGCATCTGATCCCGGATCGGCTCAGGTTCCCGACATCGCTGCTTGCTGTCCCAGCGGGGCATCGTCCCCGCCGGGGCAGCGCGCGTGGTCGTCGCGCAGCGCCGCCTGGGCCTCACGCGCCGCCGCGTCGAGATCGACTGCGCGGCCGGCCACGGTCTCGATCGCGGCCACTGCCAGGGCGGTGGTCACGTAGTCGGGCTTGTGGCCAAGATTGCGCACCCAGATCAGCTTCGAGCCGGCGATGGCCTGGGCCAGTCCTTCGGAATGGATATGCGCGAGCACGATGCCGTCGCTGTCGCCGGTGATGATCACCGTCGGCGCCTTGATCTCCCTGTAGCGTGGCGCCGTGCGCATCGCATAGGCCTTGAAATTGGCGATATCGATGGCGTTGCTGCGGAAGGCACCGGGCCTGAGTACCAGCGCCGGCGCGGTCTCGGCGACATAGTCGGCGGGCATGGGGTTCGGGGCGAACACGCAGGCCGAGCCGCTGTCGATCCGGGTCAGGCCCGCCGGCAGCGCCAGCGTATGGGCGAACAGCGGCCCGATCACGGGCAGGTTGGTCAGCGTATAGTACCAGGCGATGCCGCCCGGCCAGGGATGGCTTGCCGGCGCCAGGAACACCAGGCCTTCGGTCATGTCGGGATGGGCGAGCGCAAAGCTCGCGGCGATCGCCCCGCCGAAGGAATGGCCGACGATCACGGCGCGGTCGATGCCCTTGGCGCGCATCGCCCGGGCGATGGCATCGGCCTGGCCGTCGGGCGTGTCGTTCTCGCTGCCGCCGCGCTCCGACCAGCCGTGCCCCGGCCGGTCGATGAACAGCATTTCCGCACGTCCTTCGAGGTGTGACCGGAACGCGCCCATCTGGTCGCGCAGGTTGCCGCTCGCGCCGTGGATGAAGACCAGAGGCGGCAGGTCGGCGGTCTCGGGCCGGGGCAGGTGCACCGCGTGCAGCGCATAGCCGCCGACATCGATCATCTCGCCGAGCGGCGGATAGCGCGCCTCGATGGCGCGGGTCTTCACCCTGGTTAAGAGCGCAAGGCCCGCGAGCAGGACAAGGAGGGCAGAGAGGAGAATGATCATGACGGTCCGGATCGCGTTACGAAATGACATCGGCAGCCAGGGCTCGAGGGTGGATTCGGCGGCCATGCGCCGACGGATCAGGGGCGCGCAACCCCGCCATGGGGCTCGCCCGGCTCAGGTGCGACTGCCCGCGAGCTTATCGGCCAGTTCGCCGACCTTGGCCTGGGCCTGGCGGTTGGAGGGATAGACCTCGAGCACCTGCTCCCAGGCCCTGAGTTCGAGTTCGTCGTTCCCACTCGCCGACAGGATCGCGGCCATGCCGGCGATGGCGCCGAAATGGCGCGGCTCCAGCGCCAGCACGCGGTTGATGTCGGCCATGGACTTGGCGTGGTCGCCCATCATGAAATGCAGCGTCGCCCGGCGGTTCCACCCCTCGGCGAAATCCGGCTCCAGCACGATCGCCTGGTCGAGCAGGTCGAGCGCCAGCCCGTTCTTCTGGTCGTTGATGGCGGTGTTGGCCCACTGCATCAGCAGGTTGACGGTGGCGCTGCCCGAATCACGCCACTTCGCCCAGATCCGGCTGGCGATGCGTTTGGCCTTTTCCTCGTCGCGCTCGTGCTTGAGTTCGGAAAACAGCGAATCAAGCGTATCGGCGGGTTTGGCCGGCGTGGCCGCAGTCTCGGGCTCGGCAACACTCTGTGCCGGTGCGGCAAGCGGAGCGCCGGCCACGACCAGCAGAGCGGCGAGAGGCAGGGCGAGACGGCTCGGAAACGAAAAATGGCACATGACGGAAAACTAGACCGCCTGCGCCATTTTTCAAATGCAAATTTCGGTGAAGGCCAAGCGGCCCGCCGTGTCAGCCCTGACGAGCCTTGAAACGGGGGTTCTGCTTGTTGATGATGTAAACCCGGCCCTTGCGGCGAACCAGACGGTTGTCGCGATGACGGGCCTTGAGTGCCTTAAGCGAATTCTTGATCTTCATTGCTCTGATCCGCGTGGTTCTGGACGGCCGCGCCGTCTATTCAATCAAAAGCGCGCCTGCAGGGACGCGCTCGTCGGTTGGCACGGCATGTATCCGCTCGGGCATTTGCTGTCAACTCCGGAGCGGCGTTTTCCCGGCCCCGACCGGCCTCAAACCGCTATTTTTTCGGCGCAATACGGGTGACATGGCCCATCTTGCGACCCGGCCGGGCTTCGGATTTTCCGTAGAGGTGAATCACCGCGCCGGGTTCGGCGGCCAGGGCTTCGAGCCGTGCCACGTCCTCGCCGATCAGGTTTTCCATCACGCAATCGGAATGGCGTGCGGGGTCGCCCAGCGGCAGGCCGGCCACGGCGCGGATATGCTGCTCAAACTGGGAGATCGCGCAGGCCGCTTCCGTCCAGTGGCCGGAATTGTGCACCCGCGGCGCCATCTCGTTGACCAGCATCCGGTGGCCGGCGCCGTCGCGCACGGCAAAGAATTCGACCGCGAAGACGCCGACATAATCGAGATGACGGCCCAAACCGGCCGCGATGTCGAGCGCCTTGGCGCAGGCCTCGGCACCGAGGCCGGAGGGGACGGTCGAGGTGTGGAGGATGTGGTTGCGGTGGATGTTTTCGGTGACGTCATAGGCGCGCACCTCGCCCGAGATCCCGCGGGCGGCAACGACCGAAACCTCGCTCTCGAAATGGACGAAGGATTCGAGCACCGCCATCTGGCCGTTCATGGCGGCAAAGGCCGAGTCGGCGTCCTCGGGCCGGACGATCTTGGCCTGGCCCTTGCCGTCATAGCCGAGCCGGGTGGTCTTGAGCACCGCCGGCAGGCCGGTCACCGCGATCGCGGCATCGAGGTCCGCGCGGGTCGCCACCGGCGCGAACAGCGCGGTCTCGGCGCCGAGGTCCCGCGCGGTCGCCTTTTCGAGCAAGCGGTCCTGGGCCACTTCCAGCGCCTTCGAGCCGGGACGCACCGGCATTCGCGCCTCGAGCGCCTTGACGGCCGCGACCGGCACGTTCTCGAATTCATAGGTGACGACGTCGCACAGCATGGCGAGCTGGTCGAGTGCCTCGGGGTCGTCATAGGCGGCGACGATCTGGCTGTTGGCGACCTGGCCGGCGGGCGCATTGACGTCGGGCTCGAGGATGATGGTCCGGTAGCCGAGCCGTGCGGCCGCCATAGCCAGCATGCGGCCGAGCTGGCCACCGCCGATGATGCCGATCGTCGAGCCGGAGGGCAGGGCGCCGGCGTTCGCCTCTGCACCGCTCATTCCTGGTTCACCGGGGCATCCGCCACTGCATCGGTACGGGCCTGGCGCCAGGCGTCGAGCCGGTCGGCGAGTGCAGCGTCCGACAGCGCCAGCACACTGGCTGCGAGAAGGGCGGCATTGACCGCGCCGGGCTTGCCGATGGCGAGCGTGCCGACGGGAATGCCCGCGGGCATCTGCACGATCGACAGGAGGCTGTCCTGGCCCGACAGGGCTTTCGATTCGACCGGCACACCGAACACCGGCAGCGGCGTGAAGGCGGCGGTCATGCCGGGAAGATGCGCGGCGCCCCCGGCCCCGGCGATGATTACTTTGTAGCCCTCGGCGCGCGCACCCTTGGCGAAGCTCACCAGGCGGTCGGGCGTGCGGTGCGCGGAGACGATCAGCGGACGGTGGGCGATGCCAAGTTCGTCGAGCGTGTCGCAGGCATGTTTCATCGTGGACCAGTCCGACTGGCTGCCCATGATGACGGCTATCTTCGGCATTTCGGCGGCATTCATGCTGGATTTTCCAATCTCAGGCGCAGGGTCGGGCCCTGCATCAGGTCCTGTGTCAGGCCCGGTGTCAGGCAATGATGTCGGGGATGATCTGGTCCTCGAGCTCGGTGATCTTGTCCTTGATCGCGAGCTTCTTTTTCTTCATGCGCTGAATGCGCAATTGATCGCACCCGGTCTGTATCATGGCGTTGATGGCCACGTCGAAATCCTCGTGCTCATGGCGCAACCGCGCCACCAGCATGCGAAGTTCCGCCTGTTCCTGATCGGACATTCAGTTACCCCGTTTCACGCATCCGTCGGCGCCGGTCCGACCTCGTTCTCGTTGCGCGTCCCTACCACAGAATCGGGTGTAACAGGAAGTTACCTGTAATCAAGAAATCACCTTCGACAAATGCACCACTCCGTGGCACACTTTCCGTGTCCCCAAACGATTTGCTCCGGTGCTTCCGGTGCCGGGGCAACCTACGATAGGAGTCGATAATGTCGATTGATGCACATCTTGCCACACTCGAAAGAAAACACGGCGAACTGGACGAGGAACTGCGCACCGTGCAGGCCCAGCCTTCGGCTCACAACGAGCGGATCGTGGCCATCAAGAGGCGCAAGCTGCGGATCAAGGACGAAATCAACCGTCTGCGTGCTTCGGTGACGCAACACTGATCAGATTTCCATGACAAGTTGATGACGCGGGGCCTGCCCCCGCGTCTTTGTGTGAAAGGAACGGACAGGGACGCTCAAAAGCCGCCACGCGCATCGGGGACATGCACGGCACGGCGGGCCAGCGGGGCGTTCAGAGGGCGGGGCTCAGCCCCAGAACTGGTCGACCCAGAGATTGAGGCGCATGAAGCCGTCGGTGTTGATCGCATAGATCCGGCGCGTGCCCTGGCTGGTGACGGTGACCAGCCCGCAATCGAGCAGCGCCTTGAGGTGTTGCGACACCGCCGGCCGGCTGATGGTCAGGCCTTCGGCGAGTTGGTTGACCGTGCGCGGGCGCCGGCGCAGTTCTTCGAGCAGATAGCGCCTGTTGGGGTCCGCGATGGCTTGGAACGCGTCCATGGTCATTGAGCGAGGCTAGTTCAAACCCCCATGCCCGGCAAGCGCTTTGTGTGCGCTGCAACCGGCCGCGGATGCGGCGCAACGCCTCGCCCTCTCCCCCGCCCAGTCAGGCACCCCTCCGGTGCGCGCCGCGCCCCTTCGCTGCGCCGGATCTCGGGGGGGCGCGCCGGGGCCCTCAGGACCCGAGCGCCTTGGCCTCGTCGCGCAGCAGGTATTTCTGGATCTTGCCGGTCGAGGTCTTGGGGACTTCGTGGAAGATCACCGTGCGCGGGCACTTGAAATGGGCCAGCAGGCTGCGGCAATGGGCGATCACGTCCGCCTCCGTCAGGCTGTGGCCCGGGCGCACCTCGACGAAGGCGCAGGGCGTCTCGCCCCATTTGTCGTCGGGCTTGGCCACCACCGCCGCCGCCAGGATCGCCGGGTGCTTGTAGAGCGCGTCCTCGACCTCGATCGAGGAAATGTTCTCGCCGCCGGAGATGATGATGTCCTTGGAGCGGTCCTTGAGCTGCAGGTAGCCGTCGGGATGCATCACGCCCAGATCGCCCGAATGGAACCAGCCGCCGCGGAAGGCCTCGGCGCTGGCGGCGGGGTTTTTCAGATAACCCTTCATGACGATGTTGCCGCGGAACATCACCTCGCCGATGGTCTCGCCGTCGGCCGGTGTCTTTTCCATGGTTTCGGGGTTCATCACCGTGAGGTCCTCGAGCACGGGATAACGTACGCCCTGGCGCGCCTTCTTGCTGGTGCGGGCGGCCCGGTCGAGCGCGTTCCATTCGGCCTTCCACTCATTGACCACCGCCGGCCCGTAGGTCTCGGTCAGGCCGTAGAGATGCACCACCTCGAAGCCGGCATCGGCCATGCCTGCAAGCACGGCTTCGGGCGGCGGGGCGGCGGCGGTGTTGAAGCTCACCGTCTGCGGGAAGTCGCGCTTGTCGGCCTCGTCGGCGTTCAGCAGCGTCGACATCACGATCGGCGCGCCGCAGAGATGCGTCACGCCATGGTCGGCGATGGCATCATACATAGCCTTGGCGCGCACCCAGCGCAGGCAGACATGGGTGCCGCCGACGACGCCCAGCGTCCAGGGAAAGCACCAGCCGTTGCAGTGGAACATCGGCAGCGTCCACAGATAGACCGGGTGACGGCCCATGCCCGAGGCGATCACATTGGCATAGCCCATCAGCGCGGCGCCGCGGTGATGATAGACCACGCCCTTCGGGTTGCCGGTGGTGCCGGAGGTGTAGTTGAGCGAGATCGAATCCCATTCGTCGTGCGGCAGCGTGCGGGTGAAGTCCGCCGCGGCCGACTGCACGAAGGCCTCGTAGTCCTGGCTGCCGATGCGCTCGCCCTTGGGGAAGGGGGCGCTGTCGGGATATTCGCTGTCGTCATAGTCGATCACCACCGGCTGCACCTGTGCGCGGGCGAGCGCGGTGGCCACGACGGCCGAGAATTCCCGGTCGACGATCAGCACCTTGCTTTCGGCATGGTCGAGCTGGAAGGCGATCGCCTCGGCGTCGAGCCGGGTGTTGATCGAATGCAGCACCGCGCCCGTCATCGGCACGCCGTGATGGGCTTCGAGCATCGCCGGCGTGTTCGACAGCATCACCGAAACCGTGTCGCCCTTGGCGATGCCGAGCGCTGCGAGCGCGTTGGCGAGGCGCCGGGAGCGCTCCAGGAATTCCCGGTAGCTCACCCGCAGCCGGCCATGGATGATCGCGGTGTGCTCGGGGTGGATCAGCGCCGCGCGCTCGAGATGCGCAAGCGGGGTGAGCGGCTGGTAATTGGCGGGATTGCGGTCGAGATCGGTTTCGTAGGGATTGGAGCGCACGCGTTGGTTCCTGTGCCGTGATGTCGCGAATGATCCGGCTCGACGTCGCCCGGCACGGCCGGCCTCCTCAGGCCAGGAGGCTGGCGGACCCGTCCCAGATGAGCTTGAGCGCGGCCAACAGGACCATAGCATACATGAAGGGATAGAAAACGTCCGGCTTCATGCGTCTTACGACGTAGGCGCCGGCGAGCGTCGCCACCGGGGCGAGCGGAGCGAGCGCCAGCGAGGTCGACAGGTTGGCGGTGTCGAACTGGCCGAGCGCGAAATAGGGCACGAGCTTGATCGCGTTGATGATGGCGAAGAAGCGCACGCTGGTTCCGGTATAGGTCTTCGGATCCTGTTTGAGCGGCAGCGTGTAGATCTGGTAAGGCGGGCCGCCGGCATGGGAGACGAAGCTCGTAAATCCTGCGAGCGCGCCCCAGAACAGGCCCCGGGCCGGGCGGTGCGGCTGCGGCGGCTGTTTCAGCCCGGAGCGGGCGGCGGCGAGGTTCTGCGCGAGAAAGCGCCAGACGAACCAAAGCGCCACCGCGCCGACGATCAGCTTGATCATGTCCGCCGTCACCCACGCGGCCGTCAGCCAGCCGATCCCGATGCCGCCGAGCGCGCCCGGCACCATGATGAAAAGCGTCCTGGGGTCGCTGTGGCTGCGCCAGCTCCACAGGCTGACGACATCCATCACGATCAGGATCGGCAGAAGGATCGCGGCTGCCTGGACCGGCGAGATCGCCAGCGCCATCAACGGCACGCCCAGCAGCGCCATCGCGCCGCCGAAGCCGCCTTTCGAAAGGCCGACCATGACCACCGCCGGAATCGCCGCGGCATAGAAGTACGGATCCGTGATCATCGGGGTAGTTGATCCTTGTGCCGTGCCGGTCTATCCCGTTTGCTTCGACTTGGCCATATTGGCTTTCAGCACAAGGCCCCGACAGGAACCCCGATGACCGACCCGACCACCCGCTGCCGCCTTGTCCTCGTTGCGCCCGACATCGCCGACCCCGCCGGTCTGGCGAACGTGATCGGCGACGCGCTGCGCGGCGGCGACGTCGCTTCGGTGATCGTGCCCCAGCACGCGCTCGACGACAAAAGCTTCCAGAAGCGCTGCGAGGCGGTGGTTCCGGTGATCCAGGCAGCCGGAGCCGCCGCATTGGTGGCCGGCGACACCCGGGTGGCCGGCCGGGTGCGCTGCGACGGGCTGCATCTGGAAGTCGGGCCCACGGCGATGGCCGAAGCGATCGAACGCCACTCGCCCGGCATGATCGTCGGCGGCGGCAATGCGCGCGAGCGCCATGCGGCGCTGTCGATCGGCGAGGCGCAGCCCGATTACGTGATGTTCGGCTCGATTGCCGGCGACATCAAGCCCGAGCCGCATTCCAAGAATCTGGCGCTCGCCGAATGGTGGGCCGACATGATCGAGATCCCCTGCATCGTCATGGGCGGCACCAGCCTGGCCTTCGTCGAGGACATGGCAAAGACCGGCGCCGAGTTCATCGCCTTCTCGAAGGCCGTGTTCTCCGACCCGACGGAAGCCCCGCGGCTGGTGGCGGAAATCAACGCCACGCTTGACGAAAAAGCGCCACGGTTCGGGTGATAGTCACGACCATGAACGATCCTGATCCCTTCACGCCGCAGCACCCGATTGCCAGCGGGGGCCGCTTGCCGCGCCATCGCAGGCTTGTGCCCGCGCTGTTGATGGCCCTGGTCGTGGCGCTGGCGCCGCGCGGCGCGGCTGCGCAGGAGGGGACTGCGCTGCAGGCTCCTTCCGCGGCAGCCGGGACCGGCACCGAAATGCCGGCGCCGCAAGCCCCTGAGCCTGTCGGCACGGCTGCTCCGGATGCTGCCGATGCCACCGCGCGTGCCTTCGGCGCCTTCCAGCGCGGCTATTATCTCACCGCGATGGAGCTGGCGTTGCCGCGGGCGCAGCTCGGCGATCCGGCGGCGCAGACGCTGGTGGGCGAATTGTTCGCAAGCGGGCTCGGCGTGGCGCGCAGCATGGAGGACGCCGCGTTCTGGTATGGACAGGCGGCCGATGGCGGCAATGCCTCGGCCCAGTTCAAATACGGCGTGATGCTGCTCGAAGGGAAATATGTCAAAGCCGACCCGGTCAAGGCGCGCGAACTGATGAAGAAGGCCGCGGATGCGGGCAATGCCTTCGCCCAGTTCAACCATGCCCAAGCGCTGGTGGCGGCCAAGCCCGGGGACGCGGGCCTTCTCGAGGCGCTGCCCTATTTTGAGATGGCGGCCGAGCAGGGGGTTCCCGACGCGCAATATGCGCTTGCGCAGATCTACAGCAACACGGTGGGTGTGCCCGAGCAGAAACGGGCGCGGGCGCGCGAATACATGGAAAAGGCCGCGCGGGCCGGCTTCGATACCGCGCAGCTCGACTATGCCATCTGGCTGATCGACGGGATCGGCGGACCCAAGGACTACGCCACGGGCTATCGCTGGATGAAGGTGGCCGCAAACCGCGGCAATGTGGTGGCGCAGAACCGGATGGCGGTGCTCGAGATCAATGCCATCGGCACGGCAGGCGATCCGGTCGAAGCGGCGAAATGGTACATCCTGTCGCGCCGCGCCGGCTTCGTCGACCGGTCGCTCGACGATTTCTACCAGGGGCTGACCGAGGACGAGCAGAAGCGCGCGATCGAGGCGGCCAACCGGTTCGGCAAGCGCTGAAGCTTGCAATCACGGCGCTCCGGTTGCGCGCCAGACTTGAAAAGCGCAGCCATTTGTGGTCTTGAGGCCGCCAAGCGGCGCCGAAAACCGGGCCGGATCAAGCTGACGCGGAATTGTCCCATGAAAATCAACGGAAATGAAATTCGTCCCGGCAACGTGCTCGAGCACAATGGCGGTCTCTGGGCCGTGGTCAAGACCAACGCGGTCAAGCCCGGAAAGGGCGGCGCCTTCAACCAGGTCGAGATGAAGAACCTGATCGACGGCACCAAGCTCAACGAGCGCTTCCGCGCCTCCGAGACCGTCGAACGCATCCGCCTCGAACAGAAGGACTTCCAGTTCCTGTTCGAGCAGGGCGAAGCACTGGTGTTCATGGACCTCGAAAGCTATGAGCAGCTTGAGCTGCAGAAGGACTTCGTCGGCGATCGCCGCGCCTTCCTCCAGGACGGCATGATGGTGACCGTGGAACTCTATGACGAGCGGCCGATCGGCATCGCGCTGCCCGACCAGGTGACGCTGGCGATCGCCGAGGCCGATCCGGTGGTCAAGGGCCAGACCGCGGCCTCGTCCTACAAGCCCGCCGTTCTGGAAAACGGTGTACGCATCCTCGTGCCGCCGTTCATCGCGGCCGGCGAGCGGGTGATCGTCGACACCAATGAACTGACCTATCTGCGCCGCGCCGACTAAGCCCGGCCCGCGAAGACCTAAAGGCGCGCGCGGCAGTCCCGCGCGCCGCCGTGACCAAGGAAGAAAAGCAGATGGCGCGTTCCGCCCTTCTCAATGTGATGGTTCAGGCCGCGCTCAAGGCCGGGCGTTCGCTCGCGCGCGATTTCGGCGAGGTGCAGAACCTCCAGGTCTCGCTCAAGGGGCCGGGCGATTATGTGAGCCAGGCCGACCGCAAGGCCGAGACGATCATCAAGACCGAATTGCTCCGGGCGCGCCCGACCTACGGCTTCATGGGCGAGGAAAGCATCGAGCTCAAGGGCACCGACGGCGCCCATCGCTGGATCGTCGATCCGCTCGACGGCACCACCAACTTCCTGCACGGCATGCCGCATTTCGCCGTGTCGATCGCGCTCGAGCGCAGTGGTGAGATCGTCGCCGGAGTGATCTACAACCCCTCGACCGACGAACTCTACACCGCCGAACGCGGCGGCGGCGCCTTCCTCAACGACCGGCGCCTGCGCGTTGCCGGCCGCAAGGCGATGTCGGACGCGGTGATCGGCACCGGCGTGCCGCATCTGGGCCGTGGCCATCACGGCAAGTTTCTGGTGGAGCTGCGCCACGTGATGGGCGAATGCGCCGGCATCCGGCGGATGGGCGCGGCCGCGCTCGATCTCGCCTATGTGGCGGCCGGCCGTCTCGACGGTTTCTGGGAAACCCCGCTTGAGCCCTGGGACATGGCCGCCGGCCTGCTCCTGATCCGGGAAGCGGGCGGCTTCGTCTCCGACATGAGCGGCGGAACCGACATGTTCGGCACGCGCTCCGTCGCCGCGGGCAACGAATACATCCACAAGGGGCTGGTCGAACTGATCCAGCGGCCCACGCCCAAGGCCTGACCCTGGCTGTCACGGCTTTGTTTTGAAAGCATGCTTTCATTTCCGTCACAATATCGGCTAGTCTTGCCAGGATCTTTTGATTTAGGGCAAGGGCCAGGACGGATATGGCATGGCGAAACTGACATTGTCGGGGTGGGGCATTTCGGAAGACGGCAGCGGGGCCGATCCGCATAAGCTCTCAAGTCCGCTGGTGTTCTTCTGGAGCATGGCGATCTTCCTGATCCTGTCCGGTTTTGTCGCCGCGATCCTTTACCGGCAGATCCAGACGGCGTTTCTGGCCAATCCCGGACTGAACGGGCTGATCATCGGCGTGCTGACGGTCGGCGTGCTTCTGGTGTTCACCCATGTCTTGAGGCTGAGGCCGGAGGTGCGCTGGGTCAATTCGTTGAGGGCCACCGGCGATGCCGAAAAGGTCGGGCGCGATCCGGTGCTGCTCGCGCCGATGCGCGCGCTGATCGGCCGGCGCCAGTCGATGGCGCTGTCCACCTCCTCGCTGCGCTCGATCCTCGATTCCATCGCCACCCGGCTCGACGAGTCGCGCGACACCTCGCGCTACCTGATCGGCCTTCTCGTGTTTCTCGGCCTGCTCGGCACCTTCTGGGGCCTGCTCGGCACCATCGGTTCGATCAATCAGGTGATCCAGTCGCTCGATCCGGGCACGGGCGGCACGGGTGACGTGCTCTCGACCCTGAAGAGCGGCCTGTCGGCGCCGCTCGACGGCATGGGCACGGCCTTTTCGTCCTCGCTGTTCGGCCTCGCCGGATCTTTGGTGCTGGGCTTCCTCGACCTGCAGGCCGGCCGGGCGCAGAACCGGTTTTACACCGAACTCGAAAACTGGCTCTCCACCATGACCGATCTCGATTCGGGCGGGAGCGTGCCGGCGGAGGCGGCCGGCACGTCGGAGGAAATCCGGATGCTGACCGAGCGCATGCAGAAGATGGCGCAGGACGCGGGCATGACGCCGCGCACCACCGCGGCGATGGCGAGTCTGGCCGAAGGCATCCAGGGCCTGGTCAAGAACATGCGCAACGAGCAGCAGATGCTTCGCGACTGGATTGAGGCGCAGCAGGTCGAATCGCGGCGGATGCGCGAAACCCTCGACAAGCTCGCCGACAAGATCGGGGACAAGTAGACGATGGCGCTGGCGCGGAACCGGCGGCGGGAGCGCGCGGTCGATTACTGGCCGGGCTTCGTCGATGCCCTGTCGACCCTGCTCCTGGCGATCATGTTCCTGCTTACGGTGTTCGTGCTCGCGCAGTTCTTCCTGAGCCGCGAGATTTCCGGCCGCGACGAGGTGTTGAACCGGCTCAACAGCCAGATCAACGAACTCACGCAGCTGCTCGCGCTCGAACGCTCGGGCAAGCAGGATCTGGAGGATACGCTCGCCAACCTGCAGGCTTCGCTCAGCAGCTCGGAAAGCGAGCGCTCGCGCCTGCAGGAGCTGCTCGCCAGCGGCTCGGGTGCGTCCGAAGCTGCCGAGGCGCGGATCGGCACGCTGCAAGAGACGCTCGACGCGGAAAAGCAGGTGTCGCAGCGGGCGCTGAACCAGGTCGACCTTCTCAACCAGCAGATCGCCGCGCTCAGGACCCAGCTCGGTGCGCTCGAGGATGCGCTGGAAGTGTCGGAGAACAAGGACCGCGAGACCCAGGCCAAGATCGCCGATCTCGGCCGGCGGCTCAATGTGGCGCTGGCCCAGCGCGTGCAGGAACTCAACCGCTACCGTTCCGACTTCTTCGGGAGGTTGCGCGAAATCCTGTCGAGCCGCGAGGACGTGCGGGTGGTGGGCGACCGTTTCGTGTTCCAGTCGGAAGTGCTGTTTCCGTCGGGCGGCGCGGAGTTGAACCCGGCCGGGCAGGACCAGATGGCCAAGCTCGCCAGCGCCATCATCGAGCTCGGCCGCGAAATCCCCGACGAGATCAACTGGGTGCTGCGCGTCGATGGCCACACCGACAACGTGCCGCTGTCAGGCACCGGCCGCTATGCCGACAACTGGGAACTGTCGAGCGCGCGCGCCACGTCCGTGGTCAAATACCTGATTGCCAACGGCGTGCCGGCCAATCGGCTGGTGGCGGCCGGCTTCGGCGAGTTCCAGCCGATCGCCGAGGGCGACACGGATACCGACCGCGCCACCAACCGCCGCATCGAACTCAAGCTGACCGAGCGCTGAGACCCGCGCCGTGCTGCCTCAGGCCGGGAGAGATGGCAGGCAGCGCCGCGCGTCGAAGCTTGCCGCCAGCGGCGCGTAATCCTGCGGATTGAGCCGTACGAGGCCGGTGAGCAGCAACTGCTTGCGGATCGCCGCATCGAGTCCGGCGATGGCCGCCTCGACCGCATCGGCGATCGCGGGAGCGTCGGCGGCGTGACGCAGTGACGTGATCAGCGGCAGGGCAGGGGTTTCGGGCGAGACGGCGAACACGCGCAGTGTTTCGGCTGCCGGTTCGTGCCGCAGCGCCAGTTGCCAGGTGACGGCGTCGATTGCGGCCCAGTCGGCTTCGCCCGTGGCCACCGCCCGGATCGAGGCGCGGTGCGCGCCGGTTTCGAGCGGTTTTGGCTGCGAGGAATGTCCGCCAGCCAGCAACAGCCTCACCGGCGCCGCAAAGCCCGATTGCGAGTGACGCATGTTGAAGGCGAAGCGGCGCCCGGCAAGGTCGCCCGCGGAGACTGGTCCATCGGTGCGGCGCGCCACCAGCACGCTGTAATAGCGGCCCGGCCGCGCGCCGGTCGCCGCATGGGCGGGCGTCGCCACCAGCGCGACACGGCCGGCAAGCCGGGTCGCGAAGGGATAGCCGCAGGTCTGCGACAGCACGAGATCCGGATCGGTCCAGAGTGCTTCCATCTGGTCGCCGCGGTCGAGCACCGCGGGTGCCGCGATCCCGCGCAGAAGCAACTGGTCGCGGATCGCGGCCCACAGTGCATCGCTCGCCGGCCGGATCTCCGGCCAGTCATACATCGGCAGCGCGGCGAGGCCGGTCACCCGCTGTCGCCGCGGCGTTTGCGCTCGATCGGCCAGGCGACCGGCTCCTTGGGCCGGAAGCCGAAGCGGCGGAACACCTCCCAGTAGCTCTCGTAGCGATAGCCGCCATTCATGCGCAGGAAGCGTTCCCGGTTCTCGCGGAAGAAGCCGGGAATCCGGTACCAGGCGAGCGACGGATAGGCGTGGTGCACCGAGTGGAAATTGTTGTTGAGGAACAACAGGCTCAGCGGCCCGCGCGTTTCGATGATCACCGAGCGCTGGTTGGTCTTCTCCACCGCCTGGTGCTCGAGGAAGGAGCGCACCATCAACAGCCCCATGCCGAGATAGGCGGCGATGGCGTAGGCCGCCACCGAGAGGCTGCCATAGGCCCCGATCAGCATGAGGAGCAGCGCTACTGCCAGAAGGTGACGCAGCCATATGCCAAGGATGGCTCTGTCACCGGCGCGTATGCGTCCCAGTTCGTTGCGCAGGAACCCGATCGTGCCCAGCGCCGGGCCGAGCGTCATGCGCCCGACAAGCGTGTTGTTGGCGACCAGCACGCGCCGGAACCAGCTCGGCAGCGCCGCCCAGACGCTGCGGTCGAGATAATAGCTCTCCGGATCGTCGTAGGGATCGGTGATGTTTTCGTTGATGTGATGGGTCAGGTGGCAGGATTTGAAGCGCAGGTAGGGCACCAGCACTCCGATTGGCGGGGCGATCAGGAGATCGTTGATCAACTGGTTCCTGAACGGATGGCCATGCAGGAACTCGTGTTGAAGAGAGGAATGCAGCGTGATCGTGGGGATCAGCAAGAGGACACGGATCGTGTCCGGCAGGTCAGCCCACCCAAACGCCAGCAAAAACCACACAGCATAGCAAACGCCTGCCAGAAGCAGGGTTCGCCACTCCGCGTCATTCCGCATCGTGGATACACCTTCTGAATGTTCCTGTTATAGCCCGCGGACAGGCGTCCCGTCCCCCGCGTGGCTTCCAGACGAACGCCAGATCCTTATCCTGATTTGCGGCGCTTCACAAGATTGTCACACTTGAGATCAAGCGTGAGGATGATCAGGCGTGCGTGCCGCCATTGGCCTTGGCCGGCTTCGGCGCGACGGCCGGCGTATCCAGCGCCAGCGCCTCGGCGCCATGCTCGAACTGCAGCCGCGCCAGCCGGGCATAGAGCCCGCCGCGCGCCACCAGCGCCGCGTGGGTGCCTTCCTCGACGATCCGGCCCTTGTCCATCACCAGAATGCGGTCGGCGCGCAACACGGTGGCGAGCCGGTGGGCGATGACGATGGTCGTGCGGTTTTCCATCAGGCTTTCGAGCGCCTTCTGCACCAGCTTCTCGTTCTCGGCGTCGAGCGCGGAGGTCGCCTCGTCGAGCAGCAGGATCGGCGCGTCGCGCAGGATCGCCCGGGCGATCGCCACCCGCTGGCGCTGCCCGCCCGACAGCGTGATGCCGCGTTCGCCGACCAGGGTGTCGTAACCCTTGTCCATGGCCATGATGAACTCATGCGCCTGCGCCGCCTTCGCGGCCGCCTCGATCTGGTCCTGGCTGGCCTCGGGCCGGCCGAAGGCGATGTTGCTGCCGACGCTGCCGGCGAAGATGGTGACGTCCTGCGGCACCAGCGCGATGCGGGCGCGCACGGCGGAGGGGTCGGCATCGCGGATCTCGACATGGTCGATCTCCACGGAGCCCGAACTTGCGTCGTAGAACCTCAGGATCAGCGAAAACAGGGTGGACTTGCCGGCACCCGAGGCGCCGACCACGGCCACGGTCTCGCCGGGACGGACATGGAAGCTGGTGCCCGTCAGCGCCGAGGTGTCGGGCCGGGCGGGATAGGCAAAATGCACGTCCGTGAAGCGGATGTCGCCGATCGCCGGCATCGGCAGCGGCTTGGGCGATTTCGGCGCGCGGATCTCGGGCACTTCGTCGAGCAGTTCGCTCAGCCGTTCGGCGGCGCCTGCGGCCTGGGACAACTCGCCCCAGACTTCCGACAAGGCGCCGAGGCTGCCTGCGGCAAACACCGAATAGAGCAGGAACTGGCCGAGCGTTCCCGGCGAGAGCTCGCCCGAGAGCACCGATTGCGCGCCGTACCAGAGCACGGCGACGATCGAGCCGAAGGCCATGGCGATGGCAAAGCCGGTCAGCACCGAGCGGGCCAGGATCGACTTGCGTGCGGCATCGAAGGCGCTCTCCACCGCGGCGGAGAAGCGTGCCTGCGAGGCGGCTTCGGTGTTGAAGGCCTGCACGGTGCGGGTCGCGCCGATGGCTTCGCCGGCGAAAGTCATGGCTTCTGCCAGGCTGTCCTGGGCCTGGCGCGAGCGCTTGCGCACCTTGCGGCCGAAGCCCACCAGCGGAAACACGATGAGCGGGATCGCGCCGAGAACCAGGCCCGAGAGCTGGGGCGAGGTGATGAACATCATGCCGCCCGCGCCCACGCACAGGATGGTGTTGCGCAGCGCCAGCGACGCGGTGGCGCCGACGGTCGACTTGATCTGCGTGGTGTCGGCGGTCAGCCGCGAGACGATCTCGCCCGAGCGGTTGGCATCGTAGAAGGCGGCCGAGAGCCGGGTGACATGGTCGAACACGTCGCGGCGGATATCGGAGACCACGCGCTCGCCGAGCGTGATGACGAAATAGTAGCGGCAGGCCGAGGCGAAGGCGAGCAGGATCGCGATCGCCGCGAGCATGGCGAAATAGGAATTGATGAAGCCCGCATCCTGCGCGGAGAAGCCGTGATCGATCATCCGGCGGATCGCGGTCGGCAGCGTCAACGTCGTCACGGCCGCCATGAGCAGGAAGAAAAGCGCGCCGATCACCAGGTGCGGATAGCGTTTCACATAGGGGAAAAGCCGGGCGAGAGGGCGCACGGAACGGCGCGCCGTCTTGGGGGTATCGAATTGTTCAGCCACGTCGTCTCCCGATATGCATATGCAGCAATTGTGCGGACCTGCAAAAACGGACGCGGCCCTTGTTATCGATTACGCCTTCCTGTATAGGCTCGCCATCGAATTGGGAAGTCGCTGTCCTGACGGACACGGCTTCATATATGTGTTTGGCCAGAATGCCGCAAGCCAAGTTGCGCGCGGGCCTCCCAAAGGCAGGACAGAGAAGATGAAGGCAGACATCCACCCCGATTACCACATGATCAAGGTGGTCATGACCGACGGCACCGAATACATGACCCGCTCGACCTGGGGCGCCGAAGGTGAGACCATGAACCTTGAAATCGACCCGAAGTCGCACCCGGCCTGGACCGGCGGCAACCAGCAGATGCTGGACCGCGGCGGCCGTCTGTCGAAGTTCAAGAAGCGCTTCGAAGGCCTCAGCATGTAATCAGCCGGCCATTACCGGTTTCGATCAAGCCCGCCGGTCCGTTCCGGCGGGCTTTTTCGTGTGCCGATCGCTGAGTGCGATCGCCTTCATGCCGGCGGGGAGGGTGGCTCCCCGTCCCTTATCGGGACTCCTGTCCCATGCTGACGCAAAAAGGCCCGCGGCATGCGCGGGCCCTGTCGAAATCCGGGTCGTGCCGGTGCGCTCAGCGCGTGGCGAAGACCGTCTGCAAAAGCTGCTGCTGCGCCTGCACGGAGTTCTGGTTGTCCGGCTTCAGGGACGTGGCCTCGGCCGGGCGATAGATCTCGCGGTCGAGCAGGGCGATGCGGGTCTGGATGCGCAGCGAGCGCTCCACCAGGTCGCGGAACTCTTCGGGCAGTTCGCTCCAGCCCTGGGCATTCTTGTCGCAATTGAAGCTGTCGAGCCGGACCTTGCTCTTCTCGGCCAGCACCTGGTCGCGATTCATCTCGCCATTGTTGACCGCGCGCTGCAGGAGCAGCCAGGAGGCCATCTGCATCAACCGTGTGGTCAGGCGCATGGATTCGGCGGCATAGAGCACGCTTGCGAGCCGCGGCAGCGCCTTCGAGGCGGTGCGGCCGGGACCGTCGAGATAGTTGGCGGTTTCCTCGACCAGTCCCATGCCCTCGGCATACAGCGCCTTGAACTGGGCCGAGTTGGCCATGCGATCGGCGAGATTGACGTTGTTCAGACTGGTTTCGGACATGGCCGCTATTTCCTGGTTAAACGCTACTTCGCTCGGCGTCTGGTGCATGGCGTGACTGGTCGCCGCCAGCCCTTGTATCCTGAACGCTCGCATCGTTTCGGGCAAGGGTATTCTTAAGAAAGGGTTAACGTGTTCGGCGGCGCGGAAAGGGCGGGTTTCCGGGGTTTCGCCGCCGTGCCGGGACCGTCCGCAAAGCCGGTGTCCACCGGATTTGCATCGTCCGGGCCAGCCCGGCACCGGGAGGGAAAGACAAAAAAAGAGCCGCAGGAGCGGCTCTCAAGAGTTTAACAGGGAGGCGTCGGGCATCCCGATCCGAAATCGGAATGCCGCATCCAGGAAACCCGGATGCGTTAGTAAACACTTGTAAAGCTTACCCAAGGCTTAACACTGGCCAGCTATTGCGCATGTAATTGCGATTCATGATTTATTTTTGTTTGAAAAGGTCCTCTGCGGCGCTGCGGCTTGAGGTTTTCGAAGCCTTGTCGGCCTCCAGCCGCGCGATTTCCGCGCGCAGCAGCGTGATTCGCTCTTCCAGTTCGCCTGCCGACAGGAAGGTGAGATCGCAGCCGATCTCGTGGATTGTCTTGCGCTTCGGGCGGTCGTCGTCTGCGAACATGGCTTCACGCTCTCCTGCATCCACATCGCCGGCCGGACACATGTCCTTGCGGCATTGTCCCGATCCTAACCCGGGCCTAGATTGTAAGAAAGCACCAGCAGGAGAATGACATGATGCGAGCGATCGAAATCCGCAAACCCGGCGGGCCGGAAGTGCTCACGCTCACCGAACGAGACACACCGGTCCCGGGTGAGAGCGAATTGCTGGTGCGGGTGCTGGCGGCCGGCGTCAACCGTCCCGACTGCCTGCAGCGCCAGGGCGCCTATCCGCCGCCGCCAGGCGCGTCGGACATTCCGGGGCTCGAGATCGCCGGCGAAGTCGCCGAGGTCGGATCGGCGGTCAGGCGCTTCAAGCCGGGCGACCGCGTCTGCGCGCTGGTGCCCGGTGGCGGCTATGCGGAGTTCGCGACCGTCGACGAAACCAATGCGCTGCCCGCGCCCGGCGGGCTGACCATGACCGAGGCCGCGGCGATTCCCGAAACCTTCTTCACCGTCTGGCACAATGTGTTCCAGCGCGGCGGGCTCAAGGCCGGCGAGACGCTTCTGGTGCATGGCGGCTCCTCCGGCATCGGCACCACCGCGATCCAGCTTGCCAAGGCGTTCGGCGCGCGGGTGCTGGCCACCGCCGGGTCCGAGGCCAAATGCGCCGCGATTCGCGAGCTCGGCGCCGATATGGCGATCAATTACCGCGACACCGATTTCGTCGAAGCGGCCAAACAGGCGACCGATGGCAAGGGCGTTGAGCTGATCCTCGACATGGTCGGCGGCGACTATATCAGCCGCAACTACCAGGCGGCCGCGGTCGAGGGCCGGATCGTGCAGATCGCCTTCCTCAAGGGGCGCAAGGCGGAGGCCGATTTCGCGCTGTTGATGACCAAGCGGCTGACCCACACCGGCTCGACGCTCAGGGCGCGCGACGTGGCCTTCAAGGCGGCGATCGCCGATGAGCTGCGCCAGCATGTCTGGCCGCTGCTGAGCGAGCGCAAGGTGCTGCCGGTGATGGATTCGATCTATCCCATGGACCAGGCCGCCGCCGCGCACCAGCGCATGGAGGACGGCGACCATGTCGGCAAGATCGTGCTCGACATGGGCTGACGGCACCCGGCGCCCGCGCAAGGTTGCGCAGGGCAGCTTGTGCGCCGGATGGCGCCTCAGTCGTCCTGGGCTGCGGCGCGCGGGTCGAGATTGATCGATTCGGGCGTGGCCGCGCGCGCCGACGGCGTCGAGGTGAAGTTGTCGCGCTCGGTCGCGGGGATCGCCGCGCGCACCCGGGTGCGGAACAGCGCATAGACGGCGATGGCGAGGTGGGCGACCGCCGTCACCGCGAACAGAAGATAGGTGTTCACCGCCATGGCGATGCCGCCGATTGACGGGCCGATGATGGTGCCGATCCCGTAAAGCAGCAGCAGCCCGCCCGAAACGGTGACGAACTTGTCGCTCGGCGCGAAGTCGTTGGCATGCGCCACGGTGATCGAATAGAGCGTGTAGGACATCGCGCCGTAGAGCGAGATCAGCCCGAACAGCACGCCGATCCCGTCCGGCTCGATCAGGGCGATGGCGAGGCCGGAGAAGCCGGCGATGGCGGCGAGCCCGGCCAGCACATAGCGCCGGTCCATGCGGTCCGACATCCGTCCCGCCGGTATCTGCATCACCGCGCCCGAAAAGATGGTGATCGACATCATGGTGGCGATCGTCAGCGTGGTCAGCCCGACATCGGCGCCGAACACCGGTGCGAGCGTGCCGAAGGCGCCGTTGGCGATGCCGATCAGCAGGATCCCGACGAAGGAGACCGGCGAATTGCGGTAGATCATCCTGAGGTCGAGCTTGACCTCCTTGAGCGGCGCCGGGCTTGAGGCCGTGGAGACCGCCGTCGGCAGCAGCGCCAGGCAGTAGAGGATGCCGGCGATGATGAAGAAGGTCGACTGCGTGACATCGCCGAGCGCGAGGCTCATCTGGCCGGCGACGATCGCCACATAGGTGATGGTCATGTAGAGCGAGAAGATCAGCCCGCGGGTCTCGTTGGTGGCGCGCTCGTTGAGCCAGCTCTCGATGATCATGAAGGCCGCCGCGATCGAAAACCCGGTGACCACGCGCAACAGGATCCAGGAGACCGGATCGACCAGAAGCCCAGTCAGCAGGGCGATGATGGCGATCATCGCCGAAAAGGCCGAGAAGGCCCGGATATGGCCTATCCGCCGCACCAGCCGCTGCGAGAAGATGCAGCCGAGCACGAAGCCGGTGGCCCAGCCGGTGCCCAGAAGGCCGAGCGAGGTCGGCGAGAAGCCTTCCGCGGACCCGCGCATCGGCAACAGGAGCCCGTGCAGGCCGTTGCCGGCAAGCAGGAATGCGGTGCCCAAAAGCAAAGCGAGAACGGGAAGAAGATTGCGGCGCATTGGAATCCGGTGTGTATGACGTTTGAGTTGTCGGGCGGCCGGGAATCAATGACCGACACAAAGCCTAGCTGATCGCCCCCGATCATGACAGGTTTATGGCCCGATCCAAAAAGGCAATGCGCATGGCGGTCAAGATACTTCTGGTTTTGGTTCTGGTGGCGATGGGGCTCCACCTGATCAAGCCGTTCGGGCTTCCGGGTCTGAGAAAGCGCGCCGATGTCTGGAAGATCGCCCTTATCCTCGTCTTTGCGATGATGATGACGCTGGTGCTGCGTCCGGGCTAGCCTGCTCGTCGCCCATGGGCTCGTCCTTGCCGATCGCGCGCGTGACGTGCTCGGCCCAGTAGCGGTAGCCCTCCGCATTGGCATGAAATCCGTCGGTGGCAAAACCCTCGGGCCCGAGCACTGCGAGCGGTGCGAGCGCTTCGCCGTAGCGCTCGCGGCAGAGCTGCCGGCCGACGGCGTTGATGATGTCCCGGCGCAGGCCGAGGATGAAGGCAAGCCGCGGCGGCAGCGCCGGCACGTGCTCCATGGCGATCACCTGCGACCAGTAGACCTGCGCCTCCGGCCAGCGTGCGTGGACGGCATAGAGCAGGCCGCCGAAGCCCTTCTTGAACGCGGACCTCGTCACGAAGTTCTTGGCGTCGTTGGTGCCGACCGCGATCAGCACATGGGTGAAGTCGCGCTCCGCGACATGCGGCACCACGAAATCGCGCACCTGCGCCGCGGTCGCCGAATTGGCGCCGGCATTGCGCCAGGAGACGGTCTTGCCGGTCTGCTCATGCAGGCACGCCGCCAGTTGTGGTCCGAGCGTGTCCGCGATGCGGTCGGCGCCGACGCCGGCGGCCGAGGAATCCCCCAGCACCAGCAGGCGGATTGCGGCCTCGCCCGTGCCGACCACGCCTTTCGGCCGGCCGCGCGGGGGCGGCAAGCGCGGTGCCGCGCGGCGCACGCGCATGCCCTCGACAAGGGCGATGGGAAGCAGAAGCCAGCTCAGCGCGCCGGCAAGCAAACTGTTCATGACCCGTCTCTGCCTGTTTCGATCCCGGGGGTGTCGTCAGAGTAAAAGAAAACCCGCCGTGAGGCCACGGCGGGTGCGAGGTTTCCGGTACGGTTGCCGGGCTTACGCCTTGCGCGAGGCCTCGAAGATGCTGTCGATGGTGGCGGCCAGCGCGGCATCGAAATCGGCATCGCTCTGGCCGTGCGACAGGCCTTCGGTGAGCGCGCGCGAGAACGAGGCGATGACGCCGTCGTTCTTGGCGAGCATCGCGTTGGCGTCGTCGCGGGAATAGCCGCCCGAAAGCGCCACCACGCGCATCACCTTGGGGCTGTCCACCAGCGGCTTGTAGAGATTGGTGACCGTCGGCAGCGACAGCTTGAGCATCACCCGCTCGCCGGCGGGCAGCGCATCGAGATGGCGCTTGAGTGCTTCGAGGAGCATCGCTTCGGCTTCGGCCTTGTCGGCGATCTTGATGTTGACCTCGGGCTCGATGATCGGCATCAGCCCGGCATCGAGGATCTGCTTGCCGACCTCGAACTGCTGGGCCACCACTGCTTCGATGCCGTCCTTGTTGGCGGCGTTGATGACCGAGCGCATCTTGGTGCCGAAGATGTTCTTGGCGACAGCGCGCTTGAGCAGCGCGTCGAGCCCGGCGATCGGCTTCATCAACTGCACGCCGTCCTTTTCGTCCATCAGCCCCTGGTCGACCTTGAGGAAGGGCACGATGCCGCGCTTCTGCCACAGGTAGTCGGCGGTCGGCAGGCCGTCGATCTCGCCATCCATGGTGCGTTCGAACAGGATCGCGCCGATCACCTTGTCGCCGCTGAAGGCGGGGGACTTGATGATGCGCGCGCGCATCTCGTGGATCAGCGCGAACATTTCCTCTTCGCTGCCATAGGCGCTTTCGTCGACGCCGTAGAGTTTGAGGGCCTTGGGCGTCGAGCCGCCGGACTGGTCGAGCGCGGCGATGAAGCCGTCTTTCTCCGTCATCTGCTGCGCCATGGTGGAATTGGTCATGCTCTATCCCCTGTTCAACTCGGACTCTGCGTAGTGCTGTACCAGAACCCCCGGCCGGGAGAAACCGGTGCCGGATCGCCTGAACCGATTGAAAATCTTTCAATCGGTTGAAAGTACAAGCTATTTTTGCGACCGGGCGCAGTCGCGCCCGGTCGTTCTGGATCAGGACTTGAGAACGTCGACGCCGGGCAGGGGCTTGCCTTCCATCCATTCCAGGAAGGCGCCGCCGGCGGTCGAGACATAGGTGAAATCGTCGGCGACGCCCGCATGGTTGAGCGCCGAGACGGTATCGCCGCCGCCGGCCACGGAGACCAGAAGTCCCTCCCGCGTACGGCGGGCCGCGTGTTCGGCGGCCGAGACGGTGGCGGCATCGAAGGGCGGGATCTCGAAGGCGCCGAGCGGGCCGTTCCAGACCAGCGTGTCGGCCTTGGTGATCCAGGCATTGACGGAGGCCACCGATTTCGGCCCGACATCGAGCATCATCGCATCGGCCGGAATGGCGCCGACATCGACGGTCTCATTGTCCGCACCGGCCTTGAATTCGCGCGCCACCACGCCGTCCACCGGCAGCACCAGCGCGCAGCCCGCGGCGGTGGCTTCGGCCTCGATCTCGTTGACGGTGGCGGCGAGTTCGTGCTCGCACAGCGACTTGCCGACATTGACGCCGCGGGCGGCGAGGAAGGTGTTGGCCATGCCGCCGCCGATCACCAGCGCGTCGACCTTCTTGACCAGGTTCTTGAGCAGGTCGATCTTGGTGGAGACTTTCGCGCCGCCGACGATGGCGACCACCGGGCGGGCCGGCTTGCCCAGCCCCTTTTCGAGCGCCACCAGTTCGGCCTGCATGGTGCGGCCGGCATAGGCGGGCATCAGATGCGCGAGGCCCTCGGTCGAGGCGTGGGCGCGGTGGGCAGCCGAGAAGGCGTCGTTGACATAGATGTCGCCATTGGCGGCGAGCTTGCGGGTGAAGTCCGGATCGTTCTTTTCCTCGCCTGCATGGAACCGGGTGTTTTCCAGAAGCAGCACGTCGCCGTCGCTCATGGCGTCGACCGCGGATTTGGCCGCTTCGCCGATGCAGTCGGCGGCGAAATTGACCCGGTGATCGAGCACGCTTTCGACCACGCCGGCAATCGGGCCGAGCGACATGGTGGCCACCGGCTCGCCCTTGGGCCGGCCGAAATGGGCGAGCAGGATCACCTTGGCACCCTTGCCCGACAGCTCGAGGATGGTGGGCGCGACGCGCTCGATGCGCGTCGTGTCGGTGACCTTGCCGTCTTTCACGGGGACATTGAGATCGACGCGCAGCAGCACGCGTTTGCCGGAAATGTCGCTGAGGTCATCGAGGGTCTTGAAAGCGGGCATGGCATGGGTCCGTTCATCGTGTTCGCGTGGTTTTGGCGGGAGATTACACCGCTCGGACACTGACGCAAGGCGGCGCGGCGAGATTCCCGCGCCGGATCAGTTTGCTTGCCCGCGACCTTTTCGCGCGCGTTCGCGCAGCCTGTGCATGATGTCGCGCAGGTTGAGGAACAGCGGCAGGCGCGTCGCCCGTTCGACCGGTTCGAGCGAAATCCCCACCGAGCTGATCTGGCCGCGCTCGTCGATCGCGCGCACGATCAGCACGATGCGGCCGATCTTGACCCGGTCGGCGTAGTCGATGGTCTCGCCGAGTCGCCGTTTCATCAGCTCGGCCACGGTCATCGCCCGTTCCGCCGGGCTGAGCAGGCCGGGTCCGTAGGCCTGTTCGAGTTCCTCGCCGGTGCCGGCGGGATCGATCTTGAAGGTGCCGAAGAATTCCGAATCGTCGTCGCTCACCTCCACCGGGGAGGCGAACAGGCGGTCGAGCAGGCGCGAGAAGCCGGGCGCGATGAACAGGTAGACGTGGTCGTTTTCCTGCAGCCGGCCGGCATACTGGTAGCGCATCGACTTGCCGTCGCGGATGACGAGCGAGGGCCGCGCCCAGCGTGGGATCCGTTCGCCGCGCAGCACCGGGCTGTTGGCCACCACGCGGTAGGCGAGCAGTTCGTGGTTGGCGGTGCCGGGCAGGTCGAGTTCGAGCTTGTCGATGGCGCCGATCTGCGGCGGCACGATCAGGCCGAGACGTCGGGCCATCGGCTTGACCGTCCATCCCTGGATGGCGAGCGAGACCATCACCACGATGAAGGTCGTGTTGAAATAGAGCTGCCCGTTTTCGAGGCTCCCGAGGATCGGCAGGATGGCAAGCAGGATCGAGACCGCCCCGCGCAGGCCGACCCAGGCCACGAACCCGGTTTCGCGCTGGGTGTATTCGAACGGCAGCAGGCAGAGCCAGACCGCGAGCGGGCGGGCGATGAAGACCAGGAAGATCGCCAGGGCCACGGCCGGCAGCGCGATCTGCGGAAACTGCGAGGGCGTGGCGAGCAGGCCGAGCACGAGGAACATGACGATCTGGGCGAGCCAGGTCATGCCCTCCTGGAAGCGCAGGATCGATGACCGCGGCTTGATCTTCTTGTTGCCGGTGTAGATCCCGGCCACGTAGACGGCGAGAAAGCCGCTGCCGCCGAGCACCGAGGTGTAGGCGAAGACCAGAAGCGCCAGCGCCAGCACGAAGATCGGCGCCAGCCCGCGCTCCACCGGCACCCGGCGCATGATCTCCACGATGACGATGCCGCCGGCGAGACCGAACATCAGGCCGAGCCCGATCTGCTTGACGAACAGGATCAGCAGGTCCGCGCCCGCGCTCTCCATTCCCGCGCCGCTGGCCACCACGGTGACGAGCGCGGTGGTGAGGAAGATCGCCATCGGGTCGTTGGTGCCCGATTCGACTTCCAGCGTGGCACGCACCTTGTCGCGGATGTTGATGCCGCCGGCGCGCAGCAGGAAGAACACGGCGGCCGCGTCGGTGGAGGCGACGATCGAGCCGAGCAGCAGCCCTTCAAGCCAGGAAAAGTCGAGCAGGAACCGGGCCGCGACGCCGAACAGCGCCGCAGTCAGCGCCACGCCCAGGGTGGC
This sequence comes from Parahoeflea olei, assembly GCF_001703635.1. GTDB lineage: Bacteria > Pseudomonadota > Alphaproteobacteria > Rhizobiales > Rhizobiaceae > Hoeflea > Hoeflea olei. The sequence continues at coordinate 268,110 of NZ_LQZT01000001.1, read as the reverse complement.
GAGCGTCAGCGCCGGCACGGCCGCCTGGCGGAACGAATGCAGCGACGTGCCGTAGCCCGAATCGAACAGGATGATCGCAAGCGCGATCGATCCGAGCATGAAGGCCGCGGAATTGTTGGAAAAATCGATGCCGAGCCCGTCGACGCCGGCGAGCAGGCCGATCACCAGGAACAGCAGCAGCAACGGCGCGCCGAAGCGCTCGGCGAGAAGGCTGGAGAATGCCGCGATGAGAATGAGTGACATCGATGCCAATGTCACGATGTAGAATGCATCCAATCGCCGATCCTCGTCGTAATGCCGTGTCTGATGGGTCCGCGGGCCCGCCCGTAGAGTATGGAAGATACCGGCAGGCCGGGCAATGCCGTGCCGCCTGTCAATTTGAAATGGGGAGCCGGGAGCGGCCCCGCAAGCTCTATAGTTTTGAAATTGCGGCATCTTTACGGTCCGACATGAGATCGACCGGCCGCGGTGTCGCCAGAGCCCCGGCGAAACAGAAAAGCCGCCACCGCGTGAAACGGTGGCGGCGTGTTTGTCATGGCGTTTCCGGGACTTGTGAGGCCCGGATCCGCGAGGCGCGCGAGGCGCCTGCGCGGGCAGCCGAGGTCAGATCAGCTTGGCCATCGCCACGGCGGTGTCGCCCATGCGGTTGGAGAAGCCCCATTCGTTGTCGTACCAGGTCAGGATCGAGCACAGCGTGCCGTCCATCACCTTGGTCTGGTCCATGTGGAACACCGAGGAATGCGGGTTGTGGTTGAAGTCGATGGAGACGTTCGGCTCGTCGGTGAAGCCGAGGATGCCCTTGAGCGGGCCGTTGGCGGCTTCGCGGATCGCGCCGTTGATCTCGTCCACGGAGGTTGCGCGGCTGGCGATGAACTTGAGATCCACCACCGAGACATTCGGGGTCGGCACGCGGATCGCCATGCCGTCGAGCTTGCCGTTCAACTCCGGCAGCACCAGGCCCACGGCCTTGGCCGCACCGGTCGAGGTCGGGATCATCGACATCGCCGCCGCGCGGGCGCGGTAGAGGTCCTTGTGCATGGTGTCGAGCGTCGGCTGGTCGCCGGTGTAGGAATGGATGGTCGTCATCATTCCCTTCTCGATGCCGATGGCCTTGTTGAGGATATAGGCAACCGGCGCCAGGCAGTTGGTGGTGCAGGACGCGTTGGAGACGACCAGGTCGTCCTTGGTCAGGGCGTCGTGGTTGACGCCGTAGACGATGGTCTTGTCGGCACCCGAGGCCGGGGCGGAGACCAGCACGCGCTTGGCGCCGGCTTCAAGATGCATCGCCGCCTTGTCGCGGGCGGTGAAGATGCCGGTGCATTCCATGACGATGTCGATGCCGAGATCGCCCCAGGGCAGGTTCTTCGGATCGCGCTCGGCGAAGACCTTGAAGCTGTCGCCGCCCTCGATCTTGATCGTGTCGCCATCGACCTCGACGGTCTTGGGGAACTTGCCGTGCACCGAGTCCCAGCGCATCAGGTGGGCATTGGTCTCGACCGGGCCGAGGTCGTTGATGGCGACGACGTCGATGTCCTGTCGGCCCGACTCGTAAATCGCGCGCACCACGTTGCGGCCGATCCGGCCAAATCCGTTAATTGCAATCCTGGTCTTCATGCTGGTTCTCCGTCGTCGGTCTGGGTGAGCCTGGTCCGCGGGGATCAGGCTTGGTCTTGCAGGCGGGCCTCAACCGCGGCCACGGCGGCCTCGGCGGTGATTCCGAAATGTTCGTAGAGTTCCTTGTAGGGTCCCGACGCGCCAAAGCCGCTCATGCCCACGAACAGGCCGTCGGCGCCGATGAAGCGGTCCCAGCCCTGGCGGATGCCGGCTTCGATGGCGATCTTGACCTTCGAATCTCCGATGACCGCCTTTTTATACGCCATGGTCTGCTCCTCGAACAACTCGAAGCAGGGCACGGAGACGACGCGGGTGGTGTGACCATTCGCCTCAAGCCGCTCGCGCGCCTCGAGTGCGATCTCGATTTCCGAGCCGGAAGCGAAAATCGTCACGTCGGCCTCGCTCACGCTGACCAGGTCGTAGGCGCCGTAGGCCGAGAGGTTTTCCTCGGTGAAATCGGTGCGCACGGTCGGCAGGTTCTGGCGGGTGAGCGCGATGCCGCTCGGCCGCTTCTTCTGCTCGAGCGCGATCTGCCAGCATTCGGCGGTTTCCACCGCGTCGGCCGGACGGAACATCAGGAGGTTCGGAATGGCGCGCAGCGACGCCATGTGCTCGACCGGCTGGTGCGTCGGGCCGTCTTCGCCGAGCCCGATGGAATCATGGGTGAGCACATGGATCACGCGGATGCCCATCAGCGCTGCGAGCCGGATCGACGGACGGCAATAGTCCGAGAAGATCAGGAAGCCGCCGGAATAGGGGATCAGGCCGCCATGCAGCGCGATGCCGTTCATGATCGCGGCCATGCCGTGTTCGCGGATGCCGTAATGGATGTAGCGGCCGGAGAAATCGTCCGGGGTGATCGGCTTGGTCTGGCTGGTGCGGGTGTTGTTCGACCCGGTCAGGTCGGCCGAGCCGCCAATGGTCTCGGGCACCACGCCGTTGATCACTTCGAGCGCCATTTCCGAGGCCTTGCGGGTGGCCACCGACGGGGTTTCCTCGGTCAGCTTCTGCTTGTAGGCGATCAGCGCCGGTTCCAGCCCGCCCGGCAGGTCGCCAGCCATGCGGCGCTCGAAGGCGGAGCGGGTGTCGGTGTCGGCTTCGGCCAGACGCGCTTCCCAGGCCTTGCGGTCCTTGACCGAGCGCAGGCCCGCGAGCCGCCAGGCGTCGAGGATGTCGGACGGCACCACGAAGGGTTCTTCGTCCCAGCCAAGCGCTGCGCGTGCACCGGCGATTTCCTTGTCGCCGAGCGGCGAGCCGTGGGCGCTGCTGGTGCCGGCCTTGGTGGGCGCGCCGAAGCCGATCTGGGTCTTGGCCGCGATCAGGGTCGGGCGGTCGGATTTCTGTGCGGTCTCGATCGCCTGGGCGATGGCGTCCGGGTCATGGCCGTCGATGGCGATCGTGTTCCAGCCGGAGGCGGCGAAGCGCGCGAGTTGGTCGGTCGAATCCGTGAGCGAGACCGCGCCGTCGATGGAGATCGAGTTGTTGTCCCAGAACACGATCAGCTTGTTGAGCTTCAGGTGCCCGGCCAGCGTGATCGCTTCCTGGCTGATGCCCTCCATCAGGCAGCCGTCGCCGGCCAGCGCATAGGTGTAGTGCTCGACCAGATCGGAGCCGAACTCGTTGGCGAGCTTGCGCTCGGCCAGCGCCATGCCGACGGCGTTGCCGATGCCCTGGCCGAGCGGCCCGGTGGTGGTCTCGATCCCGGCGGCGTGGCCGTATTCGGGGTGACCGGCGGTGGGGGCGCCCAGCTGCCGGAAATTCTTGATGTCCTCGAGCGAGATGTCGTCATAGCCGAGCAGGTACAGCAGCGAGTAGATCAGCATCGAGCCGTGGCCGGCCGACAGCACGAACCGGTCGCGGTCGGGCCAGTCCGGCTTCTTCGGATCGAAGGTGAGATACCGCGAGAACAGCACTGTGGCGACATCGGCCGCCCCCATGGGAAGTCCCGGATGTCCGGACTTGGCCTTTTCCACGGCATCCATGGAGAGAAACCGGATTGCATTGGCCATCCGGTCGTGTTTTTCGCGTGAAGTCATGATGGTTCCGCTCGATCGCGTTCAGGTCAAGACCGGCCCCGGCGGGACCGGATCGAAGGCGGGGCAGACATAGCAGTTGCTTCGACGGAGTCAATAAAGGCGTCGGCGCCACGGGATTGGGGACGGCAGGCCCGGTTTTGTTGACGCCCTGTTCGGCTGATGCATAAGCTTGCGGCCACAAGTATCCGGAATTCAAGCGATTCGGCTTGTGCTCCAGATCCAGGGAACCACGCGATGCCCGCTGAAACAACAGTGAAAGCCGCTCTCGAGGCATTGAACAAGGCCTTGAATCAACTCGACAATGAAGTTGACCGCCAGGTCGAGGCCAGCCGCAACTCGTCCGAGGCGGCGGCCGAATTGGGCCGCATGATCGAGGACCGCTCGCGCATCGCCGTCGAGCTCGACCAGGCGCAGGACCGCTCGAATCGTCTCGAAGAGGCCAACCGCGAAGTCTCGCGGCGGCTGGTCACCGCCATGGAAACCATCAGGGCGGTGCTCGACCGCTGAATCCGACAGGGGCCGCTGGACCGGGGTCCGGGCCGCAACCGGCTAGACAGGACAGTTGAATGGCGCAAGTCACCGTCACCATCGACAGCAAGACCTACCGCATGGCCTGCGAGGAAGGCCAGGAAGCGCATCTGAGCGAACTTGCCGGCCGTTTCGACCGCTATGTCGGCCATCTCAAGGACCAGTTCGGCGAGATCGGCGACCTGCGCATCACCGTGATGGCGGGCATCATGGTGATGGACGAGCTGCACGAGCTGCAACGGCGGATGCGCGGGCTCGAAGCGGAAGTGGAAACGCTCAAGAAGACCCGGGATTCGGTGCTGAGCCGGGCCGACAAGACCGACCAGGAGATCGCCGAGGCGCTGATCGGTGTCACCGGCAAGATCGAAAGCATCGCCAGCAAGCTCGCCGGACGGTCCTGAACCACCAAGTTCTGAGCCGTATTTCCCGGCCGGCGCTGTCGCCCGCGCACAGAGCGGCGCGCGCTTGCCTTGCTAGCGACAGGCTTTCGAGACCTCGTCGAGTGCCGCCGTGATGCGGTGGGGCTCGGTGTGCAGCAAATTCTGGCCGAGCCCGGCCAGTTCCTCGTAGCGGGCGCCGGGAATGCGGGCCGCGGCAAGCCGCGCCAGCCGCACGTTGACGGCGGGGTCGGTCTCGCCGTGCAGCACGGTCACCGGCAGGGCGAGCCGGGAGAGAAGCCCGCTCCAGTCGGTATTGCTCGAGGAGGTGTCGGACAGGAAGGCGGAACTGCCGTTGCCGGTGACGTGGCGGAGGCCCGCCCGCAACAGCGCGTAGATCTCGCTGTCGCGCAGCGCTTCGGCATCGGCGGTGCTATGCTCTGCCACGGCCGAGAGATAGCGGTGCGCGCCGCCGTAGCGCAGATAGGCGACCGCCGACAGCGTGATGAACTGGTGCGCCGCGGCCGAGGCGATGCCGCTCGACATCGCCAGTTTCTGCATCGGCCCGACCGGCACCAGGTGGTCGGCGATCTGCAGCGGAAAATAGGCCGAGCACAGCACCAGGCCGCTGACCCGGTCGGGATGGGCAAGGCAGAACTCGATCGCCGCATGCGCGCCGAACAGGTGCCCCAGCACCACCACGCGGTCCCGCCTGTAGAGGTCGCACAGGTGCCGTGCGTCCTCCAGACTGGTGCGCATGAAGGAGCTTGAGGCCGGTTGCCGGTCGGTGGCGCCATAGCCCGGCTTGGACGCGCCGATCAGCTCGAAGCCCGCCCGCCCCAGCTCGGTCCTGAACCGGGAGGTGGCTTCAGGCCCCTGCAGCAATCCGTGAAACATCAGCACCGTCCGGGGCGGGGCGTCGCCGTTGCGCGGGGGCGGATAGTGCACATGGCTGATGCGTCGGCCTTCGCGTTCGGTCAGCCGCCAGGCGGAAGCGTCGTGGGCAAAGGGAAAGCGGCGCGGGTCGGGCGCCGCGCGCGGGACGGGGTCGCCGGCACTGCCCGACAGCGTGGCCAGGCTGATCAGGTCGTTGACGACCTGCACCGCCTCGAGGCGGGAGGCCACGCCGAGCTTGCGGAAGATCGCCTGGGTCTGGCTCTTGACGGTGTCGACCGAGCGGGCGCGTTCCTTCGAGATCTCGACATTCGACTTGCCCTGGGCCATCAGTTCGAGCACCTCCACTTCGGAGGGCGACAGCCCCAGGCTTTCGCTCAGCACCGCCGGAACGGAGCGGCTGGCGGCGGCGGGAAGCGTGACCACGACCACGTCGAGCCCGGCATCATGCAGCAGCGAGACGAAGCCGTTGAGGCAGTCGCTGCGCACGAAGCTGCGCTGCCCCCGGGCCTCCTCATCCGGTCCGTCGAACAGCGCGGCGATGCCGGCGAGCACCGCGCCGCCGAGGCTGGCCTGCAGCCGGTCGGCGCCGGTCGATGGCTTTGTGGCCTGGGCGGCGGAGGACGCGGTGCGCGGCGCCCGCCGCGGAGGGGCGAGCACCAGGCCGTCGGCGGAGCCGAATTCGGCCCGGGCCGGCTGCGACAGCGCCACGACCCGCAGTGCCCGGTCGACCACGATCCTGAGCGCCGGGCCTTCCACCAGCGCACGGTATCGCGCCTCCGGCGCCGGCGCCATCACCTGCGCCAGTTCGGCGGCGATATCGAAATGCTTGCCGATTTCCCCGGTGAACACCGGATGTCGGGCTTCGCCGACCGATAGAAAATCCTCGAGATCCTTCATGAACTCGGTGAATTCCTGGTCGCCCTTGAAATAGGAATAGATCGCCTCGACAGCCTTGTTGAGCGGCGCCGGGTCCCCGACAATAGTCATGGAAAGAAAGCCGTTCCTGTGTTCGCCCGAGTGTTCAGGAAATACTACAGTCTGGTGGGGATGCAACAGGAATTGAAGGCATGAAGGGAAGGCGTGTCGTTTTGCCGGCACAGTTTGTCTTGCCCGTGTCCCTGGATCAGAACGCTTTCGTGAAGGTCAGTTCCATGCCGCTCGAGGTGAAATCGTAAAAGGCGACATTGCTGGTCTGTCGTTTCGTGAAGACCGAGACGACCGGCGAGAACCCGGCGATTTCGAAATTGTCCTTGGTGAAGCGCCCCCTGAGTTCCCAGAACCGGTCCTCGCGGACCAGCCGCAAGCCGGGAAATTGGTCCTTGAAGTCGCGCGTGCCGGCGGTCACCGTCGCGTTCACCCTCAGACCGTAGGCAAGCGGGGTTTCGAGCCCGAGCGTGCCCGAAAAGCTCTGATAGGAATTCCAGGGGCGGGCGGAGACGCTTTCGCGCTCGTAGCTGCTGCCGGCCGAGAGCGTCAGCCGCCGCGAGACGGCATGGCGGACCGAGGCGGTGGCGCGGGTGGTCCAGGCATTGGCGGCACTTCCAGCGTCGTAGCTGCGGTACATCTGCACGATTTCGCCCGACAGCCACCAGCCCGGCGCGATGTTGAAGCGGGTGGCGATCCGGCCGCCGATCCCGGCGCTCTGGCCCTTGCGGTTGTACCATTGGCGGTCGGCAATGGCCTCGATCTGGAGCGAATGGCGCAGCTCGTCGCGGCGCAGTCCCACGCGCAGCTCGCCCTGCTGCTTGTCGAAGCTGTCGTTGGAATAATCGGAGAGGCCGGCCGAAAGCGCGGCATAGGCCGAGAGGTTTTCGGACAGGGAATGGGCATAGCCGACCACCACCCCCGCCTTCACGCCCACGCCCGAATGTTCGCGCGAGGCATTGTTGATGACGAACGGCAGGCCGCCGATCATCACCGTCGACTGGCCGGTGCCGTCATTGATGTTGGTCGATGGCGCGAGCGAGAAATAGCCGGCGATCGAGAACCCCTCGGTGGTGCCGATCCGGCGCGACAGTTGCGCAAGCTGGTCCTGGTCGCGCTCGAGATCGGCGGTGTCGGCGAGGCGGTTCAAATGATAGCCGGCGGCTTGCCTCTTGCCCTGCAGCGCGAGCATCTTGATCAGTTCGATGCGCACCGCATCGATGTCGGGCTGGCGCGCCAGGATATCGCGCAGCAGCTTTTCGGCATGTTCGGGCCGGCCGGTCCGGGCATAGACCACGGCCAGCAGATAGGCTGCCGGGATCGCTTCGCTGCCCTCGAAGCGGCTGCCCGCCAGCAGCGCCTCCGCCTCGGCATAGTGCCCCTGCGAGACCAGCGCCTCGGCCGCCTGGAACGGGGTTTCGGCCGCGGCGGCACCACCGCCGGGACCGAGGAGCATGAGGAGCGCCAGCAAGGCCGATGTCAGCGGCCTGCCGCCGCTCAGGCGCGGCCGCCTTGCGGCGGCACGCGTCCGAATGCCCATTTCCGAGGAAAACGCGGGATGGGAAAGCAGCATCAGTTACTTTTTCACCGCGCCGAGCGTGCCGGACATGATGTAGTCCCGTGCCTGGCCGTCGAGCACCGCATTGCCTTCGATCATGTAGGCTGCTGCGGTTTCGGCCGCGGCGTCGCCGAAGAAGGCGCCGATCGCCTGGTTGGTCGTGGTGGCGCCGACGGGATTGTTGTTGGCATCGACCAGGTTCGCCGTTCCGGTGTATTCGGAGCCGGTGATGTTGGCATTGATGTCGAGGCCGGCGATGGCGTTGTTGAGGACCACGCGCTGGTTGCCCTGATAGGTCACCAGCTCCGCGCCACGGACGCCGCCGGTCACGGTGCCCGCACCGAAATTGGCGGTCAGTTCCACCGTGCCGCCGCTCAGCCCCATCTGCCGGATGGTGCCGTTGTCGTCGTAGCCGGTGGTTCCGCCTTCGTGGAAGCCCTTGTAGGTGGCCGTGCCCGACCCCGGCATGTTGGTGGTGTTGTCGCCGATATAGCCCACCGCATAGGTCGCGGTGGCGGCGCCATCGGCGCCTTCCTGGTAGCGGATGGTGGTGCCGTGCCGCATCACGATCTGCTCGACGAAGGTGTTGTTCTGGTAGACATTGTAGACGCCGACCGCGGACAGGTTCGCGCTGGCGTTGGAGACCTGCGGATCGCCGAAATTGCCGTTCTCGAAATAGACCGAGCCCTTGGCGTCGGTCATGCCGGCCAGTGTCGTGCCGTTGTCGAGCGCATCGGGCGAGTTTGCCGAGATCAGGGCGGGATTGACTCCCTGGTTGGTGTTGGGATTGGTGTCTTTGTCGGCCGACCCGTTGATGCGGATGCCGCCCTGCGGCGATCTCTCCAGCATCTGCGCCTGGGTGAGTTCGTGCTGGGAGTCGGGAAGATTGGTGTAGGGATTGACCGACGCGGTGTTGGTCGAGTTGGCGGTGAAGGCCAGGGCCTTGCCGGACGCCTGGATCGGCAGTGTCGCGTTGACGACGGGCGTGGGCGTGCCGCCCCCCGTGACGGGACCGCCCGACTGGCTGCAACCCGCGATCACGGGAAGAACCGCGGCGGCGATCACTCCCGGCATAAATGTTCTTTTGCTCATGCTTTCCATCCCCTTAGGCCCGCTGAAACTCGTCAAACTCGGTCGCTTCAGACAGGAGGGACGCCCCCGGCGGGTCCATGAAAGGGGTGTCAGGCGCCGGAAATGGCGGCGCGTTCGGCCTGAAACGGTATTTTGAGGAACGGTTGGGCGCTCCGGGTGCCAGAAGTACCGGGCAGCCCTGGGGGCCTCAATCACCTGACCGGGTGAAAAGGCTCATCTGAAATTGCGCATTGGCGTGGGCGCGGGGATGACCTATATAGGGAGTGCGATCTGCGCCTCTCGACAGGATACACAATCCCCGGGGCCTTAATTGATCCCAAGGGAGCTGTCCCTGACCGGACCCGTGGGTCCGGACATATGGCGCCCACCTACGTTGTAGGTTCCCGGGATCGAAACATCCATCGGTTGCCGTGGGTCGCGCTTTTCCGCTTGCGGCTTCTGTACCCCGCCGTTGCGCGCCTGCCACCGGGCGGTGCCCCGCGGATCTTCGAGAATTTCCCGCTACCCGATCAGCCCCAGCTTCAGCGCCCGCGCGATGGCCTGCAGGTTCGAGGTTGCCGCAAGCTTCTGCCGCGCCGAATCGAGATGCGCCTGGACGGCCTGTTCGTGTGCGTCGATGGCATGGGCGATCTGGCAGATGCTCCGGCCTTCGGCGGTCAGGAGCAGGCAGGTGCATTCGGCTTGGGTCAAGCCGTCGGGTGGCTGGGGCATGGGCGTACAGACTTCAGGATCAACGACACATCGGTTCAGCGACGTTGTTCGAAGATCGACCGGCGCGGGGCAAGATCTGTTTCGTCCGTACCGTATACAAGCGGTAAAGCAGCCCGTTAAAATGTGACCTGTCTGGCGCAGCTGTCCGATCCTGGGACAGCGACCGCCTTGACGATGGCGATTGTGCCAGCAGACCGGGAGACAGGAATGGACACCAAGGCAGGCATCCGCGCGGCGATGCTGACGAAACGCGACTCACTGGCCCCGGAGCGGCGAATCGACATGAGCCTTGCCATGGCGGAGGCGGCCGAAGCGGTGGCGTTCGAGCCGGGCACGGTGATCGCGGGCTATCTGCCGATCCGCTCGGAACCGGACCTGCGGCCGATGATGGCCCGGTTCGCCCAGCGCGGGGCCCGGCTTTGCCTGCCGGTGGTGCTCGACCGGCAGACCATCGTCTTCCGGGAATTCATCCGCGGGGCGGAATTGGTCGATACCGGTTTCGGCACGAGCGGGCCGGGCCCCGAGGCGACCGTGCTCGACCCGGATCTCCTGATGATGCCGCTGTCGGCTTTCGACGATGCGGGCAACCGGCTTGGCTACGGTGCCGGCCATTACGACCGGGCCATCGCCCGGCTCCGCGCCAAGGGCCGCACGCCGCGGCTGATCGGCACGGCGTTTTCGATCCAGCGGGTGGACGCGCTGCCGGCGGAAGCCCATGACGTGCCGCTCGAGATGATCCTGACCGAACAAGGCTTGCGCTCGTTTTCGCAGGGCGTATAGAGAGCCGATGCGCCTGTTGTTTCTTGGAGACATGGTCGGACGATCCGGCCGCACCGCGGTCTGGGACCGCCTTCCCGGTCTGATCCGCGATTTCGCGTTGGATTTCGTCATCGTCAATGGCGAGAACGCGGCCGGAGGGTTCGGCATCACCGAGGACATCTTCCTCGAAACGCTCGATGCCGGTGCCGACGTCGTCACCACCGGCAATCATGTCTGGGACCAGCGCGAGGCGCTCGTCTATGCCGACCGCCAGGACCGGTTCCTGAGGCCCGCCAATTATCCCGCCGGCACGCCGGGGCGCGGCTCCAATCTCTATGTCGCGCGCAACGGCGCCCGGGTGCTGGTGGCCAATGTCATGGGCCGGGTGTTCATGCACCCCGATCTCGACGATCCGTTCTCCTGCGGCGAGGCGATCCTCGATGCCTGTCCGCTCGGCGAGCAGGCGGATGCGGTCGTGTTCGATTTCCACGCGGAAGCCACCAGCGAGAAACTCTGCTTTGCCCATTTCGTCGACGGGCGCGCGAGCTTCGTGGTCGGAACGCACACCCATGTGCCGACCGCGGACGCGCAGATCCTCAATGGCGGCACCGCCTATCTGTCGGATGCCGGCATGTGCGGCGACTATGATTCCTCGATCGGCATGGACAAGGAGGAGCCGATCAACCGGTTCCTGTCGCGCATCCCCAAGGGCCGCTTCGAGGCGGCGTCGGGACCGGCCACGATCTGCGGCGTCGCCGTCGAGATTTCCGACCGCACCGGGCTTGCCGAAAAGATCGCGCCCTTGCGCATCGGCCCGCGGCTGATCGAGACGATGCCGCCGTTCTGGAGCTGAGCCGAGCTCCGGTTTCTCAGCTCACAGGTCCTGCTGCTTGCCCTTGATCAGCGGTCGTTTCGCATCGGGATCGGGCGGCAGCATGCCGCGCTCCTTGAGCCAGGGATGGATCGTCACCGCCCGCGACAGCGCCGCGATCGCAGCCTCCGGACGGCCAAGCCGCATCAGCACATGATACATCCCCGACCAGGAGCCGAAATGGTCAGGTTCCAGGTCGACGGCGCGCTCGAGATCGTCAAGCGCGCCGTCCGGATTGTCGCGCAGGAAGCGCACGAAGGCGCGCTGGTTGTAGCCCTCGGCATAGCCGGGCGCCTCGGCGATGACGCTGTCGAGTGCCTGTTCCGCCGCCTCGAAATCATAGGCCGCGCGCCGCTCCATGCCGCGATCGAGGTTCGCGCGCACCCCGGGCGTGGGGGCCTGGTCGATCCACCATTGCCAGATCGCGTTTTCGGCGAGCCGGCCCGCGCGTTCGTTTTCCGCGCCCTTCAGGGCCGCAAACAGCCTCTCCCGCTCGCTTGCCGCCTCGGCGGCCCGGGACACGGGGAGGGCGGCGGGCAGGGTGAACGCCAGGACAAGCGCGCCAATCAGCATCAGGCAGTGTCTTCGCTTCATGCTCCCACCCCCTTCAGGATGACGATGGTCGGCTGGCGCGGCAGGCCGCGCGCCGACACGGTGAAACTGTCTTGATTGACATGGTCGACCAGGAACCTGTCGCCCATCATGTCGATAAAGCGCGACAGCGGCGCGCCGCGCCGGTGCATGGGCAAGAGGATCGAGGATTGCAGCCGCCGGGCAATCCCGGTCATGGCCTCGTGGCTCAGCGTCAGGCCGCCATCGACCGGCACCATGACGATGTCGAGCCGGCCGATCTGGGCAAAATGCCGGTCTTCGAGGCCGTGGTGCAGGTGGCCCAGATGGCCGATGCAGAGATCCGCCACCTCGAAGATGAAGATCGAATTGCCGTCGGGCTCCATCGCGCCGTAATCGCGGATGTCGGTGGTGACGTTGCGGACATAGACGTCTTCCACCACCACGTCGTGATCGGCGGGCGTGCCGTCGAAGCTCCAGCCGCGCAGCACATGGGCGATGCGCGCGTCCGGCGTCAGCGTGAAATGCGAGGAATGCGCCTTGTTCATGGTGACGATGTCGGGAACTTCGACGCGGCCCGCCCAGCCATTGTAGTCGGTGGCGATGCTGACGCCCGCGGGCGTGGTGATGACATAGGTGGAGTGACCCGCGAACATGATCTCGACCTCTCCGGAGCCGGCCTGGGCGGGAATGGCCAGGTCTCGCCCGAGATCGTCCGGCGTCAGGTTGGCGAAGATGGCGCCCGGGATCGCCTGGGCGACCGCCAGGCACTGGCTGAAGGGGCGCAGCGGTTCCTGCGCGCGCACCGGCGTGGCGAGCGCGACGACCGCGAGGACAAGCAGGAGGGCTTTCGCCAGAAGCGCTGGTATCGGGGGCACTGGTATCGGGGGCACTGTCATCGGGGGCATGGGCGGCTCCGCGAGGTGGCTTGCACGATCCCGGAAAGATTAGGGCATCGCGCGCCGGGGTAAAGCCTTTGCCGGCAGAAATCCGGGCGCCGGCAAGCCGCAAGCCGGCACCCGGCCGCGGCCCGGGACTGATTGGCGCTTCACGGAGCCTATCGTCTGGACGAAAACCGGGAACGGATTTATAAGGCGGCCATTCAAAATCCCACGGCACAGAACTCAAAACAAGTCACAGGGGCATTATGGCCGGCCATTCACAGTTCAAAAACATCATGCACCGCAAGGGACGGCAGGACGCCGTCCGCTCCAAGATGTTCTCCAAGCTCGCACGCGAAATCACCGTTGCCGCCAAGATGGGCGCGCCAGACCCGGCGATGAACCCGCGGCTCCGACTCGCGATCCAGAACGCCAAGGCGCAGTCGATGCCCAAGGACAACATCCAGCGGGCCATCAACAAGGCCGCCGGCGGCGACAGCGAGAACTACGAGGAAGTGCGCTACGAGGGCTACGGCCCGGGCGGCGTCGCCGTCATCGTCGAGGCGCTGACCGACAACCGCAACCGCACCGCCTCGAGCGTGCGTGCGGCCTTCACCAAGTCGGGCGGCGCGCTCGGCGAAACCGGCTCGGTCGGCTTCATGTTCTCGCGCGTGGGCGAAATCATCTATCCCGCCTCCGCGGGCGATGCCGACGCGATCATGGAAGCGGCGATCATGGCCGGCGCCGACGACGTCACCTCCGGCGAGGAAGAGCACGTCATCCTCTGCGCCTTCGAGGATATCGGCGAGGTCTCGGGCGCGCTCGAAGAGGCGCTCGGCGAAGCGCAGTCGGTCAAGGCCGTGTGGAAGCCGCAGACCTCCGCACCGGTCGACGAGGACAAGGCGCAATCCGTGCTCAAGCTGATCGCCACCCTCGACGACGACGACGACGTCCAGAACGTCTACGCCAATTTCGAGGTCTCCGACGAGGTCATGGCCAAGCTGTCGGCCTGACCGCTTTCGGTTCGCGAACTAAACAGAAGGCCGCCGGATCGCTCCGGCGCAGATCGAGGTTCCGTTCACGCCGGGCCGCATGGATGCCAGCCAGGCCGGTGCGGCCCCGCCCGGAAGCGGGGGCCGGCCGAAGCGACCTGCCGAGGCTCAGAAGAAGCCGAGCTTGTTGGGGTTGTAGCTCACCAGCATGTTCTTGGTCTGCTGGTAGTGGTCGAGCATCATCTTGTGATTCTCGCGGCCGATGCCCGACTGCTTGTAGCCGCCGAAGGCCGCATGCGCCGGATAGGCGTGGTAGTTGTTGACCCAGACCCGGCCTGCCTCGATGGCGCGGCCGAAGCGGTAGGCGCGGGTGCCGTCGCGGGTCCACACGCCGGCGCCGAGGCCGTACATGGTGTCGTTGGCGATTGCCAGCGCCTCGGCCTCGTCCTTGAAGGTGGTCACCGAGACGACGGGCCCGAAGATCTCTTCCTGGAACACCCGCATCTTGTTGTGGCCCTTCAGGATCGTCGGCTGGATGTAGAAGCCCTCTGCCAGGTCGCCCTCCAGCCGCGCGGCGCCGCCGCCCACCAGCACTTCCGCGCCTTCTTCCACGCCGATCGTCAGATAGGACATGATCTTGTCCTGCTGCTCGCGGCTCGCCTGGGCGCCGACCATGGTGTCCATGTCGCGCGGATCGCCCTGCCTGATCGCCTTCACGCGTTCGATGCAGCGGGCGATGAAGGCCTCGTAGATGTCCTCCTGGATCAGCGCCCGGCTCGGGCAGGTGCAGACCTCGCCCTGGTTGAAGGCGAACAGCACGAAGCCTTCCACCGCCTTGTCGAGGAAGGCGTCGTCCTCTGCCATCACGTCGGAGAAGAAGATGTTGGGCGACTTGCCGCCGAGTTCGAGCGTGACCGGGATCAGGTTTTCGGTGGCCGCCTTCATGATGATGCGGCCGGTCTCGGTGGAGCCGGTAAACGCAATCTTGGCGATGCGCGGCGAGCGGGCCAGCGGGCCGCCCACTTCCGGGCCGAAACCATTGACGACGTTGAGCACGCCGGCCGGCAACAGGTCGGCGATCAGCTCGACCACCACCAGGATCGCAGCAGGCGTCTGTTCGGCCGGCTTGAGCACGATGCAGTTTCCGGCCGCCAGCGCCGGGGCGAGCTTCCAGGCCGCCATCAGCACCGAGAAGTTCCACGGGATGATCTGGCCGACGACGCCAAGCGGTTCGTAGAAGTGATAGGCCACCGTGTCGTGGTCGATTTCCGACATGGTGCCTTCCTGGCCGCGCAGCACGCCCGCGAAATAGCGGAAATGATCGACCGCGAGCGGGATGTCGGCCGCCGTTGTCTCGCGGATCGGCTTGCCGTTGTCCCAGGTCTCGGCCCGGGCGATGAGGTCGAGGTTTGCCTCGATCCGGTCGGCGATCCTCAACAGGATGTTGGAGCGCTCGGCCGCGGGCGTCCGGCCCCAGGCCTCGCGCGCGGCATGGGCGGCGTCGAGCGCCAGTTCTACATCCTCCTCGGACGAGCGGGCCACTTCGCAGACCTTGGCGCCGGTGATCGGGGTGATGTTGTCGAAATAGCGGCCCCGGGCCGGGGCGACATAGCGGCCGCCGATGAAGTTGTCGTAGCGGGCGCGGAACGGCGAGCTGTGCTCGGCCGTGACGATGCGGGTCATCTCGTTCATGCGGTATCCTCCTGCAAGACCCCGGTCCTCCGCCGGGAATGCAGGCAGCATGCCAGTGCAGGGCCGGATGTCAGCCCCGGGGCCGCGGCCGGCCGCGGCAAACTGTCTCAGGAGCGAGACAGGTCGGCCGTGCTTTCGCCGATGGCGAGACGTTTCATGCGGCGGTAGAGCGTGGCGCGGCCGACGCCGAGCATGCGCGCGGCTTCCGAAACATTGCCGTCGGCGCGCGACAGCGCCCGCATCACCGCGGCCCGCTCGGCCTTCTCGAAGCCGGTCGGGCCGTCCTCCCGGCCGAACAGGTCGGAGGCCGGGAGCGGCTTGAGCGCGCCCGAAGGCTTGAGCCCGAACGCCCGGCGGGCGCTGCGGGTCGCGCCGAGCACGATGTCGTTCGGGTCGACGGCGAGCAGCATCGCCGCGTCGCCGCCATCGCCGTCGGCGACGATGAAGCGGGCCTTGGGGAAGCTCGCGCGGAAACTGTCGATCTCGATCTGCCGCGCGGTCTGCGCCACCATCGCCTCGATCAGACGGTTGAAGGCCTCGGTCTGGTCGGCGCGCGCCGAGGAGACGTCGAGCGCCCCGATCAACTCGCCCTCCGGGCCGAAGATCGGCGCGTCCATGCAGCTCATCGCCGTGTTGCGGGCATGGAAATGCTCGTCGCGGTGGATGATCACGCGCCGCGTCTCGGTGATGCAGGTGCCGATGCCGTTGGTCCCCTCGGAGGCTTCCGACCAGTCGGCGCCCGGCGCCAGCCCCCAATGCTCGAAGATGCCGCGGTCGCCTGCGGCTACGCGCATGTCCAGCACCACGCCGTCGGCGTCGGTCAGGAGCACGCCGCATCCCGAACTGCCGACCAGCTGGTAGAGCGCGTCGAGCTTGGGCAGGGCGATGCGCAGCAGGGTCTCGGAGAGAAGCCGCCGTTCGCCGAGCGCGGTTTCGGTGATCCGCTGCACGCCCTGGCGTTGTCCGGGATCGAGACCGTGATGGTCGAGCGACCGGCGCCAGGAGGCCGCCAGCCGCGAGGAGGCCGCGGCCCTCGGGTCATTGGCGATCTCGACGACGCGCGCAATGTGTTGCGACAGCTGCGCCATGGTGCATGTCCTCCCGGCGCAGAGCATAGGGCAATCCGGCCGGGCTTGGAAAGCACCACTCTCGTAGGGGATCAATCCTGCCGGGCGATCGTGCCGATGGCGTTGGCGACCAGCCGGGCTGCAGTCAGGGCCGAGAGCCCGTCGAGATCGGCCGGCGGATAGAGTTCGACGAGATCGAAGCCGATGATCCGCCCGCGCCGCCCCGCGCCGGCGATCAGGTCGATCGCCTGGGTGTAGCTGAGCCCGCCGGGCGTCCGCGCCGCCACCCCCGGCATGACGGCGGGGTCGAGGCCGTCGCAATCGAGCGTGATCACCACGTTGGCGCCTTCGGGGATGTGCGCGAGCGCGGCCTCCACCCCCTCGGCATGGATCTGGCGCGCCGTCACGAAGCGGCTGCCATAGGCGCGCGCCGCCTCGATTTCCTCGCGCCGCGCGCTGCCCACGCTCCTCAGGCCCACCTGCACCAGGCCTGCGACATGGGGCATCTCGCTCGCCCGCCGCATCGGGCTCGAATAGCCGTACCGCGCGCCGCGGATCTCGTCGCGCCAGTCGATATGGGCGTCGATCTGCAGCACCCAGACCGGGCCGTGGCCGGCAAAGGCGGCGAGGAACGGGATCGGGACGGAATCGTCGCCGCCCAGCAGCAGCGGCACCGCTCCCGCCGCGAGAATGCTGCGCGTCTGCGCCTCGATCGCGTCCCTGTTGGCGGCGTCGTCTCCCATCGTGACCGGCAGGTTGCCGGCGTCGATGCAGGACACTGGGCCGTCGCCGAAGAGAGGGCCGCCGAGATCGAAATCCCAATGGGTGAGGAGGTCCGCGTCCGGCAGGCTTGTGCGGCGGATCGCATCGGGCGCCAGGGCATGGCCCGTGCTGTCCTGGCCGCGATAGGTGCTGCCGTGCCCCGCGCCGAACAGGACCATCCGCGGCGCGCGGCCCTCGTCCAGCCGGTCGGGTAATCCGAGGAAGGTGGGAGAAGAGGTCATCGGGCTTCCGTCTGGGTCAGGGATTGCCGCTACAGGGTGGCGCGCATCGCGCCGAACAGCTCGACGGATTTCAACCGCGCCTCGATCGAATGGATCGGCATCGAGATCATGATCTCGTCGGCATTGGTGGCGTCGATGAAGCTCAGCATCTGCTTTTTCGCCGTTTCCTGCCCGCCGACGACCGCATAGCGCAGCGTGTGCTCGACGGCGATCTTCTCCGCCTCGCTCCAGATCGCCTCCATGCTTTCGACCGGCTTCGGCATGCGGCCGCGGGTGTTGCGGCGCATGCTGACAAAGGTTTGCTGCACGGTGGTGAACAGATGCGCGGCCTCCGCGTCGGTATCGGCCATCACGCCCATGACGGCGGCGATCACATAGGGTTCGGCAAGTTGTTCGGACGGCGTGAACTTGGCACGGTAGATGTCGAGCGCCTCGAACAGCATGTCGGGGGCGAAATGCGAGGCGAAGGCATAGGGCAGGCCCAGCGCCGCGGCGAGATGGGCCGAATAGAGGCTCGAACCCAGGATCCACAGCGGCACATGCGAGCCGGCGCCGGGCACCGCGATCAGCTTGGTGTCGTCGGGTTCGCCGAGCCAGTGCTTGAGCTCGAGGATGTCGTCGGGGAAGTTCTGTGCGCCCGATTCGAGATTGCGCCTGAGCGCGCGGGCGGTGATCATGTCGGTGCCGGGTGCGCGGCCGAGCCCCAGGTCGACGCGGCCCGGAAACAGCGCTTCGAGCGTGCCGAACTGTTCGGCGATCACCAGCGGCGAATGGTTGGGCAGCATCACGCCGCCCGAGCCGATGCGGATGGTGCTGGTCGCGTGCCCGGCTTCTGCGATCACCAGCGCCGTGGCGGCGCTGGCGACCCCCTTCATGCCGTGATGCTCGGCCAGCCAGAAACGGGTGAAGCCCGAGGCCTCGGTCTGGGCCGCCATGCGGCGGGTGTCGGCAAGGGCTTCGGCCACGCTGCCGCCTTCGACGACGGGACACAGATCGAGAACGGAAAAGGCTGTCATGAGAGGTCTTTCATCCAGAAGGTGCGCTGTTCTATCCGCCTCCATGTAGGCACCCGCCGCCGCAATGCCAAACCCGGTGCGCCCGCGAAGTAAATGTTTTCGGTTTGTTCACGAATTCGGTGGAAACCTGGGACCGGCAGAAATAGGATGTGTTTCATGGCGAATGCGATTCGGATCATGGGGATCGACCCCGGGCTCAGGCACAGCGGATGGGGAATTGTCGACACGCTCGGCAATTCGCTGCGGTTCGTGGCCTCAGGCACCGTCAAGTCGGACGCCAGTCTCGATCTGGCCTCGCGTTTGAACCAGCTGTTCGTGGGGCTTGAAGAGGTACTGCACCACTACCAGCCCTATGAGGCCGCGGTCGAAAACACCTTCGTCAACAAGGACGCCACCGCCACGCTGAAACTCGGCCAGGCGCGCGGCATCGCCATGGTGGTTCCCGCGCGCGCCGGCCTTCGCGTCGCCGAATATGCGCCGAATGCCGTCAAGAAGGCGGTGATCGGCGTCGGCCACGGCGACAAGAAGCAGATCCACATGATGGTCAAGGTGCTGATGCCGAAGGCGAGCTTCGATAGCGACCACGCCGCCGACGCCCTGGCGATCGCCATCTGCCACGCCCACCACCGCAGCTCGCCCGCCTGGCGCATGGCCGCGGAGTGACATGCTTGTTCTTGACATGTTCACGTTTGTTTGACATTTTCCAACTCATTCAAACAGAGTGTTTTTGATGCGTGTCTCGGAAAAAGGCCAGATCACGATTCCCAAACATCTCCGGGAGCGGGCGGGAATCGCGCCCAACTCGGAGGTAACGGTGGATTTCGACGGCGGACGCCTGATCATTGCCGCCGCCGATGGCCATGCGGAGAAGGCCAACCGGGCGCGACTGGAGCGTTTCCTGAAGGCCTTGCGAAAGCTCGAGGGAACAGGCGACCAGTCGATCGACGCCGACCAGCTGATGAAGATGACGCGGGACCGCTGATCCATGCCCGTGCTGGTCGACACCAATGTGCTGGTCGATCTGGCTGTCAGCGACCCCGACTGGGCGGAGTGGTCGCGGACGGCGCTGGGCCAGGCCTTCGACCGGGGGCTGGTGATCAACCCGATCGTGTTCTCCGAGTTCAGCGTCCGCTACGAGACCTATGACGCCGCCATGGATGCGATCGACATGGAGGAGTTCCAACGTGAGAACCTGCCTTGGGAGGCGGCCTTTGCCGCGGGCCAGGCCTTCCGGCTCTACCGGCTGCGCGGCGGGCGGCGCGACAAGGTGCTTCCGGATTTCCTGATCGGCGCGCATGCGGCGATCCGGGGCTATGCGATCCTGACGCGCGACCCGGGCACCTATCGCAGCTATTTCCCGGGCGTCGAGCTCATCACGCCCGAAACCCATCCATGAAAGTGGCGCAGAATGATCGGTAAACTGAAGGGAACCGTGGACAGCATCGAGGGCGATCTCGTGCTGATCGATGTCCACGGCGTCTGCTACGCGGCTTCCTGCTCGGCCCGCACGCTGTCGAAGCTCAATGTCGGCGAGGCGGCGGTGCTCTTCATCGAGACCTATGTGCGCGAGGACCAGTTCCGGCTGTTCGGCTTCGCGAGCGTGCTGGAACGGGAGTGGTTTCGGCTTCTCCAAAGCGTGCAGGGGGTCGGCGCCAAGGTGGCGCTGGCGGTGCTGTCGACGCTGACCACCTCGGAACTCGCCAATGCGATCGCGCTGCAGGACAAGGCCATGGTCGCGCGCGCGCCGGGCATCGGCCCCAAGGTCGCGCAGCGGATCGTCTCCGAACTCAAGACCAAGGCGCCGGCCTTCAGCGGCGAGGCGGGCGCCGCCATGGGCCTCAAGCAGGAACTCGGCGAAGGCGTCGCCGGTGGTGCGGTCACCGACGCGGTCTCGGCGCTCAGCAATCTGGGCTATTCGCGCGACCAGGCCGCCACCGCCGTCGCCGCCGCGCTGAAGACGGCGGGCGAGGATGCCGATTCCGCCAAGCTGATCCGGCTCGGGCTCAAGGAACTGTCGCGATGAGGGGCGCCTTGCGGAGCGCCGTATTCCTTACTAGAGTGAAAAGTAAGGAAATGGATCGCAGGTAAGGAAATGGGACTCGAATCCAAGATCACGACCAAGGGCCAGACCACCATTCCGGCACAGGTGCGCGACTATCTCAAGCTCGGGGCCGGAGACCGGATCGGATATGAATTGGTTGACGGCAAGGTGCTGCTGGTGGCCAAAAACCGCAGTGCGCTGGATTTTGCCGGTGCCTTGCACGCGCCCGGCCGCGAGCCGGTTTCGATTGAAGCCATGAATGCGGCAATCGGGGAAAGCGCGGGCGAACGGTTCGGACGGTCGCGTGATCGGGATTGACACAGACATCATCGTGAGGCTCCTGACCGGAGACGATCCCGAGCAGTTCGAGGCCGCGGTCGGTCTTGTCAGGGCGAGCAGTGCCGAGGCGCCGCTGTTCGTCAACCCGCTGGTGATCTGGGAAACGGTCTGGGTGCTGGAGCGGATCTACAAGATCGACCGGACCCTCGCACGCAGCAAGGTTGCCGGGCTGCTCGATACGGTTGAAATGAAGGTGCCGGATGTGCTCAACATGAACGATTGGACCGCCTGGCTGAACGCGTCCCATCCGGACTTTTCGGATGTCGTGATCGCCGAACTCAACCAGGCCAATGGCTGCGTCAAGACCCTGACCTTCGACCGCAGGGCCGCCGCTTCCGTCCCCGGAATGGAACTCCTCACATGAGCGATGCCGATCGTCTGATCTCCCCCGAAAAGCGCGGCGAGGACGTCGAGACCAGCCTCCGGCCGCAGTCTCTCGACGAGTTCACCGGCCAGGCCGAGGCGCGGGCCAATCTGAAAGTCTTCATCGAGGCGGCCAAGGGCCGCGGCGAGGCGCTCGACCATGTGCTGTTCGTCGGCCCGCCCGGTCTCGGCAAGACCACGCTCGCGCAGATCATGGCCAAGGAGCTTGGCGTCAATTTCCGCTCCACCTCCGGCCCCGTGATCGCCAAGGCCGGCGATCTTGCAGCACTTCTCACCAATCTCGAAGATCGCGACGTCTTGTTCATCGACGAGATCCACCGGCTCAACCCGGCGGTCGAGGAAATCCTCTATCCGGCGATGGAGGATTTCCAGCTCGATCTGATCATCGGCGAGGGACCGGCGGCGCGCTCGGTCAAGATCGATCTCGCGCGTTTCACGCTGGTGGCCGCCACCACGCGGCTCGGGCTTTTGACCACCCCGCTCAGGGACCGCTTCGGCATACCCGTCCGGCTGCAGTTCTACACCGTCGCCGAACTCGAATCGATCGTGCGCCGCGGCGCGCGGATCATGGGGCTCGGCATGACCGACGAGGGCGCGGTCGAGATCGCCCGGCGCTCGCGCGGCACCCCGCGCATCGCCGGCCGGCTTCTGCGCCGGGTGCGTGATTTCGCCGAGGTCGCCAGGGTCGATGCCGTCACCCGCGAGATCGCCGACGAGGCGCTGACCCGGTTGCTCGTCGACAATATGGGCCTCGACCAGCTCGACAAGCGTTACCTGACCATGATTGCCGCCAATTTCGGCGGCGGGCCGGTCGGCATCGAAACCATTGCCGCGGGCCTGTCGGAACCGCGCGATGCGATCGAGGACATCATCGAGCCCTACATGATCCAGCAGGGCTTCATCCAGCGCACCCCGCGCGGCCGGGTGCTGACGGCGAGCGCCTGGAAGCATCTCGGCCTCAATCCGCCGCGCGAGATGGAGGCGGCGCAGTTCCGGCTGACGCTCGAAGACGACGACTGAAGCTGAAGGAGAATCGGCGGGGCCCGGTCCCGCCCCGGGCTTTCTCTCGGTCGCCCGCCGCATGGCCCTTTGCGCCGGACGGGTGCCCGCGGGCGCTCCCGCGCGTCGGCGGCCCACATCGCTGCGCGCGGAGCCGGCAGGGCCGCCGCCGATGAAACGGGTGCGCGCGCGGCAACTCTTGCCGGTACCGGCTCGAGGGCTGCCGGTCGCGCGGTCCGGCTGCGCCATCCCCACCCCGATCCGGGTCGGCCCGCCTTGGTTGTGCCGCAATTAAGATTCTGAAATCATTACAAAAAGTTTAGGTTGCCGTTCATGTCCGGTTCAGCTGCCGCGGTCCAATCTGCGGTCATAGACAACGAAAGGACATACCATGAAAAAGGCATTCATCCTCTCCATCGCGGCCTTGCTGATGGCCGCCCCCCTGACCCAGGCCCAGGCGCAGAGCCGGATGGATCACCGGCCGCAGGCCCATTCCCAGTGGCACAAATCCGGCCCGGAATCGACGTCCAAACGCCAGCACGCGAAGGCCGACCGGCACTGGAAGAAGGGGCAGCGGATGAGCGATTGGCGCAAGCATGCGTCCGTCCGGGACTACAGGCGCCACGGCTTGCACAAGCCGGGCCACGGCCAGCGCTGGGTCAAGGTCGACAACCAGTATGTGCTGCTCGGCATCGCCTCGGGCGTGATTGCCGCCATCGTCGCGGCGCGGTGACGGGCGCGAGGCCTCCCCTGCGACAGCGGGGGAGGTTTCCTCACGCGCCTACAAGCGACGCGCATCCGTTCGGATGCGCAAAGGACGCTGTAAAACCTTGAATGAATGCATGTCGTTGTCGTTCAAATGAATACATTTGAACGCGACAGGCATTAGCCGCGATACATCGCCCGGACGGCCTTGGCCAGCAACGGCCTGCCGCCCGGCGACCATCCAAGCGCCCGCAGCCGGCGCGTGTCCATCTGCCATGACGCCGTGTCGGCCACCGGCGCGGGCAGCGGATGCCGGCAGCCGGAGATCTCGCGCAGCACCGCAAGCAGGTCGTGGCGGTCGAGCAGCAGGTCCGAGACGTTGAAGGCCATCCCGGTCACGGCGTCCGGGTCGAGGTCCAGCATCATCCGTACCGCGCAAGCCACATCGCCGCCATGCACTTCGGTGCCGGCGCGCGGCTTGATGGGGCGTCCCGACAGATAGTCCGAGAAAAGCTGCTGCCATTTGTGCGGCTGGCCGGGGCGGGCGGCGCCATAGACGCCGGTGATTCTCAAGCTGGCGGTGACGAAACCCGGCCCCGCCATCGCCGCCAGGGCGCGTTCGGCCTCGAGCTTGACCGTGCCGTAGAGGGTGTCGGGCTGCGGCTGTGCCGTCTCGCTCACCAGGGCGCTGCCGGGCTGGGGGCCGTAGACGGCGCGGCTCGACAGGAACACGCAGCGTCCGACACCGGCCGCACGGGCGGTTTCGAACAGGCGCACGCTTCCCTCGAGATTGCGCGCGCGAAACCCTTCCGGATCGTCGCCTTCGCCGCCGCGGTATTTCCCCGGCAGATGGTCGAACGCGCCATGGATGAACCAGTCGATGGCGTCAAAGGCGCCGGCCTGCTCGCGGCCGGGATCGAGCGTCATCGGGGTATGCTCGACGGGGCGGGAGAACAGCTCCGCCGGCGGCGCCGTCCTGCCGCCTATCGTCACCTGGTGGCCCTGGCTCAAAAGATCCTCGACAATGAAGCAACCGACCTGACCGGTGCCGCCGGAGACCAGCGCTCTCATGCCGCCCCGGATCCGGCGCGGGGATGCGGCGACGGGCCGGGCAGGGCGGCAATGTCGGGAATATTGTCTCCGGTCAGATAGGCCTGCCAGAGATCGATCAGCGGCTTGAGCCGCTCCGCCTTTGGGTGGTCCTGCTCCCAGGGCTTTTCGTACTGGTAGTGCAGCACGCCGATCTGTTTCCAGTCCCACAGCTCCGGCAGGTTGAACCACACATATTGCAGCATGTTCATATAGCTCGGCAGGCCGTGCTTTCGCCGGCGGGCAGGCAGGCCGGTTTCGAGGAAGGTCTGGTCGGTGCGCCGCCAGAAGGCGTCGGGCGCGTCGAGCCGGGCCATCATCGCCTCGAAGGTCGCAAGCGAGGGCTTGGCCACGAACACGCCGGAGTTCAGCCGCTTGAAGTCCTCGAGGCTCTCATAGACATTGGGGGCTGCCGCGAATTCCGGATAGGCGAACAGCCGGTCGATAGTGCGCAGCACGATCGCGTCGGCGTCGATGAACACGCACGTCTCGTAGTCGGTCATCTGCCAGAGCCGGAGCTTGCAGAAATTGTCGAGCGGCGAATGGAAGTCCGGTTTGCGTCCCTTGGTGAAGGGGTTCTTGCCGTGGATCTCCCGTTTCGCGTGGCGCGCGTTGAAGCCGTCGGAGGTGGCGAGCAGCTCGGTCGCCACCAGCCGGCAGCCAAGACCGGCGAGCGGGGCGAGCCTGTCGGTCTCCACCCCGCCGGTGTGCAGCACCACGATGTCGGCTTGCGTGCCGGTAAGCCTGAGCGAGCGCGCCAGCGCCGTGGCGCCCAGCGCATAGTCGGCATTGGTCACCAGCGTCACATAGGCGTGGCGCGACGCCGCCGGCCGGTCGGCGCTCAGGCCCTCGCTCATGGGAGCCTGCCCGTTCACGAGACCGACTTGAGCGACTTGCCTTCCGGATCGCGGTTGATCTTGCCGGCGATGTCCTTGGTCCAGGCCGACACCGCGGGCACGCGGCTTCGGTCGACGCGGTAGGCGAACTTCTTCGCCACGTCGACCACTTCCTCGAGCAGGCCTTCCTTGAGCGTGGTCGGCTCGAGCCCGAGGCCGAGGAATTTTTCGTTGCGCACCACCAGGTCGTTCTCGGCGGCTTCCTTGCGCGGGTTCGGCAGCCAGGCGATCTCGGCGCCGGTCATCGAGGAGATCAGCTTCGCCAGATCGCGCACCCGGTGGGTCTCGGTCATCTGGTTGAAGATCTCGACGCGGTCGCCGCGCGCCGGCGGATTGTTGAGCGCGATCTCGATGCAGCGCACCGAATCCTGGATGTGGATGAAGGCGCGGGTCTGGCCGCCGCTGCCATGCACCGTGAGCGGATAGCCGATCGCCGCCTGGATCAGGAAGCGGTTCAGAACGGTGCCGTAGTCGCCGTCATAGTCGAAGCGGTTGACGAGTTGCGGATGCCGGCGGGTCTGGTCGGTGTGGGTGCCCCAGACGATCCCCTGGTGCAGGTCGGTGATGCGCAAGGCGTCGTTCTTGGCGTAGAACTGGAACAGCAGCTGATCCAGGCACTTGGTCATGTGGTAGATCGAGCCGGGATTGGACGGGTACAGGATCTCCTGGCTCGCGGTCTCGCCGTCCATGGTCTTAATGCCGACCGGCAGATACCCTTCCGGGATCGCCGCGCCCACCGTCGAATAGCCGTAGACGCCCATCGTGCCCAGATGCACCAGATGCGCGTCGAGATCGAGCTCCACCATGGCGTTGAGCAGGTTGTGCGTGGCATTCACATTGTTGTTGACGGTGTAGTTCTTGTGCCGGTCCGTCTTCATCGAATAGGGCGCGGCGCGCTGCTCGGCGAAGTGGACGATGGCGTCCGGGCGGTGTTCGGCGAGCCAGTTCTTCAGAAGCTCGTAGTCCTTGGCGAGGTCGATCAGGTGAAAGCGGATCTTGCGGCCGGTCTCGGCATGCCAGATGCGGGTGCGCTCCTGGATCGAATCCATCGGTGTCAGCGACTGCACGCCGAGTTCGGTGTCGATCCAGCGGCGCGACAGATTGTCGATGATGTGCACCTCGTGGCCGGCATTGGACAGGTGCAGCGAGGTCGGCCAGCCGACGAAGCCGTCGCCGCCCATGATTGCAATCTTCATTCTCAGTCTCCTGTGCCAGCCCTGTTTGCATTCTGATAGATCAGTTTTATGACAGAATGACGATTGTCTCAATTCCCGCTCCGGGACGCGGACGGGTGATACAGAAAAATTGAACGGAACCGGACATGACGGATGACATGCTGGCGGGTCGGCTCGACGCGGGCGGCCACCTGCTGACCCAGAGGGTTTACTATGAGGACACGGATTTTTCGGGCTTCGTCTACCACGCGCGCTATCTGCATTTCTTCGAGCGCGGCCGCACCGATTACATCCGGCTTCTGGGCGTGTCGCAGGGGGTGCTGCATGCCGCGAGCGATCCGGCCGAGCAGGTGGCCTTCGTGGTCCGGCACATGGAGATCGATTTCCGCTCGCCCGCGCGCATGGACGACGTGCTGACGATCTCGACCCGGCCGGCGGAGGTGCGCGGCGCGCGCATGCAGCTCAAGCAGATGATCCTGAGGGGCGACGATGTGCTGGCGGAAGCGGCCGTCACGGTCGCGGTGATCAACGGCTTCGGCCGCGCCCGGCGCCTGCCAGATGCGCTGCTCGAGCGGTTTCTGGCCGGTGCGCCCGCGCGCGAAGCGGAAAGGGACTGAGCCATGGTGATCTCCTCCGACGACGACTTCGAGAAGCTGAAAGCCATCGGCCGCATCTGCGCCAACACGGTGCGGATCATGGCGGACGCGATGGAACCGGGCATGACCACGGCCGAGCTCGACCTGATCGGCCGGCGCCATCTCGAAGGGCAGGGCGCCGAGTCTGCGCCCGAGGCCTGCTACAAGTTTCCGGGCGCGACCTGCATTTCCGTCAACGAGGAAGTGGCCCATGGCGTGCCCGGCGATCGGGTGATCGCCGCCGGCGATCTCGTCAATATCGATGTCTCGGCGCTGAAGGACGGCTATTTCGGCGACACCGGCGCCTCCTTCGCGCTGGCGCCGGTGCCGGCCCGCACCCAGCGGCTGTTGCGCGACGGCAGGCGGGCGCTCTCGAAGGGGCTGTCCCAGGTCAAGACCGGGGCACGCTATGGCGCGATCGGCGATGCTGTCGGCGCCTTTGCGCGCAAGAACGGCTACACGCTGATCCGCAATCTGGCGAGCCACGGCATCGGCCGGTCGCTGCACGAGGAGCCGTCGGAAATCGCCACCTGGCCCGACAAGCACGAAAAGCGCGTCATGCAGGAAGGCCAGGTCTTCACCGTCGAGCCGTTCCTGTCGCTCGGCGCGACATTCGCGGAAAGCGAGGGCGAGGATGACGACTGGACGCTCTACGGCTATCCGCGGGCGCTCACGGTGCAGTTCGAGCATACGGTGGTGGCTTCCCGCGCCGGCCCGATCATCCTGACCTTGCCGGACTGAACGCCGGACCCGGGGGGGGCGAAGCCGCCCTCACGGTCCGGCAAAAACCGGAAAAATCCGCCCGCGCCGCCCGGGGCGGGCGGTGCCTCGGCGATCCTAACCAAGCCTTAACCATAATTATTTATGAATGAAACCGTTAGGATTGCGCCGACCGCATGCGCCATCCTTTGACCAAAATTGGCCGCGAGAAGACCATTGAAGTGAAAAGGCGGCGGTCGCTCACTTCTGGTTTCCCGGCAACAGTGAAGTTTTGGCCGCCCGGTAGTGACGCCGGGCGTTTGGATTCGAGGGATATTGGAATGGAACAAGTTGGACTTGCGGCAACCAGCGAGGTAACGCTCTGGTCGCTGTTCATGCAGGCCGGTTTCGTGGTCAAGCTCGTCATGCTGGGCCTGATCGGCGCATCGATCTGGACCTGGGCGATCGTTGCCGACAAATGGGTCTCGTTCGCCAAGTTCCGGCGCCAGCTCGACCAGTTCGAGCAGGTGTTCTGGTCCGGGCAATCGCTCGAAGAACTCTACCGCACCCTCTCGGACCGGAAATCCTCCGGCATGAGCGCGATCTTCGTCTCGGCGATGCGTGAATGGAAGAAATCCTTCGAACGCGGCGCCAAGTCGCCGATCGGGCTGCAGATGCGGATCGACAAGGCCATGGACGTGACGCTGGCGCGCGAGGCCGATGCGCTCGAAGCCCGGCTCGGTTCGCTCGCCACCATCGGTTCGGCCGCGCCCTTCATCGGCCTGTTCGGCACGGTGGTCGGCATCATGACCTCGTTCCAGGCGATCGCCGGCTCGAAATCGACCAATCTCGCGGTGGTCGCGCCCGGTATTGCCGAGGCGCTGCTCGCCACCGCCATCGGCCTTCTCGCCGCCATTCCCGCCGTCATCGCATACAACAAGTTTTCCGCCGACGCGGGCAAATTGTCGGCGCGCATGGAGGGCTTCACCGATGAGTTCTCCGGCATTCTCTCACGCCAGATCGACGAGCGCCTGAGCGCCCGTCCGGCTGCGGAATAGGGGACGTCATGGGCATGTCCGTATCTGGCGGCCGAGGCGGCGGTTCACGTCGCGGGCGCCGTGGCAACCGCAAGCAGCTGGTGAGCGAAATCAACGTCACGCCCTTCGTCGACGTGATGCTGGTGCTTCTGATCATCTTCATGGTCGCAGCCCCGCTTCTGACGGTCGGCGTGCCGATCGACCTGCCGGAAACCCAGGCCAAGGCCTTGAATTCCGAAACCCAGCCGATCACCGTCTCTGTCAATTCGCAGGGCCAGATCTATCTGCAGGAAACCGAGATCCCGATCGACGAAGTGGTGGCCAAGCTCGAGGCCATCGCCACCACCGGTTACAAGGAGCGGATCTATGTTCGTGGCGACACCAATGCCGACTACGGCACGGTCATGAAGGTGATGGCGCGCATTTCCGCCGCCGGTTTCACCAATCTCGGCCTGGTGACGCTGCAGGAACAGGACAGTTGACGGCGCGCCGATGAAGGGAAGTCTGGCGACATCGACGGTATTGCACGTTCTGGTGCTCGGCTTCGCGCTGTCGTCCTTCAGCGCGCCGCGGACGCTCGAGGTGGCCGATGTGGAGGCGTTGCCCGTCTCCATCGTGCCGATCGAGGAGATCACCCAGATGCAGCAGGGCGACAAGACCGCGCCGCTGGCGGAGATCGCCGCGCCGATCCCCACCGCGCGGCCCGATCCCGTGGCCGACGCCGAAAACGCCGGCGACAACACCGTCGACCTGAAATCGTCGAAATCGGCGAAGCCGAGCCCGCAGGAAGTGGTTTCCGAGGCGCCGCCGAAGCCGGCCGAGAAGCCGGTTCCGGTGCCCGAGCCCGCGCCCAAGGCCCCCGAGCCGCCGCAAGCCGCCGAAGCCGAACCCGCGCCCGCGCCGGAAAAGCCGGCCGAGCCTGCGCCCGCGCCAGAGGAAGTCGCTGCGCTTCCGCCCGAATCCGCGCCCGATCCGGTGGCCGAGGCGATCACCGAAGCCGAGCCGGCCAAGCCGGATTTTGCCGCGCTGCCGAGCGTCGGTCCCGTGCCGCAGGCCCGGCCCGAGCCGCCGAAGGAGACCGCAAAGGCTCCCGCCAAGCCGACCGCTGCGACGGAAACCGCAAAGGCCCCTGCCAAGCCTGCGGCCGCGGCGGAAACCGCCTCGACCAAGGACAGCGATTTCAACGCCGACGAGGTCGCGGCCCTGCTTAACAAGCAGGATGCCAAGGGTGGCGGCGCCAAGCGCTCGACCGAGACCGCGTCGCTGGGCGCAAGCCGCACCACGCGCGGCAATACGCTCAGCCAGAGCGAGATGGACGCGCTGCGCGGCCAGATCCAGAGAAACTGGAACATCATTCCCGGCATGGCCGATGGCGGCGATGTGCGGGTGACCGTCACGATGAAGCTCGATCCGAGCGGGAACATTGTCGGCCAGCCCGACGTTGTCGCCACCGGCGGGTCGGAAGGGGTGCGGCGGACCCTGTCGGGCAGCGCGCGACGCGCGGTTCTCAAATCCCAACCTTACCAGTTGCCTCAAGAGAAGTATGATTCATGGGCTGAGGTGGTCGTCAATTTCGATCCCAGCCAGATGTTCTAAGCGCTGAAAGGCTGCAACATGAAAACCATCCACCGTCTTGTCATCCTGCCCCTGATGATGGCCGTTGCGTTCGCGGTCTCCGCGACCGCTCCGGCGCGGGCCCTGGTCGAAATCGACATCAACCGCGCCAATGTGGAGCCGCTGCCGATCGCCATCAGCGATTTCGTCTCCGCCGACGCGCTCGGTGCGCAGATCTCGGAAGTGGTCACCGCGGACCTGAAACGCTCGGGCCTGTTCGCGCCGATCGACAAGGCGGCCTTCATCGAGAAGGTCTCCAACCCCGACGCGGCACCGCGGTTCGAGGACTGGCGCGTGATCAACGCCCAGGCGCTGGTCACCGGCAGGCTGGTGCGCGAACCCGACGGGCGGCTGCGCGCCGAGTTCCGGCTGTGGGACACCTTCGCCAACCAGCAGCTTTCGGGCGAACAGTTTTTCACCAGCCCCGAGAACTGGCGCCGCGTGGCGCATATCATCGCCGACGCCATCTATGAGCGGCTGACCGGCGAGAAGGGCTATTTCGACAGCCGGGTGGTGTTCGTTTCCGAAAGCGGGTCCAAGACCGCGCGCCAGAAGCAGCTCGCCATCATGGACCAGGACGGCGCCAATGTGCGCACGCTCACCAATGCCAACGACATCGTGCTGACGCCGCGGTTCTCGCCGTCGCGCCAGGAGATCACCTACATGTCGTTCGAGGGCGGCCAGCCGCGGGTGTACCTGTTGCAGCTCGAGACCGGGCAGCGCGAACTGGTCGGCAATTTCCCGGGCATGACGTTCTCGCCGCGGTTCTCGCCCGACGGGCAGAAGGTGATCATGAGCCTCCAGCAGGACGGCAACGCCAATATCTACACCATGGACCTGAGGTCGCGGGCGACGACGCGGCTGACCAACACCGCGGCGATCGACACCTCGCCGTCCTACTCGCCGGACGGCAACCAGATCGTTTTCGAAAGCGACCGCGGCGGGCGCCAGCAGCTCTATGTCATGAATGCCGACGGCTCCAACCAGCGCCGCGTCTCGTTCGGCGACGGCTCCTATTCGACGCCGGTCTGGTCGCCGCGCGGCGACCTGATCGCCTTCACCAAGCAGTCGGGCGGCAAGTTCTCGATCGGGGTGATGCGCACCGATGGCTCCGGCGAGCGGATCCTGACCACCGGCTTCCACAACGAGGGCCCCACCTGGGCGCCCAACGGGCGGGTGCTGATGTTCTTCCGTCAGCCGGCCGGCGCGGGCGGTCCGCAGATCTATTCGATCGACCTGACGGGCTACAACGAGCAGCTGGTGAGCACGCCGTCCTATGCTTCCGACCCTGCCTGGTCACCGCTGCTCGAATAGGCGAAAGCCTTCGAATCGGCCGAATATTGCCGTCTTTGCGCCGCATTCTGCGTCCAAACGCGGCACAGGAAGTGGAAAATTAGGTAAACATTAACCGTCTTCGTTCAACGCGGATTAACCGCGACGGGTTACAAACGGTCAACCAAAACCATCAAGGAGACCGGCCATGGGCCGCATGCAAGCACTTGCCCGCAACCCTGCAACTGTCGCGCTTTTCGTCGCGCTGGCGCTTACCGGTTGCGCTTCCAAGAAGAACAATCTTCCCAACAATGCCGCCGATCTGGGGCTTGCCGGCAACGCCACGCCGGGCTCGCAGCAGGACTTCACGGTCAATGTCGGCGACCGGATCTTCTTCGATACCGACTCCTCGGTGATCCGCGCCGATGCCGCCTCGACGCTCGATCGCCAGGCGCAGTGGCTCAACCAGTATCCGAACTACCAGATCACGGTCGAAGGCCATGCCGACGAACGCGGCACCCGCGAGTACAACCTGGCGCTCGGCGCCCGCCGCGCCGCGGCCGCACGCCAGTACCTGTCGAGCCGGGGCATCGCCGCCAACCGCATCAAGACCATCTCCTACGGCAAGGAACGTCCGGTCGCGGTCTGCGACGACATCTCCTGCTGGTCGCAGAACCGCCGCGCCGTCACGGTGCTGGGCGGAGCCGGCAGCTGATCGTCCGAACCTTGGATTTGAACGAGAGGGCGGCCCCGCGGTCGCCCTCTTTTTTTGTGCGGCGGCGCCGTCACCATAGTTTGGCCCGTTTGTGCGTTGATTTGGAACGGCGCCATGCGATATTCCAGGCATACGGGTCATTGCCCGCATGATGAGGTGAGCTGATGAAACGAATTTCCACACTGCTTGCAGCCGCGGCCTTTGTCGCGACCGCGCTTCCCGTGACCGCAGCGCCCCTGCTTTCGGGCTTCACCCTGGCCACGCCGGTGCCGCCGGCCGCCGTCGGCTCGTCCGCGCCCGAGCGCGCCCCGGTGGTGCTCGCGCAGTCGGGCGATCCGGTTTTCCGCATCGGCCAGCTCGAAGAGCAGGTCCGTGCGCTCAATGGCCGGATCGAGGAACTCGGCTTCCAGATGCTGCAGATGCAGGAGCAGATGCGGCAGATGCAGGAGGACAACGAGTTCCGCTTCCAGGAACTTGAAAAAGGCACAGGCAGCCAGCGCGGCGACGCGGGGCCGGCTGCGGCTCCCTCCGGCGTTGAACCGTCCAGCACCGCGTCGGCTTCCGGGGAGACCCAGGGAACCGGCGCGCCCCCGCGGGATCTGGGCTCGATCCAGTTCAACCAGAACGGCGACCTGATCGGTGGCATCATCGAGCCCAACGGCTCGTCCACCGCCACAGAGACGGCGTCGCTGACCGCGCCCGAGGACATCTACCAGGCCGGCTACAACCACATGCTGGCGGGCGACTATGCGCTCGCCGAGCAGGTGTTCCGCCAGTATATCGACGGCTTTCCGGAGGGCGAACGTGCCGCCGATGCGATGTTCTGGCTCGGCGAGGCGCAGTATTCGCAGGGCAATTACCAGGACTCGGCGCAGACCTTTCTCGACGCCCACAAGCGTTACCCCCAGGCCGACAAGGGCGCCGACACGCTGCTCAAGCTCGGCATGTCGCTCGCCAAGCTCGACAACCGCGACACCGCCTGCGCAACCCTGCGCGAAGTGCTGATCCGCTATCCGGGCGCTTCTGCCGCCGTGCGCGCGAAGGTCAGCGAAGAGCAGCTCAGGGCCAGCTGCTAGTTTCCGGGGGGCGACCCCGATGCCCGAGGGCGCCGACCGGGCCCCGCCTTTGCCTCCCGATCTGGAGCGCAGTCTTACCCGTTTCCTGCATGCGCTTGACGATGACCGCCCGCTCGGTGTCGCCGTCTCGGGCGGATCCGATTCCCTTGGCCTGCTGACGGCCCTTGCCTCCCTGCTGCCGCCGCGCCGGCTCGTCGCGCTCACCGTCGACCATGGCCTCAGGCCTGCATCCGCCGAAGAGGCGCGCCGGGTCAAGGCCCAATGCCGCAGCCTCGGGCTCCGCCACGAGACCCTCAGATGGGACGGGCCGCGGCCGACCAGCGGGCTCCAGGCCGCCGCGCGGGCCGCGCGCTACCGGCTGCTCGGCACTGCCGCCGGCCGGCTCGGGCTTGCCGCGGTGCTCACCGCCCACACGCGCGACGACCAGTGCGAGACGCTGGCGATGCGCCGCGCCCGCTCCCCGTCCGACGCGGCGGCGGGGCTGGCCGGCATCCCGCCTGCCACCCTGTTCGACGGCCGCCTGTGGGTGCTGCGCCCGCTGCTCGACATTTCCCGGGCGACGATCCGCGCGCATCTGAGCGCCCGGCGCATCGCCTGGATCGACGATCCTTCCAATGCCGACCCGCGCTTCGAACGGGTCCGGGTGCGGGCGGCGCTCGAGGCCGGCCCCGCCGATCCGGCGGATCTTGCCGCCGCCGCGGGCATTGCCGCGGCCCGTGGCGCGCTCGCCCGCGCCGCGGCCGCCTATATCCGCTCCGCCGCCGAAGTGGAGCACGGCGGGCAGGTGCGCATCGGGCTTCCCCGCGAGGCGGGCCCGGCGGTGATCACCGCCGGGCTCGAGGCCCTGATCGACCTTTGCGGCGGTGCCGCGCGTCCGCTCGATCGCCGCGGCAAAGCGACGCTGCGCGCGGCGGTGCATGGCTGGATCGGCGAGGGCACCGGGGCGGCGGACACGCTCACGCTCGGGCGGGCGTTGCTGCGCCGCCGCGGTGGCGCGCTGGTGATCGCGCGCGAAAACAGGGGGCTCGGCATCCTCCGGCTCGACCCTGGTGGTTCCGGTGTCTGGGATGGCCGCTTCCTGGTCCGCAATCTCGACCGCCATGCGGGCCTGATTGTCGGCGTTGGCAGGGAGCCCGGGAATCCGCCATTGTTTGGCCGGGATTGTGGCGGAGTGTTGCAGACCTCATCGGAAGATTGGCAACAGGGGCTCAGGCGATGGCGCGAAGACGAGGCGGTTGCGGGCGGTTTCGTGTGCCGGCGGCTGGCTGGGCGCGCGTCGCGGATCCTGCCGGTCCACGAGTGGCCGCTCGCGCAGGCACTGGCCGAACTGGTAGGCTGCGCGACATTTCCACCGCCCCCCGTGACGTTTTCGGACCGTGCGACGGCCTCCGGATGTGTCACTCTTCGATGACAAACGCCAAGCGCAGCCTTGGCAAGGCCCCGCTTGGCTCCTATGTTGTAAGCCAAGTTACCACATTCGGTTTAGCGCCGGTGGCCGCAGGCCACGATCTCCGAGGACGAGCATGAACCCCAATTTCCGCAATTTCGCCCTGTGGGCAATCATCGCGCTCCTGCTGATCGCGCTGTTCAACATGTTCCAAAGCCCGAGCGAGCGGACCACCGGGCGCGACATCGCCTATTCGCAGTTCCTCAAGGACGTCGATGCCGGTCGTGTGCGCGACGTGACCATTGTCGGCGAGCGCATCTCCGGCAACTACAACGATTCCGCCACCGGCTTTCAGACCTATTCGCCCGGCGATTCCGGCCTGATCCAGCGTTTGAACGACCGCAACGTCTCCATCACCGCCCGCCCGGAAGTCGACAGCTCCAACACGCTGGTCGGCTATCTGGTCTCGTGGCTGCCGATCCTGCTGATCCTCGGCGTCTGGATCTTCTTCATGCGGCAGATGCAGGGCGGTTCGCGCGGCGCGATGGGCTTCGGCAAGTCCAAGGCGAAACTGCTCACCGAGGCGCATGGCCGCGTCACCTTCGCCGATGTGGCGGGCGTGGACGAGGCCAAGCAGGACCTCGAGGAAATCGTCGAGTTCCTGCGCGACCCGCAGAAGTTCCAGCGGCTCGGCGGCAAGATCCCGCGCGGCGTGCTGCTCGTGGGCCCTCCCGGCACCGGCAAGACGCTGACCGCCCGCGCGGTCGCCGGCGAAGCCAATGTGCCGTTCTTCACCATTTCCGGCTCGGACTTCGTGGAAATGTTCGTGGGCGTCGGCGCAAGCCGTGTGCGCGACATGTTCGAACAGGCCAAGAAGAACGCGCCCTGCATCATCTTCATCGACGAAATCGATGCGGTCGGCCGTCATCGTGGCGCAGGTCTCGGCGGCGGCAATGACGAGCGCGAGCAGACGCTCAACCAGCTGCTGGTCGAGATGGACGGCTTCGAGGCCAATGAGGGCATCATCCTGATCGCCGCCACCAACCGTCCCGACGTGCTCGATCCGGCGCTGATGCGTCCGGGCCGCTTCGACCGCCAGGTGGTCGTGCCCCTTCCCGACGTCAACGGCCGCGAGAAGATCCTCAAGGTGCATGTGCGCAACGTGCCGATGGCGCCGAATGTCGATCTCAAGGTGCTGGCCCGCGGCACGCCCGGCTTCTCGGGCGCGGACCTGATGAACCTCGTCAACGAGGCTGCACTTCTGGCCGCGCGCCGCAACAAGCGGCTCGTCACCCATGCCGAGTTCGAGGACGCCAAGGACAAGGTGATGATGGGGGCCGAGCGCCGCTCCACCGCTATGACCCAGGAAGAAAAGAAGCTCACCGCCTATCACGAGGCCGGCCATGCCGTGGTCGCGCTCAATGTGGCCGCCGCCGATCCGGTGCACAAGGCCACCATCATCCCGCGCGGCCGTGCGCTCGGCATGGTGATGCAGCTGC
Organism: Parahoeflea olei; assembly: GCF_001703635.1. Lineage (GTDB taxonomy): Bacteria > Pseudomonadota > Alphaproteobacteria > Rhizobiales > Rhizobiaceae > Hoeflea > Hoeflea olei. The sequence goes on along the minus strand of NZ_LQZT01000001.1, from coordinate 231,959 downwards.
CCGAAGGCGACCGCTATTCGATGAGCTACAAGTGGATGATCTCGCGTCTCGCCATCATGATGGGCGGCCGCGTGGCGGAGGAACTGACCTTCGGCAAGGAAAACATCACCTCCGGCGCCTCTTCCGACATCGTCCAGGCGACCAAGCTCGCCCGCGCGATGGTGACCGAATGGGGCTTCTCCGACGAACTCGGCCAGGTCGCCTATGGCGAGAACCAGCAGGAAGTGTTCCTCGGGCACTCCGTGGCGCAGTCGAAGAACGTCTCGGAAGCCACCTCGCAGAAGATCGACAGCGAAATCCGCCGCCTGATCGACCAGGCCTATGAAGAAGCCAAGAGCATTCTGACCAAGAAGAAGAAGGCCTTCATCGCCATTGCCGAGGGCCTGCTCGAATACGAGACGCTGACCGGCGAGGAAATCCAGGCGCTGATCCGCGGCGAGAAGCCCGCACGCGACATCGGCGACGACACGCCGCCCAGCCGCGGCACCGCGGTGCCCACCGCCGGCGCCAAGAAGGGCGGTGCTGGCAAGAAGGGCGACGAGCCCGATCCGGGCATGGAACCGCAGCCCCAGTAAGGGCGCGAGTCGCTGCGATGCGATCGACGAAACGCAAAACAACCGCCGCGAGGCGGTTGTTTTTTGTGTATTGCAATCATTTGTAACAAAATCTGATTGTATTCTGAAGCTGAAGTGAGGGAATTAGGCTGGATATCACTTCTCAATTCGGCCGATTTGTCCCGGGGGGCTATATGAGCAGACGGTATTTTGGCACGGATGGCATTCGTGGCCAGGCGAACAAGGCGCCGATGACGCCGGATATGGCGATGCGGGTCGGCATTGCCGTGGGCAACCTGTTCCGCAACGGCGAGCACCGCCACCGGGTGGTGATCGGCAAGGACACGCGGCTTTCGGGCTACATGATCGAGAACGCGCTGGTTGCGGGCTTCACCGCCGCGGGCGTCGACGTGTTCCTGCTCGGCCCGATCCCGACGCCGGCGGTGGCGATGCTCACCCGCTCGCTGCGCGCCGATATCGGCGTGATGATCTCGGCCTCGCACAATCCCTACCAGGACAACGGCATCAAGCTGTTCGGCCCGGACGGCTTCAAGCTGTCGGACGAACTCGAGAAGCGCATCGAGGAGCTGATGGATGACGACATCCTGCTCCAGCTCGCGCGCCCGGAGGCGATCGGCCGAGCCAAGCGCATCGACGGCGTGCACGACCGCTACATCGAATTCGCCAAGCGCACCCTGCCCAAGGACATCACGCTGTCGGGCCTGCGGGTGGTGATCGATTGCGCCAACGGCGCCGGCTACAAGGTCGCGCCCGCCGCCCTGTGGGAACTCGGCGCCGACGTGGTGGCGATCGGCGAGGAGCCGAACGGCACCAACATCAATCTCAATTGCGGCTCGACCCATCCGGTGGCGCTGTCGCGCAAGGTGCACGAGGTGCGCGCCGATATCGGCATCGCGCTCGACGGCGATGCCGACCGGGTGCTGATCGTGGATGAGACCGGCGCCGTCATCGACGGCGACCAGTTGATGGCGCTGATCGCCGAATCCTGGGCCACCGAACAGTTGCTCAGGGGCGACGGTATCGTCGCCACGGTGATGTCCAATCTCGGCCTGGAGCGGCATCTGGGCTCGATCGGCCTGTCGCTCGCCCGCACCCAGGTCGGCGACCGCTATGTGGTCGAGCACATGCGCGCCAACGGCTTCAATGTCGGCGGCGAGCAGTCGGGCCATATCGTGCTGTCGGATTTCGCCACCACCGGCGACGGCCTGGTCGCGGCGCTGCAGGTGATGGCCTGCGTGCAGCGCATGGGGCGCCCGGTCTCGGAGGTCTGCCGCCGGTTCGAGCCGGTGCCGCAGGTGCTCAAGAATGTGCGGCATTCGGGCGGCCGGCCGCTCGATGACGGCCTGGTCAAGGCGGCCATCGCCGAAGCCGAGTCGAGCCTCGGCCCCTCCGGCCGGCTGGTGATCCGTCCCTCGGGCACCGAGCCGCTGATCCGGGTCATGGCGGAAGGCGACGACCGCACCCAGATCGAGGCGGTGGTGGACCAGCTCATCAGCGTGATTTCGGGCGTGCGCAACGCCGCCTGACCGCTTTCCCGCGTCAATCTCGAAGCGCCGGCGGGCCAGGGTCGTCCCGGCCGCCGTGCGCCGTGCCGTGCTTTGGTGACCGCGCGGCTGCCCGTTTTCCATCCCCATTTGTCCTGCGCCGGCGGCAAGTTCTTACCTTGCGCCGGCAAGTATTCGTGCGTCCCGTATCGGGGCAGGACGGCGATGTCTTGGTAAATAGACGTGGTTAAGCGGGCTTTAACCTTTCTCGGCCATTCTCCGTGACGAACCGAAATGTGTCTTGTCACCCGAACCTGCGGCAGGGCCTGTCGCGATGATGGAGTTTACCATGAGAAAGATATTCCTGGCTGCCACGGCCTTGGTGCTGGGCGGTATCGGAGCCGCCGAGGCCGCCGACATTCTCCCTCCTCCGATCATCGACACGCCGGTCTACGAGCCGCCGGTGGTGCAGCCCGTTGCTGCGGCGGGCGGCTGGTACCTGCGCGGCGACGCCGGCTATTCCTGGCACAAGCTTCGCGGCGCGGAGTTCTTCCAGGGCGGACTGGGCACCTATTCGCCCTTCACCACCGCCAAGCTGCGCTCGTCCTACTCGTTCGGCGGCGGCGTCGGCTACCAGATCAACCACCGCCTGCGCACCGATGTGACGCTCGACTATTTCAGCAAGGCCGATTTCCGCGGCTCGACCCGGGGCGGCGGCGCCGCGGCCGGCGTCTGCGCCGGCCCCTGCACCTCGAGCGACTTCTCCGGCGTCTCGGGGCTCAGCCTGCTCGCCAACGCCTATGTCGACCTCTACAAGCACGGCCGTTTCGCCTTCTATGTGGGCGGCGGTCTCGGTGGCACGCGGGTGAAGTGGGACACCTTGGCCAACACCGCCTGCGCCGATGACGGCTCGGGTTGCGCCGGCACCGATTACCATGGCGGCGCCGCCGGCTGGCGCTTCACCTATGCGCTGATGGCCGGTGCCTCGGTCGACCTGACCTGCAATCTCAAGGCCGATGTCGGCTACCGCTACCGCAACATCGGCGGCGGCGCGATGTTCAAGAGCCTGACCAGCAACGGCTACCAGGGCTTCCACAAGGACATCCAGTCGCACGAAGTGCGCGGCGGCCTGCGCTACACCTTCGGCGGCTGCGAGCCGGAAGAGGTCTATATCGAACCCGCGCCGGTGATGCCCGCCGTCTACAAATAGGGCCCGGGTTTCCCCCGACCTGCCTTTCAGCCTTGTCACCGCCCGGACCCCCGTCCGGGCGGTTTTCGATTCCGGCCCGGCTGCGGCCGAGCGCGGGCAGGGGAGGGGTGGCCGCGCGCGAAATCGTGGTTAACGGACATGCTTAACCGGGACTTAACCTGTCGCCGTCATAGTGGCTTCCACACTCATCCGGAGCGGCCCCGGCCGGCCCCGGATCACCTGAAAGGGAATCGGCCATGTTTATGCGAATTGCTGTGACGTCCTCGATCTTGGCGTTGACCGGGCTTGCGGCGCCGGTGCTGGCTGCGGATCTCGATGAAATCATCCTGGCCCCGGAACTGCCGATGACCCAGCCGGTGGAAGTGGGCTCGGGCTGGTATCTGCGCGGCGACCTCGGCTATTCGGTCGACCGCAGCGGCGGCGCCACCAGCTACTCGATCTTCTCGGCCGGGCCGCCGGCCAGCTACACCGCGACGCCGTTCACCAGCGCGATGCTCGACGGCGACTGGTCCGGCTCGCTCGGCGTGGGCTATCATTTCACCGATTACTTCCGCGGCGACCTGACCTTCGACTATGCGAAGGGCGATTTCACCGGCACCACCACTTCGGCCACGCCTTGCGCCGGCGGTGCGCCCGGCACCAGTTGCGCCTCCACCGACACGCAGGGCTTCAAGCAATACGGGCTGATGGCCAATGCCTATCTCGACCTCGGCACCTTTGCCGGCTTCACGCCCTATGTCGGCGCCGGCGCCGGCATGACCCGGGTGAACTGGGGTCCGCTCAACAGCGACCAGCGCTGCGTGCCCGGCGGAGGCGCCTGCGGCGCGGCGCCGGCCGACATCGTCAGCGCCGGCAGCGAGAGCTGGCGCTTCACCTATGCGCTGATGGCGGGCATGTCCTACGACATCGCCAAGGACTGGAAGCTCGACGTGGGCTACAAATATTCCAAGATCCGCAAGGGCGACCAGTTCGGCTTCGACCCGGCCAGCATCACGGCCGGCGCCCAGGGCGCGCGGGCCGGCGACAACGGCTTCGAGAATCACGAAATCCGGGTGGGGCTGCGCTACTCGCTGTGGTAGGCGCGCTGCCGGACCGGGACCTGATCGGGGGCGGGAGATTTTCCCGCCCCTTTTTCGTGCTGCGTCAGCCTGCCGCTTGACTTCGCCGGGGACCGGAGCTAATGCCGTCAGCGGGCCACCCCTCCCCAACGAGGGGCCACTATCTGGAAGGATAGCCTTATGACGACTGTTGCCAAGCCGGACCTGCGTCCGGCAAATCCCCGTTTTTCTTCTGGTCCCTGCGCCAAGCGTCCCGGTTGGACGCCTGAAGCCCTTGCGGATGCCGCGCTCGGGCGCTCGCACCGCGCCAAGATCGGAAAATCCAAGCTCAAGCAGGCCATCGACCTCACCCGCAGCGTGCTCGGCGTGCCCGCCGACTACCGCATCGGCATCGTGCCGGCGTCCGACACCGGCGCCGTGGAGATGGCGCTGTGGTCGATGCTCGGCGCCCGCGGCGTCGACATGGTCGCCTGGGAGAGCTTTGGCGAAGGCTGGATCACCGACGTGGTCAAGCAGCTCAAACTCGCCGACGTGCGCAAGATCACCGCGCCCTATGGCGAACTGCCGGACCTTTCCACCATCGATTTCGACCGTGACGTGGTCTTCACCTGGAACGGCACCACCTCGGGCGTGCGTGTGCCGAATGCCGATTTCATTCCCGCGACCCGCGCGGGCCTGACGATCTGCGACGCCACCTCTGCGGCGTTTGCGCAGGATCTCGATTTCGCCAAGCTCGATGTCGTCACCTTCTCCTGGCAGAAGGTGCTGGGCGGCGAGGGCGGCCATGGCATGCTGATCCTCTCCCCGCGCGCGGTCGAGCGGCTCGAAAGCTACCAGCCGGCCTGGCCGCTGCCGAAGATCTTCCGCATGACCAAGGGCGGCAAGCTGATCGAGGGCATCTTCGTGGGCGAGACCATCAACACGCCCTCGATGCTCTGCGTCGAGGACTATATCGATGCGCTCGAATGGGCCGAACGGGTCGGCGGGCTCAAGGGCCTGATCGCCCGCGCCGATGCCAATGCCGATGTTCTCAACCGCTTCGTCGCCGAGAACGCCTGGATCGCCAATCTGGCGAAGGTCGAGGCGACCCGCTCGAACACCTCGGTCTGCCTGACGATCACCGACCCGGAGGTCACCGCGCTGTCCGCGGAGGCGCAGGCCGCCTTCGCCAAGGCGCTGGTCTCGCGGCTTGACAAGGAAGGCGTGGCCCTCGACATCGGCGCCTATCGCGATGCGCCCGCGGGCCTTCGCATCTGGTGCGGCGCCACCGTCGAGACCGCCGATCTCGAGGCGCTGACGCCGTGGCTCGCCTGGGCCTTCGCGGTCGAAAAGGCCGCGCTTAGCCAGGCTGCCTGACTTTTTGCCGGCGGCCGCGCCGGAGACTTCCCGCGCGGCCCGGTTTTTCCCAATCGATCCCATCTTTCCAAGGAGGCCACTCATGGCACCTCGCGTACTCGTATCCGACGCCCTGTCCGAAACCGCCGTCCAGATCTTCCGCGATCGCGGCGTCGAAGTTGATTTCGAGCCCAAGCTCGGCAAGGACAAGGACAAGCTCCTCGAAGTCATCGGCCAGTATGACGGTCTCGCCATCCGCTCGGCGACCAAGGCAACCGAAAAGCTGATCGCTGCGGCGACCAATCTCAAGGTCATCGGCCGCGCCGGCATCGGCGTCGACAATGTCGACATTCCTGCCGCCTCCCGCCGCGGCATCATCGTCATGAACACGCCCTTCGGCAACTCGATCACCACCGCCGAGCACGCGATCGCGCTGATGTTCGCGGTCGCCCGCGAGATCCCCGCCGCCGACGCCTCCACCCAGGCCGGCAAGTGGGAGAAGTCGAAATTCATGGGCGTCGAGATCACCGGCAAGGTGCTGGGCGTGATCGGCGCCGGCAATATCGGATCGATCGTCTGTGCCCGCGCGATCGGGCTGAAGATGCATGTGATCGCCTATGACCCGTTCCTGTCCAAGGAGCGTGCCGAGGAAATGGGCGTGACCAAGGTCGAGCTCGACGAGCTGCTCGCCCGCGCCGATTTCATCACCCTGCATGTGCCGATGACCGACAAGACCCGCGGCATCCTCAATGCCGAGGCGCTGGCCAAGACCAAGAAGGGGGTGCGCATCATCAACTGCGCCCGCGGCGGCCTGGTCGACGAGGCGGCGCTGGCCGAGGCGCTCAAATCCGGCCATGTCGCCGGCGCCGGCTTCGACGTGTTCGAGACCGAGCCTGCCACCGAAAGCCCGCTGTTCGGCCTGCCCAACGTCGTCTGCACCCCGCATTTGGGCGCCTCCACCACGGAAGCGCAGGAAAACGTGGCGCTGCAGGTGGCCGAGCAGATGGCCGATTATCTCGTCAAGGGCGCGGTGTCCAATGCCATAAACATGCCCTCGATCACGGCGGAAGAAGCCCCGATCCTCAAACCCTTCATCCGCCTTGCCGACGTGCTCGGCTCGTTTGCGGGCCAGGCCACCGAAAGCGCGATCAAGGAAATCGAGATCCTCTATGACGGCGTGACCGCCGGCATGAACACCAAGGCGCTGACGAGCGCGCTGCTTGCGGGCCTGATCCGCAGCCAGGTGGCCGACGTCAACATGGTCTCGGCCCCGATCATGATCAAGGAAAAGGGCATCATCCTTTCCGAGGTCAAGCGCGACAAGACCGGCATCTATGACGGCTACATCAAACTGACGGTGACCACCGAACGCCAGACCCGCTCGGTCGCGGGCACCGTGTTCTCCGACGGCAAGCCGCGCTTCATCCAAATCAAGGGCATCAACATGGATGCCGAGGTGGGCGCGCACATGATCTACATCACCAACACCGACGTGCCGGGCATGATCGGCTTCATGGGCACCACGCTCGGCGACGCCGGCGTCAACATCGCCAACTTCCAGCTCGGCCGCGAAAAAGGCGGCGGCGAAGCGATCGCCCTGCTCTATGTCGACGAACTTGTGAGCGACGAAGTGCTCGCCAAGCTGACCGCGCATCCGGCGATCAAGCAGGCGAAGACGATGGCGTTCAACGTGGACTAGGGCTGAACACTCACTGCCTGAATTGGCCGCCTCCCGGAGCGATGCTTCGGGGGGCGGTTTTTGGGTGAAGTGCTGCCCGTCTTTGGATCGCCCCGGGCCGGAGTCTCCGGGGTTTCAGGCTCAGCCGGTTGATGCCGCCGATGAGCCTTTCATGAGCGATATCGGCGGTTTGTTGCCGATCGCGCTGCGGGGGCGGACTGTGTTGTAGTCCTTACGCCATTCCTCCATTTTCGAGCTTGCGTCGTCAAGCGTCAGGAACCAGTGGGCATTGAGACATTCGCTGCGGAATTTGCCGTTGAACGACTCGATGAATGCGTTGTCCGCCGGTTTGCCAGGCCGTGAGAAGTCCAACTCGACGCCACGCTGATAGGCCCACAAGTCAAGATCGCGGGAGATGAACTCCGATCCCTGATCGACCCGGATCGTCTTTGGGTATCCTATACATCGGCATGCCCGATCCAGTGTCGCCACCACATCCTCGCCCCGGTAGCTGAAACGCGGATCGACCACGGGCGAGAAGCGGGAGAAGGTCTCGACGACAGTCAGCACGCGGATCTTGCGGCCGGTTGCCAACTGGTCGTGGACGAAGTCCATTGCCCAAACATCGTTGGAGTGAACGGCCTCCGTCCGGTCTTCACGCAGCTTCGCCTTGCCCCGCCGCTTCGGCGTCTTGTTGCGTATCTGGAGCCCCAACTCCTTGTAGAGACGATAAATTCGCTTGGCGTTCACGGGCCAACCCTCCCGGCGCAGCAACACATGGACACGTCGGTAGCCGTAACGAACCCGTGTCGCCACGATCTCCTTGATCCTGGCTTTCAAGGCAGCCTGATCGCAGCGCTTCGACTTGTAGTGATAGAGCGAGGTATTGATCCGAAGACAGGAGCAGGCCCGGCGGATCGAAACCTTCCAGTCCTGGCGGACCTCATCGACAAGACGGGGCTGCGAACAGGCTTCAGAGTTTCGGCGATGCGCTCGAACCGGTGGCGCCGCATCGCCTCAATTTGACAGCACGTCCTGCAACATGGCCTTGTCGAGCGTGAGATGGGCAACGATCTTCTTTAGCCAGTTGTTCTCGTCTTCGAGCTGGCGCATCCGCTTCACCTCGGAGGGAGTCATGCCACCATAGCGCTTGCGCCAATTGTAGAAGTTCGCGTCGGCGATGCCTGCCTTGCGGCAAACCTCAGTGACGGGTGCACCCTCATCTGCTTGGCGCAGGATGAAAGCGATCTGCGCCTCCGAAAACATCGACTTCTTGATGGAACTCTCCTTCTCCCGTCCGTGGGATCATAATTGGAAAATTCGAGCTCAGAACGCTCCGTAAATCGGGAGGCACGTAAGCCTAATACTCTAGGGACGAACGTTTCCCATTTTTTGTTCGACTAGAAGTATTTGCTCTTGTAAAGAGTGAACAAAACCTATTTGGCTAGCAAGCGCGACATTCGCCGCCATGCCGCACCGAGCTTTCGCATCGGAGATTAGCCCCAGCGCAAGTGCGGATCGAGCCATCCCCATCCTAGTAACGAAATTTCCAGCAACTCTACGAGAGTAGCGCTCTGCTATGCCATAGAACCTTAGAGCCATTTCATGGTCACCAAGTGCTACTTGAATTGTCCGGGCCACTGAATTCCAGAACTCAACATCGCTAACTCCAAACAGAACGTCTTGTCGACCACATTCCGTACTGAGGTAGCGCCTACTAATATCCTTTAGAATCGCATCAAGATTAGCTTTACCATCCTCTCCTCGTATCCTTTCGACGAATTCTTGACGAAACCATGATGGATCAAGAAGCGCTCGCGTGAACACCCATGCAATCATGTTGCGACCACTGTCAAAGCCTGAACCGATAGATTCGGCAAGAAAACTGTTAGCTTTATCAATTGCATCATGACCCGATTTTTCATACGCGAAATAGGAGGCTGCGGCCTCCCCAGCTATGTATGCTATAGACTGCATGTCACCTTCCAGCCCAATATCTGCTGCGAGCCAAAAGCTTCTCAATGCCTCCTCCCACCGGTGCGTCTCCCTAAAGTACCTTGGGCGGTATTTGATCGCAGCCGGATAGTCATCAAGTCTTTTGTCGCAAAGGGCCTCATCTACCAATTCAATCTTTTTGTTATATTCAGCCCGCCTGTCTTTCGAAAGTGAAGAGGCAAGTGCATAATCGCTCAAAGCAAGCTGCAGCCATCCGTGGCATGACCATCTGAGCTTTAGACTGGCAGAGGCACAACGTTTCGCTTCCATGAGGCTGTTGGCCCGCGCATTCTTGATCTCTACCCTAGCTCTCCAGCGGACGAGCGCCGACTTGATCCCGAGAAGTGCAGCCTCGACGGCGTCGTCGCTGATTTCCTTAATTGCCCGGTCAATCGGGGAGAGCAAATCTCTGATGATAGAGAGGTGCTGCAGGCCGTCCATTATTTCGTTTTCATCCCTGACGAATACCATCATTTGAAGAGTTGCAATGACGAGATTGCCTGCCTTGTTTACGTTACAGAAACGGCGCTTAGCGTATTTTAGTTCGTTTAAAAAACACTCACTCGTGAGGGGCGCTGATGCGAACCGCGCAGAAATTGCCAAATCTATGAGTGCGATGGTTTCGACTGGCAGATGGATGTGCGGGTTACGCTCGATTTCAAGTAAAAGGCGGCGTGCGTCTTGCAGATGCTTTCTGCCTGCGGACGGACCGTCCAGGTTGAATCTATTCAAAAGTGTAACAATGCGGCCGATTCTTAGGTCCTCGGCCATTTCTTTGCAATCAAATCCAAAAGGATTGTTGAGAAAGAAGGTGGTGATACCCTCTTCCAAGCGCTCGTATCGGCGTGAGACCATCGCAAATAGCACTGCTGGCGTTGACTCTTTCACCTGCTCGTGATCGATTTTTCGATGATGCTCACGGCACAATAGCAAGACATTGTGGGGTTGGTCTAATTCGATTTTATTTGGATCCGTGCCAGACTTTCTGAATTCGGACCGCGGTCCATCGCCAACTGGGATAATGTGCGCAAACTCCCCCGTCACGCGAATCCTAAAGTCATTCTCGACCGAGGCTACAACCTTCCCGCAGTTTAGATATTCGCACCGACCATGCGAACGCATGAATATGGCTCGCTTTGTGGATTCAGGAATGCTCTTGCGCTTAATCATCAGAGTAATTTTCTTCTTTGGAAATCTTTGGTTGAAAATATATCATTTTTCGCGCAATCAAAATAGCTGAAGAAACATAAATTCGGTAAATTTTTTTCCTGAGAAATTCTCAATGCAGCAGTTCGTCTTGGACCTGTCAGTCTTTGATCTCCCTTATCGGAGATGTTTGATCTCGCTGGGGTGCAAGGTTTTTCATTTGAGAGTACGGGCAGTAGGTTCACAAAGCCGGGTCGATGGCTGGTCTTAGATAGCTGCACGATCAAACGGAATGGCCGAAATGAGATCGAATACTGTCTCACCTTGCGAGGGCCCATGCCCCCCAAAAAAATGCTCTCCGTTGCTCCGTCAGCCCTATGTCACCCACCACCAGAGCCACCGCGGCCACGTGATAAAGGTGCAGCGTTTTGCCGAGTATCAACATAGACATCAGCGTGTCCAAGATCGGCCGCATCTAGATAATCAGGGCCGCGCGGTCGAGGCCGATCCGTACGTTGCCCCTGGCGCCTACAGCTCCCCAAAACTCCCCCTCCCATCCCCCCTTGCCAAGATAACCAAACTCCATTAAATTAACGCCATTCAGTTGTGGGGGCGATGATGGCGCGGCCGCGCAAGGATGAGGCGATCGATATCAGGGGGGAGGCGGTCCGGGCGGCGATTATCCAGCTCGGTGAGGACCCGGCGGGGCTGTCGCTTTCGGCGATCGCCAGGCGCATCGGCTGCAGCGCGCCGGCGCTCTACAGCCATTTCGACAGCAAGGACGATCTTTTGGCTCAGGTCCGGGCCGCCGCCTTCGCCGAGATGATGGAGGCTAAGCGCAGGCGTTTTGTCGGGCTCTCGGCCGAACCGCTCGCGCGATTGGCCGCGGGCGGGCATGACTATGTCGATTTCGCCCGCGCCAACCCCGCGCTCTACCGGCTGATCTTCGCGCCCGAAGCCGGCAAACCGGCGGGGAAGGGGGGCGACAAGGGGCACGATCAGGGGCACGGGCAGGCCCCCGCTCACCCCGAGGTCAATCTCGACGCCGCGGCGATCGCGCCGCTCGCCGCAGGGCTCGGCGCTGCCGGCCCGTCCGCGATGGGCGCGGAGGCGGCGGCCGAGATCGCCCACATGATGTGGTTCACCGTCCATGGCGCCATCATGATGGCACTCGACGGGCAGTTGCCCGGTCCCGAGGCAGCGCGCTGGGCCCGCGCCCATGAGGCGGTCGACACCGTCATGCGCCTGCTCGTCTCGCATTTTCCAACTTTCAGGGAGTAAGCCATGCTGCGCTTGCGTCATCTCACCCTCGGTCTTGCGCTTGGCGCTGCCGCGCTCGCCGGAACCGGCTTCTATTTCGTTCAGGGCACGCGCGGCGAGATCGATCGTCTCGAAGAGCGCGTGGTGCGGCTCGCGCGCCCGGCCGCCCAGCCCGACGCGGCCGCCATGGCGCGGCTTCCGGCGCCGGTCGCGCGCTATTTCGCCTTTGCCTTCCCCGACGGCGTGCCCGAAGGCGTGCGCCATGTGGCGATGGAGATGGAAGGCGATTTCCGCCGGCCGCTCACCGAGGCGTTCAACCCCACCACCGCCCGCCAGCTCGCCAATCTCGGCGCGCCCGACATGGTGTTTTCCGCCGTCACGCCGATCATCGGTCCGCTCTGGGCGGTCGCCTGGGACAGCTATATCGACGGCGAAATGGAGATGAACGCCCGGCTGGTCTCGGCGGTCACGGTGATGCACGAGGACGGCAATCCCGTGCTCGACGTGATTTCGCTCAGGCGCTGGCTGCTCGAGAGCCCGCTCTATCCGATGGCGCTTCTGCCCGGCGGGCCGGTGCGCTGGGAGGCGATCGACGACGCCAGCGCCATGGCCATTGTCTCGGCCCATGGCAACGAGGCCCGGCTGATCGCGCGGTTCGACGCGTCCGGCGCGCTCGCCTCCTTCGAGGCGCCCGAGCCGGGCGATCTCGCCACGCCCTATCACGGCTCGGGCGAGCATGTCGCGCGCAGCGACTACCGGCCGGTCGACGGCGTGATGGTGCCCATGGGCTTCGAGATCTCCCGCGTCGGCCCGGACGGCCTTGTCCGCCCCTTCTGGCGCGGGAAGGTCACGCATCTCAGCTTCGAGGGGTGAGGGAAGTGGGGGAGGGCGCCGCCATGCCGGCGCCTACCGCTTCCCCCGTTCCGCCAGCCCGATCCCGCCCAGCACCAGCGCCAGCGCGATCACGTGGTAAAGGTGCAGCGTCTCGCCCAAAATCAGCACCGACATCAGCGTGCCGAAGATCGGCACCAGATTGATGAACAGGCCGGCGCGGTTGGAGCCGATCAGTTCGTTGCCCTTGATGAACATCACCTGCGAGACCAGCGAGGGGAACACGGCGGTAAAGGCGGCGACGGTCCAGCCGGTGGCGTCGGGGCGGATGGCGCTGCCGCTCGTGATCTCCCAGGCCGTGAACGGCAGCGAGGTCAGGAAGGCCGAGGCCGCCATCACCGTGATCATCGATTGCCAGTGCAGGTCCGGCTTGTAGCGCAGGCTTACCGTGTAGCCGGCGTAGCACAGCACCGCGACCAGCATCAGCGCATCGCCGCGATTGAGCTCAAGCGCGATCAGCCGGGCGAGGCTGCCGCCCGAGGCGGTCAGCGCCACGCCTGCGAGCGTGAAGGCGAAGCCCGCCACCTGCGCAAGGCTCGCGCGGATCCGGAACAGCAGGAAATTGGCGAGGAAGATCACCATCGGCACGCCCGCCTGCTCGATCGCCACATTGATCGCGGTGGTGTGGCCGAGCGCGGAATAAAGCAGGATGTTGAAGCCCGCGAAGCCCACCATGCCATAGCCTGCCAGCAGCGGCAGGTGGCGGCGGATCACGGGCCAGTCGCGTTTGACCTGCGGTCCGGTGAAGGCGGCGAGGATCGACACCGCCATCGCCCAGCGCAGCGAGGTCAGAAGCATCGGCGAGATATGGCCCACCGCGAGCTTGCCCGCCACCGCGTTTGCGCCCCAGCACAGGGTGGTCACAGTCAGGAACAGATAGGCGCGAATGATCAAGATGCGGATCCGGTCGGGGGCGGGCCGGGTGCGGCCGGTTTCTGGGGGAGGGGGCGGCCTTTTGGCGCAGTGGCCGGCGACCCCGCCCCCTGTTTGGTCACAAGCGTGACGATTGTCACGTAAAAAAGCGGGATCGGCACGCGCAAGGGTCGATTTTGGCCGGTCAAGTCTGTATGCATGCGCGGGTTTTGTTTTCCGGGCGCCCCGTGATGGGGCCTGCTGCCAAGGGGTTGTCATGGCAAATGTTGTTGTCGTCGGGTCGCAATGGGGCGACGAGGGTAAGGGCAAGATCGTCGACTGGCTCTCGGAGCGCGCCGATGTGGTGGTGCGCTTCCAGGGCGGGCACAATGCCGGCCACACGCTGGTGATCGGCGGCGTCAGCTACAAGCTGTCGCTGCTGCCTTCGGGCGTGGTCCGGCCCGGCAAACTCGCCGTCATCGGCAATGGCGTGGTGATCGACCCGCATGCGCTGGTAAGCGAGATCGACCGGCTCGCGGCTCAGGGCGTGGTCGTCAACGCCGAGAACCTGAGAATCGCCGACAACGCCACGCTGATCCTGTCGCTGCACCGCGAGCTCGATGGCTTGCGCGAGGATGCCGCGTCCAATTCCGGCACCAAGATCGGCACCACGCGGCGCGGCATCGGCCCGGCCTATGAAGACAAGGTCGGCCGCCGCGCGATCCGGGTCATGGACCTTGCCAATCTCGAAACGCTGCCCGCCAAGATCGACCGGCTGCTCACTCACCACAATGCGCTCAGGCGCGGGCTCGAACAGCCCGAAATCGCGTTCGAGACGATCCACGAGGAACTGACCTCGATCGCCGAGCGGATTCTCCCGTTCCGCGACACGATCTGGCTGCTGCTCGACAAGGCGCGCCGCGCCGGCAGCCGCATCCTGTTCGAGGGCGCGCAGGGCACGCTGCTCGACATCGACCACGGCACCTATCCGTTCGTGACCTCCTCGAACACGGTGGCCGGCCAGGCCGCCGCCGGCTCGGGCCTCGGCCCGGGCGCCTTGAGCTATGTGCTCGGCATCACCAAGGCCTACACCACGCGCGTGGGCGAGGGGCCGTTCCCGACCGAGCTTCACGACGAGACCGGCCAGTTCCTGGGCGAGCGCGGCCATGAATTCGGCACCGTCACCGGTCGCAAGCGCCGCTGCGGCTGGTTCGATGCGGCGCTGGTGCGCCAGGCGGTGGCCGTCAACGGCATCACCGGCATCGCGCTTACCAAGCTCGACGTGCTCGACGGGCTTGAGGAACTCAAGATCTGTGTTGGCTACGAGCTCGACGGCGAGCGCATCGACCACCTGCCGGCAAGCCAGGGCGCGCAGGCGCGGGTCACCCCGGTCTATGAGGTGATCGAGGGCTGGAAGGGCACCACGGTGGGCGCGCGCAGCTGGGCCGACCTGCCGGCGCAGGCCATCAAATATGTGCGCCGCATCGAGGAACTGATCGGCGCGCCGGTGGCGCTGTTGTCCACAAGTCCCGAGCGCGACGACACGATACTTGTGACTGACCCGTTTGAAGACTAGGTTAACGCCAACGCGCGAGAACCGAGCAAGAATGGATTGAACCAGGGCGAAACATGGCGGATTTTGTAGCAGTCATCCGGAAGGCGGTCGACAATCTGTCGGAGAATACGCCGGAGAACCGGAACAAGGTCTATACCAAGGCGCGGTCCGCCATCCGGCGCCAGCTGGAGGCGATCAATCCGCCGCCGTCGGACGAGGTGGTGGCCCGCCAGCTGGCCAAGCTCGACCAGGCGATCGAGGAGGTCGAGATCGAGCATGCCGAGGCGCTGCCGGCCGATCTCGACGAGACCGACGCGCTGATGTCCGAACTCGAATCGATGGTCGAGAAAAGCCCGGTCATCACTGATCCCGAACCGGCGCCCCGGCCCGCGCCGGTGTCCGCGCCGGTCAGCCGTCCGGCTCCCCCGCCGCCACCGCAGCCGAAGCCCGAACCGCTGGCGCCGCCCGCGCCGGCCATGGATGTCCGGCGTGAGCCGATCGTCGCGGACCCGTCCGCCCCGACCCCGACCCCGACCCCGTTCTCGACCAAGGCCCCGACCCCGGAAAAGGCGCCGGCTCCGGCTTCCGACGGGTTTCCCTCCTTCGACGAGGCCGCGGACGAGGATTTCGATCCGGCTCCGCAGGCCCCCGCTGCCGGCCGTCCGCAACCGGCGTCCCCGGCGCTCGTCGGCGATGCCCATGACGAGGTGTTCGGGCTTGGCCAGGACAGAAGCCCGCCGCCAGGCCGGCCGGCGGCCGCGCGCCGTCCCGCACGTGCCGGCGCCCGCCGTGCGCCCTCGGGCGGGCTGATCGCCGCCGGGGTGATCGTGCTTGTGCTGTGCGCGCTCGCCTTTGCCGGCTGGAGCTACCGCGACAGCCTGACCGCGATGTTCGGCTCCTCGGCGATCGACACGCCGGTGGCCGAGGACACCACCCAGCCGCAGCCCGAGGCCCAGCCCGAGAGCACCGAGGCGCCGGCCCCGGACACATCCGCGCCGACCGAAACCGCGGCGGCGGATCCCGAGCCCAACGGCAAGTTCAACCAGCGTCTCAATCCCGACGGCACCGAGGTCGATGCCGGGCCCGCGCCGGGCCCCGCCACCGACGACCCGGTCGAAGGCCGCTCGGTCGCCGAGCTGACCGAGCCCGGGGCGGCCACGCCTGCGGGCGAGGCGGGTGCGCCTGCCGAAACGCCGGCTGCCGGGGAGGCCGCGGCGCCCGCCGCCGAGCCGCTCGGCGTGGCGCAGAAGATGATCCTCTACGAGGAGCGCCTCGGCCAGCAGTCGCTGGAGGTCAAGCAGGGCACCGTGGTCTGGTCGCTGGTCAACGAGCCGTCCGATGGCGGCGGTCCCGACGAGACGGTGATTCGCGGCGAGATCAACAATCCCGACAAGGGGCTGTCGGCGCTGGTCACCATCAAGCGCAACACAGACCCGTCGCTGCCGGCGAGCCACATCATCGAGGTGGTGTTCGCGCTGCCGCCCGAATTCGAGGGCGGCTCGATCGACCAGCTGCAGCGTATCGCCATGAAGCAGACCGAGGCCGACCAGGGCAATCCGCTGATCGCGGTTCCCGCCAAGATCACCCAGGATTTCTACATGGTCGCGCTCAACGACCTGCCCGAGGCGCGCGAAACCAACACGCGGCTCCTGCGCGAGCGCAACTGGATCGACATCCCGGTGGTCTATGCCAATGGCCGCCAGGCGCTGATCACGCTCGAAAAGGGCGCCAGCGGCACCGAGGTGTTCAACAAGGCCCTCGACGCCTGGGACCGCGCCGCCCCGCAGAACTGACCGGCCTCGCCGCCGCTCCTGCCACCCTTGCCACCCCGATCAATCTCCCCCCTTGCGGGGGAGATGTCACGTGAGTGACAGAGGGGGGAGCCGTCTGGCTCTGCACCCCTTATTTTCCCCGCTCCGCGCCCGCCGGCTCACCCCCCTCTGTCGGCTTTGCCGACATTTCTCCCGCAAGGCGGGAGATAGGGGGCACTTTGCCGCGTCGCTGTTGATTGGATGGAGCTTGCCCGCGATCCTGTGGGCGCAGACACCCACGGTTTGAGGCAATCCCACGCAGCCGCCGCGCTCAATCTCCCCCCTTGCGGGGGAGATGCCACGTGAGTGACAGAGGGGGGCGTCTGGCTCTGTACCCGCTATTTTCCCCGCTCCGCGGCCGCCGGCTCACCCCCCTCTGTCGGCTTCGCCGACATCTCCCCCGCAAGGGGGGAGATGGAAGGGCACACCGCCGCGTCGCTGTTGATTGGATGGTAAGAGCTGGTGATCCCGTCGCGCATACACCTGCAAGGTCGAGGTCGGCCTCCCGCTCTGGCACCCGTGGCGTTCCACTTTTGCTTCGACGCCGTTTTCCTGGATGAGGTCATTGCCGCGCGCCCCGATCTCCCCCCTTGCGGGGGAGATGTCACGTGAGTGACAGAGGGGGGGACGCAGCCGTCTCGGAGCGTGCCACCGTTCCCGCCGGCGTCACTCGCAGGCGGTGGCGGTTTCCAGCGCGGCGGTCCGGTCGGGGGCGGGCAGCGCGCCGATCCGTGCCACGGCCGCGTAGAAGCGCGGGTAATCCCCCGAGCAGAGATCGAACAGCCGAAGGAAGTCGGCCGTGCGGTCGTTGTAGACCCCGGTCGCGGCCAGCTTGGCATTGTTGATCGGGCTCGCGAACCAGCCGTCATAGCCCGAAAACCCGCCCCAGCGCCGGTCGCGCAGGCTGCGGTAGCGGGCGCGCAGGCGCTCGATCGCGGCCGCTTTGGCGGCGCGCTTTTCGGCGGGGGCGGCAGTCCCGGCATAGATCCGGCCGAGTTCGCCGCGGGTTTCGGCGAGCAGCGCCAGAAACGCGGCATGGCGCGCCAGCCCCGCCTCGTAGCGCCTGAGCGCACCGGGGTCGCCCGCCGCGCGCAGCCATTTTTTCGTCCCGGTGGTTTCAACGGCGACGGCGAAGGCCTCGTTGAAGGCCGAATCGTCATCGACATAGACGCGCTGATGCGCGAGTTCGTGAAACACCAGCGCGGCCAGATAGGTCTCGTCCTGGCGTACCATGGTGGAGATCAGCGGATCGCTGGACCAGCCGAGGGTGGAATAGGCGGTCACGCCCGAGACATGGACATCATATCCCTCCGCCTGCAGCCGGGCCGCGGTCGCCACCGCCTTGTCGCGCGAGAAATAGCCGCGATAGGGCACGCAGCCGAACACCGGAAAACACCATGTCTTCGGCGCAAGCGAAAATTCCGGCGCGGCGAAGGCCACCCAGGTCACATAGTCCCGGCCGATCTCGGCATAGGAGCGGTAGCTCTGGTTGTCGGGCAGGTCGAGTTCGTCGCTGGCAAACTGCCGGATCGCGCTTGCCTGTTTCATCCAGGCCCTGAGCGCGTCGGGCGTCGACGGATCGGCGATCAGCTTGGCCACCGGCTTGCGCGCGGCCATGATCCGGGCATGGCCGTTGAGTGACTGCGCGTAATAGGAAACGCTCGTGCAGCCGCCGAGCGCCGCGGCGAGGCCGATCAGGAGCAGGAATTGCAAGACGATGCGCGTCACGGCGGATCCGGATTTCGGCGAACAGGATGGACGAGTGGTAGAGGGGGATGGGCGTTTGGGCAAGGGTGGGGCGCGGCGGGCCCGAATTGCTATGGATGTTTGGTGTGCCTTGCCGGTCCGTCCTGAAGGGCGATTTCGGCCCACAGCTGACATCCGCGCTTAGCGCAGGAAATGTCTGAATCGAGCCCAACTTGCTCAATCTTTCTGATGCAGCAAACTGCTTTAGAAGAGTTGGCGTGCAAGATAAATATTTGTGCGCGCAATAATTGAATCGGGCATTCAAGAGCGGTAAGGATATGCGAAAATGGCTAGTCTAGGACAAACTACTGCCGTACGCCCTCTGCCAATTCTCGTGGAGCGTAGGAAATATGGGATTCCTCCAATAGAGGAGGTCGTTTTAGGAGCAGATCTTTGAAAGCACTTTCAATTATTTTGGTTTTCAGCGCAATACTATTTTTTGCAGGCGGCGGCATCGCAACTTGGCAAGGCATGCTTGATGTAAATACTTATGCCCTTATCGGCGGTATAGTTGGCAGTGTAGCATCAACCATTGGTCTTTTGGCATTTGCGTCTCCCCGACTGACCGACAAAGATATGCTGTCAGTCGAAAGCAAATTAGTTCAAAGGTTAGCTGAAACAACTGCCTCCCTGAAGGAGTATGAGGGCAAAATTTCTGAAAACAAGGAGGAAATTGAGCAACTCCATCGAGATCGTCTCGAAATTGAGCTATTGGTAAGGCAAGCGAGCGTGAAGGTGTTTCTAGAGGAAAAGTTGCGCCGTCTCTCTGATGAAATCGAAGAACGTGTAGGAGCCGACAAAACATTATTTGACTGGTTGATAGAGTACGAGCAGACAAAAGCAAGTGTCGCCGAGATCGATGCAAAAATCACTGAGAGTGATCGAGCAGAACTGATTAGGGAAGTGGTAGGTCAGTTTGAACAATCGCAACGAAAGTTGTACTTAAACGTTGGCGTTGTGCGTCTTGATGTCTCCCCAGCTCTAAGGTTCACGGAGCAACTTGTCACGTCTTTGACTACCAGCTTTTTGATTGGGCGACGCTGACCAAATCAACGCAATTTTTGGCCGCGCAAAGTCTCTAATTCAAAGAGTATCGCTCTGGCGGGCAAAAATCACGAATTCTGCACTAGAAATCCGAGAACAGCCCTTGGCATCATGCCGACAAAGTCCGCATCACAGGCCTTCATTCAATTGCACCGAACTTCCGCTTCCCGCCCATCTCCGCCTTTCAATCCATCCCCCAAAATCCCCTCTCACTTTTCCCCACCTTTACCGCCCGTGCGATACTGCTTGCGCCTTCCGTCCACACGGATGGCCGGGGCCCACGGAGCCCGGGCCGACGGAGGGCGGCATGTTCCGGCGCGCGGGGGCCGTATCCGCGCACCGGACGCCTGTAAAGCCGAGACCCCGGCCAGCGCGGGGGGGCTTTTCCGGATCGGGGTGGATCCGGGCGATGGTGCCCAGCGTGAAAGCCGGAACCGGTCGTCGGGACCCCTTCACGGGCGTCCCTGACCGGCGGCGTCCGATCCCGGTGAGGCGCGCGGTCCGGCCGGTCCGCGCGCATGCGCCGGCGACACCCCCGGACGCCGGCCCGAGAAGTCCCTGCCGTGCGGGCCTTGCGCGGGTGGGAGAGGGCGGGTTCGTTCCCCGAAGGAGCGAACGCGACGACACCGCCCAGGGTTCTGGTCGAACGCGACAGGGGGGAGTGCCGGCTTGCGCCCGGAAGGCGCGAGCGTCCACTGCCGGCGGGGCGCGGGTGAAACGCGCCAAGCCCCCATACCCATGCCACACCTCACGGGCCGTCCGCCCGTGCCCCGCCAGTCCGGCCCGCCCGGACGCACCGCGAAGTTCCAAACCGTCGGCGATTTTTCGCGCGCGGGGTTTTGGCGCGCACTCCATTGGGTGTGGGGGATGATGAACGGCGTTGCCGTCCCCAATCTCCCCCCTTGCGGGGGAGATGCCCGCCAGGGCAGAGGGGGGTCTCGACCCGGTTTCCGTGCTTGTGGCGCCCCCCCCCCTCTGTCACCTGCGGTGACATCTCCGCCGCAAGGGGGGAGATTGCGGTGGCCGGCCGTCCGCCCGGTCCCGAAGGCGCCCTCCGCGCAACTCCCTCCGTCGTCATCCCGGGGCCCCGACCCCGGGATCCATGCCGTGATGCGTCTGCACGGTGCGGCGGTGAAGGAGGCGTCCCGGAATGGATCCTCGGCTCGGAGGCCGAGGATGACGAAGAAGAGAGCGAACCTTACGAGAGCAGCATCCGCGAACCCCGGCCAACAAAAAACCCCGGAAGCGGGGCGCATCCGGGGTCCATGTTCAAGCGATCGTGCTGGCGTCAGTCCGCGACCGACACCAGTGCCTTGTCGCGGGCGGCGGCGCTTTTCTGCACCGAGTCCTGCACCTTTTCGAAGGCGCGCACCTCGATCTGGCGCACGCGCTCGCGGCTGATGTCGAACTCGGAGGAGAGGTCCTCGAGCGTGATCGGGTCGTCGCGCAGGCGGCGTGCCTCGAAGATGCGGCGCTCGCGCTCGTTGAGCACGCCGAGCGCGTTCTTGAGCATGGCGCGGCGGTTCTCGAGTTCGTCCTGCTCCACCAGCATCTCTTCCTGGCTGTCGGACTCGTCGACCAGCCAGTCCTGCCATTGCCCGGATTCGCCTTCGCTGGCCTTGATCGGCGCATTGAGCGAGGCGTCGCCGGACAGGCGCCGGTTCATCGAGATGACTTCCTCTTCGCTGACATTGAGCTTGGTGGCGATCTCGGCCACCTGCTCGGGGCGAAGGTCGCCGTCCTCGACGGCCTGAATCCGGCTCTTGGCCTTGCGCAGGTTGAAGAACAACCGCTTCTGGTTGGCGGTCGTGCCCATCTTGACCAGCGACCACGAGCGCAGGATGTATTCCTGGATCGAGGCCTTGATCCACCACATCGCATAGGTGGCAAGCCGGAAGCCGCGTTCCGGGTCGAATTTCTTCACTGCCTGCATCAGGCCGACATTGCCCTCGGAAATCACCTCGCCGATCGGCAAGCCGTAGCCGCGATAGCCCATGGCGATCTTGGCGACCAGGCGCAAATGGCTGGTGACGAGCTTGTGCGCGGCCTCGGTGTCCTCATGCTCGAGGAACCGTTTGGCGAGCATGTATTCTTCCTGCGGCTCCAGCATGGGGAACCTGCGGATTTCGGCGAGATAACGGTTCAATCCGTTCTCGCCCGACGAAATGGTTGGCAAACTTGTTTGGGCCATCACAGCACCCCCTAATCCCGAAAGTCGGCTTCCTTGCGGCAAGCCTTAAAGCCCGGACCGAACATCGCATCCGGGCTTCGCCAGATGACATGTAATTGTGGCAAAAGACGGGTTCAAGAAGCAGCTATGATCACGCTCGCGTGATCCGGCCCGCGGGGGGCTGCGCTCAAAGCGCAGAGAGCGCCTGGCGCAAGCGCTCCATGTCCTCGGGCAGCGGCGCCTCGAAGCGCAGCGTCTCGCCGCTGGTCGGGTGCTCGAACACCAGCAGGAAGGCATGCAGCGCCTGCCGCGGGAAGGCGTCGACCACGGCGCGCGCCGCCTCCGGCAACCGGTTCGATTTGGTCCGGAACGCCCCGCCATACTCGGCGTCGCCGATCAGCGGATGGCCGATATGGGCCATGTGCACCCGGATCTGGTGGGTGCGGCCGGTTTCCAGCCGGCATTCGACCAGCGAGGCGGCGCAGGTGCTGTCGGGCTTTTCCGCATAGCGCTCGCACACCGTATAATGCGTCACGGCATGGCGCACGTCGTCGCCGTCGTCGGTGCGCACGGCGCGGCGGATGCGGTCGCGGGCACGGCCGAGGCTCGCGTCGATGGTGCCCCGGAGCCCGTCCGGCTTGCCCCAGACGATCGCCTGGTAGGCGCGTTCCAGCGGCCCGGTCAGGCCGTGGTCGGCAAACTGCTCGGACAGGTGGCGGTGGGCATGGTCGTTCTTGGCCACCACCATCACCCCGGTGGTGTCGCGGTCGAGCCGGTGGACGATGCCGGGCCGGCGCACGCCGCCGATGCCCGACAGGCTCGCGCCGCAATGGTGGATCAGCGCGTTGACCAGCGTGCCGGTCCAGTTGCCGGCGCCGGGATGCACCACCAGCCCGGCCGGCTTGTCGATGACGATCACGTCGTCGTCCTCGTGGAGGATCGCGAGCGGGATGTCCTCGCCCTGGGGCTCGGGATCTTCCGGGGCGGGCAGGGTGAGCTCGATCCGGTCGCCCGGATGCACCTTGTGCTTGGCCTGGGTCACGGCCGCGCCGTTGACGCTGACCTCGCCCGCCTCGATCAGCGCCTTGATGCGGCTCCGCGACAGCTCCGGCTCGAGTTCGCCCGCAAGCCAGGCGTCGAGCCGTCCGCCCGCGTCCTCGCCGGCCACCAGGCTGTGGCGGCCCTCGACGCCGTCATCGACGGTGTGGGCTTCCCTCCGCGGCTCTGCTTCGGTAAACGGGGTCGCGTTCTTCAAATCAAGGATCCGTCCGGCAAGGAATGATGATGTCGAAAACCACTGATGACGATCTCAACGAAAAGCCGCTTGATCCGGAAATGGAAAAGGTCCGGCGCAAGATGGTGCGGCTGCTGATCGTCTCGATCGGCGTCATGTTCGTCGGTCTTATGGCCGTGCTTGGCGCGATTGTCTACAAGTTCACGCAGGCCGATGCCGGTCCCGGGAGCGGCGGGCTCGTCGCCGGGGCGCCGCTCGAGGTGCCGTCGGATGCGCCGCTCGAGGCGGTGGCCGCGCTGCCGCAGGGGTTTGAAGTCGACAGCGTCTCGCTCGACGGCGCCCGCATCGGCTTCTTCGGCCGCGCCGCCGACGGTTCGCGCCGGCTGATGATCTTCGACCTCTCGGTCGGCCGCATCGTCGGCGATGTGGTCGTGATCAGCCGCTGACCATGGACCCGCAGCGGCGTCTCGTCCCGATCGCCGATCCGGCGGACCCGCGCATCGCCGAGTTCACGCAGATGCGCGATCGCGATCTCGCGGGCCGCGGCGACCGTTTTATCGCCGAGGGCCGGGTGGTGCTGCAGGCGCTGCTCGACGCCGAAGGCGCAGGCCGGCGCTTCGTTCTCGAAAAGCTGCTGCTGCTCGAAAACCGGGTCGAGGGGGCCTCCGACCTGATCGCCCGGGTCGATCCGGATTGCCCGGTCTATGTGGCCGGGCGCGACGTGCTCGACGCGGCGGTCGGCTTCGCCATGCATCGCGGCATTCTCGCCGTCGGCCGGCACCTGCCGGCGCCGACGCTTGCAGAGTTTCTCGACACGCTGCCCGATCAGGCGCTGGTGGTGGCCGCCTGCGGCATTGCCAATCACGACAATATCGGCGGCATCTTCCGCAATGCCGGCGTGTTCGGCGCCGATGCCGTGGTGCTCGACGGCTCCTGCTGCGATCCGCTCTACCGCAAGGCGATCCGGGTGTCGGTGGGGGCGGCGCTCAGGGTGCCGTTCTGCCGTGGTGGCTCGATTGCCGATCTGGTGGGCTCGCTCGCCGTCCACGGGTTCGAGATCGCCGGCCTGTCGCCCCGCGGAACCGCGCCGCTTGCAAGCTTCAGGCCGGGTCGCCGGCTGGCGCTGCTCGCCGGCACCGAAGGCGAGGGGCTGCCGGCCGACATCCTCGACAGGGTCAGCACCTTGCGCATCGAACAGGCGCCGGGCATGGACAGCCTCAATGTGGCGACCGCGAGCGGCATCGCCCTGTGGCATGTCGCGTCCAGCATGGGCCGCACCGAAGCTCTCTGAACGGTCCGGTCCGGCTGCAGCACAAATGGGCGGCGGGGGCTCGCGGCCTCAGCGGCCGGCGGCGATCATCTCATGGGCGCGGGCCGCCAGGGTCGGTTCCTTCGAGCCGGGCAGGGTCTGGCCTTCGCTGCCCTGGAGCAGCGCGTGCAGCCGCGAGCCTGCGCCTTCGCGGCTTGCGGTCAGTTCCACCATCATCGCCGCGACGGTGGCGATCTCGCGGCGCAGGGCGGCGTCGTTCTTGCTCTTGTCGGCCTTGAGCAGGCGCTCCACCAGTGCGGCCTGCCGGGCGCGCAGCCGGTCGATCTTGTCGTCCTCGGAGATGCCGTCCTCCGCAGCCGCAGAAGTGGGCTGAGGCTTCTGGGGCGCTGCGAGAGCGGCCGCGGGCGGGGCCGGCTGTGCGACCGGCGCGGGCGCGGCCGGCTCGGTGCGGGGCTCTTCGGTTGCTGCCGTAACCTCGTCGTCCGAGCCATGCCCGCGCGGCTCTTCCCCGGCGGGAGCGGGCGTCAGGTCGTCGTCCATGTCCGCGAGCGCGGCTGCCTCCTGCGCGGCGCGGGCGGTGTCGGTCGCCGACCGGGAGCCGCTGCGGACACCGCGCAACTGGTCGGAAAGCTCCCGGTTCTTCTGGCGGAACCGCTCGACTTCGGCGACCCGGCGCTCGAGCGCGTTCTCGCGATCGGTCAGCGCGGTGATGGTCCTGGCAAGCTTCTGCTCGGTCTGCGCCAGCCGCTCGCTGTTGCTCTTCAAGCGGTTTTCGAGATCGCGGTTGGCGGCTTCGGTTTCCTTGAGCGTCTCGCGCAGGGCCGCGCGCTCCTCGCGCAAGTCCCGGATCTGCGCCTTGAAATTCTCGGCTTCGGTGTCGAGCGTGGCGCGATCGATGCGCAGTTCCTCGATCTCCGTGCCGAGCCGGTTGATCTGGTCGTCGCGCTTGGCCATTTCCAGCTTGCGGGCCTCGGCAAGCCGGGTCGCGTCGTTGAAATGGCCGGTCAGGGTGGTGATGCGGATGTCACGCTCGGCGAGTTCCGCATTGAGTTCGCGGATGCTCGCTTCCCGCTCTTCCAGGGTGGTTTCGGTGGCGAGCTTTTCCGCGCGCAGCGTCACCAGCTCGTTGCTCAGCCGCTCGTTGCGCGCCACGCTGCCGGCCAGCAGGTCGCGGTTGCTCTTCAGGTCGATCGACAGCCGCGCATTCTCGGCGGCAAAGGCGGCGCGGGCCATGTCCTTTTCGGCGCGGATCTCCGCGGTCGACAGCGGCACGCTGGCGCGGATGCGCCGCTCGGTCAGGGTCACCACGCGCCGGTGGATAATCGGCGCGACAATGAGCGCCACCAGGGCGGCAGCGAGAAAACCCAACGCGAAGAGCAGGACAAACTCGATCACTTTCAATCCACAGTGTCACGGGCCACAGCGTCACGGGCCGGTCCGGATCCGCGGATCCGGCAAAACCTCGAGAGCTTTAAGCATGACCTTAACCAGTCGGCAAGCACATCCGGGTGGCTGGCGCCGGCCGGCAAGCAAAAAAGCGGCCCCGGAGAGCCGCTTCTGGCCGGGATCGGCCGTGAGGGGGCCGGCCGGGCGGGGCTGCCCGCCACGCCGAACCGGCGACCTGGGTCAGAACGGGTTCCAGGTCGGCGAGCGCGTCAGCTTCAGATAGCCGACATTGACCCCGAGCCGGGCGCCGACGCCGGTGCGGATCGGAACCACCACCACATTGTTGCGCTTGAGCACGGTCATGCCGAGGCCGGCCACCAGATAGGCCGAGCCGGAGACGCCGCCGAAGCGGCCATAGACGCCGTCGACGCTCGGCAGGTTGTAGACCAGCATCATGGTGCGGTTGCCGTCGCCGCCATAGTCCAAGCCGATGGACGGCCCCTGCCAGAACACGTCGTGCTGGCCGGCATTCTTGGTGTAGAGTTCGCCTTCGCCATAGGTCAGGCCGCCGATCAGCGCGCCGGAGGCTTCCTGGCCCAGGATGTAGCCGTTGGGCAGGCCGTAGGACTGGAATGCCTTCTCGACCAGCTTGGCGAGCCCGCCGGAGGTGCTGCCGAAGAAGCCGTGGCCCGCATCGACGATCTCCTGGGCGGTATATTGCGACGAACTGGCGCTTTGGGCCTGCGCGTCGGGGGCGGGCACGACCATCAGGAAAACCGACAGGACAAATGTGAATAGGGCGCTCGGGCGAAAGCGGGACGCAATCATGGGTCCACTCCATTTTGTGCACGGTTGATACCGCAGAGAAGATTTGAGCGTATTCTGGCGTCTCGATCTTAATAAGCAGTTTACCAAATGTGGTGTCTTTAGGGCGGAACGGATTGCGCAACAAGCAATTGGCGGGCCAGTCAGGCAATCGCGATGGCCAATGCTTGCGATTGACCGCGCCGCTTGCGATTGACCGCACCCGGTGCGATTTTCCATGGCACGTGATTCGGCGCGCGGCGCGCCCAAAGGAGATTTGGATGTCTAAGAACCTTAATCTGACCTTGGCGGGGCCGGACCTTGCGGCACTTCTGTGCAGCCGGGTCTGCCACGATATCATTTCTCCCGTGGGAGCGATCAACAACGGTCTGGAGCTGCTCGACGAGGGCGGCGCCGATGCGGATGCGATGGACCTCATCCGCACCAGTGCGCTCAATGCCTCGGTGCGGCTGAAATTCGCCCGCCTGGCGTTCGGGGCGTCGGGGTCCGTGGGTGCCTCGATCGACACCGGCGAGGCCGAGAAGGCGGTGATCGACTTCGTTTCGGCCGACAAGAAGACCGAAGTCAAATGGAGCGGCCCGCGCGCCATCATCCCGAAGAACCAGGTCAAGCTTCTGCTCAACCTGTTTCTGGTCGCCTATGGCGCAATCCCGCGCGGCGGCGAAATCGACGTGACGCTGGAAACGCCGGAAACCGATCCGAAATTCCGCCTGGCCTGCAAGGGCCGCATGGTGCGGGTGCCGCCCAAGTTCCTCGAGATCTATTCGGGCCAGGTGGAAGAGGCGATCGACGCCCACTCGATCCAGCCCTACTATACCGTGCTCTTGGCCCAGGAAACCGGGCTCGAGCTTGCCTGCACGGCCAATGCCGAAGAGGTGGTGTTCACCGCCCAGCGCCCGGCCGCGGCCTGATCCGCGCGGCCCCGGCGCGGGCAACATTCCGTTAAGCCTGTCTGATTACGGTTTGTTCGCTCCATTGCGCTATCTTGTGTCCACTGGTCGCGGATCGCTGATCCGGGACCGGGGGCACGAAGCAAAGGAGACCCGCCATGCGCCGCTTGATGATCGCCGATGATTCCGCCGTGATCTGCAAGGTTGCCAAGCGCATCCTCTCCGGGCTCGACTATCTCGTGATCGAGGCCTCGAATGCTGGCGAAGCGATGATCATGTGCGATGCGCAACTGCCCGACGTGCTGTGTGTCGATTCGGGCATGACCGGTGCTCTGGACCTGATTTCCTCGGTCCGGCAGATGGAGGGCGGCAAGGATGTGCGCATCTACTATCTGATGATCGAGAAGGAATTCAAGCAGATGATGGCGGGCAAGCGCGCCGGCGCCGACGACTTCCTGCTCAAGCCGTTCGACCGGCGCATCCTCACCGAAACCTTCGCGCCCTACGCCGCCGCCGCCTGATCGCAAAAGGTGGGGCAGGGGCCTCCGCGTCGGGGCCGCGACCCTTGGCGGGGCATTCGGAGATGTGAGCGCAAACGAAAAACCCGCCGGATCCGGCGGGTTTGTGCGTTTTTGGGTCTCGTCGGATGCCGCGCCGGGATCAGGCGCTTTCGAGAATGTCCCGCTCGTCGGGCTCGCGCAGCACATAGCCGCGACCCCACACGGTCTCGATGTAGTTCTTGCCGCCCGCGGAGGTGGCGAGCTTCTTGCGCAGCTTGCAGATGAAGACGTCGATGATCTTCAGTTCCGGCTCGTCCATGCCGCCATAGAGATGGTTGAGGAACATTTCCTTGGTCAGGGTCGTACCCTTGCGGAGCGAAAGTAGCTCCAGCATCTGGTATTCCTTGCCGGTCAGGTGAACCCGCTGGGAACCGACTTCGACGGTCTTGGCGTCGAGGTTGACCACCAGGTCGCCGGTGGTGATGACCGACTGGGCGTGACCCTTGGAACGACGCACGATGGCGTGAATGCGTGCGACGAGTTCGTCCTTGTGGAACGGTTTCGTCATATAATCGTCGGCGCCAAATCCGAGACCGCGAACCTTGTCCTCGATGCCGGCCATGCCGGACAGAATCAGGATCGGGGTCTTGACCTTGGACAGCCGCAAGGTCCGCAGGACCTCGTAGCCGGACATGTCCGGCAGATTGAGATCAAGCAGGATGATATCGTAGTCGTAGAGTTTGCCGAGATCGACACCTTCTTCGCCCAGATCCGTGGTGTACACGTTGAAGCTTTCAGACTTCAGCATCAGTTCGATGCTCTGAGCTGTCGCGCTGTCATCCTCGATCAGTAGAACCCGCATATTTATCCCCTTTTCCGCCGCCGCAAGGTCGTTGAGATCCAGTCACGCGTCACGGATCCAGTCGTTGCCTGATTTGGAGGCTGCCATGGAATGGTTAACAAATTCTGATGGGGTTTTGCAACCGCTATCGAGATGTTAATTCTTACTGGCATACTCCTGATTTCATTCCTTAAAATTTGCCTGGATCTCTTGATGTGTCACATCAAAAAAGATGTCCAAGTGATTCAAAGGACTCCGGAATGACGGGCGGAAAAATCATGTTTCCTGTTTACCCCGCCTTAAACCATGACCCGTATTATTAACGATGCCCGTAAACGAAAGGTTACCACGATCTGCTAAAAGTTAACGTCGTGGTCATGTTTCCAAAATCGGGACTGGCGAATGTGCCGGGACAATGAGTTCAGTAGCCGGGATCTCGCATCACGGGAGTATTGCGTATGAAGCCACGTGAAAGCCACGTTCGCCTGAAGCAGTTTCAGGTCAATGAGAAAACCCGCCAGCTCGGACAGATCCAGCTGATGATGGCGGAAATGGAAAAGATGGCGGCCGAACTGGAGTACCAGATCGCCGCCGAGGAGAAGAAGGCCGGAATCACCGATCCGACCCACTTCGCCTATCCGACCTTCGCCAAGGCAGCCCGCCAGCGCGCCGACAACCTGCAGACGTCGATCCGCGAACTGAAGGTTCAGCTCGACGCCGCGGAACTGGCGCTCGAGGAAGCCCAGGCGGAGTATGAAAAGGCGGCGGCGCTCGAGGAACGTGACGCCGGGCATCGCTCCAGCCGCGCGGTCTGAGCGCGGCCTTTGGTTCGGCGCGGCCGCAAGGCCGGGAGGCGGGCAGGCGTCAGCCTGTGTCCGCCCGCCGAACCGCATGATGACACCAGGAAAGGCCCGGTCGGTCGCGACCGGGCCGTTTCGCGTGACCGGGTCACGTCTTGCGGTCAGATCACCACGTCGCGCCAGTCCGGATTACGTTGCGCCTGGGCCTTGAAAAAGGGGCAGAGCGGAATGATCTTCCAGCCGCCCGCCCGCGCCGCCTCCACGGCATGGGCGGCGAGCGCCTGGCCGACGCCCTTGCCGCGCAAGGCATCGGGCACGCCGGTGTGATCGATGATGATGAGTTGGGGCGAGGTGCGGGAATAGGTCATCTCCGCCTCAACACCCTCGAGCGAGGCGACATAGCGTCCCCCCGTGGGGCCGGTTTCTTCGCTGATCTGCATCTGCTCCGCCTGTCGTTTGCCATTCATGGGTTCAGTCGGATATGGAGGGGACGGGCGCAGCGTCAAGCCGCGGATGCGGGCGGGCACGCCTCGAGCCATCCCCTGCGCCGCCGGTTTGTGGCCGGACGGAAAGGTGCAGGGAGGACGGGAATGCGGTTGATGCTCGCTGCGGCGCTGGTCCTGTCGGCCCTGTTCTTCGGGCTCGGGATCGTGCTGCCGCTGGTCCGGTTCGAGACGCTCTACCTGTTCGACCAATCCCCCTCGCTGCTGGGCGTGGTGGCCGCGCTCTGGTCCGGCGAGGACCGGCTGCTTGCGCTGGTGGTCGCGCTTGTCTCGATCGCCTTTCCGGTGATCA
This sequence comes from Parahoeflea olei, assembly GCF_001703635.1. Lineage (GTDB taxonomy): Bacteria > Pseudomonadota > Alphaproteobacteria > Rhizobiales > Rhizobiaceae > Hoeflea > Hoeflea olei. Next base: position 201,608 of record NZ_LQZT01000001.1, on the reverse strand, counting down.
AGCTGATCGCGATTTCCGCCGAGGCCGTGGGCGGCGGATCCCGCTCCGGCCTGGCCGCACGCCTGCTGCCGCATCTGAGCCGCTGGTCGCTGATGGACGTGGTGCTGGTGGCACTGGTCATCGTCGCGGCCAAGACCGGCGGCCTGGCGAAAGCCTTCTCCCAGCCGGGGCTTTGGTTCTACGCCGCCTCGGCGCTCACCGCGGCGGTCGCGCATGGCCTTGCCGGCCGGCTTGCCCGCTCAGGACAGGACGGCGCACCGCCCGGCCGCTGACGCGCATGCACGACGCCAGCCGGACCTGCCGGCTGGCGCGAAAGGCACCGGGTCTGCGGCCGAGGAGGCCGGGAATGGGCGAAACGGGAGAGGAACCTGAAGGCGGCTCAGTGGCGGTATTGCTGGATGCGCGTGGTGCGCAGGCCGGCGAGACCATGATCGCTGATCGACGACTGCCAGGAGAGGAATTCCTCCACCGTCAGCGTGTAGCGTTCACAGGCTTCCTCAAGACTCAACAGCCCGCCGCGGACAGCGGCAACCACTTCAGCCTTGCGCCGGATAACCCATCGGCGGGTGTTGGCGGGGGGCAAATCTGCGATGGTCAACGGACTGCCGTCGGGGCCGATCACATATTTGACTCGGGGTCGTACCATATCGGTCATTGGACTCTCTTACACACTCAAGACCTGAGACCTGACCCTACAGGCTCGAGTTTAAAAATTGCCTAAAGGCTCGGCAAGGTTTTGGTAAGTTCTGACCCGGAACGGGACACTGCGCCGGGGCCGGATCGGGGGCAGAACGGGGCCGCGCCGAAGGCGAGATCGGGTGCGGAAGAAGCCCGGGCGCGACTGGCGCGCAAGGCACCTTGTTGCGCCGGCCCCGAGGCCCTATAAAGGGCGTGTCCGCAACGGACGGTCTGAAACCGCTTGATCAGCGCCTTGAACGCTTTTGATTGCCGGGGAAAACAGTGAACAGTCTCGATTTTGACAAGGACCCGCGGGATACGCGGGTGGTGGTCGCCATGTCGGGCGGCGTCGACAGCTCGGTGGTGGCGGGTCTTCTCGCCCGCGAGGGCTACGATGTGCTCGGCGTGACATTGCAGCTCTATGACCACGGCGCCGCCGTGCACCGGGCCGGCTCCTGCTGTGCCGGGCAGGACATCGACGATGCCCGCCGGGTGTGCGAAACGCTCGGCATCCCGCATTACGTGCTCGACTATGAACAGCGCTTCCGCGAGGCGGTGATCAACCCGTTCGCCGAAAGCTATGTGGCGGGCGAAACGCCGATCCCCTGCGTGGCCTGCAACCAGACGGTCAAGTTCGCCGATTTGCTCGCCACCGCGCGCGATCTCGGCGCCGATGCGCTGGCGACCGGGCACTATATCCGCTCGCGGCCGAACCCGTCGCCGGACAATCCCGGCCGGCGGGCGCTCTATCGCCCGGTCGATGCCGACCGCGACCAGAGCTATTTCCTGTTCGCCACCACCCAGGACCAGCTCGATTATCTCAGGTTCCCGCTCGGCGACCTGCCCAAAGCGCGCACCCGCGAGCTCGCCGCCGAAATGGGCCTCGGCGTCGCCGCCAAGGCCGACAGCCAGGACATCTGCTTCGTGCCGCAGGGCAAATACGCCAACGTCATCGAGAAGCTCAAGCCCGATGCGGCGCTGGCCGGCGAGATCGTGCATATCGACGGCCGCGTGCTCGGCGAGCACCAGGGCATCGTCCACTACACCATCGGCCAGCGCCGCGGCATCGGCGTGGCGATCGGCGATCCGCTCTATGTGGTGCATCTCGATGCCCGCTCGCGCCGGGTCATCGTCGGCCCGCGCGAGGCGCTCGAAACCCGGCGGCTGATCCTGCGCGACGTCAACTGGCTGGGCGATGGGGCGCTCGAAAGCTTCGGCGCGGACGGGCTCGAATGTTTCGCCAAGGTGCGCTCGACCCGGCCGCCGCGGCCGGCGATCCTGCGCGCCATCGACGGCGAAATCTCGGTGGAACTGGTCGAGGGCGAGGCCGGCGTGGCGCCGGGCCAGGCCTGCGTGCTCTATTCGGCCGCCGGCGACGAGGCGCGCGTCTATGGCGGCGGCTTCATCGACCGCTCGGAGCGGTCGGCCGCGGCGGAAGCCATGCTGTCGACGCTGTTGCGCCCGGCCGCCTGACGGGCGCGCCGAGGCGGTTGGGAAGTCCGGCCGCGCACCTGCCGCCGGATCGGGGGAGGAGGACGTGCGGCGATGAGCTATCTGCTGATCGTGCTGGGATCGGTCGTCTCGGTTCTCGGCATCCTGTTTTCAGCCTCGGGGGAGCGCCACCGGCTCAACCGGGTGAGCCTGTTCGTGGTGTCCCTCGTCATCGCCATCGGCTTGCTGAGCCTTTTCAACAGCTACCTGTCCGCGCGGTCGGCGCAGGCGCGCAATGCCGAATTGTCCGCAAGCCTGGAGACCGCCCAGGAAATGCTGCGGATCGAGCATCTGGATCTCGCCAAGGGTCTGGATTTCTTCCGTTTCCTGATCGAACTGCCGGATGAGCGGGTCGGCCGCGAGGGGCCCGCCGCGGCCACGCTCCCGTTCGTCTCGAAGGCGGCGACGCCGCTGTTTCCCGCGGGCGCAGCGGGTGCCGAGATCGGGCGGATCGGCATCGACATCGGCGAATGGATCTCGCGTCACTACCGCTTCAGCCAGCATCCTGACGGCATGCTGGTGGAGGAGACGGCATCGTCGGACGGACCGGAGGAGCGGCAGACCTATGTCTCGATGCTGGACGCCTGCGCCTTCGTGCCGCCGGACAAGCCGTGCGAACTCGCCGACATGGGCGGCACGGCGACATGGCGCGAAAGCATCGACGTGTTCGGCACCGGCCAGACCATCAGCCTCGACAGCGGCCAGATCGCCGCGCGCATCGTCTCGGCGCTGCAGGACAACCGGCAGGTCGGCGCGATGCTGATCCCCAATGCGCTGGCCGGCAAGGGGTTCCTGGCCCGCCGCGAGCTGGTGCGGTTCTACACCGAGGGCATGCATTACGGGCTGCTGTTCTTCCAGGATTATCCCGACAAGGCGGTCCGGGACATCTGCAACTACGTCTTCAGCTATCCGGTCGCGTTCGAGCGGCTTGAGCGGCCGGAGGAGCTCGCCACCCATCCGCTGCTTGCCGCGGCCAATCCCGACACCGATATCGCCGGCGTGTTCCGGATCAGCGGTCCGGTCGAGCTCAGCTTCTGCCGCGCGCCCTACTGAGGCGGCCCGGGCCGTGCGGCTCAATCGTGGCGGACGGTGCCTTGCGACAGGATCTCGATCACCGCCAGGCCGTCGGCCACCGGCGTGCGCGGGGTTGCGCCATGGGCGATGCACTCGAGGAAATGGGCGCATTCGCGGCTGAGCGGCAGGCCGTCGGGCAGGGGCACATAGTTGGGGTCCACCATTTCCGACTGCCAGCCATCCTCGGTCTCCCACAGCTTGTGGCGGTAGAGGGCAAGCTTCTGGTCCCAGGGGGCGACATCGTCGAATACGGCCATGGCCTTGGAGCCGATCACCGTCAGCCGCCGCTCGCGGTAGGGGTTGAGCCGGGAGGTGAACACATGGCTGCGGATGCCGCCGGGAAACTCGAGATGCAGATGGGCGAAATCGGAGAGCCGGTTCATCACCGCCGACCCTTCGCCGCGCACCTTCACGGGCGTCTCGCCGGTCAGCGCGAGAATCAGCGACAAATCATGCGGCGCGATGTCCCACAGCGCATCGTTCTCGGCGTGGAACTTGCCGAGCCCGACCCGGTGCGAATGGATGTAGCGCACGGCGCCGAGCTCTCCGCTCGCGACCATCGCCTCAAGCGCCTCGAAGGCGGGGTGGAAGCGCAGCACATGGCCGGTGATCGCCACGAGGCCCGTGCCCTCGGCGGCATCGACCACCCGGCGCGCGTCGCTGACCGACAGCGCGATCGGCTTTTCGACCAGCAGGTGCTTGCCCGCCTCGAGCACGGCGACCGCCTGGTCGGCATGGTGGTGCGGCGGCAGCGCCAGCACCACGCCGTCGATTTCGGGATCGGCGAGCACGTCCTCGACCGCGACCGCCGCCACGCCGTGGCGCGCGGCCAGCGCTTCGGCACGCTCGGGATTGCGGTCGGAGACGGCGGCAAGCGCCCCGAGTTCGGCGAAGGTGCGGGCATGGTTGGTTCCCCAGTAGCCGCATCCGACGACGGCGATCTTGGGAAGGGAAGCGCTGGGCATGGGGCGAATGGTCCTTGGAAACTGGCTGTCGCAAGGGGATTAGACCCTGACGCCGGGCAAGGCAAGGCGGAGGCCCGCCCGGGCGGCAAACCGCCGCGCCGGCCTGAGGCGGAGGCGGGCGCTCAGACGGGGCGGGAGCGCGGCGCAGGCCGCGTGCGAAACCGGCGCGCGACCAGCCGCGACGCCGGGCCGCGCGGGGCGCTGTCACGGGCCTGGCCCGCGCCCGGGACCATGCCCGCGGCGTCCCATGTCACAAGCGTGTCAGAAAAGCCCAAAGTGCGCTTGACACCAGACCGGCCCGCACACTATATCCCGCCCGTCCGGCCCGATCCCGTATCGGCCGCTGGCGGCGGGGTAGCTCAGCTGGTTAGAGCAGCGGAATCATAATCCGCGTGTCGGGGGTTCAAGTCCCTCTCCCGCTACCAAAATTCTATTTGTCCGACCCTGAGACATGGGTGGCAGTTTTTACCTAAGACATGCGTTGTAGCCGATTATATTCGGCCGTGCGGCTTGACGTTGTTTGTCATCCAATCGTTACGGGTGCATTGAAGCCTGTTTCTGGCTGTTTGTCAGCTAATCTCTCCTTTCGGTTTTATCCGTGATGCTGTGGCGCTCTTCTTCAGGCCGTTCGTAAAAGCCTTGAGCGGCATTCGCCCCTTCATGCTGCGGCCGTGGTCCGGGCGTTTGGTGTTGTAGGTGACGAGCCAGCCGTCGAGCACCGTTCGGTCGAAGCGCAGCGGTGATGGCGTTTGATTGCGGCCGACGCACCTTGGTGTGCGGTGTTCGATCTCTTCGAGCTGCAGGGACAATTCGCAAGAATACCGGTCGGGCCCGGCATCGAGATACAGAACCCAAAAACAAACGAGGCCGCACAGGTGTGCGGCCTCGAGGGTTGGTGGGCTGGCTAGCCGACAGGGAAGCTCAGTTTGCGGAACTCTTGATGATATCGACCGCCTGGTTGGCCCATTCTGCGCCGCCGATCTGATCGTAGAAGTTTGGCCACAGGGCCTGCGCGGCAGCTTGCCACTTTTCCTCATCCTTCGGTGCGCCGTGAAGGTTGACGCCGCGTTCCTTCAATTCCGCGATCGCTTCTTCCGTCTTCTCGGCCGAAACCTGGCGGCCGTAGTCAACCGCTTCCCGGCCAGCCTTGACGACGGCTTCCTTGATGTCGTCAGGATAGGACTGGAAGACGCGCTCGCTGACGATCAGCGGCCCGGTCCACATCATGTAGTGGATTTCGGTGATGTCGGACTGCACTTCATAAAAGCGCGATGAAATCGCTGTCGTGTAGGGGTTCTCCTGCCCGTCAATCACGCGCTGCTGCAACGCGGGAAAGACCTCGGCCCAGTCCATCGGGATGGGTTCGATGCCCCAGCTCTTGAAGGTCTGGATGGCAATGTCGTTCGGGGAAACGCGGATCTTCAGGCCCTTGAGGTCTTCCAGCGTCTCGACCGGCTTGTTGGTGGTCAGAACACGGAAACCCTTTTCCATGAGACCAAGTGCACGCACGCCGGCTTCCTGGGTGATGCGCTCGTTCAAGGGCTCGAGCAAGGCGTCCATTGCCTTGTGGGCCTGCTCGGTGCTCTTGTAGGCATAAGGCAGCATCAGCACGCCGGCAGACGGAGCGAGCGGCATCAGGTTGCCGGTGTAGAGGATTTCGGCTTCCACCGACCCCATGCGCAAGGACTGGGCGACTTCGGTTTCAGCGCCGAGCGAATTGTTCGGGTAGATCTGAACCTCGACCTTGTTGTCGGTGTATTGCTCGACGAGTTCCTTGAACTTGACCGCTGTGAGGTGGGTCGGATTGCTCTCGTTGTCGCCATGCGACAGGCGCATGGTGTAGTCGGCGGAAAGGGCGAACTGGCTTCCCGCCAGGACCATGACGGCCGCGGCTAGAGTGGATTTAAACATGTCATTTTCCTCCTGTATTGACTTCAGTTAGTAGATGAACCCGAGCAATCGCGGGAGAAACAGCGATAGTTGGGGAACAAAGGTGACGAGCAGAAGCACGCCAATTTCCGCAAGGATCAGCGGGATGGATGCCTTGCTGACTTCTTCGACCGACGCGTTGCTTATCTCGCTTGCGACAAAGAGATTCACGCCAAGCGGTGGGGTCGAGTAACCGATCTCGCAGGCTATGACGAACATGATGCCGAACTGGATCGGGTCGATGCCGGCGTTGACGGCGACGGGCAAGAGCAAGGGTGTCAGGATGATGAGCTGGGTCAGCGTTTCCATCCACATGCCGACAAAGATCAGCAGGGCGATGATCAACAGGATCAGCACCACCGGATTGTCGAAGGTGTTGATCATCAGGTTCGAGAAGTTCTGCGGCACCTGGAAGATGGTGAGGACCCGGCCCAGCAGCCGGCCGCTGACGAGCACGAACAGGACGACACCCGTCAGTCGCACCGCATAGGTCATGCTGTCGAAGAAATTCGACAGCGTCAGGGTGCGGTAGATGAAGATGCCGACGAACAGGGCATAGAGCACGGCGACGACGGACGCCTCGGTCACGGTAAAGAGGCCGGTATAGATGCCGCCCAGAATGATCACCGGGGCAAGGATGGCCCAGCGCGCCTCCCATGCGGCGGCGAAAATGGTTCTGGCGCTGCGGCCATCGGGATTGGCTATGGCATAGCCCCGGCGCCGCGAAATGACGCGCGATGTGGCGGTCAGGGCAACGGCGAGCAGGATGCCGGGGATGACGCCGGCAACGAACAGGCCGGTAATCGAGACCTCGGCGGTGATGCCGTAGATGATCATCGGAATGGACGGCGGGATCACCACGCCGATACCACCTGCATTGGATGTGACCGCGGCGGCAAAGGACTTGTGATAGCCCTCCTTGATCATCGTCGGGATCATGATCGAGCCGATCGCCGCAGCCGTCGCCGGCCCGGAGCCGGAAATCGCGGCAAAGAAGGTGCAGGCAACGATGGTCACCGTCGCGAGACCCCCGGGCGTGGGGCCGACCAGCGAGCGTGAAAAGGCAATCAGCCTGGATGTCAGCCCGCCCTTTTCCATCAGGACGCCCGCAAGAACGAACATCGGCACGGCGATGATCAGGAAGTCGTTGACGGCGGAATAGGCTGCCTGCACGACGAACGACAGGGGGATGTTCGCCGCGATCATGCCGGCGATCGCAGCGAGGCCAATCGAGACCGCCACGGGCACGCCGAGCAACAGGAAGACGAAAAAGGCGAGAGTTAGAATAATGGGTGCGCTCATGGTCCTGCCTCAGTCGTCAAGCCGTGTGTCGATGACCGTGGTTTCGGCATCGGTCCAGCGGCGGATCATTACCTGGATCACTCGTATGCTCATCAGCAAGAAGCCGAGCGGTACGATCATTTGCACCCACACAAGATTGATGCCGGTCGTCTGCGAAATCACCGGAAACTGGAACATGTCGGCGATGTAGATGGAGCCGAACCAAACAACGATACCGTTGAAGACCAGCCAGATGAGGTCAGCGATCGTCAGCATCACCTTTTGGCCCAGGGGCGGCAGCATCATGATCTGCACCGATACCCGGATGTGGCGGTCTTTGGCCGCGGCAACGACGAACCCGAAATAGACCGCCCAGACAAAGAAGAAACGCGAGACCTCTTCGATCCACGCAAAGGACCAACCCAGCGCGTAGCGGCCAATCACCTGCATGCTCAGGAGGACGAGAACGGCGGTCATCAAAAAGAGACCGATCCATTCCTCTATGGACCGGTGTTTCAGGAAACCGGGCATGTGCTGTCCTCCCGTAGGTCGGCGGCTCGTTTGGCGATCAGGGTGCGGGGTGTCTCGCTGGCCAGCGCGCCGAGCATTGCCACAAGGCGCGCATGGAACCCGGCATGGTGCCGGATCGGCCCGTCGAAAAGATCGAGGGCAAGAAAACCATCGGCAAGCAACCGTGGGTCGTCGCCGGCCGCGGCGGTGATCTGCGCAAAACGCGCGGCAAGCGGATCTTCGATCGGGATTGCCCGGCCGGCGGCATCGCGCCCGGTATTGTAGCGCATCCACGCTGCGATGGTGAGCGCATACAGGTCGCAATATTCCGGATTGTCGAGGTGGTGTACCGCAGCCTCGACAATACGTTGCCCGAGCTTGAATGAACTGTCGGTGCCGATCTGGGTCAACTGGTGCCGGATATGGGGATTGCGGAGCCGCTTGAGCGTCAGTCGACCATAGGCTTGCAAGTCTTCCCCGTCGGGGCAGGCTAGGGTGGCCGCCTGGGCGGCGACAAAGCGGGTCAGCCATTGCGCAAGAACCGGATCAGCCGCAGCGTCCGCCGAGGTTTCAAAGCCTGATAGCGCCCCGATATGGGCGATCGCAGTCTGTGCACCATTGAGAATCCGGTGTTTCATGCGTTCGTAGGGCGCAACGTCCTCGACGATCTGAACACCCACTGTTTCCAGCGGCGGAATGGGACCGGCGAAGCGCCGTTCGAGAACCCACTGGCCGAACGGTTCGGCGGCGACCCCCAGCGCGTCGGCTTGCCCGGCGCGCGCCGCAATGGCGGCGCTGGCTTCAGCATCCACGCGCGGAACGATGCGATCCACCATCGATACCGGGAAAGTCACGTTTTCCCGCATCCATGCCGACAGCTCGGGTCGGGTGCGGGTGACGAATTCCGTCATCACCGCTTCAAGCAGGCGTCCATTGGCGGGGATATTGTCGCAACTGGCAAGCGTGATGCCGGGCAGCCCTGCCAGGCGGCGGCGGTCGAGCGCCAGGGCCAGCCAGCCGATCGCGGTGAGGGGAGCATCAGGTGCTGCCAGATCATGGGCGATCGCCACGTCGTCGAGACGCTGGGTGCCCGGCACATGGCAATACCCCTTTTCGGTCAGCGTCATGGTGACGAGCTGAAGGCCGGGATCGCAGAGCATGTCTTCGGCGGCCGCATCGAGCACCTCATGGATGCTTTCGACCAGGCGCAGATCCTCGCCGTGGTCGTCGCGCAGCAACACGTGATAGCTGCCTCCCTGGCTGCTGTGGGCCGCGGCCAGATGCGGGGGAAACAGGCATACCGCGCGAATTCCAGCCCGCGAATGGCCAGCCTTGATCAGCGCATCTGCATAAAGCGCCTGATGCGCGCGGTGAAATGCGCCGGGGCCGATATGCAGTATCGCCGGCGTGTTCTTGTGCGACGTTGCGCCTGTGTTCACATCCATCTCATCAGCCTCAGAAGCTCAGCAGAACCTTGACATTCGTGCTGCGGTCGGCGGCCGCCGCGAATGCGGCGTGGGCCTCGTCCATGGTGAAGCGGCCCGTGATGAACGGCGACAGATCAACCGTGCCGTCGGTGATCTGTTGGACCGCAAGATCGAACTCTTCAAGGAAACGATAGGCGCCGACCAGAGTGATCTCGCGTGTCAGCAGGCCGGCCAGCGAGAGCGGAGCGGCCGGCGGGAGAAATCCGACCTGGACAATCCGTCCCCGGGGGCGCGTCAGGCGTATCGCCATGTCCAATGCGAAGGGAGAGCCTGCGCATTCCAGCGTGACATCGACCTCACCGATCGCGGCCTCGGCTGCGCCGGTCAGTTCAGCGTTGCCGACCCGGAAAGTTTCGGCGCCGGTCACGCCGGCAATCCGTGCCAGCGCAGGTTCGGCGATATCGGTGACGATCAGGCGGCCCGCACCGGCGGCCTTGGCGGCGACGGCCACGAGGCTGCCGATCGTGCCGGCGCCTGTGACCAGAACCGACGCGCCGGGCGCAATCTGCGCCAGCGCCACGGCATGGAGGGCAACGGCAAATGGTTCGCATAGAGAGGCCAATGCCAGATCGAAGTGTTTCGGCAGCGGCCGGCATTGGGTTGCCAGAACAACGGGGCGTTCGCAGAAGCCGCCATGGGTATGGGGCTGGTGGGCCGCGCTGCCGAGGTAGCGCATCGAGCGACAAAGATGGGTAAGCCCTGCTGCGCACTGGTCGCATGCATGGCAGGGGCGCGACGGATTGACCACCACAGGCTGACCGACCGTGAGCCCTGTCACGTCAGCACCGACCTCGCAGACGATGCCGCTGAATTCGTGGCCGAGGATCATGGGTTCGCGCACGATGGAGTTCGCGACGCGGCCGTGCTGGTAGTAGTGCAGGTCGGACCCGCATATCCCGCCCCACGCAAAGTCCAGCCGGACTTCGTCGTTGGCCAATGACTGCTCTGGCCAGTGCTGCACCGCCATCTGGCCAGCAGCATGAATTACGCACGCCTTCATAAATCCTCCTCCGGTCGGTCTCCAACCAGCCACCTCGAACCAATAGAATGAATATTCTCTTTTCTGCAAGCGTAAAATGCATGTTGCATTTCAGATCGGGGTGCCGGCCCTGTGGGCCGATCGCCCGAGAGGCGCAAACGTGCCTATACGCGGCGTTCCGTCACGGGTAATTTGGAATGAATATTCCACAGTGAGTCGGAGACCTTATCGCATGAACAGCGGATCCCTGCGCCCTGCCAGTTTTGACGAGCTGTGTGAAAGACTGGCCCATGATCGCGACACCATGCCCAAGCGGCTTGCCCAGACCGCCACCTATATGGTTGGCCACCCCGACGAGGTGGCCTTTGGCACGGCGGCCACCATTGCAGAGGCGGCGGGCGTTCAGCCGTCCACGCTCGTGCGCTTCGCCAAGGCTATCGGATTTGACGGGTTCTCGGATCTGCAGACATTGTTCCGGGAGCGTTTGCGCGACCGCAATCAGAGTTACGAGGTCCGGCTCAACGCATTGGAGCACAGCCGCGAAGGCGATGAAGGTCGATTGTTGCTCAACGGGTTCATTGCGGCGGGGCACGATTCGCTGGCGCGTCTCGAACAGGATTTCGACAGCGCCGCCTTCGAACGCGCGAGCGCGCTCCTGGCGCGTGCCGCGACCATTTATCTCTGCGCCCGGCGCCGCGCCTTTCCGCCGCTGATCCAGATGCGCTATGCCTTCGCCAAATTGGGGATACGCAGCGAGATCTGCGGCTCTATCAACGGAATCGATGAAGACCTTCTTTCGATCGCCACGCCGCAGGACGCGGCGATCCTCATCAGCTTTCTGCCCTATTCCGATCAAACCATCGCAATGGCCCGGCAGTTGAAGCAGCAGGGCGTTCCGATTGTTGCGATCAGCGATTCGCCGCTGTCGCCGCTGGTGCCTTTGTCCGAGGTCTGCTTCCAGTTGACAGAAGCGGATTTCGCCGGATTTCGAACACTTGCGGCCGCCATCACGCTGGCGATGGCTCTCACGGTCGCTGTCGCGGACAAGAGGCTCCGGCACGCCCCCGAGTCGTGATCGAAGAGGGGAAGCGGAGGGACGGTCGGCAAAATCCAAATGGAATGTTTATTCTGCATTGACTTAATTTTGGAATTGTAGTTTCAGGAATTCCAAGTGCAGATGCGTGCCTCGGGGTTGGTCGCATTCGGTGAAGTCGATTGGGAGAATGTTAGGATGAGTGCTCTGTCAAATGCCGCCGCATCGGGGATTTCGACGGCTCCAGCAGAAGACTGCAGGCTCGACGTGCTGACTATCGGTCGCTCTTCCGTCGATCTCTATGGTCAACAGATCGGATCGCGGCTTGAGGATATCTCCAGCTTTGCCAAATCAGTTGGCGGCTGCCCCACCAATATCGCCGTTGGCACGGCAAGGCTGGGCCTGCGCTCGGGGCTGATCACGCGGGTCGGTGCCGAACAGATGGGCGGCTTCATCCGTGAGCAGTTGCAGCGCGAAGGCGTTGATATCAGCGGTGTTCGCACCGACCCCAATCGCCTTACCGCGCTCGTGCTTCTCTCGGTCGAAAACGACCAGAGCTTTCCGCTGATTTTCTACCGTGAAAACTGCGCTGACATGGCGCTCGAGGTCGAGGATCTGGATGCCGCCCAGATCGCGTCATCGGCTTCCGTGCTGGTCACGGGCACGCATTTCTCCCGCGCCAATACGGCTGCGGCACAGATGCGAGCAATAGAGATTGCCCGTGCCAACAATCGCAAGGTGGTGTTCGACATAGACTATCGGCCCAATTTGTGGGGCCTTGCGGGCCATGCCGCGGGCGACCAGCGCTACATCGCTTCCGGTGAGGTTTCGGCCAAATTGCGTGGCGTTTTGCCCTTGTGCGACCTGATCGTCGGCACTGAAGAGGAAATCCTGATCGCCTCGGGTGAAAGCGATTGCCTGGCCGCCGTTCAGGCAATCCGGGCCCTGAGCAAGGCGACGATTGTCCTGAAGCGTGGCCCCATGGGCTGCATCGTCTACGAAGACGGCGATATTTCCGCGCTTGAGGACGGGATCGTCGGTCAGGGGTTCCCGATCGAGGTCTATAACGTTCTCGGCGCAGGTGATGCCTTCATGTCGGGCTTCCTGCGCGGATGGCTGCGCGGTGAACCGTCCAAGACCTGCGCCACCTGGGCCAATGCCTGCGGTGCATTCGCGGTGTCGCGGCTGCTGTGTGCACCCGAGATCCCGACATGGGCAGAACTCGGATATTTCCTTGAACATGGAAGTCCGCATCGTGCCTTGCGCAAGGATGTCGAGCTCAACCACATCCATGGCGCCACCACGCGCCGGCTTGATCTGCCGCAGGTGATGGCCTTTGCGATCGATCACCGGTCACAGCTGGTGGAAATGGCGGAAAAGGCGGGCGCTCCGCTGGACCGGATAGAGGCGCTGAAAGTTCTCGCGGTCGAGGCGACGGCGAAGGTGGCTCAAGGGCGCCCAGGATTCGGGATGCTTCTTGATGAACGCTTTGGCCGGCAGGCATTGGCGCGCGCAAGCCAGGTCGGGCTGGACTGGATCGGTCGCCCCGTGGAAGAACCGGGCTCGCGTCCCTTGAGGTTTGAATATGGCCAGGATATCGGCTCGCAACTGGTGGCATGGCCGGTCACGCACTGCATCAAGGCGCTTGCCTTCTATCATCCGGGCGATGCGGATGACTTGAAATCCGAACAGATCGAGACGCTCAAGCAGCTTTACTCGGCCGCCCGCAGCGTCGGACGCGAACTGCTGATCGAGATCATCGCATCCAAGGCCGGCCCCATCAGCCCTGACACGGTGGCCACGGCGATCCGTGACATTTATGCTGCAGGCATTCGCCCGGACTGGTGGAAGCTCGAGCCACAGCAGGATGCGGTTGCCTGGCAAAACATCGAAGCGGCCATTGTCGAAAATGATGCGTGGTGCCGCGGCGTGCTGCTCCTGGGGCTCGACGCCCCGATCGAAGACATAAGATCGGCCTTTTCCCTCGCGTCGGCGTCACCCGTGGTCAAGGGCTTTGCTGTCGGCCGCACCCTCTTTGGGGCAACGGCCGCCGAGTGGCTGGCCGAACGCATTGACGATCAAACCGCAGTCGCCGAGATGGCTGACCGCTTCCGGGTCCTGGTCGATCACTGGCTTTCCTTGCGGGGAGAAGCTCACGAGTAGGGCCTTGAACCCTGCATGACGATTGGTCTGTCTGCCGTCAGCGCCCATGGCACAGATTTGAGGTTGTGATGTAGGAAGGTCTTGGGCTTCGTCGGCGTGACGAAGGAACGAGGATGAAGCCCAGGTTTTCCTTGAAGACATCGTCGGCCAAGGCCCCTGCGGGGCGTGCGGTGAAGCATGGCCGGCATGCGACGCGGCGGCACTCTCGGCCGAAGACACGATCCGGATCGTGCCGGAGGGACTGCACGGCGGGCTCTTGAATGAACCGCGCTTCCCGTCACGGCCCCAGGCTCGATCCGCGCTTTCACACTTGCGCCGCGATCAGAACGGTCACGGACCACAGTCCGGTCTCGGCTGGCTGACGCCCGCCCAATTCGGCCTGACCATCAACCCGCGACGTGATGCGGTGCTGAGCAGCCGGAACGGCTCCGCACCGGAACCCGCCGCTGCCGCGGCGAATACAGCCACCAAGACCGCTGGAGCGAACTCGAAACCGGATAAAACCTGGGGGCAGGGTCACGGATAGAGTTCGATTTCGCAGTGGGCTAACTCAAAATTTCTAAGGCTTTTGTACCCATAGCCAGGATCCATGGAATGCTATCCGCCTCTGCAATCGATGGAGGTCGGAGCAAAAATGGATCCACGCGGTGGCCGGCATTTTGGAAAATCGGCATCGGATCTTGCCTGGAGCCACTTCTGGCTGTCAGCGCTTGAGCTGAAGCGCACGCTTGATCGGAAAACGCCGTTTGATTTTCCGGCGAAGGTTAAGGCTGGGCGTGTGCTGCTGGTGGGAGAGGGGAACCTGAGCTTTTCCTTGGCGCTTGCCCGAAAGGTCGGCGTATCTGCCACGAACATGATCTCGACGACATTCGAGACCGTGGCCGAATATTCCGAAGCGACCGTTGGCAATGCCATCGCACTGCGCCGTCTAGGTGTAACTGTTGTGCCAGGCGTCGATGCCAGGAACTTAACGAACTGGTTCGGTCGGGGAAAATTTGGCTCCATTGTTTTTCAATTCCCGAATGTCGGCAGCCGGAACCCTCTCCATGGGCGAAACCCCAACCACATTCTGGTCCGTCGCTTTCTCGAAAGCGCGTCCGAACACCTGGTCGACGACGGTGTTGTTGCCATAACGGCGGTGAATAGCCCCCACTATGATGGTGCTTTTGATGTTGATGGCGCAGCGGAGCGCAATCAATACGATATTCCTGTTGCGCATCCGTTCTACTTTTCCGATTATCCGGGCTATACCCATGTTAAGACCAAGGACGATGGTTCGGGCGCCTTGGATGCAGGCGATGAGTTTGTGACATTTGCTTTTCAAAAGAAGAGGCAGGCCGTCAGGAAATGGGGTCATCGTTGAACACCACCTCTACCAATCTGCCCCCCGGGGCCATCTGCCTGCCTTCCTTCATCTCCGCTGAAGAGGAGGCGGCGTTTGTCGGCCATCTGGACGCCTGTGAATGGAGCACCGAGCTCAAGCGGCGGGTCCAGCATTTCGGGTACCGCTACGATTACCGGGCGAGGGCGGTCACGGCGGATGCTTATCTCGGTCCTCTGCCCGTTTGGCTTGCGCCCCTGGCCGAGCGACTGCGCGAGACAGGCGTGTTCTGTAGTCTGCCGGATCAGGTGATTGCGAATGAATACCTGCCGGGGCAGGGGATCAGCGCCCATGTCGACTGTGTTCCCTGCTTCGGCGACGCGATCGTTTCCGTGAGCCTGCTGTCATCCTGCGAGATGGTTTTTCGGGAACGGCGGAGCGGCGCGAAACGCGCTGTGAGGCTCGAACCCCGTTCGGCCGTGCTCCTCACCGAAGCCGCGCGCTACAACTGGACCCACGAAATCCCCGCCCGCAAGAGCGACGCCGTGGATGGCGTCCGGATCGAAAGAGCGCGGCGCATTTCCCTGACATTCCGGAAGGTCATTCGAACGGGTTGACGGGCGAAGTGCTTGCAGTGGAAGAACAAGAGCTGCGCAGGCTCTAGAGCGGTTCAGGTTTTGACGGAAGCGTATCCGACGTTTTCGAGGTAATTTCTGCATTCGGTTGGCTGGATCGATGTGATGAGATGTCCGATGTGTCGCCATGTATCTTCGATGGTGCGCTTCTGGGCCTGCCGCATCCAGTGCTTGATCTTGGCAAAGGCCTGCTCAATGGGGTTCAGGTCGGGGGAGTAGGGTGGCAGGAACCAGAGCCTTGCTCCGGCGGCGGTGATGGCCTGGCGGATGGCGACGCTCTTGTGCGATCCGAGATTGTCCATGATGACGATGTCGCCGGGTCTGAGCACAGGCACGAGCTGCTGTTCGACATAGGCCCGGAAGCATTGCGCGTTGATCGGTCCATCGAAGACGCAAGGCGCGGTCAGTCGGTCGCACCGCAGCGCGCCGAGGAAGGTCAGCGTGCGCCAGTGGCCGTGCGGGGCAAAGCCGCGCAGGCGCTTGCCCTTTTGCTCCCAGCCCCGCAGCGGGGCCATGTTGGTCTTGATCCAGGTTTCGTCGATGAACACCAGCCGCCGTGGATCGAGACTGGCCTGAAACGATCGCCAGCGCCGCCGCTTGCGGGCAATGTCGGCACGGGCCTGCTCAAGGGCAAACAGTGCTTTTTTTGAACCGAAGCCCTTCGCGGCGCAGGAACTTCCACACCGTGTCGTGCGACACCTTGATCCCGCGGGCCGCCAGTTCATCCTTCAGGCCGTGCAGCGTCAGATGTGGCGTCTGGTTGATGCGCTCGATGATGAAGGCTCGATGCGGCTCCAGAACACGTTTGCGATGCCCACCCATCTTGCCGGGCGCGACCGAGCCGGTTCCACGGTAGCGCTGATGCCACTTCACGGCCGAGGAAACGGCAACCCCGAAGCGCGCCGCCGCCGATCGGCAGCTCTCGCCGGCCTCGATGGCACCGACCACGCGCTCTCGAAGATCATTGGATAGAGGTGCTGTCATAAGATGCTGGCCTCCTTCCCAGCCTGCATCTTGAATCACAAAATCTCCAATCGCGGAATCCCCAAAGATTCAATCAAGAACTGAACCGCACTAGCGCTTCAGCTGGTCCATGGAGATGCCGCGAGGCGGCCAAAGAGGGTCTGGCTTCAAACTGTTGCGCTGTCCCTGCAAGATGAAGCGGCATGCGAAACTGCATCTGCCGGGCCTGGTGAGCAGATGGCGTGGGGCGCGGTGATATTCATTCATACCGCGCCTGCCTCTCACTCAGGTGACCGGTCCTTCATCTCCACCAAGCATGCGCTGGGCACGCTGACTCTTATTTGCTGCAATAGGGCAACAGCCCTTCGACGCGCAGCATCTGCTCCTTCGCCTGGATCATGGTGTCCTGCAGGCCTTCGAGAATCTCGGCGGCTTCGCGCAGGCTCTCGCATCTTTCGGTTGGCCGGCGGCCGAGTTCCTGGTCTTCCAGCAGGGCGGCGGCGAGGCGGATGTTCCACTCCGGACTTCCGGCTTTGGCGAGGTCACGCAGGTGGGCGACCTTGTCGCGGCAGATCCGGCCGCTGCTCACAAAGCTGTTGTGGTCGGTCAGGTCGCCATAGGTGCTGACATCTCCCGGCATGCAGTCGACGACGAACTCATTGTCGGTCACTTGCTGATTGAACGTCGGAAACGCCATCATCGCATAGGTGACGCCCTGGACACGGTTGTCCGTGATCTTCAGGTCTTCGCTTCGCGGACGGCCACCGAGCCACAGCCCGAAGGATCGCCCGTATCGGGGTTGCTGGCCGTTTTCGATTTCATTGCCCGTGATCGTGCAGTCGAGCGGCGGGTTGCTCAGCGACAGCGCTATGCCTTCCGCGGTGCTGACGGGATAGATGTCGGACACGCGGTTGTCCCGCAGATCGCAGGAATTGGCGTTCACCTCGATGCCGATCGAATGGGCTTGCGGCCAGTTCACGTAGCCTGTGACATCGTGAACATTGGTGTTGTGAACGCGCACCTCGTCGGCCTGGACGAACACGCCCCGGGCGCCGCCGGAAATGTCGACGTTGGAGATCTCGACCAGGCTGTTCTGCCGGTCGGTTTCGCTGCGGATGCCGAACAGGAACCCTTCGATCGCGCCATTGGAGATCTTGACGGATCCGCTGTTGATCGCCTGGATCCCCGCGGCCGAACTGGAAGGGGCGGCCTTCAGCCTGAAGCCGGCGAGGTCGATCTCGGCATCCACGCCGTCGATGATGATCGCGTGGTCGCTTTGACCCTGCGCCTCGAAATCACCCTCAAGCACATAGCATCCGCCGACGGAGATCAGCGCGGGAGGCGTGAGTGGTGTGCATGTGCGGGTTTCCTCCGCCAAAGCCGGGGCTGCGGCCAGCGCCAGCAGAAGCGCACACAACGAAGAGGCGGAGCGGGTACCTGTCTGAAGATGTCTCATGGGTCTTGTCTGCCATACCGGGCAGGGGAAGACAAGAAATTGCGGGGAGCGGCGGGCTGAAGGGCGGGCCGGACCCCTGTCGCCGGGGCGTCGTGGGTCGGGTTTTCGAGTGCGCCCATGGGATCTGGTCCAAGAGGCCGGCCGGGCGTGCGGCTTGCCGGTCCCGGCGTTGCAGGGCCGGCGTTGCAGGGAAGGAATCAGGCCTTCGCGTGCCCAGGGCCCGCTTCGGACCTCACCCCAGCCCCGCCCGCTTCACTTCCGCAGACCAGTCGACGCCGGCGTGGCCGGTCAAAAAGCCGTCGGCGTAGCGGCCGCCGGGGGCGTCGGGCAGGGCGTTGGCGGAGAGCGTGTCGGCGTCGATGCGGCCGTCGATCAGGTCACGGAACATCTGGCAGAGCCGGGTGAAGCCGCGGAACTGGGGCGACAGCCGCAAGGCCGAAACGCCCGCCTGCCTGAGCCCGTCGAGCTGGTGGGCGGCGTTGGCGCAGGAGGCCGAGAGCGTCTGGATGCCGTTGATGGCGAGGAAGCTGTCGCCATCGAGCGTATCGACCGCGCGGCCGTCCGGGTCGGCATTGCAGATGAACTGGCAATTGTCCTTGGAGCGCTCGTTGAGCCGGGCGTGGTAGCAGCGGCTGGAGACCGCGAGCGGCAACCGCCCCCAGGACCAGGCCTCGACCGGCACCGGCGAGGCGGCGGCGAGGATCGCAATCGAGGACAGCGGCAGTTCCGGCGGCAGGCAGATGCGGTCAGCACCGCGGGCGGCGAGCCAGCGCAGCGTGCCTTCGTTGTAGACATTGACGAGCGGACCCACCGAGAAGGGCTGGCCTTCCGGGATCAGCGGCAGGGTGGACAGGTCGTTGACCTCGATCTCGAGCCCCATGTCGACGAGTTCGGCGGTCAGCTTGCGCTCGCGCTTGAGCGTGATCAGGGCGAGGCTGGTCATGGCCACGGTCTTGCCGGCTGCGCGCAGGCGGTCGATCACCTCCTGGAAATGGTGCTGGTAGAACGGCAGCCGCTTGGAGCAGACGAGTTCGCCCAGGACCACCGTGTCGACCGGGGCCTCGTCGGCGAGCCGCAGGTAGAAATCGCGCCAGATGGCGGCGTCCCAGAAATACATGTTGGGGCCGACTGTGAGTTGCATGTGGCTTAGTCCCTGTTCGCGATGCTGTCCTGCGTGCGGCGGCCGGTCGGGCCTGTCGGACGCGCTATCTCCACGTCTTGCGATAGGCGCCCGTGGTGGCGGCCTGGCCCTCGGTCAGGCTTGCGAGCGTGCCCGGCGGCACCGGCAGGCCCTTGTCGACGGCCTCGACCGCGGCGCGGAAGCTGCGCACCACCTGCGCGACATAGGCGCGCGAGCGCTGCCGGCCCTCGATCTTGAGCGCGGTGACGCCTGCTTCGGCCAGCGCCGGGATGAGATCCGAGGCATCGAGGCTGCTCGGGTCCTCGAACACGTGGCCCACCTTGTCCTGGCTCGAGAAGCAGCCCTTGCACAGCGTCGGGTAGGGCGCGGGCGCGTCCTTGCCGTTGCGCTGGATGGTGTAGCCGCCGAGCTTGGCCGACAATTCGCCCCGGCTCTCGACATATTGCACATGCGAGGGCGGCGAGCAGACGCCGTTCATGTTGGGCGACTTGCCGGTGATATAGGACGACAGCGAGCAGCGACCTTCCGCCATCACGCAGAGCCCGCCGAAGACGAAGACCTCGGTCTCGACGTCGATCTCGCGGTTGATGGCGGTGATCTCGGCGACCGTCAGCACCCGCGGCAGTACCACCCGGCGCACGCCGAACGTGTTGGCGTAGAAATTGATGGCGTCCGGATTGGCGGCGGCCGCCTGCACCGAGAGGTGCCGCCTCAGATTGGGGTGATGCTCGGCCGCATAGGCGAGCAGGCCGAGATCGGCAAGGATGGCGGCATGGGCGCCCGCGGCCTCGGCGTCGGCCACCGCGCGGTGCCAGATGTCCTCGGCGCCGGCGCGCGGGAAGGTGTTGATCGCCACCAGCACCTTGGCGCCGCGGCGGCGGGCATAGGCAACGCCTTCGGCGAGTTCGGCGCGGTTGAAGTTGAGGCCCGGGAAATTGCGGGCATTGGTTTCGTCGGCAAAGCCGCAATAGATGGTGTGGGCGCCGGCATCGACGGCGGCGCGCAGTGCTGCGGGGGTGCCCGCGGGGCAGACGAGTTCCATCATGGCCGGGCCTCCGCGCGGCGCAGCGGCATGCCGGTGCGACGTTCGGCGAGTGCGATGAACGGCATCAGCAGCCGCCCGAACGGACCGGTCAGCCCGGCGATCTCGGCGCCGAGATCGATCTCGCAATCGTCGATGGCGTTGCGCAGTGCAAGGGCCGCGGAGGTGTCGCCGTCGATCACCAGGTCGCGCGAGAAGAACAGCGCATCGCCGTCCCAGGTGCCGTGCACTAGGCCCAGCAGTGCCGACAGCGGGCCTGCGATGCGCGCGTCGGCGCGCGGCGGATCGCGGTGCAGCGTGATGCGCATGCTGGTGGGGTGCGGGTGCAACAGCAGCGTCACCGGCAGGTCGGTCGGGTCCACGGCGAAGCTCGACGAGACATAGGGGCCAAGCCGGCTGATCAGGCCGGGATGATTGGCCACCATCCGCCGCGCGAGAATCGTCAGCGCCTGCGACAGCGGCGCCAGCGGCACGAGCCTGAGCGGACTGGCGAGCAGCAATGGGACAGTCGGGAACTCGGTATGGATATCGGACACTTAGGCCTCAACATAAGCTCGGGGAGATATGATCCGACATTAGTCCGGTGCGGCGCAGGCCGGGTTGATTTAAGTCAACTCGACGGCCCGGGCGCGCTGCTAACACCGGTGTCTGACCAGATGCATCTCGTGCCCGGACGGTTGCGGTCTTGACGACCCGGCCCTGCAGTGCCGCGATACCATTTGCCGCATGCGCCGGCTTCGGAGCTGGCGCGCACCATGCCAACCACGGGGGCCCCCTTGGACGCGATCCACCGCCATCTGCCGGTTTTCACCACGCTGCGCGAATTTCTCGACTGGTCCGAAAAGAAGGGCGATCTCGTCCGCGTCGCCCGGAAGGTGGCGGTAAACCAGGAGATTACGGCAGTCCAGATGAAGGTGCTCGCGGGCGGCGGGCCGGTGCTCCGGTTCGACGCGCCGGTGCTGGCCGACGGGTCGGTGGCGCGGGCGCCGGTGGTCACCAACCTGTTCGGCACCAAGCGCCGCGTGGCCGCGGGGCTGGGGCTGCTGCCCGAGCAGGTCTCCGATTTCGGCACCTTCCTCGCCGAGCTCAGGACGCCGCCGCCGGTCGACGGCATGCGCGACGCCTTGTCGCGGTGGCCGATGCTGAAGGCGGCGCTAAGCACCCGGCCGAAAGTGCTGCGCAAGGCGCCGGTGCAGGAGGTGGTCGACCTGCATCCGGATCTTTCAACCTTGCCGGTGCAGACCTGCTGGCCCGGCGACGGCGGGCCGCTGATCACCTGGCCGGTGGTGCTCACGCGCTCTCATGGCAGCGACCCCGACGATGTCGGCCGCTACAATGCCGGGGTCTACCGCGCGCAGGTCAAGGACAAGGACCGGCTGATCATGCGCTGGCTCGCCCATCGCGGCGGTGCGGCGCATCATCGCGGGTGGGCGCAGGCGGGCGAGAAAATGCCGATCGCGATCGTGCTCGGCGCCGATCCGGCGACGCTGCTGGCTGCCACCCTGCCACTGCCCGAAACCGTTTCCGAGCTCGCGTTCTCGGGCGTGCTGCGCGGCGAACGGATGGAACTGGTGCGCTCCCGCACGGTGCCGCTTCTTGTGCCCGCGCATGCGGAAATGGTCATCGAGGGCTGGGTGTCGCCGACCGAGACCGCGCCGGAAGGCCCGTTCGGCGATCACACCGGCTATTACAACGCGGTCGAGCCGTTCCCGGTGGTCGAGGTGACGGCCATCACCCAGCGCGCGAGGCCGCTCTATCTTTCCACCTCGACCGGGCGCCCGCCCGACGAGCCGTCGGTGATCGCCGAGGTGGTCAACGAATTGGTGCTGCCGGTGATCCGCCAGCAGATCCCCGAAGTGACCGAGTTCTGGCTGCCGCCGGCGGCCTGCTCCTACCGGATCGCGGTGGTGGCGATCGACAAGCGCTATCCCGGCCAGGCGCGCCGGGTGATGATGGCGCTGTGGGGCATGCTGCCGCAGTTCTCCTACACCAAGATGGTGATCGTGGTGGACAAGGAGATCGACGTGCGCAGCTGGGACGACATCGCCTGGGCGATCTCGACGCGGATGGATCCGGCGCGCGACGTGATGCTGCTCGACCGCACGCCGATGGACTATCTCGATTTCGCCTCGCCGATCGAGGGGCTGGCGGGCAAGATCGGCCTCGACGCCACCACCAAGATCGGCACGGAAACGAGCCGCGAATGGGGCCGGGTGATCGCCATGTCCGCGGAAGCCGAAAGCTTTGCCGACAAGCTGATCGCCGAACTGGGAGTGCTGGCATGAGAGTTGTTCTGGCCGTGTCGGGCGCGTCGGGCGCGGCGCTGTCGCTGGCCGCAGCCCGCCATCTGCGCGGCCTCGGCGCGCGCATCGAGCTGGTGGTGAGCGCGGCCGCGGAACGCACGCTTGCGGCCGAATGCGGCGCCGAGGCGCTTGCACAGCTGGAGGCGCTGTGCGACCGGCGGCACGACGCGCGCGATGTCGGCGCCGAAATCGCCTCGGGCTCGGCCCATGTCGATGCCATGCTGGTGGCGCCGTGCTCGATGCGCAGTCTGGCGGCGATCGCGCTCGGGCTCGACGACAACCTGCTCACGCGGGCGGCGAGCGTGCAGCTGAAGGAACGGCGGCCGCTGGTGCTGATTGCCCGCGAGGCGCCCTATACGCTCGCGCATCTGCGCAACATGACGGCGGTCACCGAAATGGGCGGCGTGGTGATGCCGCCGGTGCCGGCCTTCTACCTGCGCCCCGAAACCACCGGCGACATTGTCGCCCAGATCGCGGCGCGGGCCGTCGACCTGATGCGCCTCGGCGCTCCCGTCGCCCGGGCCTGGACCGGCGAAGATCCGGCCTGAAGCCGGACGGCACGGCCGGTCGCCCGGTGCGGAAGGCCGTCCGCCTTCCGGCCCGAATGTTTTCAGGAATTCAGGGACTGCGCCTGCTTCCCAGGCCCGGCGTCGGCATGGCGGCGGGCCACTGATGCAGGCCGCGTGGCAAGCGGCATTGCTGCGTCGGCCAAGTCGCGCCTGCGGCTTTGGTCCAATCCGCATCGCTCCCTGTTTACAAAAATAATATAGTATGATTTTTTAGCCTCCGGGCAACAGCCCTTCACTTTGGGAGGAAATCATGAAGTCTACTAAAGCCATTGTCGGGGCGGGTGTACTCGCGTCCATGCTCATGCTGTCGTCGAGCGTTTTCGCGCAGACCGTCGGGTTCTCGCAGATCGGCTCGGAATCGGGCTGGCGCGCCGCGGAAACCACGCTGACGCAGCAGCAGGCCAAGGAACGCGGCATCGACCTGAAATTCGCCGACGCGCAGCAGAAGCAGGAAAACCAGATCAAGGCGCTCCGCTCGTTCATCGCCCAGGGTGTGGACGCGATCCTGCTCGCCCCGGTCGTCGCCACCGGCTGGGATTCGGTGCTTGAGGAAGCCAAGGAAGCCGACATTCCGGTGATCCTGCTCGACCGCATGGTGGATTCGTCGGACGATCTCTACCTCACCGCCGTCGGCTCGGACCTCGTCCATGAAGGCAATGTCGCCGGCCAGTGGCTGGTCGACGAACTCGGCGGCAAGGATTGCAATGTCGTCGAGCTGCAGGGCACCACCGGTTCGTCGCCGGCCATCGACCGCAAGAACGGTTTCGAGCAGGCCATCAAGGGCCATGACAACATCAAGCTGATCCGCAGCCAGACCGGCGACTTCACCCGCACCAAGGGCAAGGAAGTCATGGAAAGCTTCCTCAAGGCCGAGGACGGCGGCAAGAACATCTGCGCGCTCTACGCCCACAATGACGACATGGCCGTGGGTGCGATCCAGGCCATCAAGGAAGCCGGCCTGAAGCCGGGCGAGGACATCCTGGTGGTGTCGATCGACGCCGTGCCGGACATCTTCCAGGCGATGGCCGCAGGCGAAGCCAATGCCACTGTCGAGCTGACGCCGAACATGGCCGGCCCCGCCTTCGACGCGCTCGCCGCCTACACCAAGGACGGCACCATGCCGCCCAAGTTCATCCAGACCGAGTCCAAGCTCTACACCAAGGACGACGATCCGATGAAGGTGTACGAGGAGAAGAAAGACCTCGGCTACTAAGACGCCCGGGACGGCGGCCGGAACCTCTCCGGCCGCCGACTGGCGCCGTACGCCCGATGTGCCATAGTGGCCGCCGGGCGGGGATGACGACACTCATGACATATCGGGAGGCCCAGATGCCTGAGAGCGACGCGAGCCAGCCGCTTCTTCGCGCCCGGGGCGTGCGCAAGGTGTTTCCGGGCACGATCGCCCTGGACGGGGTCGATTTTTCGCTCGCCGCGGGTGAGGTGCATGCGCTTCTGGGGGAGAACGGCGCCGGCAAATCGACCCTCATCAAGTGCCTCACGGGCGCCTATCGCCGCGATGGCGGCGAGATCCTGCTCGACGGCAAGGCGATCGACCCGAAGGGCACCGTCGATGCCCAGAATTACGGCATCGGCACGGTCTACCAGGAGGTCAATCTGCTGGCGAACCTGACGGTCGCCGAAAACCTGTCGCTCGGGCACCAGCCGACACGGTTCGGTATGATCTCGACACGACGGATGAACGCCCATGCGCGCGAGGTGCTGTCGCATTACGGCCTCGAGATCGATGTCACCCGCACGCTCGACAGCTACTCGGTCGCCGTCCAGCAGGTGATCGCCATTGCCCGCGCGGTGACGCTGTCGGGCAAGGTGCTGATCCTCGACGAGCCGACCGCCAGTCTCGACGCCCAGGAAGTCGAGATGCTGTTCACCGTGATCCGCTCGCTCAGGGAGCGCGGCCTCGGCATCGTCTTCATTTCGCATTTCCTCGACCAGATCTTCCGCATCTGCGACCGCCTCACGGTGCTGCGCAACGGGCGGCTGGTCGGAACCGAAACCACCAGCGCGATCGACCGGGTCGATCTCGTCAACATGATGCTCGGCCGCGAACTCGAGCACGAGGTTCGCTCGCACGGCAAGATCCACTCCGGCACCGGCGGCACGCGGCTTTCGTTTTCCGGCTTCGGCCGGCGCGGCCGGATCGAGCCGTTCAATCTCGAGATCCAGGCGGGCGAGGTCGTCGGCGTGGCCGGGCTCCTCGGCTCGGGCCGCACCGAGACCGCCGAAGTCCTGTTCGGCGTCGCCGCCCATGACAGCGGCAAGGCAACCGACGGCGATGGAACCGCGCTCAACCTTGCCTCGCCGCGCGACGCGATCGCCGCCGGTTTCGGCTTCTGTCCCGAGGATCGCAAGACCGATGGGGTGATCGCCGATCTCAGCGTGCGCGAGAACATCGCGCTTGCGCTGCAGGCGCGGATCGGCTGGATGCGCCGGATTTCCGACCGCGAGCAGAAGGCCATGGCCAACGACTATATCCGCAAGCTCGACATCCGCACGCCCGACGCCGAGAAGCCAGTGGGGCTTTTGTCGGGCGGCAACCAGCAGAAGGTGATGCTGGCGCGCTGGCTGGTCACCAACCCGTCGTTCCTGATCCTCGACGAGCCGACCCGCGGCATCGATGTCGGCGCCCATGCCGAAATCATCCGGCTGATCGAGGACCTGTGCACGCAAGGCATGTCGCTTCTGGTGATCTCCTCCGAACTCGACGAACTCGTCGCCTACAGTCACCGCGTGATCGTGGTGCGCGACCGGCATCACGTGGCCGAGCTCACCGGCGCCGATATCACCACCGACAACATGGTGCGCGCCATCGCAGCACCCGACAGGGAGGCCGTCGCGTGAGCGGGCTTGGTGTGTTTTTCCGGCGGATCTGGCCGCAGCTCCTCACGCTGGCGGTGATTGTCGGGTTGATCTCGGTGATGTTCCCGGGCTTCTTCGACATTTCGATCGCCAATGGGCGGCTCTATGGCAGCCCGATCGACATCCTCAACCGCGGTGCGCCGGTGGCGTTGCTCGCCATCGGCATGACGCTGGTGATCGCCACCCGCGGCATCGATCTGTCGGTGGGCGCGGTGATGGCGATCTGCGGGGCGGTCTCGGCCTGGGGCATCACGGCGGGCTACGGGCTCGGCGCGACGCTTCTGATGGCGCTTTCCGCCGGGCTCGCCTGCGGGCTCTGGAACGGGCTGCTGGTCGCCGTGCTCGGCATCCAGCCGATCGTCGCCACGCTGATCCTGATGGTGGCGGGGCGCGGCATCGCGCAGCTGATCACCGAAGGCGCGATCCTGACCTTCAACCACGAGGGGCTGATCTTCTTCGGCTCCGGCTCGATCCTGTCGGTGCCGACGCCGGTGGTGATCTGGGTGCTCACCGGCGCGCTGGTGACGCTGGTCGTGCGGCGCTCGGCGCTCGGCATGCTGATCGAGGCGATCGGCGTCAATCTGCGCGCCAGCACGCTTGCGGGCGTCAACACGCGGGTGCTGCTGATCGCGGTCTATATGGCCTCGGGGCTGTGCGCGTCGCTGGCCGGCGTCATCGCCGCCGCCGACATCCGCGGTGCGGACGCCAACAATGCCGGCCTCTGGCTCGAGCTCGACGCCATCCTCGCGGTGGTGATCGGCGGCACGTCGCTGCTCGGCGGCCGCTTCTCGCTGATCGCCTCGCTGGTCGGCGCGCTGGTGATCCAGGCGGTCAACACCGGCATCCTGCTGTCGGGCTTTCCGCCCGAATTCAACCTCATCATCAAGGCGGTCATCATCCTGATCATCCTGGTGCTGCAATCGCCCGCCATGCGCACGCTGCTCGTGTTCTTCTCGCGCGATCCGCGCGGCGTTGCCGAGACCGAGAAAGAGACGGTAACCCCATGAACGCCCGGTTTCTTCCGCTGCTGGCGACGCTTGCGATCTTTCTGGTCGCCTATGCGATCTGCTACGCGCAATATCCGGCGATGCTCTCGACCCGGGTGATCGGCAATCTTCTGACCGACAACGCCTTTCTCGGCATTGTCGCGGTCGGCATGACCTTCGTCATCCTGTCGGGCGGCATCGATCTGTCGGTCGGCTCGGTGATCGCCTTCGCGGGCGTGTTCATCGCGGTGATGCTCCGGGACACGGGCCTGCACCCGCTGGTCGTCTTCGCGCTGCTGCTGACATTGACCACGCTGTTCGGCGCGGCCATGGGCGCGACCATCCACTTCCTCGAAATGCCGCCCTTCATCGTCACGCTCGCCGGCATGTTCCTTGCCCGCGGCATGGCCTATGTGCTGTCGATCGATTCCGTGCCGATCACGCACGAGTTCTACGACACGCTGCAGAAGATCTACTGGCTGATGCCGGGCAAGGGACGGCTCACGCTGATCGGAGGGCTGATGCTTCTCGTGTTCGTGGCAGGCGCGCTGCTCGCCCACCGCACCCGCTTCGGCATGAATGTCTACGCGGTCGGCGGCGGTACGCACACGGCCGCGCTGATGGGGGTGCCGCTCGGGCGCACCACCGTCGGCATCTATGCGCTGTCGGGGTTCCTGGCAGGCCTCGCGGGGATCGTGTTCTCGATCTATACCTCGGCGGGCTATTCGCTCGCCACCGTCGGCGTCGAGCTCGACGCCATCGCCGCGGTGGTGATCGGCGGCACGCTGCTGACCGGTGGCAGCGGCTTTGTCGCCGGCACGCTGATCGGGGTCATGATCATGGGGCTGATCCAGACCTACATCATCTTCGACGGAACGCTGTCGAGCTGGTGGACGAAGATCCTGATCGGTATGCTGCTTTTTGCATTTATCGTGCTACAGAAGGGCCTTGTCTGGACAACAGCCAAGCGACGCATCGCCGGAGGATAGCCGGCCAGGGAGAAACCGTTTGCTCAACGCCGCCTTTTCAGGACGCGCAAATCGCAACCAGCATTCCTTCGTCGTCAACGAACTTGGCGAGGAGATCGTCGGCGGCGTCTATGCGAGCGGCACGCTTCTTCCGGGCGACGTCGAGCTTGCGGAACGCTTCGGGGTGTCGCGCACGGTGCTGCGCGAGGCGATGAAGACGCTCACCGCCAAGGGCATGATCGTTCCCAAGGCGCGCATCGGCACCCGTGTTACCGACCGGTCGCAATGGAACCTGTTCGACGCCGACGTGCTGGTCTGGCACATCGAGACCGGGGTGGACATCACCTTCCTCAAGCACCTCACGGACATGCGCTTCGCCATCGAGCCGTTTGCCGCCCAACTGGCGGCGGTGCGGGCAAGCGCGGACGAGATCAAGGCGCTCTATGCCTGTGCCGACGCCATGGCGGGGGCGGATTCGGACGAGAGCTTCGCGCTCGCGGACCTGAAGTTCCATCTCGCGCTGCATGGCGCGTCCGGCAACCCGTTCATGCTCTCGGTCGGAAACCTGATCGAGGCCGCGCTGGTGAGCAGCTTCAAGATGAGCTCGCCCTATGGCGAACCCGGCCGCCACGTGGCCACCGCCAATCGCCACCGGATGATCGTCGAGGCGATCGAGCGCAAGGACGCGGATGCCGCGGCGGCGGCGATGAAGCTGGTCATTCAGGAAGGTTTCGACCGGATCCTCAAGAAGCTCGCCTGAGAGCGGACGGCCCGCCCGGGAGCGGGCCGGGCCGCATGCGCCGCCCGGTCCCGGTCGCCTGTGCCTTACTCCACCAGTGCGCCGCGATGCGAGACGACCTTTGCCGCAAGTCCGGCGCCATCCCGGATCGCGCGGGCGAGGTCGCCGTGGCTCAGGTGCCCCGCCAGAAAGCCGGCATTGAAACTGTCGCCTGCCGCGGTGGTGTCGACCACCTTGTCCACCCGCACCGGCGCGTGGGTGTCCTCCCGGCCGCCAGCGCGGCTCGTCATGTCGCCGGCCCCGTTCTTGACCACCACCACCGGGGCGCCCGCTTCGGCGTAGCGCCGGGCGGTGGCCGCGGGATCGGCGTCGCCGAAGGCCACAGCCTCGTCGTCGTGGGAGGGGAGCACGATGTCGCTGAGCGCCGCGGCGGCCATCACCGCGTCGCACATCTGTTCGCGCGTCGGCCACAGGCGCGGCCTGAGATTGGGGTCGAAAGCCACGGTCGCGCCGCCATGGCGGGCGCGCGCGATGGCGCCGAGCAGGGTCGCCCGGTCGTCTTCGGACAGGATCGCCAGCGTGATGCCAGAGAAATAGACGAGGCCGGCGGAGCGCAGCGCCGTCTCCAGCGCTGCCGGATCGGCGGCGAGGCGGCGGGCCGCGGAGTCCGCGCGCCAATAGGCGAAGCTGCGTTCGCCCTCGTTCAGCTGGATCAGGTACAGGCCCACGGTCTTGTCCGGCAGGCGGCGGACGAAATCGGTGCGGATGCCGGCGGCGGCGATGAAATCGGTCATGCGGCGGGAGATCTCGTCCTCGCCCACGGCGGTGACATAGGACACGTCCCAGTCGGCGCCGAGGCCGCGCCGCATGTACCAGGCGGTGTTGAGCGTGTCCCCGGCGAAGCCGAGCCGGTAGCTGCCGTCGCTGGTGGGCGCCATCTCCACCATGCATTCGCCGATCGATACGAAAGCCCGCTTCATGCTTCGCCCTCGTCGGCGAAATAGCGCAGGTTGTTGGCCTTGATGCGCACGATCTGGGTCTTGATGCGGGCCAGATGGCCGTGCATCTGCAGCATGGCCTGCTGCTCGTCGCGCGCGCGGATCGCCTCCATCACTTTCAGGTGGTCCTCGAAGGCATCCCGGGAGGCGAAGGACAGCGACAGGAAGCGAACCCTGTCCATATGCGCCTTGTGCTCGCGGATGATGTCCCAGGCAAAGCCGTGGCCGGAGCGATCGCAGATTTCCCAGTGGAACTGGTCGTCGAGCGCGTGAAAGCTCTTCGGGTCCTTCGCCTCCATCGCCTGACGCTGCTGCTCGATCAGCCTGTCGAGCGCCGCGTGGTCGTCGGCGGTCAACACCCGGCACGCCATGCGCACGGTCTCGGCCTCCAGCGCGGCGCGGATGAAACGGGCCTGCAGCACGGCGGATTCGGAGATCTGCGAGACCAGCGTCGCCCGCTGCGGCCGGATCGAGAGGAAGCCGAGCTTGGAGAGCCGGTAGAACGCATCCCGCACCGGCTGGCGCGAGACGCCCAGCGCGCGGGCCACCTCAACCTCCGACATCTTGGTGCCGGGCGGCAGCTCCAGCGACAGGATCTGCCGGTTGAGCTGATCGAACACCGTGTCGGCCACCGAGGGGCGGTTGAGCGGTTCCAGGGTCCTCAAGGGGGAGGGCTCAAGCATGCGTTCACTCCGTTGACTCAACATGCATACTAGCATATTACTTTACCGCACTGATTGGAAGCCCAAGGGAGAAGGGCTTGGCTGGAGGACTGACTTGGCACTCTTGACCCCTGACAGATTGTTTCCGGCCGATCCCCGCACCCGTGGAATCGCGCGTGAACTCTATCAGAGTGTCGCAGACAAGCCGATCATCAGTCCGCACGGCCATACCGATCCACGCTGGTACGCGGAAAACCGGCCGTTCCCCGATCCCGCGCAGCTGTTCATCACGCCCGACCACTATGTCTTCCGCATGCTGTTCTCGCAGGGGATCAGCCTCGAAAGCCTGGGCGTGCCGCGGGCGGATGGCGGGCCGACCGAAACCGACGGACGCAAGATCTGGCGGCTGTTTGCCGAGAACTATCACCTGTTCCGGGGCACACCGTCGCGGCTGTGGCTCGACCATGCCTTCGAGAGCGTGTTCGGCCTGACCACGCGGCTGTCGGCCGAGACCGCCGACGCGGCCTATGACCAGATCGCCGATTGCCTGCAGAAGCCTGAATTCCTGCCGCGCGCGCTGTTCGAGCGCTTCAACATCGAGGCGATCGCCACCACCGAAAGCCCGCTCGACGACCTGCGCTGGCACCGGATGATCCGCGACAGCGGCTGGAAGGGCAGGGTGGTCACCGCCTACCGGCCCGACAGCGTGGTCGATCCTGAGTTTGACGGCTTTGCCGACTATGTCGCCGCCTTCGGCGCGTTGACCGGCGAGGACACGGCGACCTGGGAGGGCTATCTCAATGCCCACCGCGTCCGGCGTGCCTATTTCAAGGAATTCGGCGCAACCTCGACCGATCACGGCCATCCGAGTGCGCGGACGGAGAATTTGAGTCGGCAGCAGGCCGCAGGCCTGTTCGCCAAGGCGCTCAAGGGTGCATGCTCCGCCGAGGAGGCCGACGCCTTCCGCGGCCATATGCTCACCGAGATGGCGCGCATGAGCCTTGAGGACGGGCTGGTGCTGCAGATACATCCGGGCAGTTACCGCAACCATTCCGCCCCGGTGATGGCCCGCTTCGGGCGCGACAAGGGCTTCGATATCCCGACCCGCACCGATTACGTCCGCGCCCTCAAGCCGCTGCTCGATGCGGTCGGGCTGGAACCTGGGCTCACGGTGATCGTCTTCACGCTCGACGAAAGCAGCTACAGCCGCGAGCTGGCGCCGCTGGCGGGCGCCTATCCGGCATTGCGGCTCGGGCCGGCCTGGTGGTTTTTCGACAGCCCCGAGGGGATGCGGCGGTTCCGCGAACTGACGACGGAGACCGCGGGCTTCTACAACACCGTCGGCTTCAACGACGACACCCGCGCCTTCTGTTCCATTCCCGCGCGCCACGATGTGGCGCGGCGGGTCGACTGCGGCTTTCTTGCCAGTCTGGTCGCGACCGGGCGGCTCGACGAGGAGGAAGCCCACGAGGTCGCCAATGACCTGGCCTACCGGCTTGCCAAGCAAGCTTACCGGCTCTGAGAGCCATTTCTGGGAGGAGAATGACCATGAGACTGATGAAATCGCTGACTGGCATGTTGCTGGCCACGGCCGCCATGGTGATGACGGCCAATGCCTGCGAAACCACGCTGAAATCGTCCGACACCCATCCCGACGGATATCCGACCGTCGAGGCGGTCGAGGCGATGGGCAAGATGATCGAGGAACGCACGGACGGGAGGCTGTGCGTCGAGGTCTATCATTCCGCCCAGCTCGGTGAGGAAAAAGACACCATCGAGCAGACCCAGTTCGGCGCGATCGATCTCAACCGGGTGAGCCTCGGGCCGTTCAACAACATCATCGAGGAAACCCAGGTTCCCTCGCTGCCCTATATCTTCCGCTCCGTCGACCACATGCACAAGGTGATGGACGGCGAGATCGGGCAGGAGATCCTCGACGCCTTCAAGGAGCATGACCTGGTTGGCCTCGCCTTCTACGATGGCGGCTCGCGCAGCTTCTACAACAGCGAAAAGCCGATCAAGTCGATGGAAGACCTGAAGGGCATGAAGTTCCGCGTCATGCAGTCGGACATGTTCGTCGACATGGTCAGCGCGCTCGGCGCCAATGCCACGCCGCTGCCCTATGGCGAGGTCTATTCCTCGATCCAGACCGGCGTGATCGACGGCGCGGAAAACAACTGGCCGTCCTATGACACCTCCGGCCACTACGAAGTCGCCAAATACTACACGCTCGACCAGCACCTGATCGTGCCGGAAGTGCTGGTGATGTCGAAGAAGTCCTGGGACAAGCTCAGCGCCGAGGACCAGGAAGTCGTCCGCCAGGCGGCGAGGGAATCCGTGCCGGTGATGCGCGAACTCTGGGTCGCGCAGGAGAAGAAGTCCGAGGACAAGGTCCGTGCCGCCGGCAGCGAGATCGTCACCGACATCGACAAGACCCCGTTCATCGAGGCGATGAAGCCGGTCTACGAGAAATACGTCAAGTCCGACAAGCTCAAGGACATGGTCGCCCGCATCCAGGCGACCGAGTAGTCTTGACCGGCGGCCCGCAGCGTCCTGCTGCGGGCCGCCCCTTTGAGGGAGTTGACGGCATGCGGGAGACAATGACACGCGTGGCGCAGGTGACGGGCGCCATGGCGCGGGCGGCCCTGTGGATTTCCGGCGCGGGACTCGTCCTGATGACGGTGCTGATCGCCTGCCAGGTGTTCTGGCGCTACGTGCTCAACGACAGCATTTCCTGGACCGAACCGGGATCGGTGATGATCATGGGATGGTTCATCTTCTTGGGCGCGGCCGTCGGCATCCGCGAGGGCTACCATCTCTCCTTCGACATTCTCGTGCACCTGGTGTCCGACCAGGTGCGCGACGTGATGCGCACCCTCTCGGATCTGGTGGTGATTGCCTTCGGCGGCGGGATGGTCGTGTATGGCGCGGAGCTTGCGCTCAACGCCGCGCCCAATGTGCTGCCAAGCCTCGGCATCTCCGGCGCCTTCGATTTCCTGCCGCTGGTGGCGGGCGGTCTGCTGGTGGTGCTGTTCTCGGTCGAACGGATCGCGCGGCGGCTTGCGGGCCTGCCGACCGCCGCCTTCGGCGAAGCCGTGGCGGAGGACTAGGCGATGGAACTCTGGGTCCTGTTCGGAAGCTTCGTCTTCCTGCTGCTTCTCGGCACGCCGGTCGCCTTCTGCCTTGGCGTGTCGAGTTTTGCGACGATCCTCTATCTGGGCCTGCCCCCGGTGGTGGTGTTCCAGCGCATGAATTCCGGCGTCTCGGTGTTTGCGCTGATGGCGATCCCGTTCTTCATCTTCGCGGGTGACCTGATGGTGCGCGGCGACATCGCCCGGCGGCTGGTGGCGCTCGCGGGCGCCATGGTGGGCCATCTGCGCGGCGGCCTCGGCCAGGTCAATATCTTCGCGAGCGTGATGTTCGGCGGCGTCTCGGGGTCTGCCGCCGCCGATGCCAGCGCGGTCGGCGGGCTGATGGTGCCGCAGATGAAGGCACGCGGCTACGACGTCGACTATGCGGTCAACATCACGGTGGTGGGCTCGATCATCGCGCTGATGATCCCGCCCTCGCACAATATGATCATCTATTCGATCTCGGCGGGCGGCAGGATCTCGATTGCCGACCTGTTCACCGCCGGCATCATCCCCGGCCTGGTGCTGGCGCTGTCGCTGATGGTGGCGGCCTGGTTCGTGGCCCGGCGCCGCGGCTATCCGACCGAGGCCTTTCCCGGCGCCGGCGCGCTGCTCGGCCTGTTCGCGAATGCCGTGCCGGGTCTGATCCTGGTGGCGATCATCTTCGGCGGCGTGCGCTCGGGCATCTTCACGGCGTCGGAATCCTCCAACATCGCCGTGGTCTACGCGATGTTCGTGACCTTCTTCGTCTATCGCTCGCTGTCGTGGAACGATTTCGTCTCCGCCACCTTCGCCGCCGTGCGCACCACCGCGATGGTGCTGATGGTGATCGGCTGCGCCGGCGCCTTCGGCTGGCTGCTCGCCTATACAAGGGTGCCCGCCACCATGGTGGAGATGCTCAGGGGCGTGTCCGACAATCCGATCATCATTCTTCTGCTGATGAACGTGGTGCTCCTGATCCTCGGCACCTTCATGGACATGTCGCCGCTGATCGTGATTACCACGCCGATCTTCCTGCCGGTTGCGGTCGCCTTCGGGGTGGACCCGGTGCATTTCGGCGTGATCCTGATTCTCAATCTCGGCATCGGGCTGTGCACGCCGCCGGTGGGGGCGGTGCTGTTCGTGGGCTGCGCGGTGGGGCGAATACCGATCACCCAGGCGATGCGCACCATCTGGCCGTTCTACGGCGCGGCCTTCGCCACGCTGATGCTGGTCACCTACATTCCGCAGCTTTCCCTCTGGCTTCCGGCCCAGTTCCATTGAGGTGATCATGATCAAGACATTCCCCGAAGTGCCGGCCGATCCCGGCGTCACTCGCCAGGTGCTGTCCGACAGCCCGGAACTGATGGTGGTCGCCTTCCGCTTCCGGGAGGAGGGCGCCGAAGGTCGGATGCACAGCCATCCGCATGTGCAGTCGACCTATGTGGAATCCGGCCGCTTCGCGTTTACCGTGGGCGACCAGAGCTTCGAGGTGATGGCGGGGCAGAGCTTCGTCATCCCGTCCGGAGCGGTCCACGGCTGCCGCTGCCTCGAGCCCGGCACCCTGATCGACACGTTTGCGCCGCGGCGCGATGATTTTCTGACATCCGGCTCCTGAAGGAGATATTCCATGCTTTCCGTCGAAACCCGCCACGCCATCGATCCCGCCACCGCCAAGAGCCTCGACACGGAGGGGCTGCGGTCGCATTTCCATGGGGGAGGGCTGTTCGCCGATGGCGAGATCCGGCTGATCTACAGCCATTACGACCGGCTGATCCTGGGCGGCGCGGTGCCCGCCGGCGGATCGCTCACGCTCGATCACGTCGCCGAATGCGGCACCGCCTCGATCCTCGACCGGCGTGAGATGGGGATCCTCAATATCGGCGAAACCGGTACGGTTTCGGCGGCAGGCGCCGACCACACGGTGGAACGCGGCGAGGTGCTCTATCTCGGCATGGGATCGGGGCCGGTCACGTTTTCTGGCCATGGCCGCTTCTATGTGCTCTCGGCGCCGGCGCATCGCGCCTGTCCGAGCCGGCTGATCCGCATGTCCGACGCGCGCCGGGTCGAGATGGGGTCGGCGGAGACCTCCAACAAGCGCGTGATCCTGCAGTTCCTGCATCCCGAGGTCGCCGAAAGCTGCCAGCTTCTGATGGGCTATACCCAGTTCGAGCCGGGCTCGGTGTGGAACACCATGCCCGCGCATCTGCATGACCGGCGCATGGAGGCCTATCTCTATTTCGACCTGGGCGCGGACCAGCGCGTGTTCCATTTCATGGGACGGCCCGAGGAGACCCGGCACATCGTCATGGCCAATGAGGAGGCGGTGATCTCGCCGCCCTGGTCGATCCATTGCGGCGCGGGCACCGGCGCCTACACCTTCTGCTGGGCGATGGCCGGCGACAATACCGATTTCACCGACATGGACATGGTAGCGATGGGGGACCTCAAGTGAACCCGTTCTCGCTCGAAGGCCGCACCGCACTGGTGACCGGCGCCAATACAGGCATCGGCCAGGCGATCGCCATCTCGATGGGCCGGGCGGGCGCGAAAGTCATCTGCGCCGGTCGCCGCTCCTGCGCCGAGACTGTGGCGCAGATCGAGGGCGCGCGCGAGATCACGCTCGATTTCGCCGACCCGATGGCCGCACGCGATGTCTTCTCCGGTGAGCCCATCGACATCCTCGTCAACAATGCCGGGATCATCCGCCGCAGCGATGCGGTGGACATGCGCGAGGAAGACTGGGACGCGGTGATCGACGTCAACCAGAAGGCCCTGTTCTTCACGAGCCAAGCCTTCGCCCGCGCCGTCTTTGACCGGGGCGGGACGGGCGCCATCGTCAACATCGCCTCGCTGCTCGCGTTCCAGGGCGGCATCCGGGTCGCGGCCTATACCGCGTCCAAGCACGCGGTGGCGGGGATCACCCGCGTGCTCGCCAATGAATGGGCGGCCAGGGGCATCAATGTCAACGCCATTGCACCGGGTTATATCGAGACCAACAACACCGAGGCGCTGCGCAACGATCCCGACCGCAGCCAGGCCATTCTCGACCGAATCCCGGCGGGCCGCTGGGGCGAGGCGAAGGATATCGGAGAAGCCGCCGTGTTCCTTGCCTCGCCCGCAGCCGGCTACATCCATGGCACGGTGCTGAGCGTCGATGGAGGCTGGCTTGCCCGCTGAGCATCCCCGGCTTCGCCGCAGCGCCACACCCCGCACCGCAGCCGGCATCGTCCATCTCGGGCTCGGCGCCTTCTTCCGTGCCTTCGGATGTGTCTATGTCGAGGATGCCGTGCGGCTGTCGGGCGGCGCGTGGGGCATCATCGGCGTGAGCCTTCAGAACCCGGACACGCGCGACCGGCTGGCGCCGCAGGACTGGGTTTACACCGCCGTCTCGCAGGCCGCCGACGGCAGCGAGACCATTCGCCGGGTGGAGATCCTGAGCGAGGTGCTGGTGGCACGCGAGGACCCCGAAGCGGTGCTTGCGCGCATGGCCGATCCGGCGATCCGCATCGTCACGCTGACTGTAACCGAAAAGGGCTATTGCCACGATCCCGCCACCGGCCGGCTCAATCCGGATCACCCGGACATCGTCCATGACCTGACCGATCCGCTGCCGCTCTCGGCCCCGGGCTTTCTGGTGCGCGCGCTCGCCCGTCGCCGGGACGCGGGCCTGCCGCCCTTTACGGTTCTCACCTGCGACAACCTTCCCGAAAACGGCCGGCTGGTGCGTGGCGTCGTGCTCGATCTCGCGCGGCGGATCGATCCCGCCCTTGCGGACTGGATCGAGGCGGAGGCCCGGTTTCCGGCCACCATGGTCGACCGGATCACACCCGCCACCAAGCCCGAGGATATCGCCCGGCTGGCCTGGAAGACCGGGGTTCACGATCAGGCGCCGGTCCTGTGCGAGCCGTTCCGGCAATGGGTGGTGGAGGACGATTTCGTACCCGCCTACGGCACGGACGCCTGCCCGGATCTCGCCGCGGCGGGCGTCGAACTGGTGCCCGACGTCACGCCTTACGAGCACATGAAGCTCAGGATGCTCAACGGCACGCATTCCTCGCTTGCCTATCTCGGCTATCTCGCGGGCCACGAGACCATTTCCGATACGGTCGCCGATCCGGTGTTCGTGCGCTTCGTCAAGCGGCTCTGGCGCACGGAAATCATGCCCTCCTTCTCGGCCCCCGAGGGCGTCGATCTCGGCGACTATGCGGACGCGCTGTTCGGACGCTACGCCAACCCGGCGATCCGGCACCGCACCTGGCAGATCGCCATGGACGGCAGCCAGAAGCTGCCGCAGCGGATCCTGGGCACGATCGCCGACAATCTTGCGGCGGGCCGCGAGAGCCCCGGGCTCGTGCTCGCGGTGGCGGCATGGATGCGCTATGTCGGCGGCGTGGACGAGCGCGGCCAGCCGATCGAGGTGAAGGACCCGCTCGCGAGCCGCCTGCGCGCCCTCTCGGACGCGGCATCCACGCCCGCCGACAAGGCAAGGGCGCTGCTGTCGGTGCGCGAGGTGTTTTCCGAAGGATTGGCGGCGCAACTGGCCGGACCGGTGGCGCAGGCCCTTGCAACATTGTCGCGCGCCGGTGCGCGGAAAGCCGTGGAGGATCTGGGGTGAGGGAAAGCTGGCGCTGGTACGGTCCGTATGACCGGATTTCGCTTCCCGAGATCGCGCAGACGGGGGCGCAATCGATCGTCACTGCGCTCCACGAAATCCCCTATGGGGAGGTCTGGCCGCGCGAGGCGATCGCGGCGCGCAAGGCGGAAATGGCGGCCGAGGGGTTCGACTGGGTGGTGGTGGAAAGCCTGCCGATCCACGAGCGCATCAAGCGCGGCGAGGGGGATCTCGCGGCGCTGTTTGCCAATTACCGCCAGTCGATGGCCCATCTCGCGGCGGAGGGGATCCGCACCATCTGTTACAATTTCATGCCGCTGCTCGACTGGACCCGCACGGATCTGGCTGCCCCGGTCGCGCGCGGCGGCACCTGCCTGAGGTTCTCGGCCACGAAGATGGCGGCACTCGAGCTTTTTCTGGTGGGGCGCGAGGCCGCGCGCGACGATTACCTGCCCGAGGTGGTGAGCGCCGCCGAAAGCTGGTTCCAGTCCGCGAGCGACGAGGACCGCGAGGGGCTGATGCAGTCGGTGATGGCAGGGCTTCCGGGCGCCTATGAGCGCTACGACGCGCAAGGGCTCAGGGCCGCGCTCAGGCTCTATGACGGGCTCGATCGCGCGGGGCTGAGGGCCAATTACAAGCGGTTCCTGGACGAGGTGATGCCGGCCGCCGAAGAGCTCGGCATGCGCTTCTGCGTCCATCCCGACGATCCGCCGCGCGACATTCTCGGCCTGCCGCGGATCGTCTCGAATGCCGACGACATCGCCTGGATACTCGGGGCAGCCGATTGCGCGGCGAACGGGCTCACGCTTTGCTCGGGCTCGCTCGGCGCCAATCCGGCAAACGACGTGCCCGAGATCGCCCGTCGCTTCGCGCCGCGGATCGCGTTTGCGCATCTGCGCAATGTGCGCAAGGACGCCGATGGCTCCTTCGAGGAGGCGGCGCATCTTGCCGGCGATACCGACATGGTGGAGCTGGTTTCGGTGCTGCTGGCCGAAGAGGCCCGGCGGCGTGCTGCCGGCGAAACGGGGGAGGAGATCCCCTTCCGCCCCGATCATGGCCACGACCTGCTCGACGATGCCAACCGCAAGGCGCATCCCGGCTATCCGCTGATCGGCCGCATGCGCGGTCTGGCGGAGCTGCGTGGCGTGATCGCCGGCCTGTCCCACCGGCAGGCCGATGCGGGGGCCGCGGTGTCGGTGTCTGCGGTGTGAGCCCGCGGCCGGGGTGAGGGCGCATGGGCCCGCTTCCCGGCGGCTGTGCAAACTGGTAGATTTGGCGAAATAGCCGGATGGTAAGCCCCATGAGCGCTGATGGCCTGACCCTGCTTGTCGGCACCACGAAAGGTGCTTTTCTCGTGTCCGGCGGCCGCGACCGCAGCGGCTGGTCGATTTCCGGCCCGTACTGCGACGGCTGGCCCGTCAACCATATGGTTGGAGATCCGGAGACCGGGCGGATCTGGGCCGGCGGCGGCGGCGACTGGAGCGGGGCCAGCGTCTGGACTTCCGAGGATCATGGTCAACGCTGGAGCCGGGTCCGCCTGACCAGGGGCCAGATGGACGACTGGGCGGCCAACGAACCCGAGATCGCTCAGATGATCGGCTGGACGCCGGAGCCGCCGCCCTTCGGCGACAGCTTCTCGCAGGTCTGGTCGCTGTGCTACGCCCACGGCAAGCTGCATGTCGGCGTCAAGCCGGCAGGGCTTCTGGTGAGCGAAGACGGCGGGGCGAGTTTTGCGCGGGTCGAGGGGCTCGACCGGCATCCTTCGGCGGACAGCTGGAACCCGGGTGCGGCGGGGCTGGTGCTGCACACCATCGTCCCCCATCCCGAAAACCCCGAAACCTACTGGATCGGCATTTCCGCGCCGGGCGAGAGCGACCTGCTCTACCAGCAGAACCACCACGGCGTCTGGCGCTCGGCCGATGGCGGGCGCAGCTGGGACAACCGCACCGAAGGCCTGCCCTCGACTTTCGGCTTTCCGATCCGGGTGCATCCGCGCGATGCGCAGACGATCTGGACGCTGCCACTCAACGGCGATTCCGCGGGCCGCTATCCGCCCGATGCCGCCGCGGCCGTGTGGCGCTCTCGCGACGGCGGGCTCTCTTGGGAGGCGCTGCGCGAGGGGTTGCCGCAGCAGAACTGCTATTTCACCGTGCTGCGCCAGGCGATGGCGGGCGATGCGCAGGAGCCGGCCGGCATCTATTTCGGCACCAATACCGGCTCGGTGTTCGCGAGCCTCGACGAGGGCGACAGCTGGCAGGAGATTGCCCGGCACCTGCCGACGGTGCTCTGCGTTGAAGTGCTCGAGCGCGGCTGAGCCCGTTCCGGCCGCTCTCAGGCGCCCGACAGCTGCTTGCGCACGCTGTCGAGCAGGCGGCGGTGCACATGGGAATGGCGGTTGCGCAGGTGGACGGCGAAATAGACGTTTTGCGGAATCCGCGGTGCGCCGCGCACGAAGCCGAAATTCCCGCTCGCCACCATCTCCTCCGCTGACGCTTCGAGCACATAGGCCGTGCCGCCGAGTGCCGAGAGAAGGCCGCAGACGGTGATGTTCTGCCCGCTCGACAAGGGCGCCTCGGCGAGATGGGCCACCACCGGCCGGTGCAGCTTGTCGAAGGCCGGCGAGTAGTTGGTGAAGATGTAGTTCTGCGGGTCGATGTCGTTGATATGGGCGGCCGTGGTGCTGATCATCCGGTAGGCGAGTTCACCGATAGGCTCGTAATGCAGGTCCGGCAGGTTCTTGGGCGTGAACATGATCGACAGGTCGATCTCGCCCGCCAGAAGATCGGTACTCATCTGGGTGGAGAAATCGAGCTCCACATAGAAGGCCGTGTCCGGGAGCGTCTTGCGGAAGCCGTTGACCCAGTCGGCGATGTGGCTGGAGGCGAGGTCATGCTGCATGCCGATGCGCATCGACTGGGCGAAATTGCCTGTGTTTTTGACCGCGCGCCGGGCCTCGTTCCACTGGTGGCGCATGGTGCGGGCATGGTCGAGCAGCCGGTAGCCCGCGGGCGTGGGCTCGGTGCCGGCGCGGCTGCGGGTGAAGAGCTTGCGCCCGAGCGCGGTTTCGAGCGCATGGATGCGCGCGGACACCGTCGACTGGGTCAGGTTCAGCCGCTCGGCGGTGCGGTTGAAACTCTTGGTTTCCATCAGGTCGAGGAAGGTTTCCAGAAGTTCGATCTGCATCGCAAGTCCCTCGTAAGCGGTTGCCTGAAGCCTAATCGGATTTTTCGATTAATAAAGCCGTTTTGACGGAATTGCGGATTGGCCGCGCCGCTCTGATACTCGCTGAAACCAGCCAGGCCGGGAGGGGCGTGTGGGCGAGATTGCAGGACATGCACGGGTTGTGATCATCGGCGGCGGCGTGGTCGGCGTTTCATCGCTCTACCATCTCGCGAAAGCCGGCTGGACCGACTGCGTGCTTCTCGAAAAGAACGAGTTGACGGCCGGTTCGACCTGGCACGCGGCCGGCAATGTGCCGACCTTCTCGTCGTCCTGGTCGATCATGAACATGCAGCGCTATTCCGCCGAGCTCTACCGCGGGCTCGCCGCGGCTGTCGACTATCCGATGAACTACCATGTGACCGGCTCCGTGCGGCTCGGGCATTCGCAGGAACGGCTGCAGGAATTCAGGCGCGTGGTCGGCATGGGCCGCTATCAGGGCATGGACCTCGACGTGCTCTCACCCGACGAGATCAAGTCGCGCTATCCCTTTGCCGAAACCCATGACCTGACCGGCGCGCTCTACGATCCCTATGACGGCGACATCGACCCGGCGCAGCTGACCCAGGCGCTTGCCAAGGGCGCGCGCGATCTCGGCGCGAAGATCTACCGTTTCTGCCCCGCCACCGGCGCGCGCCGCGACAAGGGCGAATGGGTGATCTCCACGCCCAAGGGCGAGATCCGCTGCGAATATGTGGTCAATGCCGCGGGCTATTATGCCCGCGAGGTCGGCAAGTGGTTCGGCCGCGACATGCCGATGATGGTGATGAGCCACCAGTACATGCTGTTCGACGAGGTGCCGGAGGTGGCGGCCTGGACGCGTGAAGTCGGCCACAAGCTGCCGCTGCTGCGCGATGTCGACAGCTCCTATTATCTGCGGCAGGAGAAGAACGGCTTCAATCTCGGACCCTATGAGCGCAACTGCAAGGCGCACTGGGTCACCCCCGACGATCCGATGCCCGAGGATTTCTCGTTCCAGCTGTTCCCGGACGATCTCGAGCGGCTGGAATGGTACATCAACGACGCCGTCGCGCGCGTGCCGCTGCTCGGAACGGCGGGGCTTGCCAAGAACATCAACGGCCCCATTCCCTATACGCCGGATGGCAACCCGCTGATCGGGCCGATGCCGGGCGTGCCCAATGCGTTCGAGGCCTGCGTGTTCACCTTCGGCATCTGCCAGGGCGGCGGCGCGGGCAAGGTTCTCGCTGAATGGGTGACCGGCGGCGAGACCGAATGGGACATGTGGTCCTGCGATCCGCGCCGCTTCACCGGCTTCTGCGACCCGGCCTACACGGTCGCCAAGGGCATGGAAGTCTATGGCCACGAATATGCGATCCATTTCCCGCATCACGCCTGGCCCGCCGGACGCGGCATGAAGCTCTCGCCGGTGCATGACAAGGTGGCGGCACTCAGCGCACAGTTCGGCGCCTATAATGGCTGGGAGCGGGCCAACTGGTATGCGCGGCCCGGCGACGACACGAGCGAGGAGGGCACGCAGACCTGGCGCCGCGAGGGGCCGTGGTTCGAGGCCGTGCGCGAGGAATGCCTGGCGGTGCGCGATGCGGCGGGCATTCTCGATTTGCCCGGCTTCTCGCGCTACCGCGTCAAGGGTGCTGGCGCCGGCGAATGGCTTTCGACGCTGATCACCGGCGCGCTACCCAAGCCCGGGCGCATCGGGCTCGGTTATTTCGCCGACGAGGGCGGCCGCATCGTCACCGAGATGTCGATCATGGCGCTCGGCGAAAACGACTTCTTCCTGATCACGGCCGCCACCGCGCAGTGGCACGATTTCGAGTGGCTTGAAAAGCATCTGCCGCAGGCGACCGAAATCACCCTGGCCGACGTGACCGAGGATTTTGCCTGCCAGATCCTGACCGGCCCCAAATCGCGCGCGATCCTGGCGGAGGTCAGCGACGCCGATCTCGGCAAGCCGTGGCTTACGCACCAGTCGGCCAAGGTCGGAGGACACTGGTGCCAACTGGTGCGGGTCTCGTTCGCCGGCGAACTTGGCTGGGAAATCCACTCCAAGGTCGCCGACACGCCGGCGATCTTCGACGCGGTGATGGCGGCGGGCGCCTCGCACGGGCTCAGGCCGTTCGGCATGTTCGCGCTCAATTCCTTGCGGCTCGAGAAGGGCTATCGCGCCTGGAAGGGCGATCTGTCCACCGACTACACCGTGCTCCAGGGCGGGCTTGACCGCTTCGTCAAATGGGACAAGCCCGCCTTCAAGGGCAAGCAGGCGCTGCTCGCCGAACGCCAGCGCGGCGTGACCAAGCGGTTCGTCACGCTGATCGTCGAGGCGGGCGATTGCGACGCGCCCTACATGTCGACGCTCTGGCACGGCGACAAGGTGGTGGGCGAAACCACGTCGGGCGGCTGGGGCCATCGCATCGGCAAGTCGATCGCGCTCGGGATGCTGCGCACCGATCTTGCGGAGCCCGGCACCGCGCTCGAGGTCGAGATCTTCGGCGCGCGCTTCCCGGCGGTGGTGCAGGAGGATGCGCCGCTGTGGGATCCCGCCAACGAAAGACTGCGTGCGTGAAGAGTGGTCGTGCCGCAATGCGGTGTCCGATCCAGGGTTCCGGTTTGAAAAGGAAGCTTTGATGACTGAGATAGTCTTGCTCGATGGTGGCATGGGCCAGGAACTGATCCACCGGTCATCCCAGCCGCCGTCGCCCTTGTGGTCGGCGAAGGTGATGATGGACGAGCCCGAGATCGTCGAGGCGGTGCATCGCGAATATATCGATGCCGGCGCGCGCGTGCTCACGCTCAACAGCTATTCGGCGACGCCCGAGCGGCTCGCGCGCGATGCCAGCGAAGACCTGTTCGAACCGCTGCAGGCCAAGGCGATCGCGATCGCCCGCGCGGCCCGCGGCGACCGCGACATCACCATCGCCGGCTGCCTGTCGCCGCTCTATGGCAGCTACCATCCCGAATGGGCGCCGTCGCTCGAAGAATGCCTTGCGACCTACCGCCGGATCGTCGCGCAGCAGCGCGATGCCGTCGACGTGTTCCTGTGCGAGACGCTCGCTTCGGTCAAGGAAGTCCGGGCGGCGGTCCAGGCAGCAGTGGAATCGGGCAAGCCGGTCTGGTGCGGCATGACGGTCGACGACCGCGACGGCACCAAGCTGCGCTCGGGCGAGGATCTGGAAACCGCCGCGACTGCTGCCCGGGAGGCGGGCGCCGAGGCGGTGCTGGTCAACTGCTCCTGGCCGGAAGCCGTGACGCAAGGCCAGGCGGTGCTCGCGCGCACCGGGCTTGCCCATGGCGGCTATGCCAACGGCTTCACCAATGCCGGCGAACTGGAGATCGGCGGCACGGTGAAAGGCCTCAAGACCCGCACCGATCTCGACCCGCGCGCCTATGCCGATCACGCGATGCGCTGGATCGAGGCCGGCGCAACCATCGTTGGCGGCTGCTGCGAGGTGGGGCCGGCCCATATTGCGCATCTGGCGGAGCGGCTGGTCGCGGCCGGGCATCAGATCCGGAGAGACCTCAAGTGATGGCCGAGGGACCGTCGATTCCGGCCCATGCCCGCGCCGTCATCATCGGCGGCGGCGTGTCGGGCTGCTCCGTCGCCTATCATCTGGCCAAGCTCGGCTGG
Source organism: Parahoeflea olei (assembly GCF_001703635.1). Taxonomy (GTDB): domain Bacteria; phylum Pseudomonadota; class Alphaproteobacteria; order Rhizobiales; family Rhizobiaceae; genus Hoeflea; species Hoeflea olei. Next base: position 156,810 of record NZ_LQZT01000001.1, on the reverse strand, counting down.
CGCGACATCGTGCTTCTGGAGCGCAAGCAGCTTACCTGCGGCACCACCTGGCATGCGGCGGGCCTGATCGGACAGCTGCGCGGCTCGCTCAACATGACCCGGCTCGCCAAATATTCGGCCGATCTCTACGTCAAGCTCGAAGCCGAAACCGGGGTCTCCACCGGCATGCGCCAGTGCGGCTCGATCACGGTGGCGCTCACCGAAGAGCGCAAGGAAGAGATCTTCCGCCAGGCTTCGACCGCGCGCGCCTTCGACATCGACGTGCGCGAGATCGGACCCGACGAGGTCAAGGCGATGTACCCGCATCTGAATGTGAGCGACGTGACGGCCGCCGTGTACCTGCCGCTCGACGGCCAGTGCGACCCGGCCAACATCGCCATGGCGCTCGCCAAGGGCGCGCGGCAGAACGGGGCCACGATCATCGAGGGCGTGAAGGTGACCGACGTGACCAGCGCCGATGGCAAGGTCACGGGCGTTAACTGGGAGCGCGGCGGCGAGACCGGCTCGATCGCCGCCGACATCGTCATCAATTGCGGCGGCATGTGGGGGCGCGATCTCGCGTCCAAATCCGGCGTCACGCTGCCGCTGCATGCCTGCGAGCATTTCTACATCGTCACCGAGGCGATTGAGGGACTGCCGCGGCTGCCGGTGCTGCGCGTGCCGGACGAGTGCGCCTATTACAAGGAAGATGCCGGCAAGATGCTGCTTGGCGCCTTCGAACCCGTGGCCAAGCCCTGGGGCATGGCCGGCATTTCCGAGGATTTCTGCTTCGACCAGCTGCCCGAGGATTTCGACCATTTCGAGCCGATCCTCGAACAGGCGGTCAACCGGCTGCCGCTGCTCGGCACAGCCGGGATCCACACCTTCTTCAACGGGCCGGAGAGTTTCACGCCCGACGACCGCTACTATCTCGGCGAAGCGCCGGAGATCAAAGGCTATTGGGTCGCCGCCGGCTACAACTCGATCGGCATTGTTTCCTCGGGCGGGGCGGGCTTTGCGCTCGCGCAATGGATCAATGACGGCGAGCCGCCCTTCGACCTGTGGGAGGTCGACATCCGCCGGGCGCAGCCGTTCCAGAAAAACCGGCACTATCTCAAGAACCGCGTGACCGAGACGCTGGGCCTGCTCTACGCCGACCATTTCCCCTACCGGCAAATGGCGACCGCGCGCGGCGTGCGGCGTTCGCCGATCCACGAGCAGCTGAAGGCGCGCGGTGCGGTGTTCGGCGAAGTGGCGGGCTGGGAGCGGGCCAACTGGTTCGCGGACGACGGGCAGGAACGCGAATACCGCTATTCCTGGAAGCGGCAGAACTGGTTCGACAACCAGAAGCGCGAGCACATGGCGGTGCGCGAGAAGGTCGGCCTGTTCGACATGACCTCGTTCGGCAAGATCCGGGTCGAGGGGCGCGATGCGCTCGCCTTCCTGCAACGGCTTTGCGCCAACGAGATGGATGTCGAGCCCGGCCGCATCGTCTACACGCAGATGCTCAATGCCCGCGGCGGGATCGAATGCGATCTCACCGTGACGCGGCTTTCCGAGACCGCCTTCCTGCTGGTGGTGCCCGGCGCCACGCTGCAGCGCGATCTCGCCTGGTTGAGGCGGCATCTCGGCGATGCGTTCGTCGTCATCACCGACGTGACAGCGGCGGAAGCGGTGCTGTGCGTGATGGGACCCAATTCCCGGGCGCTGATGCAGGCGGTGAGCCCCAATGATTTTTCCAACGAGGCGCATCCCTTCGGCACCGCGCGCGAGATCGAGATCGGCATGGGCCTCGCCCGCGCCCACCGCGTGACCTATGTGGGTGAGCTCGGCTGGGAGCTCTATGTGTCGAGCGACCAGGCCGCCCATGTGTTCGAGGCGCTGGCGGAGGCCGGCGCCGATCACGGGCTTAAACTCTGCGGATTGCACACGCTCGATTCGTGCCGGATCGAAAAGGCCTTCCGCCATTTCGGCCACGACATCACCGACGAGGACCATGTGCTCGAAGCCGGTCTCGGCTTTGCGGTGAAGACCGGCAAGGGCGAATTCATCGGCCGTGACGCGGTGCTGAGAAAACGCGAAGAGGGGCTCTCCCGGCGGCTGGTGCAGTTCAAGCTAGACGATCCGGAGCCGCTTCTGTTCCACAACGAGGCGCTGGTGCGCGATGGCGAGATCGTTTCGATCATCACGTCCGGCAATTACGGCCATCATCTCGGCGGCGCGATCGGGCTCGGCTATGTGCCGAGCAAGGACGAGAGCGCCGAGGCGGTGCTCGCCTCCCGCTACGAAATCGAGATCGCCGGCGTGCGCCATCAGGCCAGCGCCTCGCTCAAACCGATGTACGACCCCGGCGCGGCGCGCGTCCGGATGTGAATTGATTTTTGCTTCGGACCCATGGAGATCCCGGATGGAAACCGCCCCTGATACCGCACCCGACCCCGTCGCAGATCTCATGGCCGAAGCGCCGGCCCCGGAGCGCCAGAGCCGCCGCTCGGGCGGCCGCGCCAACCGGGTGGCGGTGCGCACCGCGCCGCTCGCCGACAATCTCAGGCCGATCCGCGCCGGCATGAGTGGCGGGCAGTATGCGCCGCTGAGCCAGGACAACGTTTTGAGGATCCACCAGGCGGCGCTCGACGCGCTCGAGGTCATCGGGCTGTCGCAGGCGCCGCAGTCGGGGATCGAGATCATGACCCGCGCCGGCGCCATTCTCGGCGACGACGGGCGGCTCAGGTTCCCGCGCGCGCTGGTCGAGGACATGCTGGCGCTCGCCGCACGCGACATCACGCTCTGCGCGCGCGATCCGAAATATGACCTGCAACTGTCGGGCACGCGGGTGCATTACGGCACCGCGGGGGCGGCGGTGCATGTGGTCGATGTCGAGACCCGGACCTACCGCGATTCCACCGCGCGCGACCTCTATGATGCGGCGCGCATCGCCCATGCGCTCGACAATGTGCATTTCTTCCAGCGCGCCATGGTCTGCCGTGACGTGACCGACAATTTCGAGATGGACATCAACACCATCTATGCCTGCTGCGCCGGCACCACCAAGCATGTGGGCACCAGCTTCTCCGATCCCTCCCATGTCGAGGGCTGCATGGATCTCATTCACATGATCGCTGGCGGCGAGGAAACCTGGCGCGCGCGGCCGTTCGTGTCGAATTCGAACTGCTTCGTGGTGCCGCCGATGAAGTTCGCCGAAGAGAGCTGCATCACCATGGAGAAATGCATCCGCGCGGGCATGCCGGTGCTGCTCCTGTCGGCGGGCCAGGCGGGCGCCACCGCGCCGGCACCGCTCGCAACCGCCATCGTGCAGGCGGTGGCCGAGTGCCTGGCGGGCGTGGTCTATGTCAACGCCATGGCGCCGGGGCATCCGGCGATCTTCGGCACCTGGCCCTTCGTCTCCGACCTCCGCTCGGGGGCGATGTCGGGCGGCTCGGGCGAGCAGGCGCTCTTGACGGCGGGCTGCGCGCAGATGCACCGCTTCTACGGCCTGCCCGGCGGGGCGGCCGCCGGGATCGCCGATTCCAAACTGCCCGACATGCAGGCCGGCTGGGAGCAGGCGATCTCCAACACCATGGCCGGGCTTGCCGGCCTCAACATGGTCTATGAGGCGGTCGGCATGCACGCCTCGCTCCTGGGCTTCTGCCTGGAATCGCTGGTGCTCGGCGACGACCTGCTGGGCCAGGTGCTGCGCTGCGTGCGCGGCATCGACGTGACCGAGGACAGCGTGAGCCTTGAGGCGATGAAATCGGTCTGCCTCGACGGTCCGGGGCACTATCTCGGCCATCCGCAGACGCTCGGCGTGATGCAGACGGAGTATGTCTACCCGGCGGTCGCCGACCGGACGAGCCCCAAGGAATGGGCCGAGATCGGCAAGCCGGATTTGGTGCAGAAGGCGATTGCGCGTAAGAACAGGATCCTGGCCGAGTCCACCCGGCCGCTGTTCGATCCGGCCACCGACGCCGCGATCCGGAAGGCCTACAACATCTACGCATGAGGGGAAACGCCATGGCCGCCTACGCCAATCTCGACCGGTTCTACATCAACGGCGAATGGGTGAAGCCCTCTGAGGGCGCCTCCCTTCTCGACGTGATCGACCCCGCGACCGAAGAGAGCGTCGCCCAGGTGGCGATCGGCACCCGCGAGGACGCCGAGAAGGCGATTTTCGCCGCGCGCGCGGCCTTTGCAGGGTTCAGCGCCGCCAGCGTCGGCGACCGGCTCGCGCTGCTCAGGCGCATCCGCGACGTCTACAAATCGCGCATGACCGACATTGCCGCGGCGATCACCACCGAGATGGGGGCGCCGGAAGCCTTCGCGCTTTCCGATCAGGCCGGCTCCGGGCTCGGCCATCTCGAAGCCACGGTCACGGCGCTCGAAAATTTCGAGTTCGAGGAAAAGCGCGGCTCGACCCTGATCGTCCATGAAGCGATCGGCGTGGCCGGGCTGATCACGCCCTGGAACTGGCCGATGAACCAGATCGCCTCCAAGGTGGCGCCGGCGATCGCCGCGGGCTGCACGATGGTTCTGAAGCCGAGCGAGATCGCGCCCTTGAGCGGCATCGTCTTTGCCGAGATCATGCACGAGGCCGGCGTGCCGGCCGGCGTGTTCAACCTCGTCAATGGCGACGGGCCGGGGGTGGGCCAGGTGCTCTCAAGCCATCCGGAGATCGACATCGTCTCCTTCACCGGCTCCACCCGGGCGGGCGTGCTGGTCGCCAAATCTGCCGCCGACACGGTCAAGCGCGTGGCCCAGGAACTCGGCGGCAAATCCCCCAACATCATCCTCGACGACGCCGATCTCGAAGCCGCCGTCAGCGCGGGCGTCACGGGCTGCTTCGGCAATTCCGGCCAGTCCTGCGATGCGCCGACGCGCATGCTGGTGCCGCGCGGCCGCCACGACGAAGCGCTCGCCATCGCCAAGCGCACGGCGGAGGCGATGGTGACCGGCGATCCGCACGATCCCGCCACCACTCTCGGCCCTGTGATCAGCCAGGTGCAGTATGACAAGATCCAGGGCCTGATCGCCTCGGGCATCCAGGACGGCGCCAGACTGGTGACCGGCGGCCACGACCGGCCGGAAGGGCTCACGCGCGGCTATTTCATCAAACCCACCGTGTTCGGCGGCGTGACCCCGGAGATGCGCATCGCGCGCGAGGAGATCTTCGGCCCGGTGCTCTCGATCATGCCCTATGACAGCGAAGAAGACGCGGTGCGGATCGCCAACGACACGGTCTACGGGCTCGCCGCCTATGTGCAGTCGGGCAATCTCGACCGCGCCCGCGCCGTCGCCCGGCAATTGCGGGCGGGCCAGGTCAGCATCAACTATCCCGACTGGGACCTGTTTGCGCCGTTCGGCGGCTACAAGCAGTCGGGCAACGGCCGCGAATATGCCGATTGGGGTCTGCGCGACTATCTCGAAACCAAGGCGCTGATCGGCCACGGCTGAGCCTCGGGACCTTCACGGCGAACGGACAAACTGGGAGGGGTGCATGCGCTACGGGTTCATCGGTCTCGGCAATCTCGGCGGGCATCTGGCCGCAAGCCTCTTGCGCGAGGGCTTTGACGTCACGGTCACCGATCTCGATCCGGCGCTCGGAAAGCGTCATCTCGCCATGGGCAAGGCCTGCCGCTGGGCGGACACGCCGGCAGATCTCGCGCTCGACTGCGATGCCATCGTCACCTGCCTGCCGTCGCCGGCGGTTTCGGAGAAAGTTCTCAGGCAGATGCTCGAAACCGCCCGGCCGGGCACGGGCTGGATCGAAATGTCGACGCTCGGGCGCGACGACATTCTCAGGCTTGCGGCCATCGCGGCGGCCAAGGGTGTCGAGACCATGGAGGCGCCGGTGACCGGCGGCGTGCATCTGGCCGCGCAGGGCAAGATCACCGTGCTCGCCGGCGGGGAGGCCAAGCTGTTCGAGACGCACCGCCCGGCACTTGCCGCCATGGGCGACAAGATCTTCCACATGGGGCCGCTCGGCTCCGCCTCGATCATCAAGGTGATCACCAACATGCTGGCCTTCATCCATCTCGTCGCCGATGGCGAGGCCTTGATGCTGGCCAAGCGCGGCGGGCTTGACCTGAAGACCGCCTGGGAGGCCATCACCGCCAGTTCCGGTTCCAGCTTCGTGCACGAGACCGAAGGGCAACTGATCCTGAACGGCAGCTATGATGTCGCCTTCACCATGGACCTGGCGCTCAAGGATCTCGGGTTCGCGATGCGGTTCGGCCGCGAATTTGGCGTCCCGCTCGATCTCGCGGGGCTCACCAACCAGACCTTCGTGCGCGGCAAGGCGGCCTATGGCGGGGCCGCGCAATCGACCCAGATCGTCAAGCTGCTGGAAGATGCGCTCGGCACGGATCTGCGCGCTGACGGTTTCCCGGCGCGGCTCGAATAGCCGATCAGTCGATCGCGGCGATCAGCCGGTCGCGGTGGCGGAGAAGCGCCGCCGTGGCCTTGTCGGTGTCGAGCGCGTGCATGGCAACCACGCCGATGCAGGCTTCCGCGCCTGCGACGCGTTCGCCGGACCGGGCAAGCGGAGCGGCAACGCCGATCGCACCCTCCTGCAACTGGCCCTTGGTAACGGCGAAGCCGTCGCGCCGCGCCTCTGCGAGGTCGGCCGGTTCGTCCTTCGCGGGTGGGCGCTGCATGGCGATGGCGAGGCCGGCGGCTCCGCGCGAGACCGGATGCCGGGAGCCGACGCGGTAGCTCACTTTCAGCATGGGCTGGTCGGGTTCCGCAACCTCGACGACCACGCAATCCTCGCCCTCGGCGATGCACAGGAAGGCGGTGGCGGCGGTGTCATGCGCGAGTGCGCGCAGCACCGGACGGCAGGCGGCGCGCAGCTGCGGCCGGTAGTTGCCGCCAAGGGCCACCACGCCGGCGCCGAGCCGGATGCGGCCGTCAGCGTCGCGCGCGACCATCAGGTGCTCTTCCAGCGTCGCCACCAGCCGGTAGGCGATCGCCCGGTGCACGCCGAGCTCGCGGGCGATCTCGGCGATGGCGAGGCCGGAAGGGGCGCGGGAGATGATGTCGAGGACATGAAGGCCGCGCGACAGGGTTTGCAAGCTGCTCAAAAGTCGTCTCCGTTCACTGCGCGATTGACCCCGCTCGGCGAGGCCATTACAAATATAGAACACAGTGTGCGATATTGGTAAATGGCGTTTTGGGAGAGAGCGCCCCTTGCGCGTCCAATGCGGACATGCGGCGCTTCGGGTCGAAGAGGAGTGACGTCGATGACAGAGCAATCCGGCACCGGCTGTCCGGTCCATGGGCGAGGCGGGGGCTGTCCGGTCTCGCCGCGCGCAGCAAGCTTCGATCCTTTTGCCGAAAGCTTCCTCGCCGATCCCGCCGCGGCGCTCGAATGGTCGCGCAACGAGGAGCCGGTGTTTTTCAGCCCCGAGCTCGGCTACTGGGTCGTCACCCGCTACGAGGACGTGAAGGCGGTCTTCCGCGACAACGTCACCTTCTCGCCCTCGATCGCGCTCGAACGCGTGGTGCCGCCGAGCGAGGAGGCGATGGCGACGCTCAAGCGCTACGACTACGCCATGAACCGCACGCTGGTGAACGAGGACGAGCCCGCGCATATGGAGCGGCGGCGTGCTTTGATGGCGCATTTCCTGCCGGAAAACCTCGCGGCCAAGGAAGACATGATCCGCAGGCTCACCCGCGAGAAGGTCGATGCCTTCGTCGACAGCGGCCGGGTCGATCTGGTCGAGGCGATGCTGTGGGAGATCCCGCTCACGGTGGCGCTGCACTTCCTCGGCGTGCCCAAGGAGGACATGGACGCGCTCAAGGAATTTTCGGTCGCGCACACGGTCAACACCTGGGGGCGGCCGTCGCCGGAACAGCAGTTGAAAGTCGCCGATGCGGTCGGCCGGTTCTGGCAATATGCCGGCCGCGTGCTCGACAAGATGCGCGCCGAACCCGACGGCGAGGGCTGGATGCATTTTGCCATCCGCAAGAATGCCGAGATGCCCGAAGTCGTGACCGACTCCTACCTGCATTCGATGATGATGGCGATCATCGTCGCCGGCCACGAGACCACGTCGCTCGCGAGCGCCAACGCGGTCAAGCTGCTTCTCTCCAATCCGCTGGTCTGGGAGCGGATCTGCAAGGACCCGGCGCTGATCCCCAATGCGGTCGAGGAATGCCTCAGGCTCGAAGGCTCGCAGATGGCCTGGCGGCGCAAGGCCACGCGCGACACCGAAATCGCCGGTGTGGTGATCCCCAAGGACGCGAAGCTGCTGATCGTCAGCGCTTCGGCCAATCACGATCCGCGCCATTTCGAGAACGGCGACCTGTTCGACATCTACCGCGACAGCGCGGTCGAGCACCTCACTTTCGGCTATGGCAGCCACCAGTGCATGGGCAAGAATTTCGCGCGGCTGGAAATGCGCATTTTCATCGAGGAACTCTCCCGCCGGCTGCCGCATATGCGGCTGGTCGAGGGGCAGACGTTCACCTATCTCCCCAATCTCGCCTTCCGCGGGCCGCAGCGGCTGCTGGTCGAATGGGACCCGGCGCAGAACCCGGAGCGGAGCGATCCGGCGCTTGCCGGGCGGACCGTGTCGTTCCCCGTCGGCGCGCCGTCGAGCAAGGAGATCGCGCGCAGCATGCGTGTCGCCGAGATCGGCGACGCCGCGCGCGGGGTGAAGCTGATCCGGCTCGAGGATCCCGACGGGCTGCCGCTGCCGGCCTGGACACCGGGCGCGCATATCGATCTTCTCGTGGGCGATTTCTCCCGCAAGTACTCCCTGTGCGGGTCGCCCTCCGATCCCGGCTACACGATTGCGGTCTTGCGCGAGCAAGACGGCCGCGGCGGCTCGCGCTTCATTCACGAGACTCTCAAGCCGGGCACGATGGTGCGCATCCGCGGGCCGAAGAATTATTTCCGGCTTGAGGAGCAGGCGCCCCGCCATATCCTGATTGCCGGCGGCATCGGCATCACGCCGATCCTGGCGATGGCCGACCGGTTGAAGGCGCTCGGCCGCGACTATGTGCTTCACTATTGCGGCCGGGCCCGCGAGACCATGGCCTTTCTCGATCGTGTCGCGCGCGACCATGGCGCGCACACGGTGCTACATGTGTCGTCCGAGGGAGGCCGGGCCGATCTTGAGACCATCGTCAAGGGCTGGAGCCCGGACACGCGCATCCATGCCTGCGGTCCGGAGCGGCTGCTCGACCAACTCGGGCTCTTGTGCGGGGACCTGCCGGAGGGCAGCTATAAATGCGAGGCCTTCACCACCGGGCTCGACGGCATGGTCCATGCGGACGACACGGCCTTCGAAGTGGATCTTGCCGACTCCGAGCTCACGCTCACCGTGCCCGCCGGGCGCACGCTGCTCGAAACCGTCCGTGCGGCCGGCATCGACGTGCCGAGCGATTGCGAGGAGGGGCTCTGCGGCAGCTGCGAGGTCGGCGTGCTCGACGGCGCTATCGACCATCGCGACAAGGTGCTGTCGGCGGCCGAACGGGCTGAGGGCAAGCGCATGATGGCCTGTTGCTCGCGTGCTGCCGGCAAGAAGCTGCGTCTCGCGCTCTGACCCGGTCCGGGCTGAGGCAGGGACCGCCGGGCGGAAGACGCGGCAGTTGATCGGATAGCCCGCCGCCGCTATCAGGGATGCCAGACGCAAGCAGGCGCTTGCCGAACACGGACCCGGTCCATGCCCAAACTGCTTATCGTGACCGATGCCTGGCGCCCGCAGATCAACGGCGTGGTGCGGTCGATCGAAAACCTGGTGGAGCATCTCGGGCCGCTCGGCGTTGAGGTCGACATTCTCTCGCCCGCCGAATTCCGCACCGTGCCGCTGCCGGGCTATCCGGAGATCCGGCTGGCGCTCGCCACGCCCCGGGCAGTCTCGCGCCGCATCGAACAGTCCGATCCCGATTACATCCAGATCGCCACCGAGGGTCCGCTCGGCTTGCTCGCCCGCCGTGCGGCGCTCAAGCGCAACGGCTTCACCACGAGCTACCACACCCGCTTTCCCGAATATGTCTCGGCGCGCTATCCGGTGCCCGAAAGCTGGCTCTATGCCTTCATGCGCCGGTTTCACAATGCCGGCCGCTGCTGCCTGGTCGCGACCGACAGCCTGCGCCGCGAACTCGAAGCCAAGGGCTTTTACAATCTCGAAATCTGGTCGCGCGGCGTGGATACCGACCTGTTCCGTCCGGACCATCCGGCCCCGCTCGATCTGCCCCGCCCGGTGTTCCTCCATGTCGGGCGGATCGCGGTCGAGAAGAACATCGAGGCGTTCCTCGCCCTCGACCTGCCGGGCAGCAAGCTGGTGGTGGGCGACGGGCCGCAGCTTGCCGATCTGAGGCGCCGCTATCCCGATGTCACCTTTACCGGTGCGAAGTCGGGGGCGGAACTGGCGGCACTCTATGCCATGGGCGATGTGTTCGTCTTTCCCTCGCGCACCGACACCTTCGGCATGGTCTTGCTCGAAGCGCTGGCCTCCGACGTGCCGGTGGCGGCCTATCCGGTAAGCGGGCCTCTCGACATCATCGGCGACAGCGGCGCGGGCGTGCTCGACGAGGATCTGGCCCGGGCGGCGCTTGCCTGTCTTGCGATTCCGGAAGGTGTCGCCCGCGCCCGGTCGCTCGCCTTCTCCTGGCCGGCCTGCGCGCAACAGTTCATGGATGCCGTGGTGGCAAGCTACGCCCCGCATCCGGGCCGCTGAATCGCCCGGCGGCCCGCCGGCACTCGCCGGGCGCCATGTCCCCGGCGCGTTTGCAATCAGATGTTGCGCGGACAAGTTTCCGAGCGATTGCAAGGGCTTATTCATTCAACATTAATACCCTTCCGACATCCTGCGTGACAGCATGATGCTGCGCCCCGTTCGGACCCTGGCCGGACCGTTTTCAGGGCAGCCCCCGCCGCCACAGCGCGGATTTTTCCAAGTATGCCGGGGCCGATTTCCCCCGAAACAGATTTTTTTCACTGTTTTGATTAGCAAGTGATGGAACGGATTATGCCTGATCAAACGCAAGGAACCCTGTCTCGCTTTGGCGTGGAATTCAAATTCACGGCGATCCTACTGGTTCTTTCGTCGCTTCTGATCCTCACGGAATTCGTCTCGAGCGCGGTGAGGTCGGGAGCCGGGGTGCACGGCATGCGCACCGAGCATGTCGTGATCGCGATTGCGGCGCTTTGCATCATCGCGCTTGGCGTCGCGGTGCTGGCGCTGCGCTACCAGGTCAAATCGCTCAGGAAGAGGCATCGCCTGGTTCTGGTCCAGTCGGAGCGCGATCTGCTGACCGGGGTGGTGAACCGGGAAACCTTCCTGTCCGAAGCGCAGACCGTGCTCGGCAAGCGGGCGGCGAGCGGCCAGGTGGCGCTGCTGCTGGTGGATATCGATCATTTCAAGCAGGTTAACGACACCTATGGGCATCTGACCGGCGACGAGGTGCTGGTGTTTTTCGCCAACCAGCTGCGGCAGCATTTCCGCGATGCCCGCGTCGGGCGCCTGGGCGGGGACGAGTTCTGCGTCCTGATCGAGCACACCGATCCGATCACGCCCGGCTTCCTGCACAGGTGCTGCGGCCAGTTCCTCGACGGGCTCAAGAAAGGGGTCGCCGTCACCTCGTGCCGGCTCTCCGTGTCCGCTTCCATCGGCATTGCGCTTGCGCCGGTTCACGGCAAGACCTGGAGTGCGCTGGTCGCCAATGCCGACATGGCGCTGTACGCCTCCAAGCGGCGCGGCCGCGCCTGCTCGACGCTTTTCGACGAAGACATGATGAGCGACATGCGCAATGAAAAGGCGCTGGTGCGGGAATTGCGTGCGGCGCTGCTGCTCCAGCACCTGCGCGTCGCCTATCAGCCCATCCTCGGCAGCAACGGCGAACTGATGGCCTATGAGGCGCTGCTGCGCTGGCCGCACGCCTTGCGCGGCTACATTTCGCCGGATGTGTTCATCCCGGTCGCCGAACGCGCGGGCCTGATCGCCGATGTCGGCTATTACGTGCTGCGCCAGGTCTGCACCGAGATGTCGCGGCTGCAGCCGGTGCCGGTCAACATCAATCTCTCGGCCAGCCAGATCGCGTTGCCCGACCTGCTCGACCGCATGCTCGAGATCCTCGATGAAACCGGGACCGATCCGTCGCGGATCGTCATCGAGATCACCGAAAGCGCATCGCTCGCTGCCAATGAGGTGGTCGCCGGGCACCTGCGCGCGATCCAGAACCGCGGCTTCCGCATCGCGCTCGACGATTTCGGCATGGGCTATTCCGAGTTCAACCAGTTGCGGGCGCTGCCGTTCGACGTCATCAAGATCGACAAGAGCTATATCTGCGCGCTCGGCACCGACATGGTCACCGATGTCTTCGTCAATGCGGTGGTGGAAATCGCACGTCGCCTGGGCAAGGTGGTCGTGGCCGAAGGCATCGAGACCGAAGACGACCGGCTCAGGGCCGGCGCCGCCGGATGCCACCGGTTCCAGGGCTACTATTTCGCCAAGCCGGCCTTCGTCGAGGAGATCGACAGGGCAGGGGCGTGCGGTGCTGCCGGCCGCTTGATCGGCTAGGGCGGGAACGTCCGGCGGCACAATCCGCGCCCCTGTCCCGCACGGGCCTCGTTTCACAAATCCGTCATGACACTGTCATGATGCTGCAATCATGGCCGTGGCACATCACCCGGGATCAACCCCCGGAGACCATCCCATGTCACGACTGCTCAGCTTCACCTCGGTCCTTGCGCTGATTGCCGCCTCGGCCAGCGCTGCGGAGATGAATTTCAACCGCATCGCCTCCTTCGCCACGCCGCTCAACATGGCGGCCGGCGAAGACCAGAACCGCGAAACCTCGTCGGAAATCATCGCCGCCAGCGAAGACGGCATGCGGCTCGTCTACACCGACAGCCCGCTCGGCGTGATCGGCATGATCGACATCGCCGATCCCGCGGCCCCCAAGCCGCTCGGCAATATCGACATGGGCGGCGAGCCGACCTCGGTCACCATCGTCGGCGGCAGCGCCTTCGTCGCAGTCAACACCTCGAAGGACTATGTCAATGTCGGCGGCAAGCTGGTGAGCGTGGACCTCGACGGCAAGAGCGTGACGGCGGAATGCGATCTGGGCGGCCAGCCCGATTCCATCGCCCGGGCCAAGGACGGCTCGTTCCTGGCGATCGCCATCGAGAACGAGCGCGACGAGGATCTCAATGACGGCGTCTTGCCGCAGATGCCGGCGGGCCGGGTGGCGCTGATCGACCTGAAGGACGGCGCTGCCGATTGCGCGAGCCTCCGCTTTGCCGATGTTACCGGCCTGGCCGAGATCGCGCCGGAAGATCCCGAGCCGGAATTCGTCGACATCAACGACCTGGGCGAGACCGTGGTCACGCTGCAGGAGAACAACCATCTCGTCGTGCTCGACCGGGACGGCAAGGTGCTGTCGCATTTCTCCGCCGGCGCCGTGACGCTCGAGAATGTCGACCTGACCGACGAACGCGGCGCGCTGCGCTTCACCGAGACCCAGGCCGATCGCAAGCGCGAACCCGACGCGGTGGGCTGGATCGACACCGATCATTTCGCCATCGCCAACGAGGGCGACTACGAAGGCGGCTCGCGCGGCTGGACCATCTTCAACAAGGACGGAACGGTGGTCTACGAGTCGGGCATGTCGTTCGAACATGCCGTGATCGAGACCGGCCACTATCCGGACAAGCGTTCGGACGCCAAGGGTGTGGAGCCCGAATCGATCGAAGTGGCGCGCTTCAACGGCGTTCCCTACGTCTTTGTCGGTGCCGAGCGCGCTTCCGTCATCGGCGTCTATGATGTCAGCGACCTTGCCAATCCGGTGCTCAGGCAGATCCTGCCGTCGGGGATTGCGCCGGAAGGCGTCGTCGCCATTCCCTCGCGCAACCTGCTCGTCACCGCCAACGAGGCCGACCTGATCGAGGATGGCGGCGTGCGCAGCCATGTGATGATCTACGAACTTGGCGAAGGCCCGGCCGCCTATCCGCAGATCACCTCGGCCGGTGCCGACCAGCTGATCGGCTGGGGCGCGCTTTCCGGGCTTGCCGCCGATCCCGAAACCAAGGGCAAGCTCTACGCCATCAATGACAGTTTCTATGGTTTCCAGCCGCAGATCTTCACCATCGATGCAACCCAGACGCCGGCCCGCATCACCGCCGCGCTCGACATCACCCGCGGCGGGGCGCCGGCCCAGAAGCTCGATATCGAAGGCGTGACCACCGACGGCGAGGGCGGCTTCTGGCTGGCGTCCGAAGGCAACAGCGCCAAGCTGGTGCCGCACGCGCTTTACCATGTGAACGCGAAGGGCGTGATCAAGAAGGAGATCGCGCTGCCGGAAGAGCTGCTCGCCAACGAGACCCGCTTCGGCTTCGAGGGTATTGCCCGCGACGGCGACGTGCTGTGGATGCCGGTGCAGCGGCCCTGGAAGGACGACGCCAAGAGCGAGGTGAAGCTGGTCTCCTACAACACCAAGACCGAGGAATGGGGGGCCGTGCGCTATCCGCTCGATGCGCCCGCCGACAAGGGCTGGGTCGGGCTCTCCGACATCGAGCTGCATGACGGTTATGCCTATATCATCGAGCGCGACAACCAGATCGGCGACAAGGCCGCGATCAAGAAGATCTACCGCGTGGCGATGAGCGAGCTCACGCCCGCGCCGCTTGGCGGCGAGCTGCCGCTGGTCGCCAAGGAAGAGGTGCGCGACCTGCTGCCCGAGCTCAAGGCGCTGAACGGCTATGTCGTCGACAAGGTCGAGGGCCTGGCGATCGACGCCGACGGCAAGGCCTATGTCGTCACCGACAATGACGGCGTCGACGACAGCTCCGGCGAGACACTGTTCTTCACCATCGACGGACTGGCCGCCGCCTCCAACTGAGGCTTTTGCCTGAAACGAGATGGCCGGGCGGAGCGATCCGCCCGGCCTTTGCTTTTCTGGGGGGCGGTTCCTCGACCACATTCGCCCTTTCGTATCGGAACCGGCGAGGTGAGCCGCTTCGTCGCACCGGTCTGTCAATGACAAATTCAGAAGCTGTGATATGAATTGCGAGCAAGCATAGATGAAGTTGTTTTCTCGGATTCAAAGACAGAATGAGGAGGTGCAGGGCATGAAGTCTTTTCGCGTCTATAAAAGCGGGCCGCTTTCCGGAAGAGTAACGGTGGGAGGCTGCAAGAATGCGACATTGAAGAGCATCCTTACCTTTCCGCATCTCGCATGCGGTAGCCTTTCCATCGAAAATCCCGCGACCAATTCGCAGACAGACTATGCTGTCGAGGTCCTGACAGCCTGCAATACGGAGAGTCAGGTGCGCTCCGGCTCGATCGAATTGCGTGCCGATCGCATCGATACGCTCAATCCGGTGTTTGATGCCGCCATACCGCAAATGCGTCATTTTTCCAGAATGGCGGTTCCGATGGTGACGCATGGGGAACAGTTCCGCATGTCGCTGCCGGGCTACAGTCCCTATGGCCGGCGCTCCTTCACGCCGGTGAGCCGGGCGCTGTCGAAGTTCGGCATAACCACGGAGCCCAAGGGCAACCATGTGCTGCTGTCCTGGCCCGAAAAATCCCGCCTCGAGGGCAGGAAGCTGGTCACGCCAAGCGCGATGCGGTGTTTGGCGACATCGGAAGCAATGCTCCGGGCAGCGGTTGCGATGCGGGGCGAGAGTACCATCATCAACATCGCCCAGGATCCGGACATTGCAGATCTGGTCCGGCTGTACGAGACCTTTGCGCCGGTGGAGTTCGAGGGCAAGGGGACTGCCAACCTGGTGGTCCGCAGCGAAGGCATCGACGTGGGCCGGGACTACCATTCGCGCATTTCCGTGCCAGGCGACTATCTCGAAGCCTCGACGCTCGCCGCGGCGGTGCTGGCGGTTGGCGGAGACGTGATCATCGATGGTGTGGAGGGCAAGCGCATGTTGCCGATGGTTCCGGTCATCGAAGGCTTCGGCGCGACCATCGAACTTGGCGAGACCGGCATTCGCGTCATCGCGGATGGCAAGCCGCGGGCCTATGACTTCACGACCGAGCGCTATCCGGGCTTTCCGACCGACGCTCAGGGACCATTCCTCACTGTAGCGGCGCTGGCCAGGGGCGCGAGTATCGTCGAAGAGACCGTATGGACCAATCGCCTTGCACAATCGGCGGAACTCAGCCGGATGGGAGCGAGGATCGAACTGATCAACAACCAGACGGCCCGGATCGATCCGACGCCCGAGCTTGTCGGCACGAGCGTCGTGGGAACCTGTCCTCGCGCGACGGCAGGCTTGATCATCGCCGGCCTTGCCGCGGAGGGGGAGACCACCGTTTCCGGACTGGACCTGCTCAGGAACGCCTACAGCCGCCTTGAAGACAACCTGATCTCGCTCGGAGCGAAGATCGAGCTGGTCGAGTCCGATGAGGCAACCAGCCGGATCAACGTGAAGCATGGAAGGCTCGAGGCGTTTTAGGGAGCCCGGACGCGCTGCCTGCCTTTATCCGGGAACGTCCCCTCGGGCATGCACTGTCTCACGGCGTCGGCGGGGTTACCGATTTGCGCCATTGCGTGAGGAAGCGGGCGCGCTTGGCGCGGTCGAGCGAGACCAGCAGCGCCGGCGACAGCGGAATCGGGCGCAAGGCCGGGGCCTCGCCGTCGCTGTCGGTCATGCGGTTGAGCGCGTCGGGGCCGCTCAGTGGGGTGAGCAGATGCGTGTCGCCATCGAGGATTGCGCGCCCGCGCGGCGACAGCACCAGTTCCAGGAAGGCGCGGGCGGCTTCCGCGTTGCGGGCTTCGCGCGGGATGTAGCCGGCGCGCGCCAGCACCAGCGTGTAGTCGGTCGGCAGCACCACGCCGATGCGGTCGTCGCGGGCGGCGCGGGAGCGCGCGTAAGAGCCGAGCACGTTGTAGCCGATATAGGCGCGGCCGTCGGCGACGCGGTCGATGATTTCGGAACTGCAGCAGAAGGTGGCAACGCTGTTGCGCCCGAACCCTTCGATCAGCCGTCCCCAGGTGCTGGCCTCGCTCGAATCCTGGAATGCGAACAGATAGCCCAGGCCCGAGTCCTCGATGTCATAGGTGGCGATGCGGGTGTTGAGTTCGCCCGATTGCCGCATCAGGTCGATCAGGTCGAAACGCGAGTGCGGCGGGCCGTCCTTCGCGAGGGCCGCCTTGTTGTAGACCATGACGGCGGGCTCGTAGGTCAGCCCGATCAGTTCGCCCCGCCATTGCGCCCAGGAGGGCAGGGTTGCGAGCACGGGGCTGTCGATTTCGCGGGCGCAGCCTGAATTGACCAGCCGCACCTGCTGGGCGATCGACGAGGAGATCACCAGATCGGCGAGGAAGCGGCCTTCGTCGCAGGCGCGCGAGACGATGGCGTCGAGATTGTTCGACGTGTCCTCGATATAGGTGAGCGACACGCCCGGGCGGAGTTCCTGGAAGGCGGCGATCAGGGGGCGCATGAAATCGAGATCGGTGACGCTCGCGATCACCAGTTCGCCGCCGTCGCCCGGCGCCTCGAACCGGGTGACGGTCTCCTCCGCATGGGCCCCGGGGAGATTGAGCGCAAGGGCAACCGACGCGGCGGCGAGAACGGCGGACAGCCGGGTCATGATGCATCTCCCTTGTCTGACGGTGCAGCGGGGCCTGCCGGTGCGAGCGGCATCTCGATGCCGACTTCGAACCCGCCTTCAGCGGCCGCGCCGGCCCGAACCGCTCCCTGATGGAACTCGGCGACCTCGGCGACGATGGCGAGGCCGAGCCCCGCGCTTTGCGGGTTGGAGGCGTCGCGGGCAAAACGCTCGCCGATCCGTTCGATCTGGCGCGGGCTCATGCCCGGGCCGCAGTCCCGCGCCGCGATCACGGCCGTTTCCGCCGCGGTGACCCTGACCCCAAGCGTGACCGGCGGCTTGCCGTGCGCGAGCGCATTGGTGATCAGGTTGCGCGCCGCCTCGCGCAGGCTGAAGGCGTCGCCGGTCACCATCACCGGGTCGGCGGGCAGGTCGAGCGCCACCGCCTCGGCCCCGCCGGTGCGCCGCGCCTCGCGCTCGGCCTCCACCGCCACGCGCCTCAGGTCCAGCCATTCGAGCGTGACCGCATCGGCGCGGTGGGTGACGAGCGCATGCGACAGGAGCTGGTCGGTGAGCCGGCTCACGCCGATCGCCCGGTCGCGGATGCGCCGTTGCAGCGCCCGCAGCTTGCGCGGATCCTCTTCCTCCATGGCGAGTTCCGTCTGCGCCCTCAGCGCCGTGATCGGCGTGCGCATCTGGTGCGCGGCATCGGCCACGAAGTCCTGCATGGCGCTCACGCGCCGGTCGAGCCGGGCCATGAAGCGGTTGATGGCCGAGACCAGCGCCTCGACCTCGCGCGGGGTGGTGGTCGACAGCGGCGTCAGGTCCAGCGGATCGCGGGCGAGGATGGCGCGTTCGATCCGCCGGAGCGGGCTCAAGGCCAGATACATGGCAAGCAGGGCCAGCGTGAGCGTGAGCGCGCCGGCGATCACAACGCCGATGACGGCGCGCGCGACGATCTCGTTGGCGAGTTCCGACCTTGCGCGCAGGGTCTGCGCCACCACGACGGTGATCGGCCCGCGCACGGCGCGTTCGGCCAGGAAGCGCTGCATCCGGATCGCCCGCACCGGCTCGCCGGAGAACGTGGTGTCGTAGAGCACCGATCCCGACTGGGCCTTGGCGCGGTCGGGCAGGGGAAAGCTTTCGTCGCCGGTCAGCGTCGAGCCGTCCGGACCGATCACGCGGTAGAAGATCCGGTCCTCGGCGGCGAGCGAGAGCAGGCCGAAGGCCGAGAGCGGAATGTCGACCACGGTTTCCCCGTCCTCGACGCTGATGCGCTCGGCGATCTGCAGCGCGGCGCCGGTCAGAAGCCGGTCGAAGGCGCGCGTGGCGGCGGTCTGGCCGTAGCTCAGCGCCGCGGCCAAGGTGGCGGCCGCGGCAATGGTCAGGAGCAGGGTCAGCAGCAGCGTCAGCCGCCAGGCGATGGAGCGGGAGGGAAAGGCCTGCGGCCCGAACGGCGCATCGCTCACGGGGCGACCGGCTCCGGGCCGGCCGCGAGCGCCTGGTAGCCAAGGCCGCGCAGGGTCTTGATCTCCAGGCCCGCGCCCGCAAGCTTGCGGCGCAGGCGGCCGACATAGAGTTCGATCGCGTTGGGCCCGGCATCGGTGTCGAGCCCGAACAGGCGGATCACCAGCTCTTCCTTCTCGAGCACGCGGCCGCGGTTGATCAGGAAGATCTCCAGAAGCAGCTGCTCGCGCGGGGTCAGTTGCAGCGGCTGGCCGGCGACGGTGGCCTGGCGGGTGGCCATGTCGAAATCGAGATTGCCGGCCGACAGCCTGGCGCCGGCCTCGCCGGTGCGGCGGCGGACGATGGCGCGCACCCGGGCCTCGAGCTCGCCGAGATCGAAAGGCTTGACCATGTAGTCGTCGGCGCCGAAATCGAGCGCGTCGATCTTGTCGTCGACGGCCAGCCGCGCGGTGAGAACCAGCACAGGCACCGGATGCTTGCGCTGTCTCAGCCAGCGCAGGAAATCGAGACCCGATCCGTCGGGCAGGTTGATGTCGAGAATCACCAGGTCATAGACGGAGGCGGAGACGAAGTGGCGGGCATCGGCGACCGATTCCGCCCGGTCGCAGACATGGCCCGCCCGCGCCAGCCGCTCCGTGATGGCTTCGGCGACGTCCAGGGTATCCTCGACGACCAGAAAATGCATGGGCACCTCCTCCCAGTTCCCAATACCCGGCTGACAGCATGTTGACAGTTTTGCACGCTAACATAGCCGTCATTCCGCCTTCGAGGAAAGGCGGCTCGACCATTGTGGAGGAAATCATGAGAAATTTTGTCACGCGGCTCGCCGCGACCGCTGTTGCTGTCGTTTCGCTCACGGCCGCGGCCCATGCCTTCGATCCGGGCGCGACCGAATGCATCGCGCCGGCCAATCCCGGCGGCGGATGGGACTTCACCTGCCGCCAGGTCGGCAAGACGCTGCAGGATCTCAAGCTGATCCCCGGCACCATGCAGGTCACCAACATGGCCGGCGGCGGCGGCGGCGTCGCCTATGCCGAAGTCATCAACAAGCGCAACGACGCCAACAACCTGATCGTCGCGGCGTCCTCGGCCACCTCGACCCGTCTGGCGCAGGGCGCGTTCCCGGGCAACACCATGGACCAGGTGCGCTGGGTCGCCTCCGTCGGCGCCGACTACGGCATCATCGCGGTCGCCAAGGATTCGC
>NZ_LQZT01000001.1:106009-136633 GCF_001703635.1 Parahoeflea olei | reverse complement strand
TGATGGACATGATCAAGAAGGATCCGTCCTCGGTGTCGGTGGCCGGCGGTTCGGCCGTTGGCGGCTGGGACCACCTCAAGGTGCTGATCGCCGCCAAGAAGGCCGGCATCGATGATGTCCGCACCATCAAATACGTGGCCTTCGACGGCGGCGGCGAGGCTGTCACGCAGCTGCTCGGCGGCTCGGTCCAGGCCTTCACCGGCGACGCCTCCGAAGCCAAGGGCTTCGTCGATTCCGGCGACATCAAGGTGCTGGCCGTGCTTGCGCCCGAGCGCCTGGAAGGCGACTTCTCCTCGTTCCCGACCGCCAAGGAACAGGGCATCGACGTGATCGGCGCCAACTGGCGCGGGTTCTACGCGCCCGGCGGCATGACCGACGAAGCCTATGACTACTGGGTCGATGCCGTCGGCAAGGTCTATGACAGCGCCGAGTGGAAGGAAACCATGACCCAGAGCGGCCTGGCCCCGCTCGACCTGCGCGGCGCCGACTTCCAGGCCTTCGTCGCCGAATCGGTGGCTTCGATCACCGAGATTTCCAAGGAAATCGGCCTGATCAAGTAGGATCGGCCGGCGCGTCTCCGTCCGCCACGGCGGGCGGAGACCGTTCGTTTGACGCATCAGCCGGACATCTAGGGGGAGGGCGCCATGAGCGACCGGATACTGGGAGGCATGGGCCTCCTGTTGGCTATCTTTTTCATCTGGCAGGCGACGCTGATCCAGGAAAGCTTCATTTCCGATCCCGTCGGACCGAAGACGTTCCCGATCATCATCGGGGTTCTGGTCGCGGTCTCGAGCCTGGCCATCCTGTTCAAGCCAGACGACGAGCCCGAATGGCCGGACTTCAGCCGCCTGTTCGAGGTCGGCCTGACGGTGGCGGTGATGATCGCCTATGCCTATGCGCTGCCGGTGGCGGGCTTCGTGGTCTCCACGGCGGTGACCGCAGGCTACCTGTCCTGGCGCCTGGGCACGCCGCCGCTCAAGGCGGTGATCGCGGGCGTGGCGATTTCGGTCGGCATCTACGTCATCTTCCATCTTGTCCTGGGACTGTCGCTCGCGCGCGGCCCCTGGGGCTTCTGAGGGCAGGATCATGGATACACTTTCCGCACTCGCGCATGGGTTTTCCATCGCGCTCACTTTCGAAAATCTCGGGCTGGCGCTGATCGGCTGCTTTCTCGGCACCATCATCGGCGCGCTGCCGGGGCTTGGGCCCTCGAACGGCGTGGCGATCCTCATTCCGCTCGCCTTCACCCTCGGCCTGCCGGCCACGCCGGCGCTGATCCTTCTGACCAGCGTCTATTACGGCGCCATGTATGGCGGCCGCATCTCCTCGATCCTGCTCAACATTCCCGGCGACGAGCCGGCGCTGATGACCACGCTCGACGGCTATCCCATGGCCAAGAAAGGCATGGCCGGCGAGGCGCTGGCGCTGTCGGGCATCGCCTCCTTCGTCGGTGCCTTCTTCGCCACCTGGGGCCTGGTGTTCCTGGCCCCGCAACTGGTCAAGGTGGCGCTGCTGTTCGGCCCGGCCGAATATTTCGCGCTGTTCGCGCTCGCCTTCGCCACGCTCGGCGGTATCGCCAGCAAGAACCAGGCGAAGGCCGCGCTCGCCGCGGGCCTCGGGCTCGGCATCGCCATGATCGGCGTCGACGGGCAGACCGGCGTGCCGCGCTTCTCCTTCGGCGAGGTGCACCTCTATGACGGCATCGACTTCCTGGTGGCGATCGTCGGCCTGTTCGCGCTCTCGGAAGTGTTCATCTTCCTCGAGCACCGCGGCACCGAGAAGGCCACGGGTGATGCCTCGGGCGTCAAGCTCGGCCGGCTGACGCCGCCGATGTCGATGCTCAAGCAGACCACGCCGACCATGGCGCGCTCGACGGTGCTGGGCTTCCTCGCCGGCGTGCTGCCGGGCGCGGGCGCCTCGCTCGGCTCATTCATTTCCTACTCGGTGGAAAAGCGCCTGGTCGACAAGGAAGGCACCTTCGGCACCGGCGATCCGCGCGGCGTGGCGGCCCCCGAGGCCGGCAACAATGCCGCCGCCGGCGGCGCGCTCGTGCCGATGCTCGCGCTCGGCGTGCCGGGATCGGGCACCACCGCGGTGCTGCTCGCCATGCTGCTCGCGCTCAACATCACGCCGGGGCCGCTTCTCTTCACCAACAACCCGGATGTGGTCTGGGGCCTGATCGCGGCGCTGTTCATCGGCAACCTGATGCTTCTGGTGATGAACATCCCGATGGTGAGCCTGTTCGTGCGGGTGCTCCTGGTGCCGCCGCGCTACCTGATGCCGGCGGTGGCGATGATCTCGTTTGTCGGCATCTACGGCATTTCCGGCTCCACCTTCGACCTTCTGGTGATGGTGCTGTTCGGCGTGCTCGGCTGGATCCTGAGAAAGCTCGAAGTGCCGCTGGTGCCGGTCATTCTCGGCGTGCTTCTCGGCAACCAGATGGAAGCCAACTTGCGCCGCGCCATGACCATTTCGGACGGCGACTGGAGCACGCTGGTGGCCTCGCCGCTGTCGATCGGGCTGTGGCTGTTCGCCTTCTTCGGCTTCATCCTGCCGATCGTCGGCGGCCGGTTCTTCCGTCCGAAGCTGCCGCGCATGGCCAGCGAGGCTGATCCGGACTGAGACCGGATCCGCGCGGCCGCCGCCTTGCATGCGGCGGCCGTATCTTTAGGTTGGAGCGGCAAGGCTGATTCCGGATGTGGACCATGCCAATGTTCGACCGGCTTCAGGAGTAGCGAGAGTATGGCAAAAGGGCCCTGGCAGACCGCCCTCGTCACCTATGGCATTGCCGCATGCGGCGCGGGCGTCACCTATCTGCTCGGCTTTCCCGCGCCGTTCCTGACCGGGCCGGCGATCGCGGTGACGGTGGCGGGACTTGCGGGCATGAGGACGGCGGCGCTGCCGCACAAGGGCCGCAACGCCGTGTTCGTGCTGCTCGGACTCACCATCGGGCAGGGCGTGACGCCGGAGGTCTTCGACGCCATGCGCGCCTGGCCCGTCACGCTCGCCGCGCTCGCAGCCAGCCTCTTCGCCATCATCTTCGTCACCCGCGCGGCGCTGGTGCGGCTGTGGTCCATGGATCCGGTGACCGCGTTCCTGTCGTCGTCGCCGGGGCATCTGAGCTATGTCCTGGGCCTGACCGAAGGGGTCAGCGCCGACCTCAAGACCGTCAGCATCGTGCAGTCGATCCGGGTGCTGGCGCTGACGCTGCTGGTGCCGGTTGCCGTCGCGCTCGCCGGGCAGATCCCGGAGCAGACGCTCACGCCGCCGCCGGTGACCCCTGTCTGGCCACTGCTGGCGATGATCGTTGCGGGTGGTGCCGCGGGCTTCGGGCTCGCCCGCCTGCGCCTGCCCGCAGCCTATCTGCTGGGCGGGATGTTCGTCTCCCTTGCCGCCCATGGTTCGGGCCTCGTCAGCGGCGTGATGTGGCCCTGGCTCGCCGCCGCCGCCTTCGTTTCGCTCGGCGCGCTGATCGGTTCCCGGTTCTCGGGCGTGACCTGGCCGGATTTGCGCCGGGCCTTCAGCGCGGGGCTGATGGTCACGCTGGTGGCCGTCGTGTTCGCCGGCGTGTTCGGCGCGATTGCCCATTGGTTCACCGGCATGGATCTGCTCGCCATCCTGATCGCCTTTGCGCCGGGCGGGCTCGAAACCATGGCGGCGCTCGCGGTGGTGCTCGCCATCGATCCGACCTTTGTCGCCTCGCATCACGTCGCGCGGTTGCTGATGCTGACGGTGGTGGTGCCGGTGTTCCTGATCGGCAGCCGGCGCAATCGGCCTTGATCGCCACGTTTTTGCGTCCGACCCCGTTTTATTGACCGCCGGCCTGCACTATGTGGGGAGTGTCGAAACGACAACATGCGGAGTGCGATGTGAGCGTTACCAAGGAAGAGGTTCTGGCCAAGCTGAAGACGGTCAAGGGGCCGGATCTCGAAGGCAATATCGTCGATCTGGGGCTGGTCTCGGAGATCTTCATCGCCGATGGCAAGGTGTATTTCTCGCTCACGGTTCCCGCCGCGCGCGCGCAGGAACTCGAGCCGCTGCGCGAAGCGGCCGAGCGGGCGGCCAAGACCGTGCCCGGCGTCAAGGGCGCGATGGTGGCGCTGACCGCAAGCCGCGAGCCCGGCACGACGCCGCCGCCGCGTCCGGCCAGCCCGCGCGCCGCCGCGCCGCAGGCGGCCCCGCAGGCCGCTGCTCCCCAGGGCCGCGCCAAGGCCGGGGTTCCCGGCATCGCATCGATCATAGCGGTTGCCTCGGGCAAGGGCGGGGTCGGCAAGTCCACCACCGCCGTCAACCTGGCGCTCGGGCTTCAGGCCACGGGGCTCAGGGTGGGCGTGCTCGATGCCGACATCTACGGCCCCTCGATGCCGCGGCTCCTGGGCATCTCCGGACGTCCGGCGCAGAACGAGGACCGGACGCTCAAGCCGATGCAGAATTACGGCCTCAAGGTCATGTCGATGGGCTTCATGGTCGAGGAAGACACGCCGATGATCTGGCGCGGGCCGATGGTGATGTCGGCGCTCAACCAGATGCTGCGCGAGGTCGCCTGGGGCGAACTCGACCTGCTGGTGGTCGACATGCCGCCCGGCACCGGCGACGCGCAGCTGACGATGGCGCAGAACGTGCCGCTCGCCGGCGCGGTGATCGTGTCGACGCCGCAGGATCTCGCGCTGATCGACGCCCGCAAGGGGATCAACATGTTCGCCAAGGTCAATGTGCCGGTGCTCGGCCTGATCGAGAACATGAGCTATTTCGTCTGCCCCGATTGCGGCGGCCGCCACGACATTTTCGGCCATGGCGGCGCACGCCAGGAGGCGGCCCGGATCGGCGCGCCGTTCCTGGGCGAGGTGCCGCTGGCGATGCCGATCCGCGAGACCTCCGACGCCGGCCTGCCGGTGGTGGCGACGGCCCCCGAGGGGCCGCACGCCAAGGTCTATCTCGAAATTGCCGCCAAGGTCCGCGCGCGTCTGGAAGAGCTGTCCGGAGACGGCGCGCGGACGATGCCCGACATCGTGTTCGAGTGAGGCTCAGCCTTCGCGGCTGAGCATCGCGAACATGCCGAGCAGGCGCTTGTCGGTGGCGTCGTTCTGCGGCTCGCTCTGCGACGAGGTGCAGACCAGCGCCGTGCCGGTGTCGGGGTCGCAATAGAGAAACTGGCCGTGAATGCCGGCGGCAAGGAAGGCGTTGGAGCCGCCGCCGACCTGGTACCAGCTGCTGCGATAGCGGCCATGGGTCAGGAACACGGCCTGCGAGCCGTTGAGCCAGGCTTCCGGGTCGCCGTTCTGCTGCATGTCGCTGATCCAGCGTTGCGAGACGATGCGGGTGCCGTTGACGGTGCCGCCGTCGAGCAGCATCTGGCCCAGGGCGAGCAGGTCGTGCGGACGGCACGAGACCCCGCCCGCCGTGCGCGGCGCCCCTTCCGGATCGACAGTGATCATGGCGTCGGCGGTGGCGCCCAGCGGACGCCACAGCAGCCGCGCGCAGAGCTCGGGGAAGCGCTCGCCACTCGCCCGTTCGAGCACGATGCCGAGCATGTCCGAATTGGGCGAGAGATAGTCGTGGATGCCGCCATGGGGATGCGCGGCCTTCTTCAGGCTTGTGAGAAAGGCGAGCATCGCCTCGTCCTTGCCGTCGGGCGAGGGCGGGTTCCAGGACATCGCCCGGCGGTAGCGCGCATAGTCTTCCTGCGAAAGGTAGGATTCGTCGAAATCGAGGCTCACCCGCATGTCGAGCAGGTGTCGCACGGTGGCGTCTTCATAGGCGCTGCCCCTGGCTTCGGGCACGATTTCGCCCACCGGCGTTTCCGGATCGAGCACGCCCTGGTCCTCGAGGATGCCGGCCACCAGCGCGGTGACCGATTTCGAGATCGAGAACACCAGATGCGGGTCTTCGCGCTTGACCCCGGGCGCGTGCCATTCGGCGACGATGCTGCCTTTCTTCGAAAGCACGAAGCTGTCGACCTCGCTGCGGACCAGTTCGTCGGCAACGCTTGTGCCGTCGGAGACCGTGCGGGCGAGCAGGTCCGGATTGTCGACCGGGGCCGGGAGGGGCGCGCTGCTGCCGGTGCTGATTCGCGCGGAGCGCACCATTTCCGCCACATTCCGGAACGACCAGAAGCTGTAGGGGCGGGTGCGCCAATTGGCCAGGTTGACAGTTTCCCGCCGAAACCCGTTGATTGCTTCGAATTCAGTGGCGCGCGTCATGGTTTTCCTCGTATCGTCGGCCACGGACTTGGCCGGAAAATAAACTTGAATAAAAGGGTTTCCTTTTTCTAGAAGCATTCTAAACTGCCAGAACTTCCGATTGGAAGCGGAACCCAAGGACCGGAGCACGATAATGCGGTTGACACGCCAAACCAACTACGCGGTGCGGATTCTGATGTATTGCGCCGCCAATGACGGGCAGTTGAGCCGCATCGGCGACATTGCGAAGGCCTATTCGGTCTCCGAACTGTTCCTGTTCAAGATCCTGCAGCCGCTGACGAAGGCCGGGCTGATCGAATCGGTGCGCGGGCGCAACGGCGGCATCCGGCTCGGACGCACCGCCGACAAGATCTCGCTTCTCGACGTGGTCAAGGTCACCGAGGAAGGCTTTGCCATGGCGGAATGCTTCGAGAGCGATGCGATCGAATGCCCGCTGGTCGATTCCTGCGGGTTCAATGCCGCGTTGCGCAAGGCGCTCGGCGCCTTCTTCGACGTGCTGTCGACCTATTCGATCGACGATCTGGTCAAGGCGCGGCCCTCCATCAACTTCCTGCTCGGTCTCGACGAGCAGCACTCGGCCGCCTGACCGCGCCTCATCGGCCTTTCCCCACGTCCCGGACCGTGACACGGCCGCAGTGCTCCCGCGCCGCGTGCGCGGGTCCATCCCGTCGGCCTACGGATCGATGATCTCGAAGGCGTCGACATCGATCATGCCGCGATCGGAAATCTTGAGATGCGGGATCACCGGCAGCGGCAGGAAGGCGAGCTGCAGGAACGGTTCCTCCAGCGTGCCGCCGAGCGCGCGCGCCGCCGCCCGCAGCGGAACCAGCGTCTCGCGCACGGCCTCGTAGGGCAACTCGCTCATCAGGCCCGCGACCGGCAGGGCGATCTCGGCGACGACCTTGCCGCCCTCGGTGACCACGAAACCGCCGCGGATTTCGCTCAGCCGGTTGGCGGCCACCGCCATGTCCGCCTCGTCGGCGCCGACCACGCAGATATTGTGGCTGTCATGGCCGACGGTGGAGGCGATCGCGCCACGCTTCAGGCCGAAACCCTGGACGAAACCGGTGGCGATGTTGCCGTTCCGGCCATGCCGCTCGATGACGGCGACCTTGAGGATGTCGCGGTCGTGGTCGATGCGCTTTTCGCCCTTCTCGATCGCCAGATCGAGATCGCGCCGCTCGGTGATGATCTGGCCCGGGATGATGCCGATCACCGGGGTGATGGTCTGGTTCTTCCTCACCGTGAACGAGGCTGCGCTGAGTTGCGGCGCGTGCACGCTGTCGGTGCCCACCGGCGCAGTGGTTGAGCGGGCGGCAAACAGCGCGTCGGTGACCAGCCTGCCGGCCGAAAACACCATCTCGGCGCGGCACTCTTCCAGGCTGTCGAGCACGACGAGATCGGCGCGCCAGCCGGGCGCCACCAGGCCGCGATCGCGAAGCCCGAAGGCGCGGGCGGCCGAGATCGAGGCGGCACGGTAGATCGCCAGCGGCTCGACGCCCTTCGCGATCGCATGCCGGATCATGTAGTCGAGATGGCCGTGCTCGGCGATGTCGAGCGGGTTGCGGTCGTCGGTGCACAGCGCCAGGAACGGCGAGTTGCGCTCGGTGATGATCGGGATCAGCGCATCGAGATCGCGGCTGACCGAGCCCTCGCGCACCAGCACATGCATGCCCTTCGCCATCTTCTCGAGCGCTTCTTCGGCGGTGGTGGATTCGTGCTCGGTGCGGATGCCGGCGGCGAGATAGCCGTTGAGGCCGAGGCCCCGGAGCAGCGGCGCATGGCCGTCGATGTGCCCGCCCTGAAAGGCTTCGAGCTTGGCCATGCAGGCAGGGTCTTTTGCGAGCACGCCGGGAAAATTCATGAATTCGGCGAGGCCGATCACCTTCGGGTGGTCGCGGAACGGCAGGAGGTCGTCGATGTCGAGCCGGGCGCCGGCGGTCTCGAGATGGGTGGCGGGCACGCAACTCGACAGCTGCACGCGAATGTCCATGATGGTCTGGAGCGAACAATCGAGGAAATACCGGATGCCCTCGCTTCCGAGCACATTGGCGATCTCGTGCGGGTCGCAGATCACGGTCGTGACCCCGCGCGGCAGCACGCAGCGGTCGAATTCGTGCGGCGTGACGAGCGAGCTTTCGATATGCAGATGCGTGTCGATGAAGCCCGGCACGACGATGCGGCCGGAAATGTCGATCTCCTCGACGCCTTCATAGGTTTCGAGCGTGCCGACGATGCGGTCGCCGCAGATGGCGATGTCGCCATCGCGCAAGTGTCCCGTCGTCAGGTCGAACAGCCGCCCGCCCTTGAGCACGAGGTCGGCGGGCGCCTTGCCCTGGCCCTGCTCGATCATGTCGCCGAGTCTGCCTGTCATGCCCGTTCCCTCTCGTGCATCCTACAAACAAGAAACCGGCCGGCAGTTCTGCCGGCCGGCGAAGCATAGCCCGAAACGGGCTTACATCGCGTCGGTGATTTCCGACGTCCAGGCGCCTTCCGGCTCCTTGGTGATGATCTTCTGGTCGAGCAGAGCCTTGGCGGTGCGCTCATAGGCTTCCGGGATCAGCTTGGCATCGGGCTCGCCGATCAGCTTGGCCACTTCGCCCATCATCCGCTTCTGGTGGTTCTCGTCCTGGCCGCCATTGTCCATGACGATTTCGGCGGCTTCATCCGGGTTGGCGATGGCATATTCCCAGCCCTTCATCGAAGCCTTGACGAACTTGACCATCTTTTCCTTGAAGGCCGGATCCTTGAGGTCGTCTTCCATCGCGTAGAGGCCGTCCTCGAGCAGGTCGTTGCCCATTTCCGAATAGTTGAACACGATCAGGTCTTCCGGCTTGTAGCCGGCGTCCATCAGCTGCCAATATTCGTTGTAGGTCATGACCGAGATGCAGTCGGCCTGCTTCTGGATCAGCGGCTGCACGTCGAAGCTCTGCTTGAGCACGGTCACGCCATCCGGGCCGCCTTCGGTGGAGAGGCCGAGCTTGTTCATCCAGGCGAAGAACGGATATTCGTTGCCGTAGAACCAGACGCCGAGGGTGTGGCCCTTGAAGTCGTCGGTGGTCTTGATCGGACCGTCGGCGGGGCAGACCATTTCCATGCCGGCCTTCTTGTAGGGCTGGGCGATGTTGACGAGGCCCACGCCCTTTTCGCGGGCTGCGAGCGCGCCGCCCATCCAGTCGACGATCACGTCGGCGCCGCCGCCGGCGATCACCTGCTCAGGCGCGATGTCCGGGCCGCCGGGCTTGATTTCGACATCGAGGCCGGCTTCCTCGTAGAAACCCTTGTCCTTGGCGACGAAATAGCCCGCGAACTGCGACTGGGCCACCCATTTGAGCTGCAGGGTCACCTTGTCGGCGGCATGGGCGGCGCCGGCCATCAGCGTCATGGCGAATGCGAGTGTCAGTCCGATTTTTGTTTTCATTGACGTTCTCCTCTGGTTAAGGCCCCGGTCGATCATCTCCGATAGCTCGGGTGCCAGAATGTGACGGTGCGCTCGAGAAGTGCAAGCGCCCCATAGAACAAGGACCCGACGATGGCCGCAAGGGCGATTTCGGCCCAGACCATGTCCAGGTTCATTCGACCCACTTCGGTCGAAATGCGGAACCCCATGCCGACGATCGGCGTGCCGAAGAACTCGGCCACGATGGCGCCGATCAGCGCCAGCGTGGAGTTGATCTTCAGCGCGTTGAAGATGAAGGGCATGGCCGCCTGCATCCTGAGCTTCAAGAGCACCTGCCAGTGCGTGGCGCCATAGGTGCGCATCAGGTCGCGCTCCATCTCGCTGGTGGCGGCAAGGCCGGCGAGCGTGTTGACCAGCATCGGGAAGAAGGTCATGACGATGACGACGGCGGCCTTGGACTGCCAGTCGAAGCCGAACCAGATCACCATCACCGGCGCGATCCCGATCATCGGCAGCGCCGAGACCATGTTGCCGACCGGCAGCAGGCCGTTGGCAAAGAAGCGGAAGCGGTCGGCGAGGATGGCGACCAGAAAGCCTGCGAGACAGCCCACGACATAGCCGAACAGCACGGCCTTGAGCACGGTCTGGCGGAAGTCTGCGGCGAGGATCGGCAGCGACTCGCTGATGCGGATGCCGATGGCCGAAGGCGGCGGCAACAGCACGAAGGGAACGCCTGCGCCGCGCACGATGCATTCCCACAGGATCAGCACCCAGATGCCGAACAGCGCCGGCACGGTGATGGCCACGATCCCGGCGGTGCGGTCCGAGCGGCTGCCGTCGCCCGACATCACCGTCACCAGCCGCCAGCCCAGGAGCCAGGCGGCGGCGAGGCTTGCGAAATAGCCGGCGGTGGCGGTGCCGGTGGCGCTCTCCAGCCCAGTGATCAGCATGCCCGCCGCGCCGAAGCTTGCGATGAGCAGCACCAGCGCCTCGAGCGCGGAGGCAAGCCGCAGCATCGACAACACCGCACCGGCAAGCAGCAGGGCCGCCACCGCGAGCGAGAAGCCTGCGCTCATGCTCGCCGTGTAGGGCAGGGCGGTGAGGCTTGCGAGGGTGGCGATCAGCGCGAGCAGCGCCTGCCAGTTGATCCGGATCGCGCTCATGGAGTCTTCGCTCCCATGCGGGCATTGACCAGGCGGCCGACGAGATCGACCAGGCTCACGAGCAGGATGGCGACGATCGAGCCCGCGATCAGGGCCGCGAAGATGTCGACCGTCTGCGAGTAGTAGGAGCCCGCGAGCAGCTTGGAGCCGATGCCGGCCACCGCGCCGGTCGGCAGTTCGCCGACGATGGCGCCGATCAGCGATGCGGCGATGGCGACCTTCATCGAGGCGAAGAAGAACGGCATCGAGGCGGGGAGCCTGAGCTTCCAGAGCGTCTGGGCCCGGCTTGCCGAATAGGTGCGCATCAGGTCGAGATGCAGAACGTCCGGCGAGCGCAGGCCCTTGACCATGCCGACGGCGACCGGGAAGAACGAGAGATAAGTCGAGATCAGCGCCTTGGGCAGAAGCCCGGTCACGCCGATGGCGGAGAGCAGCACGATGATCATCGGCGCGACCGCGAGAATCGGGATGGTCTGCGAGGCGATGATCCAGGGCAGGAACGAGCGGTCGAGCGCGGGAACGTGGACGATGCCGATGGCGATCACCACGCCGAGCGCGGTGCCCATGGCAAAGCCCAGAAGCGTGGCCGAGAGCGTGACCCAGGAATGGTAGACCAGGCTGCGCTTCGACCACGGCTTCACCGTCAGCGTGTTCTTCCAGAGGTTCTCGGCCACCTGGTGCGGTGCGGGCATGGTGGGCTTGGGCTGGCTCATGGTGGCCATGAAGAATTCCGTGCCGGTGCGGGTTTCGCCCGCGCGCCGGTCGAAATCGCGTTGGAACGGCGCGTTCATGGAATAGGCGGCGACATACCAGATCGCGAGGATCGCAAGCAGGATGGTCATGACCGGAAACAGCCGGTCCTTCACAAAGCTCGCGCCCATCATCCCTGCCTCCCCTGCGGCCAGACGATCAGCGTCACGGCGACGATGCCGAGCGTGATGCCGCCGATCTGCATGTTGGTCGGCCGCTCGCCGAAGATCATCAGCCCGACGGCATTGATCAGCACCAGTTGCAGCACGGCCGACAGCGACATCGCCACCGCGAGCCCGCTTTCGCGCATCAGCCGCACCATCATCAGGTTGCCGGCCGAATAGAGCCCGATGGCGAGCACCAGCAGCCAGACCGACGGCCGGTCGACATAGAGCCTCAGGCTGCTGGCGCCTGCCAGGAACACGGCCATTGCGGCGGCAAGCCAGAGCATCAGCGACGGGCTCATGCGATCCCTCCCGGCCAGCGCATCAGCAAGGTCGGCACGCCTTCCTCGGTGTCGGCGGTGCGGCCTTCGGGCACCTCGATCATCCCCTCGCGCCGGTAGAACCGCTGCGCTTCGGTATTGGGTTCGAACACGGTGAGCTCGTAGCCCTGCGGCCGCGCATGCTTGGCGGCGTCGAGCAAGGCCTTGCCGAGGCCCTGGCCGCGATGGCCGGGCTTCAGGTACAGCGCGTGGATGAAGCCTGCTTCCGGGTCCATCGACAGATAGCCGGCGACCCCGTCGCCGGCCTCCGCCACGAACACCGCGCGCCGGTCGAGGAGATCGGGGCCGAACATGTCCTCGATGGCCTCGCGGCTTGCCGTGCGCGGCAGCCAGGGCGTGGCGTCGATATAGGCGTTGATGATCGCCGCGCAGGCCGCAAGGTCGCCGGCCTCCGCCGGGCGGATCACGGGCGCCGGTTCCATGGTCAGGGCGGCGCTACTCATCATAGCTGTGTCCCGCCTTCAGCCCCTCGCGCACCTGGTGGGCGATCTTCAGGAATTCCGGCGTCTCGCGGATGTCGAGCGGACGGTCGTAGCCGAGATCGCAGTCGATGATCTCGTGGATGCGCCCGGGCCGGGGACTCATCACCACGATCCGGGTCGACAGGAACACGGCCTCGGGGATCGAGTGGGTGACGAACACCACGGTCTTCTTCGTCTTTGCCCAGAGTTTGAGCAGCTGTTCGTTGAGGTGGTCGCGGACGATCTCGTCGAGCGCGCCGAAGGGCTCGTCCATCAGGAGCATCTGCGGTTCCACCGCGAGCGCGCGGGCGATCGAGGCGCGCTGCTGCATGCCGCCCGACAGTTGCCAGGGAAACTTCTTCTCGAAGCCCGACAGGTTGACGAGATCGAGATTGCTCCTGATGCGCTGGGTACGGGTCGCCTTGTCGACGCCCATCACCTCGAGCGGCAGCGCCACATTGTCCTCGATGGTGCGCCAGGGCAGGAGCGCCGCCTGCTGGAACACATAGCCATAGGCGCGGGCGAGCCGGGCCTGTTCCGGCGTCATGCCGTTGATGGTCATGCGGCCGCCGGTGGGCTTTTCGAGATCGGCGATCACGCGCAGAAGCGTGGTCTTGCCGCAGCCCGAAGGGCCGATCAGCGACACGAACTCGCCCTCGCGGATGTCGAGATCGATGTTCTTGAGCGCGTGTACCGGCCCGTCATTGGTCTCGAAGGTCAAGTCCAGATTTTGGGCGGAAATGACTGTCTCAGGCATGGGCTGCCGCTTTTTGTTTCATTGGGTTCCCCGATCGTCCTGTCATGCTCGCCCCTTGGGCCTGTCGCAAGTTTTATGCCATCGCGCCCGGCTTGGCGGAAGGTGGGTGCTGCCGGGTCTCGTTCTGTTTTGCGCTCTCCTCCACCCTTGGAAGGGGTGGGGGAAGGCCCGCGTTTCGTGCCGCTTCACCCCCACCCTTGATCCTTCCCCTCAAGGGGGAGGGAGGGGCGGCACCTTCCATTATACCCCGCTCGCCGGAATGCCCGAGCGTTCGACCTTGCGGGGCGAGGTGAGTTCCTTCCAGGTCGACAGCGCGGTGTTGGTGGGCGTGACCGGCTTGCGGGCCACGAACTTGCCGTGGCCTTCCTCGGTGCGGACCTCGCCGTCGTGGATCGCCACATGGCCGCGGGTCAGCGTGAAGCGCGGCAGGCCCTTGACATGCTTGCCCTCGAACACGTTGTAATCGATCGCCGACTGCTGCGTTCCGGCGCTGATGGTCTTCGACTTCTCCGGATCCCACACC
The DNA here is from genome assembly GCF_001703635.1 of Parahoeflea olei. Lineage (GTDB taxonomy): Bacteria > Pseudomonadota > Alphaproteobacteria > Rhizobiales > Rhizobiaceae > Hoeflea > Hoeflea olei. The sequence goes on along the minus strand of NZ_LQZT01000001.1, from coordinate 122,874 downwards.
ACCAGGTCGGCGTCCGCACCCACCAGCACCGCGCCCTTCTTCGGGTAGCAGTTCAAGATCTTGGCGATGTTGGTGGAAGTCACGGCCACGAACTCGTTCATGGTCAGCCGGCCGGTCCCCACGCCATAGGTCCAGAGCATCGGCATGCGGTCCTCGAGCCCGCCGGTGCCGTTCGGGATCTTGGTGAAATCGCCGACGCCATAGCGCTTCTGCTCGGTGGTGAAGGCGCAGTGGTCGGTGGCGACCACCTGCAGCGAGCCCGCCGACAGCCCGGCCCAGAGTGAATCCTGGTGCAGCTTGTTGCGGAAGGGCGGGCTCATCACCCGGCGCGCGGCGTGGTCCCAGTCGGGGTGCGCATATTCGCTTTCGTCGAGCGTCAGGTGCTGGATCAGCGGCTCGCCCCAGACGCGCATGCCCTTCTGGCGGGCGCGGCGGATCGCCTCGTGGCTCTGTTCGCAGGAGGTGTGCACCACATAGAGCGGCGTGCCGGTCATGTCGGCGATCATGATCGCGCGGTTGGTGGCCTCGCCCTCGACTTCCGCGGGCCGCGAATAGGCATGGGCTTCGGGGCCGTTGTTGCCGGCGGCCAAGAGCTTCTGCTGCAGCTGGGCCACCACGTCGCCGTTTTCAGCATGGACCATGGCGATGCCGCCCAGTTCGCCGACACGGCTGAAGGAGGCGTACATCTCGTCGTCATCGACCATCAGCGCGCCCTTGTAGGCCATGAAGTGCTTGAAGGTGGTGATCCCCTTGTCCTTCACCACCGTTTCCATCTCGTTGAACACCTGCTCGCCCCACCAGGTGATCGCCATATGGAAGGAGTAGTCGCAATTGGCCCGCGTCGACTTGTTGTCCCACATGGTGATCGCCTCGAGCAGCGACTGGCCGGGCGAGGGGAGCGCGAAATCGATCACCATGGTGGTGCCGCCGGCAAGCGCCGCGCGCGTGCCGCTTTCGAAATCGTCGGTCGAATAGGTGCCCATGAAGGGCATTTCGAGATGGGTGTGCGGATCGATGCCGCCCGGCATCACGTAGCAGCCGGTGGCGTCGAGCGAGGTCTCGCCCATCAGGTTCGGCCCGATCGCGGTGATCACCCCGCCCTCGATCAGCACATCCGCCTTGTAGGTCAGGTCGGCGGTGACGATGGTTCCGTTCTTGATGACAGTGGTGCTCATGGCTGGTCTCCCGGGTGATGGCGATCGGTCGTTCCCTCTCCCCGACGGGGAGAGGGATAGGAAGGCACTGCGAAGCGAAGCTGAGCAGATGCCTGAGTTGGGTGAGGGGGTTCGAGGCGCCCCTCCAGTGCGGCGAGTATAGTGTCGAGCACGGCGCCACGTTCGTAGACGATTTCGTCGTTCCAGAACCTCAGCACGCTGTAGCCATTCGCTGTCAGCCATGCCGTGCGGCGGGCGTCCCTGGGTTCATTCAAGGCGTGCTGGCTGCCGTCGAGTTCCACGACCAGTTTTTCACTGCGGCAGCAAAAATCGCAGATAAAGCGACCGATGCGCACCTGGCGCGAGAACCGGTAGCCGTTGAGGAGGCGGTTGCGGAGTTGTTGCCAAAGCAGATGTTCCGCGTCGGTCGGTTGGGTGCGCATGCTGCGCGCCAGTGCCTTGGTCGTGGGCATCGGTTTTGGGGCGAAGCCCCCCTCACCCGGACGCCGCGATGCGGCGCCCGACCTCTCCCCCTGGGGGAGAGGTGAGGAACCTCCGGCATTGTGCGCGTCCTCGATCATGTCTCGTTCAAGTACCCCTGATCCAATCCGCTGGCGATCTCACTCCGCATAGCCCGGGTTTTCCCGGTCGAGCACGCGCTTCATTTCCTCGAAATGGGCGAATTCGGCGTCCTTGTAGACCTCCCACTCACGGGCGACCGACTCGGCCAATTCGTCATTCATCACGTTGAGCGGCTGGCCGGTGGAATAGGCGAGCACCATGGTGCGGGCGGCGCGTTCGAGGTGGTACATCGCATCAAAGGCCTCGGCGACGGTGCCGGCCAGCGTGGTCACGCCGTGATTGGCCATCATCACCGCCGAATAATTGCCGACCGAGGCGGCGATGCGCTCGCCCTCGGCCTCCTCGCTGGCGATGCCACCGAACTCCATGTCGATCGCCAACCGGTTGAAGAAGCGCGCCGTGGTCTGGTCGATCGGCTTGATCGAAGGGTCCTTGAGGCCGGCAAGCGCTGTGGCGTGCGGCGGATGCAGGTGCAGCGCCACGCGGCCGTGCCGCACGTGGCGGTGGATCGCGCCATGGATCGCCCAGGCCGACGGATCGGGCGCATCGGGCCGGTTCATGGTGTCGGGATCGTCGGCGTCGATCAGCAGGAGTTCGCTCGCCTTGGCATGCGAGAAATGCTTCCATCGCGGGTTCATCAGGAACTTCTTGCCGTCCGGCGAGACGGCGGCGGAGAAATGGTTGGCCACCCCCTCGTGCCAGCCGTAATAGGCCGCGAGCCGCAAGGCGGCGGCAAGGTCGATGCGCAGTTGCTGCTCGTCGGCGCTCGTCTGGGCGGCAATCGGTGTGGTCACGTTCATGGGATCCTCCTGATGGTCGGTCTCAGCGCCCCGCCTGCGTCCAAACACGCGGCCTCCCCGGGGAAAGGCCGGCGGGCGCGAAAGGTGAGGGGGCCGTCTGCCTGCGCGGTGCGGCAGGCAGGGGCGTTGCGGGCGGCGCGCCCGGTGTGCGGTTCAGGCCTCGATGAGCCCGAGCCGCTTCTCGATTCGGGAGACGCGCTCGTCCATCCGGTCGAGCCGGTTGGACACGCTGGCATATTGCATCTCGATGAGGCCGAGCCGGCCCTTGACCTCGAGCATGTCGTCGGCGAGGCGATCCACCGTCGCGCGGATGGCGCGAAGATGTTCGAGCACGAGGTTTTCTGCAGCCGGCGACATGAGGCGCGCTCCGGGTAAACGGGATCAACCGAATATAGGTGAAGACCGCTCACTCCACAATCTCCGCGGTCTCCACCACCGCATGCAAGAGCACATCGGCGCCGGCCCATTTCAGTGGAGTTACTGTCGTCAGCATAATTTGTCCTTTGCTTGTCAGATTATGCCGCATCAGCCATCTGCCAAAGCGTGAGATCAAGGTCCGAGGGATTCACTTTCATGACAAAGGCAGCTTCTCGGAGCACCTCAGCTGCATAGTGTGGCTGTAGCGTTCTATTCAGGATTTTTTCCATCTGAGTTTTCACCCGACGGTCAGGTTTCACCATGTCCTTCCAGCCAGCCAGGATGAGCATAAAGACAAAAGCGACACCATTGCTTTGTCCAGGGATCTGTCGAATGTGGCGATATGATTCCATTAGAGGCATACAATTGAGATCAGATAATTTATCAATTCCGTTATTCTTGAGGATGCGGGCGATCTTCATAACCGCATGCGCTTTTGTTATGCCGCCACGGGGCGAAGTAAGCTGAGAGTTTTCGAACACATCGCGCTCAAATTCTCTCGGCCCATCGGCTAATTCCAGGAGATCAGTCAGCGACAGCCCACGTCTCTCCTCGTCACTTAGGTTCGTCCATTCAGCAAAGTCATTAAGGTTACGAAGCACGTTTTCCCAAGCAGCTGGGCGAACATTTATCGAAAAGACAGATCCCACAAGGCTCTCTGGCAGCGAGTATCGAGCATTACGTTGTCTTATTTTGGTGCCGCGCAAGTGGCGGACAGTCTCTTTAACGTCCGCCGGCCTGGCAGATTCGTGAAAGAGAAATTGCTGAAAATTTTTAGGCGTGATCACTCCACAATCTCCGCGGTCTCGACCACCGCATGCAAGAGCACGTCGGCGCCGGCGGCGGCCCATTCCTTCGAGATCTCTTCCGCCTCGTTGTGCGAGAGCCCGTCGACGCAGGGGCACATCACCATGGCGGTCGGGGCCACGCGGTTGATCCAGCAGGCGTCGTGGCCCGCGCCGGAGATGATGTCGCGGTGCGAATAGCCGAGCCGCTCGGCGGCGTCGCGGATCGCCTTGACGCAGCCATGGTCGAATTCCGGCGGGTCGAACTGGCCGACGATCTCGGCCGAAAAGCTCACGCCGAGCGCCTCGCAGAGCTTCGGGGCTTCCGCCATCAGCCGGTCGACCATGCCGTTCAGCGTATCGAGTTCGTGGCTGCGGAAATCGATGGTGAAGACCACCTTGCCGGGAATGATGTTGCGGGAATTGGGATAGACGTCGACATGGCCGATCGCGCCGACGGCATTGGGCGCGTTGTCCATGGCGATTTCGTGCACCAGTTCGGTGATCTGGGCGAGGCCGCGGCCGGCATTCTTGCGCATCGGCATCGGCGTCGAGCCGGTGTGGCTTTCCTTGCCGGTCACCGTGCACTCGATCCAGCGCAAGCCCTGGCCGTGGGTGACGACGCCGATGTCCTTGCCTTCGGCCTCGAGAATCGGACCTTGTTCGATATGGAGTTCGAACAGCGCATGCATCTTGCGCGCGCCCACTTCCTCGTCGCCCTTCCAGCCGATGCGTTCCAGTTCGTCGCCGAAGCGCTTGCCCTTGGCGTCGACCCGGTCATAGGCCCAGTCCTGGGTGTGAATGCCCGCGAAAACGCCGGAAGCGAGCATGGCGGGGGCGAAGCGGGTGCCTTCCTCGTTGGTCCAGTTGACCACGACGATCGGGTGCTTGGTCTTGATGTTGAGGTCGTTGAGGGTGCGCACCAGTTCGAGGCCGCCAAGTACGCCGAGCACGCCGTCATATTTGCCGCCGGTCGGCTGCGTGTCGAGGTGGCTGCCGACATAGACCGGCAGCGCCTCGGGATCTGTGCCGGGACGGGTCATGAACATGTTGCCCATGGTGTCGACACCCATGGTCAGGCCTGCGTCCTCGCACCAGCGCTGGAACAGCCTGCGGCCCTCGCCGTCCTCGTCGGTCAGCGCCTGGCGGTTGTTGCCGCCAGCAACGCCCGGCCCGATCTTCGCCATCTCCATCAGCGACTCCCACAGCCGGTCGGCATTGATGCGAAGGTTTGCGGCGGGCGTGGACATGGCTGGCTCCTGTGGTCTGGTCTTGTTTCGGCCATCCCGGAACCGGCCCGGGACGGGGGTTCGCGGGGCGGGCTTAGCTCGGGAAGGTGAAGACAGCGCCGGACTTGATGCCGTTGGGCCAGCGCGAGGTGATGGTCTTGAGGCGGGTGTAGAAGCGCACGCCCTCGGGGCCGTAGATCGAGTGGTCGCCGAACAGCGAGCGCTTCCAGCCGCCGAAGGAATGATAGGCGACCGGCACCGGGATCGGCACGTTGACGCCGACCATGCCCACTTCGATCGCGTCGGAGAAGGCGCGCGCGGCGTCGCCGTCGCGGGTGAAGATCGCGGTGCCGTTGCCGTATTCATGCTCGTTGATCATCTTGACGGCGTCGTCGAACGTGCCGGCGCGGACCACCGAGAGCACCGGGCCGAAGATCTCTTCCTTGTAGATGGTCATGTCGGTGGTCACGCGGTCGAACAGCGTGCCGCCCACGAAATAGCCGTTCTCGTAGCCCTGCAGCGAGAAGCCGCGGCCGTCGACCACGAGGTCAGCACCTTCCTTCACGCCCTGGTCGATATAGCCGAGCACCTTCTCCTGGTGCTGCTTCGTCACCACCGGACCCATCTCGGCGGATTCGTCGGTGGAGGGACCGATCTTCAGCGCCTCGACACGGGGTTTCAGCTTGGCGACCAGCGCGTCGGCGGTCTTCTCGCCCACGGGAACGGCGACCGAGATCGCCATGCAGCGCTCGCCGGCAGAGCCGTAGCCCGCGCCCATCAGCGCGTCGGCGGCCTGGTCCATGTCGGCGTCGGGCATGATCACCATGTGGTTCTTGGCCCCGCCCAAAGCCTGCACGCGCTTGCCCTTGGCGGTGCCGCGGGCATAGACATATTCGGCGATCGGGGTGGAGCCGACGAAGCTCACCGCCTTGACGTCGGGGTGGTCGAGCAGCGTGTCGACGGCGAGCTTGTCGCCGTGGACGACGTTCAAGACCCCATCCGGGAAGCCCGCTTCCTGAAACAATTTCCAGGCCAGCATCGGCGCCGAGGGATCGCGCTCGGAGGGCTTGAGCACGAAGGTGTTCCCGCAGGCGATGGCGATCGGGTACATCCACATCGGCACCATGGCCGGAAAGTTGAACGGGGTGATGCCGGCGACGACGCCCAAGGGCTGGCGGTCGGCGATGGAATCGACGCCCGGGCCGACATTGCGGGAAAAATCACCTTTCAGAAGGTTGGGGATGCCGCAGGCGAATTCCACCACCTCGATGCCGCGGGCCACTTCGCCGAGCGCATCGTCATGGGTCTTGCCGTGTTCGCGCGAAATCTCACGGGCGATGTCGGCTGCGTGCTGGTCGAGCAGCTCCTTGAACTTGAACATGAAGCGCGCGCGCTTGAGCGGCGGCATCGCGCCCCAGGCCGGTTGTGCGGCCTTGGCATTGGCGACGGCGGCGTTGATTTCGTCCACCGTCGACAGCGGCAGCTCGGCGATCTGCTCGCCGGTCGCGGGATTGAACACCGCGGACCTCCGGTCGGACGCCGATGTCGTGAGTTTGCCGCCGATGGCGTTTTCGATGATCTGCATGGTCAGTCTACCTGTGTGAGAACCTTGCGGAGCGTGTCGAAAAGCTGGTCGATCTGCTCCTTGGAGATGATGAGCGGCGGCGACAGCGCGATGATGTCGCCGGTGGTGCGGATCAGCAGGCCTTGCTCATACGCCCTCAGGAACGCCGAGAAGGCGCGCTTGGTGGGTTCGCCGGCGACCGGCTCAAGCTCGATCGCGCCAATGAGACCGGTGTTGCGGATGTCGATGACATGCGGGCAGCCCTTCAGCGAATGCAGCTGCTCCTCCCAGTAGGGGGAGAGCTCGGCCGCGCGCGTGAGCAGGCCCTCTTCCCTGTAGGTGTCTAGTGTCGCGAGGGCCGCCGCCGAGGCGATCGGATTGCCCGAATAGGTGTAGCCGTGGAAGAACTCGATCAGGTGCTCAGGGCCCTGCATGAAGGCGTCGTGGATTGCGGAGGTCACGAACACCGCGCCCATCGGGATCACGCCATTGGTCAGTCCTTTGGCGGTGGTGATGATGTCGGGCATGACATCGTAATACTGCGCGGCAAAGGGCGCGCCGAGCCGGCCGTAGCCGGTGATCACCTCGTCGAAGATCAGAAGGATGCCGTGCCTGGTGCAGATCTCGCGCAGCTTCTGGAGATAGCCCTTGGGCGGGATCAGCACGCCGGTCGAGCCCGCCACCGGCTCGACGATGACGGCGGCGATGGTGGAGGCGTCGTGCAGCGTGACGATGCGCTCGAGTTCGCTCGCGAGATCGCCGCCATGCTCGGGCTGGCCCCTGGTGAAGGCGTTCCTTGCGGGCTGGTGGGTGTGCGGCATGTGGTCGACGCCGGTCAGAAGCGTGCCGAACATCTTGCGGTTGGCGACGATGCCGCCCACCGATATGCCGCCGAAGTTGACGCCGTGATAGCCGCGCTCGCGGCCGATCAGCCGGGTGCGCGAGCCGTCGCCGCGGGCGCGATGCCAGGCGAGCGCCACCTTGAGCGCGGTCTCGACCGATTCCGAGCCGGAATTGGTGAAGAGCACATGGTTCATGCCTTCGGGGGCGATGTCGACCAGCCGGTTGGCGAGTTCGAACGCTTTCGGATGCCCCATCTGGAAGGCGGGCGCATAATCGAGTTCGCCGGCCTGCTGGGCGATCGCCTCGGTGATCTTCGGGCGGCAATGGCCGGCATTGACGCACCAGAGCCCGGCTGTGCCGTCAAGGATCTGGCGGCCGTCGGAGGCGGTGAAATGCATGTCCTTGGCGCCCACCAGCATGCGCGGGTTCTGCTTGAACTGCCGGTTGGCGGTGAACGGCATCCAGAACGCACGAAAATCGTTGGGCGTGGCGATGTGCCTGTTGGACATGGCTGGAGCGCCTCCTGACGCGACTGTTCCCTGTGCTTCAGTCAACTGCCCTTTCCGGGCTTTTATGCTTCGCAAATGCTGTGTTGCGAAATCTTGACTGTTTGATAAAACTCTAGCAGCGCCAATCGGGCGGTCAAGGCCCATTCTGTGACGCCGGACCGGACCGGCTGTCGCGGACCGGAGCCTCGATGGGCAGGGGGAAACGCAGCACTTGAAGGCACGCGCGACGGAAACCCAGCGCAAGACGCGCATTCAGCTCGAAAACGAGGAGAAGATCCTCGACGCGGCGCTGGAGGAATTCTCCGTTCACGGCTTCCGTGGTGCGACCATCGACCGGATCGCCGCCCATGCGGGCATGTCGAAACCCAATCTTCTCTATTATTTCCGGCGCAAGCAGGACATCTACGAGGCGCTGATCCTGCGGCTTCTGGAAACTTGGCTCGAACCCTTGCGAGCGCTCGACGCGGTGGGCGAGCCCTTGCCGGAACTGCAGTCCTATATCCGCCGCAAACTCGAGATGGCGCGCGATTTCCCGCGCGAAAGCCGGTTGTTCGCCAACGAGATCCTGCAGGGCGCGCCGCGGATCAGGCGCGTGCTCGAAAGCGAACTCAAGCCGCTGGTCGACGAAAAGGCCGGCGTGCTCACGGGATGGATGAAGGCGGGAAAGATCAACACCGTCGATCCGCGCCACCTGATCTTCTCGATCTGGTCGACGACCCAGCATTATGCCGATTTCGATGCCCAGGTGCAGGTGATCCTCGGGCCTGACCGGGGTGCCGCCGGCCGGTTCGAGGATGCGGCGCGCTATCTCGAAACGCTGTTTCTCGATGGCTTGCGGCCGAAGGGGGCGGCGCAGGACGCCGCCGGGCCACGGGTGCGCGCTCCGTAGAAAGGCGGTGCGGCCGGCGCCAGCCTAGCTGATCAGCCCGACCGCGCGGCGCGCTTCCTCGGTCCTCAATGACATGTCGCCGCCGTCATAGGGGCGGGCGGCGTCGGTCGAAAGCCAGGCGATGGCCTCACCGGCCCATTCGGGCGGGATGTGATCGGACCAGTCGAGCCGGCTCACCGGATTGACGCCGGAAGACTTGATCGAGCGCTGCATGTCGGTCGCCACGGTGCCAGGGGACAGGCCGACCACGCGGATCTTGTCGGCAACGCATTCCAAGTGGGCGCAGCGCGTCAGCATCAGCACCGCGGCCTTGGTGGCGCAGTAATGGCTCCAGCCTTCGAGCGCATTGCTGGCAGCGCCCGAAGAGATGTTGACGATGACGCCGCCGCCCTGCCGTTTCATCACGGGGATGGCCGCGCGCAGGCCGTGATAGACGCCCTTGACGTTGATATCGACCGCCTGGTCCCAGGCCTCCGGGTCGGACTCGGCGATCCGGGCGATGGGATCGATCACGCCGGCATTGTTGACGAGGATATCGAGGCGGCCGAAGCTCTTGACGGCCTGGTTGACGGCGTTCTCGATATCGCCGTAACGCGCCACGTCGCAGGTGACAGCCAGCGCCCGCTCGCCGATTTCCGAGGCGATCCGATTGGTATCCCCCTGCGAGCGCGCCGCCAGCACGACATTGGCGCCGTAGCCCGCCATGATGCGGGCTGCCGCTTCGCCGATGCCGCGGCTCGCGCCGGTGATCAGGGCCGTCTTGCCGTTCAGGTCGATCGTCATTTTGCTTCCTCTCTCTTGCCCGTTCTTTCTGGCGCGGATGGGCGGAGCAATCAAGCGCGGTTCAATGGCTGCTGCCGGTTCGGGCGACGCGTCCGGACCGAGTGTCCTGACCGGCGTCTTCGACGCCCGGCCGGACCCATGGATGGCCTGACAAATCAAGAAATCGTGATATGAACTCTGGCGCGGAGGAGGCGATTGCGTTAATCCCTGGCCCGGACGCCACGCGCAGGAGACACCGCCATGAGCATCGTCATTCACCACAATCCGGGCTGCGGCACGTCGCGCAACGTGCTCGAAATCATCCGCGCCTTTGCCGGCGAGCCGGTGGTCATCGAATATCTCAAGACGGGATGGACCAAGCCGCAGCTGCAGGGCCTGTTCGCTGCCGCGGGGCTCACGCCGCGCGCGGCCTTGCGGGTATCGAAGTCGCCCGCGGAGGAACTGGGCCTCACCGATCCATCCGTCAGCGACGAGGCGATCCTGGAGGCGATGGTCGCGCATCCGGTGCTGGTCAACCGGCCGATCGTCTGCACGCCGAAAGGCGTCAAGCTGTGCCGGCCGTCGGAAGCGGTGTTCGCGCTGCTCGAGGTGCCGCGGGGCACGACCTTCACCAAGGAGGACGGCGAGGTGATCACCGCGCCGTAGCGCCTGATCTGGTGTCCTGATCAGGTGCGTTGGGCGAGCAGCACCGAGTGGCCGTTGCAGTCCGGATCTTCGGGCACGAAATCGATCACCGCGAGGCCGAGACCGGTGAGCACCGCGCGGTAGTCATCCGGCGAAAGGCTTGCGTGAAAAACGGGGGCGCCGCCGACCGCGCCCACCACTTCGCCGGCCTCAGGCCCGACCGTGAGCATCAGCGCGCCGCGGGGCTTCAGATGCCCCGCGAGCCGGGGCAGCGTTGCGCGCTGCTCGTCCCCGGTCAGGTGGAAGAAGCTGTCCCAGGCAATCACCCCGTCGAACACCGTCCCGAGATCGAGCGTGCGCATGTCCGCCTGGCGCCAGTCGCCGCCGGGGTGTTTTTGCCGTGCCAGAGCGATCATCGCCTGCGCCGCGTCAACGCCGGTCACGCGGAGACCGCGCCGGGCGAGATCGTGCGCGATCGGGTCGCCCGTGCCGCAGCCGGCATCGAGCACCGAGCCACCTGGCGGCAGCAGGCTTGAGAACCGGTCGAGCCAGGGCCGTTCGAACAGCGATTTCCCGCGCTCGGCATCATAGCGCGTGGCCTGGCGTTCATAGGTGTCGACGGTCCGGCCTGCGAGGGCGGAAAGCGGTTCCCGTTGTTTCGTCACGCCGCCCGCCTTTCGCCTCAAGCGCCGCGGGCGTAGCGGAAATTGTCCATGTCGGCCTCGATCCGTCGCAGGTCGCTGTCGAGCCGACCGGCTTCGCGTTCGAGGTCGCGGATCTGCCAGCGGTTGGAATCGATCCGGCGCTGGATGTCGCGGGTGTCGGTCTTGCTGTTGCGGACCAGATCCTCGTCGGTGCGGATCGCCGCCTCGAGGGTGCGGATGCGCATCTCGAGATTGCTGATTTCCTGCTTCTTGTCGTAATGGATCCGGCCCAGGTCGTAGCCTTCGCGGAAGGCGGGATCGAGATTGGTCGGGCAGACATTGGCGTAGCTCTTGCCCTGGCTGCCCACGCTCAGGCCGTTGAGCGGCGTGCAGTAGCGCGGCAGGCCCTGCTGGTAGCCCTGGTACCACAGCGTCTGGTCGGGATTGACGCCGGCCTTGGTGCAGGCCTTGACGTGACCGGCAAACCGGTCCTGCGGCGCATAGCCCGCGGCCCCGTCCTGTTCCCCGACCACGCGCCAGTCGGCGACCGAGCATTCCTCCTTCGACATCGTCTGACACGACGCAGCCAGCGCGCCGGCTGCAACCAGCATGGCAATCCTCAGTTTCATGCCACTCTCCCCATCCCCTTGAACCCCTTGAATTCCCCTCGGGAACCCGAAATCCAGAAAAGCCAAAGGCCCCGTTTTGTCAACGGGGCCTTCGGAGCGGAAGTGTGGACCGGGCTATTCGGCGGCCTGCCTCGCCATCGGATTGTTGGGATGCGTGGTCCAGTTGGCGTAGTCCGGATCGATCGGCTTGCCTGTGCGCGGGTCGGCGCCGTCGGTCATCCGCACCATGGTGATGCAGTCGTCGATCGGGCAGACATTGACGCACAGGTTGCAGCCCACGCATTCGTCCTCCATCACCTCGAAATAGCGCACCCCGTCAACCGTCGAGGTGATCGCCTGGTGCGAGGTGTCCTCGCAGGCGATGTGGCAGCGGCCGCATTTGATGCACAGGTCCTGGTCGATCTTGGCCTTGGTGACGTAGTTGAGGTTGAGATACTGCCAGTCGGTGACATTGGGCACGGCCCGGCTCTGGAAATCGGCGATCGTGGCGTAGCCCTTCTCGTCCATCCAGTCCGACAGGCCCTGCGCCATTTCCTGCACGATCTTGAAGCCGTAGGTCATGGCCGCGGTGCAGACCTGCACCGTGCCGCAGCCGAGCGCGATGAACTCGGCGGCGTCGCGCCAGGTGCTGACCCCGCCGATGCCGGAGATCGGCAGGCCGCGGGTTTCGGGATCGCGGGCGATCTCGGCCACCATGTTGAGCGCGATCGGCTTGACCGCCGGGCCGCAATAGCCGCCATGCGAGCCCTTGCCGTCAATGGTCGGCATTGGCGCGAAATTGTCGAGATCGACCGAGACGATCGAGGAGATGGTGTTGATCAGCGAGACCGCGTCGGCGCCGCCGGCCTTGGCCGCGCGGGCAGGATAGCGGATGTCGGTGATGTTGGGGGTCAGCTTCACGATCACCGGAAGCTTCGAATACTGCTTGCACCACTCGGCCACCATCCGGATGTATTCGGGCACCTGGCCCACGGCCGCGCCCATGCCGCGCTCGCTCATGCCGTGCGGGCAGCCGAAATTGAGTTCGATGCCGTCGGCGCCGGTGTCCTCGACGCGCGGCAGGATCGCCTTCCAGCTTTGCTCCTCGCAGGGCACCATGATCGAGACGATCATCGCCCGGTCGGGCCAGCGTTTCTTGACCTCGGTGATTTCCCTGAGGTTGATCTCGAGATCGCGGTCGGTGATCAGCTCGATATTGTTGAGGCCCAGAAGCCTCCGGTCGGGACCCCAGATCGCGCCGTAGCGCGGGCCGTTGACATTGACGACCGGCGGGCCGGCCTCGCCGAGCGTCTTCCAGACCACGCCGCCCCAGCCGGCCTCGAAGGCGCGTTCGACATTGTAGGCCTTGTCGGTCGGCGGCGCGGAGGCGAGCCAGAAGGGGTTGGGGGACTTGATGCCGAGAAAATTGGTGGACAGGTCAGCCATGATATCTCTTCCTCCCTCAAGCCATCAGCGTTTTGTGAATGTTTTCGGCGGCGATCTTGCCGTCCTCGACCGCGACCACCGTCAGGTCCTCGCCGCCATGGGCGCAGTCGCCGCCGACCCAGACGTTGGGATAGGGCATCGGGCTCCTGTTTTCGGGCGTGCGGGCGAGCGTGGTGCCGTCGAGTTCGAGCTCGCCGACCTCCGCTTCCATCCACTGGCCGATCGCGGCCAGCACCTGGTTGGCGGGGATTTCCACGGTCTCCCCGGTGCCCACCAGATTGGCGCCGTCCTGACGGGTATATTCGAATTCGACGCTTTCCACCGCGTTGGCGCCAGAGATCCTGACCGGTTTCGCGTTGAACACGAGGTGCACGCCGTGGGCGGCGGCCAGTTCCTGTTCGTAGCGGCTGGCAGGCATCTGCTCGCGGCTGCGGCGATAGACCAGCGAGACGGTGCGGGCGCCGAGCAGCTTCGACTGCACCGCCGCGTCGACCGCCGTCATGCCGCCGCCGATCACCACCACGTCCTGGCCCACCGGCAGGGTGGACTTGTCCTCGGCCTGGCGCAGGCGGGCGATGAAATCGATCGCCGCCTCGACGCCGGGCAGGTCCGAGCCGGGAATGTTGAGCGTGTAGGCCGAGGACAGGCCGATGCCGATGAAGACGGCGTCATGGGATTCGGCGAGGCTTTCGACCGAGATGTCGGTGCCGAGCCGCTGGCCGAGCTTGAGCTCGATGCCGCCGATCTGCATCAGCCACTCGATCTCGCGCTGGGCGAAATTGTTGGTCGCCTTGTAGCTGGCGATGCCGTATTCGTTGAGCCCACCGGGCTTGGGGCGGGCTTCGTAGATCACCACGTCGTGGCCGTGCATGGCGAGGCGGTGGGCGCAGGAGAGCCCGGCCGGGCCGGCGCCGACGACGGCGACCTTCTTGCCGGTGGCGGCGGCTCGTTTGAAGGGATGCGGCAGCTCCCGGCTCATATAGGTGTCGGTGGCGTAGCGCTGCAGCTGGCCGATCTTGACCGGCTTGCCCTCGGCGGTTTCGCGCACGCAGGCCTCTTCGCACAGCGTCTCGGTCGGGCAGACGCGGGCGCACATGCCGCCCAGGATGTTCTGCTCGAAGATGGTCTTGGCCGACCCCACCGGATTGCCGGCCTGGATCTTGCGGATGAACATCGGAATGTCGATCGAGGTCGGGCAGGCGGTCATGCACGGTGCGTCGTAGCAGAAATAGCACCGGTCCGCCTCCACCAGCGCCTCGTGCGCCGTCAAGAGCGGATGGATATCGGAAAAATTGTCGGCATATTCGGCGTCGGAAAGACGTTTCGCCTTCACGCCGGTCGTCTCGGCCATCGTCATCAGGACCCCCTCTTTGCGAGAACCTTGTCTGCGGTCTTTTCCGGTCACACTCCTCAGCGTCCCGGTCGCCGCTATCGCGGAAGAATGAAGCGGTTTTATCAAAAGGTCAAATTTTTTATCGAATGATAAATATTTGCCATGGGCGGCGTGTTTGCAGTTTTGCCGAGCCCCGTTATGAAGGATGCTTGCTCAGGAGGGGTGCCGTGACTGACTATCCGATTTCCGACTATGACGATGCCTATGCGAATGGCGCCCATATCGAGGGCGCGGCAGACTATCCGCCGCAATGGAGCCGCCAGGCAGAGGCTTTCCGTGACGCCCTGGCGGCGGCCGGCCGGGCACGGCTCGACCTTGCCTATGGACCCGCCGAGCGCAACCGGCTCGACCTGTTCCTGCCGGAGAGTGCGCCCAAAGGCCTCGCGGTGTTCGTCCATGGCGGCTACTGGCGCGCCTTTTCCAAGTCGGAATGGTCGCATCTGGCGGCAGGCCCGCTCGCCCATGGCTATGCGGTGGCGATGCCAAGCTACACGCTGTGCCCGGACAATCGCATCGCCGGCATCGGCCGCGAGGTGGCGGCCGCCATCGGCTTTGCGGCGAACGAGGTCGCAGGGCCGATCCGTCTCACCGGCCATTCCGCGGGCGGGCAACTGGTCACGCGGATGATCAGCGGGCCGGCGCTTCTTTCCGATGCGGTGACGGCGCGGATTGCGGGCGTGACCTCGATATCCGGCGTGCACGACCTGCGCCCGATCATGCTGACCGCGATGAATGACACGCTCAAGATCGACGACGCGGAAGCCCAGGCCGAAAGCCCGGTGCTGCTCGAGCCGCGTGCGCCGATCCCGGTGATGGCCTGGGTGGGGGCGGCGGAGCGGCCGGAATTCGTCCGCCAGAACCGCGCGCTCTACGAGATGTGGCGCGGGTTTTCGACGCCGGTGCGGATGCACGAGGATCAGGGCCGGCATCATTTCAACGTCATCGACGGTCTCGCCGACCCGAACCACCCGCTCTGTCGTGCCTTTCTCGGGCTCGACCAGGCGGCCGGCTGACCGCGGCGCGCCCAAGGCCCCGCAACCGGGGTGCGGGGCAGGGTGCGGGGCCGGTTAAAGCTTTGTTCACGGCAAGCCCCTAGGCTTTTCACCCACAGCCCTGCATCAGGGCCGCCCGTTCCCGATCCCGGACCCGGAAACAGCCATGTCGCATCCCAAGGCCAAGATCGGACTGCTGGCTTTGCTGGTCGCGCACATCCTGCCATCCGCGGCTGCTGCGGCTGAACTGCTGCCCGATCCCGCGTTCACTCGATCCACGCGCCAGGGCGACTGGTGGGCGACGCCCAACATCACCATGGACTATGGCCCCGGCGCGCTCTGCGGCATGGTGGCGGCGGGGAGCGAGAAGCCGTGGGATGCGATCCTCGGCATCAATGGCCTGACCCTCGCCAAGGGGGAAAGCTACCGGCTGTCGCTGATCGCCTCGGGCGAACCCGGTGGGTCGATGCGGGCGCTGGTGCAGGAGGCGCGGCCGCCTTGGGTCGCGCAAGGCGAAGTCGTCCGGCGCCTGGCCGGCGACAAGACCGTTGTGGACACGGATTTCACAGCGGGCGAGGACGTGGCCGACGCGCAACTGGTGTTCCAGCTCGGCGGATCGGACACAGCCTGGCGCTTCTGCCTGCATGCGGCTTCGGTGATCAGCGGGCAACCGGCGCCGGCGGCGGCGTCATCTGTTCAGCCGTCGCGGATCCGCGTCAACCAGACCGCCTATGTCCCCGACGGGCCGAAGCGGGCGACTTTGGTGAAGACGGGCGGGATGGTCGACTGGACGCTGGTCTCGGCCGCGGGCGAGGCCGTGGCCTCGGGCAAGACCACGGCGCACGGCCACGACCCGGCCTCCGGCCTTGACGTGCAGCTGATCGATTTCAGCGGCGTGCGCGCAACCGGCGACGGCTTCCGCCTTGTGGCTGACGGCGAGACCAGCCCGCCCTTTGCGATTGCGACCGGGCTTTACGACCGGTTGCGCGCCGATGCGCTCTCCTATTTCTACAAGGTGCGCAGCGGGATCGAGATCCGGGAAGATCTGGCCGGCAAGGGCTATGGCCGCCCGGCCGGGCATGCGGGCCGGCCGCCCAACCGGGGCGATAGCTCGGTGACCTGCCTCGACGCCCCGACCGCGCGCAAGATCTATGTCGAGCCCTGGAGCTGTGACTACCGGCTCGATGTCGCGGGCGGCTGGTACGATGCCGGCGATTTCGGCAAATATGTCGTGAATGGCGGCATCGCCACGGCGCAACTGCTCTCGGTCTACGAGCGCGCGCTCAGCTTCAGCGGCGGTGCGTCGCCGGCGCTCTCCGACCGGTTCTTCCCCATCCCCGAGGCGGGCAACGGCATCCCCGACATTCTCGACGAGGCACGCTGGGAACTCGATTTCCTGATGGCCATGACCGTGCCCGAGGGCGAGACCTATGCCGGCATGGCGCATCACAAGCTGCATGGAAAGGGCTGGCCGCCGGTGCCGCTGATGCCGGACCGCGACAGCGAGGAACGGGTGCTGCACCGCCCCTCGACGGCGGCAACGCTGAACCTCGCCGCCATCGCGGCCTGGGCGCGTGCCCTGTGCGAGCCGGGGCGGCCGGTG
>NZ_LQZT01000001.1:97213-105993 GCF_001703635.1 Parahoeflea olei | reverse complement strand
CAACGCTGAACCTGGCCGCCGCCGCGGCCCAGGGCGCGCGGCTGTTTTCGCCCTATCACAAGGCCTATGCGGAGCGGTTGCTTGTTGCCGCCACGCGCGCCTATCATGCGGCCGAGGCCCATCCGGCGCTCTATGCGCCCGCCACCGATGGAAGCTTCGGCGGCGGCGATTACCAGGACGACGACGTCTCCGACGAGTTCTACTGGGCGGCGGTTGAGCTCTATCTGAGCACCGGCGATGCTGCCTGGCTTGCCAAGGCGAAGGCCTCGCCGCACTGGTCCGGCCCGGTGTTCCAGCCCGACGGGTTCAGCTGGCGGGCGGTGGCGGCCCTCGCGCGCCTGGATCTCGCTGCGGTCCCGTCCGCTCTTTCGCCGCAGGATCTCGAGCAGGTGCGCGCCTCGGTCGTCGATGCGGCCGAGGCCTATCTCGGAGTGCAGACGACGGAGGGCTTCGGCCTTCTCTACGACCCGCCGGGCGGCTATGGTTGGGGCTCCAACCAGTCGCTGATCCAGAACATGATCGTGGTGGCCAGTGCCTATGACATCACCGGCGAGACGCGCTACCTGCAGGCGGTGCGCGAGAGCATGGACTATATTCTCGGCCGCAATGCGCTCGGCATTTCCTATGTGACAGGCTACGGCGAAACCTTCGCGCACAACCAGTACTCCTGGATGTTCGCGGCCTCTCTCGATCCGTCCTATCCGCCAGTGCCAAAGGGCGCGCTTGCGGGCGGACCCAACAGCGGGCTCGCGGACAGTTATGCGATCGACACGCTCGAGGGATGCGCGCCGCAGACCTGCTATGTCGACGATCCGCGCTCGTTCTCGACCAACGAGATCGCCATCAACTGGAACGCGCCGCTGGCCTGGATCGCCTCGTTCCTGGCAGACACCGAGTAGCGTGACCCGCCGTAGCGCCGGGCAACCGCATCTTAACGCGGGCATGGCAGAATGCCGGCGATGTATTGCCGGGATTCCTGACCCATGACCCAAATCGCGCTGATCGGCACCGGTTTCGTCGCCGACTACTACATGACGACGCTTGCCAACTATCCCGAACTCCGGCTTGCCGGCGTGTGGGACCGCGATCCCGCGCGGCTCGGCGCATTTGCGCGGTTCCATGACGTCCGCGTCTATGGGTCCCTCGGGGAATGCCTTGCCGATCCCGAAGTCACGATCGTCGTCAACCTGACCGCGCCCGAAAGCCATTACGACATCAACTGCGCGGCGCTTGCTGCGGGCAAGCATGTCTATTGCGAAAAGCCGCTGGCGATGACCTTCGATGAGGCGCGCGAGGTGATCGACCTGGCCGCGCGCGCAGGGTTGACCGTCTGCGGTGCACCGGCCAACGGGCTGTCGGACGCGCAGGCACTGGCCGCAAGCCTGATCGGGGCGGGGCGGATCGGCACGCCGCGGCTCGCCTATGCCGAGATGGAAGACGGTCCGGTGTTCAAGGACAACTGGCGCGACTGGCGCTCGCGCTCGGGTGCCGCCTGGCCGGGCGCGCATGAATTCGAGATCGGCTGCACGCTCGAGCATGCGGGCTATGCCCTGTCCTGGCTGGTGTCGCTGTTTGGCGCGGTCGATCATGGCCAGGCCTTTTCGGCGCTGACCTTTCCCGACAAGGGGCCGGCGGCGGCGGGGTTGAGGCTCGCGCCCGACTTTTCCGTGGGCTGCCTTGCGTTCCGCTCCGGGGTTACTGCGCGGCTCACCTGCGGGCTCGCCGCGCCGCGCGATCGCTCGCTCACCATTGTCGGCGACGAAGGCACGGTGGTGGTGCGGGATCTGTGGGACGACCGCTCGCCGGTGCATCTGAGCCGCTTCGATGGCGCGCGGCCGCTGCTGCAGCGCCTCATCGGCCGGTTCGAGCGCAGTCGCGGCCGGGTGCTGCCGCTCAGGCTCACCCACGGCCGGGCGGTGGCCTATCCGTCGCCGCCGCGGGCGCAGAGCCTTGCCGCCTTTCCCTCGCGCATCGATTTCGCACGCGGGATTTCGGTGATGGCGGAGGCGATCGCGGCGGGGACACAGCCGTTCTTTTCGGGCGAGCGCGCCCTGCACCTGACGGAACTGGCGTTGGCGCTGAATGCCGGTGGCGGCAGCTTCACGCCGCGCTCGGGCTTCTGAGGCTTACGGCGCGGTCCCCGGAGAGGGCGGCAGCGCCAGCCCCTGCTCGATGATGCGCAAGGCCGCAATCGTGTCGTCGAGCCGGTTGTCCGGCTCCTCGAAAAGGCCCTGGCGGATTGCCTGAGAGGCGGCCTCGATCTCGAACTGGAGGCCGGTTCCGGGAAAGCCGAAATCCTGGCGCGCGGTGCCGGGCAGGGGAAGGTGCTGCAGCAACTTGCCGAGCTTGCGTCCGCCTGCGCCATCGCCCGGCTGGGCGAGATCGGCGAGGCGGCGCGAGCCGTAGACGCCATAGGCCTGCGCCTTGATGAAGGGCGGGCCGAGCACCAGCACGCCCTTTTCGCCTTCCACGATCAGCCGGTTGGAGCCCAGCCGATCGAAGCCGCAGGTGATGGCCGCCTCGACATGGCCGAAACGCAGCCTCAGTGTTGCCGAGATGTCGACGCCCGAGGCAGCCCTGACCCAGGCGCCCTCGGCGCCGGTGGCCTCGCCGAGCAGGAACCGCGCCAGCGAGATCCCGTAGATGCCGAGATCGTGAAGCGCTCCGCCGCCCTGGGCCTTGTCGTAGAAGCGGCTGTCGGGGGCATAGGGTTGCGGCCAGGCAATGTCGGCCTCAAGCGCGATGATCTCGCCGATGACGCCGTTCTTCAGTGCCTGGCGGGCGGCCCGGACAGCCGGCAGATAGCGGCTCCACAGCGCTTCCATCGCAAAGACGCCGGCCTCGAGCGCCGCGGTGCGGATCTGCACGGCTTCTTCGCGCGAGGCCGTCATCGGCTTTTCGATCAGCACCGGCATGCCCGCACAAATGCACGCCAGCGCCTGGGCATGGTGGGCCATGTTCGGGGTGGCGAGATAGACGGCGTCGATCGTGCCCGAAGCGATCATGTCGTCGAGCGAGCCGAACGGGGCAATGTCGCCATGGCTGCGCGCAAAAGCGGCGGCCCTTGCCGGATCGCGGGAGCAGACGGCGGCGAGCGCGGCCGAGGGGGCGTGGCGGATGTCGCCGGCGAACTGCGCGGCGATCTGTCCGGTTCCGGCAATGCCCCAGCGGATGATGTTGGAGTGGGTCATGACATGGTCCTAGCGCGGCATCTGTAAAGGCCCGGTTAGTGAACGGCAAGGCGCCCGCGCCGGGGCCGTGCGGGGAGCCGGAACCGGAGCAAGCACGGCAGGTCGCAACCCGGTAGAAAAACAACGCAAGGTCGGTGCAAGTTTACGCAGGCAGTGTCTGCCTTGACCGGCGGCATGGCGGGGGAAACCCTGCCGTCGCTTGACGGGCGTCGTCTCCGCTGGGCGACGCCCGTCTGCCGCTTCCTGCCGGATGCGACCCAGCTTCTGCGCGCACTGCCGCTCATGCTCTGCCCCCATCTCCCGCCATCGACGCCAACCTTCCCGTTGCGCCGCCCCGCTCGTTCCTCAAGCAACGCGTAGAAATGGTCGCCGGCGAGCTCGCCCGTGACGGCGGAACACTGGGTCAATCATTGTTAGCGGGCTTAACGGTGAATTAAAGTTTGTTCTCCATTTGTATAACAAAAGAGGATTTGCAAATGGATGTTACCAAGACACTGATCGCCCTTGCAGCAACAACCGTGCTGGCGACGTCCCCGGTTCTTGCCGAGCCGGCAATGCCGGATGTGCACAAGCTCGTCACCCCGGCCGTGATGACGGAGATGCGCAAGTCGATTGAAACCGACATCGTTCGCATCTCGATCAAGGCGCAGAACAGCAGGCTCGACAAGCTCAACCAGGAGCAGATCGACTCGCTCGACAAGCAATGGGTCGCAGAGCGCGAAAGCGACGACAAGCCGCTGATCGCCGCCACCCTGTCCAATCCGCTGTCGATCTATCTCACCCGCATCCAGGGCAAGTCGCTCGGCCTTTACGCCGAAATCTTCGTCATGGACCAGAACGGGCTGAATGTCGGCCAAAGCTCGATCACCAGCGATTTCTGGCAGGGTGACGAAGGCAAGTTCCAGAAGACCTACAACGTGTCCGGCGACGCGGTGTTCATCGACGAGCCCGAATGGGACGACGAGGCGAAGATCTGGCGCGGTCAGGTGAGCTTCACCGTCACCGACCCAGCCAGCGGATCCTCGATCGGCGCGGTGACGATGGAACTCAATCTGACCGAGCTTGAGCGCCGGTCTTCACCCGGGGCATGAGGCCATGATCTTCACGCGCATGCCGATTGGCGGACCTGATCGGGCTGCGCTTTTTACGACTTAACAGGACGCATATCATGCTCAAGAACATCTCTGTCACCGCCAAAGGGTTCCTAGCCTTTGCGATCCTGGCGCTCATAGCCATCGGTGCATCTGGCTTCATGTATGCTCGTTCGACGACGGCGACCAAGCTGGTCGAACGCAACCAGACGATGGCACAGCTGGTAGAAAAGACCGGCGAACTTTCCGATCACGTCAACCAGGCCAATCTGGCGCTGAAGAACTTCCTGCTGACGGGCAATCGTGACTTCGTGAGCGACTACAATGACGTGGTGGCCGAAATCGAAACCCAGTTTGCCGACTTGAAGTCGCTTTATGCCGCAAACGCCGCGGAAGACCTTCCGGTGCTCGAACAGGCCGCAGCCACGATCGATGAGTGGCGCCGCACCGTGGTCGATCGGCAGATCCTGCTGATGCGCGATCCGATGACCGTCGAGCTGGCGCGTGTGCTGGAGCTGACGGGCGAGGGCGCCAAGCTGCTCAAGGATTTCTCGACCAAGATCGGCACCGCAACCGCAGATCTCCAGGCAAACGCCAAGGTGGCGTCGGCGGACCAGCGGTCGGCATTGGCTTCGGTCGAATTCATCAGCCTGGCGGCCTCGATCGTCATCGCGCTGGTGGCCGCGGGCATGGGCTTGCTCAACTTCATGCTCGTCTCGCGACCGCTGAACCGGCTTTCTCATGCGACGGCGCGGCTCGCCCATGGCGAACTCGATGTCACCATCGACAAGGGCGGCAAGGACGAGATCGGCCAGATGGCCGACTCCATGCAGATCTTCCGCGAAGCCGCCCGCGCCAACCAGCGCCTGCAGGCGGAAGCCGAGGAAAACCGCAAGCGCGCGGAGAGCGACCGCATCGCCGCCCAGCAGCAGGCCGAGGCCGATGCGGCCGAACGCCTGCGGATCGCGACCTCGGGTCTGGCCGGCGGCCTGAGACGGCTTGCTTCGGGCGACCTGTCGTTCCAGCTCGAGGAGGCTTTCGCGCCCGACTTCGAGGCGCTCAGGCACGATTTCAACCAGTCGGTCCGGCAGTTGAGCGAGACCATGGCGGCGATCACCGACAGCGTCTCGGCGATGGAGACCGGCACCCGCGAGATCGCCAACGGCACCGACGATCTGTCAAAGCGCACCGAGCGGCAGGCCGCAGCGCTGGAAGAGACCGCGGCTGCGGTCGAGGAAATCACCGCCAATGTGGCCAACTCGACCAAGCGCACGGACGATGCACGCAGCGTGGCCTCCCAGGCCAATTCCTCGGCGCACCAGTCGTCCGAGGTGGTCGGACAGGCCGAAGATGCGATGCGCCGGATCGAGGAAAGCTCCAAGCAGATTTCCAACATTATCGGCGTGATCGACGAGATCGCATTCCAGACCAACCTTCTCGCGCTCAATGCCGGGGTCGAGGCCGCGCGCGCCGGTGAGGCGGGCAGGGGCTTTGCGGTGGTGGCCCAGGAAGTGCGTGAGCTCGCCCAGCGCTCGGCCAATGCCGCCAAGGAAATCAAGGAGCTGATCCACAATTCGTCGACCCAGGTGTCGAGCGGCGTGGATCTGGTCCGCAAGGCCAGCGAAGCGCTGCGCACCATCGGCGGCTTCATCACCGAGATCAACACGCATATGGATGCGATCGCGATTTCGGCCACGGAGCAGTCGACCGGCCTGTCGGAGGTCAATCAGGCCGTCAACTCGCTCGACCAGACCACGCAGCAGAACGCCGCCATGGTGGAAGAATCGAATGCCGCCTCGGCCGAACTGGCCCAGGAGGCTGCCAAGCTGCGCGAGCTGATCTCCCAATTCACCATCGACGGATCGGCTTCGGCGCAATCGAGCGCGCTGCGGTCGACGGCCCGCGTGATGGCGCAGGCCGCCGGCCGTCCGGCAGTCGCGCAACCGGTTGCGGCGCCGCGGCCGCAACTGAAGAGCCAAGGCAACGCCGCCGTGGCCGAGGACACCTGGGAAGAGTTCTGAGCAGATCTGCGAACCCGCTCACCATTGCAACGGCCCGCCTCCGTCAGGATGCGGGCCGTTTTCGTCTTTGAAGAAGGCTTTCCGGGGGCTGCCTTTGCGCCGCCGGCGCAGGAGGCCTTGCTGTCTCGCGGGCCTTTGAGAGCGCCCTGTCTGCGCCGGGCCGGCCTGCCTCACCGCAGCGGAAGGCAGGCAAGTTCCTGTCCGGCAAGCCGGTCCCTGCTCAGTCGGCCGGAAGATCCGGCTTCCAGCGCGCCATCAGCGCGGAATTGGTGACGACGCTGACCGAGGAAAACGCCATTGCCGCACCGGCAAAGACCGGCGGCAGGATGCCGAAGGCCGCCAGCGGAATGCCGATCAGGTTGTAGACGAAGGCCCAGCCGAGATTGCGCCGGATCGTGCGCCGGGTTCGGGCGGCGACATCGAGCGCGGCCGGCACCAGGCGAAGATCGGGGCGCATCAGCGTGATGGCGGCGGCTTCGCGGGCGGCGTCGGCGCCGCCGGCCATGGCGATGCCGAGATTGGCGGCGGCCAGCGCCGGCGCGTCGTTGAGCCCGTCGCCGACGAACGCCACATGCCCGCCGGTGGAGCTGGCGAGCGCGCGGATGGCATCGAGCTTCTCGCCGGGCAGGAGGCCCGCGCGGATGTCGGTGACGCCGGCTTCGGCTGCGATCGCGCGGGCGGTGGCCTCGTTGTCGCCGGTCAGCATGATGGTGGCAAGGCCGCGGCGGGTGAGTTCGCCGAGCGCCTGCCGCGCCTGCGGCCGGATGGCGTCGGCAAGCGAGATCACGCCGATCAGGGTCGTGTCGCGGGCCACCCAGGCGAGCGTGCCTGCGGTCTCGCGGATGGCGGCGTCGGCCGCGCCGGTGTCGATGCCGGATTCGATCAGGAAGCGTTCGGAGCCGATGCGGATGGTGGCGCCGTCGACAGTGCCCTCGAGGCCGCGCCCGGGCACGGCGCGGATCGAGCTGGCAGGGACCACCGGCACGTCATCCGATTGGGCCCGGGCGACGATGGCGCGGCCGAGCGGATGCTCGCTTGCCGTTTCCAGCGCGGCGGCGAGACCAAGCAGCTCGGCTTCCCCGCCGGGAACGGCGGGATGGAGCTGCGATACCGTGGGCGTGCCTTCGGTCAGCGTGCCGGTCTTGTCGAACGCGATCGCCCTGATGTCGGTGGCGCGTTCCAGGGTTTCGATATCGCGGATGAGGATGCCGGCCTTGGCCGCCGCGCCGGTGCCGGCAACCAGTGCCGTGGGCGTCGCCAGGCCGAGCGCGCAGGGGCAGGCGATGACGAGCACGGCAACGGAGGCCACCATGGCGGCTTCGAAATCGGCGCCGGCCAGCAACCAGCCCACCAGCGTGGCCAGCGCGATCGCCAGGATGAGCGGAACGAACACGGCCGAGATCCGGTCGACCAGCTTCTGCACCGGGGCCTGGCCGGACTGTGCCTCCTCGACCAGGCGGGTCATGCGCGCAAGCCGGGTGTCGGCACCGAGCGCGCGCACCTCGACTTCGAGCACGCCGTCGGTGTTGGTGGTGCCGGTGATGACCGGATCGCCTGGGCCGCGCGCCACCGGCATGCTTTCGCCCGTGACCATGGCCTCGTCGAGCGAGGATTGGCCGGCGAGAATGATGCCGTCGGCGGCGATCCGGGCGCCGGGGCGGATCAGGATGGTGTCGCCGATGGTGAGCCGCTCCACCGGCACGGTGTGCAGTTTGCCGTCGGCGTCCTTGCGCTCGGCGGTGTCGGGCTGCAGCCGGCCCAGGGCGCGCAGCGCGCCGGCGGCGCCGGATTTGGCGCGGGTTTCGAGATATTTGCCGAGCATGACCAGCGTCAGCACGACGGCGGCGGCTTCGAAATGCAGGTGCGACGCCATGCCGGCGGCGTGGTCCGCATGCGGATTTGCCCAGCCCGACAGCATCACCCACAGCGACCACAGATAGGCCACCCCGGTGCCGAGGCTCACCAGCACCGCCATGTTGGCCGAGCCGCCGCGCAGGGCGCCGGTGGCTTCGCGCCAGAAGCGGCTGCCGGAGACCAGCATCACGCCGGTGGCGAGCAGGGCCTGCCACACGGGCGAGATCCAGGCCTCGCCCAATCCGGTCATCATCGGCAGCATGCCGATCACGATCGGCAGGGTCAGCACCGCGGAGACGATCAGGCGGACGAGCGTCTGGCGCTCGTCGGCGCGGCGTTGCGCGGCCTGGGCCTCGTCAGCTTCGCGGTGGGCCGCGAAATCGTCGCGCCTGAGAACGGCGCCGAAGCCTGCGCGGGAGATGGCGCTCGCCAGCGCCGCGGGGTCGAGCGCATCGCCGTCGATATCCGCCCGTTCCAGCGCCAGATTGACGCGCGCGCCCGAGACGCCCGGTTGACGCGACAGCACTTTCTCCACGCGGGCCGAACAGCTCGCGCAGGTCATGCCGGTGATGTCGAATGTCAGATGGTCTGGTTTGGCAGTCACGGCGCGGTCCTCACGCAGA
>NZ_LQZT01000001.1:87884-97190 GCF_001703635.1 Parahoeflea olei | reverse complement strand
CCGCAATCCTCGATAGCGCCCTTGAGCGCGCCGACCACTTCGGGGCTGGCGACATCCGCGGTCAGTTCGCCCTGTTCAAGGCTCACATTGACATTGGAAACGCCATCGATCGCCGAAGCGGCCTTTTCCACCGAGCGGACGCATCCGCCGCAGTGCATGCCTTCTATTTTAATTGAAACTGTCATTGCTCTGGTCCCTTTCCTGCCTCATATGGGGATTGAAACAGGGGGCCGTCAAGCCGGCCGAAGCGACCCTGGCGCCGGTCTCAGCCGCGGTAGATGTTGCTGAGCGTGCGCAGCATCTCGAACACCGGTTCGGAGTTGATCGAATAATAGATCGCCTGGGCGTCGCGCCGGGTCTTGACCAGGTTGCGGGTCCTGAGTTTGGCCAGGTGCTGGGACAGCGCCGACTGGCTGAGTTCGACCTTCTCTGCAAGGGCTCCAACCTGCATTTCGCCCTTGGCGAGGTTGCACAGAATCATCATGCGCTTCTGATTGCCCATGGCGGACAGAAGGTCTGCTGCTTCTCCGGAGTGCGCTTCCAAAAGGTGAGGGTCGATCATTTAGTGTCTCTCGTCATAGCCGCGCGCGGCTCAATCAAAAAATGTAACCAAATACTCAAAAAAATGTGATTGAGATATTTCAACCAAAAAACGTCTTATGTACACCCCTATTTTTGCCAGTTGCTTCTGAAAGTTCTGCTAATTTGCCGCGCAATTCAGATACTTGGCTCACGGCTGAGTCGAACTCGATGCGCAAAAGCTCGTCTAGGTTGGTAAGGTCGAGGCCGGCACAATCGACCCCGCATACAACCCATCCGGTCTTCTTGGATTTGCCCAGGGCCTTCGCGTAGCGGTCCGCCGTTCCGGGCTGGTCGTCATTGATCATCGCGATCACGCTTCGCTCGATCTGGGCGACGTCCTCGATGGCGGGCGAATCGATTTTCAGGTCCGCCGCCTCGAGCAGGTAGGCCTTGCCGAAACCGCCATTCATGTTGGCCGATTGCGGAATCATGCGGAAGAAGGCGAAATCGGGAAAGTCCACATACAGCGCCGCCTTGGGATGACGGGCGATGAAGCGGGCCCGAAGCCGCGCGTGGACGGGCCCGTCGCGCGGCACCCGCTCGGCGCGGGCACGCACGGTGATGCGCGGGTGGGCAAGCGGATCGCCCTTGCCGGGTTCGCCGAACAGCAGCGAAGCGCGCGGATCGGCATTGAGGGCGTCCGTGTGGACCGACAGGCCGGAGATCAGGATCACCGGCGCGCCGTCGATGTCGAGGCCGGTCAGGACCCGGCTCGCGAACGGGAAGCCGGTCCCGGGCTCGATCACGCTGATGGCGCCGTAGCGCGCGCCGCGTATGAGCTTCCGGGCCAGCCGCCGGGCCGCGTCATCCGTGTCACGAATGGTTTTGACCGGTTCCTTCATGGGCGTTACTTGGGGGCCATGCGGATGGCGCCGTCGAGGCGAATGGTCTCGCCGTTGAGCATGACATTGTCGATGATGTGCATGGCGAGCCGCGCATACTCCTCGGGCTGGCCGAGACGGGAGGGGAACGGCACCGACGCGCCGAGGCTGTCCTGGACTTCCTGCGGCATGCCGAGCAGCATCGGGGTCGCGAAGATCCCGGGTGCGATGGTCATGATGCGGATGCCGAAGCGGGCAAGCTCGCGGGCGATCGGCAGCGCCATGGCGTGCACGCCGCCCTTGGAGGCGGAATAGGCCGCCTGGCCGATCTGGCCGTCGAAGGCTGCGACAGAAGCGGTCGAGATCACCACGCCGCGTTCGCCATCGGCGAGCGGCTCGAGCTTCGCGGCGCGGTCGGCGAAAAGCCTCAGCATGTTGAAGCTGCCGATCAGGTTGACCTCGATGACCTTGCGGAACAGCTCGAGATCGTGCGGGCCTTCGCGTCCGACCACCCGGCCGGCCGGAGCGATGCCCGCGCAATTGATGAGGATACGGGCTTCGCCGAACGCGTCGGCGGCCTCCGCAAGGGCCTTCTCGGCGGCTGCCGCATTGCTCACGTCACAGCTCAGGGCCTTGCCGCCGATCTCCGCGGCGACTTTTTCGGCCTGGGCCAGGTTGACGTCCAGCAGCGTGACTTTCGCGCCGGCGGTTGCCAATGCCCGTGCGGTGGCCGCGCCGAGGCCCGAACCCCCGCCAGTGACGATGGCAGCGTTGCCCTTAACTTCCATGGTGCGTTCCTTGTTTTATCCGGATCCGGTCGGATCCGGTTCAGACGACCGGGAGCCTAGCGGCGGTGCCGCGTCAACCCCCGGACAATATCCTCTGCAGTGATGGAGCCTGCGACGGCGCCATTGTCAATAACGCCGATCGTCCCATCGCGTCTTGCGAGCGCGGCCATGACATCCGACAGCGGCGTATCGGGTGTCACCGAGGCCGACAGCGGCAATTGGCCGCGCCTGCCGTCGGGCCTGCCGGGGGTCATGACATCGCGGGCGTGCAGCATGGCGATCGGGTTCATGTTCGCCACGAACTCGGACACGTAGTCGTTGGTGGGCGAATTGACGATCTCGCGCGGCGTGCCGCACTGGATGATGCGCCCGCCTTCCATGATGGCGATGCGATTGCCGAGCTTCATGGCCTCGTCGAGGTCGTGACTGACGAAGACGATGGTCTTGCCGAGCCGCGCCTGCAGTTCGAGCAGCTCGTCCTGGAGCCGGGTCCGGATCAGCGGATCGAGTGCGGAGAAGGGTTCGTCCATCAGGAGGATCGGGGCGCCGGTCGCGAAGGCGCGTGCGAGACCCACCCGCTGCTGCATGCCGCCCGACAGTTCGGCGACCATGCGCTCGGCCCAGTCGGAGAGGCCCACCAGGGCGAGCTGGTCGGCCACGCGGGCGTCGCGCTCGGCTTTGGGGACGCCGGATATTTCCAGCCCGAAGCCGACATTGTCGGAGACCGAGCGCCAGGGCAGCAGGCCGAACTGCTGGAACACCATCGATACGGTGTTCATGCGCAGCTGCTTGAGTTCCTTGCCGTCACAGGCGGCGACATCGATGCTCCGGTCGCCGCAGTTGACCGTGAGCGAGCCGCGGCTGATGTGGTTGAGCCGGTTGATGGCGCGCAGAAGCGTCGACTTGCCCGATCCCGAAAGCCCCATCAGCACCAGGATCTCGCCTTCATGGATATCGACCGAGCAGTCGTGCACGCCGAGCACGTCGCCTGTGGCCTCCTGGATCTCGGTGCGCGACCGGCCCTGATCGGCCAGCGCCAGGCTTTCGGCGGTGTTCTCGCCGAAGACGATGGAGACGTTGCGGATGCGGACGGAGCCGCGGTCGTCGGCGCGGGTCATCATGACGTGGCTCCGATGCGGACGCGGCAGATGCGGTCGAGGATGATGGCGAGGATGACGATGGCGATGCCCGCCTCCAGCCCGAGCGGGATGTTGACGGTGTTGAGCGCCCGCACCACCGGCTTGCCGAGCCCGTTGGCGCCGATCAGCGCCGCGATCACCACCATCGACAGCGACAGCATGATGCACTGGGTCAGGCCGGCCATGATGGTCGGCAGTGCTGCGGGCAGCTCGACCTTGCGCAGCAGTTGCTGGCGCGAGGCGCCGAAGGCGAGGCCCGCCTCCACCATCGGGCGCGGCACCGAGGTGATGCCGAGATAGGTGAGCCTGATCGGCGCGGGCGAGGCGAAGATGATGGTGACCAGCAGGCCGGGCGCGAGGCCGAGGCCGAACAGGATCAGCACCGGGATCAGGTAGACGAAGGTCGGCATCGTCTGCATCAGGTCGAGGATCGGCTGGACATAGGTGTAGAACCGCGGCCGGTGCGCGAGCCAGATGCCGATCGGCACGCCCAGCAGCATCGACATGAAGGCCGCCGAAATCACCAGCACCAGCGTTTCGACCGTTTCCTTCCACAGGCCCTGGTTGATGATGAAAAACAGGCCCAGCACGATGCCGAGCGCGAGTTTTACGGATTTCTGGATGCGCCAGCCGATCAGCGCGATCACCAGCACCAGCACCGCCGGCGGAAGCCACAACAGGCCGTCGATCATGCTGTCGAGCAGGTATTTGAGGCTGTCGGCGATGGCGTCGAACACGAATTCGAAATTGTCCGTGAGGAAATCGAAGAACGCCTTTCCCCAGCGGCCGACCGGAATTTTCCAGGCGGTTATGAAATCGGTCCATCCGTCCATTTGCGTGTCCCCCGACGTGCAAAAAACCGGCCCGGCGGCGCCACTGGCGCCGCCGGGCCGGTTCGATCCTGGTTACATGCCGAGTTTGGCAGCCACGGCCGCTGCGGCATCGCCGCCGTCGAAGGTGGTCACGCCATCGAGCCAGGGCTTTGCAGCATCGGGATTGGCCTTGAGCCAGGCCAGCGCCGCCGCATTCGGGTCTTCGCCCTTGAGGATGTCGTCCATGATCTTGTTTTCCATGGACAGCGAGAACGACAGGTTCTTCACAAAGGTGCCGACATTGGGGCACTCGTCGGTGAAGCCGGCGCGCACATTGGTGTGCACGGTGGCCGCGCCGAAGCCGGAATCGCCCATGCCGTCGAGATAGGTGATCGGCATTTCGCCCATGACCGGATGCGGGGTCCAGCCGAGGAAGGCGATCCATTCCTGGTCCTTGATGGCCTTTTCGGCCTGCGAGAGCATGCCGGCTTCCGAGCTTTCCACCAGTTCGAAGCCCTCGAGCCCGTTGGCCGGATCGGCGATCATCTCGAGCACGATGCGGTTGCCGTCGTTGCCGGGCTCGATGCCGTAGATCTTGCCGTCGAACTTGTCCTTGAACTTGCCGATGTCGGTGAGGCTCTTGACCCCGCCTTCGGCGGCATAGGTCGGCACCACCAGGCCGTAGCCCGCACCTTCAAGGTTCTGGGCGATGGTCTGCACCGAGCCGTCATCGAGATAGGGCTGCACGTCGGCGGCCATCGAGGGCATCCAGTTGCCAAGGAACACGTCCATGTCCTTGTTCTTGAGCGACTGGTAGGTCACAGGCACGCTGAGCACCTGGACTTCCTGTTCGTAGCCGAGCGCGTCGAGCAGGACGCCGGCGACGGCGGTGGTGGCCTGAATGTCCGTCCAGCCGACATCGGCGAAGCGGACGGTCTGGCACGACTCGGGGTCTGCCGCCTGGGCCGCGCCGGCTCCGGCGACGAGCAGGGCGGCGAAAGTAAGGGTCAGTCTTGTTTTCATTGTCGGTCTCTCCCGTGTTCCGATGGCAGAAACAACCACCTAAGGGCAGCAAACTCAACCCGCAAACCCATCAAACCAGGCGGTCTACGTATAAAAGGCTTGTTGAAAGTGCAAACGCAGGACTGGAGTCGGGCGGGCTGGCTGCCATAGATACACGGAAATCGGCGGCGGGGAAGTCGCCACGGTGGTTCCGGAACGATGCGGGCGCCGGAAAATGAAACCCGGACACGGAGAGCGATCCGCCTTGGCCAAGCTCTATTTCAGCTATTCGACGATGAATGCCGGCAAGACGACGCTTCTATTGCAGGCCTCCTACAACTATCGCGAACGCGGCATGCGCACCGTGCTGTTCATCGCCGCGCTCGACGACCGGGGCGGGGTCGGACGCATCGCCTCGCGCATCGGGCTCGATTGCGAGGCGATCCCGTTCCGGCCGGAGGACGACCTGTTCGAGGCGATCCGGACGCTTCAAGGCGAGGGCGCGATCGCCTGCGTGTTCGTCGACGAGGCGCAGTTCCTGACCGAAGAACAGGTGTGGCAGCTCGCGCGGGTGGCCGACCGGCAATCGATCCCGGTGATGACCTACGGCCTGCGCACGGATTTTCGCGGGCAGCTGTTTCCGGGATCCCAGGCCCTGCTCGCCATCGCCGACGAGTTGCGCGAGGTGCGCACGATCTGCCATTGCGGTCGCAAGGCGACGATGGTGGTGCGCATGGACGCGGAGGGGCGCATCCTGCACGAAGGCGCCCAGATCGAGGTCGGCGGCAACGACAAATATGTGTCCTATTGTCGCCGTCACTGGGATGATGTTGTTAACGGGATGGAGCCCGGAGCGCAGGTTGATTAAGGACCACGATGAAAATTTTGGCCTGTTGCCCAACCGCTGCGCATTGCCCTTGCCATGGGGTGCGCTATAACATGTAACATCTGCAAACCAACGGAGACTGTCTATGCGCATTTCCACTTCCCTGTTTTCCGGCGCCGTGCTTGCGGCCTGCCTTTCGGTTCCGACGGCTGCGCTCGCAGACGGTGATGCCGCCGCTGGCGCCAAGGTCTTCAAGAAGTGCGCCGCCTGTCATACGGCCACCGAAGACAAGAACAAGATCGGCCCGACCCTGATGGGCATCGTCGGCCGTCCGGTCGCCTCGATCGAGGGCTTCAAGTATTCGGACGCGATGAAGAAGCACGCCGAAGAAGTCCCGACATGGACGGAAGAGGCGCTGTATACCTATCTTCACGACCCGAAGGGCGTGGCGAAGGGCACCAAGATGATCTTCGTGGGCCTCAAGAAGGA
Organism: Parahoeflea olei; assembly: GCF_001703635.1. GTDB lineage: Bacteria > Pseudomonadota > Alphaproteobacteria > Rhizobiales > Rhizobiaceae > Hoeflea > Hoeflea olei. The sequence goes on along the minus strand of NZ_LQZT01000001.1, from coordinate 90,731 downwards.
TCAGGACGTCAACGACGTGATCGCCTATCTCAAGGACCCGTCCGCAGCCGAGTGATCCCGGCGCATGAGTTCGAAAGAGGCCGCTCCTTCGGGGGCGGCTTTTTTTTGTGGGTCGGGCTTCCTACTTATGGCGGGCGGATGTTTGCGGCACCCCGATCCGGTGTTACAACCCATTCGAGGTCGGCCCGGCCGGCATACCAGGAATGCGCCCGTTCACCGGCGCCCAAGACGGGGATATCTGACATGGCTGACATCAGGACACTGGATTCCGAGATCGAAAAGACCCGGGCCACCGTCGAAGAGATGCGCTCGAAGATCGAGGCTTCGGGCATCGTGCTCGAAAAGCTCTCGGAGGCCGATGCCGAACTCGGCGACCCGCAATTCGACATCGAGAATGCCCGCATCCAGGACGTGCTGCGCCAGCAGCGGATGATGGAGACCAACATCGCTGACCTGATCATCGGGCTGGAGGATGCGACCAATGTGTTCGGCGCCGAGTTCGAAAGCATGAAGGGCTTCTCCGGGATGGAGAATTTCGTGGCGCTGTTCTCCAAGTCGCGGGCGCAGCGGATGCGCTCGGACCGGGTGCGGAACATGTCGCTGTCGGGCAACCTGCAGGAGCTGCTGAAAAAGTCCGACACCATCACCGGCATCCTCAAGGACCAGAAAGCCATCCTCGACAGCCGCTACAAGACCTCGGAAGCGAGCCTGATCAAGGTGATCGAGCGGCGCAAGGGAACCATGGCCGAACTCGAGGCCACGCAGAAGCGCATCGAGGAGCTCAATCCGCTGCTGATGGACATCGAGAACCAGATCGCCGCCTCGACCGACCAGATGACGCGCACCAATCTCGAAAGCGAGCGCTCGAAGCTCGCCACCGAATACAACGAGCGGCAGGCCAAGGAGCAGGAACTCTTGGCCGAAAGCCAGACGCTCGAACGCTACACCTCGATGTTCCAGACCTTCGTGGATTCGCTCAACAACCAGATCGCCGCGCAGAACACGCTGATCAACAAGCTCACGATCGATACCGAACAGCGCATTGTGCTCTACAAGGCACTTGAGGACTCGCTCAAGACCGCCGCCCAGCAGGACGTGGCGCACAAGATCAACACGCTCGGCAGCCGTGTCGACACCGCCGCCGAGGAGACCATGGCGGGCATCGGTGCTGCGGCGCAGAAGCACATCGGCGATCTTCTGGAGATGCATGAGAAGAACATGCTGTCGACCAAGGACATCCAGCGCCGCAAGCAGCTCGCCGACGACGCCTTCGCCCGGCGCTTCGCCGAGGTGCTGGCCAAGCACAACGCCGCCGATTACGTCAAGCGTTGAGCCGTCGGCCTCCCCGTGGACCTGCGACCGACGCTTCCAGCTGCCCGCGCCCGTCTGGCTGTGCGCCGCGCCCGTGTGGGGCGGGCGTGCGGGCGCGCCTTGACGCCGGAGGCGCGCGATGCGGGCTGACACCGGCGTTGCCGGCGCCTATTTCCGCTCGATGCGCGCGGCGCTCAAGGCGCTGCGCGTCTATCTGTCCGGCGACGCGTCACCGCTCTATGCCCACGACCTGATCGGCCAGGTGATCGTGCCCTATGTCGACCGGCTGGAGGCGAGTTTTGCCGCCTGGGAAAACCGGGTCGGCTTCATGGACCGGTTCAGCATCAGCCGCGCCGACAGCGGGTTTCCGGTGTTCCAGAACGTTCTCACGCTCGAAAACGACCGGGTCAGCGCCGCCGAGCGGCTGGCGGCGATCCCCGATGCCGACACGCTGAAGGCAGAGATGGCGGACTTCATCCTGCGCCACAAGACGTTTCCCGCCGCGCTGCAGGAGCAGATCGCCGAACGGCTCTATCTCGAGGAGATCGGCAAGGGCGCGGTGTTCGCACCGTTCATCCTGCCCGAGACCATCCGCGTCTCGGTCAATCCCAAGAACGGGCGCCCCTATTACGTGGTGCACTGGGGCGTGTTCGACGGCACCCAGACGCTGCCGATGGTCTATATGGCGACGATCGAGGATTCGAGCGAGGCGATCGCGCGCATGCTGGTCGGCCCCGACGGCAAGCTCAATGCGAAGGTCGAGATCCCGCTGCCGGTCGGCGGCCTGCTCAATCCCGAATTCGCCCGCAGCTTCGATGCGTCCGCCGAGAGGCACGGCGCCTATTCGCTCTCGCCGGCGACGATCGCGCAAAATCTCGACGCCGATTTCGAATTCCTGCATCCCAAGCAGCTGCGCCGCTTCGTGCTGGGGCCGTTCTATTCGGCGGGCGTCACCGACAATTCCGACCGGATTTCTGCAATCTTGTCCAAGGTGCGCAAGGACGAGAACGCCTGGCTCCTGACCTGGACGCTGCAGGAGGTGTTTTCCATCTCGGAAAGCCCGGCCAAGCGCGGGTTGTGGAGCTCGACGCCGGCGCGCGACGTTTATCACATCGACACCGACGATCTCGAAGCCACGCGCCAGGGCGTGAGCGCCTACCAGAAGCACGCGCTGGTGCCGCATGACGCCTACCAGGCACTCTATGCCTCGGGCGAGGCCGAGAGCATCTTTGCGGGCTTCACCGTGCATGTGGTGTCGGGCAACCAGGTGATCAGCGAGGTATGAGACCATGAGCCGGACCGCAGGCCTGACCACGATCCCGGAAGACGACATCGCCCGCCACCGCACGCTCGCGCAAGGCATGGTGACGCGGGTGATCGTGCTCGCCCCTCAGGACGACAGGTCCTCGACGCCGCTCGCCGGCTCCGGTCGGCGCTTCGTCTCCACGGTCTCGACCGGGGGGCTCCGGCGCACCCGCGAGGTGGAACTTTCGAAGACCATCCAGGCGATCCGCGGCGACGACCCGATGCTGTCGA
>NZ_LQZT01000001.1:0-87874 GCF_001703635.1 Parahoeflea olei | reverse complement strand
CACCCGGCGCGGCATTGCGGTCGCACTCGCCGTGGCCGAGATGTTCTCCCGGCAGACCGACCTCGAAACGCTGCAGGCGCGCAATACCGCAGCCCCGCTCGAAGGCGCTGACGCGGACCGCTTCCGGCGGCTGCTTGCGGCCTCGGCCTATGTGGCGGCCTTCACGCTTGCGGCCTATCTTCTCCAGACCGTCGACGGCGAGAGCGAGCCGGTGGCGGACACCGCGGAGCCCGATTACCAGTTCGACACCCCGCAGGATGCGCTGAAATCGATCGTCGCCGCGCTCGACCAGGCGATCGCCGGCGCGCCCGACGAGAGCGCGATGACGGCGCGGGCGCGGGCGCTCGCGCGGGTGGCGATCGAGGGGCTTCTGAGCCGGCGCGCGCGCTTCGAGGCGCTTTCCGCCTTCGCCCAGACGCATCTCAAGCTCGAAAGCGACGGTTTCACGCTCGACGGCTTCGACGTCGCGCCCGGCGAGCGCCGCAAGCCGCTGACGATGAGCTTCAAGAAACCGAACGAGATCATCGGCAACCATCTCGCCAAGCACCAGGCGATGCGGCTCGCGCGGATGATCGTCGCCTATGATTTCGAGCGGCAGCTGAACCCCTTCGTCGAGCTCGGCGGATTCCTGTTCACCTTCATCGGCGACGGTGCGCCGGGCACCGGCAAGACCATCCTGATCCAGATGCTCGCCGGCATGATCAACGATTATTGCGAGGTGGCGGGCTACCCGTTCCACTACGAGAATTTCGGCGTCGACCAGATCTCGTCGTATCAGGGCAAGTCCGGGCAGAACTGCAAGGCCTTCGTCGATCATGTGCTCGACCCGCGTGCGATCGGCTTCGGCACCATCGACGACATCGACCAGGTTGCAGCCAAGCGCTCCGACGACCGGGCATCCGCGGGCCAGCAGGAAGTCACCGCGGTGCTGATGGAAGCCTTCGCCGGCGCCTCGACCGTCGTCCGCGGCAATTGCTCGTTCGGCATGTTCTCGAACTATCCGGAGAATGTCGACGATGCGCTCAGGCAACGCGCCGGCGCTCGCTGGCTTGTCGACGGGCCGCAGTCGCTCGACGATTACATCGACATCTTCGCGCTGCTCGCGGGCAAGAACCACAAGATCCCGCTCGGCGATCACGACTTGTTTGCGAGCCAGGAGATCAAGCGGGCGGTCGCGCGTTCCTATGACGGCCATGACCGGCCGCAGGAAGAGGGGCTGCTTGCGGTGTGGGAAGCCTTCGAGAAGGACAACGGCCGGATCGAGACCCTCGCCGATATCGGTGCCTATCTGCACCGCATCAAGCTCGCCGAGCCGCGCTTTACCGGCCGGGCGATCAAGAACATCACCGACGCGATCAAGATGCGGGCGATGGACATCGACCTGCCTGACGCCTGGTTCGAGACGGCCAGCGCCTTCATGCACAAGCCTTATGACGAGAAGCTCTCGATGATCTCCGAGCTGCGCAAGCCCTTCACCATCGAGATGGTGCTGCAGGAAATCAACCGCTACGCCGATTCCGAGTTCCGCTACACCGACCGCGCCGACGCCACCGCCGTCGACGACATCATCCGCCGCGAGCGCCAGCGCGAACGCGCGATCCGCGAGATCGAGGCGATGAAAGCCAGGGGAACCTGGAACCAGTGATCGCGCGGAGCCGGGATCTGGGCATCGGCACTCCCGGGCGTTCCGGTTTGACCCGTAATTGTTTCAGGGCCGGTTGGCGCTTATATTGAAGGCTTGGGAGCCGGAACTGGAGTCGGTCATGGACGAGGTTGGAATTGGCGAGGCTGGCAGCCGTCTCAGCGCGCTCGTCGACCGGGTCGAACGCGGCGAGGAAGTCACCATCACGCGCGACGGCAAGCCGGTTGCAAGACTGGTCGCGGCCGCGGGCGACGCCCACTCGACCGAGCGGGTTCGCGCCGCGATTGCGTGGGTCCGTGCAAACCGGACCGGCAACACGCTGGACGGCGCCTCGATCAAGGAGATGATCGAGGAAGGCCGGCGGTTTTGAGCTTTGTCGTCGACGCCTCTGTTGTCTTTGCGTGGCAGTTTCCTGACGAGGATACCACCTATCTGGAAATCGCGCGGCGTCGGCAGGTCGCGCTGGCCACACTCGACAAGGCGATAAACAGGGCGGCAAGAGAGTTGGGTATCGTGCGTATCGAAAAGCGGGTCTCGTGAAACGTCTCATCGAAAACGAACTGATCTACGGGCGGTTGATGAGTGTCGACCAGCCGCATCTGGTCGCGCGCTACAACAAGGCGCTTGCGGCCTTCGGGCTGCCGGAGACGAGGCTCGAAAACTTCCGGATCGACATGACCGGGTTCTCGCCCGAGATCGCCGAGGAACTGGGCGACGTCCAGTATCTCGACCCGAACGGGGTCAACCGCCGCTTCGTGATCCTGACGCCCGAGCAGGAGAACCTGCCGGTGGTCCATACCCAGTTTTCCAACACCGCCGGGCTGATGCACGAATTCTTCGACGGCAATCGCCGCGCCGTCTCGGCGGTGACGATCAAGGACGCGCTCTATGGCGAGATCGAGGAGCCGGTCGACGTGGTCAGCGGGGTCGAGGACCTCTTGTCGATCGAGGAGGTCCGCTTCCGGGTGCTGTCGGCGGAAAACATGCTCGGCAAGGCCACCGAACTGCGCGGCCTGATCGACCGCCTCAAGACCTCGAAGGACGGCTGGCGCGACGACGCGATGCTTTCCCGCATGGTCGAGCTCGCGCGCGAAACCGGCGACATCCGCCAGAACGCGCTGGTCCCCGACAAGCTGGTCTTTCCGCATCGCTCCTACTGGGCCAATCATTTCGGCGGGGTGTTCATCTTCCGCGACGAGCGCACCTCCACGGTGATCTGCGATCACCAGGCGCCGGGCTTCCGGCGGTCGCGGCCATGGGAAGTGAGCTATATCGACATCGCCGACCACGTCCGGATCTTCGATTATCTCTCGGGCTCCGGGCGGCTGCAGCTGCCGCGCGCGTCCTGGGTCGAGGCTTCGGGGTTCTTCACCCTGCGCGCCGAAATGGCGGTCACCGATCTGATCGGCCGCATCGATCCCGAAGCCGACTTCGCCCGTGCCGACCGGGTGTGGCTGCAGACCTGGATGCATCGCAACGCGGCGCGGATCGCCGAGGAGGGGATCTATCCCTTCTTCCAGGAGGCCTTGCGCGAGGTGAGCGCGACCGGGCAGGTGAAGATGCGCGAGGTGCGGCCCGAGCGCCGGCTGATGCTGTGCCGGGCCATGCCGGACCATGCCGACCAATGGCTCGTCAACCGGCTGCTCGCGCGGCTTGCGCCGTTCGATTTCGTCACCCGCTTCGTCTTTGACAAGCAGGGCTTTTACGAGTCCTATGACGGATATTCCGAAAGCTATCGGGCCCATGTTGTGGATGTGCTGTCGACGACTTATCTGAACAACAAGGCCGCGTTCAGGTCGCGGCTCTACGGACTTGAAGGAAACCAGGACGATGCTTGACCCGGTGATTGAGTTTTTCGAACGCATCTTCCATGCGATCGGGCGCGGCTTCGGCGTGGTGATCGCGGCAATCCTCTGGCCGTTCGTCACGGTCGCCGGCTGGTATAGCCGGCGCGGATGGTTGGTGCGGATTCCGGTCCTGGTCGTGCTTGTGCTGCTGGTCGCCGGATACGGGCATTTCATCTGGGTGGCGGAGCGCTGGACCAATTACAATCCCGATTATCCCGATCGCTACGAGTTTGCCTCCCGCACCGTGAGCCCGGGCCAGCCGCTGGATCCCGCCAATCCGGCGCAGTGCGCGCCTTCGGCAATCGTGCAGGTGACCGGAGACCTGATCGACTTCAACATCAACCAGAACACCTGGGTGCCCTCGATGCCGCTGTCGAAGGCCGGGCTGTTCGGGCTCGAGTGGAAGTACACGCCCTTCCTCGACAACAAGGCGGCGTTTCAGCTGGGCATCAACCAGGTGATCCGGCGCACGACCGTGGAACTGGTCGACCGGCTCGGCCGCGTGCGCGGCACCTCCCAGATCAACCAGAATCTGCAGAACGCGCGTCAGGCCATGGCCTATGACGAGGATGCCTGGTGGTTGACCTTCTCGCCGCCTTTCGTGCAGCCCTCGACGCCGGAGCGGCAGCGCGAAGCGCTGCGCGCGCTCACCGCCTTCAACGGGGAACTCGAAAAATGCACCGGCGAGTTCGACGCGCGGGCGGACAATCTGCTGCAGTTCCTCGACCGCATCACCGGCGACATCGGCTCGACCTCCGACATCCTGAGGCAGCAAATGGAAGCGAGCAATGCGGGATGGCTGGATGCGCGCGCCGATGACCGTTTCTGGTTCACCTATGGCCAGCTCTATGCCTATTACGGGCTTCTCCGGGCGACGCAGTCGGACTTCGCGGATGTCTACAACGACCGGCGCATCGATATCGTCTGGAATCGCACGGCGGAGCAGCTGCGCTCGGCGCTCGACATGACGCCGTTCATCATCTCCAACGGCAACGAGTCAAGCTGGATCATGCCGTCGCATCTGGCGACGATGGGGTTCTACGTGCTTCGGGTGCGGTCCAACCTGGTGGAAATGCGCGACATTCTCGAGCGCTGACCGGCCGAGGGATCAGGCAGCGCCCCGCGGACCAAGGCTTGCCGGAGCCGGGTCTTCTGCCGCCATGCCGACGAGGCGGAGCTGGTGCGGGATCTCCTCGCAGAGGCCGACCAGTTCCTCGCGCCCGGTGACGGCGAGGCGGTAGCGCGCCGTCGAGCGGACATGGATCGCGCCGCGCGGGCGGATCAGCCTGAGCACGGTGTGAAAGCCGGTCTTCTGCGATGCCGCGTGTTCGATCAGTTCGAGCATCAGGCCCAGGTCGTCGGGGTGAACCCGGGAATAGGCTTCGGTCAGGTTCACCGGTCCGCTCGTGTAGAGCATGTCGTAGAGATCGAAATGGCAGCGCGACCAGAACACATGGCCGGTTTCGAGGTCGGCGCGCCAGTATCCGACCGTGGCTGGCGCCGGCGAGGCGAGCCCGGCCCGGGGGGTGCAAGCATCGGCGATATCGGCCGATGCGGCGTCGGCCTCTGAGACGACAAACCTGAACACGGGACAGTCTTTCCGACGGAGAAACCCGCTCAGCTGATGAGATGCAGCCGAAGCGCCTTGGCCACCAGATGCGTGCGGTTCACGCAGTCGAGCTTGCGCATGGCGCTGGTCATGTAGGAATTGATCGTGTGATCGGAGAGGGAGGTGATCGCGGCGATCTCCATGGAGGTCTTGCCGCAGGAGGCCCAGTGCAGGATCTCGAGTTCGCGCGCCGTCAGCGACGCGGATGCGGATTCGGTCTGCGCCTTGAGCTTCGAATAGACGTCATAGGCATGCATGACGACGATCCCGAGCTCGCCCAGTTCGTTGCGGCTGAGAAGCGGGCGGTTGCCCAGGAAGCCGACCACGGCGCGTCGTCCCAGGGTGCCGTGAACCGGGAAATACACGCTCATCGACAGCCCGTGGCGCGCGAAGATCTGCAGCGCCCCGTCGACCTCCTCGGGCGGACGGCCAAGGCTCGCCACCTTGGTGCTCCACATGACCGGGGCGGTGGACCGGCGCAGGCCCTCGAACACCGGGGAGTTCTTGAGCAGGCCAAGCTCGTCATATTCGTGCAGGAAGCCTTCCGGCAGGTCCGACAGGACGATGCGGGGCGACAGTTTCTCGTCGAGGGCGGCCGGGATGTTGATCACCATGAAGCCCTTCAGATCGAAATCCGCGACCACATCGCGCAAGAAGTCTGACAGCTCGGCTTCGGTCTTGAGCGCAGTTACCCTGCAAAGCAGATCGGGAGGGCTTTCCATCGCTTCTAACTCCGTCATGACAACCAGATCCCAATCCTCCAGAGACTTAGCCCACAACTTGCTCAGGAGTGGCAGTAAGCTGAATTTGTTGCGGTTCTGGAGACTATGCACCGCAGGAAACAGAACATCCAGATGAATGTAAACATTCACACGGGTATTTTACCCGTGTTTTTGACCTCTTCCATGACCGCATAGGTATGGGTCTCGCGCACGCCCGGCAGCGAGAGGATCACTTCCGCGAGAAACGCCCGGTAGGCCTCCATGCCCTTTACCCGCGCCTTGACCAGATAGTCGAACCCGCCTGCGACCATATGGCACTCCATCACGTCGTCGGATTTCTGGACAGCCCGGGCGAACGCATCGAAAATGTCGGGTGTGGTCTTGTCGAGTTTGACCTCGACGAAAACCAGCATTCCCCGGTCAAGCCTTTCGGGCGAAAGCCGCGCGGTGTAGCCTGTGATGTAGCCGTCCCGGTTGAGGCGCTTGAGCCGTTCGGCGGTGGCGGTCGGCGAAAGGCTGATCTTCTCGGCAAGTTCGAGATTGCTCAGCCGTCCGTCGTCCTGGACGGCGCGGAGTATCTTTCGGTCGATTCGGTCGATTTCCTTCATGAAATCTCCGTGGAATAAGCATTTTGCAGTTAAAAAACCCGTATATTTGCCAATATATGGGGAGAAATGCGGCATATCAAGCGATAGCTTGTGTCATCCACGGGAGAAAGTCATGGAAGCCACATCTCAGCCACCTCTGACGGCCTTTCACGCGCCGCATGCGCCGGATGACGACCGGCTGGTCACCGAATTCTGCGAGACCCTCAGTTTCACCGAGGAGCAGAACCAGGCGATCGACGCGCGCGCGACCCGGCTGATCAACGCGATCCGCTCGGAAGCCGGCCAGATGGGGGGCGTCGAGGATTTCCTGCGCGACTACGGCCTGTCCACGCGCGAGGGGCTGGCGCTGATGGTGCTGGCCGAGGCGCTGCTTCGCGTGCCCGATTCCATGACCCAGGACCGGCTGATCGAGGACAAGCTCAGGGAGGGGGGCTGGAGCAGCCACGAGTCCAAGGGCGACACCTGGTTCGTCTCGGCCTCCGCCTGGGCGCTGGCGATGTCGGCCCGCGTGATCGATCCGGGCGAGACGCCCGAAGGGGTGATGCGCGGTCTGGTCAAGCGCATGGGCATGCCGACCGTGCGCACCGCCACGCGCCAGGCGATGCGCTTTCTGGGCCACCATTTCGTGCTGGGCGAAACCATCGAGGACGCGCTCGGCCGCGCCGCCAAGAACGAAACCCGCGGCTATCGCCATTCCTACGACATGCTGGGCGAGGGCGCCCGCACCCGCGAGGATGCCCGGCGCTATTACAAGTCCTATGCTTCCGCCATCACCGCCATCGGCAAGGTTGCCGCCAAGCGCTCGTCCCGTCGCACGCTGCCCGACCGCCCCGGCATCTCGGTCAAGCTGTCGGCGCTGCACCCGCGCTATCTCGCCACCCACCGCGACCAGGTCCTGGCGGAACTCGTTCCCGATGTCGTCAGCCTGGCGCAGATGGCCAAGGCGCACGATCTCAATTTCACGGTGGATGCCGAGGAGGTCGACCGGCTGGAGCTGTCGCTCGACGTGATCGACCGGGTGTTCGCCGATCCCTCGCTGGCGGACTGGGACGGTTTCGGGCTGGCGATCCAGGCCTATCAGAAGCGCGCGCACCAGGTGGTCGATCACGTCGCCGCGCTCTGCCGCCAGCATGAGCGGCGGATGATGGTGCGGCTGGTCAAGGGGGCCTACTGGGACACCGAGATCAAGCGCGCCCAGGAGCGCGGTCTCGACGGCTATGCGGTGTTCACCCGCAAGGCCGCCACCGACCTGTCCTATCTCGCCTGCGCGCGCAAGCTGCTCGATCTGCGCGACGTGCTCTATCCGCAATTTGCCACCCACAATGCGCTGACGATCGCCACCATCCTCGAAATGGCCGGGACACCGGAGGGCTTCGAGTTCCAGCGGCTGCACGGCATGGGCGAACAGGCCTATGAAACCCTGCGCAAGGGCAATGACACTGTGGCATGCCGGATCTATGCGCCGGTGGGCGGCTATCGCGATCTGCTCGCCTATCTGGTGCGCCGGCTTCTCGAAAACGGCGCCAACACCTCCTTCGTGGCGGTGGCGGGCGACAAGTCGGTGCCGGTCGAAACGCTGCTCGAACGGCCCGACGTCAAGCTCGGCCTGGCGGACGGCAAGACCGCCCACAACAGCCGCATCCCGCTGCCGCCGGCGATCTATCCCGACCGCGCCAATTCGCGCGGGCTCGAATTCGGCGACCGGTTCCAGCTCGCTACTCTGCTCGAAGGCATGTCCAAGGCGACCCAGACCGTGGAGGCCGGACCGCTGGCGCCCGGCACCGGCGGGGAGACGCGCGAGATCCGTTCGCCCTCCGACCCGACCAATGTGATCGGCACCGTGCGGTTTGCCGATCCGGACGTGGTCGACAAGGCGGTCGCCGTCGCGGCCAGGGGGTTCCGCAGCTGGTCGCGCACCGATGTCGGCATCCGCTCCGCGGCGCTCGACCGGGCCGCCGATCTGCTCGAAAGCCGACGCGACCGGTTCATGGCGCTCCTGTCCGCCGAAGCCGGCAAGACGCTCGACGACGGCATCGCCGAAGTCCGCGAGGCGGTCGATTTCCTGCGCTATTACGCGGCGCGCTCGCGCGAGATGTTCTCGGACATGCGGGCGATGCCCGGCCCCACCGGCGAAAGCAACCGGCTGGGCTGGCGCGGGCGCGGCGTGTTCGTGTGCATCTCGCCGTGGAATTTCCCGCTGGCGATCTTCCTGGGCCAGGTGTCGGCGGGCCTTGCCGCGGGCAACGCGGTGATCGCCAAGCCGGCCGAGCAGACCCCGCTGATTGCCCATGAGGCGGTTTCGCTGATGCATGAGGCGGGCGTGCCCAAGGACGTGCTGTTGTGTCTGCCTGGCGCGGGCGATGTCGGTGCGGCGCTGACCGCCCATCCGAAGATCGGCGGCGTGGCCTTCACCGGCTCGACCGAGACCGCGCGCGCCATCAACCGCACGCTCGCCGCCAAGGACGGGCCGATCGTTCCGTTCATCGCCGAGACTGGCGGATTGAACGCCATGATCGTCGACGCCACGGCGCTGCCCGAACAGGTGGCCGACGATGTGGTGATGTCGGCGTTCCGCTCGGCGGGCCAGCGCTGCTCGGCGCTCCGGCTCCTGTTCGTGCAGGAAGATGTGTGCACCCGCATGATCGGCATGATCGAGGGGGCCGCGCGCGAACTCAAGATCGGCAACCCGTCCGATCCCGCCACCGACATCGGTCCGGTGATCGATGAGGCCCAGCGCGAGATGCTGGCCGGGCACATCGCCGCCATCTCCAAGACCGAAACGCTGATCTATGCCGGGGAGGCGCCGGACAAGGGCCTGTTCTTCGCTCCGCACATCGTCGAACTCAGGGACGCCTCGGCGCTCGACTGCGAGGTGTTTGGCCCGATCCTGCATGTGGTGCGCTACAGGGCGAAGGATCTCGACAAGGTGCTCGATGCCATCGACGCCACCGGCTTCGGGCTCACCCTCGGCGTGCATTCGCGCATTGAGGCCACCGTGCGCAAGGTCGTCGACCGGCTCGACACCGGCAATGTCTATGTCAATCGCAACATGATCGGCGCCGTGGTCGGCACCCAGCCCTTCGGCGGCTCCGGCCTGTCGGGCACCGGCTTCAAGGCCGGCGGCCCGCACTACCTGATGCGCTTCGCCCAGGAACAGGCGGTCTCGGTCAACACAGCCGCCGCCGGCGGCGACGCCGGGCTGATCGCGATGGGGGATGGGTAACGCGACAAGGCCCCCCGCGCTCATCGGCGCTGGGGGCCGGGCTCAGGACTCGGTCCAGCCCTTGCAATTTTTATCCAGGAAATCGAAGGAAGCGATGCAGAGGCGCATTAGCCGTTCTTCCTCCTCCGGTTCCACCTCTACCCCCTCGCTGGGCTCAACAGGTGACGTCTCGGCTGACGGCGGGTCCTCGGTGGCGGCAGCGGCGGGGTAGACAACCTTGCTCATGGCGACGGTTGCTTTCGCCAGTTCGAGCCAGGCATCCCGCAGGTAAGGCGGCTTTTTGTCGTTTGCTTTGGAGGTTTTGATAAGCAGCAGATGCAGCTGGCAGAACAGGAGGCAGGCATGGATGCGCTTTTCCGCCAGTTCCAGAAATCCGCTATCCGTTGGGTCCAGGCGGTTGAAGTCTGACCGTGTGACAATCAGGTAGTGGCTCGCATAGATGGTCTCCAGGATATGGTTGACGATCGATTCGTCCCGCCCCATGTCCGAAAGCCGCTGCAGTTCCGACGCCATCAGCGATTGCAAGGCCAGCGATACCTCGAACTCGTTGGCCTTCTTGTCCTTGTAGAAGAAGCTCAGGCAATCCGAGAGGCTCTCGACATCGAGAGCCAGGCCGGGATGCTTCCGGCTTTCCTCGATCAGTTCCATCACCTTGAGCTTCGCGGATGTCAGGTTGTACCGGTAGACATCGACGCGCAGCCGGCGCGCCAGCGCGACAAGGCGCAAGCTTTCGAGCTCTTCGGTCGCGAGCTCCGCATTCATCACTTCGAGCGCCAGGTTCAAAAGATGCTCGTTCTCGTCGAGCGAATGCGCGGACTGGGCGAAGGGAAGCCGCAAGCGCCTGACAAGGAGGTCGCACATCATGCCGGTCAGGCCGTCGGTCCCTTCCGGGATGCGTTCCAGCTCGTCCCTGATCTCGACGGCGGCTTCATAAAACAGCCGTTCTGAAAAATGCCCGGTATGGGCGTCGGCCTGGCCGTTGGTCGTCAGCACCGCGGTCGGGGTTTCAGCCTCCAGGAAAGCGCGGTCGCATTCGTCCTTGAGGAAATGCCGCGCTATCTCTTTTGCCAGGTGCGTCGAGAACGTGATCCCCTGGATGCTGGCGATGCAGATCGCTTCGCGCACGGATTCCGGGACGGATTCGTCCATGAGGCGGGCCATCACCACTTCGTGGATATGGAAGGACTGCCCCATCAGCTTGGCCAGACCGGCCTCGGTCAGTGGCTTTTGCAGGTCCCGCTCGACGAAATAGCTGCGCTTTGTCTGGAGCAGCTTGATGATCTGCTCGAGATAGCGCGCGTTGCCGCCGGTCTTGCCGATGATCTGTTGAACCTGCTCGTCTTCGAGCCCCGGAAATTCATCGACAAGGGTGGCGACCAGCTCGAAGTTCGGCTTGAGGAAGATGTCCACGACCGCGTCGTCGCCTGGCGGCGGCTGGTCAGGGGCTGGCGCGGAGGTGACCAGATTGTACTCGCGCTGCCAGTGCGTGTTGATGATGAGAAGCGGCCATTTCTCCGCGCGCACCGTCCTGGTCAGCCTCTCGACGAATTGCTGGAAGAACGGATCCGATTTCAGGAACTGCGCATCGTCGATGAAGATGATTCCGGGCGTTCCGGAATAGCCAAGCGATTTGGGCGAGAACAGGGTGCGCAGATCCGCCAGCAGTGTGTCGCTCCGGTCGGCATATTCCTCGCCCGCAAGTTCGGCGCGCTTCGGCGCCTGACCGAATTCCCGTTCCTTGCGGATGATCCTGACGGTGGAGAGAACCGCTCCGCCGACGCTGAGGAACGTGTCCAGCCCGATCAGGTTGGAGGCGATGTCGATGCCCACTTCGCCCCAGACCTTGACCAGGTCCATGCGGGTTTCGACCATCTTCTGCTTCGTGCTCATCGAGATCAGGTGCGGCATCGCGTACAGGTCGTGCGCGGCCAGGGTCGAGGGCACGATGGCATTCTCGGAGGTGACGTCCGGCAACCGCAAGCCCCACCAGAAGAAGGGAATGGGGTGGCTGAAGTCACAGGCGTCGAGTTTCGGGTTGAGTTCGAGATTGTTGCCGGTCTTCGACAGGTGCGGGGGCCAGTAGCGGTTTCCCTGGGCGATGTGGAGATTGCTCAGCCAGCCGAAGAATTCGAGCACAAGCCGTGTCTTGCCCAACCCCCGCTCGCCGATGACATTGATGGTTTTGGGTTCGCTGAACCCACTTGCGCTGAACTCGTTCCAGCATTGCTGAAGCGCTGCCAGCTCCGCGCCGCGGCCTGAAAATTTCATGATGTCACATACCCCCCATCGCGCTCTGCGCAACAAGGTGTAGTGGCAAATTCGACCATTTGCGACCGGTTTGCGGCTCGAGCCCAACCAGCGCGGCCGCTCGGGAAGACGGAATCCGGGGGAGATCGGCCCGGAATCGCGACCGGTGAGGGGCCTGACCTATGGCCAATTTGTCGCAAATCGCGCATTGAGCGTCCCCTATCATGCAAGCATCCGCTTCGCTTTCGGGCTCTAGTCTCGGCCGGCGCGCGCGGGGGATGCGCGGCCGAGTGGGAGAGGAAACCAGATCATGGCTAAGTTCACATCCGATATCGAGATCGCGCGGGCCGCGCGGAAGAAGCCGATCCAGGAGATCGGCGCGAGGCTGGGCATCGCCGCCGAGGATCTCGTCCCCTACGGCCATGACAAGGCCAAGGTCTCGGCCGGCTTCATCGCCCGCCAGCAGGATAAGAAGAACGGCAAGCTGATCCTGGTGACCGCAATCAACCCGACGCCGGCGGGCGAGGGCAAGACCACCACCACCGTGGGGCTCGGTGACGGGCTCAACCGCATCGGCAAGAAGGCGATGATCTGCATCCGCGAAGCCTCGCTCGGCCCCAATTTCGGCATGAAGGGCGGGGCTGCCGGCGGCGGCATGGCGCAGGTGGTGCCGATGGACGAGATGAACCTGCATTTCACCGGCGACTTCCATGCGATCACCAGCGCCCACAACCTGCTCTCGGCGATGATCGACAACCACATCTACTGGGGCAACGAACTCGAGATCGATTCCCGCCGGGTGGTCTGGCGCCGGGTGATGGACATGAACGACCGCGCGCTCCGCGACATCGTCGTCAATCTCGGCGGCGTCGCCAACGGCTTTCCGCGCCAGACCGGCTTCGACATCACGGTCGCATCCGAAGTCATGGCGATCCTGTGCCTGGCCCGCGATCTCAAGGATCTGCAGGCCCGGCTCGGCGCCATCGTCGTGGCCTACCGGCGCGACAAGAGTCCGGTCTATTGCCGCGACATCAAGGCCGATGGCGCGATGACGGTGCTTCTCAAGGATGCGATGCAGCCCAATCTGGTGCAGACGCTCGAGAACAACCCGGCCTTCGTGCACGGCGGCCCCTTCGCCAATATCGCCCATGGCTGCAATTCGGTGGTGGCGACGACGACGGCGCTCAAGCTTGCCGACTATGTGGTGACAGAAGCCGGGTTCGGGGCGGATCTGGGGGCAGAGAAATTCTTCGACATCAAGTGCCGCAAGGCCGGACTCAAGCCCGACGCGGCGGTGATCGTCGCCACCGTGCGCGCGATGAAGATGAACGGCGGCGTCAAGAAGGACGATCTCGGCACCGAAAACATCGAAGCCGTCCGCAAGGGCTGCGCCAATCTCGGCCGGCACGTGCAGAACGTGAAGAAATTCGGCGTTCCGGTGGTGGTGGCGATCAACCACTTCGTCTCCGACACGGAAGCCGAGATCCAGGCGGTCAAGGACTATGTCGCCACCCTCGGCACCGAGGCGGTGCTGTGCAAGCACTGGGCGCAAGGCTCGGCCGGGATCGAGGATCTCGCGCACAAGGTGGTGGAACTCGCCGAATCCGGCCACGCCCAGTTCGCGCCGCTCTATCCCGATTCGATGAAGCTCCTCGAAAAGATCGAGACCATCGCCACCGAGATCTACCATGCCGGCGAAGTGGTGGCCGAGAAGTCGATCCGCGACCAGCTGCGCCAGTGGGAGGAGCAGGGCTATGGCGAGCTGCCGATCTGCATGGCCAAGACGCAGTACTCGTTTTCGACCGACCCGAACCTGCGTGGCGCGCCGACCGATCACACGGTGCAGATCCGCGAGGTCAGGCTGTCGGCCGGTGCGGGCTTCGTGGTCGTCATCACCGGCGAGATCATGACCATGCCCGGCCTTCCCAAAACCCCGTCCTCGGAAAAGATCCGCCTCAACGACCAGGGCGAGATCGAAGGCCTTTTCTGACGCCCCGGCGGGCGGCGCCGCCTCATTCGCAGAGGCGATAGCCGCCCCGGCGGGCGGCGATGTCGAAATGCAGATGGTCGGCATGGGCCTTGTTGGTGCCGGGGCCGAGCACGGTGGTGAAATAGAGGCAGGCGCCGCCGCGCACGGCCCGCTGGAATGCTTCCTCGATATTGCCGTCGCCGGCCCGTGGGGTGATGCCGATCGGCTTTCGGCCTTCGAAGTCGAAATCGACGATGTCGATGGCGTTGCCGATCGCATGTTCCGACATCTTGCCGGTGGAGGCGTTGTTGCGACGGCGGCAGACATAGGTCGAGCCGTGGTTGATCCGGGTCAGGGTCACGTCTCCGGGCAGGGCGCCGACGGCCGGGACCACCGTCTCGGCGGTCCAGCGCGCGAGCGCCAGGGCTGCCTCGCAGCGCAACTGCGAGGCCGGCGCCAGCGTCACGCCGCGCGCGATCGTGTCGATTCGGTAAGGGGCGGCGATGGCGCAGCCATTGTCGCCGGCGACCGGCTCCAGCCGCTTGAAGGTCGCGCCGAGCTTGCGCAGCTCCGCTTCGCAGGCCGCGAGCGCGGCCTCGTCCGGCTTGGGGGCCGTGATGGTGGGCAGGGCCGGGGGCTGTGCGGCGGATTTGTCGGGTTTGGCAGGGGGCGCGTCATCGGTCTTTTCCGGCGCGGCGGCTTTGGGCTCGGTGCCGTCGGCCTCGCGGCGATCCGGATCTTCCGGACGCGGCTGCGGCACCGGGGGATCTTCGGCAAGCGCCAAGGGATCGCGCGGGTTGTCGGCGGGAAGCGGCCCCTTTTCGGGAAGGTCGAGGCCCATGCCTGCGAGCAGGATGAGGGGAAGCGCGATAAGCAGGACAGGTCGCATGGTGAGTTTCCCCGGCAAAAGCCTGGAAGCCGGCCGCGCGTGCGGGGTTGCGGGCCGGTGTTCCGTTTGGCCTTCTGCTAGTTGGTCACCGGCAGGCAGGTGGGCGACCGTGTCGCGTCCGGCCTCATCGCGACGATATGGGCGCTGGCATGCGCGGCCGGCGCCGATTGCTGGGCCGATTGCTGGCAGGTGAAGATGTCGGCCCGGAGCATGTCGGCGTCGAGCGGCATGGTGTTGGCTTTGACATAGGTGATCGCCACGGCGAAGGCGGCAACGACGAGTGCAAGGGTGAGCTGAAACCTGTCCATTTTTCCCATTCCCGTTCAGGTGGCCCCGTTTATGCGGCCCGGTTTATGCGGCAGGGGCGTCGATGAGGGCGCCGAATGGGAAGACAACGCGCAAAAGCCGGGAAAGATGCATCCGCGTTAACTTTTTTTAACGCGGCGCCGGCGTGCTGGCGACGGCGGGCGCAGGAGCGCAAAGGCGCCCCCCGAAAGACAGGTGCTTTTGGCCACGGCATTGGCCGGAAACGCCGTGCGCTTGGGGGCGGCGCGCACGGGTGCGCGCCGGATGGGCCGACAGGCTAGGAGGCCGCTTTCGGGCCTGGTTTTGCCTTGGTCGCAGGTTTCGCCCTGGTCGTCTTGGCTTTCGCCTTGGTCGCGGGCCTGGCTTTCGGGGCAGGCTTCGGTTCTGGAACCACTTCGGGCGCGGCCCTCACGGGATCCTCGACCGGGGCCGCCTCGGCCACGGGTTCGCCATCGGCATCGTCGATTTCACGCACGACCTCGATCCGGGCATGGGTCACGAAGGCCGCGACGGCGCCCAGAATGGCGAGCCACGGCGCGGCAAGCGCCACGGCGCCGCCGGCGACCACGCCGAAGGTCAGCGGCGTTTCGAACAGGATGTCCCCGTCCGACGCCTTCAGCCGCAGCTGCCGGACATTGCCCTGCTTGAGCAGGTCCTTGACCTTCTGCACGAGCTGGTTGCCCATGACTTCGATTTCTTCGGTGAATGTTCTCTTGGTGTTGCTGCTCTTGTCATCCATCGGATGTCTCCTTGCAGTCGAAAAGCCCAACCGCGATGGATCCAAAGGACGGGTGGACGGATCGTCCCCGATGGCCATCGACAGGCCTTGCAAAGACATGGGGACGACCATGATGCTGCGCAAGCCGGGAGGGTCCGGCGCGGCAAGCGGTCGCATCTCGGGCGCGGCGGGGCCACGCCCGCGACATGTTCTGGTGGAAAGGGCCCGTGGAAGGGGAGCCCCCGGGCTTTCCTTCTCCGTGCCGCTCTGGTGAGCTGGGCGGCAGACCAGGTCGCCCCCGCCGTCATACGCGCCGGGGCGGTTTTCCATGGAACGAGACGCCGATACGGGGGTTAAACGTGCAAGACAAACAGGACAGGCGGGGCATGACGGACGTTTTGCAGTGGAATCGGATGAGGGGTTGGCTTGTCGAGGGGATCCGCACGGGCAATGCCCACCGGCTGCCGGTGGTGCTGTTCGCGGTGCTGACGCTCGGGGTCTATGTGTTCATCGAGATCGCCGAGGAAATGGCCGAAGGCGAGATGCGGCGGATCGACGAGCTCTTGTTCCTGAGCTTCCGCGTGCCGGGCGATCCCTCCACGCCGCTCGGGCCGGCCTGGCTGCAGGAGACCGCGGTCGAGGTGACCTCGATCGGCGGCTATCCGCTGATCATCCTGACGCTTGCCGCGGTAACCGGCTTCTTTCTGGTCACCCGGCGCTATGGCGCGGCCGCCTATGCGGTGCTCTCGGTCGGCACCGGTGCGCTGCTGAGCCAGGTGCTCAAGCAATATTACGGCCGGCCGCGCCCCGATCTGGTCGAGCATCTGGATACCGTGCACACGCTGAGCTTCCCGAGCGGCCATGCGCTGGTCACCACCGTTGCCTATCTCACCATGGCGTCGCTGGTGATCGCCCATGTGCAGGACCGGCGGGTGCGGGCCTATGTGCTGTTCGTCGCCATTTGCGCGGCGCTGCTCGTGGGGGTGAGCCGCGTCTATCTGGGCGTTCACTGGCCGAGCGACGTCGCCGCCGGCTGGGCGCTGGGCGCGGCCTGGGCGAGCCTGTCCTGGCTGATCCTGCATCTTCTGGTCCAGCGCCGGAAGCGCCGCGGCACATCCACGGAGGCCCCATGACCCGTTCTGCCCCTGACATCGCCGGCTGGCGCGACTGGTTCAAGCGCTTTGCGCGGCTCGGATATGGCGCCCGCGCGGTGGTCTACCTGCTGCTCGGCTTCTTCACGGTGAGCGCGGCGCTGACCACCGGCGGTGGCGGCGATACCAAGGACGCGGTCGAATTCATCACCCATTCCACGGCGAGCGCGATCTTGACGCCGCTCCTGATCATCAGCCTTGCGGGCTATTGTTCCTGGCGCCTGGTGCAGGCGGTGTTCGACACCGATGATCACGGCCATGGTCCGAAGGGGCTTGCGGTCCGCGCCGGGCTCGCGGGCTCGGCGGTGACCTACGGCTTCCTGCTGCTCTACACCTTCTCGCTGTGGTGGGGGGCGAACCTTGCCTCCGGCGGGGGCTCGGGCAGCGGATCGAAGGAAAGCTTCGCCGCCGCCGCGGCCGCCTTCATCGGCGCCGGACCCGTGTCGCTGATCCTGAGCGCGATCTTCGTGACCGTCGGTGCGGCACATATCTGGAAGGCGATCCAGCGCAAGTATCGCGACCATATCGAGGCCTCCGAATCGATCATGAAATTCATCGATGTCGCGGCCATCGGCGGGCTGTGCGCGCGCGGCCTCATCTTCTTCATCATCGCCTTCCTGTTCCTGCGGCTGGGGCTCGCCGGCCAGCGCGGCGAGGCAAGTCTCGCCGACGCGCTCGGCTTCATCTCCGGATTGCCGTTCGGCGCCTGGCTGCTCGGCGCCACCGGCGTCGGCTTCGTGCTGTTCGCGGTCTACTCGCTCTCCGAGGCGATCTGGCGGCGTCTCGATGTTGATCTCGATTGAGACGATTTGGCCCGCGCATATTCTCTTGATGCCGCCCGCTCGCTGCGCTAAGAGCTAGGTCATGACGATGCACGTGGCACAGAAGAACTGGTGGTGGGTCCGCTCCTAGGCGGCCTTGACCACGCGTGTGCGTTAACGATCAACAAGCCGCCCGGGACCTCACTGGTCCGGCGGTTTTTTTTATTCCCCGCCGGCCAGACTTCCGGGACGGTACAAACGGAGCTTGGAAATGGGCACGACTGTACTTTCAGACGGGGCCGCGCGCTATGTCACGCGCGGCGGGGTGAGCGTGACGCGGCGGCGCCGCGAGACGCCTTACGCGGATGCGGTATCGAGCTATGTGGATGCGCTCGACAGCCGGCGCGGCGCGGTGTTCTCGTCGAATTACGAATATCCCGGCCGCTATACCCGTTGGGACACGGCGGTGGTCGATCCGCCGCTCGGCATTTCCTCAAAAGGCCGCAAGCTGACGATCGAGGCCTATAACGGCCGCGGCGAGGCGCTGCTGTCGATCCTGGAAGGACGGCTTGCGGGCCATGCGGAATTCAAGGTGAGCGCGCGCGCGGCGCGCCGCATCGCGATCGACGTGGCGGAGCCGGACCGGGTGTTCTCCGAAGAGGAGCGCTCGCGGGCGCCCACCGTGTTTTCGGTGCTGCGCGTGATCGTCGACCTGTTCCATTCCGAGGAAGACGGCAATATCGGATTCTACGGCGCCTTCGGCTACGACCTCGCTTTCCAGTTCGACAGCGTGCCTGCGAAACTCGTGCGCCCCGACGACCAGCGCGATCTCTTGCTGTTCATGCCCGACGAGATCCTGGTGGTGGACCATCATGCCGCCAAGGCCTGGATCGACCATTACGACTTCGCGCTCGACGGGATCAGCACCGAGGGGCGCGATGCGGAGATTGCGCCCGAGCCGTTCAGGCATGCCTCTGCCGATCCCGCCCGCGGCGACCATGCGCCGGGCGAATATGCCGAGCTCGTCAAGCGCGCCAAGGAGAGCTTCCGGCGCGGCGACCTGTTCGAGGTGGTGCCGGGCCAGACCTTCTTCGAACGCTGCGAGGCGCGGCCGTCCGAGATCAGCCGCCGGCTCAAGGCGATCAACCCCTCGCCCTATTCGTTCTTCATCAATCTGGGAGAGCAGGAATATTTGGTCGGCGCCTCGCCGGAAATGTTCGTCCGGGTCAATGGCCGGCGCATCGAAACCTGCCCGATTTCCGGCACCATCAAGCGCGGCGACGACGCGATCGCGGATTCCGAACAGATCCTCAAGCTGCTGAACTCGAAGAAGGACGAATCCGAACTCACCATGTGCTCGGATGTCGACCGCAACGACAAGAGCCGGGTGTGCGAGCCCGGATCGGTCAAGGTGATCGGCCGTCGCCAGATCGAGATGTATTCGCGGCTGATCCACACGGTCGACCATATCGAGGGGCGCTTACGCGACGGCATGGACGCGTTCGACGGATTTTTGAGCCACGCCTGGGCGGTGACGGTGACCGGCGCGCCGAAGCTGTGGGCGATGCGGTTTCTCGAAAACAACGAGAAGAGCCCGCGTGCCTGGTATGGCGGCGCGGTCGGCATGGTCGGCTTCAACGGCGACATGAACACCGGGCTCACGCTCAGGACCATCCGCATCAAGGACGGGATCGCGGAGGTGCGCGCGGGCGCGACGCTTTTGTTCGATTCCAATCCGGAAGAGGAAGAGGCCGAAACCGAACTCAAGGCCTCGGCGATGCTGTCTGCGATCCGCGACGCGCGGCTCGGCAATTCCGGCTCGCTCGGCCGGCAGACGGCGAAAGTGGGTGAGGGGGTCTCGATCCTGCTGGTCGATCACGAGGATTCCTTCGTGCACACGCTCGCCAACTATTTCCGGCAGACCGGCGCGAAGGTCACCACCGTGCGGTCGCCCGTCGACGATCAGGTGTTCGACCGGATCGATCCGGATCTGGTGGTGCTGTCGCCCGGTCCCGGCAGCCCGAAGGATTTCGACTGTGCCGGGACCATCCGCAAGATCCGCGCCCGCGAGCTTCCGGTGTTCGGCGTCTGTCTCGGCCTGCAGGCGCTGGCCGAAAGCTTCGGCGGCACGCTGAGGCAACTGGCGGTGCCGGTGCATGGCAAGCCCTCGCGGATCCGGGTCGCGTCCAACGGCGTGGTGTTCTCGGGCCTCGGCAAAGAAGTGACCGTCGGCCGCTATCATTCGATTTTCGCCGACTATGCCACACTGCCGAAGGAATTCCGTGTTACCGCCGAGACCGATGACGGGGTGATCATGGCGATCGAGCATGACAGCCTGCCGGTGGCGGCGGTGCAGTTCCATCCCGAATCGATCATGACGCTGGGCCAGGATGCGGGCATGCGGATCATCGAGAATGTGGTGGCGCACATGGCGCGCCGGAAAAAGGTGGAGGCGGCCTGATGGGCGGCAGAACCCTGCAGGGAGCGCTGGCGGTATGGCTGGCGCCGGCGCTCGCGGCGGTGCTCGCCGCAGCGCCGGCCCAGGCCCAGCCCCGGGAAGACCCGAGCATCGAGCAGGGGCGCGAACTGGTCGAAATCAATTGCGGCAAATGCCACGCCGTGGAGGCGGCGGACGCCAGCCCGCACGAGGGGGCCCCGCCGTTCCGCACGCTGTCGGAGCGCTTTCCGATGGATGCGCTCGAGGAAGCCTTCGCCGACGGCCATATCTATGCCGACCACCCCGACATGCCCGAATTCATCGCCACGCCCGAGCAGGTGGATGCCATCATCGCCTATATCGCTTCGCTGCAGGAGTAGACTATTGCCGCAAGCCTCCGCCATCGTCCGCCGACTGGCCTTCTGGTCGATTCCGCTTTCCATCGGCGTGATGGGCCTCAAATTCGTGGCCTGGTATCTGACCGATTCGGTTGCGCTCTATTCCGACGCGCTTGAATCGATCGTCAACGTGATTGCGGCGCTCGCCGCCTTCGTCGCCATCGGCTATGCCCAGAAGCCGGCGGATACCGGCCATCCCTACGGCCACCACAAGGCCGAATATTTCTCGGCGGTGCTCGAAGGCGTGCTGATCGTGGTGGCGGCATTGCTTATCGTCAATGAAGCCATCGACGGCTTGATGGCGCCCAAGCGCATCGAGGCCCCTGTGTTGGGTCTTGCCGTCAACGCGCTTGCCGCGCTGGTCAACGGATTGTGGGCCGCGGCGCTGCTGCGGATCGGGCGGCGGCATCGCTCGCCCGCGCTCGAAGCCGACGGGCATCACATCTTTTCGGACGTCGTCACCTCGGTGGGCGTGATCTTCGGGCTCGGCCTCGCGCTCGCCTTCGACCAGCCGCGGCTCGATCCGCTGCTGGCGCTGATCGTCGCCGGCAATGTGCTCTGGCAGGGCTGGAAGGTGATCGGCTCCTCGGTCGACGGGCTGATGGACCGGGCCATCGACCCGGCCGACGAGCAGCGCATCCAGGCCATCATCAAGGCCGAGGCCAATGGCGCCATCGAGGCGCACGACATCCGCACGCGGGTGGCCGGACGCGCTTCCTTCGTCGAGTTCCATCTGGTCGTCGATGGCTCGATGAGCGTCGAAAAATCCCACCGCATCTGCGACCGGATCGAAGCCGCGCTCCGCGAGGAACTCGAGGGTGTGCGGGTGATCATCCATGTCGAGCCGAGCCACAAGGCCAAGGACGAGGGCGTCAGGCTGAGAGAAGCCTGAGCCGATCTTGAGCGGCTGCGGCGCCTGCTGTCAGTCGCCGAAGCGCTCGAGCGCGGCGGAAAACACGCCGGGATCGACATTGCCGCCCGAAATCGTGACGATCACGTCCTCGCCCTCGATCTCGTCGCCATGAAACAGGGCTGCCGCCAGCGCCACGGCGCCGCCTGGCTCGGCGACCAGCTTGAGCCGCGAGAAGGCGAGCGCCATGGCCCTGAGCGCCTCGTCCTCGCTCACGGCAAGGCCCGGCCCGGCAAGACGGGAGAGAACCGGGAAGGTGAGGGCGCCCGGTTGCGGCGTCAGGATCGCGTCGCACAACGAGCCCGCGGTTTTGGCATTGCGCCGGATTTCGCCGGCGGCGAGGCTGCGGGCCATGTCGTCGAAGTCTTCGGGTTCTGCCGGACGCACCCTGAGCCCAGGCGCATCGGCTTCGAGCGCGAGCGCAACACCCGAGGCAAATCCGCCTCCCCCGCAGCAGACGATCATGTCCGCCTTGTCGATGCCGAGTTCGGTGGCCTGGCGGGCAATCTCGAGGCCGCAGGTGCCCTGGCCGGCAATCACCTCCGGCTCGTCGAACGGGCGGATCAGGGTGAGGCTGCGTTCTTCGGTGAGCCTCGCGGCGATCGCGTCGCGGTCCTCGGTGGCGCGATCGTAGAGCACCACCTCGGCGCCGAGCGCGCGGGTGTTGGCGATCTTCTGGCGCGGCGCGTCGGACGGCATCAGCACGACCGCAGGTGCTCCATGGCGTGCGGCGGCGAGCGCCACGCCCTGGCCGTGATTGCCGCTCGACATGGCCAGCACGCCCTTCGCCCGGAGTTCGGGCTCCATCGCGGAGACCGCCGACCAGCCGCCGCGGAACTTGAAGCTTCCGGTGTGCTGCAGGCATTCGGGCTTGATCCAGACGCGGCGTCCGGCGATCTCGTCGAGGAATGGCGAGGACAGCAGCGGCGTGCGCCGGACCTTGCCTTCGAGCCGGCTGTCTGCCGCGCGGATCATGTCGATGTTCATCGGGTCGCTTCCTCTGGTCTCTCAGGGTTCAGTCCGGTCGCTGACGCCGGCCGGGGCACAAAAAACGCCGCGCAACACGGGTTGCGCGGCGCCGAACTTGTGTGAAGGCTCAACGGCTGCTCAGGCGGCGGCGTTGTAGAGCCTGTTGGTCAGCACCGGTGCGCCCTCAAGGCGGCGCATGGTCTTGGCAATCGCCAGCACGCCGAGATCGGCCAGCGGCTCGACGATGATGACCAGCATGTAGGCTGCGCCGAAGGAGGCGATCTGCGCCAGGTTTTCCGCGCCGAAGCCGTGGCCGTAAAGTGCCCAGAAGCCGACCCACAGGACGATGCCGCCCTGGTAGCTGGTCGACAGCGCCAGCGCCTGCTTGTAGGTGACGTCGGTATAGGCGGTGCCTGCGGGGATGATCCGCTTGGCGATCAGCGACATCGCATAGAGCGGCACCAGCAGCGTGGTGACGTTCATGCCGTATTGCGGCAGGTCGAAGGGCGCGAAGAACACGCCCTGCACCAGCAGGCCGAGCGCCAGCCCGATGGCAGCGGGGCCGCCGCCGAACAACAGATACAGCGTCGAGCCGAGAATCAGGTGGACTTCCGACACGCCCACGGCGTGATGCGGGAAGACTTCGAAAAAGGTGAAGACGCAGAGCGTGGCGATCACGGAGCGCATGACGAGCGCGGTCACGCCGCCGTCCTTGCGGATCGTGTCGAGCGCCATCTTCAGGCCAAGCCCGGCTGCGGTGGCGGCCGTCGCATAGCTCAGAACGATTTTGGCGCCATCGACGACGCCGGGTTCAATATGCATTTGAATGTCCTTTCTGCACCCATCGTGCAACAGGTTTGGGTTGGCAACCGCGGTTGCGGCCGCCACAGTCCGGGCAGGTATCCTGGCTCACGCTTTTTCGCCCGCATCCGCCTTCCCGGTTTCCCAGTGGCATCATGGATGCAGGCTCACGCTCACAGTTGCGAGGGCAGCCACGGATCAGGCCCCGTTGCGGGTCGTCCCTACCGTGTTCCCGTTTAATCCCGGAGGCTTGGCCTCCATGGAACCCGAACACTTAAACAGTATTTCGCCCGGCCCCGGATGGCAATCCGAATTTGCGACGTTCGGGGTCGCAGCATCGCCGCAGCCGTATCGCTTTCCGCGCGGTCGAGGGGGTAACAAGCGCCGCATCAGCAGCCGGGTGGCGTGGCCGGGATGACGGGCCCCCGAAAGCAACGGTCGGCGGGGTGAGCACCGGGGCTGCACCCGGCAGCGAGCGGCCTGCGGCTCTGTCGTCGCGGCCGGTCTGCCGCGCCCGGAAAGACGGGGCGCACGGCTGCCGACAGTGCCGCCGCGGGCACCGGCGCCGTGCCAGACGGTTAATCCTGTTGCCGCGGCGGGGACACCGCCGGCGGCTTTCGCCTTGACAAGGCCGCATTTGTGGGGCCTAAGGAGGCAACTGGATAGGGGCCCCTTCGGCCGCTGCACGCCGCCCCCAACGATGAGCGTGTTCTGACTCCCCTAAAGTCCACCCTGAAATTTCGCGTCGGCCAGCGGCGATGCGCCAAACCCGAACTCCTCCGATTGCGGTGAGACCGCTCTCAGGGGGCTTGTTGTTATCGGGCATGGTCCGCGACCGGCGGCGCACAGGCGCACGCCCCGGCCTTTGCCCACGAACCCGAAAGACATTCCATGACTTTTTCCGAACTCGGCCTGTCCAAGGCCCTCGTCGACACGCTTGACGGCCTCAAGCTCGTCAAGCCGACGCCGATCCAGGCGCAGGCGATCCCGCTGGTGCTCGAAGGCCGCGACGTGATCGGGCTGGCGCAGACCGGCACCGGCAAGACCGCCGCCTTCTCGCTGCCGATCCTGCAGCGGCTGGCGCCGGGCAAGCGCGCCGCGCCGAAGAAGGTGCGCGCGCTGATCCTGTCGCCCACCCGCGAACTCTCCGCCCAGATCGCCAAGAGCGTCAAAGACTACGGCCGCAAGCTCAACATGACCTCGACGGTCGTGGTCGGCGGCGTGTCGATCCGTCCGCAGATCAAGGCGCTGTCGACCGGCATCGATATCCTGATCGCCACCCCGGGCCGCCTGATCGATCTGATCGACCAGCGCGCGGTTTCGCTCAACGAGATCGAAGTCGTCGTGCTCGACGAGGCCGACCAGATGCTCGATATCGGCTTTATGCCGGCGATCAAGCGCATCCTGGCGATGACGCCGGCTGCGCGGCAGACGCTGCTGTTCTCGGCCACCATGCCCAAGGAAATCCGCGAACTGTCGTCGCGCCATCTCAAGGATCCGACTGAAGTGTCGGTGATCCCCGCCAAGAAGACCGCCGACCGGGTCGACCATTCGGTGATGCACATGCAGTCCTCATCCAAGATGGGCGCGCTGGCAAGCCTGATCCGCGAGCAGCAGGGCGAGCGCGTGATCGTGTTCACCCGCACCAAGCGCGGCGCCGACAAGGCCGCCAAGCGGCTCGACGCCGAGGGCATCGCCGCAGCGGCGATCCACGGCAACAAGTCGCAGGGCCAGCGCGAGCGGGCGCTTGCCGGCTTCCGCGCCGGCACCGTGCCGGTGCTGATCGCCACCGACATCGCCGCGCGCGGCATCGACGTGCCGGGCGTGAGCCTGGTGATCAATTACGAGCTGCCGAACGTTCCGGAAGTCTATGTCCACCGCATCGGCCGCACCGCGCGCGCCGGCGCCTCGGGCACCGCCGTGACCTTCTGTGCGCCCGACGAGCGCTCGCTGCTGCGCGACATCGAGAAGCTGCTGAAGACGCCGGTGCCGGTGGTCAAGGCGCCTGAAGGCACCTATGTCGATGCGCTCGCCGACCCCGATGGCGATTTCGCGCCGCTCAACCGCACCCAGCGCCCGCGTCAGGGCGCCCGTCCGGCTGGCGCCAAGCCGCAGGGCAGGGGCCGCAAGCCGGCGCAGGGTCAGGGGGCGAAGCCCGGCCAGCAGCAGGGCAAGCCGCAGCAGGGCAAGCCCGCAGCCGCAGCCGGCGCCAACCGCCACCATCCCTCCGCCGTGGCCAATCACAAGGGCGAGCAGCAGCCGGCTTCGAAGACCCGCCGCCGGCGGCGGAGCGGCGACCGTCGTCCGCGGCCCGAGCAGGGCGAAGCGCGGGCAGCCGTCCAGGCCTGACCTGCCTCGCGCGGACCTTCCCGCGGCTGATCTCTTGAGCCGCAGACGGTGAATGACGCCTGATGCGGCGCGGTGTGAAAACGCCGCGCCGCAGGCTTGTTTGGCGGCGCATTGGGTTTGCGCCATTGTTTCGCACGCCGGTTCGTACTATCTGGCAGACATACGAACCACACGGAGAGCCTTCATGAGCGACGAAGACGAAAAGACGACAGAACTGCCGCTGGGCAAGGAAGCGGAAGCCAACCTCTTCAAATCGCGCTCGATCTTCATCTATGGCGGCATCACCCAGGAACTGGCGCACAAGGTCTGCGCGCAGCTGGCAGCGCTCGCCGCCGCCAGCGACGACGACATCCGGATCTTCGTCAATTCGCCGGGCGGCCATGTCGAATCGGGCGATTCGATCCATGACATGATCGGCTTCATCAAGCCCAAGGTCTGGATCATCGGCACCGGCTGGGTCGCCTCCGCCGGCGCGCTGATCTATGTCTCCGTGCCCAAGGAGCAGCGGCTGTGCCTGCCCAACAC
Organism: Parahoeflea olei; assembly: GCF_001703635.1. Lineage (GTDB taxonomy): Bacteria > Pseudomonadota > Alphaproteobacteria > Rhizobiales > Rhizobiaceae > Hoeflea > Hoeflea olei. The sequence continues at coordinate 61,793 of NZ_LQZT01000001.1, read as the reverse complement.
CCGCTTCCTGCTGCACCAACCGTCGGGCGGCACCCGCGGCATGGTCTCCGACATCGAGATCCAGGCGCGCGAGATCATCAAGATGAACGAGCGGCTGAACAAGATCTTCTCCAAGGCCACCGGCCAGCCGGTGGAAAAGATCGCCGCCGACACCGACCGCGACTACTGGCTCTCGGCCGAGGATGCCAAGGACTACGGTCTCGTCGGCCGCATCATCACCAGCCAGTCCGAGATCTGATCCGGACCTGCCGGTCCCGCTGATCGATGAGGCCCCGCCGGCGCCACGCGCCGCGGGGCCTTTTCATGCCGGGATACCGGTGAGAGGGCCGAGTTCAGCGGTCCCTGAATTTCCGCTTCTTGGCCTGCTTGACCATCTTGCCGAAAGCCTTGTCCTTCGAGCGCCGCTCGGCGAGGGTCGCCGTGTTGTGCCGGTCCTCGGCGAGCAGCTTCTGCCAGCGCGCGAGCCGGCCCGCGTCGACCTCCCCGCTGTCGACTGCGGCCCGCACCGCGCAGCCGGGTTCGCCTTCATGCCGGCAATCGTTGAAGCGGCACTGGGCGGCAAGCTCGTCGAGATCGGAGAACACCTCGGCCACGCCGGTTTCGGCTTCGGCCAATTGCAATTCGCGCACGCCGGGCGTGTCGAGCACCGCGCAGCCGTCGGGCAGCAGGTGGATCTGGCGATGCGAGGTGGTGTGGCGGCCCTTGGCGTCGTCCTCGCGGATCGCTTGCGTCGCCGCCGCCTCCCGGCCCGAGAGCGCATTGGTGAGCGTCGATTTGCCGACGCCGGAGGAGCCCAGGAACGCGACCGTCTGCCCGGGCTTGCACCAGGGGGCAAGCTTCGCACGCGGCTCGTCACTCCTGGCGTTGAGCGTGACCACGGCGACCTCTTCGGAGATCGCGGAGGCGCGCGCCACATAGTCGGCAATATCGTCGCAGAGGTCGGCCTTGGTGATCACGATCACGGGGGTCACGCCCGCCTCGAAGGCGAGCGCGATGTAGCGCTCGAGCCGGGCCAGGTTGAAATCGGCATTGCAGGAGGTGACCACGAAGGCGGTGTCGAGATTGGCGGCGATCAGCTGCACCGCGCTTTCGCGGCCCGCCGCGCGGCGCTTGATCAGGCTCTTGCGCTCGAGCAGCCGGCTCGCGCTCGGAAGCGTCCGGTCGAGCAGCAGCCAGTCGCCGACGGTGGCGTCGCTGCGCGGCGGCACGCTCATGTCGATGCCGTCGCCCAGCACGCGCAAGCCGCTGCGATGCACCTCGGTCACGCGCACCGGCGGCGTTTCGGCCAGTTCGTCGATGCTGGTCTGCTGCGCAAAGAAGGCCTGCCAGCCGAGCCTTTGCAGAAACGGCATCGCGGGTGCGGGAGGCTCCGGGCTTGCCGGTTGCTCGCCACGCATCATGGGGTTTTCCGCTTTCCTGCCTGCACGCGTCCGGTCTCTCCATTTCAAGGGTCTGGCCGCGTCCGGGAGAAATCGCTCGCGCGGGGGTATCGTTATGCGCCGGGTTCGTGCCACAGGATAGCCTGTTCCGCCCGCGCCCGCGATCCTGCCGGCTGATTTCGGGCGGGTGTTGCAATTGAGCGAGGCAGATCCATGATTCCGACCCTTGAGACCGAGCGGCTGCGGCTGCGGCCGCAGACCATGGACGACTGGCCGGCCTATGCCGCGCTGATGATATCGGCGCGCGCGGGCTTCATGGAGGGGCCGCACACGCTGGCCTCCGCCTGGGGCCTGTTCTGTCAGGATCTGGCGCAATGGCAACTGATGGGCTGCGGCGCGCTGATGATCGACGACCGTGCCACCGGCCAGTGCGTCGGCCAGGTCGGCATCAATTCCGGCCCGCTGTTTCCCGAGCATGAACTTGGCTGGATGGTCTATGACGGCTTCGAGGGCAGGGGCTACGCCTTCGAGGCCGCTTCCGCCCTGCGCGCCTGGGGCTTCGGCCCGCGGGGGCTTTCGACCATCGTCAGCCACATCGACCCCGACAACCACCGCTCCCGCCAACTCGCCGAACGGCTGGGCGCCACGCTCGACACCGAGGCGGTGCGGCCGGGGCAGGAAATTCTCGTTTATCGGCATCGGAGGTGAGTTAGGGCGCAGCTTTTCCCCCTCCCCCTGATGGGAAGGGGCAGGGGTGTGGGTAAGTCTCTGCACTGACCCTGATGTAAAATCGTGTTCGCCTCGCCCTCATACCCCCACCCGGATCGCCTGCGCTGCGCTTGGCTCTCCGACCTCCCCTCAAGGGGGAGGTGGGATCTGGTGCATGTCGCCTCCCATCTTCCGCGCAAGCGGGAAGAGCAAGGTCATATGAGCAGCCATTGCAACCAAAGCAAAAGCAGCCTATTTTGACCATATATGGTCAGTCTTTGGAGGCGCTTGTGTCCACCGCCAGTGTTAAAGACGCCAAGGCGGGTTTTGCCGCTCTTGTCGATGATGCGGCCAACGGCGAGTTCGTCACCATCACGCGCCATGGCAAGCCGGCAGCTGTTCTGGTGAGTGTCGAAGCAGCCGAAGCTGCGCGCAAGGCGCTGACCATGCCAAAACCCGATTTCGGGGCGTTTCTGCTGTCGTTCCCGGGCGGTCTCGACCTTGAGCGCAACCCGTCCCCCATGCGCGACGCCGATCTTTGAGCGGGTTCTTGCTCGACACCAACATCATTTCCCGGCTCGCACCGGGCAAGCCGGCCGTCGAGGCAGGGTTTGAAGCCTGGATCCGCGAGAAGGGAGTGGCTGGAAATCTCTATCTTTCAGCCATGACGGTGGCCGAAATCGAAAGGGGCGTGCGCAAGCTCCACCGAGCGGGCGGGGTCGACCGCGCAAGGCTGATCACGCTCTGGCTCGATCGGTTGCTGGATGATTTCGGCGACCGGATCCTGCCCATGAATGCCGTCGTCGCCCGAATCGCGGGTGTCATGGAAGAGGATGCCACACGCCGCGGCCACACTCCCGGTCTTGCCGATCTCATCATCGCCGCTACGGCGCGGGCCTATGATCTCACTTTGGTGACGGACAATCTCAAGGATTTCGAACCGCTCGACGTGCGCATGGTGTCCCGCCCAGTCTGAGGCAGGGCGTTGGGCAACCTGCTGAGGAGTTGCGGCGGACCATCTGCCTTGAACGGGGGAGGCATGGCACTGCTTTGCATACCAATTTGCGGTACCGGCCGCGGATGCGGACCTCCCCCATCATCCCCCTTGCCATCCCGCCCGCGCCGCTGTATCTAGCCTTCATGACCAAGACCAAGCGCCCTTCCGACAGCCCGTTTGCCCGCTTCTCCGCGGCGGTGGCGTCGCATGCGCTCATGGGCGGTCTGCTTCTTCTCGCGCTTAGCGGCGATCGCCGGGCTCGTTGAGGAGCGTCCGGCGGTCGAAACCGCCGGTTCCCCGCGCGCCAGCTCCTCTCTCGACTTTACATTCCGATCCCAATGCAACAAGACGGCTTGAGTCCGGTTGCTGCCGCCCCGAAGCGGCGCCCGACTGGGGCCTAGGAAACGAGAGATATCCATGACTGCACATATTTCCACCGGAGCGAAGGGCATGCCGAAGGCGGCCCAGAAATACCGTCCCTATCCGTCGATCGACCTGCACGACCGCACCTGGCCCTCCAAACGCATCGAAAAGGCGCCGATCTGGTGCTCGGTCGACCTGCGCGACGGCAACCAGTCGCTGATCAACCCGATGGGCCATGACCGCAAGGCGCGGATGTTCCAGTTGCTCCTGGACATGGGGTTCAAGGAAATCGAGATCGGCTTTCCCTCCGCCTCGCAGACCGATTTCGACTTCGCGCGCTGGTGCGTGGAGCAGGGCGGTGTGCCCGAGGACGTGTCGTTGCAGGTCCTGGTGCAGTGCCGGCCCGAACTGATCACCCGCACGTTTGAATCGCTCGAGGGTGCCACCCGGCCGATCGTGCATTTCTACAATTCCACCTCGGAGCTGCAGCGCCGCGTGGTGTTCGAGAAGGACGTGGCCGGCATCAAGCAGATTGCGGTCGATGCGGCCAAGATGGTCAAGGAGATGGCCGAGAAGGCGGGCGGCGGCTTCCGGTTCGAATACTCGCCCGAAAGCTTCACCGGCACCGAACTCGAGGTGGCGCTGGAAATCTCCAACGCCGTGATCGAGGTGATCGCGCCGACGCCCGACAACAAGCTGATCCTCAACCTGCCCTCGACCGTGGAAATGGGCACGCCCAATATCTATGCCGACCAGATCGAGTGGATGTGCCGCAACATCGACAACCGCGAGAACGTGCTGGTGTCGCTGCACCCGCACAATGACCGCGGCACCGGCATTGCCGCCACGGAACTCGGGCTGATGGCCGGCGCCGACCGGGTGGAAGGCACGCTGTTCGGCAATGGCGAGCGCACCGGCAATGTCGACGTGGTGGCGCTGGCGCTGAACATGTTCACCCAAGGGGTCGATCCCGAACTCGACTGCTCGGATGTCGAGCGCATCAAGGCGGTCTACGAATATTCCAACGAGATGAAGATCCCCGAGCGGCATCCTTACGTGGGCGAACTGGTCTACACCGCGTTCTCCGGCTCGCACCAGGATGCGATCAACAAGGGCATGAAGGCGATCCGCAAGGCCAACAAGCCGGAATGGGAAGTGCCCTACCTGCCGATCGATCCGGCCGATGTCGGCCGCTCCTACGAGGCGATCATCCGCATCAACTCGCAGTCGGGCAAGGGCGGCATCGCCTATATCCTGAAGGAGGATTACGGGCTGGACCTGCCGCGGGCGATGCAGGTGGAATTCCGCGAGGAGATCCAGCGCATCACCGACGAAGAGGGCGTGGAGCTTCCGCCGAAGCGGATCTATGACCGCTTCATGGAGTATTACGTCAACCAGCCGGGCGCTCGGCTCGGCTTCATCGACCACCACACCCACACCGACCCGGCCACCAAGGGCGTGCGGATCGTTTCCGCCGAGATCACCGACAATGGCGAGACCAAGCGCATCGAGGGCCGCGGCACCGGCCCGATCGACGGCTTCGTCAATGCGCTGTCGATCTATCTCGGCATGGATCTGACGGTGGCGAACTATTCCGAGCATTCGCTCCAGCACGGCTCCAATGCGGCCGCGATCTGCTACATGCAGATGGAGACGCCGACCGGCAAGCTGCATGGCGCCGGCGTCAACACCAACATCGTCGCGGCCTCGCTCGAGGCGGTGGTCTCTGCCGCCAATCGCGCGCTCGCCGCAGCCAGGGGCTGAGGCAGAACGGCCAGCCGCCGCACCTACACCCGGGTGCGGCGGCGTTTTTCGACCGGCAGGGGGAGGCCCGCCGGCGCATGCGCGAGGAGGGCGCCATGGGACTGCACATGGAGATTTCCGGACCCGAGACCGGCGCGACGCTGGTGCTGCTGCACGGCTTCGGTGGCGACGGGTCTGCCTGGGACCAGGTCCGGGCGGCGCTGCCCAAGGAGTTGCGCGTGATCACGGTCGACCTGCCGGGGCACGGCGGCTCGCTCGAGGCCGAGGGCCGCGGCGGGGCGGGGCGGATGGCCAAGGCCATTCTCGCCGGGCTCGATGCGGCCGGGATCGACCGGTTCCATGTGGCCGGCCACTCGATGGGCGGCGCCGTGGCCGCGCTGATCGCCATGCGTGCGGGCGAGCGGGTCGCCTCGCTCACGCTGGTGGCGCCGGGCGGCATGGCCAGGGAGATCAATGCCGGGCTTCTGGCGCGCTACGCCAAGGCTCAGACGGCGGACGAGATCCGTGCCTGCCTCAGCGACATGTCGGCGCCGGGCCATTCCGTGCCGGAATCGGTGGTCGAGCATTTCGTGGCCTTGCGGGCGCGACCCGGGGCGCTCGAGGCGCTCGACGAAACCTACCGGGCGATGTTCCCTGACGGGCCGGAGGCAGGCCAGGGCGTGCTGCCCGCGGCGCAACTGGCCGCGCTCACGATGCCGGTGACGGTGCTCTGGGGCACGGAGGACAAGGTGCTGCCCTGTCCCGCACCCGATGCGTTGCCGCCGAGCTTCGCCATGAATGTGCTGCCGGGGCTCGGGCACATGGTGCCGGAAGAGGCGCCCGAAGCCGTGGCGCGGGTGCTCGCGCATGCGGTGGCCGGCTGAGCTCTGCGTCCCCGAAGTCCGCGATCTTTACCACGTCTGCAAACGGCATATGCCGCATTGTCGCCATCAAGCCCGGTCTGTGCTAGGGAATTGTTAACCACTCCCTGCCGGAAGCGTGTCATGACCGACCCTTACATCCCCCGATCGAGCGAGCGCCGCCTGGCGGATATCGTGCGCGAAGTCAAAATCGCCGCTGCCGACCGCACCGATGTGGTGGTCGACATGCGTGACGCCGATCGCGCGCGGCTCGAGCTTCTGGCGCAGGAGATCAAGCCGCTGTTCGATGACATCGATCCCGCCGATGACCGGTTCGATTTCGGCATCTCGCCGGGGCTGCAGCCGCGGCTGTGGATCGATTCGGTGGCACATGTGCATATGGGCCGCGACCGCAGGGTCTATGTGTTCGTGCGCGACACCCGGCTCGGCCGCGTGATCATCTCCGACACCAGCGACATGAGCCGCACCGCCGACGCGGTCGGCCGCTACATCGCCGAACGGGTGATCGAGCGCGAGCGGATTCTCTCAGGCGATTTCGAGGCGCTGAAGGCGGCGAATGCCGGTTCCGGGGAAGGCGATGTCACCGCCGACGAGGACCTGGCCGGGGAAGCGGACGAGGCGGCAGCCGAAGCCAAGGCCGGGGCCCGAGCCGAGGACGCGTCCGCGGGGGAGACCCGCGACGCCGGGCAGCCGGCGCAGGCGCCGATGCCGGCCCGGGTTGCCTCCTACCCGGCCACGAGCGCGGACACCGAGGTCGCGTCTCTGACCGCAGCTCCGCGCGCGCAATCGCGCGGCTCGGGTTTCGTGCTCGGCGCGTCCTGGTTCATCCTCGGCTGCGTGGCCGGCGCTGCGGCGCTGGTGGGTGCGTTCTGGGACCGGCTTTCGGCGATGATCAACTGATTTTGCTGTCAGGCCCACCGATCAGGCCTTCCCGAACCTCTTCGAAACTAGGGCCTGCACCCGAGAGGCGCATGCGCCGGTGCAGGATCGTCCAGTTTCCCGGCCCGCCATCGATGTCGAACAGGTTGAAGCCCGCGGGCGGGCGGGCATTGCCCGGCCCATTGCTCGCCGAGGCGATGCCGACGACCGGCACTTTGCCGTCGCGTCCATCCAGATGGTAGAGCGTGTCGAGATGGGTGTGCCCGTGCAGCACCAGTTCCGCGCCGTGGCGCCTGAGCATCTTGCCGAAACGGCGGATGCCGCGCAACCGCTTGTGCCACTTGGCGGCGCCGCTGACGGGCGGATGGTGGATCAGGATCACGCGGAACAGCCCCTCCTCGCGCGCCCGGTCGAGCAGCAGGCCTGCGGCGCGGGCCTGTTTCTTCTTCAGGTTGCCGGTGGCGACGAAGGGCAGGGTCGGGTTGGCCGACGAGATGCCGATCAGCGCAACCGGGCCGCGACGGCGGAAGCTCGGAAACAGCTCCGCCCCGGGCGAGGGCTCGTCCGACAGCATCCACGGCTCCCAGGCTTCCTTGGCGCGCGGAAGAGCGCCGGGCACATAGGCGTCGTGATTGCCGGGCACCAGGGTGGCATGCTCGGGCTCGAAGCCGGTGTCGAGCCAGACCCGCGCGGATTCGATTTCGGTGCGGGTGGCGAGGTTGACCAGGTCGCCGGTGATGGCGATGTGATCGGGGGACGCGGCATGCATGCTCGCCAGCAGGTTTTCGAGCGTGTCGCCGAAAAGCTGCTTGCGGCGGTTGCGCTGCCAGTTCACATAGCCGGTGATGCGCTTGGACGCGAGTTCGCGCAGCGACATTTTCGGCAGGGGACCTAGATGGGGATCGGAGATATGGGCCAAGCGAAACATGGCTCAAGCCATAGCGACCGAGAGCCGCCGTCGCAACCGGTGAGTGACGGTGGTTTCGGCGGACGTCCCCCGGAAATGCGCTCCTGGCGGGCCCGGCTCGTCACCCGGGTCATCCACCTGTGGTTCGCGGCCTCGCGCGGCATGACGCTCGGCGTGCGCGCCGCGGCCTTCGACGGTGAGGGCCGGATCTTCCTGGTGCGCCACAGCTATGTTCCCGGCTGGCACATGCCCGGTGGCGGGGTGGAGCGCGGCGAAACCGCGGGCGAGGCGCTCGTCAAGGAGTTGCGCGAGGAAGGCAATCTCGAACTGTTGGCACCCGCGCAGCTGGTGGCGGTCTATTTCAACCGCAAGACCAGCAAACGCGACCATGTGGTGTTCTACCGCTGCCAGGTGCGCCAGACCGCGCCGCGCCCCGCCGACCGGGAGATCGTGGAAGCCGGTTTTTTCGCCCTTGATGCGCTCCCGGACGGCGTGACCGCGGCCACGCGGCGGCGGCTGGCGGAGCTAGCGGGCGAGCAGTCCGCCAGCCAGGAGTGGTAGGCGCGCGGCGGCACTTGATGCTGTCGCGATCTGCGTGTTGTCTATGGCGTTGCCGGTTACATTAGCGGCGCGCTTCTATCCCTTAGCTCCGGCCTGCATTCATGCTTGCTTTGAATTTCAGAACCCTTTCGAGCTCGATCATCGCCAATTGGAGGTCTTGAATATCAGCGTCATGTATACTGCGATCCGATTTCCCAATCATTCGAGCAGCATCACGTATTGTTGAGGATGTTTCCTTCGAGACCTCTTCTAATGAGGTGTCATCATGAAATATCATTGCAGTTTCTCCTTGTTGCTGAGGAAATCTAGGAATTCGGACTGGTGTTTGAAAGAGGTCAATCTGGCAAGATTTCAATTTAAGGTGCTGACAGTTTCTGGCGGCAGTGCCTGATAAACGGCAGCCAGATCGGGGGTGAGTTTCGCCCGCCCTTGAATGCGGCATTTTGTCGCTTACATGCACGCCACTCACCGCTTGATTTTCCTTTTCCCGTTTCGGCTGCGCATCGGCAGTCCACCCCCAACATGAAAAGCACCTCATGTCTTCCATCGTATCGATCGACAACCTGTCCAAGCAGTATGACAGCGGCTTCCAGGCGCTGAAAGACGTCTCTCTGGACATCCGCGAGGGCGAGATTCTGGCCCTGCTCGGACCCAATGGCGCGGGCAAGACCACGCTGATTTCCATCATCTGCGGGCTGGTGACGCCCGGCACCGGCTCGGTCCGGGTCGGCGGCCACGACGTCGTCCACGATTTTCGCGAGGCCCGTTCGCTGATCGGGCTGGTGCCGCAGGAGATCGCGCTCGAGCCGTTCCAGACCGTTTATGACGCGCTCCGCTTCACGCGCGGCCTGTTCGGCAAGCGTCACGATCCGGCGCTGCTGCAGTCGATCTTGGAAAAGCTCTCGCTGTGGGACAAGAAGGACGCCAAGACCATGGAACTGTCCGGCGGCATGAAGCGCCGGGTGCTGATCGCCAAGGCGCTGTGCCACGAGCCGCGGGTGCTGTTTCTCGACGAGCCCACCGCCGGCGTCGATGTCGAGTTGCGCAAGGAAATGTGGGAGGTGGTCCGCGACCTCAAGGACGACGGTGTCACCATCATCCTGACCACGCATTACATCGAGGAAGCCGAGGCGATCGCCGACCGCGTCGGCGTCATCAACAAGGGCGAATTGCTGCTGGTCGAGAAGACGGAAACGCTGATGCAGCGCATGGGCCAGCGGCAGATGCGGATCGAACTGATGGAGCCGCTCGGCGCCATTCCCGAGGCGCTTTCGGGCTACAATCTCGACTACGCCGAGGACACCCACTCGCTCGTCTATTCCTACGAGGCCAATGGCGAGCGCACCGGCATCGCCTCGCTGTTTGCGGATCTGAGCAAGGCCGGCATCGTGCTTCGGGACGTAGAGACGCGGCAGAGTTCGCTCGAGGACATTTTCGTCGGGCTGGTCGAGGGCAAATCATGAATTTCCAGGCAGTCAGATCCATCTATTCGTTCGAAATGGCGCGGTTCTTCCGCACCCTGTCGCAGAGCCTGATCTCGCCGGTGCTGTCGACCTCGCTCTATTTCATCGTCTTCGGCGCGGCCATTGGCTCGCGCATCGACGAGATCGACGGCACCAGCTACGGCGCCTTCATCGTGCCGGGGCTGATCATGCTGTCGGTGCTGACGCAGAGCATTTCCAATGCCTCGTTCGGGATCTATTTCCCGAAATTCCTGGGCTCGATCTACGAGCTTCACACCGCGCCGGTCTCTTTCGTCGAGATCGTGCTCGGCTATGTCGGGGCGGCGGCGACCAAATCGGCGCTGATCGGGCTGGTGATCCTGATCACGGCGGAATTCTTCGTCGATTTCGAGATCCTGCATCCGGTGGCGATGCTCGCTTTCCTGGGGCTTACCTGCATTTCGTTCAGCCTGTTCGGCTTCATCATCGGCGTCTGGTCGAAGAATTTCGAGCAGCTGCAGATGATCCCGCTCCTGGTGATCACGCCGCTCGTGTTCCTGGGCGGCAGCTTCTATTCGATCTCGATGCTGCCGCCGTTCTGGCAGACGGTCACCATGTTCAATCCGGTGGTCTACCTGATCTCGGGCTTCCGCTGGAGCTTCTACGGCGTGGCCGATATCAATATCGGCTTGAGCCTCGCGATGATCGGTGTGTTCCTGGTGATCTGTCTCGGCATCATCGCCTGGACCTTCAAGACCGGCTACAAGATCAAGAACTGAGCAGCCTCAAGATGCAGAAAGGCGCCCCCGGAGACGAGGGGCGCCTTTTTCGCGTTTGCCGATGCCTGCGGTCGGCCTCAGGCGGCCTTGGCGAGCCGGTCGCGCCCATGCGGGGCGTCGAGATCGAGCTCGGGGCCGACGGGAACGATGCCGGTCGGGTTGATGGTGTCGTGGCTGCCGTAATAGTGGCGCTTGATGTGCTCCATGTTCACGGTGCCGGCGATCCCCGGCATCTGGTAGAGCTCGCGCAGATACCCCGACAGCGCCGGATAGTCGGCGATGCGGCGGATGTTGCACTTGAAGTGGCCGACATAGACCGGGTCGAAGCGCACCAGCGTGGTGAACAGCCGCCAGTCGGCTTCGGTCAGCCGGTCGCCGGTCAGATAGCGGTTGGAGGTGAGCCGGCGTTCGACCGTGTCGAGCGCGTCGAACAGTTCGGTCACATGCTCCTCATAGGCGTCCTGCTTCGTGGCGAAGCCCGCCTTGTAGACGCCATTGTTGATCTTGTCGTAGACCAGCGCATTGATGTCGTCGATCTCCTCGCGCAGGTCCTCGGGATAGAAGTCCGGTCCCTTGCCGCCGACTTCCGCAAAGGCGGAGTTGAACATGCGGATGATCTCCGCCGATTCATTGGAGACGATCGTGTTCTGCTTCTTGTCCCACAGCACCGGCACGGTCACGCGCCCAGAATAGTCGGGCTTGGCCGCGACATAGACCTGCCAGAGATAATCGGCGCCGTTCAGGTGATCCTCGGTGCCGCCGTCGCGGCCGCGGAATTCCCAGCCGTTCTCGCCCATGTGATAATCGACGATCGACAGCGAGATCGCTTCTTCGAGCCCCATGAGCTTGCGGAAGATCAGCGTGCGGTGCGCCCAGGGGCAGGCGAGCGAGACATAGAGATGATAGCGGCCGGCTTCCGCCTTGAAGCCGCCTTGGCCCGACGGTCCGGGCGCGCCGTCGGCGGTCACCCAGTTGCGGAAGGCGCTTTCCGAGCGCTTGAAATGGCCGCCCGTGGATTTCGTGTCATACCAGACGTCCTTCCAGACGCCATCTACCAGCATTCCCATGATCGTTCTCCTTTTCAGTGACACATAAGTCGGAATTTCGAAAAAGCGAAGGTGAAGGGGGTGAACGGTGCGTTTTGCATTGGACGCGCCGCGCGGGCTTTGCTAAGGGCGTTGTCCACACGAAGGAAATCCGGATGCCTGCCACGGCCTTGCGACGACGCTGAAAAGACTGCCCACGCGCGAATGCGCGCGCTCCCTCATGTCTTGTCGTCACATCCGGATTTTCACGATGGTCCTCCCTGATCTTGTCTTTCTCACCGAAGACGCGTCCCATGACGCGGCAATCGCCCATATCAACGAAGAAGCCTTCGGCCCCGGCCGGTTCGTGCGCTCCTCCGAGCGGGTGCGCGAGCAGGGGCCGCATGACCGGCATCTCTCCTTCATTGCCGCCGACCGCGGCGAGACCATCGCCTCGGTGAGGATGACGCCGGTGTTTGCCGGCAAGACCGCCGGTCACCTGCTCGGCCCGCTTGCCGTGCGGCCGTCGCACAAGAATCTCGGCATCGGCCGCGAACTGGTGCGCATCGCGCTGCAGGCGGCCGAAAGGGCCGGCAGCGAGGCGGTTCTGCTGGTGGGCGATCCGCCCTATTATGCCCCGCTCGGCTTCAAGCCGACCCGGCCGGGCGCGCTCACCATGCCGGGCCCGTTCGACCCGCGCCGGCTGCTCGCCGTCTGCTTCGGCGACCTGGTCGAATCGGCGCTCGAAGGTGACATCAATCACCGCAGTTTTCGTGGCTGACGCCCCCTCTGCGGACGATGCGGGGCCGTGGCCATTCATTGCCCGCACGGCCGTTGCAGGCTCGCCTGGGGGCGCTCGGCCCGGGACTAAATGCTTGATTTGGAAGGATGCGCAAGGCCTGCCTTGCTGCACTGCAGCGGGCCAAAGGTTGCAATGCAGCGTCAAACGCCCTAGATAGGTCCGCATGACTTATCTAGGCACCCAAGCCGAAGACCTGTCTTCTCCGCCTCTTCCCTATTCGAAAATCTGCGTGATCGGTGCAGGCTCCTGGGGAACGGCGCTCGCCACTGTTGCCCGCCGCGCCGGGCGCGCGACCTCGATCTGGGGACGTGACGAAGACACCGCCGCGGCGATCAACACCCGCAACGAAAACCCCAAATATCTTCCCGGCATCGACCTGCCGGAAGGCATCGAAGCCACCACCGATCTGGCCGAAGCACTCGATGGCGCCGGCGCGGTGCTGCTGGTTACGCCCTCGCGCACGCTGCGCGAAATCTCGATGAAGATGAAGCCGCATCTGGGACCCGACGTGCCGGTGGCGCTCTGCGCCAAGGGCATCGAGGCGGGCACCGGCTATCTGCTGAGTGAGGTGGCGGCCGAGATCCTGACCGATCACCGCATCGGCGCGCTGTCGGGGCCGACCTTTGCCACCGAGACCGCGCTCGGGCACCTGACCGCCGCCACCATCGCCTTCCAGTTTTCCTATGCCGACCGGCTCGATCCGCCGTCCAGCCCGGCCGCACGGCTGGCGCTGTCGCTGGGGTCGGATTTCTTCCGGCCCTATATTTCGGACGATCTTGTCGGCGTCGAAGTCAGCGGCGCGGTCAAGAACGTGATTGCCATCGCCTGCGGCATGATGACGGGCGCTGGCTATGCCGAGAACACCCGCGCGGCGCTGATCGTGCGTGGCATGGATGAGATGAAGACGCTGGCCGACGTGTTCGGCGGCCGCCGCGAGACCGTGACCGGGCTTGCCGGCGCAGGCGATCTGACGCTCACCTGTTCGTCTCAGACCTCGCGCAACATGTCGCTCGGCGTGCAGCTCGGCAAGGGCATCCCGCGGGCGCATTGCTTCGACGGCAAGCCGGTGGTCGTCGAGGGCGAGGTCAATTCGGTCTCGGTGATGGATCTCGCACGGCGGATGAACATCCGCATGCCGATCTGCGAGGCCGTGTTCCGGATCCTGCACCAGGGCGCGGATGTGCGCGAGACCTTCGCCGAATTCTGGTCGCGTCCGATCGAGGGCGAACGGCGCGGCCTGTCTATCCTGATCGACCATCCCAATGCGATGCCAACGGAGGCAAGACTTTGACAGCACCAACCGAGGGCGGGCCGGCCGGCGCCGATCCCGCCGGCTTGAGCACGCGCAGGTTCGTGCTGGCCACAGATCTTGACGGCACCTTTCTGGGCGGCAGCGAGGACGACCGCGCCAAGCTCTATGGCTTCATTGAGGACAACCGCGACAGCGTCGGCCTGATCTTTGTGACCGGCCGCGATCCCGAATTCATCGGCGCGCTCTGCCGTGAGCGCGGCGTGCCTTGGCCCGATTATGCGGTCGGCGATGTCGGCACCACCATCGCCCGGGTGTCGAAGCACACGGGCGTTGCCCCGATTCCCCATCTCGAGGACGAGATTGCCGCGCAGTGGGACAATGGCGGCGACCGCATCAAGGCGCGGCTCGACGGCCATCCGGGGCTCACGCTCCAGCCCACCGATTTCCGCTATCGCGTAAGCTATGATGTCGACATCACCCGGTTCGATGCCTCGGCCTGCGAGACGATTGACGAGATGGGCTACGACTGGCTGATTTCGGACAACCGGTTTTTCGACGTCCTGCCCAGGGGCGTGAGCAAGGGACCCTCGCTCAAGCGGCTGGTCGAGTATCTGGCGATCGAACCGGACCGCGTGCTCTGCGCCGGCGACACCCTCAACGACCTCTCGATGCTCGAATGCGGGCTGCCCGCGGTCGCGGTCGGCAATTCTGAGCCCGCACTGATCGACCGGCTTGCGGGCCTTGCGCATCTGCACATGGCGCATGCGCATGGCGCCGCCGGCATTCTCGAGGCCATTCGCGCCTTCAACCTGCACGACCTACCGGAAGGATACTGATTACATGGCCAGTGATCTCGTCATTGTCTACCATCGTCAGCCCTATGAAGAGGTTGAGGAAAACGGCAAGATCGTTTTCAAGGAAAACAAGAGCCCGAACGGCATCGTGCCGACGCTGAAAGGCTTTTTCGGCCGGGTCGACAAGGGCGCCTGGGTTGCCTGGAAATTTGCCGAGGACGCCGCCAATCCGGATTTCGAACGCGTCATCGAGATCGAGGATTCCTATGGCAAATATTCGGTCACGCGACTGCCGCTGACACCGGACCAGGTGTCGAGCTTCTACCACATCACCTCGAAAGAGGCGTTCTGGCCGATCCTGCATTCCTTCAAGGAACGCTACAATTACGACCCGGTCGACTGGCCGACCTTCCGCGAGGTCAACTGGGCCTTTGCCGAAGCTGCCGCCGCCGAAGCAGCACCTGGCGCCGTGGTCTGGGTTCATGACTACAATCTCTGGCTCGTGCCGGGCTATCTGAGGAAGCTCAGGCCGGACGTCAGGATCTCCTTCTTCCATCACACGCCGTTTCCCTCGGCCGACATGTTCAACGTGCTGCCGTGGCGGCGCGAGATCGTCGACAGCCTGCTTGCCTGCGACGTGGTCGGGTTCCACATCCCGCGCTATGCGGTCAATTTCGTGCATGTGGCCCAGAGCCTGCTCGAAGTCGGGCCGGTCACGCGCAAGGACGTCAATCCCGATTTCGTCTGGGAAGGCACGGCGCTGTCGGACCGGCGGGTACCGGAGGCGGTGATGTATCAGGGCCGCAGCATCCGGATCTCGAGTTCGCCGGTCGGCATCGACTGGGATTTCATCCAGGCGCGCGCGACCGACAAGGAAACCCGTGAAAATGCGGCGGCGATCCGCCAGGAACTCGGAGATGACTGCAAGCTGATCCTGTCGGTCGGCCGCACCGACTACACCAAGGGTGGCGTGCAGCAGCTCGAAAGCTTCGAGCGGCTGTTGCAGTCGCGGCCCGACCTGCACGGCAAGGTCCGGCTGATGCATGTCTCGGTCGGCGCCAACCGCTCGATGACCGCCTATGAGGAAATCCAGGGCGAGATCGAGCAGGTCGCGGGCCGCATCAATGGCAGCTTCGGTTCGTTCGAATGGCAGCCGGTGGCGCTGATCTCGACCGCCGTGCCGTTCAAGGACCTGGTGGCCTATTACCAGGTGGCCGATGTCTGCTGGATCACGCCGCTCGCCGACGGGATGAACCTCGTCTGCAAGGAATATGCAGCCGCGCGCACCGATGGCGACGGTGTGCTGGTGCTCTCCGAATTCGCCGGCGCCGCCGTGGAACTGTCCTCCGCCGTGATCACCAACCCGTTCTCGCACCGCTCGATGGATACCGCCATCGAACAGGCGCTGGCCATGCCCGAGCAGGAACGCCGGCAGCGCATGAAGATGCTGCGCGAAACGGTCGAACGCTATGGCATCAAGGCCTGGGCAGAAGACCAGATGAGCTATTTCCTCGACGAGGATGGCGACGCACGCCTGCCCAAGGCGAGCTGAGCGACCCCCATGCGCCGGCTGCCGGGGCCGGGAGCGGTTTCCCGACCGGCGGCGCGGTCAGCCTGTCACGGCTTTGCCCGGGCCGTGTCCCTGAGCCAGCGGATGAAGAGGGTTGCAGCCGGCTCCGGGCGGGCAGGAGCCAGTGCCACATAGGTCTGGCCGGAGGGGCGGAACCCGAATGGCGCAATCAGGCGCCCGGCGCGAATGTCGGCGCGGACCAGGATCTCGGGCGCGATGCCGATGCCGAGACCGGCTGTCGCGGCTTCCAGCATGAAATAGAAATGTTCGTATTCCTGCCCGCCCGCCGGCAGCGGCAGGCGGGAGGCCTGGCACCAGTCCGCCCAGGCGGATGGGCGGGTTTTGGTGTGAAGCAAGGGCAGGCCGGACAGGGCGGTCCAGTCTGCCGCCCGGTTGTCGCCCATCAGTTTCGGGCTCAGCACCGGGCCGGTTTCGTCGGCAAACAGATCCGTGCTACTTGCCGGATCCCAGGGGCCGGTGCCGACGCGGACCGCCACGTCAAGGCTCTGCCGGGCGAAGTCGACCGGGCCGTCATCGGCGGTCATCCGCACCTTGATCTCGGGGTGCCGCTCCTGAAAATCGAACAGGTTGGGGATCAGCCAGCGCATCGCCAGCGTGCTCAGGCAGGAGACGTCGAGCGTGCGGCGGTCGCGATGCATGACATGCGAGACCGCCGCCTCCATCCTGTCGAAGGCCTCCTGCAGCGCGGGTTGCATCTCGCGCGCGGCCTGGGTCGGTGTGAGCCTGTTGCGCGGTCCCTCGAACAGAACCACGCCGAGACTGTCTTCGAGGCTTCTCACCTGCCGGCTCACCGCGCCATAGGTCACCCCGAGCTCCTCGGCGGCGCGCTTCATCTGCCCGTGCCGCATCGTGGCTTCGAAGGCCCGGAGCGCATTGAGGGGAAGAAGGCTGCGTTTCATGTGCGGTTAGCTCACATGGAAGTCGAGAAACTATCGTTTTTCACGGTGGTGCAGATGTCCCTATAAGACTGCATGACCTATGAAAACAGCGTCCATCGCTTCGATGCAAGCCTTTCCGCTCAGCTTTCTCGTGAGATTTTATCACTCTGGTGGCGCAACTGGACGACGCGCCGCGCGCTTGCCCGCCTGACGCGCGAAGAGCTTGCCGATGTCGGGCTGACGCAGGCCCAGCGGGCTCGCGAAATCGCTCGCCCGTTCTGGAGGTAACGATGGAAAATCACGTCTTCGCCGCGGTCCTTGCCGCTGCCCTGCTTCATGCCGGGTGGAACTCGGTGGTCAAGCTCGGCCTCGACCGGGGCGCGACCGTGCTCTTGCTGGCGGTGGTGCAGGCGGTGATCGCCTTGCCGATCCTGCCCTTCGTCTCCCAGCCGGCCACGGAGGCCTGGCCCTGGATCGTCGCGGCGGCCGCGCTGCATGTCGGATACAAGCTGTTTCTGGTCGAGGCCTATGCCCATGCGGACCTCAGTCAGGCCTATCCGCTGGCCCGCGGCACCGCGCCGCTGATCGTCACGGTCGTCTCGTTTGCCTTTCTCGGGGTGTCGTTTGCGCCCTCTGCGCTGCTTGCCATTCTGGCGATTTCCCTGGGGATCGTGGCGATGGCCGTGAAGGGGGGATCGGGCCGGCGCATGGGCGGCAAGGCGCTGTTCTACGCGATCGGCACCGCGGTCTTCACGGCCAGCTACACGCTGGTCGATGGCATCGGCGCGCGCGTTGCCGGCACGTCCTCCGGCTTCATTCTCTGGATGGTGGTGGGCGATGCGCTGGGCATGATCGCCTATGCGGCATGGGCGCGCGGCCCGGCGGCGTTTTCGGCGATGGCGCCGGCCTGGAAGACCGGCATTGCGGCGGGGGCCATGTCCCTGGGCTCCTACTGGATTGCGGTCTGGGCCTTTACCCAGGCGCCGATCGCCCTCGTTGCGGCGCTGCGCGAGTCGAGCATCCTGTTCGCGGTCATCATTGCGGCGCTGGTCCTGCGCGAGCCGGTCAGCGGCTGGCGCTGGGCCTCCGCCGGCGCCATCGCCTGCGGCGTGATGATCATGAAGGCCTGAACGGGGGCGCCTCCGTCCGGGGGGCGCTCAGCGTCCTTCGCGGAACCAGGTGGCGCCAAGCGCCATGATCAGCAGCGCGAGGCCCAGGAAGCCACCGAACAGCGGCACCGAGCGCACGCCCTTGAGCACGCTTTCGCTGCTGGCGCGCAGACCCATGCGGTCGCCGGCATTGATCGCGGCTGAGCGCGTGGGCAGGATCTGCGGCAGGTTGGACGCCTCGGCGTTGACCCGCACTGTCAGACCGCCGGTTTCATCCGAGACCGGGGCGATGATGTCGGGCGTGGACACGGTTGCCCGGAATTCGGGCGCGTCGACGGCGCCGACATGGGTGAGGGTGCGCAGGTCGCCCGAGGTCACCTCCACGAGGCCGGGCTGGTCGAGGATCAGTTCGGCACGGAACAGGCCGTCCCCGGCCGGCTGAAGCTCGACCTCGCGGGTTTCGCCCGAGGGCAGGGTCAGGGTGGCGGGGCCGGTCGTGTCCGCCATGGTCTGGCGCTCGATCACCAGCCGCCGCCCGGCCGCGGAGGCGCGCAACGCCTCTTCCTCGAGCGAGGGTTCCTTCATCAGCCAGTGGGCGATGCGGCGGTAGAGCGCCACATGCGGCCCGCCGCCCTCGAAGCCGCGCGACCACAGCCAGCCGTGATCGGAGAGCAGCATCGCCACCCGGCCTTCTCCGTAGCGGTTGAGCACCAGCAGCGGCGCACCGTCGGCGCCGCGCATCACCGTGTCGCCCACCGTCTCGCCCACGCCCACGGTGCGGAACCAGCGGCCCCAGGCGGGCGGCTCGCTTGCGCCGCCGGGCAGGTCGCGGGTCACCGGGTGACGCTTGCCGTCGTCGGAAAGCCGCGGATAGTAGCCGGCATTGGTGACTTCGCCGGTCGGCATTGCCGGCAGCGCAGGTGCAAGCGGGGTTTCTGCGATCGATTCGATGCCCGCGAGTTCCGGCCCGGCGGCGACCAGCAGCGCGCCGCCGTCTTCCACATAGCGGGCGATGTAATCGTAATAGAGCACCGGCAGCACGCCGCGGTTCTGGTAGCGGTCGAAGATGATCAGGTCGAATTCGTCGATCTTCTCGACGAACAGCTCGCGGGTCGGAAAGGCGATCAGCGACAGTTCGGAGATCGGCGTGCCGTCCTGCTTTTCCGGCGGGCGCAGGATGGTGAAATGCACCAGATCCACCGAGGCGTCGGATTTCAAGAGGTTGCGCCAGGCCCGTTCGCCCGAATGCGGCGAGCCGGAGACCAGGAGCACGCGCAGGTTTTCGCGGATGCCCTCGATCAGGGCGACGGCGTGGTTGTTGGCGGTGGTGACTTCGCCTTCGAGCGGGGCGACCGCGAATTCGACGACATTCTCGCCGCCGCGCGGGACGTTCATGTAGAACGAGGTTTCCTGGCCGGGAATGGCGGTTTCGGTCGCGACCGTCTCGCCATTGACGCGTACGGTGACATCGACGGCTCCCGGCGTTGTGACGCCGTCTTCGCTGACCCGGAAGACGATTTCCTGATCCTCGCCGACGATGCCGAAGCGCGGGCTGCGCACCACCTCGACCCGCCGGTCGGTTTCGCCTTCCTCGCCGACGATGAGGCCGTGCAGCGGCGCGTCGAGACCCAAGGCCGCGACCGAGCCCGGCACGTCGTGCACCTGGCCGTCGGTGATCATCACCGCCCCGGCCAGCCGTGCGCTGGGAATGTCGCGGATGCCCGAGGCAAGCGCCTCGAACAGCCGGGTGGAAGGCGACTGCGCATCGGGGTCGTCCACGGCCTCGATGATCCGGGTCTCGAAAGCCGGGTAGCGCGACAACCGCTCGGTCAGCGCCTTGAGCGCGGCGTCGGTGCGCGCGGTGCGGTCGCCGTTCAACTGGCTCGGGCTTCGGTCGACGACGATGGCGACGACGCTGGTGAGCGGTTCGCGGTCCTCGAAATTGGCCACGGGATTGGCGAGCGCCAGCACCAGCGCGGCAAGCGCCAGGGCCCTGAGCGCCGCGCCGCGCATGCGCTTGAGGAGCGCCCAGCCGACGAGCAGGACGGCGATCAGCGCGAGGGCCACGAGCAGCGGCAAGGGCAGCAGGGGATCGAAGGCCAGGCTCATGTCATTGCCCCAACCGTTCGAGCAGGGCGGGAATGTGCACCTGGTCGGCCTTGTAGTTGCCGGTCAGCATATACATGACGATGTTGACGCCGGCGCGGAAGGCGTATTCGCGCTGCCAGGGATCGGGCGGCACGGTCGAAAATTTCGGAAATCCGGTCTCGTCGAGCGCCCAGGCGCCGGCCAGGTCGTTGCCGGTGATCAGGATCGAGGACACGCCGTCGCCGGCGCGCGCCGGCCGCTCGGCGGCTTCGTCTGGCTGAGGCGTTGCCTCCACCCACAGGGGGCCGTCGGCATAGCGGCCGGGGAAATTGTCGAGCAGATAGAAGGATTTCGTCAGCACATGGTCGGCGGGGACCGGCTCCAGCGGCGGAATGTCGAGATTGGCGAGGATCTGCTGCAGCCTGAGCGTGAGTTCGCTCGATCCGCCGCCGAGTTCGGCAATCCGGTCGCGCGTGTCGAACAGCACCGTGCCGCCGCTTTTCATGTAGGCGTCGATGCGGCTGATGGCAGCGGCCGAGGGCAGGGGCGCGTCCTCGCTCATCGGCCAGTAGATCAGCGGATAGAGCGACAAGGCGTCGGTTTCGATGTCGAGGCCGATCGCCGGCCCCGGTTCCAGGGCGGTCGTGGACGCGAGGTAGGTCGACAGGCTGTCGAGCCCGGAGCGGCTCGTGGCGTCGGTCTCGTCGTCGCCGGTGATGACATAGGCGAGATGCGTGGCGTCGAGGCTTTCGAGCAGCTGGGCGTCGCCGGGCTGGGCATCG
Organism: Parahoeflea olei; assembly: GCF_001703635.1. Classification (GTDB taxonomy): domain Bacteria; phylum Pseudomonadota; class Alphaproteobacteria; order Rhizobiales; family Rhizobiaceae; genus Hoeflea; species Hoeflea olei. The sequence continues at coordinate 40,833 of NZ_LQZT01000001.1, read as the reverse complement.
TCAAATGCCTGGGCACGGACCTGGTTCGGCGCGGCCATGCCCCCAAGCGCAAGGCCGAGCGTCACGGCAAGCGCCGTGGTCGCGGCGGGCCTCAGCCGGCGCGAGCGGAACGCGCCATTGAGCAGGAGCACGATCAGCGTGTCGGCAATCAGCGCCGCGAGCGCGGCCCCGAACAGCCAGGGCCTGAAATCGACCGCGCTGTCGCCTGCCACCGGCACGCGCGTGACCGGAGCCGCAAAATCGGGAAGGGTGAGCGGTGCCAGCGTTTCGCCGGGAGCGAACAGGTTGAGCGCCACGAAGCCGTCCTCCGCGCCATAGAGGCCGGGCGGGTTGTCGGCGCTGACCTGCGGTGTGCCGCCTCCGGTCAGGTCGAGCGGCTTGGCGTCGCCGCCTGCTGGCAGCAGCGTGCCCGAGGCGTCGAGCAGGCGCCAGGGCGGCAGGATGCCGGAGCCCGCCTCGCCGCCGCCCGACAGGGCGCGCGACAACTGCACCGCCCGGCGCAGCATGTCGACGAAATGGCCGGAAATCGGCAGGTTCGACCAGCCCGCCTCGGCGGTGACATGGAACAGCACGATCCGGCCCGCGCCGCGGTCGGCGGCGGTGACGAGCGGCGTGCCGTCGGCAAGGCTCGCCCAGGTGCGGCTGGCGAGATCGGCCGAGGGTTCGGCAAGCACCTGGCGGCTCACGGTGACGTCGCGCGGGGCGGGCAGGCCGGCAAAGGGGCTCGAGCGCGGGTAATCGGCCAGCGGCTGCGGTTCGATCCAGGAGAGCGCCCCGCCGAGTTCGCGTTCGCCCTTGCGCAGCAGCACCGGCGTCAGCGGATCGTCCGCCGGGGCGGCTGCGAGCCGCGGGCCGGCAAAGCGGATCAGGGTGCCGCCGCGATCGATCCAGGCCTCGAGCGGTCCGCTCACATCGGCCGGCAGTACGCCGATATCGGCCATGATGATGACGGCGGGCGATTGCGCCAGCAGCTTGGGGATCGCGACCGACATGTCGGCGGTGTCGGCCTCGATCAGGTCGGCATAGGGCGACAGCGCCCGGTTGATGTAATAGAGCGGCGACAGCAGCGGCTGGGCGGCGTCGGCGGCCTCACCCGAGATCAGGGCCACCCGGCGGCGGCGGAAGCTGTCGTCGAGCAGGCGTGCCGCGCCGGCGGTCTCGATGCCCGCGACATCGAGACGGGCGATGTCGTTGCGGATCTCGAAGGGGGCGGAGATCTCGCCGGTGGCCGTGCTCTCGCCGTCCGCGAAGGCGAGCCGGCCCGAGGCGATCTCGCGGCCCTTGGCGTCGCGTGCCCTGAGTGAAAAGTCTTCGGCCGCGCCGTTTCCGAGCCGGCTTGCCGCCACGGTCAGCCGGTCGGTGCCGTTGTCGGCATCGGTGAGCGCCAGGGCTTGCGCCTCCTCGACGCCGATCACGCGGATCGCAGCGGGGTTGAGCGTGTCGAGCCGGGCAAGCGCGTCGCTGGCGCCAGGCGTGTCGACGCCGTCCGAGAGGTAGGCGATGGTGCCGGGGCGGGTCTGCCCCAGCGCCGCGATCAGCGCGGTGACGGCGCTGCCCCGGTCGGGCCGGAGCGGCCGCGGGCGGGCGGCGCGCAACTGTTCGCGCGCCCGCTCGAAGCTGCCGGGCGTGGCGTCGGGCCGGCGGTCGGCGGTGAAGACGAGCGAGACAGGCAGGTCGAGGCTTTCGGCTTCGCCGATCAGCATGTCGGCTGCTTCCGTGCGCGCCTGCCAGTCGGGCGCACTGGCCCAGCCATTGTCGATCAGCAGCACCAGCGGACCGTCGCCAGACAGCGCCCGGTCGCGCGGATTGAGCACCGGCTCGGCCAGCGCCAGGATCACCAGCGCCGCGATCAGCAGGCGCAGGGCGGTGAGCCACCAGGGGCTGCGCGACGGCGTTTCCTCGGGCTTGAGCACGCGGGCCAGGATTGCCAGCGGCGCAAAGGGCTCGGCCCGCGGACGCGGCGGGGTCAGCCGGAGCAGCCACCAGATCACCGGCAGCGCCAGCAGTCCAAACAGCACTGCCGGGGCGCCGAAGGCGAGGGGCAGGCCGCCGATCATGGCGTCACCGGCGGCGCGGCGGGAATGCCCGACAGATGCCCGTGCACGCCGGCGAGCGCTTCGGAGGCCAGGCGGTCGGTGCGGTGGGAGATATAGCTCCAGCCGAGCCGCCGGACGCCCTGCGCCAGCGCCTCGCGGCGGGCGAGCCAGGCGCGGCGATAGTCGGCGGCGACCGTCTCGGCGCGGCCGGCCACGAGCTTTTGTCCGGTTTCGGGATCGCGGAATTCGGTGCGGCCGGAATAGGGGAACACCTCCTCGGCCGGATCGCAGATCTCGATGGCGTGTCCGCGCAGCCCGCGCCGCGCGGCGGGCGCGATGCAGCCGTCAAGTGCTGCCTCTGGATCGAGAAAGTCGGATATCAGCACCACGTCGCTCATGCGGCCGACCTGACCGAGATCGGGCAGGCGCGATTGCAGCGGCGCGTGGGCGAGCGCCAGCGCCAGCCGCTCGGCGGCGTTGCGCGAGGCGACGGGATCCATCACGCCCGGGCAGCCGATGCGTTCGCCCGAGCGCGACAGGATCTCCGCCAGCGCCAGCATCACCACCAGCGCGCGGCTTTCCTTGGAGACCAGCGCCACGTCGGACTTGTAGAGCATCGAGGGCGATTGGTCGGCCCACAGCCAGATCGTATGCGCCGCTTCCCATTCGCGGTCGCGGACATAGAGATGATCGTCGCGGGCCGAGCGGCGCCAGTCGATGCGTGAGAGCGACTCGCCGTCGACATAGGGCCGGAACTGCCAGAAGGTCTCGCCGATGCCGCGCTTGCGGCGGCCGTGCCAGCCGGCAATCACGGTGTTGGCGACGCGGCGCGCCTCGGCCAGGCAATCGGGCAGCAGCGCCGCGCGCTGGCGGGCGCGGGCCAGCGCGTCGAAGCGCGCCGTCGGTTGCGTGAGATGGCCGATCGGGGCCATGGTCTCAGCCGGCTTTCGGGGTGACGAGACCGGCGATGACGTCGCGGATACTCGTGCCTTCGGCGCGGGCCGAGAAGGTGAGCGCCATGCGGTGTTGCAGGATCGGTTCGGCGAGCGCACGCACATCGTCGATCGAGGGGGCAAGCCGGCCCTGGTAGAGCGCGCGGGCGCGGGCGCAGAGCATCAAAGCCTGGCCGGCACGGGGACCGGGCCCCCAGGACACCACCTCGTCGATCCTGGCATTGCCGTGACCGGGTCGGGCGGCGCGGACCAGCGCGAGAATGGCGTCGACCACGGATTCGGGCACCGGCATCTGCCGGATCAGCGCCTGGATCGCGGCGAGCCGCTCCATGGTGATGGCGGGGCGGGCGCTGGCGTCACGGGCGCCGGTGGTTTCCAGCAGGATGCGCCGTTCGGCGGCCATTTCCGGATAGGGCACGTCGACCTGCATCAGGAAGCGGTCGAGCTGGGCCTCGGGCAGGGGATAGGTGCCTTCCTGTTCGAGCGGGTTCTGCGTGGCGAGCACATGGAACGGGCGCGGCAGGTCGTGCGCGGCACCCGCGACGGTGACGTGATATTCCTGCATCGCCTGAAGAAGTGCGGACTGGGTGCGCGGCGAAGCGCGGTTGATCTCGTCAGCCATCAGCAGCTGGGTGAAGACCGGGCCGGGGACGAAGCGGAACGAGCGGCGGCCGCCTTCGTCCTGGTCCATCACTTCCGAGCCCAGAATGTCGGACGGCATCAGGTCGGGCGTGAACTGGATGCGGTTCGAGGTGAGCCCGAGCACTGTGCCGAGCGTGGAGACGAGCTTGGTCTTGGCGAGGCCGGGCACGCCCACCAGCAGCGCATGGCCGCCCGAGAGCACCGCAAGCAGGGTCTGTTCGACCACGCTCTCCTGGCCGAAGATCACATCGGAGACGGCCTGCCTGACGGCGGAGATGTCGGCCAGCGCCTGCTCGGCGGCCGCGATGATTGCCTTTTCGTCGGTTGGCGTCGTGCCGGCGTCAATGCGTCCCATCGGTGTCTCCGAATGTTGGTGTTCCCGGGTCGGGGTGTGTCCCCGATTGAACTTATTCCACCCGTGAAGGCTGACAAGGGCGGTCGGGTTGACTATCTCGTTACCTCCAACCATAGCTGGACAGGACCATGGCGAAAACAAGGACCGAGACGAAAACAGATGCCGCCGACCTGGCTGCGCTGATTTCGCGTGCCCAGGCCGATCGCAATGCCGGCAAGGATGGTTTGCCCCCGGTCGAGCGCTGGAATCCGCCCTATTGCGGCGATATCGATATGGAAATCCGCGCCGACGGCACCTGGTTCTATATGGGCACGCCAATCGGGCGGCCGCAACTGGTGCGGCTGTTTTCCACCGTTCTGCGTCGTGACGAGGACGGAAAGACCTATCTCGTCACGCCTGTGGAAAAGATCGGCATCCGCGTGGCCGACGCGCCTTTCCTGGCGGTCGAGATGACCAGGGCCGCGGAAGAGGGCGAACCGGTGCTCACCTTTCGCACCAATGTGGGTGACGTGGTGCGGGCAGGGCCGGACAATCCGCTGCGCTTCGTCACCACCGGGGAGGGCGAGCAGTTGAAGCCCTATATCCAAGTGCGCGGCCGGCTCGAGGCACTCGTCAACCGCGCGGTCACCTACGATCTGCTGGCGCTCGGTGAGGAGACCGAGATCGATGGCGAGCGGATGTTCGCGGTGCGCTCGGACGGGGTCTGGTTTCCGGTGATGACGATGGCAGAGCTGGAGGCCGGGCTTTGAGCGCGGGGATTTCCGCGAAGCCCTTCCGGTTCGATGCGCACGACTTTCGCCTGCGCGCCCAGGGACATGACCCGGACCAGGCCTTCGGGCTCGAGCCGCCGCATCTGGGGCATGGCGACCATGTCTTGAACCCCGATCTGGTGTCCGGCCTCGCCGGAGTGAAGCTGCGGGACGCGGCGGTGCTGGTGCCGGTGGTCGACGAGGGCGACGATGCCCGGGTGATCCTCACGCGCCGGACCACCACCCTGCGCCGGCATTCGGGCCAGGTGGCGTTTCCCGGCGGGGCGATCGATCCCGGTGACGACAGCCCCGAGACCGCCGCCATGCGCGAGGCCGAGGAGGAAATCGGGCTCGACCGGCGGTTCGTCGAACCGGTCGGACGGTTGCCCGTCTACATGACCACCACCGGCTTTCACATCACCCCGATCCTGGCCGTGGTGCAGCCGGGCTACGAGATCGTGCCCAATCCGGCCGAAGTCGACGCCGTGTTCGAAACGCCGCTGTCGTTCCTGATGAACCCGGCCAATCACCGCCGTGAGAGCCGGGTCTGGGACGGCATCGAGCGCCATTATTATGCGATGCCGTTCGGCGAGCACCGGATCTGGGGCGTGACCGCCGGCATCATCCGGACCATGTATGAAAGGCTCTATCAATGAGCGAAACTGCAAGCGTGGCGGGTCAGGGCTGGTTTGCCGACCCGGCGCTCACCCGCATCTTTTCGCTTCTGAACCATGACGGCGGGGAGGTGCGGGTGGTCGGCGGCGCGGTGCGCAATGCACTGATGGAGCTGCCGGTGACCGACACCGATCTCGCCACCACCTGGCCGCCCCAAGAGGTGGTCGCGCGCGCCGAGGCCGCCGGCATCCGCGCGGTGCCCACCGGCATCGACCACGGCACGGTGACGCTCGTCATCGACGGCCGCGGCTTCGAGATCACCACCTTGCGGCGCGATGCGGAGACCGACGGGCGGCGGGCGAAGGTGGTGTTCGGCACCGACTGGCAGCTCGACGCCGAGCGGCGCGATTTCACCATCAACGCCCTCTATGCGGACAGCTCCGGCAAGGTGATCGATCCGGTCGGCGGGCTTGCCGATATCGCCACGCGCACGGTGCGTTTCATCGGCGATGCCGACGAGCGGATCGCCGAGGACCATTTGCGGATCCTGCGCTATTTCCGCTTTTTCGCCCATTACGGCGCGGGGCGGCCCGATGCGGCTGCGCTCAAGGCCTGTGCCCGCGCGCGCGACAGTCTCGCGAAACTGTCGGCGGAACGGGTCTGGAAGGAAGTCAGGACGTTGCTGGCGGCCCGCGATCCGGGGCGGGCGCTGTTGTGGATGCGCCAGACCGGCATTCTCACGCTGGTGGTGCCTGAAAGCGAGAAATGGGGCATCGACAGCATCGGTCCGCTGATCGCCACCGAAGCGGCGCTCGGCTGGCAGCCCGATCCGATGCTGCGGCTGATGGCGATCGTGCCGCCGGATGCGGAGCGGCTCAAGGCCCTGGCGAGCCGTCTGAAGCTCTCGCGGGCGGAGGCGGACCGGCTCGCCGCCTGGGCGCAGACGCCACCCATCGCGCCCACGCTTGCGATCACCGCGCTCGACAGGCTGCTCTACCGCCATGGCGAAGCACCGGTGACCGACCGCATCAAGCTGTCGCTGGTCTCGGCCCGCGCGCGCACCGAGACCGAGGCTTCGGCCTTGACGGATGCCGCGGGCCACAGCCGCCATCTCGCGCGCGCACTCGGCTGGAGCCGGCCGGAATTCCCGCTCAAGGGTTCGGATCTGATCGCGCAGGGCATGTCCCCCGGCCCCGAACTCGGGGCGCGGCTTGCCGCGCTCGAGGAGCGCTGGATCGACAGCAATTTCAGTCTCGACGCGCAAACCCTGCTCGCCGGCCCTCAGTGAGGCACGGCAAGCCGGGATGCGCGCGAGACGGTTTTGCGCGTCTCAGGAGACGTTTTCTTCCTCGCTGATCCGCGCCTTGATCTGCTCGACGATCGACGGGCGAATGATGCTTTCCCCGTGCGTCTGTCGCAGGTGATCGACCGCGCGGGCAACGATTTCCGCGTCCTCTTCAGCCCGAGTGTGCCAGTCGCATCCGGGAACGAGGGATCCGCAATGGAAAGTTCTCATGGCTCATTCTCCTTTCTGTCTCCGGGGCTGCCGCGCCGGTCACCCAGACGGGGGTGCAAAGACGACGCGGACAACGTCCTGATCGATGCATCGCGAGCGGAAAAGTTCCGTCACAAGGCGCAAATCGCGCCGCATGCACCGGTGCCGCGCGCGGCCTGAACCGGCGGTTCGCGCCGCCGCGGAAACACCATACCCGAATTTAGCGACAGATGCATGGCCGCTGCATTGATGCATGTCATGCCGACCCGCTTCCGCCGCGGGCGCGAAAGTCGCATGGCCGGACCGAACCTCCCGCGCGCTCATCCGTTTCCTGCACTGGCAAGATGTTAACCATCTTCGCGTAGCTGTGGATCAAGAGCGTGTTTACCGGGTATCGAGACAAGGCGGCGTGATGATTGTAGGCCTGAGCACCTTCGATGCGATCCTCGACTCCGTGATGCGGGAGGAGCGCGAGGCGCCCGAGGTGTCGACGAGGTCCTGGGCGGGCATGGACGGGTTGATGTCGAGTTTCGTCGCCTCGCGCCCGCGCGGCGGCGAGCCTGCGGATGAAGCGGTTCCCGGCCGGTTCGGCTATGACGATATCACCGAAATGCCGCGTCCCCGGATGCGGCAGCAGCCGCGACCCAGGCCGCAGGCGCCCAAGCCACGGCCCGCCGTGACGGAAACGGAGAGGCCGCGGATCGACACCGCCATCTACAAGCGGCTCACGCCCGAGGACATTGCCCGCGACCTGGGCCTGCTTGCCAGCGACACGCCCGCCCATCTTCAGCGCAAGCGCCGCGCTTTCGCGCGCCTCAACCATCCGGACCGCGCGCCCGCGGAATTTCGCCTGGCCGCCACCCAACGCATGCAGATCGCCAACAGGCTGGTCGACGAGGCCTTGAGGAAGGCCAGGGCTTCGGTTGCGGCACAAGCTGCTGCCGCCGGCGGGCCCGCTGCCGCGCGGCGCTGAGGCAAAAAAAAAGCCCCCGCCATCGGCGGGAGCCTGGATGAGAGCCGGTTTTTGGGCTCAGGGATACATCACCACCGGTGGCAGCGAGGACAGGATCGAGGCGACATTGCCGCCGGTCTTGAGCCCGAAGATCGTGCCGCGGTCGTAAAGCAGGTTGAACTCGACATAGCGGCCGCGCCGGATCAGTTGTTCGGTGCGTTCCGCCTCGGTCCAGGGCTTGTTGAAATTGGCGCGCACGATCTTGGGGTAGACCACGTTGAAGGCGCGGCCGACATCCTGGGTGAAGGCCAGGTCTGCGGCCCAGCCGCCCTTTTCCTCGTCGCTGTGCAGCCAGTCGTAGAAGATTCCGCCGATGCCGCGCGGCTCGTCGCGATGCGGCAGGAAGAAATACTCGTCGCACCAGGCCTTCATTTTCGGATAGTCGGCAACCGCGTGGCGGTTGCAGGCAATCTCCATGGCGCGGTGGAACAGAAGCGTGTCGGGGTCGGTCTGGGTGCGGCGGTTGTCGAGCACCGGGGTGAGATCCGCGCCACCGCCGAACCACTGGCTGGTGGTGACCACCATGCGGGTGTTCATGTGCACCGTCGGCACATGCGGATTGACGGGATGCGCGATCAGCGAGATGCCGGATGCCCAGAAGCTCGGGTCTTCCTCGGCGCCGGGCATCTGCTTGCGGAATTCGGGCGAGAACTCGCCATGCACGGTGGAGGTGTGCACGCCGACCTTCTCGAACACCCGGCCCTTCATGATCGACATCGTGCCGCCGCCGCCCTTGCCTTCGTCGCGCAGCCATGGCGTGCGCTCGAAGCGGCCCGGCTCGCCGGCGGACTGGGGATTGTCGACCTCGGCTTCGAGCGTTTCGAAGCTCTGGCAGATATGGTCACGCAAGCTCTCGAACCACGCGCGCGCGGCTGACTTCTTGTCTTCGATGTCGTCGGGCAGTCCGACCGGCAGGGGTGGGCGTTGCATGGGAGCTCCTCGTCATGATGTCGGGTAAACTCATAGCAGCCACGCACGCGGGATGTAACCTTGCCTTTACCATGCTCCCAGTGTCTTTTTCGCGGAGCCTCTCCGGCGGTGTAACGCAACCCGATGCGGTGCCACGCGATTCGCAAAGACTCGCGGGCTGCATCATTTTGCGCTAATATCGGGCCAGCCAAGGAAAGAGCATGAACCAGTTTCCACCCCGCCGACCTCCGCTTGACGGCTTGCGCCGGGAGATTGCGCGTGCGCGCAGCGAGAAGGCTGCAGGACGCTCGGGCGGGTTCGTGCGCAAGACCTACCGCATGACCCGCGAAGAGGCGCGCGCCACCGCAAAGGAATGGTTCTCCACCTGGCCCAAGGCCGCCTACTGGACCGAGGTCGAAAGCTGGCGGCCGCTGCCGGGCGAGGGCGACACCATCGAATTCACCATGCGCCGGCTGCCGACCGCGGACTGAAGTGTATCCTTTTCCGGCTGAGGGAAATCTAGGAAAAAGTCGCTCGAACAGGAGTGTGAAACATGGCTCTTATCATCAAGGACAAGACTGTCGATGCACTCGCCGAGCGATATCAGGTGGCCATAAAGGCAAAGACCAAGACCGAAGCCGTCAGAAAGGCCCTGGAACGGGCGCTTGGCGACCCTCACGCCAAGGACGATTACGTCGAAAGGGGTATCGCCTGGAGCAAGGCCTTCAACGCACGCACCAAGAACGCTGCAATCGACTATGACGAGAAGGCTTTCATCGATCGTCTTTACGAGGATGACTGATGTTCATCGATGCATCGGCCCTCATCGCGGTCATGACCGAAGAGGACGATGCAGCGACGCTTTTCATGCGGATGAATGATGCAGACGTGCGCCTTGTCAGCGCAGCGGTGGTCTGGGAGGTTGTTGCCAATCTCGCCAGAAATCCAAGTCTTTCGGTACAAGGCGCACGGGACGAACTGAAATTATTCCTCGCAGAATTCGACATTCAGATCGTGCCGATTCCTCCGGAGGCCGGCTTTGCGGCTCTTGATGCCTTTGAGCGGTTCGGGAAGGGGCGACATCCCGCGTCACTGAATTTCGGAGATTGCCTTTCTTATGGGTGCGCCAAGGCCTTTGGTCTGCCGCTCCTGTGCAAGGGAAATGATTTCGGATTGACGGACGTCAACACGGCTTGACGAGCTTTGCCGCGGTTGCCGGCTTAATCTTACCTGGCCACCGACTTCTGCAGAACCAGCCGCGGGCCGGTGCCGCTTGCGGCGGCGCGGTCGTCCGGATTGTAGAGCTGGCAGGTCTCGAGCGAGAGGCAGCCACAGCCGATGCAGCCGTTGAGACGGTCGCGCAGCCGTTCGAGCATGCCAATGCGGGCGTCGAGATGGGCGCGGAAGCCCTGGCTGATCTGTTCCCAGTCGCGCTTGGTGGGCGTGCGTTCGAGCGGCAATTGCCGCAGTTGCGCCCGGATCTCCTCGAGCGAGAAGCCGAGTTGCTGGGCGATCAGGATGAAGGACAGCCGGCGGATGTCGGAGCGGAGAAACATCCGCTTGCCGCCGGCCGAGCGCCGTGCGGCCACCAGCCCCTCGTCATCGTAGTAGCGGATCGCCGAGACGGCGAGGCCCGTGCGGGCGGCAACCTCGCCGATCGTCAGCAGGCCGGTGTGTTTGCGGGGCATGAAAAAACCTCTTGATCTCAAGTTTACTTGAGAAAGTAGCATGGGCCCACGTCAAGGCAACCCATTCTGGTTTCAAGGAGCACAGCATGACCCAGTCCGTTCTCGAACATGTCAATTTCACCGTCCCCGATGCCGCGCGCTCGGCCGCCTGGCTGTGCGCGGTGTTCGGCTGGAAGATCCGCTGGCAGGGGGCGGCCCGCAATGGCGGCCAGTCGATCCATGTCGGCAGCGACGACCAGTATCTCGTCGTCTTCACCCCGAAGGAGGGAAGCCTGTCCAATACGCAGGGCAGGGACGTGACCGGCGCGATGAACCATATCGGCGTGGTGGTCGACGATCTCGATGCGGTCGAGGCGCGGGTCAAGGCGCAGGGCTACGAGACCTTCAACCACGCCGACTACGAGCCCGGCCGCCGGTTCTACTTCGAGGACGAGAACGGCATCGAGTTCGAGGTCGTGAGCTATGCCTGAGGCCCGGCCGGCCTAAAGCCCGAACCGGCGCGTGAGTTCGCCCGCGACCATGGCGACGCTCATGGCGAGGTTGAGGCTGCGGCGGCCGCGGACCATGGGAATGGTCAGCTCCACATCGGCCGCGGCGTGCACCTTGGGCGGCACGCCCGCGCTTTCGCGGCCGAACAGCACAACGTCCTGGGCGGTAAATGTCTGGGCGGTCTCGTCGACATAGGAGGTGGTCGCCTGGGTGGTCATCAGCACCAGTCGCCGGTTTTCCTCCCGGCGCCAGTCCTCGAATTCCTCCCACCCGTCGTGGCGGGTGAGCGCGGCCATTTCGATATAGTCCATCCCGGCGCGCTTGAGGGCGCGGTCGGTCATATCGAAGCCCGCCGGGCCGATGATGTGGATGCCGAAGCCCAGGCAGGCGCCGAGGCGCAGGATTGAACCGGTGTTGCCGGGGATGTCGGGCTGGTAGAGAGCGATGAGTGGTCTGGTCATGGTGGGCGGGTTTTGTGGTGATTTTACCACAAGATCAAGCGAGGATATCGGTGGATCCGCAAAAACCGCGGTGGCAATCTGGCGCAACCGGAAAATAAGGGCTACATCGGCGCATCTTCAACGCGAACCTGACGGAGGCTGACATGCATATCATCGATACCAGCCTTCCGCCGGCGGCAACGAGCCGCTGACTTCACGGGTCTTCGCGATTCCAGCTTCCCATTTCGGATTAGGCCCCCTTGCCGGGGCGTCATCGCGCAGCCCAAGCCCTTTTCAGGCGTGATCCGGCCATAGGCTGAGTCCGTCGCGCCAAATTTTTCTAGGAGGCATCCATGTTTGGATGGTTCGAACGCCGATTGAATCCCTATCCGCAGGCAGTGCCGACGGCACCGCCCGAGGGGCTGGTGGCCTTTTGCTGGCACTATTCGCGCGACGCCGCACCCTGGCTGCTCGGCCTGGGGCTGGTCACCGCGCTGATCGCCATCGGCGAGGTGATGCTGTTCGGGTTTCTCGGCTCGATCGTCGACTGGCTCGCCAATACCGAGCCGCAGGGCTTTCTCGGGCGGGAATGGCCGCGCCTTTTGATGATGGGCGCGGTGCTGCTCGTCGGCCTGCCGGCCGCGGTGATGCTGCATTCGCTGATCGTGCACCAGACGCTTCTCGGCAATTACCCGATGATCGCGCGCTGGCAGATGCACCGCTACCTGCTGCGCCAGAGCCTGAGCTTCTTCTCCAACGAGTTCGCGGGCCGCGTGGCCACCAAGGTGATGCAGACCTCGCTGTCGATCCGCGAAGCGGTGATGAAGCTGCTCGACGTGTTCGTCTTCGTCTCCGTCTATTTCGTCGCCATGATCACCATGGTGGCGAGCGCGGAATGGCGGCTCGTGCTGCCGCTCTTGGTCTGGCTCGCGGTCTACACCTTCCTGATCATCCATTTCGTGCCGAAGCTGAAACGCATTTCCGCCGAGCAGGCCGATGCGCGCTCGGCCATGACCGGACGCGTGGTCGACAGCTACACCAATATTTCCACGGTCAAGCTGTTCTCCCATGCCGGCCGCGAGGAGGCCTACGCGCAGGAAAGCATGAACCTGTTCCTGGAATCGGTGCACCGGCAGATGCGCCAGGTGACGATGTTCGAAAGCTTCGTCTACCTCAACAACTGCGTGCTGGTGTTCATCGTCTCGGCGATGGCGATCGGCTTCTGGATGACGGGCATCGTCTCCGTCGGCTCCATCGCCGTCGTCATCGGGCTTGCGCTCAGGATCAACGGCATGTCGCAGTGGATCATGTGGGAGGTTTCGGCCTTCTTCGAAAACATCGGCGTGGTGCAGGACGGCATGGACATGATGGTCAAGCCGCATGAGGTGGTCGACCGGCCGGGTGCACGGGCGATCGAGTCGCCAAAGGGTGGCATCGCCTTCCAGAATGTCCGCTTCCACTATGGCAAGCAGAGCGGCGTGATCGAAGACCTCTCGCTCACCATCAAGCCGGGCGAGAAGATCGGCCTCGTCGGCCGCTCCGGCGCGGGCAAGACCACGCTCGTCAACCTGCTCTTGCGGTTCTACAATCTGGAAACGGGCCGGATCCTGATCGACGGCCACGACATCGCGCTGGTCAGCCAGGACAGCCTGCGCGGCCAGATCGGCGTCGTCAGCCAGGATACCTCGCTGCTGCACCGCTCGGTGCGCGACAACATCGCCTATGGGCGACCGGACGCGAGCGAGGCGGAGATCATCGAGGCGGCGCGCAAGGCCAATGCGCTCGATTTCATCGCCGATCTCGAGGACCTGGCCGGGCGCACGGGCTTCGACGCCCATGTCGGCGAACGCGGCGTCAAGCTGTCGGGCGGCCAGCGCCAGCGCATCGCGATCGCGCGCGTGTTCCTCAAGGACGCGCCGATCCTGGTGCTCGACGAGGCCACCTCGGCGCTCGACTCGGAAGTCGAGGCAGCGATCCAGGAGAACCTGTTCGCGCTGATGGAGAACAAGACGGTGATCGCAATCGCCCACCGTCTGTCGACGATCGCGCAGATGGACCGGCTGGTGGTGCTCGACCAGGGCGAAATCGTCGAGACGGGCGTTCACGACGACCTGATCAAGTCGGGCGGCATCTATGCCGACCTGTGGTCGCGGCAGTCCGGCGGGTTCATCGACGCAGACGCGGACCCCTCCAGCGCCGCCGAGTAGCCTTTCAGGAAAGGAGGGCGCGGATTGCCAAACCGCAGCCGCGCCCTATTGTTGCGCTCATGATTTTCCGACCCCTGCTTGAAGCGTTCGAACGCTGGATCGATCCGTTTGTCCGGCGTGAGAGCTACCGGCCGCCGGCGGCGACCTTCGGTTTCCTGTGGCATTTCGTGGGGCAGGCCAGGGGTGCGTTCGCGGCCATGCTGGCGCTGGGCGGGCTGGTGGCACTGCTCGAGGCGGGGCTGTTCTATTTCGTGGGCCGGCTGGTCGACGTGCTCGACCAGTCCGATCCGGCCGCGGGCTGGGAGGGGCTGATCGCCGGCCATGGCCCGACGCTCGCCTTCATGCTGTTCGTGGTGTTGCTGGGGCGGTTTCTCGTGGTCACGGTCGCGGCGCTGGTCGAGGAGCAGACGGTCGTTCCGGGCTTTCTCAACCTGGTGCGCTGGCAGGCCCATACCCATGTTTCGCGCCAGAGCCTCGGCTTCTTCCAGAACGATTTCGCCGGCCGCATCGTCACCAAGGTCTGGTCGGCGGGGCAGGCCACCGGCGATTTCATGGTTTCGCTTCTGCAGGTGGTCTGGTTCATCATCATTTACACCGCGACCACGATGGCGCTGGTGGCGCAGCTCGACTGGCGGCTGTCGGCGCTGGTGCTCGTGTGGATCACCGCCTTCGGCGTGCTCGCACGCTATTTCGTGCCGCGCATCCGGCGCCATGCGCGGGCGAGCGCGGAAGCCTCGGCGATGCTGACCGGCCGGCTGACGGACAGCTACTCCAATATCCAGACGCTCAAGCTCTATGCGCGCGAGGCCGACAACGACCGCTACATCAGGGAGGGCTTCGACCAGTTCGTGGCCACCATCGTGCCGTTCACGCGGCATTTGACCGGGGTCCGCGCCTCGCTCGCCGCGCTGTCGGGCCTGATGATCGCCGCGATCGCCGCGTTTTCGATCGATCTCTGGCTTGCCGGCGCGATCTCGGTCGGCGCGGTCGCGTTCACGCTGTCGCTCGTGCTCAGGCTCAACATGCTTCTGGGCCGGATGATGACCCAGCTCAACAGCCTGATGCGCAATCTGGGAACGGTGCAGAATTCCGCCGAACTGGTGGCGCGACCAATCGATCTCAAGGATCGCGCGGAGGCGGGCGAACTCCGGATCGAGCGCGCCGGCATCCGGTTCGATCGCGTCCGTTTCGGCTACGATCCGGCCCGGCCGGTGATCGAGGACCTGTCGCTCACGATTGCGCCGGGGGAAAAGCTCGGAGTGGTGGGCCGCTCGGGGGCGGGCAAGTCGACCCTGGTCAATCTGCTGCTGCGGTTTTACGACCTGCAATCGGGGCGGATCGAGATCGACGGGCAGGACGTTGCCGATGTGCGCCAGGAATCCCTGCGCCAGGCGATCGGCATGGTCACGCAAGATACCGCGCTTCTGCATCGCTCGATCCGCGAGAACATCGTGTTCGGCCGGCCCGAGGCGAGCGACGCGGAAATCCTTGCCGCCGCACGCACCGCCGAGGCGCTCGGTTTCATCGAGAGCCTGAGCGACCAGCGCGGCCGCAGGGGGCTCGACGCCCATGTCGGCGAGCGTGGCGTTAAGCTGTCGGGCGGCCAGCGCCAGCGCATCGCCATCGCCCGGGTGATGCTCAAGAACGCGCCGATCCTGGTGCTCGACGAGGCGACCTCGGCGCTCGATTCCGAGGTCGAGGCGGCGATCCAGGAAAACCTCGACCGGCTTATGGAAGGCAAGACCGTGATCGCCATCGCCCACCGGCTCTCCACCATCGCGCGCATGGACAGGCTGGTGGTGATGGACCATGGCCGGGTGATCGAGACAGGCACGCATGCCGAGCTTCTCTCCCGCGGTGGGCTCTATGCGGATTTGTGGGCACGTCAATCCGGAGGCTTCATCGGCACCGACGAAGCCGCGGAATAGCCGCGAGACCCTGTCACGGTATGACGTCCAAAGCTGTTGCAGGCGATGCTTTGACGCCGCCTGCCTGTCCCGGTTCAATATTGAAGGACTTCCGATGCCCTTGTCCGATTTCTTGTTCCGGCCGTTTGAAAGTCTCGTCAGACCGCTCAACATGCCGGTCGAGCCGCTGCCCGACAGTGGAGCGTTTGCGGTGCTGTTTCATTTCATGTCGCGCTTTCGCGGCATTCTGATTGTCGTCGCGTTTCTCAGCGCCATTGGCGAGGCGATCAATCTGACGGTGGTCTGGGGCTTGTCGTTCGTGGTCGACGGGATCGCCTCTGGTACCGTGAGTGACTTTGTCGGGCGCGAATGGCCGGTGCTGGCGTTCATCGGCCTGCTCATATTCCCGATCGGGCCAATCCTGACATTCATCGGCAATGCAATTTCGGGGCAGGCACTCGGCGTCGGATTGCCGGCGGCCATCCTGTGGCAGGGACACAAGGCTGTGGAGCGGCAGGACCTGTCCTTCTTTCACGACCTTTTCGCAGGGCAGGTTGCAAGCCGGATTTCACAGGTGACCAATGCGGTGCAGAGCCAGCTGTCGCTCGCCTTCCAGGACATCCCGCATTTTATCCTGCAGTTCGTCGGCTCACTGGTGTTGCTGACCGTGCTGGCCTGGCCGCTGGCCGTGCCGGTTGTCATATGGATGATCGCCAACGCCGTGCTGAGCTGGCGGGTGATCCCGCTTTTCTCGAAGCGTTCGGGCGGCGTTGCCCGCGCCTCAAGCCTCGTGGTCGGCGCAATGACCGACATTTACGGCAATATCCAGATGGTCAAGCAGTTCGCGGCCGAGGACAGCGAGGCGGGGCAGATGCGCAAGGTCATCGCCCAATCCATCGACAGCCAGTATCAGGAACGCCGGGTCTTCATCTCGGCCAATATCTTGCTGGTTGGCCTGAATGCGCTGCTGTTTTTCGCAACCTTCGCCGTCGGCCTCTTTGGTTTGAGCCGGGGGATCGTCTCGATCGGCGATTTCGTTGCCGCTGTCGCACTGGTGCAGCGTCTCGCGGCCAACGGACGCGCCTTTCAGGCCATGGGACAGCAGATTTTCCGGACGATCGGCATTCTCGAGGACGCCATGCCGGTGCTGACCACGCCGCCCACAATTCTCGATGCGCCCGATGCGCCCCCGCTTGCCGTCAAGTCTGGCGAAATCCGCTTTGATCAGGTCTCCTTCGCCTATCGAAACAACCTTACGGTGCTCGACGATCTCTCCCTGACCATCGCGGCCGGCGAAAAGGTAGGGCTCGTGGGCCGATCAGGAGCCGGCAAGTCGACGCTGGTGGCGCTCTTGTTGCGGTTTTTCGATGTCCGGGGCGGACACATTCTCATCGACGGGCAGGATATTCGCGACGTGACCCAGGCATCTCTCAGATCCCATATCGGGGTGATCGCGCAGGACGTGTCGCTTCTGCACCGTTCGGTGGGCGACAATATCCGCTATGGCCGGCCCGGCGCCGAGGATGCGGAGGTTGAAAGGGCGGCTCGCCTGGCCGAAGCCGATGGTTTCATTTCCGCGCTCTCGGACAGCAGCGGCCGCAGGGGGCTCGACGCCCATGTCGGCGAGCGTGGCGTCAAGCTGTCGGGCGGGCAGAGGCAACGCATCGCCATCGCCCGGGTGATGCTCAAGAACGCGCCGATCCTGGTGCTCGACGAGGCGACCTCCGCGCTCGATTCCGAGGTCGAGGCGGCGATCCAGGAAAATCTCGATACGCTGATGGAAGGCAAGACCGTGATCGCCATCGCCCACCGGCTCTCCACCATCGCGCGCATGGACAGGCTGGTGGTGATGGACCATGGCCGGGTGATCGAGACCGGCACGCATGCCGAGCTTCTCTCCCGCGGCGGGCTCTATGCGGATTTGTGGGCACGTCAATCCGGGGGCTTCATCGGCACCGACGAAGCCGCTGAATAGCTTGGCCGTTTCATACCGCGACATTGTGCCCTTCCGGTCGTCTGCGGTATGGACTTATCTTCTCAAGCGGAATAGAACCCGCGCGATTGTTAGTATTCTGTCGGATTGCCGACTTTGGCCGAATCCACCTATAGCGGTTTGGCCGGATCCGCACTAGAACGCGGAGAACACTGATACGGACGCAGCATCAAGAAGGACGTTGAGCCGTGAGCGCAAACATGACACACGACGGCGCGGGTGGCCCCACCCGGCGCGATTTTCTCTACATCTCCACGGGAGCCACGGCCGCAGTCGGCGCCGCGGCATTTGCCTGGCCGTTCATCGACCAGATGCGCCCGGATGCTTCCACCCTGGCGGTTTCCTCCATCGAAGTGAACGTTGAGAGCCTTCAGCCGGGAATGTCGCTGACGGTGAAGTGGCGCGGCAAGCCGATCTTCATCCGCAACCGTACGCCGGAAGAAATCGAAGCCGCCAATGCGGTGCCGCTCGAGGATCTCAAGGACCAGCTCGCACGCAACGCCAATGTGGACGGGACCGCAACCGCCACCGACGTTGCCCGCTCCGCCGGCGAAGGCAAGGAAAACTGGCTGGTCATGATCGGCGTTTGCACCCATCTGGGCTGCATTCCGCTTGGCCAGCAGGGCGATTTCGGCGGCTGGTTCTGTCCGTGCCACGGCTCGCATTACGATACGGCAGGGCGCATTCGCAAAGGCCCGGCACCTGAAAACCTGCATGTGCCGACTTACGCCTTCGTGTCTGACACTGTCATCAAGATCGGTTAAGGGGACAATTTACCATGAGTGGCGATCATTCGACCTACAATCCGACGACAGGCATCGGCAAATGGATGGACGCGCGTCTGCCCTTGCTGCGGCTGTCGCATGACAGTTTCATCTCCTATCCGGTCCCGCGCAACCTGAACTATACCTACACCTTCGGCGCCATGCTGTCGGTGATGCTGATCGTTCAGATCCTGAGCGGCGTGGTTCTGGCCATGCACTATGTCTCCGACACCGCGCTGGCCTTCAACTCGGTCGAAAAGATCATGCGCGACGTCAACAATGGTTGGCTGTTGCGCTACATGCACTCCAACGGCGCGTCGTTCTTCTTCATCGCCGTCTACCTGCACATCGCCCGTGGTCTCTACTACGGCTCCTACAAGGCACCGCGCGAGATCCTCTGGATCCTCGGCGTCGTCATCTATCTGTTGATGATGGCCACCGGCTTCATGGGCTACGTGCTGCCCTGGGGTCAGATGTCGTTCTGGGGCGCAACGGTGATCACCGGCTTCTTCACGGCGTTCCCGCTGGTGGGCGAATGGATCCAGCAGTTCCTGCTTGGCGGCTTCGCCGTCGACCAACCGACGCTCAACCGCTTCTTCTCGCTGCACTACCTGCTGCCGTTCATGATCGCGGGCGTCGTCGTCCTGCACGTCTGGGCGCTGCACGTGACCGGCCAGACCAACCCGACCGGCGTGGAAGTGAAGTCGAAGACCGACACGCTGCCCTTTACGCCCTATGCGACGGTCAAGGATGCGATGGGCACCATGGTGTTCCTGCTGGTGTTCGCATGGTTCATCTTCTTCATGCCGAACTATCTCGGTCACCCCGACAACTACATCATGGCGGACTCGCTGAAGACGCCTGCCCACATCGTTCCGGAATGGTACTACTTGCCGTTCTACGCGATGCTGCGCGCCATCACCTTCGACATCGGCCCGATCGACTCCAAGCTCGGCGGCGTGCTGGTGATGTTCGGCTCGATCATCGTGCTGTTCTTCCTGCCGTGGCTGGACACGTCGAAGGTTCGTTCGGCGGCCTACCGCCCGTGGTTCAAGCTGTTCTTCTGGCTGTTCGTCTTCGACTGCATCTTCCTGGGCTGGCTCGGTTCGCGCACCGCGAGCGACCTTTACACCCTGCTGTCGCTGATCGGCACGGTCTACTACTTCGGCTTCTTCCTCGTCATCATGCCGATCCTCGGCCTGATCGAAACGCCGAAACGGCTACCCAATTCGATTACCGAAGCGGTTCTCGAAAAGAGCGCCAAGGCTTGATGATCAGCGGCTGAAAGGAAATCAAACAATGAACAAGTTTGTTACGAGCATCGCGCTGATCGCGGCCCTGGCCTCGTCGGCCATGACCGCAGCCCGAGCGGAGGAGGGCCACGACCTGGCCGCCGCCGCCGAGCATGCGCAAGCTTCGGGGCACTATCCGATCCTGAAGCCCAAGAATGTCGAATGGAGCTTTGCGGGCCTGTTCGGCCATTACGACAAGGCACAGCTGCAGCGCGGCCTGAAGGTCTATTCCGAAGTCTGCGCGGCCTGCCACTCGATGAACCTGGTCGCCTTCCGCACCCTCGAGGGTCTCGGCTACTCGGAAGAGGAAGTGAAGGCATTCGCGGCCAATTACGAGGTCGAGGTCGGCCCGAACGACGAAGGCGAGATGTTTACCCGCACGGCGATCCCGTCGGACCACTTCCCCTCGCCGTTCCCGAACACGCAGGCGGCTGCCTATGCCAACAACGGCGCGGCCCCGCCCGACATGTCGGTGCTGGCCAAGGCCCGTGGCGTCGAGCGCGGGTTCCCGACCTTCATCTTCGACATCTTCACCCAGTATCAGGAAGGCGGCCCGGATTATATCTATTCGCTGCTGACCGGATACCAGGACGCACCGGAAGGGGTGACCGTCACCGACGGCAACTACTTCAACCCCTATTTCGCCGGCTCGGCTGCGCTCGCCATGGCGCCGCCGCTCGACGACGGCTTCGTCACCTATGACGACGGCTCGCCGGAAACGCTCGACCAGTATTCGAAGGACGTCTCCGCGTTCCTGATGTGGGCCGCAGAGCCGCATCTCGAAGACCGCAAGAGCACGGGCTTCATGGTGCTGATGTTCATGCTGCTGCTGACGGCGCTGGTCTATGTGACCAAGCGCGCCGTGTTCGCCAACCAGCCGCACTAAGCGCTGCGGGACACCGCACTTCACGCGATTGAGACGCCGCCTCCGGGCGGCGTCTTTGTGTCCGGCGAAAGCGTCTTGCGCGGAGCGCGGACACACCGCACAGTGGCGGCAGCCGGTGCGCGGGTGGGCGTCCGCCTGATCGGGGGATCGGGCGATGCCCCGGAGGCAGGGCCTCCGGCCATTTTCTTCGCGTTGGTCCATCGCCGGGGGGCGAGGCGGTCGCGAAGCGACATCACATTGGGGCATGTCCATGACTAATCTTGAAAACGAACTGCGCGCCGCCATCCGCACCATCAAGGATTACCCGAAGCCCGGGATCCTGTTTCGCGACATCACCACGCTTCTGGGCGCGCCGCGTGCCTTCCGGCGGGCGATCGACGAACTGGTGCATCCCTATGCCGGGCTCCGGGTCTCCAAGATCGCCGGCATCGAGGCGCGCGGGTTCATTCTCGGCGGTGCTATGGCGCACCAGCTCTCCGCCGGCTTCGTGCCGATCCGCAAGAAGGGCAAGCTGCCGCATGACACGGTGCGCGTGGCCTACAGCCTGGAATACGGCGTCGACGAGATGGAGATGCATCGCGACGCCATCGCGCCGGGCGAAAGCGTGATCCTGGTCGACGACCTGATCGCCACCGGCGGCACTGCCGAGGGTGCGGTCAAGCTGTTGCGGCAGATGGGCGCCGATATCGTCGCAGCCTGCTTCGTGATCGACCTGCCGGATCTCGGCGGCCGCAAGAAGCTCGAGGATCTCGGCGTGCAGGTGCGCACGCTGATCTCCTACGAAGGGCACTGATCCCGCGGCCATCCAAACCGGCCTATGCAGCCGGAGAGCCCCTTACGGGGCCCGGCGATCGCGGGGAGGCGGCCTGGCGTGTCAGCGTCCCGCCCGGGCGTGTCAGCCGTCCCGGCTGTCCTCCGGAAAGCGGATCAGCGCAGCGGAATCGAAGCTCATCACCAGCTCTCCATTGCGGTCGCGGGCTTCCGAACTCAATTCCAGGATCGACCAGCCGGGACGCGAGGCGAGCGGCCGCGTGCCGCGCACGGTGCGCGAATAGAAGATCTCGTCGCCGGCATAGACCGGCTTGAACCAGCGCATGTTGCGGAAGCCCGGGGAGGGGCCCATTTCCGGCAGCACGCGGCCCTCCCGGCTGGCTTCTTCCGCCTCGGCGATGCTGGCGGCGATGTTGAGCTTCATCCAGGTGGCGGCGGTGTGCCAGCCCGAGGCGCACAGCCCGCCGAACACGCTGTCCTTGGCCGCCTCCGGATCGGTGTGGAAGCGCTGCGGGTCGAACTTTTCCGCAAATTCGATGATGGCCTCGGCGGTGAAGACGATGCTGCCCAGCTCCTTGTGAGCGCCGGGGGCGAAGGCGGGGTCGATCGTCATTGGGCTGCCTCCTCGACCGCACGGCGGCGCAGCATGACCGGGTTTTCCGATTCCAGAACGGTCTCGCCGCGCTGGTTGCGCAGCTCATGGCGGAAACTGACGATGCCGATGCCCGGCCGCGATTTCGACGGGCGGCCGTCGAGCACACGGGTCTCGCCCTTGAGCACGTCGCCGGCCAGCACCGGCTTCTTCCACTTGACGTAATCCACGCCCGGCGCGCCTTCCGCGGCCATGCGCAGCAGGTAGGAATCCGCCATCATCCGCATCATCATCGAGCAGCTGTGCCAGCCCGATGCGGCCAGGCCGCCCAGGATCGAGTTCTTTCCGGCTTCCGCATCCAGATGCATCGGCTGGGCGTCGAATTCGCTGGCGAAGGCGATGATCTCCTCGGCGGTAACCGTCTTGGGGCCAAGGGGGAACACCTGGCCCGGAATGAGGTCTTCGAAATGCAGCAAATCGTCGTCAGGCATCGCATCCGTCACTTTCGGGATTGAAGTCCGCGCAATCTAGAGGAATTCGCCGGGGCGTGAAAGCGCCGGTTTGGTTCAAGCCCTTAGGAATTCAACCGGATGGCGCCCACGGGGCCGGACCGATCGAGCAATCTGGTAGCGTTGATTGATCCCTGTCAAAGCACGGATCAGATATATTCGGTATCTTCTATATATGTTGGCGGCCCAGCCAACCTCAACATGGGAGTTTGCGAATGTTCAAAACCAATGTCGGCGGTATCGACCGCGTCCTGCGCATCGTTGTCGGGCTCGTCCTGCTCGCGCTGTTCTTCGTCTATCCGGATGCGCCCTGGCGCTATTACACCCTGATCGGAATCGTGCCGCTGCTGACGGGCCTGTTGAGCACCTGTCCGCTCTATTCGATCATCGGCGTGTCGACCTGCCCGGCAAAGCGCGCCTGAGCGGAGCGCGCCTGCCTGTGGCCGGGCGTGGCGGCTTGCCCCACGCCCGGGTTCGTCTCAGGTGTTGAAGCGGAAATGGATGACGTCGCCGTCCTGAACGACATATTCCTTGCCTTCGTCGCGCGCCTTGCCGGCTTCCTTGGCGGCCACTTCGCCGCCGAGGGTGACATAGTCGTCATAGGCGATGGTGAAGGCGCGGATGAAGCCGCGCTCGAAATCGGTGTGGATCACGCCGGCGGCGGCCGGGGCCTTGGTGCCGCGTTCGATGGTCCAGGCGCGGGTTTCCTTGGGGCCGACGGTGAAATAGGTGATCAGGTCGAGCAGGCTGTAGCCGGCACGGATCAGCCGGTCCAGACCGGCTTCCTCAAGCCCGAGAGCCGAGAGGAATTCGGCGGACTCCTCGGCCGGCAGTTGCGCCACTTCCGCCTCGATCGCGGCCGAGACGATGATCGTCTCCGCACCCTGTTCGGCGGCCATCTTGGCAACGGCCTCGGTGTGGGCGTTGCCGGTCGCCGCATCGGCTTCCGAGACATTGCAGACATAAAGCACGGGGTGCGAGGTCAGCAGGTTCAGCCCCTTGAGGATAGCGAGTTCTTCCGGCGCCATGGTTTTGAGCAGCGTGCGCACCGGCTTGCCGTCCTGCAGCAGCTTGAGCGCCGCTTCCATCACCGGCAGCACGGTCAGCGATTCCTTGTCCTTGGCGGCCGCGCGCTTGCGGGTCTGTTCGGTGCGGCGCTCGAGGCTTTCGAGGTCGGCGATCATCAGTTCGGTTTCGATGGTCTCGGCGTCGCCGACGGGGTCGATGCGGCCCTCGACATGGGTGATGTCGTCATCCTCGAAGCAGCGGAGCACATGCACGATCGCGTCGACCTCGCGGATATTGGCGAGGAACTTGTTGCCCAGACCCTCGCCCTTGGAGGCGCCGCGCACCAGGCCGGCGATGTCGACGAAGGAAATGCGGGTGGGGATGATTTCCTTGGAGCCCGCCACGGAGGCGAGCTTCTGCATGCGCGGGTCCGGCACCGCCACCTCGCCGGTGTTGGGCTCGATGGTACAGAAGGGATAGTTGGCGGCCTGGGCGGCGGCCGTCCGCGTCAGCGCGTTGAACAGGGTGGACTTGCCGACATTGGGCAGGCCGACGATGCCGCATTTGAAACCCATGGGATGATGTCCTTTGTGTCGTTGCCGCCCGGCCGTGCGCCAGGAAAGACCCTGCAGGCCGCGGCACGTTGAGCCGGTGCACTGTTCAACCGCCCCTGTGCAGGGAACCGGGAAAGCTGCTGTAGCGGCTTTGTATGGAAGTCCCGTGCCGCGTCAAGGGGCGAAGACCGGTTGGCGCGGGCAGGGGGCAAAAAAGCCTGCGTCTCAGGCGACGCCGGCCGGGCGCAGCACATCCTTGCGCGGCGGCGCGCCGAATTTGCGCGCGTATTCGCGGCTGAACTGGGTGGCGCTCTCGTAGCCCACCTCGAAAGCGGCCGAGGCGACCGACAGCGCCTCGGCCGCGAGCAGCCGGCGGGCCTCGGTCAGGCGCAGATCCTTCTGGTATTGAAGCGGCGTGGTGCCGGTGACCTGCCGGAAATGCTGGTGGAAGGAGGAGGGGCTCATGCCCGCCGCGTCCGCGAGATCGGCCACGGCAAGCGGCGTGCGGTAGTCGCTGCGGATCAGGCCGATGGCGCGGGCGATGCGGCTCGAATGGCTGTCGCGGTGCAGAAACTGGCGCAGCATGCCGCCATGGTCGGCCATCAGCAGCCGGAAGTGGATTTCCCTGAGGATCAGCGGCGCCATCACGCGCGCCTCGACCGGATCGGCGGTGAGCGCGACATAGCGGCTCAGGGTTTCTATCAGGCGCTCGTCCACCGGTCCCACCGACAGCGACCGGGTCTGCGGGTGCGCCGGGACGGCGGGGCCGACCTCGTCGCACAGGCTCTGCACGATCCCCATGTCGAGCGACACGATCAGCGCCAGGTAGGGCCGCTCGGGGCTCGCCTCGGTCACCCGTGCCATCACCGGCAGTTCGTGGCTGACGATCAGCGACTGGCCGTCGCCGAATTCAACCGACTGGTCGCCGATCGTGACCTCCTTGCGCCCCTGGAGGTTCAGGCAGACGACGGGATGGTAGATGGTGGCCTCGTAGGCGTTCGGACGGGTCTGGAGATGAAACGCCAGATTCGGGACGGATGTCTGCCAACTCCGGGTGGAATTGGCGTTTTCGCCCACGGAATCGAAGATCCGGCGCGCCAGTTCGGCTGTGGTCATGGCGGCTCCTTTCCAGAAGCGTTCTAGCCCTTTCCCGGGCGTGCGTCACGCGTCGCCGCGGCGTTTCGGAGGATCGGGCAGGAATTGCGGAGTATCCGGCAGGACCGAAACCGGCCGGGCGGATAGACATGGCTCATCCCAATCGAAGGAGCCAGTCATGAGCAGAAAAATCGCACTCGTCACCGGCGGCAGCCGCGGCCTCGGCCGCAACGCCGCGCTTCACCTCGCCCGCCAGGGCGTCGGCGTCGTCATCACCTATCTCTCCCGCGCGGACGAGGCGGCGGCCGTCGTCGCCGAGGTCGAGGCCCTTGGCGGCACGGCGGCCGCGCTCAGGCTCGATGCCGGAGATGCCCGCGCCTTCGAGGCCTTCGCGCAGGATCTCGGTGCCACGTTGGCCTCGGTCTGGGGCCGCGAGACCTTCGACTTTCTCGTCAACAATGCGGGCATGGGCATTCATGCGGGCTTTGCCGACACCACGGAGGCGGAGTTCGACGCGCTCGTCAACGTGCATCTCAAGGGCGTGTTCTTTCTCACCCAGCGGCTGCTGCCGATGATCGCCAATGGGGGGCGGATCCTCAACGTGTCGTCCGGGCTTGCGCGCTTCAGCATGCCCGGATACGCCGCCTATGCAGCCATGAAGGGCGCTGTGGAAGTGCTGACGCGCTACATGGCCAAGGAGCTCGGATCGCGCGGCATCGCCGTCAACGTGATCGCGCCGGGCGCCATCGAGACCGATTTCGGCGGCGGGGTCGTGCGCGACAATCCGGATGTCAACGCCTCCGTGGCCGCCAACACCGCGATGGGCCGGGTCGGGCGACCTGAGGATATCGGCCAGGCGATCGCGAGCATCCTGACCAGCCAGGCGCAGTGGATGACCGCGCAGCGGATCGAGGTCTCGGGCGGCATGTTCCTGTAAAGCCGCGTGCCGGCGGGCGGGCGGCGACGCCCGCTCCGCCTGGCCCGGTCAACGCGGCGGAAAGGATTGTGTGGCATCGTTGAGACCCGATTGCCGGAGGATACCGCCATGGAAACCGAACTCGCCACCTGGCATTTTGTGGTCGCGGGCCTCGTCTTCGCCCTGCTCGGGGCGCTCGCCCATGTCGGCCGCGCGGTCTTCAACGTCTTTCCCGACAAGATTTCCGATACGCCCTCGGTCAATGTGCTGGTGTCGAGCGATTACAGCTGGGGCGACTACCTCTGGGGCGTCGAATTCGACGACGCCGGCTATTACCGTTTGGACAGCCTCAAGAATCTCAGGCTCTACGTCGTGTCCTTCGTTCTCGGCGGGCTCGGCGCGATGTTGTTCATCGACGGTGCCGCGCTTGGCATCGCGCGCCTGATCGAGGCCGGGCTCGGCGCCTTCGTCGACCTGTTCTGGCAGCGCGTTACCGATCTGTGAGGCCTGGATGCCCGGTCGTCGGTCCGGTCGTCTCTGGCGGTGATCGCCGCGGCGCTCAGTCCTTCTCGCCGCCGAACAGCTTTTTCAACATGTCGGCCATGGGGCCGGAGGTCGGAAGCTGTTTCGGCTGTGCCGAATTGCGCGCCTGGCGGATATGGGATTTGCCCGCCGCGGCCGGCTTCGCCGGCTTTTGCGGCTTGGACGACCCGGGCGCGGTTCCGGTGGCAAGCGCGATCTTGTTGAGGAAGCCCGCGTCGTCGCCGCGCACCATCAGCTCGGCATTGCCGGCGATGGCGTCGAGCAGCGGCTCGAGCCATTCGGCGTCGGCCTTGGCGAAATCGCCCAGCACATGCGGGTTGACGCGGTCCTTGTGGCCGGGATGGCCGATGCCGATCCTCAGGCGCCTGTAGTCCTTGCCGCAATGGGCGTCGATCGATTTGAGGCCGTTGTGGCCGCCATTGCCGCCGCCGGACTTGAGCCTGAGCTTGCCCGGCGCAAGGTCGAGTTCGTCATGCAGCACGATCAGGTCCGAGGTGGAAAGCTTGTAGAACCGCATGGCTTCGCCGACGCTGTCGCCCGAAAGGTTCATGAAGGTCATGGGCTTGAGGAGCAGGATCTTTTCGCCGGCAATGGTGCCTTCGGCGAGGTCGCCGCGGAATTTCTTCGAAAATCCGGAAAAGGAATGGCGGCGGGCGATTTCGTCCACCGCCATGAAGCCGACATTGTGCCGGTTTCGGGCGTATTGGGGGCCGGGATTTCCAAGGCCTGCGATGAGCAGCATGGAGCCGGCTCCTCCGTTACGGGCCAGACTGGCCTATTCTTCGCTGTCGCCTTCTTCAGCCTCGTCGGCAGCGGCGTTGTCGTCGCTCTTCAGGCCGGCGGGGGCTGCGATGGTGGCGATGGTGAAGTCGCGATCGGTGATCGTCGGCTCAACGCCCTTGGGCAGCGTGACATGCGAGATGTGGATGCCGGCGCCCAGTTCCAGACCCGTCAGATCGATGGTGATCGCGTCGGGAATGTCGTTGGCCGGGCAGTGGCACTCGACGGTGTGGCGCACGATGTTGAGCACGCCGCCGCGCTTGATGCCGGGGGACTTCTCTTCGTTTTCGAAGTGGACCGGGATTTCCACGGTCACCAGCGTGTTCTTCGACACGCGCAGGAAGTCGACATGCAGCAGGAAGTCGCGGACCGGGTCGAGCTGGTAGTCCTTCGGCAGCACCTGGTAGCTGGTGCCGTCCACGTCGATCGTCGCGATGGTGGTCATGAAACCGCCGGCGTGGATCTTCTTGGTCACTTCGTTGCGCGAGAGCGCGATCGAAACAGGGTCTTTCTTGTCACCATAGATGACAGCGGGAATCAAACCGTTGCGGCGAAGTTCACGGGCGGACCCCTTACCAACCTGTGCGCGCGCCTCGGCCTTGAGCTCATAAGTCGAGTGGCTCATGGCATATCCTTTCGAGGTTCATATAAAGGCTGCTTTTCGGGCTGCGGCAAAGCCGGTCCCCAAAAACATCAAGCGCCGTCGCATTCGAAGAATGACGGCGCTTCATCCGCGGTGCCTCCAAGGGTGTCTGCACGGACGTCGCCGCTATAGCCGAGCAGATGCGCGAATGCAAGCTTTCCGGGCGGTTTGGGGCGGCCTTGCGATGCCGGCCTGCGCTCTTTGTCGCCGCACCGTCGGCATCTGCCGGGAGGCGCCCCCGCCGGCCCCGCCCGGTGGTTCCCCTGGCGCGAGGGGGGTAACGGTGTGTCAACGCCACGGAGACGGATTGCCCCTGAAATTCAACAGCTTCAGGGCGTATGTAAGGGGTTCGGCGCCGCCCGGCGCCTTCCTCCCTGTCATGCAAGCGAGTACCCTCATGAAATCCGTAGCAGTTCTGGTCGGCTCCCTGAGCAAGCAATCCCTCAACCGCAAATTCGCCGAAAGCCTCGGCAAGCTCGCAAACGGGCGCCTCGACTTCCATTTCGTCGAAATCGGCGACCTGCCGCTCTACAATGACGATCTGTGGGACAATCCGCCCGAAGCGGTGCTGCGTCTCAAGCGCGAGATCGAAGCCGCCGACGGGCTTCTGTTCGTCACGCCCGAATTCAACCGGTCCTTCACGCCGGCGATCAAGAACGCCATCGACTGGGGCAGCCGGCCCTGGGGCAAGAGCTCCTGGGCGGGAAAACCCGGCGCCGTGATCGGCACCTCGCCCGGCGCCATCGGCGCGGCCGTGGGCCAGCAGGCGCTCAAGGGGCTGCTCGGCGTCGTCGACGTGGTGCTGATGGGCCAGCCGGAGGTCTTCTTCCAGTACAAGCCGGAACTGTTCGACGACAGCGGCGCGGTCGCCAATGAGGACACCAAGGCGTTCCTCAACGGCTTTATCGACAAGTTCGCGGGCTTCATCGAGCGGGTCGGCTGAGCGGGACGCCCGGCAAGCAGACGCCGGAGCGGGCAGGGCCTGCTCCGGCGCAAAACGAAACCGACGCTTGAGGACAGAACGATCCCCCGGTGGCCGGATGGCCCGATGCCGGGGGCTTTGCCGTGTCAGTCGAACAAGCTCGAGACCGACTGCTCGGCGGCGGTGCGGTTGATCGCTTCGCCGATCAGCGCGTCGGTCGAGATCACCCGGATATTCGGCGCGGCCTGGATTTCCGGGGTCGGCTGGATCGAGTCGGTGATCACCAGTTCCTGGAGCTTGGAGGAGGACACGCGCGCCACCGCGCCGCCCGAAAGCACGCCGTGGGTGATATAGGCGGTCACGGATTTCGCGCCGTTGGTCAGCAGCGCCTCGGCGGCGTTGCACAGCGTGCCGCCGGAATCGACGATGTCGTCGATCAGGATGCAGTCCTTGCCGCTGACTTCGCCGATGATGTTCATCACCTCGGATTCGCCCGGCCGGTCGCGGCGCTTGTCGACGATGGCGAGCAGGGCGCCGAGCCGCTTGCCGAGCGCGCGGGCGCGCACCACGCCGCCCACGTCCGGCGAGACCACCATCACGTTTTCGAGCTGGTACTTGGCCTTGATGTCGCGGGCGATCACCGGAATGGCGAACAGGTTGTCGGTGGGGATGTCGAAGAAGCCCTGGATCTGGCCGGCATGCAGGTCGAGCGTGAGAACGCGGTCGGCGCCGGCCTCGGTGATCAGGTTGGCCACCAGCTTCGCCGAAATCGGCGTGCGGCCGGAGGCGCGGCGATCCTGGCGGGCATAGCCGAAATAGGGCAGCACCGCGGTGATGCGCCGGGCCGAGGACCGCCGGAACGCATCGATCATGATCAACAGTTCCATCAGGTGGTCATTGGTCGGGTAGGAGGTGGACTGCAGGACGAACACGTCCTCGCCGCGCACGTTCTCCTGGATCTCGACAAAGATCTCCTGGTCGGCGAAGCGCCTGACGCTGGCCTTGCCGAGCGGCACGTTGAGATAATTGCAAATGGATTCCGCTAAGCGACGGTTCGAGTTTCCTGCGAAAACCTTCATTTGGGACCGCCTGCTTTCCCGCCGTGCCGCGCCATGCGCAGGGTCGCGCATGGGGTATGGGCGTCATTCCGTTGGACCGCGTTTTAGCGGCGGATTTGCTGATTGCAAGTACGCAGTCGGCGCGGAACGCGTTTTTTCTGTTGAACGTGTTAACAATCTCACGCAACCGCTCTCGCGCATCCCCGGGCAGGGGCCGCGCGGCGCAGCGTCACAGCCCGCGCCAGGCGGCGTATTCGGCGATCGAGCGGGCGGCGATCCGTTCCATCACGTCGGCGGGCACCGTGGCCCAGGGATCGCCGGGTCCGCCGGCGACCGATTCCTGGCCCTGGATCCGGTGCATCCGGTTGCCGGCCGCATCGAGCACGTCCCAGACATAGAACACGGTGGTCTTGCCGTCGAAATTGTCGGCGGAGAAATAGCCCTTGAGCACATGCTCGCCGCCGGGATCGCTGGCGCTCAGGATCGCCAGGCCGCGGTTGCGCGCTTCCACCGCCAGCTGCCGCGACAGCGGCGTGACCGCATTCACCGGCGCGCCGATGACCGGCATGAAGCGGATGCGGCCGCGCACCTGCCCGGCGGGCATCGACGCCTGCGCCGCGCCGGCCTGTGCCGGCGCAGCAGCGCCCGGTGCCGCATCGGCCGGAGTTGCGGGGAAGGCCTCGACGGGCGTGGTGTTATCGGTGTTTCCCGCCGCGGCGGACGGTGCGCCGGGATTCGGCTGCAGGGTCTGCTCGGTGCTGTTGCACGCAGCGACGAAAGCGGCCAGCGCGCAGACAAAGCCGATGATTTTGATGCGATGCATCATGTTTCCCGCCCTTTTCCCGGATGGTTATGAAATCCCCGGGGCTGGCCTGTCAATTGGCCGTGGGGATAAAGGCCGGGAGAGAGGGCGTCTCTGCCCTCGTGCTGGCTGTGACCCCGCGTCAGGCTGCGGTGATCAGGTCGAGCGATTTGGCCGACAGCGATTCGGGTGCGTCCTCGGTGGTCAGATAGGTCTGGCCCAGCGTCATGGCGGTGCCGGTTTCCGAATCCATGATGATCATGTGCACGAACAGCGTCATGTCGGGCGCGATCACGATCGGGTTGCCGGCGAGGAACATCTGGTGCTCCATCCAGCTCGGCGTGAAACGGGCGCCGAGCGAATAGCCGCAGGCGTTGAGGCGGTGGCGGGTCAGCCCGCGGGCGTCCATCACCTGGGCGTGAGCGTCGAAGACCTCGCCGAAGGTGGTGCCGGGCCTGAGAATGCCGGCTATCGTGTCGAGCGCCTCCCGGCAGGCCTCGTAGAGCTCGACATGGCGCGGCGTCGGCTCGCCGATGATGATCGTGCGCATCATCGCGGCATGGTAATGGGCAAAGGAGCCCGCCCATTCGAGCGTCAGCTGGTCGTTCTCCGTCAGTTGCCGGCGGCCGGCCTTGTAGCGGCACAGAAGCGCGTCCTCGCCGGAGCCGATGATGAATTCGTTGGCGGGATAGTCGCCGCCGCCGGAAAACACCGCGCCCTGCATCGCCGCCAGGATATCGGCCTCGTTGCCGCCCGAGCGGATCAGCGGCAGGCCCGCGTCGAGGGCGGCGTCGGCCAGGGCCGCGGCGCGGCGGACATGGGCGATCTCGGCGGGGCTCTTGATCAGCCGCAGGTGGCTGACGAGATAGGAGGCGTCGATCAGTTCGGCAAAGCTCTGGAGCTGGTTGTCGAGCTTGCGGCAATTGGCCCCGGTCAGGCCGTGGGTGTCGTATTCGACGCCGATCCGCTCGCCGAGCAGGTCGAGATCGGACAGGAGGTTCTTGAGATCCACCGCCGGGTCGGCATTGGTGCGGTCGGTCCAGACCACGATGCGTTCGATGTTCGAGGTCTGGCGCGCCTGGCGCAGGTCGGCCGAGCGCGTCAGCAGCGTCATCGAGCCGTCGGCCTTGACGACGAGACACTGGAAGAAGCAGAAGCCGAAGGTGTCGTAGCCGGTGAGCCAGTACATGCTCTCCTGGGCGAACAGCAGCATGGCGTCGAGCTTTTCCGCACGCATGCTTTCGGTGAGCCGGTCGAGACGGGCGGCGTATTCCTCGCGTTCAAAATGCAGGGCCATATCAGTCCTCCTTGATGGCGATGGCGGAGATTTGTCGTCCGTAGTCGGGTTCGTTGCGGTGGGTCGTGCGCCGGTAGGAATACCAGGCCTGCTCATCCGCATAGGTGCAGTGGGGCAGCATCTCGGCGCGCACCCCGGCGGCGGCGAGCCGGTCGACCGTGAACTGCTTCAGATCGAACATGGAACGGCCGGGCGTGGCCGAGGCGGTGAAATAGGCCGCGTTTGCGGGCGTGTCGCGGACGAAGCGGTCCACGAATTCGGGGCCCACTTCGTAGCTGGCCTGGCTGATCGACGGGCCCAGCGAGGCGACGATGCGCCCGGTCCGGGCACCGAGCGCCTGCATGGCCGCGATCGTGGCTTCGAGCACGCCGTCGAAGGCCCCGCGCCAGCCGGCATGGGCGGCGCCGATGACGCGGGCTTCCGGATCGGCAAACAGCACCGGGCCGCAATCGGCCGAAAGCACCCCGAGCACCAGGCCGGGCGTGGCCGTGACCAGCGCATCGGCTTCCGGCCGGTCGGCGCGATTGGTGTGCGTGGCGACCTGTACCCGCGCCGAATGCACCTGGTGCACGGTGACGAGGCGGTCGGGATCGAGCCCGAACCAGCGGCTGACCCGCGCCCGATTTTCGTGCACATGCACGCGGTTGTCGCGGGAGCCCAGCCCCACATTCAGGCCGCGGTAAAGCCCTTCGGAAACGCCGCCGGTCCGGCTGAAGAAGCCGTGCATGATCCCGGACGCCGCGGTTTCGCGCTCCAGCAGCGGGGCGCGCACCGGGTCCGGCACAGCTTCAGGCGCCGGGGCTGGCGCGGCGTGCTCAACCGTCATGGTCTGCTCCTCCCGTGGGTTGCAAGACAGGGCCGAATCCGCGGCGCATGCCCGCAGGCGCACGATGGTGGCCATCGCGGCGGCGTCTGTCAATTCGCCCGATCACGCCGATTGCGGGTCGAACGGCGTGATCTTGACCGGTGCGCCGGACACCGCGAGCACCTTGAAAAGCGCGCCCATACGGCCCGGGCCTTCGCCGGCGAGGCGGTTGACCGCGTCGCTGATGGCGGCCTGGGTCAATTCGTCCCGGCCGGCCCCCAGCGATCCCGCGCGCTGGATAATGCCGAGGCCCACCAGGAATTCGCCCTGGTTGGCCGGCCGGTGCACATGCGCGCCCATGCTCAGCGCGGCTTCGGCCAGCGCCTGGAAATCGACATGGCTGGTCAGGTCCGCTTCGCCCGGTCGCGCCAGCGGCGGATCGTAGTCGTGGCGGTAGACCGCCTGCAGCGTGTCGCCGAAACCGGTCACCAGATGGCCGTAGTCGATCGTCAGCGCGGTGCCGCCGTCGCGGACGAGCTTGGCGGCGACGGCCTGCATCACCGCCGTGCGCGCGGGCGAAACCTCGAAGATCTCGCCGTCGGGCACGGCGTCTTCCTTGACCGGCAGCAGCGACGGATCGAGCCCGCCGGCGCCGAGGCCGAAACTGAGTGCGCCGGTGTCGTCAAGCCCGACCACGCGTTCGCGAAAGCCCTTGGGCGTCTTGACGAACTGGCGGATCGGCACCGCATCGAACAGCTCGTTGGCAACCATCAGGGTGAAGCCCGCGGGCACCTCCTCGAAGGCGGAATGCCAGGAGATGCGGTCCTTGAAGCGGATCAGGGTCTGGCGCTGCACGTTGCGCAGCCGCTCGCTGGTTTCGACCAGGTGGATGCCGGCGCTGGTGTAAAGCTCCGGCGCGAGCTTGGCGATCACCCGGAGCGCGTCCGACATCAGCGTGCCGCGACCGGGTCCGATCTCGACGATGTGCACATTTGCGGGCGCGCCCTGCGCCTGCCAGGCATGGACCAGGAAGATGCCGATCATTTCACCGAACAGCTGCGAGATTTCCGGCGCGGTGGTGAAATCGCCGGACCGGCCGAAGGGTTCGCGGCTCTGGTAGTAGCCGTGTTCCGGATCGGCGAGGCAGAGCGCGAAATAGTCGGAGATCCTGAGCGGGCCTGTCTGTTGGATCAGACGGATTATCTTTTCTGCGAGCGGGGTCATGGTCTCACGTTTCCGAAGCGGTCAGGCGCGCGCACGGGCGGTGGCGGCGACGAAGACGCCGATCGCCAGCATCGGCAGCGACAGAACCATGCCCATGGTCAGCCAGCCGCCGGCCAGATAGCCGATCTGCACATCGGGTTCGCGGTAGAATTCGACGAAGATGCGCGCCAGCGCGTAGCCGGCGACGAACAGGCCCGACACCAGCCCGGGAAAGGCGAGCGCCCGGTGGCGGTAGATCAGCCAGGCCAGCAGCGCGAGCAGCAGGATGCCCTCAAGGCCCGCCTCATAGAGCTGGGTGGGGTGGCGCGGGAACGGGCCGCCGGTCGGAAACACCACCGCCCAGGGCATGTCGGTCAGCTTGCCCCACAGTTCGGAATTGATGAAATTCGCAAGCCGGCCGAAAAACAGGCCGACCGGCACCACCGCGCAGACCACGTCGAACAGGTTGAACAGCGGGATGCCACGCTTGCGCGCGAACAGCACCATTGCGATCAGCGTGCCGAGCAGGCCGCCGTGGAACGACATGCCGCCGTTCCAGATTTCGAAGGCGCGCAAGGGATCCGCGGAGACCGCCGCCATGTCGTAGAACAGGATGTAGCCGATGCGACCGCCGGCGACGATGCCGACGGTGGCCCAGATCAGGAAGTCGTCGATGTCCAGCGCGGTGATGCGCGAACCGGCCGCCGGCCAGAGCCGTGCGTTTTCCACCAGGGCCCGCGCATAGCGCCAGCCCAGCAGAATCCCCACGACATAGGCCAGGCCGTACCAGCGGATATGTACCGGGCCGACCGAGAAAATCACCGGATCGATGTCCGGGAACGCGATCAGCGACAACACGGTCGCGGTCTGCTCCAATACGGCTTCCTTCCTCGCTGGCGGGCGTGGCTGAGTGCGGGGCACACTCCGTCACGGATTCAAGGCGATTTTCCGGCGAGATCGCCGGTCAATCGCTCCCTGACATGGCATGCGGGCTTTGCGCAAGGCTTGCGGGCGCGCTTTGGCTTGCAACTTGGCGTGCGAGCGCTTAATTCAAGGACTTGATCAAAGCCACTCGCAACAGCGCCGGCCCGGGTCGGCTCAGGGATGAATGCCATGAACAGCGGATCGAACCGGATTTTCGACGAACTTGCCAAACTGATGACCGACGCTGCGGGCGCGGCCCAGGGCGTGCAGCGGGAAATGGAAACCGCCATGCGCGCGCAGTTCGAACGGCTCCTCAATTCGATGGACCTGGTCAAACGCGAGGAATTCGAGGTCGTCCGGGCCATGGCGATCAAGGCCCGCGACGAGAACGATGCGCTGTCCGCGCGGCTCGAAAAGCTCGAGAAGGCGCAGTCCAAATCAGCCGCTTCGGGCGGTGACGAAGCGGCAAAGCCATCCCCCGCCAAGCGCGAGCCGCGCTCGAAGTCCTGAGCGGCGTTTCGCCCGAAATTTTTTTGCACAGGTTGTCCACTGCGACCCGAGGCTCAAAAAGCCTTTAGGGTGAGTCAGTTATGAGTCACGGCGGAATCAGTTTTGCAACTTGGTCCACAGGGGCGAACTGACAAAATGAGGCCGGGGGACTGGCGCTCGGACTCTGCATTTATACACTGATTCTAAATGATGATTCGGAACGGGCGACTGGAGCCCGGTTATCAATCCCGGGGGGCTATGGCCTGGGACAGCAGGTGAATCATGCATGGGCGAGGTGTTTGCCGGGTTCCGTTCGAAGCGGATCGCAAGCGCTGGAAATGGACAAGGTGGGGCATGAATCTCAGCAATATCGAATTCGAACGACACTCCAATCCGGTTGACATGATCGAATTCGTGGCAGCGGCGAACGACTGGACGTTCGAGCGCTCCGGCGAGCACGAGATCGCCATGACTGTCGAGGGCCACTGGACCGACTATCATGTGTCGTTCTCGTGGATGGAGGATTGCGAGGCGCTGCACATCGCCAGCGCTTTCGACATCAAGGTGCCCGAAAGCCGCATCACCGAAGTGATGAAGCTCCTCTCCCACGTCAACGGCCAGGTGCTGATGGGGCATTTCGACCTGTGGCAGCACGAACATGTCGTCATTTTCCGCCAGGCGCTGCTGCTGGCCGGCGGGGCCGAGCCCACCAACCGGCAGGTCGAGGTGCTGTTGTCGAACGCGCTCGATTCCTGTGAAGCCTATTTCCAGGCCTTCCAGTTCGTGGTCTGGTCCGGCATGGATGCCAAGTCGGCGATCACCGCGGTGATGTTCGAAACCCGCGGCGAGGCCTGAGATGGTGTCGCCCGCCACTCCGCTGGTTCTCGTCGGCGCGGGCAACATGGGCGGCGCCATGCTTGATGGCTGGCTCGCATCCGGCATCGATCCCGCCGCGATCGTCGTCATCGATCCCAAGACGTCCGACGAGATGTCGTTGAAGCTGGCTTCGGCCAAGGTGCGGCTGGAACAGGCCGCGCCCGAAGGGCTGATCGCGGGCGTTCTGGTGCTGGCGGTCAAGCCGCAGATCATGGACGATGTGGTCGCGGGCCTCGGCGGACTGGTCGGACCCGACACCGTCACGCTGTCGGTGGCGGCCGGCAAGACGATTGCCTATTTCGAACAGCGCCTGGGTGGCGCCATTGTCCGCACCATCCCCAACACGCCGGCGATGATCGGCCGGGGGATCACCGGCGCGGTCGCCAATGCTGCCGTCAGCGCCAAGGCCCGCGACGAGGTCGACCGTCTGCTGTCGGTCTGCGGTCCGGTGGAATGGGTCGAGGATGAAGCCCTGATCGACGCGATCACCGCCGTCTCGGGCAGCGGCCCCGCTTACGTGTTTTACCTGGTCGAATGCATGGCGGAGGCGGGACGCAAATGCGGCCTGCCGGCGGACCTCGCCATGCGTCTGGCGCGCGCCACGGTCACGGGGGCCGGTGAACTCCTGCACCGGTCCCCGGACGACGCCGGCACGCTCAGAAAGAACGTAACCTCGCCCAACGGCACCACCGCAGCCGCGCTTTCGGTGCTGATGGCCGACGAGGGCATCCAGCCGCTGT
Organism: Parahoeflea olei; assembly: GCF_001703635.1. Taxonomy (GTDB): domain Bacteria; phylum Pseudomonadota; class Alphaproteobacteria; order Rhizobiales; family Rhizobiaceae; genus Hoeflea; species Hoeflea olei. The sequence goes on along the minus strand of NZ_LQZT01000001.1, from coordinate 3,874 downwards.
TCGACAAGGCCCTGAAGGCCGCGCGCGACCGCTCGCGCGAACTCGCCGGCTGAGGCTTCGGAAGGAAGATTGAGCATGACTGCGACCATCGCCTGGGACGATTTCGAAAAGGTCGATATCCGCTGCGGCACCGTGGTTGCTGCCGAACAATTCCCCGAGGCGCGCAAGCCCGCCTACCGGCTCCGGATCGATTTCGGTCCCGAGATCGGCGAGAAGAAGTCCTCCGCGCAGATCACCGTGCATTATTCGCCCGACGAGCTGATCGGCCGTCAGGTGATGGCGGTGGTCAATTTTCCGCCGCGGCAGATCGGCCCGTTCATCTCCGAGGTGCTGACGCTGGGCTTCATGGATGCCGAGGGTGCGGTGGTGCTCGCGGGGGTCGATCATCCGGTGCCGAACGGCGCCCGGCTGATGTAGGGGCCTCGGGCCCGCAAACTCTCCAAGTGACGCGAGACATGGTGGCGCAACGCGGGTAAGGCGTGCGCTGCCGCTCAGACCGGCAGGCGCACGGTTGCGCGCAGGCCGCCCATGGCGCTGTCCGACAGCGTCACGTCGCCGCCATGGCTGCGGGCGATGTCGCGCACGATCGCGAGCCCCAGCCCGGTTCCGGTCTCATCCTGGTTGCGCGCCGCGTCGAGCCGGTAGAACGGGCGGAACACGTCCTCGCGCGCATCCTCGGGAATGCCGGGTCCGTCGTCGTCCACGGAGATGGTGAGCCACTTGTTGCGGTTGGTCGCCTCGATCGCCACCTCGTCGGCGTGGCGCGAGGCATTGGAGACGAGGTTGGTCAAGAGCCGGGCGAAGCCGTTGGGGCGCACCTGGATCTCGTCGTCGCCCTGCACCGAGACGGTGACGGTGGCGCCGCGCAGGCGGCCATCTGCGGCGACCTTCTCGATCACCGCCTTGATGCTGACGCTGCCCACATCCTCCTCGGCCTCGCCGCGGGCAAAGGAGAGGTAGCTGTCGAGCATCGACTGCATGTCGTCGATGTCCTTGTTGAGCTCGTCGATCTCGGGGCCGTCGCCGACCAGCGCCAGTTGCAGCCGGAAGCGGGTGAGGATGGTGCGCAAATCGTGGCTCACGCCCGAGAGCATGGCGGTGCGCTGCTCGATCTGGCGCTCGATGCGCTCGCGCATCTTGATGAAGGCGACGCCGGCGCGGCGCACCTCGTCGGCCCCGCGCGGGCGGAAGTCGTCGGGCATGGGCTGACCCTTGCCGAAACTCTCGGCTGCCTGTGTCAGCTTCAGGATCGGCCGGATCTGTCCGCGCAGGAACAGGATGGCGATGACGAGCAGCACCAGTGAGGTGCCGACCATCCACAAAAGGAAGATATGGGTGTTGGACGCATAGGCCTGGCTGCGCTTGGCAAAGACCCTGAGGATCTTGTCCGCGAGCTTGATGCGGATCTCGACAATGTTGGAATTGCCCACCGTATCGATCCAGAACGGCAGCTGGATCTGCCGGGTGATCTCTTCGGACAGGATCTGGTCGAGGATCGAGAAGAAGGGTTTGGGTCGCGGCGCGGGCAGGTCGCCGGGCGGTTCGATGGCGATGTTGAGTTCGAGCCGCTCGCGGGCGATGCGGATGATCTGGTCGTAGCTCGCATCCTGGGGGTAGGTTTCGAGCACGTCGATGATGGCGGCGATGTCGCGAGTCACGGCCATAGACAGCCGCTGCGTCACGGTCTGCCAGTGCCGTTCCATGAACACGAAGGCGATCACCGATTGCAGCAGCACCATCGGCACGATGATGATCAGAAGCGCGCGGGCATAGAGCCGGGTCGGGATCCGCTTGGTGAACCAGCGCGTGAAACGGCGCAACCCGCTGGGCGGGTAGCGCTCATATTCCCGGCGGATGGAATCGATGCTGGTCATGCTGTGGCGCCTTGCCCCCCGGCTCGTCTTTCGCGGCGGCGAAACCGCCCGCCGGATCGTTTATAACGTCAGCCGGGAGCTTAGGGTAGGGTCCCGCCTGCATGCGGCCGGGGACAGCGGAGAGGGCAAGGGCGACGCCCTTGGCGGGCGATTGCGTTACGCCGTCGTCTCCACGCTCAGCCGATAGCCGATGCCGCGCACGGTCTGCAGCCAGACGGGGTTCGCTGGATCGTCCTCGATCTTGCGGCGCAGCCGGTTGATCTGGACGTCGATGGTGCGTTCGCCGACCTCGATGTCGGGGCCCACCAGCTCATGGCGCGGCACGGTGTCGCCGGCCTTTTCGGCGAAGGTGACCATGATTTCGCGCTCGCGGTCGGTGAGCCGCACCGGCTCGCCGGACTTCTTGAGCTCGCGCCGGGCGATGATGAAGGTGTAGGGGCCGAACACCACCTGCTCGACCTTCGGCGTGGCCGGCTGGCCGCCGCGCTTGAGGATGTTGTTGATCCTCAGCACGAGTTCGCGCGGATTGAAGGGCTTGGCCAGGTAGTCGTCGGCCCCCGCCTCGAGCCCGTCGATGCGGGCGTCGCCCTCGGCGAGCGCGGTCAGCATCAGGATCGGCACGGTCTTGATCTCGCGCAAGGCGCGGGTCAGCGACAGGCCGCTTTCGCCCGGCATCATCACGTCGATCACCAGGAGGTCGAAATCGATGCCGTCGAGCTTGCGCCGCGCTTCGGCCGCGTCGGCGGCGGTGGTGACGCGAAAACCCTGTTCGGCCAGGTAACGGGACAGCAGATCCCGGATACGGGTGTCGTCGTCGACGACGAGAAGATGGGCGGCATCATCGCCGGGCAAGGGGGTCATCAGGTCTATCCCTCAAGTTCAGCCGGTTTTGTCGGACGCATCGGTACGCGCCGGATTGATCATACCGGAAAGAAATGCCTTGACCACGGCCCGCCCGTTCTCGTCCATGCCCTGAAATGCATTGGCGATGCGGCGAGACTGTGGCCGGGCCAGCGCGAGCGCGAGTTCGCGGCCGCGCTCGGTCGGATAGAGCCTGCGCTGGCGCCGGTCCTCGGGGCCCGCGACCTGGGTAATGTATCCGGAATCAATGAGTTGCTTGAGAACCCGGGCGAGCGACTGCTTGGTGATCTTGAGCGTTTCGAGCAGAGCGGCGACCGTCAGCCCGGGCTCGCGGTTGACGAAGTGGACGACCCGGTGATGCGCCCGGCCGAAGCCGGACGTATCGAGGATCGCATCCGGATCGGAGGTGAAGTCGCGATAGGCGAAAAACAGCAGTTCGATGACCTCGAAATCGATCTCCTCGGTCTCGCTCGAAGACGGGAGGGCCGCATCGCTGGGAACGGGGCGAGGAACGGGGTTGATCGCGCCGGATCGGCTCATGACGACATTTCCTTTCGAATATGTCAGCTATGTTGACATAATTTGGCGCGATTGCTAGCCTTCAATTGCGTGCGAGGCGGGATGGACTTGCCCGCAGGCCGGCCATTGCCCGTTTCCCGGGCCTGACCGGACGGCGGGTCCCTCGGTCACCGACACCGGCTTGAGACACACCATCATCATGACGGCATACCGCTTGGAGGAGACCCGATGGCATCCGTACCTTTCGACCAGCTCGACGGCGAAATCTGGTTTAATGGCGAATTCGTGCCGTGGAAAGATGCAAAAATCCACGTGCTGACCCACGGCCTGCACTATGCCAGCGCGGTGTTCGAAGGCGAGCGCGCCTATGGCGGCGAGATCTTCAAGCTGACCGAGCATACCGAGCGGCTGCACCTGTCCGCGGAGATCCTCGGCTTCAAGATCCCCTACAGCGTCGCAGAGATCGACAAGGCCTGCGTCGAGCTTCTCTCCCGGCAGGGGATGGAAGACGCCTATGTGCGGCCGATCGCTTGGCGCGGCTCGGAGATGATGGGGGTGTCGGCGCAGAGCAACCGGATCAATCTCGCCATCGCGATCTGGCAGTGGCCCAGCTATTTCAA